>NZ_JAMTCI010000001.1:2032795-3084768 GCF_024171765.1 Williamsia deligens
GACGCCGGCACGTTCAGGACGGCACCGACCTCAGCGGTCGCACGCTCCAACCCATCTGGCCCGTATTCGGCTCGGGGGTCGCGTCCGGCGAGATGATCCATCCCCGCAGCCAGCAGTTCGTCGAGCGACTTCCGTTGTCCGGACTCGTGTTCGGCGACCTCGACCAGATAGTCCTCGCACCGTTCGTCGTGGATCAGCGAGGCGGCGCACAACATCCGATAGTCGGCCGACGAGGTAATCGCCCGACAGTGCGACAGGATCTCCACCAGCTCGTGGGCGGGGAGCGCCGAGTCGGCAGCCAACGACGCCACCACACCCGAGGTGTCGAACATCCCCGTCCCGCTCATGTGTTCGATTGTACGGTCGCCCACCGACAAGTTTCTGGTGTCCCGGAATCGGTGGCAGCGGTCGCCTTCCGCGAGACGGTGCTCGACGCGGAACGTGCAGACCGCGCCGCGGAGCGCGTTCATCGGGCGCTGACGAAATCGGGAGGCGGAGACGACCACGGATGGGTTCTTCGACAGCCACCGCCCGCCAACCGGGACGGAGTCGTCACGACCACACCACCCAGAGCTGTCACCGACGCGCTGCCAGATAACCGGTACCGATGCCTCGACAGATGCCCACCGACAACACCGCCGGGCTGCGACGTGCCTGTGGACAGCCCGTTCAGGGAGCGGTGGCGGTCACTGGCGGTAGGCGGAGAGGAAGTTGCCCAGACGCTCGATGGCGTCGACGATGTCGCGCGTCCACGGCAGCGTCACGATGCGCAGGTGGTCCGGGGTCGGCCAGTTGAAGCCGGTGCCCTGGACGACCAAAATCTTCTCGCGCAGCAACAGGTCCTGGACGAACTGCTCGTCGTCGTGGATGTCGTGGTACTCCAGGTCGATCTTGGGGAACGCGTAGAGGGCGCCCATCGGCTTCACGCAGCTGACGCCGGGGATCTCGTTCAGCTTCTCCCACGCCGCGTTGCGCTGCTCGAGGAGCCGGCCACCGGGGAGGACGAGGTCGTCGATGCTCTGGTACCCGCCGAGCGCGACCTGGATCGCATGCTGGCCGGGGACGTTCGAGCAGAGGCGTGTCGACGCCAGCAGCGACATCCCCTCGATGAACCCGCGCGCGTGGTCCTTCGGTCCGGTGATGGCGACCCACCCGGCGCGGTAGCCGCACACCCGGTACGCCTTCGACAGGCCGTTGAACGTGAGACACAGCAGATCGGGGGCCAGCGACGCGATCGAGATGTGCTTGGCGTCGTCGTAGAGGATCTTGTCGTAGATCTCGTCGGCCATGATCAGCAGCGAGTGCTTCCGCGCGAGATCGGTGATCTGGGTCAGCACCTCCCGCGAGTAGACCGCCCCCGTGGGGTTGTTCGGGTTGATGACCACGATCGCCTTGGTGCGGGGCGTGATCTTCGATTCGATGTCGGCGATCGACGGGTTCCAGTCGTTGTCCTCGTCGCAGAGGTAGTGCACCGGCTTGCCGCCGGACAGCGCCGTCATCGCCGTCCACAGGGGATAGTCCGGCGCGGGGATCAGGACCTCGTCGCCGTCGTCGAGGAGGGCCTGCATCGTCATCGTGATGAGCTCGGAGACGCCGTTGCCGAGGATGACGTCGTCGACGTCGAAGAACGGGAAGTCGATCGTCTCGTACCGGGTGACGACCGCACGCCGCGCGGACAGCACCCCCGCCGACTCGGAGTAGCCCTGCGAATAGGGCAGCGCACGGATCATGTCGCGCATGATCACGTCGGGTGCCTCGAACCCGAACAGCGCCGGGTTACCGATGTTCAGCTTGAGGATGCGATGGCCCTCGGCCTCGAGTCGTGCAGCATGTGCGTGCACCGGCCCGCGGATCTCGTAGCACACGTCGCGCAGCTTGGCCGACTGCTCGAGGGGCTTGAGGGGGGTCGATGTATGAAACACGTGCGGTCTGCTCACCCGTTCATGATCGCACCGGCGCGCAACGCGATTTCAGCCGCCGGGCGGGGTCGTCTGCGACGCGGGTGCGGGACGTCCGAAGAGGTACCCCTGGGCGTGGGTGAAACCGATCTCGCGGAGCACCCCGACCTGCGCGTCGTTCTCGACCCCCTCGGCCACCGACCGGATCCCGAGCTCGTCCGCGAGGCGGCAGACGGTCTCCACGATGCTGCGTCTCGTCGCGCCCGTGTCGATGCCCTCGATGAGTGATCGGTCGATCTTGGCGACGCTCACCGGCTGGTCGACCATGTAGCGGAGCGCGGCGTACCCCGTCCCGAGGTCGTCGACGGCGATGACGCACCCGAGCTCTGCCAGCTCGCGGATCGTCTGTGCGGCAGGGGAGTCCGCGGTGATGAGGTCACGCTCGGTCACCTCGATCCACAGCGACGCCGCCGCGACACCCTCCCTGGCCAGGGCGTCGGCGACATGCGCGGTGAGCGCGTGGTCGACGAGTTGTTGGGACGAGAAGTTCACCGAGACGAACAGGTCGGCGCGACCGGAGCGGCGATGCCAGACAGCGAGTTGGCGGATCGCCTCGACGACACCCCACCTGCCGATCGGCACGATCAGCGACGTCTCCTCGGCCGCGTCGAGGAACTCGCCGGGGAGCCGGACGCGATCGTCGACGGTCCACCGCAGCAGCGACTCGTAGCCGACCACGTCGAGTGTGTCCATCGTCACGATGGGCTGGTAGTGCAGGGTGAACGCCTCGCCGACCGCGTTGGCGAGCTCTGCGGCCAGCTGGATCTCCTCGCGCAGGTCCGCGATCGAGATGTCCGCCGCGTAGGCGAGGTGCACCCCGGTGGTCGTGGCGTGGTGGACCGCTGCGATGGCGCCCTGCAACACCTCTCGCACGTCGGTGCCCGACACGTCACCGGGCAGCGCGACACCGATGTGCGTCTGGACGAAGTAGTCCACGCCGTCGAGGGTGACGGTCGACGAGAGACGCCGGGACACGTCCGCGAGGAGTCGGTCGGGGTCGGTCAGGTCGACGTCGAGGATGACGACGACGAGGTCGGCCGCACCCGCGAACACCACACCCTGATCGCCCACGAGATCGGAGACGGCGACCAGGGTGGCCTGGCGGATGTCGAGACCCGTGGTGCGACCGAACGCGGCCGCGATGCGGTCCGACGACTCCATCTTCACCGCGATCGCGGCGAGGCTGCCCGGACGGATGTCGGCCACCACCTCGGACATGTCCGAGTCGGAGAGTGCGGAGAGCATCGATCCCGGTGCGTCGGGCCGTCTGACCACCCCGCGCCTCCCGTCGCTGTCGGGTGCCGGAGTGACACCGTCGTGTTCGCGGAAAGGATAGCTGCCGGTTTCCCGGGTGTGGGGGCGACGTCCGCGCGGAGCGAATGTCCCCTGTTCGGACTACACGTCAGCGACCGCCGGGACGCTTCTTCCCGGCCGCGATCCCGAAGCCCGCCGACTTCGCCGGACCGGTCTCCTCGACGACACGATCCGAGGCGCCCGAACCGTTCTCGCCCGAACCGTTCTGGACCGAGCTGTTCTCGCTCGCGCTGTCCGATTCCGCCGATGCGGACTCGGTGGACGTGGACCCGGTGGACGTGGACCCCGCATCGGACTCGACCGGTGCGGTCGCCTCCGCCGCGCCGTTGGACTCCGCGGACCCATTCGACTCCGCAGACCCATTCGACTCGGCAGTGCCGTTCGAGCTCGCCCCGTTGGACGACGCACGCTGGCCCGGTCGCTTCCCGGCCGCCATGCCGAAGCCTGCCGACTTGGCTGCGGGAGCGGCCTTCTCGGGCTCGGAACTCGTGGGCTCGGACTTCTCGGGCTCGGACTTCGTGGGCTCGGCCGCCGGGGCCGATGCCTTTTCGCCTCCGCCGGCGGTGGCCTTCTGGCCGGGTCGCTTGCCGCCACTCATGCCGAAGCCCTTGGCCTTCGGCTCGGGAGCCGGTGTGGCCTCGGCGTTCTCGGACGTGGACGCCTGCGCGGTCGACGTCTCGGCCGCGGCGGGTGCAGCGGTCTCGGCCTTCTCTTCGCCGCCGGAGGTGGCCTTCTGACCCGGTCGCTTGCCGCCACTCATGCCGAAGCCCTTGGCCTTGGGCTCGGCAGCCGGTGCGGCCTCGGTGGTCGACGCCCCGGCCGCAGCGGTCTCGGCCTTCGGGCTGTCGCCGGACGTGGCCTGCTGACCGCCACCGGAGGTGGCCTTCTGGCCCGGCCGCTTGGCGCCACCCATGCCGAAGCCTGCGGCCTTGGGCTTCGCCGGTGCCGCCGCGCTCGCGGTGGTGTCGGCGGTGTCGCCGTGCTCCGTCTTCGCCGGCGTGCCACCGGTTCCGGCCGGCTGCTCGCTCGCGGGCTTGAGACCCTCGGCCTTCTGCCCGTCGCCGGAGGCGGCCTTCTGCCCGGGCCGCTTCATGCCCTTGCCCATACCGAGTCCGACGGTCGGCTTCGGGGCCGCGGGTGCGGTTCCCGTCGCCTCGGCGGCCGCCTGGGCCGGCTCGGCCTCGGTGGTCGTCGCGGTGACCGCGTGCGCGGCCTCGTCCTTCTGGCTCTCGTCGGCGATCTCGCCACCGGCGGTGATCACCGGACCGAGATAGCGCCCGCCACGGCGGATCTCGGGCGCGCCACGGGTGACGGACTCGAGCAACAGCTGCGACACGTCGACGACCTCGACGGTGTCCTCACGGTCGGTCCCGCTGGTCTGGGCGGTGGCACCGTCGCTGAGCATGACACGGCAGAACGGGCAGCCGGTCGCGATCTTCTGCTTGTTGTCCTTGTCGCCGCCCGCACCGAGGGTGGAGAGGGCTTCGTCGACGCGGTCGATGTTGATGCGCTTGCCGATGGACTCCTCCATCCACATGCGCGCACCGCCGGCGCCGCAGCACATCGAGCGCTCGCCGTGGCGCGGCATCTCGCGCACGGCCGAGCCCGACGCGGCCATGAGGGCACGCGGCTCGCTGTAGACCTTGTTGTGGCGGCCGAGGAAGCAGGGGTCGTGGTAGGTGACGTCCTGCGACACCGGCGCCACGGGGATGAGCCGCTTGTCGCGGACGAGGCGGTTCAGCAGCTGCGTGTGGTGGACGACCTCGTACTTCGCCCCGAGCTGCGGGTACTCGTTGCCGAGCGCGTTGAAGCAATGGGCACAGGTGACGACGATCTTGCGCTTCTGCTCGGGCGCGGTCGCGAAGACCTCGCCGAGGGTCTCGATGTTCTGCTGCGCCAGCATCTGGAACAGGAACTCGTTGCCCGCGCGGCGAGCCGAGTCACCGGTACAGGTCTCGCCCTGTCCGAGGACGAGGAAGTTCACGGCAGCGATGTCGAGCAGTTCGGCGACGGCCTTGGTGGTCTTCTTCGCACGGTCCTCGAACGCGCCGGCGCAGCCGACCCAGAAGAGGTACTCGAAGCCCTCGAAGGTGTCGACGGTCTCACCGAAGACCGGGATCTCGATGTCCATCTCGTCGATCCAGTTGTTGCGGGTCGACGCGTTCTGACCCCAGGGGTTGCCCTTGTTCTCGAGGTTCTTGAACAGGCCGGCGAGCTCGCTGGGGAAGTCCGACTCGATGAGCACCTGGTAGCGGCGCATGTCGATGATGTGGTCGACGTGTTCGATGTCGACGGGGCACTGTTCCACGCACGCACCGCAGTTGGTGCAGCTCCACAGCGTGTCCGGGTCGATGACACCGCCCGCGGAGATGCCCTCGCTCGGGCCGACCAGAGGCCGCTCCGCCTCGGCGCGGGCCTTCTCGGGGATCTTCGCGATCCGCGCCTCGTCGGGGTTGCCGTCGGCGTCGACGAGACCGATCTCGTCGCCACCCATGTCGGTCTTGCCGCCCGCGAGCAGGTACGGGGCCTTGGCGTTGGCGTGATCGCGCAGCGAGGTGATGAGCAGCTTCGGCGACAGCGGCTTGCCGGTGTTCCAGGCGGGGCACTGGCTCTGGCAGCGACCGCACTCGGTGCAGGTCGAGAAGTCGAGCCAGCCCTTCCAGGTGAAGTCCTCGATCTTGCCGGCACCGAACAGGTCGACGTCGGGGTCGGCCTCTTCCATGTCGAGCACCTTGCCGCGCGACGTCATCTGCTTGGCGGCGCCGAGAGCGACGGACCCGTCGGCCTCACGCTTGAAGTAGATGTTGAAGAAGGCCGAGAAACGGTGCCAGGCAACGCCCCAGGTGATGTTGCGACCGACGACGGCGAGCCACACCATGCCCGACATGAGCTTGATGACGGCGGCGATGCAGACCCAGAACGGGTCGATGCCCTCGAACGCCATCGCGAAGTAGTGCGTGAAGAACGACGTCCAGATCGGCGGGTCCTCGACACCGGAGGCGATCTTGAAGGTCTTGACGAAGATCATGCCGAGGCCCTCGAGCAGGACGACGGCCTCGACGAAGTACGCGGCGGCGAACCCGGAGCCGGAGAAGCGGGACAGACGCTCTGCGCGACGGGGGTGGTTGCGCTGGCGGATGACGATCAGCACGAGGATGCCGATGACGGTGCCCAGGCCGAGCACCTCGTCGGCGAAGATGTAGATGTCCCAGGCACCGACGACCGGCCAGTGGAATTCGGGGTCGAACGACTGCCCGTAGGCCTCGAACCACAGCACCGAGCCGAGCAGGAAGCCGACCATCACCAGCCAGTGCGCCCAGCCGACGGTGCGGAACTTGACCATCCGCGTGTGGCCGGCGAACTCCTTGACCATGGTGAGGAAGCGGGGGACCACCGGGGTGAACCGGTTCGGCGCCTTCTGTCCGATCAGGATCTGACGCACGGTGTGCGTCACGCCCTGTACGAAGAACGCCCAGCACACGATGCTGAGCGCGGCGGCGACGGTCCCGATGGTGATTGTCGTGGCGTTCACGGCGCGTGGGCCTCTCTGTCAGGGCTCGCTGTCCGGGGCCCTTCTCGAGAGAATGCCCGGGTTACCTGTCAGTAAACGGTACGACCCGGACGTGTCGCCACGCAGTGAAGGTCAACCTAAGTTGCCTGGGCAGAGCGCCGAAACGGCACTCTGGGGCGCCCTGTGAGATACAGCGCACCGGGCGCGCGACGCAGACATTCGGCCACCGCGAGGGTGACGGCGACCGTCAGCACGTAGACGACGGCCGTCGCCCAGGGCGAACCGAGATGCTGTTCGAACCAGCCGACCTGTGGTCCACCGGCGAATCGCGGCAGGATCAGCACCTGGAGGACGAGCACGTGCGACAGGAAGATCGCGAAGGAGCGATTGGACGCGTAGGCGACCACACCGTTGAACCGCGGGGTGCCCTCCCGCCGATCGGACCACCACACCGCGGCGGCATACAGCGCGGTGATGGCGCAGAGGATGAACGGCTGCAAGGTCGGCTGCAGGGCGAAGCTCGCGTCCGTCGGGATCTGTCCGTCGTCGAGACGCATGCGGTAGGTGAGCACCGCGAACACCGCGGACGCGACCAGCGCCCCGACGATCCACCATCCGCGACCGCGCAGGAACGCGTCGACCCGCTCGCGGTGGACCGCGCACACCGCGCCGAGGAACACGAAGAACTGGTACGGCAGGAACGTCGAGTAGGCGTGCCACCAGTTCTCCGCGATCCAGGTCCCCGGTGTGAGCACCGGCGGGAGATGCGCGAGCGCCAGCAGGAGCCCGATCTGCACCGCGCCGCTGACGGCCAGCAGTGCGAGGTGGTGACCCCGGGTGGCGCGCACCGCCCACAGGATCAGCGGGAACAGCAGATAGAACTGCATGATCACGAAGATGAAGTACAGGTGGAAACCTGAAGTGCCCCATGCGAGGCCGCTGCCCAGCGACGACAGCGAGAAGGGCAGCTGCGACCATCCCGACGTCTGCACCACCGCGAACGCCCAGTAGACGACCGACCAGATCAGGTAGGGGATGGCGACCAGCTTGAGTCGACGCGACCAGAACTGCCAGGTCGAGAAGTCCTGCTTGGCGTAGTTGCCGTACATGAGGACGAAGCCGGTGAGGAAGAAGAAGGAGTTGCGGGTGAAGTGACCCGCCATGCCGAGACCGTTGGTGACGACGCCCTGGTCGGCGTTGGTGTTCGTCAGCACGTGCACGAAGATCACCAGCAGGAACGTGCTGCCGCGGACGAGGTCGAGCTGATGCAGGTGGCTGCGCCGCACGCGCGTCGACGGGACCGGCGCGGTGGTCGCGGTCGGTGCGGTCGTGCGCAGGGACGTGGTCATCGTGCTGCTCGCGTCGTCGGGGGCGGTGTGCGGACGAAGCTACCAACGCTGGACGCATGGACCCATTCCCGTGACCCGGGCCACAGGCGTCCGCGACGGGGCACCGTCGGCAGGCGTTCGGCGGGAACGGACATGGCCCCACCCTGGTCGGCGGACCTGTGAGGACCCTGGCCGTCGGCTGGCAGACGCCGGGACGTCGTGGGCGTCAGGACACCGATCGCGCGGACTCCACGATGAGGTCGACGACAGTCGGGAACGCGGGCGACCCGCGCGTGACCAGTGCGGAATGGGTCTGGCCGGGGAGCAGTCGAAGCGTCGCCCGCCCGTCGGCGCGGTCCACCGCGGCGACATACGTCTGTGACTGGACGGGCGGGACCACGGTGTCCCGCGTGCCGTGGACCGCCAGCACCGGCACTGTCGGGTCGATGTTCTCGATCGGGTCGACGGTGCGGTAGCGGTCGGGAACGGTCGCGGGAGTGCCCCCGAGGATGCGCACCACGCGCGAGTCACCCCGCTCCGCCGCCAGTCGCATGTTGAGCGGGCCGGCCAGAGAGATGATCCGGGTGGGCTGCCAGAGCGGTTCCGATCCGACCTGGCGGGCCTGCAGGCGGCCGCGGGTGCCCACCCACACCGCGAGCTGGGCGCCGGCGGAGTGGCCGACGATGACCGACGACGACGCGTCGATCTCGGGGTTCTCCCGGTCGAGCGTGGGGACGAAGTCGGTGGCCGCGGCGACGTCGGTGAACGTCGTCGGCCAACCGCCGCCGGACCCCAGACGCCGGTACTCGATGTTGTAGACGGCGATCCCGTGGGACGCGACGGCGCGGGCGAGCGGATCGAAGGTGGCCGCCCCGAAGCGCGAGGCCCAGCCGCCGCCGTGCACCAGGACCACCAACGGCAGGGAGTCACGCGGGTGCTCACCCGGGGGGAGATAGAGGTCGCCGTAGTTCTGGCGGGGATCCGGGGGTGCCGGACGATCGGCCGGTGCCCGGTCGACGGCGGGACCGGCGCCGTCGGCGGGCTGCGAGAGATAGAAGTACCGGTGCACCGTCACCGCGGACGGTGACGCGACCGGTGCGCCGACGGTCGCCTGGGAGGGCTGCGCGGTGTCTGCGGTGTCGTGACGGGCGTCGTGACGCGAGACCACCGCGGCGACGCCGACGACCAGTGCCACACACACGATGACCAGGGCGAAACCGACTGTGGCGGACCTGCGCCGGGGCAGTGATCGGAGCGTGCGGAACGCGCGGGACATCGGCGGAGACGATACGCCGCGCGGGGGTGCCGCGCCGCCCGGCGTCATGCCGGGCGGCGGTCGGGAACATTTCGGCCACCGGTTCGTTGAACCTCTCGAAACCTGAGTGTGATCGACTCAATCCGGTTGACGCCGGTTCGGCTGACGGGTAGTACTTGAGTCGTCCACGCTGAGGTTCTCGAGACATCGTTCACGACGTCGCCGAGCTTGACCCGGCGACGCGCAACACAGGAGGCAACAAGACATGGCACGTGCTGTCGGAATCGACCTCGGCACCACGAACTCGGTGGTGGCCGTGCTCGAGGGCGGCGACCCCACGGTGATCGCCAACGCCGAGGGTTCGCGCACCACCCCGTCGGTGGTGGCGTTCGCCCGCAACGGCGAGGTTCTCGTCGGGCAGCCGGCGAAGAACCAGGCGGTCACGAACGTCGACCGCACCATCCGGTCCGTCAAGCGCCACATGGGCGAGGGCGACTGGACCACCTCGATCGACGACAAGAAGTACACCCCGCAGGAGATCAGTGCGCGCACGCTCATGAAGCTGAAGCGCGACGCGGAGGCGTACCTGGGTGACGAGGTGACCGAGGCGGTCATCACGGTCCCCGCGTACTTCAACGACTCGCAGCGTCAGGCCACCAAGGAGGCCGGCCAGATCGCGGGCCTCGAGGTGCTGCGCATCGTCAACGAGCCGACCGCGGCGGCGCTCGCCTACGGCCTCGACAAGGGCGAGAAGGAACAGACCATCCTCGTCTTCGACCTCGGTGGCGGCACGTTCGACGTCTCGCTGCTCGAGATCGGCGACGGTGTCGTGGAGGTCCGTGCGACCTCCGGCGACAACAACCTCGGCGGTGACGACTGGGACCAGCGCATCGTCGACTGGCTCGTCGAGAAGTTCAAGGCGCAGAACGGCATCGACCTGACCAAGGACAAGATGGCCCTGCAGCGTCTGCGTGAGGCGGCGGAGAAGGCGAAGATCGAGCTGTCCAGCGGACAGAGCACCTCGATCAACCTGCCCTACATCACCGTCGACGCCGAGAAGAACCCGCTCTTCCTGGACGAGCAGCTCTCGCGCAGCGAGTTCCAGAAGATCACCTCGGACCTGCTCGAGCGCACCCGTGCGCCGTTCCAGGCCGTCATCAAGGACGCCGGCATCGCCGTCGGCGACATCGATCACGTGGTGCTCGTGGGTGGTTCGACCCGTATGCCCGCCGTCACCGACCTGGTGAAGGAGCTCACGGGTGGCCGCGAGCCGAACAAGGGTGTCAACCCCGACGAGGTCGTCGCGGTCGGCGCCGCACTGCAGGCCGGTGTCCTGCGTGGCGAGGTCAAGGACGTGCTCCTGCTCGACGTGACCCCGCTGAGCCTGGGCATCGAGACCAAGGGCGGCGTGATGCACAAGCTCATCGAGCGCAACACGACGATCCCGACCAAGCGCAGCGAGACCTACACCACGGCCGAGGACAACCAGCCCTCGGTGCAGATCCAGGTGTATCAGGGTGAGCGCGAGATCGCCTCGCACAACAAGCTGCTCGGATCGTTCGAGCTGGCCGGTATCGCCCCTGCGCCGCAGGGTGTCCCGCAGATCGAGGTGACCTTCGACATCGACGCCAACGGCATCGTGCACGTCACCGCGAAGGACAAGGGGACCGGCAAGGAGAACACCATCCGCATCCAGGACGGTTCCGGCCTGAGCAAGGACGAGATCGACCGGATGGTCAAGGACGCCGAGGCCCACGCCGACGAGGACCGCAAGCGCCGCGAGGAGGCCGAGACCCGCAACCAGGCGGAGTCGCTGGTCAACCAGACGCAGAAGTTCCTCAAGGAGAACGAGGACAAGGTCCCCGCTGACGCCAAGGAGAAGGTGGAGTCGGCGATCACCGAGGCGAACGAGGCGCTCCAGGGCACCGATCTCGCCGCCATCAAGTCGGCGGTCGAGAAGCTGTCGACCGAGTCGCAGGCTCTCGGCCAGGCGATCTACGCGAACGCCGCGGCGGATGCCGGTACGGCCGAGGGTGGTCCGAGCGCCGGCGGTGCCGACGACGTCGTCGACGCGGAGGTCGTCGACGAGACCGACGACCGTGGTGAGACCAAGTGACCGCTCAGCAACCGGGCACGCCCGAGGAGCCGGTGACCGTGACCGATCGGCGCCGCATCGACCCCGAGACGGGGGAGGTGCGGGCCGAGTCGGCCGCCACCGACACCGCGTCGGACGTGGGCCCGGGACAGGCCGCGGACTCCGCGGACGGTGACGTGACCGTCGACCCCGACGAGTCGGTCGCCGACGAGTCGGGGGCCGGCACGGACGCTGGTGCGTCCGATCCTGGTGCGGCACAGTCGGAGAAGGAGGCCGAGTTGCTGGCCGACCTGCAGCGTCTGCAGGCCGAGTACGCCAACTACCGGCGTCGCGCCGATCGCGAGCGCTCCGGCGCGGTGGAGTCCGGCAAGGCGAATCTGATGAACGCCCTGCTCCCGGTCATCGACGACCTCGACCGGGCCCGCGCCCACGGGGATCTCGAGTCCGGTCCGCTGAAGGGCGTGGCCGACAAGATCGTCGACACGCTCACCGCGCAGGGACTCGTTGCGTTCGGTGCCCCGGGCGACGCGTTCGACCCGGCACTGCACGAGGCCGTCCAGCACGACGGCGACGGTGCGGAACCGGTGGTGGGCCAGGTGTACCGCCAGGGCTTCCGCCTCGGCGACCGGCTGCTCCGGACCGCGATGGTCACCGTCACCGACGGGTCCTGACACCGATGGAGCGACGACCCCGCAGTGGCGCCCTGCCTGCGACAATGGCGGACACCGCTGCGGGGTCGACCCCGTCGTCCCCACAGACACGCACACTCACACAGACACACGACACTCATGACAGGAGGTGACGCCTGATGGCTCCCCAACGGGAATGGTTGGAACAGGACTACTACAAGGACCTGGGCGTCGCTTCGGACGCCTCGGCCGACGAGATCAAGAAGGCCTACCGCAAACTCGCGCGTGAACTGCACCCCGACGCCAATCCGGGGGACGCGGACGCCGAAGCACGGTTCAAGCGCGTCTCCGAGGCGCACAGCGTCCTGGCCGACCCGGCCAAGCGCAAGGAGTACGACGAGACCCGTCGCATGTTCGCCGGCGGCGCGTTCCGCGGCAACGGGGGAGCGAGCGGCTTCCCCGGCGGGTACACGCGCACCAGCGATTTCGGTGGCGGCGGGTTCGACGTCAGCGACCTGTTCGGTGGCGGAGGCGCGTCCGCCGGTGGTGGCGACGCCGCGTTCGGCGACCTCTTCGGCGGGTTGTTCAACCGGACGCCCCGCACGTCGTCGCGGCCCAAGCGGGGGAACGACCTCGAGGCCGAGACGACCCTCGCCTTCCGGGACGCGGCACGGGGGACGACGGTGGCACTGTCGCTGACGTCCCCGTCGCCGTGCACCACCTGCCACGGCAGCGGCGCGAAGCCCGGAACCAGCCCACGGGTCTGCCCGACCTGCAACGGCGCGGGCGTCGTCAGCCGCAACCAGGGTCACTTCGGCTTCAGCGAACCGTGTTCGGACTGCCAGGGCACCGGGTCGAAGATCGACGAGGCCTGCCCCGACTGCGCCGGCAACGGCGTCACCGTGCGGACCCGCACGATCAACGTACGGATCCCCGTCGGCGTCGAGGACGGTCAGCGGATCCGGTTGGCGGGCCAGGGTGAGGCCGGTCTGCGCGGGGCGCCGTCCGGCGATCTCTACGTCACGGTGCACGTCGGCTCCGACCCCGTGTTCACGCGGTCGGGCAACGATCTCAAGGTCGAGCTGCCCGTCAGCTTCGGCGAGATCATGCTCGGCGCCACCGTCTCCGTCCCGACGCTCGACGGCACGGTGGGGCTGAAGATCCCGCCGAACACCGCCGACGGCCGCACACTGCGCGTCCGTGGACGGGGTGTCCCCAAGCGGTCCGGTGGAGCGGGCGACCTGCTCGTCACCGTGAAGGTCGCCGTGCCCGGGTCACTCGGCCCCGAGGCGCTGGCGAAGCTGCGCGAATACGCCGACGCCGAACGCGCAGACGGGTTCCGTCCGCGCGACGGATGGGGTGATCAGTGATGCCCGGCGGGCCGCGGGACGACCGCTCCGGTCCCCGCTCGCAGTCCGAGGGTGTCACCGGGGGGCGTTCCGACACGGCCACGTTCATGATCTCGGTCGCCGCCGAACTCGCCGGCATGCACGCACAGACGCTGCGCACCTATGACCGGCTCGGTCTGGTGCGTCCGCAGCGCGCGGCGGGCGGCGGGCGGCGCTACTCCCAGCGGGACGTCGACCTGCTCCGCGAGGTGCAGCGTCTGTCGCAGGACGAGGGCGTCAACCTCGAGGGCATCAAGCGCATCATCGACCTGACCAACCACGTGGACG
Source organism: Williamsia deligens (assembly GCF_024171765.1). Taxonomy (GTDB): domain Bacteria; phylum Actinomycetota; class Actinomycetes; order Mycobacteriales; family Mycobacteriaceae; genus Williamsia_A; species Williamsia_A deligens. The sequence continues at coordinate 2,046,562 of NZ_JAMTCI010000001.1, forward strand.
CGCTGTCGCAGCGGGTCCGCGAGCTGGAGGCGGAACTCGCCGCCGCACGGTCGGACCCCCGGCGACGCACCCACGGCGGCGAGCTGGTCCCGGTACCGCGGACCAGTGCGCTGGTCGTGTGGCAGCCACGGCGGCGCCGTGGTGAGGGCGACTCCGCCCAACGCGACCGCAACTGACACCTCGACGCGATCTGCGATCGTGAATCGTGGACGCGCGCCGACGTTTTCCTGTTCGGCGCGCCGCACACCTGATAGGTTCGCGCCGCGCGGTCACGGGGGCCGCCGGCGGGGTCGGGGGAACACATGGCGGTCAGCGGGCGGGTTGTGGGCGGCACGGTTCTGGCCGCGGTGACATCGGCGGCACTCGCCACGGCGATCCCCGCGGTGCCCGCGACCGCGGGGTCGTTCACCGCCCTGGACACCTGCGCCGCCGGGAGCGGAACCGTCACAGCGTCCGTCGACTGTCGTGACGCCGACAAGCCCCTCGTCGCCGCAGCACTCGCTGCGGCCGCGCCGGAGATCGTCAACCTCCTCGGTGGGATCGGGGCGCCGCCGACCAGCACCGCCGCCGTCATCCTCGGCGACGGCACCGCCCGCATCCACGGCACCGGCCTCGCGGTCGGTGTGCAGACGAGTTCGATTGCCGCCCTGGGTGTCCCCGGCGGTTCGGCCGACGCTGACGCGGTGACGCCGCTGTCCGGTGCGATCGCCGGTGCCTTCGCCCGCGGATCCGCCCGTGCGACCGCCGTGTCGGGGGTGTCGGTGGCGCTGAGCGGATCGGGCACGGCACAGGCCCTTGCGGTGGGCGGATCGGCGACAGCACTGAACGCCCTCGGCGCACGCGCCGTGCGATGCGTCGCCCTCTACGCCACCGCCTCCGCGGACGGGGTCGGGTCGTGCACGTCGATCCTGGTCGTCTTCACCGCGGAGAACACCGCGGGATCACCGGTGTGGACCTACGCGGTGGTGGACCCGACGTCGTTCCGCGTCACCATGATCGGGCTCGTCCCGGTGCCGGAGTTCAGCCGCGACCTCGTGCGCGTCTCGGTCGGTGGGCCGACCGGCGTCACCGTGGCCTCCGACGTGTTCCCCGGCGTGGCGCCCACCTCCGCGGCGGTCTCCCCGCCGCCGGCGGTGACGCTCACCGCCCGATCCGCGCTCGGACGCAGCGCCGCCGCGCACACGACCCCTGTCACGACCGCGTCGGCGCCGACGGAACCGACGGAACCGACCGAGACCGTGACGCCGCACGCGTCGACGACAGCCTCGGTGACCGTGCCGACCCAGACCGAGACGACCCCGTCGACGACGGCCTCCGAGGACAGTGGCGGTGCCCACCGCAAGGACGACGACGACACCACACCGGGATTCACCGTGCGACCGACCACGTCGTCGACCCCGAGCGCGTCAACGACCCCGACCACCCCGTCGACGTCGAGCTCCTCGCCGTCCGCATCCACCACCTCGGGTGGATCGGCGACGCCGTCGGAGGCCGCCGCGGGGTGACCTATTCGGTCTGCCCGTGGCCGGCCGCCCGCAACATCGACAGCAGCTCCGACCGTGACTGCGCGCCCAGACGGCGGCGGATGCGGGCCACGTGGTGTTCGACCGTCTTCGCCGAGATGTACAGCGCCGCACCGATCTCGCGATAGGTCTCGCCGAGGACGAGACGGTCGGCGACCTCGGCCTCGCGGTCGGAGAGCGCGGTCGTGCCGGGCGCGCCGTCGGCGGACGGCGTGGCGGTGCCGATCGATCGTGCGGTCTGCAGCAGTGCTGTGGCCGCGCGGGTGTCGCCGATGCGCATCGCCCCCTCGGCCGCGAGCCGGGCGCCGTCGAAGGCATGTCCCCAGGTCTGCAGTTCGGTCGCGGCGGTGTGGATCTCACCCTCGGTCACCGGGCCCCCGTCGGCGGCAACACCCTGGAGCACCCGCAGCCACACCCGCCCGGCGCGGGCGAGGACCGCCGCGTACGGGGTGGAGTCGGCGGCGATGCCCAGCGCCCGGCCGTGCGGTGCGAGTGCTGCGGGTTGGTCGGCGAGAATGGCCGCCTGCACGCCGTACCACTGCCATGCGGCCGACCACACCGGCGGTTCACCGAGTGCGGCGAGCAGACGCCCGGCGTCGTCGGCGAGGTGACGGATCCTGCCGGCGTCACCGACACGCACGGCCGCGAGCCACAACTCACCCAGGGGCAGCAGGGAGAACAGGTCGACCTCGGCCTCGGCCACCGTCGTCTGCGCGGCGCGCCACGCGACACCGAGGGTGCCCGCGTCGCCCCGACGGCGGGCGAGTGCCGCGGTGAGTGCGTGGGCGGTCAGCCTGTCGCGGTGGTGCACCGGGGTGAGGGCCGCGAGGGCGTCGGCCGACTCGGAGAGTTCCCCCGAGAGCATCGAGATCCAGGCGTCGAGCAGTCGCAACCGCACCGACGGTGTCGACTGGTCGAGTTCGACGCGCTCGACGACGGCACGTGCTCCGGCGAGGTCGCCGCTGTGCAGGTGGAGCAGGACGGCGAGGTCCGCGGCGTCCTCGACCCCGATCCCGAGGTCGCCGCGCAGCGACAGCGAGCGCAGGAGCGCGCCGACGGCGGGTGCCGCGGACGGTCCGAGGGACTCGACGACGCCGTCGGCGAGCAGGGCTTCGGCGGCGTTGTCGGTGGTGGGCGGGGCGGCTCGCGCCACCGTGAGGAACTCGGCGGCGTTCGTGCGGTCACCCGCACCGAGCAGCGCCACCACCCCCGCGGCCGCGTGGGGTCCGGCGCGGTCGGCGCCGAGCCAGCGGAACAGCTGTGCCGCGCGCGAATACGTTCCGCGACGTGCGGCGACAGCGGCGCCGACGCGGACACCCAACGCGACGACGGCGGTATCGGCGGACGCCAGGGACTCGTCGGCGACCCGGGCTGCGACCGCGAGGTCATCGGCGTCGATCGCCGCGCGGGCCAGCTCGGCGTCGGTGACGGAATGGTCGGCGCCGGCGGCCCGCGCGGCCGACCACAGCGTCATCCGCCGATGTCCCGCGGCGGCACGTGCGGCGTCGACGAGCACGGCGGCCAACCCCGGGTCACTGATACCCGCCTGCGCCGCGGACACCGCACCGTCGACGGTGAGACTGTTGTGCGACAGGCGGATCCGCACCACCGCCTCGCGCACCGCGGTGATCTGATGTGCCCCGACGACCGCACCCAGCGGGGCGAGCGCCGCGGCGAGGAACCCGTCGGATCCGCCGAGGAAACCGGAGGACCGTGCCTCGTCGATCAGTGCCTGCGCGCGGGCGTCGTCGACGTCGCAGATCGCCCCGACGGTGTCGGGGTCGAGCGTGGAACCGGCGCCCGCGATCGCGAGGGTCCGCAGCACGAGTCGGTCGAGTCGACGCAGCGTCTGGTGGTGCCAGGCTCCGATGGCCGCGATGGCGAGGTCGGCGAGGACCTGCTGATCGGCCTCGTCCGGATGGGCCGACACCGCGGTGAGGCCCGCGTCCACCGCGGCGCGGTTGCCGCCCGAGGCGCGGACGACCGCGGCGGCCGCTCCGGTGAGGAGTCGTCGACGGGACCGTTCGACGACCCCTGCGACGGTCAGCGGCGCCAGGAACACCACCCGGCCGCGCGACGACACGGTGGTGAGCACGTCGTGCAGCGAACGACGGTGGTCGTGGTGTCGCCCGGCGAGGAACACCGAGATGTCCTCGCGTGCGAGCAACGTCGACAGGTGCGTGAGCGCGGCGTCGTCGAGGAGATGGATGTCGTCGGCGACGACGATCGCACCGGGATCGGGATCGACGGGCAGTCCTCGGACGACCCTGGCCGGGTTCTGTGCGCCCGCCGCCGCGGTGATCGCGGACAGCACCGCCGAGGTACCGGAGCCGGCGACGCCGACGACGCCGTACACCGACGGGTGGCCGGCCGAGGCGGTCGCGTCGACCACGAGCGACCGGGCGTCCGGCATGCCGGACAGGTCCGGACCGGAGAACCGGAGATCGGGGGCGGTCACGAGCGGCGGGAGGTCGTTCCGGCCACGGCGGTCACTGGCCGGTCAGGGTGTTGCCGAGGGAGCTCAGGCCGTCGCGGGTGCCGCCGAGGACTCCACCGAGGGTCGGTCCCTGGTACTTGGGCACTGTCGGGAATGTGGGGAAGTCCGGGCGACCGTCGTTCTCCGGCGGCGTGTATCCGCCCGACCCGGAGCCGGATCCACCCGACGAGGTGCCGCCACCGGACGAGGTGCCGCCGCCGGTGGAGCCGCCCGATCCGCCGGACGAGGTCCCGCCGCCCGAGGAGGTGCCGCCGCCGGTCGAGCCGCCGGAGGAGGTGCCACCCGACCCGGAGCCGCCCGAGGAGGTGCCCCCGCCGGTCGAGCCGCCGGAGGAGGTGCCGCCCGAACCACCGGACGACGTGCCGCCGCCGGACCCGGTGGAGCCCGAACGCTGTTGGGCGCCGGTGCCGCCGGTCTGGCCGCGGTTCGCCCCGGGGGTCGCAGCCGAGGTGGCGGCGGCCGAGGACGCGCCCGCCGACGACGGTGCAGCGGACGACGGCGCCGAGGTGGTGGGCGTCGTGGTGGAGCGGGCCGGCTCGTCGCTCAGGGCCGTGCCCAACGACAGGCCGCCCGCGGTGAGCAGGGCGATCGCGACCGCCGCGCCACCGATGATCGCGAGCCGCTTGTTGCGGCCCATCGTCGTCTTCTCCACGACCGTGGTCCGCGGCGCGGCGGACACCCGCGCGGTCCGGGCTGCGGCGAGGTCGGCCGTGGCGGCGGCGGCGCTGCCGGGCATGGCGTCGAGCGATGCCGACGCGGAGGCGATCTCGGACGCGAGTACCGCCGCGCCGAACGCCGAGGTGGTGACCGGGTCGGCGTCGGCGACGACAGGGATGCGCAGAGCGCCGGAGAGGACCTCGGTGACCAGCGGAATGGCTGCGCCGCCACCGGTGAGGATCACCGACGACAGGTCGCGGAGGCTGTGTCCGCCGGCGGCCACCGTCTCGCGCAGCAACGACAGTGACGTCAGGATGGGCTCGCGCAGCAGGTCCTCGACCTCGTCACGGACCAGACGCATGTCGGTGTGGACACCGGGCAGGTCGACGCTGACCACGGTGTCGGTGTCGGAGGACAGCGCCTCCTTTGCCCGGGAGCACCGGCCGCGGAGCTCGGCGAGCGCCGCGACGGTGGCCGGGTCGAAGGGGTCCATCGTGTCGGTCGCGTCGACGGTGTCGATGACGTGGGCGAGCAGCAGCTGGTCGAACGCGGCACCGCTGATGTCCTCGGTGTGCTGCGGCCGACCGAGGATCTGGGACGCCTCACCCGTGCGCACGAGGGTGATGTCGAGCGAGGACCCGCCGAGGTCGTAGACGGCCACCAGTCCGGTGTCGGCGCCGTCGGACCCGGTGCCGGTCACGGACCCGCCCTGCATGGCCTGTGCGGCGGCGACCGCGGCGATCGCCTCCGGGACGACGGTGATGTCGGAGAGACCGTGGGCGTCGGCCGCGGTGCGCAGCGCGTCGACTGTGTAGGCCTGCCAGCTGTTGGGGCAGGCGACGACGACCGCGTCGGGCTGCACACCCGTCTCCTCGACGATGCCGGCGAGGGCGATCGCGTAGAGGTCCTCGCCGCTGAACTGACGGCCGTCGTCGGCCACCAGGGCGACGGGGTCGCCGACGCGTGCGGTGAAGTCGGTGAGAGCTCCCGACGCGGCGTCCGCACCCCGGGTGGCGAGCGCGGGCTCGCGGCCGGGTTCCACCTCGAGGGCGGTGCGTCGGACGAGGGCGTCGTACGTGCCCGACGGAGTCGTGCTGACGGCGACCGACGTTGTGGTCCCGACGGTGATCCCCAGAGCTGTGGGCATGGGTGCAACTCCTCGTGCAGTGTGGCGTCGCTGGCGTTGTCGTCATCAAACACCCGTTCGTTACCCCACGTCAGCGATGTGGTGCGAATGGTGGGGCCTTCCCCCCGACCCCCTAGTGGCCCCCGTCGATCCCCTAATGGCCCCATCGGGAGGGAAGGGGGATCGTCCCCGTTCCCCGGGCGGGTCGGCGACACCTAGCGTCGGAACTCGACACACCACGAGCGCTTCCCCCGGCGTCCGGTGTCACCCGAAGACCACCGAGGAGTCCCGATGCCCACGAACGCAGTTCTCGATTTCATCCTGAACCTTCTGCGCGACGACAAGGCCGCCGCCGCATACATGTCGGATCCGCAGTGCGCGCTGGACAACGCCGGCCTGAGCAACCTGTGCCACGCGGACATCGCCGCCGCGGCACCGCTCGTCGCCGAGTCGGGTCTCTTCCCGGGTGGCTCGAGCCTCCCGTCCATCGTCAACGCCGGCGGGATCTCCGCGGCGGCCCCGATCGGTGTCGGTGGCGGCGCCGGCGGAGTCGGTGGCGTCGGTGTCGGTGGTCTCGGCGGCGTGAACGTCGGACTCGGTGGCGTCAGTGTCGGGGGCCTGAACCTCGGCGGCCTCGGGGGCATCAACGTCGGCGGTCTCGGGGGCGTCAATCTGGGTGGCCTCGGTGGCATCAACCTGGGTGGCATCGGTGGCCTCGGCGGCATCAACCTGTCAGGCATCGCGTTCCCGTCGCTGGCCCTGGGTGGCATCGGCCTGGGCATCGGCGGTCTGACGCTCGGCGGGATCGACCTGGGCAACCTGGTCGACCTCAACCTCTCCAACCTCATCGGCCTCGGCCTGGGCGACGTCGGCGTCGGCCTGGGCGACCTGGCCCTGGGTGCGCAGCTCTCCGCCGTCCTCGCAGCGGCCCTGGCCGGCGCGGTACAGCTCGGCGGCGACATCGCCCTCGGGCTCGGTGCCGCGTTCGGCGCCTTCGTCGACGCGGTCCTCGCCCTCGGTGGTGACATCGCCGCAGTGCTCGGCATCGACGGACTGCTCGACCTCGGCGCGACCGTCGCCGGCGTGTTCACCGGTGGACTCGGCCTCGCAGCGGGCCTCGGCGCACAGCTCGCCGGCACCATCAACGCGGCGGTCGACGCCGCCGGCGGCATCGGTGCGGTCATCGCCGCGAGCGGCGCGACCACGGTCGGTGCTGCACTCGGCGGCGCTCTCGGTCTCGGCGGCGCTCTCGCCGCCAACGCCGGTGCGGCCCTCGGCGTGGCGCTCGGTGGCGTGCTCGGTGCCGGTGGCGCACTCACCGCCGACCTCGCCGCAGCTCTCGCCGGCGGCGTCGGCATCGCCGGCTCGATCTCCTCGGTGCTCGGTGGCGCGCTCGGCCTCGGTGCCGATCTCGGCGCCGGCATCGTCGCCAACCTCTCGGGCGCCCTCGGCGCCGCACTCGGTGTCACCGGCGGTCTCGCCGGAACCCTCGGTGCACTGCTCGACGCCTCCGTCGTCGCCGGACTCGTCGGTGACCTCACCGCGACCCTGCAGGGCGCCCTCGGCGGCGTGCTCACGGCCGGCGGCGCACTCGCCGGTGACCTCGGACTCGCGCTCGGCGCGACGCTAGGTGCGGTCGCCGGACTCGGCGGCATCGTCGACCTGGCCGGGGCGCTCGGCGTCGGCGGCGCCCTCTCCACCGCTCTGACCGGGGCGCTCGGCCTCGGTGGCGGCGTCACCGCAGCCCTCGCCGGTGCCCTGGACGCCGCACTGTCCGCGGCCGGCGGTCTGGACCTCGCGGCGATCATCGCCGGCGGCGGCGACCTCGGGCTCGCCCTGGGCACCGCGCTCTCCGGTGTGCTGGCGGCCGGTGGTGGCGTCGCCGCGAACCTCGGTGTCGCCCTCGGCGGCGTGCTGGGTGTCGCGCTCGGTGGTGCCGCAGGTCTCGGCGGTGCGCTCGGTGCGCAGCTGTCGGGTCTGCTCGCCGGCGGTGTCGGCCTCGGTGCCGCGCTCACCTCCGTCCTCGGCGGCGCGTTGGACCTGGGCGCCGGCGCAGCCCTCCTCGGTGGTGTCACCGGTGACCTCTCGGCGCTGCTCGGCGGCTCCCTCGCCGCGGTCCTCTCCGCGGGCGGCGTCATCCCGGCGACCCTCTCGGCTGTCCTCGACTCGACCCTCTCCGCCCAGCTGGCGACCGCCCTCGGTGGCGTGCTCGCAGCCGGTGGCGTCATCGGTGCCGACCTCGGTGCCGCCCTCGGTGCGACCCTGACCGCCCTCGTCGGTGCGGGCGGGGCCCTGGGCGCGGGACTCGCGGGTGGCCTCGGCCTCGGCGGGACCCTCGCGACCGCCCTCGGTGGTGCCCTCGGGCTCGACGGTGCGCTCGTCGGGCAGCTCGGCGCCGCACTGCAGGCCGCCATCGGCGGCGGCCTCGACCTGGGAGCCGTCCTCGCCGGTTCGGCGAACCTCTCCACCATCCTGGCCGGTGCCCTCGGTGCCGGTGGCACCGTCGCCGCCGGTCTCGGGGCAACGCTCGGGACGGCATTGGGGGCCGCCCTGAACGGTGCACTCGGTGCCCAGCTCGCCGGCCTGCTGGCCGGTGGACTGGACCTGCAGGGCGCGCTCGCGACGGTGCTCGGCGGCGCGCTGGACCTCGGCGCGGCCACCGGCCTCGCCGCGGACCTGTCCGGTGCGCTGACCGCCGCGTTCGGCGCGGGCGGCGTGCTCGGTGCCGACCTGGGAGCCCTGCTGAACGGTGGCCTCGCCGGTCAGATCTCGACCGCCCTCGGCGCGGCCCTGGCAGGCGGCGGGACGCTCGCCGCCGGCCTCGGCGCCTCGCTGGCCCCGGTGCTCGCCGTCGCGGCGGGACTGGGCGGCGGACTGGTCATCGCCCCCTCCATCACCGCGAACCTCGGTGGCACCCTCGCCACCGGCCTCGGCGCCGTCCTCGGCGTCGACGGGACCGCGATCGGCGCCCTGGGCGCCTCCCTCAACTCGCTGCTCGCCGGCAGTCTGGACCCCACGACCCTGCTGTCGGCGAGCAGCGCACTCACCACCGCCCTCTCGGGGGCACTGGCCGCGGGTGGTCCGCTGGCCGCCGGTCTCGGCGCCTCCCTGGGCACCGTCCTCGGCACCGCGCTGTCCGGCTCGCTGGGCGCGCAGCTCGGCGGCCTGCTGGCCGGCGGCGCCGACCTGTCGGGTGCGCTCACCAGCGTCCTCGGCGCCGCTGCCGGTCTCGGCGGCGGACTCGGACTGGCCGGCGGTCTCGGACTGGGCGGGGGGCTGGGCGTCGACGCCGGCCTGGGTGCCGTCGCCGACCTGGGCACCTCCCTCACCACAGCTCTGGCGGCCGGTGGCCTCGGTGCCGCCGACTTCGGAGCGGCTCTGGGCGGCGCACTCGCCGGCGCGGCCGGCCTGCAGACCACCCTGGCCGCGGCCCTCGGATCGTCGCTGGCGGCCGGTGGCGACGTCGCCGGTCAGCTCGGTGCAGCCCTCGGTGGGCTCGCCACCGGCGGCCTGGACCTCGGCGGGGCCCTCGGCCTCGGCGGTGCGGTCGACCCGCTCGCCCTGGGCGGCGCGATCGCCGGCGGCCTCTCCGGTGCGCTCGGCATCGATCCCGCCCTCACCGCACAGCTCGGCGCTGCCCTCGGTGGTGCCCTGGCCCTCGACCCCGGCGCGATCGGCGGCGCCGCGGGCCTGTCCGGTGCCCTCTCCGCGGCGCTGGCGGGTGGCGGCTCCGTCGCCGGTGCCGTCGGTGCCGGCCTCGGCGCGGCGCTCGGTGGCGCCATCACCGCGAACGGTGCGACCGGCCTGATCACGCAGTTGGCCGGCGGTGCCGATCTCGGCACCGCGATCGCCGGATCGGTGACCGGTGCACTGGGTCTGAACGGTGCCCTCGGCGCTCAGATCGGGGGCGCGCTCACCGGTGCCCTCGCCGGGGCCCCGGTGCTGGGGCTGCCCGACCTGGGCGGTCTGCCGGGCGTGGGCCTGCCGAACGTGGGTCTGCCGGATCTCGGCGGGCTCCCGGGTCTGCCCGGCCTGGGTCTGCCCGACCTGCCGGCCCCGGGTCTCCCGACCGCACCCGACCTGGGTGGCGCGCTCGGCGGGCTCATCGGTGGCCTCACCCCGCCGGCGCTGCCCACGGGTCCCGACATCCTCGGCCCGATCGTCAACGGCCCGAACATCATCGGCCCGGTCCTGTCCGGCCCGGACATCATCGGCCCCGTGTTCTCGGGCCCCGACATCGTCGGCCCGGTGTTCACCGGCCCCGACATCGTCGGTCCCGTGTTCACCGGCCCCGACGTCATCGGTCCCGTGTTCACCGGTCCCGACGTCGTCGGCCCGGTCTTCAACGGCCCGAATGTGGTCGGTCCGATCTTCGACGGTCCCAACGTCGTCGGCCCGGCCGGCTCCGGCCCCGACTTCGTCGGTCCGTCCGGATCGGGCCCGCACCTGATCGGCCCGTCGGCGTCCGGCCCGCACCTGGTCGGCCCCTCCGGTTCGGGCCCCGACCTCGGTGGCTTCACCGGTTCGGGACCGCACCTCGTCGGCCCGTCGGCGACGTCGGCCGACCCGGGTGTCGCCGCGCAGAACAGCGCCCCGCTGTCCTCGCCCGACGCGACGGGCACCCACGCCGGCACGGGCTGGTCGGGGCTCAACCCCGACAGCACGTTCGGCGGCACCGGGACCGGCACCTCGGACCTGTCCGGCGGACTGCACAACGGGTTGAGCAGCGGCCTCACGGGCGGTCTGGGCGACGTCACGGGCGGGGTCTCCGGACTCGGCCACACCGACCCGACCGTGGAGACCCACCACAACACGGACATCGGCCACGGCTGATCTCCCGCGGACGCCACCGACGGCCCTCAACGGCCGCGGTCGGCGCCCGCCCCCACAAGCCGGTCACGACCGACAGGCGGTTGCCCCGAACTGCCGTCTCGAGGTCCTGTGACGGCATCGGCCCCGTACGCTCAGCGTGCGGGGCCGGTGTGGTCTCGGCCCCCGTCGGACGTCCCCGAACCGAGAAGGATCCCCCCCCGCCCACCATGCAGCCCACGCCAGTCACACCCGGTACCCCGGCCCAGCCGTCCGCGGAAGCGCAGCTCGAGGAGCTCCTCCGCCAGATGTCGCAGGTGGCGGCCGGGCTCGACCGTGAGGACCTCGTCGCCCGGCTCGAGGGCGCACGCACGCGCATCGTCGACCCCCGGCTGCGGATCGTCGTGGTGGGACAGCTGAAACAGGGCAAGAGCCAGTTCGTGAACTCCCTGCTCGACATGGAGGTGTGTTCCGTCGGCGACGACGAGACGACCGCCGTGCCCACGCTTGTGCAGAACGCCACGACCGCCGCGGCTCATCTGGTCCTCGACGAGCCGGGTGCGGAACCCACGACCGTGGAGATCCCCGTCGCCGACATCCGCGGGATCACCCCGGACACGCCGCACGCGCAGGGTCGCCCGGTGATCCGACTCGAGGTGTCGGCCCCCAATCCGCTCCTCGCCGACGGACTCGTCCTCGTCGACACCCCCGGCGTCGGGGGTCACGGCAACCCGCATGCCGCGTCGACGCTGGGACTCATCCCCTCGGCCGACGCGGTCCTCATGGTGTCCGACGCGAGCCAGGAGTTCACCGAGCCCGAGGTGGCGTTCCTCAAGCAGGTCACCGCGTTGTGCCCCACCGTGGCGTGCCTGGTGTCCAAGACCGACCTGTACCCGCACTGGCGACGGATCGTCGAGGCCGACGGTGCCCATCTCGCGCGCGAGGGCATCGACGTCCCCCTCCTGCCGATCAGCTCCCTCCTGCGCAGCCACGCACTTCGCCGCAACGACGCCGGGCTCATGGCCGAGTCGGGGTTCACGGAGCTGTACGCGTTTCTACGCGACAGGGTCGTCGCCCACGCCGAACAGACCACCCGCGCGTCCGTCGCCCTCGACCTCCGGTCTGTGTCGGAGCATCTCGCGCTGACCCTCGGCAGTGAGCTCGCGGCCCTGCGCGATCCCGAGACCGCGGCCGCCGCCCTCGACGGGCTGCGACGGGCGCAGACCGCCGCGGAGGAGATGCAGCAGCGGACGTCGCGGTGGCAGCAGACCCTCGCCGACGGCATCGCCGACCTCGCCGGCGACGTCGACCACGACCTGCGTGATCGTCTGCGCGCGGTCACCCGCGAGGCGGAGAAGGCCGTCGACGAGGGCGATCCCGGCAAGGACTGGCCGCAGCTCTCGGAATGGTTGGCCGACCAGATCGCCTCCGCCGTCGGCGACAACTTCGTGTGGGCGCACGAGCAGGCGGCCTGGCTCGCAGGACGCGTGGCGGACCATTTCGCCGAGACCGCCAAGACACAACTGCCCGATCTCGACATCGCCGACATCGACGGTGTCTTCGCGCCGGTCACCGAGTTGGCCGACCTCGAGTCCGGGCGCCTGGGGATCGGCCAGAAGGCGCTCATCGGGCTCCGCGGTTCCTACGGCGGCGTCCTCATGTTCGGTCTCATCACCACGCTGATGGGCCTCGCGCTCATCAACCCCATCTCCGTCGGCGCGGGCGTGCTCCTCGGATCGAAGGCCTATCGGGATGACAAGGGTGCCCGCGTCGACCAGCGACGCATGAAGGCCAAGCAGGCCATCCACGCCTTCACCGACGACGTCAGCTTCCAGGTCGGCAAGGAGTCGCGGGACCGCCTGCGACATGTCCAGCGCGAACTGCGTGACCACTTCGTCGACGTCGCCGATCAGGCCGCCCGGTCGGTGAGCGAGTCCCTGCGCGCGGCGCAGGAGGCGGCGCAGTCGCAGACGTCGCTGCGTGCGTCACGGACGGCCGAGCTCGAGCAGCAGTTGCGCGCCGTCGCCGCGTTGCGGACCGTGTCCGACCGCCTCGAGGTGGCCGCGGGACCCACCCGTCCCGCGGTCCAGTCGGGACGCCACTCCTCCGATCAGTCACGATTGCAGGCGTGAGGACGCTCGACCGCGCCCGCGCCCTGATCGACGCGGCACTGCAGGCGCACGCCCGTGACCCCGACACCTACGGTCGGCTGCACGAGTGCGCGCAACGCCTCGACGAGCCGCTGCGGATCGCGCTCGCCGGGTCGCTGAAGGCGGGCAAGTCGACGCTGCTGAACGCGCTCGTCGGCCAGGACATCGCCCCGACCGACGCGACCGAGTGCACGCGGGTGGTCACCTGGTACCGCCAGGGGCCGACGCCCACCGTCACCGCCACCTACGACGAGAACCGCACCACGTCCATCCCGGTGCTGCGACCCGGAGGCCGTCTGACCTTCGACTTCGGGACGCTCACGTCGGATCGCGTGTCCCGCCTCGACGTCACCTGGCCAGCGGCGGCACTGCGGTCCACGACGATCATCGACACCCCCGGCACCGCGTCGCTGTCCCGGGAGGTCTCGGCGCAGACCGTCGACATGCTCACCCCCGACGACGCCGAGTCCGGTGCCGACGCCGTCGTCTATCTGCTGCGCACGCTGTCCGCCACCGACACCGCGATGCTCGGACGCATCAACGAGTCGATCGGCCGGGACACCGGTCCGCTGGGCGTCGTCGGCGTGGTGTCCAGGGCCGACGAGATCGGGTCCGGTCGGATGGACGCGATGATGTCGGCGAGGGACGTCGCGGCCCGGTTCGCCGGCGAGCTCGAGCGCACCGGACTGTGTCAGGCCGTCGTCCCCGTCGCCGGTCTGGTCGCGCTGGCGGCGCGCACGATGCGGGAGGTCGAGTACCGCGCGCTGGTCGCCCTGGCGGGTGTCGCCCCCGACGACCTCGACCTGGCCCTGCTCTCCGCCGATCGGTTCGCCTCTGCGGCCACCGTTCTGCCGGTTCCGCCGGCCGATCGCGCGGCGCTGCTCGACCGGTTCGGGATGTTCGGGATCCGGTTGGCCGTCACGCTGATCCGCCTGGGCACCCCGGATTCTCCGACGTTGGCGGCGGAACTGATTGACCGCAGCGGTCTCGACGAGCTGCGCTCGGTGGTGGACGTGCAGTTCGGGCAACGTGCCGAGCAGCTCAAGTGCCACTCGGCGCTCGTCGCCGTCGGACGCATCCTCGCCGGGAGCCGTGCGGCCGGCGCCGACGATCTCCGCCACGACGCCGCCCGGATGCTCGCCGACGTGCACGGGTTCGCCGAACTCCGGCTGCTGGGGCGTCTTCGTTCGGGGAGGATCCGCCTGCCCGAGGAGCATCTCACCGACCTGACGCGCGTCGTCGGTGGGATGGGGACCGACCCGGCGATCCGACTGGGTCTCCCGGCGGACGCCGACACCGAGATGATCCGCGCGGCCGCGCTGGATGCCGTCCGCACGTGGCGCGCACGCGCGAAACACCCGCTGCTGGAACGCCCGACGGCGCTCGCGTGCGAGGCGGCGGCGCGCAGCGCGGAGGGTGTGCTCGCGAACCTGTCGCGTTAGCCGTTTCGCAACCGTGCGCGGGGTTCGCCCGCGGAATCCCGGGTGCGATGTCGGGTTCGGGTTGCGAGGTCGCGACCACGCGGGCGAGTCGGGTCGCCTTCGCATGATCTGCCGTCGTTCGCATGCTCCCGCGCCGTTCGCATGCCCACGGCGGCATGCGAACGGCGCGACGGCGTGCGAACACCGTGCCGGCATGCGATCGCGATGACGGGTGTCAGTCGAAGTCGCGCATGCTCGCTCCGAACGGGACGACCACGACGACGGCGAAGAACACGAAAACGGCTGCGCCTGTGCAGAACCCGATCGCGGCGATGAGCCATTTCGGACGGCGGTGGCGTGTTGCTGCTCGGCTGGACCTACTCCGTCCTGCGGTTCCTTAGGGTCCTCCGGCGGCTGCGCAACCCTTGTGGCTCCGTCATCATCCCCAGGCCGGACGGGTCGGGGCATCGGCCGGAGCCGTGAGCTGTCCCATCAGGCCGGCGAAATCCTCGAGATGCCAGGTGACGACGATCTGACCGTCGCGGACCTGGTGGACGTCCATCGTGCGCATCTCGATGCGCCTGCCGGTGGCCTCGATCCCCATGAAGGCTCCCTGGTGGGTGCCGCTGACGGTGTTGCGGACCGCGACCCGATCGCCCTGGGCGATGAGGTCCTCGTGCACGACGCTGTAGTCGGGCATCGCGCGACGGAACAGCCCGATCTGGGCGGCCATGCCGGAGGGGCCCTGCTCCTGGCCGGGCGCGAGCGGGATGTCCACCCAGTCCGCAGCGAGGACGTCGTCGTAGACCGAGGTGTCACCTGTTCGGAACGGCTCGTAGAAGGCGCGGACGACGGAGACGATGTCCGGCTCGGTGGCCGGGGAGGGGACGCTCATGGGGGTGGTCCTTTCGTGGGAGATCACGGGATCGCAGTGGGTCACAAGTGCGCGGGTCAGAGAAGTGCGAGGAGGAGGCCGGCGGCGAGGAGTGTGAGCGCGGTGGCGCCGTGGACGCTCAGTGCCTGTCGCGCCGAGCCGCCGTTGGTGCCGACGACGACGGCGTCACCGATCGGGGTGATCGCGGCGGCGACCAACGCCCAGCCGAAGACGTGCGTCCCGCCGACCGCGAGAACGACCAGCGGGACGATCCCCGACGAGATGTCGCGAACACCCTTGATGCTCGTCAGCGCCCGGGGGCGATCCCCGGACACCCCGAATCCCGCCAGCGCCACCCGGGGTGCGAGGAGGAACCGTGCGCCGATGGCCATGATGGCCACGCATCCTGCAAGTGCGACCACAAGTGCGGTAGGTGTCATCGGATCGACCTCTCGTTGTTGTCTAACGGCGTTCTGTAACGACGTTAGCACTATCTGTCTCGGTCGTCTATCGCTGTTAGGTAACTCTGTTAAAGTCGGTCCATGTCGCCGCGCCCCGCACCTGATCTCGATGTCCGACGCGGCAAGATCATGCGAGCCGCTCGCGCGATCGCAGCGTCGGAAGGGTGGCCGGCAGTCACCATGCGGCGGGTCGCCGCCGAGATCGGCGTGACACAGCCCGTGCTGTACTCCGCGTTCCCCGATGGGCGGCAAGCACTCGTCGACGCCGTCGCACTCGACGGGTTCGTCGCGATCGCGGAGGCTCTGGAGGCGGTGGAGCCGGAGCCCCTGACCCGGATGCAGGCCTATCTCGACTTCGCGACCGCGCACCCGCACATCTACGAGGCGATGTTCACGCTGCCCTCCGGGCTCGAGTTCGGGACGGGGAGCGGGCCCGAGCCGCTCCGTCGGGCGTTCCGGGCGATCGAGGCCGCATTCCCCGGCGCCGAGGCGGCGAGCGCAGAAGTGGCGTGGGCGACCGCCCACGGACTGGCGTCGCTGCAGATCAGCGGCCGACTACCCGCTGAGCGCATCCAGCAGCGACTACGGGTCGCCCGCGACGGCCTGTCGCGACATCGCCCGGTGTGACCGGGGTGCACCGCATGTCGTGACGCCCGTGCGGGCCACACGGTGCGAGGTCACCTCTTCGGCGCGGCCGCCAGCCACTGCGACACCGGGCGGAGGAACAACAGTCCTGTCGCGACGGCCGCGAGCGCGGCCACCACGAACGGCAGGACCACCATCACCGGTCCGAGGTCGTCGCGAGCGGGTGCGACAGCCACCCAGAACGCGATGGTGACCACCACGGTGAGGACGCCCGTCGTGGTCAGGGTGGCGCGGGATCCCGCGAGGCGCTCCCGGATCCGCACCGATCCGTAGATCACCAGCAGGAGGATCACCACCACCAGCGCGCCGGCACCGATGACCGTGATGTCGACCGCGGCGCGGATGTCACCGGGTGCGGTGGTCGGGCGGTCGTCGGAGACCGAGGTCCGCAGGGCGGCACGCACACGGTCCTGCCGCAACGCGACCAGGGCGGCGGAGATCACCAGGCCCACCAGGGTCAGCGCCCAGACACCCAGAGCGGCGTCGACGGCGCGGGGCCGCGTGGGGTCGACGGGGTCGCGCATCGGAGTCACGGACACCGGCGGACGGGACGGGCGGCCGGACGGCTGGTCGGGGGTCATCGGGATCCGAGCCTAGACGGCACCACCCCCACCGCCGGGGTGAACGCGAGCAGGCCGGTGGACCGATTCCGGCGAGCCGGACTCCTGCCGGGGCCGCGGCGCCCGATAGTGTCGGGTCCGGTCGGATCGGGCGACGACGGCAGGGCAGTGCGACCGCACGCTCACGACGGCGCGAGGAGGTGGGCGGTCATGGGTCAGGTGCTCGGTGTCTCGGTGACCGACCTGCAGGTCGCGTCGGTGATCATGGAGGCCGAGACCGGCAACGTCCTGGCCCGCAACACCGCCGATCTCGCCGACGCCACCCCGGAGTCCGTCCTCGACGCGATCACGCAGCTGGTGGAGACGGTCCCGTTCGAGGTCGAGTCGATCACGGTCGCGTGCGCCCAGCGCAGCACGCAGGTGGCGCTGCACAACACCATCACCGCGGGCGCGTCGGGTGACCCGGCCTGGTACCGGACCACCATCGTCACCGACACGCCGTTCGCGTTCGCGAACGTGGCCGCCGCACAGTCGGATCAGCGCGGTCAGGTCGTCGTCATCGACCTCGCCGACGACGCCGTGCCGTTCAACGAGCTGTCCATCGCCGCCGTCGACACCGAGACCGCCACCGTCGTCGGGGCGATCCAGCTGCCCGGCGGCGGACGACGCGAGCCCGTCACCGAGCCGTCCGGTGCCGTGACCGTCTCCGAGGCGTTCCGACTGTTGCCCGCCACCGAGGCGGGGCGCACCGGTGTCTTCGTCGTCGGCCCCGGGGCGTCGGTGCCCGGTGTCGCCGCCGCGCTCGAGTACGAGACGCAGCTGCCCGTGCAGATCGCCGA
Source organism: Williamsia deligens (assembly GCF_024171765.1). GTDB lineage: Bacteria > Actinomycetota > Actinomycetes > Mycobacteriales > Mycobacteriaceae > Williamsia_A > Williamsia_A deligens. The sequence continues at coordinate 2,064,124 of NZ_JAMTCI010000001.1, forward strand.
GGCGCCCATCTACTCGGCTGCGCACGGCGCGGCGCTGCACGGTCGCACCCGCCTGCGGTCCGGAGCCGCCCGCAACCGCTGGTTCATCCTCGTCGGCGCCGCGCTCGCGGCCCTGATCCTCGCCGTGGTCGTCGTCATCGTGGTGCTCGTCGCCGACGACGAGAAGTCGTCGCCGACGCCTGCGTCCCCGTCGTCGAGCACGACCACGACCACCACCCCGACGACGACCTCGTCGCGACCGGCGTCGACACCACGCTCGACGACCCCCACCACCCAGACGCAGGACGAGGCGCCCGAGACCACGCAGGACGCCCCGCCGGTTCCCCAGCAGACGGTCACGGTGACCCCGCCTCGGCAGACCGTCACGCGCACGGCGACACCGCCGCCCACCAGCTCGTCTGCCCCGGTCGACAGTGGTTCACAGGCACCCCCGCCGGACAATGGCTCGTCCGCCGCAGCAGCTCCGGCGAGTCCCTAGAGAGCCCTCAGACCGGGTCGTGGTCGATGTCGCGGTCCGGGACGCCGGCGACGACGAGAGCGCGTCGGGTCGCCTCGATCATCGACGACGACCCCGCCACCAGCACCTGACGTCCCGACCAGTCGCCGGAGTCGACGACGACGTCGGCCACCCGTCCGATCCGGTGGTCGACACCCGGCACCGACAGGTCCACGGTGCTCGTCAGCCACCACGGGTCGGTCTCGGTCTCCGACACCACCGTCACCGACAGCCACGGGTTCACCCCGGCCAGGCCGGTGAGGCTGAGCGCGTCGTACAACTCGCCCGGGTACCGGGTACCCCAGAACAGGTGGGTGGGGCAGGTGTCGGCCCGCTGGGCCATCTGCACCAGCAGCGCGCGCAGCGGCGCGATCCCCGTCCCGCCCGCGACCATCAGCGTCTCGCGGCCCGGCATGGGCGCGAGGGTCCCGTGGCCCTGCGCGAGTGTCCACACGTCACCGACCGCGGTCTCGCCGACGATCGACGCGCTGACGCTCCCGCCGGGCACGGATCGGACGTGGAACTCGAGGTGGCCGTTGGGGTTCGGGGGGAGCGCGGGGGACAGGTGTCGCCACACGCGCGGCCACTGCGGCACCGACACCTCGACGTACTGGCCCGCGGCGAAGGCGTCGAGGAAGTGCTCGCGATCGTCGGCGACGAGGCGGACGACGGCCAGATCCCGCGTGAGTCGGTGTTTCTTCACCACCCGCGCCTGCCACGTCGCCGGGCCGGGGGCGGTCTGCGCCGCACCCCGCATGACGCCGGTGACGAGCGACATCGACTGCGTCGTGACCGCGGCGATGTCGTCGTCGAGATCGGGGCCGGTGGTGGCGGCCAGATGGTCCACGAGGGTGCGGCAGAAGACGTCGTAGTGCGCGCCGGTGACACCGAACTTGCGGTGATCGCGCCCGAGCTGGGACAGCGTGTCGATGAGCTGGGTGTGGGTCGCGGTGTCCGGCAACGACGTCAGCACGTGGTCGAGGACGCCGACGAGCGCCTCGCGCTGGTGGGCCATCGAGAGGGGGAACAGGTCGCGCAGATCGGGGTCGGCCGCGAACAGTCGTGTGTAGAAGTCGTGGGCGAACCGGTCGGGGTCGGCGCGGACGGCGTCGCGGACCGTCAACAACCCATGGCGCGCATGACTACCCATCGATGACCAGACCTCCTCGGGGCACCACGGTAGGCGACCACGGTCACGGGCCCGCACACGCGGGCCGCACGGTTTGCCTCAGCGTGGGCGCAACCGTCGTCGCCGACGATGTCGTCGGGTTCGGTGGGCAGCATGGCCCGACCCATCCGCTTCAACGCCTTCGACATGAACTGTGTCGCCCACCAGTCGCCGGGGCTCTGGCGTCACCCCGACGACAGGTCGGCCGACTACACCACCATCGACTACTGGGTGGAGCTCGCCCGGCTGCTGGAGACGGGCGGGTTCGACGGCCTCTTCATCGCCGACGTGCTCGGCACCTATGACGTCTACGCCGGTGACGACACCGCGGCGATCCGCCAGGGCGCGCAGACGCCGGTGAACGATCCGCTGCTGCTGGTCTCGGCCATGGCGTACGCGACCGAGCATCTCGGTTTCGGCATCACCACCGGCACCGGGTTCGAGCATCCGGTCCCGTTCGCGCGACGGATGTCGACGCTCGACCACCTCACGAAGGGGCGGATCGGCTGGAACGTCGTCACCGGGTATCTGCCGTCGGCGGCGCGGAACCTGGGCGAGACCGACCAACTCGCGCACGACGCCCGCTACGACCACGCTGACGAGTACCTCGAGGTCCTCTACAAGCTGTGGGAGGGATCGTGGGAGGACGACGCGGTCCGTCGCGACCGTGAGGCGGGCGTCTACGCCGACCCGGCGAAGGTCCACCACATCGGCCACCGGGGTGAGCACTACTCGGTGCCCGGCATCCACGTGTCGGAGCCGTCGCCGCAGCGCTCGCCGGTCATCTACCAGGCCGGTGCCTCGCCGCGCGGAATGGCGTTCGCGGCGGGCAACGCCGAGGCGATCTTCGTCGCCGCACCGACCAAGGAGATCCTGCGATCGGTCGTCGGGAAGATCCGCGCCGAGCTCGTCGCGGCCGGCCGCGGTGCACACGACGCGCGGATCTACACGTTGCTGACGATCATCACCGACGCGACCGAGGAGGCCGCCCAGGCCAAGGCGGCGCAGTACCGCGAGTACGCCAGCGCCGAGGGGTCGCTGGTGTTCATGTCGGGGTGGATGGGCATCGACCTGTCCGCCTACGACCTCGACGAGCCGATCGGGAACGTGGAGTCCAACGCCATCCAGTCGGCGGTCGCGGCGTTCTCCCAGGCCGACCCGGACGGCAAGGAGTGGACCGTCCGCGACATCGCCGCCTGGGGCGGGATCGGTGGGATGGGCCCGGTCCTCGTCGGGTCGGGCGAGTCGATCGCGCGACAGCTCGAGGAATGGGTCGCCGAGACCGACGTCGACGGGTTCAACCTCGCCTACGCCGTCACGCCCGGCACGTTCGCCGACGTCGTCGAGCACGTGATCCCCGAGCTCGAGAAGCGCGGCAGCTACGAGCGCGAGTACACGCCGGGCACGCTGCGCCACAAGCTGTTCGGACGGGGTGATCGACTGCCCGACAACCATCGCGGCGCCGACTACCGGGTCGGTGGGGCGAAGTCGACGATCGACGACTCCATCCGCGAGGGCGTCACCACCGCCTGAGGCGTCGGCCGCGTCCGTAGCCTCGTGCCATGGCCGAGAAGGGGCGCGAACCGGAGGACGGACTGTCGATCGCGGAGAGGACGACGCTCACGCGCGGCGCCGACTTCTGGTCCACCGAGGCTGTCGGTGGCGTGCCGTCGCTGGTGCTCACCGACGGCCCGCACGGCGTCCGCAAGCAGACCGGTGCGAGCGATCATCTCGGGTTGGCCGACTCCGAACCCGCGACCTGCTTCCCGCCGGCCGTCGGGCTCGCACAGAGCTGGGACCGCGATCTCGTCGAGAGGGTCGGGGTCGCGCTGGGTCGGGAGGCACGCGCCCTCGGCGTCGACGTACTCCTGGGTCCCGGCATCAACATCAAGCGTGATCCCCGCGGCGGCCGATCGTTCGAGTACTACTCCGAGGACCCGCTGCTCAGCGGGGTCCTCGGTGCCGCCTGGGTGACCGGGGTGCAGTCGGTGGGCGTGGGCACGTCGCTGAAGCACTTCGCGCTGAACAACGCCGAGACCGACCGCATGCGGTCCAGCTCCGATGTCGACGCGCGACCGATGCGGGAGATCTATCTCCGCGCGTTCGACCACGTCGTGCGGGTCGCCCGACCGTGGACGGTCATGTGTTCCTACAACCGCATCAACGGCGTCCACGCCGCCGAGAACAGATGGCTGCTCACCGAACTGCTGCGCGACGAATGGGGTTTCGACGGCCTCGTCGTCAGCGACTGGGGTGCCGTCCGGGATCGCGTCGCCGCCGTGCGTGCGGGTCTGGACCTGACCATGCCGGGTGACGGCGGAACGGGAGACGCCGCGGTGATCGCGGCGCTCGAGTCCGGCGTTCTCGACGAGTCGTCTCTCGACCGGGCCGCATCGGCCATGGCGACACTCGCTGACCGCACGCGGGCCGGGCACGACGAGGCGATCACGGTCGACCACGACACCCACCACCGACTGGCCCGCGAGGTCGCCGGCCGCTGCGTCGTGCTGCTCAAGAACGACCGACACGTCGACGAGAAGCCGCTGCTGCCGTTGACACCTGGCACCCGGATCGCTGTCATCGGCGAGTTCGCGCAGGCCCCGCGGTACCAGGGCGGCGGGAGCTCGCACGTGAACGCCACCCGCGTCGACATCCCCATCGACGAGATCCGGGCCTTCGCCGGGGACGGGATCGTCACCAGCGCCAGGGGTTTCACCACCGACGGATCCGACGACGCCGCGGCACTGCGGGCGACCGCCGTCGCTGCGGCCGCCGACGCGGACGTCGCCGTCCTGTTCCTCGGACTGGGTGAGCGTCAGGAGTCCGAGGGCTTCGATCGCACCGACATCGAGCTCCCCGCCGACCAGCTCGAACTCGCCGCGGCCGTCGTCGACGCCCAACCGCGGACGGTCGTGGTGCTCTCGCACGGCGGCGTCGTGCGGTTGGCGCCGATCGTCGACGCGGTGCCCGCCATCGTCGACGGCGGCCTGCTGGGACAGGCGGGCGGCGGTGCGCTCGCCGATGTGCTGTTCGGTGTCGTGAACCCGTCCGGGCGTCTGGCGGAGACGGTGCCGGTGCGGCTCGCCGACTGCCCGTCGTTCCTCGACTTCCCCGGCGAGCACTCGCACGTCCGGTACGGGGAGGGCATCTTCGTCGGGTACCGCGGATTCGACGCCCGGGGTCTACCCGTGACGTTCCCGTTCGGACACGGGTTGTCCTACACCGATTTCGCGTACTCGGACCTGTCGGTGGACGTCGACGACGGCGGTCTGCGTGTCGCGGTGACCGTGACCAACACCGGTGCCGTGACCGGCCGCGAGGTCGTGCAGGTCTACACGGCGCGCACCGGCTCGGCCGTCGTCCGGCCCCCGCGGGAGCTCGCCGCGTTCGCCGTCACCGACGACCTGGTCCCGGACGCGACGCAGCGCGTGTCGGTGACCGTCCCGCGATCGCAGTTGGCCCACTGGGACGTCCGGATCGACGCGTGGGTGGTCGAGGGCGGACCCCGGGACGTCGAGGTCGGCGCCTCGAGTCGCGACATCCGCCTCGAGGCGTCGGTGGAGATCGCCGGCGACGAGGTCGACCTCCCGCTCACCTGGCAGTCCACGCTCGCCGAGGCGATCGCCGACCCCGCCGTCGCCGAGGCACTCGCGTCGTCGATGCCCGAGGGCGCGGGAGACATGGCCGGATCCGACCTGCTCACCCTCGTGGGGTCGATGCCGCTCGACCGGCTGCGGAACTTCGGGCTCGCATCCCCCGCTCTCGTCGACCTCCTGGGAGACCCCGACGACGTCTGAGGCCGCCGACGCCGCGGTACCGTGAGCCCGACCAAGCGCTCGGTCAACCGGTGGCCGCGCATGTCGAGCAGATCGGAGACCCGGATGGGGACGTTCGCGGTGACCGGCAGTGCGTCGGGCATGGGTGCGGCGGTCACGGCGCGACTGACCGCGGACGGCCATCGCGTGGTCGGTGTCGACCGGAAGGCGGCCGACGTGGTCGCGGATCTGTCGACGGCGGCGGGTCGGGCCGATGCGACACGGGAGGTGCTCGACCGTGTCGACGGTCACCTCGACGGCGCCGTCATGGCGGCGGGGCTGGGACCCACGCCGGGTGGGGAACGCCTGGTCGCGACGGTGAACGTCCTCGGTGTCATCGAGCTGTTGACGGGTTGGCGACCGGCGCTCGAGGCCGCGGGCGGCAAGGCCGTCGTCCTCGGCTCCAACTCGTCGACCACCACGCCACTCGTCCCGAGAGTCGCGGTGCGGCGACTCATCGCCGGTGACGTCGACGGCGCGGTGCGCGTGCTGCGCAGGTTCGGGCCGGCGTCCCCGGCGTTCACCTACGCGGCGTCGAAGATCGCCGTCACGCGCTGGGCCCGCCGGACCGCGGTCACCCCCTCCTGGGCGGGCGCCGGCGTCAACCTCAACATCCTGGCGCCGGGGGCCGTGATGACCCCACTCCTGCGATCGCAACTGGAGGGCCGCAACGCCGGCCAGGTACGGCAGTTCCCGATCCCGACCCGGCACTACGGCACCCCGGAGACCATGGCCGCCTGGATCGCGATGATGCTCGGCCCGGCCGCGGTCGACATGGCAGGGAGCATGGTCGTCGTCGACGGCGGGACCGACGCGCACTTCCGGTCCGAGCACTGGCCCGCGCCCGTCCCGCTGCGAGCGCTGGCGCGATACGGGGTGCGGTTCCTGCGTCACGATGCGCACGTGCGGCCGGAGGAGGACCCCCGCGAGGTCGATACCATCACGCGATGACGACCGTCCCCACCTGGGTGAGCATCGCCGAGCAGTTCCACGATCCTGCGGAGACCCGCTTCGAGCTGTCGCCGGCACCCGATGCCTCCTCGTCGGAGAAGCTGGTCATGCAGATGCCGATCGGTCGGTGGCGTAACCCGGCGACCGGCGCGGTCAGCGCCGGACTGTTGGCGATGCTCGTCGACTCGGCCGGCGGGACCGCCGACTTCCTGGCGTTCGGCGGCGATCGCGCGACCGTGACCAGCGAGCTGTCCGTCGACCTCGTCGCGCCGCTGCCGTCGACGGCCGATGTCGCCACGTCGAGCGGACGCACCGTGGCCGTGGACGCGGCGACGGCGATGGCCTCCAGCACGATCGCGGTCGACGGAGCCGTCGTCGGGTACGGGACGGTTCGGACCATGCCCGTCCCCGGTGCCGCGACGCCCCTGGGCGCGATGCCCGCCGACGGCCTGTCGGGAGGGGAGCGCGACGACCTCTCGCTGATGCTGGGGCTCGGTGCATCCATCGATGACGTGACCGATGGCGAGTCGGTCGTGGCGCTCCCGGATCCGTGCCTGCAGAACGGCATCGGGATCGTCCACGGCGGGATCATCGTCGCCGCAGCGGAGACCGTGGCGTCGGTGACCATGAACCGCGGTCGCACGGCACCGCTGTCGACCGGTGCGATCCGTGCGAACTATCTGCGGCCCATGGCCACCGGGGGCGACGCCCGCTATGAGGCTCGGATCGTGCGTGCCGGTCGGGGGACGGCCGTCGTCGACGTGACCGCCGTCAGCGCCGACGGCAAGACCGCCGCCGTCGTCCGCGTCACGGGGTACGCCGTCGGGGCCTGACCGGTCAGGACCGGTGCTCGTAGGCGGCGCCGATGAACTCCATCTGCTCCTTCGACGGGCCGGCGAACATCGGTTCGGCCGACGGGTCGGCCTGCAGTTCGGCGTTGTCGTGCGCCACCGTGTACAGCGACTCCCTGAGCCCTGGGTCGTTGCCGTGGAACTCCTCCAGCAGCCCCATCCACTCGACGGCGAGCGCCACCGCCCGGGGTGACGCCGGGTCGACACCCTCCGCGATCGCGGCATCGACCTCCGCGATCAGACCCGGCCACCGGCTCTCCACCTGCGCGATCCGCTCGTCGCCGACCGTCTCGCGTCGCCTGTGCAGCGCACCGAGCTGGTCGGCGTCGAAGTAGCGGCTCATCGTCTCGTCCATCGTCATCACCTCTCTGATCACGTCGAGGAGATCCGACGACGACCCGCGGGCGTCCCGCACCGACGCGAGACCGATCGCGATGCGTGACCGCACGGCCTGCAGCGCAGCGATCTGCTCTGCGACCGCGCGGTCGTGCTCGGCGAGCGTCGACGCCACCGACGACGCGTCGTCCAGGACGTCGGCGATCCGATCGAGCGGCAGCCCGAGCGACCGCAGTGCGATCACCCGGTAGAGCCGCTGCACGTCGGACTCGTCGTACAGCCGGTACCCGGCCGACGTCCGACCCGACGGACGCACCAGTCCGAGCTCGTCGTAGTGGTGCAGCGCCCGCACCGTGAGACCGGTCAGCTCGGCCAGGCAGCCCACCCGATATGTCTCACCCGCGGTCATCTCGGTATCTCCTCACCCGGCGCACCGTGCGCCGGTGACACCGATCGTGGAGTCGCACGCAGCGTGAGGGTCAAGCGGAGATCAGTAGATGAGTTTGCCGACCTCGGTGGGGCAGTAGGCGGTGACCGCGGCGCGGACGAAGCCCTTCGCCTTCGAGTCGTCGCCGTTGTACTTGTCCTTGACGTCGTTGCCGGCGTCGGCCGCACTCTTGCCGTCGCCGAGGCTCGAGCAGACGTCGCGAGCCTCGGACTTCATGTCGTCGTCGCTGCCGAACTTGAGGTTGCCGACACCGAGCGCACCGATGAAGGCGGCGTCCCGCGCGCCCGATGCGGCGCCACCCACGGCGTCCGCGGCGCTCGAGGCCGCGCTGCCGATCGAGTCCGCGCCGCGCGACGCGGACTCGGCACCGCCCCCGGAGGCGTTCGGGGTGTTCGAGTCGGAGTCGGAGCATCCGGCCAGGACCAGTGCCCCCGCTGCGATCGCCGCAAATACCAGCTTCTTCATGCCGCCCTCTTCCTGCACCGCCGACGCCGGTCGTCGAGCGTGTCCAGTATGGCCGGTGCGCAGGGGCTGCCGGACCGACATCGCACATCGCTCGTCGACGCGAAGGATCGTCGAGAAAGAATGTCGTCGACGATGTCGAGAACCGTGCGACGGTGACGTCCCAGGGGTGCGAGCGACGCATCGGCGTCGCGACGAACGCGAGGAGAGAACCGTGAAGTACCTGATACTGAAGCACTACCGCGGCGGCCCCACCCCGGCGACCGGCTGTGAGCCGATGGACCGGTGGACGCCCGACGAGGTCGACGCCCACATGCAGTACATGAACGATTTCGCCGACAAGCTGAAGGGCACCGGGGAGTTCGTCGACGCCCAGGCGCTCTCGCCCGAGGGGACGTTCGTCCGCTACGACGGGCCGGGCCGTCCGCCCGTCACCGACGGGCCGTTCGCCGAGACCAAGGACCTCATCGCGGGGTGGATGGCGATCGACGTCGACTCCCACGAGCGCGCGCTGGAGCTCGCGGCGGAGCTGTCCGCGGCCCCCGGCGCCGGGGGCGAACCGATCCACGAGTGGCTCGAACTCCGGCCGTTCCTGGAGAACCCGTCGCGCATCGAGGACTGACGCGATCCGATGTCCTGGGGTGACACCGTCGGGGACGACGAGCTGCGGGCGCTGGTCCCTGCGGTGATCGGCGTCCTCGTCCGACGCGGAGCAGATTTCGCGTCGGCCGAGGACGCCGTGCAGGAGGCGTTGGTGTCGGCGATCGCGACCTGGCCGCACGACCCGCCACGGGATCCGCGGGCATGGCTGACGACGGTCGCGTGGCGCGCCTTCCTCGACCTCGTCCGATCGGAGTCGGCCCGTCGTCGTCGCGAGGACGTGGTGGCCGCCGAACCGGAGCCGGGCCCCGCCGCCGACTCCGACGACTCGCTGCAGATGTTCCTGCTCTGCGCGCACCCCGACCTCGCGCCGGCGTCGGCGGTCGCGCTCACGCTGCGCGCCGTCGGCGGGCTCACCACCCGTCAGATCGCGGAGGCGTACATGGTGCCGGAATCGACCATGGCGCAACGCATCAGTCGGGCGAAGAAGACGATCGCCGGGATCCGTCTCGACGGCCGGTCGAACCTCGCGACCGTGCTGCGGGTGCTCTACCTCGTCTTCAACGAGGGGTACGGCGGTGACGTCGACCTGGCCGCGGAGTCCATCCGACTCACGCGGTCGCTGGCGACGATGTCCGACGACCCCGAGGTGGCGGGCCTGCTCGCCCTGATGCTCCTGCACCACGCACGTCGTGCCTCTCGGACGGGGCCATCGGGCCGATTGATCCCGTTGGCGCAGCAGGATCGGTCGCGGTGGGACACCGTGCTCATCGCCGAGGGTGTCACCGTCCTGCAGGCCGCGCTGGCACAGGATCGGTTGGGGGAGTACCAGGTCCAGGCCGCCATCGCCGCGTTGCACGCCGACGCCCCCAGCACCGACGAGACCGACTGGGTGCAGATCGTCGAGTGGTACGACGAACTCGTCGCACTCACCGACAGTCCGGTGGCCCGGCTGAACAGGGCGGTCGCCGTCGGTGAGGCCGACGGTCCCCGGGCGGGCCTCGCCGCCCTCGCCGGGCTCGACCCCGAGTTGCCCAGGTACACAGCCGCGCTCGCGCACCTCACCGAGCGGTCGGGTGATCTCGTCGGTGCCGGCGACCTGTACGCGGCCGCCGCGGAGAAGGCCACGTCGACGGCCGAACGCGACCACCTCGTCCGCGAGGCCGCCCGGGTGCGTTCTCGCTGACGGGCTCGGCGGTCAGGCGAGCGTCTGCAGGCCGACCACCCGCAGCAGGTCGACCTTGCGGGAGTCCTCGCTGTCCGGTGCCGTCGTGTACACCACGATGCGCAGGTCGGTGCCGGGTGCGGTGAGGACGTCGCAGTCGACGAGGATCGGTCCCGCCGGGGTGATGGCCGTCTTCCGGCTCGACTTGTGCTCGGCCACATGTACCTGCCCCCATCGCCGGTCGAAGTCGTCACTGGCCGAACGCAACCGGCGGATGAGGTCGTCGAGTCGGGCGTCGGCGGGGTAGCGCATGCGCGCGGTCCGCAGATCGGCCGCGAGGTCGTCGCTGAACTCCTCGCGGTGGTCGTCGTCGTACCGGATGGCCGCGTACTCACCGACGAAGTGTTGCCAGGCGACATTGCGTTCGAGGCTCTTGCGTGCCGACGGGTCCCCGGTCATCGCCGCCCACAGGGGATTCCACAGCAGGATGTCCCAGGCCGCGGTGAAGACGGCCAGCGGTACATCGCCCAGGCGGTCGACGATGCGCGCGACGCCCGGCGTGATGTGCGTCGAGATGGTCTGTGCTGTGGGAACGGCGAGACCCGCGGCGCGGTACAGCGCGTCGCGTTCGGTCTCCCTGAGGCGGAGGGCGCGGGCCAGGGCCGCAACCATCTGTCCGGACGGGTGCGTGGACCGACCCTGCTCGAGACGGACGATGTAGTCGACGCTGACATCGGCCAGGGCGGCCAGCTCCTCCCGCCGGAGGCCGGGTGCACGCCGGTTCAGTCCTGCGGGGAGACCCACGTGCTCGGGCCGGACACGATCCCGCCACGCCCTCAACATCACCGACAGTTCGTCCACCATCCCATGGTGCACCGCGGGCGACGCACGACGGTGGTAACGCCAGTACCTGGTCCGTCCGCGGATCCCGGTGCACCGTGGACCCATGACAACGACATTGATCACGGGGGCCGGCAAGGGACTCGGCCTCGAGACCGCCCGGCGCCTCATCGAGCTGGGCCACACCGTCGTCGCGGGTGTCCGTGACACATCCCGGGCGGACGCCGTCCGTTCCCTGGGCGCCCAGGTCGTCCGACTCGACGTCACCGACGACGCCTCGGTGCAGGCCGCGATGGGCGAACTCCCCCAGCTCGACGTCCTGATCAACAACGCGGGCATCATCGGTACCGCGTTCGGCGTCGACGATCTGGACGTCGCTGCTCTCGCGACGACCTTCGAGACGAACGTCCACGGCGTCGTCCGCATCACGCAGGCGGCCTTGCCCCTGCTGCGCGCGTCGGCCTCGCCGGTGATCGTCAACGTGGCGTCCGGGGTCGGGTGGCCGCGGTTCCTCCTCGACCCCGATCGCGTCGAGTTCCCGGTGCAGGCGGTGCCGTACGCGGCGTCGAAAGCCGCCGTCATCACCCTGACCGTGCAGTACGCGAAGGGTCTGCCGGACATGCGCGTCAACGCCGCCGATCCCGGCTACACCGCCACCGACCTGAACGGGAACTCGGGACACCAGACCGTCACCGAGGGCACCGACGCCATCGTCGCGCTCGCGACCATCGGTCCCGACGGCCCGACCGGGGAGTTCCACGACCGCACGGGTCGCATCGCCTACTGACGGGCCGCGCTCAACTGAGGATGTTGATCGCCCGCGCCAACACCATCGAGACGGTCGCCAACGCGATCACCGACTGCGCCATCATCGCGAGCTTCGCCCACCGGGTCATCGGCATCGTGTCGGTGGGGCTGAACGCGGTCGCGTTCGTGAAGGACACGTAGAGGTAGTCGGCGAAGCGCGGCTCCCAGTCGGGTGGCGACATGTCGGGCGCGGTCATCTGGGGGAACAGGAAATCGGGGTGCTCCCGGATCCCCGCGGCGCGGGCGGCGGGTCCGCCGCGGTCGAGGTCCCAGTACCAGAGGCCGAACACGATGATGTTCGTCAGATAGATCGCCGCCCCGGTGGCCAAGAGCTCCGGCGCCTTGGCGTGGTGCGACGACGAGACGATGTCCACGACCAGGCGCACCGCGGAGTACGCGTTGGCCAGGCTCGCCACGGCGATCAACGTCAGGCTTGCCGCCCGGATCGGTCGCGACCGTCGCTCGAATCTCAGTGGGTTGGAGATGACCAGCGTGACGAAAAGGGCGGCCTCGATCGCCGGGAGCAGCCACCGCGACGAGAGGTTCAACCGCTCCGGCAGGGCCAGCTGGAGGGCGATGACCGCGACGACCGCGACCGCGGCGGCCCATCGCGGTTCGCCCGCGGTGATCCGCCGCCACGCGGGCAGCGCGTCGTTCTCCAGTCGGTGGGGCAGCGAGGCGTCCTGATGGTCGTGCACGAGGCGATTGTGCCCGGGAATCCTCACCGGGCCCGGCGATCGCGGACCGATCCTGTCCGGAATGCCCGAGAGGATCGGTATGTCACCGACACCCACCCAGGAGGACACATGACCACCGCCAACGCCACCACCGCCACCGTCGACGACGAGCGTGGTGAGCTGCTCGCCGAGCTGGCCCTCGTCCGCGAGTTCCTCATCGGGACCACCGACGGTCTCACCGACGAACAGCTCGGGACGCGTCCCACCGCCAGCGCCCTGTGTCTGGGTGGGCTGATCAAGCACGTCGCGTCGACGGAGGCCGCGTGGGGACGCTTCATCACCGACGGGACGTCGGCGATGGCGACGGAGCTGCCCGAGGGGGTCACCTGGCAGGACATCTTCGCCGGCACGGCGCACACCTGGCCGCAGTGGGCGATCGACCGTCAGAACGAGTTCCAGATGCTGCCCGGGGACACGCGGGAGTCGATCGTCGAGCAGTACCGGACCGTGGCGTCGCGGACCGAGGAGATCATCCACGGGGTCACCGACCTCACCCGCACGACGCCGCTGCCCGAGGCCCCATGGAACACGCCGGGCGCCGCACACAGCGTGCGTCGCGTGCTGATCCACCTCGTCGCCGAGACGGCGCAGCACACCGGTCACGCCGAGATCATCCGCGAGAGCATCGACGGCCGCACCACCATGTGAGCGGGCGGTCGGCGGACGAGGCGGGGCCGACTGGACGACCCGGCCAGTTCCGGGAAGCCCGGACCGGACATCGGTGTTGCACCCCTCCGTGACCACTCACCCCGCCGCCCCCGCCACGGACGTGTTCGAACCCGACCCGAAGCGGTGGACGGCGTTGGCGGTGTGTCTCGTCGTCGGTTTCATGACCCTGCTCGACGTGTCCATCGTCAACGTCGCGCTGCCGTCCATCGAGAAGGGCATCGGCGCGTCGTCGGCCGACCTGTCGTGGGTGGTGTCGGGGTATGCGCTGGCGTTCGGACTGTTCCTCGTCCCGGCGGGGCGGATCGGCGACGCCCGCGGGCGCAAGGTGACGTTCATCGTCGGGCTCGTGCTGTTCGTCGTCGCATCCGCCGCGTGTGGTCTGGCGACCGGACCGCTGACGCTGGTCGTCGCCCGACTCATCCAGGGTGTGGCGGGCGGGATCCTCAGCCCGCAGGTGTCCGGGCTCATCCAGCAGCTGTTCCGCGGCGCCGAGCGCGCGAAGGCGTTCGGGCTGTTCGCCGCGACGATCGGCATCTCGACAGCGGTGGGTCCCCTCCTCGGGGGAGTGCTCATCGAACTCGGCGGCGAGCAGCACGGATGGCGCTACGTGTTCATGGTCAACGTGCCGATCGGCATCATCGCGTTCGTCGCGGCGATCAAGCTGCTGCCGTCCGAGCCGCGCGAGGCCCGACAGCCGTTGCAGTGGTCGTCGTTCGATCCGCTGGGCGTGGTGCTGCTCGGCTTCGGCGTCGTCGCGGTCATGCTGCCGCTGGTGCAGGAGCAGCAGTGGAAGGGCTCGGCGAAGTGGTTGCTGCTCATCGTCGCCGCGGTGTTCCTCGCCGCGTTCGTGCTGTGGGAGCGGCGCCTGGGTCAGCGGGACGAGCAGCAGCTGGTGGACCTGAGCCTCTTCCGGCTGCGGTCCTACTCGCTCGGCTGCGTCATCGGCATGGTCTACTTCGCCGGCTTCACGACGATCTTCTTCATCTACACGCTGTATGTGCAGCAGGGACTGGGGTATTCGGCCCTCGCCGCCGGTCTGGCGGTGACGCCGTTCGCGATCGGGTCGGCGGTGTCGGCACGGATCGGCGGTGCGCTCGTCGGTCGCTTCGGACGCGGGCTCGTCGCCGTCGGTCTTCTGATGGTCGTCGCCGGGATGGTCGGTGCGGTGATCGCGTCGATCGTCGTGCCCGGGAACGGTGTCGGCTGGGCCGCCGCCTTCCCGCTCCTGATCGCCGGTCTGGGTTCGGGTTTCGTCATCTCGCCGAACATCACCCTCACCCTCGACGAGGTCCCGGTGAAGCGCGCGGGGATCGCCGGTGGTGTACTGCAGACCGGTCAGCGCATCGGATCCGCGGCCGGGATCGCCCTCGTCGGCGCGGTGTTCTTCGCCCGTGTCGCCGACAACCCCCGCGACTGGGCGCCGGCGTTCCAGATCGGCATGACGGTCGCCGCGGTCCTCGTCGCCGTCGGACTGATCATCGCGATCGTCGACGCCTCCACCGCGCGCAGTCGCGAGGCGAAGGAGCCCGTCCCGGCGTGATGCTCAGGCGCCGCACTCGGGCGACGGCCCGCCGATGCCGCACCAGATCTGGTCACTGATCTGCGGGCCGATCGGTCCCGTCTGCAGTACCCGGTTCCCGGTCCCGCCCGTCGCATAGCGCGCCGAGAACGACTGTCCCGGCTCGAGTCCCGCTGCCAGTCCCGCGCCGCTCAGGTCCGTGCGTCGGACGAGCGTGACCGTGATCCCGGGCGACGCGGGATCCCACGACACCGCCCAGCGCTCGCCGTCGAGGGCATTCGCACCCATCAGGAGTGACCCGGTGCCGTCTGCGCTGAGGTCCAGCGTGGACTCGTGCCGCTGGAAGTGCCCGACGTACGTCGGCTGCGACGAACGTGTCGCCGTCGCCTGGGCGGTGGTGGTCTCGGTGGTCTGCTCGTCCGTCGTCGTGCCGGGGTCAGTGGTCGTGGTGTCGGCCGTAGGGGTGTCGGTCGTCGACGGGGTCGTCGTGATGGTGACGACGGTCGTGACGGGCGACTGACCACCGGCGGCCTCCGCGCCATCGTCGGAGGACCCGCAGGCGGTGAGTGACGCTGCCGCGACCACCGCGATCGCAGCGGCACTGAGACGGACTTTCATGACGGCTCGTCGGGACTCGGCGACATCCGTACGACTGTTCTGTCGGCGCGAGCGTGGAGCTCGTTACCTGATGTCACGAGTTCATCCACAGATTCGTGCGATCGCTCGACAGGAGGCGGGTTGTGCACAGGCGGCGTCGATCCGGGAGCGGTGATGACGGTCCTGCTCACGACGCTGCGTACATGGGAATCCGCTACTACGCCTATCCGGTGCCTGCCGAGCTCGTCGAGCAGGCCCACGACGACCCCCGCCTGTTCCTCTCGCACGATCCCCTGATGGATGCGTGGGGGCCCCGCGAGGAACGACCGCCGATGCTCTACCTCGACAAGGCGTGGGGGCCGTTGCAGCAGCTCTTCGCCGGACGCCGTGCCCTCGACCTCGTCGCGGGACATGTCCGGTGGATCGGCTACGAGTACGAGCCGTACATCGCCGTCCTCGATCCCGACGAGGTCGCCGCCGTCGCCGACGACCTGCTCCTGGTCGAGGACATCGACGACGACACCGCCGCGTCCCTCGGTCCCCTCGACTGGTCGGCCGACTCGATCAACCACCATCTGACGGAGGCGCGGGCGTTCACGCGCACCCTCGCCGACGCCGATCGTGGCCTCGTCTACCTCATCGGGTGAGGGATACGGTCGGGGCCATGAGCACCCTGCGCCGCGGCGAGAACGCCCCACTCACCGAGCGGCGCTTCACCGCGTCGGTCACCGGCCCGTCCGCGGGGAGTTGCGACCTCATGGTGTTCCAGGTGACCGAGGCGGGACGGGTCCGCTCCGACGACGACTTCGTGTTCTTCAACAACCCGGTCGCGCCGGGTGGTGCCGTCCGGCTCACCGGAGCGGACGGCGTCGACGTCGATCTCGGTTCCGTGCCGCCGGACGTCCACACCCTGCGGCTCGCCGTCGTCCTCGACGACGCGGCGCGGGGCACGCTGGCCGACGTGCGCGGGCTCGCGGTGACCATCGGTGACGTGGCGATGCCGGCGACGGGACTCACCACGGAGCGGGCAGCTGTCCTCGCCGAGATCTATCGGCGCGGCGACGCGTGGAAAGTCCGCAACGTGTCGGCGGGGTGGGACGCCGGCTTCACCGCGTTGGTGACCGAACACGGTGTCTCCGTCGACGACGCGCCCGCACCGACGACCGCTCCGCAGTCGCCATCGCCGCCCGCCGCACCGAACCCGCCGCCCGCCGCACCGACCGCGCCGCCCGCTGCCGCACCGACCCCGCCGGTGAACCTCGGCAAGATCACGCTGACGAAGTCGGCGCCCACCATCTCGCTGGCGAAGGTGCGGGACAAGCCGAGCGGCACCATGCGCGTGAACCTCAACTGGAGTCGCGGCGCAGGAGCCGGTGGCGGTGTGTTCCGCAAGCGGTCGTCGGGCATCGATCTCGACCTCGGGTGTCTCTACGAACTCTCCGACGGCAGCAAGGGCGTGGTGCAGGCGCTCGGCAACACCTTCGGCAGCCTGACCGCGCCGCCGTGGATCCTGCTCGACGGGGACGACCGGAGCGGGACCGTGTCGGACGGTGAGAACCTCCTCATCGACCTCGCCCACCTCGGCGACTTCCGCCGCATCCTGGTGTTCGCGTTCATCTACGAGGGCACACCGAACTGGTCGGCCGCCGACGGCGTGGTGACCCTGTTCCCGCCGGGTGGGACCGAGGTCGAGGTCCGCCTCGACAGCGCGGACACCAGCGCGATCACCTGTGCGATCGCGCTGCTGGAGGTCCGCGACGGCGAACTCAGCGTGACGCGCGAGGTCCGCTACATCAACGGGGGCCAACGCCTGCTCGACGAGGCATACGGGTGGGGCATGAAGTGGTCGCGCGGCTCGAAGTGAGCTGACCGTCTGCGGAGGGGCTGGTTGCGCGGTCGGTGGGAAATGCTCATACTTGAGCGGAACAGACTCAAGAGATGATGCGTTGAGTCTCGTGACGGGCCGATCTCGGCCCGACGGACCACAGACTTGCACTACCCTCACTCAAGAAAGGTGAGCCCATGTCCCACCCGAACGCCGGCGGGTTCAACCCGACCACCAAGACGCAGGCCGCGCTGTCTGCCGCGGTGCAGTCGGCGACCGCGGCCGGCAACCCGGACGTGCGCCCCGCGCACGTCCTCGTCGAACTCCTCCAACAGCCCGACGGCATCGCGTCGCCGCTGCTCAAGGCGGTCGGCGTCGACCCGCAGGCGGTGCTGACCCAGGCGCAGGCGATGGTGAAGCGGATGCCGTCGGCATCCGGTGGCACCGCGGCGCCGCAGTTGACGCGCGAGACGATCTCCGCCATCACCGCCGCCCAGCAACTGGCCGGTGAACTCGACGACGAGTACGTCTCGACCGAACATCTCGTCGTCGGCCTCGCCACCGGCGATTCCGAGGTCGCGAAACTCCTGCACGACGTCGGCGCGACACCGCAGGCCCTGCGGGAGGCGTTCGTCGCCGTCCGCGGCAGCGCCCGCGTCACCTCGCCCGACCCCGAGTCGACCTACCAGGCGCTGGAGAAGTACTCCACGGACCTCACCGCCCAGGCCCGCGACGGCAAGCTCGATCCCGTCATCGGACGTGACACCGAGATCCGCCGTGTGGTGCAGGTCCTGAGCCGTCGGACGAAGAACAACCCCGTCCTGATCGGTGAGCCCGGCGTCGGCAAGACCGCCATCGTCGAGGGCCTCGCCCAGCGGATCATCGCCGGCGACGTCCCGGAGTCGTTGCGCGGCAAGACGGTCGTCAGCCTCGACCTGTCGTCGATGGTGGCCGGCGCCAAGTACCGCGGCGAGTTCGAGGAGCGGCTGAAGGCCGTCCTCGAGGACATCAAGAACTCGGCGGGACAGGTCATCACCTTCATCGACGAGCTGCACACCATCGTCGGCGCCGGCGCCACCGGCGACTCGGCGATGGACGCCGGCAACATGATCAAGCCGATGCTCGCCCGCGGCGAGCTGCGGCTGGTCGGCGCGACGACGCTCGAGGAGTACCGGCAGTACATCGAGAAGGACGCCGCGCTCGAACGTCGGTTCCAACAGGTCTACGTGGGCGAGCCGTCGGTGGAGGACACCGTCGGGATCCTGCGTGGGCTCAAGGACCGGTACGAGGTGCACCACGGTGTGCGCATCACCGACTCCGCCCTCGTCGCCGCCGCGTCGCTGTCGGACCGGTACATCACCTCGCGCTTCCTGCCGGACAAGGCCATCGACCTCGTCGACGAGGCCGCGTCCCGGCTGCGCATGGAGATCGACTCGCGTCCCGTCGAGATCGACGAGGTGGAGCGCATCGTGCGCCGCCTCGAGATCGAGGAGGTCGCGCTCGAGTCCGAGACCGACGAGGCGTCCAAGCTCCGGCTCGACAAGCTGCGCGGTGAGCTCGCCGACCACAAGGAGAAGCTGGCCGAGCTGACCGCTCGGTGGCAGGGCGAGAAGCAGGCCATCGACTCGGTCCGTGATCTCAAGGAGCAGCTCGAGACGCTGCGCGGTGAGTCGGACCGCGCCGAGCGCGACGGTGACCTCGGCCGGGCGGCGGAACTGCGCTACGGCCAGATCCCCGCTCTGGAGAAGCAACTCGAGGCCGCCGCGGACAAGGGCGCCATCGTGAACGAGGACGTCATGCTCAAGGAGGAGGTCGGCCCCGACGACGTCGCCGAGGTCGTCTCCGCGTGGACCGGTGTCCCCGCCGGCCGGATGCTGGAGGGGGAGACCGCCAAGCTGCTGCGCATGGAGGACGAGCTGGGCCATCGCGTGATCGGCCAGAAGAAGGCCGTGGCCGCGGTGTCCGACGCGGTGCGCCGCGCCCGCGCGGGTGTCGCGGATCCGAACCGCCCGCTGGGTTCGTTCATGTTCCTCGGGCCGACGGGTGTCGGCAAGACCGAGCTGGCGAAGGCGTTGGCGGAGTTCCTCTTCGACGACGACCGCGCGATGGTCCGCATCGACATGAGTGAGTACGGCGAGAAGCACAGCGTCGCACGGCTCGTCGGTGCACCTCCCGGCTACGTCGGCTACGAGTCCGGCGGTCAGCTGACCGAGGCCGTCCGTCGTCGCCCGTACACGGTGGTCCTCTTCGACGAGATCGAGAAGGCCCACCCGGATGTGTTCGACGTGCTGCTGCAGGTGCTCGACGAGGGCCGTCTCACCGACGGTCAGGGACGGACGGTGGACTTCCGCAACACCATCCTCATCCTGACGTCGAATCTCGGTGCCGGCGGCACGGAGGAGCAGGTGATGACGGCGGTGCGCTCGGCGTTCAAGCCCGAGTTCATCAACCGCCTCGACGACGTCCTCATCTTCGACGGGCTCAACCCGGAGGAGCTGACACGGATCGTCGACATCCAGCTCGGGCAGCTCAAGACGCGGCTCGCGCAGCGCCGGCTCGACCTCGAGGTGAGCGACAACGCCAAGAGGTGGCTCGCCGCGCGGGGTTTCGACCCGCTCTACGGCGCCCGTCCGCTGCGTCGGCTCGTGCAGCAGGCCATCGGTGACCAGTTGGCCCGGCAGTTGCTCGCGGGCACCGTCACCGACGGTGACGTCGTGCCGGTGAACGTCAGCGCCGACGGCGAGAGTCTCGTCCTGGGCTGATCCGTCGCCGGCCTCGGCACCGCGAAGGGCCGCCTCGATGTCTCGAGGCGGCCCTTCGTCGTCACCGGACGTGGGGTTCGGCGACCGACCGGATGATCAGGCGACGAGCAGGGAATCCGGTGACTCGTCGGCGAGATCCTGCTTGCGCATCCGGATGAACACGAGCGCCACCACCAGCGCCGCAGCCATGAAGCCGGCCCCGGAGTAGAAGGCGACGTCGTAGCTGTAGATGTTCGCCGCCTTGAGCCCGTCCGGGGTGTTCAGGTTCGGACGGTCGGCGAAGACCTGCGCGACGATCGTGCTGAGCAGCGCCAGCCCGATCGAACCGCCGATCTGCTGCGTGGTGTTGACCAGTGCGCTGGCCACGCCGGAGTCGTCGGCGTCGACACGGTGCAGCGCGACGGTCTGCATCGAGACGAACACCAGTCCCATGCCCGCGGCGATCAGGATCATCGACGGCAGCACGTCGACCAACCAGGTCGAGTCCACGTCGAGCTGGGCGAGGTAGAGCAACCCGGCGGTCGCCGAGGTGGAACCGGCGACCAGCAGAGCCCGCGGACCGAACCTCGGCAGCAGCGAGCTGGCCAGGCCCGCACCGACCACGATGAAGATCGGGAAGGGCAGGAACAGCACACCGGTCCGCAGCGGGGTTTCGCCGAGGGTGTTCTGGAAGTAGTAACTCAGGAACAGGAACATCGCGAACATGGGGACCGGCACGATGAACGAGATGAGGAACGCGCCACCACGGTTGATCTCACCCGGGATGCGCAGCGGCAGCAGCGGGTTCGCCACACGCATCTCGATCGCCACGAACGCGGCGAGGAGCACGACGCCGGCGATCAGCAGCGACACCGTCGACGCTGCGCCCCAACCGGATTCGGCCGCCTTCGTGAAACCGTAGACCAAGCTGACCAGTGCGGTGGTCACGGTGATCGCGCCGGGCAGGTCGTACCCACCCGTGCGGGCGCTGGGCTTGTCCTTGATGACGAGGATCAGACCGCCGATGGCGGCGACCAACGCGATCGGCGTGTTGATGAGCAGGGTCCACCGCCACGAGAAGTACTCGGTCAGGGCGCCACCGGCGATGAGACCGATCGCGGCACCGCCGCCGGAGACACCGGCGTACACGGCGAGTGCGCGCGCTCGGTCCTTCTGCTCGGTGAACGTGACGGTGATCAGCGACAGGGCAGCGGGGGCGAGCATGGCGGCGAAGACGCCCTGCAGTGCGCGCCCGGCGAAGAACGATGCCCCGTTCCACGCGAGACCCGCTGCGGCGGAGGACAAGGCGAAACCGGCGAGGCCGATGAGGAACATCTTGCGTCGACCGAGGTAGTCGGCCATGCGACCGCCGAGGAGCAGCAGGCCACCGAACAGCAGGGTGTAGGCCGTCAGCGCCCACTGACGGTTGGCGTCGGTGATCTGGAGATCGGTCTGGGCGAAGGGGAGGGCGATGGTGATGATCGTCGCGTCGAGCACGACCATCAGCTGCGCGAGGGCGATGATGCCCAGGGCCCACCACTTGCGATTGCTCGCCCGCTCGGAGGGCGGGGTGTCCGCCGACCGGGTGTCGGCGAGCGCTGTGACGGTGAGTGTGTCGTCGAGTTCTGGGGGATTGGTGGTTGCCACGATTCCTCGAATCTGGGGAGGGAGTGCCAGGCGGCGCCCGGCAATAGTGGCAGCGTCAGACACTTGGCGTCAAGCGCCAGAAGTCGGCGAGTGACATATGGCAGTTTTCGGCGCTTGTCGGGCTACGACGAGTACGATGGCGCTCGTGACAGTGGCGGACACCGAGAATCCGCAGGCCAGAGCCGGTCTGCGCGAGCGCAAGAAGGTGCAGACGCGGGCTCGGTTGATCGACGTCGCGCTCGAGCTGTGCGACTCGCAGGGGTTCGACGCGACCACGGTCGAGCAGATCTCCGACGCCGCCGACATCTCGCCGCGCACGTTCAACCGCTATTTCGCGACCAAAGAGGACGTCATCCTCGCCCCCATCGACGACATGGTGGCCGCGGTCGCGGCCGCGATGGACGTCCAACCGCGCACCGGCAACGAGTTCCAGGCCCTGCTCGACGCGCATCTGTCGGTCCTGTGCGGCGGGTGTCCCGACATCTCGAGCCACGACCTCGACCGCTTCGAGGTGATGAACCGCATCGCGCAGTCGTCACCGTCGGTGAGCGGTCGCAGTGCCGAGCTGGGCGAGACCAAGTTCCGCCGCCTCAGCGAGAAGATCGCCGAGCGCACCGGCGCCGACAGCGAGGACATGCAGGTGCGCGTCATCGCCACCGTGTGGTTGTCGCTCATGCACCTGGCCATGGACAAGTTGTGTGGCCCGGGGTCACAGTTCGGCAGCCAGGCCGCGCGCGCCGATGCGCTGCGATCGACCTACGACGCGTTCCGCGTCGCGGTCAAGGATCTCTGACCCTCGACGTCGTCGGTGGGGTGCGATAATCCCCAGGCATGACCACCAGACTGTCCGGTATCTGCGCCGCAGTTCTCGTCGTGCTCGCGCTGGCGGTCCCGACCGCCTCGGCAGCGCCCGCCCGGCCTGCTCCGGACCCGAGAGCTCCCGGTGACTTCGTCGCGCTGAGCGACGTGGATCCGACGATCCTGCAGGACATCCGATACGTCACCCCGCACAACTTCACCGGCGATCCCGTCGACGGCTACCGCGCGCCCATGTGCATCCTCACCCGGCAGGCCGCCGACGGGCTGCACCGGGCGCAGCTGCAGTTCCTCCTGCAGGGCTACTCGCTCAAGGTCTACGACTGCTATCGCCCGCAGCGTGCGGTGAACGACTTCGTCGCGTGGGCGACGAGGCTCGACGACCAGCGGATGAAGGCCGAGTTCTACACCGGCGTGGACAAGGCGAACCTGTTCCGTGACGGGTACATCGCCGAGCAGTCCGGACACAGCCGCGGCAGCACGATGGACCTCACCCTCGTCCGTCTGCCGGCCAGGCAGACCCGGCCTTATGTCCGCGGACAACGACTCGTCGACTGCACCGCGCCGCAGGCGCAACGGTTCCCGGACAACTCGATCGACATGGGCACCGGTTTCGACTGCTTCAACACCCTGGCGTGGCCGCTCGATCCGCGCGTCCAGGGACAGCAGTTGCGCAACCGCGTGATGCTGCTGAACGGTCTGGTGCAGCAGGGGTTCGTGCCCTACTCCTTCGAGTGGTGGCACTTCACCTACAAGCCGGAACCGTTCCCGGACACCTACTTCGACTTCCCCGTCGCGCGGTCGTCGCTGCGCCGGTAGCGGCGGTAGCCGCCCGGAATCAGCTGAACTCGCTGCTCGCGAGGTCCTTGTCGTCGCCGAGGAGAGCGTCGACGATGCGGTTCGCGACGGCGTCGGGATCGGCGCCGGACGGCATCTTCGGCGGATCGCCGGCGATGGCACGGTCGACGAGACCGGTCTCGGTGTGGGGTGGGCGGATGTCGAGAACGCGCACCTTGCTCTTGCGCGCCTCTTTCGCGACCGCCGAGAACAGTGCCGCCGACGCGGCCTTCACCGCGGAGTAGGTGGCCATGAAGGCGACCGGCTGTTCGGCCAGCACCGCGCTGATGCCGGCGATCACGCCGCCCTGCTCGACGACGGGCAGTGCCGCGCGCGTGATGCGCAACGGGCCGAGGAAGTCGATGAGCACCAGGTCGTCGACGGTGTCGTCGTCGATGTCGGCGAGAGGACCGAACGCCGCGACACCCGCGGCGATGACGACCCCGTCGATGCGTCCGTGGTGGTCGCGCGCGGCGTCGATGATCTTCTGCCCGGCGTCGGGCTGACGGAGATCTGCGGCGACGGTGTGTGCGCCGTCGATGTCGAGTCTCCCCACCGACTCCTCCGACGACCCGGTCACCGTCAGGGCCGCGCCCTTCTCGGCGAGTCCCTTCGCGATCCGCGACCCGAGTTCGCCGGTCGCACCGACGACGACGAACACCTTGTCCTGTGCATCAGCCATGTCCCCATGGTGCCCGCTGAGGCCGGGTCCGAACCGCGCGGCGGAGATCGAACAACGATCGTGACCGCTCAGCCGGCGCCGTGACCACACTGTTACCCCGTTCGAGGGCACTCTGGGGGCATGAACACCGCGAACACCTATGCAGTCAAAGAGAAGATCGTCGTCGTCACCGGCGCGGGGTCCGGCATCGGGCGGGCGATCGCCCGGGCCTTCCTGGCCAACGGCGCGACGGTCGTCGTCACGGGCCGTCGCCGCGAGCCGTTGGAGGAGACCGTGGCCGGTGCCGACGAGCAGCGGACGCTGGTGGTGCCCGGCGACGTGTCCGTCCGCCAGGACGTCGAGGCACTCGTCGCCGCGACCCGCGAGAAGTTCGGCCGCATCGACATCGTCGTCTCCAACGCCGGAGTGCACGACGGTGGCGGCGACATCACCGACCTGTCGGACGACGACTGGGCGCTGATGCGCGGGGTCAACATCGACGGCTTCCTGCACATCGCGCAGGCGACGCTGCCCGAACTGGTCGCGACCGGCGGCAACCTCGTCGCGGTCTCGTCGGTGTCAGGGATCGCCGGGGACTGGGGGCAGGCGGCCTACAACGCCTCCAAGCACGCCATGACCGGCTTCGTCCGTTCCCTCGCACTGGATTACGGCGACCGAGGGGTCCGGGTCAACGCCGTCCTCCCGGCGTTCACCCTCACCGACATGACGTCGGGGATGGCCGACGACGAGAAGGCGTTGGCGCCGTTCGTCAATCGCATCGCGCTCGGGCGACCTGGTGAACCCGACGACATCGCGCCGGCGGTGCTCTTCCTCGCCTCCGACGACGCCCGCTACGTCACCGGTGCCCTCCTCGCCGTCGACGGAGGGACGAGTGCGTCCACGGGTCAGCCCCACACCGAGTGAGGTGACCGGCGCGCCCGGGTGACGAGCAGGAGGCCGACCGCCACATCCCACGCGATGATCGGGTAGACGGCCCCGCGTTCGACCGCGCCCTCGACTCCGGTGTCCGCGCCGGCGACGGCCAGCAGCGTGACGAAAGCGGCGACACCGATCGCGCCCGCGACCCGACTCACGATGCAGAACCAACGCGGGACGCCCAGGGTGCCGAGCATGCCGCCGGCCACGATCATCGCGGCGTTGCCGCCGACGATCGCGAGGAGCGCACCGAACCCGTGCAGCGGCGACGCGCCGGCGTGGAACAGCCCGACGAGCACGTTGCCGATGCCGTTGGCCAGTGCCAGCCCGGTGATCACGGTGCGGCGCCGACGCGAGACACCGGTCGTACGTGCGAGCGTCACGCCCGCTGTCGCGAAGAGGATCCCGTGCAGGACGAACGCGCCCGCGTTCATCAGCGCCGCCGACGGGGACGCACTCGGGACCCCGAGCGCGCTGATGTAGTCGCGTGCGTAGCTGTAGTCGGGATACTGCTGCGCTGCAACGGTTTCGCACAGGACGTAGGCCACACCGGCGAGCAACCACGCCCACCCGGCGGCGCGTGTCGTCACGCCGCGTGGTCGGCGGCCGCGGCGAAGAACCACGCCACCACCAGCGCACCGGGGTCGACGACTCCGCGGGCGCGGTCGCCGACGTAGCTGGCGCGGCCCCGCGACGCGACGAGCTCCCGGGTCGACTCGGCGCCGTCCGCCGCGGCCGTGGCCACATCGGTGAGTGACGCCTCTGCGCCGAGGGCGTCGACCGCAGGCGAGAGCGCGTCGACGAGGGTGTCGTCACCGACCCGGGCGCCGCCGAGATCCTGGATGCGTCGCAGGGCCTCCGCGGTCCCGGCGCGCAGTGCCGCCGCCCGGTCGTCGGTCTCGCCGAAGGCCCGGGCGAGTTCGGCGAAGAACACCCCGAAGAGCGCGCCGGAGGTACCTCCGGCCCGGACGAGGAACGACGTGCTGATCGCGGTCAGCACCTCGGCGTCCCGGCCGCGCAAGGGGAGCGGGAAATGACGCAGTGCCGCAGCCATGTTCGTGCCGAAGTCGCCGTCACCGGCCTGCCTGTCGAGGTCGGTCAGGTCGTCGACGGACTCCTGCACCCGTCCCACGAACGCGGTCAACCAGGGCGATTCGTCACCGGAGTCCGCGGCGTCGTCGGGGTCGGCGAAGTGCACGTCGACCGGTCGGGCACCGCCGGTGGAGGTCACCGAGGGCCACCCCGGTGCCCCGGTGGGGGCGTCGAACAGTTCGACGATCTCGTCGTCGCAGCGCACCACGGTGATGGAGAACCCGGCCATGTCGAGTGCGGTGACGAGCGAGGCGACGAGGATGCGGCGCACCGCGAACCCGCGGTCGGTGACCTGCCGGACCACCTGGTCGGCGACGACGTTCAGCTCCAGCGGATGTGCGGACCCGAGTCCGTTGACGAGGGCCAGCAGGTCCTCACCGTCGTCGGGCCGCGACGACGCCAGGATCCGCTCGAGCATCCCGTGGACGAGTTCGTCGGCGGGCTGCTGCGGGATCCGGTCGACGCCGGCCTCGCCGTGGATGCCCACGCCGAACTCCATCTCGCCGACCGGCAGGTCGAAGCTGGGCTGTCGGGCGCCGGGGACGGTGCACGGGGCGAACGCCACGGAGAAGCTGCGTGCCGCCGCAGCCACGCGGCGACCGATGTCGGCCACCGCGGCCAGGTCGTCACCCCGCGCCGCCGCTGCGCCGCAGACCTTCTCGACGATGACGGTCGCTCCGGTACCGCGCCGCCCGGGACGCCGTCGTCGTCGCCGGGATCGGTGGCCACGTCGTCGTCGACGAGGACATGCTCGGTCTCGACCTCGTCGCGCACCATCGTCCGCGCGACACGGAAGTTCATGACGTCGCCGGTGTAGTTCTTCACGATGTGCAGGACGCCGGCGCCGCGGTCGGCCCGACGGGTGGCCGCGGCGACCTGCAGTGCGTTGGGCGAGGTGAACACCAGACCCGGGCACGCGGCGTCGAGCATCCCGGCGCCGACGAGGCCGGAATGCATCGGCTCATGCCCCGACCCACCGCCGGACACCAGCGCGACGCCGTCGTCGGTGCGATCGGTGCGATACAGGAATCCCGGGTCGGGTTCCCAGGCGAGGTGGTCGTTGGTGGCGACCAGTCCGGCGATCGCGTCGGTGAGGAAGCGATCGGGATCGACGGCGATCCAGGTGTGCGGCGGACGGGTGCCGTCAGACACGCGAGTCCTTCCTCGCCTCGACGGGCGGATCCGTGGCGGTCCGCTGCCGCCAGACACCCAGGGCGACGATCACCACCGCAGAGATCACAGAGAAGCCGATCGCCTGCTGCTGGCTCGCGTCGAAGGCCATGAGGATGAGGACGGCGACGATGAACACGATGACCGTCGAGGTCAGGTAGGGGAACAGCCACATGCGCACCGGCGGCCGCTCGCCCGTCGCACGCAGCGTCCGCCCGAGGACCAGCTGGCTGCACGCGATGGCCAGGTAGACGAACAGGGCGATGGCACCGCTGGTCGCGAGGAGGTACGCGAAGATCTTGTCGGGCAGGACGTAGTTGCCGACCACGGCGAGGAACCCCACCACCATCGACAACAGGACCGCCACCCACGGCACGCCCCGACTCGTCAGCGACCGCACCGCGCGGGGTGCGTCGCCACGATCGCCGAGTGAGAACAGCATCCGCGAGGCGGTGTACAGCGCGGAGTTCAGGCACGACGCGACGGCGGTGAGGATGACGACGTCCATGATCCGGCCGGAGTGGGGGATCCCGATCGCCTCGAGCACCGACTGATACGACCCGTCCTCGAGACGGTTGTAGGGCAGCAGTGCGACGACCACGAAGATCGAGCCGATGTAGAAGATCGAGATCCGCCAGATCACCGAGTTCACCGCTCGGGTGATCCCGGCCTTCGGATCCGGCGACTCCGCGGCCGCGATGGTGACGATCTCGGTGCCCATGAACGAGAACATGGTGACCAGCAGACCGGTGATGACGGCGCCGAAACCGTTGGGCATGAACCCGTCCGGCTCCCACAGGCCCTTCACGCCGCTGACCTCCGAGCCGGGGAACACACCCAGGATCGCCAGGACGCCGATGACGATGAACGCGACGATCGACACCACCTTGACGAGCGCGAACCAGAACTCGAACTCGCCGTAGTTGCCGACACTGACCAGGTTCGTCACCGTCAGCAGGACGGTGACCGTCAACGCCCACACCCACTGGGGACCGCCGACGAGGTCGGCCAGGATCGACGCGGCCGCCGTCGCCTCGACGGGGATCACGAGGACCCAGAACCACCAGTAGAGCCAGCCGACGGAGAACCCGGCCCACCGTCCCAGCGCGCGCGTCGAGTACACCGAGAACGACCCGGTGTCGGGGTTGGCGGTGGCCATCTCGCCGAGCATCCGCATCACCAGGATGACCAGCGACCCGGCGAGCAGGTACGAGATGAGAACGGCGGGGCCGGCCTTCTCGATCGCGTTCGCGGATCCGACGAACAGGCCCGCGCCGATGACACCGGCGATCGAGATCATGGTGATGTGGCGGGGTTTGAGGCCGGCGCCGAGGGATGTGCCGGCGGTCTCCGTGTCCGGGGCGGTGCTCATCCGACCGATCCTCGCGCATCCGTGGCGAGTGCGGGGCGCGAGCGGGCAAGACGGTGCGAACTAGTGTCGTCCGCATGACGCCGACGAGGTACGACGACGCGCAGCGCGGACGTGCGCGGACCGCCTACGAGACACTCGAGCCGCTCAACGTGCTCGCGTACTTCCACCCCGGGATCGGCAAGGCACAGTCGGACACCGGACTCGACCCCTACGCCTGGTACGTCGGGGCGCGGGGTGCACCGCTCGGTGACTGCGTCGGCTCGGTCGTCTCGGCCGCGTTCTTCAACTTCAACCCGGCCATCGTCGAGCCAGGGTGGGCGGCCGCGAGGAAGGTCGGGCTCGACATCGTGCACGCGCGACGCGAGCAGATGCTCACCGAGGCGCTCGACGAGATCTGGGGCGACCGCGCGTCGTCGGAGGAGACCGCCCGTCTCGCCGACCGGCTCCTCGCCATCGGCGCGGCCGCGCCCATGGCCGGTCGGACGCTCGCCTCGGCGTGGGCGGAGTGCCCTGCACCCGAGCATCCCGGTCTCCGGCTCTGGCATGCGGTGTCGGTGCTGCGGGAATGGCGCGGCGACGGACATGTCGCTGCGCTGACGGCCGCCGGGTTCGACCGCGTCGAAGCCGTCGTGTTCCACGAGGCCAGTCATCCCGATCCCGCCGTCCGCAAGCGTGGGCTCGGCAAGAAGATCTCGCAGCTCACCCGCGGCTGGTCCGACGACGACTGGTCGCAGGCCCGCGCGGCGCTCATCGCACGCGGCCTCGTCGCCGACACCGATCCCGCCGAGCGCGACGCGTTGAGCGACGAGGGTGGGCGCGTCTACGACGAGCTGGAGCTCGTCACCGACGACGCAGCCGCAGCCGCCTGGGTGGGCGTCGACGATTTCGACGACCTGATGGGCCGGGTCCGCCCGTACATCAAGTCGATCATCGACGCCGGTGTGCTCCCGGGGACGAAGAAGAAGTAGCCCGTCTCCCGGCGACGACGTTCGAAACGTCCGCTCCACGCGAGCAGGGGGCAATGCTCCCTCTGCTCACGCCGAGCGGACGTTTCAGACGGTGGCACGACTGATCCCGTCGTGGCCTCGGCCTCAGCTGCGGGTGAACCCGACGAGGACCTCGGTGACCCAGTCCGCGGGGTCGTCGCCCATCTCGAGGTAGATCTCGCGGCCGCGGCCGTCGAGTGTCCATTCCTGCTCGGTCACCCACCGACGCAACAGCTGGTAGGTCTCGTCGACCGTGTCCATCCCACCGCGGTGGACGAGGGAGGCGAAGTCCCCGGCCGCGACGTCCACCACCTCGAGACCGGCGACGGCGTCGGGGTGTCCGACGAGCGCGTCGGTCGGGAAGCACGCGCACACACGCAATGCGTCCTCCGATGTGTCAGGCGCTGACTCGTAGTGCGCCACAGCGGGTCCGGCGGGCGGGTGGCCCGCAGCGATCAGGGCGTCGACGACCTGCGGGTAGAGGGTCTGGATCAGCGGCCCGATCTCGTCGGAGACCGCCGCGACGGCGACGGCCGTTCGTCCGAGGAGACGGACGGCGGGGAGGCTGACCGTGGTGGCGGTGACGGACATCGTGTTCTCCTGCTCGATGAGTCGGAGTCGCGCCTGCACCCGCGCGAGCCGGTGTTCGTCGGCCCGGATCGATTCGGCGAGCTCCGCCTGCCGCAGACGCAGCATGGCGCGGAGCTCGTCACCGGTGAGGTCGTCGTCGAGGACGCGGCGCACGGTGTCGAGCCCGAGACCGAGCTCCTTCAGCGCGACGATGCGGTTGAGACGACGGAGTTGGTCCAGGTCGTAGTGGCGGTAGCCGGTGTGCGGGTCGACGAACGCCGGGGCGAGCAGCCCGATGGCGTCGTAGTGCCGCAACATCCGCACCGACACCCGGCCGAGTGAGGCGAAATCTCCGATGGTGATCATGGCGCTCACGACGATCCGGTCTCACACCGTGTCAGGGTCAAGCCCCCGGGTGTCAGGCGTCCTGGATCCGGGTGAAGGGCCGATCGGCCTCGAGTTCATAGGCCAGGGCGAGAAGCGTCGCCTCGTCGCCGTGGTCGGCGGAGAGCTGGACGCCGAGCGGCATGCCGTCGGTCGACATCTCGACGGGCAGCGAGATCGCCGGACCGCCGGTCGCGTTGTTCAGCGGGGTGAACGCCACCCACGAGACGAGGCGGGGGAACAACACGTCGAAACCGTTCGCCGGCGAGAGGTGCCCGAGCGGGGGAGTGGTGTGCGCGACGGTGGGCGAGAGCATCACGTCGATGTCGCCGGCGAACGCGGCGCGGTACTTGCCCTCCGATGCCCGCAGCCGCCACAGCGCGGCGGGGGTGCGCAGGAAGTTGCGTTGGAATCGCTTCGACAGTCCCGTCGTGAGGGACTCGAGATCGGACGCCTCGAAGTCCGGGCTCATGACGCGCCGGCCGAACCTGGTCAGGGCGAAGCCCAACATCGACCAGTAGTGCACGAAGTCGTCCTTGAACGCGACGAGATCCTTCTCCGGCAGCGGGAGCCCGATGGGCACCAGGTCGTGACCGAGTGCGGCGAGGCGGTCGGCGGTCGCGGAGACCGCGGCCTGCGTCTCGCGGTCGACGGGGAGTTCGGCGATGGAGCGGTCGACGATCCCGATCCGCAGACGTCGCTGCGCCGGTCCCTCGACCAGACCGATGGGCGTCATCGAGCGCGCCGGACGGTAGCGCTCCACCTGGGCGGCGAACCGGGCCGTGTCGCGGACGGTGCGGGTCAGGGCGCCGTTGCTCACGAGGTTCACGGGCATCTGGGCGGCGTGGTCGTCGGGGAGTTCGCGACCGCGCGTGAACTTCAGGCCGACCAGCCCGCATGCCGCCGCGGGGATGCGGATCGATCCGCCGCCGTCGTTGGCGTGCGCGATGGGCACGACCCCCGACGCGACCAGCACCGCCGAGCCGCCCGACGACGCCCCGGCCGAGTACCCGGTGTTCCACGGGTTGGGTGTGGCGGGGCCGTCCTCGAACTCGGTGCTCGCGTTCAGCCCGAACTCCGGCATCCGTGACTTCCCCAGGCTGATCAGCCCGGTGGAGAGGAACTGGTCGGTGATGGGGGCGTTGCGTCGTGCGGGCCGTGCGTGCACAGCCCGCGACCCCTGGTTCGACGGGAGGCCCGCGACGTCGGTGTTGTCCTTCACGACGGTCGGCACGCCCGCGAAGACACCCTTGCCGGGACTGCGCGCGAACGACCGCGCCCGGTCGAAGTCGGCGAGTTCGATCCCGTGCAGGCGGTCGACGGCCGCGGCACGCGCGATGGCGGCCTCGACGACCTCGGTGGCCGAGACCTCCCCGGACGCGATCCGCGCCGCGACACCGGTCGCGTCGTCGTCGCCCAGGGCGTCGTCGGTGAAGGCGTGGACCCTGACGTCGGTGTCGGGGGAGGAGTCCGTCATCGGACGACCATATCCGGGGCGGACCGTGCCGATTCGGACATGTCTGGTTGGATTGTTGACAATCTACCGAGGGGGCCGCACCATCGGTGCACCCGAACGTTCTGCACATCATGGGGGTGCGCTCTGTCGTCCAACGAACATCGACCCGACGCGGGCCGTCGGTGACCGAGATGGCCGCCGGGTCGCGCCGACGCGTGTTGGCCCCGCTCGTCCAGGAGTCGACGCCGGCGATCATCGCGCGACAGCTCCGTGTCGCCATCGCCGACGGCGGCTTCCCGCCCGGGTCGCAGCTGACGGAGGCGGGTCTGGCCGCCGACCTCGGGGTGAGCCGCGGACCCCTGCGGGAGGCGATGCAGCGCCTCACCCAGGAGGGGTTGCTCGTCAGCCACCGCAACCGGGGCCTGTTCGTCATCTCCATGGACGACGACGACATCAACGACATGTACGTCGCGCGCACGGCGATCGAGCGCGCCGCACTCGCGCAGGTCGTCGCGCACCACGACGACGACGATCTCGCCGAGCTCCGGGCGGCGATCGACCACATGCAGTCGTTCGCGGACGACCCCAACGGACGCGAGATCGCCGACGCGGACATGGCTTTTCACGCCCAGCTCGTGGAATGCGCACGCAGTCCACGGTTGTCGCGGATCCACGAGACGATCCTCGTCGAGACACGGATGTGTCTAGGAGCCATGCGGGGGACATACGCCTCGGCACAGGCGCGCATCGATGAGCACACCGATCTGCTCAGGGCGGTCGAGGTCCGAGACGCCGAGGCCGCCGACCGCCTCATGATCGCCCACATGCGTGACGGGTTGATGCGCCTGCTGCCCGAGGAATCCACCGAGACCGCCCGGGCAGTACCCCCCGAACACCCCAGTTGACCTGCGGCCCTGTCGGAGAATGCCGCGCCGTACCGATGAAAGGGCTACGGTCGGACGGTCGGTCTGACGACCACGGGACACGACGCATGCGGTGCAACGACATGGCGGAGGAGCCACGATGACCACCAATCTGTCGAAGGGCGATGCGGTGCCGGCCCTGCCCGACCCGGAGTCCGTCGAGGGACGGAAGCTGTTGCGCAAGGCGATCGGCGCATCCGCGATGGGCAACGCGACCGAGTGGTACGACTACGGCGTCTACGCCGCGACGGCGACCTACCTGACGCAGGCGTTCTTCCCGGGCGACCTCGGCACGATCGGCACGATGCTCGGGTTCGCCGTCTCGTTCGCGCTGCGCCCGCTCGGCGGCATGGTCTGGGGCCCGATCGGCGACCGGATCGGCCGCAAAGCCGTTCTCGCCATGACCATCCTGCTCATCTCGATCGCGACCGCCCTCATCGGTGTCCTGCCGACCCACGCGGTCGCGGGCGTGTGGGCGCCGATCCTCCTCATCGTCCTGCGCGTCGTGCAGGGCTTCTCCACCGGTGGTGAATACGGCGGCGCCGCAACGTTCATGGCCGAGTACGCACCGGATGCCAAGCGCGGCAAGTACGGCTCGTTCCTGGAATTCGGCACGCTCGCCGGATTCGTCCTCGGTACCGCCTTCGTGCTCGTCCTGGAGCTTAACCTCACCGACGACCAGATGCAGACCTGGGGCTGGCGCATCCCGTTCTTCTTCGCCCTGCCCCTGGGTCTCGTGGGTCTGTACCTGCGCAGCCAGATGGAGGACACACCCGTCTTCCGTGAGCTGGCGCAGAAGGGCGAGATCGAGGGGACGGCGTGGAGCCGCTTCGTCGATCTGCTGCGTGACTACCGTCGTCCGATCATCATCATGTTCGGCATGGTGATCGCGCTCAATGTCGCGAACTACACCCTGCTCGCCTATCTCCCGACGTACCTCAAGAACACGATCGGACTCGAGGGCAACGACAGCACCGTCACGATGCTCATCGGCCAGCTCGTGATGATGGCGTTGATCCCGGTGGTGGGGCGTCTGTCGGACCGCACGGGCCGTAAACCCATGTGGTGGGGCTCGCTGGTCGGGCTCTTCGTCTTCGCGCTGCCCATGTTCTGGCTGATGGGTCAGGGATTCGTCTGGGCCATCATCGGGTTCGTCGTCCTGGGCATTCTCTACATCCCGCAGCTCGCGACCATCTCGGCGACGTTCCCCGCCATGTTCCCGACCCAGGTGCGGTACGCCGGGTTCGCCATCTCCTACAACGTGGCGACCGCCGCGTTCGGCGGTACGGCGCCCCTCGTCAACGACGCGGTGGTCGAGAACAACAGCGGGTGGGACCTGTTCCCGGCCGGCTACATGATGATCGCGTGTGCCATCGGCATGGTGTCGATGGTGTTCCTGCGCGAGACCGTCGGCTGCTCACTGCGCGGCACCGAGATCCCCGGCCAGGCGACCGAGGCAGAGAAGGCATTGGCCTCCAGCTGATCTGGGCGCGTCCGTCCGAGAACCGCATCGGGAGCGATCGTCGTGGACACACCCTCCGCGAAGGTCGCTCCCCGTGCGTTTCTGAGCCGCTCAGCGCACCAGACGCTGCATCTTCGCCACGCGGCGGAGCGTCGGGTGGTAGCGGTCGATCATCGCCGGATGATCGCTGCGACCTCCCCTGGTACCTGGTGCCGATCACCATGGCTGTCGAGGACGCCGAGCCCGTCCGCATCATGGACCAGACCGCCCTGCGAGTACCACCCGGGACCCGGCACAGGGCCGTCGGAGGCCAACCACCGCCAGAATCGGCGTGACAATGCACGAGGAGGTCGGTCCATGTCCGCCTCCGACCGCACGGGACGGATCACCTGCCGTGTCGTCATGGAACCTACCGTGGCCGGTCGAGATCGACTGTCGGGCTGGGCAGTCCCCATTCCATGCGTCCGAGGCGGCTGACGGCGGCGAGCTTCGCGTAGTCGGGCATGCCGTCGTCGGCGAGGATCGCGGGATCGATCGTGAGCGCGACGACCCGACCCATGACGACGACGCTGTTGCCGACCTCGATGCTGCGTTCCAGGCGGCACTCGATCGCGACGGGTGAGTCGCGCACCCGCAGACAGTCGACGGCGGTCGCGGGTGCCGAGGCGATGTCCGCCTCGACGAATTCGTCGATGTGCGAATCGAATCCGGCCGAACTCGCGTTCGCCTTCTCCATCAGGTCCTGTGTGGCGATGTTGATGACGAACTGTCCGGTCTCGATCGCGTTGCGTGCGCTGTCCTTCGCGCCACCCACCGACGTGAACTGCACGACCGGCGGCGCCGTCGACGACACCGAGAAGAAGCTGTACGGGGAGAGGTTGTCGACCCCGTCGGCGCTGCGGCTCGACACCCAGGCGATCGGGCGCGGGACGATGCTCGACGTCAGCAGTTGGTAGAAGCGGCCGGGGTCGACCCCGGCGGGATCGTGCACGATGCGGTCGGTGCTCATGCCACCAGTGTGCCGTCGTCCGGTTCCCGCGACCAGAACCGCCTCCCGCGACCGTCGCGACGGTCGCGGACGGGGGGAACGGTCGCGGGAGGGCGTCGGGTCAGCCGAGGAGGCGCAGTGCGAGGACCGCGTAGGCCTTCGCCGCGGTGACGAGGTCGGCGACGGCGACCGATTCGTCGGGTTGGTGTGCCTGACCGTTGATGTCGCCGGGACCGAGGACGATGCAGTCGACGCCGAGGTCACGGTTGACGAACCCACCGTCGCAGGCCGCCGTCCATCCGCCGATCGACGTCTCACCGCCGGCGGCGGTCACCGCGTCGACGGCTGCGCGCACGAACGGGTGGTCGGGGGAGGTACGGAACCCGGGCATCGACATCGTCACGGCGATGTCCACCTCGATGCCGTCGGTGTCGATCGCCCGCCGCTCCACCTCGGCCCGCAGCGACGCGGCGATGGCCTCGGCATCCTCGTCGGGCATGAGGCGCCGGTCGATGCCGATCGCGCAGTTCGGTGCGACGGCCGAGATGCCCTGGCCGCCGGTGATGGTGCCGACGTTCCACGTACCCGCCCCCAGCAGCGGGTCGAGGTAGGCCTGCATCCCGTCGTGGTCGGACCGGATGA
Organism: Williamsia deligens; assembly: GCF_024171765.1. Taxonomy (GTDB): domain Bacteria; phylum Actinomycetota; class Actinomycetes; order Mycobacteriales; family Mycobacteriaceae; genus Williamsia_A; species Williamsia_A deligens. The sequence continues at coordinate 2,100,093 of NZ_JAMTCI010000001.1, forward strand.
TGTCGATGACCTTCGCGGCGGCGTCGATGGCGTTGCGGCCGTCCGCCGGTCGGCCGGAATGCGCAGCGCGCCCGCGGATCTCGATCTCGATGTACGACGCACCGCGGCAGGCGATCACGGTCTCCATGTCGGTGGGCTCGGCCACCACGCACCCCACGTGGCCGCCGGGATGCAGGGGATAGGACGCAGGGTCGCCGACGAGGTCGCGGACGCCGACGCCGTGTTCCTCCTCGTCGACGGTGCACACCAGCTGGACCGGCCCCGAGAGCCGTTCGCCCTGCAGCGCGGACATCGCGGCGACGATCGCCGCCAATCCGCCCTTCATGTCGGTGCTGCCGCGACCGACGATCCGTTCCTCGTCCACCCGCGCGACGAACGGGTCGCCGGTCCACCCGGGACCGGGCGGGACGACGTCGGAGTGGCCCAGGAACATCAGGCCGGGGCCGTCCCCGCCGGGCAGGGTGGCGACGAGGTTCGGCCGCCCGGCCGCCACCTCGCGGATCTCGACGGTCGCACCGGCGCGGTCGGCTGCCGCCCGCAGGACAGCGACCGCGTCGGCCTCGGTCCCTCCGGGGTTGACGCTCGGGGCCTCGATCAACGCCGACGTCAGGGACACGATCGTCGCGGCGTCGACGCGATCGCACACCGACTGCTCGCGGGACGGGTCGGCGACGGGCGTGCTGGTCCGGGCGTGGGTCACGCGATCATCTTCTCAAGGCTCGTGGTGAGCCGCTTGATCCCTTCCTCGATGCGGTCGGGTGTGCTGGACGCGAAGCAGAGCCGCAGCGCGTTGCGGAAGCGTCCACCGGGCGACAGCGCCGGCCCGGGGATGAACGCGACGCCGTCGGCCAGCGCGACCTCGAACAGCTCGCGGGTGTCGATCTCGCCGAACTCCCCGGTCAACGTGAGCCAGAGGAAGAATCCGCCGTCGGGGTTCGTCGTGGTGACCCGGTCGCCGAGGTGGCGGGCGATCGAGTCGAGCATGGCGTCCTTGCGCTCGCGGTAGAGCCCGCGGATCCGCTCGAGGTGGTCCTCGAGCCCACCGCGCGCGATGTACTCGGCGACGATGTGCTGGTTGGGCACGTTGGTGCACGTGTCCATCGCCTGCTTGCCGTTGATGAGCAGCTGTCGCAGCGACGGGTCGGCGTCGACCCATCCCACGCGCCACCCGGGGGCGAGGATCTTGGAGAACGTGCGCACCGAGAACAGCAGCGGGTCGTCGGGGCTCAGCGTGCGGAAGGTCGGGATGTCGGTTCCGTTGAAGCGCAGCAGACCGTAGGGGTCGTCGTCGATGATGACCGATCCCCACCGGTGTGCCAGCTCCAGCAACGCCTTACGCCGTTCCAGCGAGAGCGTGACGCCGGACGGGTTCTGGAAGGTGGGGATGGTGTAGATCGCCTTCGGGGGCCGATGGTGATGCGCCACCAGGTCTTCCATCATGTCGACGCGCATACCGTCGTCGTCGACGGGGATCTCGAGCAGCTGCGCACCGTAGGAGAGGGCGGTGGCGCTGCCGTTGGTGTACGTCGGCGACTCGACCACCACCAGGTCGCCGGGGTCGACGAAGAGCTTGCATGCCAGGTCCAGTCCCTGCATGCCGCCGGTGGTGATGACCAAGCGGTCCTCGCTGGACGGATCAGGGGTCCCCGCCAGGTATTTGACCAACAGCTCCAGGAGCCGCGGCTCGCCCTCGGTGGCGCCGTAGGTGAACGACGAGCTGTCCAGGACGGACCCGGCGATCTCACGGAATTCCTCCGACGGCACGGCCTCGTCGGCCGGGGAGCCCATCGCGAACCGCACGATGTCGTGCTTCTGCGCCGCGAGCAGGGACGTCGACGAGTCGATCATCGACCCCACGAGGTCCTTCGCCCGGCCGGCGAGCGGGAGGGTCGGACTGCTGTGCGCCAGTTCGGTGGCGGTCATGGTCGCTCCTTCGTGGTCGCGTGCATCGGTGTGGTCACTTGCGGATCAGTTCGCGCGGCACGGAGGTGAACGTCTCGACGCCGGAGGCGGTGACGCGCACCGACTCCGACACCTCGAAGCCGTACCCGTCCATCCACATGCCGCCGATGACGTGGAAGCACATGTTCTCCTCGAGCACCGCCTCGTCCTCGGTGCGGATGCTGATGGTGCGCTCGCCCCAGTCCGGTGGGTACGCGATCCCGATGGAATAGCCCAGGCGCGAGGGCTTCTCGAGCCCGTACTTGGCCAGGGTCCAGTTCCAGGTCGACGCCAGCTCGCGGGTCGCGACGCCGGGTCGGATGGTGTCCAGGACGTTGTTGAGGCCTTCGATCGCCGCGCCGGCCACGTAGTCGACATCGGGGTTCGGCTTGCCGATCGCGACGGTGCGCGCCAACGGGCAGTGGTACCGGTTGTGGGCACCGGAGAGTTCCACGACGACCGCCTCGTCGTTCTCGAACGTGCCCTGGTTCCACGTGAGGTGTGGCGTGTCGGCGGCGGCGCCGGTCGGCATCATCGGGACGATGGCCGGATAGTCGCCGCCGAACTGCTCGGTGCCGGTGATCTGCGCCTGGGAGATCACCGCCGCCGCATCACACTGCCGCACACCGGCGTCGATGATGTCGATGGCGGCGCGCATGGCCTCCGAACACACCATCCCGGCCTGACGCATCAGCTGGATCTCGGCGTCGGACTTGACCGACCGCACCCAGTTGACGACCTCGAAGCAGTCGACGAGTTTCCACTCCGGGATGGCGTTGAACAGTGCGCGGTAGGCCTTCGGCGGGAAGAAGTGCGAGTCCATCTCCAGGCCGACGGACCCCTGCCTCGACGCCGGTGCGATCAGATGTCGCTGCCGCAGTGCCCATGCCACCCAGTCGAACGGGTGGACGTGTGGACGGTGCACGTAGCTCTCGGGGTACCCGACGATCTGGTCCTCGGGCAGCCAGGTGGTGCGATGGGCACCCTTGGCGTCCATGTCCCGCAGGAAGAACACCATCTCGCCCTCGATGGGGACGAACAGCATCTGCGGGGTGTAGAACGACCACGCGTTGTAGCCGATGAGATAGAAGATGTTCGCGGGGTCGGTGACGATGACCGCCGAGAGTCCCTGCTGCTCCATGAGAGCGCGGACGCGCGAGAGCCGCAGCGCGTACTCGTCGTCGGTGAAGAGCTGTGAGCCCAGGTACACAGGTCGCCTCTCAGGTCCGCGGGATGGCCAGGTACTTGACCTCGAGGAACTCCTCGATGCCGACGCGCCCGCCCTCACGGCCGAGGCCGGACTCCTTCACGCCGCCGAACGGCGCGGCGGGGTTCGAGACCAGCCCGGTGTTCAGGCCGACCATCCCCACCTCGAGCTTCGCCGACAGCCGCATGGCGCGGTCGATGTCCTGGGTGAAGATGTAGCCGACGAGCCCCCACGGCGTGCCGTTGGCCAGGCGCAGCATCGCGTCCTCGTCGTCGAACGGGACGAGAGCGGCGACCGGGCCGAAGATCTCGGTCGCCATCAGGTCCGAGTCGGCGCTGACATCGGTGAGGACGGTGGGCGGATAGAAGTATCCCGGTCCGTCCGGCACGGTGCCACCGCACATGACGGTCGCACCCCGCGCGACCGCGTCGTCGACCAGTTCGCGCACCTTCGTCTGCGCCTTCTGCTCGACCAGCGGGCCGACCTGCGTCCCGTCGGCGGCACCGTCACCGACGACGAGCGCGCTCATCCGTGACGTCAGCTTCGCCGCGAACTCGTCGACGACATCGCGGTGCACGAAGATCCGGTTCGCCGCGGTGCAGGCCTCGCCCATGTTGCGCATCTTGGCGACCATGGCGCCCTCGACCGCGCGGTCGACGTCGGCGTCGGCGCACACCACGAACGGCGCGTTGCCCCCGAGCTCCATCGACGTGCGCATCACGGTCCCGGACGCCTGCTGCAGCAGCAGTTTCCCGACCTGGGTGGACCCGGTGAAGCTGATCTTGCGGGCGAGCCCGCTCTCCATCCACTCCGTCACCACCGGCCCGGGGTCGTTGGTGGGGACGATGTTCAGCACACCGGCGGGGAGGCCGGCCTCGACGAGGATGTCGGCGAGAGCCAACGACGTGAGCGGGGTCAGCTCGGCCGGCTTGAACACCATGGTGCAGCCGGCGGCGATCGCGGGCCCGATCTTGCGGGTCCCCATCGCGAGGGGGAAGTTCCACGGTGTGATGAGCACGCACGGCCCCACCGGCTCCTTGGTCACGATGATGCGGTTCGCGCCGTCGCCGGTGGTGGTGTGGTCGCCGCCGATGCGGACGGCCTCCTCGGCGAACCAGCGGAAGAACTCGGCCCCGTAGGCGACCTCGCCCTTGGCCTCGGCGAAGGGCTTGCCCATCTCCGTGGTCATGATGAGGGCGAGTTCGTCCGTGCGCTCGAGGATGAGGCGGTGTGCGCGGTAGAGGATCTCGCTGCGCGAGCGGGGGGAGGTGGCGGCCCACGACTCCTGGGTGGCCGCGGCCGTCTCGATCGCGCGACGCGCATCGGCCGCGCCCCCGTCGGCGACGGTCGCGATCTGCTCACCGGTGGCGGGGTTGACGACGGGGAACGTCGCCCCGGATTCCGCCGGTGTCCATTTGCCGTCGATGAACAGTCCGGTCTCGAGCGCGCGGATGAGGTCGGCTGCGGATCGGCCGGTGTCGCTCACGGTGTCTCCCTGTCGGTGCGGGTGGGAACGGGTGCCGACACTGCGGTGTGTCGTGGTCGTGCGGGGTCGATCAGTTCGGCGAGGTGGGTGCCGGTGACGGCGTCGATGGCCGCGTCGACCCCGGCGAGATGGTCGACCGCCATGGCACAGCTGAAACCGTCGGTCAGGACGGGTTCGTCGGGACCGCGGTCACGGAGCGCGGGGGCGAGTGCCTGCTCACCGACGGCCATCCCGACCTCGTAGTGTCCGCGTTCGAAACCGAAGTTGCCTGCGACGCCGCAGCATCCGTCGGCGGACCGGACATCGGCCACGCCGAGTCGGCGCAGGACCGACGCCTGGGTTGACGGACCGAACACCGCGTACTCGTGGCAGTGGGTCTGCACGGTGACCGCGGACGGGACCGGCGGCGGCGTCCATCCGTCGTCGAGCATGGTGTCGACATGGGTCGCGAAGCTGCGTACGCGGTCGGCGACGCGGCGTGCGGCGTCGGTGTGGACGAGCTCGGGCAGGTCCTTGTGCAGCGCCGCGGCACAACTCGGCTCCGGCACGACGATGGGCCGGTCGGTGCCGTCGTCGAGTGCTGCGGCGGTGCGCGTCAGCACCTTCCGCGCGCGATCGAGCTGACCGGTCGAGATCCAGGTGAGGGCGCAGCAGTTGTCCTTCTCGCAGCTGACCGCCTCCGCGCCGCCCATCACCCGTGCAGCCGATTCCGCGACCTCCGGGCGGAACGCCCGGGTGAACGAGTCGACGAACAGCACGACGGGGGCGCTGTCGCGGCGGGTCAGCGTGGCGAGCGCCGCGCGGACACGCTTGCGGCGTGCGAACCGGGGCATCGACCGCCGGGCGTCGAGACCGGCGACGCGCGCCGCGGGTGCGGCGAGACGGGTCCCGAGCACCGCGTTGATCATCGGCGCCGCGGCGGTCGCCATGCCCAGCCACGCCGGCATCCACCCCAGTGAGTAGTGCGACATGGGGCGCTTGCGGCCCTTGTAGTGGTGGTGGAAGAACTCCGCCTTGTAGGTGGCCATGTCGACGCCCGTCGGGCAGTCGGTGGAACACGCCTTGCAGGACAGGCACAGCTCGAGTGACTCGCGGACGTCGTCGGAGCGCCAGCCGGTCTCGACGTCCGGGGCCGATCGCAGCATCTCCTGCAGCACGCGGGCGCGGGCACGGGTCGAGTCCTTCTCGTCGCGGGTCGCGCGGTAGCTGGGACACATCACCCCGCCGCTGTGCGAGCGGCACCGCCCGACACCGATGCACGCCTGCGTGGCGTGGACGAACGGGTCGAGGTCGCTGCCCGCGGGCACGTCGGTGTCCGGGCTGTGGGCGGGTCCCGGGACCCCGAGGTCGAACGCGGTGGTCCAGGTCCGCCGGGGGATGCCCGCCAGCGCGAGGTCGTCGCCGATCGGGGAGGGGTCGACGATGCTGCCGGGGTTGAGCAGACCGGTGGGGTCCCAGATGCGCTTGAACCGTTCGAACAGCCGGATCATCTCCGGCGAGTACATGATCGGCAGCAGCTCGGAGCGGGCCCGGCCGTCGCCGTGTTCGCCCGACAGTGACCCGCCGTGGTCGACGACGAGCTGCGCGGCGTCGCGGACGAACGCGAGCATGGTGGCGCGTCCGGACTCCGTCCGCTGGTCGAACGTCACGCGCACATGCATGCACCCGGCGCCGAAATGGCCGTACATGACGCCGGTGAGGCCGTGGTGGTCCAGCAGGGCGCGGAACCCCTCGAGGTATTCGGGCAGACGTTCCGGCGCGACGGCGGAATCCTCCCAGCCGGGCCAGGACTCGTACCCGGAACCGGCGTCCGGGTCGTCGAGGTCGACCAATCGCGACGACAGGCCGGCGCCGTCCTCCCGGACCCGCCACAGCATCGACCGCGCCGCGGGATCGGTGACGGTGCGGGTGTCGACGAGCCGACCGTTCGCGCGGAGTTTGTCGGCGAGATCGGCCACAGCACGGGGGATGTCGGCCACGTCGCCGCCGACGCTGTGCTCGTCGAGTTCGATGTACAACCACGCGTTGCCGTCGGGGAGTCCGTCGACCGAGGCGCGCCCGCGCCGGGCCCGCATGGTGGCGACGATGCGTTCGTCGATGCCCTCGATGGCCGACGGCGCGAAGTCGAGCATGGTGGGCACGTCGCGCGCGGCGTCGACGACGTCGCGATAGCCGACGCACAGCAGATGGGGATGCACCGACACCGGCACCAGCGAGACGGTCGCGGCGACGACGATCGCGCAGGTGCCCTCGCTGCCGACCAGCGCACGGGCGACATGGAATCCATGCTCGGGCAGCAGCTGGGCGAGGTGGTACCCGGAGACCTGGCGGGGGATGCGTTCGAGCTCGACGCGCAGCGGCGCGAGGTTCTCGCCGGCCAGTGCCCGCAGATCGCGGTCGATCTCCTCGGCGCGGCGGACCGCGGCGGCGTCGGAGGTGTCGACGGCGCGGATCCCGGATGCGGTGGCGAGCAGCAGGTGTCCGTCCGCGGTGGCGACGGTGACGTCGACGACGTGGTCGGTGGTACGTCCGTACCGGACCGAGTGGTTGCCACATGCGTCGTTGCCGATCGCGCCGCCGAGACAGGCGCGCGACTGGCTCGACGGATCGGGCGCGAACGTCAGGGTGCCGTCGCTGGCCGACCGGACCTGCGCCTGCAGCGACGTCAGGACGACTCCCGCCTCGGCGGTGGCCGTGGCCGTCGCGACGTCGACGGCGGTCACGCGCGTCATGTGCCGGGAGAGGTCGAGCACCACACCGGCGCCGATCGCGTTGCCGCCCATGCCGGTTCCGCCGCCGCGCGGGATGACGGGGACACCGGTGCGATGGCACCACGCCACCGCTGTCGCGACCTCGTGGGCGTCGCGTGGGAACACGACGCACAGCGGACGCAGCCGGTAGTTGGACGCGTCATACGAGTACTCGGCGCGGCGGCGCGTCGAGTCGTCGGCGAGCAGCCCGAGGTCACGCAGCGCGCGTCCGGCCGCTGCGGCGTCGACGGTCGACGCCGCGGAGGTGGTGGAGGTCATGGGTGTCGACGCCCCGGCGTCAGGCCAGGGCGTCGTCGACAGCGGCGGCGAACCGCTGCAGACCGGCGGTGATCTCGTCCTCGGTGACCACGAGGGCGGGGATGAGACGGACGACGTTGCCGAGCGGACCGCAGGTGAGGGTGAGCAGGTCGTGGCCGATGCACGCCTGCTGGACGGCAGCGGCGGCCGCCGCGTCCGGCACGGGCACCGCACCGGCGGCGGACGGGTCGACGAACTCGATCCCGGCCATCAACCCGCGTCCCCGGACGTCCCCGATGCGGGGGTTGCGGGCCTTGATCTCCTCGAGCCCCGCGAGCAGCTGATCCCCGCGGATGCGGGCGTTCTCGACGAGGTTCTCGTCGCGGATCACGGCGAGCGTCTCGACACCCGCGGCGGCGGCCACGGCGTTGCCACCGTAGGTGCCGCCCTGCGAACCGGGCCACGCCTTGCTCATCAGCTCGGTCGACGCCGCGATGGCCGAGATCGGGAAGCCCGAGGCGATGCCCTTGGCCGTGATGAGGATGTCGGGGACGACGCCCTCGGCGAACTGATGGCCCCAGAAGCGGCCCGTGCGGCCGACACCGGCCTGCACCTCGTCGACGATGAGCACGATCCCGAGGCGGTCCGCGCGCTCGCGCAGACCCTGGAGGAAGGCGGGCGGGGTGGGCAGGTAGCCGCCGTCGCCGAGCACCGGCTCGATGAGCATGGCGGCGGTGTCGTTCGGTGCGACCCGCGAGGCGAAGAGGTAGTCGAGCTCACGGAGTGCGAACTCGACCGCTGCGGTCTCGTCCATGCCGTAGCGGTAGGAGTAGGGGAACGGTGCCATGTGCACACCGCTCATGAGGGGGGAGAAGCCCGCCGAGAACTTCGTGCCGGCGGTGGTGAGGCTGGCCGCGGCGACGGTGCGGCCGTGGAACCCGCCCTGGAACACGACGATGTTCGGTTTCCCGGTGGCCATGCGCGCCAGTCGGATCGACGCCTCGACGGCCTCGGACCCGGAGTTCGCGTAGAACACGGAGTCGAGCCCGTCGGGGAGGACCTCGCCCAGCGCGTCGGTCAGTGCGAGGAGCGGCTGGTGCATCACCGTCGTGTACTGCGCGTGGATGATCTTCCCGCACTGTTCCTGCGCCGCGGCGACGACGCGGGGGTGGCAGTGGCCGGTGCTCGTGACGCCGATGCCGGTCGTGAAGTCGAGGTAGTCGCGTCCGTCGGTGCCGTGGATCCACGACCCCTGCGCGTGGTCGACGATGACCGGTGTGGCCTGTTTCAGCGCCGGGCTGAGCGTCGCGCGCGGTGCCCGGGCACCGGGGGCCGCAGCCGTCGTCTGTTGCGTGCCGGCGGCACTCGCCGCGGGGGAGCCTGAGGCCAGGGTGGACGTCATGCAGCACAGGGTGACCGCCGGATGGTCGGATTGTCAACAATTGGACCATCCGGCTCGAGCCGCGTCGGATCGTGCCGTCGCCGACCTCGCTCTACGGTGGGCTCCGTGACTGTCCAGCCGGTGCGCCTGACCGTTCTCACCCGCGACGACCTCGCCCCGCCACACAACCTCGACGCGATCCGTGAACTGGCCGACGTACGCCTCACCACCGCCGCGGATCTGTCCCGTGACCTGCAGGGGAGCGATGCCCTCCTGCTGTGGGACTACTTCTCGTCGGCCCTGCGGGACGCCTGGGACGGCGCGGACGCGCTGCGCTGGGTCCACGTCTGCGCCGCCGGGGTGGACGCCATGCTGTTCGACGGGCTGCGTGCCTCCGACGTCACCGTCACCAACGCCCGCGGCGTGTTCGACGGGCCGATCGCCGAGTTCGTCCTCGCCTCGATCCTTGCCCGCGACAAGCAGCTGCACCGCAGCCGCGCCCTCCAACGCGACCACGTCTGGGAGTGGCGTGAGACGCGACGGACCACCGGGTCGACCGCGCTGGTGGTCGGCACCGGCGGCATCGGGCGCGCCGTCGCCCGCCTCCTGCGGGCTGTGGGGATCGCGGTGACCGGCGCCGGACGCACCGCCCGGGACGAGGACCCCGACTTCGGCACGGTCGTGTCCACCGACGACCTCGTCGACCACGTCGCCGACGCCGACACCGTCGTGCTCATCGCGCCGCTCACCGAGCAGACCGCCGGCCTCGTCGACGCCCGCGTCCTGGCCGCGATGAAGCCGGACGCACACCTGATCAACGTCGGACGCGGTGCGCTCGTCGTCGAGAGCGATCTCGTCGACGCCCTGCGCGACGGGACCATCGGTGCGGCGTCACTCGATGTCGTCGACACCGAACCCCTCCCCGGCGACAGTCCGCTCTGGGACATGGACCAGGTGGCCATCTCGCCCCACATGAGCGGCGACGTGGTCGGCTGGCGTGACGAGCTGGCCGACCAGTTCCTCGTCCGGCTGCGCGCCTACGCCGCAGGCGACGAACTGCAGGGAGCGGTCGACAAGGACAGGGGATACGTCCACTGACATCGGGCCGGGCGACACGCCACCGGGTTCGTCGACGGGTTCACAGACGCATCTCAGGGTCGGCTCCTAGCCTCGGCGACGACATGTGGGAGACCGCACGGCAGGTGAGGAGGTCGATCGGATGCGCGCACGACTCCGCCTGAAGACGTCGACCCTGCTCTGCCTCGCCGGACTGGTGGTCGCCGGACTCGGCCTGGCCTACTGCGTCCACCTGGGCGCCCAGCGCGACGACTCCGAGGACAGCGACACGTCCGCCGCCGCACTCGAGTACCTGGCCTCGTCGAGCCCGACCGCCACCGTGACGCCCGCTCCCGGTGTCGCCGTCACCTCGGCGCCCATCGCCGTGTCGCGCTCGAAGATGCTGTTCGGGACCGTCGGTGCCGTCGACGGCTCGCGGATGACGCTGCAGATGAACGACGGCCGCGTGCACACCATCGGCCTCACCGCCGACACGCACTACGAGTCGCCGCATTCCCATTCGCCGGTCCCCGTGAGAGTGGGCGATCTCGTGGTGGTCCACGTGCAGGTCGCCGGCGAGACCATGACCGCCGACCTCGTCGTCGACGGCCGTGTCACCTCTCCCACGCCGTAGCTCCGTCGTGTCGACCGCGCTCACCGCTGTTCGTCGAGGCCCGCCGGATAGTCTGTAGCGCGATGACTGCCCTCTACTTCGTGATCGCCGCGCTGGCCGCGATCGGTGCCGCGGTACTGCTGTGGCTGGACCGTCGCCGCATCGCGGTGATCCGGCGTGAACGCGCCGTGTGGGGAGACTGCCACGGGTTCCGCTACGTGGCCTCCGAGGCCGACGCCGGTGACGACGTCCCGCACGTCCGGGAACTGGCGCACCGCGCGACGATGGACACCCCTGCCGACGTCGAGATCCGCGACATCACCCACGGTCGGTACTACGGCGAGGTCGCCGTCGTCTTCGACCTCGTCGACGTCGCCACCATCGTGATGGTCCGCAGGTCGTCGGAATCGCCCGTCGTGATCGACCTGCGCCAGGAGAAGGTGCTCGCGCCCGCCGAGGAGGACGTCGAGCTGCTCGGCGCCATGGGTCGACGGGTGATGTTCTCCACCCACCTCGACATCGCCCGCCGGGTCTGCGATCGCCGCATGGTCGCGCTCGCCACCAACGCCCCCGACTACATCGAGGTGATGTGGAACGAGGGCCACTGGTCGGTCGCGTCGATGCCGCTCACCAACGACCCCGAACGGCTCGACACCGCGCTGGAGACGGTGCGCCGTTTCACCGACCTGCTCCGGGTCCTCCCGCCGGCCTCCGAGCCCGGGCCGCGACCGGACCCGCGGGACCCGTCCGCGCCGAGCGGCCGCGGTCGCCGCGGCTTCGCCGAGCCCAAGACGGAATCCATCACCCGCGACGAGCTCGCCGCCTCCCGCGAGAACGCCCCGCGGCCCACCCCGCGACCGGCCGGCCCCGACAGCGGCCCCCGCCGGATGGACCAGGACGGCGCTCCGCGCCGCGCCGACCTTGATGGCGCTCCGCGCCGTGTCGACCCCGACGGCGCTCCGCGCCGGGGCGTGCAACCCATGCCCGTCCGCCGCCGCGTCGAACGCCTCCCCGACGACGTCGACCGCCCGCGCGGCGAGTGACCGCAGCAGAAGGAGACCGCGCACGATGAGTCGAGAACGACTGGCGCAGTTGATCACCGAGCTCGCCGTGGTGCACGGCAGGGTGACCCTGTCGTCCGGCAAGGAAGCCGACTACTACGTCGACCTGCGCCGCGCGACGCTGCACCACGAGGCATCCCGGCTCATCGGCCCCCTGCTCCGCGAGCTCACCGCGGACTGGGACTACGACGCGGTCGGCGGGCTCACGCTCGGCGCCGACCCCGTCGCGACCGCGATCATGCACGCCCCCGGCCGTGAGATCGACGCGTTCGTCGTCCGCAAGGCGGCCAAAGCCCATGGCATGCAACGGCAGATCGAGGGCCCCGACATCGTCGGCAGGCGCGTCCTCATCGTCGAGGACACCACCACGACCGGCAACTCCCCGCTCACCGCCGTCCGGGCCGCACGGGACATCGGCGCCGAGGTCGTCGGGGTCGCCACCATCGTCGACCGCGCCACCGGCGCCGACGAGGTGATCGCCGCCGAGGGCATCGAGTACCGGTCGCTGTTCGGTCTCGCCGACCTGGGTCTCGGCTGACCGGCCCCGACGACCCCGTCGGCCCGACCGAATGGGTCACCGGGACATCGGAACCCGTGGGCGTCGGACCCTGGTCGGACACACACGACGAGCCCCCGCCGGCCGACGACAGGCTCGACCCCGAACTCCTCGCGGAGGGTGACCGCCGCAACGTGGTCGACGCCTACCGGTACTGGCGTCGCGAGGCGATCGTCGCCGACCTCGACACCCGGCGCCACGGCTTCCACGTGGCCATCGAGAACTTCGCCCACGACGCCAACATCGGCACCGTGGTCCGCACGGCCAACGCGTTCGGGGCGGCGGCGGTGCACATCGTCGGACGTCGACGCTGGAACCGCCGGGGCGCCATGGTCACCGACCGCTACCAACACCTCGAGCACCACGCGGACATCGCGGCGTTGCTCGCCTGGGCGCGTGACCGGGATCTGAGGGTCGTCGCCGTGGACAACACCCCCGGCGCCGTGCGTCTGGAGACCGCCGACCTGCCACACGACTGCGTGCTGCTGTTCGGTCAGGAGGGTCCCGGGGTCAGCGACGAGGCGCACACCGCCGCGGACCTGACGGTGTCGATCGCGCAGTTCGGGTCCACGCGCAGCATCAACGCGGGCGTGGCCGCCGGGATCGCGATGCACGCCTGGATCCGGCAGCACGCCGACCTCGGCCGGTCGTGGTGAACCCGCGCCGACCCTGCGAACCCGCGCGGTGCTCGGCGCGGATCGGCGAGGACAGAGCGGCTACGGCGGATCAGTCGCGGGGGAGTTCGGGCTCGGCGGCCTCGGGGACGCCGGCCGCGGCAGCGCGGGCCTTCTCGGCGCGACGGCGCTTGTAGTACTCCCAGAAGATCGGGATGACCGACACCAGGACGATCACGATGAAGATCGGCTCGATCAACTTCTGGATGACCTCGAACTGGCCCAGCCAGTACCCGAGCAGCGTGATGCCGCAGCCCCAGATGATCGCGCCGATCACGTTGTAGGCGGTGAACAGCAGGAAGTTCATGCGCGCCGCGCCGGCGACGATCGGTGCGAGCGTCCGGACGATCGGGACGAACCGCGCCAGGAAGATGGTCACGGGCCCGCGGCGCTCGAAGAACTCGTGGGCCTCGGCGAGATAGCGCTCCTTGAGGAAGCGGTTGTCGGGCTTGAACATCGTCGTGCCCGCGTAGCGCCCGATCCAGTAACCGATCTGACCGCCGATGATCGCCGCGACCGGGATGAAGATCAACAGCTGCCACAGCGAGGCGAACTTGGCCACCTCGGCCGACTCGCCCGCGGCGACCAGGCCCGCGACGAACAGCAGCGAGTCGCCGGGGAGCACCGGGAACAGCACGCCGGACTCGATGAGGATGACCAGGAGCAGGCCGACGAGCGCCCACGTGCCGAAGTAACCGAGCAACGTGATCGGGTCGAGGAAGCCGGGCAGCAGGGCCTGGTTCACGGTGGTCGTCGTGTGGGCTGCGTCGGCCAGGGCGCTGGAAGTCACGGGTCCTCACCCTAGACGGTCCGACCTGAAGAAACCCTGTGCGCGCGACGGGTGCCGTCGTGCCAGCATGGGGCCATGCCCGGCACCAATCTGACCCGTGATGAAGCCCGCGAGCGCGCCGCCGTCGTCTCCGACCCCGTCTACCGCGTCGAGCTCGACCTCACCCTCGACGCCCCCGTATCCGGCCCGCACCGCTTCGGCTCGGTCACGACGCTGACCTTCCACGCCGAGCCCGGGGCGTCGACGTTCGTCGACCTCGTCGACGCCGAGATCGACAGCATCGTCCTCAACGGCACCGACATCCCCGCCGACGCCTACGCCGACAACCGCATCGCGCTGAGCGACCTCGACGCCGACAACGAGCTCGTCGTCGCCGCCCGGTGCGCCTACTCCCACTCCGGGGAGGGCCTGCACCGTTTCGTCGACCCCGCCGACGACCGCGTGTACCTCTACACCCAGTTCGAGGTGCCCGACGCCCGCCGCGTCTACGCGACGTTCGAACAGCCCGACCTGAAGTCGACGTTCACGTTCACCGTCACGGCGCCGTCGCACTGGCAGGTGGTGAGCAACTCGGCGTCCCCCGACCCCGACGTGGTCGGTGACGGTGCCGCGGTGTGGCGGTTCGACGAGACGAAACGCATGTCGACGTACATCACCGCGCTGATCGCCGGTGAGTACCACGTGGTCCGCGACGTCTACTCCGGCGAGTACGCGGACATCCCGCTCGGTGTGTTCTGCCGACAGTCGCTGGTGGAGCACCTCGACGCCGACGAGATCCTGACCGTCACCAAGCAGGGCTTCGCGTTCTTCGAGGACGCCTTCGCCATGGGGTACCCGTTCGGCAAGTACGACCAGCTGTTCGTCCCCGAGTACAACATGGGCGCGATGGAGAACGCCGGTGCGGTGACCTTCCGCGACGAGATGATCTACCGCAGCCGACAGACCCGCGCCGCCTACGAGCAGCGCGCGAACACGATCCTGCACGAGATGGCGCACATGTGGTTCGGCGACCTGGTCACCATGAAGTGGTGGGATGACCTGTGGCTCAACGAGTCCTTCGCCGAGTGGGCCGCGCACCACGCCTCGGTGGAGGCGACCGAGTTCACCGACGCGTGGACCGGGTTCACGAACAACCGCAAGAACTGGGCCTACCGCCAGGACCAGCTGCCCTCGACCCACCCCATCGCCGCGGACAACTTCGACCTGCACGCGGTGGAGGCCAACTTCGACGGCATCACCTACGCCAAGGGCGCGTCGTCGCTGAAGCAACTCGTCGCCTGGGTCGGTATCGAGGACTTCCTCACCGGGCTGCGCGCGTACTTCACCCGTCACGCCTACGGCAACACCGAACTGTCGGACCTGCTGCGGGAGTTGACGACTGCGTCGGGCCGCGAACTCGACGGCTGGGCCGCCGAATGGCTGCAGACCACCGGCGTCAACACGCTGCGCGCGCGCTTCGAGGTCGACGCCGACGGCGTGTTCACCGCGTTCGCCGTCGACCAGTCGGCGCATCCCGACCACCCGACGCTGCGCCGCCATCGCATCGCGATCGGCCTCTACGACATCGTCGACGGCGCCGTCGTCCGCACCGACCGCATCGAGACCGACGTCGAGGGGGAGAGCACCGACATCGCCGAGCTCGTCGGCCGGAGGCAACCGGATCTGGTGCTGCTCAACGACGACGACCTGACCTACGCCAAGATCCGTCTCGACGAGCGGTCGCTGTCCACGCTCCTCGATCACATCCACCACATCACCGAGTCGCTGCCGCGCGCTCTGTGCTGGGGCGCCGCGTGGGACATGACGCGCGACGCGCAGCTCCCCGCGGCGCGGTTCGTCGACCTGGTGCTGGCCGGTGTGGGCTCCGAGTCGGACCTGACCGCCGTCGCGTCCCTGCTGCGTCAGGCGCAGAGCGCCGTCAGCCTGTTCACCCCCGAGGGCGACATCGACGCGCTGCAGGCCCGGTGGGCACAGGGCGTCCACGACCTGCTCGTCGCGGCCGAGCCGGGCAGCGATCACCAGCTCGCGCTGGCGCGGGGATTCGCGGCGGCAGCGACCGAGGCGTCGGCGGTGCGGTCGCTGCTCGACGGTGCGCTCGACGGGCTCACCATCGATCCCGACCTGCGGTGGACGTTCGTCGGGGCGCTCGCGCGTCTCGGCGACCTGACCGACGAGGAGATCGACGCCGAGCGCGAGAAGGACCCGACCAACTCCGGCGCCGAGCGTGCCGCCGGTGTCCGGGCGATGCGGCCGACCGCGGCGGCGAAGGCCCAGGCGTGGGAGAAGGCGGCGCTCGACGCGTCGACGCCGAACGAGACACGCCGCGCGTACGCGAGCGGGTTCCAGGTGTCCGGGCAGGCCGACGTCCTCGAGCCGTACGTCGAGAAGTACCTGGAGCTGGCGTCGACCGTGGTGCCCACGATGGGGGTGTGGATCGGACGGATCGTGCTGATCAGCATGTTCCCGCTGGCCAACCCGAGCCAGGCGACGCTCGACCGTGTCGACGCGTGGTTGGCGGACTCCACCGCCGACGCCACCGCGCGGCGCTACGTCTCCGAGGGTCGCGACGACCTCGCCCGGGCACTCGCCGCCCGCGCGGCCGGATAGGGGCGCGCGGACTGCCGTGACCGCGGCCACCGTCAGTTGACATACTGACTGCGACGAGCCGGGGGAACGGCGACACCGATCCTCCGCTCGCGGACATCACCGACCGGTTGGAGGACCGTCACATGCCCATCGCCACCCCGGAGCAGTACGCGCAGATGCTCGACAGCGCCAAGAAGGGCGGCTACGCCTTCCCCGCGATCAACTGCACGTCGTCGGAGACGATCAACGCGGCGATCAAGGGCTTCGCGGACGCGGGCAGTGACGGCATCATCCAGTTCTCCACCGGTGGTGCGGAATTCGGTTCGGGCCTCGGCATCAAGGACATGGTCACCGGCGCCGTCGCGCTGGCGGAGTTCGCCCATGTCGTCGCCGAGAAGTACGACGTCCTCGTCGCGCTCCACACCGACCACTGCCCCAAGGACAAGCTCGACACCTACGTCCGCCCGCTGATCGCGATCAGCCAGGAGCGTGTCGACGCCGGCAAGAACCCGCTGTTCCAGTCGCACATGTGGGACGGCAGCGCCGTGCCGCTCGACGAGAACCTGGAGATCGCCAAGGACCTGCTGGCCAAGGCCGCCGCGGCGAACATCATCCTGGAGATCGAGATCGGCGTGGTCGGCGGTGAGGAGGACGGCGTCGAGAACGAGATCAACGAGAAGCTGTTCACCACCGCGGAGGACTTCGAGAAGACCGTCGACGCCCTCGGCGCCGGCGACGCGGGCAGCCGCTACCTGCTGGCCGCCACCTTCGGCAACGTCCACGGCGTCTACAAGCCGGGCAACGTCAAGCTCAAGCCCGAGGTGCTCAAGACCGGCCAGGAGGTCGCCGTCCGCAAGCTCGGCGACGGCGCCGGCGACAAGCCGTTCGACTTCGTCTTCCACGGTGGCTCGGGTTCGCTGAAGAGCGAGATCGACGAGGCGCTGGGCTACGGCGTCATCAAGATGAACGTCGACACCGACACCCAGTACGCCTTCACCCGGCCGATCGCGGGACACATGCTCGGCAACTACGACGGTGTGCTGAAGATCGACGGCGAGGTCGGCAACAAGAAGGTCTACGACCCGCGCAGCTACCTCAAGAAGGCCGAGGCGAACATGAGCGAGCGCGTCGTCGAGGCCTGCAACGACCTGAAGTCGGCCGGGAAGTCCATCACCCGCTGAGTCCACGCCGGGCCGGTCGGTGACCCGACGGGGCCCGGTGCGAGACGTCCGCTCCGCACGAGCAGAGGGCAATGCTCCCTCTGCGCGCGTGGAGCGGACGTTTCTGTCGGTGCGGACGGTGCCCGTCTCCGACGGTCTGGGCGACCCGTCAGCCCTGCGGCTGACCACCGGCGGTCGATGTGCAGACCTTCCAGTCGCCGTTGTCCTGGCGCAGACGCAGCACCACGTTCGACACCTTGTCCGGTGACGCGGTGAGGTAGGCGCTGACCTCGACGATCGCGTTCTGCGGATCGACGACGCGGGCGGCCTGGACGTCCTTCACGTCGACGAGTCGGCCCGCCTGCTTCTGCGCCGCGTACTGCGCCGCGAACGCGTCCGGAGTCACCGAGTCGAAGAACTGTTTGCGGTCGCCGCAGGTCACCGACCGCAACGTCGTCAGATCCCCCTTGGCCAGGGCCGTCGTGTACTGCTGTGCGACGTCCGCCGCACGGTCCGCCTCCGGCACCGCCGGCTCGCCCCGGCTGGCGAGCACCGCGATGACCACCACCACGATCGCGACGATGATCGCCCCCACCGAACTCGCCCACAGCACGAGTCGCTTCCGCCCGGGACCGCGATCGGTCGTCGGTGCACCGGCGGTGACGGGCGGGATGTACTGCGGCGTCGCCTTCTCGGGCTCGATCTTCTGCGGCTCGATTTTCTGCGGCTCGGCCTTCGGGGGCTCGACCTCCTGCGGCTCGGCCTTCGGGGGCTCGACCTCCTGGGGCTCGGCCTTCGGGGGCTCGACCTCCTGGGGCTCGGGCTCGGCGGCTTCAGGCTTCTCGGGCTCGGGCTCGGGCGGCGCGGGCTCGGTCTCCGGCACCTCGTCCGTCTCTGCCTCGTCGTTCACCGACTCTGGCGTGGCGGCCTCGTCCGTCTCTGCGTCGTCGTCGGACTCGGGCTCGGTGTGGGGCTCGGGCTCAGGCTCGGGGTCCGGCTCGACTGCCGTCGGCTCCGGGTCCCGGGTGTCCGGCTCGTCGGCCTCGGGCGACACCTCAGCGGTCGCGGGCTCGTCGCTGTCGGGCTCGTCGGACTCAGGTTCCGCGGGCTCGGCGGTCTCTGCGGGCTCGTCCTCGCCGGCCTCGTCCTCGACCGTTTCGTCGTCGTCGGCCACCTCGTCGTCGGCCACCTCGTCCTCGGGCGCCTCGGTCTCTGCCGGTTCGTCGTCGACCGTCTCGTCGGTCGCGGAGGCGTCCGATTCCACCGGCTGCTCCGCCTCCGGTGCCTCGTCGGCGTCGGTCTCGTCGACGTCGGGCGTCTCGACAGGCTCGGGCTGTTCGGTCTCGTCGGCGACGGGCTCGTCGGACGCGGTCGGCTCAGCGGGATCCGCAGGGGCCGTCGGTTCCGCGTCGGGCTCGGCCGGCGGCGTCGGCGCCGACGCACCCTCCCTGGGCGGGGTCGGTGTCGTCCGACGGCGGCGCAGCGACCGCGCGATGCGCCCGATCGCCGAATCGCCAGTGTCGTCGGGATGCGACATCGTGCCTCGCCTTCGTTCGGTGGTGACCCCCGGTGCGCCCGCCCCAGCGCCCCGCCAGACTAACGAACGGTGCGCCCGGTCCGACGCGACCACCGCCCCGTGCACAATGATGCGGTGACGTCTTTCGGAGATCTGCTCGGACCGCAACCGACCCTGCTCACCGGCGACGACGAGGCGGAATCGGCCCTGCTCGACGGCACCCCCGCCGAGCAGGTGGCCGCATCGCACCCGACCGCCTCCATCGCGTGGGCCCAGCTGGCCGAGGACGCGTTGTCGTCCGGGGCGACCATCACCGCCTACGCCTACGCCCGCACCGGCTACCACCGTGGCCTCGACCAGCTCCGCCGCCACGGGTGGAAGGGGTTCGGTCCGGTGCCGTGGAGCCACGAGCCCAACCGCGGTTTCCTGCGGTGCGTCGGGGCCCTGGCCCGTGCCGCGCAGACCATCGGGGAGCAGGACGAGTACGTGCGGTGCCTCGACCTCCTCAACGACAGTGACCCAGCCGCAGCCGGGGAGCTCGGACTCGCCTGAGCCCGCCGCGGCGCCGTCGGCGTCGCGGTCGGCTCGCCGCGTGGACTCCGCCCTCGACTCCGTCCGCCGCCGCCAGCATGCGCTGCCCGGTCCGATCCGCACCCGGACGCGACGGGTCTGGTACTCGCTGATCCCGGTCGCCCAGTGCTCGATCGCCGCGGGTGCGGCGTGGGCTGTCGCCACCCAGCTGTTCGGGCACCCTCAGCCCTTCTTCGCACCGATCGCCGCGGTCATCTCCCTCGGTCTGTCCCTCGGGCAACGATGGCGCCGCGCGGTGGAGATGGTCGTCGGCGTGACCGTCGGCATCGGCGTCGGCGACCTGATCGTCAGTCTCATCGGCTCGGGAGCCTGGCAGATCTCGGTGGTGGTGGCGCTGGCGATGACGGTGGCCGTCGCCGTGGACCGCGGGCCGCTCGTGCCGCTGCAGGCGGGCAGCTCGGCGGTGCTCGTCGCGACGCTCCTGCCCCCGGGCGGCGCTGCCGGGGTGAACCGAATGGTCGACGCGCTGATCGGTGGCGTCATCGGCGTCGTGATCGTCGCGCTCATCCCGACGCACCCCGTCCTGCGAGCCCGTCGCGACGCGGCGGCCGTGTTGCACACGATGGGCCGGGTGGTCGACGCGATCGTCGACGGGCTCGGCACGCGCGACGTCGAGATCGTCTCCGACGCCCTGCGCCGCGCCCGCTCGACGCAGGGCGCCATCGACACCATGCGGTCGGACATGAGCGGCGGGCGGGAGATCAGCCGGATCTCGCCGCTGTACTGGAACTCCCGACGTCGCCTGACGCGCCTGGCCGCCACCGCCGATCCCATCGACAACGCCGTGCGCAACCTCCGGGTGCTCGCACGGCGCGCCGTGTCGGCGATCCAGGCCGACGAGCCCGTCCGCGACGAGGTCGTCGACGTGGTGGCCGACCTCGTCGGAGCGCTCGACATCCTCCGGCAGGTGGTGCTGGCCGACCCCGGCGAGTCACCGGACGGTGCTGACGCCGCACGCGTGCTCCGCACCATCGCGCGAAAAGCCAAGCCGGAGTTGGTCATCGGCGGCGGACTGTCGGAGACGGTCATCCTCGCGCAGGTGCGGTCCATCATCGTCGACCTGCTGATGGTGGCCGGGCTGAAACGGGAGTCGGCGCTCGCCACACTGCGGTGAGCGCCGACGGGGCGGGTGACGAAAGCACGCCTCGCGCATGATGTCTCGCCATGCCCGATTTCCGATCACGGTGATTCTTTGTCTGGACCGGCTCTCCCGGTGCACGGCTACGGTGACGCGTGCACCTGTGGAGTTATCTGAACGGCCGGATCGGTGATCTGGCGTTCCTCACCTATCAGCACGCGTCGCTGGCCTTCCAGTCCGTGCTCGTCGGGACCCTCGTCGCGGTCGTCGTCGCCGTCGCCGTGTATCGACTCCCCGTCTTCGCCGCGCTGACCTCCACGACGAGCCGTGTCGCGCTGACCATCCCGTCACTGGCCCTGCTCGCCCTCCTCATCGTCCCGCTCGGTCTGGGTGTCGCGCCGTCGTTCGTCATGCTGGCGTTCTTCGCGACCATGCCGATCCTCGGCAACGCGATCGTCGGACTCCGATCGGTGCCGGAGACGGTGGTCGAGTCGGCCCGGGGCATCGGGTTGTCGCGCTGGCGTGTGTTGCTCACCGTCGAACTCCCGCTGGCCTGGCCCGTGATCCTCACCGGGATCCGCGTGTCGACCCAGATGGTCGTCGGCGTCGCCGCGATCGTCGCCTACGTCCTCGGACCCGGACTGGGGTCGCTGATCTTCAACGGGCTGTCGCGTCTCGGCGGCACCAACGCACTCGAGATGGCCTTCACCGGAACCGTTCTCATCGTCGCCATCGCCCTCGTCTTCGACGGCCTGCTCGTCGTCCTCGGACGCTTCACCACGACCAAGGGATTGTCATGACCACGCACCCCACCGACACCGCCGTGACGGCCGGCAGGACCGTCACCGGTGCCACCATCACCCTCGACGGCGTGGTGAAGCGGTACCGCGGCACGGAGACCCCGGCCGTGCAGAAGTTGGACCTCACCATCGACGCCGGCGACATCGTCGCGTTCGTCGGGCCCTCGGGCTGTGGCAAGACGACGACCCTGAAGATGATCAACCGTCTGATCGAGCCGACGGAGGGTCGCATCCTGATCGGTGACCGCGACGTCACCAAGGAGAACCCGGACTCGCTGCGCCAGTCGATCGGCTACGTGATCCAGTCGGGCGGGCTGTTCCCGCACTGGTCGGTCCGCAAGAACATCGGCGCCATCCCGCGGGTGCTGGGCTGGGACAAGGCGAAGATCGCCGAACGCACCGACTACCTGCTCGACCTCGTCGGCCTCGACGCCGCCACCTACGCCGACCGCCTGCCCAAGGACATGTCCGGTGGCCAGCAGCAGCGCGTCGGTGTCGCCCGTGCGCTCGCCGCGGACCCGCCCGTGTTGCTCATGGACGAGCCGTTCGGTGCCGTCGACCCGATCACCCGTGTCCGCCTGCAGGACAGCCTGATCCGCATCCAGCACGAGGTCGGCAAGACGATCGTGATCGTCACCCACGACTTCGAGGAGGCGACGAAGCTCGGCGACAAGGTCCTCATCCTCTCCGAGGGCGGCAAGATCGAGCAGTACGCGACGCCCGCGGAGATCCTGGCCAACCCGGCGAGCGCCTTCGTCGAGGAGTTCGTCGGATCAGGCGCCACCCTGGCGCAGTTGACGCTGTCGCGGGTCCGCGACGTCCAGCACGACCCGGTCACCACGGCCCGGGTCGGCGAGGACGCGCAGGCGGTGATCGGGCGGGCGCGCGAGGCCGGGCACACCTGGGTCGTCGTCGTCGACGAGTCCGGAGTGCCGAGGTCGTGGCCGTCTCTCGACGAGCTGGCGACCAAGCCGACCGTCACCGACTACGTCGACCGCCGTCTCCCCACCGTCGCCGTCTCGTCGACGCTGAACGACGCGCTCGACGCCATGCTCGCCGCGAGCCAGGGCGGCGTCCTGGTCACCAGTGGCCGTGGCGTCGTGCAGGGTTCGCTGTCCATCGGGTCCGTCATGGAGATCATCCAGGGGCAGCTCGCGGCCAGTCGCGACACCGCCGGCGACTCGTCTTACACGGCCCACCGGGACGGCACGGGCGACGCAGACCCGGCGGGCGGACAGTCGTGAGACGTTTCCGTTCCCTCCCCGTCGACGTCTGGTTCGAACCGTTGGTCGTCGTGATCGTCGCCGTCGGCTACGTGATCTGGTACACGACAACCGAGTTCACGCCGACCGAACAGGCCGCCCTGGAGTGGGCGACGCTGCGGTCGACCATCCTCGACCACATCGAGCTGACCGTGGTGGCCGCGGCGATCGTCGTGGTCATCGCGATCCCGCTGGGGATCCTCCTCACGCGCGAGTCCGCGAAGTGGTTGAGTCCCATCGCGGTGAACATCGCCAACATCGGACAGGCGGCGCCCGCTGCCGGTCTGCTGGTGCTGTTCACGTTCTGGCTCGGCACCGGCTTCAAGACCGCGGTGGTCGGGCTCGTCGTCTACGCCGTCCTGCCGATCCTGCAGAACACCATCGTCGGTCTGCGACAGGTCGACCGACGCGTCATCGAGGCGTCCCGCGGCATCGGGTACTCGGCCACCCGGACGCTGCTCCGCGTCGAGCTGCCCCTCGCCATCCCGGTCATCCTCAACGGCGTCCGCATCGCGCTCGTCATCCTGGTCGGCACCGCGACGCTGAGCACCTTCATCGGCGCGACGAGCCTGGGCACCCTCATCACCACCGGCGTCACGCTGTTCCTCCCCAAGCTGCTGGTGTCGGGGGCACTGCTGGTCGCACTTCTCGCGCTCGTCATCGACTGGCTCGGCCGGCTGGTCGAGTACTTCGCCACCCCGAGGGGTATCGCATGATCACCGTCAGCAGGACACTCCGCGCGATCGGTGTCCTCGTCGCCGTGATCGCGACGGTCGCAGGATGCGGGCTGGTCAGCTCGTCGGGGACCTTCCGCACGGCGAGCCTGCCCGACGGCAAGAAGCCGTTGACGGGAACCGATCTCGTCGTCACCTCGAAGAGCTTCACCGAGGGGGTGCTCCTGGGGAAGATCACCGCGACCTACCTGTCGTCGGCAGGCGCCAAGGTCACGGACCTCACGGGTGCGCCGGGATCGGCGTCGTCGCGCCAGGCCCAGCTCAACGGTGACGCCGACATCCTCTGGGAGTACACCGGGACCGGCTGGGTCACGTACCACGGTGAATCCGAGGTCATCGCGGACCCGCAGAGGCTGTGGGAGCGTGTGCGCGACGTCGAGAAGCGTGACCACGACCTCGACTGGCTGACGCCGGCCAACTTCAACGACACCTACGCGTTCGCGGCGTCGGCGGCGACGGCGAAGCGGCTCGGCGTGACCACGCTGTCGGAGGTGGCGAAGCTGCCGGTCGGCGACCGCACGTTCTGCGTCGACGACGAGTTCTTCAGCCGTTCCGACGGATTCCTGCCGATGCTGCAGAAGTACGGGATCCCCTATGGCACCCCGAACGGTGTGCCCGCCGGCAACGTGACCCGCATGGACGCCGGTGTCATCTACACCTCGACGAACCGCTCGTCGCCCTGCAACTTCGGTGAGGTGTACACGACCGACGGTCGCGTGAAGAACCTGAACCTGACGGTGCTGACCGACGACCGGAAGTTCTTCCTGCCCTACAGCGGGACCGCTGTGGTCCGCGGGTCGGTCCTGCAGGCCCACCCCGAGTTGCGGCCGCTGCTGGGCCAGGTCTCCAGCCGGTTGACCGACAGCATCATGCAGGACCTGAACGGACTGGTCGACATCAAGGGCGAGGACCCGTCGGTGGTCGCCTACAACTGGCTCAAGAGCGAGAAGCTCATCACCTGAGGTCGGTCCCTCCGACGGGGGTGTTGCCATACATGCGCGATCGCGCATATGTTGGCGGCATGGGACTCGGACACGACCACGGCCACGGGCCGTCGACGGCCGATGCCTCCACCCGTCGTCTGTGGCCGATGGCCGTGGGCATGGCGGTGATCGGCGTGTTCTTCGTCGTCGAGCTGACCGTCGGTGTGGTGGTGAACTCGCTGGCTCTGATCGCCGACGCCGGCCACATGCTCACCGACGTCGTCGCGATGGCCATGGGGTTGACGGCACTCCTGCTGGCCCGCCACGGCGGCACAGCGGGGGAGAAGACCTTCGGCTGGCATCGCGCCGAGGTGTTCACCGCGGTGGCCAACGCAGTCCTGCTGATCGGTGTCGCGGTGTTCGTCCTGTACGAGGCGGTCGAACGGATGGGAACCGACCCCCAGGTGCCGGGGCTGACGCTGATCGTCGTCGCCTTGATCGGTCTCGCGGCGAACGTCGCGGTGATGCTGCTGCTCCGCTCGGACGCCGAGGGCAGCATCGCTGTGCGCGGCGCCTACATGGAGGTGCTCGCCGACGCGGTCGGGAGCATCGGGGTGCTGATCGCCGGTGTCGTGGCGATGACCACCGGCTGGGGTTACGCCGACATCGTCGTCGCCGTCCTGATCGCACTGTGGGTGGCGCCGCGCGCCGTCAAGCTCGCCGCCGACGCCCTCCGCATCCTCAGCCAACGCGCACCGGCACACGTCGACGTCGATGCGGTCCGTGCGGATCTCGCCGCACTGCCCGGGGTCCACGATGTCCATGACCTCCACATCTGGACCCTGACCACCGGGATGGACGTCGTCACCGTCCACCTCGGCAGCGACGCCGACAACGCCGACGTGCTCCCCGCCGCCCGCGAGGTCCTGGCCCACCACGGACTCGACCACGCGACCGTGCAGGTCGACCCCGTGGAGATGCAGAAGCGCTGCCACCGCGACCTGACCTGGTGACCCGGGAAACCCGGTGGCATCGCCCACCGGGAGGCGTCAGGATGTCCGCTGTGACCGCCGAACTGGACCGCCTGCACCGCAAACCCGACCGTGCCGGGGACCGCGCGCTGCTCGACGAACTGCTCGACGAGGTGGCCGTGGGGACACTGAGCACGGTCGTCGACGGACTGCCGTGGTCGGTACCGATGCTGTTCGCCCGCGACGGCGACCGCATCCTGCTGCACGGCTCCACCGGGGCCGGCGCGCTCCGCCACGTGGCCGAGGGTGCGCCGGCCACCTTCACGGTGTTCGCGCTCGACGGCATCGTCGTGGCGGACACCCTGTTCGACCACTCTGCCAACTACCGGTCGGCGGTCGTCCGCGGGACGCTCGCGACGCTGCGTGAGGACGTATCGACCGTGTTGGACACCCTGAGCGACAAGCTGATCCCTGGTCGCGTCGCGGAGGTCCGCGACCACACCCGCAAGGAGATCGCCGCGACGAGCGTGGTGGCGCTGGAGATCGCCGACGGGCAGTGGATCGCCAAGGCGCGCAACGGGCCTCCCGGTGATCCGGACGACCCGTCGGCCTGGACCGGTGTGGTCCCGGTGCGGACCGTCTACGACCCGCCGATCACCACCACCGGCGACGAGCCGCCGGAATCGGTGCTCCGCCTCGCCGACCGCTGAGTGCCAGGAACCCGTGCATCCTGACCAGGGTCAGGTGGGTCTGTCGATGACCTCGAGCAGCTGCATCATCCCGTGGTCCTCGTGGAAGAGGATGTGGCAGTGCATGACGAATTTGCCGGTGAAGTCGGCGAATCGTGTTCGCATCGTCAGGTTTCCGAACGGGGGCAACATGACGGTGTCCCGGTAGTGGTGTTCGTCGACGGGCTTGTCGTTGATCGCGGTGACGAGAAAGTCGTTGACGTGGATGTGGATCGGGTGCGGCTCGTAGGTCTTGTTGACGAAGTGCCACTCCTCGGTGTCACCCAGGTACATCGTCTCGTTGACCACGTGATGGTCGAACTGCTTGCCGTTGATGTAGTAGTTGAACATGTGCAGGTCGCTGGTACCGCGGGGCTCGATCTCCTCGAACACGAACTGCCGACGGCGCGCGATCGGGGAGTTCCTGAGATCGTCGAGCGGCAGCAGTGTGGTGGGCATCGGCGTGGATGTCACCGCCGTGCCTGTCGATGTGAGATTCAGGAGGGGTTGCGGCGCCGGGATCATGCTCGAGTAGTACGGCCCGAACTCGGCCCAGCTCAACGAGCGCAGTTGATAGTCACCGTGGGTGGCGCCCTGGATGAGGACGTCGGCGCGTCCGCCGGGCACGACCTCCACGACGTCCTTGACCTCGGTCGCGGTGAGCGCGTCGCCGTCGACGGCGATCAGGTGCATGGGGTGACCGTCGAGCTGCAGCCGCAGGAACAGTGAGCTGGCGTTGAGGATCCGCCAGCGTTGTACCTCGCCGGGCGCGATCGTGGTGGTCGGCTGGTACACCCCGTTGACGAGGGTGACCTGCAGACTGTTCGAGCTCGCATCACCGGGAACCATCTTCCCGTCCTTGAGCTCGGTCTGGCTGATGATGACCATCCGCTCGGGACGTCCCTTGATCCCGGGGATCTCGTCGAGGGCGCCCCGCACGATCAGCGCTCCGAACAGTCCGGCGAACACCTGGGTGTCACTCAGGGTGTGTTGATGTGCGTGATACCAGTAGGTTCCGCCCGGATGATCCTCGGGAAGGTGGTAGCGGTAGCCGAACTCCTGACCCGGTTCGACCGCCATCAACACGTCGTCGCTGGGGGCCTTCGGCGACACATGCAAGCCGTGGGTGTGCAGATTGGTGGGTTCGTCGATGCGATTGTCGAAATCGACCGCGATGCGGTCACCGGGGCGGATCTCCCATGTCGGGCCCGGGTAGGTGCCCTCATAGGTCACCGTCTTCACCCGTGTCCCGCCCAGGCTCACGTCGCGGTCGACGACCTGCAGCCGGGTGTCGAGCCGGCCGCCGTCACTGCTGCGTACCGTCGGTTCGAACCACGTGTCGGTCGCGGGTGAGTCGTCGGTGCAGGCGGCGAACAGTGGGGCGCCGAGCAGGGAGACGCCGGCGAGACCGGCGGCGCCACCGAGGAATCGGCGTCGGGAGACGCCGCTGTTGTGCTCAACCATTGTCGGCCTCCCTCGTGATCGTGACCGTGCGGGTCGCGGGGTTCAGCGTGTCGGCGGTCCAGTCGATCGTGATGGTGTGTTGCGGTGGTCCGTCGCACGCGAACGCCACCGTTGCGCCGATGCCGGTCGGGCCGCCCGCGGGAACCTGGTAGGGCAACGGGTTGCTCAGTCCGGACGCCAGTCGCCGACCGTCGAGGGACACGGTGACGCCGGTCGCCGATGGCGCAGTCCACCCGACCGTGACGATCGCCCGCCGGGGCGATCCGTCGAGGCACGTGTAGGTCGGTTGCACAACGAAGTCGCGCACGCCGACCACTCCGCCGGGATCGACGACCGGCGTCTGAGACGGCGTGGACGTCGTCGTCCTCGTCGGAACCGGCACGAGATCACCTGGCGCGCTGGACGAGGCGCACCCCGACACCACGAAACCCGACACAGCCACGGTGGTTGCGGCCACTGCAACACGACAACTGATACGACGCATTTCCCGTCTCATCCTTCGGTCACGGCGCCGACAGGCCCCGCGATGTGTGGCCCCGTACACAGCAGGTGCCCAGAGCGCCGCCCGACCTCATCCGAGGCCGGGCGGCGTGATCGATCAGGGACTAGCTGCTGCCGAACAGGCCGGCGAACGGATTACCCGCGCCGCCGCCCACGGCGGACGTCTCGACCTGCACGTTGCCGGTCAGGTAGAAGTCCTGCCACGCATCACCGGTCAACCCGGGCCCCTCCGTCTCGACCCTCAGGCTGAGCTTGTTGCTGACCACCTTGCCGAATCCGCCCGGCACGTTGATCGACTCGATGGTGTAGTCGCCCGACCCGCGGCCCGGCACCGTACCCTTCACGAAGTACTTGTCGTCCCGTGACGCGAAGTACAGGTAGGTCCCGCCCTTGCCGTCAGGACCGTAGGAGATGCTGGCGAGCTGCCCGGCGAAACCGGCATCGGGCCCGGCATGCCCACCATCGAACACGCCCGCGGCCTTGATGTAGCACGAGCTGTCCGACCACGACCAGCGGTGAGACCGGTAGCAGTTGAGCGAACCGGGATATGCAGGGCCGGCATCGTGCAGGCGCAAGTGCATTCCGAAGTACTTGGTCTGCGCGGCCACGTGGTGAGCACCGGCCGGCGCCGCGGAGGCGGCGGGTGCCGCAGCGAGCCCCATCGAGGCGACCGCGGCGGCGGCCAACGCCAGGCCGGTGAGACGAGAACGAATGGACATACCTGGAGAACTCCTCTGTGGACGTGACTCGGCCGCAGCGCCCGATGCACGCGATGACCGATGAGCGGCCCCGTCTGGGAACCGTGATGCGACCATAAAAATGCAGTGCAATCAATCTGCAAATATTAGTTGCGGAATAGATTGCAGATCAGCGGCCGTTAATTACGCCTTAGCGCATCTTTCTTGCTGTCCGTCGTGCGTGGCAGAGGTGGACGGGCCGGTCCGACTGCGCGCCTGACGCCCCACAGCCACGGGAGGGAAGACCCGGGCCCGGCGCAGCCTCTCAGCTCCCGATCGCACCGATGCGCCGGAGGACGGCGGTGGCCCCGACCTCCTCCGCGGCGCGGCGGGCGCGCAGGAGGGACTCCGCGCTCGGCTGTCCGTCGCGACGGTGCTCGAGCAGCGCGACGAGGTATTGCGTCTCGGCGTACCAGCCGTCGAAGCCCTGGTCACGATGTGCGGCGAGCGCATCTTCGAGATGCGCTGTGGCGCGGGCATATTCGCCGACCGTGATCGACAGCTGGCCGAGGTGGTGGTGCACCGTGCCGTACACCGACGCCCACGTGATGGTGTTCTCGTCGCGGTAGGGCTCGATCCGCTCGTAGACGAGCGCACACACCTCGGCGTTGCCGACCTGCGCGGCGACGCGGCCGATGGCGGCGAGGGTGATGAGCCACAGTGTGTTGACGGGGATCTTGTCGATCCGGCTCCGGTCGTACCAGTCGACGTACCTTCTCGCGGCGTCGATCTCGCCGACGTCGACGAGCGCGGCCGCGAGGGATGCGCGATAGATGTCGACGACATCGAGGTGTTCGATGAGCGCCGCGCGTTCGTCCGCCACCTCGCGCATGTCGCCCCGGAGCGCCCGCAGCGCCATCACGTGACCGAGAACCCGGCCGAAGGAGAACGACTCGATCGGCGAGGAGGGGATGTCCTGCAGCCCCTCCAGCCGCTCCTCGGCACGGACGAGCCGTCCCGCGGCCAGGTCGATCGCGAACTCTATGCTGCGCGACAGCCAGGCCATCTCGGGATCGCGGTCCGCCTGTGCCGCAGTCAGATACGACGTCGTCCGCTGTGCGGCCCGGAGGTCTCCGTACTCGACCTGCTGGCGCGCGATCCACACGGCCATCAGGGGGTCGACACGACGCTCGGTGGACGTCGAGAGCAGCCCCGTCAACTCGTCGTAGGACGCCCGTCGCAGGTCCGCGCACTGGGGAACCCGCAGTGCGACCAGCAGAGCGGACAGGGCGGCGATCAATGCGCCGCGGTCTCCGACCCCCCTGGCCGCGTCGATCGCGCGGACGAGCAGATCACGCCGGGTGGAGTGATCGGACACCCAGATCAGTTCGATCGCCAACTGCGACAGCAGGTGTGCGGTCGTGGCACCGTCGTCGCGTCCGGCGGCCTCCAGAGCGTCGAGGGCGTCGTACAGATCGGCGATGCGGTCGGCGTCGGAGTGGAAGTGGACGTAGAGGATGCCCTGCAGATCGTTGGCGAGCGTGGCGCGCACCTGCAGGTCCACGTCACCGAGCCGTCGGGCCATGTCCGCCGCTCCGAGCAGCGTCGGCCGGAAGTCCGGATCACGCGCCTTGCGCAGTGCTCGACCGAGATCCACCTGGAGCCGGCAGCGGTCCGCGGAGTCACCGCGGGGGAGAAGGCGTTCCGCGGCACTCCGATAGAAGGCCACCCCGTCCTCGTATGCACCGAGTGAGGTCGCGCCGTCACCCGCACGCCACCAGAGGTCGGCGGCGCGTCGGCGGTCGCCGTCGAAGCCCCTGCTGAGGTGATACGCGAGGCGGGCGCAGTCGTCGGGTGCGCCCAGATCGTCGAGTTCCTCGAGGACCTGCGCGACGCGCGAGTGCAGGGCGGACCGCCGGCCGCCGGTGATCCCGGCGTAGACGGCCTCCTGCACGAGGGGATGTCGCAACTCCACCTCGGACCCGCTGTCGCTCTCCCGGACCAGTCGGTGGCGTTCGAGCTCGTCGAGCGCGTCGGCGAAAGCCGGATCGTCGAGACCGGGGGTCGCGGCGCGCAGCACGTCACGACGGGTGGACATACCGACGACCGCACAGATCTGCAGGAGGTCGACGGCGGCCGGACCGAGCAGCCGTTCACGCTGCGACACCGACTCGGCGATCGAGGTGGGCAGGGCCGCGCCCAGTCCGGACCGCTGCGACGCGATGAGGGAATCGACGAACAGGGGCAGCCCATGGGTCCTCTCGTGCAGGACCGAAGGGTCGAGACGGCTCCCCGACGCCTCGACGATCGCGCCGACCTCCGCCGGGGTCAGGCCGCCGAGCACGATCCGGTGGACGGAGTCACGGTGCCCGGACGAGCCGGTCATCGCGCGGATCCCCGGGCTGTCGAGGTACTCGTCCCGGATGGTCGCGAGGACACACAGTCGACGACGCTCGGACGCGCGGATGATCCACCGCAGCACCGCGAGTGTGGCGGGGGTCGCCCAGTGCAGATCGTCGATCACCAGCATCGTCGCACCGGACCGACCGGGCCCCACCAGCCAGTCGAACACCGCCGTCATCGCGACGGATCGGTCGTCGTCGGGTCGATCGCCGGGGAGGTCGAGACCGAGCCGGCGCACCGACAGTGGGATCAGGTGGGCGAGACCGGGGACCTCGGACACGCGGGCACGGGCGTCCGTCACGTCCATCCCGCCGAGTTCGTCCGAGATCGCCTCCACCAGCGGCTCGAACGGGACGACCGCCTCCTCGCTGCAGCGGCCGTGCAGG
This sequence comes from Williamsia deligens, assembly GCF_024171765.1. Classification (GTDB taxonomy): domain Bacteria; phylum Actinomycetota; class Actinomycetes; order Mycobacteriales; family Mycobacteriaceae; genus Williamsia_A; species Williamsia_A deligens. Next base: position 2,131,646 of record NZ_JAMTCI010000001.1, read on the forward strand.
ACGTGGATGCCCCGCTCGCGGGCGCGGTGCATCGCCTCCGCCGCGATGGTGCTCTTGCCCGACCCCGCCTCACCGGTGACGACGATGGTCTGACCGGTACCGCGCCCCGCCCGGTCGACGATGTCGGCGATCGTCGCGAGTTCCGGCGCCCGCCCGATCAGTTCGACGCGCTCGACCGGTCGGGTGACGGGTGCCTCCCCGTCGCCGGAGCGCAGGATGGTGAGGAACAGCTCCTCGGTCTCGACCGAGGGTGTGACACCGAGCTCGTCGGCGAGGACCGCGCGGCACCGGGCCGCGACCTCCAGCGCGCGTCCCCGCTCACCCATCGCGACGTGCGCGCTCATCGCGACCCGATACGCGTTCTCCCGCAGAGGATCTGCGGCGATGAGTCGTTCGGCGGCCGCGACCGCGTGCTCGTGGTCGGCGACCTGCAGCGACATCTCCGCGTCGATCTCGAGTGCTCTCTGCCGAAGTCCCGCGACGGTCGTCCGGACCTCGTCGGTCCACGCGCCGGTCACATCCGGCAACACGGGGCCGTCGAGGAGCCCCAGAACAGTGCGCACGTCGCGCACCACGTCGACCGGATCGGCCCCGACGGGGACGATGAGATCCGTTGCGAACTCGAGGTCGGTCACCATGCCGGGCGGCAGGGTCATGCGGACGAAGCCGCCCCGTGAGCGCACGTTCTCCGGCGCCACGCCCGCGATCTCGAGGCTGTCGCGCACACGGGAGAGCACCCCCCGGACGGCCGCGTTCCACGAGCGGGGCCGAACGCCCGGCCACAGCACGTCGGCGAGATCCTCGAGGGCGACGTCCCGGTCCCGGCGCACCGCGAGATAGGCGAGCACCTCGGCACAGCGGGGACCACCGACGACGCGAGGGTGCACCACGACGCCGCCGTGGACGATCCGCACGCCGCCGACGAGGCGGATCGCGACCGCTGCGGTGTCGGAAAGCACATCGTGAGGATAGTCATCGATGGTCCGACGCCTCGGTGTGTCGCCGTAGACGCGCACCGGCGGTGGGAACGGCAGGAGCCGACACCCCGTCGGGATGCCGGCTCCTGGTCGTGCTCGAGCGGTCGGGGTGTCAGTCGCCCTGCAGCGCGATACCCGTGGTGCCTGCCGCGTAGGGGCCGAACTGCTGCACCTTGCCCGGCTTGGATGCGGTGCCGCCGCACCCGAGGTTCGCGGTGAAGTCCGCGGTCGAGTACACCGATGCGGTGAACGCCGAAGTGGTCGAGGCGTTCGCGGTGTCGCGGGGCGCGGTGCTCAGGCGTGCCTTGACCGTCGTGTTGCCGCTGCTGAAGATCAGCGACGTCGGCTTGGCGAACTTCGCCTTGTCCTGCAGGTAGCAGCGGGCCGTACCGGACAGGACGTTGGCGGGCTTGTTCTGGATGGTGACGAGGTCTTCGGCGTTCGCGCTCGAGGTGCCGGACTTGTCCTCGCATCGGGTGACCACGTAGTAGGTGGCCGGCTTCAGGGTGACCGTCTTCGTCCCCGCGGAGATCGGCGTGTTGGGGACGGCCCGAAGCGGGATGGTCGTCTTCACGACCGGCTTCTCGTCGTTGCCGTTGGCGTAGACGGTGAGCGAGCAGGTCTGACGTGCCTCCGTGGGCGGGAGCGCGAATTCGATCTTCAGCTTGTTGCCGAACGGTGAGTCCAGTGACTGCGACGCGCCGGTCGGGTCGACGATGGACGCCTCGTAACCGAGGAAGCCGCTGCTGCTCGCCGAGGCGATCGCGGGGGTCAGTGCGACGGCCGCGCCGGCGATCGCGAGGCTCGCGGCGAACGAGCCGATGAGTGTCTTACGCATGGATGGTCCTTCTGTTGTTCTCAGCCCGATCGGGCTGAGTGGGGAAACGGTGGTCTGAGGCGACCAACAACGGTCCACGAAGGGACCGGTGACAGCGGAATGCACTGGGGTGACAAGGCCCCGGAGAATGCCGGCGGGTGGTGGCTTTCGGTCGTTCGAGTCGGTTTAACGCTCGTTATGAAGTAGAGCACACCGCTACATCACAAACAAGAAAAGTCAGCATTGCGAACAGATCAAGGGAACGCGGTGATGATCACAAAACGATATCTCCGAGCGGATCGATGCAGCTCAGAGACTTGCGTTCAGCCGAACGATCGACACTGTCGAACAGTTCGTCTGTACGAAAAGGTCATCTCGGACAGTTCGACAAGGTGCGGAGAATGCATTTACAAAACAATTGCACCCGTTTCCTAGAATGCGCGCGGAGACGGACTGCCCATTGTTCGTCATCGCCAGAACATGACGAGGTCGTATCCGATGGACGCGAGCGACGACGGCACGCCGGACCTCTCGAAGAGCCAGTAGATCGCGTCGAAGAAGGCGCGATTGACCGGCGGGAGCAGAAGCAGGACGAACACGATGAGGAACCCGTACTGGCCCACCTGGACCATCGACCGCCGCGTCTGGGGCGAGAGGTACGGCTCCACCGCGCCGTACCCGTCGAGACCGGGGACCGGCAGGAGGTTCAGCACCGCGGCGGTGATCTGCAGGAACGCGAGCATCGCGAGCGCCGACCACAGGTTGATGGTCGAGAAGTCGATGGAGTCGAGCCGTGCCCGAAGCGCGGCGAGCAGTGCGACGGCCAGGATGATGTTGGCCGCGGGTCCGGCGAGGGACACGATGGTGCGCTGTCCCCGGCTCATCGCCGCGATGTTCACGTACACGGCTCCGCCCGGGAAACCGATGCCGCCCAACAGGATGATGACCAGCGGCAGCGTGATCGACAGTCCGGGATGGGCGTACTTCCGCGGGTCGAGTGTGAGGTACCCGCGCAGCTCGGCGTTGGCGTCACCGAAGGCGAATGCGGTCACCGCGTGACCGAACTCGTGCAGGCACAGCGACACCACCCAGCCGCCCACGACGAGCATCAGCGCGCCGACGATCGACGTCGTGTTGCGACCGGGGTCGGAGTTCGCGAGCACGACGCCACCGGCGACGGTCACCGCGACCACGCCGAGGAACACCGGTCCCGGACGGACGGATCGGGCGATCTGCGTCGCTGTGCTCACGGACGCACCAGTTTCCAGTCGTCGGCGTGGCGGTAGACGGTCGAGCGGGGGACAGGGCGCGGCGCCCGGACGCCGTCCCGCTCGACGACGACGTCGATGCCGCCGGTCTGTACCGCCCTCCCGGGGACCCATCGCGTCCGGAACCGCCGTGCGACGGCCCCCTCGACGCCCGGCTCGTGGGCGGTGGGGCGGATGCGCACCTCACGGGTCTCCCCGGAGAACAGCAGGGTGCTGTCGACGTAGGTCTCGCCGGTGAACGTGCTCCCGACGCCGCGGTGGGACGCCTCGCCGACCACCACCACGGCCGCGTCGTCCCGGATCAGTGGGACCGACCGCGCCTCGCCGGCCACGGCCAGCGTTGCCGCCGCGTCACCGTGGGGGAGCCCGTAGACCGTGGTCGCCGGGGTCGCGAACGGGGCCACATAGGCCACCTCGAGGTCGAGTCGCTCGGCGACCAGCAGTCGCGACAGGACGCCGGCGAGCAGGGCGTCGTGGGCATCCGGTCCGCCGACGACGACGAGGCGGACCACGTCGAGGGGAGCCGCGGCCTTGGCCACCCCGGCCCGGAGGTCGTCGCGTGACAACGTCGTCCTGATCACCGGGTCATCGTCGAAAACCGCAGGCAGATGGGCGTCGGCCGCCGCGAGTACGGCGGGTCGGGCAGGCGTCGGCGCAGTCATCGCCCGATCTCCGGTCTCGTTCGTCTGCGCGATCGTCGCGAGTCAGTGTGACCCGTGACGCACAGAGCCAGTAGCGTTGTCCCACGGTTCGGGTGATCCCCGTGCCGGAAGGAGCACGATGTGCCTGCGATCGTACTGATCGGCGCGCAATGGGGTGACGAGGGCAAGGGCAAGGCCACCGACCTCCTCGGCGAGAAACTGCAGTGGGTGGTGCGCTACCAGGGTGGCAACAACGCCGGCCACACCGTGGTCCTGCCGAACGGTGAGCAGTTCGCGCTGCACCTGATCCCCTCCGGCATCCTCACGCCCGGAGTGAAGAACGTGATCGGCAACGGAGTCGTCGTCGACCCCGGGGTGCTGCTGACCGAACTCGGTGGTCTCGAGGACCGAGGCGTCGACACGACCGGTCTGCTGCTCTCCGCCGACGCCCACCTGCTGATGCCGTACCACGTCGCCATCGACAAGGTCACCGAGCGATTCCTGGGCAACAACAGGATCGGCACCACCGGTCGCGGCATCGGACCCTGCTACCAGGACAAGATCGCGCGGGTCGGTGTCCGCGTCGCGGACGTGCTCGACGAGAAGATCCTCAGCCAGAAGGTCGAGGCGGCCCTGGAGTTCAAGAACCAGATCCTCACGAAGATCTACAACCGTCGTGCCCTCGAGCCCGATCGCGTCGTCGAGGAGGTCCTCGGCCAGGCGGAGGGCTTCAAGCACCGCATCTCCGACACCCGCCTGCTGCTGAACCAGGCCCTCGAGCGCGGGGAGACCGTGCTCCTCGAGGGCTCGCAGGGCACTCTGCTCGACGTCGACCACGGCACGTATCCCTATGTGACGTCGTCCAACCCGACGTCCGGTGGTGCCGCCGTCGGGTCGGGTATCGGACCGACCCGGATCACCACCGTGCTCGGCATCCTCAAGGCCTACACCACGCGTGTCGGGTCGGGGCCGTTCCCGACGGAGCTCTTCGACGAGTGGGGCGCCTACCTGGCGAAGACCGGCGGCGAGGTCGGTGTGACCACCGGACGTGCCCGTCGCTGCGGGTGGTTCGACGCGGTCATCGCCCGCTACGCCACACGCGTCAACGGGATCACCGACTACTTCCTGACCAAGCTCGACGTGCTCTCCAGCCTCGACACGGTGCCGATCTGCGTGGCGTACGAGGTCGACGGCGAACGTGTCGACGACATGCCGATGACGCAGACCGGCTTCCACCACGCCACGCCGATCTACGAGGAGATGCCGGGGTGGTGGGAGGACATCTCCGGATGCCGCACCTTCGACGACCTCCCGCAGACCGCGCAGGACTACGTCCTGCGTCTCGAGGAGTTGTCGGGCGCGCACATCTCGTGCATCGGGGTCGGCCCGGGCCGCGACCAGACCATCGTCCGGCGCGACATCCTCTGACCGGCTGCGCACCGCACCCCGCCTGAGCGCGTCAGACGCCTGCGGTGGGACGCCCGCCGTGACACAGTGAGGTAGGTCGTCCTCGCCCCAGCCCGGCGTGGCCGCGACCCGACAGCACCGTGTGGCGAGCAGAGTCCGCGCGGATCCCCACCGCAGCAGGCGTTCTCGCGCGTGGCCCATCGTGTGTGATCGTCCGTCGGCGGTGCCAGCGCAGGGAGCCCCCGTGCCCGACTCCAGAGTGCCCGATGCCACCCCGTCCCGCGACGTCCCCGACGCGTCCGATCCGCCCGTCCGGGCCGAATCGCCCGTCCCGCGGCCCGATTTCCGACCGCTGTCCCAGGACGCCTCCGCCGATCCGCCGCGCGACGTCGAGATCGTCCTCGACGGGCGGGTGATACCGGCCGTCGCCGACCGGCCGGTCATCGAGGCGCTGATCGCCGACGCCGGACAGAAGTGGCCACGCGTCTGCTATCACCCGGCGCTGGGTGCCCTGCAGACCTGCGACACCTGCATCGTGGAGGTCGACGGTGAGATGGTCCGCGCGTGCGCGGTGCCCACCACCGCGGGCCTCGAGATCGGGACCGACGGCGAGTCCGCCGCCGCGCGCGAGGAGGCCGCGCAGCGGTTGATCCGCAAGCACGTCCTGTACTGCACCATCTGCGATCACAACGACGGCGCCTGCGAGCTGAAGAAGGGTGTCGAGGCGGCCGGACTGACACACGAGCGCAACCCGTTCCAGCCCAAGCCCTTCGAGATCGACGACAGTCACCCCTTCTACCGGTACGACCCCGACCAGTGCATCCTGTGCGGGCGGTGCGTCGAGGCGTGCCAGGACGTGCAGGTGACCGAGACGCTGTCGATCGACTGGGAGGCCGACAACCCCCGCGTCCTGTGGGACGGGGGTTCGCCCGCGGGTGAGTCGTCCTGTGTGTCCTGCGGACACTGCGTCACGGTCTGCCCGTGCAACGCCCTGATGGAGAAGTCGATGCTCGGGCGGCACGGCCTGTTCACCAGCTGGCCGGAGGAGACGCGCGCGCCGGCGATCGACATCGTCAAGGGTGTCGAACCGACCACGGGCTACCTGCCGCTGTACGCGCTGTCGGACGCGGAGGCGCTGGCACGACAGGCCGTCACGTCGGTGACCAAGACCGTGTGCACCTACTGCGGCGTCGGGTGCAGTTTCGACGTCGAGACCCGAGGGCGCGAGATCCTGCGCATCCAGCCGCAGCACGAAGGGCCGGCGAACTCGATCTCGACCTGCGTGAAGGGCAAGTTCGGGTGGGACCACATCAACGCCCCCGACCGTCTCACGCGGCCCCTGGTCCGGCGTGGATCGCGGTTCGTCGAGGTGTCCTGGGCGGAGGCGATGGACACGATCGCCGAGCGGATGAGCGCGATCATCGAGCGCGACGGATCGGACGCGGTGGCCGTCATCGGATCGTCGAAGGCGACGAACGAGGAGTCGTACCTGACGCAGAAACTGGCACGACAGGTGTTCGGGACGCACAACACCGACAACTGCTCCCGATACTGTCAGGCGCCCGCCACGCAGGGGCTCTGGCGCACAGTCGGTTACGGCGGTGACGCCGGATCGATCAGCGACATGGAGCGGGCGTCGCTGGTGCTCGTCGTCGGGTCGAACACCTCCGACTCCCATCCGGTCATCGCCGCCCGCCTGCGCCGCGCACACAAGCTGAACGCGCAGCAACACATCGTCGCCGATCTGCGGGAACACGGCCTGGCGAAGCGCGCGGACGTCTTCATCCGGCCCAACCCGGGTACCGACCTGATCTGGCTGTCGGCGGTGGCTCGCCACATCCTCGACGAGGGCTGGGCCGACGAGGACTTCCTCGACGACAAGGTCAACGGACTCGCCGAGTACCGGGAGTCGTTGGCGCCGTTCACCCTCGAGTACGCGCAGGAGCGCACGGGGATCTCCGTCGAGGAGTTGACGGACGTCGCCCGGCGGGTGGCGACCGCCGAGTCCGTCGTCGCGCTGTGGGCGATGGGGGTCACCCAACACCACATGGGGTCCGACACCTCCACGGCCATCTCCAACCTGCTGTTGGTGACGGGCAACTACGGCCGGCCCGGGACAGGCGGCTACCCCCTGCGCGGTCACAACAACGTGCAGGGCTGCAGCGACTTCGGGACCATCAACACGTTCTTCACCGGGTATCAGTCCATCGAGGACGACGAGGCGCGCGCCAAGTTCGAGCGTGCCTACGGGCGCGAGTTCTCCACCGAACCCGGTATGGACAACCACGAGATGGTCGACGCCGCCCACGAGGGTCGCCTCAAGGCGCTCATCGTGATCGGTGAGGAACTGGCCCTCGTCGACGCGAACATCCACTACGTGCAGGAGGCGATGGAGAACCTCGAGTTCTGTGTCGTGTCCGAGCTGTACTTCTCCCGCACCTGCGAGTTCGCCGACGTGGTCCTGCCGGCCGCCGCGTCGCTGGAGAAGGACGGCACGTTCACCAGCACCGAACGTCGGATCCAACGCCTCTACAAGGCGATGGAGCCGATCGGCGAGGCCAAGCCGGACTGGCAGATCCTGCAGGACATCGCCTCGCACATGGGCTACGAGTGGGGGTACACCCACCCGAGCGAGATCATGGACGAGATCGCCGATCTGACACCGTTGTTCGCCGGTGTCCGCTACGACCGGCTCGAGGGGTACGCCTCGCAGCAGTGGCCCGTCGCCGCGGACGGGACCGACACCCCGCTGCTCTACACCGACGGGTTCCACTTCGACGACGGCCGGGCGCGCCTGTACCCGCTCGGCTTCCGCGAGCCCGTGGAGAAGCCCGACGAGGAGTACCCGCTGCACGTCAACAACGGCCGCGTCCTGGAGCACTTCCACGAGGGCAACCTGACGCTGCGGTCGGCGGGACTGACCCACATCGTGGGCGACACCTACATCGAGATGACCCGGCGCACCGCCGAGGACCACGGGGGCCTCGCCACCGGCGACTGGGTCCGTCTGGTGTCGCGCCACGGCGAGTTGACGGCGCGGGTCCTGCTCTCGGAGGAGGTGGCCGACGGCCAGCTGTGGGTGCCCATGCAGGCGGCCGAGATCAACTCCCTGACGTCGAACGAGGTCGATCCCGACTCGCACACCCCGGCGTACAAGGAGATCGCGGTGTACCTCGAACGTGCGGACGGCCCGCAGGAGGTCCGCGGTGGCGGGCGACGCGGCGCCGACCGCGGCCGCAAGGGTGCCCGGGACGTCGAAGAACGTCCGTCGGGGCCTCCGTTGCCCCGCACCCATCACCGCTACGGGCATCCCACGCCCCAACACGGTGTCGAGACCCACCGCAAGTGGGATCGTCCCGACTACGTGCAGCCGCCGGAGCCCGAACCGGACGGGGCCCGCGCATGACCACCCCCGGTACGACGACGAGGAGGAACCGCTGATGGCCCGGTCGCTCGGCTACACGCCACCCACCCCACCGGACACCGGTGCGCGCGACGAACTCGACGACCTCGTCGAGGCGCTGCACGACACCGGTCTGCTGCGTGCCCTCGCCGGTGGTGCCCGTGCCTACCCGACCCTGTTGCGGACTCTTCTCGACGCGGTCGACGCCGACACCCTGCGGGCGGGCATCGCCCTGGCGGGGGGCTTGCGGGACCTCGACCCGACGGAGGCCGAACGTCTCGCCGGCGGGATCCGCCGCGCCCGCAGCGAGGCCACCGCCGCCGCGACGGGGAAGCCCGAGGGTCCGGTGGCGCTGCTGCGGCGCCTTCGTGATCCGGACACGCGACGGGGCTTGTCGGCGGCGCTGGCGGCACTGTCCGCGATCGGGGGAGCCCTGCGCGAGAAGGGGTGACCGGCGGGTCGCAGCCCGGGGTCACCGCGAGTTCACCCGCTGTTCGGTTCCGTGGGCGACGATCGCGCGATGTCCCTGTCCCGCCGCAGCTTCCTCACCGCCTCGGCCACCGCGGGCCTGCTCGTCCCCGCAGTGGGGCTCGCCGGTTCCCGTGCGTCCGCCTCACCGGGTCTGCTGCGCGCACGTCCGACGCTGACCCACGGCATCGCCTCCGGCGACCCGCGCACCGACGGCGCCCTGGTGTGGGCCCGCTCGGACACCCCGGCGCGGATGATCGTCGAGGCGTCACCGCTCGAGAACTTCGCCCTGGCGCGACGATTCGTCGGACCGGTGCTCACGCCGGCCACCGACGGCACCGGTCGCGTCCGGGTCACTGGCATGCCGCCGGGAGCCACCGTCCACTACCGGGTGACCCTCGAATCCGACCGCGGGACACGGTCGGCACCCCTGACGGGGACGTTCCGCACCGCACCGGTCCTCCCCGGCACGATCCGCATGACGTGGTCCGGGGACGTCGCGGGACAGGGATGGGGCATCGATCCGGCGCGGGGCGGCATGCGCGGGTTCGGGGCCGTCGCCGACCGCCACAGCGACCTGTTCCTGCACTCCGGCGACACGATCTACGCCGACAACCCCCTCACCGAGACCGTCGACCTCGGGGGCGGACAGGTCTGGCGCAACCGCATGAGCACTGCGAAATCAGCTGTCGCGCAGACGCTCGACGAATTCCGCGGCAATCATTCCTACAACCTCACCGACGCCAACTACCGGCGTCTGGCGGCATCGACGACGCAGCTGGTGCAGTGGGACGACCACGAGACGTTCAACAACTGGTTCCCCGGTGAGATCGTCGCGAACCCGGCCTACACGCAGGAGAAGCGCGCAGACGTGCTCGCCGCCCGGGCACTGCGCGCCTTCCACGAGTGGCAGCCGGTGTCCCCGGTCGACGCTGTCGACGGACGCGTCTACCGCAAGGTGTCCTACGGGCCCCTGCTCGACATCTTCGTGCTCGACATGCGGTCCTACAAGGACTCCAACTCTGACTCGCGGGCTTCGGCCGGGGGACACATCCTCGGGGACCGACAGGCCCGATGGCTCGTCGACGGGCTGAACTCGTCGCGCGCGGTGTGGAAGATCGTCGCGAACGACCTCCCGCTGGGCATCGTCGTCCCCGACAGCACCTATGGCGACCCCGGCGCCGACGAGGCGGTTGCCCAGGGCGACAACGGGTCCCCGCTCGGTCGCGAGGTCGAACTCGCAGGGATCCTGCGCCGCACCCGAGGCGTCCGCAACGTCGTGTGGCTCACGGCCGACGTGCACTACACAGCGGCGAACCACTACCACCCCGACCGCGGCGCCGTCGGCGACTTCCGCCCCTTCTGGGAGTTCGTGTCCGGCCCGCTGCACGCCGGTGCGTTCCCGGCCGGGAAGCTCGACCGCACCTTCGGTGTCGAGCAGGTGTTCGTCCACGCCCCCACCACCCCGAACGTCGGCCCGGCCGTCCCCGAGTTCCAGCACTTCGGCGAGGTCGAGATCGACGGACTCGGCGGACGCATGGCGGTCTCGCTCTTCGACGCCACCGGCGCGAGGCTGCACCGGACGGATATCACCCGGGAGTGAACCCCCCACCGGGTAGGTTCACTCCCATGCCCGGGACACGCCCGGGGCCCCGAGACCGGAGTGGGTGACGCGTGCGGCTGATCCGTCGCGACTACGACTACGGCTCGATGCTCCTGGGGTCGGTGAACGAGGGGCGCCGCCGGCAACGCGTCCGTATCCAGGTCCTGCTCACGCTGTCCATCGTGTTGTCGAACGCGATCGGGGCCATCATCGCGATCGTCCTGTCGAGCGTCGGCATCCCCGAGCCCAGCGTCTTCCACACGAAGTTCTGGTGGGTCAACTTCATCGCGCTGCCCGTGTACGTCGGGGGTGCGCTGGTGCTCGGCGCCCTGAGCGGGACGACGATCATCGTCCGCCAGTTGCGGTGGGCGATCCGCGACCAGGAGCCGACGCGCAAGGAGGCCCGCAGGGCCCGGTGGATCCCGTGGAAGCTGACCGCGCTGCAGGCCGCGTTCTGGATCGTCGCGGTCATCATGTTCACCATCTGCTACGGCGTTCTCGAGCCGATCCTCATCCCGAAGATCTTCTTCGTCGTCGGGCTCTCGGGCACGGTCGTCTGCGCCATCTCCTACCTCCTCAGCGAGTTCTCGCTGCGACCGATCGCGGCGCAGATCATCGCCGCCGACCCGCGCTCGGCCCGGCGCCGACGGGGAGCGCTGCGCACACGCGCGCTCATCTCCTGGTCCGTGGGGTCGGGCATACCGATCGTCGGCATGTTCCTCGTCGCCGGCTTCGGTCTGTTCCGGGACCAGACCAGCAAGACCGACGTGTTCGTCGGCATCACCGTCCTCGTCGGCATCGCGTTGTTCACCGGTCTTCTGCTCACCGTCCTGAACACCACGCACGTCATCGCGCCGGTGCGCAACGTCGCGTCGGGGATGACGAAGGTCAGCAAGGGCGACAACGACGTCTCCGTCGTCATCTTCGACGACACCGAACTGGGTGAGCTGCAGGCCGGGTTCAACTCGATGGTCGAGGGCCTGCGCGAGCGGGAACGACTGCAGGACCTGTTCGGTCGCCACGTCGGACGCGACGTGGCCGAGGCCGCCCTCTCCAGCGACCCCGAGCTCGGCGGCACCGAACGCACCGTCGCGGTGTTGTTCGTCGACGTGATCGGGTCGACCACGTTGGCGGCCGAGCGCGAACCGTCGGAGGTCGTCTCGATCCTCAACCGGTTCTTCGCCGTCATCGTGACCGAGGTGGAAGAGCGTCAGGGGCTCGTCAACAAGTTCGAGGGTGACGCGGTGCTCGCCGTGTTCGGTGCGCCGATCGATCTCGACGACGCGGCGGGGGCGGCGCTCGCCTCCGCGCGGGCGATCTCGACCCGGCTCGCCGAGGAGGTGCCCGAGCTGTCCGCGGGGATCGGCGTCGGATACGGCACCGTCGTCGCCGGCAACGTCGGTGCGATCCAGCGGTTCGAGTACACCGTCATCGGTGACGCGGTCAACGAGTCCGCGCGCCTGTCCGAGCTGGCCAAACGCGACCCCGCACACCCGCTGGCCAGCGGCGCGGCGGTGGAGGCGGCCCACGACGAGACCCATCACTGGGAACAGCTCGAGACGGTCACCCTGCGCGGGCGCACCAAGGAGACCGTGGTGCACGTCGCGCGCTGAGCGCCCCGGGACGCACCGAGCTCAGGACTGCGCGCGCCGCGCACCCCGATCGGACAGGCCCTCGGCCAGGTCGAGTTGGCGCAGGACGCGACGCAACACCTCGTCGTCGATGCGCCCGGCGTCGCGCTCGCCGATGAACACCTCCCGCTGGGTCTGCAGCAGCTCGGTGCGCAGACGGCTGAACACCATCGACGGGCTCTCGCCGATCTCCTCCTCGCCGCGACCGAGTTCCTCCCAGGCGAGGTTCTTGCGGGACTTCAGCCACCGCCGTAGGACGTGGACCTGGTCATCGATCGCCTCGGTCCTGGGGAGGTCGGCCGCGAGCTCGTCGAGACGGGCGCCCGCGGCGCGCCCCGCGCGATCCTGCGCGGCGGCCAGCGCGAGCAGGTCCGAGCGGCGCTCGTCGCCGGTGACGCCGAGCACCCGGATCAACCACGGCAACGACAGGCCCTGCAGCAACAGCGTGCCGACCACGACGACGAACGTGAGGAAGACGATCTCGTCACGGGCGGGGAACGGGTCCCCCGCGTCCGTGGTGAGCGGGATACCGAACGCCGCGGCGAGGCTCACCACGCCGCGCATCCCCGACCACGAGACGATGAACACCGCCGCCGGGGTCGGGGCCGATTCCTTCGCGCGTACCCGTCTCGACAGGATGCGTGGGAGGTACGTCGCCGGGTACATCCACAGGATGCGTACGACGATGACGGTGGTGAGGACGGCGACCGCGGTCCACACGATCGCGCCGAGCGAGTGGCCCCGCAGGCCCCGGATCACCTCCGGCAGCTGCAGACCGATGAGCAGGAACACGAACGACTCGAGCATCACGTCGATCGACTTCCACACCGCGTTGTCCTGCAGGCGCGTCGCGTACCCGTCCCGGGCCGAGCGCTGGCCGAGGTAGAGACCGACCACGACGACGGCGATCACACCGGAGGCGTGGACCTCCTCGGCGACGAAGTAGGCGGCGAACGGGATGACGATCCCGACCGCGGTCTCCATCGGGGGATCGGTGAGCCACAGGCGGATCCGGGAGACGACCACGCCGAAGACGAGTCCGACGACCACCCCGCCGATCGCGGCCACCAGGAACAGGACGATCCCGCCCCACGCGGTGGTGGTGGCACCGGCGGCGGCGCCGAGCGCCAGACGGTACGCGGTCAGGGCGGTCGCGTCGTTGAGGAGACTCTCCCCGCCGAGCAGCGTCGTGATCCGTCGCGGCAGGCCGAGACGACGGCCGATCGCCGTGGCGGACACGGCATCCGGCGGCGCGACGATCGCCCCGAGGACCAGGGCGGCGGCGAGCGGCAGCTGCGGCAGGGTCCAGTAGGCGACGAATCCCACCGCCGCGGCACTGGCGAGCGGCAGGGCGACGGCGAGCAGTCCGATGGCGCGGGCGTTGCGCCGCAACGCCACATACGAACTGTCCTGCGCGGCCGAGTACAGCAGCGGCGGGAGGATCACGAACAGGACGACGTCGGGGTCGAGCGCCAGCGTCGGGACCCGCGGGATGAAGCTGACGCCGAGCCCGATGACCACCAGGATCAGCGGCGAGGGCAACTGGTACCGACGTGCCAACGCCGCGACGCCGAGCGCGATGACGGCGACGACGATCAGGGAGGCATCCACGGTGACCTCTCGACACGGAGCGGGACGGCGGGACGAGAATACGTCGTCGCGCGTGCGGCGGGAGGTGTGAGTGTCTAGACCCCGGTGCCGTTGAGCGGAGCGGGCTCGGCGCCGGGGAGCGGCGAGTCGTCGTGCATGGCGTTCGTCAGCTGCTGGATGCTGCTGCGCAGCTCGGTGATCGCGTCCGTCGACAGGCGGGTGCGGCAGGCGACCGCGCCGGCGATGCGACTGCCGTCGAACTCCAGGTCGCGACCGGCCGCGGTGAGGCGCATGCGGTGCACCCGGCGGTCGGACGGGTCACGGTGACGCTCGACGAGTCCGGCCTTCACCAGACGGTCGAGGACGGGGGCCAGACCGTTCGCGGGGAGGTCGAGCCGTTCGGCCAGGGTGCCGACCGAGATGTCGTCGTCCTCCCAGAGCACGACCATGACCAGGAACTGCGGGTAGGTCAGCCCGATCTTCTCGAGCATGGGGCGGTACGCGCGGACTATGGTCGCGGACGCCGAGTAGAGCGCGAAGCACAGTTGATCGTCGAGCCGCAGGCTGGTGGTCTCACTCATGTCAATCTCCAGGTCTGCATCGGTGGCGGAGTCGTACGAGATCGCCTTGTTCTGGGATCGACCACGCCTGATATGTCTCACCCTACGGGCTTGTATGCAGAACGCACATGTGACCGGCCCCGCCCCGTGTCGTCCGGTGGGCCCGTGGCGTCGCGGATACGGGAGAATGACGACGTGCGTTCCATCAGGAGATCTGTGCGGCATCGACTCATCGGTGACCGCGACATCGAGCCACGACCCGACGACGACGGGCTGTGCACCCATCTGCGGGATGCCCCGGTGTCCTCCGGCGACGTCGACGCCGAACGGCTGTGCCAGGGGTGCGCCGAGGAGGGCGAGCAACACTGGGCCCATCTCCGGCAGTGCCTGAGCTGCGGCTACGTCGGTTGCTGTGATTCCAGCCCCCGTCGCCACGCCACCGCACATCACAAGTCGTCGCAGCATCCGGTGATGCGCTCCGCCGAACCCGGTGAGACGTGGCGCTGGTGCTACGTCGACGCCCAGATCGGTTGAGCGCCGATGACCCCTCCCGAGGAGCGCCCCGTGACCCCTGAGAGTTCCTCGAGCCCCGAGCGTCCCGGTCCCGCGCCGGTCGGCGAGCCGCGCCCCCAGCAGGGTGTCCCACCGCAGGGTGTCCCGCCGCGTCCCCGGCCGCCGGTGGGGCGTCCGATCCCGCCCGGACCGCCCGGAGCCCCCGGTCGTCCTGTGCCCCCGCCGCGCCCCGGCACCCCGGTTCCGCCCGGCCCGCCGGTCGGTGCCCGCCCCGGGCCGGGCCATCCCGTGCCACCCCGTCCGGGGCCCCGCCCACCCGCTCCGGCGCGACCGCCGGTGGGCCGCACCGTTGCGGGTCCGGCGCGGATCGGGACGCCGCTGTCGCCGTCGGCGACGCGCGTGATGCTCCTGGGCGCGGGTGAGCTCGGCAAGGAGGTGGTGATCGCGTTCCAGCGCCTCGGGGTCGAGGTCATCGCGGTCGACCGCTATCACAACGCACCGGGACACCAGGTCGCCCATCACGGCTTCGTCATGGACATGACCGACCCCGACGCGCTGCTCGCGCTCATCGTCGACCAGCGCCCGCATTACGTCGTCCCCGAGATCGAGGCCATCGCGACGAGCGCCCTCGAGGAGGCGGAGCGGCGGGGGATCACCGAGGTGATCCCGACCGCGCGGGCGACGGCGCTGACGATGAACCGTGAGGGCATCCGGCGTCTCGCCGACGAGCAGCTCGGACTGCCGACGTCGGCCTACGCCTTCGCCGACTCCGTCGAGCAACTCACCGAGGCGACCCGCCGCGTCGGGTTCCCCTGCCTGGTCAAGCCGGTGATGTCGTCGTCGGGGAAGGGGCAGTCCACGCTTCGCGGACCCGAGGACATCCAGACCGCCTGGGACACCGCCGTCTCCGGCGCCCGGGTGGCGGGCGGACGGGTCATCGTCGAGGGATTCGTCGACTTCGACTACGAGATCACCCTGCTCACCGTGCGTGCCGTCGATCCCTCGACCGGCCGGCTGACGACCCACTTCTGTGCGCCCATCGGGCACCGGCAGGAGCGCGGCGACTACGTCGAGAGCTGGCAGCCGCAGGCGATGAGCCCGGTCGCGCACGGAGCGGCGATGTCGATCGCCGCCCGCATCGCGACGGCCCTGGGCGACGGTGGTCTCGGTGGCCGCGGGGTGTTCGGCGTGGAGATGTTCGTCAAGGGTGAGGACGTCTATTTCAGCGAGGTCAGCCCTCGGCCCCACGACACCGGCCTGGTGACCCTGGGGACGCAACGACTCTCGGAGTTCGAGATGCACGCACGGGCGATCCTCGGGTTGCCCGTCGACGTCACGCTGGCGAGCCCGGGTGCGTCCGCGGTCATCTACGGCGGACTCGACGAGCCCGCCATCGCGTTCGAGAACGTCGCCGCGGCACTCGCGGTGCCGGAGACCGACATCCGCCTGTTCGGCAAGCCCGAGAGCTACACGCGTCGCCGGATGGGTGTGGTGGTGGCGACCGCCGACGACGTCGTCGAGGCGCGTCGGCGTGCACGTGACGCCGCGGCCGCGGTACGGCCGGTCAGCACAGCACCCGACCGCGGACCGCTGGGCGGTCCGATCCGACCGCAGGCCCCGGCGGCGAGCCCCGCCGAGCCCTCCGGGCCCACCACCGACCGCTTCCGGGAACGCAGCGTCCGCCCCGAACCCGCGGGCGACGACCGGTCTGCTGTCCCGGTCACCGGTGAGGAACCGGCCATCACCCCGGACGCGGACGCCGTGTCACCGTCGACGGCGATCTTCGACACCGCGGCGGCCGCCCGCGACGACGAGGCCGACACCGATCCCGTCGAGACCGACAGGGACGACGTCGGACGGGCCGGCACAGCCGAACCGACCGGCGCGGACGGCCCCGGCGGCGATCGGCCCGCCGGGGACCGCGCGGACACCGGGCGCGGCATCGGGCTGGAGAAGTAGATGCCGCTGTGGGGTGATCTCCTCGTCGCGCTGGTGATCGCCGTCGGTCTGGTCGGCACGGTGGTGCCGTTGCTGCCCGGTCCGTCGCTGGTGCTCGGTGCGATCGTCGTGTGGGCCGTCGTCGTCGGGGGATGGGCGTGGGCCGTCGTCGCGGTCGCGGCCGTGCTGATCGTCGGTGCGATGGGCCTGAAGTACGTCGTCGCCGGGTCGAGCTTGCGGCGATCCGGCATCGCCGACCGCACCATCGTCATCGGTGGTCTCGTCGGCATCGTGGGGTTCTTCGTCGTCCCGGTGATCGGGCTGCCGCTCGGGTTCCTGCTCGGTGCAGCTGCGTCGGAGTGGACCATCCGACGGGATCCGCGCGCGGCGGGTCGCGGGGCGATGGCGGCTGCGCGGGCCGCGCTCGTCGCGATCGGGATCGAACTCACCGCGTCGCTGTTCGCCTCGGGATCGTGGCTGATCGGGGCGGTCGCGCTCTGACCCGTCCCCGCCGACCGCAGTCGGTCAGCGGCCGAGGGGGACCACCAGGGGGCCGTCGGTGACGGGGTCGCGCACCACCATCGACCGCAGTCCGAACGCGCTCTCGAGCAGGTCCGGGGTGATGACGTCGTCGGGCGGTCCCTGGGCGAGCACGGCGCCGTCGCACATGACGACGATGTGATCGCTGTACCGCACAGCGAGATTCAGGTCGTGCAGGACCGTCACGACGGTCTTCCCGTGCTCGGAGCTCAGCGTCCGCACGAGGTCGAGGACGTCGATCGCATGGGCGAGGTCGAGGAAGGTGGTCGGCTCGTCGAGCAGGAGGACCTCGGTCTCCTGGGCGAGGACGAGCGCGATCCACACCCGCCGACGCTGCCCGCCCGACAGGGCGTCGACCGGACGATCTGCGAGGTCGGTGATGCCGGTGAGTTCCATCGCCCGGTCCACCGCGGCGTCGTCCTCGGGAGATGCCTGTCGGAACCACCGCTGGTGCGGGTGGCGCCCCCGTTCGATCAGCTCGACGACGGACAGCCCCGACGGGGCGACGGGGTCCTGCGGCAGCATCCCCATCACCTGGGCGAGGTCGCGGGGGCGACGGTCGGCGATGTCGGTCCCGTCGAGCCGCACCACCCCGGCGCGCGGCCGCAGCAGCCGCGACATCGAGCGGAGCAGCGTCGACTTGCCGCACCCGTTGGGTCCCACGATGGTGGTGACGACGTCGTCGGGGATGTCGAGCGACAGCCCGTCGAGGACGACGCGGTCGTCGTAGCCGACGGTGAGGTCGTGGACGGTCAGGCGGCTCATGCGGATGCCTTCCGGGACACGGCGATCATCAGGTAGATCAGGAACGGTCCACCGATGGCGGCGGTCACCACACCGACGGCCAGTCCGCCGGGCAGCACGCTGCGGCACAGCAGATCCGCGCCGGACACGAGCACCGCGCCGAACAGCCCGGACAGCACGGGCGGCGGGGACGGTGTGCCGCCGAGTCGCTGCGCGATCTGTGGGGCGAGCAGCGCGACGAAGGCGACCGGTCCCGCTGCGGCGACGGTGAGTGCCGAGACGACGACGGCGACGAGGAGCGCGATCACCCCGACAGCGTCGGCGCGGACCCCGAGCCCGCGGGCGAGATCGTCGCCGAGCGACAGCAACGACAGGCCGCGGGCGATCGAGGCGACCACCACCAGCCCGACGACGAGGGCGCCGGCGAGGCCGGCCACCGAGGTCCACGTGGCGGCGGAGACGGATCCGACGAGCCAGCGCTGGGCGCGCGCGACGTCGTTGATCTGGGCACGGGTCAGCCCGAAGGACACGATGGCCTGGAAGACCCAGGTGAGCGCGACGCCGACCAGCACGAGACGGAACGGGTCGATGCCGCCCCGCCATGCGAGCGCGTACATGAGGACCGCCCCGAGGAGACCGCCGAGCAGCGCGGCGACCGGGAGGCCGACGCCGGACAGCCATGCGCCCCAGGTGGATCCGAACGCGATGGTGACGACCGCGGCGGCACTCGCGCCGGCGGTGATGCCGAGGATGTCGGGGGTGGCCAGCGGGTTGCGGGCGACGGTCTGCGTGAGAGCGCCCGACAGTCCCAGGCCGAGCCCGACGAGGATCGCGAGGACCACCCGGGGAAGCCCGACGTCGAACACGACGACGTTCTCCACCCGGGTGCCCCCGCCCAGCAGGATGTGGATGACGTCGGCGGGTCCCAGCGGGAAGTCGCCGACACCGAGCCCCACCACGAGGACGGTCAGGGTGAGGACCACCGACGCGGCCGACGCGATGAGCAGACGCGGCCGGACGACGACGGCGACCGGCCCCACCCGCACCACGCGGCGGCGTCGGACCGGCGGGGTCGACGTGGGGCGGACGTCGGCGACCGCGGTGGCGGTCACACCGACGCCAGACGACGCGAGCGGACCAGGTGGATGAGCATTGGGGCGCCGACGACGGCCAGGACGATGCCGACCTGGATCTCGCCGGGGCGGGCGACGAGCCGACCGAGGACGTCGGACACGAGCAGCAGGATGGCGCCGACGAGGGCTGAGGCCGGGACGACCCACCGGTAGTCGGACCCGACGACCGCCCGCGCGAGATGCGGCGCCACGAGGCCCAGGAAGACGATCGGCCCGCACGCCGCCGTGGCCGCCCCGGACAGGACGGTGATCGCGAGGATGCCGACCACCCGCACCGTCGCGACGCGGGACCCGAGCGCGCGACTCATGTCCTCGCCGAGCGCCAGGACGTTGACGAAGAAGCCGCTGCCGACGGCCAGGACCAGGCCGACGACGATGAACGGCGCCGACGCTCCGATGACGTCGGCGCCGCGGCCGACGATCGATCCGACGTTCCAGAAACGCCAGGCGTCCAGTGATGCGGTGTCGACGAGGACGATGCCCGAGGTGATGGCGAGCAGCAGGGCCGACAGTCCGGTTCCCGCCAGCACCAACGTGATCGGGGAGGCGCCGCGTGTGGCGGCGGACGCCCCGAACACCGCGGTGGCCGCGAGCAGTGCGCCGACGAGCCCGAAGCCCATGTACTCGATCGGGGTCCCGATCCCCAGGGTGTAGACGCCGATCACGACCGCGCACGCGGCGCCGGCGTTCACCCCGAGCAGTCCCGGGTCGGCGAGGGGGTTGCGGGTGTGGGCCTGGGTCAGGGCGCCGGCGGCGCCCATCGCCAGGCCGACCATGATCCCGAGAACGGTCCGGGGCACCCGGAGATCGCGGACAATGCCGACGACGTCGCTCGAGCCCGTCCCCGACACCAGGGCGTCCCACACCTCACCGAGACCCAGCGCCCGCGACCCGAGAGCGACCGACGCCGCGGCGGCCACCAGGAGCAGTACGAGGCCCGCGGCCACCCACAGCAACGGACGGCGTCGTCGCGGCGGGACGGCCTCGGTTCGGCTCCGCGCTCGCGCGACCCCGGGCGAGGAGACGGTGGACGAGGACATCAGAGGGAAGGATACCCTTACTTCACGATTCGGTGACATTCGGTAACGAACCGCGGGCAAATGCGATGAAGTGGTCAGTGCGGTGTGACCCCCGACACCGCCCCCACCGATCGATCACGAGGAAGTGAGTTCGAGATGTCGAGTCGTGTACTCCGCCGCGCCGCCGCCGGAACCCTGGCCGCTGCCGCCATCGCCGCCACCGCTGGTGTCGCCGCCGCTCCCGCCAACGCCGCCACACCGCCGAACCTGCGCGTCACCGGCGTCGTGTTCTGCGACAAGACCAACTTCATCCCGACGTTGGTCCGGCAGATGACCGTGACGAACACCAGCGACACCTTCACGATGCGCAACGTCACGCTGCAGGAGATCCAGGGCCAGAAGCGCTTCGCCTCGACCCTCGGGCCCGGCAAGACGCTGCAGATCCGGACCACGCAGCCGGGATGCTTCCCGTCGTCCATCAGCGGCTACGCGATCTCCGACAACCGCGAGGACCTTCTGGACAACTACGGCTACTACTTCACCCTCGACAGGCTCTGACGGGTTCAGGCCTCCAGCCGCTCCACATACCGAAGGACGCTCCGGATACATCCGGAGCGTCCTTTCGTATGTGGAGCGAGAACCCTGCAGGTGGAGCGGAACCCTGGAGGTGGAGCGTCAGCTCAGCGCTGGACCTTGTCCGGCTCGGCGGCGGCCAGCATGTCCTCGCGCTCGACGACCTTCACGCGCTCGCGGCCCTCGGCCTCGCCCAGCTTCCGCTCGTGCTCGTCGAGGCGGTACCAGCCGTCCCACGTGGTGAACGGGACGCTGCGGCTCTCCAGCAGGGCGACGGCGTCGTCCTCACCGGGGGAGGTGGGCTCGTTGAGGAGCCCGTCCTTCATGTCGTTCAGGATGCACTCGACGGTCTCGTTCGCGTCGCCCTTGGTGTGGCCGATGAGACCGATCGGACCGCGCTTGACCCAGCCGGTCGTGTACAGACCGGTCAGGTGCCGGCCCTCGTCGAAGATGCGACCCGCCTCGTTGGGGATCACGCCGGCCTGCTCGTCGAACGGGATGGCGGGCAGGTTGTCCGACAGGTAGCCCACCGCGCGGTAGACCGCGCCGACCTCCCAGTCGGTGAACTTCCCGGTCGGCTTGACGTTGCCGGTGCCGTCGAGCTGGGTGCGCTCGGTGCGCAGTCCGACGACCTTGCCGTCCTCGCCGAGGATCTCCACCGGCGACTCGAAGAAGTGCAGGAACAGCTTATGCGGGCGGTCCCCCGCGTCGCGGATGGCGTAGTTCTCGATGATCGTCGCGACCTGGTCGGTGATCTTCGAACCGCGACGGGCCACGGCGGAGCCCTCGTCGTAGTCGATGTCCTCGGGGTCGACGACGACCTCGATGGTCGGCGAGTGGTCGAGCTCCTTGAGCTCCAGCGGCGTGAACTTCGCCTGCGCCGGTCCGCGACGACCGAACACGTGCACCTCGACGGCCTTGTTCGCCTTGAGGCCCTCGTAGACGTTCGGCGGGATCTCGGTGGGCAGCAGCTCGTCGCCGGTCTTGGCCAGGACGCGGGCCACGTCGAGGGCGACGTTGCCGACGCCGATGACCGCGACCTTCTCGGCCTCCAGCGGCCAGGTGCGGGAGAAGTCGGGGTGGCCGTCGTACCAGGCGACGAACTGCGCGGCGCCGTAGGAGCCGTCGAGGTCGACACCGGGGACGTCCATCAGACGGTCGTCGGTGGCGCCGGTGGAGAAGATGACCGCGTCGTAGAGCGACCGCAGGTCCTCGAGGGTGATGTCGGTGCCGTAGTCGACGTTGCCGAGCAGGCGGACCTGCGGCTTGTCGAGCACCTTGTGCAGCGCGGTGATGATGCCCTTGATGCGCGGGTGGTCCGGCGCGACGCCGTAGCGGATGAGGCCGAACGGTGCGGGCATCCGCTCGTACAGGTCGATGCTCACGCCACGCTCGGAGGCGGTGTCGGACTTCATCAGTGCATCGGCGGCGTAGATGCCGGCCGGTCCGGCGCCCACGATGGCGACCCGCAACGGGCGGTCCTGCGTACTCATGACTGGTACACCTTCTTCTCGGCCGGCAGAGGCGTCAACACGATCGACCCTCCACGGTAGGCGTCCCGCGTGGACAAGTGCCAATTCCGTGAGCGGGGTAACCCGAGGTCAGCGGGCGAGCTGCGGGACGAGCCTGTCCAGCACGTAGGGGATCGTCAGCACGGTCGGCACCGACATCGCGCTGCCGAGGCCCTGGTCGACGTAGACGACGTCCCCGCGCTTGACGATGTCGAGGGCGGCGAACGCCGGGTTGGCCTTCAGCTTGTCCGTGGCGCCCGCGTAGTCCACGACCACCAGCTTGTCGAGACCGTTGAGCAGGGTCAGGTTCTCGTCGGAGATGGAGCCGTAGAAGCCGTCGGTGATGGCCGACTGCAGCGACGCCGGGAACTCCATGCCCAGGTTGGTCAGCATCTGTCCGCGGCCGTCCCCGGGTCCGTAGATGTAGACCCCGCCCGCCTCGGACCCGATCACGACGGCACTTGTGCGGCCGACGATCTGCGGGTTCGCCGCCTTGGCGTCGGTGAAGCGCTTCTCGGTCTCGGCGACTATGCGCGCGGTCTCGGCGGGCTTGCCGACGGCTTTGCCGACCTCGGTGGTCGCCGCCTGCCACGGCACCTGCCAGTCGTCGTACTGCTTCTCGCGCACGATCGTCCCGGCGACCTTGGCGAGGTTGTCGTACACGGGGCGGGTCACGGCGTTGTTCACCGCGACGATCAGCTGCGGGTTCGACGCGAGCACCTTGGTCACCTCGCCCGCGAGGTCGGAGGTGGCGTTGGTGAGGACCGTCGGGTTCGCGCCCTCGAGCAGGTCGGAGTTCCACGGTGTGGTCACCGAGCGGTTCGTGGGGTCGTAGAACGGCGCCATCGTCGTCGGCACGATCCCGAGCTTCAACAGGATGTCGCTGTCACCCGGACCGAGCGTCGCGATCCGCGACGGCGTCGTGTCGATGGTGGTCGACCCGTAGTTGTGCTCGATGGTGACCGGCAGTGCGCCCTGTTCGGCGGCGGCCGAGCTCGACCCGGCGGGGGAGTCCTCGGCGGGCGCCGAGCAGGCCACGAGGCCCGTGACGAGAACGGCAGCGGCGGCTGCCGTGGCCAGGCGACGATGCATCGGGATCCTCCGTGGTCGGGTGGCGGTGCGAAGTGAGGTTAGGCTCCACTCACTTTCCAGGGTGGCATCGAGCAGCCCGGACGGGCAAATCCGGCATCGGGGACCGTGGTGGGCGTCGACCTACAATCGCGGCCATGACGACGACCGACGGCTCGAGGCCGGAGCCCGCCCCCGACAGCGACCCCGGATGGCGTGCGGCCTGGCCGTTCGTGATCGCTGTGGTGATCGTCGCGGTCGTCATCGGCGCGATCGTCGCGTCGCAGCTGCTCCGCCCGGCCGACGACCGCCTGCCCGACAACGCGGCCGTCCAGCACGCGATCAACGACTACTACACGGCCAAGAACGCGCTGAACTACACCGCGTTCCGCGATGCGACGTGCAGCCGCGTGGTCGACGGTGGGTCGTTCCCCACCGACGAGGCCTTCCGCTCGAGCGCGCAGACCTCGCGGGACCGCAACGGCAAGATCATGGTCACGACGATCGCCGACATCGCCGTCAGCGGGACCACCGCGACCGCGTCGATGACCTGGCGGTACGAGAAGACCCCGCAGCTGACGACGCAGTCGGTGCCGTTGGTCAAGGACGCCGACTCCTGGAAGGTGTGCGGGGTCGGCGCTCCCTGATGCCCGTCGCGGCGCCGGCGACCGGCGCCCGATCCGCCGGTCGTCCGCGCGGTGTGGGATTCTGGGAAACGTGACCTACGCAGGTGATCTGTCCGTCCAGCAGGCCTGGGATCTTCTCTCCGAGGACCCCGACGCGGTCCTCGTCGACGTGCGTACGCAGGCCGAGTGGAACTACGTCGGCATCCCCGACCTCTCCTCGCTCGGCAAGCGCACCGTCCTCGTCGAGTGGGTCGGCTTCCCCGGCGGCAGCCGCAACCCGCGGTTCGTCGAGCAGCTCCGGGAGGCCGGCGTCACCGACGACACCACCGTGCTGTTCCTCTGCCGGTCCGGCCAGCGCTCCATCGGTGCGGCCGAGTCGGCGACCTCCGACGGTGTGGGCCGCGCCTACAACATCGCCGAGGGGTTCGAGGGCGGCCTCGACGCCGACGGCCACCGCGGAGCGGCGGGCTGGAAGGCCCAGGGGCTGCCCTGGCGCCAGTCGTGATCCCGACCTGGCGCGAGCTCCCCGAGGGCGTCGCCCCCGACACCATCGGCGTCCGTGGAGGACTCATGCGGTCGGGGTTCGACGAGACCTCCGAGGCGATGTTCCTCAACTCGGGGTACGTCTACGACAGTGCCGCCGCCGCCGAACGCGCGTTCACCGGTGAGGACGAGCGGTTCGTCTACTCGCGGTACGGCAACCCGACGGTCGCGATGTTCCAGGAGCGGCTGCGGCTGCTCGAGGGCGCCGAAGCGTGCTTCGCCACCGCCAGTGGGATGGCGGCCGTGTTCGTCTCCCTCGGTGCGTTGCTCGGCGCGGGCGACCGACTCGTCGCATCGCGCAGCCTGTTCGGGTCGTGCTTCGTGGTGTGCAACGAGATCCTGCCGCGGTGGGGGGTCGAGACCGTCTTCGTCGACGGTGAGGACCTCGAGCAGTGGGAACAGGCGCTGTCGGTGCCGACCACGGCGGTGTTCTTCGAGACCCCGTCGAACCCGATGCAGTCCCTCGTCGACGTCCGCCGGGTTTCCGAACTCGCGCACGCCGCGGGTGCGAAGGTCGTGCTGGACAACGTCTTCGCGACGCCGCTGTTGCAACGCAGCCTGGACCTCGGTGCCGACGTCGTCGTCTACTCCGGCACCAAGCACATCGACGGCCAGGGCCGCGTGATGGGCGGTGCGGTGCTCGGGCCGAAGGAGTACATCGAGGAACCGGTGCAGAAGCTGATGCGGCACACCGGTCCCGCGATGAGCCCGTTCTCGGCCTGGACGCTGCTCAAGGGCCTGGAGACCCTGCGGTTGCGGGTGGAGGCGTCCGTGGCGTCGGCGCTGCGCGTAGCGCAGTTCCTGGAGGACGACCCCCGGGTGAAGTGGGTGAAGTACCCGTTCCTGCAGTCACATCCGCAGTACGAGCTGGCCACCTCACAGATGTCGGGAGGTGGCACCGTGGTCACCTTCGAACTGAACGACCGCGACGACGTGTCCGGCAAGCTGCGGGCCTTCGAGGTGCTCGACGCCCTGCGCGTCATCGACATCTCCAACAACCTCGGCGACGCGAAGTCGCTGATCACCCACCCCGCGACCACCACGCACCGCGCGATGGGACCCGACGGGCGTGCCGCGATCGGCCTGTCCGACAGC
Source organism: Williamsia deligens (assembly GCF_024171765.1). Taxonomy (GTDB): domain Bacteria; phylum Actinomycetota; class Actinomycetes; order Mycobacteriales; family Mycobacteriaceae; genus Williamsia_A; species Williamsia_A deligens. The sequence goes on from NZ_JAMTCI010000001.1 coordinate 2,157,314, forward strand.
GTCGTCCGGTTGTCCGTCGGACTCGAGAGTGTCAACGACCTCCTCGGCGACCTCGACCAGGCGCTCTGAGTCGTCGTGCGTGACCCCGGCGCGCCCGAGTCCGGGAACGGTTCGTCCCGACCGCGCCCGCGGGTGCGCTGATGCAGTCGGTGATCGACTGGCTGGTCGACGTCATCGCGACCACCCCGCCGTGGGTGGTGTACCTCGTCGTGTGGGCGCTGGTCTACTGCGAGTCAGCGGCACTGCTCGGCCTCATCCTGCCCGGCGAGACGGCACTGCTGGCCGGGGGAGTGGCGGCGGCGGTCGGTGAGACCTCGGTCGGGTGGCTGATCGTCGGTGCGTGCGTGGCCGCGATCGCGGGGGACGCGACCGGCTTCTCCCTCGGCAGGTGGTCGGGTCCGCGGATGATGCGGTCCCGCCTCGGCCGGCGCATCGGAGAAGAGCGGTGGGACAAGGTGACCCATGCGATCCAGCACAACGGTGTCCCGACGGTGCTGGGGGCACGGTGGATCGGGTACGTCCGCACGCTGACGCCGTTCGTGGCCGGCATGTCCCGGATGCCCGTGCGGCTGTACCTGACCGCGAACGTCCTCGGCGGCGTCGTGTGGGTGACGGCGGTCGGGATGGTCGGGTATCTCGTGGGCGCGACCGTCGGTGCCCGACTGCTGCTCTACGGCGGCGTCGTCGTCGGTGTCGCGGCGGTGATCTTCTTCGCGGTCAGCTGGTGGCGATCACGCCACGACGCCCGGGATCCGGCCGCCTGATCGGTCCGGCCATCAGCTCTCCGCGAGCAGGAGGTCCGGACACCCCAACGCGCGCAACACGGTTCCGAACTTCGCGGTGGTCTCGGCCAGCTCGTCGGCCGGGTCGGAGTCGGCGACGATGCCGCCGCCGGACCAGGCCCGCAACGATCGACGGTCCGCCGACACCTGAACGCCGCGGATGCTGACCATCCACTCGCCGTCGCCGGCGGTGTCACACCACCCCAATGCTCCGGCGTAGAAGCCGCGGGGTTCCTCGACCGCGCCGATGACGGCCGCAGCCGCGTCCGTGGGGGTCCCGCAGATCGCGGGGGTGGGATGCAGGTGCACGGCGAGATGCAGTGCGCTGAGGTCGGTGTCGATCAGGGTGCCCTCGATGGGGGACGCCAGGTGCCACATCTCGCCGGTCCCGATCAGCACCGGTTCGTCGGGGACACGCAGGTCGCGGGTGAGCGGGCCGAGCGCCGTGGCGATGTGCTCCACCACGAACCGGTGCTCGCGGTGGTCCTTCCCCGATTCCAGCAGGGCGGCCGCGTTCCGGCGATCCGTCTCGGGGTCACTCGACCGGGGTGCGGATCCGGCGTACGGGTGGCAGGTCACCTGCCGACCGTGCTTGCGCACCAACGACTCCGGACTCGATCCGACGATCACGGTGTCGCGGTGGTCGACGCCTGCCGCGGAGAGGTCGACGGCGAAGGCGTTACGTTCCGGGCTCCCCGCGGCGAACGCCGCGACGGTGGCGTCGACGTCGACGGGGATGTCCGCCGTCAGCTGGATCGACCGCGCCAGCACCACCTTTCGTGCCTCGCCGGCCCGGATGCGGTCGACGACCGCGCCCACGCGCGCGCGGTGCTCCGACGGCGACGGCACCGAGCGCACCAGCACCATGCCGGGTGGTGCAGCGACGGGGCCCGGTGCCTCCGGCGGCGTCCGGTCCACGGTGAGGTCTGCCGGAACGTAGAGGGCGTCGGGGCTGTCCGCGGCGAAGGAGATGGCGCCGACCACCGGAACCGGGTCGCCGTCGGTGCGGCCGGAATCGACTGCGCCGAGCGCCTCCGACACCGACGAGAACGACCGCGTCGCGCGGGTCGCCCGCACCGTCGCCGACGGTCGGGAGAGGTGGAACAGCACGCCATCACGCTACCCGCGGCGCGGTTGCGATCACCGTGAGCGCAACCCGGCGGCGGTTTTGACAGCCGACGGCCGGGTCGGCGACCATCGCTGCAGGTCATGAGTGTCAGCGTCGTGAGCCCCGGCTCGCTGACCGGCAACCCTCCTCCTGCGGTGGGGTGCTTCCGGGTGACGACCCGGCCCGCGTCCGAACGGATGCGGGCAAGCGCGGGGCCCTCGGCGGTCCCCTGATCAGAGGAGACACATGTCTTTGCTCGCCCACAGCCGTCCCGAGGTCTGCGCACCGCGCGGCGACGAGTACCTCGCCGACGTCCTCGCCGGCCCCGCCCACGCTGGCTACGCCAACCTCGATCACGCGGCGAGTGCGCCTGCCCTCGACGCCGTGGTGGCCGAGCTCGCCGTCGCGCTGCCGGAGTACGCGAGCGTCCATCGCGGCGCCGGCCGACTGTCGCAGATCACGACCGCCCGGTACGAGGACGCGCGGGCCACCGTCGCCGACTTCGTCCGGGCACGGCACGACGACTCGGTGGTGTTCACGCGCAACACCACGGACTCGCTGAACCTGCTGGCCTCGGTCGTCCCCGGGGACACGGTGGTCCTCGACGTCGAGCACCACGCGAACCTGTTGCCCTGGACCCGCTCGGGCCGTCGCGTCGTCCGCTGCCGGGACACGCTCGCGGAGACTCTCGCGGCGCTCGAGGCGGAACTGCACCGCGCGCCCGCGGCCCTGCTCGCCGTGACGGGTGCCTCCAACGTCACCGGCGAGGTGCTGCCGGTGCGCGAACTGGCCGACATCGCCCATGCGGCGGGCGCGCGGATCCTCGTCGACGCCGCGCAACTCGCACCGCACCGCGCGATCTCGATGGCCGGTCTCGGCATCGACCACCTCGTGTTCTCCGGGCACAAGCTCTATGCCCCGTTCGGCTGCGGGGTCCTCGTCGGTCGCAGCGACTGGCTCGACGCCGCCGAGCCCTATCTCCTCGGCGGTGGCGCCAGCCTCGACGTCGCACCCGACGAGTCGGTCCGCTGGCAGACCGGACCGAGCCGCCACGAGGGTGGATCACCCAACGTGCTCGGTGCCGTCGCCATCGCCGCCGCGTGCCGGGCGATCACGGAGTTCGGGTTCGACCGCCTCGGCGTGCACGATCACGACCTGCGGACCCACCTCGACGCCGGACTCGACGCGATCCCCGGTGTGCGGCGACTGACCTTGTTCGCCGACGACGACCTCGACCGCGTGGGCATCGCCGCGTTCACCGTCGACGGGCACTCCCCGCGGGAGGTCGCCGAGCATCTCGCCGACCGCGGCATCGGGGTCCGCGACGGCCGGTTCTGCGCGCACCCGCTGATGCACCGTGTCGGCGCCCCCGACGGTGCGGTGCGGGCGTCCTTCGGCATCGGCACCCACATCGAGGAGATCGACCGACTGCTCGCGGCTCTCGTCGAGCTCACCGCCTGACCCCTCCGGTCGCCAGTCGGCGATCGCAGCAGCCCCGGTCGTCGTCGACGGCCGGGGCTGTTTGCGTGCCCATCCGGGCTTCGGCATACTTGCACTCGTCAATCAGTTGCACGATGAAACTCATTTGAGGTGAAAATCAGTGACGAGGCTGCATCACGTCGACGATCTCCTCTCGGTCCTGTCCCGCTACGGGCGCATCCGCGAGCGGCTCGCGGTGACGAAGTTCAAGACACCGGAGGGCATCGTCGAGACGGCTGCCTTCTCGTGCCTGTTCACGCTGGCCGAGAAGCCGATGCGGTCCGGGGAGCTCGCCGAGCACCTCTACGCCGATCCGTCCACCGTCAGCCGCCACATCGCGTCGCTGGTCCGCCTGGGCTACGTGCGGCGTGAGGCCGACCCGCGCGACGGGCGCGCCACGATCCTGGTGCTCACCGAGTCGGGGAGGACCCAGGTCGAGGCCGTTCGCCGGCACCGGATGAACGCCGTCGACGTGATGCTCGAGGACTTCACCACCGAGGAGATCGCCCAGCTCTCCGGCCTGATGGGCCGCGTGGTCGACGCCGCCGACAAGCTCGCGGCCAGTGCGTACTCGCCCGTGAAGACACTCGGCGGCCCGGACGACGCCGTCGCGGGAATCGACGGCGACGCCTCGGGGGTTGGTTCTCGAGACGACGACCTCGCCGACGCGACATCAGACGACCTCACCGCCGACACGTCGGCACACACCACAGCCCACACACGCGAGAAAGCATCACGATGACCGACACCGCAGTCCCCGGCGCAGCGTCCGCCGGATCGTCCGCGTCCGCCGACCCGGCGGCCGGGTCGATGACGCTCTCGCACCGCCAGATCCTGACGATCATGGGCGGACTCATGATCGGCATGTTCCTCGCCGCCCTCGACCAGACCATCGTGTCGACGTCGATCCGCACCATCGCCGACGACCTGAACGGCTACTCGCTGCAGGCGTGGGTGACGACGGCGTACCTCATCACCTCGACGCTGGCGACGCCGATCTACGGCAAGTTGTCCGACATGTACGGGCGCAAGCCCTTCTTCATGGCGGCGATCACGATCTTCGTCATCGGGTCGCTGCTGTGTTCCACGTCGACGTCGATGTACGAGCTCGCAGGGTTCCGTGCGCTGCAGGGCATCGGTGCCGGTGGTCTGTTCTCTCTGGCGCTGACGATCATCGGCGACATCGTCGCGCCGCGGGAACGCGCCAAGTACCAGGGCTACTTCCTCGCGGTGTTCGGCACGTCCAGCGTGCTCGGCCCCGTGCTCGGTGGTCTGTTCGCCGGCCAGGACTCGATCCTGTGGGTGTCGGGTTGGCGCTGGGTGTTCCTCGTCAACGTCCCCGTCGGGCTCGTCGCGCTCGTCGTGGTGTTCCGCGTCCTCAACTACGACCGGATCCCGGGTGTGAAGCGCAAGATCGACTGGTGGGGTGCGTTCGCCCTCGCCGTCGGCGTCGTGCCGATCCTCGTCGTCGCCGAACAGGGCCGCGAATGGGGTTGGGGCTCCACACGATCGATCATCTGTTACGTCATCGGTGTGGTCGGCGTCGCGGCGTTCGTCGCGGTGGAGAGGGCCATGGGCGAGGCCGCGATCATCCCGCTGCGCGTCTTCAGGAACAGGGTGTTCGCGCAGGGCATCGTGATCTCGATCGTCATCGGTTCGGTGATGTTCGGCGCGATCTCCGTGCTGCCGCAGTACTACCAGGTGCTCCGCGGGTCCAGCCCGACCATCGCCGGCCTGCAGTTGCTGCCGATGGTGCTGGGTCTGATGAGCGCGTCGATCATCTCCGGCCAGATGATCTCGCGGACCGGTCGCTACAAGATCTTCACGATGATCGGCGTCGTCCTGATCAGCGTGATGACCTTTCTCCTGCACTACGTCAGCCCGAGCACCCCGCTCTACGTCGTGATGCTGATGACCTTCGGGCTCGGCTTCGGACTGGGCAACCTGATGCAGCCGCTGACGCTGGCCATGCAGAACGTGTTGCCCGCCAAGGACATGGGCATCTCGACCAGCTCGGCCACGTTCTTCCGGCAGATCGGCGGAACCCTGGGTGTCGCCGTGTTCTTCTCGGTGCTGTTCTCGCTCATGGGTCCGAACATCGCCGACGAGTTCCGTCAGGCCGCGCCGACGCAGTCGTTCCAGGCTGGTGTCCGTGAGGCCGCGCAGAGCACCGACCCGACCGTCGCCGGGTTCGGCAAGAGCCTGATCGAGGCCGCCCAGGGCGGAGGCGGTGGAGCCACCGGTTCGGTCATGAACGACACGTCGGTCATCCCCAAGCTGCCCGACGCCGTCGCCGCGCCCGTCAAGCAGGGCTTCTCGGACGCGATGGACTCGGTCTTCCTGACGGTCTCGATCGTGTCGCTCATCGCCCTCGTCGCCGTCTTCACGTGGAAGGAGATGCCGCTGCGGAAGTCCTCGGGGACGCAGGCCGCCGCGGACGACGCGATGGGTGTCGGCCCCGATCCCGACGCACTGCCCGGCGGGGAGCGGTCACCGGAGCCCGTGTCCGTCGGCGGCGGTCACAACGACATCGTCGACCCCGCCGATGTGCACGGTCGCCACACCGCGGTCTCCGACGAGGGTGGCCCCGTGATCGCCGCGGACCCCGGTGGACGCCACGAGGCGTCGTCGGACACCGGTGACACCCACCCGGGTCGCCACGAGGCCTGACCCACACCGACGCAGGACGCAGAACGGCCCCGAGCACTCCGCTCGGGGCCGTTCTGTCGTGTGGGGGTGGGTCAGCCGCGGGAGGGGTCGTTGGCCTCGTGGGGCTGCTGGGCGAGCCGGTCGATCGCCTCCTGGGCGACCTTCTCGGCGGCCTCGCGGCCGACCCAGCCGCCGGGCTGGACCTCCTTGCCCGGCTCGAGGTCCTTGTAGTGCTCGAAGAAGTGCGAGATCGCGTCCAGCTCGAACTTGTCCACGTCGCCGACGTCCTGGATGTGGTCCCAGCGGACGTCGCCCGCGGGCACGGCGAGCAGCTTGTCGTCGCCGCCGGCCTCGTCGGTCATGGTGTACATCGCGACGATGCGCGCCTTGACGACGACGCCCGGGTAGACCGACTCGGGGAGCAGGACCATCGCGTCGAGCGGGTCGCCGTCCTCACCGAGGGTGTTGTCGATGTAGCCGTAGTCGGCCGGGTAGCCCATCGAGGTGTAGAGGTAACGGTCGAGGTGGACCCTGCCCGTCTCGTGGTCGACCTCGTACTTGTTGCGCTGTCCCTTGGGGATCTCGATGGTGACGTCGAACTCCACGACTCACATCCTCGCTCTCTGTGACGGTTCGTGCGGGCAGGCCGTTGCGTCGGCCGAGCCGCGATCGGGTCGAGGATACTGTTGGACGCCAGGACCACGGTGGGCGGAGGAGCATCAGTGAACGCACGGGCACGCCGGCGCGTCAGTGTGTGGTGGACCGTCATCCCGGTCCTCGTCCTCCTCGTCGTCGCGGCCGTGGTTGCGGTCGTCGCCGTCACCGTCGACTCCGGTGGCACCCAGCCGGCCGCGAACGCACCCGCCCGCCCGGCCGCGGCCTCCGCGGACCCGGCCGTCGTGCCGGTCGCCTCGGCCGCCCCCGAACCCACCTCGGCGGGGGTCTCCGCGCAGCTGGCGTCGGTCGCGCGCGACCCCCGGTTGGGCACGCTCACCGGCGAGATCTCCGACGCGCTCACCGGACAGGTCCTCTGGTCGCAGAACCCGACCAGGCCCATGACGCCTGCGTCGACGACGAAGATCCTCACCGCGGCCGCGGTGCTGCTGTCGGTCCCGCTCGACGCCACCCTCACCACGAGCGTCGTCGACGCGGGCAACGGTCGGATCGTCGTGGTCGGTGCCGGTGACCCGACGCTCTCGGTCCAGCCGGACGGGACCGACACGTTCTTCACCGACGCGCCCCGCATCGCCGACCTGGCCGCGCAGATCCGTCGGTCGGGGGTGCAGGTGTCGTCGGTGGCCGTCGACACCGGACGGTTCACCGGGCCGTCGTTCGCCTCCGGCTGGGAGACCGCCGACATCGCGGGCGGCAGCATCGCACCGATCGAGGCGCTCATGGCCGATTCCGCCCGGACCGATCCCACCGCGCTGTACTCACCGCGCACCGCCACCCCGGCCGTCACCGCCGCCACCGACCTCGCCCGCGATCTGGGGGTGTCGGCCGACGCCGTGTCGTCGGGGACCGCGCCCCAGGGCGCGCGCGTGATCGCGTCGGTCACCTCCGCGCCGATGCAGACGCGCCTGCGCGACATGCTCGTCGACTCCGACGACGTCCTCGCCGAGACCATGGCCATCGAGGTGGCCCGCGCACGTGGACTCCCGGCGAGCCTGTCGGGTGCCACCGACGCGGTGGCCGCGGTGCTGCGTGAGGCGGGCGTCGACATGTCACAGGTGACACTGCAGGACACGAACGGGCTCTCGACCGGCGACCGCATCCCGGCGGGTGTGCTCGACGCGATCCTGCGCGCCGCGTCGGGCACCCAGGACACCAAGCTCCGGCCTCTGCTCGACATGCTGCCGATCGCCGGGGCCACCGGGACCCTGTCCGACCGGTTCTCGTCGGTGTCCGGCGTCGCGAACGCCGCGGGCTGGGTGAAGGCGAAGACGGGGACCCTCACCGGCGTGAGCGGACTGGCGGGGATCGTCCAGACCCGGCAGAACCGGGTGCTCACCTTCGCGCTGCTGTCGAACGGGACCAACCCGGCAGACGCCCGTCCGGCCCTCGACGCGATCGCGGTGCGACTGCGGGGATGTGGATGCCGATGAGCACCGATCGCGATCTGCCCGGCGCCAGGATCGACTGGTCGCTGGCCGCCGGGGTCGGCCGTCGACTCACCCGACCCGGTCCCAGCACCACCGAGTACACGCGTTCGGCCGCCCGCGAGCAACTGTCGGTGCTGGCCGCGCGCGCCGAGGGACCGGTCCGGGAGACGACGGGTCTCGCGGACGGGCTGCCCGTCCCCGCGGCGTCCGTGCTGGACCGTCGCGGATGGGTCGACGCCGCCGCGCAGTCGATGTCGGCGATGCTCGGCGGCGGTTCCACGGCGGCACCGGGCATCTCCGGCCGCATCGGCGGCATGCAGGCGGGCGGGCTCCTCGCGCTGCTCTCGGGGGCGATCCTCGGCCAGTACGACCCGTTCTCGCCCGACCCGTCCACCGGCGCCGACGGCGTGCTGATGCTGGTGGCCCCCAACATCATCGCTGTCGAACGGTCGCTGAAGGTCGTCCCGGCCGACTTCCGCTACTGGGTCTGTCTGCACGAGGTGACCCACCGCGTGCAGTTCTCGGCCACCCCGTGGCTGCGCGACTACATGCTCGACAACATCGCGACCATCAGCACCGACAACGACGAGTCGGGCAGTGAGATGGCGGCGCGCGTCGTCGGCGCCCTCCGCTCGGACAAGCCCCGCGAGAAGGGCGTCCTCGGTGCGATGCAGCTGCTGCAGGCGCCGGAGCAGTACGAGGCGTTCACCCGGCTGATGATGCTGGGAACCCTGCTGGAGGGCCACGCCGATCACGTCATGGACGCGGTGGGACCGGCGCATGTGCCGACCGTGGAACGCATCCGCACCGCCTTCGACCACCGCCGCACGAGCAAGCAGAACCCGATGCAGCGCATCCTGCGCGCCCTCGTCGGGATGGACGCCAAACTGGCGCAGTACATCCGGGGCAAGGCGTTCGTCGACGAGGTCGTCGGCACCGTCGGGATGGCCCGGTTCAACGCGATCTGGTCCGCCCCGGACGCGCTGCCGCGACCCGAGGAGATCGACACCCCGCGACTCTGGGTCGACCGTGTGCTCTGAGATGCGGTGGCCGCGGGTGTGACCGCGCTCGACGAGATCGCCCGCGCGGTGGCCGATCTCGTCGACCGCCTCGACCTCGGGCGCGACGTGTGCGTCGGCCTGTCGGGTGGACCGGACTCCCTCGCACTCACCCTCGGCGCGCTCCGGGCGGGGCTGACGACGACGGCTCTCGTCGTCGACCACGGTCTGCAGCAGGGTTCGGCCGACGTCGCGCGGCGCGCTGCATCGGCTGCGGAGTCCGCCGGTGCGCGCGCGAGGGTCCTGACGGTGACGGTCGACGGACGCGGTGGCCCCGAGGCGGCGGCCCGCCGCGCCCGGCGTGCCGCACTCGACGACGCCCGTGACGGCCTCCCCGTGATGCTCGGCCACACCCTCGACGACCAGGCCGAGACGGTGCTGCTGGGACTCGCCCGCGGATCGGGGCCGCGGTCGGTGGCGGGGATGGTGGCCTGGGCCGACCCCTGGGCGCGACCCCTGCTGGGTGTGCGCCGGGCGACGACCGTCGCCGCGTGTGCGGAGTCGGGCCTGACGCCCTGGTCGGACCCCCACAACGACGACCCCCGGTTCGTCCGGTCGAGGCTGCGGGCCGAGGTGATGCCGACGATGGAGGACGTCCTGGGCGGCGGTGTCGCCGAGGCGCTGTCGCGCACCGCCGACCTGCTGCGCGACGACGTCGACCTGCTCGACGCGATGGCCGCCGACGCGATGGCGACGGTGGTCGAGGGGGATGCGCTGCGGCGGGTGGGGGTGGCCGCACTGCCGCGCCCGCTGCGTCGTCGGGTGATCCGCCTCTGGCTGCTCGCCGCAGGTGCCACCGAGCCCACCGCACGTCTCGTCGCCGCGGTGGACGCGCTGACAGACGACACCGCCCACGGCACGGTGGCCGTGGGCGGTGACGTCGGCGTCCGCGTGAACGCGGTGGCCGACGGGGAACTGCTGCGACTGCGCCGGGACCGTCGCTGACGATCCCGGCGTCAGATCACTTCTTCGGCGGGACGAAGGGTGAGTTGATCGTGTTGAAGTACTGGATCACGTTGCCGATCAGAGTCGGGCCGCCGGCGATGATGGTGCCGCCGAGGGCACCGATGCTGCCGCCCGTGACACACCCGGTGAGGATCGGCACCGGGGGCAGGGTCGAGAGCAGGATGCAACCGACAGCCGCGCCGATGATGGTGCCGACCAGGCCGCCGATGGCGGTCGCCGTGCTGATGTTGCTGCCCAGCTTGTTCAGCGCCTGCTGATCGCGTTCCTGCCGGGTCGCTGGCGCGTCGACGAGCACCTTGCCGGGCAGCTGCGGGGTCAGCGTGGCCGTGCGCCCGTTGGCTGAGGCCTTGATCGGCAGTGCGACGTTGTTGAACTTGTAGGTCAACGGGAAGGCGACGGCGACGCGGCCGGCCGAGTCGACGATCTGCAGTTGGTCGTTCGCGGTCCGCAGGGATCCGGCGGTCGTGGAGAACAGGATCGACTGCCCTTGGACCTGGGCGGAGTAGTTGATCTTCTCTGCCGGGGCGGCATTGGCCGGGGCGCCGGTGACGACGCCCGCCACGCAGGCGAGCGAGACGCCCGCCGAGACGAGTGCGGTTCTGAGCTTCATCGGTCGATCCATTTCCTGTGGTTGGTGCTGTCCCGGAGACCAGCGCCCGCCCCCCACTGTCGGCTGTTCAGCCGACCCTGAATCCCGTGGACTCGCCTGTCGGGCAGCCTCGTTCACGTCGATTCCGTGCATGCGTCCGGGTGAGGACAAGTCGATGTTAACGTCACCAAATCCGGAAAAGGAAACGAACGGTGAAAAGCGTCCGTGATCTGAACGAAATGGCCACGTGACCGACCCTCCACCCGCTATGGAGGTCCGTACGCGGCCGTGACAAGGTTGTGCCGAGCAGCGTTGGGCGACGCGGTGGTGGGCGAAAGGCGTGACAGGTGGCCGTTCCGGGCGATCCATATGGCGACGACATCGAGGCCGTCGTCATCTCCGAGGAGCAGATCAAGGCGCGGACGACCGAACTCGCCGAGGCGATCGCGGCGCGGTACACCGACATCCCCGACGACCTCGTCCTGATCGGCGTCCTCAAGGGCGCGATCATGTTCATGACCGACTTCGCGCGTGCTCTGCCGATCCCGTCGCAGATGGAGTTCATGGCCGTCAGCTCGTACGGGTCCTCGACGTCGTCGTCGGGTGTGGTGCGGATCCTCAAGGACCTCGACCGGGACATCGCCGGTCGTGACGTCCTGATCGTCGAGGACATCATCGACTCGGGTCTCACGCTCTCCTGGCTGCTGAAGAACCTCCGCTCGCGCCAGCCGCGGTCGCTGGCGGTCTGCACGCTGCTGCGCAAGCCCGACGCGGTGCGTCGCGACGTCGACATCGCCGAGGTCGGCTTCGACATCCCCAACGAGTTCGTCGTCGGCTACGGCCTCGACTACGCCGAGCGCTACCGCGACCTGCCCTACATCGGTCGGCTGCACCCGCAGGTCTACTCGCAGTGACCGAGACCGCCGTCGGCATCGCCGAAGCGGTCGCTTCGGGTCGTCGCAGCCCGCGCGAGGTGGTGGACGCGGCCCTCGCGCGCATCGCCGAGCGTGACGGCGCCCTCAACGCCTTCGTGTCCGTCGAGGCCGACGCGGCGCGGGCGGAGGCCGACGCGCTCGCCGGCCGCGACCTGGCCGGACTACCCCTGGCCGGGGTCCCCGTCGCGATCAAGGACAACGTGCCCGTCGCCGGGGTGCCGCAGCGCGTCGGCTCGGCGGCCACGTCGTCGCGACCGTCGGCGGAGGACCACCCGCTCGTGACCCGCCTGCGTGCGGCGGGCGCCGTCGTCGTCGGCGTGACCGCGGTGCCCGAGCTGTGTCTGTGGGGTGCCACCGACACTCCGGGTCGGATCACCCGGAACCCGTGGAACCCCGAGCTGACCCCCGGTGGGTCGTCGGGAGGTGCGGCGGCCGCGGTCGCGAGCGGGCAGGTGCCCATCGCGCACGGCAACGACGGCCTGGGCTCCATCCGCATCCCCTCGGCCGACTGTGGACTGTTCGGCATCAAGCCCGGACGGGGTGTCGTGCCGCCGCAGACCAGCGGGAACGGCTGGTACGGCATGTCGGAGAACGGGCCGCTGGCCACGACCGTCGCCGACGCCGCACTGATGCTCGGCGTCATGGCCGACGACCCGTCGCTCGGTGCCGCCGGCCGCGACACCGGGCGTGCGCCCGTCGGGGTCGTCGTCGCCGAGAACTTCCCCCTGGCCGTCGGGTCCACCGATCGCCACTGGGCCGGCGCGCTGTCGGACGCGGCCGCGGCGCTGACCGAGATCGGACACCGGGTGACATCGTCGCCGCTGCCGTACCCCACCAACCCGGCGCCACTCCTGCTGCGCTGGGTCGGTGGCGCAGCTGCGGACGCCGACGAGATCGGCTCGCACGGCGGCGATCTGAGCCGACTGCAACCGCGGACGCGTCGTCACACCGCACTCGGCCGACTGGTGAACCGCCGGGGCCTGGTCCGCGATGAACAGCGGACCGCGATCGTCACGAGCGTGGAGCAGTACCTCGAGCGAACCGGGTCGGACCTCGTCATGACACCGATGCTGGCCCGTCCGCCGTTGCCGGCGCGGCAGTGGAGTGGGCGCGGGTGGCTCGCGAACATGTACGCCAACATCGGGTACGCGCCGTTCGCCGGTCTGGTGAACGTCCTGCAGTGGCCGGGGATGTCGGTGCCGATGGGCGTGCACCCGGAGTCGCGGACACCGATGGCGGTGCACCTGTTCGGCAGGCCGGGGTCGGAGACCCTGCTGCTCGCCGTCGCCGCTCAGCTCGAGCAGGCGCGGCCCTGGCCGCTCGTCGCCCCCGGGTTCGCATGACCGGCCCGTGTGACCCGTTCCCCGACAGCGACCGCGCCGCGGTCTACCGCGTCATCGGGAGTCGCCGCGACACAAGGCATTTCGCCGGGGGAGAGGTGCCCGAGGACGTCCTGGCGCGGCTGCTCGGTGCTGCCCATCACGCACCCAGCGTCGGACTGATGCAGCCGTGGCGGTTCGTGCGCGTCGTCGATCCCGCTGTGCGCGAGTCGATCCGCGAGATCGTCGAGGCCGAACGCGTGCGGACCGCCGAGGCCCTCGGTGACCGTGGCGAGGAGTTCGCGCGTCTCAAGGTCGAGGGCATCTCCGAGTGCGCCGAGGTCATCGTGGTGGCGCTCGGCACGGGGCGTGACGCGCATGTGTTCGGCCGTCGCACCATGCCGCAGATGGACCTGGCGTCGGTCGCGTGCGCCATCCAGAACATGTGGCTCGCCGCGCGCGCCGAGGGCTACGGCATGGGGTGGGTGTCGATGTTCGACCCGGCGGAACTGGGTCGACTGCTGGGCATCCCCGACGGCGCCGAGCCGATCGCGGTGCTGTGCCTGGGGCCGGTGGACGCGTTCTACGAACGGCCGATGCTCGTCGAGACCGGTTGGGCGGTCGAGCGTCCGCTCGGCGAACTCTGCAGCGTCGACACCTGGCGCCTCTGACCCCGAGCGTGCAGTAGATTCCGCTGAGCGTGCGGAAAATGCCCGCCGAGTGTGCAGAAAATGCCCGCCGAGTGGGTAGTTCCTACTCCGGAACCGCCTGCAGCGCGGCGATGTAGCGATCGGCCGATCGTTGGACCGCGTTCCATGCGTCGTCGACCTGCTGGTCCCAGAACGCACTGTGCAGGACGTCGAACTCGAGGTCGGCGAGGACGTCGGCGATGCGCCGGACCTCCGCGGCGGGCAGCGGCACCATGTTCGGGTAGCTCCACATGAAGGACACCCACCGACGATCGGCCGCCGCGAGGGGGAGGTCGCCGCTGAGCAATGCGGCAGAACGGCCCCCGGTCGCCGCGACGTGGAGCGCCGACGCCCCGGGGAAATGACCGCCGAGACGGTGCACCGTCAGCCCGTCGCCGAGGTCCAGCTCGTCGCCGTCCCACAGCTCGATCGCTGCGTCCGGGCGCATGATCCACCGCTCGTCGACGCGGGGGAGGTGGATCGGGCAGTCGAAGCGATGCGCCCACTCGACCATCGTCGACCAGTAGTGCGGATGCGAGATCGCGATGCCCGACAGGCCGCCGCGGGACTCGATCTCCTCGGCGAGGGCGTCGTCGAGCAGGGCGACGCAGTCCCAGAGCAGATTGCTCTCGCCGTGGGGGACGAGGAGCGCACGCTGTCCGATGCCGACCTTGGGCTCCGCGCCGACGCCGAGGAAGTCGCCCTGCATCCTCGTCACGGATCGGTGGTCACGCCGGAGTTCGTCGAGCGAGGTCCACTGCTGACCGCCCTCGCCGACGTACTGGCGTGGGTCGGCACAGATCGGGCACACGTGCGGCGGGTCGTCGACGGGGACGTCGAACTGGACCGCGCACGTCGTGCAGATCGCGAGACCCGTCATCTGCCGCCCACTCGCCGTCTCCAACCGCCCACTCGACGTCTCCAACCGCCCACTGGACGTCTCCTGCCGCCCACTCGACGTCTCCAACCGCCCACTCGACGGGTGGGTCAGGAGTCCTGGGCGTCGAGACGGTCGGCGACGTCCTGGGGGAACCCGCCGGTGGCGATCGGACCCCAGCGGGTCGGGGTGATGCGGATGAGGGACTTGTTCTGCGTGGCCATCGCCGCGCGGTACTCGTCCCAGTCGGGGTGCTCGCCGGAGATCGAGCGGAAGTACTCGACGAGGCCCTCGGTCGACTCCGGCTGATGGAGCACCTCGGCGGTGCCGTCGACCTGCACCCACGCGCCGTTGAACTCGTCGGACAGCACGCACACCGACACCTCGGGCCGGGACTCGGCGTTGCGGGTCTTCGCCCGTGCGGGGTAGGTCGAGATGACGATGCGGCCCTCGTCGTCGACGCCGCCGGACACCGGTGAGACCTGCGGCGACCCGTCGGACCGCGTGGTCACCAGGATCAGGTTGTGCCGGTTTCGGACGAATTCGAGCAGCTCGTCGAGCTCGACGTGGTCGGTGGTCGCGATGTTCCTGGCCATGTCCCCAGCGTATGCGGTGTCACACGGTCAGCCGAGGCGCTCGGGAACGCCCGGCCGCCTGTGGGCGTTGACAGGTAGCCTGACCTCCTAGGTGTACCTCCAGCGAAGGGACGCGCCGGC
The DNA here is from genome assembly GCF_024171765.1 of Williamsia deligens. Lineage (GTDB taxonomy): Bacteria > Actinomycetota > Actinomycetes > Mycobacteriales > Mycobacteriaceae > Williamsia_A > Williamsia_A deligens. The sequence goes on from NZ_JAMTCI010000001.1 coordinate 2,172,583, forward strand.
GCCGACCGGGACGTGTGATGAATCGAAAGACTGTTTTCCGCAACCTCGCCATCGTGGCTGTCATCGTGCTCGCCATCTGGGGATGGTCCGTCCTGCGCGACGGCAACCGTGAGTACAAGAGTGTGGACACGTCCGTCGCGCTGACGCAGCTGAACACGAAGAACGTGAACAGCGTCCAGATCGACGACCGCGAGCAGCAGCTCCGCCTCGAACTGAAGGACGAGGTCGACGGGTCCACCAAGATCACGGCCAAGTACCCGGCGCGCGCCTCGGAGTTCGTGTTCACCTCGGTCCGCGACTCGGGGGCGAAGTACCAGACGAACGTCACCCAGGAGTCCGTCCTCTGGCAGATCCTCATCTTCGTCCTCCCGATGATCCTGCTGTTCGGCCTCTTCTTCTTCGTGATGAGCCGGATGCAGGGTGGCGGCAAGGGCGGCGTCATGGGCTTCGGCAAGTCCAAGGCCAAGCAGCTGTCGAAGGACCACCCGAAGACCACCTTCGCCGACGTCGCCGGTTCCGACGAGGCCGTCGAAGAGCTCTACGAGATCAAGGACTTCCTGCAGAACCCGGCGCGCTACCAGGCGCTCGGCGCCAAGATCCCCAGGGGCGTGCTGCTCTACGGCCCTCCCGGTACCGGCAAGACGTTGCTCGCCCGCGCGGTCGCCGGCGAGGCCGGCGTCCCGTTCTTCACCATCTCCGGGTCGGACTTCGTCGAGATGTTCGTCGGTGTCGGCGCGTCCCGCGTGCGCGACCTCTTCGAGCAGGCCAAGAACAACAGCCCCTGCATCATCTTCGTCGACGAGATCGACGCCGTCGGTCGTCAGCGCGGCGCCGGCCTCGGCGGCGGTCACGACGAGCGTGAGCAGACCCTCAACCAGCTGCTCGTCGAGATGGACGGGTTCGGTGAGCGTTCCGGCGTGATCCTGATCGCCGCGACCAACCGTCCCGACATCCTCGACCCCGCGCTGCTGCGCCCCGGTCGCTTCGACCGGCAGATCCCCGTCGGCAACCCCGACATCGCCGGCCGCAGGGCGATCCTCAAGGTGCACGCCGCGGGCAAGCCGATCGACTCCGACGCCGATCTCGACGGTCTCGCCAAGCGCACCCCGGGCATGTCCGGCGCCGACCTGGCCAACGTCATCAACGAGTCGGCCCTGCTCGCCGCCCGCGAGAACCGCACGACGATCACCGCCGAGCTGCTCGAGGAATCGGTGGACCGCGTCGTCGGTGGACCGCGCCGCAAGAGCCGCATCATCAGCGAGCAGGAGAAGAAGATCGTGGCCTACCACGAGGGCGGACACACCCTCGCCGCGTGGGCGATGCCCGATCTCGACCCGATCTACAAGGTCACCATCCTCGCCCGCGGTCGCACCGGCGGTCACGCGCTGGCCGTGCCCGAGCAGGACAAGGACCTGATGACGCGCTCGGAGATGATCGCGCGCCTCGTCATGGCCATGGGTGGTCGTGCCGCCGAGGAGCTCGTCTTCCACGAGCCCACGACCGGTGCGTCGTCCGACATCGACCAGGCGACGAAGATCGCCCGCGCGATGGTCACCGAGTACGGCATGAGCGCCAAGCTCGGCGCGGTCCGCTACGGCCAGGAACAGGGCGACCCGTTCCTCGGACGATCGATGGGTGCCCAGAGCGACTACTCCTCGGAGGTGGCCGCCGAGATCGACGACGAGGTCCGTCGTCTGATCGAGGCCGCGCACACCGAGGCGTGGGCCATCCTCTCGGAGTACCGCGACACCCTCGACGATCTCGCGACCCAGCTGCTCGAGCGCGAGACGCTGACCCGCAAGGACCTCGAGGTCATCTTCTCCAACGTGCAGAAGCGTCCGCGCATCACCACGTTCGACGAGTTCGGCGACCGCACCCCCAGCGACAAGCCGCCGGTGAAGACGCCGGGTGAGCTCGCGATCGAACGCGGCGAGCCGTGGCCTCCGGAGCCCGCACCGGATCTGCGCAAGGAGCCGGTCGGCGCGAACCCCGGTCACGGGCAGGGCGGATACGGCCCCGCCGGTCAGAACGGGTACGGCCCGAACGGCTACGGCCAGAACGGCCATGGCCAGAACGGCTACGGCCAGAACGGGTACGGCCCGAACGGCCATGGCGGCCAGAACCCCTACGGCCAGAACGGCCAGGGCCAGAACGGCTACGGCGGCCAGAACGGCTGGGGCCAGGGCGCCCCGGGATACGGACAGCCCGGGCCGACCGGCCGCGGGGACGACGTCCCCGGCTACCCGCAGGGCTATCCGGCTCCCGGATACGGCGGGCCCGGGTACGGCAATCCCGGCCACCAGCCGCACCCGCAACCGGTGCCCCGTGACCAGGATCCGCAGGCGAACCGTCCGGGCGGCACCCGGCCCGACTACGGCGCACCCGACGGATGGTCCGCCCCGGGGTGGCCTCCGCGTGACCCCGACCGTCGCGACGACGGCACACCGCCCACGCGCTTCTAGATCACCACCGCCGCCCCCGCCCGGGGGCGGCGTCCGTTCACCGCCGCTCTCGAGAAAATGGGTAGGCACCTGCGATGACCGATTCCCCTGCGATGACCGATCACACCGACGTGGCCACCTCGGACCTCGAACGCCCGGGGGTCGCCTCCGGTTTCGACCAGCCGCGGGCCGAGGCCGCCGTCCGCGAACTGCTGCTGGCCATGGGCGAGGACCCGGAACGGGATGGTCTGCAGGACACCCCCGCCCGGGTGGCGCGGGCGTACAAGGAGATGTTCGCCGGCCTGTGGGTGAACCCCGACGACGTGCTGGCCACGACCTTCGACGTCGGCCACGACGAGTTGGTGCTGGTCAAGGACATCCCGATGTACTCCACGTGCGAGCACCACCTGGTGTCGTTCCACGGCGTCGCCCACGTCGGGTACATCCCGGGGGCGACCGGTCAGGTGACGGGCCTGTCGAAGCTGGCGCGGGTCGTCGACCTGTACGCGAAGCGCCCCCAGGTGCAGGAGCGGCTGACGACGCAGATCGCCGACGCGCTGGTCCGCAAGCTCGATCCGCGCGGGGTGATCGTGGTCATCGAGGCCGAACACCTGTGCATGGCGATGCGGGGCATCCGCAAGCCCGGGGCGAGCACCACCACCTCCGCGGTCCGCGGCATCTTCAAGACCAACGCGATCAGCCGCGGTGAGGCGCTCGAGCTCATCGCGCGACGGACCTGACGTCCGTTCTCACGCCGCCCACGCCTACCGTGGACGGCGTGTCCCCCGTCGTCGACCTGACACCCGACACCCGCACGCGGGTCGTCGGTGTCCTCAACGTCACGGCCGACTCGTTCTCCGACGGCGGCCGCTATCTGGACCCGGACCGGGCTGTCGCCCACGGCCTGTCGTTGCGGGCCGACGGCGCGGACCTGGTGGACGTCGGCGGGGAGTCGACGCGACCCGGCGCGACCAGGGTCGACCCCGACACCGAGCGCGATCGTGTGGTCCCGGTGATCGCCACGCTCGCTGCCGAGGGTGTCGCGGTGTCCGTGGACACGATGCGGGCGACCGTGGCGGCCGCCGCTGTCGAGGCCGGAGCCGCCGTCATCAACGACGTCTCGGGGGGCCGCGCCGACCCGGACATGGCCCGCGTGGCCGCCGAGACCGGCGTGCCCTGGATCCTCATGCACTGGCGGCCCACCGTCGACGCATCGGGCGTGACCCGCTTCGCCCACCGTGTCGACGACGTCGGCGGCTATCGCGACGTCGTCGCGCAGGTCAGCTCCGAACTCCTCGCCCAGGTCGACGCGGCCGTGCGCGCCGGCGTCGACCCGGGACGCATCGTCCTCGACCCGGGACTCGGTTTCGCCAAGGCCCCCGAGCACAACTGGGCACTGCTGCACGCGCTGCCCACGTTGGTGGGGCTCGGCTACCCGGTGCTCGTCGGGGCATCGCGCAAACGCTTCCTCGGCGCCCTGCTCGGCGGACCCGACGACCCCCGACCGCCCGCGGGGCGCGAGGTCGCGACAGCCGCCGTCACCGCGCTGGCCGCCGCCCACGGCGCGTGGGGTGTCCGGGTGCACGACGTGGTCGCCGGACGCGATGCTGTGGCGGTCGCCGACGCGTGGTCGACCGGAGGACGACGGGGGCTGGTGGATGGCTGACCGCATCGAGCTGCGCGGGCTGGTGGTCCGCGGCAACCACGGGGTCTTCGACCACGAGAAGCGCGACGGACAGGACTTCGTCCTCGACATCGTCCTGTGGCTGGACCTGCGTCCGGCCGCCGAGAGCGACGACCTCGCCGACACCGTCGACTACGGCGGGCTCGCCCAGCGCGCCCACGACATCGTGGCCGGTCCCGCGCGCGATCTCATCGAGACCGTCGCCGCTGAGATCGCCGACGACATCATGACCGACGAGCGGGTCGCGGCCTGCGAGGTCACCGTCCACAAGCCGTCGGCACCCATCCCGCTGACCTTCGCCGACGTGGCCGTCGTGACCCGTCGGTCGCGCGCGCCGCGGGGTCGGACATCGTGAGCAGAGCGGTCCTCTCGATCGGTGCCAACATGGGCGACACCGTCGCCGCGCTCACGGGGGTGCGCGAGCATTTCGGCGACGTGGTCGTCGCGGCGTCGGCGATCCACGCGACCCCGCCGTGGGGACCCGTCGGCCAGGACGACTTCGACAACGCCGTGCTGATCGTCGACGACCCCGCCCGCGACGCCCACGACTGGCTCGAGGAGGGCTTCGCCTGCGAGCGCGCCGCGGACCGTCGTCGCGAGGTGCGCTGGGGACCTCGCACCCTCGACGTCGACGTGGTGTCCGTGACGGTCGAGGGGACCACGGTCGTCGACGACGACCCGCACCTCACGCTGCCGCACCCCCGCGCGAGCATCCGGGCGTTCGTGCTCGTGCCCTGGCTCGACGCCGACCCCGAGGCCCGCCTGTGGACCCCCGACGGTGAGCGCGCCGTCGTCGATCTCGTCGCGGACCTCCCGACCGACGACGTCACCGGCGTCCGTCGCCGTGACGTCCCCGGATGGGACCGCCTCCCGGTGGTGGCCCGATGACGACACGACCGGATCCCCGGCGGCGCGGCGGCCGCGACCCCGAGGACGGCGGGCTGGCACCCACCCGGGTCCGCGATCTCCTCGGCGTCGCGGCGGTGACGGGCGTCGTGGTGTGGCTGCTGGTCCGCGTCGACTACGGGCAGCTGCCGCCCCTGCCGTTGCTGGCCGGGATCGTCCTGTACGCCCTGGCGCTGCTCGAGGCGGTCATCGCCGTCATCGTGCGGACGCGGGTCGCGGGGAGGCAGGTCGGTCCCGCGAACGGCCAACTGCACCCGCTGACCGTGGCGCGCGTGCTCGCCCTCGCCAAGGCCTCCGCGCTGCTCGGTGCACTGGCCGTCGGTGTGTGGGCCGGACTGCTGGTGTACCTGCTCTCGCTGTCGGACTCGTCTGCGGCAGACCATGACCGGCCCGCCGCGATCGTCGGGCTCATCGGCGGGGTGGTGCTCGCCGCCGCGGCGGTGTGGCTCGAATACTGTTGTCGCACACCGGACGATCCGGAGGATGTTCCCGGGGCGTCGCCGTCGGGGTCGTGACCGTGCTCGCGACACCGCGGATCTCGCGTCGCCGACACCCTCGGCGGGCTGGCGCGTGCGGACCACGGACGCAAGTAGGGTGACGCGCATGACGGTGACGGGCGGACGATCCGCCGAGTCCCGCCGGTCGCGGCGTGGACCGGCTCAGTGGCTTCTCGGGTTGCTGCTGATCCTTGCCATCGGCGCGTCCGTCGCCATGATCTTCAGCCGCGACCGCAGCATCGTCGCGAGCCTCGCGGTCATCGCCGCCCTCTGGGCCGCCGTGATCGGCGCCATCCTGGTCACCAAGTTCCGGCGACAGGCCGATTCCGCGGAGGCCAAGACCCGCGACCTGCGCGTCGTCTACGAACTCCAGCTGGAACGCGAGATCACCGCGCGCAAGCAGTACGAACTGGGCGTCGAGGCGCAGATCCGCCGCGAGGTGCTCGCCGAGTCCTCGGAGGAGCTGCGCGCCCTGCAGGAGCAGGTCGCGTCGCTGCGTGCCAGCGTCGAGGCACTGGTGGGCGAACTGCCCGACCCCCGTGCCGCGATCGAGGCGGAGAGGCTGCGGGAACTGGCGCGCCCGACGGCGGTCGACGAGAGCGCACTGTCCGACGGCGCCGCCGCAGAACGCGACTTCGCCCGCACGGCACCGGAGCCGACCTCGGTGCCGGCATCGCCGCCGAACGCCCCGACCGAGGTGATCGCGGTCGTCGACGACTCCGCGAACCGGCCGCGCTTCGTCGACGAGACGCCCACCGACGAGTGGGCCACCACCGCCGCGCCGGCGCAGACCGCGGAGCCCGCTCCCGCGTCGCCCACCCCGCCACCTGCCGCAGCACCCGCCGCGGCCGCCCACCACCGTCAGCCCGACGAGGAGTCGACTGCGTCGGGTGGTCGCCACGGACGGTCGTCGGGCAGTCACGCCACACCGACGCCTGACGACCCCGGACCCGTCGACACGCCGTCCCCGGCCGATCCGTCACCGGCTGCCGCGCGCGACGACGAGCCGGCCCCGGACGAGGCGATCGCCGACGCGACACCGGCATGGACCACCTCTGCGGAACGCCCGTCCGGCCGTGACCGCCACCGCGCGCGCGAGGTCGACGCGGGGGCGCACAGCAACGGCCGGTCGGTGTCGGAGCTGATGGACTCCCTGCGGACCGCCGGTGGCGGTCGCCGCCGTCGTCGCGAGGACTGACCCCACTGACGTCGGCCGGGACACGCCTGCCGCGGTGAGCCCGGTCACTCCGCGTTCCGTGTCGTCGCGCGCTGCGCCTATCCTCGACGGCAGACCACGTCCGGTACCCGCCACGCGGGACCGGAACGCTGCATCAGGAGGACATCGGTGACCTCATCGGGCATCTCGAACTGGCCTGCGCCCGCCCGTCTCACGGTCGGGGTCATCTCGGCCGGTCGGGTCGGGACCGCGCTGGGATCGGCGCTCGAGGCCGCCGGACACGTCGTCGGCGGTGTCCTCGCCCGCTCGGAGCGCTCACAGGCCCGTGCGGCCCGCCTCCTGCCGGACTCCGAACTGCTCACCCTCGCCGCGGTCGTCGCGCGCAGTGAACTCCTGCTCGTCGCGGTCCCCGACGACGCGCTCGATGCGGTCGTGGCCGAGATCGCCGCCTGCGGTGCGCTGCGTGCCGGCACGATCGTCGCCCACACCGCCGGCGCCCGGGGCATCGCGGTCCTCGCGCCGCTGGCGGACCTCGGCGCCACCTGCCTCGCACTGCATCCCGCGATGACCTTCGTCGACTCCGACGAGGACGTGCGGCGGCTGCACACCGCCTGCTTCGGTGTCACCGCCGCCGACGAGATCGGCTACGCGGTGGGGTCGGCGCTCGTCCTCGAGATGGGTGGCGAGCCGGTGCGCGTCCGCGAGGAGGCCCGCCCGCTCTACCACGCGTCCCTCGCCCACGGCGCCAACCACCTCGTCGCACTGATCTCCGATGCCCTCGACGGCCTGCGTATCGCCCTGGCGGGACAGGAACTGCCCGGCCAGGACCCCGTCGACGACGGTCCCGGTGGACTCCCCGCCCGCGTGCTGGGCCCGCTGGTGACCGCCGCGTTGGAGAACACCCTCGAACTAGGTCCGCGCGCCCTGACCGGGCCGGTCGCCCGGGGTGACGCACACGCGATCGCCCGTCACCTCGCCGCGCTCGACGAGGCCGACCCCGACCTCGCCGGTGCCTATCGCGCGATGGCGTTGCGCGCCGCGCATCACGCCGGAGCGTCGGACGCCGTGCGCGGCGTGCTGCGCGGCACCGACCCCGAAGGCCTCGACCGATGACCGCCACGCGCCCGTATGTGCCCGGCGCGTTGACGGTGCACCGCGATCCGGCGGCGATCGCCCAGGTGTCCCGCGCGCTGCGGTCCACGGGCAAGCGCGTCGTGCTGGTCCCCACGATGGGCGCGCTGCACGCCGGTCACCGGGAACTGATCCGTGCGGCCCGTGCGCAGGGACCCGCCGTGGTCATCGTCTCGATCTTCGTCAACCCGCTGCAGTTCGGTGCGAACGAGGATCTCGACGCCTACCCACGGACCTTCGACGCCGACCGCGCGCTGTGCGAGGCCGCCGGGGTGGAGCTGCTCTTCGCCCCCACCGCGGCCGCGATGTACCCGGCCGGACCGCGCACCACGGTCCACCCGGGGCCGATCGGTGACGACCTCGAGGGTGCCTCGCGCCCAGGCCATTTCGCCGGGATGCTGACCGTCGTCGCCAAACTGCTCACCATCGCGGCACCGCACGCGGCGTTCTTCGGCGAGAAGGACTACCAGCAGCTCGTGCTGGTCCGCCAGATGGTCACCGACCTCAACCTCGACGTCTCCATCGTCGGTGTGCCGACGGTGCGCGAGTCCGACGGCCTCGCCCTGTCCAGCCGGAACACCTACCTGACCCCCGCGCAGCGGGAATCGGCGACCGCACTGTCGGCGGCGCTGGTGGCCGGCGCGCACGCCGCCGCCGGCGGCGTCGAGGCCATCGTCGACACGGCCAGCCAGGTGCTGCGCACCCACCCGGAGATCGAGGTCGACTACCTCGAGGTCCGTGGCACCGACCTCGGCCCCCCGCCGGAACAGGGCGACGGCCGACTGCTCGTCGCCGCCCGGGTCGGCAGCACCCGCCTCATCGACAACGTCGGCGTCGCGGTCGGCACCGGATTCCTCGCCCGCGGCACCACCCCCGATCCCGTCTCCTGACAGCAGAGGACCCCCGATGCTCCGCACCATGATGACCTCGAAGATCCACCGGGCCACGGTGACCCAGGCCGATCTGCACTACGTCGGGTCCGTCACCATCGACGCCGACCTCCTCGACGCGGCCGGACTGCTGGAGGGGGAGCAGGTGACCATCGTCGACATCGACAACGGTGCCCGGCTCGTGACCTACGCGATCGCCGGCGCGCGCGGTTCCGGTGTCATCGGGATCAACGGTGCGGCAGCGCATCTCGTGCATCCGGGTGACCTGGTCATCATCATCGCCTACGGGGTGCTCAGCCCGGAGGAACTCGAGTCCTACGCCCCCCGTGTGGTCTTCGTCGACGGCGAGAACCGCATCGTCGACCTCGGGGCGGACGCCGCGCACGTGCCGGACGGGTCGGGTCTGCTCGATCCCCGTGTGCCCGAGGACACCCGCGTCCCCGACGACACCGCCGAGCTCCTCGCCCCGACCGCCGCGCGCTGAGCCGGAGCGGGCGTCCCCATGCTGCTCGTCCTCGACATCGGCAACACCAACATCCATCTCGGGGTGTTCGCCGGACGCGGTGAGCACTCGACGCTGGTGCGCGACTGGCGGATCCGTACCGAGCCCCGCATGACCGCCGACGAGTTGGCGTTGACGCTCGACGGCCTCCTCGGTGAGGACACCGACCGCGTCGTGTCCGTGGCGGCGCTGTCCACCGTGCCGTCGTTGCTGCGTGAGCTGCGGGTGATGATCCCGAAGTACTTCGGCTCCGGCCCGCACGTCCTGTTCGAACCCGGCCTGCGCGCGGGTGTGCCGCTGCTCGTGGACAACCCGAAAGAGGTCGGCACCGACCGCGTCGCCAACGCCCTCGCGGCACGGGAGACGTACGGGACCGCCTGCATCGTGGTCGATCTCGGGACGACGACGCTCGTCGACGTGGTGTCGGCGAAAGGGGAGTTCCTCGGCGGCGCCATCGCACCCGGCATCGACATCGCCGTCGACGCCCTCGCCGAGCGCACCGTCACCCTGCGCACGGTCGAACTGCTCCCGCCCCGCAGCGTCGTGGGGAAGAACACCGTGGAGGCCCTGCAGTCCGGGATCCTCTACGGGTTCGCCGGTCAGGTCGACGGCCTGGTGTCCCGGGTGCGCCGCGAGGTCCCCGGCTTCGGTGACGACGACGCTGTGACCGTGGTCGCGACGGGGTATCTGGCGCCGCTCGTGTTCGACGAGTGCCGCACCCTCGACGTGGCGCACCCGTATCTCACCCTCGAGGGACTGCGACTGGTGTTCGAGCGGCAGCAGGACATCCGGCGCCGGCACGAGGCCCGGTCGCAGGCCGACCCCGATGGCGCCCGACGGTCCCCTGTGTCAGACTGACGCCGTGATGAAGCGCTGTCGCGAGTGTTGTCGGGCCTGACGGCCCCGCCTCACCCTGCCCGCTTCCACACCCTCCAGGACTTCTCTCATGCCCGTCGTGGCCTCGCTCTCGCGTTCTGTCCCCCTGTTCCCGGCGCATCCGGTGACCTCGGTCCGTCGTGCTCCGCTCGGTCTCCCGGTCGCCGACCTGCCCGCCGCCGTCGCCGCCGGCCACCGTCTGGTCGACGTGCGCTCCCAACTCGACCGCGACCTCGACGGGGTCGTCGGAGGCGCGATCGCGGTGTCCCCGGACGTCGTCGTCGAGCGTCTGACCCCCGGTGGTGCGGCGTCGCTGCGCAGCGCCCAGGAGTGGTCCCGGTGGGTGCTCGTCGCCACCGACGGCGACGACGCGGAATGGCTCACGTGGCATCTGCACGCGGCCGGTGTGACCGGCGCGCGGTTCCTGCTCGGCGGCGTGCGCGCCCTCCGCGCTGCGCGGACCGCGTCGTTGCCGGTCACGGAGTCGCAGCGTCGGGATCTGGCGGCCATCGCCGCCCACTGACGCACGACGGGCCGTCGTCGGTGGTGACGATAGGGTCGTCCGGGTGAGCGAGACCGAGCAGACCCCCGGATCCGAGACGGATCAACTCCCCGAGCAGCTGCGCATCCGCCGGGAGAAGCGTGCCCGCATCCTCGCCGAGGGCGGCCAGGCGTATCCGGTGGAGGTCGCACGGACACACACGCTCTCGGCGATCCGCGCGCAGTACGCGGATCTGGAGACCGACACCGCGACCGGGGACACGGCCGGCGTGGCGGGCCGCATCATCTTCCTGCGCAACAAGGGCAAGCTCTGTTTCGCGACGCTGCAGGAGGGCGACGGGACGCAGCTGCAGGTGATGGTGAGCCTCAACGGTGTCGGTGAGCAGCGGCTGGCCGCGTGGAAGGCGGACGTCGACCTCGGGGACTTCGTGTTCGTCCACGGCGAGGTGATCACCTCCCGCACCGGCGAGCTCAGCGTCATGGCCGACGACTGGGCGATGGCGTCGAAGTCGTTGCGCCCGCTGCCCGTCGCGCACAAGGACCTCAGCGAGGAGACCCGGGTCCGGCAGCGCTACGTCGACCTCGTGCTCAACCCGGCGGCGCGGGAGACGGCCCGCACACGCATCGCGGTGGTGCGTGCCGTGCGCGACATCCTCACCGAGCAAGACTTCGTCGAGGTGGAGACCCCGATGTTGCAGACGCAGCACGGTGGTGCCGCCGCGCGCCCGTTCGTCACCCACTCCAACGCGCTCGACATCGACCTGTACCTGCGCATCGCGCCGGAGCTGTTCCTCAAGCGCGCGGTCGTCGGCGGGATCGACCGGGTCTTCGAGATCAACCGCAACTTCCGCAACGAGGGCATCGACTCGACGCACTCCCCGGAGTTCGCGATGCTCGAGACCTACCAGGCCTACGGCACCTACGACGACTCCGCGCGCATGACGCGGGAACTGGTGCAGGAGGTCGCACTCCGCGCCCTGGGGACCCTCACGCCGACCCTCGCGGACGGCACCGTCTACGACCTGTCGGGGGAGTGGCGGACCATCTCGATGTACCCCTCGCTGGCGGAGGCGGCCGGCGAGGACGTCACCCCGGACAGCACCGTCGCCGACCTCACCCGGCTGGCCGAGCGTGTGGGCCTGCGCATCCCGGCGGACAAGGGGTACGGCCACGGGAAGCTGGTCGAGGAACTCTGGGAGCACCTCGTCGGGTCGGGGATCAAGGAACCCTTCTTCGTCCGTGATTTCCCCGTCGAGACGTCACCGTTGACCCGCGATCACCGATCCATTCCCGGTGTCGTCGAGAAATGGGACCTCTATGTCCGTGGATTCGAGCTGGCGACCGGTTATTCGGAATTGATCGACCCGATCATCCAAAGGGAGCGATTCGTCGATCAGGCGCGTCTCGCCCGCGCCGGTGACGACGAGGCCATGGTCCTCGACGAGGAATTCCTCACGGCCATGGAACACGGCATGCCGCCCACCACGGGCACCGGCATGGGCATCGACCGCCTGCTCATGGCACTGACCGGGCTGGGAATCCGCGACACGATCCTGTTTCCGTTCGTGAAACCCGCGGAATGACCATCGGCGCACGAATGAACGATCACGAATAGTCGGACATGAATTGTCGGCCGGGCTTTCGGCCGTTATCATCGGTTTCTGAATCGGGGGAAGTCGCGGGGGGATCCGCAATGGGAACACCCGATGTCGACGATGTGGTGAGACGACATGGGGAATCGAACATGGCAAAACGGGTGACGGTCACACTCGTCGACGATGTCGACGACAGCAGCTCCGCGGACGAGACGGTCGAGTTCGCGATCGACGGCGTCGCGTACGAGATCGACCTCTCGCGGTCCAACGCCGAGCGTCTGCGCTCCGAGCTGCACACCTGGGTGCGGCACGCCCGCCCGGTGAACGGGTCCGCGCGCCCGGCGGCGGCCACCGGGAACGGCGTCGGACAGGGCACCACCGCCGCGATCCGCGAGTGGGCCCGCCGCAACGGCATCGGGGTCTCCAGCCGCGGTCGTGTCGCGAGCGACGTCGTCGAGCTCTACAACGCAGCGCACTGACGCGGCCGCGCCTGCGCTGAGCGGGTTCAGCGCAGTTCGCGCTTGAGGATCTTCCCCGACGCGTTGCGCGGGAAGGCGTCGACCGCGACGACGGTCCGCGGCACCTTGAAGGCGGCCAGGCGGGTCCGGCAGAACGCGATCACGGCGTCGGCGTCGAGCTCGGTTCCCGGTCGCAGGGTGACGAAGGCGGCGCCCACCTCGCCGAGGCGGTCGTCGGGTACGCCGATCACCGCGGCCTCGGTCACCTCGGGAAGACGAGCGAGGGTCTGCTCCACCTCCGCGGGGTACACGTTGAATCCGCCGCTGATGTACATGTCCTTGAGGCGGTCGGTGATGCGCAGGTTGCCGGCGTCGTCGATGGTCCCGATGTCCCCGGTGTGCAGCCACCCGTCGGCGTCGACGGTCTCGGCGGTGGCGGCGGGGTCGTCGAGATAGCCCCGCATCACCATCGCCCCGCGCGCCAGCACCTCACCCGCCTCCGAGAGCGCGATCTCCATCCCCGCGAACGCCCGACCGCACGTCCCGGCCACGGTGACGTCGTCGTCGTCCGGGGTGCAGGTGGAGACGAACCCGCTGCACTCGGTGAGGCCGTAGGCGGTGATGACGGTGTCGACGCCGAGGTCGCGCTGGATGCGCTCGACGAGGACCACCGGCACGATCGCCGCGCCGGTCACGACCAGCCGCAGCGAGGTGAGGTCGCGACCGGTCCGCCCGGGATCGTCGAGGATCGTCTGGAAGATCGTCGGTGCCCCGGGGAACACCGTGAGGCGGTGGGTCTCGACGAGGTCCATCGCCGCGGTGGTGTCGTACACGGCGAGCGGGTACATGGCGGTGCCGAACAGGACGCAGGGCAGGATCCCGGCCTTGTAACCGAAGGTGTGGAAGTACGGGTTGACCATGAGGTAGCGGTCGTCGGTGCGCAGACGTCCGTTCGCGCCCCAGGCCCGCGCACCCGCGAGGGTCTGTCGGTGCTCGGCCATGACGCCCTTGCTGCGACCGGTGGTCCCCGACGTGAACAGGATGTCCGACAGGTCGTCGGGTGCGACGGCGTCCGCGCGGCGGTCGGCCTCGGCGCGGGCGTCGTCGGTGGCATCGGTGAGCAGGTCGTCCCAGTCGAGCGCACTCTGCTGTGACCGGTCGGTGCCCGCGCGGACGTCGGGGTCGAGGCGGACGCGGACGGGGGTCGGGGGAGCCGTCAGCGCGGCCCACTCGTCGAGCGCCAGGAGGTCGGCGAGGCGGTCGGTGCCGAGGAAGGTCCCGGACACCACGAGCACCCGCGCATCGATCCGCGCGAGGACGTCGACGACCTCGATCGCCGTGTAGCGGGTGTTGAGCGGCACCAGGACGGCCCCGGCCCAGTGGACGGCGAGTGCGGCGACGGGCCACTGCGCACAGTTCGGTGCCCACACGGCGACGCGATCACCGGCACCGACGCCGAGGGTGACGAGCACTCCGGCGGCCGTCCGGACGGCGTCGAGCAGTTGCGACCACGTCAGACGCGTCGGCTCACCCCACTGCTCGTCGACGACGGCGACCGCGTCGGGCCAGAGAGCAGCTGCCCGCCGGAGGGCCGCGGGCGTCGTCTCGATCGTGTCCACGTCGGCGCTTCCCACCTGTGCATCATCGGTCATGACGGGCTCCTCACCACGGAAACCTAGCAAACGCTTGGTAGGTTATCCTGGGCGCCATGACCGTGACCGACCTCGCCGATCGTGCCGTCGACCTGGGTCGACTGAGCGTCTCGGACGATGAGTTCGCGCAGCGCGTCCGGTCGTGGCTCGAGGAGAACCTCACCGGCGAGTTCGCGCACCTGCGTGGTCGCGGTGGCCCGGGCAGCGAGCACGAGTTCTTCACCGAGCGACTCGCCTGGGACCGCCACCTCGCCGCCGCGGGCTGGACCTGCCTGGGATGGCCCACGGAGTTCGGTGGGCGCAACGCCACCATCGCCCAACGCATCGTCTTCCACACCGAGTACGCCCGCGCGCAGGCGCCGGCGCGGGTGAACCACCTCGGTGAGGAGCTCCTCGGCCCGACGCTCATCGCGTTCGGCACCGACGCGCAGCGGGAGCGGTTCCTGCCGGGGATCGCCGACGTGACGCAGCTGTGGTCGCAGGGGTACTCCGAACCCGGTGCCGGCTCGGACCTGGCCAACGTCGCGACGACGGCCCGCCTCGAGGACGGCCGGTGGGTCATCAACGGCCAGAAGATCTGGACCTCGCTGGCGCATGTCGCGCAGTGGGTGTTCGTGCTGTGCCGCGTGGAGCGCGGATCGAGCCGACACAAGGGCCTCGGCTTCCTGCTCGTCCCGCTCGACCAGCCCGGCGTCACCGTCCGGCCGATCCAACAGCTCACCGGCACATCGGAGTTCAACGAGGTCTTCTTCGACGACGCCGTGACCGACGCCGACCTCATCGTCGGGGAGCCCGGTGACGGGTGGCGGGTGGCGATGGGGCTGCTCGAGTTCGAGCGGGGTGTGTCGACGCTCGGCCAGCAGGTCGGCTTCGCGCGGGAACTGGATCGGGTGGTGGCGATGGCCCGCGAGAACGGGACCGCCGACGATCCCCGCATCCGGGAACGGATCGTCCGCTCGAGGATCGGTCTGCGGGCGATGCGCGCGCACGCCCGCAGGACACTCGCCGAGGTCGACACCGGCGGCGCGGGTGGCCAGGCGTCGGTCTCGAAGCTGTTGTGGGCGAACTGGCATCGCGACCTCGGCGAGTTGGCCATGGCCGTGCAGGGCGCGCCGGGGCTGGTCGCACCCGACGCGACCACCGAGGGTGTCGCCAACGACATCACCACACCCGAGCGCGTCGAGTTGGGTGAGTGGCAACGCCTGTTCCTCTTCTCCCGCGCCGACACGATCTACGGAGGGTCGAACGAGGTGCAGCGCACCATCATCGCCGAGCGCGTGCTCGGCCTGCCGCGAGAGGCGCGCCCATGACCGAGTTCTCGTTGGCCACACCGCCCGCCGAGATCCCCGGGCACGGACTGCTGGCGGGCCGCAAGGTCGTCGTCACCGCGGCCGCCGGTACCGGCATCGGTTTCGCCACCGCGCGTCGGGCGTTGCTGGAGGGCGCCGACGTCGTCGTCAGCGACTTCCACGAACGCCGGCTCGGCGAGACCGTGGAGAAGCTGACCGGGGAGTTCCCGGATCAACAGGTCGCCTCGGTGGTGTGCGATGTGTCGAGCACCGCCGCCGTCGACGCATTGATCGCAGGCTCCGCGGACGCCCTCGGTCGCATCGACGTCGTCGTCAACAACGCGGGCCTCGGCGGGGAGACGCCCGTCGTCGACATGACCGACGAGCAGTGGGACCGCGTCCTCGACATCACCCTGACCAGCACCTTCCGCTCCACTCGCGCTGCGCTGCGGTATTTCTCGGGTGTCGAGCACGGCGGTGTCATCGTCAACAACGCGTCCGTCCTCGGCTGGCGCGCCCAGCACGGGCAGGCGCACTACGCGGCGGCCAAGGCGGGTGTCATGGCGCTGACACGCTGTTCGGCGATCGAGGCCGCCGAGCACGGTGTGCGGATCAACGCCGTAGCACCGTCGATCGCCAAGCACCCCTTCCTGGCCAAGGTCACCAGCGACGAACTCCTCGACGAACTCGCCTCGCGTGAGGCGTACGGCCGCGCCGCCGAGGTGTGGGAGATCGCCGCCACCATCGCGATGCTCGCCAGCGACTACACCACCTATCTCACCGGGGAGATCGTGTCGGTCTCCAGCCAACGGGCCTGAGCCCGACCGCGATCGCAGAGGAACACGCCATGAGCACACCCCAGGCCTACATCGTCGACGCGGTACGGACGCCCGTCGGCAGACGCAACGGGTCGTTGGCGAAGGTCAACCCCATCGACCTCGGTGCGCACGTCATCACCGCCGTCCTCGAACGCACGGGCATCGACCCGAACGCCATCGACGACGTGGTGTTCGGCTGCGTCGACACCATCGGCCCGCAGGCCGGCAACGTCGCACGATCGGCCTGGCTCGCCGCGGGCGGACCGCTCGCCGTCCCCGGCACCACCGTGGACCGTCAGTGCGGGTCGTCGCAGCAGGCGATCCACTTCGCCGCGCAGGCGGTGATGAGTGGGACGCAGGACGTGGTGCTCGCCGGCGGCCTGCAGAACATGAGCGCCATCCCGATCTCCGCGGCGATGATCGCCGGCGCGCAGTACGGCTTCGACAATCCCTTCCAGGGCTCCGTCGGATGGCAGGAACGCTTCGGCGACGCCGAGATCTCCCAGTTCCACGGCGCCGACATGATGGCGCGGAAGTGGGACATCAGCCGCGAGGACATGGAGCGATGGGCGCTGCAGAGCCACGAGCGTGCCCGCGCCGCGATCGCCGAGGGGCGCTTCGACCGCGAGAACGTCCCGCTGGGCGACTGCGTCGTCGACGAGTGCCCACGCGAGACGTCGCTGGAGAAGATGGCCGGACTACCCGTGCTCGCGGAAGGATCGTCGTTGACAGCGGCAGTCGCATCGCAGATCTGCGACGGGTCGTCGGCGGCGCTCGTCGTCTCCGAGGCCGCGCTGAAGGACCACGGCCTCACCCCGCGCGCCCGCATCCACCACATGACGGTGCGCGGCGACGACCCGATCATGATGCTGTCGGCGCCGATCCCCGCCACGAAGCACGCTCTGGCGAAGACGGGGCTCTCGATCGACGACATCGACGTCGTCGAGATCAACGAGGCGTTCGCGCCCGTCGTGCTGGCGTGGCTCAAGGAGATCGGGGCCGACCCGTCCCGGGTGAACCCGAACGGCGGCGGCATCGCGCTCGGCCACCCGCTCGGCGCGACCGGCGCGAAGCTCTTCGCCACACTGCTGAACGAACTCGAGCGCACCGGCGGCCGCTACGGGCTGCAGACAATGTGCGAAGGCGGCGGGACCGCCAACGTCACCATCATCGAACGCCTCGGCTGACCTCCCAGCCCGTCACCCCACCCGTCGAGTGGGCGTTTACACACGTCGAGTGGGCGTTTGACGACGTCGAGTGGGCAGTTGGAGACATCGAGTGGGCGGCCGAGCAGTCCGCGCGTCGTCAACCGCCCAGTCGACGTTCGTAACCGCCCAGTCGACGTCGTCAACCGCCCACTCGACGGGGTGGGGGTGGGGGTCGGGGTGGTGCCGGCGTGAGCGGTCAGTGGGCCGCGGTCTGGGCGACGGCGACGACCACCAACCCCAGCGACAACGCCACGAACGACAGGCCTGAGACTGCCTTGTAGAGCAGGTTCTGCTGGATCTCGGCACGGAACGCGAGTGGCGCGAACAGCACCGGGTTGATGATCCCGCCGATCGCCACGAGCACCAGCGACCAGGCGGGGGAGTCGTGCCCGACCGCCCCGACGGCGACCATGAGCACGCCCATGATCACCCAGTCGAGATGCAGCTGG
Organism: Williamsia deligens; assembly: GCF_024171765.1. Lineage (GTDB taxonomy): Bacteria > Actinomycetota > Actinomycetes > Mycobacteriales > Mycobacteriaceae > Williamsia_A > Williamsia_A deligens. The sequence continues at coordinate 2,190,657 of NZ_JAMTCI010000001.1, forward strand.
AGCACCCGCCGCGGGTGCTGGACCCCGACCTTGGCCAGCGCATCGGGCTTCTCGACCATGAGCGTCACGGCGAATCCGGACACCGCACCGATCGCGGTCGACCACAGACCGATGAGCACCAGGATGTCCGCCACACGGCCGAGCGTAGAGGCCCCCTGGCGCGACGGGTGTGACGTGGCGCATACTGTCAAAGCGACACATCGCAGAATTTGTTTCATTGCACGGTCGAAGGAGATCGACACATGACCGAACCGGCCACCCGCCCGTACACCTCGCCGCGACAGGCAGGTGCCGACCGGTCCGCGACGGTCGCCCCGATCCGCCCCCGGTCCGCCGCCGGCATGTCGCTCCAGGAGATCCTCGACACGCAGCGTGCCGCTTTCCTGCGCGACGGCATCCCGGATGCGCGCACCCGCATCGACCGCATCAACCGGCTCGCGTCGCTCCTGCTCGACAACGCCGACGAGATCGCCGAGGCCCTGCGCGTCGACTTCGGGTCGCGTCCGCGGGAGCTCTCCATCTCCACCGACGTCGCCGGCTGCATGATCGACCTGGCCGATCAGCGGCGTCACGTGCGCAAGTGGATGGCGACCGAGAAGGTGGCCAAGGCCGCGTCGATCGCCGGGTTCGCCCAGCGCATCCGCCACGACCCGCTCGGGGTCGTCGGCATCATCGGCCCCTGGAACTTCCCGCTCCAGCTCACGATCGTCCCCGCGGGTGCGGCACTGGCCGCGGGCAACCGCGTCATGATGCGGCCGTCGTCGGTCACCGCCCGGACCACCGCGGTGCTCGCCGCCCATGCGCCCGACTACTTCTCGGTCGAGGAGCTCGCGGTGCTCACACCGGAGCACGGTGGTGGCGCCGACTTCGCCAAGCTCCAGCTCGACCACCTCTTCTTCACGGGCTCGCCCGAGGTCGGTCGCTCCGTCGCGGCGGACGCCGGCAAGAACCTGGTGCCCGTCACCCTCGAGCTCGGCGGCAAGAACCCCGTCGTGGTCGACGTCGACGCCGACATCCCCGCCGCCGCAGCACGTCTCGCCGACGCGAAGCTCGTCAACTCGGGTCAGGTGTGCCTCTGCCCCGACTACGCCTTCGTCCCCGCGCACCGTCTCGAGGAGTTCGTCGACGCGGTCGTCGCCCGGTGGCGCACCGCGAACCCGAGCATCGCCGACAACCCGCAGTACACGGCGACCATCAACGAGAAGAACTACACCCGGATCGTGGGTCTCATCGACGACGCCGTGGCGCGGGGCGCCGACCGGCGTCAGGTGATCCCGCCGGGCGAGTCCCTCCCCGACGCGACGACCCGCAAGATCCCGCCGACGGTGCTCACGAACGTCGCACCGGGCAGCGACATCGAGGACGACGAGGTCTTCGGCCCGGTCCTCACGGTCTACCCGTACCAGGACCTGTCCGAGGCGGTCGACCACATCACCGCCCACCCGCACCCGCTCACCATGTACTGGTACGGGCCGGACAACGCGCGCTACCAGCAGCTGCAGGACACGACACGGTCGGGATCGGTGAACGGCAACGACTTCGCGCTCAACCTGCTCAGCGGATCACTCCCGTTCGGCGGCGTCGGCAACAGCGGCATGGGCAGCTATCACGGGCATTTCGGGTTCGCCACGTTCTCCCACGCCCGCGCGGTGACCCACTCGCGGATGCCCATCAGCTTCGGCCGACTCATGTCCGCGCCGTTCACCGGCTCCGACCGGCGCTCGGCCGACGGGCAGCTCGCCATGTGGCGGGCGATCACCAAGCGGGCCACCAAGCGCAACAAGCGCTGAGGGCACCCGCACGACCCGGCCCGGCCCACCCAAGCGGTTGCTAGGGTGGGCCGGTGCCGTCCGACGCCCCGACCCGATCGACGCGGCGTGACGAGTTGCTGGCGCTGGCCGGGCGGATGTTCGCCGAGCAGGGCCTGAGGTCCACGACCGTCCGCGACATCGCCGACTCCGCCGGCATCCTCTCGGGCAGCCTGTACCACCACTTCGACTCCAAGGAGTCGATGGTCGACGAGATCCTGCGGGGGTTCCTGGACCCACTGTTCGCCCGGTACCACGAGATCGTCGACGCCGGTCGTCCCGCGGACGTCACCCTCACCGATCTCGTCGTCGCCTCGTTCGAGTGCATCGACCGCTACCACCACGCCGTCGCGATCTACCAGGACGAGGCCAAGCGCCTGTCGACGCAGGAGCGGTTCGGCTACATCGGCGACCGCAACCGGGAGTTCCGCGGTCTGTGGGAGACGGTGTTGCGCAACGGGGTCGAGGACGGGACGTTCCGGTCCGACCTGGACGTCGAGCTCGTCTACCGGTTCCTCCGCGACACCGTCTGGGTCGCCGTGCGCTGGTACCGGCCGGGCGGTGTGCTCGACGCCGACCGCGTCGCCGACGAGTACCTCGGCGTGGTCCTGCGCGGCCTCACGCCCCGCTGAACCACGCCGAGATCTCCTGCCCGCAACGGCGCGCGTCGAGAGGTGCTGCGTCAGTAGGACTTCAGCGGGTGGATCGCGACGTTCTCGAGTGCGTCTCCCAGGGTCGAGAACGCCTCGGCGACATGCGGTGCGGCCATGTGGGCGTCCAACGACTCCTGGCTCTCCCACTTCTCGACGGTGACGAACGTCCCCGGCGTGCTCGCGGATTCGTACGCCTCGTACGCGATGCAGCCGGCGTCACCGCGCGATGCCTCGGCGAGCGTCCTCAGTGCGGCGCCGACGCGATCCGCGGTGCCCTCCTTGGCCGAGATCGTCGCCACCACGTTCAGTTCCGCCATCGGATCCTCCATCGCATCCCGCGGTCGACGGGTCGTCGAGCGCTCTGGAAGCCAACCTACCGGCGAGTGTCGTCGACGAGGATGCGTTCGACGGCGGCGACGACGGACGCCGCGAGTGCATCGGCATCCGACGCCGTGATCTCGCCGTCCGAGCGCAGTCCGATGACCGACTCCACGAGGCGGAACGGCAACGCGGTGCGGGTGTCGGCGGTGTCGGTTCCGAGGACCTCGGCGGACAGCGCCCGATAGAGGTCGCGCAGCGCCAGACGCTCGGCGCGGAACGCGTCGAAGGTGGCCGTGCGGATCTCGGGGAGGAGATAGAGCACCCCGAGATTCCATCGCGAGGTGACGAGCTGGGTCACGTCGAACCGGACCACGTGGGCCAACTGGTCCCGGGCGGGGAGCGTCGCATCCAGTCCTCGCGCGAACTCGAGGGTCGGGACCACCGTGTCGCGCAGCAGCGCGACGAGGATGTCCTCCTTGGTGGAGAAGTGGTGATAGAGCGACGCCTGCCGCAGTCCGACGGCCTCGGCGATGGCCCGTGTCGACGTCCCCGCGTATCCGTTGTCGGTGAAGAGTTCGCCCGCGGCGTCGAGGATCTCGTCCTGCGGTGTCCCACCGACCCGGCGCCGGGGCACCAGACGTGGACGGCCCCGTGCGGGCGTCTGAGGGGAGCTCACGGGCGCCCACGCTACCGAGCACCGTCGGCCCGGCGCCGGGTGAGCACTCGTTGACACGACGTTCACAAAGGGGAAACCGCAGGACACGTCGGAGTCACTACCTTTTCGATCACTCGACAGAAAACCGCCTCGAGGCCGCGGCGGACATCCACATCCCGTGCTCGTCAGGAGTAGTCCCATGACCGCAGTCGATTCCCGGGGAGGGTCCCCGACCCCCGACGGTCCGCCGCCACCCATCTCGTCCAGCGCCGACTCCGACGCGCTCGCCGAACTCGGGTACACCCAGCAGCTGCACCGCGGGATCGGCTCCTACGCCGCCTTCGCGGCCGGGTTCTCGTTCGTCTCCATCCTGACGACGGTGTTCGCGCTGTTCGCCCTGGGCTTCGGGCTCGGTGGTCCGGCGTTCTTCTTCACCTGGCCGATCGTGTTCGTCTGCCAGTTCTGTGTCTGCCTGGTGTTCGCCGAGCTGTCGGGCAAGTTCCCGGTCGCCGGCGCGGTCTACCAGTGGTCGCGACGACTGGCCGGTGAGACGGTCGGATGGTTCGCCGGCTGGTTCATGCTCGTCGGGTACATCGTGTCCGTCGCCGCACTCGCGATCGCCATGCAGAGCGTCCTACCGTCCATCTGGTCCGGTTTCCAGCTGGTCGGCACCGACACCGGGCTCGCCACCGTCTCGGGCGCGACCAACGCGATCATCCTGGGCACCATCACCATCGCGCTGTGCACGCTGATCAGCGCCATCGGTGTCTCGTTCATGGGCAAGGTCACCGTCATCGGCGTCAGCATCGAGATCGTCGGCGTGATCGTGCTCGTCGGACTGATGTTCGCCCACGCCGAGCGCAGTCCCGTCGCCGCCATCACCGACACCGGCGGGCACGGGTCGGGTCTCGGCTACGTCCCGGCGTTCCTGGCGTCGATGCTGATGGCCGCCTACGTGATGTACGGATTCGACTCCGCCGCAGAGCTGTCCGAGGAGACGACCGATCCGCGCCGCACCGCTCCCAAGGCCATCATCGCCGCGCTGCTCGTCTCCGCGGTGGGTGGCGGACTGATGATCCTCGCGACTCTGATGGCGGCGCCGTCACTCGGTGCGCCGGAGTTGTCGGCCGACGGGATCGCCTACGTCATCACCAGCCAGCTCGACACCTGGATGGGTCGGACGCTGCTGACCATCGTCGCGATCGCGATCTTCTCGGCCACCCTCGCCATCCAGGCGTCGGCGTCGCGGGTGATGTTCTCGATGGCCCGTGACGGCCGACTCCCGTTCTCCGACTTCCTCGCCCGGGTCCACCCCCGCACCGGGACTCCCATCAACACCGGCATGGTGGTCAGCGCTCTCGCGATCGTGGTGCTCCTGGTCAACCTCGGTCAGGCCGGTGTCTTCGCCGCCATCACCAGCGTCTCGGTGGTCATCGTCTACATCGCCTATCTCATGGTGACGGTGCCCGCCCTGGTGCACCGGATCCGCGGTCGCCGTCTCGATTTCGGTCCGGGTGTCTTCTCGCTGGGTCGCTGGGGGATCGTCGTCAACGCGGTCGCCGTCGTGATGGGTGCCGCGCTCATGGTCAACATCGCCTGGCCCCGCCAGGAGGTCTACGACCCCGACGGCCAGTCGTGGTTCCTGCACTACTTCGCGATCATCTTCGTCGCGGCGACGCTGGTGGTCGGTGCGCTGGCCTACCTCCGCATCCGCGCGAAGTCCGCACCCGTCGCGACGGCACCCACCGCGGCGGTGGCCCGATGACCGTCACCCACGACGACCAGACGGCCTCCACGGCCGGTGCCCGGGCACACGCCCGCGCGCAGGCGGCAGCCGCAGACGGGCCGATGCCCGTGGTCCCGGCGTCGGCGTGGCCGCACCCACCCGAGGGTGTCGATGCCGGGCGGATGACCTGGGCGGAGACCGTGCCCGGGGGCCGGTACACCGTCAAGGTGCTCGGCCGGGGGACGCGACTGCGCCTCACCGACGTCGACGGGACGGCCTGCGCGCACACCCTCCTGTGGCGTGCCGACGCACCGTGGGAGCGTCTCAGCGTCGCCGACACCGTAAAGGTGCCCTGGCAGGCGTATCTCGGCGCAGGGCACCCGTTGCTGAGCGACCAGGGGCGCGTGCTCGCCACGATCGTCGAGGACACCTCCGGGCGGCACGACGCACTGTGCGGGACGACGACGCTGGTGACGAACACCGAGCGCTACGGGGACGGGACGCCGCAGTCGTCGTCGCCCGCGGGCCGGGAGTTGTTCGTGCTGGCCGCGGCCAAGCACGGGATGGGCCCCGCGGACGTCCCGCCGAGTCTGTCGTTCTTCCACGGCGTCCGTGTCGACGACGCCGGCGCCCTCGTCGACGAGGGCTCGGCGGGGCCGGGACGTCACGTCGACCTCGTGCTGCATCTGCCCTGCGTCGTGGCGATCGTCGACACGGCCCACCCGCTGGACCCGTCGCCGACGTTCGACGTCGGGCCGGTGGAGGTCCTCGCATGGTCCGCCCACGACGACCTCGCCGGGCTCGTCGCCGGCACCGGTGACACCGATCCCGAATACGCCCGCGCTGTGGCGAACTCGGAAGACGTCCACTCCGCTGCCCATCCCTGAGCCGCCGCGCACCCCGTGACCCGGACCTCCGAGGAGACACCATGACCACAGCTCTCGCACCCGACGTCCTGCTCGACACCGAGATCGGCCCACGCGCGGCGTGGTCCGGGACCGTGCCCGCCGGCGCGACGATCGAACTCATCGACCTGCACGGCAACCAGGCCGTCGACACACTGTTCTACGGTGCGCACGACCACTCGGTCCGCTACTCCGCCCAGGCGACGATCACCGCGCAGCGATCGATCTTCCTCACCACGGGCACGGTGATCCGTGACCAGGAGTCCCGGCCGCTGATGACGATCGTCGCCGACGAGGTGGGCAACCACGACACACTCGGCGGTGCCTGCTCGCAGGAGTCGAACACCCTGCGCTACGGCCACCACACCAAGCACCAGCACGCCTGCGTCGAGAACTTCCTCGCCGAGGGCGCGCGACACGGGTTGGGCAAGAACGACATCGTCGGCAACGTCAACTTCTTCATGAACGTCCCGGTCGACCCCGACGGGACGCTCGGCATCGTCGACGGCCTGTCGGCGCCGGGGAAGTCGGTGACACTGCGGGCCGATGTGGACACCCTGGTCCTCATCTCGAACTGCCCGCAGATCAACAACCCCTGCAACGGCTTCGACCCCACGGCGGTGCGCGTCGTCGTCCGCGCCCCGCAGGAGGCGGACGCGTGAGCATGGTCGAGGTGGTGCGGGCGGGCCCGATGACCACGATCCAGGACTGGCCGGGGCGTGTGGGGTACTGGAGTGTGGGTGTCCCGCCGTCGGGGCCGATGGACGACCTGTCGTTCCGGCTGGCGAACGTCGCGGTCGGCAACCCGGAGGGCGCAGCAGGGTTGGAGGCGACGCTCGTCGGCCCGCGCCTGCGGTTCTCCGCGCCGACCGTGGTGGCCGTGACCGGGGCGCCCGTCACCGTCACGGCGATCGGATCCGACGGGTCCACCCGGGCTGTCGCGCAGGGGGTCCCGCTGACCGTCGGTGACGGCGACGCCCTCGACGTCGGTCCCGTGGGGGCCGTCGGGATGCGGGTGTACATCGCCGTCGCGGGAGGCCTGGACGCGCAGGAGTACCTCGGGAGCGTCGCGACGTTCGGGCTCGGGCGGTTCGGCGGCCTCGACGGCCGATCGCTGACCGACGGCGACACCCTCGCGATCGGTGACGCCGTCGTCGGTACGCCCCGCCGGGTGCAGTTCGACGAGCACCCGGCCATCGGCAACGCCTGGGACCTCGCCGTCACCATGGGACCCCACGGGGCGCCGGAGTTCTTCACCGACGCCGACATCACGACTGTCCTCGACACGGCCTACGAGGTGCACTTCAACTCCGACCGCACCGGTGTGCGGCTCATCGGTCCGAAACCGACGTGGGCCCGACCCGACGGCGGCGAGGCGGGCCTGCACCCGTCGAACATCCACGACACGGCGTACTCCGTCGGCGCCCTGGACTTCACCGGGGACACCCCGATCCTCCTCGGCCCCGACGGGCCGAGCCTGGGGGGATTCGTCTGTCCGGTCACGGTCACCACCGCCGACCGCTGGAAGCTCGGACAGCTCAAGGCCGGTGACACCGTGCGCTTCGTCCCCGTCCGGACACAGGACGCCGCCAGCCCGGCGGCCCTCGGCGCCGAGCGTCGCGCGCGGTTCGCGACCGTGGTGTCCGCGGGACACGACGAGGACAACGGGGTGCTGGCGGTCGACGCCACCGCCGACGGCGAGAGCAGTGTCACCTACCGACGCAGCGGCGACGACAACATCCTCGTCGAGTACGGCGACATGTCCCTCGACCTCGAACTGCGGGCACGCGTCCATGCGCTCGCCGCCCACATCGAGGCGCACCGGCCGCCCGGCCTGACCGACCTGACCCCCGGGATCCGGTCGCTGCAGGTGAAGGTGGATGCGGCCGTGTGGTCGCAGCCGCGCCTGCTCGCCTGGCTCCGCGAGGTGGAGGCGGCGCTCCCCGCGGCCGACGACCTCGTCGTGGACAGCCGGTCGGTGGCGTTGCCGCTGTCCTGGGACGACCCGTCGACGCGGGAGGCCATCCAGCGCTACATGTTCGGCGTCCGGTCCGACGCGCCGTGGTGCCCGTGGAACATCGAGTTCATCCGCAGGATGAACGGGCTCGACTCCGTCGACGACGTGCACCGCATCGTCTTCGACGCGGAGTACCTGGTGCTCGGCCTGGGCGACGTCTACCTCGGTGCACCGGTCGCCACGCCGCTCGACCCCCGCCACCGACTGGTGACCACGAAGTACAACCCGGCCCGCACCTGGACGCCGGAGAACGCGGTCGGCATCGGCGGCGCCTACCTGTGCGTCTACGGGATGGAGGGCCCCGGCGGCTACCAGTTCGTCGGACGCACGACCCAGGTGTGGAACCATCGACATCCCCTGCGGGCAGCGGGTTTCGACCCCGAGCACCCCTGGTTGCTCCGACACTTCGACCGCATCCGGTGGTATCCGGTGGGTGCCGACGAACTGCTCGACCTCCGCGCCGACGTCGCGGCCGGCCGCGGTGACGTCACCATCGAACAGGGGTCGTTCTCGCTCGCCGAGCACCGGGCGTTCCTCGCCCGCGAGCACGACGACATCGTCGCCGTCCGGACCGGCATGGAGGAGTCACGGGCGCAGGAGAGGCGCCGGTGGTCCGACAGCGGGGAGTTCGCCTCCGCGCCGACCGCCGGGGTGCCGGCGTGACCGACCTCCTGCACAGCGAGACCGCGGCGCACGTCGTCGACGATCTCTTCGACCGCATCGACGCCCTCGACCGCCCCGAGATCTTCGTCGACCTGCGGCCCCGTGAGGACGTCCGTCGCGACCACGCGGCGTCCATCGCCGCCGGCGGGCCGCTCGCCGGGCGGATCCTGGTGGTCAAGAACAACGTCGACGTCGCCGGGCTGCCCACGACCGCCGCGTGTCCGGGATTCGGCCGCATCGCGGCGACCGACGCGCCGGCGGTCGCGGCCCTGACGTCGGCGGGCGCCGTTGTCCTCGGCACCACGAACCTCGACCAGTTCGCGACCGGCCTGGTCGGCACCCGCAGCCCGCACGGCGCGGTCCGCGACAGCCGCCGGCCGGAGTTCATCTCCGGTGGGTCGAGTTCGGGCTCCGCCGTCGCGGTCGCCCTCGGTGTCGCCGACATCGCCATCGGCACCGACACCGCCGGGTCGGGACGGATACCCGCGGCGCTGCAGGGGATCGTCGGGATCAAGCCGACCATCGGGGTCGTCTCCACCGAGGGTGTCGTGCCGGCATGTGCGAGCTACGACTGCGTGACGATCCTCGCCCGCGACGTCGCCACCGCCGACGCCGCGATGGCCGCCATGGCCGCGGCGGGAGGACCACGCCCGTTCCCCGCGGACCTCCCGCTCGCCGCACCCGCGGTGCCGGTGGTCGCCGTCCCGGCTGACCTGCCGGCGATGGACGGGGCGTGGCGGGACGCCTTCCAGGACGCGATCGCGCGGTGCCGCGACCTCGGCTGGACAGTGCGCGAGATCCCCATCGATCACTTCCTCGCCGCCGCGGCGCTTTTGTACGACGGTGCGCTCGTCGCCGAAAGGTACGACGCGGTGGGGGAGTACGTCGACGAGGCGCTGTCCGACCACCGCGTCGGGGCACTCGATTCCACGGTCGCGACGATCATCAGCGCGGCGGGCCGGTTCTCCGCGGTCGACCTCCTCGCCGACCGCCGCCGTGTCACCGAACTGCGGACCGCGGCGATGGCGCATGTCGAGGGATGCGACGCGATGGTCGTGCCGACCGCGCCCTTCCACCCGTCGATCGCCGAGGTGGCCGCCGATCCCGTCGCGACCAACGCGCGCATGGGGACGTACACGAACTTCTGCAACCTCTTCGACCTCGCGGCGATCGCCGTGCCGGCGGATCCGTCGACGACGGTGACCGTGGCACAGCGCAGTTCGGCATCACCCTGCTGGCCCCGGCACACCACGACGCGGTCGTCGTCGACCTCGCCCGGCGGTTCGTCGGCGACGACCCGGAGACCGCCGGCTGGCCCGAGGCGGTGGCCCCGACGGTCGATCTCGCCGTCTTCGGCGCACACCTGCGCGGCCAGCCGTTGGACCACCAGCTGACCTCACGGGGCGCACGATGGTCCGGGCATCTCACGACCGCGCCGCGCTACCGGCTGGTCGAGTTGGCGACGCAGCCACCGAAACCGGGGCTCGTCGCCGACGCCGTCGAGGGGAGGCGCATCCGCGGTGAGCGATGGTCGATGTCGACCGCTGCGCTGGGCGCGTTCCTCGCCGAACTGCCCGAGCCGATGGGGCTGGGTGCGATCACCCTCGACGACGGTTCATCGATCATCGGGTTCACCTGTGCCCACGACGCCGCCGAGGCGGGACACCCCCTCGACGTGGACCACTGGCTCGACCGCTGACCCGCCGAGTGGGCCAAAACCCGTCGCCGAACGTGCCGAAACCCCACACCGAGCGGGCCAAAACCCCGCCGAGCCTGCCGTCAGCGCGTACGGTGGGTGATCACCGCGCGCGGGGTGCCCTCGACGGTGACCGGGCCGGCACCGATGGCCTCGGCGAGGTCGCGGCGGAGCTCGACCTTCTGCTCGGGGGAGAGCACCAGGAAGCGGGAGTAGGTGAACATCGCGTCGAGCCACTCGTCGACGGGGACCACCGTGGTCGTCGGGAACTCCTCGACGCGGACGTCGAAGCCGGCGTCGGTGAACAGCGCGACGGTGCGCTCGTCGGTGGGCCGTCTCCGAGGCGTGTCGTCGGGGCGGACGTAGCGCTCGACGACCGACTTCACCGGTTCGTGCGCGAACAGTGACCAGCTCGCCTCGTGGGTCATCAGCGCGACATGACCACCGGGCACGACGATCCGGGTGAGTGTGTCGACGGCGGTCCGCGGGTCGACCCAGTGCCACGACCGCGCGAACGTGACGAGGTCGAAGACACGCCCGCGCGGGTCCCACTCCTCGAACGTGCCCTCCTCGACCACGACGTGTTTGCGTCGGGCGATGGTCGCCATGTGCACGTCGGGTTCGACCGCGAGGACCGAGCAACCGCGGTCGAGCAGGGCGCGCGCCGCTTTCCCCGTGCCGGATCCGACGTCGAGCACCCGATGGCCCAGGGCTGCGACGACATCCATCATCTCGGGTGGGAAATCGGGTCGGTGCTGCTCGTAGGACTCCGCCTCCGAGCCGAAGCTCAGCGCCAGCGTGCGGTCGGCGTGCAGTGGATCGCTCATGCCGGGTGTGCCTCGATCCAGTAGGTGAACGCGGTGACGGTGATCCCGTCGGGGCCGATGGCATCGGCGAGCCGGGACCGCAGCCGCTGTGCCGCACCGGCGTCGAGCACGATGTGGTTCGAGTACGTGAAGGCGGTGTCGAGCCAGTCGTCGGCCCGCTGCAGCGATTCGCCGGTGAACGTGTGGTCGGTGACCTCCCACCCCGCCGACGTCAGCTGGTCAGTGATCGACGGGGTCGCCGACGGACCGACAACACCCTGCATGCCGGAGTCCGCGTACGCGGCGTCGATGCGGTCCTTCGACGGACCGGTGGGAGCTGTTGCGTGCCAGAGCAGAACGAGGTGGCCGCCGTCGACGAGCACGTCGCGCAGGATCGGGAGGACCACGTCGACGTCCACCCAGTGCCAGGAGTTGGCGAACGTGACGAGCGAGAACCGTCGGCCCGCGGGTTCCCATGTCTCGGCCGTCGCCTCCTCCACGACGATCCCCTTGGCGCGCGCGATCTCCGCCATCTCCGGATCCGGTTCGACGGCGAGCACGTCGACGCCCCGTCGAAGGAGTGGCTCCGCGAGCAATCCGGTCCCCGCGCCGACGTCGAGGACAGGTCCGCCCGCGGCCAGTGCGGCGATCTCGTCGACGACGGCGTCGGGATAGCGCGGGCGATACCGGTCGTAGGCGGCCGCCACGGATCCGAAGGAGTCCGCGCGGTCACGCTGAGCATGCAGGGGGGCGTCTGCGGTCACCGGGCCGATGGTACGACCGGTTCCTGGAGGTGCCGGACGAGAGCGGACAGATCGGACGAGACCGGCTCGTAGTGCGGGAAATAGCAGCAGACGTCCGCGGCGAACTCCCCGAATCGGTCGAGGATCTCGGCTGCGCATTCGGCGGGTGAGCCGACGACGGCGAACGTGGCGACGTCGTCGTCGGTGACGAGGGCCCGCATCTCGGCGAAGCGTCCCTGCTTCGACAGCGCGTTGAGCTCTGGCTGCAGATCACCCCGCCCGCTCGCCTCCAGCACCGGTCGATACGCCGGTGTCGACCCGTAGAACGCGATGAGCATCGCCACACCGTCGACCGCCGCGCGCAGCGACGTCTCGTCGGACCCGACCGCCACCATCGCCTGACCCACGACCGCGAAGTCGCCCTTCCGGGAGCGGCTGCCGAGTCCCGCGTCGACCGCAGGCAGGGTGCGGTCGACGAGATGGCGACGACTGTGGAACGGCATCACGAGCAGCCCGTCCGCCACCTCCGCGGCGGTGCGGGTCATCACCGGCCCGAGAGCGCCCATGAGCACGGCGGGCCGGCCGAAGCCGGTCGGGGCTGGGACGAAGTTCGGCGGCATCAGGGTGTGGGTGGTGAACTCGCCCCGGAAGTCCAGGGGCACACCGTTCTCCCACGTGTCGAAGATCGCCCCGATCGCCCGGACCGTCTCGCCGAGCCGTGCCGCGGGCCGTCCCCAGGTGGCGCCGTACCGCTTCTCGATGTGCGGTCGGATCTGCGACCCCAGGCCCAACCGGAAACGACCGCCGCTGTAGGACTGCAGATCCCACGCCAGGTGCGCGAGGTGCAGGGGACTTCGGGGACCGGCGATGGCGACGTTGGTCATCAGGTCGAGCCCAGCAGCCTGCGGTACCGCGCTCGCCCGCACCAACGGTGCGAACACGTCGTGGGGACCCTCGAAGGTGAAGACGCCGTCCACGCCGAGACCGCTGAGCGCCACCACGTCGTCGTCGACAGCCCCGGGTGTCCCCGTCAGCTGCAGATGGACCCGCACCGTCGGGACCTGCTGTTCCTCAGCCGAGGTCGCCGAGGGCGCGGATCCGTGCCCGCGCGTCGCCGACGATGGTCTGGACGAGATCGGCGCAGCTGGGGAGGTCGTCGATCATCCCGACGACCTGGCCCGACGCCAGGACCCCGGCGTCGGTGTTGCCGTCGACGAGCCCCGCCTTGAGGAGCATCGGCGTGTTGCCGGCCATGATGATCTGCTGCCACGTCCGGTCACCCGAACGACGCATCGCCCGCCCGTCCCGCAGCATGGTGGTCCACTTCATGCCGGTCATCTGCTTGAAGTCGTTGGCGTTCTTCGCCGCCGCCGCGAGCGCGGTCGCGGGGTTCCCGCCCTCCAGCTTCTCGACGAGCGACGTCTTCAGCACCCGGTGCGGCATCCCGTCGACCTTGGTGGAGACCACGGTGTCGGCCAGTGTCCGGCCCAGGTACTCCTGCTTCACCGAGTCCGGGACGGTCGAGTCCGAGGTGAGCAGGAAGCGTGTCCCCATCGCGACGCCCGCTGCGCCGTAGGCGAGTGCCGCGGCCAGGCCCCGTCCGTCGAAGAAGCCGCCCGCCGCGACGACGGGGATCCCGTCGGTGCCGAGGGCGTCCAGCACGGACGGCAGGAGCAGCGTCGTCGCGACCGGTCCGGTGTGTCCGCCGCCCTCGCCGCCCTGGACGATGACCGCGTCCGCACCCCACGACGCCACCTTCACCGCGTGCTTCGCCGCCCCGATGGACGGGATGACGACGACACCGTGGTCCTTGAGCTTGGCGATGAGGTCCTTCTTCGGCGCCAGGGCGAACGACGCGACCTTGACGCCCTCACGGATCAGCAGGTCGATGCGTTCCTCGGCGTCGGTGGCGTCGGCGCGGATGTTCACGCCGAACGGCTTGTCGGTCAGCGACTTCGTCCGTGCGACGGCCTTCTCGAGTTCCTCGAAGGTCATGGTCGCCGACGCCAGGATGCCCAGCCCACCGGCGTTGGACGTGGCCGAGGTCAGGGAGGCGCCGGACACCCATCCCATCCCGGTCTGCACCACCGGGTAGTCGACACCGACGAGCTCGGTGAACGCGGTCCGCAGCGGCGCCTGCGTCATCGTGCCGCTCCTGCCGGGGCGACCTCTTTGTCCCGCAGTCCCTTCGGGTCGAGGGTGTCGCGGATCAGCGACAGTTCCTCGTCGGTGGGCGCCCGGGTCTCGCCGACGTCGTCGAGGCCCGCGACCTCGAAACCGGTGTTCTCGACGACCTCGTCGGCGGTCACGCCCGGGTGCAGCGACAGCGCGCGGAACGTGTGGTCCGGTCCGCGGAAGTCGAAGACGCCCAGGTTGGTGACGACGCGATGGATGTGGTGGAACCGGTAGGCGGGGTTGGCCGGATCGATCTGGTCGTATCCGACGCCGGAGATGATGTCGACGGTCTCGGTGAACACCCGCGAGGAGTGGCGGGCCACCCAGTAGCTCGTCGGGTGGTTGATCGTGTTGCCGGGCGCGCCGCGGACGCCGAACATCTGCCGCTTCGGGTGCTGCAGCGGCCCGAACGCCGACAGGTTCTGGTTGCCGTGGCGGTCGATCTGGTTGGCGCCCATGACCACATGTCGCCGGCCCGAGGCGACGACGTCGAAGACCTTGCGGAACGGCATCCACCCCTCGATGGGCGCCGACGTCCCCACGGCCGGGGTGTCGGCGAAGATCAGCGCCTCACCGTCGGTGATCAGCAGGTCGGGTTCGGTGGTGAGGCGGGCCAGGCGGGCGCCGATCAACGGGGTCGTCGCCATGGGGGAGGCCATGATCTCGCCCGCGCCGGAGAAGATCTCGGCGCAGGCGATCACACAGGTCTCGGCGCAGGTCACGTCGCTCATGCGGGTGCGCCCTCCTTCTGTTCGGTACGCTCCCGCGTCCACTCGACGACGCGCTCCTGGTAGGTCTCCTCGTCGACGTCGAGGAAGTGGTCGCGGAACGTCGCCCACGACTCGGGGTCGGCGGCGGACTGCGCGTAGTGACGCTGGAACGCCTCGTCGCGGCGGTAGTCACCCGCGAAGGTGAAGTGCGCGCCGTTGGGGGCGTGGATGACACGGTCGACGTTCATCCGGTTGAGCAGCATGCGTTGCGGTGACACGGATTCGACCAGCTCGGTGGTCTCGACGACGCGGTCGGCCTCGAGGAACCGCCGCTGTGCCGCGCCGCAGAACAGGTCGTCGAAGTACGGGTCGACGCCGGTGTAGGCGGCATTGCCGTGGACGTCGGCGATGTCGAGGTGGACCAGGGCGACGTCGAGCTCGAGGGCGGGCATCGCGACGAGGGTCTCGGTGCGGCCGTCGGCCGACGGGTACGGGGAGTCGACGGTGCGCAGCTCGTCCCCCCAGAAGTCGAGGACGGCCGAGCCGAGGCCGGCGCGGATGGGCAGGAACGGTAGGCGCGCCGCGGCCGCCTCCAGTCCGCACTTCACCATGCCCTCGTCCATCTCCCGGACCTCGATGGCCCCGGAGGTGCGGGCGTGGGCGAACCAGGGGTCGTAGAACGGTGGCGAGTCGAGGGAGACGAAGCCGTAGTACGCCTTGCGGACCTTGCCTGCCGCGCAGAGCAATCCGAGGTCGGGGCCCCCGTAGGTGACCACCGTCAGGTCGCGGACGTCGGACCGCGCGAGGGCGCGGACGAGTGCCAACGGCTTGCGGCGTGACCCCCAGCCACCGATGCCGATGGTCATCCCGTCGCGGATCTCCCCGATCGCCTCGTCGAGGGTCGAGGTCTTGTCGGTCTGTGTCCTGCGCGTCCCCGTGGTCATCGTCCGCCCGCCTTGCTGGTGCCTGCGAAGGCATCCCGGTGTTCGTCGGCGACGCCCGCGAGGTTCAGCTCGAAGGTGTAGCCCTGCTCGAGGCGGTAGCTCGTCTTGACGTCGACGGGGTCGATGCCGTTGATGGCCTCCTTCGCGGCACGGATCACCCGGGTGTCCTTGGCCGCGATCATGCGGGCGACCTCGAGGGCGGCCTCGAGCAGATCATCGCGCGCGACGACGCGGTACACCGAGCCGAAGTGGTGCAGCTGCTGGGCGGTCACGTTCTGCGCGGTGAAGTACAGGGTGCGCATCATGTGCTGGGGGACCAGGCGCGCGAGATGCGTTGCCGCACCGAGCGCGCCGCGGTCGACCTCGGGGAGCCCGAACACCGCGTCGTCGGAGGCGACGACGACGTCGGCGTTGCCGACCAGCCCGATGCCGCCGCCCACGCAGAACCCGTTGACGGCGACGATGACCGGCACCTTGCAGTCGTAGACCGCGGCGAATGCGTGCGCGCAGCCCCGGTTCGCGCCGATCAGTGCGCCGAACCCCTCGGTGTTCTGCATCTCCTTGATGTCGACGCCGGCGTTGAAGCCGCGGCCCTCCGCGCGCAGTACGACGACCGACGTCGTCGGATCCGCCCCGGCGGCCAGGATCGCGTCGCCGAGGTCGAACCATGCGGCCGACGGCAACGCGTTGACCGGCGGGAAGTCGACGGTGACCGCCACGATCCCCGGTTCGATCGTCGATGTGGTGATGGGCACGCGCGCCCCTCTCGCTATGGTTACCAACCAAACACTTGCTTGGTAGCGTAGCAGGCACGTCAGCGGTGGAAATGGGGCAACAGATGGCCAACCTGGGCTTGTCGGGGCACGTCGTGCTCGTCACCGGGGGAGCGCGGGGCGTGGGTGCCGGGATCTGCACGGTCCTCGCCGACCTCGGGGCGGTCCCGGTGGCGTGCGCACGTCGCCCACCCGAACCGGGTGGTGCCCTGCCGGACGCGCTCGACTTCGTCGCCTGCGATGTCCGCGACGCCGATGCCGTCGCGGCGATGGTCTCGCAGGTGACCGACCGTCACGGCCGCCTCGACGGGCTGGTGAACAACGCCGGGGGCGCACCCTTCTCCCTGGCGTCCGACGCCTCCGACCGGTTCCACCGCAAGATCGTCGAGCTCAACCTCCTGGCGCCGCTGCTGGTCGCGCAGGCGGCACGGGCGTCGCTGGCACGGTCCGGCGGTGGCTCGATCGTCAACGTCTCCAGCGTCAGCGGACACCGCCCGTCGCCCGGGACCGCCGGATACGGCGCCGCGAAGGCCGGGCTCGACAGCCTCACCGGGTCGCTCGCCGTCGAGTGGGCGCCGACGGTCCGGGTCAACAGCGTGGTGGCGGGGCCGGTCGAGACCGAGCTGTCCGCGATGCACTACGGCGACGCCGACGGTGTGGCCGCGGTGGGGCGGACGATCCCGATGGGACGGATGGCCCGCCCGACCGACGTCGGGCACGCCGTCGCGTTCCTGCTGTCGCCCCTGGCCTCCTACATCACCGGCTCCGTGCTCACCGTGCACGGAGGCGGCGAACGGCCGGCGTTCCTCGACGCCGGCACAACCGACAACCGATTGGAGCACCAGGCGCCGTGAGCGGGATCAACGAGGGACGGGTCGTCGTCGTCACCGGCGCCGCCCGGGGGATCGGCCGGGAGCACGCGCTCGCGTTCGCGGCGTCGGGGGCGAAGGTCGTCGTGAACGACATCGGCGCCGGACTGGACGGCAGCGCGACCGGCGAGTCCCCGGGTGAGCAGGTCGTCGCCGAGATCGTCGCGTCAGGCGGGGAGGCCGTGGTCAACGGGGCCGACGTCGCCGACTGGGAGGGTGCGAGGAGCCTCGTCACCACCGCCGTCGAAGAGTTCGGTGCGCTCGACGTCCTGGTCAACAACGCCGGGTTCCTCCGGGACAAGATGCTGGTGTCGATGAGCGAGTCGGACTGGGACGACGTCGTCCGCGTCCACCTCAAGGGTCACTTCGCGACGCTGCGGCACGCCGCCGAGTATTGGCGGGCGCAGTCGAAGGCGGGGTCACCCCGACAGGCACGCGTCGTCAACACCTCCTCCGGGGCCGGCCTGTACGGCTCGGTCGGGCAGGGCAACTACGCGGCGGCGAAGGCGGCGATCGCCGAGTTGACGATCCAGGCCGCCGCCGAGATGAAGGGATACGGCATCACGGTGAACGCGATCGCGCCGTCGGCCCGGACCCGGATGACGACCAGTGCCGGCGACGCGATGGCCGCGCAGATGGCGGCGCCCGACGACGGGTCCTTCGACACCATGGACCCGGCGAACGTGTCACCCCTCGTGGTGTGGCTCGGATCGCCGGGCTCGGGCGACGTGACCGGGCGGGTGTTCGAGGTCGAGGGCGGGAGGATCTCCGTCACCGACGGCTGGCAGCGCAGCGCGGCGCGGGACAAGGGGGCGCGGTGGGACCCTGCCGAACTCGGGCCGGTCGTCGCCGACATCCTCGGCGAGGCCCCGGCACCGTTCCCCGTCTACGGCGCACGCTGAGGCGCCCGCCGGTGCGATCATGACCCGGTGACCACACCGGACCCGATCGCCGACGCCCGCGCCTACATCGAGGCGCTGGCGAGTCATGACGTCTCGGCGGTGCGTCTCGCCGACGGGTGTCGCCGCGTGGAGAACGGCATCCGGACCGGATCGAGCGGGCCGGCGATCATCCACGACCTCGACGTCGGCCGGAAGTACCGCGTGATCCGTCGCGTCGAGATCATCGGCATCGAGCAGGTCGAGGGTGGGTCGGTGCAGGCCGAGTTCCTCGTCCACGTGGTGTTCGGCCTGTCGGCGCGGGTGCGCGAGCGCTTCGACGTCGACCTCGACGGGCGCATCGACCGCATCACCGCCCGGATCGGGTTCCCACCTCGACGACGCTGACGTGTCAGGGGGTGACCACCCGGATCACGCTCTCGCGCAGGAGTTCACGCCGGGCGTCGTGCGTCGGCGTCGGTTCGTCGGCGGTCGCGGCGTAGACGTTGCTGACCGGGGACCACGCCATGGACATGGCGATGACCATGGCCATGATGTCGAACGGGTCCCCCGCGCGGACGAGCCCGCGGCGCTGGGCGTCGGCGATGGCCGCCAGCTTGGGTGCGTCGACGCGGTCCTGCTCCGCGACCAGGGTCCCGGCCGGACGGCGTTCGAGACGCGCCCAGGTGGCCAGACGGATGAGATCGGGGCGGCGCAGGTACTCGTCGTAGAGGCGCACGGCCCAGTCGGCGAGGTCGTCGGCGTCGATCGCCACGACGGACATGATGCGCTCCATCGAACCGAAGAAGATCGCGTCGAACAGGCCGTCCTTGCTGCCGAAGTACTGGTACAGCTGCGCCTTGTTCGTGCGTGCCGTGGCGACGATCCGCTCGACCCGCGCCCCGGCGATGCCGTGGCGGGCGAACTCGTCGGTCGCCGCGTCGAGGATCCGCTGCCGGGTCGCGGCGCCTTTCGCGGTCAGTGTCTGCTCCTCGGTCACGCACCGCAGTCTAGAACAGACCGGTTGGTTTGCCGGAGGGCCGGGAGAGGGCTACGGTGTCCAAAGCAAACCGACCGTTCTGTTTTAGGAGAGATCATGCGGGAGACGACGGCATGGATGTTCGACGACACCGGGCGCGGGGGTCGACGCACCACCGTCGCCCGACGAGACCTCCGCGACGACGACGTCGCGGTGCGCATCGACTTCTGCGGGGTGTGCCACACCGACGTCCACAGCATCGACGGCCTCGCGGCCGGTGGATCGGTGGTACCGGGCCACGAGTTCACGGGGACCGTCGTCGCCGTGGGTGATGCCGTGTCGACGTTCCGGACCGGCGACACGGTGGCCGTGGGCAACATCGTCGACTCGTGCGGGATCTGCGCACACTGTCGCGCCGGGCAGGAGAACTGGTGTCACGAGTTCCCGACGCTCACCTACGGCGGCACGGATCGGCGGGACGGGTCGACCACGGCCGGCGCCTATGCGCGGGAGTACGTGGTGCGTGAGGGCTTCTGCCATCCGCTCCCCGACGGCCTCGACCCGGCGGCGGCAGCACCCCTGCTGTGCGCCGGGGTCACCGTCTGGGAACCGCTGCGTGCCGCCGGCGTCGACTCAACCTCGCGTGTGGCCGTCGCCGGGCTCGGCGGTCTCGGACATCTCGCCGTGAAGTTCGCGGTCGCGCTCGGCGCGCGGACCACCGTCATCAGCCGCTCGGCGGACAAGGCCGAGGACGCCCGCGCCCTCGGCGCCGACGACCTCCTCGTGTCGACGGACGAGGAGCGGATGGCAGCCGCCCGGGACACCTTCGACGTCGTGATCGACACCATCTCGGCCGAGCACCAGATCGAGCCGTACCTGCGGGTCACCGCGGTCGACGGTGTGCTGGTCCAGCTCGGCCACCTCGGTCCGATGAGCGTGGACACCCTGGCGCTGCTCGTCGGCCGGAAGCGGTTGAGCAGCAGTGGCAGCGGGGGTCTGCGGTCGACGCGGGAGATGCTCGCGTTCTGCGGCGAGCACGGCGTGCTCGCCGACGTCGACGTCGTGCCCTCCGCGGAGGTGGACGCGGCACTGTCGCGCGTCCGACACAACGACGTCCGGTACCGCATGGTGCTCGACATGTCCGATCTCGACATGCCCGGTGTCCACGGCGAGGTGGAAGCCGCCCGCTGAGGTCGGTCGCCCGGATCGTGTCCGGATCGAGATGTGGGGCACAGGGTCACAACTTTCGTCGCCCGACGCCGAACGCGTGCGTATGAATGACAGCAGTGGCCCAGAACCGGTCGGTGTGGGCTCGTCCGCGTCACCCACGCCCCGATGAGAGGCCCCGTCATGACGACGTATTCCGAGTACTCCGAGGTCCTCGAGGGGAAGTGTCCCTTCGGTGGCAACACGATCGGCGGGGCGGAGACGTCGAAGCCCACTCTGTCCGACTGGTACCCCGATCGGCTGCGCGTCGAGCAGCTGCACACCGATGGTCCCGCCGCGAACCCGTTGCGCGACTTCGACTACGAGGCCGCGTTCTCGGCCATCGACCTCGATGCCCTGAAGAACGAGATCAAGGAGTTCCTCACCACCTCGGTCGACTGGTGGCCGTCGGACTACGGCAACTACGGCCCGCAGATGATCCGCATGGCCTGGCACTCCGCGGGCACCTACCGCATCGCCGACGGTCGCGGCGGAGCAGGTCAGGCCCTGCAGCGCTTCGCACCGATCAGCAGTTGGTGGGACAACGGCAACACCGACAAGTCACGTCGCCTGCTGTGGCCGATCAAGAAGAAGTACGGCAACGCGCTCTCGTGGGCAGACCTGATGATCCTCGCGGGCAACTGCTCGCTGGAGATCATGGGCTTCCCGACGTACGGGTTCGGCGGCGGTCGCCGCGACGCGTGGGAGGCCGACGACGCCACCTACTGGGGCGCGGAGTGGATCGACAACACGAGCCCGGAGTCCTACGACGCGATGGTCGACCGCAGCAAGCGCTGGACCGGTCAGCCCGGTGACGCCGACTACGAACTCGAGCAGCCGCTGGCCGCGTCGCATCAGTCGCTGATCTACGTCAACCCGGAGGGCCCCAACCAGGAGGGTGACCCGGCGGCATCCGCGGTCGACATCCGGATCACGTTCGGCCGCATGGCGATGAACGACGAGGAGACCGTCGCGCTGATCGCCGGCGGCCACGCGTTCGGCAAGAGTCACGGCAAGGTGCCGTCGGAGGAGATCGGTGCGCCGCCGGAGATCGCGCCGATGGAGGCGATGGGCCTCGGCTGGCACAACCCTCGGGGCGACGGCAACGCCGAGAACACGATGACCAACGGCATCGAGGGCTCGTGGACCCAGAACCCCACGCAGTGGGACAACTCGTACTTGGAGAACCTCTTCGGCCACGAGTGGGAGAAGACCCAGAGCCCGGCCGGCGCGCTGCAGTGGACCCCGACCGACCCCGACGCGCCGCGCACCCCCGACGCGCACATCGCCGGCAGGGACGAGCCGCTGATGATGATGACGAGCGACATCGCGCTGAAGGTCGACCCGGTCTACCGTGAGATCTGCGAGCGGTTCCTCGCCGACTTCGACCACTTCACCGAGCAGTTCTCCAAGGCGTGGTTCAAGCTGACCCACCGCGACATGGGACCCAAGTCGCGCTACCTCGGTCCTGAGGTCCCGGCCGAGGACTTCTCCTGGCAGGACCCGCTGCCGGCCGCCGACGGCCCGGTGATCGGTGACGCCGACATCACCGCGCTCAAGCAGGCGATCGCGGACTCGGGGATCTCGGTCTCGGACCTCGCCTACACGGCGTTCTCGTCGGCCGTGACGTTCCGCATCTCCGACAAGCGCGGCGGCGCGAACGGAGCACGCCTGGCGCTGGCGCCGCAGAAGGACTGGTCGGTCAACGCCCGCACCGTCGACGTGGTCGCGAAGCTGCGGGACATCAAGGAGGCGAGCGGAACCTCGGTGAGCCTCGCCGACGTCCTCGTCCTCGGCGGCGTCGTCGCCGTCGAGAAGGCCGCCGCCGACGCCGGCGTCACCGTCACGGTCCCCTTCACGCCGGGGCGCGTCGACGCATCCCAGGACCAGACCGACCCCGAGCAGTTCGCCTGGCTCGCACCGGTCGTCGACGGTTTCCGCAACTACGTCCTGCCCGAGTACCACTCGGTGTCGTCGGTGGCGCCCGAGCGGATGTTCCTCGATCGCGCCGCGCTCCTGGGGCTGTCGGCGCCGCAGTGGGTCGCGCTCACCGGTGGCCTGCGTGTGTTGGGCTGCAACCACGACGGTTCCGACACGGGCGTGTTCACCGACCGTGTCGGTGTGCTCACGACGGACTTCTTCGACACCGTGACGAGCATGGACTACGTGTGGACCCCGGCCGACGGCTCCGAGGGGGCCGCGGGGCCGACGGCGTTCACCGTCGACGACAGGACGACCGGCGAGACCCGGTTCCACGCATCGCGCAACGACCTGCTGTTCGGCTCGAACGACCAGCTGCGCGCGGTCGCCGAGGTGTACGCGGGCAGCGACGGTCACGAGCGGTTCGTCCGCGACTTCGTCGACGTCTGGGACACGGTGATGATGGCCGACCGCTACGACGTCGTGAAGGGCTGAGCCCGGTCTAGAGGACCGCGAACAGCACCAGCGCGATCACGGCGAACAGTGCCTGCGTCGTCGCTGCCCGCAGATACGACAGTCCTGTGGTGAGCAGGACCGCTGCGGCGGCGACGATGCAGGCACAGCAGAACACGACGAGCGTCGTACCTGCGGTGCCGCCGATCGCGATCCCGACGATGATCCCGACGGCCAGGAAGAGGTTGTAGAACCCATCGACCGGGTCGCGACCGCCTCGTCGGCCGAGGCGAGACCGAACCGTCGATGGACGGCGGGCCGCGTCCACAGGACCGACTCCATCACGAAGATCGCGACGTGCAGCACGGCCGCGAGGGCCGCGAACACCGCTGCGAGAACGGGCATCGACCGGTCAGGCCGAGGCGCCGGGGGCGCGGACGACCATCGGCACGCCGGGGAACGCCGACGCCATCTCCGATCGCGACTTGCGCAGTGCGGCTGTGCCGTAGCCCTTCTTGCGGTGATCGGGGTGGATCCAGATGCGGACGTTGACCTCGCCGCCGACGAGTTCACCGAACACCAGGCCGACCTTGGTGGCGCCGTCGGAGGTGAGCTCCTCGGCGACATACCAGGCGGCCTCCTCGACGCGGACGCGCTCGGTGGCCAGCGCGATCTCCTCGTCGAGACCGCCCGCCGGGTTGCCCGAACCGTCTCCCGCGGAACCGATCTCCTCGGTGCGGGCGCCGAAGATGTCGCTGTCGACGGTGCCCTGGAACGCGCGCAGGCTCAGCGTGTCGCCGGAGCTGCCCGGGCGCTCGGTGAGGGTGAAGGTCAGCTGACGGTCGAGGTCCTCGAGTTCGGCCTGGTTCGCACGACGCTCGTCGACGGTCAGCTGCTGCAGGGACATCCCCATGACGGCCTCGGCGCCGAGGGTGGAGGAGTCGAGCAGTTGCGTCAGCGATCGCACGGCGCTGTCGCGGTCGGGGGCGTCGACGATGGCGTCGAGCACTTCGTGGCGCTTGTCGAACGCCGTCGAGAGGGCGTTCGTGATCTCCCTGCGCGCTGCTGCACGGTCATGATCGGTCATGGCGTCATCGTAGGACAGCCGCGCGCGCTGCGATCGGGGTTGGGCGCGACGGGGTGTCGCGGGTGTCAGGCGACGGCGGCCTTCTCCAGTTCGGCCAGCGCGTCCTCGAGGTGGTGGATCATCCGCTGCAGGCTCGGCAGGGTCTGCCGGCACCCGACGATGCCGAAGTCGAGGGCGTCGTCGTTGCTGGTGAACGTGATGTTCATGGCCTGGCCGTCCAGCGCGATGGACGCGGGATAGATGCCGTCGAGACGAGATCCGTTCCAGTACAACGGCTTGTCGGGGCCGGGCACGTTGGAGATGATGATGTTGAACGGCGGACGCGCGAGGGAGACGTAGCCGGGCAGCGGCGAGAGTGCCAGCGCCGACATGTTCACCGCGCTGAGCAGCAGGATCTGCAGCGGCGTCAGTTCCTTCATCAACTGCTTCGACGCCTGTGCGGACTCGCGGATGGTCTGCAGACGTGCCAGCGGGTCCTCGATGTCGGTCGCGAGGGAACAGATGACGGCACCCACCGAGTTCCCGCCGGCGCTGTCGGAGTCGGATCGGAGCGAGACGGGGACCATCGCCGTGAGCGACTTGTCGGGCAGGGCGTTGTTCTCCTGCAGGTAGCGGCGCAACGCACCACTGCACATCGCGAGCACCACGTCGTTCAGGGTCGCGCCGACGGAATCGCCGACGGCACGCACCCTCTCGATCTCCCAGGACTGCGCGACGAATCGACGAGCGCCGCCGATCGGGCCGTTGAGCATGGTGCGCGGGGCCTCGAACGGCGTGGTGAAGTTGTGGTCGCGGACGGCCTGGGTGAGCACCTTGAGCGACGCGGGCACCAGGCCGGCGGCCGTGGTCCCCAGGGAGACACCCTTGCCGATCACCGACAGCGGCAGGGCGAGCGGCCCGCCACCCGAGGACTGGACCTCCTTGGACCGGGGCGGCTGCGGATCCCAGGGGACACGGATCGTGGTGTCGTTCGGGTCGTCGGTCAGCGCACGCTGGGTGACCCGCAGGGCGGAGACGCCGTCGAGCAGGGAGTGGTGCACCTTGCTGTAGACCGCGATCCGACCGCCCTCGATGCCCTCGACGAGGTGCGTCTCCCACAGGGGGCGGTGACGGTCGAGCAGGGTGCCGTGCCACCGCGAGGTGAGCTGGAAGAGCTCACGGATGCGTCCCGGCCGGGGGACCGCCGAGTGCCGGATGTGGTAGTCGAGGTCGACGTGCGGTTCCTCTGTCCACCAGGTGTTCCCGACCGAACTGACGGGGTCGGCGGGACGCCGACGGAAGCGGCTGCTGACGTCGGTGTGCGAGCGGAGTTCGTCGACCATGTCGCGGGCGTAGTCGGGACCGGCGTCCTCGGGCGGGGTGAAGAGTTGCAGGCCGCCGACGTGCATCGGATGCTCGCGCGATTCGGCGAGCAGGAACATCGCGTCGGTCGGAGGCATGTATGTCACCGGACCAGTGTTGTCCCCTCGCCCCTGATCGGAGAGGGTTTTCACCCGACCGGACCGTAGACCGTGACCCGGGTCACGGAAAGGTCACCGCATGGGGGTTGTACTCAGTCCGACGGCACGCAGACGACGAGCGGGATCGTCCGGTCGGCCCACTCCTGGTACTGGTCCACGTCGGCGTACAGATCGGCCATCAGAGGCCACAGACGAGTCCGTTCGGCGTCGTCGGCGGGATGTGCCCGATACGCACGGGTGCGCTTGCCGATCTGGATGCGGACGTCCGGGTCGGCGACGAGGTTGAGGTACCAGAGCGGATGGTTCTTGCGACCACCCTGTGAGGCGACGAGCACGACGTTCTCGCCGTCGCGGAGGCAGAGCAGCGGGACGGTGCGCGGCTCGCCGGTCTTGCGCCCGGTGGTGGTGAGCAGGCAGACGGGTACGGGCTTCTTGAAGCCCGCTCCGATCCGCCAGTTGCCGCCGATGCGTCCGCCGGTGGCCTTGTACAGCGCGGTGTTGGCCTTCGACCCCCACTTGAGGATGGCTCCGACCGCGGGCGAGTCGAGTGCGCCCGGCTTCTCGCGGGTCTTCCTGTCCGATGTCATTGGAACATCTTCTCAGATTCGTTCCAAGATGGATGCCGTCGAGAGCGCGCCTCCCGCGCACATCGTGATCAACGCCGTCGACGAGTCGCTGCGCTCCAGTTCGTGCAAGGCCGTGGTGATGAGGCGGGCGCCCGTGCTGCCCACCGGGTGGCCGAGGGCGATGGCGCCGCCGTTGACGTTGACCCGGTCCATGTCGGGCTGATGGACCGACGCCCAGCTGAGCAGCACCGACGCGAACGCCTCGTTGACCTCGAAGCGGTCGATGTCGGACATCGACATCCCCGCCTTCGAGAGCGCCCGCTCGGTCGCCTGCACCGGACCGTCGAGGTGGTAGTACGGCTCGGCGCCGACGAGGGCCTGGGCGCGGAACCGGGCGCGCGGTGTCAGGCCGAGGGACCGCGCCTTGTCCTCGTCCATCAGCAGCACGGCGGCGGCGCCGTCGGACACCTGCGACGACGTGCCGGCCGTGTGGATCCCGCCCTCGATCACGGGCTTGAGGTTCCCGAGCGACTCGAGGGTCGTGTCCCGCAGCCCCTGGTCGCGGGTGACGTCGAGGATGTCCCCGGTCAGTTCGCCGTCCTTCGTGCGCTCGGGCGCCTTCATCGACAGCACCTCGCGGTCGAAACGGCCCTCGTCCCACGCCTGCCGGGCGAGACGCTGGCTGCGCTCGCCGAGGGCGTCGGTGTCGGCGCGGGTGATGCCCCGTCGCTGCGCGATCCGCTCGGCGGCCTCGAACTGATTGGGCATGTCGATGTCCCACGACTCGGGTCGACGCGGACCCGCTCCTTCGAGCATCACGTTGGCCCCGAGCGGCACCATGCTCATCGCCTCGACCCCGCAGGCGATGCCGACGTCGATGGTGCCGGTCGCGATGAGTCCGGCGATGAGGTGGTTGGCCTGCTGGGCTGAACCGCACTGGCAGTCGACCGTGGTGGCGCCGGTCTGCCACGGCAGCCCCTCGTTCAGCCACGCCGTCCGGGTGACGTTGTTGCCCTGCGCACCCACCTGCATGACGCACCCGCCGACGACCTGCTCGACGAGGAGGGGGTCGATGCCGGCGCGCTCGATGACGCCGCGCTGCACCGCTCCCAGGATCTCGGCGGGATGCAGACCGGACAACCACCCGGCCCGCTTCCCGATCGGCGAACGCACTGCTTCCACGATGACCGGCTTGCCCATACCTGCAAACTAGAACACGTTCTCACTTCAGTCCACATCGGGCGCCGGAAATGCTTCCCGATCGGCGCCGTCGGGTGTTCACTGAGAACTGGAACAGGTTCACCACGTGAGGAAGCTCGATCATGACCGGAGCCGACGCCCTGCCCACGCCCACCTCGGGATGTCCGGTCTTCACCGACCCCGTGTTGCGGGACGGTGTGGATCTGACCAGCCCGTCGTTGTTGCAGGGCGGGATCCCGCACGCGACGTTCGCCGAGTTGCGGCAGACCGCGCCCGTTCACTGGGTCGACCAACCCGCCGGCAGCGGCGGCGGTTTCCGGGACGGCGGCTACTGGGCGGTGACGCGGCACGAGGACATCCGGGCGATCTCGAAGAACAACGACCTGTGGTCGGCGAACGCGAACGGTGTCATCGTGCGCTTCGACGACGCTATGGAGCCCGAGGCACTCGAGGTGACCAAGGCGCTCGTCATCAACCACGACCCACCGGACCACACGCGCCTGCGCAAGTTGGTGTCGAAGACGTTCACGCCGCGGTCGGTGCATGCCCTGGAGGAGGGGCTGGCCGAGCGGGCGCGGCAGATCGTCGAGAAGGCCGCGGCGAACGACGGGACGGGGGACTTCGTCCACGACGTCGCCGTCGAGTTGCCGCTGCAGGCCATCGCCGACCTCCTCGGTGTGCCGCAGGAGGATCGGCAGAAGTTGTTCGCGTGGTCGAACGCGATGATGAACTACGACGACCCCGACTTCACCGACGACCCGCAGATGGCGTCGGCGCAGATGCTCGGTTACGCCTACGAGATGGCCGAGGACCGCAAGAAGTGCCCTGTCGGTGACATCGTCACCGAACTCGTCCACGCCGACATCGACGGGCACGCGCTCGACGAACTCGAGTTCGGCTACTTCTTCATCATGTTGAGCGTCGCCGGCAACGAGACGACGCGCAACGCGATCAGCCGCGGCATGAACGCGTTCCTCGACAACCCCGAGCAGTGGGAGCTCTTCCGGCGCGAGCGCCCGGCGACCGCGGCCGACGAGATCGTGCGATGGGCGACGCCGGTGAACTGTTTCCAGAGGACGGCGAAGGCCGACGTGCAGCTCGGTGGGGCGCAGATCCGCGAGGGTCAGCGCGTCGGCATGTTCTACGGGTCGGCGAACTACGACACCGACGTCTTCACCGACCCGTTCACCTTCGACATCACACGAGACCCCAACCCGCACGTCGGTTTCGGCGGGCACGGCGCCCACTACTGCGTGGGCGCGAATCTCGCGCGCATGGAGATCGACCTGATCTTCGGGGCCATCGCCGACCACATGCCCGACATCACCAAGGTCGCCGAACCCCGGTATCTCCGCCACGGGTGGATCAACGGGATCAAGGAGTTGTCGGTCCGCTACCGCTGAGGTTCTCCTCGCCGTCCACAACCGACACCCATGTCGACCACCGCGTGCACGATGCACTCGGCGACGCGCATCGGTGTCAGTGGTGTACCCGCATGCCCGAGCCGGGCACACTGTTCGCCATGCGTACCTTCCGGCCGTTCGCGGCGCTGCTCCCGGTTCTCGTCGCCGTCGGTCTGACGACGGCTCCGGCGCAGGCGGCACCGTCCGTCGACATGCAGATCCGGTCGCTCGCGGCCGCAGCCCACGTCGACGTCGGGGTGTGGGCACGGGATCTGACGACCGGACGGGTGATCGCGTCGGTCGACGCCGACCGGCGGTTCCCGGTGCTGTCGATGTCGAAGGTGTACCTCGCGGCAGCAGTGCTCGATGCCGCCCGCCACGGTCGGCTGCGTCTGGACACCCCGGTGCCGGTCCGCGCGCGGGACATCGTCGCCAACTCGCCGGTCACGCAGACGTTCGTCGGACGCACCATGACCTACCCCGAGATCGCGACCGCGGCGCTGCAGCGCAGCGACAACACCGCGGCGAACCTCATGTTCGCCGCGATCGGTGGCCCCGCCGCGGTGACGGCGTTCGCCCGATCTGTCCGCGACCCGGCGACGGTGATGGTGCGACAGGAGACGGCGCTGAACACCGCGATCCCCGGGGACCTGCGCGACACGACCGTCCCCCAGGCGTGGGCGGCGGGGCTGCGCGCGGTGATGGTCGGCGACCGGCTCGATCCCCGCGACCGGGCGACGCTCGTCGGGTGGATGCGCGGGACGAGGACGTCGGACAAGCGTTTCCGCGCGAACCTGCGCGCCGGATGGACGTCGGCGGACAAGACCGGCTCCGGCGACTTCGGCACGGCGAACGACGGCGGCCTGCTCATCGGGCCGCGGGGACAACGGATCCTGCTGGTCGTGCAGACCCGCAACAGCCGTGTCGACCCCGACGCCACGCCTAACCAGGACATCATCGGGCGGGTGGCTGCGCTGGTGGCGCGCGCGGTCTGACGGGTCAGGCCTTTGTCCGCCTGACGGGTCAGGCCTTTGTCCGCCTGACGGGTCAGGCCTTTGTCATCGACTCCATCGTCTTCTGGACCTCCCAGAAGGCGCGGAGGGCGACGAGCTTGCCGGCGTCGTCGGCGCGGTAGGTGAACACGCCTCGCGAGGTGGTGACGTGTCCGCCGATGTGGGTCACGATGCGGCCGATGTAGGCGACCTCGTTCCCGCAGATGATCTCTTCGTCGAACTCGAAGTCGAGGCGCTCGGTGGTCGCGATCGTCATGTCCCAGAACGCCGAGATGGCGTCCCGCCCGCGGTGACCGGTCCCGTGTTCGTCGAACATCGACGGTCCGACGGGGTCCTCGACGACGGCGTCGTCGGCGAAGTTGTCGAGCCATCCCTGCTTGTCGCGGGCGGCCACCATCTCGCGGGAGACGCGTCCGGCGACGACGGCGGGGTTGTTCTCCCGGTCGATGTAGAGGTAGGCGGGCTTGGCGCTCATGGCTTGTCCGCGCCGAGCAACCACATCGAGAAGTACTGCGACCCACCGCCGTAGGCGTGTCCCAGCGCGGTGCGGGCGCCGTCGACCTGGTGGTCACCGGCCTTGCCCTGGACCTGGCGGGCGGCCTCGGCGCACCGGATCATGCCCGACGCACCGATCGGGTTCGACGAGAGGACGCCGCCCGAGGGGTTGACCGGCATCCGTCCGCCGAAATCGGTCTCGCCGGCCTCGGTGAGCTTCCAGCCCTCGTTGATCGCGGCGAACCCGAGGTTCTCGAGCCACATCGGTTCGAACCACGAGAAGGGGACGTAGATCTCGGCGACGTCCACCTCGTCGAGCGGGTCGGTGACCCCGGCGTCGCGCCACAGGGCGGCGGACGCGTCCCGGCCGGCCTGCGGGCTCACCACGTTGCGGTGGGCGTAGGCGAGGGGCTCGGTCCGCATGGCGGTCGCGCGGATCCACGCGACCGGGGTCCCGTCGGCGACGGCGTCGTCGGCGGACTTCTCGTCACCGATGACCACGGCACACGCGCCGTCCGACGACGGACAGGTCTCGTCGTACCGGATGGGGTCCCAGAGCATCTGGGATGCCATGACGCTCTCGACGGTGATGTCGGGCTGGTGCAGGTGGGCCAGCGGGTTCTTCGCGCCGTTGCGGCGGTCCTTGGCGGCGACGATGGCGCCGATGTGCTCGGGGGCACCGGCCTGCCGGATGTAGGCGCGGACGTGGGGGGCGAAGAACCCACCCGCACCGGCACCGACCGGCATGGTGAACGGGACGGGGATCGACAACGCCCACATGGCGTTCGACTCCGACTGTTTCTCCCACGCGACGGCCAGCACCCGTTTGTGGATGCCGGACTTGACCAGCGACGACGCCACCACCGCGGTCGACGCCCCGACCGACCCCGCGGTGTGCACGCGGATCAGTCGCTTCCCGACGGCGCCGAGCGACGCTGCCATCGACAGCTCCGGCATCATCGACCCCTCGAACAGGTCGGGGGCCTTGCCGATCACGACGGCGTCGATGTCGTCCATCGTGTAGCCGGAGTCGGCCAGTGCGGCGTCGATGGCCTCACGGCACATCCCGGCCATCGTCACGTCGTGCCGCTTGGCGACGTACTTGGTCTGCCCGGTCCCGATGACCGCGGCGCGGTTGCCACCCATCTGTGTCACTCCCCGCTTCCGGCGGCGCCGGACAGGGCGACCACCATGTTCTGTTGCAGCAACGGTCCGCTCGTGGCGTGCGCGAGCGCCGTGCCCGCCTCCCCGGCGAGGATGGCGGTGGCGGCGAAGCCGATGCGCTCGAGACCCGCCGCGAACATCGGGTTGGCCGCCAGCGCTCCTCCGGAGGGGTTGATCCGCACCGAGCCGGGCAGTCGCAGTTCGTTTCTCAGGATGAGTTCCTGATGGGTGAACGGCGCGTACAGCTCGGCGATGTCGAACGCGCGGTCGTCGCCCAGCGCGCTGTCGCCGGCGAGGCGGGTCGACGGTGACGTGGTGAGGTCGCGGGCACCGAAGTTCGGGGTGTCGATGCGGTGGTCCCAGCCGGTGACCCATGCAGGGTTCGCGACGAGCTCCTTCGCGCGGTCCTCGCTCGCCAGGATGAGTGCCGCGGCACCGTCGGTGTAGCGCGATGCGTCGTGGGCCCGCAGCGGAGCGGCGGTGAGCGGCTCGGCGAGCAGGTCGTCGACGTCGCGGCCGAGGGTGCGCGCCGCGACCTCGGCCATCTGCCGTTCGGTCCATGCCCCCGACTCGAGACCCAGGCGCGCCTGCAGGCCGGCCAGCGACGACGCGTCCGGCCACAGCGGTGACACCGTGTACGGATCGGTCTGCAGGGCGAGCGTGAGATCCATGGTCCCGGCGGACGGTTTGCCGAACCCGTAGGCCAGGGCGAGGTCGACCTCCCCGGTCGAGATCTTCACGTACGCCTCGTAGGCCGCCCACGCTGCGTCCATCTCCACGTGGGACTCGTTGATCGGCGGTACGGCGCCGATGGAGTCGATCGCGGAGATGAACGAGAACGCCCGCCCCGCCAGGTAATCCGACGAGCCGCTGCACCAGAAGTCGATGTCGGTGCGGCTGATGCCCAGCTCGGCGTAGAGCTTGGCGAAGCAGGGCATGAGCATCTCGACACCGTTGGTGGTGCCGAAGGTGCGGTCGACATGCGGGCTGTGGGCGAACCCGACGACCGCCACGCGTGGTGCGTTCACAGGTGACTCCGGTAGGTCTCGTAGTCGGCGTCGGGCTCACCCGACGGCTTGAAATGGCTGATGTTGCGCAACGTGTGGTCCCACTCGGACTCGTCGCGCCACACCGCCTTGACCCGCATCCCCATCCGGACCTCGTGGGCCTCGCACTCCAGGATGAGGTGCAGGAAGCCGATGTCCGACCCGTCGAGGACGACGTACGCCGCGACGTAGGGCGGCTTGATCTGCTGTCCGAGGAACGGGACGTTGACGATGCAGAAGGTCGTCACGATGCCGGTGTCGGGCAGTTCCACCTTCTCGGTGGTGGGGTCGCCGTTGGCGGGGCTGGACACGCGGGGCGGGAAGTAGACACCGTCGCTGGTGCGGCCGCCGATCAACTTCCCCTGTTTGAGGCCTTCGAGGTACCAGGTCTCGACCACCGTTGCGGCGTGGTCGATCTCGAGCCCGATGGGGTAGCTGACGACGCCGGGGATCTCCTGCTCCGTCGTCGACGGCACCGCGTCCGTGGCGGTGTCGCCCGGGACGAAGTGGGTGATGTCGGTGATGCGACCGGTGCGTTCCTCGGCCCACACGGGGACCACGCGGGCGCCGGTGCTCAGCGCGTCGGGGGAGTCGACGGCGACGGCGTGCAACAGGTCGGTGTCGGCTCCGTCGAGCCGGATGAGCGCCCACGCGAACGGGGTCTCCGACGGCTGACCCGGCAACGGGGTCGGCTGCCACGACCAGCTCGTGACCGTGCCGACCGGGCCGACGTCGACGAACTCCGTGGTGGGTGCCCCCGTCTCGGGGTCGAACTCGCTCGGCGGCACCATCACCGTGCCCGCGGCCGTGCGTCCGCCCACGATCCGGCCCGCCCGGATGCCGTCGGCGAAGCGGCCCAGCACCGGTCCGAGGGAGCGGGTGTAGTCGAAGCTGTTGCGCAGTGGCGCGGTGAGCACCGCCGTCTCGGGTTCGGGGACGTCGGCGACCGCGGACGCCAGCGCAGAGGCCGGCCCGGGTCCTGTCTCGCTGATGGTCACCCAGCGAGTAGAACAGGTTCTAGTATTGGTGCGCAAGAACCGTCTCCGGGAGGCTCACGTGAAGCTGGGACTGCAGTTGGGCTACTGGGGCGCGGGCCCCATCGAGAACGCCCCGGAGCTGATCGCCGCGGCCGAGGAATCCGGGTTCGACGCCGTGTTCACCGCCGAGTCGTGGGGCTCGGACGCCTTCACCCCGTTGGCGTGGTGGGGGAGTGCGACCTCAAGGGTCCGCCTGGGCACCGCGGTCGCGCAGATCTCCGCGCGGCCACCCACCTCGCTGGCGATGCATGCGCTGACGGTCGACCACCTCTCCGGCGGCCGCCACATCCTCGGGATCGGTGTGTCCGGGCCGCAGGTCGTCGAGGGGTGGTACGGGCAGCCGTTCGCCAAGCCGTTGGCGCGCACACGTGAATACGTGCAGGTCATCCGCGACGTCCTCGACCGGCAGGGCCCCGTGATCAACGCCGGTCCGCACTACCCCCTGCCCTATCCCTCCGACGCGCCGGGGGCGACCGGACTCGGCAAGTCGCTCAAACCGATCACCCACCCGCTGCGGTCCGATCTGCCGATCTGGCTGGGCGCAGAGGGACCGAAGAACATCGCGCTGGCCGGCGAGATCGCCGACGGGTGGCTCGCGATCTACTACACGCCGCGACTGGCCGACCGGTACGAGGAGTGGCTGGCCGAGGGGATGAGTCGCCCCGGTGCGCGTCGGACGCGCGAGGAGTTCGAGGTGGCTGCGACCGTGCAGGTGGAGATCACCGACGACGTCGCCGCCACCGTCGACTCCTACAAGCCCATCACCGCCTTCTACCTGGGCGGGATGGGTGCCAAGGACCTCAACTTCCACGCCGAGGTCTATCGCCGGATGGGGTACGCCGAGGCGGTCGACGAGATCAGCGCGTTGTTCGCCGAGGGCCGTCGCGACGAGGCCATCGCTGCCGTCCCCGACGAGCTGGTCCGCGAGACCATGATCGTCGGCGACACGGAGACCGTCCGGACGGAGATCAAGCGGTGGGAGGCGGCCGGTGTGTCGATGCTGATGGTGACCGCGCGCTCGGCCGACCTTGTCCGCCGGTTGGGGGAGCTGGTCTAATGGCCGCGCAGGACTAGAACACGTTCTAGAAATCGCGGCCCACCCGCCGCTCGAGGAGGCAACAGTGTCCAGCCCCGACGCGCCGATCGGATTGTGGAACATCGCCCGGGAGACCCCCGAGCGCATCGCTCTCGTCGACCCCGACGGGGTCGAGCACTCCTACGGTGAGATCGCCTCGCGTGCCAACCGGGTGTCGAACGGTCTGCGCCGCCACGGGTTCGTCACCGGCGACACCCTCGTCATCGCGACGCCCAACTGCGTCGAGACGGTGGTGTTGCAGTTCGCCGCGCTGCAGATCGGGCTGTACCTCGCGCCCGTCAACTGGCACCTCACCGGACCCGAGATCGCCTACATCCTCGGCGACAGCGAGGCCAAGATCTTCGTCGCCCACGAATGGTTCGCCGAGACCGCCCAGATCGCGGCCCGGGAGGCGGGGTTCTCCGCCGACAACTTGTTCGCGGTGGGGTCGGTCGACGGGTTCCGTCCCCTCGACGACCTCGTCGCCGGCGTGGACGACGGTCTCCCGGACGACCGCACCACCGGCGCTCCGATGCTCTACACGTCGGGCACCACCGGCAAGCCGAAGGGTGTGCGACGCCCGCTCACCGGCGCGGCTCCTGAGCAGGCCGCCCTCGGCGGCATCGGGTTCTTCGGCGTGATGGGCCTCGTCCCGCACGACGACCACGTCCACATCTGCGGGTCGCCGCTCTACCACACGGCCGTCGTCAACTTCGTGATGATCTCGATGCAGCTGGGCCACAAGGTCGTCCTGATGGACAAGTGGGATCCCGAACAGATGCTCGCGCTCATCGAGAAGCACAGGGTGACCCAGAGTCACATGGTGCCGACGCAGTTCCACCGCCTGCTCGCGTTGCCGGAGGAGGTCCGCGCGAAGTACGACGTCTCGTCGCTGCGGAACATGATCCACGGCGCCGCACCGTGTCCGCGGGAGATCAAGCAGCAGATGCTCGAGTGGTGGGGGCCGGTCGTGACCGAGTACTACGCCGCCACCGAGGGCGGCGGCACCACGATCTTCGGCGACGAGTGGTTGACCCACCCCGGATCGGTGGGCAAGGCGTGGTCGTACTCCGTCGTGAAGATCCTCGACGACAACGGCGACGAGGTGCCCCGCGGTGAGAGCGGCCAGGTCTACATGGAGATGAAGGGCTCCTCCTTCGAGTACTACAAGGACAAGGAGAAGACCCAGAAGGCCCGCGTCGGGAACATGTTCACCACCGGCGACATCGGGTACATGGACGACGACGGCTACCTGTATCTCCTCGACCGCAAGAACGACATGATCATCTCCGGTGGCGTCAACATCTATCCCGCCGAGATCGAGGGTGAGCTGGCGGTGCATCCGAAGGTCGCCGATGTCGCGGTCTTCGGTGTGCCGCACGCCGATTGGGGCGAGGAGATCAAGGCCGTCGTGCAGCCCGCGCCGGGTGTCGTCGGCGACGACGCGCTCACCGACGAGCTCATGTCGTACGCGCGGGAGCGGCTGGCGAAGTTCAAGCTGCCGCGGTCCATCGACTACATCGACGAGATGCCCCGCGCCGACAACGGCAAGCTCTACAAGCGTCGACTCCGGGATCCGTACTGGGAGAACGCCGAACGCGCGATCTGACCTCGAGCCCGTCTGTCGGCCCCCACCCCGTCTGTTGGGCGGCAGGAACCGTCCGTTGGGCGGCAGGAACCATCTGGTGGGCGCTCGGAGCCCGTCTCGCCGTCCCGTTGGACGCGGTCACGCCGTCGCTGCGGCGGCATCCCCGCACCTGAGCAGCGATCTGATCGCGAATGCCGCCCAACGAACGGCTCCTACCGCCCAATCGACGGTTCCTGCCGCCCAACGAACGGTCCCTACCGCCCGACAGACGGGTGTGCGTCAGGCGTTGGGGACCGCCGCGCGGGTCCGGGGACGCAGGGTGAGCTCGAAACCCTCGGGCAACATCGTCAACCGCTCGGTGACGCGGAGGTCGTAGTCGGGATCGGCCTCGAGGTCGAAGCGGTGCAGCATGGTCGCCAGCACCAGCACCGCCTCGTGGATCGCGAACTGGCGCCCGATGCACGACCGCAGCCCCGCCCCGAACGGCCTGTAGCTGTGCGGCGGGCGCTTCTTGACGTTCTCGGGGAGGAAGCGGTCCGGGTCGAAGCGGTCCGGCTCGTCCCAGACCGCCGGATCCTTGTGCACCGCACCGAGGCTCACGACGGCGTAGTCGTCTGTGTCCATGGCGTACTCGCCGCCGAGTGTCGTCGACCCCCGCGGGCCGCGACCGAACCCGGGCACCGTCGGCCAGATCCGCAGCGACTCGTCGAGCACCCGACGGATGTAGCGGAACTTGGCCACCTGCTCGAACTCCGGCATCGCGGTGGGGTCGTCGCCGAGCATCTCGTCGGCCTCGGCACGGGCGCGGGCGAGGCATTCCGGGTTGCGGGCGAGGTAGTGCAGTGCGAACGACAGTGCCCCGGAGGTCGTCTCGTGGCCGGCGACCAGGAACGTCAGGATCTGATACCGGATGTTGATCGGTGACAGCTTCTCGCCGGTCTCCGGGTGTGCGACGTTGAGCATGATGCCGAGCAGGTCGTGCTGGTCGTCGGTTCCCGTCCGTGCGGTGATGAGCTCGTCGAGCATGGTGTCGACGTAGTCCTGGTGACGCGCGAAGCGGCGGTCCAGCAGCCACGCCAGGGCGCTGCCGCCGGGGATGGTCCGCACCGTCCCCTTCCGGCGACCGGTCTCGAGCGCCGTGACCATCGCGGCGACGAAGGGGTGCGGCTCGGCGGACCGGAACGACCCGAAGTCCTGGCTGAAGGCCGTGCGCGTCAGCGTCTCCATGGTCAGCTTGGTCATGTCGCGGGAGACGTCGACGGGGCCGTCGGCCAGTCGCTGCTGCCAGTAGTCGAACAGCTCGGTCGCCGTCTCGATCATCAGCGGGTGATAGGAGCGCATCGCCGACTTGGTGAACGCCGGCGCGAGGAGCTCGTGGGCCAGTTGCCAGTTCGGCTCCTCGTTGTACGCGGTGAACAGACCGTCGCCGGCGTAGTCGCGCAAGGCGTCCACCGCGGGCGGCAACGCCTTGCAGAAGCGCGTTTCGTCGCACAGTTCGGCGGTGAGTGCGGCGGTGCCGACGAACACCAGTCGCTGGCGCAGCACCTTGAGTTCCCAGATCGGGCCCAGCTCCCTCGAGGCCTCCAGCATGCTCTGGATCGGTCGGTGTCGGTCGATGGTCGCCAGATCGCCGACGACCGGGCGGCGGCCGTCGGGGTGGGGGAACTGTCGGCCGTTCCAGTCGTTGCGTGCCACGACTCGACTGTCCCGCGCTGTTGAACCGGTGTCAAGTAGCGGCGGCTATCCTGTCCGGGTGACGACCACGCGGACGCGGATGAGCCCGGCGAGGAGGCGGGACCAACTCCTCGACCTCGGCGTCGAACTCTTCGCGACCCATCCCTACGACGAGGTGCACATCGAGCGCGTCGCCGAGCTCGCCGGCGTCTCGCGGGGACTGCTCTACCACTACTTCCCGGGCAAGCGGGAGTTCTTCGTCGCGATGCTGGGTCGCGAGAACGAGCGACTGATGCACGAGACCGCGCCGGACCCGACGCAGCCGCCGATCACGCAGCTGGAGAACGGGATCCGCGCCTTCGTCGACCACTGCCTGCACCACGAGTACGGGGTGCGCGCGGTCTTCCGAGGGGGTGTCAGCTCGGACCCGGACATCGTCGCGCTGGTGTCGGGGTCCATCGACATCCAGGTCGAACGGATCCTCGCGGCGGCCGGAGCGACCGAGGACCCCGCGCCGATCCTCGTCCTCACGCTGCGCAGCTGGA
Source organism: Williamsia deligens (assembly GCF_024171765.1). GTDB lineage: Bacteria > Actinomycetota > Actinomycetes > Mycobacteriales > Mycobacteriaceae > Williamsia_A > Williamsia_A deligens. The sequence continues at coordinate 2,228,910 of NZ_JAMTCI010000001.1, forward strand.
TCGGCATGTTGCGGGCTGCCGCCTACGAGATGCTCACCGACAAGCGCGTCGCACCCGACGACGTCGTGGCGATGTGCCGTGCGGCGTTCTTCGGCGCGCTGTCGGGGTTGCCGCCGACCGTGCTCACCCCGGTGATGACCCAGCTCCTCGACGGGGAGGCCGTCACCTCCCGGTGAAGACCGGCTTCTCCTTGCTCGCGAACGCCTTCGGGCCGATCTTGGCGTCGTCGCTCGCGAACACCTTCTTGCCCAGTGCCGTCTCGACCGGGAACGCGTCCATCTCGTGAAGGCCCTCGGTGTCGCGGATCGTGCGCAGGATGTTCTGCACGGCAACGGGTCCGTTCGCAGCGATACGGTCGGCGATCTCGAGCGCCTTCTCCAGCGCGGTGCCGTCGGGGACGACGTAGCCGATCAGTCCGTAGGACAGCGCCTCCGGTGCAGTGACCTGCCGGCCGGTCAGCAGCATGTCCGCGGCGATCGTGTACGGGATCTGCCGGACGAGGCGAACGGCGCTGCCGCCCATCGGGAACAGCCCCCAGCGGGCCTCGGCGACGCCGAAGCGCGCACTCTCACCGGCGACGCGGATGTCGGTGCCCTGCAGGATCTCGGTCCCGCCGGCGATGGCGGGCCCCTCGACCGCGGCGATCAGCGGCTTGGTGAGCCGTCGTCCCTTCAGCAGGGCCGGCAGATGGGTCGGGTCGAACGCGCCGGAGTCGAAACTGTCACCCGGGGCCTGCTTGCTCATGGCCTTGAGGTCGGCACCCGCGCAGAAGTACCCACCCGCGCCGGTGAGGACGGCGACGCGGATGTCGTCGTCGGAGTCGACCCGATCCCACGCCTCGACCATGATCCGCATCATCTCGGTCGACAGTGCGTTGCGGGCGTGCGGCCGGTTGAGGGTGATGATCAGCGTGTGTCCGCGCTTCTCGACGAGGCATTCGGGCTCAGGGGTGTCCGGCACGGTGCGACTCCCTCTCGATCAGGCAGGTGTTCTGCGGATTCCTTGCCCAAAACGGTAACACGTTCTAGTTTTGTCACCATGGCCTTCACCATCGCCGACCTCGTCGAACACGCCGTCGACCTCATGCCCGAGCGCGTGGCCCTGGAGACCGACGGCGCCTCACGCACCTACGCCGAACTCGAGGCACGCAGCAACGCTCTCGCACACCAGTTGCGGGCACTCGGCGTGCAGCCCGGCGACACCGTCGGGCTCTACAGCCGCAACACGCTGGAGAGCGTGGAGGCCATGGTGGCGATCTTCAAGGCGCGCGCGGTGATGGTCAACGTCAACTTCCGCTACGTCGAGGCCGAGCTCGAGCACATCTTCACCGACTCGCAGATGACGGTGCTGATCTACGAGCGGCAGTACACCCAGAAGGTCGCGAAGGTGCTGCCGAAGGCCCCCGATCTGAAGCACCTCGTCGTCATCGAGGACGGCACCGGCAAGGACATCGCGGACGCCCTGAACCACGGGCACCTCACCGCCGACGCGATCGAGTTCGACGACGCCGTCGCGAACAACCCGAGCGAGCGTGACTTCGAGGACCGCTCCGACGACGACCTCTACATCCTCTACACCGGCGGGACCACGGGGAAGCCGAAGGGCGTCGTGTGGCGTCAGTACGACGTCTTCCGCGTGCTCGGTGGCGGCACCGACTGGTACACCGGCGAAGCGGTCACCGACGAGTGGAAGCTCGCGAACGACGGTGCCGCGGGCGGTCAGCTCGTCCGCTTCCCCATCCCGCCGTTCATCCACGGCGGATCGCAGTGGGCGGTGTTCCAGGCCCTGTTCGGCGGCCAGAAGGCCATCATCTACCCCGAGTTCGGCGCTCATCAGACGTGGCAGATCGTCGAGCGTCACAAGGCGAACGTCGTCTTCATCACCGGGGATGCCATGGGGCGCCCCATGATCGAGGCGCTGTTGGAGAAGGACTACGACACCTCGTCGGTGCTGTCGATCGCGTCGTCGGCGGCGATCTTCTCCCAGAGCGTCAAGGACCAGTACGTGGACCGCTTCCCGAACGCGGTGATCGTCGACGCCATCGGCTCGTCGGAGACCGGATTCGGCGGCATGACCGCGGTCGAGAAGGGGCAGGCCCACGCGGGCGGCCCACGGGTGAAGGCAGACCCGAACACCGTGCTGCTGCGCGAGGACGGCACCGTCATCCCGGTCGGCTCGGACGAGGTCGGACTGATGGCGCGCACCGGCAACATCCCGCTGCGCTACCACAACGATCCGGAGAAGTCGGAGAAGACGTTCAAGACCTATGACGGTGTGCGGTATTCGATCCCGGGTGACTTCGCCCGGTACGAGAGCGACGGCACCATCACGATGCTCGGCCGTGGGTCGGTGTCCATCAACTCCGGTGGCGAGAAGATCTTCCCCGAGGAGGTCGAACAGGCACTCAAGGCCCATCCCGACGTCTTCGACACCGTCGTCGTCGGCGTCCCCGACGAGCGGTACGGCAACAGGGTCGCCGCGGTGATCGCCGCCCGCGACGGTCATCGTCCCGCCCTCGCCGACATCAACACCGTCGCGCGCGAACAGATCGCCGGCTACAAGTGCCCGCGCAGCGTGTGGTTCGTCGACGAGATCAAACGGTCGCCCGCGGGGAAGCCGAACTACCGATGGGGACAGGAGATCACGGGGTCTCGTCCCGCCGACGAGACCCTCGAGGTCACCTCCACCCGGGCCTGACGGCCACCCACACAGACAGGCACAGCATGCGCACCGCACTGACCGAGAGCTTCGGCATCGAGTACCCGATCTTCGGCTTCACCCCCTCCGAGCACGTCGCCGCGGCCATCAGCCGCGCGGGCGGTCTCGGGGTGCTCGGGTGTGTCCGGTTCAACGAGGCCGACGAACTCGACCGGGTGCTCACGTGGATGCACGAGAACACCGACGGCAAGCCGTTCGGCGTCGACATCGTCATGCCGGCCACGGTCCCCACCGAGGGGTCGAAGATCGACCTCGACTCGATGATCCCGGCCGAACACCGCGCCTTCGTCGAACGCACCCTCGACGAGCTCGGCGTGCCCGCGATCGAGGGGGAGGAGCGCGTCAACGCAGGCGTTCTCGGCTGGTTGCACTCGGTCGCGCGGTCCCACGTCGACGTCGCGATGGAACACGCGGACCGCCACGGCCAGATCAAGCTCATCGCCAACGCGCTGGGGTCGCCGCCGGAGGACGTCATCTCCACGTCGCATGCCCACGGGGTGCAGGTGGCGGCGTTGGCCGGAGCCCGGTCGCATGCGCTGCACCACCTGGAGGCCGGTGTCGACATCGTGATCGCCCAGGGCTACGAGGCGGGCGGCCACACCGGTGAGATCGCGTCGGTGGTGCTGTGGCCGGAGGTCGTCGACGCGGTCGCCGGCCAGGCGTCGGTCCTGGCCGCGGGCGGGGTGGGCAGCGGCCGACAGATCGCCGCCGCGCTGGCCTCGGGGGCGGACGGCGTGTGGATGGGCTCGTACTGGCTGACCGCTGCGGAGTATCGCCTCGGTGCGACCGGCGACGGTCCGACGACGATCCAGCAGGCGCTGCTGGCCGCGACATCCCACGACACCGTGCGTCGTCGCATCTACTCCGGCAAGCCTGCCCGGTTGCTCAAGACGAAGTGGACCGATGCGTGGGACGCGCCGGATGCGCCTGCCCCGCTGCCGATGCCGTTGCAGAACCTGCTCGTCGCCGATGCCCACTCCCGCATCTCGGCCGCCGCCGATCCGCAGGTCGTCGCCATGCCCGCGGGGCAGATCGTCGGCCGGATGAACGCGATCACTCCGGTGGCGGATCTCATCGAGGATCTCGTCGAGGAGTACACGCGCACCGTCGAGCGTCTCGCCGCGACGCTGCCGCACACCGCGCCTGCCTGACCCGCTCGGGCGCTCCACTTCCAGGGTGGCCGCCTGCAGACGCTCCACATCCAGGGCGCCTCGCCGTAGACGCTCCGCCTGTTCGAGGACGCTCCGCCTGCAGGCGGAGCGTCCTTCGAAAAGTGGAGCGCGAACGCTGGAACTGGAGCGCGAGACCTGGGTGTGGGACGTCAGCGGTAGGTGCGGGTGGCCGGATCCAGGGTCCACGTGGGTGTCGGGGTCGACGCGGCGAGGTCGCGCCGCAGGACCTTGAACGTGGCGGTGGTCGGCAGCTCGTCGACGACACAGATGTGGCGCGGCCACTGTTTGGGGCCCAGGTCCGACTGTGCGGCGAGGAACTCCGACAGGCCGGCCGCGGTCAGGTCGCCCACGACGATCGACGCGACGATCTCGTCCCCGATGTCGGTCCCGATCCCGTACACGCTCGCGAGTCGGATGGCGCCGTGTCGCAGGAGGATGCGCTCGATCGGCCCGGTCCCGACGTTCTCGCCGTCGACGCGGACCCAGTCGCCGATCCGGCCGGCGAAGTGGACGTACCCGTCGCGGTCGACGTACGCGAGATCCCCCGAGTGGTAAACGCCGCCGCGCATCCGCTCGGCGTCGGCGTCCGCGTCACCGTAGTACCCCGTGAACGCACCGGCGCCGGCGGTGTTGACGATCTCACCCACCGCGACGTCGGCGTTGAGCAGGCGACCGTGGGAGTCGAACTCGGCTGCGGGGCAGCGCAGTCCGGTCTTGATGTCAACCACTTCGACGGGAGGCGTGAGCGGTCCGAGAGCCTCGGCGGGGGTGTCGGGGGTGCGGCCGATCGCCACCCCGCCCTCCGTGGAGCCGAAGCCGTCGACGACACGCACCCCGAACCGCTCGGAGAAGGCGACGATGTCCGACGGTGAGGCCTCGTTGCCGTAGACGACCCGCAGGGGGTTGTCCGCGTCGTCGGGGCGCGCCGGTGTCGCCAGGACGTAGCTCAGCGGCTTACCGACGTAGTTGGCGTAGGTGACGCCGAAGCGACGGACGTCGGGCAGGAACCCCGACGCCGAGAAGCGTTCGCGCAGTGCGATCGACGCCCCGGCCGCCACCGCGACGCCCCAGCCGGCGATGACGGCGTTGGAGTGGAACATCGGCATCGCGAGGTAGACGACGTCGTCGTGTCCGAGGCGGAACCGGCCGGCGAGCATCCTCCCGGCACCGGAGACCTTCGCGTGGTCGCAGCGCACGGCCTTCGGGTGCCCGCTGGTGCCCGAGGTGAAGATGAGCATGAACAGATCGCGCGGACACGGGCGGTGGACGGGGTCGAGAGGCCCGTCGGACTGCGCCTGCACCCGCGCCGCCCACGCGTCGGTGCTCACGTCGACGTGCCGCGCGTCGCCGAGGGGCACGCCGTCGAGGAGAGGCTCAGTCGTCGGCGTGGTGAGCACCAGTTGACAGTCGGACAGGGCGATGTCGCGGGCGAGTGCTGCTCCGCGGCGGGTGGTGTTCAGGCCGACGACGACGAGACCGTCGAGGGCCGCGGCGGACAGCACGACGGCGAAATCCGGGGTGTTGTCGAGGAGGACGGCGACATGCGGGGGCCGGGCGGGGTCGAGGTCCGCCCGCAGTGCGCGCGCCCACCGTCGCGCGGTCGCGACGTGGTCACGCCAGGACGTCTCACCGCCGGCACATCGGACCCCGCGGTCGTCGACGTCGTCGAGCCGTTCGAGCAGATCCGCGAGCGAGAACTCCTCGGTCACACCGGTTCGGCGGCGAGGGCAGCGCCGATCCGCCGCAGCGCGGTGGTCGCCGATCCCGATGCGAACTCGTTCTGCTTGGCCCGCAGGAAATAACGGTGCAGCGGGTGGTCGGTGTCGATGCCGACACCGCCGTGTACGTGCACCGCGGTGTGGGCGACGCGGTGGCCGGCGTCGGCCGCCCAGAACTTGGCGGTGGCGAGCTCGGTGTCGGCGGGTTCGCCGGCGCCGACGAGATACGCCGCCTGCAGCGTGGTCAGGGTCGCGGCCCGCACGTCGATGTAGCCGTCGGCGAGTCGCTGGGCGACGGCCTGGAACGACCCGATCGGACGGGAGAACTGCTCGCGCTCCCGGGCGTAGTCCGCGGTGCGGTCGAGTGCGCCGGTCACGACACCGACCTGCTCGGCGCACTGCGCCAACGTCACCCGCGCGACCACCGCGGCGACCACGTCGGAACGTCCGAGCACGGCGGTCGCGTCGACCCGGACGCCTGCGAGGTCGAGGTGCGCCGCCGGGACGAGGCCGGTGGTGAGGGCGTCCTCGATGGTCAGGCCGTCGGCGGTCGTCTCGACGAGGACCGCGATCACGCCGTCGGGTGCGGTCGCGGTGACGATGACGGCGGCCGCGGATCGCCCGAACGGCACCGACAGGACCGTGCCGTCGAGGACGACGCCGTCGCCGTCGGGTCGCGCGGTGACCGTCGGTGCCAGCGGGTCCTCGGACAGTTCGCCGTCGATCCCGACCGAGATGATCGACGAACCGTCGGTGATGCGCGGGAGCCAGGTCGCCCGCAGTGTCGCCGCGGCATGCGTGGCGATAACGGGCACGGCGACCATGGCGTGCGGACCGAAGGGGACCCGCGCCAGGGTCGCGCCGAGTTCCTGGGCGACCGCAGCGCTCTCGACGACGCCGAGTCCGGCCCCGCCGTCGGCCTCGTCGGCCTCCAGGGCGAGCAGGCCCGCGTCGGCGAGCGCCGACCACAGTCGGGCGTCGATCGGGTCCCCGGCGGCCTCGGCCGCGGCGATCGCCTCCGGCGTCGAGATCTTCGTCGCGATGTCGCGGGCGAGACCGGCGACGTCCGTGGTCTCGTCGGTGGGGCGGAAGTCCATGTCCTGGCCTCTCAGCGCTTCTGGGCGGGCTGTCGCAGGGCGAGCATCGCGATGATGTCGCGCTGGATCTCGTTGGTGCCGCCGCCGAATGTGAGGATCAGCGACGAGCGGTGGAAGCGCTCGATGCGTCCGGCCAGCTGGGCACCCGGCGACGTGCGCCGCAGCGTCGCGGCCGGCCCGAGCACCTCCATGAGCAGCCGGTAGGCCTCGGTCGCGAACTCCGTGCCGAACACCTTGGTGGCCGACGCGTCCGCCGGCGACGGTGAACCGCCCTGGGTGGCCGTCGACGCGATGTTCCAGTTGATCAGCTTGAGGAACTCCACCTTGGCGTGCACGCGCGCCAGGTTCAGCTGCACCCACTCGGCGTCGATGACGCGGTTGCCGTCGGCCCGCTTCGTGTTCTGCGCCCACTCGACGGTCTCGCGCAGGGCCTGCTGGATCGGGGCCGCCGAGCAGAGGGCGACGCGTTCGTGGTTCAGCTGGTTGGTCACCAGCGGCCACCCGCCACCGAGCTCGCCCACCAGTGCCGACCGGGGGACACGGACGTCGGAGTAGTAGGTCGCACTGGTGTCGACGCCCGCCATCGTGTGGACCGGGGTGTAGCTGAACCCCTCCGCGGTCGTCGGCACGATGATCATCGAGATGCCCTTGTGCTTCTTGCCCCCGGGCTCCATCGACGCCGGGTCGGTGCGGCAGGCCAGCCAGATGTAGTCGGCGTACTGGATGAGGCTGGTCCACATCTTCTGCCCGTTGATGACGAAGTCGTCGCCGTCGAGCCGTGCTGTGGTGCGCAGGGCTGCGAGGTCGGTGCCCGCGCCGGGTTCGGAGTAGCCGATGGAGAAGTGCAGTTCGCCCGCGGCGATCTTCGGGAGGAAGAACGCCTTCTGCTCGTCGGTGCCGTAGTGCATGATCGTCGGCGCCACCGAGTTGATCGTCAGGAACGGCACCGGGACGCCGGCGATGGCGGCCTCGTCGGTGAAGATCAGCTGGTCCATCATCGGACGGTTCTGGCCGCCGTACTCGGTGGGCCACCCGAGGGCGAGCCACCCGTCGGCACCCATCTGCGCGACGACCTCGCGGTAGACGTTGCCCGCCCCGACCTCGCCGGAGTCCGACGCCAACGCCGCCCGTCGCTCGGGGGTCATCAACCGCCCGAAGTAGCCGCGGAGCTCCCGACGGAGCTGCTCCTGGGACTCGGTGTAGGCGATACGCATTCGGGGCTCCATGAGACGATCGTTGTCAGAACTGTCCACCACCCCCATGCGCAGGTCGCATGGTCGAGTTCTGTAACACGTTCTAACGTGGATCGGTGGAGTGCGTCAACCGACGCGCCCCGGCTAGGAAGGCAGCGACATGCGTATCAAGGCTGATTTCGACCTCTGCGAGTCCAACGCCGTGTGCGTCGGGATGGCTCCGGACGTGTTCGACCTCGACGACAACGACTACCTGGTGATCCTGCAGGAGGAGGTCCCCGACGACCGCCTCGAGGAGATGCGTCAGGTGGTCGCGAACTGCCCGAAGGCCGCGCTGTCCATCGAGTGATCCCGCGCCCGGCGACCAGGGCACCCGTGAGGGGTTCGAGCCCCTTGACATCGACGCGGAATTAGAACAGGTTCTACCCGTGCAATCTCTCGAGGGACGCGTTGCTGTCGTCACCGGTGCCGCCGCCGGTCTGGGCCGCGCCGAGGCCGTCGGACTGGCGGCGCTCGGTGCCACCGTCGTCGTGAACGATCTCGCCGGCGCGCTCGACGACAGCGACGTCGTCGACGCGATCACCGCCGCCGGCGGGAAAGCCGTCGTCGTCGCGGGTGACATCGGCGAGTCCTCCACCGCGACCGAGATCGTGCGGACCGCGGTCGAGGACCACGGCTCGCTCGACGTCCTCCTGTGCAACGCGGGCGTCGTGCGGGACCGGATGCTGTTCAACATGAGCGACGACGAGTGGGACCTCGTCGTCCGCGTGCACCTGCGCGGCCACTTCCTCCTCAACCGCAACGCCGCCGCGAACTGGCGGGCGGCGTCGAAGGCGTCCGGCGGTCCCGTCTACGGGCGGATCATCAACACCTCGTCGGAGGCGGGTCTGCTGGGCCCCGAGGGTCAGGCGAACTACGGCGCCGCCAAGGCCGGGATCACGGCCCTGACGTTGTCGGCCTCGCGCGTCCTCAGCCGCCACGGGGTCACCGCGAACGCCATCTGTCCGCGGGCACGCACGGCGATGACCGCAGCGGTCTTCGGCGAGGCCCCCGCCGACGGCGTCGACCCGCTCTCGACCGACCACGTCGTCAGCCTGGTGCAGTACCTCGCCGGGCCCGACTCCGCGTCGGTGTCCGGACAGGTGTTCGTCGTCTACGGACCCAAGGTGATGCTCATGGCGGCGCCGACGGTCGAGGAGACCTTCGCCGCCGACGGCGACGCATGGGATCCGGCGGCTCTGTCCGACCGTCTGACCGGCTATTTCGCCGATCGTGACCCCGCGCAGACCTTCTCCGCCGCACGCGCGCTGGCGCAGTGAGGCGGGCGGCCCTGTGTATTCCACCAACATCCACGGCAACCAATTGGACGCATGCTAAGTTCCCTTCGACCGAGCGCCTCGGGCGGCCCGAAAGCCGTTGTCGCAGCACGTCAGCGTGGGCGGCAGGCATCGGACAGCAGGATCGGACGTCGTGGGTTCGCCTCCCGGAACGGGGCCGAACGGGTCGGGCCCCACGACGCGGCAGTGTGTGAGGAGAGTCGGTGAGAACACGACTGGCGGCCCCGTTCAACGGCGTCGGCGACTTCGTCGGCATGGCCGTCGCCGCCGCGCGCGAACTCCCACGCCGCCCGTTCCAGGCCCGTGAGACGGTCGAGCAGTCGTGGGCCATCGCGCGTGTGTCGATGGTGCCCACCCTGCTGGTCGCGATCCCGTTCACGGTCCTCGTGAGCTTCACCCTGAACATCCTGCTGCGCGAGATCGGTGCGCAGGACCTCTCGGGAGCCGGTGCGGCCCTGGGCACGATCACCCAGATCGGCCCCATCGTGACCGTGCTCATCGTCGCGGGTGCCGGCGCCACGGCCATCTGCGCCGACCTCGGCGCGCGCACCATCCGCGAGGAGATCGACGCGCTGCGCGTCCTGGGCATCGACCCCATCCACCGACTCGTCGTCCCCCGCGTCATCGCGTCGACGATCGTGGCGCTGCTGCTGAACAGCCTGGTGTGCACCATCGGCCTCGGTGGCGGCTTCGTGTTCTCGGTGTACCTGCAGGACGTGAACCCGGGGGCGTTCATCGCCAACCTCACCCTGCTGACGGGGCTGGGGGAGCTGATCATCTCGATGGTCAAGGCCGCGCTGTTCGGACTGTTCGCCGGCCTCGTCGGCTGCTACCGCGGGCTCACGGTGAAGGGCGGCGCCAAGGGCGTCGGCGACGCGGTCAACGAGACCGTCGTCTACTCCTTCATGGCGCTGTTCGTCGTGAACGTCGTCGTCACCGCGGTCGGTCTCAAGGCGACGGGGGGCTGATCACATGGTCCTTCCGCACAGCATCAGCTTCCGCGGGTCCCGCATCGCGCAGCGGTCGACCGGTGAGTGGGACGCCCTCGGCGACCAGGCGATGTTCTACATCGACAGCATCGTGGCGATCCCGCGTGCGCTGCGTCAGTACAAGAAGGAGACCCTGCGACTGATCGCCGAGATCAGCATGGGCTCGGGCGCGCTCGCGCTCATCGGCGGCACCGTCGTCGTGGTCGGGTTCCTCACCCTGTTCACCGGCGGCACCATCGCCGTCCAGGGCTACAGCTCGCTGTCGAACATCGGTGTCGAGGTCCTCACCGGCTTCTTCTCGGCGTTCATCAACGTGCGCATCGCGGTCCCGGTGATCGCCGGTATCGCGCTCGCCGCGACGATCGGGGCCGGTGCGACAGCGCAGCTCGGGGCCATGCGCGTCAGCGAGGAGATCGACGCCCTGGAGTCGATGGCCATCTCGTCGATCCCGTACCTGGTGAGCACCCGCATCATCGCCGGCCTCATCGCGATCATCCCGCTCTACGCGCTCGCCTCGGTCGCGTCGTTCCTCGCCGCCCGGTTCGCGACCGTCCTGTTCTACGGCCAGTCCTCGGGTGTGTACGACCACTACTTCTCGACGTTCCTCATACCGTCGAACATCCTGTGGTCGTTCGTGCAGGCCATCGCGATGGCGGTGGCGGTCATGATGATCCACACCTACTACGGCTACAACGCCTCCGGTGGGCCCGTCGGCGTCGGCATCGCGGTCGGCAATGCGGTGCGCGCGTCGCTCATCGTCGTCGTCGTCATCACCCTGCTCCTGTCGCTCGCCATCTACGGCGCCGACGGCGACTTCAACCTGGCCGGCTGACGCGATGGCGACCGAACACTCCCTGACGGCACGCCGCCTGGCCGCGGTGGTGCTCGTCGCCGCGATCGTCGCGGCGGTGACGCTGTCGGTGATGCAGTTCTTCGACGCCTTCCGCTCGACGGTCCCGGTCACCCTCACCGCCGACCGTGCGGGGCTGGTGATGAACCCCAACGCGAAGGTGCGACTGCGCGGGGTGACGATCGGGAAGGTCGCGACGATCAGCTCGGACGGCGACCACGTCGTGCTCCACCTCGACGTCGACAGCGACCAACTGTCGCGTGTCCCGGCCGACGTGACCGCGCAGATCCGGTCCAACACCATCTTCGGGGCGAAGTCGGTGGACTTCTCGGTGCCCGCGAACTCCTCCGGGCCGAACCTGCGGTCCGGCTCCACCATCAGCGCCGACCGGGTGCAGGTCGAGCTGAACAGCGTGTTCGGCCGGCTCGTCGGCGTGCTGGCCGCCCTGCAACCGGAGAAGTTGAACGCGACGCTCGGTGCGGTCGACACCGCACTGCACGGTCGGGGACAGCAGATCGGGCAGGGACTCGCCGACCTGTCGACGACGGTCGGCGCGCTGAACCCGGCGCTGGACTCGCTGAATGCGGACTTCCGGGACACCGCCACGGTGGCCGACGTCTACGCCGACACCTTCGGTGACATCGCCCGAGCGCTCGACAACACGACGACCGTGGGGAACACGCTGCTGGACAACGCGTCCGGCCTCGACGCCCTCCTGGTGAACACCACCGGACTGGCGAACACCGTGAACTCCATCGTCGCGCCGAAGAAGCAGACGCTCATCGGTGCGTTGACGAACCTCGACCCGGTCTCGCAGCTGCTGGGGTACCAGTCGCCGGGGCTCGCGTGCTTCCTCAAGACCGCCGCCGGCGTCCTCCCCAAGGCGCTGCCCATCTTCGGCGACAAGACGGGCTACATCTCGCTCAACGCGGGACTGCTGCCGGGCAAGGAGCCGTACCGGTACCCCGAGGACCTGCCGCGGGTGAACGCGAACGGCGCGCCGACATGCGGGTACGGGCTGTCGGACTTCAACGACCCCCGGCACCCGCCGTTCTACGTCACCGACAACGCGCCGCAGCCCTACCAGCCCCGCTTCACCGCCAAGTACAACCCGGAGAAGCTGTTCCAGCTCATGTTCGGACCGGCCGCCCGTGGCTGACGTCCTCAAGCAGCGGCACATCGAGTTCCGCCGCACCGCCATCAAGCTCGGCGCGTTCGGGGTGTCGATGGTGCTCGTCTTCGTCGGCCTCGTCGTCGTCTTCAGCCAGTTCCGCAGCGGGTCGACGAGCGACTACTCGGCGACGTTCACCAACGCCTCGCAGCTCAAGTCCGGCACCAAGGTGCGCATCGCCGGCGTCGAGGTGGGCAAGGTGAGCGGGGTGTCACTCGACCGGGACAACACCGCGACCGTCGACTTCTCCGTCGACGAGCAGTACCGGCTCCCGCGGTCGGTGCACGCCAACGTCCGGTACGAGAACCTCACCGGTGACCGCTATCTCGAGCTCACCGAGGGATCGGGTGACCCCTCGGCGCTGCTCTCGTCCGGCGGCCACATCCCCGTCGGCCAGACCTCGCCCGCCCTCGACCTCGACAAGCTCCTCGGCGGGTTCAAGCCGCTCTTCAACACCCTCGCGCCGGACGAGGTGAACAAGCTCTCGAACTCGCTCATCCAGGTGTTCCAGGGCCAGGGCGCCGGACTGACCCAGCTGCTGCGCACCACCGCGTCGTTCACCGACTCCATCGCCGACCGGGATCGCCTGATCGGCAGTGTGATCACCAACCTGAACCAGGCGCTCGGTACGCTCGACGCCGACAAGTCGGGTCTCGACACGTCCCTGGATCGCCTGCAACAGTTGGTGTCCGGTCTGGCCTCGGACAGGTCCACCATCGGGCAGGCGGTCACCGACATCTCGCAGGCGACGAACGGCCTCGCGGACCTGCTCGACACCAACCGTCCGAACCTGAAGCAGGTGGTGAGCAGCACCGGGGCGGTCGCAGGAGCGATCGACGCCGACGCGCCGTACCTGCGGGGGCTGCTCGGGCGTCTGCCCGAGGACTTCAAGAAGCTGACCAACCTCGGCAGCTACGGTGCGTGGCTGCAGATCTGGCTGTGCCGCGTCGACCTCTTCGTCACCGGACCCAACCACGAGGAGATCGTGTACCGGTCGATCAACAACTCGGGCTCGACCACCAATCCCGGGGGACGATGCGCGGTGCCGAAATGACCTTCTCCACGCCCACACGCGGGACCAGCCGCGCACGCATCGGGATCATCGGCGTCGTCGTCACGGCCCTCGTCGTGATCACCGCCCTGCAGATGGACAAGCTGCCGTTCCTGTCGACGGGCAGCGTCTACACGGCCTACTTCTCCGACGCCGGCGGACTCCGCCCGGGGGACGTCGTCGTCGTGTCGGGAGTGCAGGTCGGCACCGTCAACGGGATCGCGCTGGCGCACACCGACGACGGCTCCGCGCGCGGCCGCACCGCGGCGAAGGTGTCGTTCACGATGGCCGACGGGACGATCGTCGGCACCGACAGCCAGGCGTCGATCAAGACCGAGACGGTGCTCGGTCGGCGCAACCTGACCGTCGAACCGCACGGCAGCGGTCGGCTGCGACCGGGACAGGAGATCCCGTTCCGCAACACGCTGTCGCCGTACTCGCTGACCGACGCGCTCGACGACACCACGTCGACGCTCGAGCAGACGGACACCGGGACCCTCAACCGGGCGCTGAACACCCTGTCCGACACCTTCAGCGACACCCCGCCGCAGGTCCGGGGCGCCGTCGACGGTGTCGCGCGACTGTCGAAGTCGATCGCCGACCGCGACGACGCGCTGCGGTCCCTGCTCGGGCGGGCGAAGTCGGTGACCGACGTCGTCGCGCAACGCGGCAAGCAGATCAACACGCTCCTCGTCGACGCCAACTCCCTGCTGGGGGAGCTGCAGGCGCGGCGGATGGCGCTGGGGCAGCTCATCGTCGGCGTCAAGGACGTCGCCGCGCAGGTCAGCGGTTTCATCGCCGACAACAACGCGCAGCTGAACCCCGTGCTCACCAACCTGAACAAGGCGTTGACGGTGTTCGAGGACAACCGGGCGAACCTGAACGCCACCCTCGACCGCCTCGGGCCGTACGCGAACGTGGTCGGTGAGGCCGTGTCCAGCGGACCGTACTTCTCGTCCTACGTGGGCATCCCGACGTTCGGCGACTACACCAACACCTTCCTGTTGCTCCTGCGGCAGAAGTACCCGGAGGCGTACAAGGCGTTCACCTACAGCGGCAACCCGCTGTTCCTGTCGAACTTCTTCCCCCGCCTGGACCAGGAGAGCGACCCCGACCGGTCCGTCCCCGTGCCCGACACCCCGCGTGACAGGGGGCAGCGATGACCTTCAGCGTGCAGAACCTCAGCCCCGCGAACCTCGGTCGGCGTTTCTGGATCGGACTGGTCGCGACGCTCGTGATCATCGTCGTGGTGATCGCGGCCTACATGGCCTACCAGCGGGTCACCTACAAGACCTTCACCGCGTACTTCACCGAGGTGAACGGCCTCTACGCCGGTGACCCGGTCAAGGTCATCGGGGTCGACGTCGGGTCGGTCGCGTCGATCACGCCGCGGTCGGACGACGTCAAGGTCACGTTCCACGTCGACCGGGACGTGCGGGTACCGGCGAACGCGTCGGCCGTGATCGTCGCGCAGAGCCTGGTGTCCGGACGGTTCATCCAGCTCAACCCCGTCTTCGACAGCGGCCCCGAGATGGCGGCCGGTGCGACGATCCCGATGGCCCGCACGGCGGTGCCCGTCGAGTGGGATCAGATCAAGGCGCAGTTGACGAAGCTGTCGGAGGCCGTCGGACCGGACGGCGCGGACCCGGGGTCGGTCGCGCGTCTCGTCGACACCGCCGACAAGAACCTCGACGGCAACGGCGCCGCGATCGGACGCTCGGTGCGCGAACTCTCGGCGCTGACCAAGACCCTGTCGGACAACCGAGGTGACCTGTTCTCCACCATCCGGAACCTGCAGTCGCTCACCGACGCCCTCTCGCAGAGCCACGAGGAGATCGTCCAGTTCAACGGCCGCATCGCCTCGGTCAGTCAGGTTCTCGCCGACAACACCCGCAATCTCGACGGCGCCCTGACCAACCTCGACGGCGCACTGGGTGACCTCAAGACCTTCATCGACACCAACGGACGTCGTCTCACCGAATCGGTTGCGCGACTGGCGGACACCACCGACATCCTCGCCCGCAAGGACGAGCAGATCCGGGGACTGCTGCACTCGGCGCCGACGCAGCTGTCGAACTTCTACAACATCTACAACCCGATGACGGCGTCGCTGAGCGGAATCTTCGGCCTCGGGCAGTTCGGCAACCTGATCAACCTGCTGTGCGGCACCATCGCCGGCACCGATCGGCCCGGCAGTTCGCCCCAGGACGCCGAGAAGTGCGTCGACGTCCTCGGACCACTGTTGTCGACGATCTCGGTCAACTACCCACCGGCACTGGTCAACCCGGTCACCGGCCGCAACGCACTCCCCGGCCAGGTCACCTACCAGAACGACTCGGTGGAGGCGCGGGCCAAGCAAGGCATCGTGCAGCAGGACGCCCAGACCCGACGGGCCTACGGCGGCAACGTCGGACTGGCCAACCTGCTGGTGCCGTTCGGGGGTCAGGGATGAGCGCCCGCGGGTTCCGCGCCGCAGCGATCGGCGCGACGTGCGCCGCGGTGCTCGCGACCTCGGCCTGCTCGTTCCAGGGACTGAACTCGCTGCCGGTCCCGGGTGCGCAGGGCACCGGCGACGGGTCCTACGAGCTGTCCGCCGTGCTGCCCAACGCGGCCAACCTCGTCGAGAACGCGCCGGTCCTCATGAACGACGCGACCGTCGGCAGCGTGGGGCGCACCACGGTGGAGAACTGGAAGGCCCGGATCACGCTGCGCCTGAACAAGGGCACCCGCGTCCCCGCCGGTTCCTATGCGATCGTCGGCCTCACCAGTGTCCTGGGATCGTTGAACCTGCAGATCGTGCAGCCGCAGAACCCGAGCGGCGGGGTGCTCCCGCCGGGTGGTCGGTTGTCGTCGACCAACTGCCCCGATCAGGCCGAGGTGCCGACACCGGAGAACCGGCCCGCGGTGGCCGACCTCACCGAGGCGCAACAGGTCTCGCAGTGCACCTACCCGACCGTCGAACAGGTGCTCAGTTCGCTGTCGGTGGTGCTCAACGGTGGCGGCCTGGCGCAGGTCGGTGACGTGGTGCACGAGTTGTCGAGCGCGCTCGGCGGTCGCGAGGACACCATCCGCGCCCTGATCCCGCGGCTCACGACGCTCGTCGGCGACCTGAACGAGCAGCGCGACAGCATCATCGACGCCATCTCCGGCATCGACCGGCTCGCGGCGAGCATCAACGACCAGAAGCCCGCCGTCGACCGCGCACTGACCCAGCTCCCGGCGTCGCTGAAACTCCTCGTCGACCAGCGGACGAACCTCACGGACACGCTCGGCTCGACGGGTCGCCTCAGCCGGACCGTCGACGACATCCTCGACGCGAACAGCCAGGACATCACGACGATCGTCAGCAACCTGCGGCCCGTGCTGGCGCAGCTGCAGGAGAGCGGACAGTCGCTCACGCGGTCGCTCGGCGTGCTGGTCACGTTCCCGTTCGCCGAGTCGGTGATCCCGAAGATCGTCAAGGGCGACTTCGTCAACGGCGCCATCCAGCTGGACCTGACCGACGGACGACTGACCCGCGGTGCGTTCGCCAGTCTCGGTGCAACGACGCCCGCCCTCGTCTACGGCCCGGAGGCGACGCTCGGGGCGCCGGCGGGCGCGGCCAAGCGCAACGTCAACCCGTTCGTCGCCCCGCTGCAGGACGACCCGCTGCAGAAGACCGCACCGTCCACCCCGGCGTCCCCGACCCGCCCGGCGGCCCCGACCGGCCCGGCGGCCCCGTCGGGAGGCCGCCCGTGACCATCTCCCGGTTCGTCCGCATCCAGCTGGCGATCTTCTCGCTCGTGGCGGTCGTGTCGCTCGTCGTCGTCGGCGTGTTCTACATCCAGGTGCCGTCGATGCTCGGGATAGGCCGGTACACGGTGCATCTCGACCTGCCCAGTACCGGCGGCATCTACCCGAACGCCAACGTGACCTACCGCGGTGTCACGGTCGGTCGCGTCGACGCGGTCCGGCTCACCTCCACGGGCGTCCAGGCGGACCTGTCCATCCAGAGCGACCGCAAGATCCCCGCGTCGTCGGCCGCATCGGTGCAGAGCGTCTCGGCGGTGGGTGAGCAGTTCGTCCAGTTCACCCCCGGAGAGGACGCCGGCGGCGCCACGCTCCGCGACGGATCGGTGATCCGCAACGGTGCCGTGCCCACGGAGATCTCCGACCTCGTCGACCGCACCGACGCGCTGCTGAAGTCGGTGCAGAGCACCAAGCTGCGTCGGGTCCTCGACGAGACCTTCGACGCGTTCGACGGCAACGCCGAGCAGTTGCAGCGACTCCTCGACTCGCTGACGCTGTTCGCCGGTGAGGCGAACCGCAACTCCGCGGTGACCCGCACCTTGATCGAGCAGGCCGAACCGCTGCTCGCCACACAGACCGCGACCGTCGGGGACATCCGGCAGTGGACGGCCAACGTCGCCGCGGTCACCGATCAGCTCCGTGCCAACGACCCCGAGCTACGAGGCATCCTGGCGAAGGGGCCCGGGACGGTGTCGCAGGCGCGAGATCTGTTCGCCTCGTTCAACCAGACGCTCCCGCTGCTCATCGACAACATTGCCACCGCGGGCAAGACGCTCGCGGTCTACCTCCCCAACCTCCAGCAGGTGCTCGTGCTCTACCCGCGTGTCCTGCAGGCCCTGGTCTCGGCGGTCAACAACGAGGACCCACGCAAGGGTGCCAACGTCGACTTCGCGCTCGGCTTCCAGGACCCGGGCACGTGCACGGTCGGATTCCTGCCCGCCTCGGCCCGACGATCACCGGCAGTCCAGACGCCCCAGGAGATCCCACCCGGACTCCTCTGCCGGGTGCCGCAGGACTCGAACGTCGCGGTTCGCGGCACGCGCAACTTCCCGTGCGTCGAGTTCCCCGGCCGGCGCGCCTCGACCCCGGAGGAGTGCCGCACGGGATACAAGCCACTGGCCGAGAACGTGCCCTTCCCGCAGGGCATCCCGGGCATCAGCGGCCTGCCCGACGGCAAGCTGACACCGGCCACACCGTCGTCCTATGACGGGAAGCCGTCGGTCTACGCCGGCGCGTACGATCCGGGGTCGGGCACCGCGATCGGACCCGACGGCAAGACCTATGCCGTCGCCGCGGGGGACCCGACCACCGCCGGGCAGGGCGGTGCCCGAGGAGGAAGCACCACATGGCAGGGCCTGATCACCGGGACGGTGGCGGGATGAGCGCGGTCGGGACGAGCGCAGGGGCCGACGACCGCCTCGATCGCGACGGCCGGCGTTCCCGTCGGCGGGTCCGACGACCCGCGGGACCGCCCGGGGCCGACACGACCCCCTCGACGCCTGCATCGGGGAGCACGTCCCCGAGTGCCCCGTCCGCGCCCGCGCGGCCCGTCCGGCGCTCGGCACCCATCAGTGGCCTGCGTCGGACATCGACACCCACCCCCGCCGAGACCGCCCCTGCCGAGACCGCTCCCGACGACGCGGTATCCGAGGCCGTCGACGCCGCCGAGACGTCGGCCGAGGCCTCACCCAGCCGCTCCGGGGCGACGCTGAGCTACCGCGAACGACGTCGCGGCGCAACGGCCGTCGCGCGGCGCGCCCCGCTGCGACGATCGCGCCTCGGGCTGTACCTCGCAGGGACGGTCGCCGTCCTCCTCGTCGCCGCGCTCGCCGCGGTGTCGGTCTTCTTCGCCGTCGGGACCGCGCGCGTCGACGACCGCGCCGCGCAGAGGGCGGAGTACGTCGCCTTCGCGCGTCAGATGGTCGTCAACCTGACGTCGCTGAGCCCAGCGACCGTCGACGCCACCCTCGACGAGTTCCGACGTGACGCGAGCGGCAAGGCCCTGGAGGACACCCAGCAGACGCTGCAGCAGACCGTCGACCTCATCAAGTCGCAGAACGTCACCACCAAGGGCACGATCCTGGCCGACGCCGTCGTCTCCAGCGACGCCGAGCAGGCCACCGTGTTGATCGTCTCGGGATGGACGATGAACAACCCGCAGCCGGTGGTGCAGACGTTCCGCTGGAAGGTGACCGTCAGCAGGATCGACGGCGCGATGAAGCTGACCGGATACGAGTGGGTGACATGACGACCGACACCCCGGTACGCGAGGCCGACGCCGCGCCCCCGGTCCCACCGAGCCCGTGGAGATCGACGCGGGTCCGAGTGATCGCGGCGGTCGTCGTGGTGCTCGTCATCGCCGGTGCCGTCGCGGCGACCGTGCTCGGCCTCCGGTGGTCGTCGGCGAACGACCGCGAGGACGCGCGCGGGGCCGCCCTCGACGCCGGGAAGCGCTACGCCTCCGTCATGTTCGGCTTCGACCCGAAGACCGTGGACGGCAACGTGACCCAGGCCAAGGCGGCCCTCGTGGGCAAGGCGAAGACCACCTACGACGACATCATGCGGTCCAGCAACCTGTCCGCACAGGTCAAGGAACAGAAGGTCACCTCGACGGTGACCATCCAGGAGGCCGGCGTCTCGTCGGCGAGCGCCGATCGTGCGACGGTGCTCATCTTCATGAACCAGTCGGTGTCCAAGGGTGACAACCAGCTGGTGCGCGTCGAACCCAGTCGCGTCGAGTACTCGATGGTGCGCTCGGGGAGCCGCTGGCTGATCGACGACATCACCGTCATCACCGACGACTCACTGCGACAGAAGCTGAACCTGGCACCGTCGGATGCTCCGTCGGCCAGTGGCGCTGTCGCGCCGCCGGGATCGTCGACACCTGCGCCGCCCGCAGCGTCGTCCCCGGTCCCCGCCCCCGCCCCCGCGGGCTGACGCTCCACCTCCAGGGCAGACGCTCCACTTGTTCGAGGACGCTCCGCCTACCGGCGGAGCGTCCTCGAACAAGTGGAGCGGGAACCCTGGAACCGGAGCGACCGCGTGGGGTCAGCTGATCCCGACGAGGTCGACGACGAAGACGAGCGTGGACCCGGCGGGCAGACCCGGCTGCGACTGGTCGCCGTACCCCAGTGCGGGCGGGATCACGATCTCGCGGCGTCCACCGACCTTCATGCCCTCGATGCCCTGGGCGAAGCCGGGCACGACACCCGACAGCGGGAAGTCGACGGGGGTGTCGCCCTGCTTCCAGCTCGCGTCGAAGACGGAACCGTCGGAGTACAGCGCGCCGACATAGCGGACGGAGACGGTGTCCGCGGCGGTCGCGACACGGCCGTCACCGGTCTTCAGGTCGGCGATGCGCAGATCGGTCGGCGGGGTGCCTGTGCCGGCGGCGATCGTCGGCTCCTTGCCGGTGTCGGTCGCGTTCGCCGTGATCGTCGGGATGCCGTCGGATCCGGGCGTCCCCGACTGCACCGGAGCCGCGCTGGTGGGGGCTGCGGTGTCGGCGGCGGTCGCAGCCGTCGTCTCGGTCGCGGTGGTGCTCGACGCCGACGAACTCCCGGAGTCGGAGTCACCGCATGCCGCACCCACCAGGGCGACGGCGACGGCGAGCGAGACGGCAGCGGTGGCGTTTCTCAGTTCACGGCGCATCCGTCGACCGTAGCGTGCAGTGCGTCGGCCGCTGTCCGCGTCGCGGGGTCAGACCGCCGGCTCGTACCCCATCGGCAGGATGATCGACTTGGTCTCGAGGTAGCTCTCGACACCCTCGCGGCCGTTCTCGCGGCCGACGCCGGAGTTCTTGTAACCGCCGAACGGGGAGCCGGGATCGATGGCGTACCAGTTGATCCCGAGCGTGCCGGTACGGATGCGACCGGCGATCGCGATGGCCCGCTCGACGTCGGCGGAGTAGATCGCACCGGCCAGTCCGTACTCGGAGTCGTTGGCGATGTCGACGGCCTCGTCGACCGAGTCGTAGTCGATGATCGCCAGCACTGGCCCGAAGATCTCCTCCTGGGCGATCCGCATGTCGTTGGTGACGTCGGCGAAGACCGTCGGCGCGAGGTAGTAGCCGGCGTCGAGGCCCTCCGGCCGGCCGCCGTCGACCACAGCCGTCGCCCCGGCCTCCTTGCCGAGCCGGATGTAGTCCTCGACCTTGTCGCGCTGCTTCTCGGTGATGATCGGTCCGAGCACGGGGCCCGGCGCCATGGCCTCGGCCGCGGCGGCGACCGCGGAGACGATCTCGTCGTGGCGGCTGCGGGGGATCAGGATGCGGGTCTGGGCGACGCACGCCTGACCGGTGTTGAACAGGCCGTAGAAGGCCAGCATCCCGGCGATCTCGTCGATGTTCGCGTCCTCGAGCACGATCGCCGCGGACTTGCCGCCGAGCTCCAGCTGGCAGCTCTTGAGCTGCTCGCCGCACGCCGCACCGATCTGCTTGCCGGCGCGGGTGGACCCGGTGAAGGTGATCTTGTCGACGTCAGGGTGGTCGACGAGGGCCTTGCCGGTCTCGACGCCCCCGCTCACCACCGACAGCACGCCCTCCGGCAGTCCGGCCTCGGCGAAGATCTCCGCGACGATGTAGGCACTGAGCGGCGTCTCCGGGGCCGGCTTGAGGACCACCGAACAGCCCGCCGCCAGCGACGGGCCGAGCTTGTTGCAGGCGAGGTAGAGCGGCACGTTCCACGCCGTGATCGCGCCGACCACGCCGATCGGCTCACGCTCGACACGGGTCGTGCCGAAGAGTCCGGTGCGGTGCTCGACCCAGGCGATCTCGTTCTCGATCGCGTCGGCGTAGGCCCGCAGCACGCCGGTGCCCGGGAGCTGTTGCAGCGTCGCGATGTCGCCCTCGCCCGCGCCCATCTCGCCGGACACGACGGCGGCGATCGACGAGATGCGCTCCTCGATGATGTCGGCGACACGACGCAACACACCTGCCCGCTCTGCCGGGGTCGTACGGCTCCACACCCCGGACTCGTAGGCGGCGCGCGCCGCACGGACCGCGGCGTCGATGTCCTCGGCGTCACCGTCGGGCGCGCTGCCGATCCGTTCGCCGGTGGCGGGGGAGTGGACCTCGAGCCGGGCGGTGGAATGCGGTACCACCCAGCGACCACCGATGTAGAGCTCGTCGCGATCGTTCGACGCCGTGCTCGCCGTCGTCGGGGTGTCGATGGTGTCGGTCATGGGGATGCGCGCTCCAGTCCGGATGGGGTGTGATGCTCGACACCCGATACTAGAACACGTTCCAGTTCTGCGGAAACGCGGTGATGGTGGCCGGTCAGTCCATCAGCTGGAAACGGATGGCCGCGGTCACCGAATCGACGGCCTCCCCGAGGGCCTCGATGCGCTCCAGCGGTGACGGAGCCGCGAGGATCGCGAACCGGTCCGCCTGGCCGATCGGGAGCTGACCGGCCCACCGGAACGCGCGGTCGATGTCGTCGAGGTCGTCGGTGTCCGAGGAGTCGTCGAATCGGGCCTCCGTCCGACCCGCGGACCGCACGAGCTCGAACAGCTCGCGGATGCTCTCGGCCACCGCCGAGTACTGCTGGTCCAGCGACTCGGACCCGAACGAGACGATCGGCTCGTCCGGGTACTCCTCGACCAGGGCCCGGGGATACGGGTCGTCGGGCAGCCAGTCGACCACGCGGATCCGCTCGGTGCCGACGCAGCGCACGAGCGCCCGCCCGTCGTCGGCGACATGGTGTTCGACGATGCGCGCGACGGTGGCGATCATGTGGCGCTCGTCGAGGCCACCGACCTCGGCGCCGCGCGCTATGAGGACGACGCCGAACTGCGGTTCGTCGCTCTCGAGGCAGTGCGCCAGCATCTCCCGATACCGGGGCTCGAAGATCTGCAACGGCAACAGTTCTCCCGGGAGCAGGGCCATCCCCAGCGGGAACATCGCCATCTGCTGCACCGGGGGTTCGGCCATGCCCCCACGGTAACCGTGCCGCGCGACACGCCGGACGAAACGCGACTACGAGGAGGGGCGTGCGTCCAGGACGACCTCGAACTCGAGCAACTCGGCGCCACTCGAGACGGGGTTGGCCCGCTCGCCGGCGTGCGCCTCGCGTGCCGGTCCACCCGACCAGGCAGCGAACGCCTCGTCGGACTCCCACTGCGTGACGACGAAGTAGCGGTCCTCGCCCTTGGTCGGACGGAGCAACTGGAACCCGAGAAAACCCGGCGTCCCGTCGACCGAGTGGGCGCGGTTCGCGAACCGCTTCTCGAGTTCGGGGCCTGCACCCTCGGGGACCGAGATCGCGTTGATCTTGACGACTGCCATGCCCGCTATCGTATCGACCGTGACAGCCGAGATCGGGCTGAGAGACCACGGGAGCGCCGTTCTCGGCCCCGACGGCTCCGACAGCGACGACGCCCGGCCCATCCTCCTGCTGCACGGCCTCATGGGTCGCGGGCGCACCTGGCGGCGACAGGTCCCGTGGTTGCGTCGCTACGGCCAGGTGTTCACCGTCGACGCCGCGTTCCACACCGGCGCGGGAGACGTCGACATCGACGAGCTCGCGGCCGAGGAGATCACCACCGAACGCTTCGTCGCCGACATCGCCGAGACGCTGACCTGGATCGACCGGGGGCCCGCGGTGCTCGTCGGCCACTCGATGGGCGGTCTGCACGCCTTCTGCACCGCCGCCGCACACCCCGAGCTGGTGTCGGCGCTCGTCGTCGAGGACATGGCGCCGGACTTCCGGGGCCGTACCACCGCGGAGTGGTCGGAGGTGTTCGCGCACTGGCCCCGGACCCTGGACTCGCCGGCGCACGCGGAGGAGGTGTTCGGTCCGGTCGCGGGTCGGTACTTCTACGACGCGTTCGACGACGGGCGGATGCACGGCAGCCTCGACGTGTGGCAGGCGATCGCGGACGAGTGGGGGCGACGGTCGTTCTGGGACGAGTGGTCGTCGGTCTCGGTCCCGTCGTTGCTCGTCGAGGCGGGCGCCGGGGTCACCCCGCCCGGTCAGATGGCGCGCATGGCCGAGATGAACCGACTGGCAACGCATCTCGTGATCGAGGGTGCTGGCCATCTGGTCCACGACGACCGCCCGGAGACCTACCGAGGCGCTGTCGAGGCGTTCCTGTCGGCGATGCTGCCCTGAGCCTCGCCACCCTCCCCGGCCAACCAGAACAGCGTGCCGTCGGTGGTCTCGACGAGACCGTCGGCCAGCAGCGAGTCCAGCGCGCGTTCCCGTTGCCCGGGATCGGTGGTCCACACCGTGTCGATCCGACCGCGTTCGACGGGCCCTGTCGCGGAACGGAACTCGTCGAGGATGAGTCCGCGCACCTGCCGATCGGTGCCCGCGAAGCGCTGCACCTTCTTCGGGGTGGTCACCGCCGGTCGCCCGGCCTCGACCCAGGCGCACGACGGCAGCGGACACGCGTCGCACGACGGGCTGCGCGCCGTGCACACCAGGGCGCCGAGCTCCATCAGCGCGGCGGAGAACCGCGGCGCGCGGTCCACGCGCGTCGGCAGCAGTGCGGAGGCGTCCGCGAGATCCGTGCGGGCGGGTGATCCGGCGTCACCGCGACCGTGGATCGCGCGGGCGATCACGCGTCGCACGTTGATGTCGACGACGGGAACCGGTGCGTCGTAGGCAAAGCACGCGACGGCGCGGGCGGTGTAGTCGCCGACGCCCGGCAGTGTCAGGAGGGTCTCGACGTCACGGGGCACCTCGTCGTCGAACTGTCGCGCGAGCACGCAGGCGCACTCGTGCAGACGCATGGCGCGACGCGGGTAGCCGAGCTTCCCCCAGGCCCGGACGACCTCGCCGACACCGTCGGCGGCCATCGCCGACGGGACGGGCCAGCGCTCGATCCACTCCAGCCACTTCGGGATCACGCGTGCGACAGGGGTCTGTTGCAACATGATCTCGCTGATCAGGATCTGCCATGCCGTGACGTCGTCGGCACGCCAGGGGAGGTCGCGTTCGTGGTCGTCGAACCACGACAGCAGGCTGTCGGAAAAAGTCACACCTGCGGTGTGTCCGTTTGTCGGCACAATGTCAGTCATGGCAAACATCTCTCCCGCACAGGCGTGGCGTGAGCTGCGCGACGGCAACGACCGATTCGTCTCGGGGACACCCGCACATCCGAGTCAGGGTATCGACGACAGGACGCGGCTCACCGAGGGCCAGCATCCCAAGGCGATCCTCTTCGGGTGCTCGGACTCGCGCGTGGCCGCCGAGATCATCTTCGACCAGGGTCTCGGGGACCTGTTCGTGGTCCGCACCGCGGGCCAGGCGATCGACTCCGCGGTCCTCGGATCCATCGACTTCGCGGTCGCGGTGCTGAACGTGCCCCTGATCGTCGTGCTCGGCCACGACAGCTGCGGCGCGGTCGGCGCCACGATCAAGGCGCTCGACACCAACGAGCTGCCCGGCGGGCACATCCGCGACGTCGTCGAGAAGGTGACCCCGAGCATCCTGCTCGGACGCAGCCAGGGGCTGAGCAGCACGGCCGACTTCGAGGCCAAGCACGTCTCGGAGACCGCCGCCCGCCTCCTCGAGCGCAGCTCGATCGTCAGCGACAGGGTCGAGTCGGGCGAGCTCGGGATCGTGGGCCTCACCTACAGCCTCGCCGAGGGCAAGACCTACCTGCGACAGGCGATCGGAGCCGTCGACGACGCGCCGGACGCCGCGCACGCGATGACCGCGTCCTCGTAGGGACGTCGATGCGGGCGTAGCCAGGAAGTAGTGACCGTCACTTTGTGACGACACGCCGCCGGAGGTCGGGCCGCACATGCGGCCCGACCTCTAGCGTTCACTCTGTGTTGGAACCGCAGGGCCCGTTGCCGCCCGAGATCTACTGGCGCCGTCGTGCGCTGGCGATCGGCGTGGTGGCCGTCGTGGTCGCGGTCGTCGTGGGGATCGTGGTGTGGGCGTCCGGCGGTTCCGGTGACACCCCGCGCAACACCAGCGCATCGGTGTCGTCGTCGCAGCCGTACCCGTCCTCCTCGGCCTACGCCTCCGACAGCGCCGTCCCCGGCAGCGGGTCGTCCGGGGGTTCCGGCGGCGCACCGGGTCAGGTCCCGGCGTCGACGAACGCCTCGGGCGTCGTGGTCCCCGGGTCGACGACCGCGTCGGAGTCCCCGACCGCCGTCCCCGCCTCCGGACTCTGCCCCGACCAGAACATCTCCGTGGTGCTCTACACCGACAAGCCGACGTACACCGTCGGCGACAAGCCGGTGTTCACCATCGTCGTGACCAACGCCGGCCTGTCGGACTGCACCCGCGACGTCGGCAAGGACATGCAGAACGTCACCGTCCGCAGCCTCGACGGCACCCGCTACATCTGGTCCGCGACCGATTGCTCGCCGATCGCGTCGATCAACAACCAGACGCTCAAGCCGGCGCAGCAGTTCAAGGACACCATCGTCTGGTCGGGCACCTCCAGCACCCCGGGCTGCAAGACGCCCCGCCAGGTCGCGGCCGCCGGCTCTTACCAGGCCGTCGGGAACCTGGGCACCAAGTTCAGCGCTCCGATCACCTTCAACTTCACCGATCCCGCCAGCCGCTGACGGCGCCCGTCGTGGCGTAGGTCAGTCGAAGCGTTCGATCGTCGTCTCGGCCAGGCGGGACAGTCCCTCGCGGATGTGGCGGGCCCAGATCTCGCCGATCCCGTCGACCGCCTGCAGATCCGCGGCGCTCGTCGCCAACAGCGCCTGCAACGTGCCGTAGTTGCGCACCAACCGGTCGATGTGGGCGAACTGCAGACCCGGGATCCGCGCCAGCAGCCGGTAGCCGCGCGGGTTCATCGTCGTGTCCTGCGCGTCGAGCGTCGTCGGGTACCCGAACGCGCCGGCCAGCAGGGTCGAGTCCAGCAGGTCGGTGTCGTCGAGGGCCTCGATCGCCTCGAGGGCCAGCCTGACCTCCTCGGTCGTCGCCGGCTCCGGGCTGGAGTAGTAGTCGCGGACCACGAGTTCGCGGATGGTGTCGTTGTCGCCGACGAGTTCCTCGAGCTGCAGGCTGAGCTGGCGTCCGTTGCTGCCGAGCTCGAGGACGTACTGCTGGATCTCGACGGAGACGCGGCGCACCATCTCCATCCGCTGGACCGCGGTCATCGCCTCCCGGAGCGAGACGTAGTCCTCGATCTCCGCGCGCGACAGCCCGGCGCTGACCTCGTCGAGACGGGTCTTGTAGCGCTGCAGGGTGGCGACGGCGAGGTTCGCGCGCGACAGGATCGGGTCGGAGCCCTCGACGACGTGACGCACACCGTCGACGTAGGCGGACACGATCGACATCGACGCGCTCACCGAGATGACCGGGTGACCGGTCTGGATCGCGGTGCGCTCGGCGGCGCGGTGGCGGGTGCCGGACTCCTCGGTGGGGATCGACGGATCGGGGACGAGCTGCACGTTGGCGCGCAGGATCTTGCTGCCGTCGGTGGAGAGGACGACCGCGCCGTCCATCTTCGACAGCTCGCGGAGCCGGGTGGGTGCGAACTCGACGTCGAGGCGGAAGCCGCCGTCGCAGATGCGCTCGACGGCCTCGTCGTACCCGAGGACGATCAGGCCACCGGTGCGCCCGCGGAGGATGCGCTCGAGCCCGTCGCGCAGTCCGGTCCCCGGCGCGACACGGGCGATCGTCGCCCGCAGCAGCTCACCGTGCGCCGCATCCACCATCGTCCGTCGAGTCCTTTGCTCCTCCGGCGGCGGGAGGGGCCCGCGACCGGTGACAAGAGTAACGACGACTAGATTCGCCCTGCGTGAAGACCACCTTCGTCGTCCCCGACGACCTCGAACCGGCCCGTCGGGCCGATGACGCCACCGCCGTGGGTGACGTGATCCCCCCGCACAACAAGCGATGCTTCGGGTGTGGTCCGGACGCTATGCAGGGGCTGCACCTGCAGGCGATCGCGGGCGAGGGACTCACCGCGACAGCGGTTCTCGAGGTGGAGCGCCGATTCGCCGGCGGGCCCGGCGTGATCCACGGCGGCATCCTGGCCAGTGCCTTCGACGAGATGATGGGTCTGACCAACATGCTCATGGGGACGATCGCGGTGACCGCGGTCCTCGACGTCGACTACGCGGCACCCATTCAGGTCGGCACCTCGCTGCGCATGGACGCCCGTGTCCTCGGACTGCGCGGACGCAAGGTCTACAGCGAGGTCGTCGCCTACGACGCGGCCACTCCGGGCGACCCCCTCGCCGGCGGGCACGGGCTGTTCGTCGTCGTCGACCCGGTGGACCACTTCACCCGCGCCAACGCCCGTCCCTGACCTCCCGGCGCGTTCCGCGGAACGCTGTCAGAACGAGTACGGGTCGACCGAGGTGACCAGCGCGGCCCGCACGGCCTCGTGCAGGTCGGCGACCTGGGTGACCTTGATCCCGGCCGGCAGGTCGTCGGAACCGGCGGGGACGATGGCGTGCCGGAAGCCGAGCCGCTTGGCCTCGGCGACACGACGGCCGACGGCGGCCACGCGACGCACCTCGCCCGCGAGCCCGACCTCGCCGATGGCGACGGTGGACCGCGGCAACGCCTTCATCCGCACGATGGAGCCGACGGCCAGCGCGATGCCGAGATCGGCGGCGGGCTCGGTGATGCGCATACCACCCACGGTGGCCACGTAGACCTCCACCGACGACACCTTCACCGAGATCCTGCCCTCGAGCACGGCCAGGATCATCGCGACCCGGGACGAGTCCAGGCCGCTCACTGCGCGCCGCGGCGAGGCCATGTGCGTATCGGTGACCAGGGCCTGCACCTCGGCGACCATGGGTCGTCGGCCGTCCATCGCGACCGTGATCGCGGTGCCGGGGACGTCGTCGTCGCGGTGGTGCAGGAACAGGCCCGTGGGGTCGGGCACCTCGTGGATGCCGTCGCCCCGTTGTTCGAAGCAGCCGACCTCGTCGGCCGCGCCGAAACGGTTCTTGATGCCACGCACCATCCGGAGCGCGGAGTGCTTGTCACCCTCGAACGTGAGCACGACGTCGACCATGTGCTCGAGCGTCCGCGGCCCGGCCACGGCGCCCTCCTTGGTGACGTGCCCGACGAGGACCACCGCGATGCCGGTGTTCTTCGCGAGCGAGGTGAGTGCCGTGGTGACCGTGCGGATCTGCGTCACACCGCCGTTCACACCGTCCGCGCCGCCGGCGACCATCGTCTGCACCGAGTCGACGATCATCATCGTCGGGGCCACCTGTTCGGCGTGGGCGAGGACGGTGTCGAGATCGGTCTCGGCGGCGAGGAACACCTCGGGATGGACCGCGCCGGTGCGCTCTGCCCGCAGACGGACCTGGGCGGCCGACTCCTCACCGGTCACGTACAGCGCGCGACGGCCCTGCTCGGCCCACCGTTTCACCGTCTCCAGCAGCAGCGTCGACTTGCCGACACCGGGTTCCCCTGCCAGCAGGACCACTGATCCGGGGACGAGCCCGGAGCCGAGCACGCGGTCGAGTTCACCGATCCCCGTCGACAGCGCACCGGCGGCGGTCGCGTCGATCTCGGTGATGCGGCGGGCGGGGGTGACCGGGACAGCCGCGACGGCGCCGGAACGACCGCTGACGGCGACGGCAGGGGCCTCGTCGACCGTGCCCCATTCACCGCACTCGGGGCACCGACCGACCCACTTGGCTGCGCGTGCGCCGCACGCGGTGCAGCGATAGCTCGTACGGGGTTTGGCCACGGCGTGAGGCTAGCGATGCCCGCCGACACCGTGGACGGGCATCAGCCCGCGGAGCCGCCGGAACCGGTGTTGGGCTTGTCCGAGCCGTAGTTGCCCTCACCGGAGCGGTTCTCGCTGCCCTCGTTGCGGGACTCGTTCTGCTCGCCGGCCTCGAGGGCGTCGCGGTTGAGGAGCTGGTCCTGACGGCGCTCCATGACCGATCCCGCGTCGACCGGGACGTTGACCGTCACCGAGCCGGCGGTGGCGAACCGGAACTGCAGGGGCACGGTCAGCCCGGGACGGACCTTGGTACCCATCCCGGTCAGCGTGACGGTGATGCGCTTCTCGCTGGGATCGGCGGAGTTGCCCGCAGAACCCTCGGCGGACTCCGCCGCGGCGACCTCGGACTGCGGGACCGTCGCCGAGGCCGACGAGGACGCGTCGGTGCCGCTGGTCAGCAGCTGCGAGGGCTCACCGGCGCGCAGCGACTTGGTCGCCGGCAGCGACGTGCTGCCCGTGATGGTCGCGCTCCCGCCACCGGGGACCGTGATGCCCTGCAACGTGTCGTTGCGGAACGGGCTGTTGTTCGAGATCAGGAACCCGAGCTCGAACGGCCCGCCGTTGACGAACGCGTCGCTCGCGTTGACGCGCGGGTAGATGACGTGGACGTCGCGCAGGGCCAGTTCGCCGACGGTGGCGGCGCCACCGTTGACGGCGGCCTCCTGGTTGGCGGTCTGCGAGATCTGACCGGCGCCACAGGCGCCGAGACCGAGGACGACGGCCGAGCCGACTGCTGCCGCGGCCACGGCGCGCACGACGCGGGAGACCGGACGGGCGGGGACGGCCCGTGTGCGGGCGACCTGGGCGGGGGACTGCACTGCCACCGGGATTCCTCTTCAGCCTCGGGACCCGTGCGGGTCGCGCCGATGTTGCACTACGGAGCGTAGTGGCAACCGGTCCTCCCGGGTGCCTCGGGTACGCAATCGGGTGCGCGGTGCGCTCGTGGGGGGTCTGTTCCCGACCGGCGGCGGAGCTCCGGGGTCACCCCTCGCACAGGCGATTTCGCACCGGATCGCCCCTGGTAGGCCCCTGACCTGCACAGTTGTGTGATGCACGGAACATCCCCGTGCTAGACTGGCCCCATCGAAAGGGGCTAGTGAACTGTGAATTTCAAAGTCGGTGACACCGTCGTATACCCCCACCACGGAGCTGCGAAGGTCGTAGACATCGTGGTCCGCACCATCAAGGGTGAGCAGGTGGAGTACCTCGTCCTGAAGATCGCCGATGGTGACATGACCGTCCAGATCCCGTCGACCAAGCTCGAGTACGTCGGTGTCCGCGACGTCGTGGGCGCGGAGGGTCTCGGCAAGGTGTTCGACGTGCTCCGTGCCCCGCACACCGAGGAGCCCACCAACTGGGCGCGCCGCTTCAAGGCGAACCAGGAGAAGCTCATCTCCGGCGACATCATCAAGGTGTCGGAGATCGTCCGCGACCTGTGGCGTCGTGAGCAGGACCGCGGTCTGTCCGCCGGTGAGAAGCGGATGCTGACCCGCGCCCGTCGCGTTCTCGTCGACGAGCTGTCGCTCGCGCAGGGCACCGACGAGGCCAAGGCGTCGGTCATCCTCGACGAGGTCCTCGCCACCGCGTCCTGACGGACGGGCGTCCCATGCCCACCACCGCCTCGACGGTGGCGTTGATACCCGCGGCCGGGTCGGGCACCCGACTCGGCGCCGGGATCCCCAAGGCGTTCGTGGACCTGTGTGGTCGCACGATCCTGCAGCGATCTGTCGACGGCGTCCTCGCTGCCGGGGTCGACCGCGTCGTCGTGGCGGTGCCGGCGAATCTCGTCGCCGAGACACGTGCTCAGGTCCCTGACGCGCAGGTCGTCGTGGGCGGAGCCGCACGAAGTGACTCGGTGCGGGCATGTCTGGCCGCGACCGGTGATCACGCGGAGCCGCCGGACGTGGTCCTCATCCACGACGCGGCCCGTGCACTCACACCTCCCGACGTGTTCTCCCGCGTCGTGGGCGCGGTGCTGTCCGGACATGACGTGGTCATCCCGGCTGTCGCCGTCACCGACACCCTCAAGCGGGTCGGGGACGACGGAGCCGTGCTCGCGACCGTCGACCGGACGCCGCTGCGGGCCGTGCAGACACCGCAGGGCTTCCGCCCGGACGCACTGCGGCGGGCACACGCGTCGAACGGTGACGCCACCGACGACGCCGGCCTCGCCGAGGCCGACGGGATGCGCGTCCATGTCGTCGACGGCGACCTGATGGCCTTCAAGATCACGACCGACTGGGACCTGAGGATGGCTCGCATGTTGATCGAACACGGCGCGACCGCGAACCCGTCGTGACCGACATGCGCGTGGGGATCGGCACCGACGTCCACCCGATCCAGCCGGGCAAGCCCTGTTGGATGGTCGGTCTGCATTTCCCCGACGATGCCGGGTGCGAAGGCCACTCCGACGGCGACGTCGGCGTCCACGCACTCTGCGACGCTCTGCTCTCCGCCGCGGGTCTCGGTGATCTCGGTGCCGTGTTCGGCACCGGACGTCCCGAGTGGGACGGGGTCGACGGGGCCACCATGCTCACCCACGTCCGCGGGTTGATCGGCGACGCCGGCTACCGGGTCGGCAACGCTGCCGTGCAGGTCATCGGCAACCGTCCCAAGATCGGTCCCCGCCGCGACGCCGCACAGGCGCTGCTGTCGGACCTGGTGGGCGCGCCGGTGTCGGTGTCGGCGACGACCACCGACGGCCTGGGCCTCACCGGTCGCGGCGAAGGTGTCGCAGCCGTCGCCACCGCACTGCTCGTGGCGCGCGACGACTGAGCGACGACAGACGCCGATGACCCGCTCTGCCGTAGGATCGCCGGACGTGACCCTGCGCCTGTACGACTCCGCCGCGCGCGAACTGCGCGATTTCTCCCCGCTCCGTGCGGGTGAGGCGTCGGTGTACCTGTGCGGCGCCACCGTGCAGGGCGTGCCCCACATCGGCCACATCCGCAGCGGCATCGCCTTCGACCTGCTGCGCCGCTGGCTTTCGCACTCCGGGCTCGACGTGCGGTTCGTCCGCAACGTCACCGACATCGACGACAAGATCCTCACCAAGGCGGCCGACGCGGGCCGGCCGTGGTGGGAATGGGCGGCCACCCACGAGCGGGAGTTCTCCGCCGCGTACGACGCGCTGGGTGTGCTGCCACCGTCGGCCGAACCCCGCGCGACCGGGTTCATCACCCAGATGGTCACCTACATCGAGCGCCTGATGGAGCGTGGGCACGCCTACGCCGCGGACGGCAACGTCTACTTCGACGTGCGCAGCCTCCCTGACTACGGCGCGCTGTCGGGACATCGCCTCGACGACGTCCACCAGGGCGAGAGCGTGGGCACCGGAAAGCGCGACGACCGTGACTTCACCCTGTGGAAGGCCGCGAAACCCGGCGAACCGTCCTGGCCCACCCCCTGGGGTGACGGGCGGCCCGGCTGGCACCTGGAGTGCTCGGCGATGGCGACGTCGCTACTGGGTGCCGAGTTCGACATCCACTGCGGCGGGATGGATCTGATCTTCCCGCACCACGAGAACGAGATCGCCCAATCCCACGGCGCCGGAGACGGTTTCGCGCAGTACTGGCTGCACAACGGCTGGGTCACCATGGGTGGCGAGAAGATGAGCAAGTCGCTGGGCAACGTCGTGTCGATCCCGGCGATGCTGCAGCGGGTCCGTCCGGTGGAGCTGCGCTACTACCTGGGCAGCGCGCACTACCGGTCGATGCTCGAGTACTCCGACGGCGCGCTCACCGAGGCCGCCGCCGGCTATCGACGCATCGAGTCGTTCGTGCACCGCGTCGCCGAACGCTTCGGCGAGGTCGAGATCGGCACCGTCCCGGACGGTTTCGCGGCTGCGCTCGACGACGATCTCGGTGTCCCGGCGGCGCTGGCCGAGCTCCACACCGCTGTGCGCCAGGGCAATTCGGCGGCGGAGTCCGGCTCGGTCCACGAGGCTCTCGCGGCGGCGTCGTCGGTGCGCGCGATGACCGCGATCCTGGGCGTGGACCCGCTCGATCCCCGGTGGGCGGGTGCCGGCGACGACGCGCAGGCGATGTCGGCGCTCGACGTGCTCATCCGGGCTGAGCTCGACCGGCGGGCCACCGCCCGTGCGGAGAAGGA
Source organism: Williamsia deligens (assembly GCF_024171765.1). Classification (GTDB taxonomy): domain Bacteria; phylum Actinomycetota; class Actinomycetes; order Mycobacteriales; family Mycobacteriaceae; genus Williamsia_A; species Williamsia_A deligens. Next base: position 2,262,777 of record NZ_JAMTCI010000001.1, read on the forward strand.
CTACGCCACCGCCGACGCGGTGCGCGACCGCCTCGCGGCGGCGGGGGTCGAGGTCACCGACACCCCCGACGGCCCGCGGTGGGAACTGAAGGGACACGAGTAGATGGCGGGCAACTCCCGACGCAAGGGTGCGGTCCGCAAGGACGGCACGAAGAAGGGCCAGGTCGCCGGCTCCGGCGGCAACCGACGCCGCGGACTCGAGGGCCGCGGCGCCACGCCCAAGGCCGAGGACCGGCCGTACCACGCAGCGCACAAGCGTGCCCGCGCCGCGAGCGCGTCGGCGTCCGGTGCGGGCCGTGGCCGGTCGAGTGCTGCGAAGCGCCGCGACGAGGACGGCCCCGAGTACGTCTTGGGACGCAACCCCGTCGTGGAGTGCCTGCGTGCCGGTGTCCCGGCGACGGCGCTGTACGTGATGATCGGTGGCACGCCGGACGAGCGCGTCTCGGAGGCCGTGAAGATGGCCGGGGACAAGGGGATCGCGATCCTCGAGGCCTCGCGCGCCGAACTCGACCGGTTCAGCTCCAACGGTCTGCACCAGGGTGTCGCGCTGCAGGTCCCGCCGTACGAGTACGCCCACCCCGACGACCTGATGGCGGCTGCGCGTGACAGCGGCACGCCGCCGCTGCTCGTCGCGCTCGACAACATCACCGACCCCCGCAACCTCGGTGCGGTGATCCGGTCGACCGCGGCGTTCGGCGGGCACGGCGTCGTCATCCCCGCCCGCCGCAGCGCCAGCGTCTCCGCGGTCGCCTGGCGGACGAGCGCGGGTGCGGCGGCCCGACTTCCCGTCGCGCAGGCGCCGAATCTCACTCGCACGCTGAAGGACTGGGCCGCCGACGGTACGCAGCTCGTCGGTCTCGACGCCGACGGTGACACCACCCTGGACGAGTACGACGGCAGTGGACCGACCGTCGTCGTCGTCGGATCCGAGGGCAAGGGACTGTCGCGGCTGGTGCGGGAATCGTGCGACTCGATCCTGTCGATCCCCATGGCCGGCCCTGTCGAGAGCCTCAACGCCTCCGTCGCCGCGGGCGTCGTGCTCGCCGAGTTCGCCCGGCAGCGCCGCACCCGCTGAACCCCGCGGTCGGTTCGCACGCCACCGACCCGGGGAAGCCGCGCTGACGGCACCGTGGGAGTTGCACACTCCGCCCATTCGCATTCGTAATTGCGTCCGGATCGGGCAGCATGCGAGGTATGACACCCCGCGTCCTGATCCCGGGTGAAGCGCTCCCGCTGCGTTCGCTCGAACCGTCCTTGCTCGATGTCTTCCATCTGCGGTTGTCATCGGACGGAGCACCACCCGACCTGGTCGCATTCGTCGTCGACGAGGTCGGCAAGGTCCGCACCGACGATGACTTCGTGTTCTACAACAATCCGCAGTGCTCCGACGGCAGCGTGGCCTGGCTGCCGGAGTCGTCGGCCGTGCAGTGGATCCGCGTACACCCGGGACGCCTCGACGCGGGAGTGCACCGCGTGATCGTCGGGGCGTCCGACGGCGTCCTCACCCAGCAGGATCCTGGCGCCGTCGACCTCGTGGTCACAGATGCCGCCGGAACCCCGGTGGCATCGGCGAGCCTGCGCGCCGACGGAGTTCTCGCCGCCATGATCCTGGTCGAGATCTATCGCCGGTCCGATGAATGGAGACTGCGTCTGCTCGCGCAGGGGTACTCGGATGGCCTCGCCGCGCTCGCCGGCCACCACGGCGTCGAGATCGACGACGGTCCTCCCCCGGAGGCCCCGTCCAGCGCGAGCCCCGAGCCGTTCCGGATGGCGGCAGATCGTCGGCCGTTCCCGGTCACCCACGACCAGCCAACCGTCGCTCCGCAGCCGCAGCCGCAGCCCGACCGTGCACACCGTCGGTCTCTCTTCACCTCCCGCAAGCGTGCTCAGCTGGAGAGCGAGAACGCGCGGCTGCAGCGACTCTTCGCCGAGAGCGGGGCGATGGACAACGTGTCCATCGACGCGACTCGGCAGCGACTGCTTTCGGAGACTGCCGAGCTCACCGCGAAGGCAGAGCGGACTCGGGTGGAGATCGCGGGCCTCGAGCAGAGGCTGAGCGGTCTCCGCGGGGCCATTCGGGACGCGGAGGGTGAACAAGAGCTCGCTGAGATCGGGCTCTACCACTACCGACACAGACTGGATGATTCCATCGCATACAAGGCACGACTCGACGAGATCCGTGACCGGATGAAAGCCATGGCGAAGGCGGGTCGTGCCGTGAGCGGGGCGAGCAACTGGACGGTGAACGGTTCGAGTGCGCAGGGCCGCAAGATGGTCGCCGAGGTGTCGAAGCTGATGTTGCGGGCCTACAACGCGGACGCAGACCACGCGGTGCGGACTCTGCGGCCGTTCAAGGTCGACTCCGCTCTGGTCCGGCTGGATTCGACGCGGACGACCATCGCGCGTCTCGGTCGGACGATGTCGATTGCGGTGACCGATCAGTATCACCGGCTGCGTCGCCAGGAACTCGAACTCACCTCCGACTACATCAACAAGCTGGCGGAGGAGAAGGAGCGTCAGCGCGAACTCAAGGAGCAGCAGCGTGAGCAGGCGCGCGCCGACGCAGAGTACGCGCGGGAACAGGTCCGGCTGGAACGGGACCGCGACAAGTATGCGGACGCACTGGCGCGTCTCGAGAGCGGATCCGGTAGTGCGCAACAGATCGCGCAGGTGCGATCGCAACTGACGTCGGTGAGAGCGGCCCTCGATCAGGTTGCTCACCGTCGAGCCAACATGCGCCTGGGCTACGTCTACGTCATCTCGAACCTGGGCGCCTTCGGGGAGAGGATGGTCAAGATCGGCATGACGAGGCGCGTCACTCCCGAGGAACGAGTGCGTGAGCTCGGCGATGCGTCTGTCCCATTCCGATTCGACACGCACGCACTGATCTTCAGCGAGGACGCCGTCGCCCTCGAAACCGCTCTGCACCAGCGATTCGCGGACAGGGCGGTCAACCAGGTGAACCGGCACCGTGAGTTCTTCTACGCGAGCCCGTCGGAGGTTCGAGACGTGCTGGAGGAGATGGGGATCGCGGACAACATCGTCGTCCAATACGACGAGGAGACCCCTGCCGACGAATGGCGGAGGTCGGGTGGTCCGGATCGCGCGCTGCTCCCGACCTGACGGACTACAGACGGTCCACAGGTGTCACCGGTCAGCGACGGCGTGCGCGCTGTGCACACGTCTCGTGACATCGGTGCCAGTTGTGGACGCCCGCCCCGGCGTCAGATCTGAGGCTCGAGGTACGCGACGATCGCCTCGGTGAGGCCGTGGCGGGCCAGGTCGAGGTCGCTGTAGGAGCCCAGCTGCTTTTCGGAGACGATGCCCCGCATGGCGCCCGGGATGAACGCCGCGACCGCGGCGAGGCGGTCGGGATCGACGCCGAGACCGGCGAAGGCGCGGGTGCAGGTGTCGAGCCACGCCTGACGCCACGACGCGAACTCCGCCGCGGTGCGGGGGAACAGCCGCTCGAACTCGTCGCGATCACGGGGCATGGCCGCGCGGAGGGTCTCGATGGCGCGGGAGTCCGTTCCCGACAGGCCGTCGTAGAGGTTGTCGACGATGGTCGCGACCCGCTCACGCAATGACGATCCCGGTGATGCGCCGGCGGGCAGGTCCCCGCGCCGTTCCGCGGTGTACCGGAGCACCGCGGCCCACAGCCCGTCGATGTCGCCGAACTGGTACTTGATCGCCCCCCACGTGGCACCGGCCTCCTTCGCGATTCGATTTCCCGAGACGGATCCGGGATCGCCGGTGGCGAGCGCGTGCAACGCCGCGTCGAGCATGGATTCACGGGTGGCCTGACCGCGCCTGTTGGCGCGCCGTTCCGCGACCTCGATCTCGACCATGACGTCGATGGTAAAGGTCGCGTGCAGTTCACAGAACCCTCTGTCTTTTTATTACAGAGGGTTCTATGGTGAGCGCATCACTGCTCGACGGCGAGAGGACACCGGATGGCGAAGACGCCTCTGCCGATGCGGCCGACCGGCTGGTTCCAGGTCGCCTGGTCGGCCGAGATCGCGATCGGCGCCGTGCACCGGATGCACTACTTCGACACCGAGATGGTCGCCTGGCGGTCCGCATCGGGGCAGGTCACCGTGATGGACGCCTACTGCGAGCACCTCGGCGCGCACCTGGGCCACGGCGGCACGGTGGACGGCGAGATCATCCGATGCCCGTTCCACGGCTGGGAATGGGACTCCGACGGCCGCAACGTCTGCGTCCCCTACGAGAAGCGGCCGAACAAGGGCCGGCGGATCCGGACATATCCCGTCGACGAGCACAGCGAATCCGTCTTCATCTGGTTCGACGAGCGCCGGCGGGAGCCGTACTTCCGGGTGACACCGGCGCTCAGCGGGTTCGACGACGACAAGAGTGAGGCCGACTACTACCCCGCCTACGGCCACAGCACGCTGTTCGAGCCCGGGGTGGAGATCCACCCGCAGTACGTGATGGAGAACGGCGTCGACTTCGCCCACTTCAAGTACGTGCACGACACCCCGCTGGTCCCGGAGTTCACCCGCCACGACTTCGACGCCCCGGTGTCCTACGTCGACTTCACCGTCGCCTTCGACGACGTCCCCGCCGAGGAGATCAACAGCGGTGTGCAGGCGATCAACAACGGGATCGGCGTGGCGTGCACGAAGAGCTGGGGGATGATCGACAACCGGACGCTGACCGCGGTGACACCGGTCGACGCCACCACCTCCGACGTCCGCTTCACCACCTGGATCGGCCGCAAGCCCGGCGACGACGGACCCCAGCCCACCAGCAGGTCACTCAGGCACGCCGCGGGCGTCATCGAACAGTTCAGCAACGACGTCCACATCTGGAAGCACCAGCGCTACTCCGACCCGCCGGCCCTGTCGCCGAAGGAGTTCGCGGGCTTCACCGCCATCCGCAGGTGGGCCACGCAGTTCTACCCCGACGACTTCGACCCGGCCGCCGCACGTGCGCACGCCGGCCGCTGACCTGACCCGCTCCGGACGAAAGGCTCACCATGACAACCGCTTCGACGCCGATCCGCGTCTTCCAGGTCGCGACCGGCAACGTCGGGACCGAGATGATCAAGCGGATCGGTACCCACCGTGACCTCGAGTTGATCGGCGTGCACTGCTACTCGCCGGACAAGATCGGCCGGGACGCGGGCGTCCTCGCGGGTCTCGACCCCATCGGGGTCGTCGCGACCGGTTCCGTCGACGAGATCATCGCCGCGAGGCCCGATGTCGTGACCTTCCACGGTGTCTTCCCCGACGAGGACCTGTACGTCCCGATCCTCGAGGCCGGCATCGACATCGTGACCACCGCCGACTTCATCACCGGCCACCACCGCGACGCACACCACGCCCACGCGTCGGGCACGCCCATCACCGAGGTCCTCGAAGCCGCCTGCCAGAAGGGCGGATCCACCTTCTACGGCACCGGCATGAACCCCGGCCTCGCGCAGATCCTCGGCATCGTCCACACCGCCGACGTCGCCGAGATCGAGAACATCACCGTCACCGAGTCGGTGGACGTGTCGTGTCACCACTCGGTCGAGACGTGGAAAGAGGTCGGGTACGGCAGGCCCGTCGACGACCCGAGCATCCCCGACTCGCTGCACAAGTACACGGCGGTGTTCGAGGACAGCGTGCGTCTCATGGCCGACGCGTTCGACCTCGAGCTCGACGAGGTGGCGTTCTCCTACGAACTGGGCGCGTGCACCAAGGACGTCGACCTGGGCTGGTACGTCATGCCGAAGGGTTCGCTGGGTGCCAACTACATCAAGTACCAGGGGATGGTCGACGGGGTGCCGCGCGTCGAGACCCACCTCGAATGGCAGATGACCCCGCACACCGATCCGTCCTGGGACATCAAGGGCTGCTACATCACCCACATCAAGGGCGACCCGAACATCTACAGCAAGCACATGATCTTCCCCAAGCCCGGAGTCCGACTGGACGATCCGAGCGACTTCGCCTCGATCGGCATGACGGTCACGGGGCTGCCCGCCCTCAACGCGATCCGGTCCGTCCACGAGGCCCGCCCGGGGATCATCACCAGCGCAGACCTGCCGCTGCGTGCCTTCGCGGGACGCTTCGTGCGGTAGTCGACGGGCCCGGTCAGGCGAGGAACGACCTGAGCTCGACCCCCGCATCGCGCAGGGCCGAGGCGACCGCGCGGGCGTGGTCGACGGCGCCCGGTGTGTCGCCGTGCAGGCAGACGGAGTCGATGTCGACGGTGACGACCGTCCCGTCGACGGCACTCACCCGACCGGTGGTGACCATCTCGACGACGCGCTCGGCGATCTCGGCGGTGTCGCCGAGGACGGCCCCGCGCTCGGACCGGGGGACGAGCGACCCGTCGGCGCGATACCCGCGGTCGGCGAATCCCTCGGCGATCACACGGACACCGGCGTCACGGGCCGTCGCGGCGGCGACGGAGCCGGGCAGGGTCACCAGCGGCAGTGTCCTGTCAAGGGCGGCCACCGCGTCGACGACAGCCTGTGCCTGGCCCTCATGCGTCACGATCGTGTTGTACAGCGCTCCATGGGGTTTCACGTACTCGACGCGGCCCCCCACTGATCGGGCGATGCCGTCGAGCGCGCCGATCTGGTAGACGACGTCGGCGACGAGATCGTCGTGGCCGACGTCGACGAAGCGACGGCCGAACCCGACGCGGTCGGGATAGGACACCTGCGCACCGATCCGCACCCCCGCGGCGACGGCCGCGGCGCACACACGGCGCAGCCCGGCCGGGTCCCCGGCGTGGAAGCCGCACGCGATGTTCGCGGAGGTGACCACCGACAGCATCGCGGGGTCGTCGCCGAGCGTCCAGACCCCGAATCCCTCGCCGAGATCGGCGTTCAGATCGACCTGATCAGCTGCCATGGTCACAGGCTAGTGTCGACCCATGGGACAAGCTGATACCACCGTGACCACGGCGGACGGTGTCGTCGACGGTGTCGCGTACGACGGCCTGCACTCGTGGCGGGGGATCCCCTACGCCGCGCCGCCGATGGGCGACCGGCGCTTCCGTGCGCCGCAACCGCCGGTCGGGTGGCGCGGCGTGCGCCACTGCGTCAGCTTCCGCAACGCCGCACCGCAGGCCCGCCGGTACACGACCACCGGGATCAACAAACACCAGCCGGTCAGCGAGGACTGCCTGACGTTGAACGTCATCGCGCCGGCGCGGCGGTCCGGACCGCTGCCGGTGATGGTGTTCATCCACGGGGGTGCCTACATCCTCGGGTCCTCACAGACCTACCGCGGCGACTCGCTGGTCCGTGCGACGGGCGTCGTCTACGTCTCGATCAACTACCGGCTCGGTGCGCTCGGCTACCTCGACCTGACCGGGTTCTCCTCCGAGGCACGGACGTTCGACGGCAACCTCGGCCTGCGCGATCAGGTGGCGGCGTTGCAGTGGGTGCAGCGCAACATCGCCGGGTTCGGCGGCGACCCCGACAACGTGACCGTCTTCGGTGAGAGCGCCGGCGGCAACGCGGTCACCACCCTGCTCGCCACCCCGTCGGCGGAGGGCCTGTTCCACCGCGCGATCGCCCAGAGCTCGGCGCCCGCGCTGACGCTTCCCCAGAAATGGGCGACGAAGTTCGCGGAGACCTTCGTCGACATCCTCGGGGAAACCCACCCGGATCCCGTCGCCGCGCTGCACACGGCGACCCCCGCGCAGCTCGGTCACGCCGGCGACCGTCTCGCACGGGAGGCGGGGAAGCTGGTGCCGGGCGCGCAACCGTTCGGTCCGACCATCGACGGCGAGATCCTGCCGCAGGACCCCATCGAGGCCGCGGGCGACGGGCGCACCCATCCGGTGCCCCTGATCATCGGGACCAACCGGGTCGAGGCCAACCTGTTCGCCAAGGTCTTCCCTGTGCTCCCGACCAGCCCGGGCGCCGTCCGACGGTCGCTGGAGGGTGCGACACCCGAGGTCCGTGAGGCGATCCTCACCGCCTACCCCGGGTTCCCCGAGCCCGCCGTCTGCCGGAAGATCATGGGCGACATGATCTTCTGGGCGCCGTCGGTGGCGATCGCCGACGGTCACAGCGCGACGGCCCCGACGTACGTCTACCGCTACGACTACTCCACCCGCATCCTCGACTGGATCGGCTTCGGGCCGACCCACGCGATGGAGCTCATGGCGGTGTTCGGGCTGCTCACCTCCCGTGTCGGCTCGGTGCTGACCGCCGCGGGCGACAAGCGCGCCGCGCGCCGCGTGACCGAGGCGGTCCAGAACGACTGGGGCTCGTTCGCCGCGACCGGGGCCCCGCGGTCGGCGTGGCCCCGCTACGACACCGAGACCCGCGCGGTCCGCATCATCGACGACCCCCTGCGCACCGAGTTCGACCCGAAGGGCGAACGGCGGGCCGCGTGGTCGGGATACCGCTCGTACGCGGAGGTCCCGCTGGGCGGCGGGATCGCCGGCGAGGAACGCGAGCATCAGAAGGTCGACGACGTCGGGTGAGGTGACGGCTGGGTTTCGCTCGAGGTCCGGCGACGGTGGGTGCGACGCGGGTCAGAGCGGGAAGGTGACGCCGGTGATCCGTTCGCTCACATCCCACAGTGCGGCAGCGAATTCGGGATCCGCGGCGCGCGACGAACGCGTGATGACCTGTGAGCCGCCCCGCATGTGGAACAGGTGCTCCGGTCCGGTGAACGTGTCGCCCGGGAGGTCGCCCAGCGTGGCGTGGAGAACCGGCAGAGCTCCCTGCGCAGGGCCCTGTGCGACGAACCGAAGAGCCAGGCGTGCCAGCGGATTCGTGGTCTCGTCGTAGATGTTCGTGGCGACGAACCCCGGGTGGGCGGCGAGTGCCGTCACCGCCGACCCGGCGGCGTCGAGGCGGCGCTGCAGTTCGGCGGTGAACAGCAGGTTGGCCTGCTTGGAGTCCGCGTACGCCCGGAACCCCTTGTACGGTCTCCGCTCCCAGTCGATGTCGTCGAGGTCGAGGCGGGCCTGACGCTCGGCCATCGAGGACACGGTGACGATGCGCCGCGTGATCACCGGGAGCAGCAGGTTGGTCAGGGCGAACGGTCCGAGATGGTTGGTCGCGAACTGCAGTTCCCGCCCGGTCGCCGTGCGACGGAGGTCGGTGGTGCTGATGCCGGCGTTGTTGACGAGCCAGTCGACCGGTCGGGAACCCCACCGACGAACGAACTCGCGGAGGGACTCCGGAGCCGTGAGGTCGAGGGGGAGGACCTCCGTCGACCCGCTCAGGTGGGATGCGGCGTCCTCTCCGCGGCTGACGTCGCGGACGGCCAGCACGGTGTGGGCTCCGCGCGAGGCCAGTGCCTCTGCGGTGCGCAGACCGATGCCGGAGTTGGCGCCCGTGACGATGACGGTGGTGCCGTCCAGGTCGCGAGGAGGACGGGGTGACGACGGGGGAGGGGCCATGCGTCCAAAGTAGGCGGTGTCTACAAAGTAGTCAATGACTACATCGGGGTATCGTCATCGGATGGGCACCGACATGGGCAGACCGTTCCACCACGGGAACCTGCGGTCGGAGTTGTTGGAGCGGGCGCACGAGGTCCTGCGATCCGGCGGCGTCGACGCGTTGTCGCTGCGGGAGTTGGCGCGCGACGCCGGCGTCAGCCACGGAGCTCCCCGACGGCACTTCCGTGATCGTCAGGCGCTCGTGAACGCGCTCGCCGAGCGGGGTTTCGAGCAACTGACGGCGAGGATGAGCGACGCGGTTGCCGCGCACCCCGATCACGTTGCGCGGTTCCGCGCTCTCGCAACGGTGTTCGTCGACTTCGCCTCGACCGATCCGGCCCTGCTCGACCTCATGTTCACCAGGACGGCGGATCCGCCGCCGTCGATGACGGAGGTGGTGCAGCGCTTCTACGAGATCTCCGGGCAGGTCGTCCGGGACGGCCACCGAGCCGGCATCCGGCCACTCGAGGATCCGGAGCGTACGCAGATGCTGCTCATCGCGACCCTGCAGGGCATCGCCACGCTGGTCGGCACGGGCCGGATCTCCGCCGAGGCCGCCGCCGTCCTGATCGACGACACGACAACGCTGTTCACCGGTGGGTGACGTCTGCGTCGTCCACCGGACGACCGCCACCGGGTCGTGACGCTGTCAGAGGTCCCACCGGGCAGGGGGATCGCCGGCGAGGAACGCGAGCATCAACGGGTTGAAGACGTCGGGGGACTCCAGTGGCAACAGGTGCGTCCCCGGCAGCACCGCCGGGCGGGCGTCACCCAGTGCCGCGACCACGTCGAGGGTGTGGGCGACGGTCACCTCGTCGCGGTCGCCCTGGACGACCAGCGTCGGCGTGGTGACCGAACCCAGCGTCGCCAGGTCGATCTCCGGTTCGCTCGCGATCATCGCCATGGTCTTGCGGTGGATCTCGGCGAAATGGGCGGGGCCGTCAGGACTGACCGCGTCGTACTCGGCGGACAGGAACCGCATGGTCTCCGACCCCTCCAGCAAGTTGTCGGTGATGCTGTCGGCGACCTTTCCGTCGCTGTTGTAGTACTGCCCGACGAGCACCATGCGGTCGACGAGATCGGGTCGGCGCTGGGCGACGAGCAGTGCGACGACAGCGCCGTCGCTCCACCCGACGAGCCGCGACGCCGTCCCCAGGACCGCGTCGAGGTAGGCGATCGTGTCGTCGGCCATCCGCGAGTAGCCGAACGGCCGGCCGTCGTCGGGGGAGTGGGCGTGGCCGGCCCGCTCCGGCGCGAGGACACGCCAGCCGGACTTCAGGAGCTCGGGGATCTGGGCGCCGAACGACGAGGCGCCCGCGAACGCCCCGTGCAGCAGCACCACCGGGCGGCCGTCGCCGCTGTCGAAGTGCCAGATGGGGTGACCGGCGACGTCGACGTAGACACCGCCGTCGACGCAGTCGCCGGGCCGCAGGCCGGTCGCGTCGCCCGCGGACGGTCCCGGGACGGGTGCGGCGGGCTGCGTATGGTCGACGGCAGGCCGAGTGGGCATGGCGAACATGCTGGCAGACGCGAGGGGGGAGGAGCCGAGATCGACATCCGATCGACACGTTCGGGCTCGCGGCGTCTGATGGTGACCACGGGTGTGGTCGCGGCCGTGGCCGTGCTGGCCGGGTGTGGTGCGGACACCTCCGACACCCCGGCCGCCCTGTCGTCTGCACCGTCCGCTCCGGCGTCGACCCCTGCGGTGATCACGTCGTCGGTTCCGCCTGCGGTGCCTCCGTTCATCGATCGCGTGATGTGGGTGCAGACCTCGTCGGGGCCGAGCCTGCAGGTGTATCCGACCCCGTCGGGGCGCCGCGCGAACGGCGACACCGACGCCGCCGAGGCCTGGCGGGAGGTCCTCGCCGACGACCCGGGGGCGAACACCCCCGGCATGCAGGCCCAATTCGACTGCCACTGGACCTTTGCCCGCCTCGTCGCCCCCGACAAGCCCAGCTGGAACCTCGAACCGTGGCGGCCCGTCGTCGACCAGCAGCAGATGGTCGCGGCCCGCTGCAACCCCGGCGGTCCGGAGATCTGAGGCCCGGTCGCGTCCGGGCCGGTCGGTTCCCATTCGCTACTGTCTGCATATGAATGCAGATAAGCGGGTCTGCCGACGAACGCTCGCCGACGACCAGGTCGCCCTCGTCGTCGAGGTGTTCCGGATGCTCTCCGACGCCACCCGTGTGCAGGTGCTGTGGGCACTCGTGGACCGCGAGTGCTCGGTCAACGAGCTCGCCGAGAAGGTCGGCAAACCGGCGGCGTCGGTGAGCCAACACCTGGCGAAACTGCGGATGGCACGCCTGGTGCGCACGCGCAAGGAGGGGACCACGGTCTTCTACCGTCTCGAGAACGACCATGTGCAGCAGATGGTCGTCGACGCCGTCTTCAACGCCGAGCACGCGGGACCGGGCACGCCGGGCCACCACCGGACCGACGCCCACGCCGGCGAGGCCGCCATCTCCGTCGTCCGCGATGCGTCGACGGGGTCCGCATGACCGCCCCCGGTCGTCACCAGCACGGGGCGCACGGCGATCACGATCATCACCACGATCACGACCACCCGGCCACCGGATGGCGGCGATGGGTCCCGCACGCGCTGACACCGCACAGCCATGACGCCGCCGATCGCATCGACGACGCGATCGAGGGCAGCGCCCGCGGTATCCGGGCGGTCGGCGTCAGTTTCGCGGTCCTGCTGGCGACCGCCGTGGTGCAGCTCGTCATCACGCTGCTGTCGGGATCGGTCGCGCTGATGGCCGACACGATCCACAACTTCTCGGACGCCTTCACCGCCGTCCCGCTGGCGCTCGCGTTCCTCGTCGGCCGGCGACGACCCACGCGCCGGTACACCTACGGCTTCGGTCGGGCGGAGGATCTGGCCGGGCTGTTCGTGATCCTGATGATCGCGGCCAGCGCCGTCGTCGCCGGCTACGAGTCGGTCCGGCGGCTCGTCGACCCCGTCGCACCGACTCACCTTGCGTGGGTGGCCGGCGCCGGGGCTGTCGGGTTCGTCGGCAACGAGCTGGTGGCGCAGTACCGGATCCGGGTGGGTCGCTCGATCGGCTCGGCGGCACTGGTCGCCGACGGACAGCACGCCCGCACGGACGGGTTCACGTCACTGGCCGTGCTGATCGGCGCGGGCGGGACCGCGCTGGGTGCCCCCGTCGTCGACCCGATCGTGGGGATCGTGATCACCGTGGCGATCGTCGGGGTGTTGTGGACCGCCGGACGGGATGTCCTGCGGCGCCTCATGGACGCCGTCGACCCGGCCGTCGTCGGCGAGGCCGAGCGCGTGGTGGGCGACGTCCCCGGGGTGCTGGGTGTGACGGGTGTGCGCATGCGGTGGATCGGTCACCGGATGCACGCGGAGATCGAGGTCGACGTCGACGAGACCGCGCCCCTCCGCGAGGCACACGCCACCGCGCATCGAGCGGAACGCGAACTCGTCGACCATGTCCCGGGTGTCGCGTCAGCGCTCGTGCATGCCTATCCCGGGCATCGGTGACGCGGTTCGCCGTCGCGATGCGCTCCATCTACCGGGCGGACGCTCCACTTGCAGGGCCGACGCTCCACCTGCAGGCCCGACGCTCCACATGTCGAAGGACGCTCCGCCTGCAGGCGGAGCGTCCTCGAACATGTGGAGCGGGAACCCTGGAACCGGAGCGGGAACCCTGGAACCGGAGCGGGAACCCTGGAACCGGAGCGGGAACCCTGGAACCGGAGCGGGAACCCTGGAACCGGAGCGGGAACCCTGGAACCGGAGCGGGAACCCTGGAACCGGAGCGGGAACCCTGGAACCGGAGCGTCAACGGGCGGTGGCGACGGTCTCCTCGACGCGTCGGCGGGCAGTGACGGCGGTGCGCGACAGGCGGCGTCGACCGATGACCCGGCAGACGACGTAGATCGCGAACGAGATCGACGTGACGAGCACGGACGCGGGCAGGTTCGGGGCCAGTGACAGCACGAGTCCACCCAGGGCGGCGACCTCGGCGAACACGACCGACAGCAGCACCACCATCGCCGGGCGCGAGGTGACGCGCGACGCCGCGGCCGCCGGGGTGATCAGCAACGACATCACCAGCAGAGCACCGATGATCTGCACCGCCTGCGCCACCGCCGCCCCGAGGATCACCGCGAAGACCACCGACAGCAGACGGGTGCGGACGCCGAGGGCCTCGGCGACGTCGGGATCGGTGCTGGCGAACTGCAGTGGGCGGTAGATCACCGCGAGCACGGCGAGCACGACGACCGTGGTGATCAGGACGTCGCGCAGACCGTCGGGTCCGACGGCGACCACCTGTCCGGCCAGCAACGCGAAACCCGTGCCGACGCGACCGTGGAGGAAGACGAACAACAACCCCAGACCGAGTCCGAAGGCGAGGACGACGCCGATGACCGAGTCCCGTTCGCGCGCACGGTTTCCCAGGAGTCCGAACACGAGTGCGGCGACGACGGCACCCGCGAGTGCGCCGGTGTTCACCCCGACGCCCACCAGCAGCGCGGCGGCGGCACCGGTGAACGTGAGCTCGGAGGTCCCGTGCACGGCGAAGGACATCTGCCGGCTGACCACGGTGGGTCCGAGCAGTCCGCCCAACAGGCCGATCAACGCCAACGCACCGACGCCGTAGAGGACGAAGTCGCGCTGCAGGAGAAGCCAGGTGACGTCGACGTCGAAGAACGAGGACCAGCTCGCGGTGTTCACGGTTCCACCTCGACGGTGTCGTCGAGATGCTCGCCGTGGCAGGCGGAGTCGTCGGCGCCGACCACGACGATCCGGTCCCGCAGCCGGATCACGTCGACCCTGCTGCGGTACAGCTCCGACAGCGTCCGCGACGTCATCACCTCGTCGACGGTCCCGATGCGGAAGCGGCCGTCGACGAGGTGCACCACACGGTCGACGAAGGGGAGGATCGGGGTGATCTCGTGGGTCACGAACACGACCGCCGTCGCCGAGGCGCGCCGGCGCCGATCGATGAGCTGCGCGACGCGGGCCTGGTTGGCGGGGTCGAGCGAGAGCAACGGCTCGTCGCAGAGCAGGACCGTCGGATCGGCGGCGAGGGCCTGCGCCACGCGCAGTCGCTGCTGCTCACCACCGGACAGCATCCCCAGCGAACCGTCGGCGAACGAGCGTGCGTCCACCTGGTCGATCGCGGCGTCGACGGCGGCCTCCCGGGCCGCGCGGCGACGCAGACCGAGGCCCCACCGGTGGCCGTCGACGCCGAGTCCGACGAGATCCCGCCCCCGCAGGGGGACGCCCTCGGGGATGGGCCGTTGCTGCGGGATGTACCCCACCCGACCGTCGACGCGGACGGTGCCCGCGTCGAGGCGGTACTGGCCGAGCAACACCCGCAACAGCGAGGTCTTGCCGGACCCGTTGGGCCCCAACACCGCGACGAACTCGCCGGGCGCGACGTCGAGGTCGAACCCGCTCCACAACGTGCGCGCGCCGAATGCCATCCGGGCGCCACGGATCGAGACCACCGCACGCGTGTCCACGGGGGTCAGTGTGCTGGTCAGCGGGAGACCGCGGAGCTGATCGCGCTGATCTGGCGCGTCTGCCACGTGACGTAGTCGTCGACACCCTGCGGGAGGGTCTCGGTCAGCTCGACGACGGGCAGGCCCGCCTTCTTGCTGCGCTCGAGCAGTCGCTCGGTGGTGGGGTCGACGGCCTGGGTGTTGTAGAGCAGGGCCGCGACCTCGCGCTTGCTGATCAGGTCCTCGGTGGTGGCGATCGCCGCGGCCGGAGGATCGTTGCCCGCCTCGACCGCGTCGGTGAAGGCCGACGGTGTCGCGTCCTGGAGTCCGGCCTCGGAGAGCAGGTAGGCGGCGAGCGGCTCGGTCTGGGCGACCTTCTCGCCCTGGTGGGCGGCCTTGATCCGGCCCAGCTCGGCCTCGAGCGTCTCGACCTTCTGTCCGAACGCGGCGGCGTTGTCGCGGTAGGCCTCGCGGTTGGGCGGGTCCTTGCGCGCCATGGCGTCGGCGAGGTCGGATGCGACGTCGCGCACGACGCGCAGGTTGTAGAAGAAGTGCTCGTTGACCTCGCCGTCGCCGGTCGCGGCGTCCGGGTTGTCCTTCTTGTAGACGTCGAAGGCGCTGATGACCGGCGAGTCCGGGTTCTTCTGCGCCTTCTCCATGTACGCGTCGTAGTCGGCGCCGTTGAGCACGATGACGTCGGCGCCGCTGATGGTCGCGGTGTCGCGGGCGGTGGGCTCGAACTCGTGCGGATCCCCGTCGGGCGAGGTGTAGATCGACCGCACCCCGGCCTTGTCGCCGGCGACGGCGGACGCGACGGCGCCCCACACGTCGGTGGAGGCGATGACGCTCAGCTTGCCGGGCACCGCGGGGCCCGTGTTGGCGCCGCATGCCGTCGCCGTGACGACGACCGCGGTCGCCATCGCGACCGCCGCGCCGACAGCCCTCGCGCGGCCCGTCGTGTCCCGCACCCTGATCATCCGGATCTCCTTCACCCTCGTCGGTCGGAAATGGTAACCGTTGTCAAGAAGCGACGTCGGTCGGGGCCGTCCGGGGATCCCGACACGCCCCTCGTCGCGTCGGGAGCCCCGGCGTCGTCACACCTCGATCACCGCCGGTGTGGGGTAGAGCGGTCGCGAAACCGGGTGAACGGTGAAGTGCGACAGGGATGACGGCTCGCGACGCGTGAACGCCATGACGCAGGACGTCATGGCCGCAACGTACCGACGGATTGTTGAAGGGATCTTAAATCCGTCACAGGGTGACGGAGAGGACGACGAACTCTGGGCCGGGTCCGACGCGGCCGCCGTCTCGCATGTGGGACGTCACAGGGCCGGGGGGTGACCCCGGCCCTGTGAACCTCGAAGTGGAGACGGTCGTCACCGCACCGATCGATGCGGCATCAGCGCGTCCGGCGGGATCTGGCCGAAGCGGCCCGCGTTGAAGTCCTCGATCGCGTCGACGACCTCCTGCTTGGTGGTCATCACGAACGGACCGTAGGCGAACACCGGCTCGCGGATCGGACGGCCGCCCAGCAGCAGGACCTCCATCGCCGGACGGTTCGAGTCCTGCGACGCCGCGGCAGAGACGGTGATCCGGTCGCCCGGGCCGAGCACCGCGAGCTGGCCGCCGGCGATCGGGTGTCCCAGCGGACCGACGGTGCCCTCGCCCGACAGGACGTACACGAGCGCGTTGTGGTCACGCTGCCACGGCACGTTCAGCTGGGCGCCGGGCTCGATCGTCGCGTGCGCCAGCGTGATCGGCGTCCGCGTGGCACCCGGCCCCTGGTGATCGCCGATCGCGCCGGCGATGATGCGCACCAGCGAGCCGCCGTCGGTGGAGGAGACGAGACGCGTCTGCCCGCCCTCGATGGACTGGTACGCGGGAGTCGAGAACTTCTCGGACTTCGGCAGGTTCACCCACAGCTGGATCCCGTGGAACACGCCCCCGCTCTCGACGAGTTCGGCGGGCGGGGTCTCGATGTGGAGGATGCCCGCGCCCGCGGTCATCCACTGGGTGGCGCCGTCGGCGATGAGGCCGCCGCCGCCGTGGGAGTCCTGGTGCGCGAACTTGCCGTCGATGATGTAGGTGACGGTCTCGAACCCGCGGTGGGGGTGCCAGCTGGTGCCCTTGGGCTCGCCGGGCTCGTAGTCGACCTCACCCATCTGGTCCATGTGGATGAACGGGTCGAGGTCTGCCTTGCTCACCCCGGCGAACGCGCGGACCACCGGGAAACCCTCGCCCTCGTACCCGCGGGGGCCGGTGGTGACGGAACGGACGGGGCGTTCGGTGTCGGTGGGTGCGGGCGCCGCCACGCGGTCCAGCGTCAACGTGTCTGCGGTCACTGCGGCCATGAGGTCCTCCTCGCGGTGCGCGCCTGCGTGGGCGCGTCTCGAGTCGATCGTCGCCGATCGCGTCCCGATGGGCGGGACGACCGGTATAGCCGGACCCCGGTCCGTTTCATTCCGTGTCCGGTCTCACGTGGTGGAGAGCAGACAGCGGCCGTCGGGTGCCTACTGTGGAGGTCATGTCCAGGGTGCAGCCCGCGACCGCAGGGGGTCCGGTGACGTTCGAGGTCCGCTCTGTTGCCGGCCCCGACGGCGTCGCGATCGCCTACCGCGTCTCCGCCCCCGTGGGCGCCACGTCCGGCTCCGCGCCGACGCTGTTCCTCGTCCACGGCTGGGCGCAGAACTCCGGCAGCTGGAATGCCGGGCTCCTGGACGACCTCGCGCAGCGTCACCGCATCGTCGCCGTCGACCTGCGCGGCCACGGTGCCTCCGGCTTGCCCCCTGTGGACCCGGACGCCGCGGGTGCCGGGTATACCGCGGACCTGCTCGCCGGGGATGTCGAGGCCGTGCTCGCGGCGGAGTCGTCGTCGGCCACCAGCGCGTTCGACGCGCCTGCCGTCGGTGACGCCGGTGTGGTCGCGGTCGGGTGGAGCTACGGCGGACTCGTCATCTGCGACGTGCTGTCGCGACGGGCCACCGCGGGCGTCACCGGGCCCGCGATCGTCGGAGTCGGGCTCGTCGGCGCGATCACCTCGCTCGGTCGCGGGGAGCGGGGTGGGCGTGTGGGCGATGCGATGCGCGCAGCTCTGCCCGACGCCTACGCCGACGACCCCCGCACCGCGATCCGCGCGCTCTCGTCGTTCGGGGCCGCCCTGGTCCCCGCCGACCGCAGCGATCTCGGCGCACAGTCGCAGTACTTCTTCGGTGCGTCCCTGATGACCGCGCCGTCCGCCCGGGCGGGGTTGTTCGCCCGCGCCGTCTCCCACGACGACCTGCTGCGGTCGCTCCGGATGCCGGTGTTGGTGCTGCACGGCACCGACGACACCGTCGTCGACGTGAGTGCGGCGCACCACGCCGCGTCGATGCTGTCCGACGGCGATGTCCACCTCGATCTGTGGGACGGCGCCGGGCACGCGCCGTTCGTCGAGGACCCGACCCGCTTCGCGGCCGCGCTCGACGGGCTCGTGTCGCGGTCGGCGGCCGCCTCTGTGAGCGAGGCCGTGCGATGACGCTGCGTCGCGTCGCCGTCCTGTCGGTGCACACCTCGCCTCTGGCCCAGCCCGGCACCGGCGACGCCGGGGGCATGAACGTCTACGTCTGGCAGACCGCGCGGGAACTCGCGCGACGCGGCGTCGAAGTGGAGATCTTCACCCGGGCGACGTCGTCCGCGGACGAGCCGGTGGTGCACGCGGCCGACGGGATCACCGTCCGCCACGTGATCGCGGGCCCGTTCGAGGGCCTGGACAAGCGGGACCTGCCGACGCAGCTGTGCGCGTTCGCGGCCGGGGTGCTGCGGGCCGAGGCCGTGCACCCGCCCGGCCACTACGACCTCGTGCACTCCCACTACTGGCTGTCGGGTCAGGTCGGATGGCTGGCGCGCGACCGCTGGCGGGTGCCGCTGGTGCACACCGCGCACACCCTGGCCGCCGTGAAGAACGCCTCCCTGGCCGCCGGCGACGAGCCCGAGCCGATGCTGCGTCAGGTCGGGGAACAACAGGTCGTCGACGAGGCGGACCGGTTGGTGGCCAACACCGTCGCCGAGGCGCGCCAACTGATCTCGATCCACCACGCCGATCCGGCTCGCGTGGACGTCGCGACGCCCGGCGTCGACCTGGACGTCTACCGGCCGGGCTCCCGGGCACAGGCCCGTCGCGACCTGCGGGCACTGGGCGTCGACATCGCCGACGACGAGACCGTCGTCACCTTCGTCGGACGGATCCAGCCGCTCAAGGCCCCCGACGTGCTGCTCCGGGCCATCGCACCGCTGATCGCCGCACCGGGCTCGCGGATGCGTCTGCTCGTCGTCGGCGGGCCCTCGGGCAGCGGCCTGGCCCGGCCCACCGCCCTCATCGACCTCGCCCGCGAACTCGGTGTCGCCGACTCCGTGACCTTCCTGCCCCCGCAGCCGCCGCAGCGACTCGCGCAGATCTACCGGGCGACGGACCTCGTGGGGGTGCCGAGCCATTCCGAGAGCTTCGGCCTGGTCGCCATCGAGGCGCAGGCCAGCGGTGTCCCGGTCGTCGCCGCCGACGTGGGCGGACTCGGTGTGGCCGTCGACGACGGCGTCACCGGCACGCTGGTCGCCGGGCACGACATCGATCGCTGGACCGCCGCGCTGGCGGGCACACTCGCCTCGCCCGCGGAGCTCGCGCGGATGGGGCAGGCGGCGGCACTCCACGCCCGCCGGTTCTCCTGGGCGTCCACGGCCGACCAACTCCTCGACAGCTACCACCGCGCCGTCGCCGACTACTCCGCGCTCGGGCGTCCGGCCGATCCTGCCGACGCCGTCCGGGCGACCCGGCCACCGGCCACCGGTCGTGCCCGACGGTGGGCACGCCGTCGCGCCGGCATCCGCGCCTGACCCGTTCCCGACACGAAGGAGTCCCCCATGACGCAGTCGGTCGATCCGCACCTCAGTGGACGGCGCCGTCCGCCCCGCATCGTCGAACAGTCCGACGCCATCCAGAAGGCGTTGCACGAGCGCGGGATCGAGTTCTCGCTGAAGAACTCCGGCGGCGCGGACACCGAGCACATCGTCATCGAGCTGCCCGGTGAGCGGAAGCTCAAGACGACGGTGCTGCTGACCGTCGGCAAGCCGGGTGTGCGGATCGAGGCCTTCGTCTGCCGTCGGCCCGACGAGAACCACGAGGGCGTCTACCGCTTCCTGCTCAAGCGCAACCGTCGCCTGTACGGCGTCGCGTACACCATCGACAACATCGGCGACATCTACCTCGTGGGGCGGATGTCGGCGGAGTCGGTGAGCCCCGGCGAGCTCGACCGCGTCCTGGGCCAGGTGCTCGAGGCCGCCGACGGCGACTTCAACACGCTGCTGGAGATCGGCTTCTTCACCTCGATCCGCCGCGAGTGGGCGTGGCGGGTGTCGCGTGGTGAGTCGTTGCGCAACCTGCTCGCGTTCGAGCACCTCATCGACAAGGAGAACCTCCCCACGATCCGTCCCGAGGAGGGGGCGCCGGAGAAGTCGGTGACGGCACTCGCGCAGGACGGACCGGCTCCGACCGGCCGTGCTGCGGACTCGGGCGAAACGGACAGCTGAGAGTCGCCGGAGAACTCCCCGTCGCGCCACCGGGCGTTGTTAGGGTTCGTGCCATGACCTTCGCGAGTCCGCATCCCGACGTGACGATCCCCGAGACCAGCGTCTACGACTATCTTTTCGGTGGTGTCGACGACGCCGACCTCGACCGGCCGGCCCTGATCGACACCAAGCCGCAGACGGCGACCACCACCTACCGCGAGCTCATCGGTCGCGTCGACGCGTTCGCCGGGGCCCTGGCCGCGCGCGGGATCGCCGTCGGTGACGTCGTCGGTCTGCTGTCGCCGAACTCGTCGGCGTTCGCGATCGCCTTCCACGGGATCCTGCGTGCCGGTGCCACCGCGACGACGATCAACGCGCTGTTCACCCCGAACGACATCGCCAAGCAGCTGACCGACGCCAAGGCCACCATGCTGGTGACCGTGAGCGTGCTGGCCGACGGCGCGAAGGCCGCGGCGGAGCAGTTGGGCCTGGCCGCCGATCACCTGATCATCCTCGACGGCGAGGGTGAGGCGGCGAGCGGACATCCCAACGCCGCGGACCTGTTGGGCGCCAACGCCTCCGCCCCCGACGTGACGTTCGATCCGTCGACCCACATCGCGGTGCTGCCCTACAGCTCGGGCACCACGGCGAACCCCAAGGGCGTCATGCTGACCCACCGCAACCTGGTGGCCAACGTCTGTCAGATCCGCCCGCTGCAGGGGATGCAGGCCGACGACGCGATCCTCGCCGTGCTGCCGTTCTTCCACATCTACGGCATGACCGTGCTGCTCAACGCGGCGCTGCACGCGCGGGCGAGCCTGGTGATCATGCCGCGGTTCGACCTTCCGGAGTTCCTCGACAACATCGCGACCCACAAGTGCACGTACGGCTTCATCGCGCCGCCCGTCGCCGTCGCGCTGGCCAAGCACCCGCTCGTCGACAAGTACGACCTGTCGTCGCTGCACACGGTCATGTCGGGGGCGGCGCCGCTCGACGCCGAACTCGGCCACGCCGTGGAGAAGCGCATCGGGTGCCGGATGGTGCAGGGCTACGGCATGAGCGAGCTCAGCCCCGTCAGCCACGTCATCCCGTTCGACGGCGGCAAGGCCATCGCCGGCCACGACGCCGAACTCAGCTCGTCGGGCTGGACCGTCCCGAACGCGGTGAGCAAGCTCGTCGACCCCGCGACCGGCGACGAGATCGAGCTCCCCACCGAGGGACTCAGCGATACCGGCGAGCTGTGGTTCAAGGGTCCGAACGTGATGGCCGGCTACCTCAACAACGACGCCGCCACCGCCGAGACGATCGATGCCGACGGGTTCCTGCACACCGGTGACCTCGCCCAGGTCGACCCGACGGGCTGCGTGTTCATCGTCGACCGGCTCAAGGAGCTCATCAAGTACAAGGGCTACCAGGTGCCGCCGGCCGAGCTCGAGGCCCTGCTGCTGAGCAACCCCGACATCGCCGACGCCGCCGTCATCGGCGTCACCGACACCGAGTCGGGCGAGGAGGTGCCCAAGGCGTTCGTGGTGAAGCAGGGCGACGCCGCGATCACCGCCGAGGAGGTCATGGCCTTCGTCGCCGAGAAGGTGGCGCCGTACAAGAAGGTGCGCCAGGTCGAGTTCATCGACGCGATCCCGAAGTCCACGGCGGGCAAGATCCTCCGCAAGGACCTGCGCAGCAGGTAGTCCCGACAGGGTCCCGACACACGACACCGCCGCCCGGAGATCTCCGTGCGGCGGTGTCGTCGTTCGGGTGCCTCTAGCAGCCGGCCGGCGCCGCGTGACGTCCGGGCGCGGGGGTGCCGTCGGCGAGGAGTTCGCCGTCGACGATCTCCTCGGCGATCGACTCGTCGGGGCGGTCCTTGTTCTCCGGCAGGTCGACGGGTTGGCGGCCCGGCAGGTTCGCCTTCGCGTCGCCCGGGATGAGCAGGATCAGCAGCGCGGCGACCAGCGTGGCGACGGCGCCGATGACGAACACCATCTGGAACGCCGAGCGGTCGGGCACGGTCGCCGGGCCGATGTCGACGGTGGAGCTCGCGAGGATCGTCGCCAGCAGCGCCGAGGCGATCGCCGTACCGATGGAGCGCATCAGCGAGTTCAGGCCGTTCGCGGACGCCGTCTCGCTGAGCGGGACCGCGGACATGATCAGTGACGGCATCGCCGAGTACGCGATCCCGACGCCCGAGCTGGTGACGATGACGGCCAACGCGACCTCCCACGGGGCGGCGGCGAACACGATCGCCAGCGCGTACCCGAGGCCGATCACGATGGTCCCGATGAACAGCGTGAACTTCGGCCCGATGGTGACGTTGAGACGCGCGGAGACCGGCGACAAAAACATCATCATCAGTCCACCGGGTGCCATCCACAGGCCGGCCTCGATGATGCTGCGGCCCATGCCGTAGTCGAGGACGCCGGGGATGTGGGGGAGCTGCAGCAGCTGCGGCGCCGCCAGGCTGATGCCCATCAGGGCGAAGCCGATGACGATCGACACCGCGTTCGTCAGCGCGACGCGAGGGATGATCGACGTGCGGATGTTGACCATCGGCGAGCTGGTGCGCAGCTCGTAGACGACCCACACGGCGAGGACGACGAGGCCGGCGACGACGAGGCCGAGCGTCAGCCCGCTGGTCCAGCCCCACGAGCGGCCCTTGCTCAGCGCGAGCAGCAGGCAGATCAGGCCGACGGTCAGCCCGACCGCGCCGATCCCGTCGAACGTGCCGCCCGAGCGCGCCGGCGATTCCCGGACCATCGTCAGCACCAGCAGGAACACGACGGTGCCCAACGCGGCCGACGTCCAGAACAGGACGTGCCAGCTGAAGTTCTGCGAGATCCACGCCGCGACGGGCAGGCCGATCGCACCGCCGACGCCGAGCGTCGCGCTCATGGTCGCGATCGCGCCGGCGATCCGGTTCGGGGGCAGCTCGTCGCGCAGGAGGCTGATGCCGACGGGGATGACGCCCATCGCCATGCCCTGCAGCCCGCGGCCGACGATGACCGGGATGAGGGAGTCGAACGTCGCACTGACGATCGAGCCGATCACCATCAGCGCGATGCTGGCGAGGATCACCGACCGCTTGCCGAACATGTCGGCGATGCGGCCCGCGATCGGCATGACGACGGCCGCGGCCAGCAGCGTCGCGGTGATGACCCAGGACGCGTTGTCGGCCGAGGTGTGCAGGTAGGTCGGCAGCAGTCCGACGATCGGGACCACCAGCGTCTGCATGTAGGAGGCGAGGAGTCCGCCGAAGCACAGCACCGCGATGAGAACAGTCGGTGACGGCGATCGGGAGGGCTGGAGCCGGAAGGTACTCATTACTTGCATGATGCACGTAATGGCGCAATGCAAGCAATTCGGACGAGGGTGACGTATGAAACACTGTCGCGCATGGCAACCGGCACGCTGATCCTGATGCGCCACGGCGAGAGCGAGTGGAACGAGTCCAACCAGTTCACCGGCTGGGTGGACGTCGCGTTGACCGAGAAGGGCAAGGCGGAGGCGAAGCGGGCCGGCGAACTGCTCGTCGAGCACGACCTCCTGCCCGACGTCCTCTACACGTCGCTGCTGCGTCGGGCGATCGCCACCGCACAGATCGCGCTCGACGTCGCCGACCGCCACTGGATCCCCGTCGTCCGCGACTGGCGGATCAACGAGCGGCACTACGGCGCGCTGCAGGGCCTCGACAAGGCGGCCACGAAGGAGAAATACGGCGACGAGCAGTTCATGCTGTGGCGCCGCAGCTACGACACGCCGCCGCCGGCCATCGAGCCCAATGCCGAGTACAGCCAGGTCGGCGACCCGCGCTATGCCGATCTCGACGAGGTCCCGCTGACCGAGTGCCTCAAGGACGTCGTCGCGCGGATGATCCCGTACTTCACCGACGTGATCGCCGCCGATCTCCGCGCGGGCAAGACCGTGCTGATCGCCGCGCACGGGAACTCGCTGCGGGCGCTCGTGAAGCACCTCGAGCAGATCTCCGACGACGACATCGCCGGGCTGAACATCCCCACCGGCAACCCGTTGCGCTACGACCTCGACGAGAACCTGACCCCCCGGGGCAAGGGCGAGTACCTCGATCCGGAGGCCGCTGCCGCCGGTGCCGCGGCCGTCGCGGCGCAGGGCTCGACGTAGGGGCTCATCTCCCTGTCGCAGGTGCGTCCGCGGCGCTATCCTCGTGTATGGCCGACGTCACAGCTATTGCACGCGTTGTTCATTCGCTGTCACAAGAGCGATATGAAGCATTCGTCGATGACGAGTTGGTCGGATACCTCGACTACCAACCCCGCGACGACCAGGTGGTCATCACCCACACGGTCGTCTTCGACCGGCACGCGCACCACGGCATCGGCGGCAACCTCGTCCGCCACGTCCTCGACGACATCGCGCAGAGCGGGCGCAAGGTGGTCCCGGTCTGCTCGTTCGTCCAGCGGTACATCGCCGAGCACCCCGCGTACGCGCCGATGGTCGCGCGGCGCTGACCGGCCGCAAGGGTGCGTCGGACGAAATCCGGGTGAACAGCGTCCCAACTGGGCACACCCGGCTTGTTACGCGTGACGTACCTCGTCCATCCTGTCGTGGTGTCACGTCGTCCCACCCGCTGCACCGCTGACGTCGGGTGGACCGCGTGACCGTCGTGCTCGTGGTCGTCGTGGTCCTCGCCGTCGTGCTCGTCGCGGTCGCCGCGATGGTCGGCTGGACGCTGGGGCGTCGTCGATCGGTCGCCGAGGGACACCGGGCCGCCCTGCTGCGCGCGGCCTCCAATCTCGGACCGGCCGCACCCCGTCCCGATCTCGCCGACGACGTCGCCGGGCCGGCGGCCGACGAGCCCGTCCCGGCGCCGGTCGGCACCCGGCCGGAGGTCCTGCTCGAGCGGGGGACCGAGACCGTCGACGGACGGATGTCGAAGGCGGCACTGCTCGCGATGATCGTGCAGAGCACCGACACCGGCGTCGCCGTCGTCGACGAACACCGTGACGTCGTGCTGTTCAACGGGCGGGCGTCGTCGCTCGGTCTGGTGTCGGGCGGACTCCTCGACGACGAGGTCTGGCGCGCGGCGTCGACCGTCCTGCAGTCCGGCGACGACTGTGACGTCGAGCTGGTCCCGACGACCCCGGTCAACGGGTTCGTCTCGACCGCCCGCGCGGTGGTGCCGCCCGTCGCCGTGCGGTGCCTCATCCGCCTGGTCACCGACGGCACCGAGCGCTACGCCGTCGTCTACGGCACCGACGACTCCGACAACATGCGGCTCGAGGCCACGCGCCGCGACTTCGTCGCCAACGTCTCCCATGAGCTCAAGACACCGGTCGGTGCGATCGGCCTGCTCACCGAGGCGCTGCTGGAGGCGCAGGACGATCCCGAGGCCGTCCGGCACTTCGGCGAGCGGGTCATGACCGAGTCGGTCCGGATGGGCAACATGGTCAACGAGCTCATCGCGCTGTCGCGGTTGCAGGGCGCGGAGAAGCTGCACGAGATCGACGACGTCTCCGTCGACGAGCTGATCGACGAGGCCGTGCACCGCGCGCAGGTCGGCGCGGAGGCCGCGGGCATCATCCTCGACACCGACCGTCCCAGCGGGTTGTTCGTCCGCGGGGACCGCACACTGCTGCTCACCGCGCTGAACAACCTCATCGCCAACGCGGTCGCCTACTCTCCCGCCAACACGAGGGTGTCGGTGAGTCGGCGCGTCATCACCGATCGCACACCCGTCGGGACGGTCCCGGGCATCACGCCGACGACGCCCGCGCGTCCGATGGTCGCGATCGCCGTGACCGACCGCGGCATCGGCATCGCCCCCCGCGATCAGCAGCGCGTGTTCGAGCGGTTCTTCCGCGTCGACAAGGCGCGCTCGCGGGCGACGGGCGGCACCGGGCTGGGTCTCGCCATCGTCAAACACGTCGCCGCCAACCACGACGGCACGATCACGCTGTGGAGCCGACCGGGCACCGGTTCGACCTTCACCCTGGCCATCCCGCAGGCGCAGGTGACGTCGTCCCCCGACGACGCATCGCCCGCGGCACGCACCACCGGCCGACCGGCCGGCTCACGCACCCACCCGCCCCGGATGAACCCCGACAACCGGGTTCTCGAGACGAAGGAATGAACCGGTGACGCACGTCCTGATCGTCGAAGACGAGGAGTCCCTCGCCGACCCCCTGGCGTTCCTGCTGCGCAAGGAGGGGTTCGACACCACCGTCGTCAACGACGGCACCCGCGCGCTCAGCGAGTTCGACCGGGTCGCCCCCGACATCGTCCTGCTCGACCTCATGCTGCCCGGCGCGTCGGGCACGGAGGTGTGCAAGGCGTTGCGGACGAAGTCCAGCGTGCCGGTCATCATGGTCACCGCCCGCGACAGCGAGATCGACAAGGTCGTCGGGCTCGAGCTCGGTGCCGACGACTACGTGACCAAGCCGTACTCCGCGCGCGAGTTGATCGCCCGGATCCGCGCGGTGCTCCGCCGCGGCGCCGACACCGCCGACGACGTCATCGACGACGGCGGGACGCTCGAGGCCGGACCGGTCTCCATGGACGTCGACCGCCACACCGTCTCGGTGCGCGGGTCGTCGGTGACGCTGCCGCTCAAGGAGTTCGACCTGCTGGAGTACCTGCTCCGCAACGCCGGTCGCGTCCTCACGCGAGGGCAGTTGATCGACCGCGTCTGGGGTGCCGACTATGTGGGTGACACCAAGACCCTCGACGTCCACGTCAAGCGGTTGCGGTCGAAGATCGAGGAGGACCCGGGCAACCCGAAGCACCTCGTCACCGTCCGGGGCCTGGGCTACAAGCTCGAGTTCTGACCACAGGCGACGCAGTTCCTCCCGCTCGGCGGGAAGAACTGCGTCGGATGGCGACTACTCGGGTGCGAGTTCTTCGTACTTGATGTCGGTCTCGCGGCGGCTCGTGGCGGCTGCGGTGGCGGGGTGCACGGCGACGATGCCCAGACCGGCGCGGCGACGGCAGATGCGCGCGAGTTCCTCGTAGGCGGATGCACCGATCAGCTCGGTCAGCTCCGGTCCGTAGGACTTCCACACCTGATCGGCACCGACATGCGCCTCGGGGGAGCCGCTGCAGTACCACTGCAGGTCGTGACCGCCCTCGCCCCAGCCGCGACGGTCGTACTCGGTGATCGTCGTCTTGAGGATCTGTGTGCCGTCCGGGCGCTCCACCCAGTCCTGCTCACGACGGACCGGCAACTGCCAGCAGACGTCGGGCTTCACGGTGAGCGGCTCGAGGCCCTTCTTCAGGGCCATCGCGTGCAGCGCGCACCCGACGCCCCCGGCGAAACCGGGACGGTTGAGGAAGATGCACGCGCCCTTGTGGACCCGGGTCTTCAGCGCAGGCTCGTCCTCGAGCTCGCCCTCCTCGAGATATCCGCGCTTGCCCAAGGGGTCGCGCCCGGACCCCTTCGAGTGGAACTGCCAGTCGTCGGCGGTGAGCATCGCCATGCCGGCGGCGAGGCGTTTCCGATCATCCTTGTCCGACAGGTATGCGCCGTGGCTGCAACAGCCGTCGTCGGGTCGTCCCTCGATGATCCCGTGGCAGGCGGGTGTGCCGAACACGCAGGTCCAGTGCGACAACAGCCACGTCAGATCAGCACTGATGAGGTGTTCGGGATCGGCCGGGTCGAAGAACTCGATCCACTCGCGCGCGAAGTCGAGGGATACCTCGGGAACCGGCGCGCTGTCACTTGCCTGCACGAGCGTCAACGGTAGTCGGCCGGGGCGGGGGTGCGTCGCCCTCCCCACGGCCACGAAACCGACACAGTAGGTTGTCCCCGTGCGATTGGGAGTTCTCGACGTGGGCAGCAACACCGTCCACCTGTTGGTGGTCGATGCGCATCGCGGTGGGCACCCCACGCCGATGAGTTCGACGAAGTCGACGCTGCGCCTCGCCGAGCAGATCGGGACCTCGGGCGAACTCTCCGCCGACGGCGCCCGCGCGCTGACCGAGGCCGTCGACGAGTTCACCACCATCGCCCGCAGTTCCGGATGCGAACAGGTGATGGCGTTCGCGACGTCGGCGGTCCGCGACGCCACCAACTGCGACGACGTCCTCGACGCCGTGGCCGATCAGACCGGCGTCCGCGTCGAGGTGCTCTCCGGCACCGACGAGGCGCGACTGACCTCGCTGGCCGTGCGCCGCTGGTACGGCTGGAGCGCGGGCCGGATCCTCGCCCTGGACATCGGCGGCGGCTCCCTTGAGCTGAGCAACGGGGTCGACGAGGAGCCCGACGTGGCGGTGTCGCTGCCGCTGGGCGCCGGACGGTTGACCCGCGAATGGCTGTCGGAGGACCCGCCGGGCAAACGCCGGGTCGCCGTGCTGCGCGACTGGCTCGACGCGGAGCTCGCCGGCACCGCGAAGGCCATGGCTGACCTCGGTGCGCCCGACCTCGCCGTCGGCACGTCGAAGACCTTCCGATCGCTCGCGCGACTGACCGGCGCGGCACCGTCGAGTGCGGGTCCGCGGGTGAAGCGCACCCTGACGAGCAGCGGCCTGCGGCAGCTCATCGCGTTCATCTCCCGGATGTCGACGGCCGACCGCGCCGAGCTCGAGGGCGTCAGCGAGGACCGCGCGGGTCAACTCGTCGCCGGCGCGCTGGTGGCGGAGGCGTCGATGCGGGCGATGGGTGTCGATACCCTCGAGATCTGTCCGTGGGCGTTGCGGGAGGGTGTGATCCTGCGTCGACTCGACGCCGAGGCGACCGCGACCGACGCGCCGGCGGCTCACCGCCCGTCGGTCCGCGCGACCTAGGGGACCCGGCGGCACGACCGCCCAGAACCGACGAGAGCAGAGGACGACGATGGCGAGAGAACCCGACCCGGACTCACGACCGATCTCGGTCGCCGAGATCCTGGCGCGCAGGGCCGCGGAGGACGCCTCCGACGCAGCCCCGTCGGGTGGTCGGCGTCGTCGAGGGTCCGAGGGGTCGGTGTCGTTCGCCGAGCTGACCGGCGAGATCCCCCGCATCCGCGGTGGCGCGCACTCGGGACAGTTCCGTGCGATCGACCGCTCCGAGGTCGAGGCCGCCGGTGGCGTGGCCGACGAGATCACCGAGGACGCCCCGTCCACGGACACCCTCGCGGCGCGCTCGGGCTTCGTCCCCGACGAGCCGCAGGTCACCGAGGACCAGGACGCCGACCGGTTCCCGCGGTCGGAGCGACCTGTCGCACCCGAGCAGGACGCTGCGTTCCCGCGGTCCGAGTCGCCGCAGCCCGGCGCCGGCCGCCGCGCCGCGTGGTCGGCCCCGACCGATCAGCCGCCCGCCACCCGCGACCTGAACAGCGCCGACGTCCGCGAGCGGTTCTCGCGCCCGGGTCCTCCCGCCGCGCCCGAGCGCGATGACGAGGTCACCGGCATCATCCCGCGGTTCGCTGCGCCCGACGCCGGCGCGGCCCCCGTCGAGGATGACTTCTCGGGGATGTCCCCGGAGGAGCGCGACCGCGCGTTCGAGAGCTACCGCAACTTCGACGACGTCGACGTCGAGGAGCCCGCGCCGCGTCGACGCCGTGGACTGTTCGCCGCGCTGCGGCGCTCCGGCCGCGACGACGACACCACCGACCGTCCCGACGCCGCCCCGGCCGCCGACAGCGCGGACGACGCCGGGTCCACCGCTCACCTCGACCTGCTGTCGGGGACCCGCGTCGACGACCGCAGCACCGACGACGGCCAGCTGCACGTCGTCGACGACACCCCCACCGAGCTGACCGACGTCTCGGAGCCGTCGTGGGGAGCGCGCGCGTGGTCCGGCCGTCCCGACGTCGACGCCGAGACACCCGCCGCGGCCGTCGGGGAGACCACCGGCGCCACGACCGAGGACGTCCCGGAGGAGGACTTCGCGGCCGACGATGTCGCGCCGGCCGCCGCCGCGACCACCCGATTCACGCCCCGCCCGGACGCCGGCGACGATCCCGTGGTCGACCTCGACAAGTCGCAGCGGTCGTCGTACGAGGCCCGCAGCTGGCGCGGCCAGGCCGATGCCCCCGCCGTCGACGGGGAGACCACCGACCGGGAGACCACCGACCGCGATCAGCCCGCCGCCGACGGGCCGTCGCCCGCGAAGCAGTGGGCGATCCTCGGACTGCAGGTGATCATCGGGCTCGCCGTCGGCGTGGGCCTGTTCCTCGGGTTCACCGAGCTGTGGCGCTGGAACGTCTACTTCGCGTTGGTGCTGGCCATCGTCGTCATCTTCGGGCTCGTCACCTTCGTCCACGTGGTGCGGCGCAGCTCGGACCTCGTCTCCACGCTCATCGCTCTGGCGGTCGGACTGATCGTCACCATCGGCCCCCTGGCGCTGCTCGCGTCGGGGAGCTGAGACATGAGCACACCGGGGACGAGACCGGTGAGGGGGGACATCCCGATCGGCCTGTCGACGGCGTCGGTCTACCCGCAGAACACCGAGGCCGCCTTCCAGTACGCCAACGAACTCGGGTTCGACGGTGTGGAACTGATGGTGTGGGGGGAGGCCGTCAGCCAGGACATCGACCACGTCGCCTTCCTGTCCGACCGCTACGCCATGCCGGTCCTCAGCGTGCACGCGCCGTGCCTGCTGATCTCCCAGCGCGTGTGGGGTCGTGACCCGATCGCCAAACTCGGCCGCTCCGTCGACGCCGCCGCGCAGCTCGGCGCGGGAACGGTCGTCGTGCACCCGCCGTTTCGGTGGCAGCGGCGCTACGTGAAGCAGTTCGCCGAGACCGTCGCCGAACTCGAGGACCGCACCGACGTGGCCGTCGCGGTGGAGAACATGTTCCCCGTCCGAGCCGACCGTGTGTTCGGCAAGTACACCGAGGCCGCCGAGCGGATGGCCCGTCGCGGCGGGCCCGGCGCGTCGGTGTCGGCGTTCGGCACCTCCATCGACCCCACCGACGACGGGTTCGCGCACTACACGCTGGACCTGTCGCACACCGCGACCGCCGGGCACGACGCGATCGCCATGTTCGACCGCATGGGCCGCGGCCTGAACCACCTGCACCTCACCGACGGTGTCGGCGCCGCCGTGGACGAGCACCTCGTTCCGGGCGACGGCAATCAGCCGTGCGTCGAGGTCTGCCGCCGTCTCGCCGAGAGCGACTTCGACGGCGCCGTCGTGCTCGAGGTCTCGACCGGGTCCGCCCGAAACAAACCCGAGCGCAGCGAGATCCTCGCGCGGTCGCTGGCCTTCGCCCGCGAACACCTCGCCCGCGACACCACGACGGTGAGAGGGGACCGCCCGTGACCGTCTCGGTCACCGATCTCGGTGCGCTGATGCGCGCCCCCGGCGGTGGACCCGCCGACCCGGTCGCGTTCACGACCGTCGTCGACCCCGTCTTCACCATCGGTCCGAAGGTGCACGGTGGCGCGCTGCAGGTCGTGACCGCGCACGCGGCCGTCGCCGCCGTCGAACGACCCGAGATGGTCCCCGTCGCGATCTCCAGCGACTACCTGCGTGCACCCGAGCCGCGCGAGGTCGCCGTCGTCGCCACCGTGGTGAAACGCGGACGCCGCGTCTGCCTCGTCGACGTCGTCGTCACGCAGGACGGGCGCGACGCCGTGCGCTCGGTGGTCACGCTCGCCGAACCCGACCACGGTGCCCCCCGCCACTCGGGCGTGCCCGCCGCCCTCGCGGCGATGCCGCCGGAACCCACCTCCGACGCGGTGCCCGTCCGCGACTCGCCCATCGCGGACATCGTCCACCTCGCCGCCGCGGTCGACATGTCCTACGACCGTTCCTCGGTCCCCGTGCTCACCGGGGAGCGCGGAGCCCCGGAGACGCGGTTCTGGGCGCGGCCCGTCGACGGTGACCCCGACGGCTTCTTCGCGATACTCGGCTGCGACCTGTCGATGCCGGTCGTGATGAACCTCGGGCTCCTCGGGTGGGCGCCCACGCTGCAGATGACCACCTACCTGCGGCGGCACCCGGCGCCGGGCTGGTTGCGCGCGCGGACCACCTCGAGCGAGATCGGGCAGGGGTGGTTCGAGGAGGACCACCTCATCATCGACAGCACCGGTGCGGTGGTGGCGCAGTCGCGCCAACTCGCGCTGATACCCGACACGGCCGAGCGGCCACAGGAGGAGCAGGGATGACCACACGGGTCGCGATCATCGGTGGCGGCAAGATCGGGGAGGCCCTGCTGTCGGGTCTCGTCCGGTCGGGGCACGCCACGCGGGATCTCGTCGTCGCGGAGAAGCACGAGGGCCGCGCGAAGGAGCTCGTCGACGAGTACGGCGTCCGCGTCACCGACATCGCCGACGCTGTCGAGGGCGCCGCCATCGTGGTGCTGGCCGTGAAGCCGGCCGACGTCGACGCGGTGCTCGCGATCATCTCCGACGTCGAGGACACCGGCGAGGTGGAGCGGCTGACCGTCACCCTCGTCGCCGGGTTGCCCACCCGCCGCTACGAGGACGCGCTGCCCGCCGGTGCGCCCGTCGTCCGCGTCATGCCGAACACACCGATGCTGGTGGGGGAGGCCATGTCGGCGGTGACCGGTGGGCGTTACGCCACCGACGAGCACGTCGCGACCGTCGCATCGCTGCTGGAGTCCGTCGGCAAGGTGCTCGTGGTCGCGGAGAAGCAGATGGACGCCGTCACCGCGGTCTCCGGGTCAGGACCGGCCTACGCGTTCCTCATGGCCGAGGCGATGATCGACGCCGGCGTCGGGCTCGGGCTCACCCGCGCGACGGCCACGCTGCTCGCCGCCCAGAGCATCCGCGGTGCGGGAGTGCTGCTCACCGACTCGGGGCTGTCGCCGGTGGACCTGCGTGCCGCCGTCACCTCCCCGGCCGGGACGACCGCCGAGGCGATCCGCGAGCTCGAGGCCAACGGCTTCCGCCACGGCTTCTACGAGGCACTTCGCGCCAACGCCGCCGCCAGCGCCGCTCTCGGTGCGGCGTCGTCGGCATCCGATTCCGAGAGCTGAACCGGCCCCCGACGACCCTCGTCGACGCCGATCGCGCAGATATCGGCCAGGTGACCGAGAAATATCGGAAAGGTCACCCACTCACGTCGCATCTTTCCCATGCGCCACGCTAAGGTGCACTGAGCACGTGCGTGTCTGGTGTCCGCGGGAGGGGAAGCCCGCGGCCGCGACGCGTGCACCGGAGGTCGAAAATTTCATGGCGCCTGCAAACACGCCTGGCGACCGACCCAGCGCCGCCGGCGCAGGGCCTGTCGGTCCGGGTTCGGGCACACAGTTCCTCACCGTCGCGGAGGTCGCGGCGCTGATGCGCGTGTCGAAGATGACCGTCTACCGACTGGTCCACAACGGGGAACTCCCCGCGGTCCGCGTCGGACGGTCCTTCCGCGTGCACGCGAAGGCTGTGCACGACTACCTGGAGACCTCCTACTTCGACGTGGGCTGATCCGCGTCTGTCGACGCGGTGATCCCAGGTCTCCGGCCCGGGGCGGATTTCGCCTCGTCTCCATCGCCCGGTAACCTGGCTCCTTGTTGCGCTCGTCGGTCCGGCGTGCGCCCGCAGGCCTCGTGCCTGCCGGGCCGCCCGCTTCCACGACATGCGACCGACGAGCCCGTAGTCCGCGAATCGCTTGGTGCGAGAACGAGAGGTGCCCGATGGGGTCAGTGATCAAGAAGCGCCGCAAGCGCATGTCGAAGAAGAAGCACCGTAAGCTTCTCCGCCGCACGCGCGTGCAGCGTCGCAAACTCGGTAAATGATCCACAGGCCGGACGGTTCGTCCTCCGGCCCTGTGGTCTCCGCCCTCGACCCGTCGCTCTCGCGGCGGGTCGTCGTGCGTCTGGGGTTAGTCTGGCGCCATGACTGACGCCCCTGACCCGCCCAAGGTGGTCCTGGTCACCGGTGCGTCGACCTTTCTCGGCGGATATCTGACCACCCGCCTGGCCCGCAACCCCGACATCGACCGCGTCATCACCGTCGACTCGCGGGTGCCCAGCAAGGACATGATGCGACGGATGGGTCGCGCGGAGTTCGTCCGCGCCGACATCCGTCGACCCACCATCTCGCGGATCATCGACTCCGCCTCGGTCGACACCGTCGTCCATGCCGCCACCTCCGTGATGGACACCGTCGGCCACTCGCCCGCCATCAAAGAGCTCACCGTCATCGGTGCCATGCAGGTGTGCGCGGCCTGCCAGCGCGCGCCGTCGGTGAAGCGCGTGATCGTGCGGTCGTCGGGGATGGTCTACGGGGCCAGCTCGTCGGACCCCGCACACTTCTCGGAGGAGACCCGCGCCCACGACGAGCCGACCTCGGGGTACGCGCGAGACCTGCTCGACGTCGAGTCCTACGCACGCGGCCTGTCGCGGCGGCGACAGGACATCGCGGTCACCATCCTGCGGCCCACCGCGATCCTGGGTCCACAGATCTCGACCCGGATGAGCAACTACTTCTCGTCGCCGATCATCCCGGTGGTGATCGGCTACCAGCCCCGGCTGCAGTTCCTGCACGAGGAGGACGCGCTGGCGGCGATCGAGCATGCCACCCTCCTCGGCCGACCCGGCACCTTCAACCTCGCCGCGGACGGCGTCGTGACCCTCGCGCAGGCGATCCGCCGCGCCGGCCGCATCGAACTGCCGGTGCCCGCCGGCCTCCTCGGCACCGTCGCCGGTGTGTTCCGCAACATGGGCATCAACACCCTCCACAGCGACCAGGCCGGGTACCTCACGTACGGACGCGTGCTCGACACGACCCGCATGCGCGCCGACCTGGGGTTCGCCCCACGGCGCACGAGTCTGGAGACCCTGGACGACTTCATCGCCCGCAAACCGCTGGAGCCCGTGATCTCCGCCGGCGCGTGGCACCGGCTCGAGCGGCGCGTCGTCGAGTCCGCCCGCGCGCTCGCCTGATCGGCGAGTTGCCCCGGCGAGTTGCCGGCGCGGTCGGGCGAGTCGCCGCGTCACCTCCTACACTGGTCGGCGCAGGTACTCGGGGGAGCGAAGCAGTGGGGGACGATGGTGTCGGCAGGGGTGTGACGGTAGTGGCAAAGGGCAACAACGCTCCCGATTCCCGCACCGCGAAGGTGATCCAGCTGTACGCGTCCCCGCCGTCGTCGGCCTCGCCGTCGGATGCGGGTCGTCGTCGGCATCCCTCCCAGCAGCGATCCGAGCCGGTACAACCCCGGCGGATGGCGCCTCGTCCTGTCCCGCGTGTCAGCGATCTCGGTCACCCCAACACCGACGGCTTCGACGAGACGGCGGACATCACCCCCATCAACGCCGACGTGGCGCCCCGGATCGACGAGTCCGGGCTCCCCGTCCAGCGCACCGGCAGCCCGCTGTTCAGCCTCGGCGGCATCCGGTCGGCCGTCGCGGACACGGTGGTGACGAGTGCGGGATACCTGCGTGAGCGACTGACCGGCGACTACGAGATCGACGACTTCGGCTTCGACCGCCACTTCACCGAGAACGTCTTCCTCCCCGCGATGCGGGTCCTCTTCGACAAGTGGTTCCGCGTCGAGGTCACCGGTGTCGAGAACCTCCCCACCGAGGGCGGTGCGCTCCTCGTCTCCAACCATGCGGGCAGCATCCCCGTCGACGCGCTGATGCTGTCGGTGGCCGTCCACGACCACCACCCGCGGCAGCGCTTCCTGCGGATGCTCGCCGCCGACCTCGCGCTCGAGTCGCCGTTCATCGGTGCGCTCTCGCGGCGTACCGGGTCGACGCTGGCGTGCACCGCGGACGCCGAGCGGCTGCTGCGGTCGGGCGAGCTGACCGCGGTCTGGCCGGAGGGCTTCAAGGGCGTCGGCAAGCTCTACCGAGACCGGTACAAGCTGCAGCGGTTCGGCCGCGGCGGCTTCGTGACCACCGCGTTGCGCACTGCCGTGCCGATCATCCCGGTGTCGATCGTCGGGTCGGAGGAGATCTACCCGATGCTCAGCGACCTCAAGCCGCTCGCGCGGGTGCTGGGGCTGCCGTACATCCCGGTGACCCCGACGTTCCCGCTGCTCGGCCCGCTGGGTCTGGTCCCGCTGCCCGCCAAGTGGCACATCCACTTCGGCAAGCCCATCGAGACCAACCGCTACGACGAGCAGGCGGCCGAGGACCCCATGGTCGTCTTCGATCTCACCGACCATGTGCGCGAGGAGATCCAGCAGACCCTCTACCGCATGCTCAGCCGCCGCGGATCCGTCTACTTCGGCTGATCCGCTCCACAGACCACACCGCTGCGCACCGGCGTGTGCACTGTGCCCGCGCCGCGGCTCATCCGTGTCGGTTGTGGCGCGGTCTGCGATGACGTCGCTGCCGGACCATCTCGAGGATGAGCTGTTCGGTCGGCCCCCACAGATCGACGACGTCCGCGTACGTGAGTCGCAGGGTGATGTAGCCGAGGCGAGCGGCCTCCCGGTCGCGTCGGCGGTCCTCGGTGTACCTCTCGATCCCCGAGTGGTAGCGCTCGCCGTCGGTCTCGATGATCAGCCTCTCGCCGACGACGAGATCCACGCGACCGACACCGGGGATGGTCACCTGTGTCCGGACCGGGATGTTCCGAGCGCGCAGCCGCAGACGCACCATGCTCTCGGTCCCCGACTGCGCCTCGCCGTCACACCGGTCGAGCAGCGCACGTACGGACACAGGGGTGTCCCGGAGGATCGCGGCGAGGTCGTCGAGGGTGAAGTGGCCGCCGTTCAGGATCGAGTCGCACACCACGACGAGCCCCTCGGCGTCGAGGCATCGCGCCGCGTGTCGCAGCGCGATGGGGATCTCGTCGACCGGGCCGGTCACCGACTCGGGCCTGCCGTGTTGCGAACAGAACCGTCCGGTGCGGTCGCGGCTCGCGTTCGCCCGGGCATGGACGTCGTCCGAGCACCCGGGCACCCAGATCCCTCGGAACCGCAGCGCCGACACGCAACTCAGCACCCCGCCGCGCGTCACGGCGTCGACGACGCGGCTGTCCGCGTCGGACCTGGCGTACCAACCGCGGCGGAGCCGTAGGAGTGTCTCGTCGGCCAGTGCCTGTCGCACACTGGCCTGGGTCTCGCCCCGCGCGCGCAGTTCGTCCCAGGTCAGCACCCCCGTGTCTCGCATGGCGACAGCATCCGGTCACGGCGCGACATCTCTGCGGTCGCGGGCGGGGTTGTCCCCAGGCAGCACCGATGGGCACCGACCTGTGCACAGTGCACGCGCCGAGGCCTGTCGGTGACGGTTGTGGAGCTACGCGGGGTGCACGGCGATCAGTCGCGGAAACGACGGGCCGCGGCGACGGCACCGCCGCCGGCGGCGCCGAGCAGCACCGCGGTCGGGAGGCCGATCTTGGCCGCCTTGCGGGCGGTGCGGTAGTCGCGGATCTCCCAGCCGCGGACGCGGGCCACGTCACGCAGGTCGGCGTCGGGGTTGATCGCGACGGCGGTGCCGCACAGCGACAGCATCGGGACGTCGTTGTGGGAGTCGGAGTACGCGGTGCAGCGCTTGAGGTTCAGGCCCTCCCGGATGGCGAGGCTGCGCACCGCGTGCGCCTTGCCCAGGCCGTGCAGGATGTCGCCGACGAGCCGCCCGGTGAACTTCCCGTCGACGCTCTCGGCGACGGTCCCGAGTGCACCGGTGAGACCGAGGCGGTCGGCGATGGTCTGCGCGAGTTCGACGGGCGTGGCGGTCACCAGCCACACCTGCTGGCCCGCGTCGAGGTGCATCTGCGCCAGCGTGCGGGTGCCCGGCCAGATCTTGTCCGCGATGACCTCGTCGAAGATCTCCTCGCCGAGACGCACCAGTTCCTCGGTCGACCGGCCGGCGATGAAGCTCAACGCCTTCTCCCGACCGGACGCGACGTCGTCGGCGTTCTCGCGGCCACTGATCCGGAATTTCGCCTGGGCCCAGGCGAACTCGGCCATGTCGCGGTAGGAGAAGTAGTCCCGGGCGGCGAGCCCACGGGCGAAGTGGACGATCGACGCGCCCTGGACCAGCGTGTTGTCGACGTCGAAGAAGGCGGCGGCGGTGAGGTCCGGCGGGACGTCGGTCGGGACGCCGGGCTCGTCGTCGAGGTGATCACCGTCGGCGCGGCCGCGCTCCTGCAGCGTGGCGTAGGCGGCCTGTGCACTCGCCTCACCGGCGAGGGAATGACGCAGTTCCGCGGCGGACTGCCGGAAGCGTCCGACGCGGCCGGACTGCGCCGACTTCACGGCGCGCGAAGAGATCCAGTTGCTGACGGTGCCGCCGACGTCGCGGTCGTCGTCGGGCCGACCGGGATCGGCCGCCGAGGACCGGTCCGGATCGGTGTCGCCGGGCGTGTCGCTCACCGGGTTCGCCTCCTGCTGTGCGGGGTTCCCACAGTAGTCGTCGGCCGCGACAGCGCCCGGGCCGCCGTGCGGTCTCGGGCCGGTGGGATGATCGAAGCCATGGTCGTCACGCTGCTCACCCGCGCCGGCTGTTCGGCCTGCGCGCGCGCCCAGGCCGAGCTCACGCCGATCTGCGACGAGTTCGGCGTCGCGGTCGAGGTGGTCGACGTCGACGCCGCCGCAGCACACGACCCCGAACTGCGGATGGAGTTCGGCGACCGTCTGCCCGTCGTCCTGCTCGACGGTGAGGAGCACGGGTACGGCGAGGTCGACGAGGCGCGACTGCGCGCCGACCTGGCCCGGTGAGGCCCCCGTCGACCGCTTTTGTGAACGTGTTCACAAGCGGTATACCGTGGACCCCCGTATGTCCCGACCGGCCCCGCACCGCGTCGGCAGCGACAGGGAGGTGGCGATGACGCGAGGCCCGGATCCGTCCGCCGCGCACATCCCGTCGGCGTCCGTCGCCCGACTGGCCGTGTACCTGCACGTCCTGCGCGCACTGAGCGAGAACGGCGTCGTCGTGACTTCCAGCGGACAGCTCGCGACAGCCGCGGGCGTGAACCCCGCGATCCTGCGCAAGGACCTCTCCCACGTCGGCGCGAACGGTGTGCGCGGTGTCGGATACGACGTCGCTCGGCTCATCGCCCGCATCTCCCGCGCCCTGCGCACCTCCGACACCCACAACGTCGCCCTGGCCGGGGCCGGTCTCCTCGGTCGCGCGCTCGTCGCCCACACCGGTTTCGGACGGGGCTTCCGCGTCGTTGCGATGTTCGACACTGACCCGGCCGTGGTGGGTACCGGATTCCGGTCGGACACCGTTGACATCACCGTGGCACCGATGACGGAACTGGCGCACCAGTGCGCCGAGCGCGAGGTGGACGTGGCGGTCATCGCCACCCCGGACACCATCGCCCAGACGACCTGCGACGCGTTCGTGCGCGCCGGGGTCCGACAGATCCTCAACGTCAGCACCGTGACCCTGCGGACGCCGCCGAGCGTGCACGTCCGCCCGGTGGACCTGGCGTTGGAACTCCAGGTGCTCTCGTTCAACGCCTCGCAGGACGTGGACCCGGCGGAGATGCCCGCCCCGGACGCGACCGCGAGCCGGATCGACTCCCGCGATGACTGCGGGGAGAAGGTGACAGTGTGAGCGTCTTCTTGTTCGGGGTGTCGCATCGCAGCGCGCCCGTGCCGGTGCTGGAGCGGTTGGCCGTCGCAGACGGTGACCGACCCAAGCTGGTCGATGCCCTGCTGCGGGTCCCGCAGATCTCCGAGGCCATGGTCGTCTCGACCTGCAACCGCGTCGAGGTGTACGCGGTCGTCGACGCCTTCCACCCCGCCCTCGAGGCGGTCGGTGACGTCCTCGGGGAGCACGCGGGGATGTCGGTGACGGAGATGACCCGCCACGCATACGTCCGGTACTCCGAGGCCGCCGTCGAGCACCTTTTCACCGTCGCCGCCGGGCTCGACTCGATGGTCGTCGGCGAGCAGCAGATCCTCGGTCAGATCCGCGCCGCCTACGCCAGCGCCGACGAGCACTCGTCGGCCGGTCGGGTATTGCACGAGCTCGCCCAACAGGCCCTGCGCGTGGGCAAGCGTGTCCACAGTGAGACCGGCATCGACCGCGCCGGTGCGTCCGTCGTGTCGGTCGCCGTCGACCGTGCCCGCGAGCTCCTCGCCCGCGACGGCGGCGCATCGCTGGACTCCGCGGTCGTCTTCGGCGCCGGTGCCATGGGTGGTCTCGCCGCCGCGCATCTTGCCCGTGACGGCGTCACCGACCTCACGCTGGTCAACCGCACCGCCGAGAAGGCCCAGCACCTGGCCGAGACCGTGCGCACCCACCACGGTGTGGCCGCCCGCGCGGTGGACCTCGCCGATCTGGCTGACGCTGTCGCCGACGCCGACCTCCTCGTCAGCTGCACCGGCACCGTCGGCTCCGTGGTGAGCGTCGGCGAGATCCACTCCGCGCTCGCCCGTCGTACCCGCAGGTCGCCCCTGGTGATCTGCGATCTCGGACTGCCGCGCAACGTCGACCCCGCCGCCGCGCGTCTGCCCGGCGTCCACATCGTCGACATCGAGAGCCTGCGCGGCACCCCGGCGACGCAGGCCGCGACCGCCGACGCCACCGCGGCCAAGGACATCGTCGCCGGCGAGCTGGCCGACTACCTCGCCCACCAGCGACAGGCCGAGGTGACACCCACGGTCACGGCGCTGCGTCAGCGCGCGGCGGAGATGGTCGAGGCGGAGATCCTGCGCCTCGAGACGCGCCTGCCGGGCCTCGACGAGCCGCAGCGCGACGAGGTCGCCAAGGCGGTCCGCCGCGTCGTCGACAAGCTGCTGCACGCCCCGACGGTGCGCGTGAAGCAGCTGGCCTCCACCCCCAACGGCGACCACTACGCCGAGGCGCTGCGCGAGCTGTTCGAGCTGACGCCGGGTGCGGCCGAGTCGGTCTCGGCGCCCGAGACGGGCCTCGCCGTCGACGAGGCGGCCCCCGCGGGTGACGTCGTGCGGGGAGCCCGGTGACCGCCGGACCCATCCGGATCGGCACGCGCGGCTCGTTGTTGGCGCGCACCCAGTCCGGTGACGTGCGCGAGGCCCTCGTCGCCGCCGGCCACGACGCCGAGCTGGTCATCATCACGACCGCCGGCGACCTGTCGGCCGAGCCCGTCGAGAAGATCGGCGTGGGTGTGTTCACCACCGCCATCCGGACCGCACTGCACGCCGGTGAGATCGACGTGGCCGTGCACTCCTACAAGGACCTGCCCACCGCGCCCGAGGACGGACTGACGATCGCGGCGGTGCCGCCCCGCGCCGACACCCGTGACGCCCTCGTCGCCGCCGGTGGGCGCGTGCTCGGCGAACTGCCGCCCGGGTCCACCGTGGGCACGTCGGCCCCGCGGAGGGTCGCGCAGCTTAACGCACTGGGTCTGGGTTTGGAAATCCGCCCCCTACGAGGCAACCTGGACACTCGGTTGGGCAAAGTCTCCGGCGGTGAACTCGACGCCGTGGTGGTGGCCCGAGCCGGGTTGGTCCGCATCGGTCGCGAAGACGAGGTGACCGAGGCGTTCGACCCGGTCGTGCTGCTTCCCGCGCCTGCTCAGGGCGCGCTCGCGGTCGAGTGCCGCTCCGACGATGCCGAACTGGTGAGTATCCTCGCCGAACTCGACGACGCCCCATCACGGGCGACGGTCGACGCGGAGCGGTCGGTGCTGGCGGCCCTGGAGGCCGGATGCACCGCGCCGGTCGGCGCGATCGCCGAGGTGGTGGAGTCGCTCGACGACGACGGGCGCGTCGTCCTCGAGCTGTCGCTGCGGGCGGGCGTGGCCGCGCTGGACGGATCCGACGAGATCCGCGCCTCCGTGGTCGGGCCGGTCGCACGCGCAGCCGAACTCGGCCGGGAACTCGCCGCAGAACTACTGGATCGTGGGGCCGCAGAGGTCATGCGCGACCGGTAGCCACCTCGGACGACCCTCACGGGTCAGGAGAGTGCTAAACGCATGAGCCGTACGAAGAAGGCAAGCCCCGGTCGCATCCTGTTCGTCGGGTCGGGTCCGGGGAACCCTGCGCTGCTGACCGTCCGGGCGCGC
This sequence comes from Williamsia deligens, assembly GCF_024171765.1. GTDB lineage: Bacteria > Actinomycetota > Actinomycetes > Mycobacteriales > Mycobacteriaceae > Williamsia_A > Williamsia_A deligens. Next base: position 2,305,020 of record NZ_JAMTCI010000001.1, read on the forward strand.
GACGCCATCGCCGGCGCCACCACCGTCTTTGTCGACCCCGACGTGCCGGCCGGTGTCCTCGACATCGTGGGTGCCGACGCTCTCGCCGACGAGACCCCTGCCGAGGCCGAGGCGACCGCCGAGGCCACCGAGGGCGACGAGTCCACCCGGGTGCGTCCCGCGCTGGGCGACCCGAGTGAGGTCGCCAAGACCCTCCTCGCCGCGGCCAAGGCCGGCGAGGACGTCGTCCGCCTCGTCGCAGGCGACCCGCTGACCACCGACTCCGTGCTCACCGAGGTGTCCGCCGTCGCACGCACCTCGGTCCCGTTCGAGGTCATCCCGGGCCTGCCCGCCGCCGCGGCCGTCCCGAGCTACGCCGGCATGCCGCTCGGGTCGGGCCACACCGAGGCCGACGTCCGCGGCGAGGTCGACTGGGCGGCGCTCGCCGCCGCCCCCGGCCCGCTGGTGCTGCACGCCGGTGCCGCGCACCTGGCCGAGGCGGCCAGCGCCCTCACCGAGCACGGACTCGCCCCGCAGACCCCCGTCGCGGTCACCGTCAACGGCACGACCTGCCAGCAGCGGACCATCGAGGCGACGCTGGCCACCCTCAACGACTCCGCCGCCGGCCTGCAGGGCCCGCTGGTGGTGACCGTCGGCAAGGTGGTCTCCCAGCGAGGCAAGCTCAACTGGTGGGAGTCGCGGGCGCTCTACGGCTGGACCGTCCTGGTGCCACGCACCAAGGACCAGGCCGGTGAGATGAGCGACCGTCTCGTCACCCACGGCGCCATCCCCATGGAGGTGCCGACCATCGCCGTCGAGCCGCCGCGCAGCCCCGCGCAGATGGAACGTGCGGTGAAGGGTCTCGTCGACGGCCGCTACCAGTGGGTCGTCTTCACCTCCACCAACGCGGTCCGCGCGGTGTGGGACAAGTTCGCCGAGTTCGGTCTCGACGCCCGTGCGTTCAGCGGCGTGAAGATCGCCTGCGTCGGTGAGGCGACCGCCGCGAAGGTCCGTGCCTTCGGCATCAACCCCGAGCTCATCCCGTCCGGCGAGCAGTCGTCGCTCGGTCTGCTCGAGGACTTCCCGCCCTACGACGACGTGTTCGACCCGGTGAACCGGATCCTGCTGCCGCGCGCCGACATCGCCACCGAGACCCTCTCGGAGGGCCTGCGCGACCGCGGCTGGGAGATCGACGACGTCACCGCCTACCGCACGGTCCGCGCAGCACCGCCGCCGGCGACGACCCGCGAGATGATCAAGACCGGCGGGTTCGACGCGGTCTGCTTCACCTCGAGCTCGACCGTCCGCAACCTGGTCGGCATCGCGGGCAAGCCGCATGCCCGCACCATCGTGGCGTGCATCGGGCCCAAGACCGCCGAGACGGCGACGGAGTTCGGCCTCCGGGTCGACGTGCAGCCGGAGACGGCGTCTGTGCCCGACCTCGTCGACGCCCTCGCCGAGCACGCCGCCCGTCTGCGCGCCGAGGGTGCTCTGCCCCCGCCGCGGAAGAAGGCCCGCCGCACCTCGCGGTCGTCCTGACACGGTGAGCGAGACCGGTCGCGGCAGCGACATCCGGCCGCGCCGGCTACGTACCTCGCCGGCGATGCGGCGGCTGGTCGCGCAGACGTCGGTGGAACCGCGGCACCTGGTGCTGCCGGTGTTCGTCGCCGACGGCATCGATGCTCCCCGACCGATCTCGTCGATGCCGGGCGTCGTCCAGCACACGCTGGACTCGCTGCGCGCCGCGGCCGACGAGGCTGTCGCTGCGGGCGTCGGCGGACTGATGCTGTTCGGTGTGCCGCGCCCCGAGGACAAGGACGCCACGGGATCCGGCGCCGACGACCCCGACGGCATCCTCAACCGCGCGCTGCGTGCGCTGCGGGACGACCTCGGCGACTCGACGGTCGTCATGGCCGACACGTGCCTCGACGAGTTCACCGACCACGGCCACTGCGGCGTCCTCGACGACCACGGTCGCGTGGACAACGACGCGTCCGTCGAGCGCTACGTCTCGATGGCCGTCGCGCAGGCGCAGGCCGGGGCCCACCTGCTCGGCCCCAGCGGGATGATGGACGGCCAGGTCGGGGCCATCCGCGCCGGTCTCGACGACGCCGGCCTCCACGACACCGGCATCCTCGCCTACACGGCGAAGTACGCGTCGGCGTTCTACGGGCCGTTCCGCGAGGCGGTCGGGAGCACTCTCCAGGGCGACCGTCGGACCTATCAGCAGGACACCGCGAACCGGGGCGAGGCGATGCGGGAACTGGAACTCGATCTCGCCGAGGGCGCCGACATCGTCATGGTCAAGCCGGCGATGAGCTACCTCGACATCGTCCGCGACGTCGCGAACGTCGTCGACGTGCCGGTCGCGGCGTATCAGATCTCAGGGGAGTACGCGATGATCACTGCCGCTGCCGAGCGGGGATGGATCGACCGTGACGCCGCGATCGTCGAGTCGGTGACGTCGATCCGCCGGGCGGGTGCGTCGATCGTCCTGACCTACTGGGCGACCGAGCTCGCCACCCGTCTGCTCTAGCTCGACGGCCCCGCCTGCAGGTCGACGGGACCCACCCGTACCGACGACTACCCTGGCGGCCATGTCAGACCGTTCGCCCACCCCGTCGGGGCCCGCGCCGCAGGAGCCCGGCGGCAAGCCGGCCCTCCCGAACCCGTTGGCGATCGCGACCGAACTGTGGCTGGTCGTGGTGGCCGGGCAGGCGATCGCTTACGCCGGGCAGTACCCGACGGCGTCGGACTCGGTACGCGAGGCCGCGAGGTCCGCCTCGACGGGTGCGAGTGCCGACGAGGTCCGGATGCTCACCTCCACCGGCACCATCGTCGGTGTCTACGTCGCGGTGGGCGTCGTGCTGACGCTGCTGTCGTTGCTCGTCGTGTGGATGGCGCGCTCCGGACGCAACTGGGCCCGGCTCGCGCTCATGTTCTTCAGTGCGTTCATCGTCGCGCAGACCGCCGTCGGGTTGTTCGGGGACGCGGCGTCGTCGTGGACGACGATCCCGGCCGTGCTCAGCGGCGTCGCCGCGCTCGGTGCGGCCTACCTGCTGGTGCAACGGGACACCGAGAAGTACTGCCGGGCGATGGCGGCCCATCGTCGCGGCGGGGGCCCGACGACCTGGGGCACAACGCCGCCCGCCGGGCCGACGCCGCCGCAGCAGCCCCCGTACCCGCCGCAGAACCCGTACCCGCAGAACCAGTACACCCAGCAACACCCGCCGCAGAATCAGTACTCCCAGCAGAACCAGTACCCGCCGCAGCAGCAGTACCAGTACCCGCCGACGCAGGGTCCCGATCAGCGGTCGTACCCCCAGCAGTCGCCGCGGTACGACCCGCATGCGCGGTGGGAGCCCGCGCGCGGGGAGAACGTCCGTGAGCGTGGGCTCGGTGACCGAGACGATGCGCCGAGGGCCGACCCGACCCCGGACGAGCGATCCGACCGGGGAGAATGACGCGCATGCACGCTCTTGCACCCCGGGATCGGTCATGACGGCGCCCGCGTCCACGCCACGACAGGCCCTGTGGGCCGGCCGGCTCTGGCTCGCCTCCGGCGTGGTGCTGGTGGTCACGGCCATCTGGGCGCTCGTGGTCGGGATCCTCAACACGAGTGCCTTCTTCGTCGGGATCGCCGTCGTGTCGGTGGCGGCCGGCGCGGCGACGGTGGTCCTCGGGCGACGCGCCGGACTGGGTGATCCCCGGTGGCGCTCGACGGTGGCAGTCCTGACCCTGGTGGTGACCATCCTCGGCATGCTGCTCGCGGTGTTGCTCGGCATCCCGTTCGTCCTGATCGGTGGTCTGCTCGGCCTCGTCGGATCGATGCTCGCCTACCGCCCGGCCGCCGAGCCGTGGTTCACGGAGAAGCGTGCCTGAGACGCCGGGATCCGATCTCCCCGACGATCCTGACCGGGACGATCCCGACCGGGACGACGACGAGCCCGCCGTCACCCCCGCGAAGTCCGAGGACTCGCTGCCCTCACCGTCGGAGCGCGGTGACGTGCTGTTCCGGGAGTCCGGCGGCAGCTGGTCGGTGGTGCTGATCGGACCGATCCTCATCGGTGCCGTGGTCGCGGTCGAGGCGAGCGGGCCGGGCCAGATCCACTGGCCGGTGCTGTCGATCTTCTTCGTCGTGCTCACCGCGTTCTCGGCGATCCAGGTCTACGCCGCGCGCCAACACGTCAGCGTCGAACTGACCGAGACGACCTTGCGGCAGGGTGTCCGCACCATCGCGCTGTCGGAGATCGAGACCATCCACCCCGAGAACCAGGGCGGTGACGCCCAGAAGTGGGAGAGCGCGCCGGCGCTGGGCGAGTTGTCCGGTGTACCGCGACGCCGCAAGGGCGTCGGTCTGACCCTCACCTCGGGTGCGCTGGTGCAGGCGTGGGCGCGTGATCACCAGCGGTTCCGGCAGGAGTTGACCGAGGCGGTCCTGGCCGTGCAGATGGGACTGGCGCCGAGGGGTCGCCGCGACGACCGCGGGTCCGGTCGATGACCCGACGAGCGGCCGCGCTCGGGGTGGTGGTCCTTGCCGTGGTGCTGATGGCTGTCACGGTGTGGCTCGGCGTCACCGCCGTCCACACCGCGACCTACCCGCCGCTCGAACTCGGCGGTCGCACCGTCGCCGGGCCGTACACGCTCACCGAGTATCGCGGTGACCGCATCGGCGCGGCGACGGTGTGTGCGATCGCCGCGGTGGTCGCGGCGGCCTGGGCACTGCCGTCGCTCAGGGCTGCATCTCGACCTTGAGCAGCGCCGGCGGCACGCCGAACGCGTCGACCAGCGTCTGCGCGTGCGGTCGGAGCTGGGCGCAGAGCTCGTTGATCCCGCGACGGATCGCCTTCGCCCGCTCCACCGAGACATGGCGGTGCATGAGGAACCAGCCGATGTCGGACTCGATCGTCGTGTAGACGTACAGGTCGCAGACCTTCCAGAGCAGGTCCTTGGCCGACTGCGAGTCGCAGGAGTCGATGGCCGAGATGAACGACTCGAGCACGACGCGGTCGATGTGCGCCTGACCGACCTTGAGGATGTGGTCCTGCGCGTCGTTGAAGACCTCGAACTCGTCGGCGTCGTCGGACAGTGCGCGACGCATGCGGTTGGCCGCCGTGCGCAGCAGGTGGTCCTCGCGGTTGCGGAACAGGCGGATCTGCGTGCCGCGGTTGGTGAGGTCGGACTTCTCGGGGTCCTCGTCGGAGGAGTCGAGGAGGGTCTGCACGACCTGCCGGGCGGCGGACTTCTCCAGGAACACGTCGCGGGCCATGCCGGCGATGAACCGTGCCCAGCCACGGGTGTCGTAGCCCTGGACCTCCTCGGCGTAGGCCGAGAGCAGTTCTTTCGCGACGAGCTGGGTCAGGACGGTGTTGTCGCCCTCGAACGTGGTGAACACGTCGATGTCGCCGCGCATGATCGGCAGCTGGTTCTCCGAGAGGTACCCGGCGCCGCCGCATGCCTCGCGGCACACGTTGATCGTGTGCGACGCATGCCATGTGGTCGCGGCCTTCAGGCCGGCGGCGGTGCCCTCGAGCTCACGCTGGCGTCCCGCCATGGAGTCGTCGCCCTCGGTGCCCTCGGGGTTGGCCGACTGCACCTCGTGCAGTTCCTCGATCATCTCGTTGATCGCGAACTGCAGCGCGTAGGACTTCGCCACGAGCGGCAGCAGCTTGCGCTGGTGCGCCCGGTAGTCGAGCACGGGGATCTCGTCGTCCCCGGACGGCGCGTCGAACTGGCGGCGCTGGCTGCCGTAGTTCACCGCGATGGCCAGGGCCTTGCGACCGGCGGCGCCGGCGGTGGCGCCGACGCTGGCCCGGCCGCGGATCAGCGTGCCGAGCATGGTGAAGAAGCGACGGTTGTCGCTCTCGATGGGCGAGGTGTACGTGCCGTCGGGTTCGACGTCGGCGTACTTGTTGAGCAGGTTCTCCCGCGGGATGCGGATGTGATCGAAGGCGAGGTTGCCGTTGTCGACGCCGGCGAGACCACCCTTGGGGCCGTCGTCGCCGATGGTGACGCCGGGCAGGGCGTTGCCGTCCTCGTCGCGGATCGGCACCACGAAGCAGTGCACACCGCGGCTCACCGGCTCCTCGCCGGGGGCGCCGGTCACCAACTGTGCGAACACCGTTGCGATGCGTGCGTGCTTCGCCGCGCCACCGATGTAGTCCTTGGTCGCCGACGGCGTGGAGGAGTGGACGACGAACTCGTCGGCGTCACGGTCGTAGGTGGCGATGGTCTCGAGCGCCTGGACGTTCGAGCCGTGGCCCTTCTCGGTCATCGCGAAACAGCCGAGCAGCTCGAGGTCGATGAGCGGCTTGACGTACTTGTCGTGGTGACGCTTGGTGCCCAGGTTCTCGATCGCGCCGCCGAAGAGGCCCCACTGCACACCGGCTTTGACCATCAGCGACAGATCCGCGTAACCGAGCATCTCGATCGCGGTGACCGACGCACCGACGTCCCCGGTGCCGCCGTGCTCCTCGCGGAAGCCGTAGGCGGCGAAGTCGAGCTGGGCGAGCTCCTTCATCTTCGCGAAGGTGGCGTCGCGCGCCTCGTCGATGGTCAGCGTGGGATCGGGGAGGAGGTCAGCACGGTCCATGTGCTGACGCGCGTACTCCCGCAGACCGCGCCAGCGGCCGTCGAGCACGTACTTCAGGTTGTCGACGAGGAGGCGACGATCGGACTCACCATCCCCCGACGGTGCGACTCCCGCGGTGCCCGCGGACGGATTCTCGGGTGCTTCTGCGACGGTCATGACACCACGGTAGGCGGGGATCATCGGCGGGGTCTGCAATATCGGTCACAGTTGCCGACCGATTCGCCCAGCTCGGATGCGCCGGGTAACGGAACGGTCTCGGTGTAGAGCACGCCGGTGGGTCCCTCGGCCCGAAGATGCTGTCGCGGTGACGAACTGGGCCAAAAATTCTTCGACGACGACTCTGGCACTCGACGTCATCGAGTGCTAAATTCGGTGGCGCACCAGCGAACGGCGGCCGCGACTGCGGGGCCGGATGTCACGAACGGAACACAGGAGGTGTGGTGACGATGCTGCGATTCGATCCCTTCACGGAACTGGACACCCTGACCCGCGGTCTGCTCAACGGAGGCCAGGCGGGCTCGGCCCGGGTGCCGCGTTTCATGCCGATGGACCTGTGCAAGGTCGACGACCACTACCTGCTCACCGCCGACCTGCCCGGCGTCGACCCAGGTTCGATCGACGTCGACGTCGACAACGGGACGCTCACCCTGTCGGCGCAACGCACGGCCCGGTCCGACGACTCCGTGCAGTGGCTGACCGGTGAACGCTTCTTCGGCACCTACCGGCGGCAGCTGAGCCTCGGGGACAACATCGACGCCGCCGGCATCACCGCGTCGTACGAGAACGGCGTGCTGACCGTGACGATCCCCGTCGCCGAGCGCGCGAAGCCGCGCAAGATCCAGATCGCGCACAGCGACACCCCGCGATCGATCGAGACCGAATCAGCCTGAGGCGCAGCGTGTGAGGGCGAGGTGACGCGGTGACGACGCCCGCGGGTCCGTAGGGGACCCGCGGGCGTCGTCGTGTCCGGCATGGACGACCCGGACCCGACACGCGTGAGGTTTCCGCGCGAAACGAAACCCACGCGAAACACTTCGTGTGCACAATGACCGAGGTTTGTTCGGTCGGCGAAGGGTGCACTGCGTGGCGGGATATCTCGCGCGGAGGTTTCTCAACTACCTCGTGCTCCTCTTCGTCGCGACGTTCCTGACCTATCTGCTCGCCTCGCTGACCTTCGATCCCCTGGCGAACCTGCTGGGGCGCAACCCGCCCCCGGCGCCGGAGGTCATCGCGGCCAAGCGCGCGGCGCTGCATCTCGGCGACAACCCCGTCGTCCGGTACTTCGCCTGGCTGCGTGACGTTCTGACCGGCAACTTCGGCGAGACCGTCGCCGCCGGGTCGGTCAACGACGAGTTGTGGCGACGAATCCTGGTGTCGCTGCGCCTCGTGGTGCTCGGCACGGTCCTCGGCGCTGTCATCGGGACACTGATCGGCGCCTACAGTGCTGTACGCCAGTACAAATTGTTCGACCACATCGCGACCATCGTGACGTTCGTCCTGCTGAGCGTTCCGGTCCTCGTCCTCGCGCCGGTGCTCAAATACGTGGCGGTACAGGTCAACCAGTCGACCGGTTCCACGATCTTCCAGTACACCGGCGAGACGTCGACCACCGTCGGACCGGGCCTGTGGACCGAAGTCGTCGACCGCGCACAGCATCTCGTGGTGCCGACGCTCGTCCTGATCCTGTTCACACTCGGCAGCTACAGCCGGTACATGCGGGGGTCGATGCTCGACGAACTCGGGTCGGACTACATCCGGACGGCGCGCGGCAAGGGACTGACCCGCGGGCGGGCGGTCTTCCGACACGGGTTCCGCACCGCGCTGATCCCGATGGCGACACTGTTCGCGTTCGGCATGGGTGCGGTCATCACCGGTGCGACGTTCACCGAGCGCGTCTTCGGGTGGTACGGGATGGGCGACTGGCTGGTGTACGGGATCACGAGTCAGGACATCAACATCACGCTCGCGGTGTCGCTCTTCACCGCCTTGTCGGTGCTGATCTCGGGGATGCTGACCGACATCCTCACCGCCGCACTCGATCCGAGGGTGCGGGTGTGACCGGCGTGCGATCGGGAGGATCCCCGCGATGACCGTGCCCATCCGTCCGGCCGGTGATGCCGCCGACCCGGACCGTGATGTCCCCGCCGACACCGCGGCTGATGTCGAGGTCACCGCTCCGATCAGCCGTCGGCGGCTCGTGCTGCGTCGATTCCTGCGGAACCGCTTGGCGCTCCTGGGAATCGTCGTGCTGGTGCTGCTCGTGCTCGCCGCATTCGTGCTGCCGTCGGTCATCCCGTACGGCTACGAGGAGATCGACCCGTTCGCCCTGAACTCCCCACCCACCACCAACCACTGGTTCGGCACCAATCAGATCGGCCAGGACGTGCTCGCGCAGACGCTGCGTGGTCTGCAGAAGTCGTTGATCATCGGCGTGCTCGTGGCGCTCATCTCGACGATCGTCGCCGGAGTGGTCGGTGCGGCAGCCGGCTACTTCGGCAACTGGCCCGACCGTGTGCTCATGTGGATCGCCGACGCGCTGCTCGTGGTGCCCAGCTTCCTGATCATCGCGATCGCCAGCCCGTTCTTCCGCGGCAAGAGCTTCCTCATCCTCGTTCTCCTGCTGGCCGCGTTCTCGTGGATGATCACGTCGCGGATCGTGCGGGCGCTCACCCGGTCGCTGCGTGAGCGGGAGTACATCCGTGCGGCGCGCTACATGGGAGCGACACCCGCGAGCATCATCGGCAAGCACATCCTGCCCGCGATGGCCTCCATCCTCATCGTCGACGTCACCCTCAACGTCGGTATCGCGATCATCGGCGAGGCGACGCTGAGCTACTTCGGGTTCGGGGTGCAACGGCCCGACGTCTCGCTCGGAACCCTCATCGCCGACGGGACGTCGTCGGCGCTCACCTACCCGTGGCTGTTCGCGTTCTGTTGTGGCGCACTGGTAATGATCGTGTTGGCCGCGAACTTCATCGGCGACGGACTCCGCGACGCGTTCGACCCGACGTCCGGACGGGGGCAGGCCCGTGACTGACGCGACACCGGTCCTCGCCGTGTCCGACCTGCGGGTCACGTTCCCCAGCGAGGAGGGGACGATCACCGCCGTCCGTGGGCTCGACTACGAGGTCGCACCCGGCGAGGTGCTGGCGATCGTGGGGGAGTCGGGCTCGGGGAAGTCCGTGTCGTCGTTGGCGGTGATGGGTCTGTTGCCCGACAGTGCCCGCGTGTCGGGGTCGATCGAGCTGAACGGCCGTCAACTGCTGGGACTCTCGGACAGGGAGATGTCGGGCGAGCGCGGACGGACGGTCGCGATGATCTCCCAGGACCCGCTCACCGCACTGACGCCGATCTACCGCGTCGGCGACCAGATCGCCGAGGCCCTGCGCATCCACCAGCCGTCGCTGAGCACGGCGGCGGCGACCGACCGAGCGATCGAACTCCTCGAGACGGTCGGGATCGCCGATGCGCGAACACGATCGCGGTCCTATCCGCACGAGTTCTCCGGCGGAATGCGACAACGCGTCATGATCGCCATGGCGATCGCGAACGACCCCGACCTCATCATCGCCGACGAGCCGACGACCGCGCTCGACGTGACCGTCCAGGCGCAGATCCTCGACCTGCTCCGGACCGCGCGTGACGTCACCGGTGCGGCCGTCGTGTTCATCACCCACGATCTCGGGGTGGTCGCCGGTGTGGCCGACCGCGTGATGGTGATGTACGCCGGACGGGCGGTCGAGACCGCGCCCGTGGCCGACCTCTTCGCCTCGCCGTCGATGCCCTACACCGTGGGTCTGCTCGGTTCGATCCCCCGGCCGGACAGGCCCGCCCAGAAGCGTCTCGTTCCGATCGAGGGCACACCTCCCGCCCTCGCCGACGTGCCGACGGGGTGCCCGTTCGCACCGCGGTGTCCTCTGCACGTCGACGCGTGTGACGAGCAGGAGCCGGCCCTCGTCGAGGTGACGCCGGGACACCGCGTGGCCTGCATCCGGGTCGATGACGCCGCCGATGGACCGGCCGCCGAGGTGTTCGGTGTCGACGCCACGACGCCGGCCGCGGCGGACACGACGGCCGAGGTGGTCCTCGCCGTCCGTGATCTGCACAAGAGCTACCCGCTCTATCGGGGATCCGTGCTGCGTCGCCGGTCCGGCTCCTTCGCGGCCGTGCGGGGTATCAGCTTCGACGTCCGCGCGGGCGAGACCCTCGCGATCGTCGGCGAATCCGGATGCGGGAAGTCGACGACCCTTCTGCAGATCATGGACTTCGTGCGACCCGAACAGGGGTCCGTCGAGATCCGCGGGCAGCGTCCGTACGAGCTGTCGCGCGCCGACCAGCGCGCCCTGCGCGCACACATCCAGATCGTGTTCCAGGATCCGATGGCTTCGCTCGATCCCCGGATGCCGGTGGGGGAGATCATCGCCGAGCCGTTGCGGATCGCCGGTGTCGACGCAGGTGGTCGAGCCCGGCGCGTGCGCGAGCTGATGGACACCGTCGGGCTCCGACCCGCGCTGGCAGACCGGTTCCCGGCGCAGTTCTCGGGTGGCCAACGCCAGCGGGTGGGGATCGCGCGGGCACTGGCCACCAAGCCGTCGATCCTCGTCCTCGACGAGCCGGTGTCCGCGCTGGACGTCTCGATCCAGGCCGGTGTGCTGAACCTGCTACAGGACCTCCAGGCGGAACTGGGACTGGCGTACCTGTTCGTGTCCCATGATCTCGGCGTCGTCCGCCACCTCGCGAACGAGGTCGCGGTGATGCGCGACGGCGTGTTCGTCGAGAAGGGACCGACCGAGAACGTCTTCACGTCACCCAGGGACACTTACACCCGAGCGCTGCTCGCCGCCATCCCGATCCCCGACCCCGCGTTGCAGCGGGAGCGCATCACGACCGCCGCCGAACTGGCACAACAGATCTGACACCGCCGACACGGTGGTGCGTCGAGAGAGGACACACGATGACACGTCGACTACTCCGAGCGGCGATCCCGCTCGCGGTCGCCGTCACGGCCGCCGGGCTGCTCGCAGGCTGCTCGTCCGGCGAGTCGGGGAACCCCAACGCACCGGCGTCGTTCGCGGCGACGGCCGCCATGAACCCACACCCGCTGACTGATCTCAAGCAGGGCGGGAACATGAACTTCCCGCTGTCGCAGGTTCCACAGAACTTCAACTACGACCAGATCGACGGCACGCAGGTCGACACCAACCGCTTCTATCTGGCGCTCATGCCGCGGGCGTTCACCGCGGCGGCCGACGCGTCGTTGTCTGTCGACACCGACTACTTCTCGTCGATCACCGAGGGCACGGTGAACGGCAAGCAGACCATCACCTACGACATCAACCCGAAGGCGACCTGGAGCACCGGTCGCCCGATCGACTACACCGACCTCGTCACCAACTGGACGGCGCAGAACGGCAAGAACACCGAGTACCAGGCATCCTCGACGGCCGGTTACGACCGCGTCGAGTCCCTCGTACGTGGTTCGTCGGACAAGCAGGCGATCCTGACCTTTGCCGCCGGCAAGAACTTCGGCGACTGGCGCAGCCTGTTCAATCCGCTTCTCCCGCGTGAGGCGATGTCCTCCCCGCAGGCGTTCAACACCGGCTCGATCAACACCTTCCCCGCCACTGCCGGGCCTTTCCGCATCCGTTCCATCGAGCCGGGCAAGAAGCGATTCGTGGCCGAGCGCAACCCGAACTGGTGGGGCGCGAACAAGGCCGTCCTCGACACGATCACCTTCATCCCGCTGGACTCGACCGCATCCATCGGCGCCCTGCAGAGCGGTGAGATCGACTACTACGAGCTCGGCAGTTCGGCGGACGCCTTCAAGACAGCGCGCGGGATCCCCGATGTCGATCTGCGGCAGAGCCTCGGATTCCAGTACCGGCACTTCGACTTCAACGGCGCGCAAGGCCGGGTCACGTCGGACAAGGCGGTGCGACTCGCGCTGATGAAGGCGATCAACCGGAGCATCATCGCCCAGTCGCAGCTGGGTCAGATCACCTCCAAGCCGACGATCCTCGACAACCACCTCTTCGTGAACGGCCAGAAGGGATACCAGGCCAACAACGGCGACATCACCTTCAACCCCGACCAGGCGAAGAAGGAGCTCGCCGCGGCCGGCTGGGTGATGGACGGCCAGTTCCGCAAGAAGAACGGCAAGCAGCTCGACCTGCAGGACGTGATCCCGGCGGACACGCCGAACGCGACGCAGGAGGCGCAGATCATGCAGCAGAACCTCAAGGACGTGGGCGTGAACCTCGTCATCGACGCCGTCCCGTCCGACGACTTCTTCACCAAGTACATCCTGCGCGGTGACTTCGACGTCACCCACTTCACCTGGGAGGGAACACCGTTCACGTCGAGCAGCGACGGCATCTACCGGCTGACCCCGGGCATCACGCTGCAGAACTACGGGCAGATCGGCAGCCCCGAGATCAACGCCCTTGCCGACCAGGCGCTGGCGGAGACCGACGACACCAAGCGCATCGCGCTGTACAACCAGCTCGATCAGAAGGTCTGGCAGGAGGGGCACAGCCTCACCCTGTTCCAGCGTCCGTCGACGTACGCGACCAAGAAGAACCTCGCGAACTTCGGCGCTCCGGCGTTCGGTGACACCGACTTCTCGAAGGTCGGGTTCCTGAAATAGGCGCACTGCGATACCCGCTCGGCGCCGCGGCGATCTGCGTGATCGTCGCGGCGTCGGCCGTCGGGGTGCTGGGAGCGCTGTCGGTGATCGTCATGGTGATCGTCGTCGGCGTGACCGGCTGGCGGTGCCTCGTCGTCTCTCGTACCGTCCGAATGCTCCGAGACGGTCGGGGTGACGCGGTGACGGTGCGACGGGTCCGCGTGCACCACCGGATGTCGTCCCGCGGTTTCCTCGAAGTCGCCGATCCCGGCGAGATCACCTGGTGGCCGATCTATTTCGACCCGAGTGTTCTCTCTCTGATCCCGGGGGAGTGTGCTCGCCGGGGACAGTGGGCGGGTGCTGCGTCCTTCTCGACCGAGAGGGGCGTCGTCGCGGTCCCCGCCGGTCGTGCGCGGCACACCGCGCCGCGCGGCACCATCGTCGACGCCCCACGCCTGAACGACGACGACCTCCGTCTCCGCTCCGCGCGGTTCGGTTCCCTCCGACGACGAGTTCTGCTCGATTTCCCTCGCGCTGTCGGGGCGCCCATCGTCGCCGTCCTGTGGGTGTCCGTCGGAGGCGGCGGGTTCGACGCATTCGTCGCCGCGACGGTGCTCGCCGCGGCGGTCGCGGTGTGGTCGAGCGCGATCGGCGGTAGCGATCCGAGCTGATCACGCCTGCGGTGGATGATGGCCCCATGGATCTGCAGTTGACGGGCAAGCGCGCGATCGTGACCGGGGGGAGTCGGGGGATCGGGCGCGCGATCGCCCGGGCGCTGGCCGGCGAGGGTGTCGACGTGGTGATCGCGGCACGCGGGCAGGAGGCGCTCGAGGCCGCGGCGGACGAGATCGCCCGCGAGACCGGGGCACGGGTGGTCGCGGTGACCGTGGACACCGGGGACCAGGCTTCGGTCGACGACCTCGTCGCACGGACGGTCGAGGAGTTCGGTGGTGTCGACATCCTGGTGAACTCCGCCGCGACACCGTGGAGCGCAGGCCGCCCCACCGACTTCGCGGGCACCACCGACGACGTGGTGCGTGAGGAAGTCGAGATCAAGGTCCTCGGGTACCTGCGCACGGCGCGGGCCGTCGCTCCCCACCTCACCGAGCAGGGTTGGGGTCGCATCATCAACATCAGTGGACTCGGTGCGCGGCAGGCGAAGTCGATCGCGCAGACCATCCGCAACGTCAGTGTGTCCGCCCTGACGAAGAACCTCGCCGACGAACTCGGCCCGCACGGCGTCACGGTCACCGTGGTGCATCCGGGCATGACGCGCACCGAGCGTCTCGTGGAGCGACTCGAGAAGCGATCCGCCGACGAGGGGGTCCCGGTCGCGGAGCTGGAACGGGAACTGGCGACGAACTCCATCCGCCGCATCGTCGACGCGTCCGAGGTCGCCGACGTGGTCACCTTCCTGGCGTCACCGCGGGGCGGTGCCATCACCGGGGACGCGGTCGCCGTCGGCGGCGGGATCCCGGGCCCCGTCTACTACTGAGCCCGCGATAGTGATCGGTCCTGCTCGCACCATCGCGACGGGCACCTCGCGGGGCGCGAGTCGACGGACGATGCACTGTCCGACATCGCGCACCGCGGCGCGGTCGTGGGTGAGACACCAGGCGTAGCGACGGTTCTCCAGCGGGCCGCGGTCGCCGAGGTCGCGGGCGACGACGGCCTGCGTGTACATCGGCGTCATGATGACCATCGCGAACTCGCCCGGGAAGGCGTCGTCGGTGTCGGCCGGGCCCCGGACACCCGGGATGTCGAGACGGCCGGCGCCGATGACCCCGACGAGGGTGTGCTTACGCGCGAACGCCGCGTACCGGCTGCCGAACCGACGGACGAAGGCCTCGGCGTTCTGTGCGGACACGAGCAGGCATCCCGCGCCCGGCCGCGCGTCGCCCAGGACGCTCAGCTCGTCGAAGACGCGGGCGATCGTCCCGTACTCCGCGACCCGGCTCGGCAGGCGGTCGAGGATCTCCGACGGCCTGCCGATCGGGTCGCGGAGGGGGTCGAACAGCCGGAGCGGGCGCACCGGATCGGGCGCCACGGGACCCAGGGGTGCGGGCGCGCCGAAGAGATACCCCTGACCGAGGGTCGCGCCGGCGACGGTCGCGAGTTGCGCGTCGCGTTCGGTCTCGATGCCCTCGGCGACGATGCGTGCGCCGGTGTTGACGGCGTAGTCGATGACGAAGTCCACGACGGCGGCGTTGCGCGGATGCGTGGGGTCGACGACGACACCGCGATCGAGTTTGACCACGTCGGGCAGTACGAGCGGGAGCAGTGTCAGCGAGTCGGGGTTGACGCCGACATCGTCGAGGGCGATGCCACAGCCGAACTCGCGGGCCCAGTCGATCGCCGCCATCACCGCCGCGGGATCGGCGAGGAGCTCCCGCTCGGTGAACTCGACGACGATCTGCAGCTCGGAGGCCGCGATCTCCCGGAACCGCTCCTCGGGGAGGCGCCAGCGCGGCATCGGCCCCAGGGCGCGTGGCTCGACGTTGACGAACAGCGTGAGCGGCCTGCGCAGCCCGCCGTCGAGCGCGCCCTCGACGGCCGCGCGACGGCAGATCCAGTCCAGGTCGAGCAGGGTTCCCGCGGCGGCGGCAGCGTCGAACACGGCGTCGGGGGTGGCGCCCGGGACGTCCGGCCAGCGGGCCAACGCCTCGTAGCCGAGGACCTCCCGGGTGGCGAGGTCCACGATGGGTTGGAACTGCGGGACCACACGGGCACCCAGGGCGCGCACGGCCGGGGATCCCGGCGTCGGCTGCATGAGGGCACCTTCCGTAGCTGCGGGACCACGTTGTCTCGAGTCCCGAGTGACGATTGTCACTGGCTGATTAGCGGTCTGCAACTATTCGCGCGGCCAGGCGCGCCGCACAACGTCGGTCTCCTGGTCATCGGTGCAGGTCGACGAGGTGCACACCGGGTTCTCGCGTCGCGTTTGGAACACTGGTGAGGTGACCGCGCAGACGACTCGATCGGCAGAACTGTTCCACCGGGCGACCGAGGCGATCCCGGGTGGTGTCAACTCTCCGGTGCGGGCGTTCTCCGCCGTCGGCGGCACACCGCGCTTCATCACCTCCGCCACCGGCTGCCGGATGACCGACGCCGACGGGAACACCTACGTCGACCTGATCAGCTCGTGGGGCCCGATGATCCTGGGGCACGCCCATCCGCAGGTCGTGGAGGCGGTGAGTCGGGCCGCTGCGACGGGCCTGTCGTTCGGTGCCCCGACCGAGGCGGAGATCGCCCTCGCCGAGGAGATCATCGGCCGCGTGGCGCCCGTCGAGCGCGTGCGGCTGGTCAACTCCGGCACCGAGGCCACCATGTCCGCGGTCCGTCTGGCGCGCGGGTTCACCGGTCGCACCAAGATCGTGAAGTTCTCCGGCTGTTACCACGGCCACGTCGACGCACTCCTCGCCGACGCCGGGTCCGGCGTCGCGACGCTGGGTCTGCCCACGACGCCCGGTGTGACCGGTGCGCAGGCGGCCGACACCATCGTCCTGCCCTACAACGACCTCGCGGCCGTCGAGGCGGTGTTCGCCGAGCACCCCGGTGAGATCGCGTGCGTCATCACCGAGGCCGCCGCAGGCAACATGGGCGCGATCGCCCCGGCCGCAGGCTTCAACGAGGGTCTGCGGTCGGTCACCGCCCGCGACGGCGCGCTGCTGATCATGGACGAGGTGATGACCGGGTTCCGGGTGAGCGCGGCGGGCTGGTTCGGCATCGACGGTGTCGCCGGCGACCTCTACACCTTCGGGAAGGTCATGAGCGGTGGTCTCCCGGCCGCCGCGTTCGGTGGCCGGGCCGACATCATGGGCCACCTCGCGCCCACCGGGCCCGTCTACCAGGCGGGCACCCTCTCGGGGAACCCCGTCGCGGTGGCGTCCGGCCTGACGACGCTGCGTCTGGCCGACGCGGAGGTCTACCGGAAGCTCGACGCCAACGCGGAGCGTCTCGGCGGGCTCATCACCGACGCGTTGACCGCCGAAGGGGTGGCGCACCGGGTGCAGTTCGCCGGGTCGATGCTCAGTGTGTTCTTCACAACCGCGACCGAGACGCCCGTCGTCGACTACGCGGGGGTCAAGGCGACCGAGACCTGGCGTTTCGCGCCGTTCTTCCACGCCCTGCTCGAGCGGGGGGTCTACCCGCCCCCGAGCGCGTTCGAGGCGTGGTTTGTGTCGGCGGCGCTCGACGAGGATGCTTTCGGTGTCCTGGCCGACGCCCTTCCCGCGGCCGCTCGGGCCGCGGGAGCAGCCGCGGAGCCGCAGGCGTGAGCGGCACCGAGATCCAGGGCGCAACACCCGAGGAGCTCCACTGATGCAGCGCACCATCGTGCACATGATGCGGCACGGCGAGGTCCACAATCCCGACGGCATCCTCTACGGCCGCCTGCCGAACTTCCGTCTCTCCGAGACCGGCGCGGCCCAGGCGCAGCGCGTCGCCGACGAGCTCGCCGACCACGACATCACCGCCGTGTTCGCCTCACCGCTGCAGCGCGCGCAGGAGACCGCGACACCGATCGCCGCGTCGCACGGACTGCAGATCATCACCGACGAGGGCCTCATCGAGGCCGAGAACGTCTTCGAGGGACTGCGGGTGTCCGTCGGTGACGGTGCCCTCCGACGTCCGCGCCACTGGGCGAAGCTGCGGGACCCGTTCACGCCGTCGTGGGGTGAGCCGTACATCCAGCTCGCCCACCGCATGCTCGCCGTGGCCGGCAAGGCCCGCGACACCGCCCGCGGCCACGAGGCCGTCTGCGTCAGCCACCAGCTCCCCGTCTACATCCTGCGTCGCTTCCTCGAGGGGCAGCGCCTGTGGCACGACCCGCGTCGTCGCCAGTGCTCGCTCGCGTCGCTGACCAGCCTTCTCTACGACGGTGACGCCCTCGTCGACATCGTCTACTCCGAGCCTGCCGGCGCCTCCGACCCGCTCGCCACGGGGGCGTGAGCGACGATCGTGAGGACGGTGTGCAGAGCGTTCGGGATCGTGCTGACGGCGGTGGCGCTCGTCGCTGCCCTCGCCGCCTGCGGCACCGGCAAGGACGCCGTCGCCCAGGGTGACACCTTCGAGTTCGTCTCACCGGGCGGCAAGACCGAGATCACCTACGACCCGCCGTCGAGCCGCAAGCGCGTCCGCGACCTGTCCGGGGAGAACGTCGTCACCGGCGCCCGGCTGGGCCTGTCCGACTTCGACGGCAAGGTCGTCGTGATCAACGTGTGGGGCCAGTGGTGCGCCCCGTGCCGCGCGGAGGTCGGCGATCTCGAGCAGGTCTACACCGACACCGCGCCGCTGGGCGTCGAGTTCCTGGGCATCAACTTCCGCGACAACCGTCAGGAAGCCCAGGACTACATCCGCAACAACGACGTCACCTACCCGTCGATCTTCGACTACCCCGGCCGCACCCTGGTCCGGCTGACGACGCCGACGTCGGTGGTCCCGACGACGGTCGTGCTGGACCGCTACCACCGGGCGGCCGCGGTCTTCCTGCGGACCATCTCCGCCGCCGAGCTCGACCCGCTCGTGCGCCGCCTGGCCGCCGAGCCGTACACACCGCCCGCGTCCCCGTCGGGCACCGGTACGTCGGTGGTCCGCGGGGAACCGTCGTGATCCTCGCGTCGGTGGGCAGCTCGTTCGCCTCGACCGCCGCGTCCGGCCCGATCGTCCTCGCGCTCGTCGCGTGCGCCGCCGCCGGTCTGATCTCGTTCGCGTCCCCGTGCGTGGTGCCGTTGGTGCCCGGCTACCTGTCGTACCTGGCCGGCCTGGTCGGTGCCGAGGCGCCGCCGGTGCGTGCCGGCGACAAGCCGTCGACCGGACGCGGACGCGTCGCCGGGGCGGCCCTGCTGTTCGTCCTCGGGTTCACCGTCGTCTTCGTCCTCGCCACGGCCACAGTCTTCGGACTCACATCGTCGGTGCTGGTCAACCGGGAGCTGCTGCAGCGCATCGGCGGTGTGGTCACCATCCTCATGGGCCTGGTGTTCATCGGGCTCGTCCCAATGCTGCAGCGCGACGCGCGGTTCCACCCGCGGCTGGTGTCCAACCTCGTCGGCGCACCACTGCTCGGCGCCGTCTTCGCGCTCGGCTGGACGCCCTGCCTCGGGCCGACGCTGGCGGCCGTCGTCGCCACCGCCTCGGGCACCGAGGGGTCGACCGCGGCCCGCGGTGTCGCGCTCATCGTCGCCTACTGCCTCGGGCTGGGCCTGCCGTTCGTCCTGCTGGCCTTCGGGTCGGCCACGGCCCTGCGCGCCGTCGGGTGGATGCGGACCCACGCCCGCGCCATCCAGGTCGTCGGGGGCGTCCTGCTCATCCTGGTGGGGATCGCCCTGGTGACCGGACTCTGGGACGGCTTCGTCACCTGGGTCCGCGACGCCTTCATCACGAACACGGAACTGCCGATATGACCGACACCCAGACCCGTCCCGCGGCCGCGACGCCGCCGCAGCAGCCGACACCGTCGGTGCTGCGACGCCGACTGCTCTGGCCGGTCCGCAACCTGTGGCGCTCGCTGACGTCGATGCGGACGGCGCTCGCGCTGCTGTTCCTCCTCGCGCTGGCCGCGGTCCCCGGCGCGCTGCTCCCGCAGCGGGAGCTCAACTCGCAGAAGACCCAGGCCTACATCGACTCCCACGGTCTCGCCGGCCGCATCCTCGACCGCCTGCAGTTCTTCGAGGTCTTCTCCTCGGCCTGGTTCACCGCGATCTACGTCCTGCTGTTCATCTCGCTGGTCGGGTGCCTCACGCCGCGGATGATCGAGCACGCGAAGTCGCTGCGTGCCCAGCCCGTCGCGACACCCCGCAACCTGACCCGCATGCCCCGCCACGAGACGCGCGAGGTCGCCGGCGACCCCGAGCAGGTGGCCGACCGCATCAGCGGCAACCTGCGCGGCTGGCGTCGGAAGACCACTGTCCGTGACGACGGCGTCGTCGAGATCTCCGCGGAGAAGGGGTACCTGCGCGAGTTCGGCAACCTCGTCTTCCACTTCGCGCTGCTGGCGCTGCTCGTGTCCATCGCGGTGGGCAAGCTGTGGGGCTACGAGGGCACCCGCATCCTCGTCGCCGACGGTCAGCAGGGCCTGTGCAACACCTCGACCGCGGTCTACGACTCGTTCCGCGGCGGCAACCTCGTCGACGGCACCGACCTCACACCGTTCTGCATCAAGATCGACAGCTTCTCCGCGAAGTACCTGCAGACCGGCCAGCCCGACATGTACTCGGCCAAGCTGGACTACCAGACCGGCGCCGACATCGACTCCGACCGCACCCGGTCGGCGACGGTGAAGGTCAACGACCCGCTGCGCGTCGCCGGTGACCGCGTCTACCTCCTCGGCCACGGGTACGCGCCCACGTTCACGGTGCGGTTCGCCAACGGGGAGACCCGCACGCAGACCGTGCCGTTCACACCGAACGAGACGGTCACCCTGCTCTCGTCGGGTGCGGCCCGCTTCGACACACCCGCCGGGCTCTACCCCGACCCCGACACCCGTCGCAAGAACCAGATCGCGCTCGAGGGGATCTTCGCCCCGACCGCGGCGTTCAGCGGGACCAACAACACCCTGCTGTCGTCGTCGTTCCCCGACGCGCGTGACCCGGCCGTCGCCATCCGGATCTACGAGGGCGACACCGGTCTCGACACCGGCCGGGCGCAGAACGTCTACTCGCTCGACCAGAACCTCATCAACCAGGGCCGCCTGCGCCAACAGGTGACCACGGGCGGGTCGAAGCTCGGCACCAACCTGAAGGTGGGCCAGTCGACGCGTCTGCCCGACGGCACCACGGTCAGCTTCGACGGTTACCAGCAGTGGGCGTCGTTGCAGGTCAGCCACGACCCGGCGCAGCAGTACGTCCTCATCTCCGCGATCGCGATGCTCGCGGGGCTGCTCGTGTCGCTGCTGGTCAAGCGACGTCGCGTGTGGGCCCGGGTGTCACCGGTCACCGGTGGGGACGGCGCGGGCGACAAACGACTTACAGTAGTAGAGATGGCCGGTCTGGCCCGGACCGATCAGGCCGGGTGGGGCGAGGGGTTCGCGACCCTCGTCGACAAGGTCACTGCAGACAAGGTCGGCACCGATGCGGCGCCGACGACCGAGAGGTGAACCAGGTGCAGATCGACGAGAACCTGTCGCGCTACTCCGACCTCCTGTTCGGCACCACGCTGACGGTGTACGTGCTGGCGATGATCCTGTTCCTCGCCGCGCTGGCGTCGTCGACGGGTCGTGCGAGCGCACCGGCCGCCGCCGAGAACCAGTTGGTCAAGGCCGGTGTGGGGGGCGGATCCGTCCCGGCCGGTCGGGACACGACGGTGCGGGTGCCCGGTCGCGTTGCCGACAAGGAACGACTCCCGTGGGGTGACCGCCTCGCGCGCATGGCGTTCCCGGTGGTCATCGTCGGCGCGTTGGCCCACATCGGGTCGGTGGTCCTGCGCGGTCTCGCGACCGACCGCATGCCCTGGGGCAACATGTACGAGTTCATCAGCCTGTCGTGCGTGGCGGGCGTGGTGGCCGGCATCGTCGTGCTGCGGCGCCCCGAGCACCGCCCGCTGCTGACGTTCGTGCTGGTGCCCGTCACCCTGCTGATGTTCATCGCCGGTAAGTGGCTGTACACGCAGGCCGCGCCCGTGGTCCCCGCGCTGAAGTCGTACTGGCTGGCGATCCACGTGTCGATCGTGTCGGTCGGATCGGGCGTCTTCCTGGTGTCCGGTGTCGCGAGCGCCCTGTACCTGATCAAGCTGCGCTGGCCCGACGCCGGATCGTCGCTCGGCGGTCGCATCCTCGACCGGCTCCCGAGCCCGGAGGCGCTCGACCGGCTGGCCTACAAGACCGTCGTCTTCGCGTTCCCGCTGTTCGGCCTGGGCGTCATCTGCGGCGCCATCTGGGCCGAGTCGGCCTGGGGTCGTTTCTGGGGCTGGGATCCCAAGGAGACGGTGTCGTTCATCGCGTGGATCATCTACGCGGCCTACCTGCACGCACGCGCGACCGCCGGGTGGCGCAACACGAACGCGGCGTGGATCAACATCGCCGGGTTCGTGGCGATGCTGTTCAACCTCTTCATCATCAACCTGGTCGTCTCGGGGCTGCACTCCTACGCCGGTCTGTGACCGCGGCGGGGTGCGCCCAGAGACGAGCGGTCAGGACGCGCCGGCCTGCTTCTTGACGACCTTCAGCAGCTCGATGACGGTGTCGATCGTGGACTCCGACAGGGCGCCGTGGCGGAACGCGGCGATGTGCGCACCGGTCTCCGCGGCCATGGCCACGTACTCACGCTGCTGCTCGACCCGCTTGAGGTCTTCCTCGGGGTCGGACAGGAAGTAGGTCACGCTGATCTCGAAGGCCCGTGAGATGGCCTCGACGGTCCGGAACGACGGCGTCTTCGCCTTTCCCGTGCGCAGCTGCGAGATGTAGGCGTCCGACAACGTATAGCCCAGGTGGTTGGCCTTGAGGGCGATCTTCTTGCCGGTGTAGGGGATGCCGTTCTCGTCGCGGACCGTGTCGAACAGCTCGTTGAGGCTGTCGGCGAACGGCTTCGCGACGCGGACGTCGTCTGAGATGGTCATGAATGCTCTCCCGAATCCATCGGAGCGCCGACGTCCGTGGAATCGCGCCGACATCTCGCCCGGTTTGTTGTGATCACGCGAGACGGAGCACGCCTCGCATGTTTGACGAACTCTACCGCCCGTCGAGCTGTTTGCGGCGTGTCGCGCACCACCGGGAACACATGCCCGGTGTGTCGGAAAAGTTCTGAAGCACAACGAATCAGGCTGGTCGAGCCATGGGACCCGGGAAATCCGCCACCGCGGTGGCGGTCATCGGGTCAGGAGACGGTCGGCGCCTGCGGGTCGTCGTCCTGGTCGGCGTCGTGGCGACCGGTGCGGCGGCGTTCCTTGCCGAGGTCCCACAGGAAGTCGACGTCGTCGTCGGGACCGATCGGACCTCGACGCGGCGGCGTCACATCCTGCTCGGGCTTGAACGCCCGCCAGACCAGATAGGCCACCCCGACAGCCACCACGAACGCGATCACATAGACCACCGCACACCTCCACTACCCGTTGTTCCAGGGTACGCGAGCCGGACGGGCCGGAGGCGTGGGCGAGAGACCGCAGGGCAGACGCAGAACGGGCCCGTGATCGACGATCACGGACCCGTCACCGCAGGGGTGTGTCAGTCGGTGCGACGGTTGAGCAGCGCCACCACGTCGGCCTCGCGGAACCGGCGGTGGCCACCCGGGGTGCGGATGGCGCCCAGCAGACCGGAGCTGGCCCAGCGGGCGACGGTCTTGGGGTTGACGTTGAACATCGCGGCGACCTGACCGGGCGTGAGCGTGTGCTGACTCGCCAGTCGCGGGGTGATCATCGCGGAGCCGGAGATCCCGGTGGGGTGAGCGGCGGTCATGGTGCCTCCTGAGAAAGGGTCGAACGTGGTTTCCGTAGCGACGTCGTCATGGTTACACCGGAAATGCCAGGTGTTCGAACCGTCAGGCGCTGGTAAACCATCAGTAAAAATCGGACATCGCGGGCGTGGGACCCGTCCGTCGTAGGCTGGCGGGGTGAGCGAAACCCCTGATCCCGCCCTGTCCGCAGGCGCGCCGCAGGCCGCGCCCCAGCCCGGGGCGGGCCGTCGGCTCGCCGTCGCGCTCGCCCTGTACACCGGCGTGCGCCTCCTCCTGGTGGTGGTGATCGCCGCGATCATCTACGGCGTCGGTCGCGCCGCCGGCATCGACGTCCCGATCCTCGTCGCCGCCATCTTCGCCGTGCTCATCGCGCTGCCGCTGGGCATGATCGCGTTCAAGTCGCTGCGCCTGCGGGTCAACGCCGCCATCGCCGAGGTGGACGAGGACCGGCGGATCAAGCGGGAGTCGCTGCAGGCGCGCCTGCGGGGTGAGCCGGGCTCGCCGTCGTGACCACCGCACTCGGCGGCGGCGTCTGGACCGACCACCGCGCCGACCGCAGCTGGACGCAGAACGCGATCCGCCTCATCGAGGCCGACGCGACCCGCAGCGCGGACACGCATCTGCTGCGGTTCCCGTTGCCGACGTGGAGCACCTCCTCGGGGGGCATCGACCTGTATCTCAAGGACGAGAGCACCCACATCACCGGATCCCTCAAGCACCGCTTGGCGCGGTCGCTGTTCCTCTACGCGCTGTGCAACGGGTGGATCCGCCAGGGGGCGCCGGTGATCGAGGCGTCGTCCGGGTCGACGGCGGTGTCCGAGGCGTACTTCGCGGCGCTCATCGGGGTGCCGTTCGTGGCGGTGATGCCGCGGACCACCTCGGCCAGCAAGGTCGCGCTCATCGAGCGGCAGGGCGGTCGGTGCCACTTCGTCGACGCCGCCGGCGAGGTGTACACCGCCGCAGCCGATCTGGCCCGCCAGACCGGCGGTCACTTCATCGACCAGTTCACGATGGCCGAGCGCGCCACCGACTGGCGCGGCAACAACAACATCGCCGAGTCGATCTTCACCCAACTCGCCGACGAGCGGCACCCGGTGCCGACGTGGGTGGTGGTCGGCGCG
Source organism: Williamsia deligens (assembly GCF_024171765.1). Classification (GTDB taxonomy): domain Bacteria; phylum Actinomycetota; class Actinomycetes; order Mycobacteriales; family Mycobacteriaceae; genus Williamsia_A; species Williamsia_A deligens. The sequence goes on from NZ_JAMTCI010000001.1 coordinate 2,329,719, forward strand.
GGCACCGGCGGGACGTCGGCGACCATCGGTCGCTACATCCGGTACCGCCGTCACCCGACGTGGCTCGCCGTCGTCGACCCCGAGAACTCCGTGTTCGCACCGGCGTACGCGACCGGCGACCCGACGGTGTCGTCGTCGACCGGCTCCCGGATCGAGGGGATCGGCCGTCCCCGCGTCGAGCCGTCGTTCGTCTCCCAGGTCATCGACGCGATGGTGACCGTCCCGGACGCGGCGTCGATCGCGACCGCCCGGCTCGTCAGCGACGTCCTCGGGCGGCGGGTGGGCGGATCCACCGGCACCAACATGTGGGGTGCCTTCGCGCTCGTGGCGCAGATGGCCGCGGCCGGGCGGCCGGGCAGCGTCGTGACCCTGCTCTGCGACGCCGGTGACCGCTACGGCGACACCTACTTCGACGACGCGTGGGTCGCCGCCCAGGGGATCTCCCTCGACGCCCCGCGCGCCGTCCTCGACGAGTTCTGGGCCGACGGCTCCTGGCCGACAGGTTCTGGGCCGACCGGTTCCGGACCCACGGCGTGACGGGGGCGGGGGGCCCGGCGATCGACGCGGTCGACCTGGTGCGCGAGTACCGCATGGGCGACGCGACCGTGCGCGCTCTGGACGGCCTGACGCTGCGGTTGGACGCCGGGCAGTTCGTGTCGGTCGTCGGACCGTCCGGGGCGGGCAAGTCGACGCTGCTGCACGTGATGGGGGCGCTCGACGTCCCGGACTCGGGTCGCATCCTCGTCGACGGCAGCGACATCTCCGCCATGGACGACGACGAGCTGTCGACGTTCCGGCGTCGCCGCGTCGGGTTCGTGTTCCAGTTCTTCAACCTCGTGCCGACGTTGTCGGCGTGGGAGAACGTCGCGCTGCCCCGACTGCTCGACGGGACACCGTTGCGGCGCAGCCGGACCGACGCGCAGGAACTCCTCGACCGTGTCGGGCTGGGCAACCGGGCCGACCACCGACCCGGTGAGCTGTCCGGCGGCCAGATGCAGCGCGTGGCCATCGCCCGCTCGCTCATCATGGGTCCGCGGATCCTCCTCGCCGACGAGCCGACGGGGAACCTGGACTCGCAGACCGGTGCGGCCATCCTCGACCTGCTGGGCGACGTCGCCCGCGACGGGGAGGGCCGCCTGGTGGTGATGGTGACCCACGACGTGAACGCCGCGGAGGTCGCAGACCGCACCGTCACCGTGCGCGACGGCCGCATCGCGTCGTGAGCTCCCCGGCACCCCAGACCCCGGCACCCCTGGCCCGCGGCCTCGCCGCGGTCGGGCGCCTGCGTGTGCTCAACCTGCGCGAGACACGGACGCACCAGCTGCGTCTGATCACGTCACTGCTGGTGATCGCGGTGTCGTCGCTGCTGCTGGTCGCGGTGCTCAGCACGTACGGGTCCATCACCGACTCGGTCTCGCGGTTGTCCGCCACGATTGCCGGTGACGCCGACCTCGACGTCGGTGCGATCGGCGACGCCGGCGTCGACGCGTCACTGGTCGGCGAGATCCGCCGGGGGGTGCCGCAGGCGTCGACCGTGGCGCCGCTGGTGCGCTCGTCGGCGACGCTCGGGACCGGGTCCGATCGCGTCGCCGTGCTCGGCGCCGACACCTCCGTCCTCGGCCTCGGCGGCGCGCTGCGGTCTGTCCTGGCGTCCGGCTCCGGTGGTTCCACGACTCGCTTCGACCCGGCCACCTCGGTCGCGGTGGGGCCGGGGCTGGGACTGTCGGTGGGGGACCGCATCCGTGTCGGCGGCGTACCGGTGACCGTCGCCGAGGTGGTCCGCTCCGACGCCGCGCGCCCGATCGCGTCGGGTCGGTTCATCGCCGCGTTCCTGCCACTCGCACAACGCATCACGGGGGAGTCCGGTCGGGTCGACTCCGTCCTCGTCGCCGCCGCGCCCGGTGTCTCGACCGACGATCTGCGCGCCCGCGTCGAGGCTGTCGTGGAGGGACGCGCCGTCGTCAACGACCCCGACTACCGCGCGGCACAGGTCGCGACGGCCAGTGCGGTGACCCGTGATTCGACGCTGCTCGTCGCCCTGATCTCCGTCGTGATCGCGGCGTTCCTCGTCTTCAACACCATGACGATGGCGGTCGCGTCACGCCGCCCCGTGCTCGCGATGGTGCGGGCGATCGGTGGGCGACGGGGACCGCTGGTCCGCGACCTCATCGGCGAGGCCGCGGTCATCGGGGCGCTCGGCGGCCTCATCGGCGTGCCGCTGGGGATGCTCGCCGGACGCTGGATCATCGGACGGCTGCCGTCGGCGAACATCGACAGCGTCTCGGCGACGGTCACGTACTCGGTCGCCTGGTACGCGCCCGTGGTGGCGCTCGTCGCGTGCGTCGCGGCCTGTGCGGCGGCCAGTCTCCTGGCGGCGCGGTCGGTGCTGCGCCTCTCGCCGGTCGAGGCGATGTCGCCGGTGCAGTCCGACGAGCAGTCGCGCGGCTCCACCCGACTCGAGATCGCCGCCGGCGCCGCCGGTCTGGGCGCGATCGCCGTCGGCTGGGTGATCGCCTACACCGTCACCGGGCGTGCGGTGTTCTCCGCCGCGGTCCTCTCCAGCATCGGTGGGCTGCTGGTCTTCTTCGCCCTGACACGGCCGATCGTGGCGGCGATCGTGGGTCTCGCCCGCCGCATCGGTGGGCCCGGCCAACTCGCTGCTGTGACCGCCGAACGCACGCCGCGGCGGGTGTGGACGACGGCGATGACGGTGGCCGTCGCGGTGTCGGTGGGCATCGGGACGTCCGGGGCGATGAACGACCTGATCGGGTCGGTGTCCGGCGCGCTCGACGGCGTCGGCGATCCCGACCTCTACGTCTCCACCCAGCCCGTCAGCGACATCCCCGCCGGACCCGTCCTCGATCCGGCTGTGCGCGAGGCGGTCTCGACCGTCCCAGGTGTGTCGCGGGTCGTCGGCGGGCAGTGGGCCTATCTCAACCTCGGTGCGGCGCGCGTCGTCGTGCAGGGGCTGACGCCCGGCGTGCAGTCGCCGTTTGTCAAGCGCGCGTCGCCGCAGGTGGTGCGACAGGCCATCGCCGGCGACGGCATCGTGTTGTCGAAGGTGCTGTCGGCGACGGTCGGCAAGGGTGTCGGCGACGAGGTCCGACTCGCTACGCCCGTCGGATACCGGACGCTGCGGGTGCTGCAGGTCGTCGACTACCCGGCGATCGAGTCGGGGACGGCGGCGATGTCGTTCGACCTGCTGCAGCAGTGGTTCCAGCGGTCGGGGGACACGTTCCTGCAGGTGACGATCGCGCCGGGCGCCGACCCGGCACAGGTGCGCACCGCGGTGACGCGGGCCGCGCAGGGTGCTGTCGTCGGGCAGGCCGGTGCGGTGCGGCCGTACGTCTACACCGGCCCGGAGACGCTCGACGCGACGCGCGCGTCGGTGGAGCAGTCGGGATCGTTCACCATCGCCATCCAGTGGATCGTCGCGCTGGTCGCGGCCGTCGCGCTGCTCAACACGCTGCTGCTGTCGGTGATCGAACGGCGACGCGAGATCGGTGTGTTGCGGGCGATGGGTGCGTCGCGGCGGTTCGCCTCGCGCATGGTGGTGGCCGAGGCGGCCGCCATCGCCGGGGTCGGTGCCGTGCTGGGTGTCGCGAGCGGGGAACTGCTGCACGCCGTCAGCGACCAGGTTCTCGGCGTCACCACCGCGGTCTCCATCGACTACCGGCCGCAGCTGTTCACGGTGGTCTACGTCGTCGCGGCGTTCGTGCTGTGCGTCGTCGGGGCGGTGGTCCCCGCCCTGCGCGCCGGCCGCCTCACCATCGTCGACGCCATCGCGGACGAGTAGCCGCCGCAACACCACCCCTCCGGCGTCGAGTGGGCGGTTGGAGACGTTCGTTGGGCGGTTAGAGACGTTCGTTGGGCGGTAGGAGCCGTCGAGTGGGCAGTTAGCCGATCAGCCGCCCACTCGACGTCCATAGCCGCCCACTCGACGTGTAAACCGCCCAGTCGACGGGGTGGTAACGACCGCGCGTCAAGAAAGGTTGACAACCCTCGCCGTGTCAACATAACCTGACGCCCATGCACGACGAGAACGACGACATCACCACCGCGGCCGCGAGTACCGACCCCGCTCAGGGGCTCGCTGCGGTCCGGGCTCTGCGAACGCTCGCCGACCGCCTCGAGGAGGTCCAGGTCGGCAATGCGCGGGAGCAGGGATGGAGTTGGCAGGCGATCGCCGAGGTCCTCGGGATCAGCCGTCAGGCCGTGCATCAGAAGCACTCGACCCCGAAGGGACACTGACATGTTCGACCACATGACCCGCGAGAACAGGCACATCCTGTCCTTCGCCATGGAAGAGGCCGCCGACCTCGGGCACGCCCAACTCGGCACCGATCACCTGATCCTGGGCATGCTCTGCAACGCCCGCAGCGACGTGTTCGCACTGCTCACCGAGCAGGGCTTCACGCTCGCCACCGCCCGCGACACCGTCCGCGAGATCCACGGCGACGACGACGGCACCGACAGCGCCGGCGCGGAAGCCGACGCCGAGCAGGTCGCCGACGACCGCGAAGCCCTCAAGTCCGTCGGCATCGACCTCGACAAGGTCGCCGACGCCATCAAGCGCGCGTTCGGCACCGACATCACCGACGGGTGGTCGAAGCGCGGCCCGGAACGTCGTGGCCGCGGCGGACCGCACCGCCACCACCATCACGACCACGGCGGTCGCGACCGCGATCACCGTCGCGGACGCGGCGGTCCGTGGGATGGCCCCGATGTCGGACCGGGGGCGCGTCGCGGCCCCGGTGGACCCGGCGGATGGGACGACGACGAGGCCGGGCCGTGGCAGCACGGCCGGGGCCGACGCGGCCCGCGCGGTCGTGGCGGCCCGTGGGGTCGCCCGCGGTTCTCGGCCTCGGCACGCGCGGCTCTCGGCGAGGCGGTCCGCATCGCCCGCGAGTCCGACGATGACGAGCGCGGTGGCCGGCTACGCGCCGAGCACGTGCTGCTCGGGATCCTGGCCGTCGGCGACGAGCGTTCGCGCCGGCTGATCGAGTCGGTCACCACCGTGGATCAGCTGCGCGCCGCGCTCACCGCGGCGGTCTGATCCGATCGTGCAGGGTTCCCGCGGCCGTCACGGGCGGTCGCGGGGACTACACGCTCCCGGCGATGAGCCCGGCGGTGGTCGCCACCGACCAGACCACCATCGCCATGCCTGTCTGCGCGAGCGCGGGGATGAGCGCCATCCCCTGTGCGCCCGATCGGACCGGCGCGTTGGCGCGCACGGCCAGTGGGATGACCAGCAGGCCGAGCAGGGCCCACGGCGTCGCGGCGACGAGAACCAGCGTCGCGATCGTGGGTACCGCGATCAACGCCAGATGCGTTGTCCGCGTCCGGGAGTCGCCCAGTCGCACGGCCAGCGTCGTCTTCCCGGTGACGGAGTCGCTGGGGATGTCGCGCAGGTTGTTCGCGACGAGCACCGCACTGGAGTAGCTGCCGACGGCGATCGCCGAGACGACACCCACCCAGTCGATCCGTCCGGCCTGCACGAACTGGGTGCCGAGCACCGCGACGAGACCGAAGAACACGAACACCGCGACCTCACCGAAACCGGCGTACCCGTACGGCTTCGACCCACCGGTGTAGAACCAGGCGCCGGCGATGCAGACCGCGCCGACGATGATCAGCCACCACGCCGACGTCAGCGCGAGCACCACGCCGGCGACGGCGGCCAGCGCGAACGCCGCGAACGCCGCCTTCTTCACCGCGGCGGCCGGGGCGGCACCGGACCCGACGAGCCGCATCGGGCCGACGCGGTCGTCGTCGGTGCCGCGGATGCCGTCGGAGTAGTCGTTCGCGTAGTTCACCCCGACGATCAACGCCACGGACACGACGAGGGCCAGCAGCGCCTTCCACCACACGGCGTCCCCCAGCCACGCCGCGGCGCCCGTGCCGGCGACCACCGGGGCGATCGCGTTCGGGAACGTCCGCGGTCGTGCACCCTCGACCCAGTCCTTCGCACCTGCCATGGCGCGATTCTCCCACCCCGCGGCCTACGCTGATCGCACGCCCGCCGTTCCCCACCAGCCAGCTCGCGAGGTCCACCATGTCGATCGTGACCGTCGGGCTGCTCGGCCCGATCGCCGTCGACACCGGCGCCGGGATGACCGTCGTCCCCGGGGCCCGGGCGCGTCGACTGCTCGCGGCCCTCGCACTCGACCCGGGTGCGTTGCGGTCGTCGCGGGCGTTGATCGACGCGGTCTGGGGCGACGACCCGCCGCGCTCGCCGCAGGCCGCCCTGCACACCCAGGTGTCGCGCCTGCGCCAGAACCTGCCCGACGGTGTGCTGATCGCAGAACCCTCCGGCTACCGACTGCAGGGGACCGCCGTCACCACCGACGTCCTGCGCGCCCGCGACCTCCTCGACGTCGCGACGCCCAAGGCACTCGACGAGGCCGTCTCCCTGTGGCGCGGCACCCCCGGCGACGACCTCGACGGTGACCTCGCCGACAGCGTGCGGTCCCTCGCCGACGATCTCCGCCGTCGCCTCGACGCCCGTCGGGCCCAGGTCGCCCTCGACGACGGTGACGCGGAGACCGCCCGACGGATCGCCGCCGCGCTCTGTGCCGCCGACCCCCTCGACGAACCCGCCCACCTGCTGCACATGCGGGCCCTCGCCGCCGCGGGACGCACCGGCGACGCGCTGAGCGTCTTCGCCCGCATCCGGCGTGCACTGTCGGAGGAGCTCGGCGCGGATCCCGGTGCCGAGCTCGCCGCTCTGCACCAGTCGCTGCTGCAGGGGCCGACGGCCTCGGCATCCGACGAGCCGTCCGGGCAGCCGCGTCGTCCGGTCCCCGCCGCCCGCTCGATCGGGCTGCGCGCTGAGCCGAACCCCCTTCTCGGACGCGACGACGAGATCGACACGCTGCGAACGGCTCTCGACGTCCATCGGGTGGTCACCGTCCTGGGCCCCGGCGGCGCCGGCAAGACCCGCATCGCGCAGGCGGTCGCCCGCAGCGTCCACGCCGACGGGCGCGAGGTGGATGTCATCGAGCTCGCATCGGTCCGCTCCGACGACGACGTGCTCGCGGCGATCGCGTCGACCCTCGGCGTCGGCGAGAACGACGTCGTCGCGACGAACCGCGGCCGGATACCGGTCGGTGATCTCGCGGCGCGACTGGCCGACGAGCTGGCCGGACGTGGCGCGCTGCTCGTCCTGGACAACTGTGAACAGATCGTGGACGGGGCGGCGCGCGTCGTCGCGGATCTCATCGCGGCCGTCGCCGATCTGACCGTCCTCACCACCTCGCGATCGCCGCTCATGATCGCCGGCGAGTCCACACATCGACTGCGGCCGTTGACCATCGAGGAGACCGCGGTTGCGTCCTCGCCCGCGGTGGACCTGTTCGTCGCGCGGGCGAGCGCCGTGCGGCCCGACATCGTCATCGACCGTGCGCAGGTCGCCGAGCTCTGCGCCGGCCTCGACGGACTGCCGCTCGCCATCGAACTCGCCGCCGCCCGCGCCCGGACGCTGTCGGTGGCCGACATCGCCGACCTGCTCAGCCGCAGACTGGCCTCGGGACGACTGTCGTTGTTGCGCAGCGGCGATCGGACGGCGCCCCAGCGACACCGGACTCTGCAGGCCGTCATCGAGTGGAGTTGGGATCTCCTCGACGACGACGCCCGAGCGCTGATGCGAGCGGTCTGCCGCTTCCCGTCGGGCTTCTCCGGCGACGCGGCACGATCGGTCACGAGCGACGTCACCGGCGGCGCGGTCGCCGTCGACGACGCGCTGGAGACGGTGGTCAACCAGTCGCTGCTCGGGGTCGACGAGGTCGACGGCCACATCCGCTACCGCATGCTGGAGATGGTGCGGGAGTTCGGTGAGGAGCAGCTCGTCGCTGTCGGTGACGGTGCCGCCGTCGACGCGGCAATGGTGCGCTGGGCCATCCGCGGTGCAGACGAGATCTACGTCCGCTACGACGGGGGTGACGACCGGGGATCGCTCGAGGAGATCGCCCGGGAGGGCGGCAACCTGGTGTGGATCCTGCGTCGCTGCCTCGATCCCGACGCCGCGTCCCGACCCGTCGGTGCGCTCGACGCCGTCGTGGCGGTGTTCCCGGTCGTCGCCGCGAGCTGGGTGGCGCGGGGACTGCACGCGGAGGTCCGCGCCTTCGCCCCGCGGGTGGTGTCCGTGCTGCGGACACCACCGACGACGGGGCCGTTCGACGAGTCCGTGCGGGAACGGTGGCTCGCGGCCCTGCTGATGGCGACCGGCCACCTCCTGATGATCCGGCCCGACCTGCGAGCCACCGCGCGGGGTATGGCGGCCGTCCGTGCGGCACACCGGCCGTCGGAGACCATGCGACGCCGCGCGGATTTCGCCGCCGCGATCATGCTCGGTCGAAGTCGACTGGGTGCGCTGCGGACCATCGTCCGGGGGAGCACGGCGCAGGACCAGCAGGTGCGGGCCATCGCGCTCTCGCTGCGGTCGAACGTCGCCGAGAACTTCGGCGACCTCGATGCCGCACTGCGGGATTCGCTCGCCGCACAGGAGATCGCAGCCACGCGCGGCGACAGCTGGATCCTGACGATGGGTGCCACCGAGATCGCCGGCATCCATGGGCAGTCGGGGCGATACGGACAGGCCGTCGACTGCTACCGGAACGCCCTGGACGGGCTCGCGAGCATGGGGGCCGTCGAGGAGTCCCTGCAGGTCCGGTGCTACCTCGCCGCGGCGCTCGCCGGACTGGGTCGGCTCGACGAGGCGACCGCCGAGTACGACCAGACCTCCGGCGGCTGGAAGCCGGGTGATCCGCTGCCGACGGGTGCGCCGGAGAGCGTGGCGCTGATGCTCATCGTCGCAGCCGAGCTGGCCTGGCAGCGGGGCGATCTGTCCGTCGCGGCCGAGATCGCCCTGATGACACTGCGGTTCGTGGTGGGCGAACACACGGAGACGACCGCCGACCCGTCGTTCCTGCTCACGATCAGCGCCGGCATGGCTGTCGCGGCGAGCTGTGGCCGGGCGCCGGAGGCGCTGGCCTTCGTCTCCGCGCTCGCGACGATGATCGGTGCCCATCACCCGGGTGGGTTCGAGGATCTGCCCCAGTGCGGCGCCGCGGCGACCGCCGTCGGGGCCGCGCTGTGCGCGGTACGCCCGGGCGACCCGGTGGGGGCGCACCTGCTCGCGGCCGGGATCCGGGTCCGCGGACGGCGCGATCACCCGGCGCTGCTGCGCGTCGTCGACGACGCGCGCGGGGTGTCGGGCCTCGGCGAGGAGGAATGGGCGGACGTCACACGAGCGGTCGGGCGCACGCCCCGGCGACGGGCCGCACTGGACATCATCGCGACGCTGACGGCGATCACCCCGGCGTCGGTGGGGACGCCGGGGTGACCGGGACTCGCAGCGGAGCTGTTCTGGGCGGGGGCCGTCAGGCGTTGCGCATGTAGGCACGCACGGTCAGTGGCGCGAAGATCGCGGTGATCACCGCCGCACCCACCAGCGACCACAGGACGTGGATCCCGACGTGGCCGTTGTTCGTCAGCTCGCGCACCGCCGAGACGAGGTGCGAGACGGGGTTGACCTTGACGAAGGCCTGCAGCCATCCGGGCATGGTCTCGACGTCGACGAACGCGTTCGAGAGGAACGTCAGCGGGAACAGCAGCATGAGCGAGAAGCCCTGCACCGCAGAGGCGCTCTTCACGAGCATGCCCATCAGGGCCCAGATCCACGACACCGCGAAGCTGCACACCAGCACGAGCAGGGCGGCACCGATCAGGCCGAGGACCTCGGGGCGCCAGCCGATCGCGACACCGACGACGAACGTGATGACCGTCGCGATGAGGTAGCGCAGGACGTCGGCGAGCAGAGCGCCCGCCAGGGGGCTGACCCGGGCGATGGGCAGGGCCCGGAAGCGGTCGAACACACCCTTGTTCATGTCCTCCCGCAGCTGCGTGCCCGTGACGACAGACGTGGTGATGACCGTCTGGACGAGGATGCCGGGGATGATCACCGGCAGATACGCCGAGACGCTGCCGGCGAGCGCGCCGCCGAAGATGTAGGTGAACATCAGCGTGAAGATGACGGGCTGCAGCACCACGTCGAACAGCTGCTCGGGGTTGTGGCGGATCTTCAGCATGCCGCGGTAGCCCATCGTGAAGGACTGCGCGACGGTGGCGGCGAGGCCGACGGAACGGATGGGATCGATGGTTCGCCCGGCGGGTGCGGGTCGGTCGAGGGTGGCGGTGCTCATGCTGCGTCCTCCTGGGTGGTCGTGCTGTCGGTCTCGGTGTCGGGGGCGGGTTTGCCGGTGATGGTCATGAAGACCTCGTCGAGGCTGGGCTTGGCGACGGTCAGTTCGGTGACCGCGATGTCCGCCGTCACCAGCGCGGCCATCACCGCGCCCATCTGGTCGGGGCGGGAGAGCGGGATGGTGACCCGGCCGGCCTCGGGGGACAGGGTCGCCTTCTCGCCGAGCGCGCGTTCGACGACGGCCATCGCGGCGGTGGCGTCGTCGCGGTCGGCGGGGCGGACGACGAGTGTGTTCGCGCCGACGGAGTCCTTCAGTTCGTCGGCGGTGCCGTCGGCGATCTTGCGGCCGCGGTCGATGACGGCGATGCGGTCGGCGAGCTGATCGGCCTCGTCGAGGTACTGCGTCGTCAGCAGGACCGTCGACCCGCCCGCGACCAGCCGACGGATGGTCTCCCACATCTGGACGCGGGTGCGGGGGTCCAGACCCGTCGTCGGCTCGTCGAGGAAGAGCAGCGGCGGGGTGGAGATGAGGCTGGACGCCAGGTCGAGGCGGCGGCGCATGCCACCGGAGAACTCGTTGAGGGGACGGTTGGCCGCCTCCTCGAGGCCGAACTCCTCGAGGAGTTCGGTGGCGACGCTGCGCGCCCGGCTGCGGCTCAGCCCGAGCAGGCGGGCGAACACGATGAGGTTCTCGCGGGCGGTCAGTGTCTCGTCGACCGAGGCGTACTGCCCGGTGACACCGATCAGCGACCGGACCGCGACCGGTTCGGCGACGACGTCGTGGCCGAAGACCTCGGCGGTGCCGCCGTCGGGGCGCAGGAGGGTGGCGAGCATGCGGACGGTGGTGGTCTTGCCGGCGCCGTTGGGGCCGAGGACGCCGTAGACCGAGCCGGTGGGGACGACGAGGTCGACACCGTCGACCGCACGGGTGGATCCGAACTTCTTGACCAGGCCGCGGGCGACGATCGCCGGGGGCGTGGCGGATGAGGTGGTGGTCATGGCGAGGACGATGCGCCCCGCCCCTGTCGTCACGCTGTCGTCGTCTGTCGTGTGCGCTGCCAGGCCCTGTCGCGGGCCCCGTCCGGTGGGCACCAGGAACCATCTGATGGGCGGTCGGGACCGTCGGTTGGGCGGCAAAAGACCTGTTCGGGGCGTTTCGTCGCTTCGTCGGATCGCGTGTCGGCTCTCAGTCGCCTCTCAGTGCGACGTGCCTATCGTGTCCGACGATGACGCCCGACCCCCCGCCCCGCCGCCGGCCCACCGCCGGTGAACTGCTGCGCGCGCAGGCCGAGCGGGACGGAGCCGTCTCCGACCTCGCCGCGGCGTTCGGGACGGCACCCGAACCGCCCGAGCGGGAGACGCCACCACGACGACCCCGCGCCGAGCGGCGGTCGCGCGAACCGCGTGCCCAGCGTGGACCGCGTCGGGCCGGTGCGCCCCGACCACCGCGAGCGGCACGACGTCGCTCACCGCTGGCGGTCCCACGGGTGACCGCGGCGGTGCTGTCGTGTGCGGTGCTCGTGGCGTGCGGCATCGGGTGGGCCGGCGCACGGCAGGTCACCTCCGGCTTCCACACGTCCAACGTGCTCGCGAACGGCCCGAAGTCCCGTGACGGGGCCGAGAACATCCTGTTGATGGGACTCGACACCCGCAACGACCGGGACGGCAACCCGCTCCCGCCCGACGTCCTCGCGCAGTTGCACGCCGGCGACGGCTCCGAGGGTGGCTACAACACCAACACCCTGATCCTGCTGCACGTCCCGGCCGACGGGAAACAGATCGTCGCGTTCTCGATCCCCCGCGACGACTACGTGTCGATGGTCAACCCCGACGGCAGCATCGGCATCGACGGCACCGACAAGGCCAAGATCAAGGAGGCCTACGGGCGTCGGAAGGCGCAGGCGGAGAACGAACTCGCCGCGCAGGGCGTCACCGACCCCACCCAGCTCGAGACGCAGGGTCGCGACGCGGGTCGCGCGGAGACCGTGGCGACGGTCCGTGCGCTCACGGGGGTGCCCATCGACCGGTTCGCCGAGGTGAGTCTCGTCGGGTTCTACGACATCGCGAAGGCACTCGGTGGCGTCACCGTGTGCCTGAACCACCCTGTGTCCGACAGCTATTCGGGCGCACGGTTCCCGGCCGGCGTCCACAAGCTGAACGCGGCGCAGGCGCTCGCCTTCGTCCGACAGCGCCACGGCCTCGACAACGGCGACCTCGACCGCACCCACCGACAGCAGGCGTTCCTGCTGTCGGTGGAGCACGAGCTGCAGTCGTCCGGGGTCTTCTCCGACCTCGGCAAGCTGAGCGCGCTCGTCGGTGTCGCCCAGCGCGACGTGGTGCTCTCGTCCGGGTGGAATCTGGTCGACGACGCCCAGCAGTTGGGCAGCATCGCCGGACAGTCGGTGACGTTCACGACCCTGCCCGTCGTCCGCTACGACACGGTCGACGGGCAGGACGTCAACGTCATCGACCCCGACGCCATCCGACGTCAGGTGCAGACGGCGTTCGGCATCGCGCCGCCACCGTCGTCGACCAGCGCCGATCCCTCGTCGACCGCGTCCGAGGCCGTGGCGGCGTCATCGAGCGCGGTGTCGAGCGACACCGGCGACGGCGACACCGACTCGACCCCGGATCAGGGGCGTCCGGTGACGACGACCGCCTCCGGCATCCCCTGCGTGAACTGACGCGCGGCGCGACCCGTCAGAGCTCGTCGAGACCGACGATGCCGTCCTGCAGAGCCCGCGCCAACAGCGCGGCCTTGGTGCTCGCGCCGCGGCCGACGGCCTCGTACTTGGTCCGGATACGGGACACGTGGGTGTTCACCGTCGACTCGGCGATGAAGAGGCGCTGCCCGACCTCGTCCTTGGAATCCGACAGGACCCACGCGCGCAGCACCTCCACCTCCCGTCGGCTCAGACCCGGATCGGGCAGTTCGGTACTTGGCGGATCGAGCACGGCGGTCATGGATCTCCTTCAGGACTGCCGGAGCTGGGCTCGCCCGGCGTTGAAGAGACAGTAACCATCGGGTCGGACACTCTTCCAGACACCGAAATGGGGGACACCCGGATGCGGATCACCCATAGCCGCAACAACTATGAGGCGCGCGAATCAGTTGCGCGTCGCACACACCCGGCCGTCGGAGTCGAGGTCGAGGCGGCGGACACCGCCGTGGTCGTGAACGATCACCGATGCGGCCGCGGCCCGTCCCGGGGGCAGGAGGCGGACACGGACGTCCCCGTCGACGGCGTCGACGAGTGCATCGACGACGGCGTCGGTCACGTGCGCCCGGGCGTCGGGGGTGAACGCGTCGGGCATGCCGGAGTCGTCGAGGAGGATCACCTCCACCCCGCGCGCCCGGGCCGCGCGGGCGGCGTCGGCGATCGCGGGGGTGTCCAGACCCGGGGCGCGCAGCCTGTCGCGCAGGTGCGCCTCGAGCAGCCGACAGGTGGTGCGATCGACGTCGTCGAGGTGGTCGCCGGCGGCGATCCGGTTCAGCATCGGGCGCACCAGCCGGTCGAGCTCGCGCAGTTGGGCGTCTCGCTCGGCGCCGGCGGCCTGCGCTGCGGCCAGTTCCGCGCTGCGCCGGCGTCCCGCGTCGCGGAGGTCGAAGACGAGCTTGGCGCCCGGTCGCAGCGTCAGGCTGAAGACGGTGGCCATGACCAGCGGGCCGAGATCGATGAGCACGTTGTCGATCCGGTGCAGCGGACCGTCGCCGACCAGGGTCGAGTGGACCATGTACACCGCGACCATCGCGGCCATCCCCACCCAGGCCCGCCCCGTGCGGCCGCGGACGCACATGAACGCCAGGACCATGGTGCCGATCCCGTGCGACCACCCCGAGACGGGTGCGGGCACATCGCGGCCACACGCACCGAGGATGAGCGCGCACGCGGTGGCTGGTGCCGCGGCCATCGCCGACGCGGTCCATCCCGGCAGCGGGTCGTCACGGACGGCGAGCAGTGCGATGGTCGCGCTCGCGGCGATCGTCAGGGCGGCGACCATCGCGATGACGGTGATCGGGTGCTTCGGGACGACGTAGAGCAGCGCGACGATGATGCAGACCAGATAGATGCCGACGACGAGTCGCGCTGCGGGCGTGTGCATCCCGATGAGCGCGCGGGCGTCGCGAGGCGTGGTCTCGTCGATCAGCAGCATCGGGTCATCGCTTCCAGGTGATCTCGACGCGGGTGCCGCGCCCCGGCCGCGACACCACCGCGGCGTCGCCGCCGTCGACCTGTCGCATCCGGCCGACGATGCTGACGGTGATGCCGAGTCGGTGCGGTTGCACCGCCTGCGGGTCGAATCCCCGGCCGTCGTCGGCGACGGTCACCGTGATGGCGTCGCTGTCGAGCGTGGCGACGACGTCGGTCACCGTCGCCTGCGAGTGGCGGGCGCTGTTGCGCACCGCCTCCGCTGTCGCGGCGGCGACGGTCTCGACGACGGTCGTCGGGTAGGCGACCGCGTCCGGGGTGTCCGGGAGGATCACGGTGGGTCGTGTGCTGTCGTCGACGTCCGCGACGGCGGCCCGGATCACGCGCGCGGCCGATGTCGAACCGACGTCGATCACCGTCGTTGTGGGCGAGGCGATCTGGGCGAGATCGGCGAGTGTGCGCTGCGCCAGTGCGCGGACGTCGTCGGTGGTCCCCATCCGCGCGGCACCGAGCAGCGCGGCCATCACGCCGTCGTGGGTGAGCGCGTCGAAGCGAGCGCGTTCGGTGCTGCGTGCCTGCGCCGCGGCGGTGTCGGCGGCGATGCGATAGGTCTCCTCACGCGTGCGATCGAGCACCCGGGCCGTGCGGACCCCGATCAGCGTGGCGCACACGAAGGGCATGGAGAACGCGAACGCGAAGGCGATGTCAGGTAGGCGCGCGACGGCGTTCTCGGGGGTCTTCAGCGGTGTGTTGCACAGCACCACCGCCACCGTGACCACGCCGAGGTAGACCAGAGGACGGATGCCGGGTTGCATCCCGACCGCGACGGCGACCAACCCGAGGAACGAGGCGTACCAGAGCCCGAGATCGTTGGAGGTCAGCTCTCCCGTCCAGGCGATCGGCGTGGTGAGGACGGCGGCGAGGTACAGGACGGCGGCCGCGAGGGTCGTCCGCCGGATCCATCGCTGCGCCCCGAGGGCCCCGGCCAGGCCGATCGCGAGGCCGCTCCCGTACACCGCCACCGGTGCGCCGAGCGCCCACCACGAGTCCATGAACGCGAACGACCCGACGATGTTGCCGACGTTGATCAGCAGATAGGCGAGGTACCCGGCGCCGACGAACACCGCGAACTGCCGCGTGATGCGCCGTTCGGCGTCACCGGTCTCGGCGACGGGGCCCGGGGCGACGTCGTCGTCGACGGCTGTCGGGACGACACCGGTCGAGGCGGCCACGTCAGCTGATCGGGTCGCGCCGCGGCATCGGCAGGAAGCCGTCCTCGACGGCCCGCTTGTACAGGTCGGTCTTCGTCTTCGCGGGCCGGCCGGCGGCGGCGTACTTCACGCGTATCCGGTCGAGATACATGTTGACGGTCTCGCCCGCGAGGTGTGTCAGCTCGGCGACCCGGGCCGCGGACTCCCCGGAGGCGTACAGCTCCAACACCTCTCGCTGGCGGGGGGAGAGGTTCACGACGAACGCGTCGTCGGAGTCGATCGCGGCGGCCCAGTCCATCGTGGGGACGGGTTCGCCGTGGGCGGCACTGCGGATGGCCTCGAGGACGGAGGCGGCCGGACTGGACTTGCGCACCACCCCGAGGACATCGGCCGACGCCGCGGACCGCACGAGGAACGGGTCCTCGGCCGAGGTGTAGACCAGCGTGCTGATGCCGTGCTCGTGGAGCAGCTCCACGTTGGCGCGCGGCGAGCTGCCGTCGGGGAGACGGAGGTCGAGGATCGCGAGCGTGACGCCGTCGGTGGTGGCGAGCAGCTCGTCGACCGTCGGTGCGCCCCCGGCGAACTCGAGGTCGTCGACCCCGCTCAACAT
This sequence comes from Williamsia deligens, assembly GCF_024171765.1. GTDB lineage: Bacteria > Actinomycetota > Actinomycetes > Mycobacteriales > Mycobacteriaceae > Williamsia_A > Williamsia_A deligens. Next base: position 2,345,892 of record NZ_JAMTCI010000001.1, read on the forward strand.
GTGCGCCACACCGAGGATCGAGACTTCGTGGTCATCGACGACTCCGATGCGATGGGGGCGATGCGACGACTCTCCCACTGACCCGTGTCCCCCTTCGTCCGCTGTTCTGACGACAGCTGTCGTCATCTTGACCGACAGTCCTGCGTTCGGCGGAGCGAAGATGGCCAAATCGTCCATCATGTGGTCTGAACAGAGGATCGGCCATCGCACGCACGTGCGGGCGTTGCCGGGTCACCATGGACACATGACGACACTCGACCTGACCCCCGACGACCTGCTCACGACCACCCGGACGGTGCGCAAGCGCCTCGACCTCGACCGGCCCGTCGAGATGGCGGTGATCCGCGAGTGCGTGGAGATCGCGCTGCAGGCGCCGTCGGGATCGAACCGGCAGGGCTGGCAGTGGATCGTCGTCACCGACTCCGAGCAGCGGCGCCGCGTCGGTGACATCTACCGCGAGGAGACGCAGCGCTACCTCGAGTCGGCGTACGCCGCGGACAAGCTCTTCGCGGACGACGCCGACCGGTCGCAGGTGCAGCAGCGGGTGGGCTCCAGCGTCCGCCACCTCGGCGACACCATGGGGCAGGTGCCGGTCCTGCTTATCCCGTGCATCAAGGCGGGCAAGCAACTGCCCGCGGGCAATCAGGCCGGGCTGTGGGGGTCACTGCTGCCCGCGGTGTGGAGCTACGCGCTGGCGGCGCGGGCGCGGGGGTTGGGAACCGCGTGGACGACTCTGCACCTCGATCGCCGCGAGGCCGACGTCGCCGAGATCCTCGGGATCCCGGAGGGCTACCACCAAGGGGCGTTGATCCCCACGGCGTACTACACCGGTGAGACGTTCAAGCCCGCGCCGCGCGCACCGCTCGACGAGGTGCTGCACGTCGATCGCTGGTGACCGGCGCTCCACTCCCAGGGTTTCCGCTCCGGCTCCAGGGTTCCCGCTCCACATGTGCGAGAACGCTCCGCCTGCAGGCGGAGCGTCCTCGAACAAGTGGAGCGCCGGTGCCCCCCGGTGACGTCGATCAGCGGGTGGTGATCACTCCGCCGCGTCGGGGATGTCGCCGACCTGGTCCGGCTCCGCGCCGTGCACCAGTTGCTCCTCGTGGCGTGCACGCTCGTCGAGCTCGTCCTGGTCGAGGTGGGCACCCTCCTTCGCGTGTGCGCGATGGTCGGGGTGGACCTCCTCGGTGGGGACGATGACGTCGTCGAGGTTCGGTTCGTCGGGTGAGGACATCGCGTCACCGGGCCTCGTCGGCGACGGTGTCGGCCGCGTGCTTGGCCTGGGTGCTCGTCTCCTGCGCGGCCGAGGTGCCCTCCTCCTTGACCGTCTGCGCGGCGTCGGTGGCGGTCTCCTTCACCGAGTCGACGGCCTGTGACGCCGACTCCTGCAGGGATCCCGCGACATCCTGTGCCGCCGAGGACACCTGATCCGCGAGCGGTTGGGCCTTCTCCTGCAGCGTCGCGGCCGCCTGCTGCTCGGCCTGGGTCGGCGGGAACATCGCCGACACCAGCAGGCCGGCACCGAACGCGATGAGCCCGGCCGCCAGGGGGCTGCCCTGGGTCCGCTGCTGGACGGCGTCGGGTGCCGAGCGCACCGCGTCGGTGATCGACGACGCCGCCGAATCGGCGGACTCCGAGGCGCTCTGGGCGGTGTCCTGGGCGCTGCCCATGACGCGGTCGCGGACGCTGCCGAGCGTGCCGGTCACGCCGCGGACCTTGCGCCGGGCGATGGTCGACGGGTTCGCCTCGTGGGCGAGGGTGTCGACGCGGGTGCTGAGACGCTCACGGGTGCGGTCGATGTCGCGCCGGAGCTGGTCGGGATCTGCGGATGTCATCGGTTCTCCTGGGGGTGTGGGGTGACTGCCTGGGGGATCTCGGAGACGGTCTGCTGGGTGCGCGGCAGACCGCGGGCGCGCCGGATGGACGACCGGCCGAGGACGCCGAGGATCGCGCCGATGACGGCCCAGATGAGGGTGACGATCAGCGCCGACCAGCCGTGGCCGGTCGAGTTGCCGATGGCCCACCACGCCGCGATCGACAGGAACATCAACACGAAGAACCCGGCGAGGGCCGCACCGACCAGCAGGCCGGAGCCCTTGCCGACGCGGGTGGCGGTCTGCGTCGCCTCGGCCTTGGCCAGCTCGAGCTCCTGGCGTACCAGTGTCGACAGGTCGCGGGACACGTCGGAGAGCAGCTCACCGATCGACGGCGGATCGTCGTGACCGGCCGGGGCGCCGGCGCCGAGCGGGTCGTGCCCGACGGGGTCGTGACCGACCGGGGCGCTGTGTGCGCCGGTCACAGCAGGCCACCCGGGTTGGGGGCGTTCTGCGGCGGAGCCGCGTACCCGAGGGCGTTCTCGTCCTCGGACGCCGGACGCGCGGGATCCGATGCCGTGGCGTCGGGGATGTTCGGGGTCGTGGTGACCGTGCTGCTCGCCGGGTCGGCGGTGACCGTCGACCCGTCGGCGGCCGCGTAGCCGGTGGCGGACGGCGGCACCGTCGCGCCGTGGCCCGACGTCGCGGGCGATGAGCTGCCGGTGGACGCACTGCTCGTCGAGCTCGAGCTCGAGCCCGAGCCCGCAGCCGCACCGCGGCCGAGTCGTCCGGCGGCGATGCCCGCGCCGGCGGCGAGGGCGAGGAACAGTCCGGGCTTGCGGCGGGCGAAGTCGCTGACCTCGCCGAGCACCTGACCCGGTTCACGCTGGTCCAGCCACGACGCGAACGACTGCACGCGATCAGCGGCCTGGCGGGTCAGGTCGGCGGCGGGACCCTGCTGGTCCGCTGACGATGCCATCGACGCGAACTCGTCGCCGAGTGCGCGCAGGCTCTTCGCCGCGCGCTGCTGCTGGGTCGAGGCCTGGTCGGTGAGCTCGGTGCGGGCCTGCCCGAGGAGGTCGGACGCCTGTCCCTTGACCTCCTGGGCGACCTGCTGTGCCTGGTCGCCGGCCACCGAGGCGACGTGCTTGCCCTGCTCGGCGGCGGTGTCCGCGGTCTGCGCGGCCTTCTCCTTGGCGACGTCGGTGGTGCTCGACGGTGTGCTCATCGGCGATCGCCGGCCGACGCTGCTGTGCCCATCGGGCGGGGGGTGTGGGCAGTGATCATCACTGTGCCTCCTCGTGGTGCGGGAACTTCGATCCACCCCGAGATACCCGGCACGGAGGGGCCAAAACCCGGACAGGAGTACGTCGGAACGCGACGAGCGGTTCCCGGGCCTCAGGAGAGGCGGGCGCGCAGGGCCGCCCGGTCGACCTTGCCGGGCCCGCGCAGCGGGAGCGCATCGACGACGACGACGTCGCGAGGGACGGCGAAGCGGTCGAGACGCTCACGCACGACAGATCGCACCGAATCGGCTCGCACGACAGCGTCTTTGGCGGGTACCACGACGGCGACCACCTTCTCCCCGAGGCGGGGGTCGGGCAGTCCGACGACGGCGCACTCGGCCACGGTGGGGTCGGCGAGGACCGCCGCTTCCACCACCTGCGGGACGACGGTGAGGCCGCCGGTGGTGATCGCCTCGTCGGCGCGACCGACGATGCCGAGCACGCCGTCGTCGAGGCGGCCGAGGTCGTCGGTGAGGAACTCCCCGTCGCGCGCGAACGCGGGATGATCAGAAAGGTTGCGGTAGCCGGCGGCCACCATCGGTCCCGACAGCGCCACCCGCCCGACACCGTCGACGGGGGAGTCGAGCCGGATGTGCACCCCGGGCAACGGGATCCCGTCGTACACGCAGCCGCCACCGGTCTCGCTCATCCCGTAGGTGCCCACGATGGGCAGTCCGGCGTCGACGGCACGGGCCTGCAGCGGGGCCGGGGTGGCGGCACCGCCGACGAGGATCGCCTCGACCCCGCGGAGTGCGGCGACGGCGTCGGGATCGTCGAGGACTTTCACGAGCTGGGTGGGGACCAGCGACGTGTAGCGACGAGGCCCCTCCACCCGGTCGAGGGCGGCGACGAGGTCCGACGGTGTGAACCCGGCGGTCACGTCGATCACCGTGGGCGTGAATCCCGCACGGAGACACCGCAACAGCACCTGCAGTCCCGCGATGTGATGGGCGGGCAGCGCGAGCAGCCAGCCGCCGGGGCCGCCGAGACGTTCGAGTGTCGCCGACGCTGACGCGGCGAGGGTGGCCGCGGAATGCATGGCGCCCTTGGGTGTTCCCGTGCTGCCCGAGGTGGCGACGACCAGCGCGACGTCGTCGTCGACGGGTTCACCGGCGGCGAGAGCTGTGGTGAGCCGCTCGGTCTCGCGGGCGTCGTCGGCCGGGACGGGCAACACCGCGACGGTGCCGTCGATGACGGCGCGCAGATCGTCGGCCGAGTCCAGGACCGCGGGCCCCGATCGCAGCGGGAGTGGCTCGAGGATCAGCTCGGGTCCGCCTTCGGCGTCTCGATGTCGCAGGTCCAGCCCGCGCCCTCCAGCACCGATCGCACCCGGTCGATGTCGGCCTCGGTGGGCATCTCGTCGGTCACCTTGGTGATCAGCACGGCCACGTCGACGCGGGTGATGGGCTCGAACTCGGGGTTCGACGCCGCCTCGGTGGCGAGGTGGTCGGCGATCTCCTGCGCCTCGTCGTCGGTGAGTTGGCGACGCAGTAGCGCGACGAGCGGGATGTAGTCACCGGCGGGGACGCCGTGTGGGTAGCCGGCGCGCAGCCAGCCGATGATCGAGCGCATCAGGTGGGAACGGTCCACGGCGCCCTCCTCGGTCAGGGTGCGGTGCGCTGTCTGGTCAGCGCCCGGAAACGGGAATGCCAGGGGTGGGACTGCCAGGGTAGTCCCGTATTCGCTGGTGGCGGCGGGTGAGCGCCGCTACTCGGCGGGTTGGGCGAGCGGCCAGCCGACGGAGGCCAGCCGCGACGCGACCTGGTTGATCTCCTCCGGGTTGGGCTCGGTCTCGATGACCGCGTGGATCGCCGTCCGGATCTGGTCCTCGGTCACCGGGTTGTCGGTGCCGTGTTCCTTGAACACGGTGAGGATCGCGCGGGTGACCTGTTCCTCGTCGAGCGTGCGCTTCAGCAGGGCCAGCAGCGGGAAATAGTCCTTCGGGGGGACACCCTCGGGGTAGCCCTTGCGCAGCCAGTCCAGGACGGAGTCGAACGTCGTGGAGTCGGCCATCACTTCACCGGGGCGAACGGGAACAGGTTGACGCCGAAGTGGTAGTTGATGGTCGTGCGGGTGATCCACAGGATGCCCACCAGGATCACGGCGGCGATCACGACGAACAGGGCGATGCCCGCCGCCCGCAGCGCCGGGTTCGGTGCGGTGGTGGCGCCGTCGGCGCCGGTGTCACCCGAGCCGGCCGCGAACAGTCGCAGGCCCACGGCGAACAGGGCGGGCAGGCCGGCGCCGAGCACCAGGCCCACGACCAGCACCTTGAAGATGGCCTCGAATTCCTGCATGTCTCCTCGTTCGGTTCGTGTGCCGTAGGGGGTCGGGGGTCAGCGCGATCCGGCGGTGGCCGGCTCGGCGACCACCTCGGCCGGGATGACGCTGTTCGACGTGTCGTCCCACTCCGCGTTGACGTTGGAGCTGTCGACCTTCTGCTGCTGTGCGCGCCAGTACATGACACCGCTGAGCACCACGAGGATCGCGAAGATGACGATCGCACCGGCGGCGCCACCGATCAGGCTGGCGATCCCGTAGGTCGCGGCGCCGACGAGACCGGCGAGCGGGAGGGTGGTCACCCAGGCGACGACCATGCGGCCGGCGACGCTCCAGCGCACCGCGGCACCGGGCTTGCCGACACCGGATCCGAGGATGGAGCCGGTCGCCACGTGGGTGGTCGACAGCGCCATGCCCGCGGCGCTCGAGGTGAGGATGATCGCGGCCGACGACGCCTCGGCGGCCATGCCCTGCGGGGCCTTGATCTCGACCAGGCCCTTGCCCAGGGTCCGGATGATGCGCCAGCCGCCGAGGTAGGTGCCCAGGGCGATGGCCAGGGCGCAGGACACGATGATCCAGACCGGGAGGCCCTCGCTGACGGAGCCGGCCGACAGGTGGCCGGTGGCGATCAGCGCCAGGGCGATGACGCCCATCGTCTTCTGCGCGTCACCCGTGCCGTGGGCGAGGGAGACCAGCGAGGCGGTCGCGATCTGGCCGGCGCGGAAGCCGCTCTCCTTGCGCTTGTTCGCGACCGACGCGGTGATCGCGTAGACGAGCCAGGTGCCGGCGGCCGCGACGACGAGCGCGATGACCGGGGCCAGCAGCGCCGGGATGACGATCTTGTCGACGATGCCCTCCCAGTTGACGCCGGAGGTCCCGATGGCGGCGATGCCGGAGCCGATCAGCCCGCCGAAGAGGGCGTGCGACGAGCTCGACGGCAGGCCGAACAGCCAGGTGAAGAGGTTCCACAGGATGCCGCCGATGAGGCCGGCGAAGATGATCACCAGTGCCTTCTGCGCGTCCAGGCCGCCGATCAGGTCGCCCGCGTTCGCGCCCTTGGTCTGCTGGATCTTCAGCACGTCCTTGGTGATGGTCGCAGCGACCTGCACCGAGAGGAACGCGCCGACCAGGTTCAGGATCGCGGCGAGGGTGACGGCGACCTTCGGCTTGAGAGCGCCGGTGGCGATGGAGGTCGCCATGGCGTTGCCGGTGTCGTGGAAGCCGTTCGTGAAGTCGAATCCGAGGGCTGTGATCACCAGCAAGACCAGGATCAGCATCTCTGCGCTCATGCGAGAAGTTTCCGTCCCGCATGCACGAATGTCCAAACCCTGCTGCGACGGCTTCGCTTGCTGACCTGCACGTTTGAGCGTTCACCCATCCGTGTTTGCCCAATGTTCATCTTCACCTGGCAGGCGTGCCCCGTCTCACGTCCCGTCGGAGCGTGTATCGCGCCGTAACGGGTGGTCCGACGGCACCTCGACGAGGATGATCCGCCGCCCGTCGGGGTCGTCGACGTGCATCTCGCGCAGCCCCCACGGCTCGGTGCGGGCCTCCCGGGCGATCGTCACGCCGGCGGCGGTGAGTGCGTCCTGGCTCGCCGCGATGTCGCGTACCTGCAGCCACAGCGAGGTGGCGTCGGCGGGGCCGTTGCCGGTGAGGTGGGCGGCCACCTCGATCAGGGTCGAACCCGCGAAGAACACCGTGCCGCCGGGGTATTCGCGGGCGATGGCCAGGCCGAGAGTGTCCCGGTAGAACGCCGTGGTGGCCGCGGCGTCGCGCGGTCGCAGCAGGACCCGGGCGCTGAGGATCTCCATCGGTCATTCCTACCGGGTCAGCTGCTCAGCACGGCCTGCATCCCCGGGGCCAGGACGTCGGACAGGTCGGACCACGGGATGGTGATCGTGATGAGGCCGTCGGCGTAGGCGCCGACCTGGTAGTCGCTGAAGTGGATCGCCATCCCGTCGGGCGACGCGGTCCAGTTGGCGAAGTTCTTCTCCGTCGGCGTGATGCCGCTGCGCTCGTACCGTGACCCGACGTTCGTCGTCGGCAGGAGACGCGCGGCCTCCTGCGACAGGCGCTGCAGACCTGTGTCGAGGTCACCGAAGGCATCACTCAGCGTGATGGGTTTGGCGGTGTCCGCGTCGATGGTCACGGTGGCGATCAGGGAGTCGCCGTGCGCCCCGGGCGGATTCGCCATCCAGTAGGTGATCTGCTCGGCGCTGATCACCCGCGACCCGATGTGGAACGGCCCGTCGCGTCGGCCGTCCTCGAGGGTGAACGCCCTGCCCGAGCCGTAGTCGTCGTCGATCTGGTCCTGCAGGGCCGCCCGCATCGACTGGTTGAACTCGGCCGTGACGGCCGCCTTCCCGCCGGTCAGCTGGGGGATGGTGACGTCGTAGGTGGCGCGCGCGGTCCGGCCGGTCACGCGGGTGCTGCTCTGCTGGTACGACGCTGTCGCCGCCGACGACGGCGCCGTCGAACTCGGGGCGGGGGCGGGCGACGACCGCGTGATCGTGACCACTGTCGTGACGGTCCCGGCGCCGGTGTCGCCGCCGGAGGAACACCCGGCGGTGGCAGACATCGCCACCGCGATCCCCAGTGCCGCCGCTGCCGCCGATCGCGCTCGTGTCATGCGTCAGGGATAGCCGCCCCACCCCGATTCGACAAGCGGCACACGGGGCGGACTGGACCCGCCTGCCGTAACTGTGGTTATGGTGATGCCCGGTTCACCGGGACGGTCGTGTCGGGCATGATCCCTGGCAGAGGCGTCGCCCGGACGGGCGTCGACGACGAGAGGCGGTTCGGTCGTGAAGATCGGCATGGGCATCAACTACGCGGGCGACTTCACGGAGACGATCGACCACCTGCTGGAGTTCGAGGCCGCAGGCCTGGATCGCGTGGCCGTCCCCGAGGCCTACAGCTTCGACGCCGTGAGCCAGCTCGGGTTCATCGCCGCGAAGACCACGACCCTCGAGCTCGCGAGCGGCATCCTGCCGATGTTCTCCCGCACCCCGACGAACATCGCGATGACCGCCGCCGGGCTCGACTACATCTCCGGCGGTCGCGCCGTCCTGGGCATCGGTGCCTCCGGCCCCCAGGTCATCGAGGGGTTCCACGGCGTGAAGTACGACGCGCCGCTCGGTCGCGCCCGCGAGTATGCCGACATCTGCCGCATGGTGTGGCGGCGTGACCGCGTCGAGTACAAGGGCAAGTACTACACGCTGCCGCTGACCGAGGAGGACGGCGGAACCGGTCTCGGCAAGGCGCTCAAACTGATCAATCACCCGGTGCGCGAACGCATCCCGATGGCGTTGGCCGCGATCGGGCCGAAGAACGTGGCGCTCGCGGCGGAGAAGTTCGAGGAGTGGCAGCCGATCTTCTTCCACCCCGAGCACGTCGACGTCGCCTTCGGCGAGCCGCTCGCGAAGGGCAAGGCCAAGCGGGACCCCGAACTCGGTGACCTGAACATCTCGGTGACCACCGCGCTGCTCATCACCGATGACGCCGAGAAGGCCGCGGCCGCGCGGGAACTGGTCTCCCACCAGGTCGCGCTGTACGTCGGCGGCATGGGTGCGCGCGGCAAGAACTTCTACAACGATCTGGCCGTGCGCTACGGCTACGTCGACGAGGCCAAGACCATCCAGGACCTGTACCTCGACGGGAAGAAGAACGAGGCCGCGCAGGCTGTTCCCGACGACCTCGTGCGGCAGATCTCGCTGATCGGATCACGTGACGAGGTGGTCGACCGGGTGGCGGCGTTCCGCGACGGCGGCGTGACGATGGCGCTCGCGACACCGATGGCGGGCAATCACGCCGACGACGTCGAGCAGATCCGCACCCTCAAGGAGATCGTCAGCTGACGGTGTGGCCCACCGGAGAGATCAGTGCGCCTCGTTGTAGGCGTCGACGATCACCTTGGGGACGCGTCCGCGTTCGTTGATGTCCCAGCCGTTCTCGATCGCCCAGGCGCGGATCTCTGCGACCGAGACCGCGGCACGGGCGGCGTCGGATCGTCGGCCTGTTCGCTTTCGGGAGACCTCGACGTATTTCTGCAGGAGATCGCGCAGTTCTTGAGCGTTTTCTCGCGACGTCTCGAGCTCGTATTCGGTCCCGTCGATACCGAAACGAACGCTTTCGGGGTCGGAGAGAACTCGTCCGCTCAAATCGTCGACTACTTCAACGACCGTGATCCGTGCCATGTGCAGATAGTAACGCTGATATACGTTCAGCGACAGCAAATTCTTGTGACAGAACACAATCCACCGGGTAGTTGTCACGCCTAATGAGGAACTCTGCACAGAACATTTGTGTGATTGCCTTTACTTTTTGCCGCAGTAATGACGTATGTCTCGCTGTTTTCGCCCGGTCGGCCCGACGCTTCTCGTGTGTCTGTACAGTCGCAACACACGTTGTGCAGACCGATCGCGGGGGTGGGGGCGATGCCGAGCTCTCTTGGCCGCATCCTGCGCAGCTGGTGGACCGAGGACTTCGACCGCGACTGGGCAGCGGAGCATCTGCGATCCAGCGGTCTGCTGCGGTCGCAGCGGATCGTGATGGGCCTCGGCTGTCTCGCGTTCGGGTTGTCGGCGTTGTTCTCGCTCCCCTTCATGAACCCGTGGATGCGCTCGGGGATGCTCACGTACACCGTCCTCGTCGCTGTCGCCGGGAGTTCGGTTGTCCTGGCGGCATTCTGGTGGTCACGTCCCTGGCCGGGGGTGGCGGCGTCGTTGGGCTTCATCGCCTACGCCGACCTGTGCGTCGTCCTGGTGATGGCGGCGTACCGCAGCGTGTTCGACTCGATGCCGGGGCTCACCCTGCTCGCCGCGGTGAGTGTCTACACGGTGATCCACCACGGCCCGCGCGCGGTGATCGTCCAGACCGCCGCCGTGCTGGGCATCCTCGTGGCGTTCGCGGTGTGGGCGGGTGTGCAACACATCGTCCCGCCGGCGCTCGTGGCCGTCCGCTCGTTGGTGGTCGTCCCCGTGACCATCTGTATCCCGGTCCTGCTCGTGCCGCTGGTCGCGGTGCTGCGTCGGGACGCGACCGGATCCTTCCGGGACGACATGACCGATCTGCACAACCGGCGTGGGATGCAGGTCCGGGCGAGCGAGTTGATCGCGCGAGGTGCGGACTTCTCGTTGTTGCTGATCGACATCGACAGGTTCAAGTCCATCAACGACGAGTACGGCCACGCCGCCGGTGACGCGGCGCTGGTGTTCGTGGCGTCGGTGATGCGGAGGTTGGCTCCGTCGTCCGCCGTCGTCTCCCGGATCGGTGGGGACGAGTTCGCCATCGTCATGCGCGCCGAGGACGCTGCCGACGAGGTGCTCGCGCAGCGGTTGCACGACGCGGTCGGAGTCGGCTGCGCCGTCGAAGGGGCGGCCGCGCCGCTGACCGTGAGCATCGGGGTCGCGACGACGAGCGCGGGTAGGCACGCCGAGTCGGGGTTGACCGACATCGACGACGTGCTGCTGCGCGCCGACCGCGCGATGTACCGCGCGAAGAACGACGGCGGGGCGCGCACGGTCCTGGCCTGACCAGGCGAGGGCGGCGTCCCGCGATGATCAGCGGTTCTCCTCCGGGCGCGGGATGATGGAACGGATCGTGGGGGACGGGCCCTCACATGTCTGGAGGTGGCATGCCCTCACCGTTCGACCCGGAGTTGCGTTCGTACGACGAGGACCGTGCCATCCACGGCAGCTTCCCGTGGAAGCTGCAGGCGTTGATGCGCGCGAAGACCGTCGTGAAGAAGGCGATCGCGACGGGGACGCCGGCGCCGCCCATCGACAAGCCGTATCGCGTCGTCGCCGTGCTCGGGCAGTCGAACGCCAGCGGCGCGGGCAACGAGGAGCCGGGCGTCACCCCGCCACCCGTGCACCCGATGGTCCACCAGTGGCCGGGATGCGGGCGATATCGCGGACGGAAGATCCTGCTCGCCGAGGACCCACTGCTGCACGAGGTGCCCGGCGCCGGAGTCGGTTTCGCGACGACGTTCGGTTCGCTGCTGGCCGAGGCCACCGGCGATCCCGTCCTCCTCGTCCCCTGCGCCCGCGGCGACACGTCGTTCTATCCGAAGAACGGGTACTCCTGGGATCCCGACAACCACGACGTGCGGGTCAACCTCTACGACTACTCGATCAAGCAGATCGACTCCGCACTGAAGAAGACGGGGCAGAAACTCGACTGCATCCTGTGGCACCAGGGTGAGTCGGACGGCCCGCTGTCGGAGCATGACGTCTTCCAGCGTCAGTTCGACCGGTTGATCGGCGGTCTGCGCGATCGCTACGGCCCGGTGCCGTTCATCCTCGGGCAGCTGAGTCCGGAGTACATGAACTTCGGTCCGCCCAAGCTCGCCGGCATCGACGCCGTCCACCAGGACACCCCGAACCGGTGGGGTCACGCGCGGTTCGTCCCGTCGCCGACCGGCATGCTCAACGGCGCGCCCGGCAGTGGCCTCCCCGAGGATCCCCACTTCACCGCCGAGGCCGGTCGTCTCATCGGCCGCCGGATGTTCCAGGCGTACCAGGACTTCCCGAAGTCCTGACCGGGTTCGGCGGCCCACACTGTGGAGTTGTCAAACAACTGCTGCGGTCCTGCCGCGTGGGCAGGTGCAGATGGTGCTGGTCTGCGGGCCGGTCAGGCGGCGACGGGGTCGAGTCGGAGCGTGCGGCGGTTGTAGGCAGGCTGTAGCTCGCGTTTCGGGTCGACCGATGCGGGTGGTCGTATCCAGGGATGCCGGTCGGGCCCCATCTCGATCTCCCAGCCGTGCTGGTGCACGGCGATGTGGCAGGTCCGGCACAGCACCCGTTGTCACACGTCGTCGGTCCGCCATCGGAGTGGAACACGATGTGGTGCACGTCGGTCCACGAACCGGGGTTGCCGCACTTGACACAGCACTGGTCGCGGGCGATGACGGCTTTGCGCACCCGGCCGGTGAACAACCGTGTCGTCGTGGTGATGTCGACCGGGGCGTCGTCGATGTCCATGCCGACCCGGGTCACCGCGGCGTCGCAAGACAGCAACGACACGGTGTCCTGCGAGACGGTGCCCAGCCACTGCAGACTCGGCGCCCGCCACGGGACCAGCTCGCCGCCTGGTCCTGTGGCTGCGGTGGTGGGCACGGTCAGGATCACCTCGGTTGTCGACGGCCCGATCAGGGCGTCGGATCGCACTGCCCGCGAGGCGGTCTCGAGCAGCTGAGCGAACGCATCCGCTCGTCGGCGAGCCGCTGGTCGTGGATCCGGGGACCCGTCGGGGAGTGGGCGTGGCCGGGAGGCGGCGTCGATGCAGGAGATGAGCCGCTCACCGGTGACGACGTCGAGGTCGAACGACCCCGACAGTCTGCCGTCGTCGCCCTGATTCCAGGTGAGGTCGTTCAGGGTGACGTCTTCGGCCACCGGCGTGGCTGAGTCGTCCGGATCATCCTCGGTGGCAGGCTCGTTGGCGACGGCGATCGCGCGGGCGTGGTCGGCGATCTCCGTGGGTGTTCGTCCGGCCAGAGCGTGCCCGATCAGCGTCGCCTCGGTGTCGTCGGTCAGTTCGGACCCGAGCGGTGTCCGCGTCCGCTCCGCGACGTGGCGGACCCCGCGGGCGACGGCGTCGGCGTACTCCGCCGACAGCGACCCGTCCCGCACATGCCGCGCCAGCGACGGCAGGTGCACGATCGCCCGACCCAGTCGAATCGCCCGCGACGCCACCACCGGAACGCATCCGTTCCGCCGCAGCAGTTCCCGCACCGACATCCCGATCCGCTTCGCTGTCCCCTGGCATTCGACCTCCCGGTCAGTCGGGCCAGCAGGCCGTCCGCGGCCGAACGGGCGGCGAGGGCCGCACGCACTCCCGATATCAACGCATCATCATCCGTGGGTGCCTCGCACTCGCGGATGGCATCGGCGAGAACATCCGCCGCAGAGACAACGTGATCGAACATGTGGGCGACAGTACTGCCTCCTGTTCGTCTGTCAAGGACGAGTTCTCGTCGCCTGTGGACAACCGCGAATCCTGTCGGAGGTGCCCGTTACGTTGTCGGCATTCCGGACACGCGGTCGGCGCGTCCCCCATGGTCAGGAGACCACCATGATTGCTGTGTTTCGTTGCGTCTGTATCCTTGCGGCCTGTGCCCCAGCGCTTCTCGTGGGCGGCACGGGGGTCGCGCAGGCCGCTGTGACGGACTCGTATTCCGCGGTGCGGCAGGTGGTGTGTTCGGAGACGGGCGCACGGCTCGACATCTCGTACACGAATGCGTACGGCAACACGACGTCCCGCTCCGGCGTCTCGTTGCGCGGCAACCCGATCGGGGACGGCCGGACGTGCATCACCCTGGACTCCCGCAGCGGGGAGTACGGCGACGTCGTCGGGACCACCGTCTCGGCGGACGCCGGCGGTTATGTCTACTGCGCGATCTTCGTCGACGGCCGCAAGGTCGCGGAGTCCGTCGACGACAGCTCGTACTACAGCAGCGCCTACTGCGGCTGATCGATCCTGGGCAGTGTCACCGTCCCGGTCTGCGTCGACCCCTCGGCGACCGCCCGGGCGAGCGCGCTGACATGCGGTTCGTGCAGGAGGTCCACGTGCCCTCCCGGCACGGCGACCAACGCGACAGGTGCGGATGAGACTGCAGCCCACAACGATCGGCGATGGGTGCTCCCCTCGGCGCACAAGGCGACGACTGGCGCATCGATGCGACGGAGGCGGTGTCTGCGGACCATCCGTGCCCCGCGGTGGTAGAAAACGATCCACTGGGTCACCGGGTCGAACACCTCGCGACCCACCAGCGGCAGGCGCAGGAAGAGGCCGGCCAGTTGACGATTCGTCATCGACATGACGGGCAGCTGCGGTCCACCCATCCCGAAGTGGACCTCGTCGTCCGCGTCGACGTCGCCGACGGCCAGTTCCCCGAGGAGCGATGGGGTGAGGGCGGAGTCGATCAGCTGGACGCCGGACACCGCCTCCCCGCGGTCCGCGAACTGTGCGGCCATCTCGGCGGCGACCACCCCGCCCATCGAGTGGCCGACCAGCTCGTACGGTCCCTGCGGCTGCACCGACATGACGAGGTCGACGTTGCGGCGGGCCATCGCCGTGATCGTCCGGTCCGGACGTCCGGGGCGTTCGAGACCGCGGGCCTGCAGGCCGTACACCGGTCGGGTGGGCGGCAGTGCGCGGACCAGCGGTATGAACGCGGACGCCGGTGCGCCGGCCCCCGCGATGAGGAACAGGGGTGCGCCGTCGCCGTCGGTCCTCAGCGGTACCAGCACACCGTCGCCGCTGTCGGCGGTGGCGTTCTCGTTGGCTCGGCGCAGTCCGTCGGCGAGTGTGGCGATCGTGGGGGACGCGGCGAAGGCCGCGAGGTCGACCTCGACGTTCATCACCTGTCGGAGCGTCACCGCGATCCGGGCGAGCGAGAGGGAGTCGACGCCCATGGCGACGAGATCCTGGTCTGCGTCGACGTCGTCGTGTCCGAGCGCGGCCGTGACCGCCAATCGCACGGCCGATTCGACGACATCGGTGGTCCGTCGGCGTCGTCGACGGTCGGTCGTCGGCGGCGGTGGCGGCAGCGCCGCCCGGTCGACCTTGCCGCGATCGGTTCTCGGCAACGCGGCGAGGACCACGACGAACCTGGGCACCATCCACGGGGGGAGCGTGTCCGCAGCATGGGAGCGCACCCGGACCTCGAGCCCGCCCGTCGATCCGCCGACATACGCGATCAGTTCGTTCTGACCGTCGACGTCGTGGCCGCGGACGAACACCTCCTCGACGCCCGGGATCGCGGTGATCGCGACCTCCACCTCGGCCGGTTCGACGAGGTAGCCGCGAACTTTGACCGCGTCGTCGGCGCGACCGATGACGTGGAGTCGTTGCGTGGCATCCAGCAGGCCACGGTCCCCGGTGCGATAGCCGCGGCCGAGCTCAGGGTCGTCGAGGAACCGGTCCGATGTCCCACCGACGTATCCCTGCGCGATGGTCCCGCCGTAGACGACGACCTCGCCGGTCGTCCCGTCCGGCACGGAGTGCCCGTCGTCGTCGCAGATCATCACCACGCGGTCCCCGAGCGCCCGACCTGCGACCACCCTCCCGGGCGCGACGTCGTCGTCGGGGGCGATGACCGTGGACCCGACCACTCCGGCCTCGGTGGCCCCGTACCAGTTCACGACGCTCGGTGCGGGGGCCGCGAGGTGTCGCGCGAGCACCACGTCGGCGCCGTTGGAGGGTTCGCCGTAGAACGTGATCTGGCGCAGCGTGGTCAGCGGGGGATGCGTGCCGTCCCGAACTGCGGTCGCGAGTCGCCGGACGAGGCTGACCGAGGAGTTGAGCGTGGTCGCACGCTCCGCCTCCAGCCACGCGAGCACCGGTTCGACACCCATCCGCCGCGGGTCCGCGAGAAGCACGGTCGCGCAGGCGGCGACGCCCGCGAGGAGGGTCGTCGACCCCGCGCTGAACCCCAGTGGCAGCACGTCGGCGATGCGGTCACCCGGGCCGAGGTCCTGGCCCACGACTGCGTCCACGGCCTTGCCGACGGCGTTCTCGTGATCGAACACAACGCCTTTCGGCTCACCCGTCGAGCCGGAGGTGAAGATGATCGTCGCCGCGTCCTCCAGTCGCGCGGAGGTGTCGGGGCCGTCGGCGCGTGCGTGGATCGCGAGGGCGTCGACGACCTCCGCACCCGCGCGGGCGACGATCGCGGCGATGCGCTCCGGGGGGAGGTGGCTGTCCAACGGCACCACTGCGCGACCCGCCAGCAAGGCCCCGAACATCACCACCACGGGGCTGAGCGTGTCGTCGGTGACGACGGCCACGGGGCGACGGTCGGCGTCGCCGAGTGCTCGCGCGGTTGCGGACGCGCGGGCCAGCAGCTCACTGTAGGTGACCCGTCCGTCGGCGGCGACTATCGCCTCCGCGTCCGGGAATCTGGTGGCCGCGTCGACGAGAATGTCGGTGACGGTCTGTTTCTGCGATCGACTGTGACCCAACGGTCTCTCCCCCTGGCACAACTGCGCGCATGAACAGTCGGTGAACCGCGCGCATCGAACTCCCCCTGTGTCGGGTAAACATACGACGCGGGTGGGGAATGTGCCGGTGTATAGGGCAAATCGGGCCTATGGCGCAGCATCGGGCATCATCGACGGGGTGACGTGGAGGCGCCGGGGGTGTGCAGCGATGTTCGCGGCGGCGTCTGCCGTCGCGACCTTGCTGGTGCCCGCACCCGCCGGGGCGGCGACCGCGTCAGACTGTGCGCCGGCCGTCGTCATCCCGATCCGGGGGAGCGGCGACGGCAGCGTCGGCCCGCGGACCTATGGCGATATGCGGACCGACGGGTGGGAGGGCGCGACCCTCAGCCGACTGCTCACTGCGACCTATCGCGACCAGCCGGCCCTTCGTGCGGTGCCGATCGTGTCGGTGGGCAGTGGCTACCCGGCGGTCAGGACCGAGGACGGTATTCGTGACCACAGCTTCGGCAAGTCCGTGCGCGCCGGGGTGTCGACCGCCGTCGACGCCTACGACAGCGCGCGTTCCGAGGGCAGCCCCGGGTGCGCCCCGATGGCCGTGGTCGTCGGGTTCTCGCAGGGGGCCGCGGTCGCCCGGGGCGTGGCGATCGAGCTGGCTAAGCGCTCGGTCCTCGCCGCGACCGTCCTCATGGGTGACCCATTCCAGAAGCCCGGAGCCGACGGCGTGATGGGCACAGGGAGTCGTGGCGAGGGTGTGTGGCGGAATCCGCTCGGCGCGTTCGTCAGTGGCGTCGACGCGCGCGGGTCCGATGCCTTCTACTCGTTGCGCAACGTCCGTCGGATCTCCGTCTGCCATGTCGGGGACCCCGTCTGCGACTTCCGGGTCGGCACCGACCTGCGCGGCCGACCGCACACCACCTACCTCGCCGACACCACCCGGTTCCAGACCGGCGCCGGCGCAGTACCTCTCGGCCCGAGCGAACTCGACGTGCTCGCCGCCACCCTTCGTGGCGACATCCTCTGGGCCAAGGAGCAGTGGACGCCGGCGGGACGCGGCAGCACGGGGTCCGCGTTCACCTGAGTCCGCAATAGCGTGTCGGCGCCGCGGCCCCGTCTCCGAGGCCGCGTGGCGCGAGGGCGGCGGTGGGGGCGATCAACTGTTGTCGAGCCGCTCAGCGACGAGGGTGGTCAACCGGCAGAAGTCGTCGGGGATCGGTGACGTCGGTTGCAGGAGCGCACTGCTGAGTTCGCCGACCGCGGTGCGCCCCTGCACATAGGCGGTCAGTGCCGTCGAGTCCGACTGCGACGACGGTCCGGAATAGCGGGTGCGGGAACGGATCACCAGCGCATCACTGGGGCACCCCTGCGGGGCGGGCAGGATCGACGAGGTCGACTCGAACGACTCGTCGCCCGATCGCTGGCGGTACGACGGACACCGGCGGACGACGTCCGTCGTCTGGGTGACCGTTTCGCCGCCGGTGACGATCGACTGGGCGTAGGTGGGTCTGGTCGCGTCGGCCGGTTCGGCGAGGATGCCGACGATCGAGGACCGCAGCGACCGGCCTGCCTGCTGCGCGATGACGGGTCCGCATGCTGCGGGAACCGTCTGGCCACCGATCCCCGGCGGGGCCGTGTTCGACAAGCGCGCGACCACGTAGCCGGACGGGAAGTCCTCGGCGGTGAGGAACGGACTGTCCGATTTCTGCGCCGGCGGATTGCTCACCCGATAGACGACCAACCCCAGCGCGAGGATCGCCACCGCCACGACGGCGATCATCACCCGACGCCGCGTCACGTCTGCCTCCACTGATCGGTGAGTCAACTGCCTCATCGTTCCACGGCCGGTCGTCGACCTGCCGACCGCGCGGCCGTGGGTGAGCGCTTCGCTACGGTCGAGGGAGCCGGTGCGTGAAGGACGCTCCGCACCGGGCGTCGTGGGGTCTGTGGGTGGGGGATGAGATGAGCACACGGGTGTCCGACCGTGCGGAGGATGAGGTGTCGTCGGCGGCGCGGACGGTCGAGGCGGCCGTGCGCACCCGGAGGAGCGTTCGCGCGTTCCTGCCGACGCCGGTGCCGCGCGCGGACGTCGAGCGGTTGCTGGCGTTGGCCGCTCGAGCAGCCAGCAACTCGAACTCCCAGCCGTGGCACGTCTACGTGCTGACCGGCGATGCGAAGCGGCAGGTGACCGCGGCGCTCTGGGACGCGTTGGACTTCGGGCGCACCGGGACGGACCCGCGCTACCCGTACCAACCCCCTCGGGGTGAGTGGGAGGAGCCGTTCCGTAGTCGCCGGTCTGCGTTCGGTGCCGCGCTCTACCAGGACACTCTCGGCGTCGACCGCGGCGACACCGAGGGCCGCGACGCCCACCATCGTCGCAACTACGACTTCTTCGGCGCCCCCGTGGGCCTCATCCTGACGGTGAGCGCCCACATGCGGTCGGGCGCGCTGGTGGATGCGGGCCTCTTCCTCCAGAGTCTGATGCTGCTGGCACGGGAGGCGGGTCTCGACACCTGCGCGCAGGCGTCGTTCATCGACTACGACGCAGTCCTGCGCGAGCACCTCCCGATCTCCGACGACGAAATCGTGGTGTGTGGGGTGTCGCTGGGCCACGCCGATCCGGACGCGGCAGTCAACGAGCACCGCACGGGCCGGGAGGCGCTGAAGTCCTTCGCGACGTTCGTCGGCGAGGCCCCGCACGCGTCGTGAGTCGGAGGCCACCGACGAGCGTCACTGATCCCTCCAACCGGTGATCGCCGGACGCGTACGGTCAGCGGATGAGAGCTTCGATCCGGTGGTCCCTCGTGTGGACGGTGGTTGCCGTGATGCTCACCGGCACAGCGTGCGCCGTCCATGCCGAGCCCGCCCCGGGTGGGCCGAGGACGATCGCCGTCTCGGCTGCCGGATTCACCCTCGACGGTGACCGATGGTGGCCGTCAGGGATGGACGCCTACCAACTCGCCACGAACTGGTCGATCAACCGCGGTTGCGGTGCCCAGGTCGATCTCGACGCCTACTTCGGCAGCCTGCCCCCGAACGCCCTGACCCGCTTCGACCTCTTCGCGGCGCTTGCCGTGAACAAGTTCACCGGTGCGGTCGACTTCCGTCCCGCCGACGCGGTGTTCGCGGCGGCGGCCCGCCACGGCCAGCTGGTGCTGCCCGTTCTCACGGGTGGCGACGGGGCTTGCGAGAGCGGTGATTTCAAGCAGCGCGACTGGTACGTCGACGGGTGGAAGACCGAGGTGGCCTTCGGTGGGATGACGTTCCAGCAATGGCTCACCACGGCGGTCTCGCGGTGGCGAACCTCTCCGGCCCTGGCCGGATGGGAGCCGGTCGGCGAACCGGAACCGGGTGTGTGTGGGCGCACGTGCAGCTTCCCCGACCGCACCTGTCCGCCGGACGCGAGCACGGTGCTCCGGGCGTTCTTCGACGCCGCCGGCGGGGCTGTGAAGGGCCTCGATCCCGGACGGCCGGTGTTCTCCGGCCTCGCGGGCGGCGGCCAATGCGGCAGTGCTGGTGATGACTACGAGTCGGTCGGACGGTCGCCCGGCATCGACGTCCTCGACTACCACGACTACGGAGCTGACGGCGTCGCGCTACCCGGTGACCAGTGGAACGGTCTCGCGCGCCGGATCACCCAGGCGCACGCAGCAGGGAAACCCATCGTGGTGAACGAGATCGGACAGAACGCGGGGTCGTGCGCCACCGTCGACGACCGCGCGGCCGACGTGCGCCGCAAGGTGACCGGACAGCGGACTGCGGGAACCGCGGGCGCCCTGTTCTGGGCGTTCGTGCCCGACCCGCGGAACAACCAGTGCACGTTCGACATCGGACCCGGTGACCCGCTGTTCGGGTTGGTCGCGGACATGGTCAGTTCCTGACCACGCGATACACCCTCCAGGTGGGGAGATCGCCCGCGACGTTCGGGAACTCCAGGTCGAGCCGACCGATCTGCGCACCGTCGTCATACAGCGTGGGGTAGCGCTGGTTCACCGCGTCGGCGACCCCACGCCCGCTCCGCGGTACCGCGAGGATGTAGACGATCCCGAACCGCGACGGGTCGTTGAGGATCTCGGTGAAATCCTGGTCGGACGGGATGACGTAGCGGCGGGGATCGGTGGTGCGCGCGACCACGGCGAAGCCGTAGAGGGTGTCGACCAGCACGCTCCCGTCGGGAAGGTGTTGTGCATCGACCCACGACGCGATCTGACGTTCGGTCGAGAACGACGCCGCGACGCGACGGTCCTTCGCGACGCGCACACCGGCTGCGGTCGGGTCGTCCAGGACGGTCGTGCGCAGCGCCGCCTCCTGCGGTGCATACCGCTGCGACGCCATCAGGCCCCAGGCGGTGGGGATGCTGACGGCGGTGGCGGCGACGACGATCGTGGCCACGATGACCTGGAATCGCGCTGTCGGCGTGCGGATGACACCGGGGCGCTTCCGTCGGCCCGGTCGTCGGCTCGGTACCGGCGCTCGCGCCGACAGCGCGAGCATCGCGACGATCACACCGAGCGGCACCGCGGTGATGTAGAAGCGCAGGAAGCCGAACGTGGTTCCGGTGACGTAGCTCGCGCCCTGGAACGCGAGCACGGCACCGAACACCGCGACGGGTGCGCCGATGGGAGCCACGCGTCCGAGCGTGACCCGTCGCGCGCCGATCACGACGACTCCGAGCAGGAGCGCGGGGAACAACAGGAACGAGTCGACGACGACGAAGGCGATCCGGCCCAGCAGGTCTCCCGGGGTCCCGCCGGCCTGCGCGACGATCGCCGAGTTGCCGTACTCGGAGGTGAACTGCGCCAGCGCATTACCGGTGATGAGCCAGCTCGTCGCGGCCCACGCGACGAACGCGACGAGCGGTGGTGCCACCACGAGCGCCACATCGACGACGACCCGCGAGATACACCACCGCAACGGGCGCAGTGGGCTGCGGCGCTGCATCGAGACCACCGCGACGACGGCTGCCGCGGCCGCGGTCGCCGCGACGGCGTCGTAGCGTGTCAGGTACGCGAGCCCGAGGCAGATGCCGGTCGTCACGAGATCGTGGACGTCGTCGGAGTCGACCCAGCGGACGAGGCGACGTACCGCCCAGCACAGGAAGAACAGGAACGGCGCCTCGCTCATCCCGTTGCCGCCGTAGAACACGATCATCGGGTGCAGCGCGAAGAGGACCGTCAGCAGCACCGTGCAGACGGTGGGCAGTCGGCGGTCCCGCCCGATGCCCCACACGTGGTACACCGCACCCGCCATGAACACCGACGACATCACGACGCCGGACACCGCGTCCGCCGTGATCCACGGGAACCACTGCGCGACTGCGACGACGGGCAGCTGCACAAGAGCGGTGAGCGGGGTGAAGACGAAGCCGATGGCGGCGACATGAGGATCGCGGCTGGAGACCACCGACTGCGCCGACTGGACCCGGGACAGGGCGTCGCCCATGAGGAACTGACGGTCGACGGTGAGGAACCACCCGGCGACGAGGAACAGTGCGAGCGAGGCACCGAACACCGCGACACCGGGGCGCCGATGCCGAGGGGTGGCCTGCGAGGTCACGTGCCCGGGCCGGGGGCCGGAACCGGGGGAGGCGTGGGTTGGGCAGTGCTGCTGCCGATCCCGTGGGCGGTCTTCTCCCAGTACGACGGGTTCCGCAACAGCTGCCAGGTCCCCTTGACCGCTGCGATGCCCATGAGCACCCAGTAGAAGGGCACGATCAGCGCCGGCCAGAACAACTCGGGTCGATCGTCTTCGCGGATCGCTATCAGCGTCATGTACACCGTGGCCGAGTTGCCGAGGATCATCGACACCAGCGACGGGTAGTAGATGGCCGGCGGCAGGATGCGTGTGATCTCGGTCGGCTGGCCGAGCACCCAAACGGCCAGCATGAACCAGAAGGCGACGTTCAGGCAGGCGATGAGGGGTGTCCCGGCGAAGAGCGTGGCCAGGCGGAAGGTCCCGACCGGGCCGAGGGTGCGTGCCACGGTGACCGGTGAGCGCATGTGGACCAGGAACGTCTGCAGATAGCCCTTGTACCAGCGCGATCTCTGCCGGATCCAGTTGATCGCATCGATGTTCGCCTCCTCCCAGGTGGTGGAGTCGAGCACCGCGGTCCGCATCCCGTGCACCGCGATGCGGATGCCGAGATCGGCGTCCTCGGTGACGTTGAACGGATCCCATGCGCCGATCTCGTCGAACACACGGCGTCGCAGGTGATTTGACGTGCCGCCCAACGGGATCGGTGATCGGCTCGCCATGAGACCCGGGAGGAGGAAACCGAACCACAGCCCGTAGTCGGCGGTGAACCACGCGGTGAGTACGTTGTCGCCGGAGTTGTGGAAGTCCAGGCGCGCCTGGATGCAGGCGACGTCGTCGTCGAGGCTGTCGAAGGCGACCGCGACCCGACGGAGCTGCAGTGGGTCGGGGACGTCCTCGGCGTCGTAGATGGTGACGATGTCGCCGGTGGCGAAATGCAGACCGAAGTTGCAGGCCTTCGGCTTCGTACGCGGCTTCGCGGCAGGCACGAGGAGCAGCGTGACGGCACCGCTGCTGATGACGTCCGCGGCGGCGGTGATCGTCACGTCGTCGTCTTCCTCGAGCAACAGCAGGACCTGCAGCTTCTCGCGGGGGTAGTCCAACGACTCCATCGCCGCCACCAGCCCGCCGACCACCTCGGGTTCGTCGTAGGCAGGTACCAGCACCGTGTAGTTCGGCAGGGCGTCGTCGGCCACCGCGCGTGCGGCGCCGTCGGATACGCGGATCGGGCCTGTCGCCAGCCCTCGTCGGAAGAGGACGACGCGATCGATGATGGTGGCCACGTAGGCCGTGGTCGCTATGGCGGCGAGCACGGTGAGGGTGCCGGTCGTCGCGAGCACCAGGCCGACGACGACGACGACCAGCAGTGCCACCAAGGACCACTTCTGCCAAGGGACGAACGCCACCGACGCGGACAGGTGGGGCCGGTTCAGGCGGATGCCGTCGACGGCGTCGGCGAGGGCCTCGGCGACGGTGGTGCCGTCCGCGGTGGCCGGCATGGGCACGTCACCGGGTCGCGTCACCGCTCCACCGCCCGCTGTGCGGCTCCCACCTGGGTGTCCACCATCGACTGCGCTGCCGCGACGAGCATGTCTCGGTCTTTGTAGACCGGCCGCTCGTCCTGGACGATCGTGTTGCCGCGCAACAGGATCGCGAGGACGTCCGTGGCGGTGGACACCGGCGTGAGTTCGGGGGTGGGGAAGGGCGCGCCGTCACGGTGGTCGTCGACGGCGAGCAACTGGATGCTCTGCGCGGTGTGCCCGTCACTCCATCGCCAGGTCAGCCGGGTGTAGGTGAGGTAGCGCTTGTCGTCGACCAGTGTGCCCAGTTCGCCGCGCACGCCGTGTCCCAGCGGTACGGGCACCATCGTGCTGAGCCGCACCCCGGACAGGTCGTAGACCATGTAGACGGGATACACCGACAGCAGGATCGGGCGTCTCGTGGTGATGGTGTCGACGACGATGACGCGACGACGTCCCTCGTTGTCCCAGGCCGGATCTGCGACGCGCGCCGTCAGTCGCTGCCGGGTCATCGTGCCCTTCTTCCCGTACAGGCGGCCCGCGAAGTCGTATCGGGTCAGTTCGGTCTGGTCCCAGAGGGCGGGGACTGCGGTCGGTCCGTTGGTGGGGAGCCCCGGCACCACCGGGCGCGGGGGACGGATGTCGCCGCTGGGGACGGTGACCAGGGCGAGTGCCGCGGTGGCGACGGCGATGGTGGCGACGATCCGCCAGGAGCCCGGTGCGACGACCGGCCGGGTGGGCATGCGGACGAGGTTGTTGGTGACGCCGAAACGTCGGATGTCGTCGCCGTAGAGCACCACGCCCGCCGCCACCCCGGCCGCGAAGGCGGGGAGCGAGATGACCAGAGGCGGTGACGGATTCGCGGCGAGGAGCTCGAGGAGCACGAGTGTGGTCGCGCCCACCACACCCGCGGTGACAGCGCCGAGGACCACCCGCGACAGGTTCGGTCCGGCGGCCAACGCGGCGGACGACACGGCGGTGAGGATCACGACGACCGACGCCGACACCGCCGTCCCTCCCAGCAACAGTGTGAGCAGCCGGATGGGGAAGGGAAAGGTGGCGAGGAGGATCAGCCAGGATCCCCGATGGCGGAGGGTCGGCCGCGTACCGAACATCAGCACGCAGGACGCGAAGACGAACATCCACAGCGCCAACAGGTCGAGGTGCAGTGTGAGGTAGACGTCGGAGAACCGTGGGACCAGCTTGTACTGGACGACCCACGCCAGCGCCAACAGGATGACGCCGACGATGCCGTCACTCTGGCGGTCGTGGATGGGGAGCTGCGCGTGGTCGCGGGCGAGCACGCCCATCGCGACCATGACGGCACCCAGGATCACGATGGGTTGGTAGACCATCAGGTTGCCGGTGGCCATCTCCCGGACCAGCGCGACCAGGGTCGAGTGGAAGGCGAGTCCCGTCGCGACGATGATCACCGACCACCGGACGAGCATCGTCACAACCGCCCGGCGCCCGTCGAACCCGTCCGTCGGTGCGGGCGGGAGGTCGTCGTCGGGTGAAGCGACGGGGACAGCAGGATGGGCGCTGGTCATCGTTCGGCCCGACGCCGTCGCCGCCACACGAACCAGCCGACGCCGCTGATGATCAGGACGGCGGCCACCGCGGCCGCGGACGCGACGATGACGCCGGAGTGGCTGCCGTCGTCGGCGACAGTCGCCGTCTGCTCCGACGGGCTGTCTGTTCCGGGGATGACCACCGGTGTCCGACCGTCGATGGTGACGAGGGCGGCTCCGTCGAGTGACGACCACCGCCGCGGATCGGAGGTCAGCCAGCCCAACACGGAGTCGAGCTGTCCCGGGTTCCCGTTCGACGACGCCACCAGGACGCTGCGACCGTTGCTTCGCGCGACCTGCAGGGCCCCGATCTTGACGGTCGAGGTCAGGGTGAGCGACCGTCGGCGGTTCGGCTGCGATTCCGACCCCAGGGGGTCCACGGTGACGAGGTCTCCGCGCGCGGTGATGGGCAGGGTCGGGATGTCCTGAGCCGATCCGTCGGCGTCGATGATGACCGCGGGCGTCGACGAGGTCTTCGCCTGGGCGAGGGGTACGACGTCGATGCCCAGCGGCGTGGCCGTCAGGCTCTGCAGCCCGGCCGCGATGGTGACGGCCCGTGCCACGTCGGGCAGATCGCCGTGCGTCCAGGCGAACTGGGCCCTCGGCTGGAGCGCCTGGGGGAGTGATCCGAGGCCGGCGGGGACCGGCGGGTCGGCTCGTCGGAACTCGACGGCCCCGGTCGGATCGAGAGACAGGGAGATCCGTTGCGCCTGGTTGCAGCCACCCTGGTCGTCTCCGCGTTCGAGCGAGACGGAGAGATCGACGTATCGGCTGAGGATGCGGTCCGGCACGTCCACCCACTGGTCGACCGCGCCGGAGCCGTCAGCAGGCCAGGAGGCGAGCGTCGTCATCCCGGACCGCACCACGATGCGGCCGCCGCTGTTGGACGGCAGCGGTGTGTAGGTCGCGCGGACCTCGAACCGCACGGACTGGGCGGGTCCGGCGAGCCGGGTCTGGTCGAGTCCGAACGCGACGACCGCCCGTCCGGTACCGCCGGACTCGCTGTCGCCGACACCGAGATCTGCGAGGGTGCGGATGGTTGGGGTGACCTGTGGGGCCGGGGCCGACTGACCGGCGACGGCCGCGGACGCGACCGCGACGGTCGCCAGACGAGAGGTGATGAGATCCGATTGGGTGACCAGGTCGGTGCCACGTCCGCCGATCTGCAGGTACGGGCCGAAACGACCTGTGCGCAGCGCGGTTCCGCGAGGCGCGCTCTCCGCGAGGACGACCTGACGGACCGTGGGGCTCTGCGCGACATCCGGTTCGCCGGTGGCGGGGAGTGCTCGGGTGCGGATCGCGATGGGCGTCGGCTTGTAGCGGCCGACGATCGCCGACGCCGTGGCGATCGCCGCGGATGCCTCGGACGGCGACGGGTTCGCGGGCAGGAACAGATCGACCGCGGTGAGGACCGGCGGAAGGAAGTCGGCGACTGTGGCGGGAACGGTCGGGTTCCCGCTGTAGGCGACGGACATCCGCACCACCCGGAAGGGCGTCTCCGGGTCGAACCGGCAGGCCCCGTCGCCGGTGAGGGACGTCCGCAGCGTGATGTCGGCGGCGTTGTCGGTGACGTCGGCCCCGGTGAGGTTCCACCGCACGGGGGTGGACGGGGCGCTGCCGAGTATGACCCGCGACAGGAACGTGTCACCGCTGTAGGCGTCGACGGTCCCGCCCGTCACACCGGGCGGCAGGTCCGCCGTGCCGCGCAACTCGGTGGGCGACGTCCCTGGATCGACCGGGACTGTGAGGCTGTACTGCGCCTGCGGTGAGTCGAACTCTGCCGTCGCGGCCGTACCGAGCGCTGACAGCGGCTGTGGTGCCACCGGGTCCCCGGGTGCCGCTGCAGCCGGCGCGCCGATCAGGAGAGCGACCCCGATGGCCGACACCACACACAGGAACCGTACGCAGACCACCAGGTCCCCATTTCTCGACCGCACATCACCACTTCGGCAAAGCGCACATTAGTGCAATTGATACATTTTTGCGCGCGCTAGAGAAAATCCGCGAACGTGTGACGCCGGGCCGATTTCTTTGTCGCACTGGCGGTCTCGCCCGACGAACGAACCCCATTAAGCACCTCAAATGTGGTGGAGGGGGTGTTGCGCCGTCCGAAACGGTGGTGCCGATCGCTGAACGCGCGCGAACTCCGCAGTGAAATGCAGATCTTTGTAGGCCGAACAGACGAACCTTCCCGGACACGGGCCGCCTGGGCTCCAGCAATCACCCAGACGTGGGGGTCAGTCTCTGGTCCAGCAGCAGGCGGCGCATGTGCACTCGACGTGGTCGTTCGTGTGACGGCCACGCAGCCAGGCGACGACAGCCGCCCCGATGGCTGCCAGACCGATTCGTTTCACGCGTTCAGACTACGCCTGCGATGTAGTACGACTAGGCGCAATGTTGCTATCTGCAATTTGCATGCGTCGAGGGGGTGCCTCAGCTGCTCCGACGCGAAACCGCGACCTGGCCCGCGGCTGTCAGGGTCTTCCAGTCCGGCGTGGCGATCGCGGGCGAGGTGAGGAGACAGCATCCGCGTCGCGCCCCTGTCTCTGCATGCGATGGCAGCGACGGGTAGAACAGCGACCAGTCGTCTACCGAGGCGGGAAGGTTCGCGGCGGTCAGGACCTTGTCGCCGCCGTAGTCGTCGAAGGCGTAGCCGGGATCACCCGGGACCTCGAAGTCATCGATGAGAACGACGGCTCGTGTCCATTCGCTGTCGATGATGGCGAGTTCTTCGGCGAGCGGCAGGTCGTCCAGCCAGTGCGCATCAAGGTAGACGAAGACGGTGTCGTCCGGCGCGCTGGTCCGCGCGACGGTGCGGAGGAACTGGCGCGAGTCGCCGAGGGTGACGGTGATACTCGGGGTCACCGCAAGCCGCCGTCGGCTGTAGTGGAAGTACCTGGGATTCACCTCGACCGTGTCCACCGGGACCCCGAACACGTTCGAGAAGAACTCGGTGCTCGTCCCTCGGAACGTCCCCGTCTCGAGCACCCGGTCGCAGTGCACCGTCCGCGCGATCTCGCGGACGATTTCCCGACGATGGTGCTGACCGTTCAGAGGGCCGCCCCAGGCTGCCCCGAGGTGAGGTCGCCGCTCGTCGATCGCGGCGGCCCACGACGGCGAGATCCGGGTCGCCAGCGCTTCGTACACGCGGTCGACCCTTTGCTGCGTGCGGCTCATCCTGTGATCGTAGGTCTGGCTCCCCGCGCTGCGACGGACTTCAGATCAGTGCCCGAGCTCTCCCCATGACGTCAGGCCGGTCACACTCCTGAGCTCGTCGTCTGTCAGAGCAGGGCGCGGCGTCCATCCGACGGGTTTGCGCGCGACCATCGACCACGTGTCCCTCGTCGAGGGGAACACGCGACTGAACAACAGGTAGGCCTTCCGCAGGCGGGCGGGGACCTTCTCCAGCATGTGGTGCACGCCCGCGATCTCCAGGACTTCGAGCCCGAGTGCGACCGCCAGCCGGGAGCAGTCGTCGGCGGTGTACTCCCGGACATGTCCTCGCCAAGTGCCCGGATACCAGTAGTAGGTGTCGAACTGGGGGTGGATCGAATGTCCTCGGACTGCGGCGATCCGCTTGCGCAGGTTCAGGTGGTTGGGGACGGTGACGAACAGCAGGCCTCCGTCCCGGACCCGCGAGAGCAGCTCGATCAACAGATCCCGCGGCGAGTCGTGCAGGTGCTCCAGCACGTCGTGGAGCATCACCACGTCGAACTCCCCGGTCGGGGGTACTCCCGTGCCGTCCACAACGATGTATTCGATGTCCTCGTGCTCGGCGAAGCGGAGTATCGCCTCCCGGGAATCGCCGCGGACGTGCCACTCGTCGGCGAGGTCATCCATCGCGGTGCATCGATAACCCAACTCCGCGAACACCGCCGTCTTGTCCAGCGGGCCTGCACCGAAGTCGAGGATCGCAGCCCCGGGTTGGACGAACCTGGTCAGTGTCGCCGCAACCGAGACATGTCCTTTCTCGGCGGGGTCGAAGTAGTTCGGGAAAGGAAACTTGGCGACCACACGTTCTGCGGCGGCGCGAATCTCGGTGAGATCGACGTTGTCAGGCATCGCTGTCCTTGTCATGAGGTGCACGGACGCCCGTCCACCCGGACGGAGGCGGGCCGAGTGAGTGGTTGCGTCGGGATCAGGGCAGGGGAATCACGGCGGGGCATGTCGACCGAGAACGCCAGGCGTGCAGGCTCGCCCGGCGCAAGGTCCACCACTGCGAACGAGACCGGCCGGCGGTTCTCGACACCTGTGCCGAAGGGAGTGGGTCGGCCGTCGAGGGACACCGAGGTGGTGCGGGACGCCCACGTGCCAAAGAGGTACACCGACAAGCGGTTGCTTCGCGGGGGCAGCCTGCCGCCGTCAGGTACATAGGGGAGGAATGTCCCGAGCACCTCGGGAGCGTAGCGACCCTGCGGTGTCGAATTCGTCAGGATCACCGTGACCGTGACCTGCTGCCGCGTCGCGGAACAAACGCCATAGGCCACTCTGATGGCGCGATCGAGGAAATAGTCGAGTTTGCTGCCGTATGAGTTGTTCACGAACACCCCGACATACGGATCTGGAGTGAACGGCAGTTCGCCGGCGACAGGTGTCACGGTCAGCTGTGCCTGCTCGGCCGACGAACTGCTCCACACGGTGATCCGTGACGAGTTTGCCGCACCGGCGATTGCGGTCACCAGTTCGTGCGCGTCGAACCTCCCCTGCATGATCTTCACCAGGGTCAGCCGTGCGACTTGTCCCATGACCGTTTTCCGCCCGGCCCTGTCGTCGCCGAACTGTTGGTAGCTGTCGAGTCCGATGAAGGGGATCACCGAGTCGGCGGTCACGGTGCGGTCATCGTCCAGGGTGACGCCGCCGACGACGCGCAACACATCCGACAGTGCGTGGGAATCGATTCCGACCACGATGTCCGGTTCTATCCCCGTCTGCTGTCTCGTGAGACTGCGCCAGATTCGGGCCGCGTACGGGAAGGAGGGACTCAGGTTGGACGTCTGCCAGAGCTGGGTGGGTTGTGCGAATCCGTACAGTCCGCGGTAATCCGCGCCGAGGTCTGTCGGCGCCTTGGCTGGGCCGGCGAGGTCTTCGACGATCCTGAGTATGCGCATACGGCCGCGGTCGAAGCGGACGACGACAAGACCCCCGGGAAGGCCGCCGGTGGCCCGGGCCTCGCTGTCGTTCTCCACGACGATGGCCATCGTCCGCGGGGCGTCGGCCCCCAACATCGACGGGACCAGGTCCGCGGCTGTCGACGCCGCCGACAGGGATCGGTCGAGTGCGGACAGCTCATCGATGACCCGGGATCGGATCCTGTTCACCTGTGCGGCCCATGTCTGCCCTGACGAGCGGCGTGCATCTCGTAATGCGCTGCCGATGGCGGCATCTGCGGACGACAGTGAGGGCGCCGCGTCTCGGATCGCGGTGACGTCGACCGCGCCACCGACGACGACAGGTCGTCCGAGCGCGTGTCGAGCTCCGTCCACGGCGGACGGTAGGGCGTCGGAGGCGACAGAATCGAGGACGTCGGTCAGTTCGGCTGTGACCCGGAACGGTTCGCCGACCCACGGGATCGCGGCGAGTATGCGCAGGGGAGGACCGTCCGCGGCAACCCGCAACCGATCCGCCACTCGCTGGGTCTCTGCAACCTGCGTTCCGACGTCCGGTGCACCTGCCATGGCGGCTGCTTCCGTGGCGGACAGATGCCGTTCCAGCGCGCGGGCCTCGTCGCGGGCCGACACGATGTACACGGATGCCCACGCGGCGAAGGCCAGGAGCGCGAGCGACGCCGCCAACCCGCACCGCGCCACCGTGCGTCCGCCCGGACGGCGTCGGCGGCGTCGTCTGCCGGGCCTCGTTCCGGCTGCCGGCACCCGTGAGGTGTTCATGTGTCCCACCTCCGCCGTTCGGGACGACCTTGGATCCGCCGGTCACCGGTGTGTCGAAACGGCGCCTGACCTGCACAACCGGGGATACAGTCGTACTGTACTGGTTCACGAGTAACCGATCTCGAACTTTGTGCGACATCAGTAAGTGAGGAATCAGCATTCAGCAACCGATCCCGAACAGTCACTGATCCCTGAAGGGCGACCTATGACCAGACAGCGCGCGACGTGCGCATCTCGTGGCTGGGCGGTCCTCGGTGCACTGGTCTTCACCGTCGCTGTTTTCTTGCCTGTCGACGCGTCCGCTGCTCCCTACCCGCCGGTCCCGCCGACTGTCGCGGTGTCCTCTGCTGTCGTACCGGGCGCGGCATCGCTGGTTCCGGCGACGCCCGCATCCGACAAGGTCTACGTGGCACCTGGAGAGTGGCCGGTTCAGGCGCCGACCGGAGCAGGCAGCCCAGACGTTCGCCGCGACCTGCCGGGGTGGGGCCTCACGGCAGGCCTGATCGCTGGTCTCGGTGCAGTGCTGCTCGTTCGACTCGTCCGCCGGTCATGACCCAGATGACTCGCGTGGCGCCGACGCTCCGTGGGTTGTCGATGGTGTTGTCGTGCGTGGCGTTCGCCGCGGGCTGCGCCGACCAGTCCGAGCCGACGACGCGGCCTTATCCGGTCGGCGACCCACCAGCGCAATCCCGGGCGCTGACGAGTGAAGTCCCCGCATTCGACGTTCGCACGGCGACCATGACACCCGGCCACGTCTTCATCCCGGCAATCGGGGTCAACACGACGGTGATGCGGCTCGGCACCCACACCGCGGCCGACCCGTTCGTCGACGGTGCTCGTGTATCGACCTTCGACGTACCGCCTGACCTCTCACGCGTCGGATGGTGGGCGGACGGCGCAGCCCCCGGCCGATCGGGGATGGCAGTTCTGTTGGGGCACAGCCAGGCGGGCGGCGGGTACGCCGTGTTCAACAGATTGGCCGATCTCGTTCCCGGTGACGGGATCCTGCTCGATGACGCTCGGGGGCGCGGGCGCCTGCAGTACAAGGTCACCGAGGTCGTCACGGGGATAGCGAAAACGGATCCGGCGGCTCTCCGTCGGCAGCTCTCGGTGCACTCCGCCACCGATCAGCTCGCGCTCATCACCTGCAGCGGCGACTTCGACTCCTCGGTTCGCGAGAGCGAGGACAACACGGTGGCCTTCGCCGAACTCGCCGGGGGTGCCCGATGACCGCGCCGCGGGATCGGGACCGGGGCGTTGCCCGCGACGGCCAGTGGCTGCCGGCGCGCGACTCTCCGACATATGTGGCGGGCCATCGCGGTCTCGTGGGCTCTGCGATCGTCCGGCGTCTCGAGGCCGACGGTTTCACGCGAATCCTCAAGCGCTCACGATCCGAAATGGATCTGCGCGACCGAGACGCCGTAATGCGGTTCTTCGCTGACGAACAGCCGCGGGCCGTGATCGTCGCCGCCGCCAAAGTGGGCGGCATACAAGCGAACAACACCTATCCTGCCGATTTCCTGTCCGAGAACCTGCAGATCCAGGTCAACGTTCTCGATGCCGCGCTGACAAGCCGGGTCCCGCGACTGTTGTTCCTCGGTTCGTCGTGCATCTACCCGCGGCTGGCCCCGCAGCCGATCACCGAGTCGGCGCTTCTGACAGGGCCTCTGGAACCCACGAACGAGGCGTACGCGATCGCCAAGATCGCGGGCATCATCCAGGTTCAATCGGTCCGTCGTCAGCACGGGCTCGCGTGGATATCGGCGATGCCGACGAACCTGTACGGGCCGGGTGACAACTTCTCGCCGGAGACGTCGCACGTCCTGCCGGCCATGATCCGCCGGTACGACGACGCGCGACGAGCATCGGACGAGTTCGTCACGAATTGGGGGAGTGGGCGACCCCGTCGAGAAATGCTCCACGTCGACGACATGGCATCGGCATGTCTCCACCTGCTCGCTAACTACGACGGCCCTCAACAGGTCAATGTCGGAACCGGGCAGGACGTGACCATTGCCGAGATCGCCGATGTCGTGGCAGCGGCGGTCGACTACACGGGCCGAACCGATTGGGACACATCGAAACCCGACGGGACCCCACGCAAGCTCCTGGACGTCAGCACCCTGATGTCCACGGGGTGGAGACCCGCGATATCGCTGGAAGACGGAGTGGCGGCCACCGTCGACTGGTATCAACGCAACGCCGCCGGCGTCCGAACCTGACGCCACCGCAGCCCACACACCGGATCGAAAAAAGGATCACAGCATGGCGCGGAAGGCGTTCATCACCGGGATCACCGGACAGGATGGCTCGTATCTGGCCGAACTGTTGTTGCAGAAGGGTTATGAGGTGCACGGCGTCGTCCGACGGTCCTCGAACCTCACGACCGCGAGGATCGACCACATCTATCGCGACCCGCACGACGACGCGAGCGGGCAACTCACGCTGCACTACGGCGATGTGACCGACGGCGGCCGTCTGGCAACACTTCTCGCCGACATCAAACCGGACGAGGTGTACAACCTTGCCGCGCAGTCGCACGTCCGAGTCAGCTTCGACGAGCCGGCGTACACGGGCGACGCGACAGGACTGGGTGCCACGAGGCTTCTCGAGGCAATCCGTCTGGTCGGTGTCGACTGCCGGTTCTATCAGGCATCGAGTTCGGAGATGTTCGGGGCCAGCCCGCCTCCGCAGTCCGAGACCACGGTCTTCTCCCCCAAGTCGCCTTACGCTGCCGCAAAGCTCTACTCGTACTGGATGACCCGGAACCACCGGGAGGCGTACGGCTCGTTCGCCGTGAACGGGATCCTCTTCAACCACGAGTCGCCTCGCCGCGGGAAGACGTTCGTCACACGCAAGACCCGGTACAGAGCAGGACGTCCTGCGAGATGCACACGTCGTCGCCGATATGGACTCGTTCCAAGTTCAATATCCAGGCGCCCTCGCCGATCCAGGAGTTGTCGCCGATCGTCAGCCGCCACGGCCAGTGAACGCGCACGTTGTGGCGGAAGACGACCCCATGCCCGATGGAGGCGCCGAACGCGCGCAGGATCCACACGCGGACCGATCCCGGACACCACCACCGCGATGCGAATGACCAGCAGATCAACCAGGCGACCTGCGTCCACACCGGACGCCCTCGCGAGTAGCCGTCTCCGCGGAACTCGCGCAATAGCCGCCGCGGCGGCGGTTCACCCACCTCAGGCATGGATGCGACGATAATCTAGTTCGCGTTCGCGATAGTGCATTGAAGCTGGACTCATCGGCAGACACGTCGAGCAGTGACGGCGGGTTCCCCCAGGGAGGTCGGACGGTGTTACTGGCCAGGGCCGTGCACGTGGCGCGCGGGGAGATCGACCTGTGGTTGCGCGACATCGTCCTGAACTCCGTGCTGGCAAGCCGGTGGATCCCGCGCATGGTCCGGCCCGCACTTCTGCGTCTGGTCGGCCACAAGGGCGTGCACCCGAGGGCGTTGATCAGCGGGGGCTGCTTTATCGGTGCGTGGAGTGGGCTGACCGCCGAGCGTGGCGTATTGATCAACCACGGGTGTTTCTTCGATCTCGGTGCGCCCGTGGTGTTACGGAAGAATGTGGCGCTCGCCTACGAGGTCATGGTCATCACGTACACCCATGACATCGGTCCGGCCACACTTCGCTCCGGTGAGCACAGAACCGCGCCGGTAACGATCGGCGAAGGGAGCTGGGTGGGGTCCCGGTCGGTGATCATGCCGGGGGTGTCGATCGGATCGGGCTGCGTCATCGGCGCGGGCAGTGTGGTCACCTCCGATTGCGTCGACAACGGTGTCTATGCCGGCGCACCGGCCCGTCTACGGCGAATCCTCGAGGCCGACGGCCGGCCCCGTTCGACGGTGCCAGTTGACTGACGTCGCGGCCCGGCCGGTGCACGCACCGTCGCGCCCACCGGTAGCCCACGCGAGCACACGGACCAGGAACATCCTGCTCGTCGCGGCCGGCGCCACCTCCGTCATCCCGGTGATGACCTATGCGGCCACAGGCTTCTCTTTCGTGTGTCTCGTTGCGGTGGTGCTGTACTTCCAGCGACTCGGGGACCGGCGGCTGTGGCTCCCCCTGGGGGCGGCGTCCCTGGGGAGCATCGCTTATGTGACGTCAGCACTGGTGAACGGCACGTCGCTCCTCGCTCCAGGGGTCCCGTCCTTTCCCGCCTGTGGGCTGTACTTCTGCGGCATCGTGCTCCTCGCTCGCAGCATCCGAGAGACTGTCTCAATCCTGGCCGGTGCCGCGTTGGGCACTATCGCCTTCTATCTCGTGTTCGGTACCGCACTGACCGAGAGTGAGTTGTTCGCGAACCTGTGGAAGTACGGATGGGCGCCCTCGGTGACCGTCCTCATTCTGGTCTGCCTGACCCGCGGCGACAAGGCTCGTCCCTGGTGGGGATGCGCGGCGCTGCTCGCCATGACCGTGGTCAGTGTGGGT
This sequence comes from Williamsia deligens, assembly GCF_024171765.1. Taxonomy (GTDB): domain Bacteria; phylum Actinomycetota; class Actinomycetes; order Mycobacteriales; family Mycobacteriaceae; genus Williamsia_A; species Williamsia_A deligens. Next base: position 2,381,174 of record NZ_JAMTCI010000001.1, read on the forward strand.
CTGAACTTTCGCTCACACTCTCTGTTGTGCCTCGTCGCCGCGGTGTTCGTGGCGACGGACAGAATCCGCGTGCGAGCGACGCCGGTGACCGCCAAGATCATCACCGGTCTGGTGCTGGCGGTGGCAGGATCGGTGGCGTTGCGGCTCGCGGCCGGCGCCGGATGGCTCGGTGCATCGCTCACCGAGAAGATCGAGTCCCAGGCCGGCGATCACGTGCCGACGATTCTCGCGGGTCGGAGTGAATCGCCGTTGTCGCTCACCGCGATCGCAGCCAAGCCCGTTCTGGGTTGGGGCAGCGCGGACAACATCTCGCCGGAGGTGTTCGAGAGGGCCTACCAACTCGCCCTGAAGATCGGCTTCGACTCGTCGTACCCGTTCGAGTACGCCTGGCGCTTGCCGGGCGGCGCTGTGTCGCTGCATTCCATCCTTCTGGGGTCCACGGCAGAGGCTGGGTTCCTCGGGGCCCTGCTGCCGCTCTACCTGATCGGCGTGTGCGTCGTCCTGATCCGGCTCGCACCCGCCAATCCTGTGTGGGCGACGCTGTTGACCTACCTGGGTGTACAGGGAATCTGGGACTTGCTGTTCTCGCCGTGGAGCTACAACCTCCCCGTCGTATATGCCGCCGAGACGGCGTTGGCTGTGGCCATACTTGTTGCCAGGAACCACGGTCGTGCGGCCTCGGCCGCCAGGGTGATCCGAGGAGGTCCGGGTGAAGACGGACGCGACGGTCAGCGTCATCATCCCGACGATCGGGCGATCGTCCCTGCGTTCGGCGGTGCACTCGGCTCTGGATCAGACGGCGGCAGTCCTCGAGATCCTGGTGGTGGCCGACACCATCGATCCGGTCCAGACGGGAACGGACGATCCGCGGGTGACCGTCATCCACACCGGTTCTGGGCACGGACCGGCCCGGGCGCGCCAGCTCGGGGTGGAGAGAGCGTCGGGCGACATCGTGGCGCTTCTTGACGACGACGACCTCTGGCATCCGTTCAAGATCGAACGGCAGTTGATCGAGGTCGACCGCATGCCCTCCGGCTCGGCCTGGGTGATGTCGACGCGCGCGGCCATGCGACGCACGGGGAAGAGGGATCGCGTCATCCCGCGTGCCCTGATGCCGCATGGCACGGGTGTTCTCCAATATCTGTTCACGCGGCGATCGATCCGGAGCGGCGACGCGATGATCCAGAGCTCGACGATGTGTTTCCCGCGCGAACTCGCGCTGAGGACGCCGTTGGACGGCGCGGGGTGCTCCCCGCACGACGAACCAGGGTGGCTCGCCGCGGTGGAACGCGACAACCCGGGGCTGGTGATCCGGCACGCCCCCGAGTGTCTGACGATCATGCGGGTCGATCACCCGTCGGTGTCGCGAACGGTCCACGACGACAGTCATGACTACATCGCCTGGGGCCTGGAACATCTGGGTTCGACGACCGCCCGGGCGCGAGGCGACTACTTCTTGACCAACCCGGTGGTCGCGGCGGTGGCCGGTGGCTCCCCCCACGGCGTCTGGAGGTCGATCACAACGGGCGTCCGAGCGGGGCGGCCGGGTGCGTCGGCGATCCTGTTCGCGTGTCTGCAACTCGTCCGGAGCCTCGTCGGCGCGGCCATGCCGGGCGGGAGGCGGTCGGATGGTTGACGGCGGTACCGATGCGCCGACGGTCTCGGTGGTGACGATCAGTTACCGGGATCTGGACGGGTTGCGCGCAACTCTGGAGAGCACTCGTACACAACGATATCCGCGTGTCGAACACATCGTCATCGACGGTGGTTCCGGTGCGTCGGTCGTCGAATTCCTCGCAGAGGCCGGAATCGCGTACTGGCAGTCGGAGAGCGACGGCGGACGCTACGACGCGATGAATCAGGGCATCGGGCATGCGTCGGGCGATCTCATCTGGTTCCTTCATTCGTCCGATCGCTTCGCTGACGAGGATGTCGTCGGACGCGCCGTGGCAGCGCTCGCCCATAACGACACCGACGTACGCCGGACGTGGGGGTTCGGCGGCGCCACGCTTGTGACAGACGGCGGTAGGACCGGCCGGTACTGGGGATACCGGCGTTTTCACCGCCGGCGGTTCGAGTTCGGTGTTGCCCCCATTCCGCACCAGGCCGCAGTCTTCGGAGCCGAGATCGTCTCGGCCGTCGGTGGATACTCGACGACGTTCGGACTCGCGGCGGACCATCTCTTCATGCTCCAGGCGGCCCGCCGGGCCGAACCGGTCGTCATCGCCGGAAGCCTGTGCCTGTTCGACACCTCCGGGGCGGGCAGCGTGCGTCCTCAGCGCGAACACTTTCGTGACATCCGCGCAGCGTGGTCCGTGGCCGAGTCCCGCTCCGCCGCATCTCGTCGGCTGTTCACGGCGATGTCCTACATCGTCGAGGCCGAAGCAGCTGCGAAGCGGCACCTGCGTGGTGTGCTCGGCAGAGCGAGGTGAGGCCTGTGCCCGGGAGACGGCGATCCGCGCAGCCGCAGGGTTGGTACCGACCCGCGCCTGCCCTGGGTGCCGATCCCGCGTGGGCGCCCGCGCTTCCCGCAGGGCGGCACCGGGTCACCTCTCCCACGCGGATCTCGGAAGACACTGCGGGGCGCGCGTTCACGACCTCAGAGCGTCGCTCGCTCCTGTTGAGCACGGTGTTCCGAATACTCGGGACGCCGATCGTCGCGCTGTGCGGCGTCGTCGCGGCCGGCATCGTGATCCGCGCGACCGGAGCGCAGACCTACGGCCTCGTGACCCTGGTGTCCACTATCGGTCTGCTCCTGCCGTTCGCAGACCTCGGCATCGCTGCGGTTGCGATGAACGCGGTCTCGACCACCCGGACACCCTCCACCGACCTCCACGTCGTGGACACGGTGCGCGCTGCTTTCCGGTCCCTGGTGGTGGTTGCAGTCGTCATCACGATTGCAGCGCTGGCGGTGATGGCCGCTGACGGCTGGGATGTGCTCATCGGACTCCGGTCTGGAGATCAGGACAGATGGGCCATCACCGCCGGGGTCATCGTGTTCGCCTGGACGATCCCCGCGGGCATAGGTCTCCGGCTCCTCATCGGAGCGGACAAGAACGAACTCGCAGTGTTGGCGACCATGTCCAATTCCGTTTTGGGCCTGATGATCACCGTGCTCCTCTACGCCGTCGGAGTGCGAGGGATCTGGTTCGTGCTGCCCGCTCTTCTCGGGATTCTCCTGGGCAACCTCGCGTCGACCGTGGTGGCGTTGCGAATCACGGGGATCGGCCGACTCATGTTCGGCCCTGTGCCGAGTGGGGTGTCCATACGCACGATGCTCGCGGGATCACTCTGGCTGTTCTTCGTGTCCGTGGGGATCCCGTTCGGCATCCAGGTGCAACGCATGTTCTTGTCCCACCTGTCGACCCCGCAGCAGTTGTCGCAGTACGCGCTGATGGCCCAGGTGTTCGGGATCGGTTGGGGGGTGCTCTCCACCGCAGCGTTGAGCCTCTGGCCCGTGTTCATCAAGAGGCGCGCCGACCACACCTCGGTCATCGCTCTGTGGGTGAGGACGACCGGGGCGTTCTGCGGGATCGCGGTAGTGGGCGCAGCAGTGCTCGCCGTGCTCGGTCCGTGGGTCTGCTCATTGATCTCCGGCGGATCCATCAGGGTGACCACGGGTCTGGCGCTGGCGTTCGGTGCACTGTTGATCGTCCAGGCCACGCATCTGCCGTCTGGTGTTCTCCTCACGAACCCTTCGGGAGCACGGTGGCAGACGTGGTGTCTGGGGGCCATGGTCGTCGTCACCGTCGTCGGTTGCATCGCCGTCGCGCCTCGCTTCGGGGCGGTGGGCGTGGTGACGGTGACCGCATGTGCGGTCGCTCTCTGCCAGGTGGTCCCGGATCTGACCTCGGTGCCCCGGCTCGTTCGACGGCGCTCTGCGGCCGAGGCCGAATCCGGAGCCGAAGCGGTGCACGCGGGATGAGGATCACGGTCATCGGTGCCAACTATTCGCCGGAGCCGACAGGGATCGCCCCCTACACGGCCGCTGCTGTCGAGTACCTCCACGCCCGTGGTCACCTCGTGCGCGTGATCACCGGGTATCCCCACTATCCGCAGTGGCGTGTCGACGAGCGGTATGGGGGGCAGGCAATCGACGAACGGATCAACGGCGTCGAGGTTCACCGCGTCCGCCACAGCGTGCCGTCGACGATGTCGGCGGCCCGGCGGGCCAGGTTCGAGTTGTCCTTCGGTCGCGCAGTGGTGACCTCCGCCGCCTTCCGGGCTGCGCGCACCAGTGATGTCGTCGTCGTCGTGTCCCCAGCGCTCTTGGCGAACGCGGTCATCGTTCCGGCATTGCGCCTGGGTGCACGCCGACCGGCGATCGGCGTCTGGGTCCAGGATCTCTACACCCAGGGGGTACAGGAGACGGGAATCGCAGGGCAACGAATCGTGGCCCGGGTGGAGTCGACGGTGATACGTCAGGCCGACGGCGTGGCCGTTCTGCACCCGCGATTCGCCTCGGCGCTCGAGGCCATCGGTGTAGATGGCTCACGTATCTCTCTGCTGCCCAATTGGACTCACATACCCGTCGACCGACGCAGGGGCGACCGCGGGGCTGCCCGCCGAGCGCTGGGGTGGCGGGACGGGGAAGTGGTCGTTCTGCACGCCGGCAACATGGGTGTGAAACAGCACCTGGACAATGTGGTGGAGGCCGGCCGCCTCGCGCAGACAACAGGCGTTGACGTCCGCTTCGTACTCATGGGCGACGGAAATCAGCGGGCGCGGTTGGAACAGGGGGCATCCGGGGTGGGGACCGTCCAGTTCGTCGATCCACTCCCCGAGCGCGAGTACGTGGCTGCGTTGGGGGCAGCCGACATCCTGCTCGTCAACGAGGCCGCGGACATCTCCGACATGGCGGTTCCCAGCAAGTTGACGTCCTACTTCATCAGCGGAACTCCGGTTGTCGCCGCCACCCGCGAGTACAGCCTCACTCACGACGAATTGGTGAGGTCGGGTGCCGGACTGCGAGTCGATCCCGGCGACCCGGCAGCTCTGCTCGAAGCCGTCACCGAATTGGCCGCGGATCCGATTCGGGCCGCCGAGATGACCCGCCGTGGTTCCGCCTACGCGCGATCGACGTTGGCGGCGGACACGGCGCTCGCGCGTGTGGAGGACTGGGCGACGTCGCTCGTAGGCCGCGATCAACGCCGGTAGGCGGCCAGGACGGCGCGCAGCGACGGTTTGACGGAGAAGTTTGAGCGCACCAGGCCGTAGTTGTAATCCGGCACCGCACTCCCGGTGTCGATGTCACGGAGGGTGAAGACGAAGGTCGGTCCCGCGAAATCCAGCTGCCGCAACAGTGAGACCCCCGTGTAGAGGACTTGTGCCTGTTGTTCGTCGGATACCCCTGTGGGGGGTGTGCCCGTGTTGGAACCGAACTCAGTGAACCAGACCTTCCGACGGGTGTCGCCGCGGTACTTCATCACCTCGTTGACTTGCGCGATCTGACCGGTCGACGTGTTGGGTCCGGTCTGCCGACCCAGCAGGGTGTTGCCAGGGTAGGGATGCATCGCGACAGCGTCGAACGAGTTCGGAGCACAGGTGTAGAGCGCGTTCACGAAGTTCGCCGGGGACACCGAGCTGCTCGTGTCGGCGGCGGGGGAGGTACCCCCGGTGATCACGAGGGCAGAGGGCGCGGCGGCTTTGATCGCCGTGTGACTCCGCCGCAGGATGTCGCAGTACCGGTTGACGTCCGGGACGGGGCCGAAGTTGACCGCGATGTTGGGTTCGTTCCAGACCTCCCACGCCGACACGAGCCCGCGGTAGCGGGCGGCGGCCTGACCCGCAAAACGGGCGAACTCGGCGGCCGACTGTGGCGCGGGATGGGAGTAGCTGCGTTGATACGGATCGACCGCCCACGCGGGGGCCCAGGTCACCACCGCAAGGATCTGCAGCTGCCGGGCAGCGGCAGAACGGATGGTCTTGTCCAGCGGGCCCCAGTCGAACTGTCCTTGTTCCCGCTCGATCTCCGACCACCTGACGGGGACGCGAATGGCAGTGAAGCCCTGCGCGGCCGCGAAATCGAGCTGTTCGTCGGTCCGTGCTCCGAGCTCCTCGAGGCCCGGAAGACTCAACGACATGGTGTCGCGGGACCATACGGCCGGCCGGGGGCTCGGCGACTCGTCCGGGGCCGGTGGTCGACCTGCTGAGCATGCGGGGACGAGCAGCAGGATTGCCACCAGCAAGAGGAGCGCGGACCGCACAAGAGACAGCGTAGACGGCCCGCTGCACGTCAATGCTGGTTCTGCATCGCAGGCGCGGCATACCATTACGGCATGCCGCGCTCGGGTCTGCCCAGGTCGACCGTGTATGCCGCGAGGGCCTATGCCGCAGTGCTGTGGTGGATCGCGCGTCGATCGCAGGGGAGCGATCTGCTGCGGGCAGACATCGCGCGGTGGGTGCAGTGCACGGGCCGCGACGATCTGGCGTGTCTCCCGGATCGAGACGTCTTCGCCTATTTCACCGCATCCCTTCCCGAGTTCCGGACGGTGGTCCACGTTCGGCTCCGTGACAAGAACGCCGTCGTCCGCCGTGTCCTCGCCCGGATGTACCCGGTCCATCCGGGGACCTTCTTCGAGGCCGGGAGCGTGGGTCCCGGCCTCTTCATCCATCACGGGGTGGGGACACTTGTCTCGTGTGAATCCATCGGCGCGAATTTCTGGATCAACCAACACGTGAGTCTCGGGTTCTCGAGCAAGGGACGGCCTGTGGTCGGCGACGACGTGACCATCGCGGCCGGTGCGGTGGTGGCAGGGCCGATCACCATCGCCTCCGGTACGACGGTCGGTGCGAACGCTGTCGTACGACGGTCCACCGAGGAAGGGTCCGTCCTCGTGGCACCGGAGGCGCACGTGCTCACCAGGCGCGCGGCCGACGCGACACCGGCGGCAGATTGAGGAACCTCAGCTGCTTTCTGGTCGATAATGCGTCTCGGCATTTATCATCACGAATAACCCAGGAATTCAGCCGCGGATTCGGCCCGTACAGGACGGATGTGGTTCATGACCTTGCCGCGCGCGGTCGAGAACGATGCCGGCGGACGCGCGTGGGCGGAGCCTGACAGGGACGGGATCCGGCAGGTCCTGGCGGCTCTACGACGCGGGTGGTTGGCGATAGTCGCCACGGCTGTTGTCTTCGGCCTGCTCGCCCTGGGGTACAGCTTGGCCCAGAAGCCCCAGTACGCAGCCGTGGCCACCATGTACGTGACGTCCGGGACGGACGACAACACCACCAGCGCGTACCAGGGTTCGCTGGCGTCACAGCAACGCGTGACGTCCTATCAGCGACTCGTGACCTCGCGAGCTGTGGTCCAACAGGCCATCCAGGAGGCGGGTCTCCGGCTCAGCCTGGACGACGCGAAGAAGGCGTTGTCGTCCGCGTCGGCAGCGAACTCGGTGCTGCTCACGATCACAGCGGTCGAGCCGGATCGGGACACCGCCGAGAATCTCGCCAACGCGGTGGCGCGGTCGATGACGTCGTACGTGGCACGGCTCGAGACGCCGAGCGGCGGCGGACAACCGCTGGCGAAACTGACCCTCGTCGACCCTGCGCAAGCCGGGTCAAGTCCTGTCACGCCGAAGACGACCCGCAACGTCGCCCTCGGCGTTCCGGCCGGTCTGCTCATCGGACTCGTCGGTGTGGTCGCCCGCGCTCGGCTGAGCAACCGAATCCGACGTGAGGAGGATCTGGGCCTCGTCAGCGAGCTGCCGGTCCTGGGCGCGATCCCGTCGGACGGCGCACTGAAGCGCCGGCATCTCATCGACTTCAGCACGGGTGGGGGCGCGGCTGCCGAGTCGTTCCGCAAGGTCCGCACCAACCTCACGTACGCAGCCGTCGACAACCCTCCTCGAGTGATTCTCGTGACCAGCCCGGCAGCCGCCGAGGGCAAGACGACCACCGCCATGAACCTGGCCGCATCCCTGGTGGAAGCCGGTCATCGTGTCCTGCTCCTGGACGCCGATCTCCGGCGGCCGCAGGTGAACGAGCGCCTGGGGTTGCTGGGCGAGGTGGGCTTGACCAATCACCTTCGGGGAGAGGGCACGCTGGCCGACCTCGTGCAGCCGACGTCCACCGACGGCCTGTGGGTACTCGCGTCGGGGCCGCGACCTCCGAACCCGGCGGAACTCGTGGGGACCCAGCGCGCAGGGCAGGCGCTCGAGGAGGTGCGCAGGTCGTTCGAATACGTCATCGTCGACGCACCACCTGTTCTGCCGGTGACCGACGCCGTGGTGCTCTCTCGCTGGGTGGACGGCGTGCTGGTGGTGGTCCGCTCCGGCGCGACCCGCCGACGTGACCTCACCGCAGCACTAGCGCAGCTCGACGCCGGCGGCGCGCTGCCGCTGGGGTTGGTACTGATGGAGGCACCGCAGGACCGTCGAGGGTATGGCTACTACACCGTCAACAAGCGACCGAGGTTGTTTGGCCGCGGGTGAAGTCGGCCTGCGGGTCCGTGACTCCCGTATGAATCCAACTCGACCGTGAACTCCGTGCATGGGGCGAACTGGCTGCGTGAGGCCGGGCCAGCAGTTCGGGATCACCGCCTGACCACGGTCTCCTCGGGCGCCAATGAGCACTGCCGACGTGAGGTGGGCGACCATCCGTTTGCGCGCGGCCGGGTTGGCTGACCCGGTCCGCAGCGCCACAACCCCACAACGATTTAGTCGTCCGTGCCCCTGTGCGGTCCACAGTCGCGCCACGCGTAGGCGATGGCTGGGCAGCTCAGTTGCCCTCCAATATGCGGGCGGATTCCATTGCCGGTGTTACGAGCAGCATCGATGAGGGCATCTCGAGAGGACGGTTGCAATGACGAGGTTCCGTGCCACCACGATCTGCGCCGGCGTGGTCGCGTCCTCGTCGGTGGTAGCGGCCTGCGCGAGAGCGACGCCCCTCGGTCTCGGCCCGCCTCGTCATCCACGCCCGTCACTGCACCCGCGACGCCAGTGCGCCCCGCCGAACCGACGGGCTCGCAGTTGTGTGGGCTGTTCAACAGCAACGACCTCGCACCATTGGTCTACGGTGACACCACAAGAGGGCCGACTGCAGAGTCCTCGGGTGGTCTCGCAGGCTGCCGTTGGCCCGTATCCGGCAGTCGTAAGGATTTCGCGATGTTCCTCGACAAGGAGTCCGGCGGGAACAAGCGCGAGAACTACGGCGAGTTCGCGCAGGTGACGATGAAGGTGGGCGGCCAACAGTTGGTCCGCACGACCACGGGCGCGACAACTTGCGACGCCGTGGTCTACGGACCGCAGGTCCCCGCCTTTTACTACCTGCGCGTGAAGTACGAGGCGGACAAGTCCGTGTTGAAGGGCCAAGACCCCTGTAAGCCAACGCTTTCGGCCGTCGGTGTGGTTCTGACCAAGCTCGGGTGGTCTGCAACATAGGCCTTCATTCGCGCTGCCCCCACCGCGCAACCCTGAAGTGCGTCGTTGTTCGTCTGGGCCGGTCGAGCTACTGGTAGTCCGCAACTCATCGTTCGGCGGTCTAGAACGTGGCGTGTTGCCCGCTGTGGCGGGCGGGGTTGTCGCCCGTCGCGGCACCAAACTCTCGCGTCGGCATGCGGGTCTTAGACACGAGAATGAAGGTCGAAACTCCGACGCTCGGCCACAACAGATCGGCGTACTACATCGGCTACGTCTAGAACTCGGGCGTCCAACCCTCGACGGTCTGCGGACTAGTCCCGAGGTGTGGCCCAACGCTAGGACGTCGACGCGCGACATCACCGGATTCGGCAGCACCGGGGTCGCGATCGTCCCGACGCCGCTGCTGGGCGATCGGTGTCGGGCTGTTTCGATCACGGCGAGGCAGGATCAGATCTCGCGTTGGCATCCGCGACCGTCACGATCAAGTGGCATCAACGTGATGGTGCCGCGCCTGTACTCCCCTGCGCCACAGGACGCGTCGTCGAACGGCTATGAGGCGGACCTCCCCGGCGCTTTTGTCGGAGTTTCTAGGTGCTGTCGCCGAGGAGGAACACCCCGCCGATGGAGAGACCGTCGCGGAGCACAACCCGCCGGTCCTGGCCGTCGTATCGCACTACGGCACTTCGCCCCGCAAACGGACCGGCGACCGCAAACTTGTAGATGCAAAAGCCGTCACTAACCACGCCCTGCCCGAGCCTTACTGTCCTGACGGCGGACGCAGTGATGCGGACTTCGTGGTGTTCTCGCGCGACCGATCCGCACGACTGGCCGGGCCCCACCTCGTAGGAAATCTGTCCCCGGAACTCGAGCGGCAGCCCGTCGGGATTCGACACGTTGCCGTCCGGCCCTGTTGCGAGAATCATCCAGCCTGTGAAGAACACGAACAGGACACCAAGGACTATCAGTAGTCGGCGCGGCGGCGATCGGCGCGCCGAGGTCACGCCGGCTGTTTGACCAAGTCGACGGGTTCGCTATCGAGAATCTGCGTCTGATGCCGGCGATGAGCCTGCTCCGCAGCGACCAGTCCGACGAGCAGCCAGATCGCGGCGCAGTACTGGGTGATTAGCGCGACGGTGAGCAGGGTGATCACCTGCCCGAACAGTGCGACGTCGGCGACCGTTCCCTTGCCGCTAATCACCCGGTAGATGATGGCCAGCACCCCTGCCACGAGCAGCATCGTCACGACCCATCCGAAGTCGAGACCAGTCAGCAGCGGCGTCGAGTCGATCGACCCGAACTCGCGGTACAGCGAACGGCCGGCGCTGTCGACACCGACGTTGCGGGCCTGCCCGATGATCGACATGTCACCCGGCACTAAGCGCCAGAGGTTCTCCCGGTAGTTGGTGCTCGGGTCCAGCTCGCGCGCGTCAAGGGTAGAGAACTTCGTGAGGATGAACGGGACTAGGCCGACGCCGACTGCCAGGCTCAGCACGACACCCCAGAACCGGGTGCCTGCGTCGACAACGCGCCCGGATAGAAAGACTAGTGCCAGCACGACGGCGAGTAACGCGGAACTGATCGGACCGCGGCTGAACGTAGCGAGCACCCCGGCAATCACGACCACCGTGAACGGCAGGCGAAGGCGGCGCTGCCGCATCGTCATCACGTACGGCACTGTCAGTGACAAGAACCCGCCCAGCGCCAGGGCGTGACCGAATGCGCCTTCGGAGCGGTCCAGGCCGCCCCGGGTTTGGATGTTCGCCCAGAAGCCGAGCTTCTGGCTGATCGTGTTCGTGTGCTCAAAGACGTGCCACGAGAACGCCAGCTCGACGCACGCCCACAAGCCGACGATCGCGCCTGCCCATGCGAGGACGTCGCCGACGAACTCGAGTCCGCACACCAACGCCAGGCGCCGTCCGACGATGTAGGCGGTCGCCCACTGGAAGATGACGGTCGTGATCGCGTACTTCGGTGTGTCCAGAAACAGATAGGCCGCCAAACCGATCCCGAACACGGCCCACAGCACGCGGTCTGACCCCATGAATCCGACCTGTTCGGTCGGGCGGTTAATCAGGATGCAGGGCGCGATGACCGCGAACGCAACTGTGGCCGGCGGAAGCGGGAACGCATCGAATACGAACCAAAATGGCACCGCCACGAGCACGACCATCCAGAAAACGAACGCTGCCCGCGGGCTGTGGGCGAACAGCAGTGCCACAAACGCACCTGCGCCAACGATGACGCTGAGTTCTAGGTAGCTGGGGAATGACAGCACAAGCAGGATGTCGACGATCTGCGTCATTCACGGATCATCCCGTACTACCGCCCGATCCGCCCGCCGTACCGACCACCAGCCCCATCACGCTAGATGCGTCGCCCGGCGCGTGAGTATCCCCACTTGCCCGTCGGCGATCTCGACGAACTGGGTGGTGCAGTCTTAGGCAATGCCCTCGGTGCTCGCGAGGTCTGCGGTTTGGCTAAACGGTAGGTTGCGCACGCCGTTGGTGGGGTGTGTATGGCGAGCTCACCGCGAACACCGAGGCCGTCGTTGCTACCAACGCTGATCGTTGCTACCCAAAAATGATCGTTGCCGGCCGACGTCGGTCAATGATGCGCTGAGCGACAAGGACGGACGCAACGACCGCCACCGCATCCGCATAGGATCCGATATCAGAAGTAGTTTGCCACAGCGGCTAGAGTCGGAACACACGTTGACCATGCGGGCTCGCCCGTTCCGAGGGAGAATTTCGACCATGAGTGCCCTCCCGCAACGCGTGAAGTCCGTCTCAAACCTAGCGGCGTTCTACGTTAAAAATCCAAGCAGGCTCGGCGAGGTCGGCAAATGGGCGTCGCATCGTGGACGCACGACGTTAGAGCTGCGACTCCCTTGGTGGAACTACCAGGCAATCGAAGCTGTCGAAAGGTTGCTTTCGAGTTCTTCGAAGGTTTACGAGTACGGCGGTGGCGGATCGACGTTGTGGCTTTGCGACCGCGGCGCTCAAGTGATCACCGTAGAACACGACGCGGACTGGGCTAAAGTTCTACGAGACGTGATACCAGACGGGGCGACTGTCAAATTCATACCACCAGCCGCAAGCGGAGCTGTGAGCTCGAAGTCGACCCCAGGAGTGTTCTACGACGACTACGTCCAGTCGATTAGAGATCACGCCGACAGATCATTCGATTTGGTGATTGTCGACGGACGCGCCCGCGTGAGCTGCGTTCAAGAGGCAGCTTGCAAAGTCCGTAAGGGTGGTGCATTGCTCCTCGACGATTCTGATCGCCCGCAGTACGCGATCGCCGGAGAGATCCTGAATGACTGGTACCGAAGCGATTACCGCGGAGCGAAGCCCGGCGGAGGGGGAACTGTAGTGACTTCTGTATGGCAAAGGCCCTAGCGCCGGGCCTGATGAACTCGCCGCTTCTTGTGAGCTAGATTCCGTATTGGAAAAGTACGCTTGACACCCAGATTGCGGCTAGTGCGATTGTCGCCAGACCGAGAACAATTGTCATGATCCTGTCCCGCATCGCAATGAGCAGCAGCAGACCGGACAACGCATCGACGGTCGCGTACGCAGCCAACAACGCAATCAGCCCAAATCCTGGTAGGGGAGCAGAAAGAGCAACTGCGAGTACAACTACTGGTACTACCACCATCGTGATTCGAGACGCGCTCGGTGGCAGAAACCTAAACGCGAGACGCTGCGCCACGGACGAGCACGCTGAGGCAACAAGCCATAGTGCGACAACGATTCCGATCAGGCTGTAGTTCGGGAAAGCAAGCACCAGAGCTATGTTTACCGTGATTCCGGCAGGCACGAGCCATACGACAAGGATCCGCAAGAACGCGCGTCCTTCGGCGGGCGATTCGGCGGTCTGATGAACCATGCGCGGCAGGATTGCGTTCACAAAGGTCGCGGCTACAGATGCCACGATCTTCATGGGCACTGTAAGCAGGGTAAGCGTAGACGGAGGAAGCACCAGAGACAGCGACTGGATGATCATGAGGCCGCCGTAGCTGACCCCGGACTTCGCAAGGAACCAAGCAGAGCCCGCCCTCACGCCACCCGACTTCTCGGGAAGTAGTTCAACCACCTCGGAGCCAACCTTCATTCTGAACGCAACAGCAGCAAAGGCGGCGTTTGCTGTTGTGAGAGCGGCCATCATCGCAATCACTGTCGCTGTCGAAGATGGCCACGGAAAGATCATCACCAGAGTTGCCGCGATGTTGGCGGGGAGGGCGATTGCTGACACCCAATGAGGCGAACCGCTCGCTTCAGCACAAACGGCGCGGAACCAGAGGAAAACCTGAAACAAGGAATTCAACCCACAGAGGACCGCGACAGGGACAAGCGATTCGACCATTCTGCCGTTGGCAGCCAACCAGAGGGTGCCCAGCAACACCGCGAGGAGGGCAGAAGCCGGTACTCCGACTGCGAACAGTCTGGCACCACGCCGCGTCAGTCGACTGTCGTTCAGGAGCAGCGGATACATGACGCCAACAATTAAAATTTGTACTGGCAGATTGCCAAGGTTGAAGAGGTAGAAATAAGTATCAGTTGCGTTCGAGGGCCCGTGGCGCCACAGCAACGCGAAGAGTTGCAGAACACCTGCAACCTGCGACGCCAGAGATAACGCCGGCGCTCGGAAAATCGTGGGGCTATCTGAGATCTTTGTCTTGCGCAGATTGGTGATGATCACGCCACGAACCCGCCGCGCGCGCGGCCCCAGCCGTGCCGCTTCAACCCGGACCACGTTCCGCTGAGCAGGGCGGCAGTCTTTTCGAGCTTCGATGATTCAAAAATAATCACCACCGCAACCTTTTTAGCAATGACCAGCAACGTGCCACCGGTGGAACGGCGAGCCACCCGTAGATCTTGAGGCGAATTCCGATGTTTCGCCGCGTAGTACAGCATATCGCGCGCCATATGTCGCAACCTGAACGCAGAATGGTTGTAAGCCACAACTCCGCCATGACGAGATTGTTGTCCGATGGTATGGCTCAAGACAACCGAATCGTCTTTGACGATTCGATAACCTGCTAACCGCAATCTAAGGCAGAAGTCAAAGTCCACGAAATCGATGAACATTCCTTCGTCGTAGCCGCTGACCGTTTGCCAGGCATCAATCAGGAGAAGTGATCCCGAATTTATACAATAGTTCACGTCGCTGACACCAGCATTGTATGTCTGCGTTATATTGTCGTTGTTCCGGTCGGAAATTCGAGGTGCGCACAACGCAACACCGTTCATGCAGTGGCTGCGAAGGCGCTCAACCGTGCTCGGCATAACTACCGAATCCTGATCGAGCAGCAGTGCGGATACAGCGCCGGCGTCGAGGGCTCGGGACAACCCGACGTTGAGCGCCGAAGCAATACCGTTGTTTTGCTCTAGGCCAATGAACTCAACTGGCCAAGCGTTGAGCTGTAACAACTCATGCAGCGCCTCGCGATTTGTCGACCCGTTGTCGACAAGTGCGATCCGGTCGACCTCGCCCGAAACGGCTTGGAGGCACCGTGACAGATCTTCCAAGTTTGGGTTGAAAGTGACCACCACGGCGAATACCGGCCGATGATTGACGACCGCTGAGCGGTTGTCATGTTCTTCAGGCCTCACAAAAGCCTCCGGGTGCCACCGCCACGAGGATGAATCTACCGTGCGGTGCGCCCCGCCGCTGGGAGAGTCCGTGCGCGGGCGGGACGCCTCAGGACCGGAAAGGAGGATGTTCGGGCGCTCCCTGCCTCTACGTGTGTCGGAGCCACTGATCCACTTCGAGTCGGGCGTCACGTTGGGGGAGGGAGTGCACGATCGCGTCGGGGTCCTCGGCGGCGGACAGAACTTCGACGGTGCGTCGTGCTAGTTTGTAAACGTCGAAATCTTGTTGCACTATTTCGTGGCCGTGCTCTTTTAACCAATCGGCGAAACCGATTTGGTCGGTCGAGATAATTCGACACCCGTGGGACGGGCCTTCGCCCACCGGGAGTCCAGTCTGTTCCCTCCAGCGTGCGTTCGACTGGGACAACAATATCAGCGCCTTTGATCGCCTGAGGTGTGCGTGAATAAGGGATCGAGGCGGGTCGACCACGAGCCTGACCCGTGCACGTCCGGAACACCAAGCGCGCACCGTGGGCTCGAGTTCCCCCTTGCCGATCAGAACCAGCTGCAAATTATCTGCGTCTCGGGATTCCGCGAGAATGGCCTCAATCGCGTCCCAAAGTGCCATCAGTTGGAAGGTGCCTTTGCGCGCTGCAAATTCGCCTACGAAAAGCAGACTTGGCGTCTTGAACAAGGGGCCGCACTTGCATGGGCCGGGAAGCTCCAAGACCTGCTTGACCTCGATGTTCGTGGGCAGGCGTCTTACGAACCGGCTGTAATTCGCAGCGGCTGCCGGACTGCCGAACGCGAGCCTGGAGTTCTCGCTCAGTAGGAACGTCACCATGTAACTGACGATGAGCGATGACAGTTTTCGTCCTAGCCGCGTATAACTGCGGATGCGCGGATAGTGTCATTGTTCTCGATAGCATAGGATACTACTCGAATTTTTGAAGGCCGAACTCGGTTCATAATTTTAATTGCTGACACATAAAAAAATAGCGATGGCCACCCGTTCAGCATCGCTGCCTCGTTCAGCTCAACGACGTTCGGGGGAGACCTCAGAAGAAGCGCCAAGACCCGCATTCGTCCCATCTGTCGGGCGCCGACCGAGCGCGCTAGATCGCTGTCGAAGTCGTAGCTGGTTTTGCGATACAGAAGGAGCTTCTCGCGGCCGGATTGCTTGATGTGATCCAGATGAGTAGTCCGCGCGGTTTCGTAGATTTGGACATATTCGATTCTCGTCGAACCATGTCGTGCATCTTGTGTTCGACTTTGCTGCCATCTTGTTCCTGCAAGATCCCCCCGGGTCATCTCGAGAGTATGGGGGAGGACGCGAGAAGTGGCAAGCGTGCCATATTAAGTGCACGTGGGAACAGTTTTGCAATGAATCAACTGAGGCTGCCCTGTGATCTGGAAACGCGGTGCCGAAGCTTGGCGGTCTATCGATGCAGCCAGCGGTCCGCGGCATCTCGGGCGTCGACGGCCGGGAGCGCGGTCAGCGAAGTGTGCTGTGCACTTTGTCGTGTCACCTTCTTACTGATTTCTGCGATGGTATCGGGTGTCAGCGGTCCCGGTGGAAGTAGCACATGGCCGTTGGACCCGAGCCAGCCGGCGAGTCCGGTTTCGGTCGTTGTGATGACAAGACACCCATGGCTGAGTGCCTCCTTGATCGGCAGTCCGACCTGCTCGCGCCACACAGGATCGGGTTGGCTCAGCAAGAAGAACACGCTCGCCTCTCGATAGTGCGCATGGATTACGTCACGAGGGGGGTCTATCAACAACAGAGATGTCGACGGACGCGCGGTGGCCCACTCCCGCACCGCACCCTCGAGGGGTCCTTTCCCGATGAGGACGAACCGGGTTGTGGGAGCGATGACCTCGAGGCGAGTCCACGCGTCTAACAGCTCTGGGACCCCTTTCCGCGCGGAGAATTCCCCCACGAATAAGAGGGTGTGCCGCTTCTTCTCCAAGTTTCCGCATTTACAGACAGCGGGCAACTCCAAGAACTCGGCGATACAACGCGTCGGCGCGTCAGATGTATCGACGCCTAGGTTCTCGTACGTGCGACGCGCTCCCGGTGAGCCAAAAGCTATTCGAAACGTATTTTCGATGACAAACTTGAATCCGATCCGCGCGATGATCGCAGCGGGTCTGCCCATAAGGCGGAATGGCATCGGTCGGCGGCCGACCCTGTGGTCGAGGGTCGCGAATGGGTCTAAATTCTCGATTGCATAGAAGACGATCTTCCATGACTCGGACTCACCCTTGCGCAGGATTTTCGCAACTCGACTCATCGCGACCGTAAACATCGCCAATGCCAGCGCCTGCACATAGAGCGGTTCGTTGATCTCTATTGATCGAGGCCGATCTCTCACAATGGCGACCGCTAGTCCTGGGTAGGACACTCTTTGTGCTCCGACTGCCTCCGCGAGATCCTCGTCCCAGTCGTAACTGTGGTGGCGGTAGTAGAGCTTCCGCGGTTCGTTCGCGGCCAATGACGCCTGCACCCTGTACAGATGCACGCTTCTGGCGGTGTGGAACACCATGACTCGCTCGCGTCGAGTCACAGGTCTCCGGAAGCAACAGCGGCGAGGTGAAGATCGATCTGGCTGACGAACGCTCCGAGACTGTACTCGTTCTGCCAGTAGTTCCGGGTTCCCGCCGACGAGGCAGCGTCGCGACGTGCGGTAGAGCGGGCCTGCGAGAGAATTGGTCGTTCGCGGTCGATTGCAATCACATGGTGGCCGTCGATGTAGCCGTGCATCCCGGGGGCGTCCGTCGCCAATACGCGGACGCCGCACTCCAACGCCCCAACTGTGACCATGTGGCCGGCGGCCCTTCCGGAATCGCGGATCGGCAGTACCACCAAGTCTGAGTGGGACATCAGCTCACCGAAGGCGGAGCTGCTTACTCGGGGGCACCACGTGATAGACGATTTGTCGTTCTGCCAGGTCTGTGTCGTGCTTCCATCGATAATAGTGAGATTGACGGCGGTTTCGCTTGCCTGTACTTCGTCGACAAGTGTGGAGATCAGACCAGGGTCGCGATCCGACGTTCCGCCTACGAACAAGCGCAAAGGCTCGTCCCGCTCTACCTTCTGTGGCGGGTACCCGAACGTGTTGCCATAACGCAAAACGTGTGCGACGCCGCCGCTTTGGTTCCACTGGTCTGCTTCGATGTCGACAAGTGTGAAGACGGGATTGCGACGAACGGCGAGCCGCAGAAGCTTCCAGCTTCGGGTGCCTGGAAGCGCGTAGATGCCGATTACGGCGAAGCTTTTAATCCCAAGGCACCGGAGGGCGACGGCCGTCCACGGATTCCCGCACAGGTAGAACGTCTGTCGCCCATGGGCGCGAACCGCTTTGATGGCCAAGCGGGCGCTGTCCAGCCCGAGGCCCAGGACTCGAGAACCAAAACGCCTACCGCTTGGTGCGGCCGACTCCAGGGTGCAGTAGTCGACGATGTTCCTGCTCGAGCGCCAAGTCTCTTTTGTGGTTCGGCTGTTGCGTCCCATGGCCAGCATCACTGCCCGTTCACGACTCATCGATGAATGCCCTCCACGCTCGATCGGCCTCGCGTCGGTAGCGATCGGCGCGCTCGTCTGCGCCAATTCGTCCTTGCGCATGGGCGAATCGAACGGCGCGGAGCCAGTCGGCGCGTGAGCCGGCCAAGAGTTGCGAGTCGCTGCCAGTCAGGTCCATCAGGCTTGTTTCGTCGGGCCCCACGAAGGGGACGCCCAGCTCAAGGCACCTGACGGCCACTCCGCTCTGGAAGAACTTCCGGTACGGGATTAGCACAACCGAAGCTGACAGCAGCAGGTCGTCAACCTCGGACTCAGACACGAAGGTGTCCTCGACCTCCCATCCAGTGACGGGTGGCCAGCGTCGACCCCTGACAACGAAGCGGTGGGTCGAGGCAAGATCGCTCGAGGCGAGAAATTTCATCAGGTCAAGATCGCGATCTTGCTTGTACTGGCCGAAGACAAGCAGCGTATTCCGTGCGCTGGCTTGGTCCGCGGACTTCGGTTTCGTGATGGGATGCGGAAGCAGAATGGAAGCTATCCCGATCTTGGCCAGGACTTCCTGCGCTTGCCGACTATGACAGATCACGGTCGTGCCCTTAGCGCGCCGAGCGAGAAACGCCGACAAACGCCCGTGGCCAACCGCCCGAACGAGTGGCTCAGGGTCGTGAACGATGACGGCACTGCCTCGGCCACACAGAAGTCTCGTGAGCGCGACGTCGAAGAGGCCGAGAGGCGGCCAACAGACGATGACAAGACCGCCCTGGGACAATCTCGTGCGGAGGAGTTTCACGTAGTACCGCAAGAGCCAGGCAACCCGTCCGTAACTGGCCTGGGACGGTTCGTTCAAATCGAGTCGCCTCGTCGGTATGCCTGCTCTCTCGATCGTCGCCTGTAGTTCTTCCGAAAAGTGAGCAAGCGTGGCAGCGACGGGGTTGGCAACCGTCACGGACTTTCCTGGGAAACGATGTCGTCCGAGTACCGCGTCCAGAAGTCCCTTGGATGCCGTCAGGGATCGCCGTGGCGGCCGCCCCAGCTTCATGTCAACGGTGGCCAAGCGCGCAATCTCATGTGGTGTCGCGAGCGCGCGCGAAAGCGCAGATCCGTGCCGGCGTTGAAGCTTTTGCATGTTGCGCCCCAGGAAGTACGGGGGAATCCCACTCGAACTCTGGTCGGCGACAGCGGATGGGACGCACATCACCTCAAACCCTAGGCGGCGTAGCTGCAGGTGGTGGTCTACCTCTTCCATGTACAGGAAGTAGTCCTCGGGTATCGGATGACCTTCGACAACCTCCTTGCGGTACAGAAGGAGCGCGCCATCGAGCCATTCCACGCTCCGCGCGTCCAGCGGTCGGTCGAGGGCCATCGGATTCCTGTGGCCGACGTGACGCGGAAGCTTCAGGAACGGAGTGAGAACGCCACCGGCCGACCACACCGTAGACGACTCATCGATGGTGAGCAGGGGCCCGCAGACTGCTGCCTCTGGATGAGTACTCATGTGCTGGTGCAACTCGGCGACGCACTCTGCGTCGACCAAGGTCTCGTGAGTGGACACGAGAAGATACCTGTGATGAGTGGCGTGTTTGAAGTAATCGACTCCGCGGTTCACGGCCGCCGCGTACCCAAGATTGGGGGTCAGGACAATATTTACTTCGGCACCCACTAGCGAATGCAAAATTTCAGGATCGGATCCGCAATTGTCGACCACGACGATCGATGACGCTGCGATCCCCGATGCCCGCAGGGATTCGACGGTCGCGCCGAGAGTCCTCGGGCTGCGGTGGTGAACGACCACTGCGCACACGTCGGCCGCGACGCCGGCTGAAGGTGCGTTCACGTGCACTGATGGCCCTCCAGGTCATGTCAATTCTCGCAGTTCAAGCGAAGTGGGTCCGGGCAATACAGCGTTCGGATGACAATATCCGGCGAGAAGGGCGGCCGCTGACTAGCCTGTCTCCAGGCGGATCCTAGCTGTCTATGCAGCCGTCAGGGGCCCCAAAGAAACATTCGACGATCGCTGTGTTTCCAGAATGTGAACAGGATCCGATGCACGAGTTGCGGAGTTCGGTTACGTGCGGTGTACTCACCCGAGTCGCACTTGTGAAGGGGTTGAGGGTGTACACCGTGGCACAGCGCCAGCACGAGTGTCTTTTTCGAAGTTGCGTCTCGCGGGGCGAAAATTCCTGTGGTCCGTCGCAGGGGAAAGAATGTCTCGCACCTTTTGTTAGGTCGGCGAAATGAGTCGCCGTACGAGCAACCGCCGTATTGCAATTATCGGCAGCCGCGGTTACCCCAGTTACTACGGTGGTTTCGAAACCCTGGTTCGTCGACTCGCTCCCCACCTGGCCGATCGTGGGCACTCCGTTACTGTGTACGGCCGGCCGGGCTCGGTGAGGGATGACGACCCGTCGCGGGACCCACGCGTTCGGTCGAAGAACACGGCTGGGCTGAACACCAAGTCTCTGAGCACGATTTCGTTTGGACTCACCGCGACGCTGGCAGCGATCAGAAGCCGCGCCGACGTTGCACTCGTCATGAATGTCGCCAACGGATACTGGCTCCCGCTTCTTCGACTCTGCGGCGTCAAAACGGTGGTCAACGTCGACGGCATCGAGTGGGAGCGCGCGAAGTGGGGTCGCCTGGCTCGATACATCTTCCGGATAGGTGCGCGCATGACCGCCCGCTGGGCGGACGAATTGATATTCGATGCGCAGGCCATTGGCGATTACTGGAAAAAGAATTTCCACCGAGATGGCACGTTCATCCCTTACGGCGGAGAGGCGACCTTTACCGAAGCGGACGGCCTTCCCTTCGAGGACGAAACCTATGCTCTCCTGGTAGCCCGTTTTGTTCCGGAAAACACGATCAACGAATTCTTCGACGCCGTGGATCGTATGGACCGAACAAGGTTTGTAGTCGTGGGGACGTCGGGTTTCGGCGGGCCGCTCGACCGCCGGATCGAAGATCTCGCGGCGGGTCGGGACAATGTTCAATGGCTGGGCCACGTCAGCGACGATTCACAGCTTTTCTCCTTGTGGAAAAAGTGCGGAGCCTACTTTCATGGGCACAGTGTCGGCGGAACGAACCCGGCCTTGGTTCAGGCAATGGCATGCGGTGCGCCGATAGTCGCACGCGACACGGTCTACAACCGCGAGGTGCTGGGCGCAGCAGGGGTTTTCGTGCCGCCGACGCCAGACGGCATCGTCGAGGGGCTTGAGGCGGTTCTGGGTGACCCTGTTTTGAGGAGCCGAATCAGCAAGGAATCGAGAGAGCGCGCAAGACGCCAGTATTCCTGGGAGTTGGTTTTGGATGGCTACACGCGAGCCCTTGCGCCGACTCGCAGCGGATCGGTGAGCAAGCCGGCTGCCGTCAAGTCGGCCGAGTGAGGTCACATCCATTTTGTTCGACACGACAATCTGACGTGCTGGGACTCGCCCAATACGCGGCCGACGGCGGCTGCCGCAGCGTGGCACGACAACCAGAGGACGGATGCGCCCAATGACAGCAGACAATGAGGGCCGCGAAGGGCAGAACCCCGTCGTTGACGCTCTGAACGAATTGCGCAAGCGGTGGCTGGTCGTCATCGGTGGTGCTGTTGTTTTGGCAGCCGTGGCTCTGGGTTACAGCCTCGCGCAGACACCCGAGTACGAGGCTGCGGCGACGCTCTACGTCACTTCAGGTACCGACGACAACTCGTCGAGCGCATACCAAGGATCCCTCGCTTCACAGCAGCGCGTGACCTCCTACGCCAAGCTCGTCGACTCCGATGCGATCGTCACGCAGGCGCTGCAATCCGGTGGGCTGTCGCTGTCACTGGACGATGCCAAGGCCGCGCTGAAGGCAACATCGACGAACGAGACGGTTCTCTTGTCGATAACTGCGACGCTGACAAATCGAGGCGAAGCTGTCTCGCTGGTCAACGCGGTATCGCGTTCGATGACCTCTTACGTCACCCAGCTCGAGACACCATCTGGCGGAGGGCGGCCGCTCGCCAAGCTCACGCTGGTGTCGCCTGCTCGAGCCAGCTCGACGCCAGTCTCTCCGAAGACCACACGCAACGTTCTCCTCGGCGCTGTCGCAGGACTCATCCTGAGTGCGCTCGTTGTGCTCGCCCTCTCGCGATTCAACACCCGCACAAGGTCTGAGGCCGATCTTGCCCGGGTGAGTTCGACTCCCGTTCTCGCAAGCGTTCCAGCGGACGAGTTGCTCAAGCGTCGTGGCCTGATCGACTTCCGAGAAGGAGCCACCGCCGCCGCCGAGGCGTTCAGAAAACTCCGCACGAACCTGACGTTCACCAG
Source organism: Williamsia deligens (assembly GCF_024171765.1). GTDB lineage: Bacteria > Actinomycetota > Actinomycetes > Mycobacteriales > Mycobacteriaceae > Williamsia_A > Williamsia_A deligens. The sequence continues at coordinate 2,403,948 of NZ_JAMTCI010000001.1, forward strand.
TGTCGACAACCCACCGAAAACAATCGTTGTCACGAGTGCAGTTGCCGTGGAGGGCAAAACCACCACCGCCATGAACCTCGCAGCCGCCCTGGTAGAGGCCGGCAAACGAGTCGTCTTGGTCGATGCCGACCTGCGGCGGCCGCAGGTCGACACTCGGACAGGCTTGCTCGGCGAGGTCGGGTTCACCAATTTCCTGCGCGGTGACGGAGTGTTGAATGACCTCGTGCAGCCCACACAGGTAGACGGGTTGTGGATCCTCGCGTCAGGACCGAAGCCTCCGAACCCCGCCGAACTCCTAGGTGCGCGACGCGCGTCCGACGCACTCACAGAGCTCGCCGCGTCATTCGACTACGTCATCGTCGATTCGCCTCCCGTATTGCCGGTCACGGATGCAGTCGTTCTGGCGCAGTGGGCGGACGGCGTCGTGCTCGTCGCCAGAGCCGGCAGTACCAAGATCCCGGATTTGAAAGATGCGTACGAACAGATTGTCAACGGTCAGACGCCCGTCATCGGGTTCGTGCTCACAGAGGCGCCGACCGACAAGAGCCGGTATGGCTACTACGCAGTGAAGCCGAAGCGGAGTAGGTCGTTGTTCGGGCGCAGCCGCGAGCCGAAGGCCATCGAGAACGTTCTCGAGCCGAAGCGTTCGCCGAAGCACTGAGGTCCACTAGCGTGCCGGGGATGCGGCGACTGGCGCTGACCCAGGCTCAACGAGCTCTGTGGGATCTGCACCTTGCGTCGGCTCAGGCGTCGGTCGCCGTCGCGTACTACCTGTCCCTGACCGGTCCGCTCGACACTGATCTCCTTGGTCAGGTCGGACGCGAGTACGTGGCTCGGCGGGCGACGCTGTTCCTGCGTTTCGAGGCCGGCGCCGAAGGCGTCGCGACGGTGCACGATCCGTCACTGGACGATTCGAACGTTGCGGTCGACTTCCGTGACGAGGCCGATCCGCTGGCCGCGGCGCGGGAGTGGATGGTTGCCGACGCGTCGGCACCGCTCGACCCCACGCGTGACCGGACTGCTTTGTTCGGGTTGCTGCGGGTCGCGGATGACCAGCACCTCATCTACATGCGAGGTCACCACTTGGTGGCCGACGGCGTTGCGGCCATGCAACTGCTCGATGAGTGGGGGCGCCTTTACACGGAGGCGGTCGAGGGGCGGGAACCGTCGTATCCGGCTCCCGAGGATTTCGGGCCGGCACTCGAGGCGGATGCGGCGTACCTGACGTCGACCCGTCGAGAGCGCGATCGCGACTACTGGCGGGAACAGCTGTCGGGTGTCCCGCCGCCTTCATCCCTGAGCCGACGGTCCGGCGACCTGTCGTCGCGGACGCATCAGATCAGCGGACTGATCCCGGCATCGACCGCCGAGCTGGTGCGTCAGGTCGAAGCCGAATACACGACCACGCTGCCGGCTGTCATCGGTACCGTGCTCACCATCTATCTCTCCCGGATGACCGGTCAACGCGACGTGCAGATCGCGCTGCCCGTCGCCGCGCGGACCGTTGCCGCCCTGCGGAAGACGCCACTGCCGGTGTCGAATGTCGTTCCCATCCGCACACAGCTCTCCGGCGACACCACTGTCGCTGACGCCCTGCGGGCAACGCAGTCCTCGATGCTCGGCGCCCTGCGCCACCAGCGCTACCGCTATGAGGACATCCGCGCCGACCTGGCCGCGGCCGGCACACCCGTCCCCGCGACGCCCGGTGTCACCGGCGCGATCCTCAACCTCATGCTCATCGAGCCGACCGTCCGCTTCGGCGACGCCACCGGCACCGTCCAGATCATCAGCACCGGCCCCATCGACGACCTCTCGGTCACCATCTACCCCCGCGTCACCGCCGACGGCACCCTCGCCACCCAGGTCGACCTCGACACCAACCCCCACCGCTACACCGCGGACGAGACGCGCACCCATCACGCCCGCCTCCTGCACCTCCTCGACGAGATGTGCCGGTCACTTCTGACCGACCCGGACAGCCACGTGGTCGACCTGGCGCTGCTCGACGATGACGAGCGAGCAGCCATACAGACGGTCACCGGACCGGCAGCGCCGGAACCCACGTCGCTGGCGACGCTGCTCGCCGAGAACGCACTGGAGTCGCCGTCGACGCCGGCGATCGAGGTCGGCGGGGCCATCGTGACCTACGGCGATCTGACGTCGACGAGTTCCCAGCCCGATGCGGTGATCGGGGGAGTGGCGACGGTCGAGCGGGGGCGGGGGATCGAGCAGAGCGTCGGCATCTGGGCGACCGCGCGCCGTCCGGAACCATTGCTGGTCCTCGACCCGGACCTGCCGCCGCAGCGCCGCGACCGGATCGTCGAGCTCGTCGGCACCGCGAACCTGCCTGTCGCGCAGGGGGCCGAGCATCCCGACGGCGCTGAGTACCTGGTCTTCACCTCGGGCACGACCGGCGAGCCGAAGGGTGTCGTCGTGCCGCATCGGGGGATCGCCGCGCTCGCGGCCGAATTCCGATCGAGGTTCGCCACCGACGAACCCGTTCGCGTCGCGCAGCTCGCCTCGCCGGCGTTCGACGCGACGATCCTCGAGCACATCCTGGCCGCGGCGCTAGGTGGCACCGTGATCCCGGCCCCCACAGGCGCGCTGTCCGGAGAGGCTCTCGCGCAGTACCTGAACGACAACCGGATCACGCACGCGCTCGTCACCCCGAGCGTCTTGGCCACCATCACCCCCGACGCCCTCGAGCCCGGCGTCCTCACCACCCTGATGACCGGTGGCGAGGCGCTGCCCGCCGGCCTCGCCGCGACGTGGGCGACCGGCCGCTCGATGCACAACCTCTACGGCCCCGCCGAGACCACCATCGTCGCGACCGCTGCACACATCACCGCCGACGAGAACGGTGAGGTGACGCCCACCATCGGCCGACCCATCACCGGCACGAGCGTCCACGTGCTCGACGCGCGGCTGCAGCCCGTACCCTTCGGCGCCCCCGGTGAGCTGTACGTCTCCGGACCGTCCCTCGCCCTCGGCTACCTCGGCGACACCACACAGACCGCGACACGCTTCGTCGCCGACCCTTACCTCCCCGGACAGCGGATGTACCGCACCGGTGACCTCGTCGCCTGGGACCACGACCTCACCGAACTGCTGTACCTCGGCCGCGCCGACGACCAGGTCCAGATCCGCGGCGTGCGAGTGGAACTCGAAGAAGTCGAGTCGACCGCCTCCCGGCACCCCGACGTCGATGCCGCCGCCGCGACCGTCGCCGACGACGCGCTGGCGCTCTACGTCGTCACGCAGTCACCCACGACGGTCCGCCCCGGGTTGCGTCGCCTGTTCGCCGAACGCCTGTCGCCCGCGATGTGGCCGTCGCGGATCGTCGCTGTCAACCACCTGCCGATCACCCCGACCGGCAAGGTCGATCGAGACGCGCTCGCATCGCTGACGACGCTGGATTCCGAGGCGCCGTACGCCGCGCCGTCGACCGCGGCCGAGCGGGCTGTCGCTGCGGTGGTGGCGGAGGTGTTGGGTGTCGACGAGCCTTCCCTCGCGGCGGACATCGTCGACCTCGGTGCGACGTCGTTGAACTCCACCGAGATCGCGACCGCTCTGGCCCGGCGGACCGGGTCCCCGGTGACGGTGCGGGACGTGCTCACGTCGGTGTCGTTGCAGGAGTTGGCTGCCCGGGTCGAGGCGGCGACGCCGGTGGTGGTCCCACCACGTACTGCGCGCCCGCCGGCGTCGCCGCAGCAGGCCGCCATGGTGGTCGCCGCGCGGATGGCGCCGGAGTCGACGGCGGAGGTACTGGTCGGATCGGTCACGCTGCGCGGGGCGGCCGGTGACGTCGTCGCCGCGCGGGAGGCGGTGGGCCACGTGGTGGCGCGTCACGAGATCCTGCGGACCGTCGTCCGCGTCGATCGAGACGGATCTCTATGGCAGGACGTCCGGCCCACCGACGAGGCTGTCGCCGCCATGCTCGTCGACGACGTGCTGCCCGACCCACACTCGGTGATCGACCCGACCTCGTCGATCCCCGCACGGCTGTCGGTGCGTGTGCACGGCGAGAACCTCGTCGTGGCGGTCGCGGTCCATCACGCCCTGGTCGACGACGCGTCCATCGAAGTGCTGGCTGCCGACCTGGCGGTTGCGTGGGCTGCTCGTCGCGACGGAGAGGCGCCGGAGTGGACCGACACCCCCGTGCAGTACGCGGACGCCGCGGCGATCATCGATGCGGCACTGGGGGAACCGGGCGATCCCGCTTCCCTGCGAGCGCAGCAACTCTCGTACTGGACGGAGACGCTGCGGGATCTCCCCGCCCGCCCGCGATGGCCCGGCACCACCGGGCAGCGGGATCTCGCCCATTCCGCGCAGCAGGTCTCGACCAGCGTGGCGCAAACAGAGATCACCCGGACGTACGCCGCTGCACATGCGGTGATCGCCGCGGTGACCGCGCGATTCACCGGCAGCCTCGACCTCACCCTCGCCACCGTCCACACCGGCCGCGACCTGCTGCCCGCCCGACCCGCGGTCGGGATGTTCGTGAACCCCGTCGCGATCCGCACCCAGCTGCAGCCGGGGATCACGTTCGACGACATGGTCACGCTGGTGGACGGTGCTGTGCGCGAGGCGCGTCTGCACGGCGACGTCCCCATCGCGGACGTCGCCCGGGCCGTCGAACCGACACGTGCGCCCACCACCGCGCCGCTGTCCGACGTGCTCATCAGCTACCGCGGCGTCGACCGCGCATCGGTCGTCGCCGCGCAGATGGGGCTCGCCGTCGACGTCCACCAGGAGCCGGCACGCGATCCCCGGGTCCCGCTGCAGTGGAACCTCGACCACCGGGCCGACGGACTTCGCATCTCACTCACCTATGACACCGCCGTTCTCGCTCCCGCGGCCGCGCAGGCGATGATCGACGCCGCCGCCCACGCGTTCGCGTCGGCGACCCCTGAATCGCTGCTGCATGAGTTGGTGCCGGGGCCAGCGGGTGCGCTGCCGCCGAGGGCCGCGGCCGGTGGGCGCACCGTCGTCGACGTGGTTCTGAAGACCGCGCGGTCGCGCGCGACGACGGCACTGGTCGACGGGGAGGTGCGGTACTCCTACACCGCCGTGGTGGACGCGGCCCGGGCCATCGGATCCGGGCTGGCCGCGTTCGGCGTCGGGGCGGGACATCGCGTCGCGGTCGCGCTGCCTCGCGGCGGGCGAGCGGTCATCGCGCAGCTCGGTGTCCAGATGACCGGCGCCGCCTACGTTCCCGTCGACATCACGCTGCCGCCGGCGCGCATCGCGGCCATCCTCGAGGACGCCGCGCCCGCGGTGGTGTTGGGAGCGCTCGATGGTCACCGGTCGGTGGGTCTCGACGATCTCGATGCCGATCCCGAGTGGCAACCCGTCCCGATACCCGCCGACGCCGAGGCGTACGTCATCTTCACGTCCGGGTCGACCGGACGTCCCAAGGGTGTGTCGGTCAGTCACCGGGCCGTCGTCGCGATGCTCGACGGGGTCGCCGAGAACTATTCGCCGACCGACGTGTTCAGCTGTGTCCACTCCCTCGCGTTCGACTTCTCGGTGTTCGAGGTCCTCGCCCCCTGGCGCGTGGGCGCGTCGGTGGTCCTCGCCGACGCCGACACCATCCGCGACCCGGCGGCCCTCTGGCGGTTCGTCCAGGACAACCGGATCACCGTGCTCTCCCAAACACCCCCGGCGTTCGAGGCGTTGGCGGCCGAGGCGATCCGCGTCGGCGAGGGCGTCACGGCGCTCGATCAGGTGGTGTTCGGTGGATCCGCGCTGCACTTCGACCGGTTGTGGCAGTTCGCCGCCACCGTGGGGAAGACAGTCGGGTTCACCAACATGTGGGGCATCACCGAAGGCGCGGTGCACGTCACCACGACGCCGGTGGCGGTGGTCTCGGAGCGACGGTCGCTGATCGGTGAGCCGTTGCCCGCCATGGCTATCGCCGTTCTCGACGTGACACTGCAGCCGGTACCCACCGGGGTGTGGGGTGAGCTGTACATCGCCGGAGCCCAACTCGCCGACGGCTACGTCGGGCCCACCGCACGCACGGCCGAGCGGTTCGTGGCCGCTGCGGGCGGCACCCGCATGTACCGCACCGGCGACATCGTGCGACGCACCCACGACGGTCAGCTCGAATACCTCGGGCGCGCAGACAGCCAGGTTCAGCTCCGCGGGTTCCGCGTCGAGCTCGCCGAGGTGGAGGCGGCCGTGCGCTCCGCGCCGGGGGTCGTCGACGCCGTGGTCTCTGTGCGCGACGGCTCTAGGGTCGACGGGGGAGTGCTGATCGCGTACGTCGTCGGAGATGTCGATCCGTCCGAGGTCCGTTCCGCCGCTGCGACAGTGATGCCGGCGTATGCGGTGCCGTCGCAGGTGACCGTGCTCGACGCAATCCCTCTGACGTCGTCGGGGAAAATCGACCGGACGGCGCTGCCTGCGCCCGGTGCTACTTCCGCGTCGGTGCTCAGCGGTGACGCGTCGGAGTTCCTGTCGACGGTCCGCACCGTGGTCGGCGGGGTGCTGGGGCGCGAGCCCGAGGCGGTCGACCCGTCCGGGTCGCTGCTCGATCTGGGCGCACATTCGTTGTCGTACATGCACATCGCCGTCGGGCTCGCGTCTGCGACGGGCCGCCAACCGGCGGTGCGGGACATCGTCGCCGCGCCGACGGTCGCCGCGCTCGCCGAGGTTCTCGCTGCGGCGCCGCCGATCGCAGCCGCGGCGCCTGCAGGCCCGGTGGAGTACACGCCGTCGGCACAGCAGCGCGGTCTGTGGTTCCTCCACCAGCTGGATCCGAACTCGACCGTCTACCACCTGCCGCTCCGCGTCGACCTCGATCCGGCTGTCGGGCTGTACGCGGTCCGCGCGGCCGCCGTCGACGTCATCGGCCGGCACGAGATCCTGCGAACCGTCCTCGTCGAGCAGTACGGGGCGCCGGTCGCGCGGGTGCTGCCGATCGCCGATGCGGCCGAACACGTCGACGCGGCCATCGTCGGGCGGCGAGTGGTCACCGCTGCCGAGCTCGACGCGGCTGTCGACGAGGCTGCCCGTGGACCTTTCGACCTCGCCGCCCCCGGCTGGCGGATGCACCTGTTCGACCTCGACTCCGGCGCAGCGCGGGTGCTGGTTCTCGTCGCGCATCACGCGGTCGCCGACGGGTGGTCGGTACAGATCCTCGGGGGTGACGTGCTCGCCGCGATCACCGCGCGGACCGCGGGCCGCGAGCCCGACTGGGCGGAGTCGGCCGAGGCCTACAGTGCGGTTGCCGCACGGGCGACCGCTGCTGGTGGGGTGTCGGCGGAGTCTGTCGCGTACTGGCGACAAGCGCTGGACGGTGCGCCGACGCAGCTGTCGCTGCCGCGTCCGGCGGCGAGCGCACCGCCGGGGCCGGAGCCGGCGAAACACCTCGAGGCGCCGCTCGCGCCGGGCGTGCGCGATCGGCTGGTCGCTGTCGCCGACGCGTGTGGCGTCACCCCGTTCCACGTCGTGCATGTCGCGCTGACGCAGGTGCTCGCGACCGTCACCGGCGACGAGGATGTCGTGGTCGGTGTGCCGACCGTCGGGCGTGACACCGCCACCGACTTCACCGCCGTCGGCATGTTCGTGCGGATGGCGGTGCTGCGGACACGCGTCGGCGTCGATGTGTCCCTGCGGGATGCGGTGGCCGCCAGCGCCGGCGGCCTGACCGACGCCACCGGGGAACATGCGATCGACTACGAGGACCTGGTGGCTGCGGTGGCGCCGGGCGCGGGTTCCGCCCGTCAGCCGTACCTGGATGTGATCGTCTCCTACGCCGAGGACCCCGGTTCGATGGTCGGCGTCGATGCGCTCGACGCGGAGTTGGTGCGGTCGGTGACGCCGATCCGCGTGCCGCATGCGCGGGTGCCGCTGGAGTTCACGGTCACCGACCGTGGCGCCGACGGCGTGGATGTGGTGCTCACCGTCGGCGTCGGGTCGGTGGATGTGTCTGCTGCCCAGCGCATCCTGGCCGACGTCGTCGCGGTACTGGGCTCGCTCGCCGACGGTGGCGCCGACGTGATCGTCGACGACGTGGTGCCGCGGGAGTCGTCGCCGGTGCTCGTGGGGCCGCCTGGGGCGGGCCGCATCGATCCGGTGATCGCGTTCCGGGACAGAGCGGCATCGACGCCGGGGGCTGTCGCGGTGGTGGACGGGGATCGGGCGGTCGATTACGCCGCGCTGCTGGCCACGGTGGATCAGTTCGTCGAATCGCTGGCCGCGTCCGGCGTCGGTGCCGGGACCCGGGTGATGCTGACCGGAGGGCGCTCTGCCGCGACCCTCGCGGTGTCGGTGGCCATCCACGAGCTGGGAGCGACGCTGGTCCCCGTCGACCCGTCCTATCCGGCGCGGCGCGTCGCGGAGATCCAGGACGCGGTGTGGCCGGCGGTCCCGGTGGTCGTCGAGGAGGACCACCCCGACGGGACGGTGTTCGGGGCGCGGGTGCTGACGTATGCGGCGATCGGGGTGGCGCAGGCCGAACCGCGGCCGATCTCCGACGATCTCCCGGCCTACATCATCCACACGTCGGGCTCGACCGGTGCGCCCAAAGGTGTTGTGGTCACACGGGGCAACCTGGCGTCGATGCTGTCGGCGACCCTGCCGCTCATCGACACAGGCCCCACTGATGTGTGGACGTGGAGCCACTCGCCGGCCTTCGACTTCTCCGTGTGGGAGACGTGGGGCGCGCTGACCACGGGCGGGACCGTCGTGGTGGTCGACGGGGACACGGCCCGCGACCCGTCGGTGCTGTCGGAGCTGATCGACCGCCGCGGCGTGACGGTGCTCAGTCAGACGCCGACTGCGTTCGCGCCGATCGCCGAGCGCGGCGAGGAACATCCGTCGCTGCGGTGGGTGGTGTTCGGTGGCGAGGCGCTGGCCCCGTCGACCCTGGCGCCATGGGCGGCCCGTCATCGGACCGCTCAGCTGCTGAACCTGTACGGGATCACCGAGACGACAGTGCATCTCACGCAGCAGGTCGTCGATGTCGACGACGTGCGCAGCGTGATCGGCGTACCGCTCGCCGGGATGACCGTGCGGGTGCTGGACGCGCGGTTGCGGCCCGTGCCCGTCGGTGCGCGCGGCGAGCTGTACGTCGTCGGGCCGCAGGTGTCGGCGGGATATCTCGGGCAGCCGGGTCTGACGTCCGAGCGGTTCGTCGCCGGGCCGGGCGGGCAGCGGATGTACCGGACGGGTGATCACGTGCGGCGCATCGACGACGAACGTCTCGAATACCTCGGCCGCACCGACGACCAGGTGCAGATCCGCGGGTTCCGCGTCGAACTCGGTGAAGTGGTCGCGGCGCTGCGTGCAGCGCCCGGGGTCGTCGACGCTCGTGTGGTGGTGCGACCCGGGCCTGTCGCCGGTGACGAGACGCTGATCGGGTTCGTCGTCGGCCCGGCCGTCGACGACGCTGCGGTGCGCGAATCCTGTGCGCGGGTGCTGCCGGCGCAGTCGGTGCCGGCCGTGGTCGTCGCGGTGGACGGGTGGCCGCTGACGCCGACCGGGAAGGTCGACACCGCGGCGTTGCTGCGGCTGGCCGAACGATCCGCCGCGCCCGGACGTTCGCTGACGCCGCAGGAACAGGTCGTCGCGGCCGTCGTCGCCGATCTCACCGGTACCGACCCCGCCGGGTTGGGCCCGGACTCCAGTTTCTTCGCGCTCGGCGGATCGTCGCTCACCGCAGCGCGTCTCGCCGCCGGCCTGTCGGACGTGGCGGGTGCGACGGTCACCGTGCGGGCGGTGTTCGAGAACCCGACCATCGCGATGCTGGCCGCGATCGTCGACGCCGGTCACGACGTCGGCGTGGTGCGCGTGCCCGGGCCGTCGCCGATGGCCCGGCCAGAGCGGCTGTCGTTGACACCGCAGCAGGAAGAGGTCTGGCTGCAGTGGAGTCTGCACCCCGACGACACGGGCTACCACCTCGTCGCGGCGGTTCCGTTGGACGACTCGATGGTGGAGGAATTGCGCGACAGCGAATCCCGCGCGGCGGTCGAGTCGCGGGTGCGCGACGTCATCGCCCGCCACGACGCACTGCGCACCCGCTATCCCGTCGACGTGCTGGGCCCGCGGCAGGAACTCGTCGACGTCGACGACATCGCGATCGACCTGACACCGCGGGCGACCGACGACGCTGTTGCGGTGGTGGCCGAGGTGCTTGCTCCGTTCGATCTGGCGGTCGCCCCGCCGTGGCGTATCCGCGTCGCCGACACCGGCAGCGGCGTGATCGTCGGTGCGGCGATCCACCACATCGCCGCGGACGGCCGATCGGTGGCGGTGCTGGAACGGGAGCTCGCGGCGCTGGCGTCGCGCGAAGGTGTCGAGGCATCACCGGTCGCAGTCGATTTCGCGTCGTACACGCAGTGGTACCGCTCGATGCTGGCCGCGCGGTCGGACGATCTGCACCGCTTCTGGCGGGGCGTGTTCGCCGAGCCGATCCGCCCGATCCGGTTGCCCGGGGTCGCGTCGACCGTCGGCGAACGCTCCGGTGAGCCGAGCGCGATCGCCGTTGCGGTGCTGGACGATCTGGACCATTTGCGGGACTGGGTGGTCCACCACCGCACGACCGTCTTCATCGCCGTGCACGCTGCACTCGCGTCGGTGATCGCGCGGCGGGGTGCGTCCGGCGATGTGGTCGTCGGGACCGCGACGTCCGGGCGCGTCGACGCGGCTGTCGCCGACACCGTCGGGATGTTCGCGCGGACCGTGCCGCTGCGTACGGAGATCGACGTCGACCGGCCGTTCGACGAGGTTGTCGCCGACGTCACCGCCGCGGACCTCGACGCGTTCGCCCACGCCGACCTCCCCGCCGCCGAGATCGCGGCCATCGCCGACCCCGATCGCAGCACCGCCGGTCGCGCATTGACCGCGATCGTCCTGTCGGATCTGATGACCGACCGGGAGGGGAGCACCGCGCTGGCGACCGACGTCGAGGCGCTCGCGCGGACCGGCCTCCTGCGGACGGTGTTCGGACTCGACTTCTCCGTCGCCGTCACCGACGGGACCCTGCGGATCGCTCTGGTCTACCGCCCGTCCACCGTCGACGAGGCTGTCGCGCAGGGGATGGTCGACGACGTCGTCCGGGTGCTGACCGCCGCTCTCTCGCACCCCGATGTGGTTGTCGGGGACGTGTTGGTCGCGTCAACCGCCCAGTCGACGTCTGTAACCGCCCACTCGACGTCTGTAAGCGCCCAGTCGACGTCTGTAAGCGCCCAGTCGACGGGGGTGGGGTCCGGGGGTGGCGCGGGGTCGGGGGTGGTGACGTTCGGGGGAGTGCTGGCGGCGACGGCGGCCGCATATCCCGATCGCGTCGCGCTGGTGGACGGGGACGAGTCGTTCACATACGCCGACCTCGACGCGCGGGCGCGGGCCATCGCGGCGGCACTGCGGGCACGAGGGGTGGGGCGCGGCGACATCGTCGCGACCCACGCGCCGCGGTCGACGTGGTCGGTGCTCGCCACCTGGGGGATCAGCTACGCGGGTGCCGCGTTCCTCGCGGTCAACCCCACCGACCCGCCTGCCCGTCGCGCCCGCGTCCTCGGAACCGCCGCGCCCGCGGTGGTGCTCACCGCGCCCGGGCATCCCGTCGACGACGTCGCCGAGGCGCTCGGATCCACCGTCGTCGTGCCGCTCGAGGACACCCCGGAGAGGGCGCCGACGGCCCGGGGGCCGATGGACCTGACCGCCGACGACCTCGCCTACGTCGTGTTCACCTCCGGCTCGACGGGCACTCCGAAGGGTGTGGCCGTCTCGCACCGGGGGATCGGGCCGCTGCTGGCGACGATGCGGGACGGCCTGCCGCTCAGCCCGGAGACGGTGCTGCTGCACAACTACGCGCCGTCCTTCGACGCGCACATCATCGAACTGCTGTTGGGCTTCTCGTCGGGTGGCACCGTGGTGATCTGCCCACCCGATGTCATCGGCGGCGACGCCATGCACGAGGTCATCGCCGCCCACGGGGTGAACACCGTCCTCTCGACGCCGGCGGTGCTGAGCACACTCGACCCCGATCGGATGCGGGACGTGTCGCTGATGACCGTCGGCGGCGAGGCGGTGCCGCAGCGCGCCGCCGCCCAGTGGTCGGCGGGGCGGCAACTCGTCAACTTCTACGGCCCCACCGAGACGACGATCGTCGTCACCACCGACCTCCACATGGACGACGGACCCGTCGACATCGGCGAGGCGGTCGCCGGGTCGCAGGCTGTGGTCCTCGACGGGCGACTGCGCGCCGTCCCCGACAACACCGTCGGCGAGCTCTACATCCGCGGTGCATCGCTGGCCCGCGGCTATCTCGGTCGCCCGGACCTCACCGCCGAGCGATTCGTCGCCGACCCCGCGCATCCCGGCGCGCGGATGTACCGCACCGGCGACCTGGTGCACCGCCGCGCCGACGGCACGCTGGTCACCCACGGCCGCACCGACACTCAGCTCGCTGTGCGCGGACTGCGCGTCGAACCGGCGGAGATCGACGCCGCGCTGGTCACCATCCCCGGTGTCCGGGACGCGGTCAGCGATCTGCAGGCAACACCGTCGGGCGCCGACGTCCTCGCCGCGTGGGTGGTGCCCGACGACACCGACCATCCGATCCACCCCGACGAGATCCGCCGCGCCGCCCGGGACCTGCTGCCCCGCGGGATGGTCCCGACACTCATCACCGTCCTCGACGACCTGCCCCGCACCGCCAACGGCAAACTCGACCGTCGCGCGCTGCCGGCACCGGACATGCCGCCCGGCCGCCCCGCACAGACACCGACGGAGCTGGCGATCGTCGCCGTGTGGTCCGAGATCATCGGTGTGGACGCCGAGACCATCGACACCGCATCGGATTTCTTCTCCCTCGGCGGGTCGTCGTTCACGGCGACGCGGGTCGTGGGGCGCCTGCGCGAGACCACCGGACGGGACGTGACCGTCCGGCAGGTCTTCGACGCGCGCACCGTCGCCGAGTTGGCCGCCGACCTCGACGCGATGGAACCGTCCGACGCGCGCGGTGTCCGGCCGGTGCACCTGCCGACCCCGGCGAGCGTGCCGCTCGCGTTCCCGCAACGGCGTATGTGGTTCCTGAACCGCCTCGACCCGGAGTCCACCGCCTACACGGTGCCCGTCGTCGCGCGCATCGTCGGACCCGCCGACCCGGACCGCATCCGACGCGCGCTGCGCCGTCTCGCCGTGCGCCACGAGAGCCTGCGCACGGTCTACCCCGACACCCCTGACGGGCCGCGTCAGGTGGTGCTCGCACCCGACGACGTCGCGATGCCCGAGGTGGCGCGTGTCGACGTTGCTGAGGCCGATCAGGTTGTGCGGCAGATCATCACCGCGCCGATCGACCTGACGACGTCGACGGCGTTCCGCGCTGTTCTCGTCGAGGTCGCCGGTTCCGGCGACGCGGACTGGTTGCTGGTGGCGGTGATGCACCACGTCGCGGTCGACGGGTTCTCGCTGCGGACGCTCCTGGCCGACCTCGCCACCGCCTACACCGACGACGCCGACCTCCCCGCGCCGGAGCTCACCTACATCGACGTGACGCGGTGGCAGCTCGGTCGCCTCGGTGACCCCGACGACCCCGATTCCACCTATGCGCGGCAACTCCGCTTCTGGCGGCAGACACTCGCCGGCCTCGGTGAGCCCCAGCGTCTTCCGGGACACGACGAGTCGGCCGTCGGCGAGGGCGGTCGGGTGGCCGTCGTGCTGCCCGACGACGTGACGCGGGCCGTCGACGCCCTCGCCCAGCGTGTGGGCGCGACCACCTTCCACGCCGTCCACGCGGCGGTCGCGACCGTGCTCGCGCGGTGGACCGGGACGTCGGACGTGGTCGTTGCCGCACCGGTCCTCGGACGACCCGACCCGGCGATGGAGCCCGTGGTCGGGATGTTCGTCAACACCGTCGCCCTGCGCACCGCGATCGATCCCGCGGCGAGCGCCGAGGACGTCCTGGCCGCGGTCCGCGACGCCGACCTGACCGCGATGGCGAACGACGGCGTCCCCTACGACGCTGTCGCCCGCGCTGTCCGGCCCGACCACTGCGGCCGCCACGACCCGTTGGTGTCGGTGCTGGTGGTGCAGCAGGAGGCCCGCGCGGTGCTCGACCCCTCGCTGCTCGTCGGGGGCATCCCGCTGGGCGACAGCCGGATCGAGCCGATCGCCGAGGTCGACGAACTGGTGGCCGCGAAGTTCGACGTCGAGGTGGTCGTCGGACCCGACCCGACCGGTGCCCTGCAGCTGATCGTCCTGCACGCACCGGCCGTGCCCGTGACCACCGCGCGGGCACTCGCCGAGCAGGTCGTCGCCCTGCTGACCGCCGCCGCGACCGATCCGTCCTCGCCGTTCCCGGTGATCGAGGACGGGCTGACGGCTGTGCCCGTGCACCCCGCCTCCGCAGTGGAGTCCGTGACCGAACCGGCGTTGCCCGGCATCGACATCCCCGTCGTACGAGCGGTGTTCGCCGAGGTCCTGGGCACCGGCGTCGACGAGATCGGCCCCGACGACGACTTGTTCGCACTCGGTGGCACGTCGCTGTCGACGACGCAGGTGGTCTCGGCCCTGGCGCGCCGGACCGGCCGGCGTCTCGCGGTGGCCGAGGTGTTCGCGCACCCCACCGCCGCGGCCCTCGCGGCCAGCGTGGCCGGTGCACCCGACACCGAGGGTGGTTCCCTGGCCTCGGCGCTCGCGACCGTGATCGCCCGCGGACCGGTGCACGGCCGGGTCCCGCTGAGCACCGCGCAGCGACGGATCTGGTTCGCCGACCGGATGGCGCGCGGACGGTCCGACGTCGCGATGTACGCGGTGCCGGTGTTAATTCCGCTCGCCGACGACATCTCCGATGCGCGCGTGCAGGCCGCGGTGCACGCCGTCGTCGACCGGCATGCGCCTCTGCGGACGACGTACCCGATCGTCGACGGCGACCCCTATCAGGTTGTGCTCCGGTCGTTCCGGCCCGATGTGCGCGTCGTCGACCTGGGCGATGTGACCTGGGCGCAGGCGCTGGCCTCCCCGCCGCCGGAACTCGTCGCGCACCTGACCGCACCGTTCGACTTGTCCGCCGATCCGCCGGTGCGAGCGGTCTCGATCCGCGCCGCCGACGGCCGCGTCCTGCTGATGGTGGTGCACCACATCGCCCTCGACGGTCAGTCGGTCGGCATCCTGTCGTCCGATCTCGCCGAGGCTCTGTCCGGGCGGTGGCTCGCTCCGCTCGACGTGACGTACGCGCAGTGGTCGATGGCGGAAGCCGCTGTGCCGGCGGCGATACGCGCCACGGACCGGGCCCGGGTGCTGTCCGCACTCGAGGGATACCCGGGTGTGCTGGACCTGCCCACCGATCGCCCGCGGACCGCGTCCCGGTCGTTGGCCACCGCGTCGACGCGGCTGTCCCCCGATGCCGCTGTGGTCGACGCGATTCCGGCTCGCGCCCGCGCCGCGGGGGTGACGCCGTTCCACCTGTGGCACGGGGCATTGGTCCTGGCGCTCGCCGGTGCGGCCGACACCGACGATGTCGCCGTCGGGACGCCCGTGTCGGTGCGATCGGTGCCGGAGATCGCCCCGGTCGCCGGGATGTTCGTCTCCACCGCCGTGCTGCGGACCCGCGTCACCCCGACCGACGTCGACACCTTCCTGTCCCGCATCCGTGACGTCGACACCGAGGCGATCGGATCGACGCTGGTCGGCTTCGACGAGATCGTCGCCGCGGTCCGGCCACCCCGGGACCCGGGTCGGCATCCGCTGGTCCAGGTACTGCTCTCGCAGACCCCTGATGTGCTGCCGGCGCTGCCGATCGGGCTGCCCGACGGCGATGACATCAGCGCCCCCTCGGAGTTCGACCTGCAGTTCACCGTCGCGCCCGACGGGTCGGTGATCGTCACCCGCGCGACCGACCTGTTCGACGAGCAGACCGCGGTCGCCCTGGGCGAGCGGTGGTTGCGGGCGCTGACCGCGATGGTCACCGCACCCGCGGCGATGCCAGTCGACGCGATCGACCTGCGCAGCCCGGCGGAGGTGGCGCGCGACGCCGTCGACCGGTCGGTCCTCGCGATGCGCCCGCCGACGACCCTGCAGGACGTGTTCGCCCACGCGACAACGTCGTTCGTGGAGGAGGTCGCCGTGGATGACGGTGCTGTCGCGCTGACCTACGCCGACCTGGACCGACGGTCGGCGGCGATGGCGTCCCGGTTGCTCGACGCCGGGGTGCACGCCGGGGACCGCGTCGCGATGATGCTGCCCCGATCGGTCGAGTCGGTGATCGCGACGTGGGCGGTGGTGCGGACCGGCGCGGTGCTGGTGCCCGTCGACCCGTACTACCCGGCCGAGCGCGTCGCACGGATGCTGACCATCGCCGACGCACGGGTCGCCGTCGTGGGTGCGTTTGCCGGCGATGTGCCTGTCGCCGGGGGGATCCGGACCGTCGAGGTGGATCCGGTGGGCGAGGACCTCGGTGAGGTGGAGGCCGTCGACTGGGCCAGGCCGCTCGTCGACGCCCCCGCCTACGTCATCTTCACCTCGGGTAGCACCGGGCTCCCGAACGCGGTCACCGTGACCCACCGCGGCCTGTCGTTGTTCGCCGATCCGATCGAGTCCGGTCTGACCTCGGAGGATCGCGTGGCCCACCACTCGTCGCCGAGCTTCGACGCGGCGGTGTTCGAGCTCGTGCGGGCGGCCGGTTCCGGTGCGCGGCTGTCGGTGATCGCGCCGGACCGGGTCGGCGGCGAGGCCGGCACCGCCGAACTCGCCCGACTCGGCGCGACCACCCTGTTCACCTCGCCGACGGTGCTCGCGACGCTGGACCCCGCCCGCCTGCCCGCGCTGCGACTGGTGGAGGTGGGTGGCGAGGCCGTGCCCCGGGATATTGTGCAGCGCTGGGCCATCGGGCGTGACATCGCGACCGTGTACGGGCCGACCGAGTCCACCATCATGGTGCTCTGGGATCGAACTGATGCGGATCTCGCCCCTGGCCCCATGCTCGGGCGCCAGGCCGACAGCGTCGGCATCGCCGTCCTCGACCGACGTCTGCGCCCGGTACCCGACGGCTGTGTCGGCGAGCTCTACCTGCTGGGTCCCGCTCTCGCGCAGGGCTACATCGACGCCGCGCTCACCGCGTCGCGGTTCGTCGCCGCCGACGACGGCGCCCGGATGTACCGCACCGGCGACCTGGTGCGTCGCACACCGGTGGGGTTGGCGTTCGCAGGGCGCGCAGACCAGCAGGTCCAGATCCGGGGTGTGCGCGTCGAACCCGCCGAGGTCGACGCCGCAGCCATCGCCGCCGGGGCCCGACGGGCGACGACCCTCGCCGTCGCCGGACCGTCCGGCGACACGCTGGTGACCTACGCCGTCAGCGACCTCTCGGGGGACGTTCTACGGTCCGCGATGGGCCTGTCGTTGCCGGCGCACCTGGTGCCCGCCCAGGTGATCGTCGTCGACGAGCTGCCGGTCACGCCCGTCGGCAAGCTCGACGTCGCCGCGCTGCCCGCGCCGCAGTGGGGTGGCGGGGGAGCGGTGCCGCGGACGCCGACCGAAGAGACGGTGCTGTCGGTGTTCCGCAGCGTGATCGGCGACGACTCGATCGGTGTCGACGACGAGTTCTTCGCCGTGGGTGGCACGTCGCTGCAGTTGATCCCGCTGGTCGGGGCGTTGCGCGAGGCTGTCGGTGCCGAGGTGGCCCTGGAGTCGGTGGTGGCCCATCCGACCCCGGCGGCGTTGGCCGCGGAGATCGACGCGGGGGCTGCGGGATCCCGGCCCGAGTTCGCCCCTGAGATCGCCGACCTGCTGCAGCACGTCATCCCCCTCGCCGAGGGGGCGGATCCGCTGTGGCTGGTCCACCCGGCGAGTGGTCTGGCGTCGATGTACCGGCCGTTGGCCGAGGCTGTCGGTGGTGGTGTGCTCGGGATGCAACTGCCCGATCTCCTCGACCCGACGCCGACGTCGCCCTCGACCGTCGACGACCTCGCCGCCCGCCACCTCGACGCCGTCCGCGAGCGACAACCTCACGGCCCGTACCGGTTCGGTGGATGGTCGGTGGGCGGGCAGATCGCGCACCGCATGGCGCAGCTCGCGGTCACCGCCGGTGAGACCGTCGCGCTGCTGGTCCTGCTCGACGCGCTGGTCGGCGTCGACGTCGCCGCAGCGGGCGACGACGTCGTCGGGATCGACCCCGCGACCGCCGAGGCCCTGCGTGCCGCCGACGCGGCCCGGTTCGCCGCCTACACCGCGCGGATCGACGCGATCGCGCGATCGGCGGCGGCCTTCGACCCGCAACCGATCGCCGTCGACCACACGGTGCTCGTGGTCGCGTCCGACACCACCGACGAGGCGGCCGATCACTGGCGGTCCGGTGTCGTCGGGCGCGTCACCGCCGTCCGTGTCGACGCGGACCACGCCGATCTCGGTGAGCCCGCGACGATGCGGGCGATCGGTGAGATGCTCGCAGTCCAGACAGCGCCCCCCGGCGCCGACGAGGGAGACCGATGACCACGCAGACCGTGACCACGCGACCACGTCGCCGTCGTCGCACCGTCCTCATCGTCGTCGCCGTGGTGCTGCTCATCGTCGTGATCGCACTGGCCTGGATCGCCTACCGCGCCGTGTCGGCCAAGAGTGACCTGGAGACCGCCCGCACGCAGGCGTCCGCGGCCCGCAGCGCCGTGCTGAACGGCGACGTGGGTCGCGCGCAGCAGGCGGCGTCGGCGGCGGAGTCCGCGGCGTCGAGCGCGCACTCCGCCACCCACGACCCCGTGTGGTCGGTGGCGGCCGCGATCCCGTTCCTCGGGTCGCCGCTGAAGTCGGTCGCCGACATCTCCGACGTCGTCTCCGATCTGTCCGGCGAGGTGCTCAAGCCGATCGCGTCGCTGGCCACCACCCTCGACCCCAGCCGACTGCGCACCGGGGACAAGGGGATCGACACCACACTGCTGCAGCAGAACCAGCAGCAGCTCGGTCGGATCGCCGACGCCGCCGAGCGCATCGACGCCCGCGCCGCGTCGATCGACGGGTCCTGGCTGGGCCAGGTGTCCGACGCACGAACGCAACTCGCGTCGCAGACCCAGAAGACGAGCCGCTTCATCCGCGGCACCGACACCGCTGCGCAGCTGCTGCCGCCGATGCTCGGCCAGGACCAGACCCGCCGCTACTTCTTCGCGTTCCAGACCCCCGCCGAATCCCGGTCCACCGGCGGACTTCTCGGCGCCTATGGCGTGATCAGCGCCCGCGACGGTCGGGTCAACGTCGACAATCTCGGAGCGAACACGACGCTGCGCGCGCCGAGTCGGCCGATCGACCTGGGTGACGACTACACGCTGAACTACGGGATCAACCGCCCCTACACCGATTCCCGGAACAGCAACGTCAGCCCGCATTTTCCCTACGCGGCGCAGATCTGGATGTCGATGTGGCAGCAGCAGTCCGGGGAACGTCTCGACGGTGCTCTGGCCACCGACCCGATCGCGTTGAGCTACCTCCTCAAGGCCACCGGGCCGATCAGGCTCGACGACGGGGAACAGATCACCGGTGACACCGTCGTCCCGATCACGCTGTCCACGTCGTATCAGCGGTTCGGCGGCGACAACCCCGCCCGCAAGGCGTACCTGCAGGAGATCGCGGCGAAGGCCATCTCGACGGTCACCACCGCCCGCGGCAACACCGGCGGCGTCCTCGAGGCGCTCGGGCGCGCGGTGCACGAGCGGCGCCTGATGATCTACAGCACCCGCCCGGACGAGCAGGCGCTGCTCGAGAAGTCGGGTCTCGCGCACGAGGTGGTGCAGACGTCGGCGCCGTACGCCGAGGTGTCCATCGGGAACCTGGCGGGCAACAAGATCGA
Source organism: Williamsia deligens (assembly GCF_024171765.1). Taxonomy (GTDB): domain Bacteria; phylum Actinomycetota; class Actinomycetes; order Mycobacteriales; family Mycobacteriaceae; genus Williamsia_A; species Williamsia_A deligens. The sequence continues at coordinate 2,423,728 of NZ_JAMTCI010000001.1, forward strand.
CTACTACCTCAAGCGGTCCATCACCTACAGCGCGCCCGCGTGCACCGGTTCCACCCGTGAGACCACGGTGACCGTGAAGATGACGAACACGGTGAAGGACCTGTCGTTGCCTGCGTACGTGATCGGTGGACTGGGCAACCCGGACAAGCGGATCGTCCCGGGCACGAACTACGCGAACGTCACGCTGAACGGCACGAACGGGTCGGTGTTGAAGAGCGTCACCGTCGACGGCCAGCCGACGATCTACAGCAGTGGAACCGAACTCGGCCACCTGCACGCCACCGCGCAGGTGCGGGTGAAGCCGGGTGCCACCGGGACGGTGGTGTTCACCCTCGTCGAACCCACCTCCGCCGCAGGCGATCCCGTCGTCCCCGTCCAACCCCTCATCGACACGCCCGACGTCCGCGTCGATGTCCCGCGGTGCAAGTGATCGGGTGAACCGCTCAGCAGCCCGACTGGAACGCCGCCCGGACGAACCCGGCGGTCTGGTAGGCGTACATCCACGCCCAGTAGGACAGTGGCAGCCTGTCGTGGTAGTCGACCATCGTCAGATCGCCGGTGAAGCAGCGGCCGATGATGAAGTCGGCGCGGCTGACGTGCGGGCTGAACGTGACCACCAGCGCCGACCGCCACCCGTTGCGTCGCGACTCGTCCCGCAGGAACCGGGCCTCGCCGCGGGTGGTGCGCGGCTGCGGGTCGAAGCAGACGACGCGGACCCCGTGCGGGCGATCGCAGATCGACTCCATGTAGTCGTCGGGGCGGGTGTAGGGATCGGAGACGAGAACCGTCTTCGCCAGGCCGCGTTCGGCGAGTCCGATCGCGAACTCCTCGCGGCCGTCCTGCCGTCCGCCGAGCACCATGATCACGTCGGCCGGGCGCGGGTCGTCGGCGACGACGGGGAACACGAAGACCGGCAGACCCGCCGCCGCGACGGAGATCACCAGCCCGATCACCACGACGATCACCCGTCGAGTGATCCGCCACATGGATCGAGGATAGCCAGCGGAGCACCCACCGGGTCCGGTGCGAGACCGTCCTCACAGGAGGCGGTGTGAGCGGGCTGGAGGTCGACGATCTGACCGTCGCGTTCGGGGACGCCGTCGCCGTCGACGCGGTGTCGATGACCGTGGCGGAGGGGTCGGTGATGGCGCTGCTGGGGCCCAACGGTGCCGGCAAGACCACCACCGTCCGGGCCATCGCGACGCTCGTCGCGCCCACGTCGGGGACGGTGCGGGTCGCCGGGATCGACGTCGTCGAGCACCCCCATCGGGTCCGGGGCCTGATCGGCCTGTCGGGACAGTTCGCGACCGTCGACGACTCGCTGACCGGCCGGGAGAACCTGGCGATGATCGCGCGACTGTCGGGCTACGGGCGGCGCGCGGCGGGTCGTCGGGCCGACGAGCTGCTGGAACGGTTCGGTGTCGCCGAGGCGGCCGGTCGGCGTGCGGCGACCTGGTCCGGCGGGATGCGGCGCAAGCTCGACCTCGCCGGCGCGCTCGTCGCCGACCCGCCCGTCGTCGTGCTGGACGAGCCGACCGCGGGGCTCGACCCACCGAGCCGCGAGACGCTGTGGGAGTCGGTGCGCGACCTCGCGGCCGCGGGGAGCACGGTGCTGTTGACGACGCAGTACCTCGAGGAGGCCGACCGTCTGGCCGACGACGTCACCGTCATCCACCGGGGCGCCGTCGTCGCGCGTGGTGGGCCGGAGGAGCTCAAGCGGCGGTTCGGGACGTCGACGGTGACCGTGCGCCTGGCGTCCGCCGTGGACCCGTCGCGCGTCCGAGAGGCTGTCGGGGACGGGTACGTCTCCGTCGAGGTGGTCGAGGACGTGGTGACCGTCGAGGCCCTCGACGGCGCCGAGGCTGTCGCTGCCGTGGTGTCGTCGCTGGCGGTGGCGGGGATCGCCGTCGCCGAGGCGTCGGTGCGTGCGCCGTCGCTCGACGACGCGTTCCGGTCGCTCACCGTCGACGAGGTGGCGACGTGACCGCGGTGGTGCGGAGCCGGGGCGTGATCCCGTTCGTCGTCGACTGCGAGGTCGTCGCGGTGCGCAACCTGCGGACCATCGTGCGCAACTCGCAGATGCTGCTCGGCGTGGTGCTGCAACCGCTGATGTTCGTGCTGCTGTTCTCGTACGTGTTCGGCGATGCGCTCGGCGGAGATCGCTACCGGGAGTTCCTCATCGGCGGGATCATGGCGCAGACGGTCACGTTCAACTCCGGGTACACGGCGCTGGGGCTGTCGTCGGATCTGGACTCCGGGATGGTCGACCGGATGCGGTCGCTGCCGATGTCGCGGTCGGGGATCATCGTGGGGCGCACCGTCTCCGACCTCACCATCAACGTGGTCGGCCTCGGTGTGATGACGGCCGCCGGGTTCGTGATCGGGTGGCGGGTGTCGGGCGGTTTCTGGTTCGCCGTCGGATCGTTCGCGACCGCGCTGGTGTTCGGCTTCGCGCTGTCGTGGGTGGGCGCGATCATCGGGTTGGTGAGCGCGTCGGCCCAGGCCGCGCAGAGCCTGCTGATGACGTTCGTCTTCCCGATCAGCTTCATCTCCAGCGCGTTCATCCCGTCGCGGCTGCTGCCCGAACCGCTGCGCTTCCTGGCGACCTGGAACCCGGTGACCGCTGTCGCCCGCAGCTTCCGACAGGGCTTCGGCAACCCCATCTCCGCCGATCCCGCTGTGCGCGAACCGGTCACATGGGCGTCCCAGCACGCCCAGAGCTACACCCTGATCTGCTCGGCCGTCATCCTCGCCGTCGCCGTGCCTGTCGCCACCCGGATCCTGAACCGGCGGACGTCCGCTCGCTGACGTCACAACCGTCCGCTCCGCGCGAGCAGAGGGAGTATTGCCCTCTGCTCGCCTATACCGGACGGTTCCGACGGCGATCCCGGTGTCTGTCCGCCCCGATCAGGCCGAACAGGTCCGACCCCGCGCGTCCCCAGTCGTAGAACACGTCGCCGTAGGTGACCCGGAACGTCACCTCGCCCCGGAGAATTGCCGCGCGGTCCCGGTTGCGGTCCTTCTGGTACGTCTCGGCCCCTGTGTGGTGTTCGACGCTGTCGCACTCGATGAGGATCCGGCCGACGCGGAGGTCGACCCGACCGACGGTGTCCACCTCGGGCTGCACCTCGACGACGACGCGACGGGACTGCAGCCGGAACCGCACGGCGGACTCCGTCCCCGACTCGGACCGCGCGTCGCAGCGCTGCATGAGTCGCCGCATCCGGGCGGACACCACGCCCATCTGCTCCTGCAGACGCGGGATCGTCAGCGCGTTCTTGTTCAGCGCCGAGTCCACGACGATCACCCAGTCCTCGTCGGTCATGCACGACGACGCGCAGGCAAGAGCGTCACCGAGGTTGTCGAGCGCCGCGGTGACGGGCTGCGATCCTCCCGGGAGCCGGCAGCTGCGACGGTTCGCCAGATGCTTCGACGCTCGCAGGTGGAGCCGGTCGGAGTAGCCCGGCGGGATCCACAGACCGTGCACCGCCAGGGCCGAGACGCAGCTGAGGGCACCGCCTGCCGTCACCGCCTCGACCACGTCGGGCGTGGCGTTGGGTGCGGCGTACCACCCGCGTCGGAGAAGGGTCAGAGAACCGGACGCGACGAGACGTCGCAGCTCGGCGACATCCCGCTTCTCGAGCAGTTGTCGTCGCGAGTACACGCCGGTGTCCACATCGATTGGACGCGAGGATTCTCGACGCGGTTCCGATTCCCGTCACAAACGTCCGCTCCACGCGAGCAGGGGGCGATATGCCCTCGAGTCGCGTATGCCGGACGATTCAGACGACAGTCACTCAGTAGTAGTACGGGAAATCGTCCCAGTCCGGGGCGCGCTTCTCGAGGAAGGCGTCGCGGCCCTCGACGGCCTCGTCGGTCATGTAGGCCAGGCGGGTGGCCTCGCCGGCGAAGACCTGCTGGCCCATGAGGCCGTCGTCGGTGAGGTTGAAAGCGAACTTCAGCATCCGCTGGGCGGTGGGCGACTTCCCGTTGATCGCCCGCGCCCACTCGACGGCGGTGTTCTCCAGCTCGGCGTGGTCGACGACCTCGTTGACCGCACCCATCCGCTGCATCGCCTCGGCGTCGTAGCTGCGGCCGAGGAAGAAGATCTCCCGGGCGAACTTCTGCCCGACCTGCTTGGCCAGGTACGCGCTGCCGTAGCCGGCGTCGAAGGAGCCGACGTCGGCGTCGGTCTGCTTGAACCGTGCGTGCTGACGGGAGGCGATGGTGAGGTCACAGACGACGTGCAGCGAATGCCCGCCGCCGGCCGCCCAGCCCCCGACCACCGCGATGACCACCTTGGGCATGGTGCGGATGAGTCGCTGCACCTCCAGGATGTGCAGTCGCCCGCCCTCGGCCTTCACGCGCGCGGTGTCCACGGTCTCGGTGGTCTCGCCCCCGGCGTACTGATATCCCGATCGGCCGCGGATCCGCTGGTCACCACCGCTGCAGAACGCCCACCCGCCGTCGCGCGGGCTCGGGCCGTTGCCGGTGAGCAGGACGGTGCCGACGTCGGGGGTGCGGCGGGCGTGGTCGAGGACGGAGTACAGCTCGTCGACGGTGTGCGGCCGGAAGGCGTTGCGCACCTCCGGGCGGTCGAAGGCGACCCGGACGATCCCGTTCTCCCGACCGGACCCGGTGTGGCGGTGGTAGGTGATGTCGGTCAGTCCCTCGAAACCGGCGATCGGGGCCCACTGCTCGGGCACGAACGGGGAAGGGCTGCTGCTGTCGCTCATCCTGGGAAGCCTAATGACGCGGCGTGGGGCACCCCGACGCGCTACCGATAGCGTGAGCGGATGAGTGAGAGCGGCACCGGCCCGGACGGCGACGGACACGGGGGCGGGTTCCGCACCGACATGGCCATCAGCACCGACCGGGGTGGCCCACGGTTCGGCGAGATGATCGAGGTGGTCCGCCACTTCATGGACAGGGTCCGTGCCGCCGAGCCGAGCGAGGCCCTCGTCGAGAGGGTGATCGAGCAGCTGACGGAGCTGAACACCGAGCTCGAGGCGGTGGCGATCGACGAGTGGCAGGCGCCGTCGGGCACAAGAATCGACCTGCCGGCCCGCGGCAACATCACGCTCCCGCCGTACGTGGTGCACTCCGCCGACGCGACCGGCGTCGCCGCGACCGTGCGATTCACGCGATTCCATCTCGGCGGGAACAACGCGGCGCACGGCGGATACATCGCCATGGCATTCGACGATCTCCTGGGCATGACCGGCGCATTGGCGACGGGAAAAGTGACCAGGACGGCATATTTGACGGTGAATTATCGATCGATAACACCGCTTTATCGCGAACTCACGGTGCGCACCGCCGTCGATCGCATCGACGGACGTAAAATCTTCGTCACCGCGACGATCCACGACGGGGACCGCTTGTGTGCTGAAGCGGATGGCCTGTTCGTGGCTCTGAAGCCGGGACAGCCCTGACCTCGCATTATCTGCGGTAGAGCCGGCGATCGGACGAGTTCTGTTCACGACGGCGTCGCGCAATCGTCATCTTTCCGCGATGTAGGTGATTCGATCGGTTGCGGCACTGCTGGTGAGAATATAAGTTCAGCGGGTCGGATCACGAACGGCCACGATGAGCCGGAATTCGAGGGCGCCGAGCCATATTTCGAATGCTTGACTGCTGCAAAATATTGCGAGCCGCAAGTATTTCGGGTGTGTCTCGCCGGCGGGTGGTGAGGCCGACAGGCCGCGCTCGGTGATGCGAGAGGAACGGTATGACGGCGGAGACGAGTCCACGCCAACGTGCGCCCGGACGACCGATCTCGCGCCGGATCTCGAGGCCTCGCACGCGCGATCGGATCGTCACCTGGGCCGACCGCTACCGCCAGCGACTCATCGTCACCGACGCCATCGTCGTGGTCGTCGCGGTGGTGGCCGCCGAGGTCGCCCGCTTCGGCACCGAACTCACCATCCCGGTCGCACGACTCGAGATCCCGGCGGTCTTCGTGGCCGCGCTCATCGCCGGCTTCTGGGTGGTGCTTCTCCACGTCACGCGGGTGAGCGACGTCCGCATCATCGGTACCGGCCCGACCGAGTTCAGCCGTCTCGTCAGCGCCAGCCTCACCCTCTTCGGCCTGCTGGCCATCGTCGACCTGCTGCTCAAGCTGAACATCGCCCGCGGGTTCATCGCGCTCGCGCTGCCCCTCGGCACGCTCGGTCTGCTGTTGTCGCACCTGCTGTGGCGCCTGCACCTCAAGGCCATGCGCCGCCGTCGTCGGTGCCTCAACCACGTGCTCGTCATCGGTGGCGAGCGCTCGGCGCGCCCGCTCATCGCGCACCTCACCCGCAGCCCGGAGCTCGGCTACGAGGTGGTCGGGGTGTGCCTGCCATCGACGGGCGGCCGCACGGAACTCACCATCGGCAGCCGGTCGGTGCCCATCCTCGGTGACTTCTCCGACGCCGGCGACGCAGTGGTGTCGTCGCGCGCGACGACCGTCGCCGTCACCTCCGCCGAGGTCCTCGGCCACTCGGCGATGCGCGAGTTGTCGTGGGAGCTCGAGGGTCTCCACGTCGACATGGTGGTCGACCCGGGGGTCATCGACGTCGCCGGGCCGCGGATGCTGGTGCGGCCCGTCGCCGGCCTCCCGCTGCTCCACGTCGACAAGCCCGCCTACCGGGGCGCCAACCGCATCATGAAGGCCGTGGTCGACCGTCTCGGTGCGCTGGCCGCGCTGACGCTCGCCGCACCGGTGCTGCTGGCCTGCGCGATCGCGATCAAGCTCGACTCACCCGGTCCCGTCTTCTACCGCGCTCCGCGGATCGGGCTGAACAACGAGCCGTTCCTCATGTGGAAGTTCCGCTCGATGGTCGTCGACGCGGACAAGCGTCTGGCCGACCTCAAGGCGGCGAACGAGGGCGCGGGTCTGCTGTTCAAGATGCGCGACGATCCGCGCGTCACCCGCATCGGGAAGAAGTTGCGGCGCTACAGCCTCGACGAATTGCCGCAGCTCTTCAACGTGCTCGGGGGCTCGATGAGTCTCGTCGGACCGCGGCCGCCGCTGCCGTCGGAGGTGCTGCAGTACACCGGCCCGGTCACCCGCCGAATGCTCGTGCGACCGGGGATCACCGGGCTGTGGCAGGTGTCGGGACGGTCGGACCTGAACTGGGAGGAATCGGTCCGCCTCGACCTCAGCTACGTGGAGAACTGGTCCATCGCCCAGGACATCGCCATCCTGTGGCGCACCGTCCGCACGGTCGTCTCCAGCCGCGGGGCCTACTGACGCGCCGTCGCGAAGTGGCGACGCCAACCTCTCAGTCGCGCAGCGACAGCACCCAGGTGGCGAGACGGTCGATCAGGGGATCGAGTTCCGTTGCCACACGCTCGAACTCCTCACGCGGACGGCCCATCGGGTCCTCGATGTCGAGGGCGGGACGGTTGCGGTCCCCGGTGAAACGGGGTGCGGACACATCAGCTCCACCGTCGGCGATCGCCTCGTCGAACTCGCGCAGCACAGCGATACGACGCCACCGCATCGGCGCCTTCGAGGTCGCCGCGTCACGGTGTTCCCGCGCCATCGTCAGCACCAGGTCGGCCTCGGTGAGATGCGCCGGGGTGAGGTAGCGGGCGCGGAAGTCACCGGACTCGACGCCGTGCTCGCCGAGGACGTCCGCGGCCAACGGATGGATCGGGTGGTCGACCATGGCGGCGACGCCGGCGCTGCTCACCGACACGGCGTCGGGGTGGTCCCGAAGCCGATGGCGCAGGAGCAGTTCCGCCATCGGGGACCGGCAGATGTTGCCGGTGCAGACGAACAGGATCCGCGGCGCCACCGGCGTCAGGCCGAGGTGGTCGCGCCGACGGGCCCTGCGGTGAGCGTCAGGCCCGCACCGCGCAGGCGGGCGATGAGCGCATCACCCATCGCCGCGGCCGGGGTGAGCACGCCGGTCAGGTCCGGGAGGGCGTCACGGTCGAGTGCGAGGGTCAGTGCGCTCTCGCCGAGCATCACCGCGGTCGCCTTGTAGCCCGGGTCGCCTTTGGCCTTGACCCGCGACGAGAACCGCTTTCCGGTGGTCGTCGTCGTGAACACGTCGCACGTGAAATGGCCGTTCTCACGGGTCTTCTCGCTGGGACCGTCGCCGGCGGCGGGGAGGATCCGGTCGAGCAGTTTGCGGGTGGGCGGGAACGCCATCGCCGCCAGGAACGCGCCCAGACCACCCGCGACGGCGCCGGCCGCGACGGTCGACACGACGGGCAGCGAGCCCACCGACATCGCCTCGGAGTACCGGAACCTGTCGCCGTAGGCGTTGTGCAGCAACGCATTGCTGCGTCGGACGATGCGGGTGTTGTGCGACGCCATGACGAACGGCGCGAGGGTGCCCTTGAGCGACGGGTCGACCGAGGACGCCGCGACCAGGCGGGTGTCGCTGGGCTCACCCGACCGCTTCAGCGGTGCCTCGCCCGGCCCGGTCGACAGCGCGTGCTTGTCGAGCAGGGTGCGACGCGTCGCCGGGTCCTTGGCCTCCTGCGCGATCACGCGCATCGAGTCGATGGTGCCGCCGGACACGCCGCCCTTGAACGAGCGCACCACCAGCGTCGTGTCGGTCATCTCGCCCGCTCCGGCGTCGGCCACAGCGCGGTGCAGGAGGTAGACGCCGATGTCGGAGGGGATGGAGTCGAAGCCGCAGGAGTGCACGATCCGCGCACCGTTGGACGCGGCCTGCTCACCGAACTTGTCGATGGACAGTCGGACGAACGGGACCTCGCCGGTGAGGTCGACGTAGTCGGAGCCGGCGTTGACCGTCGCGGCCAGCACCAACTCGCCGTACTTCAGGTACGGGCCGACGGTGGTGCAGACGACGCGGGTGCGCGCGGCCATCGCGTCGAGCGAGGCGGCCGAGTCGGCGTCGGCGACGATCAGGGGCCAGTCGTGGGCTGTCGCCGGGAGGGAGGCGCGGACCTTCTCCAGCTTCGCCTCGCTGCGTCCGGCGAGCGCGATGCGGGTGCCGGCGGGGGCCGATCGGGCCAGGTAGTCGGCGGTGAGGGCGCCGACGAAGCCGGTGGCGCCGAACACTACGACGTCGAATTCTCGGGTCGAATCGGTCATGAGGTGACCCTACTCGGGCACCCGGTCGGACCGGACGGCGTGCGACGCCTCCCGCCGTCCGCTCAGGTGTGCGCCGGCTCGGGGGTGCGGGCGTCGTGCTCGTCGCCTCGTCGGGTTCGCCACCGGTGATAGAGACGGGCCGCGAACGGCGCGACGAAGAGCATGAGGAGCACGCGCACGATCTGCGAGGCGAGGACGAAGGTGATGTTGGAGCCGGACGCGGCCGCCGCGGCCAGCACGGCGTAGATGCCGCCGGGGGTCGTCGCGAGGTAGCTGTCGAACATGCTCTCGCCGGTCCACGCGCTCAACGCCGCACCGAGACCCGCGCTGCCCACACCGATGAGCACGATGAGCAGCACCGCGAACGGCAGGATCCGGCCGATCGCCCGCATGCTGCTCATGGTGAAGCCGAGCCCGGCCTGCCAGCCGATGAGGGCGTAGGCGATGGTGACCAGCACCGACGGGACGGCGGCCGGACCGGCGAGGCCCGTCAGCTCGGCGGCGACGGTGACGACGAGCGGTCCCAGCAGACCGACGGCGGGCAGATGGATCAGCCGCCCGACGGTGAGACCGACGCCGATCCCGACGGCGAGGAGCAGCAGCCCCCAGGCCTGGTCGACGAGACCCGCGGACTCCTGCGGGCTCGAGCCGCCGCTGGTGTGGGCGCCGAACACGACGGTCGCGACGATCGGCATGGTGACCGTGACGAGGCCGACGCGCACGTACTGCACGACCGCGACCACGCGCTCGTCGCCGCCGAGCTCACGGGTGAGGGCGACGAGTCCCGACGCACCACCGGCGACCAGGGCGAGGGAACCGGTGAGGGAGTCGACGCGACTGTGCAGACCCAGCAGCGCGCCGCCGGCCACCGACAACACCAGGGTCCCCAGTGCGATGACCACGACGGGCAACCACGAACCGGCGAGACCGGTGAGCACGTCGGGCTGGACCATGGTTCCGATGTAGACGCCGAGGATCCCCTGCGCGCCGATGCCCCAGGCGCGGGGCATCGGCGGGTTCCCTGTCGGTGCCAGGCCGGAGAGGGCGAGACCGGCCGCGACGACGAGCCCGGCGAACAGGGCCGCGGACGGGACGGAGAGGAGATCGAGTCCGACGGTGGCTGCCGCGGTGACCGCGGCGAGGACAACCCATCGGAGAAGCATGAAAGCAAGACTACTCTTGCCATCTTCTCGTCGCATACTGGCCATCAACGCAGAGATCGTGGTGATCGTCGTATATCGTCTTGGTATGTCCGACATCGATGCGACGCGCCTGCGGGAGGCGGTGATGGGTGTCGCGCGGGCTGCGCGCCTGCACCGACCCGACCACGGTCTGACGCTCACGCAGGTCACGGTGCTCGGATATCTCGACCGATCCGGGACGACCACCGTCGCCGATCTCGCCGAGCGCATGCACGTGCGGGTCCAGTCGCTGACCGTGAGCATGAACAAGCTGTCCGACGCCGGGCTGATCGAGCGCGTCACCGACCCCGATGACCGTCGCCGACAGTTGATCTCGCTCACACCGGCCGGTGTGAACCTCCTCACCGAGGACCGCGCCCTGCGCGACGAGTGGCTGGCGCGCGCCGTCGCCGAGCACCTCGACGACACCGAGCGTGGCCTGCTGATGTTGTGCGTCCCCCTGCTCGAGCGGCTCGTCGCGACCGAGCCCGCGGACGCCGTCGGTCCGGGCGCGGGGTCGCGAGGGCGGCCCGAGCAGGCCCCCGGGGTATCTACCCTGGACCGATGAACCCGTCCACCCTGCAGGCCCGCGTCATCGTCGACGAGATGGTCCGTGGCGGCGTGCGGGAGGCGGTGCTCTGTCCGGGCTCCCGGAACGCGCCTCTCGCCTTCGCGCTGCACGCGGCCGATCGGGCGGGTCGACTGCGACTGCACGTCCGCATCGACGAGCGCACCGCGGGCTTCCTCGCGTTGGGACTCGCGGCGGCCTCAGGGCAGCCGGTGCCGATGGTGATGACCAGCGGCACCGCTGTCGCCAACGTCAGTCCCGCGGTGTTCGAGGCGAACTACGCGCGGGTGCCGCTCGTCGTCATCAGCGCCAACCGTCCCTACGAGCTGTTGGGCTCGGGGGCGAACCAGACCATCGAACAGTTCGGCATCTTCGGCACACAGGTCCGCGCGGCCATCAGCCTCGGACTCGCCGAGCAGGATCTCGACACGAACAGCCAGTGGCGCTCGGGGGTGTGTCGCGTGCTCGCCGCGGCGCGCGGTGCCCGCACCGGCAACGCGGGACCCGTGCAGTTCGACATCCCGCTGCGCGAGCCCCTGGTGCCCGAGGCCGGTGTCGGACCCACCGACGATCTGGGTGAGTTCGCCGGTCGTGAGGGCGAGATGCCCTGGACCACAGCCGCTGTCGGGCGGTTGGACGTCCCCCTCGACATCGACGTCAGCTGCGACACCGTCGTCGTCTCCGGGCACGGCGCCGGTGTCCGCCCTGAGCTCGCGGGCATCCCCACCGTCGCCGAGCCGACCGCTCCCGCCCCGGCGACACCGCTGCACCCGCTGGCGCTGTCGGTGCTGCGACCGACCCAGGCGATCATCTGTGGGCGGCCGACGCTGCACCGCCAGGTCTCGCGACTCCTCGCCGACCCGCAGGTGCGGGTGTACGCGCTGACCACCGGCCCGCGCTGGCCCGACGTGTCCGGCAACGTGCTGGCCACGGGCACCCGCGCCGTCGTCGGGGGAGCGCCGTCGGAGGAATGGCTGAAGGCCTGTCACGACGCGCAGCAGCGCGCGGTCGCGTCGGTGGACGCCGAACTCGACCGCGACGGTGCTGCGACCGGACTGCACGTCGCGCGCACCGTCAGCGCCGCGATGCGACCGGGTGAACAGCTCCTGGTGGGCGCGTCGAACCCCATCCGTGACGTCGCGCTGGCCGGGCGGGTGTCGTCGGAGGTGCGGGTGATGTCGAACCGGGGTGTCGCCGGCATCGACGGCACCGTCTCGACCGCGATCGGAGCCGCGCTCGCCGCCGACGACCGACGCACCGTCGCGTTCATGGGCGACCTGACGTTCCTGCACGACGCGTCCGGCCTGCTCATCGGGCCCGGGGAACCGCGTCCGCGGGATCTGACGATCGTCGTCGCCAACGACGACGGGGGCGGCATCTTCGCCCTGCTCGAACAGGGCGAACGCCGGTTCACCGGTCCGGAGTACGACGGCGCGTTCGAGCGGATCTTCGGCACACCGCACCACGCGGACATCGGCAAGGTGTGTGGTGGGTTCGGCATCGAGCACCGTCGGGTGTCCCTGGCGGAGCTGCCCGTCGCGCTCGCCGACGGTGGGGGAGGCCTGCGCGTCATCGAGGTCCCGACCGACCGCGACCGCCTGCGCGACGTCCACGCGGCCATCGCCGCCGGGATCCGCGAGTAGCTCTGCCCACTCGGCGTGGGTTGTGTGCCCACTCGGGGTGCATTTTGTGCCCACTCGGCGAGACCTGCTGACCCCGCCGAGCGTGCGGAAACCCCCCCGAGTGTGCGGAAACTCGCCGCCGAGCGTGCGGAAACTCGCCGCCGCGCGTGCGGAAAGTGCGTGCCGAGCGTGCACAGGGTGCGGCGGTATCGTGACGCCCATGCCGACAGCCCTGCGACGCGTGCAGATCACGCTGCTCATCGTGGGTGCGATCGTGACCGTGATGATGGGTGTCGTGGTGGCGGGGTGTTACCGCGACGACGCCGCCATCGACAACCACCGGGGCACGGCGATCGCCGACGTGGTCACGGCGGGCTCCACCAAGTCCACCGTGCGGTTCTACACACCCGACGGTGAACTCCGCAGCCCGCGGCTGGGCATCTTCTACCCGACGGAACTCACTGCCGGACAACGCATCAGCGTCGAGTACGACACACGCAACCCCGACACCGTCCGGGTGGCGGGACGGGACGCCAGTCTGGCCGTCGTGCCGGCGCTGTCGGTGGCGGGGTGGACCTGGGTCGTCGTCGGCGCGGTGATGATCGGAATCGCCGAGTACGCGCGACGCCGCCGGGCGGCCGGCTCCGACACCACGGAGAACGGGGACGACACCGCAGGGCAGACGTCGGGTGAACCGGGTACGGACAGTTCACCCGCCATTGGCGACGGGGTCACGTCGGGGAGCGATCCGGGACAGGTGCGCTCACCAGACTGACCGTGTGCGTACAGCAATCGTCGCGGAGAGCTTCCTACCGAACACCAACGGTGTCGTGAACTCGGTGCTCCGGGTCCTCGAGCACCTCGACCGCACCGGGCACGACGCGATCGTCATCGCACCCGACACGCCACGCGGGACGCAGAGCGCGCCGCGTGAGATCAACGGCGTGCCTGTGCATCTCGTGCCGTCGGTGAACGTGCCGAAGATCTCGTCGCTGCCGGTCGGGATGCCGCATCCCACCCTCTACCGAGCCCTGGCGGACTTCGCGCCCGACGTGGTGCACCTCGCGTCGCCGTTCGTCGTCGGAGCGGCGGGCGCGTACGCCGCCAACCGCCTCGACATCCCGACGGTCGCCGTCTTCCAGACCGACGTCGCCGGGTTCGCGTCGAGCTACGGCGTCGGTCTGACCACGCGCGCCGCGTGGGCCTGGACGCGCCGGCTGCACGCCTCGTGCGACCGCACCCTGGCGCCGTCGTCGGTGTCGGTGCGATCGCTGCAGGAGCATGGGGTGCCGCGCGTGTTCCGGTGGGGGCGTGGCGTCGACGCCGAGCGGTTCGCGCCCACCCGCCGCGACGACGCCCTGCGCGCCCGCTGGAGCCCGAGCGGTGCGCCCATCGTCGGGTTCGTCGGCCGGTTGGCGCCGGAGAAGCACGTCGAGCGACTGGCGGTCCTGTCCGGCCGGCGGGATCTGCAGATCGTCATCGTCGGCGACGGACCCGAGCGCGCCCGGCTGCAGCGACTCATGCCCGACGCGGTGTTCACCGGCGAACTCTCCGGCCTCGACCTGGCGCACGCCTACGCGAGCTTCGACGTCTTCGTCCACGCCGGCGAGCACGAGACGTTCTGCCAGGCGGTCCAGGAGGCGCTGGCCAGCGGCGTGCCCGTCATCGGCCCCGACGCGGGCGGCCCCAAGGACCTCATCGCGCCGATGCGGACGGGCTACCTCCTCGACGTGCCGTCGTTCGAACAGCGACTGCCCGGCGCCGTCGACGCTCTGCTCGACCCGACCGTCGGACCGGCGTTCGGTGCCGCGGCGCGTCGCAGTGTGGCAGGCCGCACATGGCCGTCGATCTGCGATCAGCTGCTCGGCCACTACGAGGCCGTCCTGGAACGCGCCGGCAGCCTCGGGGTCGCTCGCCGCACCGCCTGATCTGCACGCTCGGCGGGATCTGCTGCACGGTGGGCGGGCATTTTGTGCACGCTCGGCGGGTGATGTCGGCACGGTGGGCGGGCATTCTGTGCACGCTCGGCGGTGAGTTTCGGCACGCTCGGCGAGGGGCGGGGTGGGCAGTACCGTGGTGGGCATGAGTGCCTCCACGTATCGCGCCGGGTTGGACAAGCAGCCGTCCGAGGTCGCGGCCATGTTCGACGGCGTCGCGCGTCGCTACGACATCACCAACACCGTGCTGTCGTTCGGGCAGGACCGGCTCTGGCGCAAGGCCACTCGCGAGGCACTGGCGCTCACCCCCGACGACGTCGTCCTCGACCTCGCCGCCGGGACCGCCGTCTCCACCGAGGAGCTCGCGACCTCGGGCGCCCGCTGCGTCGCGGCCGACTTCTCCCTGGGGATGCTGCACGCAGGGTCACGCCGCCCGGTGCCGAAGGTGGCGGCCGACGCCCTGTCGCTGCCGTTCGCCGACGACTCCTTCGACGCCGCGACCATCTCGTTCGGGCTGCGCAACGTCAACGACGTCGACGTCGCCCTGGGCGAGCTGCGACGGGTGCTGCGGCCCGGTGGGCGGCTGGTGATCTGCGAGTTCTCGACGCCGGTGTTCTCACCGTTCCGCACGGTCTACATGGAGTACCTGATGAAGGCGCTCCCGTCGGTGGCCACCCGCGTCTCCAGCAACCCCGACGCGTATGTGTATCTGGCGGAGTCGATTCGGGCATGGCCCGATCAGGCCGCGCTGGCGCAGCGTCTCGTCGACGCCGGTTTTGCCCACGTGCGCTGGCGCAACCTCACAGGCGGGATCGCCGCGCTGCACAGCGGCATCGCCTGACCCGACGTTCAGCTGAACGGCGGCCGGTGATCGACCACCGTCGACACCCGACCGGCCGCGTGCCAGGCCCGCGCGACCACGTCGCGGTCCTCGGCGGTGATCAGGTTGCCCATCACCCGCACCACCATCGACATCAGCGCCTGTGACCGGATGCCCGGTCGACCCAGGATCGGGACGGCCTTCGGCACGGTCAGCACCCCCGCCAGTCGCCGGGCGGCGGAGAACGCCGTCGCATAGTGCTCGGTCAGCAGGGCGGGCCAGTCCGCGGTGTGGTCCGGTTCGCCCAGGCGCGCGGCCGCGAACCGGCCGGTCTCCAGCGCGTAGTCGATGCCTTCGCCGTTGAGCGGGTTGACGCATGCGGCGGCGTCGCCGACGAGCATCCAGTTCCGACCTGCGACGTGACTCACAGCACCGCCCATCGGGAGCAGGGCCGACGTGATCCGCGCGGGTTCCCCGTCGAGCTGCCATCGCTGCCGCTGGGACGTCGCGTACTGCGTCAGCACCGATCGCAACGCGATGTGCGCCGGCCGTCTCGCCGTCGCGAGCGCGCCGACGCCGAGGTTGACCGTGCCGCCGCCGAGCGGGAACACCCACCCGTAGCCGGGGAGCAGTTCGCCGTCGGCGCCGTGCAGTTCGAGGTCGGAACCCATCCACTCGTCGCGCGATCGCCCCGACGTGACGTAGGAGCGCGCCGCGACGCCGTAGGCGGTGTCGCGGTGCCATTCCCGGCCGAGGGCCTTGCCCAGCGCCGACTTCACGCCGTCGGCGACGACGACCTGTCCGACACGGATCCGCGACGGCCCGTCGGGACCGACCACCTCGACGGAATGCACAGCCCCGTCGCGGATCTCGGCGTCGACGGCACGGACACCGGAGACCATGGTCGCACCGCGGTCGAGGGCGACCCGGCGGATACGGTCGTCGAGTTCGGTCCGTGCGACGGCGCTCCCGTACGCGGGGAAACGCCCCGACGGCCACGAAACCTGTTGCGCCGCACCCCAGCCGCGCATGGCGAGGCCGACGATGCGGGGACGGTCGGCGAGGTAGTCGCCGAGACCGAGCGAGTCCATCTCCGCGATGGCGCGGGGCGTGAGCCCGTCGCCGCAGGTCTTGTCCCGGGGGAAGGTCGCGGCGTCGAGCAGCACCACCTGGTGTCCCGCGGCGGCGGCATGCGCAGCGGTCGCCGACCCGCCCGGGCCGGCTCCGACCACCAGCACGTCCGCCGAGGCAGGTACGGCGTCGGCCGGTGCACGGTCGGGTCCGCCGGATGCGACATCACTCACCTGATCCAGTATCACCGACCCCCCGTGTGCTCCATTACCCTCGGGTGCAGGAGCCCGGCGGGTCCGCACCGCACGACCGAACAGCGCCGGGTCGAGAAGATGGAGCCGTCCGTGAGCACGCGCAAGGCGCGACAGTGAAGACGACCTTCGCCGGCATCGAGATGGGGTCGCAGGAGTTCGCCGACGAGATCGGCGGATCGCTGCGTCGCGTCGAGGACCTGCTGATCGCCGAACTCTCGTCGGGCGAGGACTTCCTCACCGAGGCCGCCACCCACCTCGCCAAGGCCGGCGGCAAGCGCTTCCGTCCGCTGTTCGCGCTGCTCTCGGCCCATTTCGGGACGCGCCCGCAGGCCGACGAGGTCGTCACCGCGGCGACCGTCATCGAGCTCATCCACCTCGCGACGCTCTACCACGACGACGTCATGGACGAGGCGACCATGCGCCGCGGTGCGGTCAGCGCCAACGCGCGCTGGGGCAACAGCGTCGCCATCCTCGCCGGTGACTTCCTGTTCGCGCGGGCCTCGCGACTGGTGTCGACGCTCGGGCCGCAGTCTGTGCTGATCATCGCCGACACGTTCGCCGAACTGGTGACCGGTCAGATGCGCGAGACCATCGGCAGCACGTCGGGCAAGACCCCGGTGGACCACTACCTGACCGTCGTCTGGGAGAAGACCGCCGTGCTCATCTCGGCGGCCGGTCGCTTCGGGGCCATGACCTCCGGCGCCGACGACATCACCGTCGACCGACTGGCGCGGCTCGGCGGGATCGTCGGGACGGCGTTCCAGGTCTCCGACGACATCATCGACATCCGCTCGGAGTCGGGGGAGTCGGGCAAGACACCCGGCACCGACCTGCGCGAGGGCGTCCACACCCTGCCGGTGCTGTACGCGCTCGACGAGCCCGGCGCGGAGGGCACCCGCCTGCGGGAGTTGCTGCTGACGCCGTCGGGGGAGCGTCGGGCGCTCACCGACGACGACGAGGTCGCCGAGGCGTTGGCGCTGCTGACGGCGTCGTCGGGGATGGCGAAGGCGCGCGAGACCCTCGCCGACTACGCCGACCGCGCCTACGCAGAGCTCGACGCCCTGCCCGACAACGACGCGAAGGGCGCCTTCACGTCGCTGGTCGGGTACACCGTCGACCGGGTCGGCTGACGCACCTGCGGGAACCGGGCGTCACGGCCGTCCGTTGTCGAGACGACCGGGTACCCCGGCACTCACGATCCTCCGAGGAGTTCACGCGATGCACGGCCACGCCAACGGACTGAAGACCGTCCTCCTGCTCGGCGTCATGTCGGCGATCATCGTCGCGATCGGTGCGGCGTTCCGCAGCCCCGCCATCCTGCTGATCGCGGTGCTGTTCGCCGTCGGCATGAACGCCTACGTCTACTTCAACAGCGCGAAGATGGCGCTCAAGGCGATGCACGCCCAGCCGGTCACCGAGGTGCAGGCGCCGGTGATGTACCGGATCGTGCGTGAGCTCGCCACGACCGCACGGCAGCCGATGCCCGCGCTGTACATCAGCCCCACCGACGCGCCGAACGCGTTCGCGACGGGCCGCAACCCGCAGAACGCCGCGGTCTGCTGCACGCAGGGGATCATGGGCCTGCTCGACGAGCGGGAGCTGCGCGCGGTCCTCGGCCACGAGCTGAGCCACGTCTACAACCGCGACATCCTCATCTCGTCGATCGCCGGCGCGCTCGCGGCCGTCGTCAGCGGTCTGGCCAACTTCGCGATGTTCGCCGGGATGTTCGGCGGCAACCGCGAGAACGGGCCCAACCCGTTCGCGCTGATCCTCATCTCGCTGCTGGGCCCGATCGCGGCGACCGTCGTGAAGCTCGCGGTGTCGCGGTCGCGGGAGTACCAGGCGGACGCGTCCGGTGCCGAGCTGACGGGCGACCCGCTGGCGCTCGCGTCGGCCCTGCGGAAGATCTCCGGCGGGGTGCAGGCCGCGCCGCTGCCGCCCCAGCCCGACCTCGCCGCGCAGAGCCACATGATGATCGCCAACCCGTTCCGCAACGGCGAGCGCATCGGTCAGCTGTTCTCGACGCACCCGCCGATGGAGCAGCGCATCGCGCGCCTGGAGGAGATGGCGCGCGGGCCTCGCTGAGCGGGGCCGATCAGCGGTAGTTCACGAACTGCAGGGCGATCTCGAAGTCCTTGCTCTTCAGGAGCGCGATGACCTCCTGCAGGTCGTCGCGCTTCTTGCTCGACACCCGCAGCTCCTCACCCTGGACCTGCGCCTTCACGCCCTTCGGGCCCTCGTCGCGGATGGCCTTGGTGATTTTCTTGGCCTTCTCGGTGTCGATGCCCTGCTTGATGGTGCCAGTGATCTTGAAGCCTTTGCCCGACGACATCGGCTCGCCGGCCTCGAACGCCTTGAGGGAGATGTCGCGGCGGATGAGCTTCTCGCGGAACACCTCGAGACCCGCCTGCGCGCGCTCCTCGGACCCGGAGGAGATGACGATGTTCTCCTCGCCGGACCACTCGATGCCGGTGTCGGTGCCCCGGAAGTCGTAGCGCTGCGAGAGCTCCTTCGCCGCCTGGTTCAGGGCGTTGTCGACCTCCTGCCGGTCGACCTTGCTCACCACGTCGAACGATGAATCAGCCATTGCGCCACCCTATCGACGTCGCCCCGCGCACTTCGACACAGTTCGCGCGGTCTGATGTCGCTCGCGCGTTCCCGTGTCGTTCGCACGCCGCCGGCGCCATGCGAACAGCGCGATGGCGTGCGAACAGCGCAGCGGGGATGCGGTCCGACCTGTGGACAACTCGCGTCCTGGTGCGCCGACGAGCCCGGCATCGTCATGCACCGTCGGCAGGCTCCGTTCATGACCCACGCACCCGAGTTCCGTCACGCAGCCACACGCGCTGAGCTCGAGGTCATGGGGTGCACCCGGGCCCGCCTGGGCGCCGTCCTCCGGGAGGGCGTGCTCGTCAGCGTCGGCCCCGGCTACTACATGCACGCCGACGCCGTCGGGCCGTTCCCGGAGAACACCCACCTCGCACTGGCGAAGGCGGTCGTCGCCGGCATGGCGTCGTCGACGGCACTCGCCGGCGTGACGGCGGCGATCAACCACGGGCTCCCCGTGGTGGGCGCTGATCTCTCGCGCGTGCAACTGGCTCGTCCGGGCGGAACTGCCTCGGGAACGCAGCGCTCCTCGGTCAGCGTCCTGCGCCGCAACGTCGCCGAGGAGGAACTGGTCTACCGCGCAGGAACGCTGACCACCTCGGTGGCACGTACCGTCGTCGACCTCGCCTGCGGTGCAGCGGAGCGGACAGCGGTGATCGTCGGCGACGCGGCACTCCGGCGGCAGCTGTGCACGCGGGAGGACCTCGCCGCCACCCTCGCCGCCCTGGGGCCGGTCCACGGCCGCCGACGAGCGCGTGTCGTGCTCGACGTGCTGGACCGACGGGCGGAGAGCCCGCTCGAGTCGTGGAGCCGACTGGTCCTCGACCGCTCCGGACTGCCTCGCCCAGACCTGCAACGGGTCATCCTCGCCCCCGGTGGCCGGCGTGTGGCCCGGGTCGACTTCTTCTGGGAGGAGTTCGGGCTGGTGGGGGAGTGCGATGGGATGGGGAAGTACTTCGGCGAGTACTCGGAGAAGAGTGCTCGTGAGGTCCTCGACGAGGAGAAATTTCGGGCCCAGGATCTCGTCGACCTCGGTTTCGTCGTCGTTCGGTGGAACTGGGGTGAGCTGGTCCACCGCCCCGACGTGGTGATCGCTCGCATCGAACGCGCGATCAACCGCATGCAACGGCTCCGCCGCGGTGCCTGAGTGCGTTCGCCTGCTTGCGCGCCGTTCGCATGCCGCCGGGGGCGTGCGAACGACTCGTGGACGTGCGAACGGCAGGCCACCGTGCGAACGACAGCCCCGGATGCGAAACCTGGGCGCGAGGTGCGGTTTTCGCGACGTCGGGGGTGACGTTGTACTGTTTCGAGTCGTCGCGCGAGCAGTTGTTCGCGCGGTGCACGGCACGTTGCCCGAGCGGCCAAAGGGAGCGGACTGTAAATCCGTCGCGCAAGCTACGAAGGTTCGAATCCTTCACGTGCCACCACCGAGGTCACAGCGATTTGGTCACCCATCAGACCGGTGTGTAACCTCGGTACGGCTCTTCGGGCGGCTTGCTGCCCGCGGAACCGGCCCCCTTAGCTCAGTCGGTAGAGCGTTTCCATGGTAAGGAAAAGGTCAACGGTTCGATTCCGTTAGGGGGCTCGCTGGACTCCCGGGACCGTCCCCGGGAAGCCATGGCGGTGTAGCTCAGTTGGTTAGAGCGAACGACTCATAATCGTTAGGTCGCCGGTTCGAGTCCGGCCATCGCTACCCACAGACATTCACCGGAAAGGCGAGAGAACCATGGCTTCCTCGACCGATGTACGCCCGAAGATCACCCTGGCGTGCGAGGTGTGCAAGCACCGCAACTACATCACCAAGAAGAACCGTCGCAACGATCCCGACCGCCTCGAGATCAAGAAGTTCTGCCCGAACTGCGGCAAGCACCAGGGGCACAAGGAATCGCGCTGACGATCCCCACCACGTGACCATCGCCGTTCTCGGCGGTGGTCACTTCGGTAAGGGAGCAGCGACAGACAGGGGTTTCGGGTGACCAACGCGAGTGACACGTCCATCAACTCGGTCGAGGACCGTCTGGCCATCATGGCCAGCCAGAACAGCCTCTCGCCGGAGGAGATCGCCGAGCGGACCGCCGCCCAGGTGGGCTTCCACTACACGGTGGAGGACTACTACGAGGTCGGTCGCGAGAAGGTCCGCGAGTACGCCCGCGCAGTCCAGGACGGTCACCCCGTCCACTGGAACGAGGCCGCCGCGAACGCGAACGGCCATCCCACGCTGATCGCGCCGCTGTCGTTCGCCGCGATCCCCGGCATGATCGCCCAGCGCCGTCTCTTCGAGGAGATGGTGGAGGGCTGGGACCTGTGGAAGATGATGCAGACCGATCAGCGTCTGGTCTTCCACAAGCCCGTCGAGGTGGGTGACCGCCTCATCTGCGTCGTCTCCCTGGACTCGTACCGCCAGATGGGCGGCGCGGACATCATGGTGACCAAGAACCAGATCCACAACCAGCACGACGTGCCGGTGATGACCACCTGGACGACGCTCGTCGCGCGCGCCGGTGAGGCCCCCGACCCGTCGTTCATGACGACGGTCGCGCACACGATGCTGGTCGAGGGCGCCTTCTACGACCACGGCCGCACCGTCGCCGACCACAGCGGTTTCTTCACCGAGCCCGACCCCGTCGTCGACCCCAAGCCGTACGGCGCGATCAGCTTCGACGACGTGCACGTCGGCCAGGAACTCGAGCCGCGCACCGTCAAGCTCACCCGCGGCAACCTGATCAACTACGCCGGCGTCGCCGGTGACCCGAACCCGATCCACTTCAGCGACGAGATCGCGAAGATCGCCGGACTGGACACAGCCGTCGCGCACGGTATGCAGACGATGGGCATCGGTGGCGGCTACATCTCCGCGTTCGTCGGCGACCCCGGTGCCGTCTACGAGTACAACGTGCGCTTCACCAGCCCGGTGTACGTCCCGGCCGACGGCTACGGGCAGATCGACCTCACCGCCAAGGTGAAGTCGCTGGATCCCGAGACGCGTCGCGGACAGATCGCGATGACCGCCAAGTCCAACGGCAAGAAGATCTTCGGGCGCGCGTTCGCCAACGTCCAGTTCGCCTGACCCGCAGCCTCCTCCCGTCCTGGCCGCAGGGCCGCTGACGTGGGCGGATTGGAGTTGGCCGGTTCGGGTGTCGTACACTGCAGTGTCTGCGGTCGCCGCGCTTCGCGCTGCCTTCATGGTGGTGTGTGCAGGGTCGGCCGCGATATAGGGGCGTAGCTCAACTGGCAGAGCAGCGGTCTCCAAAACCGCAGGTTGCAGGTTCAAGTCCTGTCGCCCCTGCCCTCACCGGGGTCGCTGTCGTCAGGCGACGGTCACGGTGGATCGCACGACGACGGTCGGCCACCCGGCCGTCACCGGATCGACGGAGAGGAACACGGTGAGCAAGCGCGATAGGGCCGCCCGCGCCAAGGGGCCAGCCGATGCCGACGCCACCGACGTGGACGCTCCGGACACCGGTACCGACACCACCGAGGCATCCGACGAGCTGAAGCCCTCGGGCAAGCGGTCGTCGACGCCGCGCGGCAAGCGTGGCGCTGCCACGGCAGCCGGTGACACCGCAGGCGACGACACCGCCGCCGGCGGCGTCGCACTGAAGGACCGGCCGAAGGCCGCACCGGCCAAGGAACGCCGCGGCAACCCGTTCACGCGGTTGTGGGTGTTCCTGACGCAGGTCGTCTCCGAGATGCGCAAGGTCATCTGGCCGTCGCGTCAGGAGATGATCCAGTACACGATCATCGTGCTGATCTTCGTGATCATCATGACCGCGTTCATCTCGGGGATCGACCTCGGGTTCGCACGGCTCGTCCTGTGGTTGTTCGGCTGACCGGTCACGGCGCCGACACCGGTACGACACGCGAGCACGACAGCCGCGAGCGAGCGAGCACGAACAGCAACGAAAGGGAGCGTGGGCTGCAGTGAGCACCCCCGAGAACGACCAGGCGACCGTCGGTGACGACGTCGTCGAGACCGAGTCGATCCAGGACGCGGACCGCGAGATCGTCGAGTCCGACACCGATCCGACCGACGCACCCGTCGACCCCGACGCCACCGCCGAGCTGACCGAGGCCGTCGCCGGCTCGATCACCGAGCCCGCCGACGCCGACACCAACGCAGACACGGACGGCTCCGCCGACGAGCCCGCCGAAGAGGTCGACCCCGTCGAGGAGCTCAAGAAGGAACTGCGGCGCGCACCGGGCGACTGGTACGTCATCCACTCCTACGCCGGATACGAGAACAAGGTGAAGGCCAACCTCGAGACCCGCGTGCAGAACCTCGACGTCGGCGACTACATCTTCCAGGTCGAGGTGCCGACCGAAGAGGTCACCGAGATCAAGAACGGCCAGCAGAAGAAGGTCAACCGCAAGGTGCTGCCGGGCTACATCCTGGTGCGCATGGAACTCAACGACGAGTCGTGGGGCGCCGTGCGCAACACCCCCGGCGTCACCGGGTTCGTCAGCCAGGTCGGCAACAAGCCGTCCCCGCTGACGCTCAAGGAGGTCCTGAAGTTCCTCCTGCCGCGCGTCGAGACCAAGAAGGCGACGGGTGCGAAGGCAGGCGCCGGCGCCGACGGTGTCGAGGCTGCAGCCGCCGCGTCGGTCATCGAGGTCGACTTCCAGGTCGGCGAGAGCGTCACCGTCATGGACGGCCCGTTCGCCACGCTCCCGGCGTCGATCAGCGAGGTCAACGCCGAGCAGCGCAAGGTGAAGGTGCTGGTCTCCATCTTCGGCCGTGAGACACCGGTCGAACTGGGCTTCGGTCAGGTCGAGAAGATCTGATCGGGTCCACCGAACACTTCGCGTCTCCAGCGGACGCGGGACGCCACGTGCTCATCCGGTGCGATCGGATGACGGGCACGGGCACACACGAGGACAACCGAAGGTAATAGAGAGATGCCCCCCAAGAAGAAGAAGCTCGCCGGGATCATCAAGCTCCAGATCCAGGCCGGTGCGGCGAACCCCGCCCCGCCGGTGGGTCCGGCGCTCGGTCAGCACGGCGTGAACATCATGGAGTTCTGCAAGGCCTACAACGCGGCGACCGAGTCGCAGCGTGGCTCGGTCATCCCGGTCGAGATCTCGGTCTACGAGGACCGCTCGTTCGACTTCAAGCTGAAGACGCCTCCCGCGTCGAAGCTCCTGCTGAAGGCCGCCGGCCTGCAGAAGGGTTCGGGCGAGCCGCACACGAACAAGGTCGGCAAGGTCTCCATGGACCAGATCCGTGAGATCGCCAAGACCAAGCAGGAAGACCTCAACGCCAACGACGTCGAGCAGGCCGCGAAGATCATCGCCGGCACCGCCCGGTCGATGGGCATCACGGTCGACGGCTGAGCTAAGCCGTCCAGCAGGACACCGTCGGCGATCCGTCGACGCCGTCGGCATCGCGCCGACACCCAACTCGTGGGAGGGCCGGCTCGGCCCGTACACCACCGATCCGCGTGAGTTGCGGAGAAGGAACTGAGCACATGAGCAAGAAGAGCAAGGCATATCAGGCCGCGGCCGAGAAGGTCGATCGCGACAAGCTGTACAGCCCGCTGGAGGCTGCAGCGCTGGCGAAGGAGACGGGCTCGTCGAAGTACGACGCCACCGTCGAGGTCGCGATCCGTCTCGGCGTCGACCCCCGCAAGGCCGACCAGATGGTCCGCGGCACCGTCAACCTGCCGCACGGCACCGGCAAGACCGCGCGCGTGATCGTGTTCGCCGTCGGTGACAAGGCCGCCGAGGCGACCGCCGCCGGCGCCGACGAGGTGGGCGCCGAGGACCTGATCGAGAAGATCCAGGGCGGCTGGCTCGACTTCGACGCGGCCATCGCCACGCCGGACCAGATGGCGAAGGTCGGACGCATCGCACGCGTCCTCGGCCCGCGTGGCCTGATGCCGAACCCGAAGACCGGCACCGTGACGCCGGACGTGACGAAGGCTGTCAACGACATCAAGGGCGGCAAGATCAACTTCCGCGTCGACAAGGCCGCGAACCTGCACTTCGTCATCGGCAAGGCGTCGTTCGACCAGACCAAGCTGGCCGAGAACTACGGCGCCGCGCTCGACGAGATTCTGCGCGCCAAGCCGTCCGCCGCGAAGGGCCGGTACCTCAAGAAGGTCACCGTCTCGACCACGTCGGGCCCGGGCATCCCGGTCGACCCGGCGGTCAACCGCAACTACGCGGTGGCCCCGGAGGCCTGATCTCCGCTCGGCGGAGGCGGCCTGATCTCCGCTCGGCGGAGGCGGCCTGATCTCCGCTCGGCGGAGGCGGCCTGATCTCCGCTCCAGCACCACAGCGCGACAGCCGCGTCGGATCCCACGATCCGACGCGGCTGTCGCCGTCTGCGCCGTCGGACGGAACCGACGGGAGTCCGGGAGAGTCGAATGAACATGCGAGACGACAAACACCTCACACGCATCGCGAACCTGCTGCGGCAGGCGGAGGGCACCGACAACGAACACGAGGCCGCGACGTTCCTGCAGGCGGCGCAGCGCCTGGCGACCGCCGCCTCCATCGACATCGCGGTGGCACGCGCCCATGACCCGTCCGCCGCACGATCGGCGCCGACGGTCCGCCAGATCGCGATCGGCACGGCGGGTAAACGCGGACTGCGGACCTACGTCGCGCTGTTCGTGGCGATCGGTCACGCCAACGACCTGAAGGTCGACGTGGCCCACAACTCGACCTTCGTGATGGCCTACGGCTTCCCGGGCGACATCGACGCCACCGAGACCCTCTACAGCTCGCTGGTGGTGCAGATGGTCACCGCGAGCGACGCCTACCTGAAGTCCGGTGCGTACAAGGAGGAGGTGGCCGCGAAGGTCGTCACCGACCGTGGTGCGTGGCGGACCCGGCGCCGGGTCGAGTACACGCCGCTGTCGCCGATCACGGCGCGCCTGAACTTCCAGTCGGCGTTCGCCGAGCGCATCGGCACCCGGCTGCGTGAGGCGCGCGACGAGGCCCGGGCCGAGGCGGAATCCGCTGACACCGGCCGGTCGCGGTCCACCCAGATCGCGCTGCGGGACAAGGAGATCGAGGTGGTCGACTACCACCGCGCCGAGTCCACCGCCCGCGGCACGTGGCGGGGGTCGAGCGCGTCGGCGGGCTACTCCGAGGGTGCGCGCCGGGCCGGCGACCGTGCGGGCCGTCGCGCCCGGATCGGGGAGCAGGAGCGGCTCGGGGCGCCCCGCGGAGCGCTCGAGGAGGGCTGACCCGCAGCGTCGGGCTCGCCGCGCGAGATTTCGTGAGGCGCACTATCGTCACTGCGTATGGGTGCAGGTGCGTGTGACCCGTTCGCCGAGCGCCTCACCCGGCTCATCGTGCTCGCCGGTTCCCCGACGCTGGCTCGGGTCAGCGCAGCCGCGAACCGTGTCCCCACCGCGGGCCGGCGGCGGGCGATGACACCGCAACGCATCAGCGACTGGCGTCGGGGAAGGCACCTCCCCGCCGATTTTCCCACCCTCGAGCCGGTGTTGATCGCGTTGATCGCCGCCGTCGACCGAACCCGGTCCGACGTCGAACCCGCGATCGTGAGCGTCGACGCCTGGCGCGAGTTCTTCGCACACGTCACGGCGCGCGACACCACGGTTGGCGAGGACGACCTGCACCCGTCGATCCCCGCGGGGAGACCGCCGTACCGGGGTCTGTCCGAGTACACGACCGACGACCACCAGGTGTTCCACGGCCGCAGTCGCGCGGTCGAGGAGCTGGTCGGGCGCATCCGGGCGGTCGCTGCCGACAGGTCGTCGCCGGCCGTGCTCGCCCTGACAGCCCCGAGCGCGGCGGGGAAGTCGTCGCTGCTCAGCGCCGGACTCATCGGAGGCCGTGCTCTCGACGACGACCCGTCGCCGGCGGGATCGAGATGGAAGTACCTCCGCGTGGAGCTCGGCGTCGACCCTCGTGCGCAGGTGGAGGACGCGGTGCGCGAGGTCGACCACGAGCGGACCGTCCTCGTCGTGGACCGGCTCGAACTCGTCCTGGGCGCGGGTGACGCGTCCCGCCGACGCGCATTCGCCGACGCGGTGACAGCCGCGGCAACCGGCGGTGACAGGCCGCGGGTCGTCGTGGTGCTGACGGTCCGCGCCGACCTGTTCGGTGCCTGCCTCCGCCTGCCGGGGCTCGGAGCACTCCTGGCCCGGCGATCGATGATCCTGCCGCCGATGAACGACGCCGAGCTCCGGGAGGTCATCACCGGCCCCGCCCGCGACGCCGGGCTCCGGGTGGAGGCCGGGCTCGCCGACCTCGTCATCACCGACGTCCACCGCGCGACGGCCCACGACGACCGTGCCGGCCGTCTGCCGCTGCTGTCGCATGTCCTCGCGGCGACATGGACACGGCGGACGCACGCGACGCTCACGGTGGCCGGCTATCGCGCGGTCGGGGGTGTCGCCGGGTCGGTGTCGCAGGCCGCAGAAGACGCGTGGGCGCGGCTCGACAAGCCAGGGCGCGCCACCGCCACATCGGTCCTCATGTCCCTGATCCACCTCTACCCGGGCGGGGCGACCTGCGTCGACGTCGACCGAGACGCCCTCATCGCCGCGTTCGACGACACCGACCGCGTGCGCGCGGTCGTCGACCACCTGACAGCCGCCCGGTTGGTGACGGTGAGCGCGGAGCGGGTCGGGCTGGTCCACGAGTCGCTCCTGGTGGCCTGGCCGCGTCTGGCCGAATGGATCGAGCGCGACGCGGAGATCGGACCTCTCCGGCAACGAGTTCTCGCCGACGCCCGTGCGTGGGACGCCCACGACCGCCAGCGGCACTTCCTCTACGTCGGTGCCCGGCTCGCCCAGGCCGCACCGCTCCTGGACCACCGCGACCGGACCGCCGGGCCGCGCAACCGGCTGCTCGACGGGTTCCTCGCCGCCTCGCAGCGGCGGGAGCGCCGGATCCGACGGGGCCGGCGCGCGGTGACGGCGTCGATCGCCGTCCTGCTGGTCGTGGTGTCGGCGGTGGCCGCCTACGCGGTGATGGTCGGACGGCAGGCGGTCCACGCCCGTGAGCGTGCCGAGGCGATCGGGCTCATGGCGACCGCCGACAGCCTGCGTGCCGACGACCCGTCGACGTCGGCCTATCTCACGGCGGCGGCGTATCTCGACCGCCCCGACGACGACGCCCTCGCCCGCCTGTACGCCAGCGAGACCATGCCGATCGCGGGGGCGACAGACGCGCATCGCGGAACCGTCTACGACGTGGCGGTCGGTCCCCACGGCGACGTCGTCGCCAGCATCGGCTACGACCGGGCGGTCCGGGTGTGGCGGGTCGATGACCGGTCGGGCGCGCTGCGGCCCGCGGCGACCGTCCGGGACGCCCACGGCGCCTTCGGCACGTCGGTCGCGATCGACCGGACCGGGACACTGCTCGCCACCGCCGGCGGGGACGGGGTGGTGCGGCTGTTCGACATCTCCGATCCGTCCGCACCTCGCGAGCGGGGTCGCGTGCGGAGCGCAGGCCCGGCCGCGTACCTGGCGCGGTTCAGTCCCTCGGGCCCAGTGCTCGCGGTCGCGACGGACGCGGGCACCGCCGAGGTGTGGGACGTACACGACCCCGCCTCCCCGCGGCGGGTGTCCGAGCTCGTGACGGGGGACGGCGCAGCCGTGCGCGCGGTCGCGTGGGCTCCGGACTCCCGGACGCTGGCGACCGGCGGCGACGACCGGATCACGCGACTGTGGGACGTCTCGTCACCCGCGGCCCCGCGCCTACGCACGGTCGTCGCGGCAGACGTCCGACGCACCGTCCACGCACTGGCCTTCAGCCCCGACGGCACCAGGCTCGCAGTCGGCGACGACGACCCTGCGGTCCTGGTGTACCGGCTCGACGACGGCCCCACACCCCGCGCTCTGGGTGCGCCGATCGACGTGAACACCGACGCGGTGTGGTCGGTGATGTTCGCGCCGGACTCACGGACCCTGGCCGTCGGGAGTTTCGACGGCACCATCCGCCGGTGGGACACCGGGGGCCCGCCGAGGGAGATCGGGCAGCCCATGTCGATCACATCCGGCGCGGTGGCTGCCATCGCCTACACCCCCGACGGTTCGCGGATCGTCGCCGGTGGATCGGACGGTCGGATCCGGATGTGGCGACCCCCGTCGACGCCCGTTCTGATCCACGACGGCGCCATCACCGGACTCGCCCTCGCTCGGTCTGCCGGTGTCGCCGCGACAGTGGGTTCCGACGGTCGGTTCAGCATCTCGCGTATCGGATCCGCAGGGACCGGGGGACGGTCGCTCGCTCAGCTCTCCTCGATCGGGATCGGCACCTCCGACGCCCAGCCGGATGTCGCAATCCGCGACGACGGCTCACTCACCGCGGTGGCCGGTGGTGGTTCCAGCAGACTGTCCCTGTATGACACGACCGACCCCACGCAACTGCGGGCGGTGGGGCCGTCGTTGCCGTTGTCGACGCGATATCTGCAGAGGGTCAGCGCCATGGGTAGAGACCGTCTCGTCGTCGCCGACTCCGATTACAGCGTGCGTCTGGTCGACGTCCGCGACCCTCACCGGACGTCCTGGGGCGGTCCGTCATTGATGGGCCCGGGATCGTTCGTCGAGTCGATCGCGGCGAGTTCTGATGGGAGGGCGGTCTGGGTCGGATTCGCGGACGGTTCGATCCGCGGGTGGGACGTGAGTGATGCGTCCCGGCCGCGTCCCGGACCCGTGCTGCTCGGGCATCGAGGGCGGGTTCGGTCCGTCGCGCTGTCGCGTGACGACCACGTCCTGGTCTCGGGGGGCGACGATCAGACTCTGCGGGTGTGGGACCTGTCGTCGGGTACCGCTGCGACGCGGTCGGTCCCGGCTGCGGTGGGGGCACTGGCGGTCTCACCGGACGGGTCGACGATAGCGGTGACGACCGCCGACGCCGGTGTCCGGCTCTTCCGCGCCGCCGGGGTCGACGCCCCCCGGCCGCTGTCGGGCAGCTCGATCGCCGCGCGGTCGGCCGGGGAGACGGTCGAGACGGCGTTCGACGCCCACGGTGGCCTGATCGCGACGAGCGGCCCGGCCGTCCAGCTGTGGACGCTGGACGGCCGGGCCGACCTGGCACGCATCTGTGCGGGGACCACCGGCACGGTCACGCCACAGGGGTGGTCGGCGCTTGCTCTGGGGTCGATCCGTCAGCCCACGTCCTGCGGATGACGATCGGTGGTCCGGACTGCCGGCGCCGCCCGCAGCCACGACCGCGTGCGCGGCAGGGCGACGCTCGCGAGGATCACGACACCGCAGGCGACTTGTAGGGCGCGGGGCGTGGTGAGCCACCAGGGTCCGCCGTCGACGACCCAGTAGCCGTATCCGATGACGGTGATCAGTCCGTAGGCGACGACGACGGTCAGGGCATGCGATGACCTCTCGACGACGTATTCGACGAGTCGCGTGAAGGAGAACACCCAGAAGAGGGCGAACACACAGCGGACCCCGATGCCGATGTAGATGCCGAGCACCTCGCCGGGTGGCGCATCGGCGCGGGTCGCCCACCCGTGGTCGGCGAGGAACCAGTCGACGTAGGCGGGCGCGAGCGCCACCGACACGGCCAGTTGGACGAGCGACAACGCGAACAGCGCACACACCGAGGCGAGGATCAGTCTGACCCCGACGGCGTCGGCAGCGCGCCATCCTGACCGCAGGGCTGTCACGAGTTTGCGCATCACGACCTCCAGGACGGGGTGCCTAGGACTTGTGCACCGTCTCGGCACGCCACCAGATGCCGATGGCCACGAGACCGAGGATCACGGGCAGCGCGATGTAGATCGGGGACGGCGCCCCACCGACCACGATGGCGATGAGCGCGATGACCGCGAACACGCCCAGGAGACCGGCTTTGGCGTACTCGACTCCGAGTCGGGACATTCTTCGAACTCCTCTCCTCCGTGCGGCCGTGAGGCCGCGACGATGTCGTTAGTCTGACAAACTTCGTCGGCTGCGTCAGGTCGGGACGGGCTCCGCCGACGACGCCCTCGGGCAGTCCAAGAACCGTGACACCAGGACGGGCTGGAGCAGCGAGGTCGTGGGCCCGGGCCGGGACGTCAGCAACAGGAACTGCACCTGCGCCGGGTCGCCGAACCGCGACGCCGCGTGGATCACGTGATCGGCGAGGAGGCGGTACGGCGGCGACGAGGCGATCGCGTCGAAGTCGCCGTCGTGGGAGACGGCGAGCATCTTGAGCTGTTGCGTCGCGTCGAACAGGGCCTTCGGTCCCCGCGTGCCCGGGTTCCACAGTGGCGCCCACCACGGTCGGTCGACGCTCAGCTCGACCTCCTCCCATTCCGCTGTGGGCGACCCCTCGACCGCCGGCCGGGTGAACAGGTGGATGTCGTCCACACCCGGGTTGGGGCCGAAGAACCGCCATGTGGGGGTCTCGCCGGCCCAGGGCGCGACACGTCGCGCCGTCGCGTGCTGGTCGGGCAGGTTGTCGACGGCGGTGAGCACGAGGTGGCCGGCCACGGTGCCGACGGCCGCACCCGCGATCACGTCGCGCAGCCGGGTCATGAGGCCACCTCCTCGACCGATCGGACGCAGGTGCCGGTGTACCACCGCTCGAGTTGGTCGGCGACGGTCTCGGCGTGCCGCCGGAACCCGAGGATCGACCGGTGG
The DNA here is from genome assembly GCF_024171765.1 of Williamsia deligens. Taxonomy (GTDB): domain Bacteria; phylum Actinomycetota; class Actinomycetes; order Mycobacteriales; family Mycobacteriaceae; genus Williamsia_A; species Williamsia_A deligens. Next base: position 2,455,412 of record NZ_JAMTCI010000001.1, read on the forward strand.
CCGGCGCCGTGCACCACCTGGTGGGTCGCACCGAGTCCGTCGGCGAGCGAACGCTGTGCGCGCATGTGCGCCGTCGAGCCCTCGTGGCTGTTCGACGCACTCAGCACGAGGGTCGGGGGCAGCGGGCTGCGGGACAGCGCCGACGCCGCCTCCGAGAACCGTCGGTACTCGCGCGTCGCGGTGCGCACGGTGCGGGTGTCGACGACGAACCTGGCGAACCGCTGCTGCACCGACGAGCGGTGGTCGACCTCGTCGAGGACCGGGTTGGCCACGGTCGTGGTGCCCAGCACCGCCCCGACCATCTCGAGGTGCATCGACTGCATGATGCGTCCGCGCCGCTCCGGGTCCGACCACACCGCGTCGAGAAGGGACGGATCGGTGCTGTCGACGAGGCAGACGCCGACGACGCGTCGCGCCAGGTCCGGGGTGTGGGCGAGCGCCGCACGCACCGCCATCCCACCGATGGAGTGCGCGAGGAGCACCACCGGCCGCGAACCGTCGAACTCGCGCCGCAGGATGCCCTGGATCAGGGCGCCCGGGTCGCTTGTCGCCGTCGTCGCGCCGTACCCAGCGCGGTGGTAGGCGACCACGCTCGTCGACGACGACAGCGCCTCGGCGACCCAGTCCCAGCACTCGAGGGGGGCGCCGAGACCGTTCTCGCACACGACGATCGGGCCGTCGCGGTGGTCCGCCCCCCACGTGCGGTACTCGACGCGCCCGTCGCCGAGATCGAACACCGTGTTGCCGGACCGTGCCTGCTCCCGCAGCTCGCGTTCCGAGCGGCGGTGCGACGCGGCGCGGGTCGCCCACAATCCGAGGACTCCGGCGAGTCCACCGCCCAGCAGCGTCTCGACGCTCATGCCGCGACCTCCGTCACCGTCTCCGCGCCACCCCGCAGCAGACGCAGCGCGGGCGTCGTCGGCGTGGCGCCACGCGCTGCCAGCACGTACTCGGTCGCCGGATGCGTCGCCGAGAACGCCCAGATGAAGCGGGGCAGACCCATGAAGTGCCCGATCGCCAGGTGGAACACCTTCGCGAAGGCGAGGACCGGACGACTGAGGCGCTCAGGCAGCAGATAGACGACCGGGAACGCCGTCTCCCACAGGATGGTCTGCCAGCAGATCACCGTCCCCAGGAACGGCATCCGTTCCAGAAGTCGGCTCACGCGCGGGTCGCCGTACATGGACGTACGCATGACGCCCGCGAACGCCCGACCCGATCGCCAGTCCGAGGACACCAGCTTGATGAGTCCCGAGGCGGCGTACGAGATCGCCAGCTGCGCGTTGACCGCGCGCAGGAAGAGGTCGTCGGCGCGGTCGGGGTCGGCGACGACGCCGCTGATCGCGTCGTAGCCCTGGATGACGCGCTGCATCTGGTCGGACCCGTCCCGACCGTAGGGGTTTCGTTGCGCCGAGAGGTTCGCCACCAGCGTCGAGGTGGCAGCCGACGCGATGCGGACCGGACGCCGGTCGGCGAACGCGAGCGTCGCGAGGCCACAGACGAGGTCGGCGGCAGACAGCACGGTGGCGGTGCGCGGGTGATCCAGGATCTTGGCGAGTCGACGACTGCGACGGGCCAGTGGTGCGTTGGTGGCGACGGCCTGACCCCGGAGGATCCCGTCGTCGGCGTACAGATGTGTGCGGGCGAGCGACTCGGCGGCGTTCACCGTCTGACCCACGGCGGCGACACGGCGGACCCGTGCCGCGGCGTGGGCGGCGCTGCGAACGGACATCCTCACTCCTGAGGTCGATGGGAGATGCGTCGGGTCGGCGCGACTCCCGGCCGCGCACGCCGACCACGAGGGTCGGCCGCGGCCGGGAGCGCGGTCCGGGTCAGCTGTTCGCGGCGTTGGCCGCGTTGACGACCGCGGTGGTGGCGTTCAGGGTGGCGGTCACGAGCGCGATGTCCTCGGGCGTGGTGACGACGGTCGCCGGCGTGGTCATGACGGGCGCCGAGGCGTCGGCTCCGGTCAGGCCCGGCTGGACGTCGGCGAAGGCGCCGTTGACGGTCGCGGCGAGTGCACCGTTGGTGAACTGCATGGACTTCTCCTCCACGTGTGTTTTCCGGTCGCCCCCGGCATTCCGACCGGCGGCGGCCACCGAGCTCCGGCGGCACCTCGAGGATCCCCCGCACAGGTGGACGGTTCCAGCCTCATCGGGAATCGCCGCAGGTCAGGCGGCATGACCGGAAATCCGGACCGGCGACGCCGGTGGTCCGGCGAGGCTGTCCGGGCCCCCGAGTACGGTGCGCGCATGGGGACCGACCGGGGGCGGGAAGCGCTCTACGCCGCGGAACGGATGGCGCACCTGGTGTTCGAGGCGCCCGGGACCGGGGCACAGATCGGCGGCGTCCCGGTGACCGTCCCGCCGGAGGCTCGGTTCGGTTCGGTCGAGTCGGTGGCCGCGCACGTCGAGCGGGTGCTGGCCCGCCCGTCGGTGCGCGAGCGGTTCCCCCGTGCCGTCGAGCCTGTCGTCGTCCGCGCCCGCCGTGGACCGAGGAGTGCCCATTACGAGGCGGGTCCACCGGCGGTGATCGCGGTGCCGGAGGACCGCGAGGGACGGTGGGCGCTACGGGAGCTGGTGGTGCTGCACGAACTGGCACACCACCTCGACGACAGTGGGGGAGCGGCACACGGTCCGGCGTTCGCGACCACGCTCATCGACCTCGTCGCCGACGTCGTCGGGCCGGAGGCCGGGTGGATCTACCGCGTGCTGTTCACCGAGAGCGACGTCCCGATCGGCTGAGTGCCCGCTCGGCGTGCGTTGTCGGCCCACTCGGTGCGCATCGTGTGCCCACTCGGCGAGCTGATCACCAGCCGGGTGCGCCGACCGCCAGGAACGACAGGTAGCTCGGGTGCGCGGGGTCGAGGACCAGCGACTGGCGACGGCCGCGGGCACGGATCAGGTCGGGGACGACCGTCATGTACCGCGGGAAGCTGGCGGCGTAGACGTCGACGCGCAGTCGGTGACCGATCTCGAGGACCGCGTCGGTCGGGACCAGGTCGATGTCGATGGGGATCGGCACGTCCGCGGGCACCGGCAGCTTCCGTCGCCGGCTGAGGTGGTGGTACGGCGAGAGCAGCGTGCCGTCGGCGGCGTACTCCGACTTCGACCTGTCGTAGGCCCGGTTCGACATCGTCAGCGCGCCGTTGGTGAGCACCGTCGAGGTCCCGTCGGCGGCGACGTCGTTGACGGTCACCGCCCACGTCCCCTCGTTGCCGGACGTCGACACGTACAGATGCAGGTTCATCGACCCGGAGATCTGGGTGCGCTCCCGGGTGGCGGCCGTGGTGAAGGTCAGGCCGCCGGCCTCCTGGCCGCGGGCGTCGACGGTGAACTCGCGACCCAGCATCGCGGTGATCCCGGCGGTCACCTGGGACATGTCGCGCGACTTCAGGCCGCGGGTGTCGGGCCGGACGCCGAGCGCGCGGCGGCCCCGCGGACGATCGGTGCCGAGCACACCGTCGAAGACCGCGTGGTCGGCGGTGGCGGAACAGGAGTCGGTGAGGTCGAGTCGGCGGACCGACACCCCGGGGCGGGGGAAGCTCTCACCCGACGTCCACGAGCCGCCCTGCTGCTCGAGGGTCACAGGTCCGTACTGCTCGACACCGTTGTCGATGTCCTTGAGCCACCGGTCGAACCAGGCGCGTTCGAGCACGTCGACCCGAGGAGGGTTGCCCGTCGACCCGAAGCCGGATCCCGCATCGATGTGATAGCCGTCGGCGACGACGAGCTGCTTGCGTCCCGGTTCCATCTGGAGGTGGTCGTAGACCGAGGTCGCGCTGCGGCCGAACAGGTCGTGCCAGGCACCGAACAGGAAGGTGGGCACCTCGATGCGGGCGACGTCGGGATCGCGCTCGTCGAAGTACGGGTCGTCGTAGATGCGGTCGTCGCGGCCGGTGAGGAAACCCCACGCGAGCGAACCGACCTCGGTCGCCGGCGACGCCACGCGGTGGCGCAACCAGGTCAGCCCGTTGCCGTCGACGAGGTCCTTCGCCGCGGTGGCCGGGTTGGGCATCCACTTGAGGACGTTGACCACCGAGAGCCAGATGGGGATGAACAGCGACGGCATCCCGCCCGTGATGTAGATGTCGCGGACGATGTCCTCGCACCCCTCGACGGCGAAGACGGCCTTGAGGCCGGCGGGGCGCTTGTCGGCCGCCTGCAGTGAGTTGATCGCCGAGTACGACCATCCGGCCAGACCGAACGTCCCGTCGCACCACGGCTGCTCGGCGACCCAGTCGCAGATCTCGACCGAGTCCTGCTGCTCCCGCGCGCCGAGGATCTGCCACTTGCCGTGGGACGACCCGGTGCCGCGCACGTCGACGATGACCTGGGTGTAGCCGCTGCGTACGAGGCTGCGGTTGATGCCGAACACCTCGAGGGCGCCGCCGGCGATCGTCCGGGTGATGTCGGTGATGCCGGACAGCGGGGTCCCGGCGAGGTCGACGGTGTCGGCGAGGCCGCGCAGTGCGCGACCGAACAGCGGGTTGTGCAGGGCGGTGTCGATCCCGTCGAGCACAGCCCGGTTGTAGGGGTTCACGCTGACGATCGCGGGGAACGCGGTGTCGACGGCGGTGCGGGAGGCGTCGGCCGGTCGGATGACGGTGGCGCGCAACACGACACCGTCGGACATGCGGATCTCGACGGAGCGGTCGATGGCGACGTCGGCGTAGCGCTGAGGACCGTCGACGAGCTGCTTCCACCGCAGGGCGTCCGCGCCGCCGGTCGGGTCGCCGAGGGGGAGCGTGGGCAGCGGGGTCGGCGTGGTCCGACGGGGTGTGGTGACCGGGAGAGGAACGGGGACCGGACGGGCGGCGTTCCGCACAGAGGACACCGGCCCGATGGCCGGCACGTCGCCGGGTTCTGCAGACACTGTCATCGCACGCACCTTCGCTGTGGCGGGGCGAGCACGTGTCTGCGTCCCCAGCTGCACGGATGCTGTGCTGGTCGCAGCGGACGCGTCCTCGAGTCCACTCCGTCGTCGGTCGATCCCGTACCCCAGCAACTGTGGCGCAGGTCACGACCCGTTCCGACCGAATGTAACCCAACCTATTGCGATCGAACGAGGGGGCCGGACGCATCGTGACAACAGTGGGACCGCGGTCCGCCTCCGTTACCGGATCGATACTTCGCGCACGCCGTGCCGGTGCCTCCCACGGGCCGGTGGCCGGCGATTTGGACGGTGCGCCACCGGCCCGTACGCTGGGACTCCAGTGCGTACGTCGCCTCGGCGGCCCGCTCTGATCGTTCAACCAGAGACCGTCGGTCGATCTCCCGCCTCGCGGGGGTTCCGAAGGCCCGGTGCATGCCGGCGACCCACGCAGGGGAACGAGGTGTGATCGCGTCGGGCCCAGCGCCCGCCCCCTCCGCGCCCCGGACCAGCTGCGTCCGGGGCGTTCGTCGTCTCCGGCCCCGTGGATCCCTCCGACAAGGGACCGTCCGACACGACACGTAGGAGAGGAGGCGAGACATGGCCAAGTCCGAGAAGGTAGCCGCAGTCGCGGAGATCGCAGAGCAGTTCCGGGGTTCCACGGCGACCGTGATCACGGAGTACCGCGGTCTGTCGGTCAAGCAGATCACCGATCTGCGTCGTTCCCTCGGCGAGGGCGCGACCTACTCCGTCGCGAAGAACACGCTGGTCAAGCGCGCCGCCACCGAAGCGGGCGTGGAGGGCCTCGACGACCTGTTCGTCGGTCCCACCGCGATCGCGTTCATCGAGGGCGAGCCCGTCAACGCGGCCAAGGCGATCAAGAACTTCGCCAAGGACAACAAGGCGCTGATCGTCAAGGGCGGCTACATGGACGGCCGCGCGCTGTCCGTCGCCGAGATCGACCAGATCGCCGATCTCGAGACCCGTGAGGTCCTGCTGGCCAAGATGGCCGGCGCCATGAAGGGCAACCTCGCCAAGGCTGCCGGGCTGTTCAGTCAGCCCGCATCGCAGGTCGCGCGTCTCGCCGCGGCCCTGCAGGAGAAGAAGTCCGCCGAGGGCGGCGCATCGGAAGCAGAGCCTGCTGCCGACGCACCGGCCGACGCTGCCGAGTGAGCGCACCCGCGCCCACATCACCACCCCAGAAACATTCCCCGATCCGGGGACAACAGGAAGGACGCCATCATGGCGAAGCTCAGCGCTGACGAGCTCATCGATCAGTTCAAGGAACTGACCCTGCTGGAGCTCAGCGATTTCGTGAAGAAGTTCGAAGAGGTCTTCGAGGTCACCGCAGCGGCTCCCGTCGCTGTCGCGGCCGCGGGTGCCCCGGCCGGCGGTGCCGCCGAGGCTGCTGTCGAGCAGGACGAGTTCGACGTCGTCCTCGAGGGCGCCGGCGACAAGAAGATCCAGGTCATCAAGGTGGTCCGTGAGGTCGTCTCCGGCCTGGGCCTCAAGGAGGCCAAGGACCTCGTCGAGAGCGCCCCCAAGGCGATCCTCGAGAAGGTGGACAAGGACGCCGCCGAGGCTGCCAAGGCCAAGCTCGAAGAGGCCGGCGCCAAGGTCTCCGTCAAGTGATCTGATCGCTTCCACGGAAGTGACGTCAGCTCGCTGACACCGGCCCGACCCCGGTCGAGCCACCCGACGAGGCCACCCCGTTCATGGGGTGGCCTCGTTGTCGTCTCACGACCCGAGCAGGACATCTGCCCAGCTCAGCGGCCTATTCCCGGCAGTCTGCATGAAATGGGGCGTTGATGTTCGAGGATCACGAACCGTGGGTTACAGTGACTCGAACCACAAGCGGGGCGGGAACAGAAGAGGGAGTCCGATAGTGGGTGTCGAGGTCAGTGTCGAGGGGCTCACGAAGTCCTTCGGTTCTCAGAACATCTGGCGCGACGTCACCCTGACCCTCCCCGAGGGCGAGGTCAGCGCGCTGCTGGGGCCCTCGGGTACCGGCAAGTCGGTGTTCCTCAAGGCCCTCATCGGTCTCCTCCACCCCGAGCAGGGGTCGGTCATCGTCGACGGCACGGACATCACCAAGTGCTCCTCGAAGGAGCTCTACGAGATCCGCAAGCTGTTCGGTGTCCTGTTCCAGGACGGCGCGCTGTTCGGCTCGATGAGCCTGTTCGACAACACCGCCTTCCCGCTGCGCGAGCACACCAAGAAGTCCGAGAGCGACATCCGCGACATCGTCATGGAGAAGCTGGACCTGGTCGGTCTGGCCGACGCGGGGGACAAGCTCCCCGGCGAGATCTCCGGCGGTATGCGCAAGCGCGCCGGCCTGGCCCGCGCCCTGGTGCTCGACCCGCAGATCATCCTGTGCGACGAGCCCGACTCGGGTCTGGACCCCGTCCGCACCGCCTACATCTCGCAGCTGCTGATCGACATCAACGCCGAGATCGACGCGACGATCCTCATCGTCACGCACAACATCAACATCGCCCGGACCATCCCGGACAACATCGGCATGCTGTTCCGCAAGGAACTCGTCATGTTCGGTCCGCGTGAGGTGCTGTTGACCTCCGAGGAACCCGCGGTCAAGCAGTTCCTCTCCGGTGACCGCTTCGGTCCGATCGGCATGTCCGAGGAGAAGGACGACGCGACCGCCGCCCAGGAGAAGGAACTCGCCGACGCCGGTATCGGTGGCGGCGGCACCAAGGACGACTTCTCCGAGATCATCCCGCAGGTGCAGCCGAATCCCGGTATGCCCGAACGCAAGGCGGCCGCCCGTCACCGCGAGCGCGTCGAAGAGATGATGCACGAGCTGCCCGAGAGCGCCCAGAAGGCGATCCGCGAATCACAGCAGGCCGAGGACGACATCCGCGAGGAGCGTCAGAAGGTCGCCGACGAGAACGGCAACGGCGACAACCGTGGCCGCGACGGAGGCGACCGTGGCCGCGACGGCGACAACGGTGGTCGCTCGGACGAGGCGTACGCCGGATCCGACGCGAACACCGAGCAGTTCCCGGCCTACCGGGCCGGCAACAACGCGTGACCGCATCACCTTTCCCATACCGCACGACGATCGAGGGCATCTAGATGAGCGGAGCCACCACGCGTGGCGTCGAACGGGTGAGCCAGGCCGGTAGTGCCGCGCTGACACAGACGGGCAACATCGTCCAGCTGTTCGCCGACGTCATCCGGAACATCTTCGTCCGCCCGTTCCAGCTGCGTGAATTCGTCCAACAGGCCTGGTTCATCGCCAGCGTCACCATCCTCCCGACCGCGCTGATCGCCATCCCGTTCGGCGCCGTCGTCTCGCTGCAGACCAGTTCGCTGATCCGGCAGCTCGGCGCCGAGTCGTTCACCGGCGCCACCAGCGTCCTGGTCGTGGTGCAGCAGGCCGCGCCCGTCATCACCACGCTGCTGGTGGCCGGTGCCGCCGGCTCGGCGGTCGCCGCCGACCTCGGCTCGCGCACCATCCGCGAGGAGATCGACGCGATGCGCGTGCTGGGCATCAACCCGGTGCAGCGGCTCGTCGTCCCGCGTGTGCTCGGCATGGTGCTCGTCGCGGTCCTGCTCAACGGCCTCGTCTGCGTCGTCGGCATCGCCGGCGGCTACTTCTTCAACGTGATCGTGCAGGGCGGTACCCCGGGTGCCTACCTCGCGTCGTTCTCGACACTGGCGCAGCTGCCCGACCTCTACATCGCCGAGCTCAAGGCCGCCATCTTCGGTCTGCTCGCCGGCGTGGTCGCCGCATACAAGGGACTCAACCCCTCGTCGGGTCCGAAGGGTGTCGGCGAGGCGGTCAACCAGAGCGTCGTCATCACCTTCCTGCTCCTGTTCTTCGCGAACCTGATCCTGACCGCCGTGTACCTGCAGATCGTCCCTCCTCGGGGCTCGTAGAGGGAATCGACGATGACCATCGCCAAGAGCAGGGCAGACCTGCTCAACTACCGCATCCGCCAGGGCGTCAACGCCCCGCTGAAGGTGCTCGACGGCGCCGGCGAGCAGATGTCGTTCTACGGCCGCGCCGTGGGATGGGCTCCCCGCACCATCACGCACTACCCCAAGGAACTCCTCCGACTGCTCGCCGAGGTCGCCTTCGGTGCGGGCGGCCTCGCCGTCATCGGCGGCACGATCGGCGTCATGGTGCTGCTCACCGGCTTCACCGGTGTCGTCGTCGGCCTGCAGGGCTACGCCGCGCTCGACCAGCTCGGTTCGCAGGCCCTCACCGGCTTCCTCTCGGCGTACGTCAACACCCGTGAGGTGGCGCCGCTGGTCGCCGGCCTCGCGCTGTCGGCGACGGTCGGCTGCGGCTTCACCGCGCAGCTCGGCGCCATGCGCATCTCCGAGGAGATCGACGCGCTCGAGGTCATGGCGGTCCCGTCGGTCCCGTTCCTGGTGACGACGCGCGTGCTCGCCGGCTTCATCGCGGTCATCCCGCTCTACGTGCTCGGACTGTTGGCGTCCTATCTGGCGACGCGCACGGTGACGACGGTGTTCAACGGCCAGTCACCGGGTTCCTACGACCACTACTTCAACCTGTTCCTGCCACCGGTCGACGTGTTGTGGTCGTTCGGCAAGGTGCTGATCTTCGCGTTCGTGATCATCCTCGTGCACTGCTACTACGGCTACTACGCCAGCGGCGGCCCCGCCGGCGTCGGCGTGGCCGTCGGACGTGCCGTCCGTGCGGCCCTGGTGCTGCTGGCTGTGCTCGACTTCTTCCTGGGCCTCGCGATCTGGGGCACCAGCACTTCGGTCAGGGTGGCGGGCTGACATGGGCAAGACACGAATCCGGCTGCTGGGTCTGGTGTTCTTCGTGGTCGTCGCGCTGTTCGTCGGCGGCACGATCCTGAAGTTCAACGAGACCTTCACCAGCTTCACCGACGTCGACCTCGCGACCGACTCGGCGGGCAACAACCTCCCGCCGAACGCCGACGTGAAGGTGCGCGGCCTCATCGTCGGCCAGGTGCGCAACGTCTCCGCCGCGGACGACGGCCGCGTCACCGTCACGCTCGGTCTCTCGCCGGACAAGGCGAAGATGATCCCCGCGAACACGACGGCACGGATCCTGCCCAAGACGCTGTTCGGCGAGCGCTACGTCTCCCTGCAGCTCCCGCAGAACCCCGACGGCTCGATGTTGTCCAACGGCGACACCATCCGGACGGACTCGAGCGGCAACGCCATCGAGCTGCAGACCCTGTTCGACAAGCTCCTTCCCGTCCTCGACGCGATCCCCCCGCAGGATCTGTCGGTGACCCTGGGGTCGCTGTCGAAGGCGTTGCAGGGCAACGGCGATCGGATCGGCACCTCGTTCGAGGAGCTGAACAACATCTTCACCCAGGTCAACGCGAACATGCCGGAGCTGCAGGGGACCCTGCGCGGTCTGGCTACGTTCTCGCAGACCTACTCCCAGGCCCTGCCCGACGTCGTCGACGCCCTCGACACGTTGCGCACGACCTCCAACACCCTGGTCGAGAAGCAGGGCGACCTGCGGTCGTTCATCTCGACGGTCCAGAAGGCGACGGTGGAGACCACCGACTTCCTGACGACCAACCGCCGGGACCTGTTGGACCTGTCCATCCAGTCCGAGGAGCTGCTGACCGCATTGGCCACACAGTCCCCGGCCTTCGGCTGCACGTTCAAGAACTTCGCGGGTCTGATCCCCGAGGTGAACAACATCGTCGGCAAGGGCACCAAGAACCCCGGTGTCCGCGTGACGTTGACGTTCTCGAACCCGAAGGGCCGTTACCTGCCGAACCAGGACGAGCCGCGTCTGCTGGAGACCCGCGGACCCCGCTGCTACCCCAAGCACTACGAGCAGGGTCGCCCGTTCCCGCAGTACCCCGGCGGATCGCTCAACGACGGTTCCTACCAGGTCCCGTCGCGCAACCCCGGTCCGCAGCAGGTCGCCCAGCTGCCCATCCCGGACTTCTCCGGGAAGCCCGCGGGCACCATCACGCCGAGCGTCTACGACGATCCGCAGAACAAGGTGGCGCTCAAGGCGGTCATGGCGGCCGAGGCCGGCACCGATCCCGCTGACGTCCCCGGATGGATCGCGCAGATCGTCGCCCCCGGTCTCCAGGGAGCGCAGGTGACGGTCAAGTGAAGAACGGTTTCCTCGGGCCACTGATCCGCCTGGTGGTCTTCGCGGTCGTGACCGTGCTCGCCACCGGCGCCCTCGGCCTCGTCATCGCGAACTCGGGCACCTCCGGCGACAACAAGTTCACGGCGATCTTCACCGACGCCTCCCTGCTCAACCCGGGTGACGATGTCCGCATCGCCGGCGTCCGCGTGGGCAGCGTGCAGTCGGTGGCCGTGCACGACCACAACCTGGCCAAGGTCGAGTTCAACATCAACCGCAGCCGTCTCCCCGAGGGCGTGCAGGCCTACATCCGGTTCCGCACGCTCACCGGTATCCGTTACCTGGCCCTGGAGAAGGGCCCGGGCGACCAGGCCGCGACCATCGGCAAGGACAGCGTCATCGGGCAGGCCAACACCCACCCGGCGGTCAACCTGACCGACCTGTTCAACGGCTTCCGGCCGCTGTTCCAGGAACTCTCGGCCGACGACGTCAACAAGCTGTCGGAGGAGATCATCAAGATCTTCCAGGGCGAGGGCGGCACCATCAGCGACCTCGTCGCCGACACCGCGGACCTGACGAACACCATCGCCGACAAGGACCAGGTCATCGGTGAGCTGATCACCAACCTGACCAAGGTGCTCGACACCGTCAACCGCAACGACGACCAGCTGACCGACCTGCTGACGACCACCGAGAAGTTCGTGAGCGGCCTGGCCGCACAGCGCGACTCGGTGGGCTCGGCGATCACCTCGGTGTCGAACCTGACCACGGTGACCAGCTCGATCCTCACCCCGGTCCGGCCGTCGCTGCAGGGCAGCATCGCCTCGATCAACGACCTGTCGAAGGTCATCACCGACCGTCGCGCAGAGGTGGAGAAGACGCTGACCACGCTGCCGATCAAGGCGCAGAAGATCGGCCGGGCCGCCACCTTCGGCTCCTGGTTCCAGTTCTATCTGTGCGGCATCGACATCGTCGCCGGCAACGGCAAGAGCACGCTGCTGAGCCAGCCGCTCATCCCGCTGCCCGACATCAACCACGTCCTGTACACCAACGTCGCCACGCGATGCTGGACCGACGACAAGCCGCCGAGCTGAGAGGGGAGGCAGACATGGCACAGAACAAGAACAAGAACGAGAACCGTCGCCCCGACGCCCCTCGTCGCAGCCCGATCACCGTCGGTGGTCTCGGACTGCTCCTGCTCATCATGGTGACGCTGTCGGCGTTCTTCCTCGGGAGCCTGCCGTTGGTCGGTGCGGGCACCGTCTACACGGCCGACTTCACCGAGGGTGCGGGCATCAAGTCCAACGCCGAGGTCCGTGTGGCCGGTGTGAAGGTCGGCAAGATCCAGAAGGTCGAGATCCACGGCGACCGGGTTCGGATCTCGTTCCAGGTCAACGACACCTGGGTCGGCGATCAGACCACGGCGTCGATCCAGATCAAGACGATCCTGGGTCAGAAGTACCTGCAGATCGACCCGCGCGGCGACAAGCTCGCCGACCCGAAGAAGGTCATCACCGCCACCACGTCGCCGTATGACGTGATCGAGGCGTTCCAGGACGCGTCACGGCAGATCACCGACGTGAACACCGACCAGTTGGCCACGAGTTTCCGGACGCTGTCGTCGGCGTTCGCGGGGACGCCGAACGAGATCGGGAACTCCCTGGACGGGTTGAGCCGGTTGTCGCAGACGATCGCCTCGCGTGATCAGGAGGTGCGTCGTCTGCTCGACGCGACGAAGGGCACGTCGCAGATCCTGGCCGATCGCAACCGCGAGTTCACCCGGCTCATCGCCGGTGCGGGTGATCTGCTCGACGAGCTGAACAATCGTCAGCGCGACATCAGTCGGCTGTTGCAGTCGACGACGACGTTGTCGGTGACGTTGACCGGGATCATCCGGGACAACGAGGGCCAGATCGGGCCGGCGTTGGAGTCGCTGAAGGGTGTCACCGACATCCTGCAGCGCCAGGACAAGAACCTGCGTGACTCGATCACCTACCTCGCGCCGTTCTACCGGCTCTACGCCAACGTGCTCGGCAACGGCCGCTGGTTCGACTCGGTGATCAAGAACATCCTGCCGCCGGGCCTCCCTGCGCAGAACACGACACGGCCGCCCAACAAGTACAAGCTGCTCAACAACGGTGGAACGGAGGCGACCGGATGATGTCCGACAGGTCGGCCGGGCACGATCTCCGGGACACCTCCGGACCCGGCCGGTGGTTCACCCCCCGGCACATCGCGTTCCTCGTGGTGACGGTCATCGTGGCGCTCATCGCCGCGGGCGTGCTGTGGTGGGTCTTCACCTCCCTCTCGAAGACGACGGTCACCGCGTACTTCAAGAGCAGCGTGGGCATCTACGAGGGCACCGACGTCCGCATCATGGGCGTCAAGGCCGGCTCGGTCGACGAGGTGACGCCGCAGGGCGACAAGGTGCGCGTGAAGTTCAGCGTCGACGGCGGGTACGACCTGCCGGCCGACGTACGCGCGGTGCAGATCACGCCGTCGGTCGTCGCGGACCGCTACGTCCAGCTCACACCGGTCTTCCACAAGGGCGACCGCAAGGCGGGCAAGGACATCACGCTCAGCCTGCAGCAGACGATGGTGCCGGTCGAGGTCGACGCCCTGTACTCGAGCGTCGAGAAGCTGTCGAAGTCGCTCGGCCCCCAGGGCGCCAACCGCAACGGTGCGCTGAGCCAGGTCATCACGACCGGTGCCGACAACCTCCGCGGCAACGGCGAGAAGCTCGGACAGACCATCGAGAAGCTGTCGCAGGCGACGCAGACGCTGTCGGATTCACGGGGCAACCTCGTCGACACCATCAAGAACCTCGACGTGTTCGTGGGCGCACTCGCCGAGAACGACACCCAGGTGCGGCAGTTCAACACCCAGCTCGCCTCGTTCTCGGAGTTCCTGGCGGGGGAGCGTCAGCAGCTCGGGCAGGCACTGAACAAGCTGTCGCTGGCACTCGGTGACGTGGCGACGTTCGTGCAGGACAACCGGATCGCCCTCGGCGACCGGGTGCGTGAGCTCCTGCCGACGACCCGCACGCTCGCCGACACCACGAACTTCCAGAAGGAGATCCTCACGGTTCTCCCGGTCACGCTGAGCAACCTCGCCAACGCCTACAACGCCGAGTCGGGCACGCTCGACCTCCGCGTGGTCCTGCCCGAGTTGCAGAACCTCGCAGGCGCGGGCTGCAAGTTGCTCGACCTGGGTCAGCTCAAGCCCGGTGATCCGGCGTTCACGCAGTTCAGTTCGACGTTGCGTCCGATCCTGAACCAGTGCTCGAACATCACCGACCAGATCAACAAGGGCATCACGACCCCGACGTTGAACCTGCCGTTCGGCATCATGAGCACCGACAACCAGCAGCGTCGTGGACCTGTCCCGGGCACCGTCCCGGGCACCCCGTCGCCGCGACTGTCGAACGGTCCGTCATGAAGGGGCTCTCGATGAGACGACCGTTCGGTCCGGCCGGCGTCCGCGCCGTCGCGGGCGGCGCCGTGACCCTGGCGGGCGCGATGCTGATGACCGCGTGCTCGGCCGGGATCTACTCGGTGCCGCTGCCCGGTGGCGCCGACACCGGTGATCAGCCGCGCACGTACAAGGTGCAGTTCGCCGACGTCCTCGACCTGGTCCCGCAGTCGGCCGTCAAGGTCGACGGCGTCACCGTCGGCAAGGTCAAGAAGATCGAGATCGCGCCGGACCAGTGGTCGGCGCAGGTCGAGATCCAGGTGAAGAAGAAGATCGACCTGTCGCAGAAGGCCACGGCGAACGTCGCGCAGACCAACCTGCTCGGCGAGAAGTTCATCTCCCTGGTCGACCCGCCGGAGAACGCGAATGCTCCCCGCCAGGCGGAGAACACGCCGATCGGGACCGACCGCACACGGACCGCCACCGACATCGAGCAGGTCCTCGGCGCGCTGTCGATGCTGCTGAACGGCGGCGGGATCGCGCAGATCACGCCGATCGTCAACGAGCTGAACAAGGCGCTCGGCGGTCGCGAGGGCACGGTCAAGTCGCTGCTGAACCAGACCCAGCGCTTGATCCGCTCGCTCGACGAGCAGAAGAACGACATCACCCGGGCGATCGACGGTCTCGGCACGCTCTCGGCCCGGACCGCACAGCAGACGCAGCAGATCGACCGCATCCTGAACCAGCTGCCCGCCGGTGTGAAGGTGCTCGAGGACCAGCGTCCCCAGTTCGTCACCCTGCTGCAGAAGTTGGACGGGCTCGGTCAGGTCGGCGTCGACATCCTCGGGCGTGCCCGCGAGGAGATCATCACCGACCTGCGTGCCCTGCGTCCGACGCTCTCGGCGTTGGCCGCCTCGGCGCCGGACTTCATCACCGCGGCACCGCTGCTGTTCACCTACCCGTTCCCCGACGACCTGCTCCCCGGTGTCCGCGGTGACTCGACCAACCTGTTCCTCTCGGTCGACCTGCGGCTGCTGAACAGCCTCGAGGCGCTCGGTGTGGGTCAGCCGCAGCCGCGCTACGTGCCGGTCGGCAGTGGTCCGCAGCCGAAGGTCGATCCGCGCAACCCGTACTACAACGGCAACGGGCCGCGGCTCGGGTACCCGACCATCACGCTGCTGCCGCTGTTGAACGCCCGGCCGGGTCCGAACACACCGCCGTCGGGTGGCCAGTACAGCCTGCTCCCGGCACCCAAGCAGGGACAGACGGCGCTCACCGCGCCCGCGGCGATGCTCGGTGCGCCGGCGAAGGAGGCGGGCAAGTGATCCCCAAGCTCGCGAAGTGGCAGCTCATCGTGTTCGCGGTGATCGCCATCATCGCCATCGCGTACGTGGGCGCCACCTACGCCCGGTTGGACAAGCTGTTCGGCATCGGGACCTACGAGGTCAACGCCGACTTCCCGGACTCCGGCGGCATCTTCACCAACGCCGAGGTCACGTATCTCGGGACCCCGGTGGGGCGGGTCGGCTCGCTGCAGCTGCGCCCCGACGGGGTGCGCGTCGTCCTGACCTTGAACTCGGGCGACGCCAAGATCCCGGCGACCGCGCAGGCCGTGGTGGCCAACCGGTCCGCGATCGGTGAGCAGTACGTCGACCTGCGTCCGTCGTCGGTGGGTGGGCCTTACCTCAAGGAGGGGTCGGTCATCACCAACACCTCCATCCCGGTGCCGGTCCAGGACGTCATCTCCTCCGCGGTCGACTTCACCTCGTCGGTCCCGCTGAACGATCTGCAGACCGTGGTCACCGAGCTCGGCAAGGCCTTCAACAACAACGGTGAGAACCTGCGGGTCCTCGTCGACTCGTTGGCGAACCTGTCGAAGTCGGGCAACGACAACCTTCCGCAGACGATCTCGCTGATCCGCAACTCCGACACCGTGTTGACCACGCAGGCCGAGCAGTCCGACGCCATCCTGGACTGGTCGCGCAACCTCGGTGTCATCACGGCGCAGCTCGCGTCGAGCGACCCCGACATCCGGCGACTGCTGACCACCGGACAGACGTCGGCCACGCAGCTGTCGGCGCTGCTCGAGCGCAGTGGCGGCGACATCACCACGGCGGTGCGTGACCTCGCGAAGGACGTCCGCAACGTCAGTGGGACGTTCCAGGGTGTGTCGCCGGCGTTGGCGCTGCTGTCGGCGGTGTCGTCGGCGAGCTACACGCCCGCCCCGGGTGACGGCACCATCCACTTCGGCGCGACGCTGGAGACCAACAACCCGCCGTCGTGCACGCTCGGATACGAGAAGACGCAGCAGATCATCGCCGAGGAGAAGCGGAAGAACCCGAACTTCGACGTGAACTACGACGACTTCCCGTTCAACACCGACGCGAAGTGCTCCCTCGCGCAGGGCAACCCGACCGGTGTGCGTGGAGCGCAGAACGCGATCTACGCCGATCCCGACATCCCGCAGCCGTGGGACAACAAGCCGAAGAAGGACCCGGACAAGCTGGACCTGAACCCTCTGGTCACGCAGCTGTCCTACCTGCTGGGCGTCTTCCCGCGCTGACCTCGACGACCGCGCACCGGCCCCTCGGGTCGGTGCGCGGTCTCGTCGTGTGGTCGGTGCCCCGGGCCCCCCGGGGTGTGGGGAAGCTCTCAGGGTCCATGACTACAGTGACGAGGCGATGAACACTCCCGACCCCACGGATCCCGCGCGGGAGCCCGAGACCCCGGACGATCGGACGACGGATCAGCCCTCCCCGGAGGACTCCGTGACGACACCCGACGACCCCGCCGCCCCGACCCAGGAGTCCGCTGCCCAGGAGTCCGCGACCCAGCCGGATGCGGCCCGGTCGGACGCGACCCGGCCGGATGCGACCGGGACTGATCCGGCCGAGCCGTCGGATCCTGCCGGGACGTCGTCGGAGCCCGGCGAGCCGTCCGCGGCGCGTCGACTCCTCTCCTCGGCCGCACTGCCCGTCGCGGGCGTGATCGTCGTCGCCGGTCTCATCGCAGCGATCGTGTTCGCCGGGATCTACGGCTACCGCTGGTACGACGACGCGATGAACAAGGAGCCGGTCCAGACGGCCCGCGACGACGCCCTGGGCGGTGCCGAGCAGGCCATGCTGAACATCCTCAACATCGACCTGAAGGACAGCGACGCCTACCAGAAGCGACTGCAGGGCTCGGTGACCGGCAACGCCGCGTCCCAGCTCCTGGGCAGCACGGGTCTCGGGCAGCTGCAGAAGCAGGCCGGCGATCCGGCGAACGCCGCGACGCTGACGGCCAAGCTGCAGCGCAGCGCCGTGGTCGAGCTCGACACCGACGAGAAGTCCGCCAAGACGCTGGTCTTCCTCAACGTGACCTCGGCGCGACCCAACCAGGCCAGCTCGTCGCAGACCATGGGCTTCCAGGTCGGTGTGACCAAGGACGGCGGCGTCTGGAAGGCGAACCTCATCCAGCCGCTCGACTCCGTCGCCATCGACTCATCCGATCCCGCGCAGTCCGGCGGCGCCGCGGCCTCGACCGCCCCGAGCGCGGCCGCGCCGAGCTCGGCCGCACCGGCACCCGGAGGCAACTGATGACCACCCCACGCGGACCCCGCGGCAACCGTCGCCCGCGCGTCGCCGGTCGCCCGTCCACCCGCCCCACCGGTCCCGACAGGCCGTCGCAGGGGACACCCGACGCCGAGACCCCGACGACGCAGACGCCCGAGGCCACCCCGCCGCCGCGTCCGTCGACGACCAAACGGCCGAAGAAGCAGCCGACACCACCGGCCGCGGAGCCGGCGGCCACAGCCGCTGCCGAGGCCTCGAATCCCGCGCCCACCGGCCCCGACACCCCGTCGACCGACCCCGACACCGCGAAGACCGACCTGACGAAGGCGCCGGCCGCGCCACGCGGCAAGTCCCGTCCGGCGGTCAAGGTGTCGACCATCAAGCCGCAGTCGACGCGACCCGCCCCCCGGCCGGCGCAGGACGGCGCATCCGCCGCGACGCGTGCACGTCGTCGCATCCCCGGGTGGCGCACCGTCGGTGTCGTCGCGGTGATCGCCGCGATCGTCGGTGCGGTGGCCGGCGTCGCCGCCGCGGAGCCCGGCGTCACCCTCTCGGACAACGAGGCGTTCGTCGACCCGTCGGTGACCAGCCAGGTCACCGCGCAGGCCAAGTCACGCATCTGCACGGTGTTCGGCGTGAACTACGCGAAGCTCGACGACTGGGAGCGCACCGCGAAGCAGAACGTCACCGGTGAGGCGGCGAACCGTTTCACCCAGTACGCGGGGGCCGTCCGGGATGCGCTCGGGCAGACGGGTCTGACCGAGGGCGGCGTCGACTGCCGCGTGGACACCGTCGGCGTCCGGGACATCTCCGGCGACCAGGCGACGCTGGTGACCAACCTCATCCTGAGTCAGACCCAGGGTCAGCAGGCCACGGGCAGCGGCACCAAGCGCTACCAGGTGTCCATGCGGCACGTGAGCGGTCAGTGGTTGATCAGCAACTTCGCCGACTTCTGAGGGTCCTGCACACAATTTCCACGCACCCACCTGCGCGTTCCTCTTGACTCGCACGCCGCGTGCCTGCACGCTTGTCATCAGCGACGGACACCGGCAGCCACTGGTGGTCGCACCAGCGCGGAGGTCATCTGACGGCCTCTGGCCGATGTTGGCATCGGCACGATTTTTTCTGATACAGTTGGACGTTGCGCTGGCTGCCTTCTGTCCACATCACGATCTCCCACCATCGGTCACACCTGTGCCCGACGACGGCGATCGCCGCGGACGTCCTCGAGGGAAGTCCCAGCGCCGCCGACAACAACGCCCACGAAGTCACCCGTCTTCCGACGACGTGACGTCCCTCGTGAGGCGTACAGAGATCCGTGTTGGAAGGACGCATCTTGGCAGTCACCCGCCAGTCCACCTCAACAATCGACGGCGCACCGCGCCGGACCATCCCGGGAGCGCCGTATCGTGCCTCCTTCGCGAAGCTCGCCGAACCCCTCGAGGTCCCCGGACTGCTCGACGTGCAGCTGGAGTCCTTCGAATGGCTGATCGGCTCGTCCGAGTGGCGTGAGCGCGCGATCGCCCGCGGCGAGGAGCACCCGAGCGGTGGTCTCGACGACATCCTCGCCGAGCTGTCGCCGATCGAGGACTTCTCCGGGTCGATGTCCCTCTCCTTCTCCGATCCTCGCTTCGACGAGGTGAAGGCCTCCGTCGAGGAGTGCAAGGACAAGGACATGACCTACGCGGCGCCGTTGTTCGTCACCGCGGAGTTCATCAACAACAACACCGGTGAGATCAAGTCGCAGACCGTCTTCATGGGCGACTTCCCGATCATGACCGACAAGGGCAGCTTCATCATCAACGGCACCGAGCGTGTCGTCGTGAGCCAGCTGGTCCGCAGCCCCGGCGTGTACTTCGACGCCAACATCGACAAGGCCACCGAGAAGACGCTGCACAGCGTCAAGGTGATCCCGGGTCGTGGTGCGTGGCTCGAGTTCGACATCGACAAGCGCGACACGGTCGGCGTCCGCATCGACCGCAAGCGTCGCCAGTCGGTCACCGTGCTGCTCAAGGCGCTCGGGTGGACCACCGAGCAGATCACGGAGCGGTTCGGCTTCTCCGAGATCATGATGTCGACGCTGGAGAAGGACAACACCGCCAACACCGACGAGGCGCTGCTCGAGGTCTACCGCAAGCTGCGCCCGGGCGAGCCCCCGACGCGTGAGTCGGCGCAGACGCTGCTCGAGAACCTCTTCTTCAAGGAGAAGCGTTACGACCTGGCCCGCGTCGGTCGCTACAAGTTCAACAAGAAGCTCGGTCTCACCGACAACCCGATGACCGGTGCCTCGGTCCTCACCGAAGAGGACATCGTCGCCACCGTCGAGTACCTGGTGCGTCTGCACGAGGCCGAGACGAACGTGGCCTCGTTCATGACCGTCCCCGGCGGCGTCGAGGTCCCCGTCGAGGTCGACGACATCGACCACTTCGGCAACCGTCGTCTGCGCACCGTGGGCGAGCTGATCCAGAACCAGATCCGCGTGGGCCTGTCCCGCATGGAGCGTGTGGTCCGCGAGCGGATGACCACCCAGGACGTCGAGGCCATCACGCCGCAGACCCTGATCAACATCCGCCCCGTCGTGGCCGCGATCAAGGAGTTCTTCGGGACCTCCCAGCTGTCGCAGTTCATGGACCAGAACAACCCGCTGTCGGGCCTGACCCACAAGCGTCGCCTGTCGGCGCTGGGCCCCGGCGGTCTGTCTCGTGAGCGCGCCGGCCTCGAGGTCCGTGACGTCCACCCGTCGCACTACGGCCGCATGTGCCCGATCGAGACCCCCGAGGGTCCGAACATCGGTCTCATCGGGTCGCTGTCGGTGTACGCGCGGGTCAACCCGTTCGGCTTCATCGAGACGCCCTACCGCAAGGTCGTCGACGGCGTCGTCACCGATCAGATCGACTACCTGACCGCCGACGAGGAGGAGCGCTTCGTCAAGGCCCAGGCCAACGCCGAGCTCGACTCCGACCTGCGCTTCACCGAGGACCGTGTCCTCGCGCGACGCAAGGGTGGCGAGGTGGAGTTCGTGCCGCCGAGCACGATCGACTACATGGACGTCTCGCCGCGACAGATGGTGTCCGTCGCGACCGCGATGATCCCGTTCCTCGAGCACGACGACGCCAACCGCGCCCTGATGGGTGCGAACATGCAGCGTCAGGCGGTGCCGCTGGTCCGCAGTGAGGCGCCGCTGGTCGGCACCGGCATGGAGCTGCGTGCCGCGGTCGACGCCGGCGACGTCATCACGTCCGCGAAGGCGGGCGCGGTGGAGGAGGTCTCGGCCGACTACGTCACCGTCATGGCCGACGACGGCACGCGCGACACGTACCGCATGCGCAAGTTCGCGCGGTCCAACCACGGCACATGCGCCAACCAGCGTCCGATCGTGGACGAGGGGCAGCGTGTCGAGGTCGGACAGGTCCTGGCCGACGGCCCCTGCACCGACTCCGGTGAGATGGCGCTCGGCAAGAACCTGCTCGTGGCGATCATGCCGTGGGAGGGCCACAACTACGAGGACGCGATCATCCTGTCGCAGCGCCTCGTGGAGGAGGACGTCCTCACCTCGATCCACATCGAGGAGCACGAGATCGACGCCCGCGACACCAAGCTCGGTGCCGAGGAGATCACCCGGGACATCCCGAACGTCTCCGACGAGGTCCTCGCCGACCTCGACGAGCGCGGCATCATCCGCATCGGTGCCGAGGTCCGTGACGGCGACATCCTCGTCGGCAAGGTGACGCCGAAGGGCGAGACCGAGCTGACCCCCGAGGAGCGCCTGCTGCGCGCGATCTTCGGTGAGAAGGCGCGGGAGGTCCGCGACACCTCGCTGAAGGTGCCGCACGGTGAGACCGGCAAGGTGATCGGCATCCGCGTGTTCAGCCGCGAGGACGACGACGACCTGCCCCCCGGTGTCAACGAGCTCGTGCGTGTCTACGTCGCGCAGAAGCGCAAGATCCAGGACG
The DNA here is from genome assembly GCF_024171765.1 of Williamsia deligens. Taxonomy (GTDB): domain Bacteria; phylum Actinomycetota; class Actinomycetes; order Mycobacteriales; family Mycobacteriaceae; genus Williamsia_A; species Williamsia_A deligens. The sequence continues at coordinate 2,477,284 of NZ_JAMTCI010000001.1, forward strand.
GCGACAAGCTGGCCGGCCGCCACGGCAACAAGGGCGTCATCGGCAAGATCCTCCCCGCGGAGGACATGCCGTTCATGCCCGACGGCACGCCTGTCGACATCATCCTGAACACCCACGGTGTGCCCCGTCGTATGAACATCGGCCAGATCCTGGAGACCCACCTCGGGTGGATCGCCAAGACCGGCTGGAACATCGACGTCGCGCAGGGGACCCCGGAATGGGCGTCGCGCCTCGACGAGAGCATGCTCTCGTCCGGCCCGGACACCCGCACCGCGACCCCCGTGTTCGACGGTGCTCGCGAGGAGGAGCTGACGGGACTGCTGTCCTCGACGCTGCCCAACCGCGACGGCGAGGTGATGGTCAACGGCGACGGCAAGGCGACGCTGTACGACGGTCGCTCCGGTGAGCCGTTCCCGTTCCCCGTGTCGGTCGGCTACATGTACATCATCAAGCTGCACCACCTCGTGGACGACAAGATCCACGCGCGGTCGACGGGTCCGTACTCGATGATCACGCAGCAGCCGCTGGGCGGTAAGGCGCAGTTCGGTGGCCAGCGCTTCGGTGAGATGGAGTGCTGGGCGATGCAGGCCTACGGCGCGGCGTACACGCTGCAGGAGCTGCTCACCATCAAGTCCGACGACGTGGTCGGTCGCGTGAAGGTCTACGAGGCCATCGTCAAGGGCGAGAACATCCCCGAGCCGGGTATCCCCGAGTCGTTCAAGGTGCTCCTGAAAGAGCTGCAGTCGCTGTGCCTGAACGTCGAGGTGCTCTCCTCGGACGGTGCCGCGATCGAGATGCGTGACGGCGACGACGAGGACCTGGAGCGTGCCGCGGCGAACCTCGGCATCAACCTGTCCCGCAACGAGTCCGCCACCGTCGACGACCTGGCCAACTGAGCGCCTGATAAGAGCTAGGAAGGTATCAACTTGCTCGACGTCAACTTTTTCGACGAACTGAAGATCGGTCTGGCCACGGCCGACGACATCCACCGGTGGAGCTACGGCGAGGTCAAGAAGCCGGAGACCATCAACTACCGCACGCTCAAGCCCGAGAAGGACGGACTCTTCTGCGAGAAGATCTTCGGTCCGACCCGCGACTGGGAGTGCTACTGCGGCAAGTACAAGCGTGTCCGCTTCAAGGGCATCATCTGCGAGCGCTGCGGCGTCGAGGTCACCCGCGCCAAGGTGCGTCGTGAGCGGATGGGCCACATCGAGCTGGCCGCGCCGGTCACCCACATCTGGTACTTCAAGGGTGTCCCGTCGCGTCTGGGCTACCTGCTGGACCTGGCGCCGAAGGATCTCGAGAAGATCATCTACTTCGCCGCCTACGTCATCACCGCTGTCGACGACGAACTCCGTCACAACGAGCTGTCGACGCTGCAGGCCGAGATGGAGGTCGAGAAGAAGGGTGTCGCCGACACCCGTGACTCCGACCTCGAGGAGCGCGCCAAGAAGCTCGAAGAGGACCTGGCGGAGCTGGAGCGCGAAGGCGCGAAGGCCGATGCCCGCCGCAAGGTGAAGGACGGCGGCGAGCGCGAGATGCGCAAGATCCGCGACACCGCGCAGCGCGCACTCGACGAGCTCGACGAGATCTGGGACAAGTTCACCAAGCTGTCGGTGAAGGACATGATCATCGACGAGCGGCTCTACCGTGAGCTGCAGGACCGCTACGGCGAGTACTTCACCGGCGCGATGGGTGCCGAGGCGATCAAGAAGCTCCTCGAGACCTTCGACATCGACGCCGAGGCCGACATCCTGCGGGACACCATCCGCAACGGCAAGGGCCAGAAGAAGCTGCGTGCGCTCAAGCGACTGAAGGTCGTCGCGGCGTTCCAGATGTCGGGCAACTCGCCGCTGGGCATGGTGCTCGACGCCGTGCCGGTGATCCCGCCGGAGCTGCGTCCGATGGTCCAGCTCGACGGTGGCCGCTTCGCCACCTCGGACCTGAACGACCTGTACCGCCGCGTCATCAACCGCAACAACCGCCTCAAGCGACTGATCGATCTGGGTGCGCCCGAGATCATCGTCAACAACGAGAAGCGGATGCTGCAGGAGTCGGTCGACGCCCTGTTCGACAACGGTCGTCGTGGCCGGCCCGTCACCGGGCCGGGCAACCGTCCGCTGAAGTCCCTGAGCGATCTGCTCAAGGGCAAGCAGGGTCGTTTCCGTCAGAACCTGCTCGGCAAGCGCGTCGACTACTCGGGCCGTTCGGTCATCGTCGTCGGCCCGCAGCTCAAGCTGCACCAGTGCGGTCTGCCGAAGCTGATGGCGCTCGAGCTGTTCAAGCCGTTCGTGATGAAGCGACTGGTCGATCTCAACCAGGCGCAGAACATCAAGTCCGCCAAGCGCATGGTCGAGCGTCAGCGCCCGGCCGTGTGGGACGTCCTCGAAGAGGTCATCGCCGAGCACCCGGTCCTGCTGAACCGTGCGCCGACGCTGCACCGTCTGGGCATCCAGGCGTTCGAGCCGCAGCTCGTGGAGGGCAAGGCCATCCAGCTGCACCCGCTCGTCTGTGAGGCGTTCAACGCCGACTTCGACGGTGACCAGATGGCAGTCCACCTGCCGCTGTCCGCCGAGGCGCAGGCCGAGGCACGCATCCTGATGCTGTCGAGCAACAACATCCTGTCGCCGGCGTCGGGTCGTCCGCTCGCCATGCCGCGTCTGGACATGGTCACGGGTCTGTACTTCCTGACCACCCAGAAGGACGGGGCGATGGGCGAGTACTCGGCGTCGTCCAAGGACGACGTCGAGCGTGGCGTCTACTCGACCCCGGCCGAGGCCATCATGGCGTTGGACCGCGGTGTCCTGACCGTCCAGGCGAAGATCAAGGTGCGGCTGACCGATCAGCGTCCGCCGGCCGACATCGAGGCCGAGCACTTCCCGGACGGCTGGACCGTCGGGCAGGCGTGGACGATCGAGACCACCCTGGGTCGCGTGCTCTTCAACGAGCTGCTGCCGCGGGAGTACCCGTTCGTCAACGAGCAGATGCCGAAGAAGCGTCAGGCCGTGATCATCAACGACCTCGCCGAGCGGTACCCGATGATCGTGGTCGCGCAGACCGTCGACAAGCTCAAGGACGTCGGCTTCTACTGGGCCACCCGCTCGGGTGTCACCGTGTCGATGGCCGACGTGCTCGTGCCGCCGACCAAGGGCGCGATCCTCGACAAGTACGAGGAGCGGGCCGACGGCCTGGAGCGCAAGTTCCAGCGTGGTGCCCTCACCCCGGAGGAGCGTCGTGACGCCCTCGTCGAGATCTGGAAGCAGGCCACCGAGGAGGTCGGCGCCGCGATGGAGGCGTACTACCCCGAGGACAACCCGATCGCGATGATCCCGAAGTCGGGTGCGACCGGCAACATGACGCAGGTCCGCAACCTGTCGGGCATGAAGGGTCTGGTCACCAACCCGAAGGGTGAGTTCATCCCTCGTCCCATCAAGTCCTCGTTCCGTGAGGGCCTGACGGTCGCGGAGTACTTCATCAACACGCACGGTGCCCGTAAGGGTCTGGCCGACACGGCTCTGCGTACCGCCGACTCGGGGTACCTGACCCGTCGTCTGGTGGACGTCAGCCAGGACGTCATCGTGCGTGAGACCGACTGTGGCACCGAGCGCGGCATCGTTGTCACGCTGGCCGAGAAGCAGGCGGACGGGTCGCTCATCCGTGACCCGCACGTCGAGACCTCGGCCTACGCCCGGACGCTCGCGTCCGACGCGGTCGACGCCGACGGCACCGTCGTCGTCGAGCGTGGCCACGATCTGGGTGACCCGGCCATCGAGGCACTCCTCGCGGCCGACATCACCGAGGTCAAGGTCCGGTCGGTGCTGACCTGCACGACGGGCACCGGCGTGTGCGCGATGTGCTACGGCCGCTCGATGGCGACCGGCAAGCTCGTCGACATCGGCGAGGCGGTCGGCATCATCGCCGCCCAGTCGATCGGTGAGCCCGGTACCCAGCTGACCATGCGTACGTTCCACCAGGGTGGCGTCGGCGACGACATCACCGGTGGTCTGCCGCGTGTCCAGGAGCTGTTCGAGGCCCGTGTCCCCAAGGGCAAGGCCCCGATCGCCGAGGTCGCCGGCCGTATCCGCCTCGAGGACGACGATCGTTTCTACAAGATCACCATCGTCCCCGACGACGGTTCCGAAGAGGTCGTCTACGACAAGATCTCGAAGCGTCAGCGTCTGCGTGTGTTCAAGCACGATGACGGCTCCGAGCGTCTCCTGGCCGACGGCGACCACGTCGAGGTCGGGCAGCAGCTCATGGAGGGCGCCGCGGATCCGCACGAGGTGCTGCGCATCATGGGCCCGCGTCAGGTGCAGGTGCACCTCGTCAACGAGGTGCAGGAGGTGTACCGGAGCCAGGGTGTGTCGATCCACGACAAGCACATCGAGACGATCGTCCGTCAGATGCTGCGTCGCGTGACGATCATCGACTCCGGTGCCACCGAGTTCCTGCCCGGATCGCTCACCGAGCGCGCCGAGTTCGAGGCGGCCAACCGTCGCGTCGTCGGCGAGGGCAACGAGCCGGCTGCCGGCCGTCCGGTGCTCATGGGCATCACGAAGGCCTCGCTGGCCACCGAGTCGTGGCTGTCGGCGGCGTCGTTCCAGGAGACCACGCGTGTCCTGACCGACGCGGCGATCAACAGCCGCAGCGACAAGCTGGTGGGTCTGAAGGAGAACGTGATCATCGGCAAGCTGATCCCGGCCGGAACCGGCATCAACCGGTACCGGAACATCACGGTGCAGCCGACCGAGGAGGCGCGTGCCGCCGCGTACGCGGTGCCGTCCTACGACGACACCTACTACAGCCCGGACGGCACCTTCGGTGCCCCGTCGGGTGCTGCGGTGCCGCTGGACGACTACGGGTTCTCCTCGGATTACCGGTAGTCCCTGAGTCACAGAACGGCCCCCACCTCCGGGTGGGGGCCGTTCTGCGTCTGCACCCCGCCCCCCGCCCCAACTCGCCGAGCGTGCACCACATCCCGTCCACCGTGCGGTAAATGGCGCCGAGCGTGCACCAGATCCCGTCGAGCGTGCACTCATCGTCCTCGGCGACGCCCGGGTGCGTCGAGCAGACCGCGGAGGTGGGCGAGAAACCCGAGCGGGTCGTCGGACAGCTGCACACTGTTGCGTCGCTCGGTGTGCCACCCGAGACGGGCGGTCTGTCGATCGCGTGCGGCGTCGGACCGCCGTTGCTCGTCGCTGGAGTGGTACTCGAAGCCGTCGAACTCCACGCCGATCTTCTCTCGGCGGTATGCGAGGTCGAACTTCGCGACGATGGTTCCGTGGTCGTCGTAGACCTTCACCTGCGTCTCGGGCCTGGGTAGGCCATCAGCAAGGATGAGGTGCCGCGTCCAGCTCTCTCCTGACGATTCCGCGCCGGCGTCGATCCAGGGCACGAGCCCACGGAGCTGCCGGATGTTCCGCACCGCGGGATGCGCGACGACGAACCGCCACAACTCCATGTGGTCGAGGTCGGTCGCTCGTGTGAGGTCATCGAGATGGGCCAGCGCGAGCCAGGCAGGAGCGCGGCGTCCGAGGTCGAACGCAGTCCTGATCGGCGAGGTCACAGGCATGCCGTCGACGACGACCACATCGGCCGGGTTCACGTCGGTTCGGTGGATGCGGACGTCGTTGAACCGTCGCGCCTGACCCGTCGGCGGGCGTATGAGCTCGACAGTCGCACCATGGTCGAAGAACGTCGCGCCGTGGAGGACAGCGGCGCTGACCCCCGCGACGACGGATTCGGGTCCCGCCCTCAGCCATGCTGCCCGGATGGTCTCCGTGGGTGAGAGGGGTGACCCCGCCTCGGCGTAGACCCCACGATGGACCATGCGGAAGTCGCGGCGGATGTCTCGCGGACTGATGCCGGCGGGGAGCCCGGAATCGCGCAGGGAGAACGCGTGGTTGTCGATGCTCATGCTCGTTGGACGCAAGCGACGGCCGATCGGTTCTCGCCGATCTCGAGGTGCACGGTCGAGGGGATCCACCGCACGGTCGACGGGATCTGATGCACGGTCGAGGGGATCTACCGCACGGTCGGCGGAATCTGGTGCACGGTCGGCGGAATCTGGTGCACGGTCGGGGGGGTGGGATGGGGCTGCGTGAGTCGGGGGTGGAACGGGTACCCCGCCTGCATGGAGACTGCACTGCTCGTCGTCGGATCGGGACCCGCGGGTGTCGCCGCTGCTCAGGCCTACCGGGAGAACGGTGGCCGCGGTCGCGTCGTCGTGGTCACCCCGGAGGCACACAGGCCGTACTGGCGACCACCGCTGAGCAAGGACTTCCTGCGTGGTGAGGTCGGCATCGACGACATCGCGCTGCAGCCGGACGAGTTCTACACCGAGAACGACATCGAGGTCCTCACCGGCACCACCGTCTCCGGCCTGGACCCCGACAGGCACGAGGTGCGGACCGGTGACGGCGAGACGATCGTCTACGACAGCCTCGTCCTGGCGACAGGAGCTGCTCCGGTCCCGCTGCCGGCACCCGGCGGCGAACGGGTACCCACCCTGCGCTCGATGGCGGACGCCGAGGCTCTGCAGGGGTGGGCTGCCGGGGCGTCGTCGGCGCTCGTGATGGGCGGAGGGTTCATCGGCTGCGAGGCTGCCGCTTCGCTGGCGGCTCGCGGTGTGGCGACGACCGTGGTGGCACCCGACGCGGTACCGCAGGACCGCCGACTCGGGCCCGACGCCGGCCGACGGTTGGCCGGCATCCTCGAGCAGGCCGGTGTGCGCTACGTCGGGGGCGCACACGTCGAGTCGGTCAGCGGCGCACCGGGTGAGGGGATGGCGGCCGTCCTCGACGCGGGCGTGACCGTCGACGTCGACCTCGTGCTGGCGGCCACCGGTGTCACACCACGCACAGATCTCGCAGCCGACGCGGGGCTCGCGATGCGGTCCGAGCGCATCGCGGTGGATGCGTCGATGAGGACGTCGGCGCCGGACGTGTACGCGGCGGGTGACGTCGCGTCCGCGGTCAACGCGACCGCCGGCAGGCCGATCTCCACCGAGCACTGGCAGGACGCCGAGGACCAGGGGCGCGTGGCGGGCGCCGTGGCAGCGGGAGCGGACGCGCAGTGGGATGCCGTCCCCGGTTTCTGGACCGAGATCGCCGGTGCCACGGTCAAGTACAGCGCCTGGGGCGACGGCCACGCCGACGCGATCGCCGTGCACCACGACGACGGGGGCCTCACCGTCTGGTACGTCGACGGGTCGGGCGTGGTCGTCGGCGTGCTCACCCACAACTGCGACGACGACTACGAACGCGGCGGCGAACTCATCGCGCAGGGATCGGCGGCACCGGTGTCGGCCAGATCCTGACCGGCCGATCGGCCCACTCGGCAGGGAGTTTCGGCACGCTCGACGAGTTGAGGGGTCAGAGGTCGTAGACGCGACGGGCGTTGCCATGGGCGACGAGGTCGGCGACTGCGATCGCGTCGTCGAGCGACCACTCGCCGTCGTCGACGAATCCCGACAGCACCGACGCCATGCCGTCGCGCCACAGCGCCGCGCCGAGGAAGTGGAACTCGGCGGGTCCGCAGCCATCGGACGAGTAGAGAAGCTTCGTGAACGGGGCCATCTCGAGCAGTCGCCCGACGAACGCCGCCGACCGCGCGCCGAGGTGGTGGATCGACAACCCGCCGTCGAGATGCACCGACGGGAACGCCTGCGCCAGATAACCGGCCCGGCGCTCGAAGGGGTAGCAGTGCAGCAGCATGATCGGTACGTCGCCGGCACCGCGGATGAACTCGTCGAGCAGCAGCGGGTCGGTCTGCGACAACCGCGCGTCGCGATCACCGAACCCGACGTGGAACTGCAGCGGCAGGCCGAGTTCCAGGGCGCGGTGCACCCCGAACCGCAGCAGGAGTCGATCGGTCAGCCGGGTGCCGCGCTCGGACCGCCAGCGGTCGGCGGCGAGTTCGACGAGTCGCGCCGGCGGGTCCGACAGGTCGCCGGCGAACCCACCGCGGTAGGCGATCACCGTTTTCGTCGCCACCGCCTCCGTCGTCCGGCGACGCAGGATGTCGACGAACTCCTCGACGTAGGGTCCCGGCGCCGCGGCGGCGGCCTCGGCGACCTCCTCGAGGCGGACGATCTCCCGCGCCACACCACCGCCGAGGGCGGCGAGGTCGTCGGGTGCGGCCAACCCGGCGTCGACGCCGGTGTCCACCAACCACGTCGACACCCCGGCCGCGGAGAGGAACCGTCGCGCCACCTCGTCCTCCCCGAGTTCGGCACGCCGGGTGCAGTACTCGGCGGCCGCATGTCGTGGGAGATCGAGCAGGGGAGCGCAGCGTGTGCGCACCGCGAACCCGAGCTGGGTGTCCCAGCCGTGCCGCGCCGCCGTCACCGGATCGGTGTCGGCCTCGTTCAGGGCCGCCGCCAGCCGCGCGGCGTCACCGTCGGCAGCCCACCGACCGTGCACGTGATGGTCGATCAGCTCGATGCGCGCCAGGTGCTCGCGCAGTGCGTCGACCGACGCGCGGGTCACACGCTCCACGCCATCCGGAACAGCTGCGCCAGCTCGGCGGGGGAGCGGTCGCCGTAGGTCGACGCCTCGTACCGGCGGACGGCGAGGGTCGCCTCGATCACCTCGTCCCCGAGCGCCGATCGCGCGACGGTCGACGCCTCGAGCGCGTCCAGCATCGCGGTCTGGTCGCCGGTGAGCAGGACGGTCCCGGCCGCGTCGCGCTCGGCGTCGGACTGCGACGCCGGGTCGACGGTGGTCTCCGGCGGGAGCGTCGCGCCCCGCTCGACACCGTCGGCGGCGAGACCCAGGATCGCGGCGGTCGCGAGGTAGGGATTGGCCGACGGGTCGACGATCTTCACCTCGACGTTCGCGCCGAGCGGGTTGGTCGGCCCGGCCTCGATGAAGCGCACCGCCGCCTCGCGGTTCTCGGTGCCCCAACACGCATGCGCGCCGGCCCAGAAGCCCGGCAGCACACGCAGTCCCGAGACGATCGACCCGCACAGGACCGCCTGCACATCCGGCAGCCCGGCGACGACGCCACCGATCGCGGCCCCGCCCCGCGCGGTGAGACCGTGCGGACCGTCTCCACCGGAGAGGAGGGGACCGTCGGCGTCGGTGAGCGAGAAGTGCTGGTGCGCGCCGTTGCCGACCCCGTCGTGGAACGGCTTCGGGGAGAAGCAGGCACGCAGGCCGTGGCGTCGTGCGGCGCGCCCGATCACCATCCGCGCGGCGACGAGCTGGTCGGCGGCGGCGACCGGCGCCAGGGGTGCCAGCGACACCTCGAACTGGTTCGCGCCGTACTCCGGATGAATCTGTGCGAGTTCGACACCTGCTCGCCGCGCGGAGGCGACCACGTCGCGGACGAAGTCCTCGAACTCCAGCACCCCGGCGAGTCCGTACTGGGCCCACATCGTCGACCCGATCGCCTCACCGTCGGGGCCGACGAGCGAGAACTCCAGCTCGTGACCCACCATCGCGGTCAGACCCGCCGCGGCCAGTCGGTCGGTCACCCGGCGCAGGGTCCCGCGTGCGCACGCCTGCACCGGCTCACCGGATTGCTCGACGAAATCGGCGGGCGCCCACGCGACGTGGTCGCCGATGACACGGACGGCCTCGAGGTCGACGCGGATGCGCTGATCACCGACCGCGCCGAACCGATCCGTGTACGCGATGCCCGAGCGGTCGATGGTGAAGACGTGCCACACCGGACTGACACCGAGCCCGGACTCGGCGAAAGCGGGCACGCGGGCGACGTCGACGACCTTCGCGTGCGTCAGGCCGGCGGGGTTGACGACGGTGCCCACGAGCATCTCGACGCCGGCGCTCTGCAGGTGCCCGAGGACGTCGGTGCGGATGGTGGCCATGGGGCAAGTCTGCCCCAGCGGACATCGTCAGGCGTGTCGATACGGGAGGTACTGCACGCTCCACGCGTTGCCGTCGGGGTCGGAGAAGTACACGAACTGACCCCACGGCTCCATCGCGACCTCGCCCACCTCCACCCCGGCGGCGAGCAGATGGGCGCGGGCGGCGTGGATGTCGGTCACGCAGATCATCAGGCCCTTGACCGAGCCGGGCTCACCCTCGACGAGGCCGTCGCCGAACGCGATGGAGCAGTTCGACCCGACGGGGGTCATCTGCACGAAGCGGATCGGGGTGTCGCCGGGGTTGCCGGGTCCGCCGGGCGGGACGACGTGATCGTGGTCGGGGGTCAAGCCGACGCGCGTGTAGAAGTCCTTGGCCCGGTCGGCATCGCTCACGGGGAGCATGACGACCTCGAGGGTCCAGGGACCGCCGGGGATCTCGGCGGGGGCGGCTGCGGGTTCGGTGCTGGTCATGACTTCGTTCCTCTCATCGACGGCGCGATGGGAGGAACGATGTCACGCGATGCGGACACCCACGGTCCGCGATCGGCGGTCAGCCGTTACGGAACCAGCCGGCGCGATCCATGCGCCCGATCTCGGTCTGCCAGAACTGCCAGGCGTGGATGCCGACCGGCCAGAAGCTGGTGCGGACGTTCGCACCCGCCGCGCGGGCGGCGAGGGAGAAGGTCTGCGACTGCTCCTGCGAGACGACCTCGAGAGCCGATCCCGACAGGCCGGTGCCGAACGTGGCGATGTTGGTGGGCGGGCCGTTCCAGATCCCGGCTGCGGCGTAGATCCACAGGTGACGGCCACGCATGGCGCCGATGTTGAGCAGCGGGTCGTTCTGGAAGGCGCGCAGGTTGGGGAAGATGCCCCACATGTTGTTGAGGTCGAACCGGCCCGAGTCGAAGGCGGCCGCGCGCAGCATCGTCTGCATGCCCGGTGCGGTGAGGTGCGGGAACCCGGAGATGGACGCCGCGCGGGTGTAGAGGTCGGGGCGAGTGGTGGTGAGCATGATCGCCGGCGCCGCCGCCATCGACAGCCCGACGAGGGTGCGGTTGTGCGAGAAGCCCAGCGAGTCCATGTACGCGGGCAGGCTGCGGGTCAGCACGCTGTTCCACCGGTAGGGCCGGGTCTGGCCGGCGGTGGGGCTCGCGTTGTCCCAGTCGGCGTAGAAGCTCGACTGCCCGCCGACGGGCATGACGACGTTGTAGCCGCGCTGCGAGAGGAAGGCGACGTTGGTCTCCTTCTCCCACCCGTTGACGTCGTTGGTGGCGCGCAGACCGTCGAGGAAGATGATCGTCGGTGCGACGGCCGGGTTCGTGGTGGTCGACGCCCAGGTGCGGATGACCGGGTTCGGCATCCCGTAACCGTTGATCGTCGCCGACCTGAAGGTCGGGGCAGGGCGCGGACCCCAGGCGTTCGCGGAACCGGTGCCCACGGTGACCAGGCCGAACGCCGCGATCAGGGCGACGACGACGGTGGACAGGGCGGCGCGCACGGACAGGGTGCGGCGACTCGCGAAGGTCATATGGGATACCACTTCATCTCGGGCCCGGTGGGGGCTGCTCGTCGTGTGGGTGTCTGACGGGCACGGCTCGCCCGCCGCGAACACACGCGGACGTCCCTCGACGTCGTGTGCCATGGCTCCCGACACCCTCCCATACGCGCGACAATGGCTCAATGCACGCAGGAGGTGACGAGGTCCACGTCACAACCGCTGATCCGGACGTGTCGGGCGATCCGCCCGCGCCCGTCACCGGCGATCCGCCCGCGCATCGCCACCGGTGGATCCTGCACGTCGACCTCGACCAGTTCCAGGTGTCGGTGGAACGGCAGCGCGCGCCCGAACTCGTCGGGGTGCCCGTCATCGTCGGCGGCACCGGCGACCCGCAGGCCCCGCGCACGGTGGTGACCTGCGCGTCGTACGAGGCCAGGGATGTCGGTGTGCGGGCGGGGATGCCGCTGCGTGCCGCGCACCGCAAGCTGCCCGACGCCGTCTACCTCCCCACCGATCACGCCGCGTACGACGTCGCGTCGGAGCAGGTCATGTCGGTGCTGCGGGGCCTCGGGCACCCCGTGGAGGTGTGGGGGTGGGACGAGGCCTACCTCGGGGCCGACGTCGACGACCCGCATGCGCTGGCCGCGACGGTCATCAAGCGCATCCGCGACGAGACGGGCCTGACCTGCGCTGTCGGGATCAGCGACAACAAGCAACGCGCCAAGATGGCCACCAACTTCGCCAAGGCACAGGCGCCCGGGACCGACCGCGTCGACATCCTCACCGCCCAGACGTGGATGGACCGCATGGGGCATCGGCCGTGTCGGGAACTGTGGAGTGTCGGGCCGAAGACCGCGCAGAAGCTGACGGCGCTGGGCATCGACACCGTCGCCGACCTCGCCGCCACCCCGCGCGACGACCTGATCGCGACGTTCGGTCCCCACCAGGGGACGTGGTTGAACGTCCTCGCGCGCGGCGGTGGCGACCCGACGATCACCGCCGAACCCTATGTCGCGCGGTCGCATTCGAAGGTGCAGACGTTCCCGGTCGACGTCACCGACGTCGACGAACTGCACCGCCGTGCCGAAGAGCTGACCTCCGATGTGCTCGCCCTCGTGCTGGCCGAGGGTCGCGTGGTGACGCGGGTGGCTGTCACGGTCCGCACGGCGACCTTCTTCACACGCACCAAATCACGCAAACTGCCCACCACGACAACCCATCTCGCCGACATCGAGCCGTCGGTGCACACTCTCCTGGACCGTTTCGAGCTCGACCGGCCCGTCCGACTCCTCGGCGTCCGGCTCGAGCTGGTGGTCGACGACTGACCGGCACGAGAAGGGGACATCCGTGAGCTCACTGACCTACACCCAGGCGGTGGTGATGGGCCTGCTGCAGGGGGTCACCGAGCTGTTCCCGGTCTCGAGTCTGGGGCACTCTCTGCTGGTCCCGGCGTGGATCGGTGGCAGCTGGGAGACGCTGGTGACGCAGTCGAACAGTGAGGGTCACACCCCGTTCCTGGCGTTCCTCGTCGCGCTGCACGTGGCGACGGCCCTGGCGCTGGTCGTCTGGTACCGCCGCGACTGGGTCGCGATCGTCCGCGGGTTCGTCGGCAGCGTGGTCCGGCGCCGCATCGACACCCCCGAGGCACGTCTGGCGTGGTTGCTCATCGCGGGCACGGTGCTCGTCGGGATCGTCGGGCTGGTCGCCGAGAAGCCGCTGCGTCAGGTGTTCGCGACGCCCCTCGCGTCCGCGGTGTTCCTCGTCGTCAACGGTGGGGTGCTGTTGGCCGCGGAGACCCTGCGTCGGCGCGCGTCGTCGGGGGCGCACGCGGTGGCCCCGTCCCAGGGCGATCCCGACACCGAGATCGAGGGTCTGCGCTACCGCGACGCCACGCTGATCGGCGCCGCGCAGATCCTGGCGTTGCTGCCGGGCATCTCCCGGTCGGGCGCGACGATCTCGGCCGGCATCCTGCGGGGTCTCGGCCACGAGTCCGCGGCGAAGTTCGCGTTCCTGCTGGCCACACCGGTGATCCTCGCCGCGGGCGTGCTGAAGGTCCCCGAGCTGTTCGGACCGGCCGGCGACGGCATCGGTGGTCAGGTGATCGTGGGCGCGCTGTGCGCGTTCGTGGCCGCACTGGTCGCGGTCGCGTTCCTCGAGCGGTTCTTCCGCACGCGGACGATGTACCCGTTCGTCGTGTACTGCCTGGTGGCGGGCGTCATCAGCATCGCCGCCTTCGCCTGACCGGGCCACCCTCTCGTCCGGAGGGGGGTCAGCTCTTGAGGAGCCTGCCGTCGAGGACGCCGTCGAGCAGGCGGGCACAGCGGGCGGCCAGAGGAGCGTGGTCCCCCTCGATACGGGCGGCGAGCTCGTCCACGTCGATCCCGAAGTCGCGCCGTACCTCGCGCTCGGACTCGCGGGTCCAGCCCATCCGCCACGCCGCGAACGAGTCGGCGGTGATCTCGGGGTGGAACTGCGTCCCGACGACGCGCCCCCGCACGAACGCCTGCAGGCCCGCGTCGTTGTGCGCCAGCCGGCGGGCACCCGGTGGCAGCGAGAAGTGGTCGAAGTGCCACTGCATCCACGGGCCGTCGTCGATCCACGACGCGGCCGCGCCCTCGGGGGTGACGTCGACGAAACCGACCTCGGGGTGCGGTGAGCGCTCGACGACCCCGCCGAGCACGCGGGACAGGATCTGCCCGCCGAAGCACACCCCGAGGGTGGGTGTCCCGGCGTCGACGACGCGGGCGAGGTAGGCGCGCTCGGGACCGAGCCACGACAGGGAGTCGTCGTAGGCGGAATCGACCGACCCCAGCACCACCACGGCCTCCACCGTCGCGGGATCGGGCAGGTCGTCGGAGGGGTGCACGACGAGGGGCGTGAGTCCCCGGGCCCGCAGCGCGTCGGCGAGCGACCCTGCCTCGATCCGACCGCGACCCCGGTCGTCCTCATGTGCCAGCACGAGCGCGGTGTTCGACGTCATCGGAGCCGAGCGTAGGGCCCGCCGGCGGGCGATGCCGGTGCTGGTGGGCGGGGCTGTGATGGGGGACACTGGCGCCCATGGCAGACACCCACACCGTGTTCAACCAGGTCCCGCCGTTCGTCGGGCACAACCCCGCCGATCACCCGGCGCTGTCCGAGGCACTGGTGCGCGAGGGCGGCGAGTGGGGGCTCGGTGAGGTGCAGGCGCTCGGTGCGCTCGCGGGTACCGAGGAGGCGATGCGGTGGGGCGAACTCGCCGACCGCAACCGTCCCGTGCTGCACACCCACGACAAGTTCGGCAACCGCGTCGACGAGGTCGAGTACGACCCCGCCTATCACCGGCTGATGGCGACGGCGACCGAGCACGGTCTGCACTCCGGCCCCTGGACCGATCACCGGCCCGGCGCGCACGCGGTGCGTGCGGCGAAGCTCGCGGTGTGGAACGTCGAGGCCGGCCACCTGTGCCCCATCTCGATGACCTACGCGGTGGTCCCGGCGCTGCGCCATGCGCCCGATCTCGCCGCCGTCTACGAGCCGCTGCTCACCACCCGTGACTACGACCCCGTCCTGGGCGTGCCGTCGGGCAAGCGGGCGTTGACCGCGGGCATGTCGATGACGGAGAAGCAGGGCGGATCCGACGTCCGCGCGAACCAGACCACCGCGACCCCGAACGGCGACGGCACCTACACGCTGGTCGGACACAAGTGGTTCACGTCGGCGCCGATGAGCGACTTCTTCCTCGCACTCGCCCAGGCGCCCGGCGGCCTGTCGTGTTTCTTCGTCCCGCGCGTCCTGCCCGACGGCACCCGCAACCGGATGCGGTTGCAGCGCCTCAAGGACAAGCTCGGCAACCATGGCAACGCGTCGTCGGAGATCGAATACGACGACGCCACAGGCTGGTTGGTCGGTGAGGAGGGTCGCGGTGTGCGCACCATCATCGAGATGGTCAGCCTGACGCGTCTCGACTGCGCCGTCGCGAGCGCGTCGGTGATGATGACCGGGCTGTCGCGTGCCATGCACCACGCACAGCACCGCAGCGCGTTCGGTGACTACCTCATCGACCAGCCGTTGATGCGAAACGTGTTGGCAGATTTGGCGATCGAGGCCGAGGCGGCGATCGCGGTGTCGATGCGGATGGCCGGTGCCACCGACGCCGCCGAGCGGGGCGACGAACGGGAGGGGCTGATCCGTCGGATCGGTCTGCCCGCCACCAAGTACTGGACGTGCAAGCGCGCGCCGGCGTTCGCGGCCGAGGCGATGGAGTGTCTCGGCGGCAACGGCTACATCGAGGACTTCGGCATGGCGCGGGTCTACCGCGAGGCGCCGCTCGCCGGGATCTGGGAGGGCAGTGGCAACGTCAGCGCCCTGGACATGCTGCGCGCCATGGCGACCGCGCCGAAGTCGGTGGAGGCCATCACCGACGAACTCGACTCCGCGCTCGGACTCGACGAGCGCTACGACGCGCACGTCGCGTCGATCAAGAAGCAGATCGGCGACATGGACAACATCGTCGTCGGGGCGCGCCGGCTCGCCGAGTCGCTGTGCGTCGGCCTGCAGGGGTCGTTGTTGCTGCGCCACGGGCATCCGGCGGTCGCCGAGGCGTTCGCGGCGACGCGCCTCGCCCGCGACTGGGGCAGCGCGTTCGGCACCCTGCCCGCCGGCCTCGACCTCTCGCCCATCCTGGAGCGCGCGCTGGTCAAGTGACCCCAGGCCGTCCACCCCGCGGCAATCCCACCCGTCGAGTGGGCGGTTGAAGACGTCCACTGGGCGCTTAAGAACGTCGACTGGGCGGTTGGAGACGTCGAGTGGGCGATCGAGATCCCTCGGCGACCCGGTGACCGTGGTTACGGTGGAGCCATGAGCAGCACGCGGGTGACCGTCGTCGGGGCGGGGATGTCGGGAGCGGCGTGTGCCGCGGAACTGGTGCGCGCCGGGGTCGACGTGCGTGTCGTCGACCGAGGCCGCGCCCCCGGCGGTCGGATGGCTTCACCGACACTGCACGATCGCCGTGTCGACACCGGAGCCGGGTACTTCACCGTGCGCGACAACGGCTTTGACGCGGTCGTCGACGGTTGGCGTGACCGGGGGCTCGCCCGTCCGTGGACCGACACGTTCGGGGTGCTCGCACCCGACGCGGCCCCGTCGACGAAGTCCGGACCCACACGCTGGGCCACCGACGGCGGTCTGCGGTCCCTGGTCCGCGACGTCATCGGGGACATCCCGGTCGAGACCGCATCGCTCGAGGAGCTCCCCGACGGCCACGTCGTCGTCGCCATGCCCGATCCGCAGGCCGCGCGGCTGGTCGAGGTGCCCGACGGCGTCGACTACGAGCCGGTCATCGCGGTGGTCGTCGGGTTCGACGGTTCGCTCGAGCTGCCGTTCGAGCACGCAGCGTTCGTCAACGACCACCCTGACATCGCCTTCGTCGCCGACGACGGCAGCCGCCGCGGTGACGCTGCGCCGGTGCTCGTCGCGCACACCACGCCGGACCGGGCTGGTCGGCACCTCGACGATCCCGACGCCGTCGTCCCGGTGGTGGTCGACGCGCTGCGCGGGCTGCTGGGCGTCGGTGAGCCCGCGTGGACCCACGCCCACCGGTGGACGTTCGCGAAGCCCGTCGGGCAGCACGACCTGTCGTGCCATGTCGCCGTCGACGGCGATCGGCTCATCGGGCTGGCCGGTGACCAGTGGTGTCCCGAGGGTGCGCCCCGCGTCGAGAGTGCCTGGCGATCGGGCGTCGATCTCGCCGCGGCTCTGCTCCCGCGACTCTGAGCGCCCAGTCGACGTCCCTAAGCGCCCACTCGACGTCTCCAAACGCCCAGCCGACGTCTCCAACCGCCCACTCGACGGTGTCAGCGGAGGGCTAGCGGGGGATGAACAGACCCTGGAAGCTTGCGGCGTCGTCGGCGCCACCGATGCGATCCCACGGCACCTGCACCGACAGCACCGCATAGGCGGAGGTGGGGAAGTGCCCGATCTCCGCACCGGGATCCAGCGCGCGGGCCGTCATCGGCATCCCCGGCTCGTGTCCCACGACGAGCACCGTCTGCGCATCCGCGGGGGCATGGGCGCGGACCGCCTCGAGGATGTGCTCGGGCATCCCGCCGTACACGTCCTCGACGAACGTGGTCGGCGCGGTCACGCCGGTCCGCTCGAGGGTCTGGCGTGTGCGCGTCGCCGTCGAACAGATCACGGCGTCGACCTCGATCCCGTCCCGGCGGAACCAGTCACCGGCCAGTGCGGCCTCGCGGCGACCGCGCTCGGCCAGTGGACGCTCGTGATCCGACACGCCGTCGGGGTAACCCGACTTGCCGTGCCGCATGAGCACCAGCGTTCGGGTCACGCGGAGCGACGCCGTTCACGACGAGATGCCGACGACCCGACGGCGGGGAGCCCGCGCAACGCCGACGCGGTCGCCCGCCAGGCCGACGCCTCCTGCTCGTGATGACAGGCGGTCTCATCGTCACCGCGATCCCGCGCATGGTCGGCCTCGGCGCGGAGTTCGACGTCCTCGTCGAGGCAGGAGGAGACCAGTTCCGCACGAGCGGCGACGTCGTCGAGGGCTGCGCGGATCTGCGTCTGCGACAGCGTCGCGAGCAGCTCCAGCTCGCGGATGAGGGCGCCGTCGTCATGCATGGCCCAACGGTAGGACGCCGGTCCGACACAGGGGAAACACCTGCCACGGCGCGGCGCGAATCCACCGGCTGAGAGTTGCGTGAGTTTTCCCCAGAACTGCCCCTCGTCCGGTGGGAACGACCCCCGCGGGCCAGTACCGTTGGCCGGATGCACCTGATCCTGCCCGCGGCCCTGGCCGTGGTGTCGGCGCTGCTGGTGGCCACCGGCACGCTGGTCCGGCAGCGGTCGTCGACGCCCTCGGGTGGCATCACCAGGAGGTGGTGGCTCGGTGTCGCCATCGCGGCGGCGGGGTTCGTCCTGCAGGCCGCCGCGCTCGGGCTCGGCACCCTGCTGCTGGTGCAGCCGCTCATCGTGTTGTCGGTGCTGTTCGCCCTGCCCATGGAGGCCCGCCTCGACCGCCGGCGACTCAGCTTCGCCGAGTGGAAGTGGGGCATCGTCCTCACGCTGTGCATCGCGGCGTTCGTGCTCATCACCATGCCGACTCCCGCGCACCGTGGGCTCGACGCCGGGGTGCTCGCCGGCACCATCGTGACCGTCGTGGCCGTGCTCGCAGGGTTGGTGGTCGCCGCACGCCTGGTGTCACCGCACTACCGCGCCCTGCTCTACGGGTCTGCGTCAGGTCTGCTGACCGGCGTCCAGTCCTTCCTGGTGAAGTCGGTCATGACCCAGTTCGGTGAGGGTCTCGTGCAGCCCTTCATCCACCCCGAGCTCTACCTGATCCTCGTCGTCGCGGCGGGGTCGGTGGTGTGCCAGCAGCTCGCGTTCGCCGCCCATGACCTGCAGACGTCGTTCCCCGCGATGACCGTGATGGAACCGGCCGTGGCCATGGCGCTCGGCGTCCTGCTGCTCGGCGAGCGGGCGCACGTCGACGTCGTCGAGGGTGTCGTCGTCGGCCTCGTGCTCATCACGATGGGCTTCGCGGTGGTGATCCTGGCGAAGTTCGCCGCCGAGCGGGAGACCGAGTTCGAGACCCACGCCGACGGCACCCACGGGGAGCGCGACCTGGCCGCAGGACCGTTGAGCTCTGCCGCCCCGCCGCCGGGCCGATAGCCTCGACACAGTGCACACGTGGATCCCCGCAGTCCTCGCGGTCGGCGCAGCGGCGCTGATCGCGCTGGGCACGGTGCTCCGTCAGCGGGCCTCCTGCACCACGGGGGGAGCGATGACCCCGATGTGGGCAGTCGGCGCCGCGGTGGCCCTCACCGGCTTCGGTCTGCAGGCCGCGGCGCTGGGCCTCGGGTCCATCCTGCTGGTCCAGCCGATCGTGGTCCTCGCCGTGCTGTTCGCCCTGCCCATGGAGGCCGTCGCCGACCACCGACATCCCACCCGCCACGAGTGGGCCTGGGGTGGTGTCCTCGTCGCCTGCGTCGGCGTCTTCCTGCTGCTGGCCGACCCGAAAGAGGTCGACCGCAGGCCGGACCACCTGCTGATCGTGGGCACCGTCGGGGCGATGATCGCCCTCGTCGTCGCCCTGGTCGTCATCGCCGAACGCGCCGACGACCACTACCGCGCCCTCTGTTACGGCCTGGTCGCGGGCACCCTGTTCGGCATCGGTGCCCTGCTCATCAAGGCCGTGGTCTACCAGGTGGTGCACGACCCGCTGTTCCTGTGGCAGCGCCCCGAGGTCTACCTGTTCGCGGTGGTCGCGGTCGGCGGCATCGTCGCGCAGCAGCGCAGCTTCGTCGCCGGGGAACTGCAGACGTCGTTCCCGGCGATGACGGTGATGGAACCCGCCGTCTCGATGGCCCTGGGCGTCGCGCTGCTCGGGGAGTCGGTGCGTGTCGGCTGGTGGCAGAACGGCGTGATGGTCGCGGCGCTGGCCGTGATGGTCTGCGCCGTCGTGGTTCTCGCGCGCATCTCGGCCGTCCGCGGAACCGGCGACGACGAGACCGCGATCGCCACCGAGCCGCTGACAAGTCCGGAAATCCGTA
This sequence comes from Williamsia deligens, assembly GCF_024171765.1. Lineage (GTDB taxonomy): Bacteria > Actinomycetota > Actinomycetes > Mycobacteriales > Mycobacteriaceae > Williamsia_A > Williamsia_A deligens. The sequence continues at coordinate 2,497,160 of NZ_JAMTCI010000001.1, forward strand.
GCAGTCTGGGGCGATGACCGATTCCCCCGCCACCGAAGGCGCACGGACCGACACCTACGACGTGATCGTGCTCGGCGGTGGTGCGGTCGGTGAGGTGGCCGCGCAGTTCGCCGTCGCGAACTCCGATCGCACCGCGGCGATCGTGGAGAACCAGCTGCTGGGTGGCGAGTGCTCCTACTGGGCGTGCATGCCGAGCAAGGCGCTGCTGCGGCCGCTCGAGGTCGCGAACGCCGCGCGCCACCTCGACGGTGTGTCCGTCGCCGACGGGGTCGACGCGACCGCGCTCATGGCCCGACGCGACACCTGGGTCAGCCACTACTCGGACAGCTCGCAACGGAAGTGGGCCGCCGACACCGGGATCGACGTCGTCACCGGCACCGGCCGGCTCGCGGGGGAGAAGACGGTCGAGGTGAGCACCGGCGACGGCCCGCGCACCCTGCACGCCCGCCACGCGGTCATCGTCGCCACGGGCAGCACCGCGTCGGTCCCCGCGATGTTCGCCGACGTCGCCCCGTGGACGTCACGCGACGCCACCGGCGTCCGAGAGGTGCCCGAGTCGCTGATCATCATCGGCGGCGGGGTGGTCGCGTGCGAGGCGGCGACGTGGATGAACGCCCTCGGCAGCGCCGTCACCATGCTGGTCCGCAGCACCCTGCTCGGCACCCTCGACGACTTCGCGGGCGAGGCCGTCGCCGAGGCGCTGCGCAACGCCGGCGTCGAGATCCGGCTCGGCGTCGACATCACCGCTGCGAGCCGCGGGTCGGTCGACGAGGGCGGGGGAGCGACCGGCGTGCCGCACGGCGGACCGGTCACCGTGACCGTCGACGGGCAGGACATCACCGCCGCGGAGATCCTCGTCGCCGCCGGCCGTCATCGCACCGTCGACGACATCGGTCTCGACACCGTCGGCGTCACCGACCCGTCACACGTGTCCGCACCCGAGGGGTACGACGGCGTCGACTGGCTCTACTCGGTCGGTGACGCGTCGTTCGGGCCGATGCTCACCCACTGGGGCAAGTACCAGTCCCGCATCGTCGGGCAGCGGATCGCGGCGGTCGCCGAGGGGCGCACACCGACGACGGTCCCGGCCGCCCCGCCCGTGCCGCAGGTGGTCTTCACCGACCCGGAGGTCGCGTCGACCGGGCTGTCGGAGAAGGAGGCGCGCTCCGCCTACGACAGCGTCACGGTGATCACGAAGCCGATCACCGCGGCGGCGGGAGTCGGACTGCTCCGCGACGACGCGTCGGGGACTGCGCAGATCGTCGTCGACGACGCCACCCGCACGCTGGTCGGGGCGACGTTCGTCGGGCCCGAGGCGGGGGAGTTGATCCACGCGGCCACCGTCGCGATCGTCGGGAAGATCACCGTCGACGACCTGTGGCACGCCGTGCCCAGCTACCCGACCCCCGCCGAGATCTACCTCCGACTGCTCGAGGGGTACTTCGGGTACTGAGGTCGCCCGGCGACCCGGACCCGCCGGTCAGTCGCCGAGGCGGAAGCCGACCTTCAGCGTGACCTGGAAGTGCCCGATCTCGCCGTTCTCGATGTGCCCGCGGGTCTCGACGACCTCGAACCACTCGAGGTTGCGCAGCGTCTGGTTCGCCCGCGAGATCGCGGCGCGGATGGCGTCGTCGATGCTCGTCGTGGACGAACCGACGATCTCGGTGATGCGGTAGACGTTGTCGCCGGCGCTCATGGATGTCTCCTGACTCGTGGGTGGGCGTATCGCAGCTGACGCTATGCGGGCCCGACGCCGATCTCCCCGCTTTGCCGCGGCGTGATCGGATCGGAATACGCGCCGGTGTGCGTGACAGGGCCGCGGGGACGCGTCAGAACACCGCGCCCGGGTTGAGCAGGCCGTGGGGGTCCAGTGCGGCCTTCACCTTCCGGGAGATGTCCATGACGTCCTCGCCGACCTGGTTCGGCAACCACGGCTTCTTCAACCGGCCGACGCCGTGCTCACCGGTGATGGTGCCGCCGAGGCCGATCGCGAGGTCCATCACCTCGCCGAACGCGACATGGGCGCGCGCGGACTGATCGGCGTCGTCGGGGTCGAACACGATGAGCGGGTGGGTGTTCCCGTCGCCGGCGTGGGCGATCACCGAGATCATGACGTCCCGCGCGTCGGCGATCGCGGCGATCCCGTCGACGAGGTGGGGCAGCTTCGGCAGCGGCACACCGACGTCCTCGAGCAGCAGCGATCCCAGCTTCTCCACCGCCGGGATGGCCATCCGGCGCGCCACGGTGAACGCCTCACCCTCCTCCGGGTCGTCGGTGGAGAACACCTCGGAGGCGTTGTTCGCCTCGAACGCGTCGACGATGACGGCGATCTCGGCCGCGGCCGCCTCGCCGGGGGAGTCGCTCTGGGCGACGAGCAGGGCGCCGGCCCCGCGGTCGAGGCCCATCCGCAGGTGGTCCTCGACGGCGTTGATCGCCACCGAGTCCATGAACTCCAGCATCGCAGGTCGGATGGTGTTCGTGATCGCGAGGACTGCCTCGGTGGCGTCGTGCACGGAGGAGAAGCTGCCCACCACCGTCGACGCGGCCGGCTGGGGCGGCAGGAGGCGCAGGGTCAGTTCGGTGATGACGCCGAGGGTGCCCTCGCTGCCGACGAACAACTTCACCAGCGACAGTCCCGCGGAGTCCTTGAGACGTGGTCCGCCGAGACGCACTGCCCGGCCGTCGGCGAGAACGACCTCCATGCCGAGGACGTAGTCGGTGGTGACGCCGTACTTCACGCAACACAGACCGCCGGCGTTCGTGGCCGCGTTGCCGCCGATCGAACAGATCTCGAACGACGAGGGGTCCGGCGGGTACCAGAGCCCGTGCTCGGCGACGGCGGCCTTCACCTCGGCGTTGAGCAGGCCGGGTTGCACTGTCGCGGTGCGCATCACGGGGTCGACATGGATGTCGCGCATCGCCTCGGTGGAGATGACGATGCACCCGTCGACACCGCTCGACCCACCCGACAGGCCGGTGCCTGCACCACGGGGCACGATCGCGACGGAGTTCGTCGCACACCAGCGCACGGCCGCGACGACGTCGTCGGTGCTGCGCGCCCGCACGACCGCCGACGGCATCCCCGCGTCGGGATCCAGCGCACGGTCCTGTCGGTACCCGGCGATGATGTCCGGATGGGTGATCACCGCGCCGTCGGGCAGGGCCGCGACGAGGTCGTCGAGTGCGATGGTGGCGGTCATCACACCAGGCTAACCGCGCCCCGCACCGGCCGGACGGACGTCGTCTTCCCGGAACTCCGCGACGTCGCCGGACACCTCGGCGGCCCGCAGCTCGACCCGGCGGATCTTGCCGCTGATGGTCTTGGGCAGCTCACCGAAGCTGATGCGCCGCACCCGCTTGTAGCCGGCGAGGTGGTCGCGGCTGTGCGCGAAGATCGCGGCGGCGGTGTCGGCGTCCGGCGACCACCCGGCCGCCAGGACGATGTACGCCTTCGGCACCGACAGGCGCACCTCGTCCGGGGCGGGGACCACCGCGGCCTCGGCCACGGCATCGTGTTCGAGCAGAACGGATTCGAGCTCGAACGGGCTGATCCGGTAGTCGCTGGACTTGAACACGTCGTCGGTCCGACCGACGTAGGTGATGTAGCCGTCGGCGTCACGGCTGCCGACGTCGCCGGTGTGGTACCAGCCGCCGGCCATCGCGATGGCGGTGCGGTCGGGGTCGCCGTGGTAGCCCACCATCAGCCCGAGTGGACGCCGATCGAGGCTCACGCAGATCTCGCCCTCGTCGACGCCGGACTCACCGGTGGCCGGATCCACCAGCCCGATCGTGTACCCCGGGCACGGCCGGCCCATCGACCCGTCCTTGATCGCCTGGCCCGGGGTGTTCGCGATCTGCACCGTGGTCTCGGTCTGCCCGAACCCGTCGCGGATGGTGACACCCCACGCGTCGCGCACGCGATCGATCACCTCGGGGTTGAGCGGTTCACCCGCACCGACGGCCAGTCGCGGCGGTGTGGTGAGTCGGCTGAGGTCGCTCTGGATGAGCATGCGCCACACCGTCGGTGGCGCGCAGAAGGTGGTGACACCGCACCGCTGCATCTGGGCCATCAGGGCCGCGGCGTCGAAGCGGGTGTAGTTGAACAGGAACACACACGCCCCGGCGTTCCACGGCGCGAAGACGTTCGACCACGCATGTTTCGCCCATCCCGGCGACGACACGTTGAGGTGCACGTCGCCCGGCTGCAGGCCGATCCAGTACATCGTCGACAGGTGCCCGACGGGATACGACGCGTGCGTGTGTTCCACCAGCTTCGGGCGCGACGTGGTGCCGGAGGTGAAGTAGAGCAACAAGGTGTCGTCGGCGTGGGTGTCGTGCTCGACGAACCCCGTCGGGTTGGCGAGCGCGCCCGCGTCGGGGTAGGGGGTCCACTCCGGATCGGTCGTCGCGCCGACGGCGATGCGCGTGGGGGACCGGCCGTCGTCCAGGGAGGCGACGGCGTCGTCGATGGTGGCGGTCAGCTCGCCGCGCACGATGATGTGGTCCACGCCGCCGCGGCCGATCCTGTCGGCGGCGTCGGCCCGGGAGAGCTGGGTCGTCGCGGGGATGACGACGGCGCCGAGACGGATGGCGGCGAGCATGACCTCCCACAGCTCGACCTGGTTGGCGAGCATCAGCAGGATCCGCTCACCGGGCCCGACGCCCTGCTCGGCGAGCCACGCCGCGATGCGTACCGACCGGTCGCGCATCTGCGGGAAGGACCACCGGTCCTCGCTGCCGTCCTCCTCGACGAGCCACAGTGCCGGTCGATGGTCGTCGTCGCGCTCTCGCTCGGCGGCCAGAACGTCGAACCAGTCCCGCGCCCAGTTCCACCGGTCGAGCTGCGGCCAGGTGAACGCCGCGCGCGCCGCGTCGAGGTCGTCGGAGTTCTCGAGCAGGGCTGCGCGGGCCGCCCGGAACTGCTCGGTGGGATCGCTCGTGGGCATCGACATCTCCGCCTCGTCTCGACGTGCACGTCGTCGGCATCCGCCGACATTTACTAGGAGTTCCTAGTGTACGGTGAAGCGTGTCACTCCCGGAGCCGGTTCGCCGGTTCCCATCCTCGCGAGAAGGACCCTGTATGACCGCCGAGATCCCCCACTTCGTCGATGGTGTCCGCAGGGCCGGGACCTCGGGTCGCAGCGCCGACGTGATGAACCCCAGCACCGGTCAGGTGCAGGCGACGGTGCCGCTCGCGTCGACGGCGGAGGTCGCCGACGTCGTGGCGTCCTCGGTTGCCGCACAGCGGGTGTGGGCAGCGTGGAACCCGCAGAAGCGGGCGCGGGTGATGATGCGTTTCGTCGATCTCGTCAACCAGAACGCCGACGAGCTGGCGGAGCTGCTCTCGATCGAGCACGGCAAGACCATCGCCGACGCCCACGGCGACATCCAGCGCGGTGTCGAGGTGATCGAGTTCGCGATCGGCATCCCGCATCTGCTCAAGGGCGAGTTCACCGAAGGCGCCGGCACCGGCATCGACGTCCACTCGGTGCGTCAGCCGCTCGGTGTGGTCGCGGGCATCACGCCCTTCAACTTCCCGGCGATGATCCCGCTCTGGAAGGCCGGGCCCGCGCTGGCGTGCGGCAACGCGTTCATCCTCAAGCCCAGCGAGCGGGATCCGTCGGTCCCGGTGCGTCTGGCCGAGTTGTTCCTCGAGGCGGGTCTCCCCGCGGGCGTGTTCCAGGTCGTCCACGGCGACAAGGAGGCCGTCGACGCGTTGCTGGAACACCCCGACGTGCAGGCGCTGGGGTTCGTCGGGTCCTCCGACATCGCGCAGTACATCTACTCCACCGCCGCGGCGCACGGGAAACGGTCGCAGTGCTTCGGCGGCGCGAAGAACCACATGATCATCCTCCCCGACGCCGACCTCGATCAGGCCGTCGACGCGTTGATCGGCGCCGGCTACGGCAGCGCCGGTGAGCGGTGCATGGCGATCAGCGTCGCGGTCCCCGTCGGCGAGGAGACCGCGAACCGTCTGCGGGACAGGCTCGTCGAGCGTGTGACGGCGTTGCGGGTCGGGCACAGCCACGACCCCAAGGCCGACTACGGCCCCCTGGTGAGTGCCGCTGCGCTCGAGCGGGTGCGCGACTACATCGGCCAGGGTGTCGACGCCGGGGCGGAACTCGTCGTCGACGGTCGCGATCGCGCCGCCGACGACCTCACCTTCGGTGACGCGGCACTCGAGGCCGGGTATTTCATCGGCCCCACCCTGTTCGACCACGTGTCGAAGGACATGAGCATCTACACCGACGAGATCTTCGGTCCGGTCCTGTGCATCGTGCGCGCCGGCGACTACGAGGAGGCGCTGGCGCTCGCCTCGGACCACCAGTACGGCAACGGTGTCGCGATCTTCACCCAGGACGGCGACGCCGCCCGCGACTTCTGCGCGCGGGTCCAGGTCGGCATGGTCGGCGTGAACGTCCCGATCCCGGTGCCGGTCGCGTACCACACCTTCGGCGGCTGGAAGCGGTCCGGCTTCGGCGATCTCAACCAGCACGGGCCCGCGGCGATCCAGTTCTACACCAAGGTCAAGACGATCACGACGCGCTGGCCGTCGGGCATCAAGGACGGCGCCGAGTTCGTCATCCCCACGATGCAATGACCGCCGTCGCCGACGCTCTGAGCAGCTCCGAACGCGTCATCGTCGACACCGCGGCGGCGTTCGCGGCGAAGCGGATCGCGCCGAATGCGCTGGCGTGGGACGAGGACAAGCACTTCCCTGTCGACGAGCTGCGTGCAGCCGCCGAACTGGGCATGGCGGCGATCTACTGCCGCGAGGAGTTCGGCGGCAGCGGCCTGACCCGGCTCGACGGTGTCCGCATCTTCACCGAGCTCGCCGCCGCCGACCCCACCACGGCGGCATTCCTCTCCATCCACAACATGGCCACCTGGATGGTCGACGCCTACGGCACCGACGAGCAACGGGCCCAGTGGGTTCCGCGGATGGCGACCATGGAACTCGTCGCGAGCTACTGCCTGACCGAGCCTGCGGCCGGGTCGGACGCAGCGGCGTTGCGGACCCGCGCGGTCCGCGACGGCGACGAGTTCGTCCTGAACGGCGTGAAGCAGTTCATCTCCGGCGGCGGCGTCTCCGACGTGTACGTCGTCATGGCGCGCACCGGCGGCGACGGACCGGGAGGGATCTCGACCTTCGTCGTCGAGAACGGGACGCCCGGACTGTCGTTCGGCGCGCAGGAGAAGAAGATGGGCTGGCACGCCCAGCCCACGGCGGCCGTGATCTTCGACGACGTCCGGGTCCCCGCGGCGAACATGCTCGGTGGCGATGCCGGGGAGGGCACCGGTTTCCGGATCGCGATGAACGGTCTCAACGGCGGCCGGATCAACATCGCGGCGTGCTCCCTCGGTGGGGCGCGCGCGGCGCTGGAGCGTTCTCGCGCCTACCTCCACGAGAGGGAGGCGTTCGGCGGCAAGCTCATCGACGAGCCGACCATCCGCTTCACGCTCGCGGACATGGCGACCGACGTCGAGGCCTCACGCCTGATGCTCGCCCGCGCCGCGGCCGCTCTCGACGCCGACGATCCCGACAAGGTCACCGCCTGCGCGATGGCCAAGCGGTTCGTCACCGACCACTGCTTCGCTGTCGCCGACCAGGCGTTGCAACTGCACGGCGGCTACGGCTACCTGCACGACTACGGCCTCGAGAAGATCGTCCGCGACCTGCGGGTCAACCGGATCCTCGAGGGCACCAACGAGATCATGCGCATGGTCATCGGACGGGCCGTCGCGAAGGACGCAGCAACCGGAGGTGCACGATGACCACCATCGCCTTTCTCGGACTCGGCAACATGGGTGGCCCGATGGCGGCGAACCTCGTCGCGGCCGGCCACACGGTCCACGGCTACGACCCGGTGCCCGAGGCGGTCGCCCGCGCGCGGGAGGCCGGTGTCACCGTCGAGTCGTCGGTCGCCGACGCTGCGCGGGGCGCGGATGTCGTCGTGACCATGCTGCCCAACGGTGCACTGGTGTCGTCGTGTTACGACGAGATCCTCGGTGTCGTGGGACCCGGCACTCTGCTGATCGACAGCTCCACCATCTCCGTCGACGACGCCCGTGCGGTCAACGCCCGCGCCGCCGATGCCGGTCTCCTGCAGGTCGACGCGCCGGTGTCCGGCGGGGTGAAAGGTGCGACCGCGGGGACGCTCGCCTTCATGGTCGGCGGCACCGCGGAGGCGTTCGCGGCGGCACAGCCCGTCCTGGAACCGATGGCCGGCAAGGTGATCCACTGCGGCGACACCGGCAGCGGACAGGCCGCCAAGGTCTGCAACAACATGATCCTGGCCGCGCAGCAGATCGTCGTCGGCGAGGCGTTCGTCCTCGCCGAGAAACTGGGTCTGTCGGCGCAGTCGTTGTTCGACGTGGTCACCGGGGCCACCGGCAACTGTTGGGCGGTGCACACGAACTGCCCTGTCCCCGGGCCGGTCCCGGGGTCACCGTCGTCGAACGACTTCCGTCCCGGCTTCGCGGCGGCACTCATGGACAAGGATCTCGGTCTCGCGATGGCCGCGGTCGAGTCCACCGGGGCGCGGGCGCCCATCGGTGCGCATGCGGCCGAGATCTACGCGGAGTTCGCCCGCGACAACGGACAGCGCGACTTCAGCGCGATCATCGAGACCCTGCGCTGACCGGGATGTCGGCGTAGCGCTGCTCGACCCGGGCGATCTTCCAGTAGGCCACCGCCGAGGCCCAGGCCACCGCGAACATGACGACTACACCGATGCCGACGGTGTTCAGGTCGATCCCGCTGATCCAGTCGGTCAGTGGATCGACCATGCCGAGGTCGTCGTGCAGCACCGAGATCAGCTCGATCGACCCGATGATCACGGCGACGGCGATCGACAACACGGTGATGGTCAGGTTGTAGTAGATCTTGCGGATCGGGTGGGCGAACGCCCAGTCGTAGGCGACGTTCATGAACAGCCCGTCGAGCGTGTCCATCAGGCTCATCCCGGCCGCGAACAGCAACGGCAGCACCAGGACCGCGTACCAGGGGAGTCCGGCGGCGGCGCCGGTCCCGGCGAGGGCGAGCAGTGCCACCTCGGTCGCGGTGTCGAAGCCGAGGCCGAACAGGATGCCGACCGGGTACATCTGCGCGGCGTGGGTGATGCGCCGCATGACCGGCCGCAGGATCCGCGCGAGGAACCCGCGCCCGTCGAGGGCGGCGTCGAGCTCGTCGGCCGAGAACGTGCCGTCGCGCAGGCGCCGGAACACGTGCCAGATGCCGATCAGGGCGACGATGTTGATCGCGCCGATCACGTAGAGGAAGCCGCCGGAGGCGAGTGTGCCCGCGACGCCGAGCCCGTGGCGGACCGACGAGCCCTCGTCGAGGAGTGCGTTGGCGGCGTGGGCTCCGGCGACGACGAGCGCGGCGAGGACGAACACGATGGTGGAGTGCCCCATCGCGAACCAGAAGCCCACCGACTTCGGCTTCTTCCCGTCCGCCATGAGCTTGCGGGTGGTGTTGTCGATCGCCGCGATGTGATCGGCGTCGAAGGCATGTCGCATGCCGAACACGTAGGCGGTCAGCCCCAGGCCGACACCGAACACCGCCGTCCCCGCCATGTAGTGGTGGGGTGCGATGGCGAAGATCAGCACACCGAACCCGACGAGGTGCATGACGGCGACGACACCGAGAAGGCCGGACGCCTGCCACCAGTCGCGGCGGGTCCAGGAGGCGAGGATCGAGGTCATGGAGGGGGGTGCGGTGGTCACCGGCACGAGCGTCTCGCTTCTGGGGAGCATCGCGTCCCCGTGGAGCTGATGACGACGTCGCAGGTCTGACTCCCGGCGCCGCAGACGGCACCGGACACAGTGGCGCGACCGCGCCGGATTCCCACCGGCTTCCACGACTGACGTCCGAACTCTCGGACAGTAGCCCCTCAGCCGGCCGGTGGTGCCGCGTCGCCTCCGGTTGTCCGATCCGCGGTGAGCGACCGCACCATGGTCCGCAGGATGCGCTCGGCCTGAGTGCGGTCCTCCGCGCCGAGGTCGGCCAGCATTCGCAGTTCCACCGATCGGACCGCCGCGCTGGCCTTGTCGAGCAGGCGACGGCCGCCGGGGGTGAGGCGGGTGGGCAGGGCCCGGCCGGCAGTGGGGTGGTCGGCGCGGGTGACGACGCCGTCGCGCTCGAGTGCCTGGAGCAGCACGTTCATGGACTGTCGGGTGACGAACGCCCCACGTGCGAGATCGGAGTTGGACAGGCCCGGGCGCTGGGCGAGCAGCTCCATGCAGGAGTACTGCGTGATCGTCATCCCCAGCGGACGCAGCACGTCCTCCATCGCGGTGCGCAGCGCCGCCGAGGCCTGCTTGAGCAGGTAGCCCACCGACACCGACAGGTCGATCCGGTCCGCCTCTTGACTCATGTCAGTATTCTGACATACTCGTTCATGTCAGATAACTGACACACAACAGAGGAGTCCAGCGATGCCGGTCACCGGTCCCGATTTCATCTCCATCCAGGTGCGCGACCTCGATGCGTCCCAGGCCTTCTACGAACGTCACCTCGGTGTGGTCCGGTCCCCCGCGGGGCCGCCGCACGCGGTCGTGTTCGACACGAAGCCCATCGTCTTCGCCCTGCGGGACATCGCGCCGGGGACGGATCTCGACGCGGCGGCGCAGCCGGGTGTGGGATTGGCCCTGTGGCTGCACGCGACCGACGTGCAGGAGATCCACGATTCCCTGGCCGCCGACGGCGCGACGATCGTCGTCGACCCCTTCGACGGACCGTTCGGACGGACGTTCACGTTCGCCGATCCGGACGGCTATCACGTGACGCTGCACGACCGCGCCTGAGGCGGACCGACGTCAGAAGTCCCCGGCGCTGCGACGCAGCGACTCGATGATCTCGGCGAGTGTGGCGGCGTCGGCGTCGGAGATGCCGATGTCGGCGAACACGTCCCGGTTGAGGACCGCGGTCGCCTCCTCCACGGTGGAGCGTCCGATGTCGGTGATCTCCACGAGGGTGGTGCGGCCGTCGGTGGGGTGGGGGACCCTGCGCACCAGGCCCGCCGACTCGAGGCGGCGGATCGCGTGGGTGACGCTGGTGACGTGGACCTGCAGTCGCACACTGGCTTTGGTGATCGGCAGCGAGCCGCGACGGCTGAACGCGAGCAGGCGCAGGAGTTCGAAGCGGGAGAAGCTCAGATCGAAGGGGCGCAGTGCCGACTCCACGCGGGCGAGCAGGATCTGGTGCGCACGCATGACGGACGTGACCGCGACCATGCCGGACGTGACGTCACCCCAACCGGCGGCGTCCCAGTTGTCGCGCGCACGGGCGATCGGGTCGAACCCGGGTCCGTCAGCGACCATCGACACATCCTGTGACCATCGTCCCATTCTGGCCGACACGGGACGGTGGCCCGTCACAACCCGGCGAACTCAACGGCGGTTGAGAGGACGTCCTCGAGCATGGCGGGGGTGAGCCGTCCGGTGAAGGTGTTCTGCTGACTCACGTGATAGCACCCGAACACCCGCAGATCAGGCACGTCGTGTCCGGGGGCGGCCTGCAGGTCCACGAAGGCCCCGTGTCCGAACTTCGGCCGGGGGACCGGGATCGCGTAGCCGTGTCCCCGGAGCGCGGTCAGCGCCGCCTGCCAGCCGAAACCGCCGAGGGTGACGACGGCGCGGGCGGTCGGCGCGAGCAGGGTCAGTTCGCGGTCGAGCCAGTGGCCGCACTCGTCGCGCTCGGCCGTCGTGGGCTTGTTGTCCGGCGGCGCGCAGTGCACCGGCGCGGTGATGCGGACACCGCGCAGCTCGAGTCCGTCGTCGGCGGACACCGCCGTCGGCTGGTTCGCGACCCCGACGGCGTGCAACGCGGCGAACAGCACGTCGCCGCTGCGGTCGCCGGTGAACATGCGACCGGTCCGGTTGGCGCCGTGGGCCGCCGGCGCCAGGCCGACGATGATGAGACGCGCGTCGTGGGGGCCGAGTCCGGGAACCGGCCTGCCCCAGTAGGTCTGGTCGGCGAACGCCCGACGCTTCTCGCGCGCGACGCGTTCACGCCACTCGACGAGTCGGGGGCAGGCTCGACAGTCGACGAGCGCGGCGTCCAGGGCGGCGATGTCGGGTGCAGCCGCTGCGGCTGTCGCCGGCCGGATCACGACGACCACCGGCCCAGCAGCTCCGCGGCACCCGTCGTGAGATCGGCGAGGACGTCGGCGGCCGGACGGGGTGCTCCGACCATCCCGACGCCCTGTCCGGCGTCGACCGGGGACGAGTCCGCTCCGGCGGAGGAGATGACCCGTTGGGGGAGGTGCTCGGGCCACGGGAAACCCGCGGCGTGATCGAAGCGGGTGGTGACCTCGGTCGTGGTCTCGTCGGCTGCGGCCAGGACCGCTCGGGTGCGGTCGTCGGCGAGGGACTCGGTGCAGGCGCTGAACAGCGTGCCGATCCAGGCGCCCGCCGCGCCCGCGGCGAGCACGGCCGCCAGTCCCCGCGCCGAGGCGACACCGCCGGCCGCCAGGACGGGGATGTCGAGCGCGTCGAGGACGGCGCAGAGCAGGGGCAGGGCGCCGACCTGCGGCCCGCCGTGACCGCCGCCCTCGAGCCCCCGCGCGACGACGACGTCGACGCCCGCGTCCTGTGCGCGGAGCGCCTCGGCGACCGTCGCGACCTGCGTCGTCGTCGTGATGCCCTCCGATCGTGCGGTCGCCACCCAGTCCAGATCGCCGCCGAAGCTGACGCTGAGCAGTGTGGGATGCGCGGCGATCGCCGTTCTCAGCAGGTCGGGGTCCTGACGCATGCGCCAGTCGACGAGGCCGACGCCGACGGGGCGGCCGCCGGTGTCGAGCAGGGCCAGCTCCGCCGACAGCCGTTCCGCCGAACCGGTGCTGCCCATGCCGACCATCCCGAGGCCGCCGGCTCGGCTGATCGCACCCGCGAGGGCACCGCCCGCGGCGCCACCCATCGGCGCGCAGACGATCGGCGTGGTGAGGCCGACCGATTGCGACCAGTCGGTGTGCAGGCCCGTCACCGTGAGACCCGACGCAGTCGGGGCGAGGAGAGTTCGACCGCGTCGTCGACGCGATCCAGCGTCGCGAGCGAGTCGGCGACCCACGTGCACAGACCGGTCACGTCGATGTCCTCCGGTGGGCTGTCGAACGGTGCGATCGCATCGCGTCCGCGCAGGAGGAGTCGTCGCGCGCCCACGGTGTTGCCCCGCGCGGCGTGCGTCGCGCCGACCGCGAGCTGGGCGAGACCCTTCCACAGGGCTCGTTCCTCGTCGGGGGCCAGTTTCCATGTGGCCTCGAGGATCTCGTGGGCGCGGAACGGCCAGCCGGTGTCCAGCAACTCCTGTGCCAGTGCCAGCGATCCGGGGGCGGTGAGCGTGACGTCGTCACCCGGGCCGGGCGGGTCCTCTCCGATCGCCCCGTGGGGGAGCGGGCGGCCGAGGCGGTCACGTGGCCGGGCGTTGTGCGCGCGCCCGTGCTCGTCGCGGTCACGGTGGGTCGTGTGGCGGTCGTTCACCCTCACCTCGCGCTCGTGTCGGGTCCGGACTCCTCAGGGTGTCACGGCCGCCCGCGTCGAGATCAGCGCAGGGCCCGCCGCGCCTCCGGCCAGAACGCGGTGCCCGCGATCGCCACGCCGCCGGCACCGATGATCGTGACGGCGGCATCGACGCTCTCGCGGCCCTGCTGGGACCAGTAGACGTCCTCGAGATCGAGGAGCAGCGCCAGTTCGTCGACGATGAGCGCTGTCCCCACCCCGTAACTGATGGCGGTGAGCGGGTGGCGCCGGTGGTGTTCGGCGCCGCGGACGGCGATCGCGCCGACTCCGCCGAGCATCGCGATCCCGATGTTGTAGTGGTGGAAGTGCTTCCCGTGGACACTCATCCCGCCGCCCGAGGGCCCGTGTCCGGCCCTGATCCAGTGGGTCAGTGCCCGGACCGCCGCGAACGTGACCGTGAACGACGTCCACGAGAGCAGCGCCGACTGCTGTCCCGGGTCGAGCGAGCGGCGCCACGCCCGACGGAGGCGATGCGCTCGCGCGCGACTCGCCGTCAGGTCCGCGTCGCCGGGTGCGCCGTATCGGCGAGTTGATACAGCGTCGTCGGGATGGTCGTGGGGTGGTTCCTCCTGCATGCCCACGACGATGGCAGGCCGTGGACGCCCCGCCCACCGGGTTTGCCGCATACGGCGCGACGGGATCGCCCGCGGTCAGGACAAATCCGTCAGACCGGCTGATCCACGGGTGGGCCCACGTAGGTCGCCCGGGGTCGGATGATGTGCCGGTCGCGGGACTGTTCGATCACGTTCGCCGTCCACCCGACCACGCGACTGACCGCGAAGGTCGGTGTGAACATGTCCCGGGGGAGGCCACAGCGGTCCATGACGACGCCCGCGTAGAACTCGACGTTCGCGTAGCGGGGACGGTCGGGGCGGGCCTCGGCGAGGACCTCGACCACGGCGCGCTCGGCCTCCACCGCGACCTCGACCATCGGTCCTCCGAGACCCTGCGCGACCTCGCGCAGGAGGTCCGACCGCGGGTCGCGGGTGCGGTAGACGGCGTGGCCGAACCCCATGAGTCGACGGCCGGCGTCGAGCTCGTCGCGGGCCCAGTCGCGGCCGACCCCGCCGACGTCGGCGGGTGTCATCCCCGGCCCGCCGCGGGCGACGATCGCGTCGAGCGCATCCAGCGCGCGGTCGGGTGCGCCACCGTGCAGCGGACCCGAGAACGCCCCGAGTGCGCCACACAGGGCGGCGGGCAGGTCGGCACCGGTGGACGCGATCACCCGCGCGGTGAAGGTCGACGCGTTGAAGCCGTGCTCGATGGTGGCGATGAGGTACTGCTCGACCGCCCGCGCCTCGTCGGCGGGAGCGACCGCACCGGTCACGGCGTGCAGCCAGTGGCCCGCGGTGTCGAGGTCGTCCCGGGGCGTGACCGGCGCGAGACCGTGTGCGGCGCGGTGCACGGCGCCGAGGATGGTCGGGACCATCGCGCAGAGTCGGATCCCGTCGCGACGTCGCGTCTCCTCGTCGCTGTCCCACATGGGGCCGAACTCCTGGTGCGCGGCCAGCGCCGAGAGGACCGTCCGCAGATCGGCGAGGGGACGCCGGCGGTCGCCGGATCGCGCCACCGTGTGTGCGAAGTCCAGGATCTGCGCGTCGACGACGCGTGCCCGACGGATCTCCTGGGTGAACGCATCCAGTTCGCCGGGATCCGGCATCCGCCCGTGGACGAAGAGGAACCACACCCGCTCGAAGGTCGACGACCGTGCGAGCTCCGTCGCCGGGTACGGCCCGTAGTGGTAGAAACCCTCGTCGCCGCGGACGTCGCCCAGCTCGGTGCGGGCCACGGAGATGTCCGCGAGTCCCGGTGCCGCATCGATGAGTGTCATAACCGCATCCGCATCCGTGTCCGTTGTCGTTGCACAGGGACTAGATTCGGCCCGGACGGAGACACCGTCAACGTTGATCGGATCAACATCGGAGGCCGCCGGTGACGCGTCGACACACACGTCGCTGGCCCGAGGCGCTCCACCTCGACGGGCGCGCGTACTTGACGACGGCGCAGACCGCGCGGGTGTTGGGTGTCCGCCCGGCGACGCTGTACGCGTACGTGAGCCGAGGACTGCTCACCAGCGTCCGGATCGAGGGCATGCGCGGCACCCTCTACGCGGTGGCCGAGGTCGAGGCGTTCGCGCGGCGCACCGAACGCCGTCCCCCCGCGGGGATCGTCGAGAGGATCCGTACCGAGCTGACGCTGATCGAGGACGACGAACTCTGGTACCGCGGCCGCCGTGCGAGTGACCTCGCCTGGGACCGCGACGTCACCGATGTCGCTGCGCTGCTGTGGGATACGCCGTGGCCTGCCGTGCGGCCATCCCCGGTGACGGTGCCCGCCGGCCGCCGCGGACTCGACGTCATCCGCCTCGTGGTGGACGAGCTCGGTGCTCGCGACCCCGACCGTCAGGGCACCTCGACTGAGGAACGCGTCTGGGCTGCGGCCCGGATCATCGAGAGCGCGGTCGAGTCGATGCCGCTGGTCGGCCCCGCCGCCGCGCGTGATGCCGCTCTGGCGCGGCGCCTCTGGCCACGCCTGTCACCGATGGCCGCGACCCCGAAGCGGGTGGCGTTGTTGAACGCCGCGCTGGTGCTGCTGGCCGATCACGACCTGTCGGCGGGAGCCGTCGCGGCGCGGGTGGCGGCCAGTTCGCGGGGAGGTGTGCACGCCGTCGTGTCCGCGGGGCTCGGTGCGTTCGACGGACCGCTCCACGGCGGGGCGACCGCGGCGGCGCAGCAGTTCGTCGCGGAAACAGTGGAATGCGGCAGCGATGCGGCGACGGTGCTCTCGACCCGGGACGGCCTCCCGGGGTGCGGTCACGTGGTCTACCGCACCCGTGATCCTCGCGCGGAGGCGTTGTTCGGCGCACTCGAATCCGAGGGCATGCCCGCAGGTTTGAGCGTGGCCGTCGGCGCGATCCGTGCGGAGGCTTCGGCTCGCTCCTCCCCGGCGACCTCCGACCTCGCGCTCGCCGCGATCGCTCTGCGCTACCGCATGGTGCCCGACGCTGCGACCACCGTCTTCGCACTCGCACGCATCGTCGGGTGGGTCGCCCACGCTCTCGAGGAGTACTGCGAGGCGCCGCTGCGATTCCGACCCGAGGGTGTGTACGTCGGCATCCGGCCGACGTGAGGCGGCGGCCCACTCTGTGGAGTTGTCAAACAACTGCTGCGGTCCTGCCGGGTGGCAGGTGCGGGTGGTGCTGATCTGCGGGTCGCTCAGGCGGCGATGGGGTCGAGGCGCAGCGTGCGGCGGTTGTAGGCGGGTTGCAGTTCGCGTCGGGGGTCGACGGTGGCGGGTGGTCGGATCCAGGGGTGGCGGTCGGGTCCCATCTCGATCTCCCAGCCGTGCTGGTGGACGGCGATGTGGCAGGTCCGGCACAGCAGGCACCCGTTGTCACAGGTGGTCGGCCCGCCGTCGGAGTGGAACACGATGTGGTGGACGTCGGTCCACGACGCCGGGTCACCGCACTTAATGCAGCACTCGTCGCGGGCGATGACGGCTTTGCGGACCCGGCCGGTGAACAACCGTGTCGTCGTGGTGATGTCGGCCGGGGCGTCGTCGTGGTCCATGCCGACCCGGGTCACTGCGGCGTCGCACGACAGCAACGACACCGCGGTGTCGGTGACGGTGCCCAACCACTGCAGACTCGGCGCCCGCCACGGGACGACCTCCCCGCCTGCTCCTGTGGCCGCGGTGGTGGGCACGGTCAGGATCACCTCCGTTCGCGCCGGCGCCACCAGGCCACCGTCACCCAGAGCGCGGGAAGCGGATTCGAGAACCTGCGCGAACGCATCGGCCCTGCGCTGGGCCGCCGACCGCGGATCCGGGGTCCCGTCCGGCAGCGGTCGCGGTCGTGAGGCGGTGTCGATGCAGGAGATCAACCGTTCACCGGTCACCACGTCGAGATCGAACGACCCCGACAGTCTGCCGTCGTCGCCCTGATTCCAGGTGAGGTCGTTCAGGGTGACGTCTTCGGCCAACGGTGTCGCTGAGTCATCCGAATCATCTGCGGCGTCAGGCTCGTTGACGAGGGCCATCGCGCGGGCGTGGTCGGCGATCTCGGTGGGGGTTCGTCCGGCGAGAGCGTGTCCGATCAGCGTCGCCTCGGTGTCGTCGGTCAGTTCGGACCCGAGCGGCGACCGCGTGCGCACAGCGACGTGCTGCGCCCCACGGGCGACGGCGTCGGCGTACTCCGCCGACAACGACCCGTCCCGCACATGCCGCGCCAGCGACGGCAGGTGCACGATCGCCCGACCCAGTCGAATCGCCCGCGACGCCACCACCGGAACGCATCCGTTCCGCCGCAGCAGTTCCCGCACCGACATCCCGATCCGCTTCGCTGTCCCCTGGCATTCGACCTCCCGGTCAGCCGGGCCAGCAGGCCGTCCGCGGCGTTGCGCGCCGCGATCGCAGCACGCAGCCCCGCCACCAACGCATCGTCATCCGCAGGCATGTCGCACTCGCGAATGGCATCAGCGAGGCAATCCGCCGCCTCCACCACGGTCTCGAACATGTGTACGACTCTAGCGCCGCCCGCCGACAACCACCCCGAGTGCGCAGACGCGACTGTCACACGCCTGTGGAGTCAGTGGGAACTGTGCGGAACGGCCGTGCGGCCCTTCAGGAAGTACGCGGCCGTCACCCCGGCGAACCACACGACACCGACGATCACCGCGGTCCTTCCCGACTCGCTGAAGAACAACAGCACCACCACGAGCGCGAAGAAGGCGAGGGCGAGCGCTGTCGAGTACGGGGCCCACGGGAGGCGGTAGTCGGACGCCTCGACCTCGCCGCGGGCGACGCGTCGGCGGTACACCGTGTGGGCCACGAGGATCGAGCTCCACACGAAGATGATGCCGATCGTGGAGACCGAGGTGATGTAGGCGAACGCCTTGTCGGGACTGACGATGTTGACGATCACACCGATGACCATCACGCCCGCCGACAGCAGGATCCCTCCGATCGGAACATGACGTCTGGACATCACGGTCAGTCGCTTCGGCGCCTCGCCGCGTTGCGCGAGGCTGCGGACCATCCGCCCGGTCGAGTAGATGCCGGAGTTGCACGACGACAGGGCCGCGGTCAGCAGGATGAAGTTCACGATGCCCGCTGCCGCGGGGATGTTGATGTAGGAGAACACCTCGACGAAGGGGCTGTTCCCGTCGGAGAAGTTCCGCCATCCGCGCACCGACAGGATGACGAACAGCGCGCCGACGTAGAAGAGGCCGATGCGGAAGGGGAGCGTGTTGATCGCCTTGCGCAGGGTCACCTTCGGGTTGTCGGCCTCACCGGCCGTGACGCCGACGAGTTCGACACCGACGTAGGCGAACAGGACGATCTGGAGGCTCAGCAGCGCGGAGTTGAACCCGGTGGCGAAGAAACCACCGTCGTTCCAGAGGTTGGTCACCGACGGTCCCGTGTCCGGGCCGAGGCCGGTGATCGGCAGCAGCACCAGCGCGCCGACGATGATCATGCCGACGATCGCGGTCACCTTGATCATCGAGAACCAGAACTCGGCCTCACCGAAGACGCCGACGGAGATGAGGTTGACGCCGAACAGGATCACCAGGACGACGAGTGCGGTCACCCACACGGGGACCGATGTGAGCCAGTAGTTGACGTACTTGCCGGCGACGGTGATCTCGGCCATGCACGTGGTGGTCCAGACGGCCCAGTAGGTCCAGCCGTTGGTGAAACCCAGGAAGCGGCCCAGGAATTCGTGGGCGTACTCCGAGATCGACCCCGCCACCGGTCGGTAGATCAGCAGCTCCCCGAGAGCCCGCATCACGACGAAGATCGCGAGTCCCGCCACGAGGTAGGCGAGGATGAGTGCCGGCCCGGCCTGCTCGATGGCGCCACCGGCGCCGTAGAACAACCCCGTGCCGATGGCCCCGCCGAGGGCGATCATCTGGACGGTCCGGGCAGAGAGGCCGCGCTGGTATCCGTCGTCGGGGTCTGACTCGGGACCCGGGGCGCCGGGAGTGGTCTGTGTCACCATGCGTCGGACGATAACGGGAGTGACCCGCCGGACTCGCGGCACCCCGCGCGCCGTTCAGCCGGGTGCGGTGGCGCGACGCTCGGTCGACCTCGATCGCACCATCGCGTCGACGTCGTCGACGAGGTCGCGCATCATCGCGACGTACGGCGCGTGCTCGGGCCCGAGCGCTCCGAACGACGTCAGTGCTGCTCGCGCCCGGGAGAGGTGCCGCTCCGCGGCGTCGACGGACGACAGGCGACGGAGGTCGTCCGCGATGTTCAGATGCAGGGACGGATGGAACGCCGCGACCTGGACACCCGCCGCGGCGGCGTAACCCTCGTCGAGGACGTCGGCGGCGTCGAGCGCTCGCACATCCCACATCAGCGACTCGGCGGCGTCGTCGTGGAGGTCGGCGAGGTGATGGGCGAGGACGCATCGGTGCAGGGCGTCGCCCGTCGGGGTGATCGTCGCCCAGAGATCGAGCAGGTCATCGCGGTCCCGGGCGGCCACAGCGGTGGCGATGCGATCCATGGTCGGATCTGCGGTGCTCACACCCGAACCCTGCCGGATGCCACCGACATTCTCAGAAGCGCAGATCCACCCACACCAGCCGGTGATCGCTGCTCACCGTCGGGGGGATGAGGTCGCGGCCGGACTCGCCGGGTGCGGGCCAGAAGACGCCCGCGCCGGCGACCGGCAGATCGCGCGAGGGGAGCACGTGGTCGACGCGGAGGTTGCCCGGGTTCGGCTTCGAGAAGTCGGCGGTGCGGAGTTCCGGTGGTGTGCGGTGGCCGTCGCCGGCACTGTCGACTGCCGCTCCCCGGGACGTCGGCCGTGTGTCGGTCACCTGAGGGAGACCGAGTACCTGGTTGATCGCACCGACCCCGGGTCCGGGGGTGCCGCCGTCGGCGGGGTCACTGTTCTGGTCGCCGACCATCACGAACGACGACCCCGGCGCGAGGCCACCCCGCGTGCCGGCGTCGTCGACGATGTACGACGCGCGGCCGCCGCCGGCGATGTAGTCCGCCGACAAGCGCACCTCGTCATGGTTGCGACGGCCGTTGCGGTCCTCGGGCCCGTCGAAGCTCGGAGGCGTCGGATGGGACGCGAGCAGGTGGACGGTGTGGTTGCGGACAGTGATCGGGACATCCCAGTGCGACTTGCTGGACAGTCGCAGGACGTCCGCGTTCGCGCCGTAGAAGTCGCGCGGGATGAGGTTGCCGGGCTGGTCCTTCCACAGCAGCTTCTGGAACGTGCGGACCCGTGCGGTGTCGATGGGGAACCGCGAGTAGACGACCATCCCGTACTGGCCCGGGAACGCGCCGAAGCCGTAGGCGTCGTCGGGGCCTGTGGTCGACCCGTCCCTGTTCAGGTCGCGCCCCGTCGGGACACCCGTGTTGACCGGTGACGTGAACGAGTACGGGTAGTCGATCGACGGCTGTCCGCGCTGCCCGACCTTCAGGTAGCGATCGGAGAACGCACGCACCGCCGCACCGCCGGCGACGTAGTCGAACTCGTTGAGCAGCAGGATGTCCGGCCGGTTGCGCTGGACGATCTCGGCGATCACCCTCGCCTGCGCGTCGGTCCCCGACTGCAGGTCGCCGAGCAGCCGGCCCTGTGCCGGCCGGTTCAGGCTGGCGTTGAAGGTGGCCACCCGGACCACCGACGAACCGCCGGACGACCCGAAGCCGGGGGAGCCGAATCCGGGTGCGGCGTCGGCCGCTCCCACCGCGGCGCTCATCGCCGCCACGGCGGCGAGCAGGATGCGCAGACCTCGCAGGAACATCCCGTGACGGTAGGCGCGATGGGCGAACGGTACGTCGCCGGTCGGTGAACACTCACCCCACGACGAACGCGGGCGAGGTACCGCCGATGGGTTCGACGCGTCCGTCGGGCCGGCGTCGATCACCCGTGTAGCGGATCCGATACGTCCCCGACGTCCCGGTCGGGATGGTCCATCGGATCGAGATCACCGACGCGCTCGACGACTCCGGTGGGCGACTCCAGTGCATCTCGGTGCACCAGTCGTCGTCGTCGAAAACCGTGGACCACACCGAGCCCTCCCGCCGCTCCACCCGGAAATAGGTGTCGTCGGTGCGGAAGTCGACGGTGGGATGCGCGCCGACGAAGTCCACGCGGACCGTCGATCCGGCCGACTGGCGTGGCCGCGGTGGCACCAGGACGTCGCCGAACCGGTGACCGACCACCGGGGTGTCCGGCGGCACCGGCGGGAGCAGGTCGGGTTGGCGCGACGACTTGTCCATCGGCGCCGGGCCCCGACCGATCGGGGTGCCGGCCGCGAACGCCCGTGCCAGACGGTCGAACTCCTGCAGATAGGCCGAGAGCGTCCACCGGCCGAACTGGGTCTCCCCGCCCTCGTACTGCTGCGCGTCGTACTCCTCCGGGGTCGTGACGTACTGGCTGTACCCGTTCGCGTACCCCTGCAGCAGCACGTCGTCGATGCTGATGCGTAGGGCGTCGGCCACCACCTGCCGCACGCGCAGGCCGGCGACGATCGTGAACTCGGCGGGCGCCGCGGCGAGGACGAGATCGCCGATGCGCATCAGCTGGATGGGCAGCACCTGCGGGATCCACGGCCACGGCGGGAGCAGGCCGAGGGGCGCGACGATGACCTTCGGCGCCTGGATGTCGGCCAGGCCGGGAGGGATCGGTGTCTTCTGGCCCTCGTCGAAGAGGGGGATCGGCAGGTTCCAGTTGTCCTCCCGACTGGTCCCGAACGCCGCCGCACCCATGCATGCCGGGCCCGTCCGCGCCGGGCGTCCCTCGGGGGTCCAGCGGCCGTCGATCGCGACGGCGGAGAAGTCGACGTAGCGGACCATCGCGTCGACGCCCGTTCGACGCATCGGCCGGGCGTCGGCGGCGGCGGACTCGCCCGCACGGTGCTGGCGTTCGCCGATGATCAGACAGTTGGTCCTGTTGTCGGCCGTCGGGCCACCGGGGTGCAGCGGGCGTACCCACAGGTTCGGCGTCATGTCGCCGGCGTTCGTCTGCGGGAACGCGGTGACGCAGCCGGGATCGCGGGACTCGGCGACGTGGCTGGCGTAACCCTTGTTGTCGCCAGAGATGAGGGTGTTGCGATCGGTCAGCGACGTCCCGTGCGTCGCGAACCAACTGATCTGCCCGACGTCGGCGCCGGTTGAGGTCCGACGCAGGCGCAGCGTCGTGACAGCCGGGTCGATCGCATCGGGGAACCGTCGACGCTCGGCCGCGGGGTTGCGGTCGAAGGCGATCCGCGACCGGTTGGCGCTCGCGTCGTGGAGTTCGCTGCGTCCCAGGCTGATCGTGCCCGGCGCGAGATCGTCGTGGGCGCGGGCGATCGCCGTGACGATGCCGTCGACCTCCGCCTCGTAGGACCGCTTCTTGAAGCCGAACGCGGCGAGGGTGTACGCGTAGTCCCACGCCGTCCCGCCACACGAGTTGTGGTTGTGGGTGGCGTTGAGGTTGACGTTGCGCTCGGTGTACAGGCCACCGAATCGTGTTCGGAGAGCGGCCATCACGCCCATGTGCACCGACTGGAAGAGGCAGGCGATGTCGACCGTGACGAACGCGACCCGGTCGCCGGCGGCGCGGTCGACGACGATGTAGGCGCGCGCCCAGCACCGCGAGAGCAGCCCGGTGGACACCTGGTCCTGCTCGGAATACCCCATCATCCCCTGGCCGGCGACCGCGCCCGTCGCGTCGGCTCGGCCTGCGCCGACCAGCAGGCCGGTCGGTGGCTGCGCCTGTGCGACGGACGGCGCGGTCGCCGCGAGCGCGAGACCTGCTGCGGCACCCCCGAGAACCGCTCTCCGCGGGACCGTGCGGGTCATCGGCCCAGCACCGAGGTGAGGTAGGGGTTGGCGAAGACGCGATCGGGGTCGAGCCGATCCCGCGCCGCGACGAACTCGTCGAACCGTGGGTAGACCGACCGCAGGTCGTCGGCGGTGCGGGTGTGCATCTTGCCCCAGTGCGGGCGGCCGCCACGCCGGGCGAGGATCTCCTCGACAGAGGTGAAGTAGTCGTCGGGGGCGTCACGGAAATAGCGGTGCACGGCGATGTACCCGCTGTCACGCCCCGACGCCGTCGACAGCATCAGCTCGTCTGCCGGCGCCGCGCGGACCTCGAGGGGGAACGAGATCCGCCACCCGCGCCGGTCGATGAGCGCGCGGATCTCGTCGACGGCCTCGGGTACCTGGGCCAGCGGGATCGCGTACTCCATCTCCCGGAACCGCACCCGCCGCGCGGAGACGAACACGTCCGGCGACGACGCGACGAACCGTCGTCCGGACTGCGCCGCACCCGCGACTCTCGCGAGAGCCGGTGTCACCGCGGGGAACCGGGCCCCCGCTTCGCACATCACCGCGAACACACCGTTGCTGAGCAGTTCGTCGGACACGAACCGCGCGACGCGGCCCGGCCCCTGCGCAGGGGTGTCCGCGGGCAGGCGGGTGTTCGTCTTCGTCAGGGCGACGTCGGTGTGGGGGAACCAGTAGAACTCGTGGTGGTCGGAGGTGCGCACCGCGTCGAGGAAGCCCGAGATCGCCGCGTCTACGGAGACCGCGCGCTCGACGGCCTCCAGGGCGAACGCGGGGACGCACTGCAGCGTGATGTCGACGAGTACGCCGAGGGCGCCGAGCCCCAGTGCGGTGGCCTGGAGCAGGTCCGGGTCGTCCTCGCCGACGGTGAGCATCTCGCCGGTACCCGTCACCAGGGTCAACCCGACGATCTGCGTCGCGATGCCGCCGACACCAAGGCCGGTCCCGTGGGTCCCCGTCGAGGTCGCACCGGCGAGCGTCTGGGCGTCGACGTCGCCGAGGTTGGGCATGGCGAGCCCCAACGGTTCGAGGATGCCCGGCATCTGGTGCAGGGGTGTCCCCGCGCGCACCGTGACGCGACCGCGGTCGGGATCGGCGGTGACGAGCCCGGACATGGCCGACAGGTCGACGGATGTGCCGGTGGGGACGGCGATCCCGCTGAAGCTGTGTCCGGAGCCGGCGGCCTTGACCGTCGTGCCGGCGGTGCGCGCGCGACGGACGGCGGTGACGACGTCGTCGACCTCACGCACGGTCACGACGTCGCTCGGGGTGGCCGCCTGGGTCCGCCCCCAGTTGCGCCAGCGCGTACCGGATGTGGTGGCCGGTGCCGTTCGGATGGTGGTCACAGGAAGCACTTCCCTTCTCCCCGGTAGGTGGGGACACGGTCGACGATCACACCGTGGTCGACGACGACCATCTCCGTGCAGTGTTCGGCGATCTCACCGGACTTGGTGTGGCGGAACCAGACCCGATCACCGACGGACAGTCCGTCGGTGGCGTCCCCGCGCAGGGGTGTCTGCACCTCGCCCGCGGCCTCCCGCGGCTCGTAGGCGAGGTCGGGTGGCCACACGGGCAGCGGGAGTCGATCGGGCGCGGGAGGGCCGGAGGCGATCCATCCGCCGCCGTGACAGGTCACCACACCGGGGCCGGGCCGGCGCACCACCTGCAGGCCGAACGCGACGGCCGGCGCGGGCCGGAAGTGGGAGTAGGTGTCGAAGAGATGCCCGCCGAAGAACCCACTGCCGGCGGCGATGTCGGTGACCGACCCGTCCCGCGCCGTCACCTCGAGCGAACCGGTGCCGCCGGCGTTGACGAACTCGAGATCGGCCAGCTCCCGCAGCGCCCCGACGATCGTCGACCGGCGACGGCGGAGCTCGCCCATCGACACGCGCTGCATCCCGCGGATCATCCTGTTGCGCAGCGGCGCCCCGGACCGCCAGTCGCCGCCGACCGCGTCACCGACGCCCGCGATCTGCGCCTCGTAGGACATCACGCCGACGAGGTGCACGCCGGGCCGCGCGACGATCGCGCGCCCGAGTCCGAGCGCGTCGTCGAGGGAGTGGACCGGCGACCGTCGCACCCCGACGTGCCCGAGAACGGGTGCGACCAGGGAGGCGTCGAGATCGATGGCGAGGCGCAGGGACGGCCGGCCCGACGCGGGCACCGCGGCGTCGATGAGATCGAGCTGGTCGACGGAGTCGACGAGGAGCGTGACCCGTGCGGCGGCCACCTCGTCGGCGGCGAGGGCGGCGATCGACCCGCGTCGGGCGGTGGGATAGCCGACGAGGACGTCGGTGACACCGGACGCCGTCGCGAGCCAGATGGCCTCGTCGACGTCGTAGGCGAGCACCCCGGCGAACCCGTCGCGGCGCAGGATGTCGTCGATGACCGACCGCACCCGCAGCGATTTCGACGCCACCCGGATCGGCACACCGGCCGCGCGGCGACGCAGGTCGGCGATGTTCGCCTCGAGTGCCGCGCGGTGCAGCACCACCACGGGGCCGTCGAGATCTCCTACGGCGTCGTCGATCTCGCGCCAGTACAAGGCATCCCATCGGGTGCGGGCGGATCCCGTGATCGTCGCGGTCATCGGACCGACCGCACGCGCAGCACCGACAGGCCGCCGGCGACGCCGAGGACCGCCGACGCGGTGAAGAGGGCGACGAACCCGCCGGTGGCGGCGACGATCCCCGCTCCGACGAGCGGCCCGAGGGCTTGGGGTACGGCCATCGCGATGTTCATGATGCCGAGGTCCTTTCCGGTGTGTTCGGGGTCGGGGAGCACCTGGGTGGCCAGCGCCTGGTCGACGCCGAGGAAGCTGCCGAACCCGGCGCCGAGGAGTGCGGCGGCGGCGATGGTGGTCGGCACCGACGCCACGACGGCGATGACGAGCGCCGCGAGACCCTGCAGGATCCCGGCGGCGAGGACGAACGGCTTGCGTCGGCCGATGCGGTCCGAGAGGACGCCGGAGGCGAGCGCGGCGCCGATGACGAACACCATGTAGACGGCGGTCAGGATCAGCAGGTCGCCGTCGGCGTCCGGGACGCGGAGCCCGAACTGCAGGAAGTACAGCAGCAATGAGGTCCCCAGCGCGTTGCCGAGGTTCACCGCGATGCGGCCCAGCAGCGTCCAGCCAAAGTCGGGGTGGTCCCGCGGTGACACCCACAGCTCGGCGACGACCGCGCGCGGCGACAGTGCGCCGCGTCCGTGTGTGGTGTGCGGCGGGTCGTCGACGGTCATCAGGAACGGCACCACGCACAGCACCAGCAGGACCGCGGCGAGGAGGTTCCCGCCGACGGCGCCGAGTCCGAGCACGGCGATGAGGGCGACCCCGACGATCACGCCGATGGCCTGCGGTGCCGACACCCAACTCGAGACGACACCGCGCTGGTCCACCGGGACGCGGTCACCGATGAGCGCGGTCAGTGCCGCCGACGCGGCGCTGAACCCGGTCAGCGCCACGCACCACCAGACGGTGATCCCGACGAGTCCGTGGCGGGTGCCCAGCACCACCAGGCCGAGCGCGAACACCACCACGCCCCCGGCGATCCACGGCCGTCGCCGCCCGAACCGACCGGTGGTGCGGTCGGACAGCGACCCGGTGAGCGGGAACGCGACGAGCGCACACACCGCGGAGATGCCGGACACGACGCCGAACACCGTCACGCTGTGGCGCCACTGGTCGTCGCGGGTGTGCAGCACGTCGACGATCTGCTGCGGCAGCGTCAGCTGGAACGGGGTGAGCTGGGCGAGCCAGATCCCCACCCACGCGAGCGCGAACAGCGCGATCCACCGCGTGCCGACGCGGGTGGTGGCCGGCGCGCTCACGGCTGCTCTACGTGGGTCAGCAGCATCGCGACGCAGGCGTCGGCGATGCGTCGAGCGACATCGACGTCGCCGGTGTTGAGGTAGGCCAGCGTGAGGCCGTCGGTGGCCGCGACGACCAGCGGCGCCAGGTCGGCGGGAGGTGTCCTCCACCGCACCCCGGCGGCGTCGGCGGCGGTGGTGAGCGCACGCGCGGCGAGGGCGTAGTACCGGGTGTAGGTGTCCGCGGCCAGGGTCTCGAGACCCGGCGTGCGGCGCGCGTACTGCGCCAGCGCGACCATCGCCTGCTCCCGTTCGGGGTCGGCGACGACGCTGTCGACGTATCCGTGCAGGCCGCCCCGCAGCAGCGCGCCGATGTCGGCGGGGGAGTCGTGGGCGGTGTCGGGAGATGCGGCGAGCACCGCGTGCACGGCGGTGTCCTCGCTCGACAGGCCGCTGATCACCAGGGCCTCGAGCAGCGCGTCCCGCGAGTCGAAGGCGTAGTGGAAGCTCGCCAGCGACATCTGCGCCTCGGCGCAGATGCGTCGGGTGGTCGCCGCCTCGACACCGGCGGTCGCGACGACGCGGAACGCCGCGGCCACCAGGCGTTCGCGGCGCTGCTCGACAGGGATGCGGGGGATGGTCGGCTCCTCGGGGCAGCAAGTGGGTCAATCGACCCACTTGGGTGCGGTCACGCTAACCCACCCGTCGTCGTCGCGCCGGGGAACGGCGCGACGACTCCTCGGACGTGGTGTCGGCGGCACTATCGTGGGCCGCATGGCGGGGCCGAGCGTGCGTGTCGACAGCTGGATCTGGGCTGTGCGACTGACCAAGACGCGGTCGCAGGCGGCGTCGGCCTGTCGTGGTGGACACGTGAAGGTGAACGGCACCCCGGCCAAGCCCGCGCAGCACGTGACCGTCGGCGACGAGGTGCGTCTGCGCATCGCCGGTCGCGACCGCATTGTCGAGGTGGTCCAGGTGCTGACCAAGCGGGTCGGGCCACCGGTCGCGGCGGAGGCGATGATCGATCGCAGCCCTCCACCGCCCCCGAAGGAACTGCTCGCGGCGATCCCGGTGCGCGAACGTGGGGCGGGCCGCCCGACCAAGCGCGAGCGCCGCGAGACCGATCGGTTGCGCGGGCGGGAGTGAGGGATCGACTGCACGCCCGACGGGATCGGGTGCACGCTCGACGGTGCTCATCTGCACGCTCGGCGGCGGGTTTCGGCCCGTCCGGGGGGACGGCGTTCTCTAGACTCGGGCGCGTGCAGAACCGTGCCGTCCGACGCTCGAGCTGGGTGCTCGTCGTGGTCGCGGTGATCGCCCTGCTCGCCGCGTGTTCGGACTCGTCCGGCGGTGGTGGCGGGGGCTCGGGGTCGACGGCGCAATCCGGTCCGGCGGGCTCCGGACCGTTCTTCGGGGCGTGCGGCGGGGTCAGCACCGACGACGTCTCCCGCGTCACCGGGGTGGCGGGATTGACGACGGCGAGCAACAACTCGGCCGGCTGCGAGTGGGTGACGAGCGCGGACGTCCTGGGTCCGCAGTTCTCCTTCAACTGGTACCGCGGAAGCCCGATCGCGCGCGAACGTGCCACCGAACAGCTCTCGCGTGACACCACCGCCGACCTCACCATCGACGGCCACACGGGGTTCATCGCGTCCAGCGCCGGGATCTGCGAGATCGGCATCGCGTTCGGTGGCGACTTCTTCGAGTGGTCGGTCAGCTACGGCGTCGCGCAGGCCGGACAGCAGCAGCGACCCGTCGACCAGGTCTGCCAGGCGACGCGCACACTGGCCACCATGTCGATCGAGCGGGCGAAGTGACGCGCCGCGCGGCCGCGGCCCTCGTCGCGGTGCTGTCGGTGATGCTGCTCGTCGCGGGATGCACCCGGTCGGTCGACGGTGAGGCGCGACCGCTCGGTGGCGGCACCGCGCAGGGCGACGGCTCCGACAAGGGATCGGTCGACACCGACCAGTTCGACAAGCTGCTCCTCGAGTGCACGCTGCTGAGCCCCGAGCAGATCGCGACGGCCGTCGGCGGCACCGCCGCCGAGTCCACCTTCAACGGGGCGATCTGCCGCTGGGTCGTCTCCGGCGGCACCCCGCTGGGCGTCACCTTCACGTGGTTCGAGTCGGGGACCATGTCCGTCGAGAAGCAGACGGTCACGCGGATGGGCTACGCCACCGACAACATCCGCGTCTCGGGTACCACGGCGTTCACCTCGCGGGACCCGCAGCGTCCGGGTGTGTGCGGCGTGACCGCGAAGTCGCCCGACCGCGGCATCTACACCTGGTGGGTGGAGCCGCGCGGTGGGCAGGCGGCGGGCGACCCGTGCGCCGCGCCGACGAAGCTCATGGAGCTCGTCCTGCGCGGCTCGGCCTAGTCGACCCGGTCCCGCGCGGACCGTCGGGCGACGCTCACCGTCGCGGCGACGTGGCCGTCGACGATCATCCAGAGCAGCAGTTCGTCGTCGAGGCGTCGACGGCGCAGGGTGATCGACGACCCCGGTGTGATCGGGCGCAGGTACTCGATGACGGCCCGGTGCGGTACGTCGACGATGTCGGTGTGGTCGAGCAGTTCGTCCTCGACGGCCTCCCAGTACGCGGCGTTGTTCAGGTGCCGGAACGGGTCGAAGTCGGTGCTGCGGAGGATGTGCTCACGGTCGGTGCCGTCGTCCTCCGGCAGCGGGGTGGGGTGCATCGTGCGCCACCGCAGCCGATGCTCGTCGGTCATCGCGGCGAGCATCTCGAAGGCCTCGTCGGTGATGCGGGACGGCATGCCCTTGTCGTTGACGTTGATCCAGAACGCCTCGGTCTCGATGAGACCGGGAGGCCGCGGCTCGGGGTTGAAGCGGTTCGTCTCGTGCTCGGCCGTGATGCGGACGCGCATGTTGGTCCACCGGGTGGACAGGGCCGCGCACCAGCGCTGCAGGGTGACGGTGCCGGGCCAGGTGATCGGTTCGATCACGTCGATGACGGTCCGCCGCACGATCCAGAACGGATCGGAGTCGTGGAAGTCCGTTGCCTCGATGTTGTCGTTGGCGATGTCCTGGAGGTACCGCGCGGTGCCGTCGAGCCGGACACGCATCTGCTGATCCACGTCGCCGGTCCGCACCCGGTAGGTCGACTCGAAGTACCGGGCCCGCTCGAGGCGGGGTTCCAGAGCGGGCGTGAACGGGTAGTCCGGGATCGTCACGGCGTCAGCATCGCACGGTGGCGATGTCCGCTCCCGAGCTGACGGGGGCAGGGTGATGATCTGGCACTGGATGCAGATATCGTTGTGACAACGCTTACAATCTAGAACACGTTCCACTTTTGGTCGGGGCGCGGACGAACGAGTCGAGGTCAGACACACCCATGGCGCATGTGATCACCCAGCCGTGTTGCAACGATGCGAGTTGTATCGCGGTGTGCCCGGTCAACTGCATCCATCCGACCCCGGATGAGCCCGAGTTCCTCACCGCCGAGATGTTGTACATCGATCCCGACACCTGCATCGACTGCGGGGCGTGCATCGACGAGTGCCCGGTCGAGGCGATCTTCCCCGACGACCAGCTCGACGAGAAGGGCGAGCGGTACCTGCAGATCAACGCCGACTACTACCTCGACCACGACGTGGCGGGGGGGTTGGTGCCGCCGCGCAAGGCCCCGCCGCTGCCGCAGGGCAAGGAACTCCATGTCGCGGTGATCGGTGCGGGACCGGCCGCGTTCTACGCGGCGGAGGAACTGGTCAAGCACTCGGCGGTCCGGGTCGACATGTTCGACCGTCTCCCCACGCCGTACGGCCTCGTCCGCGCGGGTGTCGCGCCGGACCACCCGTCGACGAAGGGTGTGGAGAAGACGTTCGCGTCGACGGCCAACAAGCGCACCTTCGAGTACTTCCTCAATGTGGAGGTCGGCACCCACGTCACCCACGACGAACTGCTGGCGCACTACGGCGCGGTCATCTACGCGGTGGGTGCCTCCACCGACCGCAGGCTCGGCATCCCGGGTGAGGACCTGCCCGGTTCGATCCCCGCGACGCAGTTCGTCGCCTGGTACAACGGCCACCCCGACTACGCCGACCTGGAGTTCGACCTGTCGGGCGAGCGCGCGGTGGTCGTGGGCAACGGCAACGTCGCCCTGGACGTGGCCCGGATCCTGCTCAGCGATCCGGACTCGCTGTCGTCGACCGACATCGCCGACCATGCGATCGAGCGCCTGCGGGCCTCGACCGTGCGCGAGGTCGTGTTGCTCGGCCGTCGCGGTGTGGCGCAGGCCGCGTACACCAACGGCGAGTTCCTCGCGATGGGTGACATCGACGGCGTCGACGTCATCATCGACCCCGACGAGCTCACCCTGGACGCGGCGACCGCGGAGGCGGAGTCGGCGGGGACGCTGGACTCGACGATCGCGACGAAGTTGCGGATCGCACGGGAGTTCGCCGAGCGCGGCGACACCGGCGCCGACCGCCGCGTGGTGTTCCGCTACCTCGTCTCCCCGGTCGAACTCGCCGGTGACGGCGCGGTGTCGTCGGTGACGTGTGTGCGCAACGAACTCGTCGACGGCGAGCGGGTGGCGGTGACCCCGACCGACGAGCGGTTCGACATCGAGTCGTCGATCGTCCTGCGGGCCATCGGCTACCGCGGGTTGCCGGTGCAGGACCTGCCGTTCGACGAGGGCCACAGCGTGATCCCCAACGACGGCGGACGGGTTCTGACCGAGCCCGGTGGCGACGTCATGCCGGG
The DNA here is from genome assembly GCF_024171765.1 of Williamsia deligens. Lineage (GTDB taxonomy): Bacteria > Actinomycetota > Actinomycetes > Mycobacteriales > Mycobacteriaceae > Williamsia_A > Williamsia_A deligens. Next base: position 2,529,000 of record NZ_JAMTCI010000001.1, read on the forward strand.
TGTCTACGTCAGTGGTTGGATCAAGCGTGGCGCCACCGGCGGCATCGGGATGAACCGACTGGACGGTCAGCAGACCGCGCACGCGGTCCTGGCGGACTTCACGGCCGGCACCCTCCCGGAGCCGACGGCGTCGCGGGAGGCGATCGCGGACCTGATCGCCGGGCGCGGTGCGAAGCGTGTCGACGGTGCGGGCTGGAAGAGCATCGACACCGCGGAGAAGCAGGCCGGCAAGGACGCCGGTCGTCGTCGGGTCAAGATCGTCCGCATCCCGGACCTCGAGTCCGCCGCCGCGGGCTGACCCCGCCACGCACGAGAACGACCCACACAGCGACCGACAACCGGAGACCGACTCTCGATCACCGGCCGGAGACCGCGAACGACGAGAGAGGCCCGTGACGAGTGCGCATCGCCCTGCTGTCCTACCGGAGCAAGCCGCACTGCGGAGGCCAGGGCGTCTACGTCCGACACCTCGCCCGTGAGCTCGCGTTGCTCGGCCATTCGGTCGAGGTGTTCTCCGGTCAGCCCTATCCCGACCTCGACGCGACCTCCTACGACCACGGCGTCACGCTGACGAAGGTCCCCAGCCTCGACCTCTACGGCGAGCCGAACCCGTTCCGCACGCCGCACCCGCGCGAGATCCGGGACTGGATCGACCTGCTCGAGGTGGGCACCATGTGGACGGCCGGGTTCCCCGAGCCGCTCACGTTCAGTCTGCGGATGGCGAAGATCCTGCGTCGCCGTCGCGACGAGTTCGACGTCGTCCACGACAACCAGTGCCTCGGATACGGCCTGCTCGACATCCAGCGGTCCGGGCTGCCCGTCGTCGCCACGATCCACCACCCCATCACCCGGGACCGGTCGCTGGCCCTGAAGGCCGCGAAGGGGTGGCGCAAGATCACCGCGATGCGCTGGCACGGGTTCGCCCGGATGCAGGGCAAGGTCGCGCGTCGACTGCCCGACCTGTTGACGGTGTCGCGCAGCAGTGAGGTCGACATCCGCAAGGCGTTCGACATCCCCGCCGGTCGCATCGAGACGATCCCGCTCGGCGTCGACACCGAGGTGTTCCGGCCCGGGCCGCAGCGCGTCCCCGGACGCGTGGTGTGCGTCGCCAGCGCGGACGCCCCGCTCAAGGGTGTCTCGTACCTCCTCGAGGCGATCGCCAAGCTCGGTGCCGAGCGGTCGGTCCACCTCGAGCTGGTGTCCAAGCTCGACCCCGACGGCCCCAGCGCCCGCCTCATCAACGAGCTGTCGATCTCCGACCGTGTGACGGTGTCGTCGGGTCTCACCGACGAGGAACTCGGCGCCCTCATCGGCTCGGCCGAGGTGGCGTGCGTCCCGTCGCTGTACGAGGGCTTCTCGCTGCCCGTGGTGGAGGCCATGAGCTGCGGGACCCCGATGGTGGTCACCACCGCGGGCGCCATCCCCGAGGTCGCCGGACCCGACGGCGAGGCGACCCTGCATGTGCCGCCGATGGATTCGGGTGCACTCGCATCCGCGATCGGACGACTCCTCGACGACTCAGACCTCCGTCGTCGGCTCGGTGAGGGCGGTCGCGCCCGGGTGGAGTCCCGATTCAGCTGGGCGGCCGTGGCCGCCAAGACCGCAGAACACTACGAACGCGCCATCGCATCGACGCGGGGCGTGAGGGGAGACATCCGTGCTCACAGTTGATTTCGACCGGCTCGGCGTACGTGACGGCACCACCGTCATCGACATCGGTGCCGGACAGGGTCGGCACTCGTTCGAGATGTTCCGACGCGGTGCCGACGTCATCGCCTTCGACCAGTCCGAGTCGGACATGACGGCCGTGTCGGAGATGTTCGACGCGATGATGGCCGAGAAGCAGGTGCCCGCGTCGGCGAAGGCGCGCACCGAGGTGGGCGACGCGCTGCATCTCCCGTACGCCGACGACAGCTTCGACGTGGTCCTGATGTCGGAGATCCTCGAGCACGTCCCCGCCGACACCGACGCCATCGCCGAGATGGCGCGCATCCTCAAGCCCGGCGGACACGCCGCGGTGACGGTGCCCCGGTACTGGCCCGAGAAGATCTGCTGGGCGTTCTCCGACGCCTACCACGAGGTCGAGGGCGGTCACGTCCGCATCTACAAGGCGAGCGAGCTGGCGCAGAAGCTCACCGCCGCGGGCCTGCAGGTGACCGGGACCGACCACCGCCACGCCCTGCACGCGCCCTACTGGTGGCTGAAATGCGCTGTGGGCGTGGAGAACGACCGCAACCCGCTGGTCCGCGGGTACCACAAGATGCTGGTGTGGGACATGATGAGCGCCCCCGCGCTGACCCGGGTGGGGGAGCGCGTGCTCGACCCGCTGCTGGGCAAGTCCGTCGTCCTCTACCTGCACAAGCCGGCCTGAGGTCTCCTGTGCCAGCCGTCCCCGAGGTCCCCGGCATCCTGACCGCCGAGCAGTGCGCCGCCACCGGCGCGGCGATCGCGGCGATGCAGGAGCCCTCGGGTGCGCTGCCCTGGTTCCCCGGCGGTCAGACGGATCCGTGGGACCACGTCGAATCCGCGATGGCGCTGAGCGTCACCGGGTTCCACGCGGAGGCGCAGGCGGCCTACGAGTGGTCGCGGCGGACGCAGCGCCCCGACGGATCGTGGCCGATCCGCATGGTCGTCGGCCGTGTCACCGACCCGAACACCGACGCGAACTTCTGCGCCTACCTGGCCGTGGGGGTGTGGCACCACTTCCTCGTGACCGAGGACGAGGCGTTCCTACGGCGGATGTGGCCGACGGTGTGGAAGGCCATCGAGCTGGTGCTGCGGTTCCAGGCGCCCTCAGGTGAGATCCGGTGGGGTGGAGCCCATCCGTTGCCGCACTCGCAGGATTCGGCGGCGCCGGGCTCGTCGCACGCGGGCTCGTCGCACGAGGGCTCCGCGGAGGTGGGTGCGGTGCCGCCGGGGATGTTCGACGACGCGATGCTCACCGGCAGCGCGAGCATCCACCAGGCCCTGGGGTGTGCTGCCCTGCTCGCCGACGCGATCGGTCAGCCCGAGCCGGGGTGGGTCGCCGCGCGTGACCGTCTCGGCCACGCGTTGCGCGCACACGCCGACCGTTTCCTGCCGCCGTCGGACCACTCGATGGACTGGTACTACCCGGTTCTCGGTGGGGCCGTCCGGGGTCGGTTGGGTGAGGAGCTCATCGCCGCGCGCTGGGACGAGTTCGTCGTCACCGGTCTCGGGGCGCGGTGCGTCGACCATCGCCCGTGGGTGACAGGGGCGGAGACCTGCGAGCTGGTGCTCGCGCTCGACTGTCTCGGCGACGACGCGACCGCGCGGCAGCTGTTCGCCGACATGCAGCACCTGCGCGATCCCGACGGCTCCTACTGGACCGGACTGGTCTACTCCGACGGCAAGCGGTGGCCCGTCGAGAAGAGCTGTTGGACCTCGGCCGCCGTCGTCCTCGCCGCCGACGCGCTCAGCCGCACCAGCCCGGCCAACGGCATCTTCCGGGACGCGGATCCGTTCTCGGTCCCCAACCCGTCGTCCCCCGAACTCGACTGCGTGTGCGCCCGGGTCTGAGCCCGGCAGTGTCTGAACGCCCGTTCCCAGGAAGTCCTGGACCCCGACTGGGCACCTGACTAGACTGGTGTCCAGAAGTGCGTCCGTCCGGTGGACGCGCAGCGCATCGGAGGGTTCATGGAGTACGGGATCGTGCAGTTCACCAGCGATCGTGGGCTGCGGCCGGCCGTGCTGGCGCCGCTGGTCGAGGAGGCCGGGTTCGCCGCCTACTTCGTCCCCGAGCACAGCCACATCCCCACCCGCCGGGATGCCGCGCACCCGCAGACCGGTGACGCCTCTCTCCCCGACGACCGCTACATGCGGACTCTGGACCCGTGGGTGTCGCTGGGCGCGGCCGCCGCGGTGACGTCGCGCGTGCGCCTGGGAACCGCTGTCGCGCTACCCGTGCAGTCCGATCCGCTGACGCTGGCCAAGCAGATCGCCACCCTGGACCACCTCTCCGACGGGCGGGTGACGCTCGGCGTCGGGTTCGGATGGAACCTCGACGAGCTGGGGGACCACGGGGTGCCGCCGCAACGCCGCCGCACCATGCTGCGCGAGTACCTCGAGGCCATGCGCGCGCTGTGGTCGCAGGAGGAGGCCGAGTTCTCCGGTGAGTTCGTGAACTTCGGTCCGTCGTGGGCGTGGCCGAAGACGTCCCAGCAGCCGGGTGTACCCGTGGTGGTCGGGGCGGGCGCCACGGAGAAGAACTTCACCTGGATCGCGAAGAACGCCGACGGGTGGCTCACCACCCCGGCCGACACCGAGATCGACGACTCCGTCCGCCTGCTGCAGAAGATCTGGGCCGACCACGGCCGGTCAGGGCAACCGCAGATCATCGCTCTCGACGGCCGCCCTGACCCCGAGAAGCTCGCCCGGTGGGAGGGACTCGGGGTGACCCTCGTGCTCTACGGCGTGCCCGACGACGACGTCGACAAGGCGCGGGGGTATCTCGCGAAGCGGGCGGGGCAGCTCGGCCTCGCCTGAGATCCCGCAGCCGGTGTCACAACCGACTGCACAGCTGGTCTCCGCCGGCGCGCTTCGCCTCGTACATGGCCGCGTCCGCGGCCTCGGTGGCGGACGCGAGGTCGGCGTCACCCGCACCGTGCGGGGCGGCCCACACCGCGCCGACGCTCATCGTCACCCGTGCGCGGGGGTCCGCCCCGACCGTCAACGAGAGGCTGTCGACCGCGGCGACGACCGCGGCGCGGTGACCGACGAGGATCAAGGTGAACTCCTCACCACCGGTGCGGGCGATCAGGGCGCGCGGGCCGAAGTGCGCCTGCAGGTGGCGTGCGGCGTCGACGAGGACCGCATCACCGGCGGCGTGACCGTAGGTGTCGTTCACCGCCTTGAAACGGTCGAGATCCACTGCGACCACGCACATCACCTGTGATCGCTCGACGGCGTCCTCGCGCAGACGAGGGAACGCGCGCTCGAGCCCGGCGCGGTTGGCGACCCGGGTGAGGGGGTCGCGGAACGCCTGGTCGGCACGCTGTCGCTCACTCGACCACAGGGCTCGCGCCACGATCGGCAGCCCCAGCAGCAACCACAGGAGCGTGCTGACCTCGAGGACGAGTCGTCCGGTGATCGGCAGTCGAGATGCGGCGACGGCGACCAATGCCGTGACCAGGACGAGGTGGCAGACGAAGACGGTCTTGCCCGCGTGATACCCCGCGAACGACCCGACGATGACGAACATCCCGCACCCGAGCAATCCGAGTTCGGCGTCGGCGAGGGTCATGAGGGCGACGAAGATCCCCGCGTCCGCGGCGAGGACGAACGCGTAGACGAGGCGGTCACCGAGGAGCGCGTCGGTGACCAGCCAGGTGCTGCTCATCAGCAGGGCGAGAACGGCTGTCGCCCACAGCACCACCGTCGGTGCACCCTCGCGCGCCAGGCCGGTCGAGGCGCCGATCGCCGCATAGACCGCCAGGGAGAGCGACGCGGCGAAGGCGGTGATGCGGACGATGCGGACGTTCGCCTCCCGCTCCGGGCGGTGCAGGAGATCGTCGGAGGAGCGGGTCACCCGGTCGACGGTCCCGTTCTGATCCCCCCGTCGTGACGGGGTGTCGCCCAACACCTCACGGGCGGAACTGTCTCACGAGTGCGGCTGCACGTGCAGGCGATCAGGCGTCGCCGGCGTCGGGGGTGGATGCCCCCACGATCTGCGCGAGAGCTGTCACGAACCGGGTCAGCACGCTCGGGTCGCCGGCTGCCCGTGTCGGGTTGACCTCACCGACCGTGAGGACCCGCCACCGGGAGTCGGCGACGACCGTGGCGACCGCGGACGTCAGCTGGTCGAGCGTCGGCCCGACGTTGCGTCCGCTGGTGTTCTCGGCGAGGGGTGTCTCGGTGAAGTCGAGGACGTCGACGTCGATGTGGACGACGAACTGGCGGATGTCGTCGGGCAGTGCCGCGAGTGCGGCTCGCGCAGCCCCGGCGGGGTCGGCGATCACCTCGGTCTGCGAGACCACGGGAAACGCGAGGCGCTCCACGTGGTCGCGCTCGGATGCGGTCGACTGTGTCGGATCGACGCCCAGGAACACGACCTGACCCGGACCGAGCAGCGGTCGGGACCCGAATGCCGCCGCGTAGTCCGAGACCGCGCCCGGGAGATCGAGTGCGTGGCCGAGCCCCATCCAGTCGAGTGCTCCCTCGCGGGTCGTGGTGGGGGTGTTCATGTCGAGATGGCGATCGGAGTAGATCAGCGCGCAGGCGACTCCCGTCGCCTGCCGGACCCCCGCGACCGCCGCCGGGGCGACCGTGCAGTTGCCACCGATCACGACCACCCGGCGTCCGGCGCTGATCTCGCCCGCAACACGGTCGGTCACCTCGCGGGACGAGGCCACCACGTCGTCGACGTTCTGTGCGAGCGGCGACGTCGCGTCCGGCGTCCACACCTGCTCGGTGAGGTCGGGCGTCTCGACAACCGTGACGCCCGCCGACTCCAGCGCCGTGATCAGGCCGGCTTCCCGCAACACGCGCGGGGCCTGGTCCTGACCGGCGGCGTAACTGGCCGCGCTGCTGGGGACCCCGAACAGGCCGATCGTCCGTGTCGTGTCGCTCATCGGTCCAGTCGACCACACGGCACCGTCGAGCATCAGGCGGCCGCCCGCTGCTCCGACGACTCCCGGGTGCCGCCGACCGTGTCGTCACGATGCCCCGGCGGTGGCGGGGCGACCGAGGGGAGTGCGTGGCCGGTGGGCGTGGTGACGACCGCGGTGTGTCGGCCGACGTCGTCGTCGGTGACGGTGACCCGCCATCCGGGGTTCTGTGTGGCGCGGTTGTGCGGCATGCACATACCCAAACCGTTGGTCGCGGTGGTCGGACCACCGTCGCAGTGGGGGTGCGCGTGGTCGATCTCGGCGATGGGGGCGTCGCAGAACGGGATCCGACACCAGCGGTCGCGGACGGTCAGGAGATGCCGCAGACCCTCGGGGAACAGTCGTGCCCGGGACTCCATGGCGACCAGCGCACCGGTGTCGGGGCAGGCGAACAATCGCCGCATCTCGACGTCGGCGCCCGCGTCGACTGCTTCGGCGATCAGTCGCCGTGCTGTGTCCGCGGGAAGCGGGCCGAACACGGGGACATGTGCTGCAGCGTCGGATGCGTCGGTGAGGATCGACGACGGCAGTACGAGGTCGATGCCGACGGGCTGCTCGGCGGGAGCAGCACCGGTGACCCGCTCCACCAGGGCGTTGCGATCGACGACGGCGTGCGGGTCCAGTGCACAGGCCATCTCGCGCACTCGCGCATCGAGCTCGCGGTCCCCCAGCCCGGACACCGTCGTGGGGTCGGCGCACTGTGCGGCGTCGACCGCGGCACGGTCGGACGGTGTGAGACAGGCGGTCTCGCGGACGACGATCGTCGCCCGCCACTCGCTCAGGACCCCGTTCCGCAGGAGTGCCCGTGTGTGGGGCATCTCCGTCATCGCGCGCGCGAATCCGAGGTGGCGCCCACCGACCGCCGCCGAGACCGACGCGCGAGTGCGATCTCCGACGTCAGTCCCCGGCAGCGACGCGACGCGGGGACGCCCCTCTCGGCCTCGGCGACCGATCGCAGCTGCTCCAGCCGGAGTGTCTCGTCGACCTGGGCCGCGGCACAGGCCGACTCGATGGTCTCGAGCAGGCCGATCCGGTCGACCGTCGTGACCTCGTCGGCGGACTCGGGGAGATCGGCCAGCACCCACAGGACCTCGCGGAGCGCCGCGGTGCCGTCGGGAGAGACCGTCTCGATCATGTGTTCGATTGTACGGATGGCCACCGACAGGATGGGTCGCACGCAGGACTAGTCGGGGTCGAATCCCGAGAGCATCGCGCGGACGGCGGCGACGACGGTCGACCGGTCGTAGGTCTGCACGAACTCGAAGCGGCTGTCGTCGCCCGGGCTGATGCAGCGGGCGGAGAGCACGGCGCAGACATGGGGACCGAGGACGGCTACGTTCCACTCCTCGCCGACCGGTTCGGCGCTGCCGCGCGCGGCGCCGTCGGCAGCGGTCCTGCTGATGAGGGGCACCCGGACGCCGTACACCGGCGACAGTCCCGTGTCCGCGGAGACGCCGTCCCACCGCCGACCGGTCAGATGGCCCAGCTCGTAGGCGGTACCGGCGGTCCGGACCACCACCGCCGAGGCCCCCGTGCCGGTCGCCTGCGACTCGAGCGACCGGCCCATCTCCTCGAGCAACATCTCGCCGCCGCGCCGCGGACGGCGCGTCGAGGAGACGATCGTGAACGGTGTGGCGCCGACGTCGACCCGACCCTGGTCCGTCTGCGGTGTGGGGAACGCGGCGACCGGACCCGACCCCCACGCGTGGACGTCGACGAACGCCGCGCCGATGCCGTACTGCGCACCCAGGCTGAGGGCATCACGGACAAGGCCGTCGCTGTGCACGCCCTCGGCCACCACCGTGGCCGAGCTGTTCTGCAGGTGCGCGGCGAGTTCGTGGACGAAGCGCGCGACCACCGGATCGTGCATCTGGGCCAGCACCTCGTCGCGCACCACGACGATGTCGGGGCCGATCACGGGGAGCATCGCCAGCGCCAGGTCGTCGACACCGACGCGCACGACGACGCGTCGACCGATGCCGCGGGCCCGACGGATCGCCTCGATGGTCGATCGGGGTGAGCGGACCACGTCGCCGGGGTCGATCGCGATGGCGAGGTCGAGGTCGGCTCCCTCGACGGACGAGAGCGACGTCGGGTCCACCGTGGTCAGCACCGGTGCCGCCGCAGCGGCGTGGGCGGAGGTACTCCGTGCGCACGAGATCGCGAGTGCGTCGAGGGCTGCGGTCTGCTGCATGAGCGACGCGACGTGCCGCAGGCTCTCCTCGGAGTGCAGTGCCCCGCCGGGAGGTCCCGCGAGGGACACCATCCCCGCGGCGAGTGCGCCGTCGGACAGACGATGCACCCCGACGGTCCGTGCGGTGATGGCGAGTGCCGCGAGAGGTGACTCGTCCGCGGACTCACGCCGCGACCCATGGTCGATCATCGCCACCTCCACCCGACAGCTCCGCTCTGGCGCCGTCATGGGGAAGAGGCCTCGAGGTCAGCATACGGCGTGCGTGCCGTATGAGTGGTCTTCGGGGCCGATCGGCCGTCAGGTGGGTGTGCGACCACCGGTGCGCTGGGCGATGAGCTCCGCCGCGATGTCGCGGACGCGACGGTTGCTGTTCTGCGACCGTGCGCGCAGCAGGCCGAACGCCTCGTCGGCGCCGATCCCGTGCTCGGCCATGATGATGCCCTTGGCCTGCTCGATCGGCGCCCGGTTGTGCAGCGCCGCGCGCAGTGCGTCGGCCACGTCGAGTGCGGACCGGAACCGCGCGAAGTCGCCGATGGCCCGACCGACGGTCGTCGTCAGGAGTGCCACCGCATCGGTGTCGACCGCAACGAGTCCGGCGGGCTCACGGGCGTACAGCGTCAGCGCCCCGAGCGGCTGACCGAACGCCACCAGCGGCGCGACCAGAACGGGGGAATGGACGGTCTCGTGGGTGTGCGTCGCCGTGTGGGTGCGTCCGCCGAGCTCGACCGCGATGGCGGCCGCGTCCACTCCGCGGATCATCTCCCGCGCCACGTCGACCACCCGATCGAGCAGCGCCGTGAGCTGGTCGTCGTCGCCGATGCTCCCGCCGAGGCCCACCAGCGCCGCTGTCATCGACGCCGGTTCGGCCCTGGGGTGGTCGGGACACATCTGATCGTCGGGTCCGGTCTGCGGATCTCGCACGGACATGGGCACCTCCTCGGTGGGCACGACGGAGGTGACCGTCGTTACCCGACCGTGTAGTCGGATACCCGGACCGATGGTGCACGCGTGCGGGATGGTGATCCCTGTCATGTGGTGCGCGCGTCGGCCCGTGCCGTCTCAGACCCCGCTGCGCAGCACGCCCTTGTTCACCTTGCCGGCGGGGTTGCGGGGGAGTTCGTCGACGACGATCACGTCGGCGGGATGCTTGTAGCGCGCGAGCCGGTCGTCGAGGAACGACCGCAGGTCGGCGACCGTCGGATCCTCGGCTCCCGGGGTCGTCGCCACCACGGCCACCGCCACCTCGCCCCATCGATCGTCGGGACGGCCGATCACCGCGACCTCACGGACGGCCGGGTGCGCCGCGAGCGCGTTCTCGACCTCGACGCAGTAGATGTTCTCGCCGCCGGAGATGATCATGTCCTTCGCGCGGTCGACGACGTAGACGAAGCCCTCGTCGTCGAGGCGGACGAGATCGCCCGAGTGGAACCATCCGCCCGCGAACGCCTCCGCCGTCGCCTCGGGTCGATTCCAGTAGCCGCTCATCAGGTTCGGTCCGCGGTAGACGATCTCGCCGACCTCACCGACGGCGACGTCGTTCATGTCGGGATCGACGACGCGGGCGGCGATGGTGCGCAACGGGCGTCCCACCGAGCCGACCTTGCGGTGGGTGTCCTCGCCGGTGAGAGCGCAGGTGACGGGGGACATCTCGGTCTGACCGAAGACGGCGCAGATCGTCGCGTCCGGGAAGGTCTCGGCCATGGCGGCGAGGAGCGTCCCGGACGCGGGTGCCGCACCCCACCACAGGAACCGCAGCGCGAGATCCCGGGGCCGTGCCCGCTGCTCGGCGATCACCAGCTGCCACTGCGCCGGGACCATGAACATCGTCGTGATGCGCTCGGCGGCGATGACGTCGAGCGTCGCCGCGGGGTCGAACTGCCGCAACGGGAACAGAACGGTCGCGACACCGTCGAGCAGACACGTCGAGATCACGCCAAATGCCGCGATGTGGAACACCGGCACCGCGATCGCCGAGATGGCCTCGTGGTCGACGACGCCGGGCGCGACCATGTTGTGCATCGCCTGCGCCTGCAGGTTGATGTGGGTCAGCACAGCACCTTTCGGTGCGCCCGTGGTCCCCGAGGTGTACATGATCACCGCGGGTGTCGTCTCGGGCACGTCGATGGGCCGCAGCGAGAGATCCTGTGCGATCAACGATTCGTAGTCGAGTGCGGCGTCACGCGCGCCGTCCATGCGGACACGCAGATGAGTGGTGCCGCCGGGTAGCGCCGCCACCGCGTCGACGACGCCGTCGAAGGCCGGCTCGTGGACGATCGCCCGGGCGGCCGTGTCGGTCATGAGATGCAGGATCTCCGGCGGCGCCATCCGGAAGTTGACCGGGACGGCGATCGCGCCGAGCGCGTTCAGGGCGAGCACGGTCTCGAAGAACTCGGGCCGGTTCAGCGTCAGGATCAACACGCGGTCACCGAACGCGACGCCCAGGCCGTCCAGGGCGGCGGCGAGACGGGACACGCGGTCTGCGAGTCCGCGCCAGGTGGTCGTCGTCCCCTCGAAGCGCAGCGCGCACTCGTCGGGACGCATGATCGCGTGCATGCGCACCTGGTTCACCCAGGTGTGGCGTTGGGAGATCAGCGGTTCGGTGTCACGGGGGAACGGCTGCGCGGCCGGAGCGGAGGCGGGATCGGTGACCGAGGTCATGATCGGACGGTAACCGGCCCCGGTACCCGCCGGTGCCCGTTCGCCCCGACCGGTCAGGCGGCCGGGGCGGTCCGTTCCAGCACGCGCAACGACCCGTGGGCACCGACCTCGGTGAACTCGCCCGAGGCCAGGGCCTTCTCGTAGATCTCGAACGGCGGGCGCCCGCCGTCGGCGGGATCGGGGAAGACGTCGTGGATGAGCAGCGCACCGCCGGGACGCACCCACGGCGCCCACCCGGCGAGGTCGGCCTGGGCCGCCTCCGAGCTGTGTCCGCCGTCGATGAAGACGAAGTCCGCGGGCTTGCCCCACACCCGTGCGGTCGTCGTCGACGAGCCCAGGACGCCGATCACCGTCGACTCCAGGCCGGCGTCCCACATGGTGCGGCGGAACCGCGCCGAGGTGTCCAGCGTGCCCGTGTGCGGGTCGACGAGATCGGTGTCGTGGTACTCCCACCCGGGCTGGTGCTCCTCGGATCCCCGGTGATGGTCGATGGTCACGACGACGGCGCCGACCGCCTGCGCGGCGCTGCCCAGCCACACCGTGGACTTGCCGCAGTACGTCCCGATCTCGACGCCGACGCCGACCGCGTCGGGCGCCGCGAGGTAGCGGCTCGCGACGGCGTGCAGGGCGGCGGCCTCGTCGACCGGCATGAAGCCGGGGGCCTCGTCGAACGCACGCTGCTGGGTCGGCGACAGCACGTCGGCGGGGCTGGTGGACGGGGCGTCGGTGCCGCTCGAACTCATCCCGCGATCCTATCGGTCGGGGTCTGCGTGCCCGCGTAGCGTGACCGACGTGAAAGCGCAGATCCTCACCGCCGAGACCGGTCCCGACGCCCTCGAACTCCGTGACGTCGACGACCCCACCCCGACCGACGAGCAGCTGCTCGTCGACATCCGTTCCTGCGGGGTGTGTTTCCCCGATCTGCTGATGTCGCGCGGGGAGTACCAGATGCGCGTGCCGGTGCCGTTCACCCCGGGGACGGAGGTCGCCGGCGTGGTCGCGTCGGCGCCGAGCGGCTCGCGGTACAGCGAGGGGGACCGCGTCGTGGTCACCTCGCTCATCGGCGGCTTCGCCGAACAGGTCGCGGCCGTCGACGGACAGGTCCTGCCGCTGCCGGAGGCGCTGTCGTTCGACGAGGGTGCGGCGCTCGGCATCAACTTCCAGACCGCGCTGTTCGCCCTCGACACCCGCGCGCACCTGCAGCCGGGGGAGACGGTCGGTGTCCTCGGGGCGGCCGGCGGTGTCGGTGTCGCGACGATCGCCGTCGCCAAGGCGCTCGGGGCGCGTGTCATCGCGATAGTGCACCGCGAGGGTGCCGAGGAGATGCTGCGCGAGGTCGGGGCCGACGAGGTGGTGCCGCTCCGCGAGGGCTGGGGCGACCGCATCAAGGAGCTGACGGGCACGGGCGTCGACGTGCTCATCGATCCCGTGGGCGGTGAGGTGTTCGACGAGGCGCTGCGTCAGGTCGCCCCCGGTGGCCGGTTCGTCGTCGTCGGGTTCGCCGCCGGCGGGATCCCGACGGTGAAGCTCAACCGGGTGCTGTTCCGGAACATCTCGGTGGTCGGTGCGGCATGGGGCGAGTACGTGCGCACCCATCCGGACCTCCCCGCGCAGCTGCACGAGCGGATCACCGCGATGGTGGCGGAGAAGGGTCTGCGCCCGCCGGTGAACGTGACCTATCCTCTGGCCGATCTCGGCCAGGCATTGCGCGACCTCGCCGACGGGAAGATCCTGGGCAAGGCAGTCATCCACATCAGCGACTGACCCCGACCCCCGGGAGCCATCATGTGCCGCAACATCACCGAGCTGCGCGGACTGGAACCGCCCGCCACCGCCATCGAGATCGAGGCCGCCGCCCGGCAGTACATCCGCAAGGTCAGCGGTGTGCAGAAGACCTCGGCGGCCAACGCCGAGGCCTTCGAGAAGGCCGTGGCCGCGGTCACCGAGATCACCCGCGACCTGCTGTCGGTGCTTCCCGAGCGCCGGCAACCGCCGAAGACGGTGCCGCCGCTGCGCCGGCCCGAGGTCCAGGCGCGGATCGCCGCGCGCGCCGGGGCCGCGCCGCAGGCCTGAGAAGGGTCAGGGCCGGTAGGTCACCTGGAGGTCCTTCACCCCGTTGATCCACCCGGACCGCAGCCGTTGCGGCTCGGCGATCTTCCCGATGTCGGGGGCGAGGTCGGCGATCGCGGCGAACATAAGCTCGATCTCCATCCGCGCGAGGTTCGCGCCGATGCAGTAGTGCGCCCCGCTGCCACCGAACGACAGGTGCGGGTTGGGGTTCCGGGTGATGTCGAAGGTGCGGGGCTCGTCGAACACCTCCTCGTCGAAGTTGGCCGACGAGTAGAACAACCCGACGCGCTCGCCGGCCCGCACGGTGACGTCGCCGAGCTCGATGTCGCGGACGGCGGTGCGCTGGAAGCAGTGCACCGGTGTCGCCCACCGGATGATCTCGTCGACCGCGGTCGACGGGCGGTCACGTTTGAACAGCTCCCACTGGTCGGGGTGGTCGAGGAATGCGTTCATCCCGGAGCTGATCGCGTTGCGGGTGGTCTCGTTGCCCGCGACCACGAGGAGGACCACGAAGAAGCCGAACTCGATCTCCGTCATCGGGTCGCCGCCGTCGGGTCCGCTGTCGGCGTGGACCAGGGTCGAGACGATGTCGTCGGCCGGGTTCTGCCGGCGATCCTCGGCCATGGCGTAGGCGTAGCCCATCAGCTGCGCGTTCGCCTCGGCCGGGTCGGCACCCTGATAGTCGGGATCGTCGGTGTTCATCACCGCGTTCGACCACGCGAAGAGCTTCTCCCGATCCTCCTCCGGCACGCCGAGCAGATCGGCGATGGCCGAGAGCGGTAGGTCCACGGCGATGTCGTCGACGAAGTTGCCCGAGCCGTCCGCCAGCGCCGCCGTCACGATGGCCCGCGCACGGTCGTCGAGGATCTGGTGCAGCGCGTTCACCGCACGCGGGGTGAACAGTCGGGAGACGATCTTGCGCAGACGGGTGTGCTCCGGCGGATCATGGTTGATGAGCAGGGCTTTGGTGAACTCCAGCAGCTCCGGTGTCACCCCGTCCGGCAACCGCATGACGGCGCCCTGCCTGGTGGTCGACCAGTCGACGCTGTTCTTCGAGATCGCACGGATGTCGGCGTGGCGGGTCACCACCCAGTAGCCGTCGTCCCGGAACGGCGTGCTCTCCGGGTCCTGGGCGATCCAGAAGATGCGTCGTGTCTCACGGAGCTGTGCCAGCTCGTCGGCGGGGACCCCGCGCTCCACGAGGGCGGGATCGGTGAGATCCCACCCCGCGCCGAACGGGCAGCGTGTCGGTAGGTCGGTCACTCGCGGGCCTTCCTGGTGTACCGGTCGATGACCCTGCCGAACGTGGAGTCCAGCTTGGTCCCGAGCGGCCAGCCGATGTAGTAGCAGAGGAACAGCGCGATCTCGCGCAGTTGATCGGGGTCGAGTTCGCCGTTGCCGAGTGCCGCTCCGGCCTGGATCTCGGCGACGTCGTCGAGACCGGAGGCGGCCAGTGCACCGAGCAGCAGCAGGCGGCGGTCGCGGACGGTGAGTCCCTCGCGCGTCCACACCTCACCGAACAGGTGATCCGCGGTGTGCGCGAAGTAGTCGCCCGGGCCGTCGGACAGGTCGAAGCCGTAGACCTCGGCCATCTTCGCGAGACCCCTGCGGCGTCGATCGCTCTGGGGTGGATCGTCCTGGGGTCGATCGTCCTGGGGCGCGTCATCGGTCATGCGGTGCTCCTCGTGGTGGCGATGTCCCCGGGCCCCACCCCGAGGCCGTCACCCAGGTTCGTCAGTGCGATGCGGGCCAGGGGCAGTTCGACGTCGAGGTCGTCGGCGAGGTCGAGCGCGAGGGCCACGTCCTTCTCGCCCAGGTCGCGCACGTGGGTGAAGACCGAGTGCCAGAAGTCGTCGGTGTCGACGGGGGCTGTGGTGTCGCGCAGCATGATCGCCCCCGCCCCGCCGGTGATGGCGTCGGTGTGTCGGACCACCTTGCCCAGCTTCACGAGGTCGATGCCCGCGGCCTCGGCGAGCCGGGCGGCCTCGGTGGTGGCGGTGAACGAGATGAAGTGCAGCAGGTTGCGGGCCAGCTTCATCCGCGTTCCCGCGCCGATGGGCCCCGCGTGGATCGTCATGTCCGACGCCAGCGCGAAGACCGGCTTGACCTTCTCGTAGGCGGTGCGCTCGCCACCCACCATGATCGCGAGTCGGGCCTGCTCGGCGCCGGCCGCTCCACCGGAGACCGGCGCGTCCACGAGGTCGACGCCGCGCGCCTCACACGTCTCGGCCAGGTCGACCGCGGTGCGGGGCGAGATCGTCGAGTGCACCGCGATCACCGTTCCGGGCGTGGCGGTCTCGAGGATGCCGCCGGGACCGGTTATCACCGACCGCACCTGCTCGTCGTCGAGGACGGTGATCGAGATGATCGAGGCGCCCGCTGCCACCTCCGCGGCCGTCGAGACCGCCACCGCGCCCGCCGCCACCGCCTTCTCGGTGGCCTCCGGACGCGCGTCGCAGACGATCAGACCGCCCGGCCAGGCCGTGAAGCGTTGCGCGATCGGGGCTCCCATGTTCCCCAGGCCGATGAACCCGACGGGGGACTGCGGGTCGGTCATGAGCGCATGATCTGTCCGCCGTCGACGTTGAGGATCTGGCCGGTGATCCACGATGCGTCGTCGGAGAGCAGGAACAGCAGCGCGTCGGCCATGTCGTCGGGGGTGCCCATCCGCGACAACGGGAGCTTGGACACCATGTCCTTCACCATGTCCCCGGGTGTCGTCGTCCTGGTCGCCTCGGTGTCGGTGGGACCGGGCGCGATGGCGTTCACCCGGATGCCCTGGCCGCCGAGTTCGGTGGCGAGCTGCTGGGTGAGGCCGTTGACCCCGACCTTGGCCAGGCCGTAGAAGCCGCTGTAGAGCCATGCGGCGGTGGAGGACTGGTTGACGACGGCCGACCCGCGCGGCATGTGTGGATACACCGCACGCGTCACGTTCAGCGCGCCGTCGAGGTTCACACTCATGAACTTCTTGTAGTAGTCCCACGGCACGGTGATGAGGAAGTCCAACTTCATCCCGCCGTAGATCGCGGCGTTGTTCACCAGCCCGTCGATGCGTCCATGCGCGTCGACCGTCGCCGCCGCCAGCCCCTGGGCGGAGTCCGGGTCGGAGACATCGCAGTGGACGTAGGTCCCGCCGATGTCGGCGGCGACCGTGCCGCCGGGTTCGTCGGCCACATCGGCGACGACGACCGTCGCACCCTCGGCGGCGAGACGTCGGGCGTACACCTCACCGATCCCTCCGGCGGCACCGGTCACGATCACGACCTTGTCGACGAAACGCTGTTGTGTCACTGGTACTCCTGGGTTCGGTGTCGGGACTGCGGGTCAGCCTGCAGGGGTGGCGACGGACTTGGTCTCGAGGTACTCCTCGAAGCCGGCGACCCCCATCTCGCGGCCGATGCCGGATGCCTTGTACCCACCGAAGGGGACGTCGGCGGAGTACCAGACGCCGCCGTTGACGCCCATGGTCCCGGTGCGGACCCCGTCGACGACGTGTTGGATGCGCGCGGGGTCGGTGCCGTAGACCATCCCCGACAGGCCGTAGGCGGAGTCGTTCGCCAGGCGGATGGCGTCGTCGTCACCGTCGTGCGGGATGACGACGAGGACCGGTCCGAAGATCTCCTCCTGCGCGGCGCGAGAGCTGTTGTCCAGTCCCGAGATCAGGGTCGGCTCGATGAAGAATCCCTTCTTGCGCCCGGCCGGTCGCCCGCCCCCGACCTCGACGGTGCCCCCCTCGGCGACGGCGAGGTCGATGTAGGACTGCACGCGGTCGCGCTGCACCGCCGAGATCAGGGGGCCGCACATCGTGCCGCCGCGACGGGGGTCGTCGGGGACGATGCCCGCCATGGTGTCGCGTACCGCTGCGATCGCCTCGTCATACCGCTCGCGGGGGACCAGGAGTCGGGTGGTGATCGCGCACCCCTGGCCTGCGTGGATGGAGACGCCGATGCCGGCCATCGCGCAGGCGCTCGGGAAGTCGGCGTCGTCGAGCACGATGAACGCCGACTTGCCGCCCAGCTCCAGGAACACCTTCTTCAACGACGCCGCCGCGGTCGCCATGACCCTGCGGCCGGTGTCGGTGGACCCGGTGAAGGAGACGAGGTCGACGCGGGGGTCGGTGCACAGCTGCGCGCCGAGCTGGTGGTCGGTCGAGGTGACGACGTTCAGCACACCGGCGGGGATGTCGGTCTCCCGCGCCGCGATGGCGCCGACGACCGCGGCGCACCAGGGGGTGTCCGGCGCGGGTTTGAGGACGACGGTGCAGCCGGCGGCCAGCGCGGGTCCGATCTTCGCGAAGTTGATCTGGTGCGGGAAGTTCCACGGGGTGATCGCGCCGACGACACCGATCGCCTCGCGCTGGGTGTACCTCGTGGTCGGCATGCCCATGGGGGACGCCTGACCGAGGTCGGTCCGCCACGAGTAGCTCTCGGCCAGGTCGGCGAAGTACCCGAGGTCGGCGATCGGTCCCTCGAGCTGCGGACCGCTCGTCAACATCCTCGGAGCCCCCACTTCGGCGATGGTGATGTCGCGGAGTTCCTCGATGTGGCCCTGCAGGGCATCGCGCAGCTGGCGCAGGCAGTGTGCGCGGAACGTGTGGTCGGTCGACCAGGTGGTGGTGTCGAAAGCCGTTCTGGCCGCGGCGATGGCGGCGTCCATGTCCGCCGCTGTCGCGTCGGCGGCATGCCCGACGACCTCCTCGGTGGTGGGGTCCGTGACCGCGAACGTGCCGCCGGACCCGGGGACCAGCTGCCCGTCGATCAGCAACCGCGAGGTGCCGTCGGGGACGAGGCCGGCGGTCTCCTCAGGGGGATGTGTGGCGGTGGACATCGTGGTGGGCTCCGATCTGGACACGTGTCTGGACTGGTGCTCAAACGTAATGTAGCGTGGCCCACATGTCCAGCCCCTCGTCCCATGAGTCGACCCGCCGGCGGTTGACCGATCAGCAGGCCGAGACCGTCCGTCGTCTCACCGAAGCAGCACGAGAAGTGCTGCACGAGGACGGTTTCGAGGCCATGACGGTCCGCATGGTGGCCAAGCGTGCCGGTGTGGCACCCGCGACCGCGTACACCTACTTCAGCTCCAAGAACCACCTCGTCGCCGAGCTGTTCTGGCGGATGCTGGTGTCGTCGGTGCCGGAACCGGACCCCTCCCTCGACATCACCGAGCGCGCCGCGGTCGTCCTGCGGGACGTCGCGCTGGTCGTGTCCGGGGAGGACCAGCTGGCCGGTGCCGTCACCGTCGCGCTGCTCGGATCCGATCCCGATGTGGCGCATCTGCGCATCCGCGTCGGCGGCTTCATCCGGGAGCGTCTGGCGACGGCGCTCGGGCTCCCCGCCGACACCGACGACGAACGCGTCGAGCTGCTCGAGATGCTGTACTCCGGTGCGCTGGTGCGCGCCGGGATGGGATATCAGACCTACTCCGACATCGCCGACCGTCTGGCCGGCGCGGCGAAGTTGTTGCTGGAGCAGCACCGGTGACCGCGGGAACCGACGCGTCCGGCGTCCCCGGGATGCAGGATCGGGTCCCCTTCGACCCCTATGACTATGCGTTCCACGACGATCCGTACCCCACCTACGCTCGGTTGCGGGCGCAGGCGCCTGTCTACTTCAACAGTGCGATGGACTTCTGGGCGTTCAGCAAGCACGAGGACGTGCGCGCGGCGTTCCGGGACGCGGGACGCCTGTCGAACAGCTGGGGTGTGTCGATGGACCCCGCCGCCTACGGACCCGACGCGCACCTGTCGATGTCGTTCCTCGCCATGGACGACCCGAAACACATGCGCATCCGCAAGTTGGTGTCGAAGGGGTTCACCCCGGCCCGGGTGAACCATCTCGCCGACCGTGTCCGCGAGATCACCCACCAGCACTGGGATCGGTGCCTGGAGATGGGTGAGTTCGACTACGTCGCCGAGTTCGCCGGCCTGCTGCCGATGGACGTCGTCTCGGAGCTGATGCTGGTGCCCGTGGCCGACCGCCCGCGGTTGCGCGAACTCTCCGACGCCCTGATCCACCGGGACGAGGGTGTGTTCGACGTACCGGAGGCCGCCGTGACGGCCTACTTCGAACTCGTCACCTATTACGCCGATCTCGTGACGGACCGACGTCAGAACCTGGGCGACGACCTCGTCTCGGCGCTGATCCGCGCGGAGATCGTCGACGACGACACAGGGCAGCCGACATCGCTCACCGAGGGCGAGATCATCGGCTTCATGATCCTGATGATCGTCGCGGGCAACGAGACGACCACCAAACTGCTCGCCAACGCGGCGTACTGGGGATTCCGCAACCCCGACGAGCTCGCCAAACCCCTCACCGACCCGGATGCGGTCCCCGCGTGGACCGAAGAGACACTGCGGTACGACAACTCGACCCAGATGGTGCTGCGCCGGGTCGTCGAGGACGTCGAGTACGGCGGATACACCATCCCCGCGGGGCAGCGCGTGCTGCTCCTCGTGGGCTCGGCCAACCGGGACGAGGATGTGTTCGATGCGCCCGACGAGTACCGGATCGGGCGCGACAGCTCGCAGACGCTGACCAGCTTCGGCCTCGGAACCCACTTCTGCCTGGGTGCCCATCTCGCGCGCCTCGAGGCGAACGTCGCGTTGGGCGAGATCGCCGCGTCACTGCGGTCGTTCGACCTCGACCTCGCGCGCGCCGAACGCTTCCACTCCATCAACGTCCGCGGGTTCGCGTCGTTGCCGATGTCGGTGACGGTGCGCTGATGCCCCGATTCGGTCCGCACCCCGAACGCCGGCCGGTGCTGGTCGCCGGGGGGTCGTCGGGGATCGGCGCCGCCACCGGGGTGATGCTGGCCGCGGCAGGACACCCCGTCGCGTTGGGCGCCCGCAGGGTGGAGAAGTGCCAGGAGTTCGTCGACGAGATCGTCGATGCCGGAGGTGAGGCCGTCGCGGTCGCATTGGACGTCACCGATCCCGCCTCCATCGACGACTGCGTCCACAAGGCCGAGGCCGCTCTCGGTGCCGTCGAGATCGTCGTCTCCGGCGCCGGGGACATGGCCCCGGGGCGCACCTTCGAGGCGTCGACCGACGAGTTCGCCTCCCAGGTGAACATCCACCTCACGGGCGCCCAGCGCCTGTTCCGTCGTGTCGTCCCCGAGATGATGGCCCGGCGCCGTGGGGATTTCGTGATCATCTCCTCCGACGTCGCCGCCGACCCGCGCCCGCACATGGGCGCCTACGCCGCCGCCAAGGCGGGCCTGGAGGCGTTCGCGCTGACCGCCCAGATGGAGGTCGAGGGGTCCGGCGTGCGCGTCAGCCTCGTCCGCCCCGGGCAGACGCTCACCGGGATGGGCATGAATGTCGACCCCGAGGTCACCACCGCGATGCTGACCGACTGGATGCCGTTCGGTTTCGCCCGCCACGGGAACTTCATGCGTCCCGAGCACCTCGCGACGGCGATCGCCGCCGTGGTCTCGATGCCCCGCGGTGCCCACATGCGCCTGGTCGAGGTGGAGGCCGAGGCCCCGCTCGCCCGCGTCCCCGATCCCGAGCCAGGAGAATCCCCATGACACTCACGAAACCCGCCCGCGTCTCCGGGGGAGAGGGCGAACACGGCCACCTCGAGGAACTCGCGTCCGACCCGATCGGTCTGTTCTGGCGCGTCCGTGAGGAGTGCGGTGACGTCGGACTGTTCCAGCTCGCCGATCGCGAGGTCGTGCTCGTCAGTGGCGCCGCGGCCAACGAGGAGTTCTTCCGCGCCCCCGAGGAGGATCTCGACCAGGCCGCCGCCTACCCCTTCATGACCCCGGTCTTCGGCGAGGGCGTCGTCTTCGACACCAGTCCGGAGGAGCGATCCGCGGCGATCCACAACGCCGCCCTCAAGGCCGACCACATGAAGCGCCACGCCGTCACGATCCCGAACGAGGTCGAGCGGATCATCGCCGGCTGGGGTGACGAGGGGGAGATCGACCTCCTCGAGTTCTTCGCCGAACTCACGCTGTACACCTCGTCGTCCTGTCTGATCGGTGCGAAGTTCCGTGAGCGGCTGGACAACCGGATCGCGCACCTGTTCCACGACCTGGAGAAGGGCACCGACCCGATCGCCTACGTCGACTACCACGCCGACATCGAGAGCTTCCGCAAGCGCGACGAGTCCCGCGCGGAACTGGTCGAGTTCATCGAGGGGGTCATGCAGGAGCGGATCGCGAACCCGCCCGTCGACAAGGCCGATCGGGACCTGATGGACGTCCTGGTGTCGGTCGGATTCGACGCCCACACCATCACCGGGATGTTCATCTCGATGATGTTCGCCGGGCACCACACCACGTCGGGCACAGCGGCTTGGACCCTCATCGAACTGCTGCGTCACCGCGAGTACATGCAGCAGGTCATCGACGAACTCGACGAGATCTACGGCGACACCCCCGCGGGGGAGCGCCCCGAGTACACCTTCGCCCACACCCGGCAGATGCCGAAGCTCGAGGCGGCACTGAAGGAGTCACTGCGGCTGCATCCACCGCTCATCGTGCTGATGCGCGTCGTCCAGAACGACATCCACATCGAGGACGTCGAGATCTCCGCCGGCCAGACCGTCGCCGTGTCGCCCGCGGTGAGCAACCGGCTGCCCGAGGACTTCCCGGACCCCGACGCGTTCGATCCCGATCGCTACCAGAAGCCGCGGCAGGAGGACCTGGCCAACCGGTGGACCTGGATCCCGTTCGGTGCCGGTCGGCATCGCTGTGTGGGGGCACAGTTCGCGATGATGCAGCTCAAGGCGATCTTCTCGGTCCTGCTGCAGAACTACGACTTCGAGATGCTCCAGCCGTCGGAGTCCTACCGCAACGACCACTCGAAGATGGTGGTCCAGCTGCAGCAGCCGTGTCGCGTCAGCTACCGCCGACGGGCGCGGTGACGGTGGCGCGCATCGAGGTCGACCTCGACCTGTGCCAGGGACACGGCGTCTGCGAGATGGAGGCGTCGGAGTTCTTCCGCGCGCACAGGGACCACGTCGAACTGCTCCGCACCGACGTCGACGACGCGACCCGCGACGACGTCGACCGCGCTGTCTCGTACTGCCCCACCCAGGCCCTGCGCCTGATCGAGGACTGACACGGTCGAGAACCGACCCCACCCCGAAAGGCACACCTCTGATGGCATTCGATCGCGCTGAACTCGACGAGATGGTCGAGCGCTGGCTCCAGGCGAACCGCGACGGCGAGAAGGCCGGTGACTGGCGCAATCTGGCCGAGTTCTACACACCGGACGCGACATACGGATGGAACTACGGACCCGAGTGGGACTTCATGGCCGTCGGACGCGACGAGATCCGCGACTACGCCATCGGTTTCGAGATGGACGGTCTCGACGGCTGGACGTACCCGTACCAGTCGTGGGTGATCGACGAGAGGACCGGGGACATGATCGGCCTGTGGAAGCAGGTCTACGAGGCGACCCGTCCCGACGGCAGTCACTACGCACTCGAGGGCATCCAGGGCAGCTGGTTCAAGTACGCCGGGGACTTCCAGTTCGGTTGGCAGCGCGACTTCTTCGACTACGGCAACGTCGTCGCCCTCTTCATGGAGATGATCACCGACGGTGTGTTGAGCGAGGGGATGAGCGCACGCATGACCCGCGTCGCCGAGGCGACGGGCCCGCTCCCGGGCTGGTATCCGCTGGGCCAGACCCCTGTCCCGTTCTGGTGAGGGCATGACCTACCGCGATCTCACCCAGGACCAGCTCGCCGTCCTCCTCCCCGAACTCCTGCTGTCCGGCCAGTTGATCGACCGCAGCGGGATGGCGCACGTCATCGGTGCGTTCGGACGCGAGGAGATGGCGCAGGTGGCCATCGAGGAGTGGATGGCCGCGAGCCCGGTCTACACCGCCCGCATGCGTGCGGCGATGGGCGTCGCCGGGGACACCGTGCCCGACATGTTCAAGTGTCTGCAGCTCGACATCGGTGCGCCGCCGCAGTTCATGGACTTCCGGTACGAGGTCATCGACGACCACACGGGCCGCTTCGTCCTCGACCACTGCGGCGCACTGCTCGACGTCGAACCGCTCGGCGACGAGTACGTGACGTCGATGTGCCACACCATCGAGGACCCCACGTTCGACGCCACCGCGGTGGCCACCAACCGCAAGGCGCGTATCCGTCCGGTACACCGTCCCCCGCGCCGGCCGGCGGACCGGACACCGCACTGCGAGTGGACGGTCACCATCGACGACAGCCGCGAGGACCTCGAACTGCCGGCGTACACCGCCGCGATGTTCGACACCGCCGCCGCGTCGATCGCCCTGTCGCAGATCGACCACACCGAGCCCGGGTGGACCGACTACTCCGGCGACCTCCTCGACGACCTGCAGTTCCGGGACTGGGCGGTCAGCACCCTGGTCCGGACCGCGGAAGAGGTGGCGCTGCAACACCAACTGCTCGCACTGGGATACATCTGGGCGGTCCGCCGACGCACAGACGAGGCCGGCGTCGACAAGCTCGTCCGCAAGCAGCTGACCGGGATCTGTGGACTCGCCGCGGATCGCATCCGTGCCGCGCTAGACCTGTCGCGCGACGCCGCCGGACTCGCGCGGGTGTTCGCGCTGCACCCGGTGCTCGGACCCCATCAGTACGTCGGGCTCGAGGTGTCCGGTTCTCTCGACGACCGGTCGGTGTCGGTGCGGATCCCGCAGCGGGGTCCCGCTGTCGACGACGGCGGATGGATCACCTTCATCGATCCCGACCACCTCGGCCCGCTGCAGGCGATCGCGACGGCCGTCGACCCGCACTGGGTGGTCGAGGGCGCCCGGGTGGCCGACGGCGCGTTGCTCGTCGACTTCGGCTGGGGTGACGAGGAACTCGCCGAGTCCGGAGAGGTCGCCGTCGCGCGGTTCAGTGGCGGTGCGACGTTCCAGTTCAGCGACCGGGGGCGCCCGACGTCACTGATCCCGATCACCCCCGTCAGCTCCTAGGAGGAGACCGTGGCGCAGAACCTGGCCGACCTGTTCGAGCATGCCGTCGACGCTGTGCCCGACCGCGTCGCGGTCGTCGACGCCGGGACGCCGTACACGTTCTCCGCGGTGGAGGCGCGCGCGAACCGGCTCGCCCACCTCCTCGCCGAGCGTGGCGTCACAGCGGGTGACCATGTCGGCGTCCACATGCACAACGACATCGACGCCCTGTGCGCGTTCCTCGCGTCGTACAAGCTGCGTGCCGCGGCGGTCAACGTCAACCATCGCTACCGCGCCGACGAGGCGCGGCACGTCTACAGCGACGCGACGGTCAGGGCGGTGCTCACGCAACCCGGCCATGCCGACGTCGCTGAGGCGGCCGCCGAGGGGCTCGACACCGAGGTCATCGTCACCGGCGCCGATCTCGACACGGCACTCGAGAACTTCTCCGCCGACCGCGATTTCGGTCCCCGCGCGGACGACGACCGCTTCCTCATGTACACCGGCGGGACGACGGGCGCCCCCAAGGGTGTGATCTGGCACCACTGCGACATCTGGCGGGTGCTGGGCGGCGGGATCGACTTCTACTCCGGTGAGCTCCTCGCCGACGAACGGCAGCAGTCGCGGTCGGCGGCGGAGTCCGCGGCGGCCGGTGCGACGCAGGGGATGCGGTTCCTGATGCTGCCCCCGCTGATCCACGTCTCCGGTCTCATGCCCTCGCTGGGTGCCCTGTTCTCCGGCAACACCGTGATGTACGAACCACGCTTCGACGCGTCGTCGGTGTGGGACGTGGTGATGCGGCAGGAGGCGAACATCCTGGTGATCACGGGTGATGCCATGGCACTGCCCCTGATCGAGGAGGCCAGGACCCGGGCCGCAGCCGGTACGCCGGTGGTGGCGCCCTCGCTGCTCGCCATCAGTTCCGGTGCCGCACTGTTCTCGCCGGCGCTGAAGCGACAGATGCTCGAGGTCATGCCGACGGCGGCCATCAGCGACTCCATCGGATCGTCGGAGACCGGTTTCGGTGGGATCACCGTCTACTCGGCCGCGGACACCTCCTTCGCCGACAGCGCCTACAGCGGGGGCCCGCGCGTGCCGGCGGGACGTGGGGCCACAGTGATCGACGACGACGGTGCCCCGGTGTCGGCGCCGGGCGAGGGCTGGTTCGCCAAGACGGGGTATCTCCCGGTCGGATATCTGAACGACCCGGCGAAGACCGCCACCATCTTCCGTGAGCACGACGGTGTGCGCATGGTGGTCAGCGGTGACCGTGCCCGGATCGACACCGACGGCACGATCACGCTGCTGGGCCGCGGTTCACAGGTGGTGAACACCGGTGGCGAGAAGGTCTTCGTCGAGGAGGTCGAGGGACACGTCAAATCCCACCCGTCGGTCGTCGACGCCACCGTCGTGGGGATCCCCGACGACCGGTTCGGGCATCGGGTCGCAGCGGTCGTGAGCGTGTCCGGGTCGGCGCTCGACGTCGACGATCTGGACGCTCACCTGCGGAACAGGTTGGCCGGCTACAAGATCCCCCGCGCGTATTGGGTCGTCGACACCGTCCTGCGGACGCCGAGCGGCAAACCCGACTACCGCTGGGCGAACGACGTCACCGCGACCACCGATCCGACGCACGACCGACTCCACCCCGCGACGTGAGCGGGGACCCGCAGCCCCTTGCGGGACAGGTGTACGCGGTCGCCGGGTCGAGCCGGGGGATCGGGGCGGCCCTGGTCGGTCGCCTGGCGACCTTCGGCGCGGCGGTCGTCGTCAACGGCCGCGACGGGTTCGTCGTCGACGATGTCGTCGAGGCGATCGCCTCCTCGGGTGGCCGTGCTCTCGGTGTCACGGGGTCTGTCGCCGACCCCGCGGTCGCCCACGCCGTCGTCCGCGCGGCGGTCGAGTCGTTCGGTCGTCTCGACGGCGTCGCGAACTGTGCCGGGATCGCCGAACCGCCGGGATCGTCGATCCTCACCATCGATTCCGAGGAGTTCGCGGAGGTGGTCGCGAGTCACCTGACGAGTGCGTTCGAACTCACCCGGGCGGCCGCGCCGGTACTCGCCGATGCGGGCGGGGGATCCATCGTCCTCAGCGGATCGGCGGCCGCGACAGGCATCTTCGGCGGATCCGCCTACCCGGCCGCCAAGGCCGGGGTGACGGGGTTGGCGATGGCGGCCGCGGCCGACCTCCGGGACGCAGCTGTCCGGGTGAACGTCGTCCTGCCCGGTGCGCGGACGCGCCTGTCGACCGGGGACGACTACCACCGACACATCGACGACCTGCGGGAGCGCGGAATCCTCGACGACGGGATACACGCCGTCGCGGCGAATCCCGCTCCGGCGGAGTACGTCACCGGCGTGTACGCCCACCTGCTGTCACCGCGATCGGCGCCGCTCACCGGGGAGGTCATCAGCGCGGCGGGCAACTTCGTCGGTCGACACGCGCCCTCGGAACTGCAGCTGCTGGCCTACGCCGACCACCACGGCCTCCCGCCCATGACGCTCGACGAGGTCGCGGCGGCCATGGCACCACGCTGACCCGTCAGGAGCGCGGTGATGCCGGGGTGTGGTGTCCGACTCACTCGCACCTCCTCACGTCCGGACGTCGTCGTTGCTGCTGGTAAGCATCCTGACATGACCTCAGCCGCCTCCGCCTCCCCGACGATCGGCGACGACCCCCTCACCGTGTTCGGCGTGGGCGGCGAACCGCCGACGGCACCGGCCACCCGGATGCGACAGCGTCTCGGCGGGCTCCTCGTCGATCACCGTGGGTCCGTGGACATCGCCGCATGGGCAGTCCTCGTCGACTCCGCGGCGGGCGCGCCGTTCGTCGCGCAGACCCCACCCGATCGAGGCGTGGTGCAGGCGAGTCTCGCGTTCGCCACCACCGGGGTCGAGGTCGCCACGGAAGGGGTGCTGACCGCGGTCGCCACCCTGCGCCACGACAGTGGGGCGTTCGGGCTCACCACCGTCGACGTCACCGCCGGTGACGACCTGGTCGCGACCGTCCTCGCCCGCAGTGCCCGGACGGGTCGCGTGTTCGACGACGCCCTGATCGAACGCCTCACCGGTGCCGGCGCGTCGGGTGGGGCGCGCGGGTGGCCTGTCCCGTCGTCGCTGCCCGCCGACGCCCCGGCACCCCCGGCGATCGATCCGGTCCTCACCGGTGAGCAGGTCGTCGCGGCGATCGTGGACGGGAGGATCGGCGGGGGTCCGCTGGCCGACGTGCTCGGCGTCAGTCCGACGGCCGACGGCGCGCGGTTCCGTCCGGCGCCGTGGATGGCCAACGCGCTCGGGTCGATGCACGGGGGTGTCGTCGCCGCGGCGATCGCGCAGGCGTGTTCGTGGGCGGGGCAGTCGAGGACGGGGGCCGGTCAGGGCTATCGCCTCGCGGACTTCGCCGTCGACTTCTTCCGGTCACCGCCGGTCGACGTCGACGAGTTGACCATCGACACCCGCGTCGTACGCGCGGGACGCCGCGTCGTGTCGCTGGTCGCCGAACTCCGCGACGGCGACACCGTCCTGGCGCAGGCGACCGCGGCTGTCCACCTCACCTGACCGCATCTCTGACTCCCGCCCCCGTCGAGTGGGCGTTTACGAACGTCGAGTGGGCGTTTCTGGACGTCGAGTGGGCGTCTGACGACGCCTGCCGCCCACTCGACGCATCCAACCGCCCACTCGACGTCTCCAACCGCCCACTCGACGGGGGAGGGGCGGCGGCCGGGAATAAAACAAGCAAGCATGCTTGCTTTTTTGCCCAGCCGGTGATGTGGTCGTCCCATGACGGTTCTCCGTGACCTCGTCGACGACATGACCGCCGAGGCCGCATCCCTCGACGACCTCGTCGCGGGACTCGACGACACGCAGTGGCTCACCCCGACGCCCGCCGAGGGGTGGACGGTCGCCGACCAGGTCGGCCATCTGGCGTGGACGGACAGGGTCGCGACGGTCTCGGCCACCGACCCCGACGGCTTCGCCGTGGTCCTCGCCGAGGGAGCAGCGGACCCCGCGAACTTCATCGACGACGCCGCGGCACAGATGGCCGCACAGCCGCCCGCGGACCTGCTGCGGCAGTGGCGCGACATGCGCGCGGCCCTCGCCGACGCGTTGCTCGCGACCCCCGCCGGCACCAAGCTCGCGTGGTTCGGCCCGCCGATGTCGGCGGCGTCCATGGCGACCGCGCGGATCATGGAGTACTGGGCGCACGGACAGGACGTCGCCGACGCCCTCGGCGTCACCGTCGAGCCGACGGACCGCCTGAAGGCTGTCGCGCACATCGGCGCGCGTACCCGCGACTTCGCCTACGTCCTGCGGGGGAAGACCCCGCCCGCCGACGAGTTCCGCATCGAGCTGACCGGTCCCTCGGGCGACGAGTGGACCTGGGGGCCGCAGGACGCGACCGACCGCGTCACCGGCAGCGCCGTCGACTTCTGCCTGCTCGTCACGCAGCGCCGCGCCCCGGAGGACCTCGGCCTCACCGTGGTCGGCGACGACGCCACCGAATGGACGGCCATCGCACAGTGTTTCGCCGGCGCACCCGGCCCGGGGCGCGCACCTCGCGTCGACGCGGCGGTGGCCCGATGACCGCGACGACGCCGGTCCGCATCGGCAACGCGTCGGGCTTCTACGGTGACCGTTTCGCCGCGGTCCGGGAGATGCTCGAGGGCGGCGAGCTCGACTACCTCACCGGCGACTACCTCGCCGAGCTGACGATGCTCATCCTCGGCCGCGACAGGATGAAGCACCCCGACCGCGGATACGCCTCGACGTTCCTGCGTCAGATGCGCGAGAACCTCGCCCTCGCCCACGAGCGGGGTGTGCGGATCGTGGCCAACGCCGGCGGTCTCAACCCGACGGGCCTCGCCGACCAGATCCGTGCTCTCGCAGCCGACCTCGGTCTGGAGGTCCGCGTCGCGCACGTCGACGGCGACGACCTCGTCGACCGCGCCGACGAACTCGGCCTCGGCACACCGCTGACCGCCAACGCCTACCTCGGTGGCTTCGGCATCGCCGCCGCGCTCGACGCCGGGGCCGACGTCGTCGTCACCGGCCGGGTCACCGACGCATCCCTGGTGGTCGGTCCCGCCGTGCACCACTTCGGCTGGGACGCCACCGACCTCGATCGCCTGGCCGGCGCCGTGGCGGCCGGTCACGTGATCGAGTGCGGTACCCAGGCCACGGGCGGCAACTACGCGTTCTTCGCCGAGATCGCCGACCTCACCCACCCCGGGTTCCCCCTCGCGGAGGTGTCCGACGACGGGTCATCGGTCATCACCAAGCACGCCGGTACGGGTGGAGCGGTCACCGTCGGCACCGTGACCGCGCAACTCCTCTACGAGATCGGGGGCCCGCGCTACCTCGGCCCGGACGTGACCACGCGGATGGACTCGATCCGTCTCGAGCAGGTCGGCACCGACCGCGTCCGGATGAGCGGGGTGCGCGGCGAGGTCCCGCCGACGACCACCAAGGTCTCCTTGAACACCCTGGCGGGGTTCCGCAACGAGGTGACGATGATCCTCACCGGCCTCGACATCGAGCAGAAGGCGGCGCTCGTCACCGAGCAGTTCGAGTCGTCGCTGCCGACGAAGCCCGAATCCCTCACCTGGGAGCTGTCGCGGACCGATCGCCCCGACGCGGGCACCGAGGCACAGGCCAGCGCACTGCTCCGGGTGGTCGGGCGCAGCACCGACCCCGACGCCGTCGGACGAGGGTTCTCCGCCGCCGCGGTCGAACTCGCGCTCGCCAGCTACCCCGGTTTCAGCCTCACCGCACCACCGGCCGCGGGCGCACCGTTCGGCGTCTTCGAGCCCGGACACGTCGACGCCGCCGCGCTCGACCACCGCGCGACACTGCCCGACGGCACCGTCATCCGCATCCCGCCGAGTCCCGTGCGGGGTGAGCTGCCCCCGCTCGATCCCGACGACGTCCCCGGGCCCCGTGACTGGGGTCCGACCACGCGCGCACCGCTGGGCCGGATCGCCGGCGCCCGCAGCGGGGACAAGGGCGGCAGCGCCAACATCGGCGTGTGGGTACGCGGCGAGGACGAGTTCGCCTGGCTCGACGAGACACTCACCGTCGACGCGCTGCGCGTCCTGCTGCCCGAGGCGGCCGATCTCACGATCACCCGCCATCGACTGCCCAACCTGCTCGCGGTGAACTTCGTGATCGAGGGCATCCTCGGCCGCGGCGTCGCCGACAACGTCCGATTCGACCCGCAGGCCAAAGGACTCGGCGAGTGGTTGCGCTCGCGGGTCGTCGACATCCCCCACCGATTCGAGGTCATCTGAATGAGTCTTGCGACACCCGCCTGGAACACCCCGGAACGCCGCGAGTTGCGCAGCACCGTCGCCGGATTCGTCGAGCGTCACATCCTGCCGTACCAGAACGACTGGGAGCGGGACGGTCTGATCCCGCGCGAACTGCACCTCGAGGCCGCCAAGCTCGGTCTGCTCGGTGTCGGGTTCCCGGAGTCGGTGGGTGGATCGGGCGGCGATCTCGTCGACGCGACCATCGCCGGTGAGGTGTTGCACGAACGCGGTGCGGCCGGCGGCATCTACGCGTCGCTGTTCACCCACGGCATCGCCCTCCCGCATCTCATCGCCGCCGGAGACCCCGACCAGATCGACCGCTGGGTGCGACCGACGCTGGCCGGGGAGAAGATCGGAAGCCTCGCCATCACCGAGCCCGGCGGTGGCAGCGACGTCGGCCACCTGACGACGAAGGCCGTGCGCGACGGCGACCACTTCGTGGTCAACGGTGCGAAGACCTACATCACCTCCGCGGTCCGTGCCGACTTCGTCGTCACGGCGGTCCGTACCGGCGGTCCCGGTGCAGGGGGTGTCTCCCTGCTCGTGATCGACACCGACACCCCGGGGTTCTCGGTCAGCCGCAAGCTCGACAAGATGGGCTGGCGCTGCTCCGACACCGCTGAACTCAGCTTCGTCGACGCCCGCGTCCCGGTGGCCAACCTGGTCGGTGTCGAGAACAGCGGGTTCACCCAGATCGCCGCGGCGTTCGTCACCGAACGGGCCGGTCTCGCCACGCAGGCGTACGCCAGCGCCCAACGGTGTCTCGACATCACCCTCGAATGGGTCCGTACCCGTGAGACCTTCGGCAAACCGCTCATCGCCCGACAGTCGGTGCAGGACAGCGTCACCGAGATGGCACGCCGCATCGACATCGCCCGCACCTACACCCGCGCCGTGGTCGACCGGAAGGTGAGCAGCTCGGACGACCTCATCGCCGAGGTGTGCTTCGCCAAGAACACCGCGGTCGAGGCGGGTGAATGGGTCGCGAACAAGGCGATGCAGCTGTTCGGCGGCCTCGGGTACATGGCCGAATCGGAGATCGAGCGGCAGTACCGCGACATGCGCATCATCGGCATCGGCGGCGGCACCACGGAGATCCTCACCGGGCTCGCCGCGAAGCGACTGGGCTACCAGGCATGAAAGGCAGCAAGGCATGACGGCTCTGCGCTCGACCGTCGATCCCGCGGACCCGGCCTTCGTCGAGAACGCCACCACGATGACCGAGAAGCTCGCGGGACTCGAGGAGCAGTTCGCGAAGGCCCTCGCCGGCGGCGGTGAGAAGTACGTCGAGCGCCACCACAAGCGCGGGAAGCTGTTGGCCCGGGAGCGCATCGAGCTCCTCATCGACCGCGACACCGCGTTCCTCGAGCTGTGTCCGCTGGCCGCCTACGGCTCCGACTTCGCCGTCGGGGCGTCGATGGTGATCGGTATCGGTGTGGTCTCCGGCGTCGAGTGCATGATCGTCGCCAACGACCCCACAGTGCGTGGCGGCACCTCGAACCCGTGGACCCTGCGCAAGGGGTTCCGCGCCAACGAGATCGCGATGGCCAACCGCCTGCCCTGCATCTCGCTGGTGGAGTCCGGCGGCGCCGACCTGCCGACGCAGAAGGACGTCTTCATCCCCGGCGGCCGCATGTTCCGCGACATCACGCAGCTGTCCGCCGCGGGCATCCCGACCATCGCGCTCGTGTTCGGCAACTCCACCGCCGGCGGCGCCTACGTGCCCGGCATGAGCGACCACACGGTCATGATCGAGAACCAGTCGAAGGTGTTCCTCGGGGGTCCGCCGCTGGTGAAGATGGCCACCGGTGAGGACAGCGACGACGAGTCGCTCGGCGGTGCGAGCATGCACGCGCGGCGCAGTGGTCTCGCCGACTACTTCGCCCGCGACGAGCAGGACGCGATCCGCATCGGTCGCCGCATCGTCGCCCGGTTGAACTGGCGCAAGACCGGGCCCGGTCCGGTGGCGCCGGTGGTCGAGCCGCGATTCGACCCCGAGGAGCTGATGGGCATCGTCCCCGGCGACCTGAAGATCCCGTTCGACCCGCGCGACGTGATCGCCCGCGTCGTCGACGACAGCGACTTCGACGAGTTCAAGGCAGAGTACGGCTCCTCGCTCTGCACCGGCTGGGCACGCATCCACGGGTACCCGGTCGGGATCCTCGCCAACGCGCAGGGCGTGCTGTTCAGCGCCGAGTCGCAGAAGGCGACGCAGTTCATCCAGCTCGCCAACAGGTCGAACACGCCACTGCTGTTCCTGCACAACACCACCGGGTACATGGTGGGCAAGGAGTACGAGCAGGGTGGCATCGTCAAGCACGGGTCGATGATGATCAACGCCGTCTCCAACTCGACGGTGCCGCACATCTCGGTGCTCGTCGGCGCCAGCTACGGCGCCGGTCACTACGGGATGTGTGGCCGCGCCTTCGATCCCCGGTTCGTCTTCGCCTGGCCCAGTGCCAAATCCGCCGTCATGGGCGCCCAGCAGTTGTCGGGTGTCATCGCGATGGTCTCGCGCACCGCCACCGAGGCGCGGGGCGGCACCGTCGACGCCGAGGCCGAGGCGGGGATGCGCGCGATGATCGAGGCCCAGATCGAGGAGCAGTCGTTGCCGGCCTTCCTGTCGGGGATGCTCTACGACGACGGTGTCATCGACCCACGCGACACCCGCACCATCCTGGGGATCGCGTTGTCGGCCATCGATTCCGCGCCGGTCGAGGGGACGTCGAACTTCGGCGTCTTCCGGATGTGAGGGGCACCACGATGATCACCTCCGTCCTCGTGGCCAACCGGGGCGAGATCGCCCTGCGCGTGTTCGCCACCTGTTCCCGTCTCGGCATCGCGACCGTCGCCGTCTTCTCCGACCCCGACGCCGGGTCGCCCCATGTCCTCGCGGCGGATCGCGCTGTGCGCCTGCCGGGTACGACGTCGGCGCAGACCTATCTCGACGTCGACGCCATCATCGCCGCGGCGCGCACATCCGGTGCCGACGCGGTCCACCCCGGATACGGATTCCTCTCGGAGAACGCCGCGTTCGCGCGGGCCGTCGTCGACGCCGGCCTCACCTGGATCGGCCCGCCGCCCGCCGCGATCACCGCGATGGGCTCCAAGGTGA
This sequence comes from Williamsia deligens, assembly GCF_024171765.1. Taxonomy (GTDB): domain Bacteria; phylum Actinomycetota; class Actinomycetes; order Mycobacteriales; family Mycobacteriaceae; genus Williamsia_A; species Williamsia_A deligens. The sequence goes on from NZ_JAMTCI010000001.1 coordinate 2,562,870, forward strand.
ACGCCAAGGCGCTCATGGCCGACTCCGACGTGCCGATCCTCGGCGACCTCGACCCGACGTCGATCGAGGCGTCCGATCTGCCCGTGCTGGTGAAGGCGTCGGCCGGTGGCGGTGGACGCGGGATGCGCGTGGTCCGCGACATCACCGTCCTCGCCGACGAGGTGGAGGGCGCGGCCCGCGAGGCGGCGTCGGCCTTCGGCGACCCGACGGTGTTCTGCGAGCCGTATGTCGAACGCGGACACCACATCGAGGTGCAGGTGCTCGCCGACACCCACGGAACGGTCTGGGCCGTGGGGGAGCGCGAGTGCTCCATCCAACGGCGCCACCAGAAGATCGTCGAGGAGGCGCCCGCGCCACTCGTCGAGCGGATCGGTGGCGACCTGCGCGACCGGCTGTTCGCCGCCGCTCGTTCCGCGGCGTCGGCCATCGACTACGTCGGCGCCGGCACGGTGGAGTTCCTCGCCGACGGTGCCGGCCGCTTCTACTTCCTGGAGATGAACACCCGTCTGCAGGTGGAGCACCCGGTCACCGAGGCCACCACCGGACTCGACCTCGTCGAGTGGCAGCTGCGCATCGCCGACGGCGAAACGCTCGACGACACCCCGCCCGCCACACGTGGACATTCCATCGAGGTGCGCCTCTACGCCGAGGACCCCGCGAACGGGTGGTCGCCGCAGTCGGGACGGGTGCACCACGTCGACATCCCGGGCGACGTCACGTTCGACGCCCTCGTGACGCCGGGTGTCCGCGTCGACTCCGGCATCGCCGACGGCAGCGAGATCTCCGTCTACTACGACCCGATGCTGGCCAAAGTTATCTCGTGGGCGCCGACACGGCGCCGGGCGGCGGCCATGCTCGCCGGCGCGTTGACACGGGCCCGCGTACACGGGCCGGGGACCAATCGCGATCTGCTGGTGCGGATCCTGCGTGACGAGCAGTTCGCCACCGGTGACACCGACACCGGTTACCTCGACCAGGTCGGCCTCGATGTGCTCGCCGCGCCGCTGCTCGACGACGGTGCGACCCGCAGGGCGGTCGTCGCCGCAGCTCTCGCCGCCTCCGCCCGCGAACGGGCGGCGGCCGTCGTCCAGCGGGGCGTGCCGGCCGGGTGGCGCAACCTGGCGGCAGCGCCACAGAGCCGGTCCTTCGTGGGTCCCGACGGCGACGAGGTCGCCGTCCGCTACCGCGCGACCCGCACCGGCATCGAGCTGCCCGACGATCCTGCGATCGCCGTGGCGTCGGTGGACGCCGACGTCGTCGTCCTCGAGGTCGACGGCGTCCGGGTGCCCCACCGTGTGTCGGCGTACCCGGACGCGGACGGCATCGCGACGGTCCACGTCGACACCGCTGTCGGGTCCCTGGCGCTCACCGAGGCACCACGCTTCGTCGACCCGACGGCCGTCGGGGCGCCCGGATCGCTCCTCGCGCCCATGCCGGGAGCGGTGGTCCGTGTGGCCGTCGCCGTCGGCGACCGAGTGGTGCAGGGCCAGCCGCTGCTGTGGCTGGAGGCCATGAAGATGGAACACACGGTGCACGCCCCGGCCGACGGCGTCGTGACCGAGCTCGCAGTGTCGGCCGGACACCAATTGGCGGTGGGTGATGTACTCGCCGTGATCAGTGAAGAGGAAGTGACCGCATGACCGCGACATCCGAGCGTCCCACCACCGAGGTGCCCGCCAACCCGTTCGTCGAGACCCCCGAGCGCGCCGCGCTGCGTGCCTCGGTGGCCGCGCTGGCCGCGCGTTTCGGGCCGGACTACTTCCAGAAGTGTGCCCGAGAGGGCCGCAAGACCGACGAGCTGTGGGCCGAGGCCGGCAAGCTCGGCTTCCTGGGCGTCAACCTCCCCGAGGAGTACGGCGGCGGTGGCGCCGGCATGTACGAGCTGGCCATCGTCATGGAGGAGCTCGCCGCGTCGGGCACCGGTCTGCTCATGATGGTCGTGTCGCCGGCCATCTGCGGCAACATCATCGCGCGTTTCGGCACCGACGAGCAGCGTCAGCGCTGGCTGCCGGGCCTCGCCGACGGCACCATCACCATGGCGTTCGGCATCACCGAACCCGAGGCGGGGTCCAACTCGCACCAGATCACGACCACCGGACGCCGTGACGGCGACGAGTGGCTGCTCAGTGGTCGCAAGGTGTGGATCTCCGGGGTGGACCAGGCCGAGGCCGTGCTGATCGTCGCGCGCACCGAGGACGCGAGGACCGGCAAGCTCAAGCCCGCGCTGTTCATCGTCCCCACCGACGCGCCGAACTTCGAGTACCGGCAGATCGAGATGGAGCTGATCAACCCCGAGAAGCAGTTCCAACTCTTCCTCGACGACGTCCGGCTCCCGGCGGACGCGCTCGTCGGATCCGAGGACGCGGCGCTGAGCCAGCTGTTCGCGGGCCTCAACCCGGAACGCATCATGGCCGCCGCGTCGGCGATCGGCATGGCGCGCTTCGCGCTGGGCAAGGCCGTCGACTACGTCACCACCCGCACGGTGTGGAAGACGCCCATCGGCGCACACCAGGCGATCGCACACCCGTTGGCGCAGGGCAAGATCGAGCTCGAGATGGCCAAGCTGATGATGCAGAAGGCGGCCTCGTTCTACGACGCCGGCGACGACTGGGGTGCCGCGGAACCGGCCAACATGGCGAAGTACGCCGCCGCCGAGGCGTGCGTGAAGATCGTCGACCAGGCCGTGCAGTCCATGGGCGGCAACGGGTTGTCGACCGAGTACGGCGTCGCGCCGCTGCTCAACCTCTGCCGCATCGCCCGCGTCGCACCGGTGAGCCGCGAGATGGTGCTCAACTTCGTCGCGCAGACCAGCCTCGGCCTGCCGAAGTCGTACTGAGTCCCATGGCCGACACCACCTCCGACACCGTCGTCACCCGGTCCGACTCGGGTGGCGTCGCGACGATCACCCTGGACTCGCCGGCGAACCGGAACGCGCTGTCGCCGGCGCTGACCGGACAGCTGCGGGACCATCTCGCGGCGGTCGACGGCGACACCTCGGTGCGGTCGGTGGTGCTCACCCACACGGGCGGGACCTTCTGCGCCGGTGCGGATCTGTCCGCGGCGATGACGTCGGGGCTCTCACCGGAGGAGGCGTCGGCCGCGGGGACGGAGGCGATGACCGCCATCCTGCGGGCGATCATCACGTCGTCGAAGCCCGTGATCGCGCGGATCGACGGACACGTGCGCGCCGGTGGACTCGGGATCGTCGGGGCCTGCGACATCGTCGTCGTCGGGCCGTCGACCACGTTCGCTCTGACCGAGGCGCGCCTCGGTCTGGCGCCGTCGATGATCTCGTTGACTCTCCTGCCGAAGATGGACTCGCGCGCCGCCAGCCGGTATTTCCTGACCGGGGAGAAGTTCGGGCCCGCGCAGGCGCAGGAGATGGGGTTGGTGACCATCGCCGTCGACGACGCGGACGCCGTCGGGGAGACCGTCGCCGGCCTCACCGCGAACATCGCCAAGGCGTCCCCGCAGGGTCTCCGGGAGTCGAAGAAGGTCGTCAACACCGTGACCCGGGAGTTGTTCGACCGACTCGCCGATCAGCGTCGCGACGAGTCCGCCGCGTTGTTCGCCTCCGACGAGGCCCGGGAGGGCATGACGGCGTTCCTGCAGCGGCGCGAGCCGTCGTGGGTCTCCGGATCCGGGGTGTCGGCATGACCGGGGTGCGTGAGCCGCAGCAGAGCCGGTCGCGGGCGACCCGGAAGCGACTGCTGGACGCGACGATCGACATGCTGGCGGCGGAGGGATGGTCGGCGACGACCGTCGCTGTCGTCGCCGAGCGGGCAGGCGTGTCGAGAGGCGCTGCGCAACATCACTTCCCGACGCGGGAGAGTCTCATCACCTCCGCACTGGAGGCGACGTTCGAGGAGTTGACGGCACGCGCGTCCGTCGTCGACGACACCCTTCCCGACGGGCCCGGTCGCGTCGAGGCCGTCGTGACGCGGGCGGTCGACGTCTACACCGGACTGCACTTCAAGGCGGCGCTGCAGGTGTGGAGTGCGGCGGCGTCGGATCCCGCTCTGCGCGAGATGATCCTGCCGCTCGAGCAGCGCTTCGGCAGCGCGGCGCACCGTATGACGGTCGAGTCGCTGGCCGGTGTCGACGCGCCGCCGCACGTGCACCGGCTCGTCCAGGCCACGCTCGACATGGCCCGCGGACTGGGGCTGGCCGACACGCTCTCCGACGACTCCGCCCGTCGCAAACAGGTCGTCGCGACCTGGTCCGAGGTCCTCTCCGCCGCCCTCCGCTGACCCTGCGCTAACCCCCCGGGTCGCACTCGCCGAGCGTGCCACAACGGTGCGCCGAGCGTGCACTCGATTCCCTCGACCGTGCACCAGATCTCGTCGACAGTGCAGAAGTGCACGCTCGGCGGAATCTGGTGCACGCTCGGCGGAATCTGGTGCATGCTCGGCGGTGTCTACTGCACGCTCGGCGGGATCTGGTGCACGCTCGGGGAGTTCACACCGGGGTGGGGCCCCGAGGTGCGGGTGCGGGTTCGGGTACTCGGTTCAGACGAGGCCGGTGGCGTCGAAGATCCAGGACGTGTCGGCACCTGCGAGTTCCTGGAGCCACGTCGGCGGGGCGGTGTTGGCGAGTCCGCCGAAGTCCCAGTAGTCCTTCCACAGCGCGACCTTGCCGTCACGTACCCGGTGCACCGAGACGAACGGCAACTCGGCGGTCTCACCCGTCGCCCACTCCCACGACTCCGAGTGCTCGTACATGACGACGTCGCCGTCACGCACGAGCGTCCCCGGGTGGTTCCGATAGGCCGCCAGAGGTGCGATACCCACTCGGAGCCGCTTGACGATGTCCACCGGACCGCGTGCGGCGAGCGTCGGCCCGACCGGCATGTCGACGTAGATGCAGTCGTCGGACAGATGGGCGGCGACGCCGTCCCAGTCGCGGTCCGACAGCGCCTGCCAGAGGCCTGTCACGGCCGCCGTCGGATCAGACGGCATGTGCGACAGGCTCGTCGGTGGGCGTGGGCGTGGGCACCGGAGCGGTGTCGCGGACGCCTGCGCGCAGGAAGCGTCCCGTCCGACGAGCTCCGATCACCTCGGTCGGACAGCCGCCGCGGACGACGGTCGACCCGCCGACGAGTACCGCGTCGATCGCACCGTCGTTGCGGTTGACCATGCGCGGCAGACCGCCGAACGCCTCGACCGGGCTCTCGTGGTACTCGTCGAGCCGCGCGTCCAGCGCGGCGGGATCGATCACGACGAGATCAGCCCGGTCGCCGACCCGGAGGTGACCGGCATCGATGTCGTAGAAGTCGGCCAGTTCGCCGGTCAGGCGGTGCACGGCGGCCTCCACCGACAGGAACTCCCGGCCGGCGAGCTGCTCGTCGCGCACGTGGCGCAGCAGCCGCAGGCCGAAGTTGTAGAAGGCCATGTTGCGCAGGTGGGCACCCGCGTCGGAGAACCCCATCTGGATCCCCGGTTCGCGGGCCATCTGACGCAGGATCTCCGGGCGGTGGTTGGAGATGGTCGTCCGCCAGCGCAGCGCGCGGCCGTGCTCGACGACGAGGTCGAGGAACGCGTCGACGGGGTGCAGACCGCCCCGGTCCCGACCGACCTCACCGAACGACCTGCCGATCACCGTCTCGTCCGGGCACGCGACGATCTGCGCGTCGAACAGGTCGCGGTGCCACACGCGGGGTCCGAACTTCTTCTCGTAGTCGGCGCGGAACCGGCGGCGGTACTGCTCGTCCCTGATCAGCGAGTCGCGGGCGATGTCGTCGCGCAGATGCAGGGCCGCTGCGCCACTGCCGAACTCCTCGAAGATGACGAGGTCGATACCGTCGGCGTAGACCTCGAACGGCACCGGCAGATGCTGCCAGCGGAAGTCGCCGCCGAGCCGGTTCACGATGCCGGCGAGCGGACCCATGATGCGGACCGCCTGCGGGTTGGCCTTGATGTCCGCGGCGGAGAGCAGGCTTGTCTTGAGGCGGGGACGTCCGATCCCCAGGGACTGGACGGCCTGGGAGACGACGTCACGCGGGTGGGTGATGTCCGGCCCCGACTGCAGGACGCGACCGGTCCGACGCACCAGGTTCTTCAACCGGCGGAGCTCGCTCGGTCGGGCATACGTCGACGGCAGCGTCCGCGACCGGCACGTCTCGCCGTCGAGCTTGTCGAACAGCAGCTGCTGCGACGACAGGCCGACGAAGCCGGCGTCGAGGGCGTCGGCGAGCCACCGTTCCATCTGCGCCATCTCGGAGCGGGTCGGGCGCGTGTCGGAGCGGGTCGCCCGGTCGAGTCCCATCGCGGCGGCGCGCATGTCGGAGTGGCCGAGGAACGCCGCGACGTTCGGCCCCAACGCCCGTGACTCGAGGGCGTGGATGTACTGCTCGCAGCAGCGCCAGTCCTTGTTGCGGTCGACGGCGTCGATGACGTGTTCGCGCGGGATCGCCTCCACCCGTCCGAACAGGTCACCCGCGTCGGTGCCGTCGACGTGCACCGTGGACAGCGAGCACGAACCGACGAGCACGGTCGTCACACCGTGTCGCACGGACTCCGACAGGCCGGGGGCGTCGAGGACCTCGATGTCGTAGTGCGTGTGGATGTCGACCATCCCGGGGATCACCCATCGGCCGTGCGCCTCGATCACCTGCGGGCAGTCGGTCACGTCGAGGGGTTCGACGCTGACCTCGGCGACGACGCCGTCACGGATCCCGATGTCGCGGATGGCGGATGCGGCGCCGGTGCCGTCGAACCACCGACCGCCCTGGACGATTGTGTCGTAGCTCACACACCCACTGGACCACTCGCGGGTGGGTCAGTCAAGACGTCTGTCTGGACAGATGTCTGTCACTCGACGCGGATGTCCACGCGGTCGGGGTAGAAGGCCAGGTGGCCCTTGATGTCGTCGACCGCGGGGAACGGGTCGGTGTAGGTCCACACCGCGTCGGTGGCCGTGTCGTCGCCGACGGCGAGGTCGAAGTACGACGCCTCGCCCTTGTACGGGCAGTACGACGTGGACTCCGAGGTGCGCAGCACGGCCGGGTCGACGGCGCCGAGCGGGATGTACTGCACGGCGTCGTAGGACGCCTCGCGCAGGGTCTTGGCGGAGTCGGTCTCCGCGACGATCGTGTCGCCGACGCGGACCGTCACGTGTCCGGGCGTCGGTTCGACGGTGATGGGGTGGTCGGGACCGGGGACGAGATGTTCGCGCTTCATCTGAGCGTCAACGCCCCCCGGGCGTCGGCGCTTCCCCGCCTTCGCCGAGGGCGTCGACGATCGCCCGCTCCACCGGCGCCGTCGGCCGGTCGAGGTCGAACTGCTCTCGCAGCATGATGCCGGGTTGACTCATGAACCGCGGGCGCCCGGAGTGGTTCACCTGGGCGGCGTGGACGAGGAACGGGTGGCAGAGGAACACGTCACCGGCGTCCCCGGTGGCGAGCACCTCGGGGCGTCCGGGGTCGTCGAACACTCCGGCCGCGTCCATCTCGGCGCAGAGGGCGAACATGTCCGCGCCGTCGTCGCCGTGGGGGGCGAGGAACCGGGGCACGTCGAGATGGGACCCCACCCGGATCCGGGTCGGTGCGTCGTCGTCGCCGACGTCCGAGATCAGGAACAGCGCCAGCAGCCCGCGATCACGCGACGACACCGAGATCCGTTGACCGGAGCCGTCCGCTGCGGCGAAGCTCGCGTCGATGTGCCAGCCGGTGTCCCCGGACTCGCGCCCGAGCGGGAATCGGACCGGGACGGTCCCGAGCTCGACGCGCTGGATCCACCGACCGGGCCCGATCAGCGAGTCGTAGGCCTCGACGAGTCCCGGGGAGCGGGCGGCTCGCGCGAACGCAGGTGTCATCGGGCTGTTCGTCCACCGGACGGGCTCGATCCACGTCGACGGGTCGTCCGGCGACTCGGGGATGGTGTCCCAGAGTTCCGCGCGGCACTGGTCGATCGTCGCCCGGTCGACGGCGCCACGCAGGACGACGAACCCGTCACGGACGAAGGTCTCGATGTCGCTGTCGGAGAGGGTCATCGCCGATCAGTGTCGCGCCGGAGCCGCTGACGCCGCCACCGGTTTTCGTTCACCCTCACCCGACCGTCGCGCCGGCGATCGCCGGCAGCTCGGCGGCGACCTCCGCGGGGGCGGGCATTTCGGCGATCTCCTGCGCGACCTCGCGGGAGGCGGCGCGAACGGCACTGTCCCGCAGCAGGAGTCGGTCGACGGCGTCGGCGATGGCGAGAACCGTCGCGTCGTCGGGGAGTACCTCCTCGCCCAGGTTGCGGGCGACGACGGCCTCGGCGTTGCGGAACTGGTCGGCGCCCTGGGGCACCACGAGGTGGGGTACGCCCGCCGCGCACGTGCCGAGTGTGGTTCCCGCGCCGCCGTGGTGGACGACGAGATCAGCGCGGGCGACGACCGCGGCCTGCGGTACCCACGGGGCCACCTCGACGAGATCGGAGTGTGTCCCCAGTGCGCCGGCGTCCGCGGCGGGTCCCACCGCGACCAGCACCCGTCGGGTCCCGGTGTCCACGGCGCGGATCACGGTGTCGAGCACGGCCGCGCTGCTGAACTCGGTGCCCAGGGTCACGTAGACCAGCGGCAGGTCCGTCCGGCGGCCGACGATGTCCGGGACGGTGCCGCCGGGGGAGTAGGAGACCGGACGCAGCTGCCGGTAGCCCGCCAGGTCCAGCACGTCGCGGTCCTGCATGGAGGCCGGGTATATGTCGAGGTGGGGCAGATGCGCACCGACGAACCCGAACGTCAGGCCGCGTCCGATCCCGTGGCGGACACACGGCACACCGGTCTCGGCTGCCGCCTGCATCGCACCGATGTTCCCGGCCTCGGCGACGACGAGGTCGGGACGGTCGGCGCCGATGAGTGTCACCAGATCGCGACGGAACGCGTCGGGGAGGATCTCGCCGAACGCGGTCTGCACGACGACCCCCACACCCGGTGTGCGCGCTCGCTGCGCGGGCGGGACGTCGGCGAACCCCAGGCGGGCGAACGCGTCGGCGATGGGTGTGCCCGCCGGTCGCGTCGACAACCCCGCCGCGGCGAGGGTGTCCGACATCGCTGACGTCGTCGCGAACACGACGTCGTGTCCGGCGGCGACGGTCGCGCGGGCCAGGGGGATCAGGGGGAGGGTGTGTCCGTAGGAGCCGAGGGCAGAGAAGAGGACGCGCATGTCCCGAAGGTTAGCCGGACTAAGAGGCGCGTGCCTCTTCCCTGGTCGTCAGTGAGACGAGTGACCGGGCTTCGCGAGCAGTTCCCGCAGGCCGGCGTCGATGAAGTCGGTGTCGACGGGATTGGCCCCGCCCCCGGCGAAGTGACCCCAGACCCCGGGGATCACCCGGACCTCGCCCTGCTCGATGAACTGACTCGCCCAGTGCTCGTCCTCCGGGGGGAAGTAGAGGTCCTTCTCGGCGGGCATCGCGAGCAGCGGGCAGCGGATGGACGCGAGCGCCTTCGTGACGTCGCCGTCGAAACCGGGGGTGTTGCCGACGTTCCCGCTGTGCCAGGTCCGCAGCATCGCGATCAGGTTGTTCGGATCACGCCCGTCGCGGAAGAACTTCTCCCAGAAGCCGTAGAGGAAATCGTCGAGCGAGGTGAACCCGAGCTCGCGCCACGTCTCCTGCCAGTAGAACGCCTGCGAGTAGCCCCAACCCGAGTAGACCCGGGCGAACGCGCGGAGGCCCTTGATCGGCAACCGGTCGGGGGCGTAGTCGCCCTCGGCGAACGCCGCGTCGGCGGACAGCGCCGCGATCAGCGACTCGAGGAACACCTTGTTGTGGGGTGCGGTGATGCTCGACCCGCAGAAGGGCGCCGCCCGCTCGACCATCTCGGGATGGCTGACCGCCCACTGATACGTCTGGCCGGCCCCCATCGACCACCCCGTGACGAGCGAGATCGAGGAGATGCCGAACTTCTCGGTGATCAGGCGGTACTGGGCCTCCACCTGGTCGTGGAACGTCACGGCCGGGAACCGGGGGCCGTCGTGCGGTGACGGCGTGGTGGAGGGCGAGCTGGACAGCCCGTTGCCGAGCATGTTCGCGACGACGATGAAGCGTTCGGCGGGGTCCAGCGCCCGACCGGGCCCGATGAGCCACTCGTTGTCGGTGTGCCAGCCGGAGTACCACGTGGGATAGACGACGACGTTCGACTTGTCGGGCGCGAGCGTGCCGTACGTCTTGTAGGCCAGGACGGCGTCGCGGAGCGTGATGCCGCTCTGCAGGGTGACGTCGCCGAGGTGGAAGAGGTCGGCGTCGGTGGGTGCGGGCATCACGAGGCCTTTCGTCGGTCCTGCGTGCGCCTGAGCCTAGGTGGTCCGGACGGATTCGGTCCGGCGTCGGGCAGAGGTGCGTGCCTCGTGCACCCCCATCGTCGTGACCGTGACGGCGACGACGGCCAGCCCGGTCCACTGCGAGCCCGAGAGGTGGGTCCCGAGCAGCAGGGCACCGACCGTCGCGGCGGTCGCGGGGAACGCCAGTTCACCCAGCGTCGCCCGCGACGCCGGCGTGGTGCGTAGCGCCCGGTAGTAGAGGGTCAGCGCGAGCAGGCCCGGGATCAGTGCGAGCAGGACCAGCCCGACGGCGTCACCCCAGGCCGGCAGGACCGGCGCCCCGGTCACCCCGACGACCGCGAATGCGCCGAGGGTGCCGAACGCGAACCGCAGGGTGGTCAGATTTCGCGGGGACACCGACGGGGACACCAGACGGCCGAGCACCGTGCCCGCCGCCCAGAGCGCGGCCGCACCGAGGGCGAGCAGGGCGGGCTCGAGCTCGGACACCCGGATGTGCAGCGGATCGGCGAACGCGAGCAGCCAGGTGCCGACGAGAGCGGGGACCACATAGAGGCCGAACCGGGGTCGCAGTCGCTCACCGAGGATCACCACGGCCAGCGCGATCGCCAACACGGGCTGCAGCTTCTGCAGCACCAGCGGGGTGATGAAGTCCCCGTCGCCGCCGGCGATGGTGAACGCCCGGGTGAACAGGGCGGTGGCGATCGCGGACGCGCCCACCCCGATCACCACGACGGCGGCCTGGTCGCGACGGGTCAGGCCGACGAAGGCACGCAGGGCGGACGGCAGGAACGGCAGCAGCAGGACGATCGGGATGATGTGCTCCCACAGCACGACGGTCCCGGCGGCGAGCTCACTCGCGAGCGGCTTGCGGAGGAGGCCGTCGAGACCCCACAGCGCCGCGGACACCGCGACCAGCCAGGTCGCGTCGCGGCCGACGGGGGCGGACTGTCCGGCACCGCGTGTGACGATCACCGTCTGACTCATGGAACTCCCGGGGGCGTCGGCGATGGGTGGTGGGTGACCTCGCTGTCATGGATGGGAACACCGGCGGGCCGCCGTACGTTCCATCACCGGTCGGGGTCTCCCGCCGGCCGCCCTGTCAAGGATTTTGACCGCATGAAACGCGGTCGGTAGAGTCGAGCGCTGGTGTCCGGCGCAGGCCGGGCCAGTTCGTGTGCCCACGATCATCGACGGATTCCCTCCGTCGATGCGGGTGTGCCCCGGACTGAGGTGACAGCCTCGCACGGGCAAGCATGACACGCCCGACAACGGGGTGAGGAAACAACGACTGACCAGCGCTTTCGAGGCTGGTGGGGCGATCTGTGGAGTCGGAGCCGAGTGCGTATCGGCGGCGATTGCCCGGAGCACCAACCACAGAGACCGACGAACAACGCCGACACAGAGGATGAACTTTCAGTGCCAACGATCAATCAGCTGGTCCGCAAGGGCCGCCACGACAAGGCTGCCAAGCAGAAGACGGCAGCCCTGAAGGGCAGCCCGCAGCGTCGCGGGGTCTGCACCCGCGTCTACACGACCACGCCGAAGAAGCCGAACTCCGCGCTGCGCAAGGTCGCGCGTATTCGTCTGACCACCGCGGTCGAGGTCACCGCCTACATCCCCGGTGAGGGCCACAACCTGCAGGAGCACTCGATGGTGCTCGTGCGCGGCGGTCGAGTGAAGGACCTCCCGGGTGTGCGCTACAAGGTCATCCGCGGTTCGCTGGACACCCAGGGCGTCAAGGCCCGCAAGCAGGCACGCAGCAAGTACGGCGCGAAGAAGGAGAAGGGCTGATGCCACGTAAAGGACCCGCCCCGAAGCGCCCCCTCGTCAACGACCCGGTCTACAGCTCGCCGCTGGTCACCCAGCTGGTGAACAAGATCCTGCTCGACGGCAAGAAGTCGACCGCCGAGCGCATCGTGTACCAGGCTCTCGAGCAGGCACGCGACAAGACCGGCACCGACCCGGTCATCACCCTCAAGCGCGCGCTCGACAACGTGCGCCCCGCGCTCGAGGTGAAGAGCCGCCGTGTCGGTGGCGCCACCTACCAGGTGCCCATCGAGGTCAAGCCGAACCGCGCCAACACCCTGGCCCTGCGGTGGCTCGTGACCTTCAGCCGCCAGCGTCGTGAGAAGACGATGGTGGAGCGCCTGGCCAACGAACTGCTCGACGCCAGCAACGGCCTCGGTGCCGCGGTCAAGCGTCGCGAGGACACCCACAAGATGGCCGAGGCCAACCGGGCGTTCGCGCACTACCGCTGGTGACAATCCTTTTCAACATCGTCAACGCGAAAGAGCGGGGCAGATAAGTGGCACAGGACGTGCTGACCGACCTGAACAAGGTCCGCAACATCGGCATCATGGCCCACATCGATGCCGGCAAGACCACCACCACCGAACGCATCCTCTTCTACACCGGTATCTCGTACAAGATCGGTGAGGTCCACGACGGCGCAGCCACCATGGACTGGATGGAGCAGGAGCAGGAGCGTGGCATCACGATCACCTCTGCTGCCACCACCTGCTTCTGGAACGACAACCAGATCAACATCATCGACACCCCGGGCCACGTCGACTTCACCGTCGAGGTCGAGCGCTCGCTGCGCGTCCTCGACGGCGCGGTCGCGGTGTTCGACGGCAAAGAGGGTGTCGAGCCGCAGTCCGAGCAGGTGTGGCGTCAGGCCGACAAGTACGACGTGCCGCGTATCTGCTTCGTCAACAAGATGGACAAGCTCGGTGCGGATTTCTACTTCACCGTGCAGACCATCAAGGACCGCCTCGGCGCCAAGCCGTTGGTGATCCAGCTGCCGATCGGTGCCGAGAACGACTTCGAGGGCGTCGTCGACCTCGTCGAGATGAAGGCCAAGGTCTGGTCGGGCGAGACCAAGCTGGGCGAGAAGTACGACGTCCAGGACATCCCGGCCGACCTCGTCGAGCGGGCCGAGCAGTACCGCGAGGAGCTGCTCGAGACCGTCGCCGAGTCCGACGAGGAACTGCTGGAGAAGCACTTCGGTGGCGAGCCGCTGACGATCGACGAGATCAAGGGCGCCATCCGCAAGATGACGGTCAACTCCGAGATCTACCCCGTGCTGTGTGGCTCGGCGTTCAAGAACAAGGGCGTCCAGCCCATGCTCGACGCCGTGATCGACTACCTGCCGTCCCCGCTGGACGTCGAGTCGGTCCAGGGTCACGCACCGGGCGACGAGGAGAAGATCCTCACCCGCAAGCCGTCCGCCGACGAGCCGTTCGCCGCGCTGGCGTTCAAGATCGCGACGCACCCCTTCTTCGGCAAGCTGACCTACGTCCGGGTGTACTCGGGCAAGGTCGACTCCGGCGCCCAGGTCATCAACTCGACCAAGGGCAAGAAGGAGCGTCTGGGCAAGCTCTTCCAGATGCACTCCAACAAGGAGAACGCGGTCCCGACCGCGTCCGCCGGACACATCTACGCCGTGATCGGACTGAAGGACACCACCACCGGTGACACCCTGTGCGATCCGCAGGATCAGGTGATCCTGGAGTCGATGAGCTTCCCGGACCCGGTCATCCAGGTCTCGATCGAGCCCAAGACCAAGTCCGACCAGGAGAAGCTGGGCACCGCGATCCAGAAGCTCGCCGAAGAGGACCCGACCTTCTCGGTCAAGCTCGACGAGGACACCGGCCAGACCGTCATCGGCGGCATGGGCGAGCTCCACCTCGACATCCTCGTCGACCGCATGCGTCGCGAGTTCAAGGTCGAGGCCAACGTCGGCAAGCCGCAGGTGGCCTACCGCGAGACGATCCGCAAGACCGTGGAGAAGCACGACTTCACCCACAAGAAGCAGACCGGTGGATCGGGCCAGTTCGCGAAGGTCATCGTCAAGCTCGAGCCGCTGGTCGACGCCGAGGACGGGGCGACCTACGAGTTCGTCAACTCCGTCACCGGTGGTCGCGTGCCGCGTGAGTACATCCCGTCGGTCGACGCCGGTGCACAGGACGCCATGCAGTACGGCGTGCTGGCCGGGTACCCGCTGGTGAACCTCAAGTTCACCCTGCTCGACGGTGCCTACCACGACGTCGACTCCTCGGAGATGGCGTTCAAGATCGCCGGTTCGCAGGCACTGAAGGAGGCCGCCCGCATGGCCGGCCCCGTCATCCTCGAGCCCCTCATGGCGGTCGAGGTCATCACGCCCGAGGACTACATGGGCGACGTGATCGGCGACCTGAACTCCCGCCGTGGCCAGATCCAGGCCATGGAGGAACGCAGCGGTGCCCGTGTCGTCAAGGCACTGGTCCCGCTGTCGGAGATGTTCGGCTACATCGGAGACCTCCGGTCGAAGACGCAGGGCCGAGCGAACTACTCCATGGTGTTCGACTCGTACGCCGAGGTTCCGGCGAACGTGTCGAAGGAGATCATCGCCAAGGCAACGGGCGAGTAATCACCGCTGCCGGGGCGCGATCCCTCGCACCACGGCGACCAACGTAAGAGAGAAAATCCCAGTCCCTCACCGGGATCTCCCCGGTGTAGGCAACAGTCCAGGAGGACACACAAGTGGGCAAGGCGAAGTTCGAGCGGACCAAGCCGCACGTGAACATCGGCACCATCGGTCACGTCGACCACGGCAAGACCACGCTGACCGCGGCGATCACCAAGGTTCTGCACGACAAGTACCCGGACCTCAATGCCGCGTTCGCGTTCGACCAGATCGACAAGGCGCCGGAGGAGAAGGCTCGTGGTATCACGATCAACATCTCCCACGTCGAGTACCAGACCGAGAAGCGTCACTACGCGCACGTCGACGCACCCGGTCACGCGGACTACATCAAGAACATGATCACCGGTGCCGCCCAGATGGACGGCGCGATCCTGGTCGTGGCGGCCACCGACGGCCCGATGCCCCAGACGCGTGAGCACGTGCTGCTCGCCCGTCAGGTCGGCGTGCCGTACATCCTGGTCGCCCTGAACAAGGCCGACATGGTCGACGACGAGGAGATCATCGAGCTCGTCGAGATGGAGGTCCGCGAACTGCTGGCCGCCCAGGACTTCGACGAGGACGCGCCGGTCGTGAAGGTCTCGGCGCTCAAGGCGCTCGAGGGCGACGAGAAGTGGGGCGAGTCGATCGCCGAGCTGATGGCCGCTGTCGACGAGTCGGTGCCGGACCCGGTCCGTGAGACCGAGAAGCCGTTCCTCATGCCCGTCGAGGACGTCTTCACCATCACCGGTCGTGGCACCGTCGTCACCGGTCGTGTCGAGCGTGGCTCGGTCAACGTCAACGAGGACGTCGAGATCGTCGGCATCCGCGAGAAGTCGACCAAGACCACCGTCACCGGTATCGAGATGTTCCACAAGCTGCTCGACTCGGCAGAGGCGGGCGACAACGCCGGCCTGCTGCTGCGTGGCCTCAAGCGTGAGGACGTCGAGCGCGGCCAGGTCATCGTCAAGCCCGGCACCACGACCCCGCACACGGAGTTCGAGGGCCAGGCGTACATCCTGTCGAAGGACGAGGGTGGTCGTCACACCCCGTTCTTCAACAACTACCGTCCGCAGTTCTACTTCCGCACCACGGACGTGACCGGCGTCGTGACCCTCCCCGAGGGCACCGAGATGGTCATGCCGGGCGACAACACCGAGATGAGCGTCAAGCTCATCCAGCCGGTCGCCATGGACGAGGGCCTGCGCTTCGCGATCCGCGAGGGTGGCCGCACCGTCGGTGCCGGCCGCGTCACCAAGATCAACAAGTGATCTCAGCTCGTTGATCTGACTCGCGAGAGTCGTCCACGAACGCCCGATCCCCGTCAGGGGGTCGGGCGTTCGTCGTCTGGCAGGCCGGTCGGATCGCGGGCGTGGCACGCTGTGTGTCATGAGCGATGAGCACGATGGAGTGCGGGTCACGACGGCATCAGGTGCGGTACGCGGGCGACGGATCACGATGGGGGACACCTCGGTCCATGCGTTCCTGAACATCCCCTACGCGGCGCCGCTCGTCGGGTCGGCACGTTTCGAGGCACCGGCCGCCGCGCAGACGTGGGACGGGGATCGCGACGCGACCGCGCACGGACCCACGCCACCGCAGACCCCGTATGCGGCACCGTTCTCCGAACTGCTGCCCAGCGCGGTCGTCCCGGGCGACGAGTCGCTGAACCTGTCGGTGTGGACACCCGATCCGGGCGCCGCCGGCCTCCCGGTCATGGTGTGGATCCACGGCGGGGCGTTCGTACGCGGGGCCCACCGCATCCCCACCTACGACGGATCGGCGTTCGCGCGCGACGGCGTGGTGATGGTCGGGATCAACTACCGTCTCGGCGCGCTCGGCTTCCTCAGCCTCCCGGGCGCACCCGACAACCGGGGTCTGCTGGACCAGCTGGCGGCACTGCGCTGGGTGCAGGACAACATCACCGCGTTCGGAGGTGACCCGGACCGCGTCACGGTCTTCGGGGAGTCCGCCGGCGGCATGAGCATCGCGGCCCTCCTCGCGTCGCCGCTCTCGCCCGGGCTGTTCGCGCAGGCGATCATCCAGAGCGGCAACGCTGTCGCGGCGGCCGAGGTCGCCGACGCGCGTCTCGTCACCGCCGACTTCACGGAGCGGTTCAGCCTGCCGCCCACCGTCTCCGGGGTCGCGCAGCTCGACGACGAGACCCTTCTGCGGGCACAGGCAGAACAGGCCGTCGCGATGATGACCGACGGCAGCCCCGGCCGGTGGGGTCGCACCGTGGCGGCTCGTGGCCTGGGCCTGATGCCCCTGTTCCCGACGATCGACGGCACCGTTCTCGAGTCGCTGCCGATCGACGCGCTCACGGCCGGGGCGGGCTCCGGCGTCCCGGTGCTCGCCGGGACCACCCGGGACGAGTTCCGCTTCTTCCTCGTGCCCAGCGGTGTGGCCGGGATGATCACCGACGAGACGTTGCCTGCGGTGGCGCAGCGGTTCGGGATCGATCCGTCGGCCGTGGCCGTCTACGCGGCCATTCGTCCGGGTGCGACGCCCGGGGACGTGCTGTGCGCCGCCATCACCGACCATGCCTTCCGTGCCGGCACCGCCGACATCGTCGACGCGGTCGCGGCACGCGACGGTGGGTCGGCATGGCAGTACGAGTTCGCGTGGGCGACGGAGGTCCGGGACCTGCGATCGGCTCACGCGCTCGAACTGCCGTTCGTGTTCGACACCGTCGCCGCCACGTCGGCGATGACCGGTCCCAACCCGCCGACCGGTCTCGCTGACGACGTCCACGGCGCCTGGGTGCGCTTCGCGACGACGGGCGATCCCGGATGGGACCCGGTGCGCCCAGGCTCACCGCGTCCGGTGCGGACGTTCGGCGACCCCGACCTCGCCCCCGACGCCGTCGTCCACGACCCCCGCGCCGACGAACTGCCGCTCACCGGCGTCCGCTGATCCGATCCGTGGTGATCCTTCCCCGCTCAGCGGGAAGGATCCCTACGCCTGCGTGATCGCGACGCCCGCTGCTGAGGATCCGATGCAGTTCTTCCCGCTCAGCGGGAACAAGTGCGTCGGATCCCGCGTCATCTGTGCCACCGTGGTGCGGTGAGCCTGCCGAGCGTCGACGACATCCTCGCTACCGCCCGCGTCGTGGCCCTGCCGATGCGCGAACGGTTCCGGGGGATCACCGTGCGCGAGGTGATGGTGTTCCGGGGACCCGCGGGGTGGGGTGAGTTCGGTGCGTTCGGAGAATACGACGATCCCGAGGCGGCATGGTGGTTGGCGGCCGGCATCGAGGCCGCCTGGATCGGTCCGCCGACACCGCTGCGCGACAGCGTCGCGGTGAACGCGACGGTCCCCGCGGTACCCGCCGCCGACGTCCCCGACATCCTCGCCCGGTACCCGGGCGCGACCACGGCGAAGGTGAAGGTCGCCGAGCCCGGCGACACCCTCGACGACGAGATCGCGCGGGTGGAGGCCGTCCGCGCGACGATCCCGAACGTCCGTGTCGACGCGAACGGGAAATGGACGGTGCCGCAGGCGATCACCGCGTTGCATGCTCTCGGCGACCTGCAGTACGCAGAACAACCCTGCGCCACCGTCGAGGAACTCGCACAGGTGCGCGCTGCCGTCGACACGCCGATCGCCGCCGACGAGAGCATCCGCCGCGCCGAGGACCCCATGCGGGTGGTGCGCGCCGATGCTGCCGACGTCGCCGTCGTGAAGGTCGCCCCGCTCGGGGGTATGCGACGGGTCCTGTCGCTGGCGGCGGACATCCCGCTGGATCTGGTGGTGTCGAGTGCGCTGGACTCCGCGGTGGGCATGTCCGCCGGAATCGCCTGCGCCGCGGCGCTTCCGGACGGCTCCCTCGCCTGCGGGCTCGGTACCGGGACCATGTTCGTCCGCGACATCGCCGCCCCCTTCGTCCCCGACGACGGGCGGGTGACCCCACGGACGGTCGTCCCCGACGAGGACGCGCCCGCCGCCGACCCCACCCGAACCCGCTGGTGGGTGGACCGTCTCCGGCGGACACATGCGCTGCTCGCCGCCGGTCACCCGGCGTCGGAGTGGTCCCAGGTGTGATCTGGTAGACACTGAGGCCTCACAAAGATACGATTCCTCGTATCTGTTCCAATGGAGGTGCATGACATGACGGTCACAGCGTTCCGCGCTCCCGCCGAGAGCGGCCTGAAAGAGGTCCCGCTCCAGAAGAAGAACGGGGTCCTGGCCGTGCTGCAGATGCGGCACGACCCGTTCGGGTTCCAACGCAAGCGCCTGGCCGAGTACGGCAAGATCTCCGCGCTGAAGATGTTCGGCCGCGACTGGGTGGTCGCGTCCGGTCCGGAGGCGACCGAGCAGATCCTGATGAACAAGGACAAGGCGTTCGCCAACGGGCCGGCGTGGACCTTCCTGATCGGGCCGTTCTTCAACCGTGGCGTGATGCTGCTCGACTTCGACGAGCACCGCAGCCACCGGCTGATCCTGCAGCAGGGGTTCAACCCGGCGGTGCTGAAGAAGTACATGGCGTTGATGCAGCCGATGATCGCCCAGCGGATGCAGACCTTCCCGACCGGGAAGGTGGAGCTGTTCCACGAGTTCAAGGCGCTGACCCTCGACGTCGCCCTGGAGGTGTTCCTCGGGCTGGAACTGCCCAAGGCCGAGGCCGATCGGATCAACAAGGCGTTCCTGGAGACCGTGCAGGCCGGTGTCGCGGTGATCCGCAAGCCGATCCCGGGAACCCGCTGGGGCAAGGGGATCCGCTCCCGCAAGATCCTCGAGGACTTCTTCTACTCCCACATCCCCGCCAAGCGGGCGACGAAGACCGACGACCTGTTCTCCGTGCTGTGTCATGCCGAGAGCGAGGAGGGCAAGACGTTCTCCGACGAGGACATCGTCAACCACATGATCTTCGTGCTCATGGCCGCGCACGACACGTCGACCATCACGATGACCCAGATGTGCTACCGGATGGCGAAGTCGCCGGAGTGGCAGCGACGGGCGCGCGAGCAGTCGCAGGCGATGGACTCCGAACTGACCTACGACGATCTGGGCAAGCTCACCGAGCTCGACCTGATCCTCAAGGAGTCCCTGCGGATGTGCACCCCCGTGCCCGCCCACCCGCGCGCGGCGGTGAAGGACACCCAGATCCAGGGGTACTTCGTCCCCAAGGGCGCCTTCGTCTCGCTGACGGCCCTCCACGACCACTACGATCCCGAGATCTACAGCGACCCCTGGCGTTTCGACCCCGAGCGGTTCGCCCCGGGCCGCGCGGAGGACAAGAAGCACCGCATGGCGTGGCACCCGTTCGGCGGCGGCGTGCACAAGTGCATCGGCCTGTACTTCGGGCAGATGGAGATCAAGACGATCATGCATCAGCTGCTGCGCAACTACGAGTGGTCCGTCCCCGACGACTACACGCTGCCGATGAACTACAGCTCCCTGCCCATCCCCAAGGACGGTTTCCCCGTGACATTGCGCAAGCTGTGAGCCGCAAGCCCCGGAACACCGACGACCCGCAGGAGCAGGAGGACGCGATCCTCGCGGCCGCCGCGGCGGAGTTCACCGACGTCGGGGTGCGCAAGGCCTCCGTCGACGAGATCGCCCGACGGGCCGAGGTCTCGCGCAGCACGCTCTACCGTCGGTTCCCCAACAAGGAGTCGCTGCTCGTGGCGGTGGCCACGCGGCTCTACCGGGACGGGATGGCGCAGATGGAGCAGGCCATCGTCGGACTGACCCCGCCCGAGGCGATCGCCGAGGCGTTCGCGGTGGGTGCCCAGCTGATCCTCAAGGACCCGCTGATGCACCGCCTCGTCGTCGACGACCTCGAGATGAAGGGCATCACGTCGTCGTCGGTGACGTCGATGTTCATCGACGCGGTCACCGCGAGGACCGTGCGGACCCTCCGGGGTCTCGGTGCGACACGCCCGGACCCGGACCTCACCGACGCCGTCGAGATCATCGTGCGCCTCGTCATCTCCCAACTGGAGGTGCCGGGGTCGCAGGAGAAGCAGGAGCCGGAGTACGTGCGCTCCTTCGCGGCAAGACACCTGTCACCGATGGTCTGGTGACACCCCCGACGATCCCGGACGTGCCGGCTGTGCACGTCCCCCACCCTCGACCCATCAGAAGGACGACGACCCCATGACACCCTCCACCGGAATCCTCTCCCGCGCTCGCGCCCGCAAGGCCGACCGTCCCGACGTCCGCGGACTCACCATCGCCATCACCGGCGCAGCACGCGGCATCGGCCTCGAGACCGCGAAGACCCTGCGCGACGCCGGCGCCACCGTGGTCATCGGCGACATCGACGAGGAGGCCGTGGGCAAGGCCGCCGCCGACCTCGGTCACGAGGGCTTCGTCCTCGACGTCACCGACCCGGACTCCTTCGAGGCGTTCCTCGACGAGGTCGAGAAGGTCGCCGGTCCCATCGACGTCCTCATCAACAACGCCGGCATCATGCCGACCGGCCCGCTGCTGAACTACGACCTCAACGTCATCAAGCGCAACTTCGACATCGACCTGCTCGGCGTCGTCATCGGCACCCAGTGCGCGGCGAAGCGCATGATCGCACGCGGCGGTGGCCAGGTCGTCAACATCGGCTCGGTGGCCGGACGTCTTCCCGTCCCGGGTCTGACGATCTACAACGGCGCGAAGGCGGGCGTCATCGTCTTCTCGGAGGCGGCCGACGTCGAGCTGGCGCCGCAGGGTGTGCGCGTCAAGACGGTCAACCCCACCTTCACGCGCACGGCACTCATCTCCGGCATCGCGACGAACAAGTTCGTCCAGACGGTCGGCCCCGAGGACGTCGCCCGCGAGGTGCACAACAGCATCGTCGGCACCAAGACACACATCACCGTGCCGCGGTCGATGGCGTGGGTGCACGCCAACCCGGTCATGGCGCCCGGGCTGAAGCGGACGCTCGGGAAGTTGACCGGGATGAACCAGATGTTCCTCAGCTACGACGACGCCGCCCGCGCGGAGTACCTCAAGCGGGTGAACGGCAACCCCGTCGCCAAGTAGCCGACTGGGGACGACCCGACACACGACGAGACCCCGCCGGCGGATGCCGACGGGGTCTCGTCGTGTCAGGGTGCCGCGGCCGTCAGGGCCGCGGGGTCACCACTCGTCGAGGCGCGTGTAGCCGTCCTGGATGGCACGGGCGAAGAGGTTCGCCTTCGACCGTGCGGGGCGGCCCACGGCGGTGTACTTGGCGCGGATACGCGTCAGGTGGGTGTTCACCGTCGACGCCGTGATGTAGAGCGCTCCGGCGGCCTCGGCCTTCGACTCGGCGGCGAGCCAGGCCAGCAGCACCTCGACCTCACGGCGGGAGAGCGCTGGACGCTCGGGTGCGGTCGAGGCCCCGGCGGGGGCGGTCGGGGGTGCGGCCGGCGTCGGCCGGGCGACGGGCGCGGACGGGACCACGTGGAGCCCGCCGGCGCGACGCAACGCCGTCGCGCGGTGGGGCGCGATCACGGGCGGACGGGTCCGGGTCTGGGCAGCCGGGAAATGGGGGGCGACGGACATGGGTACGATTTCCTCCGGTTCGGTGACCTGTGCGGCGATCGATCGGGGCGCTGCACAGGTGTGCGATGTGGTCACTATGTCCCGACTCGGGTCGGTCTCTCCACCGGAGAGGCCCCTGTGGGGCAAGTCCATACACAGGTCCATACGTCGGACACCGTCCGGACGGGCATCTGCCCAGGTGAGGGGGATGTATGGGTCCGCGGTCCATCGAGACGCGTGACGACTTCGCACGCGCATTGACCGAGCTGAAGTCGGCCGCAGGGCTGTCGATCCGGGAGATCGCGGGCAAGGCCGACGCCATCGCGGCGACCGTCGGCGGCTGGTTCTCCGGGCAGCACGCACCCACGGCTGCCAACACCGACGTGCTGCGCCGGGTGCTGTCGGTGCTGGGTGTCGATCCGGCCGACCACCCCGACTGGATCGAGGCGGCCGCCCGGGCGCGACGTCAGGCACCCCGTCGCGGCGCGGGCCAGAAGCCTCCCTACCGCGGGTTCACGCCGTTCGAGGTGGACGACCACGCGCTCTTCTTCGGGCGCGCCGACGTCACCGATCTGGTCATCGAGACCGTGCTGGAGCAGTCCGAGCGCTCGACCGCCATCGTCACCGGGGTGGACCGCCTGCCGGTGGTCACCCTCGTCGGCCCCTCGGGGGCGGGGAAGTCCTCGGTGCTGCGGGCGGGGCTGTTGGCCCAGCTGGGCCGCGAGGGCCCGTTCGAGGAGTGGCGCTACGTCCTGCTCACCCCGGGCACCGATCCCGTCGCGGCGTTCTCCGCGGCCGTCGGCGACATGCCCGACGGCGACGGTCCCGTCCTCGTGGCCATCGACCAGTTCGAGGAGATGTACACCCTCAACGACGCCGACCAACGCCGACGGCTGATCACCGCCCTCGCCGAGTTCACCGCGTCCCGCGACGAGCTCACCATCGGGGTGCTCACCGTCCGCGCCGACTATTACGGCGTGCTCGCGGAGAACCCGCGGGCGGCCCGGGCGCTGCAGAACGCGACGGTGCTGGTGCCCGCCCTGGACCAGTCGCAGTTGCGGGAGGTGATCACCGCACCCGCGGCGGTCGCGGGTGTCGCCGTCTCCGACGACCTCGTCGACCTGCTCATCGCCGACCTGCGCCCCGGGGTGTCCGGCGCGGGCCTGGGCAGTGTCCTGCCGCTGCTGTCCCATGCGTTGCTGTCGACGTGGTCCCGCTCGAACAAGCGGGTGCTCACCGTCGCCGACTATGTCGCGACCGGTCGCATCCGCGGCGCCGTCGAGCAGACCGCCGAGCGCGTCTACGCCGAGCTCGACTACGCCGAGAAGATGGTGGCGCGCCGTCAGCTCCTCGCGATGACGAACGTCGACGAGGACAGCACCTCCCGGCGTCGCGCGCCGCTCGAGGAACTCGGGTTCCCCGGGCCGGCGCAGATGCCCGAGGAGAAGCGCGACGTCCGGCAGCGGCGGGCGGCGAGCGTCCTGGACCGGTTCGCCTCCGCCCGACTGGTGTCGGTGTCGGAGACGCACGCCGAGATCGCCCACGAGGCACTGCTGTCGGCGTGGCCCCGCCTGATGCGGTGGATCGACGAGGACCGCGACCAACTCCTGGTCGCCCGTCGTCTGCAGGCGGCGGTCGAGCTGTGGCAGGACGCCGACGAGGCGTCGGAGCTGCTGCCGCTGGGCGGACGGCTCGACCTGTTCACCGAGTACGCGCAGGCACCCGAGAACGCGGTGCGGATCACTTCCGATCAGCAGCGTTTCCTCGACCTGGCCGTCCACCGTCGCGACGTCGTGAGCAACCGTCGTCGGCGGCAGAGTCGTCGGATGCGGGCCATCACCGTCGCCGCGTCACTCCTCGCGGTCGTCGCGCTGGTCGCGGCCGTGCTGGCCGTGGTCGCGCGATCGGAGGCGGTGGAGCAGAAGGAGGCCGCCGAACAGAGCCGGCTGCAGGCCACCTCGGCACGTCTGGCCGTCGTCGCCGACGAGCAGCGGTCGCGCGATCCGGCGCTCGCGCAACAGCTCGCCCTCGTCGCCTACCGGTTGTCGCCGACGATCGAGGCGCGCTCGGCGATCCTCGACACGACCGCGGGGCCGGTGCCGGCCCGTCGATCTGTGCCCGCCGGTGGCGTGGCGATCGCGGTGTCCCCCCAGGGTTCGCTGGTCGCCGCGGCCTGCGCCGATCACCGGGTCCGTCTCTTCCGTCTCACGGCCGACGGCCTCTCGGACGCCGTCGCCACCGTCGGCGAGGCCGCCGAGGACGACCGCTACTACTCGACGAAGTTCTCCCCGGACGGCTCCACTCTCTGGGTGGGCGGCACGGACGGGCTCACCGCGTACGACGTCCGCGATCCCGTGACGCCGCGCAGGATCACCGACATCCCCCGCGTCGACGGCAGGATCACCGACCTGGCGGTCGACCCCTCGGGCACGACGATCGCGCTCGCCGTCGACGGTGCAGGGGTGCAGGTCTTCCGACGTGCCGCGACCGGTGCGTGGGCGCCTCTGGCCGTGCCCCCGCAGTTCGCCGGTGCGGGGACGATGGTCGCGTTCAGTCGGGACGGTCGCCTCCTCGCGAGCGCGAGCGTCCTGCAACGCGTCGACGTCAGTGAGATCGGCCCCGACGGACTCCGCCCCCTGTCGGCCATCGCACTGCCGGGATCGGTGAACGTCACCGCCGACGACGCCGACTTCTCCCCGAGGACGGGCGAACTCGCGTTGGCGCTCAAGACCCGCGACGTCAAGACCTACTCGATGGCGGACCCGGCACGACCGGTGCAGACCGCCGACTACACGGACTTCACGAGTTACGTCGGAGGTGTCGCCTACAGCGCCGACGGGACGCACCTCGTCGGGTCGAGCAGCGACGACACGGCCCGCGTCTACGACCTGGTGAACCGGACCCCGCCGCGCACCCTGCGCAGCGGTGCCGTCACATCCCAGGCGGCATTCGCCGGTGACCGGGTGGTGGTGTCCGCGGAGGACGGATCGGTCTCTGTGTGGCCGTCGCGCCAGCAGGCCGTGCAGGCCGGGCCCAAGAACACCTTCCAGTTCGCCTTCCGCGCCGACGGGTCACGGTTCGTCGTGAGCACATCCGATCCCGACGGAGCCGTGTCGCAGTGGCGGATCGACGACGGGGCCGGTCTGCAACGGGACGGCCCGCTGCTCTCGCCGCCGCCGGGGGAGACCTTCTCGGCGCTCGACATGACCACCGACGCGCGGATCGTGGGCGTCGGCACCGCGAGCGGTCAGCTCTACATGGCCGACGTGTCCGATCCCGCCCGCCCCGCTGTCATCTCACCTGCCGTGCCGATCACCCCCGGGGGGCTGATCGAGACCGTCGCGGTCAGCGGGGCCACCCGGGTCGCCATCGCCGGGTCGACCCTGTCGACTCAGCTCCCGGTCGTCGACATCAGCGATCCGCGGGCGCCCCGTCGGGTCGCCGCCATCGATCTCGGAGACGGGGCCGCGTGGGCGGCGATGTCGCCCGACGGACGTCGCGCGGTGGTCTCCACCGCGACCGGGTACGTACTGCTGATCGACCTGTCGACGCCGGCGCGGGCACGGGTCCTCAGCCGCACCAAACTGTTCGACACCGGTGCGCTCGCCGCCCGCTTCTCGCCCGACGGACGCCTGCTGGTGGTCAGCTCGGCGACGAAGCAGGTGGAGGTCCTCGATGTGTCCGACCCGTCGAGACCCCGTACCGTCGCCGACCTGTCGGGACCCACCGGCGCGGTCTACGGCGCCACCTTCTCGCGGGACGGTTCCCGGGTCGCCGCGGGCGGTGCGGACGGTCGACTCTGGATCTGGGATGTCCGGGATCGCCGCGTGCCTCGGCCGATCGCGCGGTTGCAGGCCTATCCGGGCCGCATCTACGACGTCGCCTTCGGTCCGGGTGACCGCACCGTCCTGGCGACCGGTGCAGCCGGTGTCGTGGGGTCGTGGAACACCGACGTCGACGGGGTGGTCCGCGGTGCGTGCGCGATGGACAGCGAGCCGATCACCCGTGACGAGTGGAGCCTCTACGTCCCCGGTATGGACTACCGGCCGCCCTGCTCCTAGGTCGGACCTGCCGAGCGCGGGGCGACCGGGCACCTAGCATGGTGCGGACCCGTCACCGGTGGCGGTCGGTACGGAGGTGAGTGTGGGTTCGGACGCGCGCGACGCCCGCCGTGCCCTGCGCGCCGCCCGCATCGAGTTGCGCACCGCGACGGCCGATCTCGACAGGCTCGAGGGTCGGCGCCCTCGGCGTTCCGTCCCGCGCTGGGCGGTGCTCGTCGTCGTCGTGGCGGTCGTGCTCGCCGCCGTCACGGCGGTGATGGTGCAGCGTCGCGTCAGCACGACGGTCTACCCCGACGCCGAGGTCATCGCCGCGACACGGGCCCTGATCACCCCCGTCCTCACCCCCGACGTCGCTGACCCCGACGCCGCCGGTCGCATCCTCGACGACGCCACCGGGTCGTTCCGCGACGAGTTCGCCCAGTCCGGCGGCGCCTACCGTGCGCTCGTCGCCCGGTTGGGAACCCGGACCACCGGCACGGTCGACGGCGTCGCGATCGCCGACCGCAGGGGGGACGCCGCGAGCGTGCTGGTGACCGCGGTGCTGGTCACGAGCCGCACCGACGCGGCTCCACAGACCACCGATCCCCGACGGCTGCGTCTGATGGTGGCGGTCGCCCCCGACGGGGGACGGCTGAAGCTCGCCGACGTGGAGCTTGTGCCGTGAGCGTGGTCCGCAGGGCCGTCACGCTCTGGGTCGACGTGCTCGGCGTGACGGTGTCCGCGGTGCTGGTGGCCGCGATGGCCGGGGTGGTCGGGACGCCCGCGTGGTGGGTGTCGCTGACGGTGACCACGGTCGTGATCGCGGTGGCCACGGTGATCGTGGCCCGCGCCGCGTGGCCGGGGACCGCGGATCGTCGCCGCGGAGCCGGAACCGCGGCCCTCGACGGCGACCGTGTCGCGGTGATCCTCGCGCTCGTCGTGTGTGCGGGCCTGCTCGCCGCCGGCGTCGGGTTCGTCGCGGTCGCGGCGGACGCCCGCGCCGACGCCCGGGCGCGCGTCGATGCTCGAACGGAGGTGGCGCAGACGGGTGCGGCGATGGTGTGCCGCGTCATCGAGCGGGGGACACCTGCGCGACAGGCCGCCGCGGAGGCGTCCGCCACCGGCGACCTCGCCGATCGGCTGCGGACGGGCGCAACCGTTCTCGGGACCGATGTGTCCTCCGCGACCTGCCGCCCGGTGCAGACCGCGCTCACCTCGTCGTCGACCGATGCGGCCGAGGTGCTCGTACTCGTCGACGTGACCGCCGACGGCGACACCGTCGGACAGGCGGTGGCCGCCGGGCTCCGGCGGGTCGACGGTCGATGGCGCGTCGCCTCCCTGCAGGTGCTCCGATGACCGACGACCCCACGCCCGAGGTGCCGGCATCGCGCCGTCTCACCGTCGCCCGCGAGCGGGTGAGGGACGCCCAGGCCGCGGTCGACGCCGCGCGCGCGGCCCTGGAGGACGCGAACCCCGGCGACGGGACTCGCGGGAGACGGTGGGGTCGGACCGTCGTGGCGACGAGCGTGCTGGCTCTCGTCGTCGCCGTCGCGGCGGCGCTGGTCGGGGTGATCCTGATCCCCGACAGCGGGAGCGGTGACGACACGGGCTCCGTGGTCGCCGCGTCGACCGCGGCCGTCACGACGGTCCTCACCGCGGATCCCGCACACCCCGACCGCTACCTCGCCGCGGCCCGCGACGTCAGCGGCGGCGAGTTCCGTCGTCGCATCGACGCCGCAGCCCCCGCGATCACCGCAGCCGTCGCCGGTCTGTCCTCCGCGGGGTCCGGGCAGGTCGTCGCCGCGGGCGTGGTGGGGTCGGCGCCGGCGTCCGGCCCCGCCGACGTCCTCGTCGTCGCCGAGGCGACCGCGCCCGAGCTGGTCGGTGGTTCGTCGGGCGATCGCCGGATCGTGCTGTCGGTGACCATGATCCGACGTGGCGACCGGTGGGTCATCGGGCAGGTGACCCCGCGATGAGAACGGTCCGTGCGGTGCTCGCCGCCCTTTCCATCACCGGCGTCGTCGTCGGCGGGTGGCTCCTCGGGTGGCCCGGTTGGGTGATCCCGCCCGCGGTCGTCGTGGTCCTCCTCGTCGCGGGACTGGCGGCGTGGCCGAGAACCCCTGTCGCGTCACGCTCCGGGCACACGCGCACCGACGTCGCCCTCGGGGTCGTCGCGGTGGTGGTCGTCGGCATGACGTGCCT
Organism: Williamsia deligens; assembly: GCF_024171765.1. GTDB lineage: Bacteria > Actinomycetota > Actinomycetes > Mycobacteriales > Mycobacteriaceae > Williamsia_A > Williamsia_A deligens. The sequence goes on from NZ_JAMTCI010000001.1 coordinate 2,591,278, forward strand.
CGCCGCGGCGATCGCCCCGCGGGGGAGCACCGGCCCGGGAGCAGGGCCCGCGTCACTGCGAGACCGGGCGTCGTCGGCGACATCGGCGTATCTCACCGTCGCGCCCGGCGCCTCCGCGTCCGATGCCGTCGCAGCCCGGTTGCGAACGCTCGCACCCCTGCTCACGGGACGCGCGCTGGCCGACCTCCGCAGTCAGGGGCCGGACTCCGCCCTCCCGGGTGCGACCGCCACCGGGTCCTCGCAGGAGGTCTCGGTGCAGTCGGTCGGACTCGCCACACTGCGTGGCGACAGCGCGCGGATGATGCTGTTCGCCACGGTGCGCGTCACGGTCCCGACGGCGACGCCACCGGCCTCGACAGCGTCGATCGCCCGGTGGGTGGTGATGCGTAGAGTCGACGGCACATGGCGACTCGCCGACATCTACCCGGTGGGCCCGGGCGGGTGACCGCGAGACGCGCCGGAGATGGACCGTGCCCGGTCCACGTACGACGACGAGGGGTGTGGCCGTGGGTGCTGGCGTGGTGATCGTGGGAGCGGGTCTCGGTGGTGTGCGACTCGCCGAGAACCTCCGGCAGGCGGGATATCCCGACGCCGTGACGCTGATCGGCAAGGAGCCCCACGTCCCCTACGACCGTCCGCCGCTGTCGAAGGCGGTGCTGCGGGGTGAGCGCGGCCCCGTCGAACTGAAGCCGCGCGACTGGTACGACGAGAACCACATCGCGCTCCTGCTCGACACCGAGGTGACCGGCGTCGATCTCGAAGGCCGGTCGGTGTCGGTGGGTTCGGGCGAGACCATCGCGTTCGAGACGTTGGTCCTCGCAACCGGACTCGACCCGCGGTTCCTCCCCGACGATGTGCTCGACGGGCAGGACGCCGACTCCGTCGCGGACCTGCGCGGGGTGCACGTGGTGCGCACCGCCGACGACGTGTCGGCGCTGCGCGCAGATCTCACCGACGGCGCCCGCGCCGTGGTCGTCGGTGCCGGGTTCATCGGATGCGAGACCGCGGCGAGCCTCTCCACCCTCGGCGCTGCGGTCACCATCGTGGAGCCCGCGCCCTCGGTGCTCAACGCCGCGCTCGGCGCGACCATCGGTGCGCGCGTGGAGAAGCTGCACACCGACCGCGGGGTCACCGTGCGCACCGGTGTCGGGGTGTCGGGTCTCACCGTGTCCGACGGGGCGGTCTCCGGGGTCGTCCTCGACGGGGGAGAGACGCTCGACGCCGACCTCGTCGTGATCGGCATCGGATCCATTCCGACGACCGCCCTGGCCGAGTCGCTGGGGTTGACCCTGGCCGACCGGTCCGTGGGGGGCGGGATCTCCTGTGACGCGCGGGGTCTCACCTCGGCGCCGGGGGTGTACGCCCTGGGCGACGTCGCCAACTGGGCCGACGAGGCGGGTGAGTTCGGGCGTCGTGTCGAGCACTGGAACCACACCGTGGAACAGGCCAAGATCCTGGCCGATGTCATCGCCGGCACCGAGAAGGCGGCCACCGCGCCCGTCGTGCACTACTTCTGGACCGACCAGTTCGACGTCAAGATCCAGTGTCTGGGAACGCCGTCCGCCGACGACGAGGTGCACGTCGTCGACGAGGACGGCGACAAGTTCCTCGCCTACTTCAGCCGTGACGGGAAGCTGACCGGTGTCGTCGGTGGGGGTCGCGCGGGCGCGGTCATGAAGATGCGACCGACCGTCGCGCAGGCGCCGCCCATCGCGGATCTGCTCGACCGGAGCTGAGCCGAGTTCACGCCGCGGCCCTTCCCGGCGCGGCGGGCGCGCGGGATCGGTGGCGGTGCCCGGTGGGTGTGGTGATGAGGGCGTTGTGCGTCGTGACGGATGACGAGTCGGCTCACGAAGCGAACACCGCAGCGTCAGCTGTTGTCCCGACCTGACGCCCATCGGCCCAGTGCTTGCTCGGGCTCGGGGACATGCGGGCGATCAAGACCGCGGCATGTATCCGGTCACGCCGCCGCCTCACCCACGTCCCGTTCGGTTGGGCTTGTGTTGCCGTCTGTTGCGACCGCGGGCGCGCGGGATCGGTGTTCGTGGCCGGTGGGTGTGCGAATCAGCGCTTCATGGGCGCCGTCGTCGCCGATGCAGGTGGTGACTTGCCACCCGGCGGCTTCTTTCTGCCGGTTGTGGGTGCGGCACTCGCCCATCCCGTTACGGCTGTCGGTCTGTCCGCCGGTGTGGTGGGGGTGAGCGTGGTCGATTTCGGCGATCGGGGCGTCGCAGTACGGGATCCGGCAGGAGATGTCGCGGCGGGTGATGAACCGGCGCAGACCGTTGGGGAAGATCCGGGCGCGGGATTCCATGGCCACCAGGGCCCCGCTGTCGGGGGTGGCGAACAGTCGCCGCAGCGTCACCAGGGCGTCCGCATCCAGGGCGTCGGCGATGATGCCGCGGGCGGTGTCAGCAGGCACGGGTCCGTAGCCCGCGACCTCTGCAGCGGCGTCGGCGCTCCCGACGAGTACGTCCGCCGACACGATGACGTCGACCGCGACGGCCACATCCTCAGCCCTGGCTTTGCCGGTGAGGCGTTCGAGCAGGGTGTCGGCCATGACCTGGGCGTGGGTGCGGTCACCGTCTCCGACCAGGCCGTCGGCGTGCTGCTTGAGCGCGGCGTAGGCGGCGATGCCTGCGGTCATCGGGAGCAGCGCCGACAGCTGCACCATGGCGTCGGGTTTCGGGCGCATCGACACCCGGCGGTCCTTGGGGGCGGATGCGTTGCGGTCGACCACAGCCTGCGGGTCACGCTGATAGGCGATCTGCTTGGCCAGTGCTTCCAGCGCGCGGTCCCCGATGCCGTCGAGGGTGGTCGGGTCTGCGCACAGCGCAGCATCCACTGCCGCGCGGTCCTCTAGCTGGAGGTAGGCGGTCTCGCGGACCAGGATCGTCGCCCGCCATTCCGACAACACTCCCTCGCGCAGCCGTGCGAAGGTGTTCGGCATCTCGCCCATCGCCCGCGCGAACCCCAGATGCCGGCCACCGGCGTTACCCGAGACCCGACGCGCAAGAGCCACCTCCGCCGACAACCCCCGACACCGTCGTTCCAGCGGAACACCGCGTTCGACTTCAGCCGCCGACCGTAACTCCTGCAGCCGCAGCGTCTGATCCGCCTGCACCGCAGCGCAAGTGGCCTTCACCGACTCGGCGAGCGAGATGAGGTCGATCGCTTCCACCTCGTCGCCCGCGGCCGGTAGATCGGCGAGCACAGCCATCACATCACGCAGCGCCTGCCGCGCGTCGATACCGTTGTGCTCCATACGGACATGTGTACACGAGGGGTCCGACAAGCCCGTCAGGCGAGAAGCGCTGTGCCACAACCGCCCAACGAACGGTTACTACCGCCCAACGAACGGTTCCTGGTGCCCAACAGACGGATCGGGCCGCCCGGCCGCGACTGTCCGCGACGGGGAGCGCCGCCCTAGAACTCGATCGTGAGGGCGTCGGAGGTGGGACGCGCCTGACAACCGAGGATGTAGCCGTCGTCGATGTCCTCCTGGTCGAGGGCGCCGACGTTGTCCATCTGCACGGTCCCGTCGACGACGGTGCATGCGCAGGAACCGCATTCGCCCTCGCGGCACGAGTAGGGCACGTCGAGACCGGCGGCGAGCATGATGTCGACGAGCGTCTTCGAACGCGGCCAGGAGAGCTCGTGCACGGTCCCGTCGAGTTCGACCGAGACGGTCGCCGCGTCGGCGGTCTCCTCGTCGGTCGGTGCCTCGAGGTCGGGGTCGTCGAAGGGGTCACCGGACAGTGACGTAAACACCTCGGCGTGTACGTGGTCGTGGGGGAAGCCCGCCGCGGAGAGCGCTGTGTGGACCGCGTCCATGAACGGAGCCGGGCCGCACATGAACGCGCTGTGGCCCGAGAACGGCGCGACGAGGGCGCTCAATGCGTCCGCGGTCGGCAGTCCCTGTACGGACTCGAGCCAGTGGATGACGGTCAGACGACGGGCGTGGGCGGCCGCGAGGGTCCGCAGCTCCGCCGCGAAGATGACGTCGTTCTCGCCACGGTTGGCGTAGACCACGACGATCGGTGCGGTGCCCTTCTCCAGGGCGGCCTTGAGGATCGACATGATCGGTGTGATCCCGCTGCCGGCCGCGAGCAGGAGCAGCGGACTGTCCAGGTCGTGGGGGGTGAACACGCCCGACGGCGGCAGCACCTCGATCTCGGAGCCCGCGGTGACTTTGTCACACAACCAGTTCGAGCCGTAGCCCTCGGCGGTTCGCTTCACCGTGACCTTGGGTCGCGGGTCGCTGAACGGCGACGAGGAGAGGGAGTAGCACCGTGCGACGGAACCGGTGCGGTCACTCGGGATCCGGACGGTCAGGAACTGGCCCGGCCGGTACTCGCCGAAGCGGGAGGCGATCTCCTCCGGCACGTCGAACACGATGGACCGCGCGTCGGCGGTCTCCTCGATCACCTCGGCGACGGTGAGCACGGCGCTGCGCGTGCTGTGCGGCGTCAGGGTCGTCATCGGTCACCCTCTCGAAACGAGAACACGTTCTAGTTTTGGCCACGCTACCCGGTGGTGACGCGCTCGCGCCAGGTCACAGCCCCCGGTCGAGGATACGGCTGCCCGCGGTGAGCAGGCCCTCGAGGTCGGAGTCATCGTCCTCGAGCCACTGCTCGTAGGCGGCCAGGGCGACACCGAGGAGCAGCCACGCGATGGTCTGCGGACGGTGGTCACCGGCACGCCCGCCCGTCACCTGCGCCACGTAGTCGGCGATCACGCGACGCCACCCCGCGTACATCAGCATCGAGTGCGCCTGCAGCGCCGGCACGGTCAGGAGGAGGGCCATCCGCCGTCGGTGCGCCGGGATGTCCCGCGGCTCGACGTGGTTGAAGGCGACGAGCGACGATCGCAGTGCTTCCGCGAGGCCCACCGTCGGCGGCAGTCCGGACAGGTGTTCGCGCATGCGGTCGAGGTGCGTGTCGAACTCGCCCCAGACGATGGCGTTCTTCGACGGGTAGTAGCGGAACAGCGTCCGACGGGCGATCCCGGCCGCCGTCGCGATGTCGTCGACGCTGGTCTCCTCGAAGCCCCGCTCGATGAACATGTCGATGGCGACGGTGCTGATGTGTGCCCGGGTGGTGCTGGGACGCCGTCCGGGGGTCGACATCGATCAGGCCCCTCCCGCGTCCATTCCTAGAACATGTTCTCGTTTGCCCTGGCGTTGTGGCACCGGGTGCAACTATAGTCCGAGGTGACCCAGCTCACCCCAGAACACGGAGGCTCCCATGGCCGACACCGACCGCACCGCAGCGACCGAGACCGACATCGCCTCGGGACCCGACCTCGTGACGGAGAGCCTCGTCGAAGAGGTCTCCATCGACGGCATGTGCGGCGTCTACTGACCGTGGTCGACGTCGACGTGTTCGATCCCGCTGCGGCCTGGGAGCTCGACCCGCGTGTCGCGGTACGGCCGGAACCGTTCGGGGCACTGCTCTACCACTTCGGCACGCGCAAGCTGTCGTTCCTGAAGAACACGACGGTCGTCGAGATCGTGCGGACGCTCGGTGACCATCACAGTGCGGGGGACGCGATCGCGGCCAGCGTCGCCGAGCCCGACGCCCGGGCGCCCTACGTGCACGCCCTGTCCACGCTCGCCGGCTCGGCGATGATCCGCCGCGTCGCATCCAGTCCGGAGTCCTGATGACGTCCATGCTCACCGCGCCGACCTCTTCTGCGCCGACGCCCTCTGCGCCGACACCGGTGCCCCGCCTCGTCGACCAGTTCGAGCGGGGGTTGGACGCCCCGATCTGTCTGACGTGGGAGCTGACGTACGCGTGCAACCTGGCGTGTGTGCACTGCCTGTCGTCGTCGGGCAAGCGGGACCCCCGGGAGCTGTCGACGGAACAGTGCACGGCGATCATCGACGAGCTGCAGCGGATGCAGGTGTTCTACGTCAACATCGGTGGCGGGGAACCCACGGTGCGATCGGACTTCTGGGAACTCGTCGACTACGCCACCGCCCATCAGGTGGGGGTGAAGTTCTCCACCAACGGGTTACGCATCACCCCCGAGGTCGCTGAGCGTCTGGCGGCCTCGGACTACGTGGACGTACAGATCTCCCTGGACGGTGCGACCGCGGAGGTCAACGACGCGGTCCGCGGTGCCGGCTCGTTCGACATGGCGGTACGTGCCCTGCAGAACCTGGCCGACGCGGGGTTCCGCGACGCGAAGATCTCGGTGGTCGTGACCCGGCACAACGTCGACCAGCTCGACGAGTTCACGGATCTCGCCGACCGTTTCGGCGCGACGTTGCGGATCACGCGGTTGCGTCCGTCGGGTCGGGGTGCGGATGTCTGGGACGACCTGCATCCGCTGCCCGAACAGCAACGTGCCCTGTACGACTGGCTGGTTGCCCGTGGTGACGGAGTGTTGACCGGGGATTCGTTCTTCCACCTGTCGGCGTTCGGTGACGGCGGTGCCGGGTCGGCGCTGCCGGGGTTGAACCTGTGCGGCGCGGGACGGGTGGTGTGTCTGATCGATCCGGTGGGCGATGTCTACGCATGCCCGTTCGCGATTCACGAGAACTTCCTCGCCGGAAACGTGCTGTCCGACGGGGGTTTTCGGACCGTGTGGCAGCAGTCGGAGTTGTTCCGGGAACTGCGGGAGCCGCAGAGTGCCGGGGCGTGCGCGTCGTGCAACCACTACGACTCGTGCCGCGGCGGATGCATGGCGGCGAAGTTCTTCACCGGGCTCCCGCTCGACGGCCCGGACCCGGAATGTGTTCAGGGATACGGGGAGTCGCTGCTCGCCGGCGAGCGAACCGCGCCCACCGCGAACAAGGACCACTCCCGCGGCGTACCCCTCACCTTGATGACCCGACCCCCGTCGCGGGACTGCGATGAGAACCCCCTCGCCGGGTTCGCACCCGCCTGACCCTCTCCACGAAAGTAGTCGCTCGTCATGGTCAACCCCTGGTTCGAAACCGTTCTCGAGGCACAGCGACGTGCCCAGAAACGGTTGCCCAAGTCGGTGTACTCCGCGCTCGTCGCGGGCAGCGAGAAGGGCATCACCCTCGCCGACAACGTGGAGGCGTTCTCGGAGATCGGTTTCGCGCCCCACGTCGTCGGCGCCCACGCCGACCGTGAACTGTCGACGACCATCATGGGCCAGGAGATCGCGCTCCCGGTGATCATCTCCCCGACCGGGGTGCAGGCGGTCGACAAGGACGGTGAGGTCGCCGTCGCGCGGGCATCCGCCGCCCGTGGCACCGCGATGGGGCTGTCCAGCTTCGCCTCCAAGCCGGTCGAGGAGGTCGCGGCGCAGAACCCGAAGACGTTCTTCCAGATCTATTGGCTCAACTCGCGGGAGGAGATCCTGGCTCGCGCGGAGCGCGCCCGGGCGGCCGGGGCCAAGGGGCTCATCGTCACCACCGACTGGTCGTTCTCCATGGGCCGCGACTGGGGCAGCCCCGCGATCCCCGAGAAGGTGGATCTCAAGGCGCTGGTGAAGTTGGCGCCGGAGATCGCGATGCGCCCGCGGTACGCGTGGTCGTGGTTCAACAGGGGCAAGCCCATCGTCCCCGATCTGACCGCCCCCAACCTCGCCGAGCCGGGCCAGATCGGACCCACGTTCTTCGGGGCGTACGGCCAGTGGATGCAGACCGCGCCGCCGAGCTGGGAAGACCTGCAGTGGCTGCGGGAGCAGTGGGACGGGCCGTTCATGGTCAAGGGCATCACCCGCCTCGACGACGCCAAACGTGCCCGTGACATCGGCGCCACCGCCCTGTCGGTGTCGAACCACGGCGGCAACAACCTCGACGGCACCCCGGCGACCATCCGCATGCTCGGGCCCATCGCCGACGCCGTCGGCAACGACATGCAGGTCCTGCTCGACGGCGGTGTCCGCCGCGGCAGCGACGTCGTCAAAGCACTCGCCCTGGGCGCCGATGCGGTCATGATCGGCCGCGCCTACCTCTGGGGCCTGGCCGCCAACGGCCAGGCCGGCGTCGAGAACGTCCTCGACATCCTCCGCGGCGGCATCGACTCCGCCCTGATGGGGCTGGGACGCAAGAGCATCCACGAACTCACCCGCGACGACCTCATCATCCCCGACGGGTTCGAGAAGCGGTTCGGCGAGACTACAGACGAGGATCGGTGAGCACGATGACAGGACGTTTCGACGGTGCCGTCGTCTACATCACCGGCATCGCACGCGGGCAGGGTCGCAACCACGCGGTGCGGTTCGCGCAGGAGGGCGCGGCGGTCATCGGCATGGACATCGCCGGACCGATCGCGGATCACACCACCTACCCCGCCGCCACACCCGAGGACCTCGACGAGACCATCCGGCTCGTGGAGGAGGCGGGTGGGTCGATCCTCGCCCGGCAGGGCGACACCCGCGATCTCGAGTTCCAGGAACGCCTCGTCGCCGACGGTGTCGAGCGGTTCGGCCGCCTCGACCACGTCATCGCCAACGCGGGCGTCCTCACGTGGGGTCGCATCTGGGAGCTCACCCCCGAGCAGTTCGACGACGTCATGGCCGTCAACGTCCGGGGCACCTGGAACACGTTGCGCGTCACCATCCCCGTGATGATCGAGCACGGCATCCGCGGCAGCATCACCGTCGTCAGCTCGAGCGCGGGCCTCAAGGCGATGCCGTTCCAGGCGTCCTACAGCGCGTCGAAGTTCGCGATCCGGGGGATGGCGCAGTCGGCGGCGAAGGAGCTGGGGGAGCAGGGGATCCGCGTCAACACCATCCACCCCTACGCGGTGAACACACCCATGGCGTTCGAGGACACGAAGGCCTCGGAGGTGTTCGCGATGGAACGGTTCATGCCCAACTTCGTGCCCATCCTCGACAAGCCGTTCTTCTCGACGTGCGACGAGGTCACCGACATGGTGATGTTCCTCTGCTCGGACTCGGCGAAGACCATCACCGCGTCGGAGTTCTCCATGGACCAGGGGTCGGTCAAGGTCTGACCGACCCCCCGGAACCCGAAGGCCCCCGGCCCGAACGGCCGCGGTGTCAGTCAGTCCAGACCGTCGCGGCGTCTTGCGCTGTGCGCACCGGCGGTGTCGGCGCGGCGGGGACGGTGCGCGAGAAGCGCGGCGCGACCGAGGCCTGGGTCACCCCGTCGATCTCGGTGATGCTGGCGCGCGCCGACAGGTGGGGATGGTCGGGGGCCTCGGTGAAGTCGAGGACCGGTGTCGTGCACGCGTCGGTCCCGTCGAAGACGGCAGCCCACTCGTCACGGGTCCTCTGCGCGAAGGTCTCGGTGAACCGTTCGCGCAGTTCGGACCAGCGGGCCATGTCGTTCTGGTCGGGCAGGTCGGTGTCGGCCAGCCCCAGACCGTGGAGCAGCTGCGCGTAGAACTGCGGCTCGATCGCACCGACGGCCATGTATCGCCCGTCGGAGGTCTCGTAGACCTCGTAGTAGGGGGCGCCGGTGTCGAGGAGGTTGACGCCGCGACGGTCCTGCCAGAGCCCCGTCCCGCGGAACGCCCACATCATCTGGCCGAGCACCGAGGCACCGTCGACCATGGCGGCGTCGACGACCTGTCCGTGACCGGAGATCCCACGCTCGACGAGGGCGGCGAGCACCCCGACGACCAGGAACATCGACCCGCCACCGAAGTCGCCCACGAGGTTCAGCGGCGGGACAGGGCGCTCGTCGGCACGGCCGATCGCGTGCAGCATGCCGGTCAGCGAGATGTAGTTGATGTCGTGGCCGGCGCGGTCGGCCATCGGCCCCTCCTGCCCCCACCCCGTCATCCGTCCGTACACGAGACGTGGGTTGCGGCCGAGCAATTCGTCGGGACCCAGGCCCAGACGTTCCATCACCCCGGGGCGGAAGCCCTCCACGAGGACGTCGGCGCGATTCACCAGGCCCAGCACCTTCTCGCGGTCCTCGGCCGACTTCAGATCGGCCTCGACCACGGCCGTCCGGCCGCGCAGCAGCTGGTCGGCCGTGCTGCCCTCGCCCGGCAGCGACCCGGCGCGCTGGACCCGCACCACATCGGCGCCGAGATCGGCGAGGAGCATGGCGGCGTGCGGGCCCGGCCCGATGCCCGCGAACTCGAGGACGCGGACGCCGGAGAGGGGCCCCGTCCGCCCGTTCGTCGACTCTGTACTGGTGCTCATGGGCCACCTCGTCATCGCTGTCGGACCTACAGACCGAGCACTCGCTCGCCTCGCGCGTTAGCATGCCACGCGGTGCATCCACGCCCCTCGCCCGGGTGTCGCGCCGCGACGCGCGCAGAGAACGTCCTCGGCTCAAATGCGTTCGCCGCTTCGTGTGTTCAACGGAGTCGGTCGTGACTAGCATCAGACGGATGACCAGCCCCGGTGGGCTCGGGGCGAAAACCTGGCCCGAGCTGGACGATCTCCGGTGCACGCTGGTCGTCCCGGTCGGGTCCACCGAGCAGCACGGTCCCCATCTCCCCGTCGACACCGACACCCGCATCGCGGACGCGATCGCACGGCGCGCGGCGGCTCGGACGGTGGGCGGCGAGACGCTGACGGCGCCACCGATCTCGTACGGGGCGAGCGGCGAGCACGAGGACTTCCCGGGGACCGTGTCGATCGGGCACGAGGCGCTCCGGATGGTGCTCGTGGAGTTCGGGCGCAGTGCGTGCCGGTGGGCAGGGCGTCTGGTGTTCGTCAACGGGCACGGTGGGAACGCGTCCACCGTCGTCGACGCGGTCCGCCTGCTCCGCTCGGAGGGGCGCGACGTCGCCTGGTGGGCGTGTTCGTCCGCCGGCGCCGATGCACACGCCGGGCACACCGAAACGTCGGTGTTGCTGCACATCTCGCCCGAGGTCGTCCTGGCGGACCGCGTCGTCGCGGGCGCCGGTGCCCCGATCGGCGAGTTGATCGGGGCCTTGCGGACGTCGGGCGTGCGCGCCGTCAGTGGGACCGGTGTCCTCGGTGACGCCCGCACCGCCACCGCCGCCGAGGGGCGCCGCATCGTCGAGGACATGGTGGACCGTCTCGCGGGGTCGCTGCACCGGTGGTCTCCCGATGCCCGCGGAGCCCTCGCATGACCGCCCCGGCGGACGTACGCCTGCCCGACGGGTTCCAGGTGCAGATCGACCCCCGGGTGTCGGTGTCCTCCGACGGTCGACACCTCATCGGTGGGTCGCCGACCCGGCTGCTGTCGTTGTCGGATCGTGCCGCGTCGATGGTCGACGGCGACGGGCGGCTGGTGGTGTCGGACGAGGCGTCGGCGACCGTCGCACGACGCCTTCTCGACGCCGGGGTCGCCCATCCGCGACCCATGTTCGGCCCGTCGGTCGACGACGTGACCGTCGTGATCCCCGTGCGCGACAACCAATCCGGGATCGACCGGCTCCTACGCGTCCTCGACCCGGCGCGCACGATCGTCGTCGACGACGGCTCCCGGACACCGGTGGTGGCTCCCGGCGCACGCATCATCCGTCACGAGGTCTGCAGGGGGCCGGCCGCGGCGCGCAACACCGGCGCGGCGGCGGCGGCCACGGACTTCGTCGCCTTCGTGGACTCCGACGTCGTGCCGGAGAGCTCCTGGCTGTTCACGCTCCTGGCGCATTTCTCCGATCCCCGCGTGGCGATGGTCGCGCCGCGGGTCGTGGCCATGACCCCCGCGGGCGGTGCGACGGCGCGCTACCAGGCGTTGTGCTCCTCGCTCGACATGGGCCGTCGCGAGGGGCCCGTCGTGCCGGGCTCCCGCCTGCCCTACGTCCCCAGTGCCGCGATCATCCTGCGGCGCACTGCCTTCGACGGTTTCGACGAGCGCCTGCACGTCGCGGAGGACGTCGACCTGTCGTGGCGCCTGCACGCAGCCGGCTGGACCGTCCGATACGACCCCATCGCCACCGTCGCCCACGACCACCGGACCGCGCTGGGTGCGGCGCTGGGCCGTCGTCGCTTCTACGGGACCGGGGCGGCGCTGCTGTCCGATCGGCACCCGGGTGTGGCCGCACCGCTCGTCATGACGGTCCCGACGGCGTTGGCCGCCCTGGCGGCCCTCACCCGGTCGCGGTGGGGGGCAGGCGTGATCCTGGCCATGATCGCGGTGGTCGCCTCCCGGCTGTACCGACGGGTGGAGGCGGTGCCCGACGCCGCGACCGTGGCGGCGCGGTTGACCGCCGAGGCGGTGGGATTCGGTTTCCTGCAGTTCGCCGCGGCGCTGTGCCGCCACTACTGGCCGGTCTCGGCGCTGCTCGCCCTGATCTCGACACGGTTCCGATCGGTCCTGCTGGCGGTGGCCCTCGTCGACGGTGTGGCGGAATGGGTTCGGGCCGAGGTCGTCAACCCCGATCCGGTCGAGCCACTCGGCGTGGCCCGGTTCGTGATCTTCCATCGCCTCGACGACCTGGCCTACGGGGCGGGTCTCTGGCAGGGGGTGGTGACGGCACGGACGGCGGCCGCGCTGCGCCCGACGATCGTGCGCGCACGCGGATCCGGTTCTCACCGCCCGGCGCCGGTGCCGGCCGCGGGGCGGTGACCGCGCGGCGCGAGATCGTCGTCGTCGGCGCGGGCAGCAGCGGTTGTGTCGTGGCCGAGAGGCTCAGTCGATCCGGCGCGGACTCGGTCGTTCTGGTGGAGGCGGGCGGTCCCGCCCCGGAGCCGGTCGACCTGTCCGTGCTGCCCGTGCGTGACGGCGCGCGGGTGTGGCATCACCGCGACACCGAGGGCACCGAACTCCCGCGCGGACGGGGCGTGGGCGGGTCGTCGGCGGTGAACGGCGGGTACTTCCTGCGCCCGCACCGCGACGACCTGGCCGCCTGGGATCCCGACCTGTGGGGGATTCCGGCCGTCGAGCGTGCCTTCGACACGCTCGACGGGGGCGCCGGGGGTGGCGGCGTGATGACGGTGCGGCGGTTCACCGACGACGAACTCCACCCGCGCGCGGTGGCCTTCGAGCGGGCGATGCGGGCGGACGGTCACGTCGACGTCGACGGGGTGTGGCCGGAACCGGGGATCGTCCGCGTCCGTACCAACGCCCGCGGCCGGCACCGCACCACGGCGGCCGACGCCTTTCTCGCGGATGCTCGTCATCGTCGGGATCTGTTGATACGCAACGATGTGCGTGTCGAAAGGATCGAGATGAACGACGCCACAGTGCGATCCGTCGTCACCGACAGCGGCGAGCGCATCCCCGCCGACGTGGTGGTGCTGTGCGCGGGGACGCTGGCGACCGCGGGGATCCTGCACCGGTCGGGGTCGGTACCCGTCGTCGTGCCGCTCGCCGAACACCGCGAGCTGCTCGTGCGGTGCCGAGCGCGAGGTGACGACGGAGACGTCTCCCCGGTCCTGCAGTCGGTGATGCACACCGACGACGGGATGGAGATCCGTTGCTATTCCCATGATTTCGCCGCGCACATCACCGGACTCGAGCAGACAGGGCCGGCGATCGGGGTGGCCGCGATGCGCCCGGGGTCGGCGGGGTCGATCCGGTTCGACGCCGACGGTGGGGCGCCCGAGGTCGACCTGGGTCGTCCCGACGACGAGACCCGGCAGCGGATGCAGGTGTGGGCGGAGCGCATGGCGACGGTCCTGGACGGCCCCGCGTTCGCCCACCTCGTCGCACCGGGGAGCGTCACGGTCGACGATCGCCTCGCGACCTCGCACCACGCATGGGGAACGGCGCCGATGGGCGGTGGGCCGACAGGGGTCGGTACCGACTGGCGCGGTCGCGTCGTCGACCACGACGGGCTGTACGTCGCCGACGGGTCGGTGCTGCCGACACCGTTGTCGAGCGGACCGCACGCGACGGTCATGATGGTCGCGTCGGTGATCGCGGACCGCATCGGCCGGGAGCGGGACTAGCCTGACCGCCATGGCATCCCTGAGCGATCCCCACATCCGCACGTTCCTCGAGACGGGGACGAAGACCGGGCACCTGGGCTGGACGGCGTCCGACGGGCGGCCCCTCGTCGCCCCGATCTGGTTCGTCGTCGACGGAGACCGCCTCGCGTTCAACACGGGGGCGTCGACGGCCAAGGGCCGGGCGATCAGCCGTGATCCCCGAGTGGTGCTGACGGTGGACCTGCAGGAGCCGCCCTACGCGTTCGTCCAGGTGCAGGGGATCGCCCGGGTGAGTGAGGATCTCGACGAGGTCCGTCGGATCGCGACCGCGGCCGGTGGACGCTACATGGGCGCCGATCGTGCGGAGGAGTTCGGTGCGCGCAACGGCGTCGAGGGCGAGCTCGTCGTCTGGATCGAGCCGTCGAAGATCATCGCGTCACTGGACGCGACCGCCTGACACCTCCGCGGCGGCCCTCAGGTGGTCGTCGATGGACGTTCGCAGCAGGCGCATGTACGTCGTCATGTCGGGCAGCACCTCGTCGTCCGCGGTGACGCACAGTCGAACCCGACCGAGTCCGACGACCGCACAGTGGGCGAGGGTCGTCTCGTTCCCCAGCGGTGACACGCCGAAGCCGGACACGACGGGTACGTCGGCGACCGTCGCGACCGGGGTGGTGGAGACGATGGTCGACAGGACCGTGTTCACGGCCGTCGACGATGTCGCGCGGTGGCCGCGTCGGCGGGCCACGGCCCCCGAGATACGCAGTGCGAGAGCAGGGGCGAGCTTCACCGCACGCCAGAAGCTGCTCGTGACGACCGCGGTGGCGCGGTCCTTCTCCGAGCGTGTGCTCTGCGCTGTCGCCGCGATCCGCTCGACGACGTCGTCGATGTCGGTGTGCAGCGAGACCGACAGCGGGAGGAACTTGTTGGCGGTGTCGGTGTCCGACCCACCGGACTCCCAGCGCCGGGTGCTCATCGGGACGAGGCACACCAACGACCGGGGCGGCGACTCGTCGTGGAGCTCGAGGTACGCGCGGACGGCGCCGGCGACCATGGACAGCAGGACGTCGTTCTCGGTGGCCGACGGGACGAGTCGTGCGATGCGCGTGAGGTCGTCCTGGTCGAGTTCGAGGAAATCGGTCCACCGCCGCCCGCGGAGCCCGCGGTTGAACCGGGTGACCGGGGCTGCGCGGCGGTCGTAGACCGCCCGGTCCGACTGCGGTCGGCGTGCGGCGCGGCGGGCCTCGAGGAGCGCGCGGACGAGGGCCACCACGAACGCCACCCACCGTGCCGGCGCGCGGAGCACGTCGCGCGCAACCGTCCGCCACCACGGACCCTCCAACGGACCGATCGGGATGGGGTCGGCGGGCCGGTCGGGCTCGTCGGCCAGCAGGCGGTGCATCCGCTCCTCCCACCCGATGCCGTCGAACGCCGCGTGGTGGAAGGAGACCGAGAGGATCGTCGCCGATCCGCCCTGGCCGGGGATCCCCGTGACGTCGGAGAGCACGTCGATCGACCAGAGGGGCGCGGTCGTGTCGAACGGGCGGTCCGCCTCGTCGGCGATGAGTGCCTGCGCCTGCGGCCAGGTCATCCGGTCGGGGAGGACGCGGATGTGTCGCGTCGGGTCGCTGTCGGGGTCGACGACCCAGTAGGGCTCGCCCACGTCGCCGGGTGTCCGGCGCAGGACCGCCGAGAACATGTCGTCGACGGAGAGTCGGTCGCAGAGCAGATCCACGATGGATCCGCCGTCGAGACCGGTGGGCTGCCCGTCGGGGCGTGCCAACACCCAGCAGGACACGACCCGCGAACTGATGAACCCGTCCACGAGGTAGACGTAGCCCGCGTCACGCGCGCTGAGACGACGCATCGGAGGTCCTCGCTTCTGGATCGTCGACGAGATCCGACCGGCGCCGGACGGCGCAGATGTGTGTCCCCCGCATGTACCACAACAAATTCTCACTTTTCGGTAATGGGCGCATAAGAATCACCGATCCCTTTATTGTTGACGGAGTTCGTGACCCCGGTCCCGCACCGGTCGACGGACGTCGACCACCGACGTCGTCGGTGCAGAGAGGCAGCGATGACACGCTTCGATTCCCTCGTCGATTCCCTCGGGAACACGCCGCTGGTGGGCCTGCCGCGGCTGTCGCCGAAGTGGCAGGACGACGGGTACGGACCGTCTGTCCGGCTGTGGGCGAAGCTCGAGGCGAACAACCCCACCGGATCGGTGAAGGATCGTCCGGCCGCGAAGATGATCGAGTGCGCGGAACGGGCGGGCCGACTGCGCCCGGGCGCGACGATCCTCGAGGCGACCAGCGGGAACACCGGGATCGCGCTGGCGATGACCGCGAAGGTCAAGGGCTACCGGCTCGTCTGCGTCATGCCGGAGAACTCGACCGAGGAACGTCAGGCGATGCTGCGGATGTACGGCGCGACGGTCGTCCTCACGCCGGCGTCGCTCGGGTCGAAGGGGGCGGTGGACGAGGCGCACCGCATGGCTGAGCGCGATACGAGTCTGGTGATGCTGGACCAGTACCGGAACCAGGCGAACGCTCTCGCGCACGCCGAGGGGACGGGGCCGGAGCTGCTCGCCGACCTCCCCGAGATCACCCACTTCGTCGCGGGACTCGGGACCACGGGAACGCTGAACGGGGTCAGCCGGTTCATGCGGGCACGCAAGGCCGATGTGCGGATCATCGCGGCCGAGCCGGTCGTCGGCGACAAGATCTGCGGGCTGCGCAACCTCGACGAGGGCTTCATCCCCGAGTTGTACGACCCCGCCCTGCTCGACGAGCGGTTCCCGGTCCACGCCGACCGGTCCGCGGCGTTCGTCCGTGCGCTGTTGGCGATGGAGGGCATCTTCGCCGGTGCCAGCGCCGGTGCCATCCTCGAGGCGGCCATCGGTGTCGGCGAACGCGAACTGACCGCGGGGCGGCGTGCCGACATCGCCCTGATCGTCCCCGACGCGGGGTGGAAGTACCTCTCGACCGGCGCATACGAGGAGACGGACAGGTCCGTCGCCGCGTTCGCCGGCCCCCGCTGACTCAGCGCGTCGCGGCTGCCCGCCGGTAGCTGCGGATGGCGGGGTAGGTGAACACGAGCAGCGCGCCGATCGCCCAGGCGAGTGTCTTCCACAGACTCGACCCGAGATCGCCGCCGACGGCGAGTGCGCGCATGGCGTCGATCGCACACGTCATCGGCTGGTTCGCCACGATCGGCCGCAGCACCGCCGGATAGGCGCTCACGGGTGAGAAGCCCGAATTGAAGAACATGAACAGGCTCGACACCAGCGAGACGATCGGGACCAGGGGCAGCCCCGTCGACGACAGTGCCAACGCCAGCACCATCGTCGAGAAGGCCGCACCGAAGAGCAGCGCGACGGCAAAGATGCCGAGCGAGGGGAGGATCCCCTGGTTGAACCGCCACCCGATGACTGTGCCGAGCGACGTCAGGATGATCGTCCCGAGCAGGATGCGGGCGAGTTCGGTGATGATGCGGGCCGAGAGATCGGCGCCGCGATGGACCGGGAGCGCGTAGAGGCGGGTCAACAACCCCGTCTTGCGCTCGCTCTGCAGCCGGACGCCACCGGCGAGCGAGCCGAACATGGCCCCGACCAGCACGACCAGCGGCACGGTGCCGAACGCGCTGTTCTGTCCGGTGGCCTTGCCGATGGCATCGCCCAGCACGACCTTGAACATGATCATGCTCAGCGCGGGGAACAGGAGCGTCTGCAACAGGGTCGTGCGGTCGCGCACCCAGACCAGCAGCTGTCGCCCGGTGAGGATGGCGGTGTGCTCGCGGTAGGCGGTCCAGCCGGTCTCGCCCGTGCGGTGCGGCGTCGGGAACGTCGTCGCCCGTTCCCGCAGGTCACCCGTCGGGTGACGATCGGCGAGATGACCGGGCTCGGGGTACTCGGGGTGCGGGTGGTGCGTGGTGCGACCCGCCGCGTCCTCGGTGAGGACGGTCCACGTCCCGACGACGGCACGGATCGACCCCGTCCCGGGGAACAACACCTGCCGGCCGGCCCCGGTCGGGCGCGGCGGAGGGGGTGTCGCCGCCAGCCGACTGCGGATGGCACCCTGGGGCAGCGCCACGGTCTCGGCGGTGGCGATCGCATCGGGGTCCGGTCGCGACCGCCACCAGTGGTCGACGTCGCCGTCGCCCGGCGCGCGGTGTCGCGGACGGCGCACGGTGCGGGTGCGGTCGGGGGCGTCGTCGGACGGGGTCCCCGTGATCTCCCAGCTCACTTGCGATAACCCCGCGCGAAGACCATGGCGAAGCCGACGAACACGAGGACGAGGATGCCCAGCGCCCATGCGCCGGGCGCGACGAACTGGTCGGCTCGGACGGACCCGCTGTCGAAGGCACGCATCAGTTCGGTGAACTGCGAGATGGGCTGGTTGCGCGCGAACGGACGGATCCACCCGGGGAACTGGGACTCAGGGACGAACCCGGTCGAGAGCATCCCGAGGATGAGCTGGGGGAGTGCGAGCGCCTGGCTCGTCGCCTCCGGGTTGTTGGCGAGGATGCCGATCGCGTCGGCGCCCACCGCGAGCAGGATGCCGATGGCGAGCGCGACCAGGATGAATCCGAGGAAGTACAGCGGACCCTGCTGCGGACGCCACCCGATCGCGAGGCCCGACAGCAGGGCCCAGACGAGCGACACGACGAGCAGGACCGTGTTCGCCACCATCCGGGCCAGCATCGGGACCATCGGGTTCACCGGCATGCTGCGCAGGCGTTCGGTGATGCCCACCGAGGCGTCCGTGGCCGCGCGCATCGCCGCCGAGGTCGCGACGAACCCCACCGACTGCAGGCAGATGACCGGCATGAGGAACTGCCCGTAGCGGACGCCGGGGATGGAGTCGAAGATGCTGCGCAGCGGGACGTAGAAGCAGATCGCGAGCATGATCGGCGCGAAGACGCCCAGGTAGAACTCGCCCTGGCGGAACATCGACCGCAACGACCGACCGGTCAGCGCACCGATCTGGTTGAGGGGGTGGACCGTGGGACGGCCGGTGTCGCCGCCCATGAGCCGGGCGACCGGGTCGTGCGCGCCGTCGGCCGTCACCACGGCCGGTCCCGAGGCGGCGCCGGTCATCGGGCTCCCGGGCCCGACGGCGCGGCCGGATCGCTCGGCGACTCGGTCAGCTTGAGGAACACGTCGTCGAGGGACGGCCGCCGCAGGCCGACATCGGTGAGTTCGATGCCCGCGTCGTCGATCCGGCGGACCACCTCGACGAGGGTCGCGGTACCGGTGCGGGCGGGCACGGTGAGTGCCGAGTCGGTCGCATTGCGTCGCACGCCGTCGGGCGCGAGGTCGGCGAGGAGATCGGCGACGCGGTCGAGGTCGTCGGGGTAACTCGGGACGACCTCGCACACCGTCCCCGCGACGCGCTCCTTCAACTCGTCGGCGGTGCCCTCGGCGATGACCCGGCCGGAGTCGATGACGACGATGTTGTCGCTGAGGAGATCGGCCTCCTCGAGATACTGCGTCGTCAGCAGCGTGGTGATCCCCAGGTCGCGCAGCGACGTCACGATGTTCCACACGTCCTGTCGGCTCCGGGGGTCGAGGCCCGTCGTGGGTTCGTCCAGGAAGACGACCTCGGGGCGCACCACCAGGCCACACGCGATGTCGATGCGGCGACGCATGCCACCGGAGAACGTCCCCACGCGACGACCGGCCGACTCGGTGAGCGCGAACGCCTCGAGCAGTTCTTCCGCGCGCCGCCGGGCCGTCTTCTTGTCCAGCCCCATCAGACGTCCGAAGAGGACGAGGTTCTCGCGTCCGGTGAGGGCCTCGTCGAGCGCGGCGAACTGTCCGGTCAGCATGATCGACTGCCGGACGCCCGCGCGGTGGGTCACCACGTCGTAGCCGGCGATGGTCGCCGAGCCGCCGTCCGGGACGAGCAGCGTGGCGAGCATGTTGACCGTCGTGGTCTTCCCGGCGCCGTTGGGGCCCAGGAGGCCGAGCACGGTCCCGGTGGGCACCTGGAAGGAGACGCCGTCGACGGCGGTGAAGTCACCGAACCGTTTCACCAGGTTGTCCGCGACGACCGCGGGCTCCGTGGCTGATCGGGCGTCCCCGGCCAACCGGCCCTGCGTCACTGACATCGGTCGTCTGCTCCCTGGTCGAGTTCTCGGGCAGCGGGGATCGGGATCCTGAAGTCGCGATCGCGGCTGTCACGACGAAGATAGCCGACCGGGGATGCCGTCGAGGGCAACCCGTCAGGCCTGTAACGCCTCGGCGGACGCCGCCGATATCTCTTCGGAGTGACCGGGGAATTCGCGATGACGTATTTCTGGTTGCTGAAAGTCGGATAACATTTACGCGTCCGACAATGCGCCGACATTCGACACGTCGATCGGGTGCATTCGGAACACGAGCTGGAGGAGGGACCGTGGCGACTACGCTCGGTGTAGGACTCAGCACCCCCCCGACCGCGGGTACGACACGCACCCTGGGCGAACTGGTGGCCCGCGCGGCCGCGGTGGCGCCGGAGGCGCCCGCCGTGACCCGGACCGACCGCACCCTCACGTTCGGTGAGCTGGCCGGCGCGGCGCGCGCCGCGATGACCTCGATGTCGACGACGAGCTCGATCGACGACTCCACGCTCACCGTCGCGCTGATGATGACCGTGCCCGGGCTCGCCGTGTCGGGGCCGGAGGGACTGGCGGCTACGCTTGCCGCGCTGCGGGCGGCGGCGACCGTCGCCGCCGGTACCGCAGGACGCACTCGCTGAACAGGAGGTCGACGCCATGAGCAATCCGTTCGACGACGAGAACGGCCGTTTCTTCGTGCTCGTCAACGACGAGAACCAGCACTCGCTCTGGCCGACCTTCGCCGACATCCCCGCCGGATGGACCAAGGTCTTCGGCGAGTCGTCGCGCCAGGAGTGCCTGGACTACGTCAACGAGCACTGGACAGATCTTCGTCCGAAGAGCCTCATCGAGGCCATGGAGGCCGACGCGGGGCAGTGACCGCACGCGTGACCTGCACGTTCCGGCCACGCCCGTGTCACGGGTGTGACACGAATCACCCGGGTGACGACTGTATTTCGGCCGTTTCCGGCGTGTGACGCCGCTGGTGGGGCCCCTTTTGTGGAGGCCCTCCAGAGGAAACCGTTCCAATCTGTAACGGAACAGACACCCATCTGCGCTCCCCCTCCGGTTAGTGTGATCGCACACACCGGGAAAGTCGCACATGTACAGGGGTGAGAGATGACTTCCACAGCAGTTCGGTCGGGGGGAACGGCCGCGTCGGACCAGTCGCTCGGAGCAGGCGCTCCGGACCTGGTCACTGCCGTTCGCCGAGTTGCTGCCGCCACGCCGGGTCGCGTGGTGTGCCGGTACCACTACCGCGCCATCTCCTACCGGGAGCTGGACGCCGCCCTGGACCTCATGGTCCCGGTCACCCGCGGTCAGCAGATGGACGACCGCGCCGCCGTCGTGGCCGCCGTCTTCGCCGCGATCCCGTCGCTGTCCGCCGAGCGTGACCCGGCCACCGTCGCGGCCGTGATCGACGGGACGTTCGCCCGCGTCCTCGCCGACCTCGCCGAGGTCGACATCGCCGCTGTCGCATCGCCACAACGCGCTGCGGGCACCAGCGAGATCGATCTCCGCGGTATCGCCAGCCGCCTCACCGGCGCCTGATCCACCGCCCGCGATCCGCGGGCGCAGGACACTTCACCATCCCGGCCTCGGCCGGCTCCTCGCTGCGTCGTCGACGTGTCGTGCTGATGTACCATCGGTAGTCGTTTTGTCGATGGTTCATGACGGCATTGCGATCGCACAGTCTGTCCACGATCCGGGCAGCCAGGAGGAACCGGGCGTGTCACCACGCCCGCAGGTCCGTTCGTGACACGATCGATGAGCGCTGCTTCACGTCAGTGCATTGTCGACCGAGACACGGTGGACCCTCGTTCGGGATGGGAGCACGAGAGACTTGGTAGTCGGAGGCTCCGACGCACCGCACGGTGACCTGACGTCCGACGACAGGTCCGTCGCGGACGCATCCCCGGTCGCGGGGGTGTTCGAGCTCTCGGCTGCGCAGCGCGGCATCTGGTTCGCGCAGCAGGCCCTCGGCTCGATCCCCATCAACATCGCCGAATACGTCGAACTGACGGGTCCCGTGGACCACGCGGCGTTGACCGCGGCCTGCAACCGGATCGGTCGCGAAGCGGGGTCGGGTTTCCTCCGACTGGTCGACACCGGTGACGTGCCCCGGCAATGGGTCGACGACGCCCGCGACGACACGATCGGGTTCCACGACGTCTCCGGGGAACTGGATCCCCGCGCTGCGGCGCTGGAGTGGATGCGCGCGGACTACAGCCGCCCGCTCGACGTCCTGAGCGACCGACTCACGGTGACCGAGCTCTTCCGCCTCGGCCCCGATCACCATCTCTGGTACTGGCGTGCCCACCACATCGCGATGGACGGTTTCGGCGCCACCGCGATGCTGGCGCGCGCGTCGGAGATCTACCGAGCGCTCGTCGAGGGCCGCGAACCCGCACCGTGGAAGGGCGCGACGCTCGAGGAGATCGTCGACAGCGAGCGCGCCTACCGGGCGTCGTCCCGGTTCGACAAGGACCGCGAGTACTGGTCGGAGCGCAACGAGGGTCTGCCGGCGGCGTCGTCGCTGGCGTCACGGCGGGAACCGCCGGGGGAGTACTCACGGCTGGCATCGGTGGAGCTCTCCGGTCGCGTCGCCGACCTCGTCGACGCCGCGGCCGCCGAGGCGGCGGGCAGCCCGGCACCCGCGGTGATCGCAGCGTTCTCGGTGTATCTCGGCCGCATGCTCGACACCGAGGACGTGGTGCTCTCGCTGCCGGTCTCGGCACGCAACACCGCGAAGCTGCGCTCGGCGGCGGGGATGGTGTCGAACATCGTGCCGCTGCGCGTCGACGTGCCCGCCGACGCGCCCGTGGGATCGATCCTCGTCGACACCCAGACCGCCCTGACCGGTGCGCTGCGACGCCAGCTGTACCGCCACGAGGACATGCGACGGGATCTCGGCCAGGGGACCGGCGAGCGGGGACTGTTCGGCCCGTCGGTCAACCTGATGATGTTCCAGTCGCAACTCGACCTGGGGGCCGCCACCGGGTCGGTCCACGTCCTCACGACGGGGCCCGTCGAGGACCTGGCGGTCAACATCTACCCGGGTGCCGCCGGACATCGCCTGCGCATCGATCTCGAGGCCAACCCGCGGCTGTACGACGACGACGACCTCGCCGAGCACCTCGACCGCTTCGTCGGTGTCCTCGAGGCCTTCCTCGGCGCGGATCGCGACGCCCCCGTCGGCGACATCCCCGTCGGGTCCGCCGAGGAGATCGACACCGCCGTCCGCCGGTGGAACGAGACCGCCCACGAGGTCGCCGACGACGTCCTCCCCGCGATCCGTCAGGCACAGTCGGCCGCGACTCCCGACGCGCCCGCCCTCTGGGTCGGCGACGTCGAGCTGACCCACCGCGAGTTCTCGGCCCGCGTCGCGCGGCTGGCGCGGCACCTGATCGACATCGGCGTCGGTCCCGACGTCCACGTCGCGGTCGCCCTGCGGCGCTCCGTCGAGATGATGGTGGCCGTCCACGCGGTCGTCGAGGCCGGTGGCGCCTACGTCCCGATCGACCTCGACAGCCCGTCGGACCGCGTCGCCGCCGTCCTCACCGGTGCCCGGCCGGCGGCCGTGCTCACCACGTCCGCCGACGGGTTCGTCCTCCCGGGCGAACTCGACTCCCCGCCATCGGTTCTCGAGCTCGACGGGCTCGACCTGTCCGCACTCTCGGACGTTCCGGTGACCGACGCCGACCGCCTGAGCCCGCTGCGACCGGACCACACGGCCTACGTCATCTACACCTCGGGCTCCACCGGTCGACCCAAGGGTGTGGCCGTCGCCCACCGCGCCATCGTGAACCGGCTGCGATGGATGCAGGCGCAGTACCCGCTGGCCGGCGACGACGTGGTGATGCAGAAGACGCCCATCACCTTCGACGTGTCGGTGTGGGAACTCTTCTGGCCCCTGCAGGTCGGGGCCGCTGTCGTCGTCGCTGCGCCCGACGGCCACCGCGACCCGGAGTACCTCGCGCAACTCATCGCCGACCGCGGTGTCACCACCATCCACTTCGTCCCGTCGATGCTGGCGCTCTTCGTCGAGTCGGCGCCCGCCGCGTCGCTGACCTCGCTGCGGCGTGTGTTCGCCAGCGGTGAGGCGCTGACCCCGACGGTCGCGGCGCGCCTCTCCGCACTCACCGACGCCGGGCTGCACAACCTCTACGGCCCGACCGAGGCCGCCGTCGACGTCACGCACCACACCGTCGAGCCCGCGGCCGACACCCACACCGTCCCGATCGGTCGACCGGTGTGGAACACGACGGTCCACGTGCTGGACCGGGCCCTGCGCCCGACGGTCGTCGGGGCCGTCGGCGAGCTGTACCTCGGCGGCGTGCAGTTGGCGCGCGCCTACGTCGGGGATCCCGCACAGACGGCGGGCAGGTTCGTGGCCGCACCCTCCGGCGCCCGCATGTACCGGACCGGCGACCTCGTGCGGTGGACCCGCGCCGGCGAGTTGGAGTACGTCGGCCGCAGCGACTTCCAGGTGAAGGTCCGCGGGCTGCGGATCGAGCTCGGCGAGATCGAGGCGGCTGTCCTCTCCGATCCCGCGGTCCGCGAGACCGTCGTGACCGTCCACGAGAGCTCGCAGGGACAGCGGCTGGTCGCCTACGTGACCGCGACGGCGGGCCGGTCGATCGACACCGCGACGGTGGTCGCCGGTGTGCGGGCGCGTGTGCCGGGCTACATGGTCCCCGACGCCGTCGTCGTCCTCGACGCGATGCCCCTCGGTGCCAGTGGCAAGGTCGATCGCAAACGTCTCCCGGCGCCGGACTTCTCGGCCCATGCGGCGCCGTTCCGCGCGCCGGTGACCGACACCGAACGCGCCCTCGTCGGCGTGATCGAGGACCTGCTGGGCCGCACCGGCGTCGGCCTCGACGACTCGTTCTTCGGACTCGGCGGCGACAGCATCATGTCGATCCAGCTGGTCAGCCGCGCCCGTGCACTCGGGCTGCGTTTCACCTCGCGACAGGTGTTCGAACACAAGACGATCGGCGACCTCGCCGCCGCGGTGCAGTCCGAGGTGGAGGTCGCCGAGGAGCTCCCGGGCGGCGGTGTCGGCCCGGTCGACGCGACCCCGATCCTGCTGCGGCTGGCCGAGGATCCCGCCGCGGTCGGGCCGGTCTCGCAGTCCATCGAGGTCACCGCGCCCGACGCCCTCGACCGTGGCGTCCTCGCGTCCGCGCTGCGTGCCGTCGCCGACCGCCACGACGTCCTGCGGTCCCGCCTGATCGTCGCCGACGGTCTGCGGCATGTCGTCGACCCGGTCGGGTCCGGCGAGATCGTGCTGAGCGACCTGACGATCACCGCGCCGATGGACTCGCCCGCGTGGGTGGACGCCGTGGACGCAGCGGTGCAGCGTGCCACCGACGACCTCGACCCCGCGTCCGGCCGCATGGTCGAGGTCCTCCTCGTCAGCGCGAGCACCGACGCCGACGCGCCGGTCGCCCGACTCGTGCTCGTCCTGCACCACCTCGTCGTCGACGGCGTGTCGTGGCGGATCCTGTTGCCGGACCTGGCGATCGCGTACGCGCAGCTCGCCGCCGGCGCCGAGTCGGTGGACCTGCCGGCCGTGGGGACGTCGATGCGTCGCTGGGCCCGTGGTCTCCGGGACCTCGCGACGACCGCGGAGGTCCGCGGCGAACTCGACCGGTGGCGCCGCATCGTCGGCGACGCCGACAGCGACGGGCTCGACCTCGCCGTCGACCCGGCACGCGACACGGTCGCCACGGTGCGCCGCCAGGAGCTGCGCCTGTCGCCGGAGCTGACCGAGACGCTGCTGACGCGGATCCCGCAGGCGTTCCACGGCGGTGTCAACGACGGGCTCCTCGCGGCGCTCGCGCTGGCCGTCACGCGGTGGCGCGCCGACAGCGACTCGCCGACCTCGCGCTTCCTGGTCGAGCTCGAGGGTCACGGCCGCGAGGAGGAACTCCTCGCCGGTTCGGACCTGTCGCGGACAGTCGGCTGGTTCACCACGGCATACCCTGTGGCACTGGACGTCTCGGGCGTCGGTCTCGACGCCGCGCTCGCCGGCGGGACCGCGGCCGGGGACGCGGTCAAGACCGTCAAGGAGCAACTCGCGTCGATCCCGCGCCGCGGCGTGGGGTTCGGCCTGCTGCGGTACCTGGACCCGCAGGCCCGCGAGATCCTCGACGCCACCCCGCCGTCGATCGGGTTCAACTACCTGGGCCGGCTCGCCGGTGCCGGCGCCGACGGGCCCTGGGTCCCCGCGGGCGCCGCGGCGCTGCGGGGTACCCGCGGTGCCGACGTGGCCGTGCGCCACGCCGTCGACATCACCGCGACCGTCGTCGACACCCGCGAGGGACCGCGGTTGTCGGCGGCGATCGACCACCCGGCCGGTGCGGTGTCGGGGGAGTCGGTCGACACCCTGGTGGACCTGTGGCAGCAGGCGCTGGAGAGCATCGCGCGTCACGCCGCCTCCGCCGACGCCGGCGGTCTCACCCCCTCCGACCTCGACCTCGTGCGCGTCACCCAGCGCGACATCGACGTGTTCGAGGCGCGGTACGCCCCGCTCGACGACGTGTGGCCGTTGGCACCCCTGCAGTCGGGCCTGCTGTTCCACGCGGAGCTGTCCGTCGGATCGGTGGACCTCTACACGACGCAGCTCGTCCTGGAGACGACCGGCGTCGACGCCGACCGGATGGGTCGGGCCGCGCAGGCGCTCGTCGACCGCCACGCCTCCCTGCGGACCGCGTTCGTGACCACCGTCGACGGCACGCCGGTGCAGGTGGTCACCGACGACGTGACGGTCCCGTTCGTGGTGGAGGACGTGTCGACGCACGCCGATCCGGAGCGGGCCGCGGCCGACATCGCGCGGGCGGCGCGGGTCGAGCCGTTCGACATGACCGCACCGCCGCTGCTGCGGTTCACACTCATCCACCTCGGTGACGACCGGCACCGTCTGATCTCGACGAACCACCACATCCTGCTCGACGGGTGGTCGCTGCCGCTGTTCGCCGCCGACCTCGTCACGCTGTACGCGACCGACGGTGGCGCCGAGATCGCGCCGCCGCCGTCGTACCGGTCCTACCTGTCCTGGCTGGTGTCGCAGGATCGGGGCGCGTCGATTGCGGCGTGGGAGTCGGCGATGGCCGGCCTCGACGAGCCGACCCTGGTCGCCGCGGACGCCACGGCATCCGACGACGGGGTGTCCGACCAGGTCGAGGTGACCGTCGACGACTCCGTGTACGCGGGTCTCACGGCGTGCGCGCAGGCCGCGGGGATCACCTTCAACACCGTCCTGCAGGTGGCGTGGGCGCTGGTCGTCTCGCGTCTGACCGGGCGGTCGGACGTCGTGTTCGGGACGACGGTCTCCGGGCGACCGCCGGAGGTGTCCGGCATCGAGACGATGCTCGGACTGTTCATCAACACCCTGCCGGTCCGCGTGACGATGCACGACGGGGACGACCTCGACGCACTGCTCAAGCGGGTGGCGGAGGAACAGGCCGACCTCCTCGACCACCACACGGTCGGGTTGGCCGACATCACCGCCGCGACCGGCCTGGACATCCTCTTCGACACGATGATGGTCTACGAGTCGTACCCCCTCGACCGGGATGCGTTGTCGCAGTCGACATCCGTCGCGGGGATGTCGGTGACCGACGCCGACGTCGTCGACGCCACGCACTACCCGCTGACCGTCATCGCGCTCACCGACCCGTCGCTGCGCCTGTCGGTGAAGTACCTCCCGTCGATGATCGCGCCGGACCGCGCGCGGTCGGTGCTGGACATGCTGGTGCGGGTCCTCGGCCGGATCGCGCAGGAGCCGCGGGCGCGGGTCGTCGACGTCGACGTCCTCTCCGACGACGACCGCGCGGAACTGCTGTCGCGCAACGGAACCGGCGAGGTGCCGGCGCCCCGTCCGCTCGCGGACCTGCTCGCCGACGCTGCGGCGCAGGGTGCGGGCCGCGTGGCCGTCGAGTCCCCGGACGCCTCCATCACCTACGACGACCTCGACGACCGGTCGACGAGGCTGGCGCGGCTGCTCATCGCCCGGGGGATCGGCCCCGAGCAGGTCGTGGCGCTGGGCATGGGCCGGTCCGTCGAGTTCATGGTCGGACTCTGGGCGGTCGCGAAGACCGGAGCGGCCTACCTCCCCGTCGACATGCGGTACCCGACCGAGCGCGTCGAACACATGCTCACCGATTCGCATGCGGTGTACGGCATCTCGACGCGACAGTGGGCGCAGGCGCGGCCGGGGACGGTCGAGTGGCTCGACCTCGACGACCCGTCGACCGAGGACGCCCTCGCCGCGCAGTCGACCGCGCCGGTCACCGACACCGACCGCGTCGCACCGCTGACGGCGGCGCACCTCGCCTACATGATCTACACCTCGGGCACCACCGGTGTCCCGAAGGGTGTCGCGGTGACCCATGGTGGTCTCGCGGCACTCATGGCCGAGCAGTCGGACCGGTTTGTCCTCACGAGCGCCTCGCGCACACTGCATTTCGCCTCGCCGAGCTTCGACGCCTCGGTGCTGGAGGTGCTGCTGGCCCTCGCGCACGGGTCCACCATGGTCATCGCGCCGACCGAGGTCTACGGCGGTGCCGAACTGCACGACCTGTTGGCGAACCACCGGGTGACCCACGCGTTCGTCACCCCCGCCGCGCTGGCGTCGGTCGACCCGGACGGTCTCGACGACCTCGAGTCCGTCGTCGTCGGCGGCGAGGCCTGCCCCCCGGAGCTCGTCGCACGCTGGGCCGTGGGGCGCCGCATGTTCAACGGCTACGGGCCCACGGAGGCGACCTGTTTCGCCGACATCGCCGGACCCATGGTCCCCGGCGACGCGATCACGATCGGCCGTTCGGTGCGCGGGTTGACGTCGATGATCCTCGACCGCCGCCTGCAGCCCGTGCCGCCGGGTGTCGACGGTGAGCTGTACCTCGCGGGCCCCGCGTTGGCGCGCGGCTACCACGACCGGCCCGGCCTGACCGCGGACCGGTTCGTCGCGAACCCCCACGGCGCGAACGGGTCCCGCATGTACCGCACCGGTGACGTCGTGCGCTGGGTCCGTGTCGGTGACGACTGGGAGGTCTTCTACGTCGGGCGCAGCGACTTCCAGGTGAAGGTCCGCGGCTTCCGCATCGAGCTCGGCGAGGTCGACGCCGCGGTGGCCGGCCACCCCGACGTGTCGTTCGTGACCACGATCGGCGCCCCGATGCCCGCCGGGACCACGGCACTGGTGTCCTACGTCGTGCCGGTCGCGGGCGCGCAGGTCGACCCGGCCGCGATCCGCGACCACGTCGCGCGCAGCCTGCCGTCCCACATGGTGCCGAGCCTGGTCATCGGTCTCGACGAGATCCCGCTGACCCGCACCGGCAAGCTCGACCGGTCCGCGCTGCCCACACCGGATCCCGCGCAGATGGCCGGCGGCGTCGAGGCCGTGGCGCCGCGCACCGCCGTCGAGACGCGTCTGGCGACGATCCTCGCCGACGTCCTGGGTCTGCCCGAGATCGGTGTCACCGACTCCTTCTTCGACCTGGGCGGCAACTCGCTGGTCGCCACCCGGGCCGCGGCGCGACTCTCGGCCGAGTACGGGCGGCGGGTCGCCGTCCGCGAGATCTTCGACCACCCGACCGTCGAGTCGCTCGCGACCGTGGTCGACGGCGACACGCCGTCCGAGGTCGTCTCCGGCCCCGACCTGGCGCCCGGCCGCGCCGGCGACCGACCGGTCCTGTCGTTGGCGCAGCAGGCCATGTGGCTGGTCAACCGTCTCGACCCAGCGTCGCCCGCATACAACGTCGTGCTGCCGTTGCGGCTCTCGGGTGACCTGGACGTCACCGCCCTCGAGGCGGCGCTCACCGACGTCGTCGAGCGGCACGAGTCGCTGCGCACGATATTCCCCGACTCCGCGGACGGGCCCTGGCAGAAGGTGCTCACGGTCGCCGAGGCGGGTGTCGCCCTCGAGGTGCAGGACGTCGCGGCCGACGACCAGCTCGCCGATGCGGTGGGGTTCGCCGGTCGGGGATTCGACGTCACCGAGGCCGTCCCGCTGCGTGCGCGACTGCTGCGGGACGGGTCCGAGCACCTGCTCGTCGTGGTCCTGCACCACATCCTCGCCGACGGCGCGTCGCTGGCTCCGCTCGCCCGGGATCTGGTGTCCGCCTACGTCGCCCGTGCCGCGGGCACGGCTCCGGCCTTCGAGCCGCTGCCGGTCCAGTACGTCGACTTCGCCCACTGGCAGCGCGAGACCCTGGGCTCGCTGCAGGACCCCGCCTCGCCGGTGGCCCAGCACCTCGAGCACTGGCGCACGGCGCTCGCCGGGGCACCGGACGCGATCGAACTGCCACTGGACCGTCCGCGGCCGGCGCAGCGGAGCACGCGTCCCGGCCTCGTGCCGGTCCGGATCGGTGCCGAGGTGGTCGATCGACTCGACGCCCTCGCGCACCGCACGAACACCTCGATGTTCATGGTCGTCCACGCCGTCCTGGCGACCCTGCTGGCCCGACTGTCGGCCGCCGACGACATCGTGGTCGGCACACCCGTCGCAGGGCGGGGCCACCCGGACCTCGACGACCTCGTGGGCATGTTCGTCAACTCCGTCGCCCTGCGCACCCCGATCGACCCCGGCGAGTCCTTCGACGCGTTGCTGACGCGTGTGCGCGACATCGACCTCGACGCGTTCGCCCACGACGACGTGCCGTTCGAGAACGTGGTGGGCGCCGTCGTCGCGCGCCGGGTCACGTCGCACTCGCCGATCTACCAGGTGCAGTTGACCTACGAGAACAACGAGCCCGCCCGGGTGGAGCTGCCGGGCCTCGAGGTCTCGGTGGCCGCCGACGACACCATCCTCGGCGCCAAGTTCGACCTCACCCTCGTGATCGGGGAGAAGCCGGGCCCCGACGGCCGCACCGAGCTGTCCGGCCACCTCAACTTCCCCGTCGACGTGTTCGACGCCCCCTCGGTGGAGAACATCGCGGAGCGGCTCGTGGCGGTGGCCACGGCGGTCGCCGACGACCCCGCGGTGGCCGTCGGCGACATCGACATCCTGCTCGAGTCCGAACGTCTCGACGCGGCACCGGCCGCCGACACGGTCAGCGTCCCCGCCCCGACGGCCGACGACCTGCCAGCGATGCTCGCCGCCGCCGTCGACGTCGCCCCCGACGCCCTCGTCCTCGAACGCGACGGATCCCGGGTCACCTTCGCGGAGTTGCACGAGCGCTTCGACCAGCTCTTCGGGCCGATGTCCCAGCGCGGCATGGACGCCGAGGCGATCGCGTCCATCGCACTCACCGGCCTCGCCCCCCTCGTCGCAGCCGCACCGGAGGGGTTCACGGCCGTCCTCGACGACGTCATCGCCCGGACCGCGGCGACGGTCACCGGTGTCGATCTCGCCGCCTACGCGCGCACCGACACCGCGGTCGTCGAGCGCGGCGCGCCGGCCGCCACCGCGACCGTGGAGCCGTGGACCGGCACCCCGCTGTCGGCGTGGGCACAGCGGGTGGTCGAGGACCCGTCGGCCCTCGCGGTCCGTGGCCCCGAGGGGGAACTGACCCGCGCCGAGCTGGACTCGGCGGCGAACCGACTCGCGCGCGAGCTGATCACCCACGGCGTCGGACCCGACGACGTGGTCGGTGTCCTCACCCCGCGCTCGGTGAACTGGGTCGTCGCGCTCCTCGCGTCGTGGAAGGCAGGTGCCTCGTACCTGCCGCTCGACCCGCACGCACCGGCGGAGCGGGCCCTGTCGGTCCTGGGCGACACCGGGTCGACCGTGGTGGTCTCCGTCGCCGACGAGACGACGCCCGACTACCGCACCGGCCTCGCCGACGCCGGGATCGGTCTGATCGCGCTCGGCGACCCCGAGACCGACCGGCGGCTGCAGGCCCACGACGACAGCCCGCTGCCGGACCGGTGGACCGAACCGGGGGCGATGGACCGCCTCGCCTACGTCATCACCACGTCGGGGTCGACGGGCAAGCCGAAGCCGACACTCGTCAACGCCCGCGGCATCCACAACATGTACGCCTGGTACCGCACGGCGATCGTCCTGCGGAAGGGTGCGGGCGTCCTGGTGGCCCAGTCACCCCGGTTCGACTCGACCCAGAAGAACATCTGGAACACGTTGGCCTACGGGTGTTTCATCCGGGTCGTGTCGGAGGGCTTCGACCCCGACGAGGTGGTCGCGGTCCTGCGCGACGAGGACATCTCGCTGCTCAACCTCGCGCCGAGCGCCTACGAACTGCTCGTCGAGATGGACCCCGACGCGACGATCGCCTCCATCGACACCGCCGTCGCCGGTGGCGAGTACAGCCTGCCCGCCGTCTACCGGACCATGCTGGGGACGAAGACCCGCCTGCTGTGCACCTACGGTCCGACGGAGACCGCGGCCACCTCGTCGGCCGTCGCCTACGACCTCGAGGCCTACGACCCGCCGCCCCCGGGCGAGGTGCGCGACATCGGTCCGATCCCGATGGGGCCCACCATCCCCAACGTGCGGCACGTCGTGCTGGACAACCGACTCCGTCCCGTCCCCGTCGGTGTGGTCGGCGAGCTGTACATCGCCGGTGTCGCGCCGGCTCGCGGCTACGGCGGGATGTTCGGCCTGACCGCATCGCGGTTCGTCGCCGACCCCTGGGGCCCGCCCGGTGCGCGGATGTACCGCTCGGGCGACCTCGTCCGACGTCTCGCCGGCGGGGACACCCAGTTCGTGGGTCGCTCCGACTTCCAGGTGAAGGTGCGCGGCCTGCGCATCGAACTCGGCGAGATCGAGTCGGCGCTGACCGACATCGACGGCATCCGTCAGTCGCTGGTCGTGGCGCACGGCGAGGCCTCCCGGGCACGGCTGGCCGCCTACGTGGTCGGCGAGCACGGGCCGGACGCGGTCTCGGTCGACGACGTCCGCCGCAGGCTGGCCGCGCGTCTGCCGGACTACATGGTCCCCGAGGCGATCATGGTGCTCGAGGCGTTCCCACTGAGCGTGTCGGGCAAGACCGACCGGAAAGCGTTGCCCGAACCCGACTTCGGCGCAGCGGACGACGCGGAGTCGTTCGTCGCACCGCGCACCCCGCTGGAGGAGGTCGTCGCCGGTCTCTTCGCCGACGCCGTCGACGCCGAGCGGGTCGGTGTCACCACGTCCTTCTTCGAGCTCGGCGGCAACTCGTTGAGCGCGGTGCGCCTGGCGTCCCGGCTGTCCGAGACGCTCGGGGTGTCCATCCGGCTGCGGACGCTCTTCGAGGAGCCGACGGTCGAGCAGATCGCGCAGGTCGTGGAACGTGCACGCTCGGCCGACGGGACGGCGTCGGACGGCGCCGCGAGCGACGACGTCGCGCCGGTGCAGTTCCCCGGACCGGTCGTCGACCGCCCCGACCGCATCCCGCTGTCGCTCGCGCAGCAGCGCCTGTGGTTCATCAACAGCTACGACACCACCTCCGGCGCCTACAACATCCCGATGACGTTGCTGCTCACCGGCGACCTCGACATCGACGCGCTCAGTGCGGCGCTCGTCGACCTGGTGGACCGCCAGCAGACGCTGCGCACCATCTACCCCGGCGGACCCCAGGGCCCGCACCAGGTGGTCGTCCCCACCATCGACGCACTGCCGCCGGTGCGCGTGGACGACGTGCGCTCGGACGAGGTGTGGGAACGCCTGCGCGAGTTCGCGACACCGGGATTCGACGTCGCGA
Organism: Williamsia deligens; assembly: GCF_024171765.1. GTDB lineage: Bacteria > Actinomycetota > Actinomycetes > Mycobacteriales > Mycobacteriaceae > Williamsia_A > Williamsia_A deligens. The sequence goes on from NZ_JAMTCI010000001.1 coordinate 2,624,775, forward strand.
CCACGGTCCCGGTCCGCACCGCGCTGTGGCGGCTGTCCGACGGTGACGGGTCCGGACCCGCCAAGCACCTCCTGGTGTTCGTCGTGCACCACATCGCCTCCGACGGACTGTCCATGCGTCCGTTGATGACCGATCTGCTCACCGCCTACCAGGCGCGCCTGCACGGCGGGTCACCGCAGTGGACGCCGCTGTCGGCGCACTACGTCGACTTCGCGATCTGGCAGTCGGAGACCTTCGGCGACACCGCGGACGAGGACTCCCCGGCACGGCGGCAGCTCGAGTTCTGGCGCCACACCCTCGCCGGGTCACCGGAACTCACCGGGCTCGCGACCGACCGGCCGCGCGCCGGCTCGCGGTCCGGTGTCGGTGCGACACACCCGTTCTTCATCGAGCCGGAGTTGCACGCCCGCCTCGTGACGCTGTCCAACGCGACCGGTGTCTCGCGGTTCATGTTGCTGCACACCGCACTCGCCGTCCTGCTCGCCCGCCTGAGCAACGAGACCGACATCGTGATCGGGTCGCCGATCGACGGTCGCGGCAGCGAGCAGCTCGACGGCATCGTCGGCATGTTCGTCAACACCCTGGCCCTGCGCACGGAGATCTCCGAGGGCGCCACGGTCCGCGAACTGCTCACCGACATCCGACGCCGTGACCTCGAGGCGTTCGCCCACAGCGACGTGCCCTTCGAGCAGGTCGTCGACGCCATCGCGCCGACCCGGACGTCCCTGCACACACCGCTGTTCCAGGTGGTGCTCAGCGTCAACGGCTCGAACCGCATGACGATCGACCTCGACGGGCTCCGGGTGGACCCGGGCGCGATCGACACGAACTACAGCAAGTTCGACCTCACCTTCGACCTCACCGAGAACGTCGACGCCGCGGGCGCGCCCGCCGGCATCGCCGGGTTCCTCGGGTACGCGGTCGACATCTTCGACACGTCCACCGTCGAGGCGCACGCCCGTCGCCTCGTGCGCATCCTCGACGGGATGGCGCAGGATCCGGACGCGGTCGCCTGGGAGATCCCGCTGCTCGACGCGACCGAGCGCGCGGACCTGTTGCCCGTCCGGGGTCCGGAGACCGACGCCACCGGGACCCTCGACGACCTGCTGGTCGCGGCGGCCGCGATCGACCCCGATCAGGTCGCCGTGATCGACGGCGAGGTGAGCATCACCTACCGCGACCTCGACCGACGTGCCGCGCAGATCGCGCGGGCGGTGATCGCGCGCGGCCACGGGGCCGAGGACGTCGTCGCCCTCGGGATCACCCGGAGCATCGCCTCGGTGCTCGCCGTGTGGGGTGTCACGCGCAGCGGCGCGGCGTTCGTCCCCGTCGACCCCACCTACCCGGCGGATCGCGTGGAGCACATGCTCGTCGACTCGCGTGCGGTCCTCGGCATCACCACCGCCGACGACGTCGCGAGGCTGCCCGACGTCGTCGAGTGGCTCGTCATCGACGGCCCGGAGATCTCCGCGCTGCCCGACGGGCCCGTCGCTGCCGACGAGCGCGTCCGTCCGGTGCGCCCCGACAGCTGCGCGTACATCATCTACACCTCGGGGACCACCGGTAAGCCCAAGGGCGTGGAGGTCATGCACTCCGGCCTCGCGCCGTTCTCCGCCGAGCAGATCGACCGGTACGGCCTGACACCGCAGGCCCGGGTGATGCACTTCGCGTCCCCGTCGTTCGACGCGTCGGTGCTGGAACTGCTCATGGCCACCGGTGCCGGGTCGACGATGGTCATCGTGCCGCCGGGGACCTACGGCGGCGACGATCTGCGGCAGGTCCTCGCCCGCCACCGCGTGACCCACGGCTTCATCACGCCGGCCGCGCTGGCGTCGGTGGACCCCGACGGTCTCGACGACTTCACGCACTTCTCCGTCGGCGGTGAGGCGGTGCCCACCGACCTCATCGCGCGCTGGGCGCCGGGTCGCTCGGTCCTGATCGGGTACGGCCCCACCGAGACGACCATCATGGCGACGATCACCGACCCGCTCGAGGCCGGTGACCGTTACACGATCGGGTCGCTCGTCCGGGGGGCGTCCGCGGTCGTGCTGGACGCGCGCCTGCGTCCCGCCCCGATCGGCGTGCCCGGCGACCTCTACGTCGCCGGCCCCGGCGTCGCCCGCGGCTACCGCGACCGTCCCGGTCTCACGGCGGAACGGTTCGTCGCCGACCCCTACGGGCCGCCTGGCGGCCTGATGTACCGGACCGGCGACGTCGTGCGGTGGAGCCGGGTCGAGAAGGCCGACGGTACGACCACACTCGAACCGATCTACGTCGGACGCTCCGACCACCAGGTGAAGGTGCGCGGCTTCCGCATCGAGCTCGGCGAGATCGAGTCCGTCCTCGGCGCCCACCCCGCCGTCGACTACGCCTACGTGCTCGGGGTGACCGGGCCGACGGGTGACACCGCGCTCGCGGCATACGTGCAGCCGTCCCCGGGGTCGACGATCGACGCCCGCGACCTCGCCGACCACGCGGGCCAGACGCTGCCCAAGCACATGGTCCCCGCCGCGATCACCATCGTCGCGTCGTTGCCGCTCACCCCGGTCGGCAAGATCGACCGTCGCGCCCTGCCGGCGCCGGAGTTCCTCGGCGCGGCACGGGAGTACAAGCCGCCGCGTACGCCGATGGAGCGGATCGTCGCCGCCGCCTACACCGAGGTGCTCGGGGGCGAGCAGATCGGCGCCGACGACACCTTCTTCGACCTCGGCGGCAACTCGCTGGCCGCGACGCGCGCCATGGCGCGCATCAACGAGTCGCTCGGTGTGCGGCTCGGTGTACGGATGCTGTTCGAGACACCGGGTGTGTCCGAGCTGGCCGCCGCGATCGAGGCGTCACCGGACCTCGCCGGCGACGCCGTCGCGCCGCTCACCAGGGCCGACCGCCCCGACCGGATCCCGCTCTCGCTGGCGCAGCAGCGCATGTGGTTCCTCAACCGCCTGGACCCGGGAGCCGCGGACTACAACATCCCGCTGGGCCTGCGACTCGTCGGGACCCTCGACGTCGCGGCCCTGACCGCGTCGCTGACCGACCTGGTCGCGCGCCAGGAGATCCTGCGCACCCTGTACCCCGACTCCGTGGACGGGCCCCACCAGCGCATCCTGTCCGTCGACGAGGTGTCGGTGACACTCGAACGGCACACCGCGGCCGACGAGGACCGTGTCCGCGAGATCTGCCTCGACGCGGCGAGCCGCGGCTTCGACGTGACCGCGGCGCCCCCGCTGCGCGCCCTGCTCGTCGACGTCGCCCCCGACGACCACGTGCTGCTGCTCGTCATCCACCACATCGCCGCCGACGGGTCGTCGCTGGTGCCGCTGGCCACCGACCTCATGACGGCCTACACCGCCCGCGTCGCGGGGCAGCAGCCCGCGTTCCGTCCGCTGTCGGTGCAGTACGCCGACTTCGCGATCTGGCAGCAGACGGTGATGGGCTCGCCCGAGGACCCCGAGTCGATCACGGGTCGTCAGCTGCACTTCTGGCGTGAGCACCTCGCGGGTCTGCCGGACCTGCTCGAGATCCCGACCGACCGCCCCCGCACCGACCGTCGCTCCCTCGCCGGGGGAGAGGTGACGTTCCGGATCGACGAGACGCTGCAGCAGCGCCTGCACCAGATCGCGACGGAGACGGAGTCGACCATGTTCATGGTCGTGCACACCGCCTTCGCGGCGCTGCTCGCACGACTGGCCGGCACCGACGACGTCGCCGTGGGCACCCCGACCGCCGGTCGCACCGCGTCCGCGGTCGACGGTCTGGTCGGCATGTTCGTGAACACGCTCGTGATGCGGACCCGGATCTCGGGGTCGGACACCTTCGCCGACGCCCTGGCACGGACCCGCGAGGCGGACCTCGCCGCGTTCAGCAACGCCGACGTCCCCCTCGAGCAGGTCGTCGAGGCGATCGCGCCGGTGCGCACCCGCAAGTACGCGCCGCTGGTGCAGGTCAACCTCACGATGCAGAACATCGAGATCCCGACCGTCGAGCTCCCGGGTCTGAGCGTCACCCCCCTCGAGTGGGGTGTGCGGTTCGCCAAATCCGATGTGGGCATGACGGTCTCGGAGAGCTTCGGCGCCGACGGCCGCGGTCGCGGCATCGACGTGCTGCTCGACTACGCGGTCGACATCTTCGACGAGGAGACCGTCGCCGCGATGGGCGAGCGTTTCGTCGCGGTCCTGACGGCGATCACCGACGACCCCCGGGTCACGCTGGGCGACATCGACATCCTCACCGAGGCCGAGCGCGACCAACTCGAGCAGGCCGGGGACACCGGACCCCGTGGCCGCAGCGCCGACACCGACGGCCTGCGTGGCCGGTCGCTCGACGAGCTCCTCGCGACGGCGGCCCGGATCAACCCCGACGGCGTCGCCCTCTCCCACGGTGGTGTCGACGTCACCTACGGTGAGCTGCAGGCGAAGTCGACCGAACTGCTCACCACCCTCAGCGCGGTCGGGATCGGCCCCGAGGCCGCGGTCACCATCGCGCTGTCCACCCTGCTGCCGGGTCTGCTGGACGACACCGGCGGAGCGTTCGCCGAGCAGTTCTCGGGCATGCTCGCCTCGGTCATCGCCGAGTCCGGCGAGGCGCCGACGACCGACGCGCTCACCCTGACCGACCTCTTCGTCGAGCAGGCGCGGCGCACGCCGGGATCGACGGCGCTGGTGTTCGAGGGCGAGACGCTCACCTACGCCGAGTTCGCCGAGCGGGCACACCGTCTCGCCCGCCACCTCGTGGAGGCCGGGGTCGGACCGGATGTCCATGTGGCGCTTGCGATGCGGCGGTCGTTCGACCTGCTGATCGGCATGTACGCCGTCGTCGCCGCCGGCGGTGCCTACGTGCCCGTCGACCTCGACCACCCGGCGGACCGCATCGCCTACATCCTCGACAGCGCCCGACCGGCCGCGGTGCTGACCACGAGCCGCGACGGGTTCATCCACGACGACGCGCCCGTGCTGGCCATCGACACCCTCGACCTCGGTGCCCGGTCCGGTGAGCCCCTCGCCGACGACGAGCGCTCCGCGCCCCTGCGCCCGGACAACACGGCCTACGTCATCTACACGTCCGGGTCGACGGGGCGCCCCAAGGGCGTCGCGGTGACCCACCGGGCGATCGTGAACCGTCTGCGCTGGATGCAGGCGGAGTACCCCATCGACGGCGACGACGTCGTGATGCAGAAGACGCCCGCCACGTTCGACGTGTCGGTGTGGGAGTTCTTCTGGCCGCTGCAGACCGGGGCGAGCCTGGTCGTCGCCGCGCCCGACGGGCACCGGGACCCGGCGTACCTCGCGCGGCTCATCGCCGAGACCGGCGTCACGACACTGCATTTCGTGCCGTCGATGATGGCCGCGTTCACCACGGCACTGTTCGCCGAGTCCGGCGGGGCGGACGGGCCGCTGGGTGCGCTGCGCACGCTGCGCCAGGTGTTCGCCAGCGGCGAGGCGCTCCCGCCGCACGTGGCGGCGCGGATGGCGGCGGCGTCGGGTGCCGCGATCCACAACCTGTACGGGCCCACCGAGGCCGCGGTCGACGTGACGTACCACCCGTACACGGCCGCGGACACCGAGACGGTCCCGATCGGACGTCCGGTCGCCAACACCGGTGTCCACGTGCTCGACGACCGGCTGCGGCCGGTCCCGCCGACGGTCTCCGGTGAGCTCTACCTCACCGGCGTCCAGCTCGCCCGCGCCTACGTGGGCCGACCCGACCTGACCGCCGACCGCTTCGTCGCCGACATCACCTCGGCGACCGGCGAACGGATGTACCGCACGGGCGACGTCGTCCGACGCCGGTCCGACGGCGAGCTGGAGTACATCGGGCGCTCGGACTTCCAGGTGAAGCTGCGCGGTCTGCGGATCGAACTGCCCGAGATCGAGTCGGCGCTGACCGAGGTGGCCGGTGTCGCCGACGCCGTCGCGGTCGTGGTGGAGGCGGCGGGCGACGCCCAGTTGGTCGCCTACGTGGTCGGACCCGTCGCGGCCGACGCCGTGCCCGCCGTGCCCGGCGAGATCCCCACGGCACACCCGTTGTTCGACCACCTGCGCTCGCGCCTGCCGGCCTACATGGTCCCCGCGGCGGTCCTCGCGCTCGACGCGTTCCCGCTGACCCCCAACGGCAAGCTCGACCGGCGGGCCCTGCCCGAACCCGACTTCGCCACCACGACCGTCGAGTTCGTCGAACCCGCCACCGATCTCGAGGTCGCGATCGCCGGGATCTACACCGACGTGGCCCGCCGCGACCGGGTGGGCGCGAACGACTCGTTCTTCGACATCGGCGGCACGTCGCTCGGCGCGACCCGTGTGGCCGCGCGGATCCAGGCCGCGCTCGGCGTGTCCGTCGGCGTCCGCGACGTGTTCGACCACCCGACCGTCTCCGGCCTGGCCGCACTCCTCGCCGGGCGCGAGCAGACGGCCGATCGACCGCAGCTCGTCCCGCGTCCCCGTCCCGACCGCATCCCGCTGTCGCCGGCGCAGGCCCGCATGTGGTTCATCAACCGCTTCGACCCGTCGTCGCCGGCCTACAACCTCCCGCTGCCCGTGCGGCTGACCGGCGACCTCGACGTCGCCGCGCTGCGGGCGGCCATCGTCGACGTCGCCGATCGCCACGAGGCACTGCGGACGATCTATCCCGACTCGGCGGACGGTCCCCACCAGGTGGTGCATCCCGCCGACGAGGCGGTCGCGGCCATCTACCGCGAGATCACGGTCCAGCCCGACGACATCCGCACGGAGATCGTGCGCGCCGCCACCGCCGGGTTCGACGTCACCACCGGGTTCCCGGCGCGGATCGTGCTCATGCGCCTGGCGGGCCGTCAGGTCGAGGCGCAGGACACGCAGTACGTCCTCATGCTCGTCGTCCACCACATCTCCGCCGACGGCGCGTCGCTCGCGCCGCTGTTCCGCGACCTGGTGGTCGCCTACGAGTCCCGCCGTACGGGCATCGCGTCCTCGCAGGCGCCGCTCCCGGTGCAGTACGCCGACTTCGCGCTGTGGCAGCGGGATCTTCTCGGTGACGAGGACGATCCGGACTCGGTCTCGGCGCAGCAGATCGACCACTGGCGGCGCACGCTGTCCGGCGTCCCCGAGTCACTCGACCTCCCGACCGATCGACCGCGACCCGCGGTCGCGTCGCTGCGGGGCGACACCGTGCGGTTCGCGGTGGACCCGGGTCTGCGCCGACGCCTCGCGGCGGTGGCACGCCAGCACGACGTGAGCCTGTTCATGGTCGTGCACGCCGGTCTCGCGATCCTCGCCGAGCGGCTGTCCGGCTCCACCGACATCGCCATCGGCACCCCGGTCGCGGGTCGCGGTGAGGAGGCGCTCGACGACCTCGTCGGGATGTTCGTCAACACCGTCGTGCTGCGTACCGAGGTCGACCCCGATCTCACCGTCGCCGAGCTGCTCACCATCGTGCGCGCCGGCGACGTCGACGCCATGGCCCACGCGGACGTCCCCTTCGAACGTCTCGTCGAGGTGCTCGACGTGCCGCGGTCGACCGCGCACCACCCGCTCTTCGGGATCGCGCTGTCGTTCGACAACAACGAGGCCCCCACGCTCGAACTCCCCGGCCTGCGTGTGGATGTCGTCGACGCCGACGTCGAGATGGCCAAGTTCGACCTGCAGCTGACGCTGGGCGACACCGCCCCCGAGGACGAGCCGGCCCCGGCCACGTTCACCTATGCGACCGACCTGTTCGACCAGTCGACCGTGCAGTCCTTCGCCGACCGTCTGCTGCGCATCCTCGAGTCGATCGCCGCGGACCCGTCCGCGCGGGTCGGTGCGATCGACATCCTCGCGCCGTCCGAACGCGCCGCGCTCGTCGCCGTCGCGGGCCCGCCGTCGGAGCCGGCCGCGACGCTGCCGGAGCTGTTGGCGCGGGGCGTGCGGACCTCGCCGGAGGGCACCGCGCTCGTGCACGGCGAGACGTCGATGACCTACACCGAGCTGGACGCGAGCACCGACCGCCTCGCCCGGCAGCTCATCGCCCTCGGTGCGGGCCCGGGGACCGTCGTCGCCCTCGGGATGCGGCGATCGCTGCACTCCGTGACGGGCATCTGGGCCATCGCGAAGACCGGTGCGGCGTACCTGCCGATCAACCCGGAGTACCCGGCCGACCGTATCTCGACGATGCTCACCGACTCCCGCGCGCTGTTCGGGGTCACCGTCGGGTCCGACCGCGACGACCTGCCCGGCGATGTGGCATGGCACGACCTGACCGCGTTCACGGGGGCTGTCGACGACGGGCCGGTCACCGACGCCGATCGCACTGCGCCGCTGCGTGTCTCCGACGCCGCCTACCTGATCTACACCTCGGGGTCGACGGGGACGCCGAAGGCCGTCGTCGTGACGCACGCGGGTCTGGCGAACCTCACGGCCGACGTGGTGGAGCACTACGCCGTCCGGCCCGACTCGCGGGTCCTGCACGTCGCCTCGCCGAGCTTCGACACCTCGGTCGGCGAGATGCTCGCCGCGTTCGGGGCGGGTGCGGCCCTCGTGGTGTCGCCGCAGGACGTGTTCGGCGGCGACGAACTCGCGCGCCTTGTCCTGCGGCAGCGGGTGTCGGTGGTCGTCATGACCCCGACGGCCCTGATGACGGTCGACCCGACCGGTCTCGACGTCGTCGAGTCGCTCGTCGTCGGCGGTGACGTGTGCACGCCGGAGCTCGCGACGCGGTGGGCGCCCCGCCTGCGCAACGCCTACGGGCCCACCGAGACCACCGTCATCAACACCATCACCCCGGGTCTGCGGCGCGGCGATCGTGTGACCATCGGCGCCCCGCTGCGCGGCGTCGGGGTGCGTGTCCTCGACTCCCGTCTGCGCGTCGTCCCCCGGGGCGTCGTCGGCGAGTTGTACCTCGCAGGGCCCGGACTGGCACGGGGCTACCACGACCGTCCGGCGACCTCCGCCGAGCGGTTCGTCGCCGACCCGTACGGCGCACACGGCGAACGGATGTACCGCACCGGTGACCTGGTGCGCTACAGCCTGGACCCGACCGCTCCGCCGAACGCCCTGGAGTACGTGGGCCGCAGCGACTTCCAGGTCAAGGTGCGCGGTTTCCGCGTCGAACTCGGCGAGATCGACCGCGCGCTCGTCGACGGGGGCGACCTCGAGTACAGCGTCACCGTCGGCGTCGACGGACCCGACGGCGCGACCACCCTGGCGTCCTACGTCCTGCCGCGGCCCGGCCGGACGGTCGACGTCGACGCCCTCACCGCGGGTGTCGCCGACCGCCTGCCCGGTCACATGGTGCCCGCGGCCGTGATCGTGCTCGACGAGATCCCGCTGACCCCGATCGGCAAGCTCGACCGGCGCGCGCTGCCGGCGCCCGAGTTCGCCGTCGTGGAGCGGGAGTACCGCGCACCCGAGACCGACCTCGAGCAGACGATCGCCGCGGTCTTCGCCGACGTGCTCGGGGTGGACCGCGCCGGACGCGACGACTCGTTCTTCGACCTCGGCGGCAACTCGCTCAGCGCGACCAAGGTGGTCGGGCGTGTGGGTGCCGCGCTGGACACGTCGGTGGGTGTGCGCGAACTGTTCGCCGCCCCCACGGTCGCCGGGCTCGCCGCGCGCATCGCGAGCGGCCAGACCTCCCGGCCGCACCGGGCGCCGCTCGTCGCGCGCCCGCGCCCGGACCGGATCCCGCTGTCGCTGGCGCAGACCCGGATGTGGTTCCTCAACCGCTTCGACCCGGACTCACCCGCGTACAACATCCCCGCCGCGGTGACCCTGACGGGCGACCTCGACGTCGACGCCCTGCGGACCGCTGTCGCCGACGTGGTCGAGCGGCACGAGTCGCTGCGCACCGTCTACCCCGACTCGTCGACCGGCCCGCATCAGGTGATCCTCCCGGCCGGGCAGGCGGTCCCCGAGATCGCCGTCGTCGACGCCACCGACACCGAACTGCCGGATCAGCTGCGCGCGTTCGTCTCCGGAGGTTTCCGGGTGGACGCCGCGGTGCCCATGCGGATCCGCGTGTGGCGCCTGGACGCGTCCCGCCACGTGCTCGCCGCCGTCGTCCACCACGTCGTGGCCGACGGGGAGTCGATGGTGCCGTTCGTCGCCGACCTCGCCACGGCCTACGCGGCCCGCTCGACCGGTGCTGCGCCGCAGTGGCGTCCGCTGCCCGTCCAGTACGCCGACTACGCGCTCTGGCAGCGCGAGGTGCTCGGCGACGAGGACGACCCGACCAGCCTGCTGTCGGCGCAGATCGGGTACTGGCGCGACACCCTGGCCGCGTTGCCGGATCAGCTGGAACTGCCCACCGACCGACCGCGCCCGCCGGTGCAGTCCCTGCGCGGCAGCCAGCACCTGTTCGACATCCCGGCGTCGGTCCACGCCCGTGTGGCCGACCTCGCGCGCTCGCGCAACGCGTCGACGTTCATGGGCTTCCACGCCGCGTTCGCGGTGCTGCTGGCCCGCCTGGCCGGCAGCCGCGACATCATCGTCGGCACACCGATGGCCGGTCGGGGTGAGCGCGAGCTCGAGGGCGTCATCGGCATGTTCGTCAACACGCTCGCCCTGCGTCTCGACGTCGACGCCGCACGCGGTTTCGCCGATCTCGTCGACGCCGCCCGTGAGCGCGACTCCTCGGCGTTCACCCACGCCGACGTGCCGTTCGAGCGGTTGGTCGAGGTGCTCAACCCCGTGCGCTCGACCGCGCGGCACCCGATCTTCCAGGTCGGTCTGTCCTTCCAGAACATCGCGCGGCCGACACTGGAACTCGCCGGTCTGCGGATGGAGCCGGTGGAGCTGCCCGAGGGCGTGGCCCAGTTCGACCTGCACCTGATCCTCTCGGACACCTACGACGAGACCGGGGCGCCGGCCGGCGTCCACGCGGCCATCACCTTCGCCGACGACCTGTTCGACCGGTCGACGGTCGAGGACATCGCCCACCGCTTCGTCGCCCTGCTCGGTCGCCTGCTCGACGAACCCCACACGCCCGTCGGCGACATCGAGATGCTCTCGGCCGCAGAGCGGGTCGAGGTGGTCGAGGAGCGCAACAACACCACCGTCGTGCTCGCGCCGACGACCCTCGCCGACATCCTGGCGTCGGCGTTCGTCGCCTACCCGTCCCGCGTCGCGATCGACGCGGACGGCGACGCGGATGCCGGGGTCGCCGCCGGGACCCTCGACTACGCGACCCTGGGCGGCCGGGTCAACCGGTTGGCGCGCGCCCTCATCGACCGGGGTGTCGGCCCGGAGACCGTGGTCGGCCTGGCGATGCCGCGCTCGGTCGACCTGATCGTCGCCATGTACGCGGTGACCACGGCCGGCGGCGCCTACCTGCCGATCGACCCCGACCACCCCGCCGACCGGGTCGGCTACATCGTCGACAACTCGGCGCCCACACTCGTCCTCGTCGCCGGGGATGCGCCCGAGGCGTTGTCCGCGGCGCAGACGCTCGCACCCGACGCCGTCGTCGACATCGGGTCGCTGGACCTGCACGACTACTCCGGGGGAGCCGTCGCCGACTTCGAGCGTCTCCGCACGGTGCGACCGAACGACATCGCGTACGTCATCTACACCTCCGGGTCGACGGGTCGACCGAAGGGCGTCGCGGTCCCGCACTCGGCGATCGTGAACCAGTTGAACTGGCTGTCGGTGCAGTTCCGCCTCGCGGCCGACGACGCGCTCCTGCTGCGGACGCAGGCCACCTTCGACCTGTCGGTCTGGGAGTACTGGTGGGCTGTCACCGCCGGCATCCGCCTCGTCGTCGCCGCGCCGCAGGGTCACCGCGACCCCGCGTACCTCGCCGACCTCATCGAGCGTCGTCGGGTCACCGTCACGACGTTCGTGCCGTCGTTGCTGTCCGCCTTCCTGCTCGACATCCGGCCCGAGCAGATCGCGAGCCTGACCACCGTGCTGTGCATCGGTGAGGCGCTCACGGCCGAGACCGTGGCCCGCCTGCGCGCGGTGAGCGCGGCGACGGTCCACAACCTGTACGGGCCGACCGAGGCCGCGGTGAGCGTCACCCACCAGCAGATGCCCGCGCGCCTGACCGACGGTGCCGTGCCCATCGGCCGCCCCGAGTGGAACACCGGGGTCTACGTCCTCGACACCCGCCTGCGTCCCGTGCCCGACGGCGTCACGGGTGAGCTGTACATCGCCGGCGCACAGCTGGCCCGCGGTTACCTCAACCGCTCCGACCTGACGGCCGACCGCTTCGTCGCCGACCCGTTCGGCCGGGCGGGGGCCCGGATGTACCGCTCCGGCGACCTCGTGCGGTGGGCGCGTGTGGGCGACGACCCCACGCCGACCCTGGTCTACATGGGGCGCAGCGACTTCCAGGTCAAGGTGCGTGGTCTGCGGATCGAGCTCGAGGAGATCGAGCGCGTGCTGGCCGCGACGGACCAGGTCGACACCGCCGTCGTCACCGTGCACACCGACCCGAGCGCCGGCGAGCACATCGTGGCCTACCTGGTGCCGGTGCGGACCACGGCCGGGCCGGGTGAGCTCGACACCCGGGCGGTCCTCGCGCAGGCCGCCGAGGACCTGCCGTCCTACATGATCCCGACGGTCACCGTCGTTCTGGACGTGTTGCCGCTCAACATCAACGGCAAGCTCGACCGCGCGGCGCTGCCCCGTCCGGACTTCTCGACCGCCGCCGCCCACCAGGAACCGCGTGGGCCGGTGGAGGAGATCGTCGCCGGTGTCGTCGCCGACATCGTCGGGGCCGACCGGGTCGGTGCCTTCGACAGCTTCTTCGCCGTGGGCGGCAACTCCCTGTCCGCGACGCGCGTCGTCGCCCGCGTCAACGAGGCGCTCGGCTCCTCGCTCACCGTGCGCGACCTCTTCACCGACCCGACGGTCGCGGGCATCGCCGCGGCCGCCGACCACAGCTCCGCCTCGGACCGCCCCCGTCTGCAGGCGATGGCGCGGCCCGGCCAGATCCCGCTGTCCCCGGCGCAGACCCGGATGTGGTTCATCAACCAGTTCGACACGGCCTCGCCCGCATACAACATCCCCGCGGTGCTGCGCCTGACCGGCGAGATCGACGTCGAGGCGTTCCGCGCGGCCGTCGGTGACGTCGTCGCCCGCCACGAGGTGCTCCGCACGCGCTATCCGGCGGACGCGGTCATCGACGGGCGTGAGCGGGCACCGCGCCAGGAGATCCTCACCCCCGAGCAGGCCCGGGCCGGACACGTCCTCGACGTGCGGTCGGTCGACGGCCTCGACGCCGCGCGGACCGCGGTCGCCGAGCTGGTCACCGCCGGTTTCGACGTGGCCGCCGACGTGCCGGTCCGGATGGCGCTGCTGGTCGTCGCGCCCGACGAGGCCGTGCTCGTCGTCGTCGTCCACCACATCTCGGCCGACGGGGCGTCCGTCGCACCGCTGGCCCGCGACGTCATGGTCGCCTACGGCGCACGGCATTCCGGACAGGAACCCGCCTGGCAGGCACTGCCGGTGCAGTACGCCGACTACGCGCTGTGGCAGCGTGCGGTCCTCGGCGACGAGAGCGATCCCACCTCGGTCGCCGCGGCGCAGCTCGAGTTCTGGGCGACGACCCTGGCCGACATCCCGGAGGTCATCGACCTGCCCCTCGACCGCCCGCGCCCCGCGGTGCAGTCGGTGGCCGGCGCACAGGTGCGGTTCGAGGTCGACGCGTCCACGCGCGCCGGGCTCCAACGGCTCGCCAACACCCGCGGCGCCACCATGTTCATGGCCGTCCACGCGGCGTTCGCCGTGCTGCTCGCACGGTCGGGCGGCACCGACGACGTGGTCGTCGGCACCGCCGTCGCCGGGCGCGGTGACGCAGCCCTCGACGACCTCGTCGGCATGTTCGTCAACACGCTGGCCCTGCGCACACCCGTCGACCGGTCCGCCGGTTTCGCCGACCTGCTGGAGGCCGTGCGCGACGTCGACGTCGCCGCGTTCACGCACACCGAGATCCCGTTCGAGCGGCTCGTCGAGGACCTCGCCCCGGAACGGTCGACGTCGTTCTCGCCGCTGTTCCAGGTCGTCCTGGCGTTCGGCAGCACCGATCAGCCGGATCTCGAGCTGCCCGGTCTGCGGGTGTCCGGTCTCGACGTGGACACCACCACGACGAAGTTCGACCTCCAGCTGACCGTCGCCCAGTCCTCCGGCGACGACGCCGGGTTCGAGTGCGTGTTCACCTACGCCACAGCGCTGTTCGACGAGTCGACCGTCCGCGAACTGGGTCGGCGCTTCGCGGCGGTCCTCGCCGCCGTCGTCGCCGACCCGCAGCTCCCGGTCGGGGACATCGAGATCATCGACCCCGCGCTGTCGGATCGGCTGCGGCACATGGAGGCACCGTCGGCGCCGCAGCGCTCCGTGCTCGGTGACGTGGTCCTGCGCGCCGTGGACACCGCCCCCGACTCGCTCGCCGTGATCGGGGAACACGAGAGCCTGACCTACGCCGAGCTCGACCGCCGGGCACGCCGTGTCGCCCGGGTCCTGCGCGACCGCGGCGTCGTCGAGGGGACGCCCGTGGGCCTCGCCGTCGGGCGGTCCGTCGAGTCGATCACCGCGTTCTGGGGCATCGTCGCCGCAGGCGGCGCCGTCGTGCCGATCGACCCCAACTACCCGTCGGATCGCGTGCAGCACATGGTCGCCGACGCGGGCATCACGATCGGGCTGACCGTCGACGAGGTCGCCGGTGACCTGCCGCGCGCCGTGCAGTGGCTCGACGTGCGCGAGGTGGCGCAGCAGTCCGGCACCGACACCGACACCGCCGGCGACTGGGCGCGCCCGTCGCTCGACGAGATCGCGTACATCATCTTCACCTCCGGCTCCACCGGACGGCCGAAGGGCGTCGCGGTGACCCACCGCGGCATCGCCGACGTGGTCGAGGAGGCCCGGACGCGGTTCGGCGTGACGCCGTCGGCGCGGGTGCTGCACTTCGCCTCCCCGAGCTTCGACGCCTCGATCTTCGAGGTGCTGCTCGCCGTCAGCGGGGCGGGGACACAGGTCATCGCACCCCCGAGCATGTTCGGCGGCGAGGAACTCGCGCGGCTGCTCCACGACCAGCACGTGACGCATGCCTTCGTGACCCCGGCCGCGCTCGCGACGGTGCCGTCGGACGGTCTGGACGACCTGGCCGTCGTCTGTGTCGCGGGTGACGTCTGCCCGCCGGAACTGGTGCGCCGCTGGGCCGTCCCGCGCGCCGACGGCACCGTCCGTCGGATGTACAACCTGTACGGGCCGTCGGAGGCGACCATCTGGTCGACCACGACCGATGCGCTCACCCCGGCGGCACCACTGACCATCGGTGGGCCCGTGACCGGTGTCCGGGTCGTCGTCCTCGACGACCGTCTGCGGCCCGTCGCGCCGGGCGTGCCCGGTGAGCTCTACGTGTCCGGTGACGTGCTCGCCCGCGGCTACGTCGGGCGACCGGGCCAGACCGCGGAACGGTTCGTGCCCGACCCGTACGGCGCCCCCGGGGCGCGGATGTACCGCACCGGTGACCTCGTCCGGTGGCGCCGCCTCGACGGTGACCGGTGGGAACTGGAGTTCAACGGACGCACCGACTTCCAGGTCAAGGTCCGCGGTTTCCGCATCGAGCTCGGTGAGATCGACGCCGTGCTCGGCGCCCAGCCCGACGTCGACTTCGCGACCACGCTGGGGCTGCCGCACCCGGTCACCGGGGCGACGATCCTGGTCTCCTACGTCCACGGTCGGGTCTCCGACGTCGCCGACCTCACCTCGCGTGTCGGCCGGACACTGCCCGCGCACATGGTGCCGTCGGCCGTCGTCGTGCTCGACGAGATCCCGCTGACACCGGCGGGCAAGGTCGACCGTCGCGCCCTGCCGGCCCCGGACTTCGCGGCGTCGACAGCACCGTCGCGCGCTCCGGCGAGCCCGGTCGAGGAGACGTTGTGCCGGTTGTTCGCCGAGACCCTCGGCGTCGACGAGATCGGTGTCGACGACTCGTTCTTCTCCCTCGGTGGCGACAGCATCATGGCGATCGGCCTGGTGACGCGGGCCCGGGACGCAGGTCTGGTGTTCACACCGCGCGACGTGTTCGACCGTCGCACCCCGGCCGACCTCGCCGCCGTGGTCACGACCTCGGCGGAGGCCGCGCAGGCGGTCCTGCCCGAACTCGAGGGTGGCGGCGTCGGGACGCTGCCGCTGACCCCGATCATGCGGTGGCTCGTCGACACCCGTCGCGAGTACCGCACCTTCTCGCAGGCCAACTTCCTCACCCTCCCGCGGGACCCCGGTGCGCAGCGTCTGTCGATCGCGGTCGACACGCTGCTGGCCACCCACGACGCCCTGCGGGCGCGTCTGGTCCTCGGCGACGCGCCGCACCTCGAGGTCCGTCCGGTCGGTGCCGTCACCGCCGACGACGTGCTGCGGCGCGTCGAGGTCGACGACGCCCCCGGGACACCGGGTTTCGCGGCGACGGTCCAGCGCGAGGCCGCCGCCGCCGACGACCGGCTCGACCCCGCGGCCGGTGTGATGCTGCAGGCGGTCTGGTTCGACCCGTCGCCCCGGCTCGGCGCCGACATCACCGGGCGGCTGTACATCGTCGTCCACCACCTCGTCGTCGACGGCGTCTCGTGGCGCATCCTCCTGCCGGACCTCGTCGTCGCGTGGGCGCGCACCGATCCGGCGACCGGGTCGACCACGGAGCCGATCGCCCTCGGTGAGGTCGGGACGTCGCTGCGGACCTGGGCCCACGCCCTCGCGGCGTCGGCGCCCTCCTTCGCCGACGCGGTCGAGGCGTGGGCGCAGGTCGTCTCGGTCGACGACCCGCCGCTGGGCAGTGGTCCCCTGGACCCGGCACGCGACACCGTGTCCACGATGGGCCGCGTCACCGTCGAGATGCCGACCGACGTGTCCGACGCGGTGCTGCGCGAGATCGGCCCCGCCTACCGCACGGGTGTCGACACCGCGCTCCTCACCGCCCTCGCCGTCGCGGTGCGCCGCTGGCGTCTGCGGCGCGGCGTCGACGCGCCGAGCCTGCTCGTCGAACTCGAGGGCCACGGTCGTGAGGAGTTCGCGGTCGCGCCGACCGCGAACGGTGCGCGCGCCGACCTGCACCGCACCGTCGGGTGGTTCACCACCACACGGCCGGTCCGGCTCGACCTCGCCGACATCGACGTCGACGCGGTGGTCGCCGCGGCCGGGTCGTCGGCGGCGGGCAGTGCGATCAAGGCGGTCAAGGAGGATTTGACGGTCCTCCCGGGCGGGCACGGCGGGATCGGCTTCGGCGTCCTCACCCACTTCGGCGGGCCCGAGGCCGACGTACTGCGCGGGCGGGGCGAGCCCCAGATCGCGTTCAACTACCTCGGCCGCGTCGCGGCGGGGGAGAGCGCGACGGCCGAGTTCGGATGGCAACCGGCCACCGACGGCGGCGAACTCGGCGGGTCCATGGACGTCGACATGGTCGTCCCGGCGGCGTTGACCGTCAACGCGCTCGCCACCGACACCGAGGCGGGTCCCGTCGTGTCGGCGTCGTTCGCCTTCGCCGGGGAACTGCTCGACGAGCAGGACGTGCGTGAGCTCGCCGACGAGTGGGTGGCGGCGGCCGCGGCGCTGGCCCGCCACGTCCGCGACGACGCGACCGGGGGGCTGACACCCTCGGACGTACCGCTGGTCCCGGTGACGCAGCGCGACATCGACCTCCTGGAGGACACGCACGGCCACATCGACGACGTGTGGCCCCTGGCCCCGCTGCAGGCCGGACTGCTGTACCACGCCGAGGTCGCCGGCGCGGACGCCGTCGACATCTACACCGCCCAGGTCGTCCTCGAGCTGCGTGGACCGCTCGACGCCGACCGGATGCGCGCAGCCGCGGACGCCGTCGTGGCCCGGAACCCGGTGCTGCGCAGTGCTTTCCACGCGACGCAGGACGGGACGCCGATCGCGGCGATCGTCTCCCGGGCGCAGGTCGGGTGGCAGAGAGTCGATCTGACGGGGCGCGAGGACGCCGCCGACGAGGCCGACCGCCTGCTGCGCGGCCACCGACTGGCCCGCTTCGACATGACCTCGGCCCCGCTCATGCGGTTCCTGCTCGTCGACCTCGGCGTCGACGACGCCGGGACGCCGCTGACGCGGATGTCGATGGTGAACCACCACATCCTGCTCGACGGCTGGTCGGGTCCGCTGCTGATGCAGCAGCTGCTCGCGTTCTACGCCCTGGGCGGCGTCGACCAGCTGCCCCCGGGTCAGCACAGCTACCGCGACTTCCTCGACTGGCTGTCACGGCGTGAGCCGGGCGCGGCGCTCTCGGCGTGGCGGCGGGCCCTCGACGGGCTCGACCGCCCGACGATGCTGGTCGACCGGTCCGGCGTGACCGGTGTCCGCGACGACGACGTCGAACTGGCCTCGGTGGACGCCGAGTCGGTCGTGCCCGTGGACCGTGTCCTCGAGCTCGACGAGCCGACCGCGGCCGGTCTGGCCGAGCTGTCCCGCGATCGCGGCATCACCGTCAACACGATGCTGCAGGCGGCGTGGGGTCTCGTCCTGGCCCGCTCCCTCGGCTCCGACGACGTCGTCTTCGGTGCGACGGTCTCCGGACGCCCGCCCGAGGTGCCCGAGGTCGGCTCCATCCTCGGCCTGTTCATCAACACCATCCCCGCACGGGTCCGGCTCGACGAGCGCGAGACGGTCGTCGGCCTGCTGGAACGCGTGCAGTCCGAGCAGGCGGGCCTGCTCGACGCCCACCACGTCGGACTCCCCGCCATCCAGCGCGAGCTCGGCGTCGGCGCGCTGTTCGACACCCTCGTGGTCTTCGAGTCGTACCCGATCGACCGGGACTCCCTGGAGCAGGGCGCGTCGATCGACGGACTGTCGGTGGACGGCGCCCAGGTCAACGACGCGTCGCACTACCCGATGACCGTGCTCGGCCAGGCGGATCCGCACCTGTCGGTGACCCTGCGGTACGTCCCCGCGCTCGTCTCCGACGCCCGCGCCGCCGATCTCGCCGCCCGCCTGCAGCGGGTGCTCACCGCGTTCGCGCGGGCGAGCGCGACACCGGTCCGCGACGTCGACCTCGTCGACCCGGCCGAGATCGCCGCCCAGCTGCGCGCCTGGAACGACACCGACCGTGTCGTCGCGGACGACACCGTCGCCGGGCTGTTCGCGCAGCGTGTGGCCCGCACGCCGGACGCGGTGATGCTCGTCGACGGGGACACCGAGGTGTCGTTCGCCGAGTTCGACGCCATGGCCAACCGCCGTGCCCGGGTGCTGATCGCGCACGGCATCGGCCCCGACGACGTCGTCGCGGTCGCCATGACCCGCTCCGTCGAGCAGCTCGCGACCGTCCACGGCATCCTCAAGGCCGGCGCGGCCTACCTGCCGATCGATGTCGACGCCCCGGCCGACCGTGTCGCGGCGATCGTCGCCGAGGCGGGCGTCCGGTGCGCCGTCACCGACGCCGACCGGCTCGCGCGCCTGCGGGCGATCGTCCGACCGGTCGCCTGCCTCGACCTCGCGGCCCGGGGTCTGCGGCACATCGACGACGGCCCGATCGCCCCGTCGGAGCTGCGCGGCCGGGTCCACCCGTCGTCGCTGGCCTACGTGCTGTTCACCTCCGGGTCCACGGGGCGGCCGAAGGGTGTGCAGATCACGCAGCGCGCACTGGTCAACCAGGTCCTGTGGATCGCGGCCGAACACGGCATCGACGAGAACGACACCGTGCTGCTCAAGACCCCGTTCACGTTCGACGCCTCGGTGTGGGAGATGTTCACCCCCGGCCTGGTCGGGGCACGCACCGTCGTGGCGGGCCCGCGGGCGCACACCGAGCCCACCGAGATGGTCGACCTCGTGGCGCGCCACGAGGTGACGGTGGTCCAGTTCGTGCCGTCGGTGCTCGCGGTGTTCGTCGAGTCGGCGGGCGAGGCGGCACTCGACGGGCTGCGACTCGTGTTCAGCGGTGGCGAGGCCCTGCCGCGGTCGTTGGCGCGGCACGTCGTGCAGCGCAGCGGCGCCCGCGTGGTGAACCTCTACGGTCCGACCGAGGTGACCGTGGACGCGACGTCGGCCGTCGTCGCGGCCGGTGACCGGTCGACGTCGGTCGCGGTCTCCGACGGGGCGTCGCGCTCGGCGGGTGCCGAGGTGGTGCCGATCGGCCGCCCGGTGTGGAACACCCGCGGCTGGGTGCTCGACCGGTGGCTGCGGCCGTGTGTCGTCGGGGCCGTCGGTGAGCTGTACCTCGCCGGCGACCAGCTCGCACGCGGGTACCTGAACCGTCCGGGCCTGACCGCCGAACGGTTCGTCCCGAGCGTCGTCGGTCCCGCGGGATCACTGATGTACCGCACCGGCGACCTCGTCCGTCGCCTCCCCGACGGCTCCCTCGACTACGTCGGTCGGGTCGACTTCCAGGTGAAGCTGCGCGGTCTGCGCATCGAACTCGAGGAGGTCGAGGTCGTCCTCGCCCGCCACGACTCGGTGGGCCAGGCGGCCGTCGTCATCCGTGAGGTCGCCGGCCGCGAGCAGCTGATCGCCTATGTGACCGGCGATCTCGGCGGGGACGTCGACGTCGACGCGCTGCGCGAGTTCGCCGGGCGCGCGCTGCCCGGGTACATGGTCCCCGAGGTCGTCGTCGTGCTCGACGAGTTCCCGCGCGGCCGGTCGGGCAAGATCGCCCGGTCGGAACTCCCGGCCCCCGACGTCACCCGCGCGGAGCGTCGGGCGCCGGCCGGCCCTGCGGAGGAGACACTCGTCCGGATCGTCGGCGAACTGCTCGGCACCGAGGTCGGGCCGGACGACTCGTTCTTCGAGGTCGGCGGCGACAGCATCGGCGCGATGCAGCTCGTGACGCGCGCCCGTTCCGCGGGCCTGCGGTTCACCGCCCGTGACGTCATCGAGCAGCGCACCATCGCGGCGCTGGCCCGCCGCGCCGAGGTCGGCGGCGACACCCCGTCTGCGGTGGGACCGCGGACCGGTCGCGCAGAGGCGACCCCGGTGATCCGCAAGACGATCGAGCGCGGCGGTGACATCGACCGGTTCGTGATGCCGATGGCGTTCGTCGTCCCGGGCGACGTGACCGCCGACCACATCGCGCGGGTGATCGGCGCCGTCGTCGACACCCACGACGTGCTGCGGTCGCGGTTCGACCCGTCCGGTGCCCTCGAGGTGGGCGAGCCGGGCAGCGTCGACGTGGCCGCCGCGCTGACGCGTGTCGACCTCGGCGAGGACACGGTGCCGGGGACCGAGGGGTACACCTCGGTCGTGCGGACCGCCGTCGGCGATGCGATCGACCTGCTGGATCCCGCGGCGGGCGTCATGATGCGTCTGGTCTGGCTGGCCCCGCCGGCCGACTCCGGTGCCACCGGACGCCTCGTGGTCGTCCTGCACCACCTCGTCGTCGACGCCGTGTCCTGGCAGATCCTGCAGTCCGACATCGCTGTCGCCGGTACGCAGGTGACCGCCGGCGACGAGCCGACACTTCCCGACGCGGGCACGTCGTGGGTCGAGTGGACCGCGGCCCTGCGGGAGGCGGCGGCGTCACGTCGCGACGAACTCGACCACTGGGTCGCGACGCTCGACGTCGACGACCCCGCGCTGGGGACACGGCGTCTCGACCTCACCCGCGACACCGTGGACCGACTGGCCCGCCTCGAGGTGGAGATCCCCGCCGACATCGTCGAACCGCTGACAGCCGGGGTCCGCTCCGGGGACGACGGGGAGACCGTCGCCGACCTGCTCGTCGCCGGTCTCGCGGCCGCGGTGGTGGGGTGGCGCGCGGACCGCGGCGTCGCCGCGCCCGGCGCATTGCTGACGCTCGAGGGCCACGGTCGCCAGGAGTCGGTGGTCGGACGCGACGTCGACCTGTCCCGCACGGTCGGATGGTTCACCTCGATGTTCCCCACCCACGTCGACCTCGGCGGACGCTCGGCCATCGACATGCTCGACGACCCCGCGACGGCCGCCGAGGTGGTCGCGGCCACGCGGGCCGCGATGACCGCGCACGCCGACCGCGGCATCGGCTACGGGTTGCTGCGCTACCTGGACCCGCAGGGGATCGACCGCCTGGCCGGACTCGCCGAGCCGCAGATCGTCTTCAACTACATCGGTGCCGTCCCGGGCGCCGAGGCGGCCGCGGACATCGGCGAGGTCGCCTGGTTCCCGGACGTCGCGGGTCCCGGTCTCCTCGACACGTCGGATCCCGCCGCGCTCGCGCGGGGCAACAGGATGCCGGCGCAGGCCGAGATCGACATCCAGTCGATGTCGACGACGACCGACGCCGGACGAGTCGTGCGGGCGCAGATCACGTGGCTCGACGACGCCATCGACCCCGACGACCTGACCGAACTGGTCGAGCACTGGAAGCTCGCGCTGCGGGCGATCGTCGACCGCGCCTGAGAGGTCGGCTCACCCGGGGCCACAGCCGCACGCCCGGGACGCCCCACCCCGTATACGACGACGCCCGCCGCAGGAGATGCGGCGGGCGTCGGTGTCGGGGGAGTGAGGTGTCAGGGGCAGGGAGCCGGGTGGGTGGCGGCCCACGTCGGGTCCAGTGCACCGAGCACCAGACCGATCACACGGGGGTCCGAGGTCATCCCCATGTGGTCCACGACCGCCGTCCGGCAGCCGTCCTGGACCCAGGCGTTGCGCACCTGGGCGCCCGGCCCGGCGGTGAGGAAGGTGCGCTCGGGTGGGGTCACCATGGTGTCGTCGCGGGTGCCGAACACGACGTACCGCACGCCGGGCTGCGTGTCGCCGCCGGCGTTGAGCCGTTCGAGGAACGGTGAGCCGATCATCTGCTCGACGTAGGACGGTCCGACGGCGATGGACGCGAGGCGTACCACCGGGATGCCGAGCAGCTGGCCGATGGCGCCGATCATCTGGTTGCGGTTGAACGAGGTGCCGTGGTTCGTCCCCGCGAGGCTGACGAGGGTGTTCACCGCGTTGGCCGACGGGTTGGACCGGTTCGTCCCACCGTCGAACTTCATGTACTGGCGGGCGACGACCGCGCCCTGGGAGTGGCCCACGATGTCCACCTGTCGCGCCCCGGTCTCGCTGCGCACCTTCGCGACGAAGGCCCCCAGCGTCTGCGCGGACTCCCGGATGGAGTCACCGCCGAACAGGTCGAGGAGGTTCTGCGGACTCAGCGGCTGACGTTTCCCGTAGGACATCGTGTAGACGCAGTACCCCTGCTCACGTAGGGCGGGGGCCATCTTGTCCCAGGTCTTCGTCGGGTTCGACCACGTCCCGTGTACGAGGACGACGGGCCGCGGATGTGCTGCCGACGGGTGGCACGACGGGTCGTCCGTCCCGCCCGAGCTGTTCGGGGCGGCGAGCGCCTGCGCGGGTATCGCCATCAGGGACACCACGGCTGCAGCGGCCACACACATCCGACGTCGCCAACGGACAGACCTCACGAACACACTCCTCTTCTGCCCCCGCATTCGCAGAACGTCATGAACTCTTTACGATCACGACAATTTAATTCACGATAACGCGACGTTACGCCCCGTAACACCCATGTTGAGAACCCGTTCACCCCGCGTCCGGGCGAGTCGTCGCTTTCGTCGCGTGTCGTCATCCGATCGATGCCGGTGTGAGATCTGGTGGCCACCGACCACGGTCGGGTGCTCACCGCACGTGATCAGCAGCGACCCGGCCGCGGGGTCGGACGTGCGTCGGAGAGCATCTCCCGGGCCCGGATCGTGCTCAGGTCGGCGTCCGCCCAGCGACGCTGCGTCTGCACGTCGGCGGTGATCGCGGCGAGAACGCAGTCGCGGAGATCCGGCGGCAGTCGCAACAGCTGACCGGTCGCGTCGGGGGAGAGGTCCGACAACTGCCCCGTGTCGACGCGGCCCGTCTTCTCGAAGCGGTCGACGTTGATCTCGGCGATGCGGGCGTCGGGGTCGTACGCGGCGAACGTGAGCGCCCCGACGATCGTCAGCGCGGCGACCGCCCGGACGAGATGTCGGGTGCCGAGGCCCGCGCCGGCCACCATCAGCGCGACGAGCACCACGGCGAACCACAGCTCGACGGCCGTCGCCCCCGCGCGGAGCCGGGTCGCGCCGAACGCGTCGACGTAGAGGTCCATCCGGTGCAGGGCGGACGCGACGACGGCGAGCGCCGAGAGACACAGCCCCCCGAGGATCACCCGCACCGCGACACGGTCGCGTGTGGTGTCCCGCGGGGACCGCCGCCAGGCGACGGCCACGACGGCGATGGTCAACGCCGTCACCACGAAGAGCTGCCAGAAGCCGGACCGGGCGTACTGCGCGTAGGTGAGGCCGACGGTGCGCTGGACGTGGTCGTCGCCGCCGAACAACGTCGAGGCCTGGGTGAGGAGGAAGGCGAGCGAGACGAGCAGCACCGTCCCCGCGGGCAGCGCCCACATCCACGTGGCGTGGACGGTCCGCGCCGGCACGGGGACGTGTGTCGATCGCGGTCGCGCCCAGCGCAGATGGACGCCGACCGCCACGACCACGGCCGCGAGCACACCGACGGCGACCTGCGGGCCGACGTCGAGCGACCCGACGTCGGGGGTGAGGACCTCGAGGAGATGGGCGAAGGCGGCGTCCGCGCCGGCGAACAGTGCGCCGAACACGACCGCGAGCACGACGGTCAGCGTGACCACGCCGGCGACGGCCCGCGGGTCGTCCACCCGGCGACCGCTGCCCGCCCGCGCCACCGTGCGGCCCGTCCACGCCAGCGCCCGCGGCGTCAGCAGCACCGACGCCATCGCGCCGAACGCCGTCTGCCGCAGGGTGCGCGCGTCGACGACGAGTCCCACCGCGGTGACGGCGGCGAGTGCCAGGCAGCCGCCCACCACCCAGTCCGCGCTGCGCCAGGCCGCGACCGACACCAGGGCGGCCACGGCGACGACGCCGACGACACCGGACGGGGCCGGGCGACGCCGCGGCGACCCGATCAGCACCGCGGCGAGGACGGCGACCGCGACGACCACGACGCCGATGCCGGTCCACCCCGTCGGTGTGGCGACCGCGGCGCTGATCGCGGCGAGGGTCACGGCGACGGGCACCCGGGTCGGGGCGCCGCGGGGGACGCCCTCGACCGTCGTCATCAGGGGTGCCCACGCCGGCTGCCGCGCCGGAGGGGCTGCGGGCGCGGGGTGGGGCGCGGGGTGGGGCGCGAACTGCTCGACAGGGGGTGGTCCGGGCATGGGGGTATCGCCTCTCGTCGTGCGGGTGGGAAAACTGCGCGGATGCGCGCGGGGGCGTCGTCGACGCCCGGGTCGGGTCAGGTGGGGGCGTGTGCCGGGAGGCGGAGGCGGATGCGACATCCACCGGGCTCGTCGACAACGGCGATCTCGCCGTCGTGCAGACGGACCACCCAGTGGGCGATCGCCAGGCCGAGGCCGGTCCCGCCGTCGCGGGAACCGCCGCGGGTGAACCGCTCGAAGATCCGACTGCGCTCGCCCGGGTCGATGCCCGGGCCCTCGTCGGCGACGTCGACGACTACGGCGTCGCCGTCGACGCGGGCGGAGACGTCCACGACGCCGCCGGCGGGGGAGTGGCGCGCCGCGTTGTCGAGGAGGTTCGCGAAGACCTGGTGCATCCGGGCCTCGTCGGCGGTCAGCACGACCCCGCGCGGCACGGCGTTGCAGAAGGTGATCGGGGTGCTCGGGCCCGGACCGGACTCCGTACGGAGCACGCACTCGGCGATCGCGTCGTCGGTGAAGCCGTGCAGGTCGATCGCGTCGTGGCCGAGTGCGATCGCGCCGCCCTCGACGCGGGACAGGTCGAGCAGGTCGTCGATGAGGCGACCGAGGCGGTCGGTCTGGCTCAGCGCCAGCGCGAGCGTGTCGCGGTCGGGGGTGCTCACCCCGTCGACGAGGTTCTCCACCACCGCGTGCAGCGCCGCGACAGGCGTCCGGAGTTCGTGCGCGACGTTGCCGATGACCTCGCGCCGGTAGGTGTCGGTGGCCGAGAGGTCGGCGGCCATCTGGTTGAACGCGGTCGCCAGCGTCCCGATCTCGTCGCGGGACGTCGCGCGGACGCGACCCGAGTAGTCGCCCTGCGACATCGCGCGGACCGCGCCGGTCATCTCGCGCAGCGGTGCGGTCATCCCGTGCGCCAGGAACCAGGTGACGACCAACGCCACGATCAGCGCCATCAGCAGCGCATACCGGAACTGCCACTGGGCGGTCACCCAGAACGACACGCTCGACGTGGTGAGCGCGACACCGACAACGACGGCGGTCTTCACCTTGAAGGACCGCAGCGCGTCGAGCGGGCGCGGCCGACCCGGCGTCACGGGTGCCCGCCCGCGAGGGCGTATCCGACGCCGTGGACGGTGCGGATGCGGTGGGCGCCGACCTTCGCCCGGAGCGAGCGGATGTGGGAGTCGACGGTGCGGGTCTCACCCGCGTCGGTCCACTGCCACACGGACTCGAGGAGTTGGGATCGGCTGCGCACCGCGCCCGGGTGTCGGGCCAGGGTGGCGAGCAGGTCGAACTCGGTGCGCGTCAGATGCACCGCCGACCCGTCGACCGTGACCAGACGCGCGTCGTGGTCGATGGACAGGTCGTCGAGGACCTGCAGGTCGCGCCCGCCGCCGGCCGGAGCGGGGTCGCCGCCCACGGGGTAGCGCTCGGCCCGTCGCAGCAGCGCGCGGGTGCGGGCGACGAGCTCGCGCATCGAGAACGGCTTGGCGAGGTAGTCGTCGGCACCGACGCCCAGTCCGATGACGAGGTCGGTCTCCTCCGAGCGAGCGGTCAGCATCAGCACGGGCGTCGGTGTCAGCGCCTGGATGCGGCGGCACACCTCGAGGCCGTCGATGCCGGGCAGCATCACGTCGAGGATCACGACGTCGGGTCCGGTGTCGGCGTGGCGCCGCAGGGCGTCGGGACCGCTCGCCGCCGTCGTCACCGCGAAACCCTCGGCGGTGAGGCGGTCGGCGATCGACGTGCGGATCAGCGGCTCGTCGTCCACCACGAGGACGCTCGGGGAACGCTCGTCGGGGCTCATGGGAGTCGACGGTAATGTCCGGTTGTCCCGGGGCTGCGGAGATGATGTGCAGAGGTTGTGAAGGTCTGCTCGCCGGCCGTGGGGCCCCGCCCGGGGGTCAGCGGGGCGTCACCCAGCAGGTGATGTCGCAGTGCACGACCTCGACGCCCTGCTTGTCGGTGATGGCGATGTCGACGACGACCTCCCGACCGTCGCCGACGGACGCGGGATCGATCGGGTCGGCGAGGGTCGCGACGGCGCGCAGCCCGGTGGTGGCCTTGGTCAGGTACTGCGACGTCATCCCCTTCGGGATCCAGCGCAGCTCGGCGGGGGTGGTCGCCTCCATGAGCATCCCCATCGCGGTCTCGGCGAGGTTGCACGCCGCGATGGCGTGGAACGTCCCGATGTGGTTGTGGACGCCGAACCACTTCGGCGACGTCACCACGCAGCGTCCCGGCTCGAGCTCGCGGACCAGGGGGAGGATGGTGCCGAAGTAGGGGACCCGGGCGACCATCCCGGCCGAGAACACGACCGTCCCGACGATGCCCTGGGGCAGTCGCCGCCAGAGTGCGTAGGTCGGGCTGACGCCCGCCGGACGGGTGGACACGACGGTGTTCGGTTCGCTCATGGCGCCGACACTATCGGCCATTTGGCCCGGCCCCGGGTCCTGGTGCATACTGTTCGGGTTGCCCAGAGGAGGGTGCCGCATTCTGTGCGGCCCTGATCCGGGCGCCGATCGTCCCGTCGGAGCAAGCGGTTCCCGAACTGCTCCGGACCCCGGGAGTTCGATCACTCGTCGTCGTCCGACCCGGCATCACGATCTGCCGGGACGGACTCGGTGGAGAAGCCCTCACGGGTGGATCCCCATGCGGTCGTAAGAGTGTGATCCTGCGCAGAGGTGTGTCCGATGCGCGCGACACGCCCGACCGCGGGTGCCGGTGCAGCCCGGTGCGACACCACAGCTGCGGCGCCCGACGACCCACGTCGTCGGACGCGAACGCACAACGACAGATGAACAGAGTCGATCACCCACCCGGGTCCGCCCGGGTCGGAAGGCGTGTGAGCCGTCCGGTGGTCCGTCCTGAACCCGCACACGCGGGGCCCGTCCGCGGGTCATCTGTCGACAAGTCACCAGACGGAAGAGGACACAGCGTGGCGGGACAGAAGATCCGCATCAGGCTCAAGGCCTATGACCACGAGGCGATCGACGCTTCGGCGCGCAAGATCGTGGAGACCGTGACCCGTACCGGGGCGCGCGTGGTCGGCCCGGTGCCGTTGCCGACCGAGAAGAACGTGTACTGCGTCATCCGCTCGCCGCACAAGTACAAGGACTCGCGCGAGCACTTCGAGATGCGCACGCACAAGCGCCTGATCGACATCCTCGATCCGACCCCGAAGACGGTCGACGCGCTCATGCGCATCGACCTGCCGGCCAGCGTCGACGTCAACATCCAGTAGTCGGCACCGGAGAGGGTCGCGACGCCATGCGTCACGCGGACCCGCTCCGGAGGCCGCCTGTCGGGATCGAACACACAGGGACCAGATACAGACATGACTCAGAACAGTGGAAAGGGCATCCTGGGCACCAAGCTCGGGATGACCCAGGTCTTCGACGAGAACAACCGGGTCGTCCCGGTCACCGTCGTCAAGGCCGGCCCCAACGTCATCACCCAGATCCGCACCCAGGAGACGGACGGCTACACCGCCGTGCAGCTCGCCTACGGTGCGATCGACCCGCGCAAGGTGACCAAGCCCGTCGCCGGGCAGTTCACCAAGGCCGGGGTCACGCCGCGTCGTCACGTCGCGGAGCTCCGCGTCGACGACACCGCCGAGTACTCGGTGGGCCAGGAGCTGACGGCGGAGATCTTCGCCGACGGCGCCTACGTGGACGTGACCGGCACCTCGAAGGGCAAGGGCTTCGCCGGCGTCATGAAGCGTCACGGCTTCAAGGGCCTGGGCGCCAGCCACGGTGCCCACCGCGTGCACCGCGCGCCCGGCTCGATCGGTGGCTGCGCCACCCCGGGTCGCGTGTTCAAGGGCATGCGGATGGCCGGACGCATGGGCAACGAGCGCGTCACCACCCAGAACCTGACCGTCCACAAGGTGGACGCCGAGGCCGGCCTCCTGCTGATCAAGGGAGCCATCCCGGGTCGCAAGGGCGGCGTCGTGATCGTGCGTGACGCAGTGAAAGGCGGTGTGAAGGCATGAGTGTCGACACGACCAAGGCGACCAAGCTGACGCTGGACGTCCGCACCGCGGACGGGAAGACCGACGGCACCGTCGAGCTGCCCGCCTCGGTGTTCGACCAGCCGGCGAACATCGCGCTGATGCACCAGGTGGTCACCGCGCAGCTCGCGGCGGCCCGCCAGGGCACCCACGCCACCAAGACCCGCGCACAGGTCTCCGGCGGTGGCGCGAAGCCGTACCGCCAGAAGGGCACCGGCCGCGCCCGTCAGGGCTCGACCCGCGCGCCGCAGTTCACCGGTGGTGGCGTCGTCCACGGCCCGCAGCCGCGTGACTACAGCCAGCGGACCCCGAAGAAGATGAAGGCCGCCGCCCTGCGCGGTGCCCTCTCGGACCGGGCACGCAACGAGCGCATCCACGTCGTGACCGAGCTCGTCGCGGGTCAGACCCCGTCGACGAAGGCGGCCCGGCAGTTCCTGGAGCTGCTCAGCGAGCGTCGCAAGTTCCTGGTCGTCATCGGTCGCGAGGACGTCGCCGGGTTCAAGAGCGTCGCGAACCTGCCGCACGTGCTGCCGATCACGCCGGACCAGCTCAACACCTACGACGTCCTCGACTCCGACGACATCGTGTTCAGCGTCGAGGCGCTCGACGCGTTCGTCGCGCGGGCCACGAGCGACGCAGCCGCGAAGGAGGCGTGACATGACCGTGCAGCAGCAGACCGATCCGCGCGACATCATCCTCGAGCCGGTGATCTCCGAGAAGTCCTATGGGCTGATCGAGGACAACGTCTACACGTTCATCGTCCACCCGGACTCGAACAAGACGCAGATCAAGATCGCCGTCGAGAAGATCTTCGACGTCAAGGTCGCGAACGTGAACACCGCCAACCGGCAGGGCAAGCGCAAGCGCACCCGTTACGGATACGGCAAGCGCAAGGACACCAAGCGTGCCCTCGTGACCCTGACCGCCGACAGCAAGCCCATCGAGATCTTCGGGGGACCGATCGGCTGACGCCGATCGGATCCCTGACGAGGCAGAGGACGTAGAGAACTCATGGCCATTCGCAAGTACAAGCCGACGACACCGGGCCGCCGCGGCTCCAGTGGCGCCGACTTCGCCGAGGTCACCCGTGACCACCCGGAGAAGTCGCTGGTGCGTCCGTTGCACGGTCGCGGTGGACGCAACGCCCACGGGCGTATCACCACCCGGCACAAGGGCGGCGGGCACAAGCGTGCCTACCGACTCATCGACTTCCGTCGCAACGACAAGGACGGCGTCAACGCCAAGGTCGCCCACATCGAGTACGACCCCAACCGCACGGCGCGCATCGCGCTCCTGCACTACCTCGACGGCGAGAAGCGCTACATCATCGCGCCGAAGGGGCTGAACCAGGGCGACGTCGTCGAGTCGGGGTCGACCGCCGACATCAAGCCGGGCAACAACCTGCCGCTGCGCAACATCCCGACCGGTACGCAGGTCCACGCCGTGGAACTGCGCCCGGGCGGCGGGGCCAAGATGGCCCGCAGCGCCGGCGCGTCGATCCAGCTGCTGGGCAAGGAAGGCGCCTACGCCACCCTGCGCATGCCGTCCGGTGAGATCCGTCGTGTCGACGTGCGCTGCCGCGCCACCGTCGGCGAGGTGGGCAACGCCGAGCAGAGCAACATCAACTGGGGCAAGGCCGGCCGCATGCGGTGGAAGGGCAAGCGCCCCACCGTCCGCGGTGTCGTGATGAACCCCGTCGACCACCCGCACGGTGGTGGCGAGGGCAAGACCTCGGGTGGTCGCCACCCGGTCAGCCCGTGGGGTCAGCCGGAGGGCCGCACCCGCAAGAACAAGTCGAGCGATCAGATGATCGTGCGGCGCCGTCGCACCGGCAAGAAGCGCTGAGCAGGAGGGAGTAGAGAATGCCACGCAGCCTCAAGAAGGGCCCGTTCGTCGACGACCACCTGCTCAAGAAGGTGGACGTCCAGAACGAGAAGGGCACCAAGCAGGTCATCAAGACCTGGTCGCGCCGTTCCACCATCATCCCCGACTTCATCGGGCACACGTTCGCCGTCCACGACGGTCGCAAGCACGTGCCGGTGTTCGTCTCGGAGTCGATGGTCGGACACAAGCTCGGTGAGTTCGCGCCGACGCGCACGTTCAAGGGCCACATCAAGGACGACCGGAAGGCGAAGCGTCGATGAGCACCGCTGAATCCACCGCGAACCCGACCGCCAAGGCCACCGCCAAGTTCGTCCGCGTCACGCCCATGAAGGCGCGTCGCGTGATCGACCTGGTCCGCGGCAAGAAGGTCGACGAGGCACTCGACATCCTGCTGTTCGCGCCGCAGGCGGCGAGCGAGCCGGTCGCGAAGGTCGTCGCCAGCGCGGCGGCCAACGCGGAGAACAACCTCGGGCTCGACCGGCGCACGCTGGTCGTCTCGCAGGCGTTCGCCGACGAGGGCCCGACCATGAAGCGTTTCCGTCCGCGGGCCCAGGGTCGTGCGTTCCGGATCCGTAAGCGCACCAGCCACATCACCGTGGTCGTGGAGAGCGTGCCGGCAGGGCAGCAGGGCCGCGCGCGGTCCAAGCAGCCCAAAAAGCAGCAGACGAGCAAGGGAGCCTGACCAGTGGGCCAGAAGATCAACCCGCACGGCTTCCGTCTGGGTATCACCACCGACTGGAAGTCGCGGTGGTACGCAGACAAGCAGTACGCGGACTACGTGAAGGAAGACGTCGCCATCCGCAAGCTCCTGTCCACAGGACTCGAGCGCGCCGGAATTGCGAAGGTCGAGATCGAGCGCACCCGTGACCGGGTCCGCGTCGACATCCACACCGCCCGTCCGGGCATCGTCATCGGTCGCCGCGGCGCCGAGGCCGATCGCATCCGTGGCGAGCTGGAGAAGCTGACCGGCAAGCAGGTCCAGCTGAACATCCTCGAGGTGAAGAACGCCGAGAGCGAGGCCCAGCTGGTGGCACAGGGTGTCGCCGAGCAGCTGAGCAACCGTGTCGCGTTCCGTCGCGCCATGCGCAAGGCGATCCAGTCGGCCATGCGGCAGCCCAACGTCAAGGGCATCCGCGTGCAGTGCTCCGGCCGCCTCGGCGGCGCGGAGATGAGCCGCAGCGAGTTCTACCGCGAGGGCCGCGTGCCCCTGCACACGCTGCGCGCCGACATCGACTACGGCCTGTACGAGGCGAAGACCACCTTCGGCCGCATCGGCGTGAAGGTCTGGATCTACAAGGGCGACATCGTCGGTGGCAAGCGTGAGCTCGCCGCCGCGGGTGCCCCCGCCGGTGACCGCCCGCGTCGTGAGCGTCCGGCCCGTCCGCGTCGCAGCGGCGCGTCGGGCACCACGGCCACCAGCACCGAGGCCGGCCGCGCTGCGGCCGACACCGCGTCGGCCGTCGCCACCGAGGCCCCCGCAGCCGTGGACACCGCAGCTGCGCCGACAGAGAACCAGGAGGGCTGACCCATGCTGATCCCTCGCCGGGTCAAGCACCGCAAGCAGCACCATCCCAGCCTCAAGGGGCAGGCCAAGGGCGGCACCACCGTGACGTTCGGTGATTTCGGCATCCAGGCACTGGAGAGCGCGTACATCACCAACCGTCAGATCGAGTCGGCGCGTATCGCCATCAACCGGCACATCAAGCGTGGCGGCAAGGTGTGGATCAACATCTTCCCCGACCGCCCGCTGACGAAGAAGCCCGCCGAGACCCGCATGGGTTCCGGCAAGGGTTCGCCGGAGTGGTGGGTGGCCCCGGTCAAGCCGGGCCGCGTGCTGTTCGAGATGAGCTTCCCCAACGAGCAGATCGCTCGCGAGGCCCTGCGCCGCGCGCAGCACAAGCTGCCGATCAAGACCCGCATCGTGACCCGAGAGGAGCAGTTCTGATGGCACTCGGTATCGCAGCCGCAGAGCTGCGCGCACTGAACGACTCCGACCTGAACGAGCGCCTGCGCGAGTCTAAGGAAGAGCTGTTCAACCTCCGGTTCCAGATGGCGACCGGGCAGCTCGACAACAACCGCCGCCTGCGGCTGGTCCGTCGCGAGATCGCACGCGTCTACACCGTGCTGCGGGAGCGCGAGCTGGGTCTGGCCGCCGGTCCCGACGCCGACGGCGGTGACGACGCATGAGTGAGGACACGAACGTGAGCACACCCGCAACCCAGGAGCGCAACCAGCGCAAGGTGCGCGTGGGATACGTCGTCAGCGACAAGATGGAGAAGACGATCGTGGTCGAGCTCGAGGACCGCGTGAAGCATCCGCTGTACGGCAAGATCATCCGCACCACCTCCAAGGTGAAGGCCCATGACGAGCAGCAGATCGCCGGCATCGGCGACCGTGTGCGTCTGATGGAGACCCGGCCGCTGTCCGCCACCAAGCGGTGGCGTCTGGTCGAGGTCCTCGAGAAGGCCAAGTAAGCAGCACCAGAACACCCGGACAGAGCCCGTCACCACATCGGTGACGGGCTCTGTTCGTGTCTGCGGGCCTGACTGTCTCCTGTGAATCGTCACCAACTCCCGCGGCCGTGATGCGCCGTTCGTGTAGGTCGGGTGATCGACACCCGTGGGGCTCATGGGACTGAAGTGGTCCGATAGATCTGTTGCGGCACAATGTCTTTGCGGCAGCGAACAGTGTTGTGCGTGCCGCATCCGATGCGTCCGTCTGCACGTTCCGGGCACGTCCGCCAACCGGCGTGAACGGTGACATCGCACAGTTATGATCATCCCGGCTCACGACGCGCACCTTCGGGGGATGCACGCGCGGGTCCCGTCTCGAGGGTCGTGGGAGAAATGACAGACGTGCGATGGAGGAAACAGTTGGCGGGGGCCACCGGTCGACGCCGAGGGTGACCCCCGGCGTGCCCGGCGCGCCCCTGGCGCTGACGGCTGCGCAGCGCGGGATGTGGTTCGCCGAGAGCGCGGGCGGCGACCGGTCGGTCACCGTCGCGCACTATGTGGACATCCGTGACGCGGATGGCCGGTTCGACCGCGGGGTGTTCGCGCGCGCGGTCGCGGCGAGCGCGCGCGACCTCGAGTCCGCGCACACGCGGTTCACCGTCGTCGACGACGTCCCCCACCAGTGGATCGACCCCGACGGCGTGTTCACCGTCGACGAGATCGACTTCCGCGCCGAGGCGGATCCGGAGGCCGCCGCCCAGGCGTGGATGGCCGCCGATCACGCGCGGCCGATGGATCTGCGTGTCGACCCGGTCGCGGTGTCGGCGTTCCTGATCCTGGCCGACGACCACACCATCTGGTACCTCCGCGGGCACCACATCGCCTTCGACGGCTACGGGGCGCTCGTCTGCCTCCACGAGGCCGTCGGCCGCTACAACGCCGCCATGACCGGACAGGTCCACACCCCTGCGCGGCGTGCCACCGTGGCCGAGGTCGTCGCCGACGACGCGCGCTACGGCACGAGCACACGGCGGGACAGCGACCGCGAGTACTGGGCGCAGCGGGTCGTCGACCTGCCCGACCGCATCACCCTGCCGCGGGGATCCGCCGTCGTGGGTGGGGACGCGCATCGACACGTCGCGACAGGAGTCCGGATCGATCCCGCGGTGCAGGATGCGCTGACGCGCCGCGCCACGGATCTCGGCGCGTCGGTGCCCGCCGTGCTCACCGCGGCCTTCGCCGCCTTCCTCGCGCGCATGACCGGCACCGACGACGTCGTGCTGAGCCTGCCCGTGACGGCGCGCACCACGGCACTCGTGAAGCGATCGGCGGGGATGGTGGCGAACATGCTGCCCGTGCGGGTGGCGCCCACCGACGGCATCACCGGCCGCGATCTCGTCCGGGCCACCACGCTGGAGCTGACGGGATGCCTGCGCCACCAGCGGTTCCGGTTCGAGGACATCCGCGCGCTGGCCGGGCTCACCGACGCCGGCGCGACCTCGTTCGGCCCCATCGTCAACATGGTCCTGTTCGACAAGCCGCTGACCCTGCACGGCGCGACCGTGGGGTACCACATCCTGTCGTCCGGTGTGGCCGAGGACCTGCGCCTCAACGTGTACCAGGCGGGATCGCAGGCGCCGCTCGAGATCGACCTGCACGCCAACGCCGCGCGGCACGACGCCGACGCGATCGCCGAGCACCTGCGACGCTTCCTCGCCTTCCTGGAGCGGTTCGTCGCGGCACCCGACTGCGCCGTGGGCGACCTCGAGCTCCTGCTGCCCGGGGAGCGCGTGACGGTCGCGGGGTTCTCGGCGGGGCCGTCGGCCCCCACGCCCGACAACCGCGGACTGCTCGGTGGCTTCGAACGACAGGTCGCCGCGACGCCCGACGCTGTGGCCGTCGTCCCCGCGGACGGGACCGATCCGCTGACCTACGCGGACCTCGACGTCGCACGCCGTGGCCTCGCCGCCGTGCTCGCCGGACTCGGGGTGACGCGGGGGGACCGCGTGGTCGTCGCGCTCCCGCGGGGCATCGACCAGGTCTGTGCCGTCTACGCGACGGTGACCCTGGGCGCGGCCTACGTCCCCGTGGACCCCACCGACCCGGCCGAGCGTCGCGCTGCGATCGACGCCCGCGTCCGCCCGCGCGTGACGATCGACGCCGACTTCCTCGCGCGCCACGGCGCGAGCGCCGGCCGCACCGGCGCGGTGGCGTCCACCGCCGAGGAGGTCCCGGCCGACCTCCCGGCCTACGTGCTGTTCACCTCCGGCTCGACCGGGGAACCCAAGGGCGTCGAGGTGGCCCACGCGGCCGTCGTCGCGCGGCTCGGCTGGATGCAGGACATGCACCCACTCGGACCCGGAGACGCGGTGTTGTACAAGACCCCGGCGACCTTCGACGTCTCGGTGTGGGAACTGTTCTGGCCCTTGGCCACCGGGGCGCGCATGGTGCTCGCGACGCCCGACGGGCACCGTGATCCCCGGTACCTGCGCGAGCGGATGGACGAGGCGGGAGTCACCGTCGCCCACTTCGTACCGTCCATGCTCGACACCCACCTCGACGCGGTCGGATCCGACGCGTTCGGCCGGGATCTGCGGCTGCTGTTCTGCTCGGGGGAGGCGCTCGACGCCGGACTGGCCGCGCGGGTGTGTGCCGTCGGTGGTCCGACCCTGGTCAACCTCTACGGGCCGACCGAGGCCACCGTCGACGTCACCCGGCACGTCGTCGGGGGACAGGAGAACCCGGTCCCCATCGGGCGCCCGGTCCCCGGCACCACCACCCACGTTCTCGACACCCGTCTGCGACCCGTCCCGCCCGGGGTGGTCGGCGAGCTGTACCTCGGTGGCGTCCAGGTGGCCCACGGGTACGTCGGTGCCGTCGACCTCACCGCCGAGCGGTTCGTCGCCGACCCGTTCGGACAAGTCGGTGCCCGCCTGTACCGCACCGGCGACCTGGTCCGGTGGACCCGCGACGGCCTGCTGGACTACGTCGGTCGCGACGACGATCAGGTCAAGATCCGTGGCCGCCGTGTCGAACTCGGTGAGATCGGCGCTGTGGTCGCCGCGATGGACGGTGTGGACGCCGCGGTCGTCGTGGTGCGCCACGACCTCGGCCCGGCGCCCGTGCTCGTGGCCTACGTCCGCGGAGACTCCGGTTCCGGCACTGCCGTCGACACCGCCGCGGTCCGCGCGTGGTGCCGTACCCGGCTGCCCGCGCACATGGTGCCCGCGGCCACGGTCGTGCTCGACGCCTTCCCGACCACCCGATCGGGCAAGCTGGACCGGCGCGCGCTGCCGGCGCCGGCAGCCGTCGCCGATCCCGCCGCGCACGTCGACCCGCGGACACCCGTGGAGCGCACCGTCGTCCGCCTCGTCGAGGACGCCCTGACCGTCCCCGGCGGAGAGCCACGACGGATCTCGGTCACCGACAACCTCTTCCGTCTCGGCGCCGACTCGCTGGTCGCCGCCCGACTGGTCTCGCGGGCGCGCGACGCCGGGCTGGGTCTGACGCTCACCGACGTGTTCGACGCCGACGACCTCCGCGATCTGGCCGCGCGGGCCGTCGTCCTGGACGCCGCGACATCCGATGTCGATCACGGACGCCCGGAACGGATCCCGCTCGCGCCGGCCCAGACACGTCTGTGGTTCACGCACCGGATGACACCGGACGACGCGACATACAACATGTCCGGTGCCCTCGGGCTCCGCGACATCGGCGACCCCGATGCCTGGCGTGCGGCCGTCGCCGACGTGATCGACCGCCACGAGATCCTCCGGACGGTCTTCCCCGCGGTCGACGGCGAACCGGTGCAACAGATCCTGCCCACGGCGCACGCGATGTCACGACTGGAGGCGTCGTCGCCGCTCGTGGTCCCGGCAGGACCGGCCGGGCGGTCGGACACCATCGCGCGCATCGTCGGGACCGGGTTCGACCTGCTGACCGACATCCCGGTGCGGGCGGCGCTCGTGACCGGTGACGCAGCGGGTGACGCGGCCGTGATCGTCGTCCACCACATCGCCGCCGACGGGTTCTCGCTGCGACCACTGCTGGCCGATCTCGTCACCGCCTACGACGCCCGCCGGGCCGGTCGGGCGCCGTCGCTCCCGCCGCTGACACACCAGTACGCCGACGTCGCGGTCGCGCAGGCGGAGGCGCTCGGCTCGCCCGCGGCGCCGTCGCCGCGGATGGTCGAGGGTCTGGCGTTCTGGGAGGCCGACCTGCGCGGTGCGCCTCAGCTGCTCGAGGTGCCCACGGACCGACGTCGACCGCGCGTCGCGTCGGGCGCGGGGTCCACCGTCGACCTGTCGTTGCCGTCGTCGCTCTCCGCCGAGGTCCGTGCGCTCGCCCGATCGGCGGGGACCACTCCGTTCACCGTGCTCCACACCGCTCTGGGCGTCCTGCTCGCCCACCTCGCCGCGACCGACGACGTGAGCATCGGCACCGCCGTCGCCGGCCGCGACGACCCCGCGCTGTCCGACATGGTCGGCATGTTCGTCACCACCGTCGTCCTGCGGTCGGCCGTCGAACCGTCGGCGACGATCGCCGACCTGGTGCAGCGGAACCACCATGTCCGCGCCGCCGCGATGGCCCACGCCGACATCCCCTTCGAGCGGGTGGTGGACGCACTGGCGCCGCAGCGCACCCCGGCGCACTCGCCGCTGTTCCAGGTCGCGCTCACCGTCGGCCCCGACCATCTCGCGGACCTCGACGCATGGTCGGGTGCGGCAGGGTTGCTCGAGGCGCGCGTGCCCGCCGCGAAGTACGACCTGACGTGGTCGGTGACCGACCGACCCGACGCGTTCGACGTCGAGATCTCCTACGCCACCGATCTGTTCGACGAGCCGCGCGTCGCCGAGATGGGCGCGATGTTCGCGCGCGTACTCGCTGCGATGGTCGCCGACCCGACTCGCACGGCGGGTGGCATCGACGTCCTGTCCGACGCCGCCGTGGCCGCACTCACCGCGCCGCGCCCGTCGTCGACCGCGCCGGCGACGCTCGCCGACCTGCTCGCCGCCGGTGCATCCGTCGCCGACCCGTCGTCGACCGCGATCTCCGGCGAGGTCACGATGACCTGGGCCGAGCTGCAGGCGACCGTCGCACGATCGGGGCGGGACCTGATCGCCGACGGGATCGGCCCGGGGGACGTCGTCGCCATCGTGATGCCGCGGTCCGCGCAACTCGTCCTCGCGGTGGCCACGGTCGCCGCGACCGGTGCCGCGTTCGTGACCGTCGACCCCCGGTTCCCCGCATCGCGGGTGTCCGGGATGATCGCCGACAGCGATGCGCGCCTGGTCCTCGCGACCCGCGGGTCGGCGCCCCGGGACGTGTCCGCGCCGGTCGTCCTGGTCGACGACGTCGACGTCGAGTGGCGCAGTGCCGCCAACGATCCCCGTCCCATCACCCCTGCCGACAGGACCCGGCCGATCCACGTCGGGGACCTCGCGTACCTGCTCTACACCTCGGGGTCGACGGGTACGCCCAAGGCCGCCGGGGTCACCCATGCCGGTCTGGCGGCGCTGGTCGCCGAGCAGCGGCGCCTCCTGCGCGTCACGGCGTCGAGCCGTGTCCTGCACGTCGCCTCACCCGGGTTCGACGTGGCGGTGTTCGAGATCCTGCTCGGCCTGTGCGCCGGCGCGGAGCTCGTCGTCAGTCCCGCGGACGTGTTCGCCGGTCCGGACCTCGAGGCCGTCGTCGTCGGCCGTGCCGTGACCCACGCGGTGCTCACGCCGTCGGTCGCCGCGACGGTGGATCCCGCTGCGGTGCCGTCGATCTCGACCATGATGGTCGCAGGTGAGGCGTGTCCGCCGGAGCTGGTGGACCGGTGGTCGGCCACCGGGCGCGGTGTCGTCAACCTCTACGGTCCGACCGAGGCGACGATCACCTCCACCGCCACACCGCCCCTGAGGGAGGGCGATCCGATCACCATCGGCACGCCGATCGACGGCGTCGGCGCCATCGTGCTCGGCGCCGGCCTGCGGCCTGTCGCGCAGGACGTGGTGGGGGAGCTGTACCTGTCCGGCGCCGCTCTCGGTCGCGGGTATCACGGACGACCCGACCTGACCGCGCTACGGTTCGTGGCGTCGCCGTTCGTGCCGGGTGAACGGCTCTACCGCACCGGCGATCTCGCGTCCCGCACCGCGGACGGCACCCTCGTGT
Source organism: Williamsia deligens (assembly GCF_024171765.1). Taxonomy (GTDB): domain Bacteria; phylum Actinomycetota; class Actinomycetes; order Mycobacteriales; family Mycobacteriaceae; genus Williamsia_A; species Williamsia_A deligens. The sequence goes on from NZ_JAMTCI010000001.1 coordinate 2,664,321, forward strand.
ACCACGGTCGCAACGACTTCCAGGTCAAGGTGCGGGGCATGCGGGTCGAGCCGGGTGAGGTCGACGCCGTCCTGGTCGAGGACCCGACGGTGTCCCGCGCGGTCACCGTCGGCGCCACGGCACCGTCGGGCGAGACCGTGTTGGTGTCCTACGTGACCGGGTCGGATCCATCCCCCCGGGACCTCATCGAACGGGCCCGCACCCGACTGCCCGCGCACCTCGTCCCGCGCACCGTGACCGTCCTCGACGAGTTCCCCACCACCCGGACCCACAAGATCGATCGCTCGGCACTGCCTCCCGCCGAGATCGGTTCCGCGGCCACGGACCACGTCGTGCCCCGCACCCAGATGGAGACCGTCGTCACCGCAGTGGTCGCCGAGATCCTCGGCGTGCACGGTGCGGGCACCGTCTCCGTACACGACGACTTCTTCGCGCTGGGCGGGTCGTCGCTGTCCGCCGCACGGCTGGCCGCCCGCCTCGAACGCCTCCTGGATCGACGCATACCGGCGGCGGTCGTCTTCGAGAACCCCACGCCCGCAGCACTCGCCGTGCAGCTCGCCACCGCCGGTCCAGGCCGACAGGACACTCTCGTGCGACGCCCCCGACCGGAGGTGGTCGGCGTCTCCGACCGCCAGCGCGGCCTCTGGACGCTCAACCGTGCCGACCCGACGTCGGCTGCCTACGTCATCGCGCTGACCCTCGAGTTGGACGGGCCGGTGGACTCCGACGCCCTCGCGGCGGCCATCCGCGATCTCGTCGCCCGGCACGAGACCCTCCGTACCGTGTACCCGCTGGTGGGTGACCGTCCCGTGCAGGTCATCGTGCCCGCCGAGCAGGCACTCGAGGCCATCGAGATCACCCGGAGCGACGTCGACGCGGCATCGGTCGGCGCCGCGGTCCGTGGGATCGCCGGCCGCGGGTTCGATCTCGTCAGCGAACCGGGTGTGCGGGCGGGGATCCTGCGTGCCACCCCCGAGCGGACCGTCCTCGTCATGGCTATCCACCACATGAACGCCGACGGCGCCTCGCTGGCGCCGCTGGCCCGCGACCTCACGGAGGCCTACGCCGCCCGTGCCGCGGGTCGTACGCCGCGGCGTCCCGACGGCCCGGGCGTCCCCACCGAGATCGACTACGCCGACTGGACCCGTTGGCACGGTGAGCGACTCGCGTCCGCGGGTCCGGACGGTGTGACCGAGGAACAGCGCCAACTCGCCTACTGGGGTGAGCGCCTGCACGGCGCCCCCGACCGCAGTGAGCTGCCGACCGACCGGACGCGCCCCGACGGACCGGGGGAGGCCGCGGCGGTCGACGTGGTCATCCCGCCGGCGGTCCTGAACGGTCTCGAGGGCGTCGCCCGGTCACACGCCGCGACCCTGTTCATGGTCGTCCACGCCGCCTGGGCGGTGCTCCTGGCCCGGCTGTCGGGCACCACGGACGTCGTCGTCGGCACACCACACGCGGGCCGGGACGACCGTCGTCTCGACGACGTGGTCGGCATGTTCGTCACGACGGTCCCCCTGCGCACACGGATCTCGCCGCACGAGCCGTTCACCGACCTGCTCGCGCGGGTCCGCACCGAGGACCTCGCCGACCTCGCGCACGCCGACGTCCCGTTCGACCGCATCGTCGACCACGTCCTCGGGCGGTCGCCGTTGACGCTGCACACCCCGCTCTTCGGGGTGATGCTCGCGTTCCAGGACCTCGACGTCCCACCGCTGACGCTCGACGGCATCCGCGTGACACCGCGACACGCGGACACGCGGACGGCCAAGGTGGACCTCGAGATCGCGCTCTTCCCCGGTGACCTCGACGGCGTGGACCGTGCCGGCGGACTCGGCGGTCGCATCACCTACGACACGGCCCTGTTCGACCGGTCCACCGTCGAGACGCTGGTGCAGCGCTGGGTGCGGTTGCTCGAGGCCGTCGTCGCCGATCCGGCGACCCCGGTCGGCGACCTGACGCTGATGACGCCGACGGAGGAGTCCGCGTCGGTCACCGCCTCGGGCCCCGACGGTGCCGACCGGTCCGGTCGGGGTGCACTCGTGGGGGCCTCGGCGGCTGCCGGTCTGGTGTCGGCGGCGGCCGCGGCCCTGCCCGACGTCGTCGCGGTCGAGCACGACGACGTCGCGGTGACCTTCCTGGACCTCGAGGCGTCCGCGGTCGCGATGGCCACGGCCCTGCCCGACACCGATGCCGGCACCGCGCTGGTCGTCGCACTGACCAGCCTGCTGCCGACCCTCGGGGCCGACGAGCCGGACGGTGTGGAGGCCGCGATCGACGGGATCGCGCGACACGCGGCGGCGCTCATCGACGCGGTCGGACTGGCCGGGCCGGCCGTGACGGCGGCGGACGGGGCCGAGTCGGCGTGACCGTGACCGGCACCGGCGCGCATCGCGTGCCCCCGCGGTCGCGTGACCGTCCGGCGTTCGTCGACCTCCTCGCCGTCGCCGCACGGGTGGCACCGGATCTCCCGGCGATGGAGGGCGCCGCGGGCGCGGTCACCTTCGCGGACCTGCACCGACGGGTCGCGGCAGCCGCGACGGCACTGGCGTCCCGGGGCGTCGACCCCGACGCGGCCGTCCGCGCCACCGTCACCGCCCTCATGCCGCGCACCGGACTGGCGCCCGCGGACATCGCGACCGCGGCGACGTCACGCACGGCGGCCGTCGTCGACGCGGCCGTCGCGGCCGTCGGCACCTCCGACTGGCGCACCGTCCCCGGCCTGGTCCGTGGCGCTGCGCGCCGCCGACCGGACGCGATCGCCGTGACCGACACCGCCGGTGGCGAACTCACCTACGCAGCACTCGACGCCGCGGCGGACGGCCTCGCCCGCGCGCTCGTCGCCGCCGGGGCGGGCCCGGGACGATTCGTGGCCGTCGCCCTCGGCCGTGACGTCGACCTGGTCGTGACCCTGCTGGCCGTGATGCGGTCCGGTGCCGCGTATGTGCCGCTGGACCGCGCCCATCCGTCGGCGCGGCTGCGGACGATCCTCGACACGGCCCGGCCCGTCCTCGCCGTGGTGGGCGATCCCGACGACCTCGCCGGGACGACGGCGGTGCCGGTCCACACCCTCGACGAGCTGCGTGCCACCGACCCCGCCGACGACGTGACCCTCGTCGACCCGGACCCGCGCGAGGCGGCGTACGCGATCTTCACCTCGGGGTCGACCGGCGTCCCCAAGGGCGTCGTCGTAGAACACCGTCAGGTCACCTCGCTGCTGTCCGCCCTGCACCAGACGGTGCCGGCGGACGAGGACGATGTCTGGTCGATGGTCCACTCCGCGGCCTTCGACGTCTCCGTCGCGGAGCTGTGGACACCGCTCACCGGCGGCGGGCGACTCGTCGTCGTCGACACCGACACCGTCCGCAATCCCGTCGATCTCGTCGACACGCTCGACCGGCAGGGTGTGACCCTGCTGGCCGCGACGCCGTCGCTGTTCCACCCCGTCGCCGATGTGCTGCGCGCCCGGGGCATCCCGACCGCGCTGCGACGGATCGTGCTCGCCGGGGAGTCCTTCGATCCCGCCGCCGCCCGCCGCTGGCACGGCGATCACCCGGGGACGACCACCGCGCTGGAGAACCTCTACGGGCCGACCGAGGCGACGGTGTACGTGACCGGGCGGGCCATGACGGCCGAGTTCTCTCAGGCGGCAACCGAACCCGACATCGGGGTGGCGTTCCCGGGGTCCCGGGCGACCGTCCTCGACGCCCGTCTCGCGCCCGTCCCCGACGGCGTCCCGGGCGAACTCCACCTGGCCGGGGGACAGCTCGCCCGCGGCTATCTGGATCGACCCGATCTGACCGCCGTGCGGTTCGTCGCCGACCCCGCCGGACCGCCCGGATCGCGGATGTACCGCAGCGGTGACGTGGTCCGCCTCCGCGACGGGTCGCTCAGGTTCGCCGGTCGCGCCGACGACCAGATCAAGCTGCGCGGGTACCGGATCGAGCTGGGCGAGGTCGAGTCCGCGGTGTACGCCGCGCCGGGGGTCTCGTCGGCCGTGGTGACGGTCCACCGGCCCGACGGGGAGTCCCTCGACGGGTCCACCGACCGTCTCGTCGCCTACGTGACGGGGGCGGGCGTCGAGGCCGACGCGGTCCGCGCATCCGTCGCGGCGGTCCTGCCGGACTACATGGTGCCCTCGGACATCGTCGTCCTCGACCGGCTGCCGCTCACGGTCAACGGCAAGGTGGACCGCGCGGCGCTGCCGGCCCCGGCGCCCGTCGTGGTCGCCGCCGACGCCCCGCCGGCGACCGCCACCGAGGAGACCCTCGCCGCGATCGCCGCCGAGATCCTGGGCGTGCCGGACCTCCCGGTGACCGTGTCCGTCTTCGACCTGGGCGGCAACTCGTTGGCCGCCGCCCGGTGGGCGGTCGCGGCCTCCGAGCGTCTCGGCGTGGCCGTCTCCGTGCGCGACGTGTTCGCCCACCCGAGTGTGCGCGCCCTCGCCGCCGCCGTCGCCGGCCGCGCCGGCGGTCCCGACCGCGCGCCGCTCGTGCCGATCGACCGTGACCGCACGGTGCCGTTCGAGAGCCCGTTGTCGCCGGCACAGCAGCGCATCTGGTTCCTCGACACGATGGACCCCGGCGGCCCCGGTTACGTCATCCCGTTCGCGCTGCGACTCACCGGCGCACTGCGACCGGACGTCCTCGCCGCGGCCGTCCGGGACCTCGTGGACCGCCACGAGACGCTGCGTACCCGGTTCGTCGCGCACGACGGCACGCCCGTCGCGGTCGTCGCCCCGTCCGGGATCGACACTTCTGGGGTCGATGAGCACGCCGCCGACGTGGTGGTCGACCCGCCGATCGAACTCCGCTCGACCCCCGACGCGGTGGATCGGGTGATCGCCGAGACCGCCTGTGCCGGATTCGACCTCGCCGAACGCCCCCCGCTGCGGGTGCGACTGGCCCGCGTCGCCGACGACTCCTGGGTGCTCGTCGTCGCGATCCACCACATCATCGGCGACGGCGCGTCGGTCGCACCGATGGTCCGCGACCTCATGGCGTTCTACCGTGCGCGGCTCACGGGCACACCCGCGGACCTGCCCGCCCTGCGCGTGCAGTACACCGACCACGCCGCATGGCAGCGCGACCTCCTCGGCGACCCGACCGACCCGTCGTCCCTCGCCGCGGCACAGCTCGCCCGCTGGCGCATGCGGCTCGGTGACGTCGAGGGGGTGACGGACCTCCCGCTCGACCGCCCTCGACCGCCGGTGTGGACCGATTCCGGTGCGCAGCTGACGTTCTCGATCGACGGCGACACGTGGACCGCGCTGTGCCGCCTGGCGCACGACCACGGCGCGACACCGTTCATGGCGATGCACGCGCTGCTCGCGGTCACGCTGGCGCGGTCGGGCACCGACGACGACATCGTGGTCGGCAGCCCCGTCGCCGGCCGGGGAGCATCCGGTGTCGACGACCTGATCGGCATGTTCGTCACGACCGTCGCGCTGCGGACGCCGGTCGACCGGTCCGCGGGGTTCGTCGACCTGCTGCACCGTGTCCGCGACGTCGACATCGAGGCGATGGCCGACGCCGACGTCCCGTTCGAGATGGTCGTCGCGGACCTCGCCCCCGAACGCAGCACCGCCCACCCGCCGATCTTCGGTGTGGCACTCGCGTTCCAGAACCACGACCGGCCCGATCTGGACCTGCCCGGGGTCACCGTCGACCTCGTCGACGTCCCGACCGGCACCACGAAGGTCGACCTCCAGATCACCGTCGACGCGCCGGACGGCGATCCCGACGCCGACACACCCGTCTCCGGGGTGATCACCTATGCGACGGCGCTGTTCGACGCGGAGACCGTCGCCGAGTTCACCGACCGCATGCGGGCGCTCGCCGCGGAGATGGTCACGGCACCGCACGCGCCGGTCGGGGATCTGCCGCTGCCAGGCGCTGTCGCACCTGCGGTCGGCACACCCGACGCCGTCTCGACCGGTCGACGGCTCGCGGACGTCCTCGACGCCGCTGTCGCAGCCCATCCCGAGCGGGTCGCTGTCGTCGGTGGGGGAGAGAGCCTGACCTACGCCGAGATGTCGGCGCGGGCGAATGGGCTGGCCGGGCGCCTCACCGCGATCGGGGTCGGCCGGGGCGACGTCGTCGCGGTGGTACTGCCGCGCGGGGTCGACGCGACGGTGGCGTTCTGGGGCATCACACGCACCGGAGCCGCCGTCCTCCCCATCGATCCGACCGCACCGATCGAGCGCATCGCCGCGATGACGTCGCTCGCCGCCGTGCGCGTGGCCGTCACGGACACGGACGTGCTGCCCAACGGAGTGACCGGTGTCCCGGTGCGCGGAGGGGAGGGCGAGGCCCCTGCCCGGCCGCATCTCACCCCAAACGACGTCGCCTACGTCGTGTTCACGTCCGGATCCACCGGCATGCCGAAGGGTGTCGAGGTCACCCACGCGGGCATCGCCGCCCTCGCGGCCGAGGCGGTCCGTCGCCTGGCGCTCACCGAGGAGTCCCGGGTGCTGCGGCTCGCCGCACCGGGTTTCGACGCGGCCGTCTTCGAGACCGTCATCGCGGCCGCGGCGGGCGCCGCGCAGATCGTCGTCGACCCCGGCGTCGTGGGTGGTGCGGAGCTGGCCGACGTCCTGCGATCCGAGCACGTGACCCACGCCGTGATCACACCGGCCGCACTTGCGACGGTGCCGCCGGACGGACTCGACCACCTCGCCGTGCTGTGTGTGGCCGGTGACGCATGCGGTCCGGAACTGGTGCGTGCCTGGGCGCCCGGCCGCACCATGCTCAACCTGTACGGCCCGTCGGAGGCGACGGTCTGGTCGACGGCGAGCACTCCGATGACGCCCGACCGCCCGCCGACCATCGGCACCCCGATCGAGGGTGTCGGTGTCGAGGTGCTCGACGCGCGCCTGCAGCCGGTCCCGGTCAACGTGGCCGGCGAGCTGTACCTGTCGGGCGCCGCCCTCGCCCGCGCGTACCGCGGTCGCCCCGACCTCACCGCCGACCGGTTCGTCGCCGGGCCGGACGGTCGCCGCCGCTACCGCACCGGCGACCTCGTCCGTCGTACGCGATCGGGTGAGCTCGTGCATCTGGGGCGCAGCGACTTCCAGCTGAAGATCCGCGGTGTCCGCATCGAACCGGGTGAGGTCGACGCCGTGCTGACCGCGCGCGCCGACGTCGCCCGGGCGTTCACCGGCCCGCACCGTCTCGGCGGCGATATCGCGCTGGTCTCCTGGGTCGTCCCGGCCGGCCACGATGTCGACACCGCGGAGCTGACCACCGCAGTGGCACAGCGTCTACCGTCGGCGATGGTTCCGTCGACGATCGTCGTGGTGGACGCGCTGCCGCTCACCCCGGTCGGCAAGATCGACCGGCGCGCGCTGCCCGCCCCGGTGGCGGCGCGGGCCGTGTTCGTCGCCCCCGCCGACGAGCGCGAACGAGCCGTCGCCGACGTGGTCGCCGCTGTGCTCGACGTCGACCGGGTCTCGGTGACACGACTTCTTCGCCCTCGGTGGGACGTCCCTGTCGGCGACACGCGTGGTCGCCCGTGTCGGCGACGCCTTCGGTGTCGACGTCGGTGTCCGAGACCTGTTCGCCCACCGGAGTGCTCGAGCGCTGGCCGCAGCACTGGCGGGACGGGCCGCCGCGACGCGCATCCCCACCGGACCCCGTCCCCGACCGGACCGCATCCCGCTGTCCCACGCACAGCGCCGCATGTGGTTCGTCAACCAACTCGACACCGACTCGTCGGCGTACACGATCCCGGTCGTCGTGACGCTGCACGGCATCCTCGACGCCGCCGCGATGTACCGCGCGGTGCGCGATGTCGTCGACCGCCACGAGGTGCTCCGCACCGTGTACCCCGCGTCGTCCGACGCGGAACCGGCACAGGTCGTCCTGCCGACGTCGGCCGTCGACGACCGCCTCGACTGGGAGTCGCTGCGCGGCCCCGACTCCGAGAGCGCAGCGCGCGCCGTGCTGGGCCGCGGCTTCGACGTGACCGTGGACCTCCCGCTCCGCGGCCGGATCGCGTCGCCCACGCCGACCGACCATCTGCTGGTGCTCGCCGTGCACCACATCGCCGCGGACGGGCAGTCGGCGCCGATCCTCGCCGCGGACATCGCGACCGCCTACGCCGCGCGCGTCGCCGGCACCGCCCCGGACTGGGCGCCGCTGCCGATCCAGTACGCCGACCACGCGCTCGCCGAGCGCGAGACCCTCGGCGACGCCACCGATCCCACGTCGGACCTGGCGCGGTCGCTGTCGCACTGGCGCACCGTGCTGGACGGCGCACCCGACCTGCTGCCGCTGCCCACCGACCGCCCGCGCCCCGCCGTCGCCGACGCGCAGGGCGACACGATCACCTGGACGCTGGACGCCGAGATCCGGGACCGCCTCCGGGCGCTCGCGACCGGGCGCGGGGCGACGCTGTTCATGGTCGTGCACGCCGCTCTGGCCGCCGTCCTGGTCCGGATCACCGGAACCGACGACATCACCGTCGCCACACCGGTCGCCGGGCGGGGCCGCGCCGAGATCGACCCGCTGGTGGGGATGTTCGTCAACACCGTCGTCCTGCGCACGGTCCTGCACCCCGCCGACGACCTCGACACGCTCCTCGGTGCGGTCGCCGACGCCGACCTGGACGCGTTCGCCCACGCCCACGTCCCCTTCGAGCGTGTCGTCGACGCGCTCGACCCGGTGCGGTCGGAGTCGTTCGAACCGCTCGCCCAGGTGATGCTGGTCCTCGACGAGGGCACCACCCGAGCGGCCCTCTCCTCCACGGTCGGCGACCTGACCGTCACCCTCGCGGATCCGGGACCCGAGCCCGCCAAGGTGGACCTGACCATCGGCGTCACCGACACCTCGGATGGGCTCGACGGTGTGGTCACCGTGGCGCGCAGTCTCTTCGACGTCGAGACGGCGACGACGATCGCCCACGCCCTGACCCGGATGCTCGTCGCGCTCGTCGAGGAGCCCGTGTCGACCGCGCTCGGCGACGTGGACCTCCTCGAGTCCGAGGGACGCGTCGCCGCTCTCGCCGCGGCTGACGGCGGGCCGGGGGTCACCGGCGACGACACGCTGTCCTCCGTGGTCACCGACGCGGTCGCCCGCCACGCGTCGCAGACCGCCGTCGTCGACGGGACGAGCGGGGCGGCGCTGACCTTCGGCGAGTTCGGTTCTGCGGTGGCCCGTCTCGGACGTGTGCTGCTCGACGCGGGGGTCGGGCCGGAGACCGCGGTCGTGGTGAGCCTGCCGCGGTCGGTCGAGATGGTCGTGGCGATCCACGCGGTCCTCGCCGCAGGTGGGCGCTACGTCCCCGTCGACCCGACGTCGCCGCCGGACCGCGCCTCCCATGTGCTGGCGACGAGCGGGGCCACGCTGGCCCTGGTCGCGGGTGACCTCCCGTCGGCGCTGCGCGACAGCGGCGTCCGCGCGATCCCCGTGGTGGTCGACACCCGTCCCGCACCGACGATCACCGACGTCGAGCGCGGTGCGCCGGTGCACCCGGACGCCGCCGCCTACACCCTGTTCACCTCCGGCTCGACGGGACGCCCCAAGGGCGTCACCGTGTCTCACCGCTCGGTGCTCAACCGGATCCGCTGGGGTCTGCGGGCGTTCCCGCTCGACTCCGTCGACGCCCTCCTCCTCAAGACACCGGTCACCTTCGACGTCTCGGTCCCCGAACTGATCGCCCCGCTGGTGTCCGGCGCACGGATGGTCGTGGCCGGGCCGGACGGCCACACCGACCCCGAGCACATCGCGGCCGTGGTGGCCGAGCACGGTGTCACGTCCATCCACTTCGTCCCGTCGATGCTGTCGGTGTTCCTCGACGTCGTCGGTGCGGACCGGTTGGCCGGGTTGCGGGCCGTCCGGTACCTGTTCTGCTCCGGTGAGGCGCTCACCCCCGCAGTGGCCCGCGCCGCTCGCGCCGCGCTGCCCGGCGCCGCCCTGCACGATCTCTTCGGACCCACCGAGGCCGCTGTCGAGGTGCTCCACGCGCCCCTCCCCGTCGTCGCCGACGTCGTCCCGATCGGCCGCCCGGTCCCCGGGGCGCAGGCGCATGTACTCGACGCGCGCCTGCACCCCGTCGCCGACGGTGTCGTCGGTGAGCTGTACCTCGGTGGCATCCAGCTCGCCCGGGGGTACGCCGCCCGCCCCGACCTGACCGCCGAACGGTTCGTGGCGCACCCGTTCGCGACCGGCGAGCGGCTCTACCGCACAGGCGACCTCGTGCGACGCACCCGCGACGGGGACCTGCAGTACCTGGGCCGCAGCGACTCCCAGGTGAAGATCCGCGGCCAGCGCGTCGAGCTGGGGGAGATCGAGGCCGTCCTCGCGACCGTCCCCGGCGTCACCCACACCGCGGTCGTCGTCGCCCGCGCGCCCGCCGGCGTCGACCATCTCGCCGCCTACCTCGTCGCCCCCGATGACGATGCCGTCCTCGACACCGCGAAGGCCGCTGTGGCGCAAGCGCTTCCCGCGTACATGCGGCCGACGGTGTGGACGGTGCTCGGCGATGCGCCGATCGGGACCAGCGGCAAACTGGACCGCCGTGCACTGCCGGCGCCGGACCTCACCGTCGTCGCCGGGGACACCCAGGTCGATCCCGCGACCCGGGACGAGCAGGTCGTCGCCGACATCGTGGCCGGCGTGCTCGGCGTCGACGCCGTGTCGGTGACGACATCGTTCTTCGCCGCCGGTGGCGACTCGATCGCGGCGATCCGTCTCACCTCACTGCTGCGGTCGGCCGGGTTCACCGTCACACCACGCGACGTGTTCGCCGCCCCGACGGTGCGCGAGCTGGCCCACCGCATCCGGGGTGTGGAGACGGCCACACTGGCCGAACCCGCCGACGGACCGACGGGCACCATGCCGCTGCCGCCACAGGTGGCGTGGATGCTCGACCTCGCCGGAGACCCGGCCGATCTCGCCGCGGTACGGGACTTCTCGCAGTCGACGGTGCTGTCGCTGCCGGAGGGCGTCACCGAGGACGATCTCCGCGCGGTGCTGACCGCCGTCGTCGCCGCCCACCCGATGCTCACGGCGTCGCTGACACGGACCGACGGCATCTGGACCGTCACGGCCGGTGCCGGGGATCCGGCCGATGTGCACATCGGCCTGTCCGGTGTCAGCCAGACGGTCGGACATGACGATGTCCGGCGAGCCCACGAGACCGCCCTGTCGACACTGGATCCCGCGCGGGGCGTCCTGGTCGCAGCCGTCGGCGTCACACCGATCGCCGGTCCCGGCCGGCTCGTCGTCGCCGTCCACCACCTCGCCGTCGACGCCGTGTCCTGGCAGGCGATCGTGACCGGGCTCGCGACCGCCTGGTGGCAGCACACCTCGGGCGCGGACATCGACATCCCGGTGCGGGGGACGTCGTTCTGTCGGTGGTCGCAGGTACTCGCCGACCTCTCCGCACGGACCGACGAGATCCCGCTGTGGCGGGAGAGGTTGTCGGTGCCGGCGCTGGTCGTCGACGGGTCACCGATCGTCGTCGATCCCGCCCGCGATCACCAGATCGACGCGCGCACCGTCGCGTCGACGCTGGACGCTGAACTGTCGGAGGACCTGCTCGACGGCGTGACCGCAGCATTCGGCACCGGCATCGACGTGCTGCTGCTCGCGGCCGTCCTGGGCGCCCTCGGTGCCGGATCCGACGCGGACCGTGTCGCGGTCCTCGTGGAGAACCACGGCCGCGAGGAGAGCATCGCGCCCGGCGCGGACCTGTCGAGCACGGTCGGGTGGTTCACCGCGTTCGCCCCGGTCGCCGTGCACCTGCCACGCGCCGACCTCCCACGTACCGGGGTCGACGCCGCGATCCGTCTCGTCCAGGCGACCAAGGACGCGGTCGTCCGCACCCCCGATCGTGGTGTCGCGTTCGGATCGCTGCGCTGGTCGCCGGACTCGCCGCTCCGTGACGTCCCGCTGCCGTCGGTGACCGTCAACCACCTCGGGACGCTGCAGCGCAGTGGGTCCGACACCGCAGCGTTCACGCCCGTCGCCGACGCGCCGTCGCTGCCCGCCGTCGTCCACGGCGACATGGCCGCACTGGCGGCCGTGACGGTCACGACCGCGATCGTCCACGACGAGAACGGGCGCCGGGTGCGTGCCGAGGTCACCGTCGCCCCCGGTGCGCTGGGAGGCGACGAGGTCGCGGAGCGACGCGCCCGGGTCCTCGTCGACGGCTGGGTCGACGCACTGCGGGAGATCGTCGCGGCGGTCCGGGCGAGCACCCCCGGTCCCAGCGAGACCGACGTCGCGGCAACCGGTCTCGTCCAGGACGAGATCGACGACCTCCTCCGCCGACGACCCGGCGCCCGCCTGTGGCCGCTCACCCCGCTACAGCAGGGCCTGTTCTTCCAGGCCGAGCTGGCGGGTGGGGGGCTCCACGGACCGGAGCCGCAGGAGACCGATCCCTATGTCACGCAGTCGGTGATCACGCTCGGCGGCGGCCGGACGCCGGATGGCCTGCGCGCGGCGGCCGCACGCGCCCTCGTCCGGCACCCGGCGCTGCGGTCCACGTTCCACCGCCTCACCTCGGGTCGCGCCGTGGTCGTCGTCGACCCGGACACCCGACCGCACTGGCGCGAGGTCGATCTCACCGCCGACACCGCTGCGCAGAAGGCGATCGCCGCACTCGCCGACGACGAGCGTGCCCGTCCGTTCGACCTCGCCGCCCCGGGGCTGATCCGCTTCGTCGCGGTACGCCACGACGAGCCGGACACCGGCGAGCCGCTCGTCTCGCTGATCATCACCGCTCACCACCTCCTGCTGGACGGCTGGTCCGGGCCGGTACTCCTGACCGACCTCCTCGGGGGAGCTGCGGACGGTGAGGGAGTCGGTGACGAGGGGGACGGGGTCGCCGTCGAGGTCCTCGACTTCGAGCGCCATCTCGACTGGCTCGCGCGGCAGGACACCGCCGCCGCGCTCGCCGCGTGGCGCACGGCGTTGGCCGGGGTCGACGGACCCACCCTCGTCGGTCCCGTCCTGCCACCGCCCGACGACGCGACCGCCGGTCCCGACCACCGTGAGGTGACGCTCCGTCTCGACCGGGAGACCACCGATGCGCTCGTCACCCGCGTCCGCGACCTCGGGGCCACAGCCGGATCCGCGATCCACGCGGCCTGGGCGGTGGTGCTCGCGCGACTCACCGGCGAGGACACCGTGCTGTTCGCCGAGACCGTCGCCGGCAGGTCGCCGGAGGTCGTCGACGTCGACCGCATGGTGGGGCTGTTCATCACCACCGTCCCGGTCGCGGTCACCGCAGCCCCGGGCGACACCGTCGCCGACGTCGTCCGCGGCGTGCACCGCCACCGCACGGCTGTCGTCGACCACCAGTTCGTGGGCCTCGACGACATCGCACGGGCCGTCGACGTCGACGTGGCCGTCGACAGCCTCGTGGTCTACGAGAACTTCCCCGTCGACTCCGAATCCCTGGCGAGCGGAGCCGGCCCCGACATCCGTGCGATCCGGACGGCCGACGCGACGCACTACCCGGTCGCGGTCGTCGCGGCGCCCGGCGACGACGGGCTGACACTCACGCTGAAGTACCGGCCGTCGCTGGTCGCCGACGGGGCCGCCGCCGACATCCTCGACCAGATCACCGCGGTGCTCACCGCCCTCGTCGATCGCCCCGACATTGCGGTCGGCGATCTGCACAGCATCGACAGCGCCACCGCCGATCTCGTGGCCACGTGGGGGCGCGGACCGGCTCTCGACGTCCCCGATGCCCGCCTCCCCGACCTCGTCGTCGCCCGGTGCGCCGCGGCGCCGGAGGCGATCGCTCTGCGCCACGGCGACCGGGTGATGGACGCCCGCGGGTTCGGGGCGCATGTGGCCCGTCTCGCGCGTGACCTCATCGCCGTCGGTGTCGGACCCGATGTCGCTGTCGCCGTGTGTATCCCGCGGTCGATCGAGATGGTCGTCGCCGTCCATGCCGTCGTCGCGGCCGGTGGTCACGCGGTCCCGGTCGATCCCGATGCACCCGCCGACCGTGTCGAGTACATCTGCGCCACGGCATCGGTCGTCCGGATGCTCGTCGGACCCGACGGGCCGACAGTAGCGGCATCGGTGCCGCAGACGATCGTCGACTGCACCGGCGAGGTACCCGACACGGCACCGGTCACCGACGCCGACCGGATCGCCCCGCTGCGCGGCGCCGACGCCGCATACACGCTGTTCACCTCCGGATCCACGGGTCGCCCCAAGGGCGTCACCGTCAGCCACGACGCCGTCGTCAACCGGATCGTCTGGATGCAGCGGGATCTCGACCTCGACGACAACGACGTGGTCCTGCAGAAGACGCCGCTGACCTTCGACGTGTCGATGTGGGAGGTGTTCCTGCCGCCCATCGCGGGGGCGACGATGGAGATCGCCGACCCCGACGGACACCGCGACGCCGCCTATCTCGTCTCCCTCGTCGAGCACGCCGGGGTGACCTGCCTGCACTTCGTGCCGTCGATGATGGCCGTCTTCACCGAGACGGTGCGGGCAGCCGACACCGCGACGACAGCGGGGGATCCGCGACTGCGATCACTGCGGCACGTCATCGCGTCGGGCGAGGCCCTGCCCGCCGCGACGGCGACGGCGGTGCTGGCCGCGGCGCCGGATGCGCGGCTGCACAACCTCTACGGCCCGACCGAGGCGGCGATCGACGTGACCGCCCACGAGGTCACGATCGACGCGACCACCGTCCCGATCGGACGGCCCGTCGCCAACACGCGGGTCGCGGTCCTCGACCGTCGCCTGCACCCCGTCGAACCCGGCACGACCGGTGAGCTGTACCTCGCCGGTGTGCAGCTGGCCCGGGGGTACGCCGGACGCCCCGATCTCACCGCCGACCGGTTCGTCGCCGACCCGTCGGGTACCGGGGATCGCCTCTACCGCACCGGCGATCTCGTCCGGTGGACCGTCGACGGTGAGCTGGAGTATCTCGGGCGCAGTGACTTCCAGGTGAAGCTGCGCGGGCAGCGCATCGAGCTCGGGGAAGTCGAGAACGTCGTCGCGACGGCCGACGGTGTCGTCGCCGCCACCGCGGGCGTCGTCGCCGACCGTCTCGTCGTGTGGGTGGCCGGCCCGGGTCTCACGGCGCAGACGCTCGCCACACACACCGCGGCGATGCTCCCGCCCGGCCTGCGTCCCGACACCTGGGTCGTCCTGGACCGCCTGCCGTTCACCGCATCCGGGAAGGTGGACCGCAGGGCGCTCCCGGATCCCACGTCCACGGCGGACGAGGCGCGGGTCACGCCCTCGGGTCGCACCGAGCAGGTGATCGCCGACGTCGTCGCCGAGGTGCTCGGTCTCGACGCCGTGTCGGCGACGGCGAGCTTCTTCGACCTGGGCGGCACGTCGCTGTCGGCGACGCGCGCCACCGCTCGTATCGGCGCCGCACTGGGTACCCGGATCGGCGTCCGGGACCTGTTCGACGCGCCCTCCCCGCGGGAGTTGGCACGCCGTGTGATGACCGCGCCCGGCGCCGCCACACGGCCCATCGTGGGCGGGCCACGTCCCGAGCACATCCCGGTCTCCCCGGCGCAGCGCCGGATGTGGGTGCTCAACCGTCTCGACCCGACGTCGCCCGCCTACAACATCCCGTTCGCGCTCCGGTTGCACGGCGACCTCGACGTCGCGGCGCTGCGTGCGGCGATCGGGGACGTCATCGCCCGCCACGAGAGCCTGCGCACCGTGTTCCGGCAGGACGACGCCGGCAGGGTCGACCAGCACGTCCACGACACCGTCGACGAGGCGTCGTGGTGGGTGACCGAGGACGTCGCGGCACTCGCGACCCGGCCGTTCGACGTGACGCGCGACCTCCCGATCCGCGCGGGGATCCGCCGGATCGACGCCGGCACCCAGGAACTCGTCGCCGGAGACGAGCACGAACTCATCGTGGTGTTGCATCACATCGCCTCCGACGGCGAGTCGGTCGGGCCCTTCACCCGTGATCTCGTCGCCGCGTACCGGGCCCGCGTCGCCGGTGCCGCACCGACGCTGTCGCCGCTGCCCGTGCAGTACGCCGACGTCACCCTCTGGCAAGCCGACACCCTCGGTGACCCCGACGATCCGTCGTCGCCCGTCGCGCGCCAGATCGACTGGTGGATCGGGGAACTCGACGGGGTCGCCGACCCGATCGCCGTGCCGTCCGACCGTCCACGACCGCCCGCCCCGACGGGACGGGGTGGTGCCGTCGACATCCCGCTGTCCGATGTCGACGCCGCGGCCATCGACCGGTGGTGTCGTGACCGTGGGGTCAGCGTGTTCATGGCGGTCCACGCGGCACTCGCCGTCGTCCTGGCCCGCCGCGCGGGCCGGACCGACGTGACGATCGCGACGCCGGTGTCCGGGCGCGGTCGGGCGGAACTCGACGACCTCATCGGCATGTTCGTGAACACCCTGGTCCTGCGGACCGCCGTCACCCCCGACGCCACCTTCGACGACGTCCTCGGTGACGTCCGGGCCGTCGACCTCGCCGCCTTCGATCACGCGGATGCGCCGTTCGAGGTGCTCGTGGAGCGCATCGCCGACCGGGACGCGGACACGCCACCGCTGGCGACGGTGATGCTCTCGGTCACCGAGCACGGTCTGGGCGGTAGTGCCCTGGGCAGCATGGATGTGGACGGCCTCACCGTCACGCCGGTCGACGCGGGCCCGCCCGCCGCGCGGTTCGACCTCACCGTCGGCATCACCGCGGCCCGGCAGTCGGACGGGACGCCGTCGACGCTGGAGGGGGCGATTGCCTACGCCACCGACCTGTTCGACGTCGCGACAGTGGATGCGGTCGCGCGGGAACTCGCCGACGTCCTCGCCGAGGGAATCGCGACCCCTCACCGGGCGGTCGGTGACCTCGCGGTCCCGTCGTCGACGGGATCGCCGACGGTCCCGGACGCCGCGCCGGTAGCGCCCGTCGATCTGGCCGACGTGCTCCCCGGGCCGCGGGGACTGCGCATCACGGCCATCGCCGACGACCTCGCCCGCCGCGGTGTGCGACCCGGAACCGCGGTCGCCGTGCGGATCCCACCGTCCGACGACCTTGCCGTCGCGCTCGCGGCGACGCTGGTCGTCGGTGGACATCTCGTCTCCGGCGACCACCCTGCCGCGATCCCGGTCACCCCCGCCGACCTCGCCACGTTCGGCGCCGGCAGCGTCGCCGATCCTGCTGTCGTCGAGTCACCCCGGCCGCCCCTCGATCCGGCGCTGCCCGCAGTGGTCGTCGACGGCCACGTCGTCAGCCGTGCGGCGCTCGCCGCGTACCTCACATGGTTGGCGGAGCGGATGCCCGTCGACTCGCGCGACGAGGTCCTCATCGCCCACGCCGTGGGCCGAGATGACCTGGGCGCGTCGGGGATCGCCGCCGCGCTCTGGAGCCTGATCGGTGGGGCGACCGTCACTGCCGCGGCGGCGGGCCAGACCACGGTCGTCGTGGCCGATGCGGACCGTCTGACCGACGCCCTTCCGGCCGACGCCGATCTCCCGTTCCTGCGGCTCGCGCTTGCCACGGGCGCTGCGGCGACCGTCCGCGCGGCGACGGACGTGTTCGACCGGTTCCCGCGCGTCCGCCTGCACGTGCTGGTCCGTGCCGTCGACGGCGGTCTCGGCGTCCTGCACCGCGAGGTCTCCCCGGACGACACGACCGCCGCCCTCGGTCGTCCCGTTGCCGGTGTGGAGGTGTGGGTTCTCGACGCGCGTCTGCGCCCGGTCGCGCCCGGTGCCGTGGGTGAACTGTTCCTGGGCGGGGATGCCGTCGGGTGGACGGTCGGCGACGCCGTTGAGTCCGCGTGCAGGCTCGTCGCCGCGCCGCACGGCCGACCGGGGGAGCGGCTGGTCCGTCTCGGCCTGGCGGTGCGACGGTCGCGCACCGGGGAGCTCCTCCCCGCCGCAGCCGCGCCTGACGTCGTCCGGCACACCCCGCGCGACATCGCCGACACCCCGGCGACGGGCAGCCAGCTCGCCGAGATCGTCCGCGGCGTCGTCGCCGACGTCCTCGGTCTCGGCGTCGTCCCGGACGACGCCGGCTTCATCGACCTCGGTGGCACGTCGCTAACCGCCGCGCGGGTGGCGGGTCGACTCTCGGCGGTGCTGGGCCACGACATCGCGGTACGGGCGGTGTTCGAGGCGTCGACGGTGGCCGACATCGTCCACGCGGCCGACGCCGCCGTCGCCGCGAGTCGACCCACGCCCTCGTCGCCGGTCCCCGTCGACCGCACCGGTCGCATCCCGCTCTCCCATGCGCAGCAACGGATGTGGTACCTCAACCGTCTCGACGAGGACCGGACGACCGCCGGGTACGTCATCCCCCTCGCGGTGCGGGTGCACGGTGTCGTCGACGTCGCAGCGGTGCGGGCCGCGGTCGTCGACCTCCTCGCACGCCACGAGGTGCTGCGCACCGTCTACCCGGAGGACGCCGCCGGTCCGATGCAGCGCATCCTGGACGCGGACACCGCGGCCGGCCTCGTCGACGTGGCGACCGTCGAGAGCGAGGGCGGCGCGCTGTCCGTGCTCGGCTCACCGTTCGACCTCCGCACCGACCTGCCGATCCGCGTCCGCGTCGCACCCGGTGACCCGACCGCCCTGGTGGTCGCGGTCCATCACATCGCCGCCGACGGCGAGTCCGTCCCGATTCTCCTGCGCGACCTCCTCGCGTCCTACGCCGCGCGGATCGGCTCGCCCGCAGCACATCTGCCCCAGTTGCCCGTCCAGTACGCCGATTACGCCGTCTGGCACCGTGCCCTCGTCGAGGCGGACACCCCGGCCGACGGGGAGCGCGCCGAGGCGGGTGACCTGGCGTTCTGGACCCGGACCCTCGCCGACGCCCCGGCCGTCGTCGACCTCCCGCTCGACCGACCGCGCCCCGCGACGCCGACGGGCCGGGGCGCCACCGTCGAGATCCCGGTACCGGAGCCCGTCTCGCGCGCGGTCGAGGCGCTCGCGCGACGTCACGGGGCGTCGGTGTTCATGGTCGTCCACGCGGCGCTGGCTGCGCTGCTCGCGCGGATCGCCGCCACCGACGACGTCGTCGTCGGGACGCCGGTGGCCGGTCGCGGGCGTGCCGAGATCGACGATCTCATCGGCATGTTCGTCAACACCGTCGTTCTCCGCACGCCGGTGCACCCGCACGACTCCGTCGCCGAACTCATCACCCGGGTCCGCGGACGTGACCTCGATGCGCTCGCGCACGACCGCACCCCGTTCGAGCACCTCGTCGACCGGTTCGCCGGTGCCACCGGTCGGTCGGCGTCCGTGCCGCCGCTGGTCCAGGTGCTGCTCACGGTCGCCCACGAGACGCCGCTCGCGACGGCGTCGGTGCCAGGGGTGACCGTCGAGCCGATCGCCGTCCCCGCCGACGACGCGAAAGTAGATCTGCTGGTGGGTGTCCTGACCGCACCCGACGCCTGGCGCGTACGCGTCACCGGTGCAGCGGATCTCCTCGACACCGACTCGGTGCGGGCGCTCGCCGAGCGGTTCGTCGCGGTGCTCACGGCGTTCGCGGCCGACCCCGACGTGCGCGTCGGCGACATCGACGTCCTCCTCCCCGCCCACGACACCCCGGTGCTCGCCGGACCACCGGCACCGCCGGCGCTGCTGCTCCGCGACATCCTCTCCGGCGAGATGTGCACCGCAGGGCAGGATCCCGACGCCGTCGCCGTGGTCGACGCCGACGGCACCTGGACCCACCGGGAGCTCGACGCCGCGGCGACAGCCCTCGCGCGCGACCTCATCGACATCGGCGTCGGGCCGGAAACGGTGGTCGCCGGCCTCCTCCGCCGGTCCGCCGCGGTCCAGGTCGCACTGCGGGCAGTGGCGTTCGCGGGAGCGATCTGGTGCCCGGTCGATCCGCGGTACCCGGCAGGGCGCCGACGGATGGTCCTGGAAGAATCCGGTGCACGCGTGGTCCTCGTCGGTGCCGATGTCGACCCCGACGGCGCGAGCGGCGGACACATCACCCTCGACGCCGCCGCCCTCACCGCGCTGCGACTGAGTTCCAGTCCGCAGACGACGTGGCCGACGGTGTCGGTCGAGGCCGGCGCGTATCTGATCTTCACGTCCGGGTCGACCGGGACCCCCAAGGGTGTGCTCGTCACCCACACGGGACTCACCGCCGTGGCGGCCACACTGCGCGACCGACACGCCTCCACACCGGGTGCGCGGTGGCTGGGGATCAGTTCGCCGTCGTTCGACGCCGCGATGCTCGAGGTGCTCGGCGCCGACGTCTCGGGCGGACCACTGGTCGTCGCACCCCACGACGTCGTCGGGGGACCGGATCTGCAGCAGTGGATCTCGCGGCATCACCTCACCCACGCGTTCCTCGTCCCGTCGGTGGCGGCGTCTCTTCCCGATCCCGCGTCCCTGCCGTTGGTGCACCTGCTCGCCGGAGGCGAGGCCGTACCGCAGGCGGAGGTCGGGCGGTGGCCCGGTGCGGTCTACGACGGCTACGGACCCACCGAGACCACGATCCTCGCGGTGACCAGTTCCCCTCTCGCGGTGGACGAGTCGGTCCCTCTGGGCACGCCGATGCCCGGGGTGACCGCACGCGTTCTGGACGCCCGGCTGCGGCCCGTGCCCGACGGCACGCTCGGCGAGCTCTACCTGTCCGGGCCCGGTCTGGCGCGGGGCTATCACGGCCGCCCCGACCGGACCGCCGAACGATTCGTCGCCGCGCCCGACGGCACCCGGATGTACCGCACCGGTGACCTCGTCCGCCACCGCGGTGACGTGCTCACCTACGTCGGCCGATCCGACGGTCAGGTGAAGCTGCGTGGCCAACGACTCGAGCTCGGGGAGGTCGAGACCGCGATCCTGCGCCATCCCCGGGTGCGCCGCGCCGCGGTCCAGATGGTCGGCGACGGTGCTGCGGCATCGCTCGCCGCATGGATCGAGCCGACGAGCGGGACGGACACCGCAGGACTCGCCGCCGACGTGCGCAGTGCCCTGTCGGCGACACTGCCCGCGTACATGGTCCCCGCGACCGTCACGGTGCTGGACGCCATGCCGCTGAGCCCCGTCGGCAAGCTCGACCGGTCGGCGCTGCCCGCCCCGATCGCGACGACCACCGCGGCCGTCGCACCCGTCGACGAGTACGAGCGCGTGGTCGCGGGCGTCGTCGCCGACGTGCTCGGTGCCGCGGAGATCGGCGCGACGGACGACTTCTTCGACGTCGGCGGCACCTCGCTGTCGGCCACGCGGGTCGTCGCCCGCGTCACCGAGGCGTTCGGGGTGCGCGTCGGGGTCCGTGACCTCTTCGACGCGCCCACGATCCGCGGCCTCGCCGCCCGTGTGCGCGCGGGGGAGGGCGGTGCAGCGCTCCCGCCCATCACCCCGCAGCCCCGGCCGGAGCACATCCCGCTCACCACCGCGCAGCAGCGCATCTGGTTCCTCAACCGGTTCGACCCCGAGTCGACGGCGTACACGATCCCGCTGGTCCTGCGCGTGACGGGGACGGTCGAGGCCGATGTCCTGCGGGGAGCCCTGCTCGACGTCCTGGGTCGACACGAGGTGCTGCGCACCGTGTTCCCGGAACACGCGGGGCGCGCGACGCAGCTGGTGCTGCCGCTCGCCGAGGCGGCGCAGCGGCTCGTCCTCGAGGTCGATGCACCGGCCGCCGCGGACGGCGTGCGGGACCTCCTGGCCCGGCCGTTCGACCTCACGACCGATCTCCCGCTGCGCGCGAGGATGATCCGCGAGGGCGCCGCCACGACCGTTGCGCTCGCGATGCACCACATCGCCGTCGACGGTGAGTCGATGCGTCCCCTAATCGCCGACCTCGTCACCGCGTGGTCCGCGCGATCGGCCGGCGTCGCACCGGATCTGCCGAGGTTGTCGCTGCAGGTCGCCGACGTCGCGTTGTGGCAGGAACGAGTTCTCGGATCCGTCGACGACCCCGCGACACCGCTCGGATCGCAGGTCGCCCACCGGGTCCGCGTGCTCGACGGTCTCCCCGACGTGCTGCCGCTCCCGACCGACCGTCCGCGGCTGCCGCGTGCGTCGGAGCGCGGCGACCGAATCCGGTTCACGGTGCCTGCCGCACTCGCGGAGCAGGTGCGGTCCGCGGCGCGGCGTCACGCGGCCACCGAGTTCATGGTGGTCCACGCGGCGCTTGCGGTGCTGCTGGCACGGCTGTCGGCGACCGACGACATCGCCGTCGTGACCCCGACCGCGGGGCGCGGCCAGGCCGACCTCGACGCCGTCGTGGGGATGTTCGTCACCACCCTCGTGCTGCGCACCGCCGTCACCCCCGACACGACCGTCGCGGGGCTCCTCGCGGCGGTCCGCGAGGCCGACCTCGACGCGGTCGCCCACGCCGACGTGCCGTTCGAGCATCTCGTCGAGCGTCTCGCGCCCGCACGGTCGCAGGCGTACGCCCCGCTGGCGCAGGTGATGCTCTCGCTCGACCAGTCGCCGGCGCCGGATCGGTTCGACGGGATCGAGGTCCTCGACCCCGGCCCCCCGCCCGCAAGACTCGACCTGGCCGTCACCGTGTCGACCGCGGGTGCAGCGGACTGGCCCGGTGAGATCGTCTACGCCACCGACCTGTTCGACCCCGACACCGTCCTCGACCTCGCCGACCGACTGCTGCGTGTCCTCCACGCCGTGACCACGGGACCCGACGAGCTCGCGGTCGGCGACATCGACCTCCTTGCTGCCGCGGACCGCGCGGCCATCGCCGTCGCCGAGCAGGGCCCGGTGGTCGACCGGGCGCCGGACACCCTCGCGGACGTCCTCACTGCGGCCTACACCGCCGACCCCGAGGCCGTCGCGCTGGTGGCCGACGGGACGCCGATCACGATGGGGGCGTTCGCGGCCCGCGTGCACCGGCTCGCCCGACGGCTGATCGCCGAGGGCGTCGGTCCCGAGGACGCGGTCGCCGTGGTGCTCCGCCGGTCCGTGGACCTGGTGGTCGCGATCCACGCCGTCGTGGTCGCCGGCGGGCAGTACGTCCCCGTCGACCCCGAGGCGCCCGCGGACCGCCTGGCCGACATCCTGACCACCGCCGCTGTGCGCGTCGTCCTCACCAGCGAAGCCGACCGTCGCGACACCGGTTCCGTCCACGCGACGACCGTGCTCGTCGAATCGATCGGCGACGCCGACGATCCCGGTCCGCTGACCGCCGCCGACCGTCGATCGGTGCTCCGCCCCGACTCCGCGGTCTACACGATCTTCACGTCCGGGTCGACGGGACGACCCAAGGGTGTGACCGTCTCCCACGCCGCGGTGCTCAACCGACTCCGCTGGGGGCTGGAAACCTTCCCGCTCGATGCGGGCGACGGTGTCGTCCTCAAGACCCCCGCCACCTTCGACGTCTCCGTCCCCGAGCTGTTCGCACCGGTGATCGCGGGCGCCGCGATGGTCATCGCCGACGCCGACGGCCACACCGACCCCGCGTACCTCGTCGACCTGATCGCGGACAGCCGCGCCGTCTCGGTCCATTTCGTGCCGTCGATGCTGTCGGTGTTCCTCGACGTGGTCGACGACAGCGGGCTGGCCCGGCTGACGTCACTGCGATATCTGTTCGTCTCCGGTGAGGCACTGTCCGCGGCGACCGCCGTGCAGGTCCGCGCCCGGATGCCGTGGGTGGGCCTGCACGACCTGTTCGGCCCCACCGAGGCGGCCGTCGAGGTCACCCACCAGGCGCTGGTCGACGTCGGCGACACGGTCCCGATCGGCCGCCCGATCGACAACACCGTCACCCGCGTCCTCGACGCGCGCCTCACCCCGGTGCCCACCGGCGTGCCCGGGGAGCTGTACCTCGGCGGCGTGCAGCTGGCCCGCGGGTACGCGGCCCGGGGTGACCTGACCGCCGACCGCTTCGTCGCCGATCCGCATGGTCCGGCCGGTGCCCGGCTGTACCGCACGGGCGATCTGGTCCGTCGCGGCCGCGACGGTGCCCTCGAATACCTCGGACGCACCGACTTCCAGGTGAAGCTGCGCGGGCAGCGCATCGAACTCGGCGAGGTCGAGTCGGTGCTCCTGCGCGCCGATGGTGTCGTGCACGCTGCGGCGACCGTCGTCGAGACCGCCGGTGGGGCACAGCACCTCGTCGCGTACCTCGCCGGGCCGGCCGTCGATGTCGACGCCGTGACCGTGGTCGCCCGAGCGGCGCTGCCCGAGTACATGGTGCCCACCCGATGGGTGGTCCTCGACGACGTCGTCCTCTCGACCGCCGGAAAGCTCGACCGCCGGGCGCTGCCCCCGGTCGACGACCTCGACACGACACACGACAGCGCCGAACCGCACGGCACATCGGTGCCCCCCGCCACCGCGGACGAGCGGGTCGTCGCCGACATCGTCGCCGCCGTCCTCGGTCGCCCGTCGATCTCGGTGACCGACTCGTTCTTCGCGCTCGGCGGCGACTCGATCATGTCCATCCGCCTGGTCTCTCTGCTGCGGGCGGCCGGGTACACCGTGACCCCGCGCATGGTGTTCGACCACCGGACCGTCCGCGCGATCGCTGCCGCCGCCCGCGAGGCCGCGACGCCGGTTCTCGCAGAACTCCCCGGCGGCGCTGTCGGTCCCGTGACACCCACGCCGACCCTCGGATGGATGGCGGACCTCGTCCCCGACGACGATCCCGACGCCGTGCGCGACTTCTCCCAGGCGATGGTGTTCACCCTCCCGGACGATCCGGTCGACGTCGGCGCCGTTGTGCGGGCCGTCGTCGCCCACCATCCGATGCTCACCGCGACGCTGGTCCCGATCGACGACCGGCACCGATGGCAGGTGATGGCAGGTGGCGGCGACCCCGCGCACGTCGACGTCGTCGAGTCGGCGTCGGTCGCGGACACTGATGTGGGGCAGGCGATCCGGAATGTGCACGCCCGTGCTCTCGCCGACCTCGATCCGCAGCGAGGCCGTGTGGTCGCAGCTGCTCGCATCGCGGTCACCGACGGCCCCGACCATCTCGTGCTCGCAATCCACCACATTGCCGTCGACGCGGTGTCCTGGCAGATCCTCGGCACAGATCTCGCCGTCGCGTGGTCGGCGCTGCGCTCGCGCACCCCCCTGGTGCTCCCGGATCCGGTGACGTCGGCACGCCGGTGGGCCGACGTCGTCGCCGGTCTCGCGGACTCCGAGGACCCACGGCCCTGGCGTCGCGCTGTCGCGCCCGGGGCCATCGGCACCGGGGCGGGCCCCGAGGCGCACCTCGACCCTGCGCGCGACCGCCAGGGGACCGTCGTCGGACTGCACACCACGGTGCCGCCGGAGGTCGGCGAGGCGGTGCTGACCACCGTCGCGACGGCGTACCGCACCGGCGCGGACACGATCATGCTCGCGGCTCTGGCCCACGCCCTCGTCGACGTTCTCGGGGGAGCAGCGGGGGAGCAGCGCGTGGCGATCCTCACCGAGACGCACGGGCGGGAGGAATCCCTGGCTCCCGGTGCTGATCTGACCGGGACGGTGGGGTGGTTCACCGGACTCGTCCCGGTGGGGGTGACCGTGGCGGGGCGCGACGCCGCTGCGACGGTGAAGGCCGTCAAGGACACCCGTGCGCGGATGCGCCACCGCGGCCTCGGGTTCGGCGCATTCCGCTGGTCCGGCGACCGCGACCCGGCACTGGCGACGCCGGCGATCGCGTTCAACTACTTCGGTGCGGTCGGGGCCGCGACCGGCGACCGGCCGACCACGCCCGACGTCCCGGTCCCGGACCCGACAGCCCCCGGCCTGCCCGCCACCGTCCGCGGCACGATGCTCGCGACCGCGGCGCTCACCGCGTCGGTGACCACGACGGCGACGCCGGGGGGTCGAGCACTGCACCTCGACCTCTCCCGGCCCGCCGCCCTCCTCGACGAGGCGACCACCGCGGCTGTCGCCGATCGGTGGCAGCACCACCTGCGCGCCGTCGTCGACCACGTCGCGGCGGTGGGCGACCCCGGGCCGAGTGAGACCGACCTGGCGACCACCGGTCTGACGCAGGACGAGATCGACGCCCTGCTCGCCCAGCACCCCGGCGCGACGCTGTGGCCGGCCACGCCGCTGCAGCAGGGGATGCTCGTCGAGTCCGAGGCCGCCCGTGGCGGATCGGGCGACCGCGACGCGCTCGACGTCTATGTCATCCAGACGACGCTCACGCTGGGACCGGGCGCAGACCCGCAGCGGATGCGGGATGCCGCCGATGCGCTCGTCGCCCGACACCGCGTCCTGCGATCGGCCTTCGTGCGCGCCGCGAGCGGCCGTCCCGCGGTGGTCGTCGCACCGACCGCCCGTCCGCGCTGGACCGCCGACGACCTGACCGACCTGTCCGGCGACGAGATCGACCACACCGTCGCCGCACTCGCCGAGTCCGATCGCGTCGACCCGTTCGACCTGTCGTCGGCACCGCTTCTCCGGTTCCGTTGGATCGCCCACCCGCTGCCGGACGGGGGATCCGGCGCCTCCCTGGTCATCACGGCCCATCACCTCGTCCTCGACGGCTGGTCCGCGCCGCTGGTGCTGGCCGACCTGCTCGCCGGATACGCCGACCCGAGAGCACTCGCGACGCCCCCGGCGACCGACTTCGCCGACCACCTCGACCACCTGTCCCGGGCCGACCGCGACACGGCCGCGCGGGCGTGGGCGGAGGCCCTCGCCGACGTCGACGACCCGACGCTGGTCGCGCCCGGGGCGCGTGTCTCCGCGGGCACCGCGCCGCGCACCCTCGAGATCCCGGTCGCCGACGACCTCCCTGGAGCGCTCGCGGCCACCGGCAGACGGCTCGGCGCGACCACCAACACCCTCGTGCAGGCGGCGTGGGCGATCCTGCTGTCGCGGATGACGGGCACCGAGCGGGTCGTGTTCGGCGAGACGGTGTCCGGGCGGCCGCCCGAGCTGCCCGGCGCGGAGACGATGATCGGACTGTTCATCAACACCGTCCCGGCGACGACCCGGGTGGCCCGCGACGGGACCGTCGGCGAAATGGTCACCGACCTGCAGTGGTCGAAGACCGCGATGCTCGACCACCAGCACCTCGGACTCGCCGACATCGCGGCCGCCTCCGGTCGCGGACAACTCTTCGACACCGTGACGGTGTACGAGTCGTTCCCCGTCAGCCCGGACGCCGTCGACACCGGCTCCGGCGGGGGAGATCTCGACATCCGCGGACTCACGTCGACCGACGCCACGCACTACCCGCTCACCCTCGTCACGATCCCGACCGGCGACGGCCTCGTGATGCGACTGAAGTACCTGCCCGACGCGATCACCGATGCCCGCGCGGCGGTGGTCGCCGAAGCGCTCACCCACCTCCTCGAGACCGTCGCGCACCGTCCCGCCACCCGCATCGCCGAGGTCACGACCCTCGCCCCGTCGGCCTGGGATCGCCTGCGCGCGTGGTCCACCGGACCATCGCTGCCCCTCGGTGACGACACCCTGGCCGACCTGTTCGCCGCCCGCGTCGCGCTCGGCGGCGACGACGATGCCGTCCGCGGCGGGGGCCGCAGCTGGACGTGGTCGCAGCACGCAGCACGGGTCCACGGACTGGCCCGCGCGCTCGTCGCCGCCGGGGTCGGCCCGGACGACGCGGTGGCCGTGGCACTCCCGCGGTCACCGGAGCTCGTCGTCGCCCTGCACGCGGTCGTCGTGGCGGGCGCGCAGTACGTCCCGGTCGACCCGGACGGTCCCGGGGGCCGCGTCCGGATCATGCTCGACACCGCCGGCGTCCGCGTCGTCCTCGGCCGTGGCCTGTCGGGGGATCTCGTCGCCGGACGCACAGTCATCGACATCGACATCGACATCGACGCGACCGACGGCGCGGGCCCATACGTGCCCCTCACCGACCGTGATCGTCGGGCGCCGCTCCGCGCGGACAACGCCGCCTACACGCTGTTCACCTCCGGCTCCACCGGGACGCCGAAGGGCGTCACGGTCACCCACCGCGCCATCGTCAACCGCCTCGCGTGGATGCAGCACACCGACCCGCTGGGCTCCGGCGACCGGGTGGTGCTCAAGACCCCGGCGACGTTCGACGTCTCGGTCCCGGAGTTCTTCGGGCCCCTCGTGTCGGGTGCGACGATCGTCGTCGCCCCTCCGGACGCCCACCGCGATCCCGACGCCCTCGCCGACGTCCTGCGTCGTGAGGACGTGACGTCGGTCCATCTCGTCCCGTCGGCCATGGCGGCGTTCGCCGACGTGATGCGCGTGGGTGGTCACACCTTCCCGGCGCTGCGACACGTGTGGTCGTCGGGGGAGGCGTTGCCCGCTGCGACCGCGCGCACGATGGCCCACGCCGCCCCGAACGCGCTCGTGCACAACACCTACGGCCCCACCGAGACGATCGTCGAGGTCACCGGGCGCGCCCTCACCGCGTCCGACCTCGACGGTGACGCCGTCGCACTCGGCATCGGCGGCCCCGCGGTCAACTGCACCGTCTGGGTTCTCGACGACGTGTTGCGGCCCCTCGCACCGGGTTTCGTGGGCGAGGTCTACGTCGGCGGCGTCCAGGTCGCGCGCGGCTACGCGTCGCGACCGGACCTGACCGCCGAACGGTTCGTCGCCGACCCGTTCGGGCCGCCCGGTGCGCGGCTCTACCGCACCGGTGACCGCGTGCGGTGGACCACCGACGGCGACCTCGACTACCTCGGTCGCGTCGACACCCAGGTCAAGATCCGGGGCCATCGGGTCGAGATCGGCGAGGTCGAAGCCGTGGTCGCCACACTGCCCGGCGTGACGGGGGTCGCGGTCGCGGCGGTCACCCGCGACGCCGAGGGCAGCCGGCTGGTCGCGTCGGGGCGGGCGGACCACCTGGCCGCCTACGTGTCGGGCGATGTCGACGAGGCAAATCTCGCACAGCGTGCCGCCGATGCACTGCCCGGCGCGCTCTGCCCGGACAGCTGGACCGTCCTCGACGCCATCCCCGTCACCGCGACCGGCAAGCTCGACCGCCGCGCCCTGCCGGTGCCCGCAGCTGCCGTGGGCGCGCACATCGACGCCGTCGGGGACCTCGAGCATCTCGTCGCCGACGTCGTCGCCGAGGTCCTCGGGATCGAGACCCCCTCGGTGACGGCCTCCCTGGCCGACCTCGGCGGGAACTCGCTGTCCGCGGCGCGCATCGCCGCGCGGGTCTCGGCCGGTGTCACGGTCGCGGTCGGTGTCCGCGACGTCCTCGAGGCCGGTTCCGTCCGTGCCCTCGCCGCGCGTGTCGGTGAGCGGGGTGGTGCCCGTGCCGTCGATGTCGACGCGATCGTGGCGGGGCCGCGTCCCGACCGTGTGCCGCTCACGCCGGCGCAGGCGCGGATGTGGTTCGTGAACCGGTGGGACCCGACCTCAGCCGCGTACACCATCCCGTTCGCGCTGCGGCTCCACGGACACCTCGACGTCGACGCGCTGCGGTCGGCCGTCGGCGACGTCATCTGGCGCCACGAGGCCCTGCGCACCGTCGTCGCGCAGGATGCGGACGGGGCCGCCTGGCAGCGAGTGCTCGACGCGGACGCCGTTGTCGCCGAGGCGTCGTGGTGGATCGACCCGACCACCGACCCGACCACCGACCTCCTGGCCGTCACCCGGCGAGGGTTCGACGTCTCCCGCGACGTGCCGATCCGCGTGGGTGTCACCGGAACCGCCGACGACCACCTGCTGGTCCTGGTGCTGCACCACATCGCCGCCGACGGCGAGTCCCTCGCCCCGCTCGTCGCCGACCTCGGCAGCGCCTACGCCGCACGCGTCGGCGGACACGCACCCGCGTGGGATCCACTGCCCGTGCAGTACGCCGATGTCGCCCTCTGGCAGCTCCGGCGCCTCGGCTCCCTCGGCGATCGCCGGTCGGAACTGTCGGTGCAGGAACGGTACTGGCGGGACCGGCTCACCGGACTGCCGGACCTGCTCGACCTGCCCACCGACCGTCCGCGACCCGCGGAGGCGTCGCAGCGCGGCGGGGTCGTCCGGATCGAGATCCCGGCGGCGGTCCGCGACGGCGTCGACGCCCTGGCGCGACAGCACGGCGCGACCGTGTTCATGCTCCTGCACACCGCCCTCGACGTCGTCCTCGCCCGAACCGCGGGCACCGACGACATCGCCGTCGCCACCCCGGTCGCCGGACGCGGCCGGGCCGAACTCGACGGTCTCGTCGGCATGTTCGTCAACACCCTCGTCCTGCGCACACGGGTCGACCCGGCGCGACCGTTCGCCGCCCTTCTCCGCGACGTCGTCGCCGACGACCTCGACACCTTCGGGCACGCCGACCTGCCGTTCGAGCACCTCGTCGATGTTCTCGCCCCCGTCCGGTCGACGGCGTTCGCACCGCTCGCCCAGGTGATGCTGACGCTCACCCAGCACCGCGGGCTCACCATGGCCCTGCCCGGCCTCACGGCGACGCCCGTCGATCCCGGTCCGCCCGCCGCACGGTTCGACCTGTCGATCGGGTTCTCCGCGGACCGCGGCGACGACGGTGCGCTGCGGGGCCTCGACGGCGAGATCGTCTACGCCACCGACCTGTTCGAGCCCTCCACCGTCGAGGTCCTGGGCCGTCGGATCATCGCGGTGCTGCGCGCCGCGATCGCCGACCCCGACGTGACCGTCGGCGACATCGAGCTGCTCACCCCCGACGAGGCGACGGCCGTACGGACGCTCGCGACCGGTCCGACGCGCGAGCGGACCGCGACGACGTTCGGCACGGCGCCGTCCGACCTGACGTCTCTCGTCGCCCGTCAGGTCGCGGCGACACCCAGGGCGCCCGCCCTCGTCGCGCCCGACGGGTCCGTCGTCGACTATGCGCAGTTCTGGGCACGCGTCGGGGCGGTCGCCGACGACCTCATCGCCCGCGGCGTCGAGCCGGGGGACGCCGTCGGTGTCTGCATCGACCGGTCCGTCGCGCTCGTCGTCGCCGTCCACGCGGCGGTCGCTGTCGGCGCGCGGTACGTCCCGATCGCGGTCGACGCGCCGCCCGCCCGTGCCGGGTACATGCTGACCACCGCCGGCGCGCACGTCGTCCTGGTCGACGACGGGGTGTGGCCACCGGCACTGTGGGACAACGATGTCGACGCGGTGACGGTCACCGACCGCGCCGTGACGGCCTGGGAACCGCGACCCCACCACCTTGACGAGGGCGCCTACACGCTGTTCACGTCGGGGTCGACGGGCCGGCCCAAGGGGGTCACCGTGCCCCACCGGGCCGTGGTCAACCGCCTCGCGTGGATGCAGGACGACCACCGCATCGACACCGACGACGCGGTCGTCGGCAAGACCCCGGTCACGTTCGACGTCTCGGTGTGGGAACTGTTCTGGCCGTTCGTGGTCGGATCCCGACTGGCCCTGGTGGAACCGGGGCGACACGGCGACCCCCGACACCTCGTCGACGTCATCCGGCGCACCGGCGCCACCGTCATGCACTTCGTCCCGTCGATGCTCGGGGTGTTCGTCGACGAGATCGGCAGCAGCGTCGACGACCTCGCGTCGCTCCGGACCGTCGTCACCTCCGGCGAGGCTCTCACCCCGGCGACCGCGGACGCGCTCCTGCAGCGTCTGCCGGGGGTGGCCATGCACAACCTGTACGGACCCACCGAGGCCGCGGTCGACGTCACCGCCCACCACGTCCTCCCCGGGGGCGACACGGTCCCGATCGGCCGCCCGGTACCGAACACGACGACCTGGGTCCTCGACGACCGCCTCGCGCCGGTCCCACCGGGTGTCGCCGGTGAACTGTACCTCGGGGGCGTGCAACTCGCCCGCGGATACGAGTCGCGCCCCGACCTCACCGCCGAACGGTTCGTCGCGAACCCCCTCGGCGAGCCGGGCTCCCGGCTCTACCGCACCGGCGACCGCGTGCGATGGTCGGCCGCGGGGACCCTCGACTACCTGGGCCGCATCGACTTCCAGGTCAAGCTGCGTGGTCAGCGCATCGAGCTCGGCGAGATCGAGGCGGCGCTGGCCGCCTCGCCCGCGGTGCGGGCCGCGGTCGTGACGGTGACCGGGACCGGTGACGCGGCACGCCTCGTCGGGTACGTCGTCAGCAGCGGGGACGAGGTCGCTGAACCGGAACTCGCCGACGCCGTCCGCGACCTCCCGGCCTACATGCGCCCCGCGGTGTGGGTCCACCTCGACGCCCTGCCGCTCACCGCGTCCGGCAAGGTCGACCGTCGCGCCCTGCCGGATCCGACGCCGACCGCACCGGTCGAGGTCGTCGCACCCACCGGTCCGATCGAGGCGGGCGTCGCCCGCGTCGTCGCGGAGGTCCTCGGCGTCGACACCGTCTCGGCCACGGCCGACTTCTTCGCGCTCGGCGGCACGTCGCTGTCGGCCACCCGCGTGGTCGCGCGCCTCGGTGCGGAGTTCGGTGTCGATATCGGCGTGCGGGCGGTGTTCGACGCACCCACGGTCGCCGCGCTCGCGGCCCTGGTCGCGGCGGCGCCTCGGACCGGGCTCCCGGCCCTGACCAGACGGCCACGCCCGGACCGGGTCCCGCTGTCCCCGGCGCAGCGCAGGATGTGGTTCGTCAACCGTCTCGACCCCACCCGGGCCGTGTACTGGATCCCGTTCGCCCTCCGGATACGCGGCGGGGTGGACCCGACGGCGATCCGGGCGGCGGTGCTCGACGTCCTCGACCGCCACGAGGTGCTGCGGACCGTCTGTCCGAGCGGACCCGACGGTGAACCGTGGCAACGCGTCCTCGCACCGGCCACCGCGGCGCAGCGTCTCGACTGGGCGCTCGTCGACACCGTCGAAGACGCGCTGGCCGTGGTCGAGACCGGTGTCGACGTCACCGCCGACCTGCCCGTCCGGGTCCGCCTCGTCGACGACGACCCCGCGACGCTGGTCATCGTGGTCCACCACATCGCCGCCGACGGCGAGTCGGGTCCGGTCCTGCTCCGAGACCTGCTGAGGGCCTACGAGTCCCGCCGGGACGGCGCCGCCCCGGACTGGGCGCCCCTGCCGATCCAGTACGCCGACCACGCGCTCTGGCAGCTCGACGCACTCGCCACGGACGGCGCCCTCGACGACCACCACGCCCACTGGGAGACGACCCTCGCCGGTGCGCCCCCGGTGACCGATCTGCCCGCGGATCGGCCCCGGCCGGCGGTGGCCACCGGACGGGCCGGGACCGTCGCGGCGACGATCCCCGCCCGCGTGGCCGAGGCCGTCGAGACGGTGGCGCGGGACCACGGCACGACGCCGTTCATGGTGCTGCATGCGGCGCTCGCCGTCCTGATCCATCGCCTCGCCGGTACCGACGACGTCGTCGTCTCCACCGCGGTGGCCGGTCGAGGGCGAGCCGAACTGGACGACCTCGTCGGGATGTTCGTGAACACCCTCGTCCTGCGCACACCGGTGGTCGGCGCGCACACCTTCGCCGACGTCCTCGCCGAGGTGCGTCGTGTCGACCTCGACGCCCTCGCCCACGCGGAGGTCCCGTTCGAGGACATCGTCGACAGGGTCGGCGCCGTACGGTCCGAGGCGTTCGCGCCGCTGTCGCAGATCCAGCTGACCGTCGCCGACACCGCCGCGACCCCGACGACGATGCCGAACGTCGAGGTGATCGAGGCACCCACCACGACGACCCCGGTGGACCTCACCCTCGCCGTGGCGACCGCTCCGGCCGGCGACTGGCGCGTCGGGGTGGTGCACGCGCTCGACCTGTTCGACCTCGACACCGCCGACCGCCTGACCCGCCGATGGATCGCGCTGCTCGAGCGACTCGTCACCGCACCGGACGCGGTCGTCGGTGACGTCGACATCCTGCTCGACGGGGAGAGTGCCGCCGCCGTTCCCGCAGGTGTGCCCGGGCCGGATCCGCTGCTGCTGCCCGACGTCCTCGCCGCGGCCGCGATCCGTGACCCCGATGCCCCTGCGGTCCTCGACGCCGGCGTGCTGTGGACCCACCGCGAGATCGATGCGGTCAGCTCGGTGCTCGCCCGCGATCTGATCGCGCGGGGGATAGGCCCGGAGGACGTCGTCGTCAGCGCCCTCCCGCGGACCGCGATCGTGCAGCTGGCCGTCTGGGCGGTGGCGAAGGCCGGTGCCGTGTACTGCCCGATCGACCCGCGCCACCCCGAGAAGCGCATCCGGACCGTCGTCGCGAGCAGTGGTGCCGTTCTCGCGCTGCGCGATCCGTCGGTGCAGCTCGGCTCGACCGTCGACGACCTCGTCCTCGACGTTGCGGCCGTCGAGGAGCTCCGTCGTCGCGGCGCCGAGCACCCCGACCTCGCGGCGCCGATCGGCGACGACGACCGCGTCCGTCCGGTCCGAGACCACAACGGCGCCTACCTGATCCACACCTCCGGCTCGACCGGCGCACCCAAGGGTGTCCTCGTCACCCACACCGGACTCGCCGGGATCGCCGTGACACTGCGCGATCGCCACGGCGTCGACGACTCCACACGGTGGCTGGGCATCAGCTCGCCGGCCTTCGACGTCGCGATGCTCGAGGTGATGGGCGCCTACACCGCGGGCGGCGCGATGGTGGTCACCCCGCCCGCGGTCATCGGCGGCGACGAACTCGCCGCATGGATCTCCGCGACAGCACCCACCCACACCGCGATCGTCACCAGTGTCCTGGCGTCCCTACGGGATCCGGCCCGCATCCCCATCACCCATCTCCTGGTCGGTGGTGAGGCCGTGCCCGACGCGGAGATGCGTCGCTGGGCCGGTGACCGCGCCTTCTACGACTCGTACGGACCCACCGAGACGACGATGGCGTGTCTCACGTCTACCCCGGCCGACCCCGGATCGTCGGTCCCGCTGGGTCTTCCGATGCCGGGATCGACCGTCGTCGTGCTCGACAGCCGCCTGCGACCGGTTCCCGACGGCGTCCGCGGCGAGCTCTACGTGATCGGAGACTGCCTCGCCCGCGGCTACCACGATCGCGCCGACCTCACCTCCGACCGATTCGTCGCCTGCCCGTTCGGACCGCCCGGATCTCGGATGTACCGCACCGGCGACCTGGTCCGGCGCCGCGTCGACGGGTCCCTGTACTCCGACGGGCGCACGGACCACCAGGTCAAGATGCGCGGTCTGCGTATCGAACTCGGCGAGGTGGAGGCCGCACTGACGGCACATCCGCGGGTCGCCGCGGCCGGGGTGATCGGCGTCGGCGATCCCGTCACCGCGCTCGCCGGGTTCGTCGAGGCCACCGGACCGCTCACCACCGACGACCTCCGCGCCCACCTCGTCGAGACACTGCCCGCACATCTGGTCCCCGCCACCCTGACCGTCCTGCCCGCCCTGCCGCGCACCCCCGTCGGCAAGATCGACCGCGCGGCACTGCCGGCGTCGCCCGGTGCGACGCCTGCCGGCCCGCCGCCGGCCGCGGTCCGACCGCTCGACGACGACCTCGACCGGCGCGTCGCCACACTGGTCGCCGAGGTGACCGGTACCGATCCCGGCGCCGTGGGACCCGACCGCGACTTCTTCGCGCTCGGCGGCACGTCGTTGTCGGCGACGCGGCTGCTCGCCCGGATCGCCGACGACCTCGGCGTCGCGGTCGGGGTGCGCGACGTGTTCGACGCACCCACGATCGGCGGGCTCGCCGCGCGGATCCGGAGCCTCCCCGCGAGTGCCGGGCCACGCCCCGTCCCTGACGCCGCACGGCCCGAACACATCCCGCTGTCGATTGCCCAGGAACGCATCTGGTTCCTCAACCAGGTCGACCCCGACTCGACCGCCTA
Source organism: Williamsia deligens (assembly GCF_024171765.1). Classification (GTDB taxonomy): domain Bacteria; phylum Actinomycetota; class Actinomycetes; order Mycobacteriales; family Mycobacteriaceae; genus Williamsia_A; species Williamsia_A deligens. Next base: position 2,699,851 of record NZ_JAMTCI010000001.1, read on the forward strand.
CACGATCCCGATCGCCGTGCGCCTGCGCGGCCGACTCGACGTCGACGCCCTGCAGAGTGCGGTCGGTGACGTCGTCGCGCGCCACGAGATCCTGCGGACCGTCTTCCCGTCGGCGGCGGGCGAGCCGTACCAACGCATCCTCGACGCCGCCGATCCCGCAGCGGTCCCCGGCGTCGAGGTCGTCGACAGCGTCGACGCGGACCCCACAGGGGACGTGCGCGTCGCCGTCGCGCCGATCGCGCGTTTCGACGTCACCCGGGATCTGCCGATGCGGGTTCGGCTGATCCGTCGGGCCGACGACGACTGGCTGATCGCCCTCGTCGCCCATCACATCGCCGTGGACGGACAGTCCGCCCGGCCGTTGATCGGCGACCTCGTCGCCGCCTACACGGCGCGCGCAGCAGGCCGCGCGCCGCTCTTCGTGCCTCTGCCCCTGCAGTTCGCCGACCATGCGCTGTGGCAACGCGCGGCGCTGGGCTCGGCGGACGACCCGTCGTCGACGATGGGCCGCGACGTGGACTGGTGGCTGCACCGGCTCGCGGACATGCCCGACGTCCTCGCGCTGCCCACCGACCGGCCCCGTCCCGCGGTCGCGTCCGGCGCCGCGGGCGTGGTGCGGACGCGGGTCTCCTCCGATGTCGCCACCGCCGTCGACAGGGTCGCCCGTGGACACGGGGCGAGCACGTTCATGGTCGTGCACGCCGCCACCGCCGCGCTGCTCGCCCGCCTCACGGGCACCGACGACATCGCCGTCGCCACACCGGTGTCCGGACGCGGTGGCGCGAGCGTCGACGTCCTCGTCGGCATGTTCGTCGGGACACTCGTGCTCCGGACGGCGGTCGACGCCGACGCATCCCTCGACGCCCTGATCGGGTTGGTCCGCGACGACGACATCGATGCGTTCGACCGCGCCGCGGTGCCGTTCGACCACCTCGTCGAGCGCCTGGCGCCGGTGCGGTCGGAGGCGTTCGCCCCGCTGGCGCAGGTGATGCTCGCGATGAACCACGCCGACGTCATCGATGCGGGGGCTGCCATGGTCGAGCCGACAGCGGCGGGCGTGACGATCGAGCCCGTCGACGCCGGGGTTCCTGTCGCGCGGTACGACCTCGCCGTCACCGTCACCGCCGACCCCGAGGGCTGGGACGTCGAGATCGTCCACGCCACAGACCTGTTCGACACCGCGACGGTCCGCGACTGGGCCGACATGCTCACCGACGTCCTGGTGACCGTCGTCGAGCGGCCGGACACCCGAATCGCCGATCTCGATCTCGACCTCCCCGCTCTGCAGAGCCCCGTCGTCGAGCGGGCCGTGGTCGGCGCCGTCGCACGGCCCGCGGCCCCCGTCGAGGCCCCCCGGACGCAGTCCACCGACGCGGTGACGGCGACCATCGCGCGGATCGTCCACGACGTCCTCGGGGTGTCGACGGTCGACCCCGACGCCGACTGGTTCACCCTCGGCGGCACGTCGCTCTCGGCAGTACGGGTCGCCGGACGCGTCGGGGAGGCGTTCGGCGTCGACCTCGGTCTCCGGGAGTTCCTCGCGGCCCCGAGCGTCGCCGGTCTCGCCGAGACCGTCCGCAGTGCACGTCGGGTCGCGCAGCCACTGCAGCCCCACGGTCCCGGTACCGTCGTGCCCCTCGGCCTGGCGCAGCAACGGATCTGGTTCCTGAACCAGCTCGACCCGTCGTCGACGACGTACCTCATGCCGGTCGCGCTCGACATCGCCGGCCCGCTCGACGCCACGGCGATGCGGGACGCCCTCGGCGACGTCGTCGCCCGTCACCAGGCACTGCGGACGGTGTTCCCGACCGACGACGACGGCATCCCCCGACAGGTCGTCGTCGACAGTGACGTCGCACGGGATCGCCTGGTGTGGCGGGAGTGCGACAGCGTCGACGACGCGATGGCGGTGTGCAGCAGCGGCTTCGACGTCACCCGCGACATGCCGATCCGTGCCGCACTGAGTCGTCCGACGGAGTCCGGCGCCGCGTCGATCGGTCGTCTCGTCGTCGTGGTGCACCACATCGCGGGCGACGCCGCCTCGGGGGAGATCCTCGCCCGCGACCTCGCCGAGGCCTACCGACGCCGGATCGCGGGCGAGGGCCTCGCGCCACTCCCGGTGGGCTACGCCGACCACACCCTGTGGGAGCGGGCGGTTCTCGGCGATCCCGCGAACCCGACGTCGGTCCTCGCCGACCAGTCGGCGTTCTGGCAGGCCCGCCTCGACGACCTGCCGACCCGCACGGACGTGCCCACCGACCGGCCGCGCCCGCGTGTCGACGACAGCACCGGTGGACGGATCCCCGTCGACCTCGGGCCCGATCGCTCGGCAGCGCTGCTCACCCTCGGCCGCCGCCGGGGTCTCACCACCTTCATGACACTGCACGCCGCGCTGTCGGTGACCGTCGCGGCGTTCACCGGCAGTGACGACGTCGTGATCGGCGCGCCCGTCAGTGGGCGGCGACATCCCGCCACCGCCGACATGGTCGGCATGTTCGTCAACACCGTCGTGCTGCGCACGACGCACCGTCCCGACGACACCGTCGCCGACCTCCTCGCGAGGGTCCGCGAGGACGACACCGCCGCCTTCGCCCACGCCGATCTGCCGTTCGACCTCCTGGTCGAGATGGTGGCCCCCGACAGGTCCGATCGCCGCCCGCCCATCCATCAGGTCACCCTGAACGTCCTCGAGGACGCCGCCGACGTCACCGATGCCCTCGAGGATGTGGGGCTGCGCATCACCGGCGTCGACGTCGGTCCCGAACCGGCGAAGGTCGACCTCGCCGTGGGCATCAGCGAGACGGCGCACGGACTGCGCGGGTCGATCACCTACGCCGCCGCGCTCTACGACGCCGCGACCGTCGAACGGTTCCGCGACGTGTTCGTCCGCGTCGTCGACGCGATGGTCGCGGGTGTCGACCCGATCGACGCTGTCGCGGGAACGACCCTCCCGGTCGCGGCCGATCCGTCCGCACCCGTCGTGCTCGACCGGCGCCTCCGACCGGTCCGGGCCGGCCTCGTCGGCGAACTGTGGCTGCGTGGCGGCGCTGTCCCGCCGCTCGTCGCCGGTGCCGCGACCGCCCTGCGGGTCGTGGCCGATCCCGTCGGCCCGCCGGGATCGCGGATGTACTGCACCGGGGACCTCGCGCGCCTCCGGACCGGCGGCGTCGAGATCCTCGGTCGCGAGCCGGTGCGTGCCGTCTCCCCGCCGCCGGAGGTGCCCGATGTCGAGGGCACCGGCGGGGGCGTTGTCGGCGAGACCGAGCGGTGGATCGCCGACGTGCTCGCCGAGGTCGCCGGTGTGACCTCGATCGGCCCGGGCCAGAACTTCTTCGACGTGGGTGGCACCTCGCTGTCGGCGGCGCGGGCGGTGGCGAAGCTGCGCCGGCAGGGGATCGTCGTGGAGCTGCCGTGGTTCTTCGCCGACCCGACCCCGCGCGGACTCGCCGCGCGGGTGGCCGGCGGCGACGAGACCGGCCGTGTGCTGCTCACGCTGCGGTCGGAGGGCTCGGGTCCCCCGCTGTTCTGCATCCACCCGGCCGGCGGTCTGGCGTGGATGTACGGCGGGCTGGCGCCGTACCTGCCCGACCGGCCGATCCACGCCCTGCAGGACCCGCACGTGGTGGCGGGCGAGCCGGCGTTGACGTCGGTCGACGCATTCGCCGAGAGGTACGTCGCCGAGATCCGAGCCGTCGCGCCCCACGGCCCGTACCACCTGCTCGGATGGTCGCTGGGTGGACACATCGCCCACGCTGTGGCGGAGCGTCTGGAGGCCGCCGGCGAGACGGTCGCACTGCTCGGACTGCTCGACACCTGGGTCGGCGACCTCGACGTGCTCGCCCCGGCCCCCGACACCGCCCTCGACACCGACGAGGCCGTCGACCCCCTCGACGGGTGGCGCACCCTCTTCGATCTCGGCGACGACGTCCGCGCGACCACTCCCGACGAGGTCGCCGCGGTCGTCCGTGATCACCTCGCGCGCAGTGGCCTGCTGCCGGCCGACCGCGTCGACGCGATCATGGACAGCTTCGCCGGTGCCGACGCGATCGCGGCCGGACACCGACCCGGACGGGTCGTCGCGCCCGCGGTCGTCGTCGTCGCCACGGCCGACAAGTCCGACCCGGATGCGGTCGCCGCGAGCTGGGAACCGCACTGCGGCAGCGTGACCCGGGTCGACGTCGATGCCGGTCACCTCCAGATGGGTGACACCGATGTCCTCGCCGTCGTCGCCCTGAACCTCCGACCACCCCGATCCTGACCCGCCCCTCACCCGTCGAGTGGGCGTTTACCGACGTCGGTTGGGCGTTTGCGGACGTCGGTTGGGCGTCAGGTGGCCGCAACCGCCCACTCGACGTCTCCAACCGCCCACTCGACGTCTCCAACCGCCCACTCGACGGGTGGGCGCTCGACCGGTGCGGGCGTCGAGGGGTCGCTACACTCGTCCGCGACATCCGGGGGATGCGATCGGGGGGTCGATCAGATGACAGCAGGGACGCCGTTCGGGCTGACCGCGGCGCAACGCAGCATGTGGGACGCCGAGCACCTGCAGGACGACTACTCGGTGACGGTCGCGCACTACCTCGACATCCGCGACACCGGTCGCACCTTCGACCGCGACCTCTTCCGGGCCGGTGTCCGTGAGGGGTCCCGACTGCTCGAGACGGCCTACTCGCGGTTCACCGTCGTCGACGGCGAGCCCCGACAGGACGTCGACCTCGGCCGACCGTTCGACGTCGTCGACGTCGACCTGCGCCACGAGTCCGACCCCGTCGCCGCCGCCCACGCGTGGATGGCCGCCGACCACCAGGGCCTCATGGACGTCACCCGCGATCCGGTGGCGGTGTCGGCGTTCATCCGCGTCGCCGACGACCGCACCTTCTGGTACCTGCGGGGCCACCACATCGCCTTCGACGGATTCGCCGCACTCACCTGCCTGCACGAGGGCGTCGACCGCTACAACGCGGCCGTCCGCGGGGAGGACTACGTCGTCGCCCCCCGTGCGACCCTGGCCGAGGTCACCGCCGACGACGAGCGCTACCAGGCCGGGAGTCGCCGCGCCGTCGACGAGGAGCACTGGCGGGAGAAGGTGGCCGATCTGCCTGCGCCGCCGACACTCTCGGCTGTCGAACCGACGTTGCGGTACACCCCCGACCACGTCGTGTGCAGCCGGACCATGGACGCCGGGTTGCAGACCCGGCTCGAGACCGCCGCGGTCGACCTCGGCGCGTCGACCGCCGCGGTCCTCGCGGCGGCGTTCGTCGCGTACCTCGCGACCGCCGGAGGTCGGCAGGACATCGTGCTGACCCTGCCCGTGACCGGACGGGCGACCGCGAAGATCAAACGCGCCGGGGGGATGGTCGCGAACATGCTGCCCGTCCGACTCGACGGGGTGGCCACGCACACCCCCGCGTCGCTCGTCGAGGCGGTCACCCTGGAACTGACGGGATGTCTGCGCCACCAACGGTTCCCGTTCGCCGACATCGCCCGCCTCGCGGGGATCGACGACCCGCGGGTGACGGCGTTCGGACCGATCGTCAACCTGGTCTTCTTCGACAAGCCCCTCGAGCTCGACGGTGCCGACGTCGCCTACCAGATCTTGTCGTCGGGAATCCTGCAGGACCTGCGCGTCAACCTCTACCAGGCCGGCGCCGGGCTGCCGATCGTCGTCGACCTGCACGGGAACTCGACGATGTACTCCCACACCGAGATCGACGCCCACGTCGACGGCATCCTCGCCGTGCTCGCGGCGATGCTCGACGCCCCCGAGAAGACCGTCGCCGAGATCGCCGATGCCGTCGGGCTCTCCGCGGCAGCGGTGTCAGTCGGCTGAGAGCGTCCCCAGCAGCGCGCGACGCAGCAGGTGCATCGCGACGGTCACCGACCGCTCCCGGACGTCGGCGCGGGATCCGGCCAGGACGAGCCTGCGGGTGACGACGTCCCCGTCGGCGCGCGCGAGCCCGAAATAGACGGTCCCGACGGGCTTCTCGGCGGTTCCGCCGCCGGGGCCCGCGATGCCGGTCGTCGAGACGGCGATGTCCGCGCCGAGTCGCGCGAGCGCGCCGCGCGCCATCGCGGCGGCGACCTGTTCGCTGACCGCACCGTGCTCGGCGATCATGTCCGACGGCACGTCCAGCAGATCGGACTTCGCGTCGTTGCTGTAGGAGACGACGCCACCCATGACGTAGTCCGACGACCCGGCGCGATCGGTGAGGCGGGCGGCGATCATTCCGCCGGTGCACGACTCGGCCGTGGCCACGCGGTGGCCTGCGACCAACGTGGCCACCTGCTCGGAGAGGGTCGACCCGTCGGTGGAGAACACGGTGTCCCCGTGACGATCGAGCACCATGTCGGCGACGGCCCGGTAGGCCTCGGCCGCGGGCGGGGCGTGGCGGGTGACCATCTCGAGTTCGCCGTCGCGCAGGCACGTCGTGATCTCGAGCTCGGCGAACCCCGCGATCGTCTCGGCCTCACGGAGGGTCTCGGCGAGTTCGGACTCGGCGGTGCCGTACATCCGGATCGTCTCGGTGCTCAGGTCGACGCGACCGGCGATGGCGTCGACGACGGTCGCGGACGCGATCGCGTCGGGCCACATCGCCTGCAGTTCGCGGGGCGGGCCGGGCAGCACGAGGACCACCGGGGTGTCGGCGCCGGCGGGGACGACGACTCCGGGTGCGGTCCCGGCGGGGGAGAGGACGACGGCACCGTCGGGCACCATCGCCTGCTTGCGTGTGGCGGCGCGGACCGATTCCCGGTCCGGGTCGACGCCTCGCCGCAGGCTCCACGACCGCACGATGTCGGTGATCGTCGCCTCGACGGCGGAGTCGAGAACGAGGGTGCGCCCGCAGAACTCGGCCACGGTCGCCACCGTGAGGTCGTCGGCGGTGGGCCCGAGACCGCCACTGGTGACGATGAGGTCGACGCCTTCGCGCGCGAGGAACGCCAACGCCGCGGTCAGGTCGGCCGGGCGGTCCCCGCAGACGGTGATGTGGGCGACGTCGACGCCGAGATCCAGCAGCTGCGTGGCCACCCAGGGGCCGTTGCGATCGGAGATCTGGCCGGTGAGGACCTCGGTCCCGGTGACGACGATTCCCGCGCGAGCACTCACGCCGACGACACTACGCGGGCCCCCGTCACGTCCCGGCGCCGCCGGATCCGCGCAGCGCCTCCCGCGACCGCGGGTGGTCCAGGTGATCGGCCCAGTCCCCGGGCGTCGCGTCGAACCGGGCGTCACGGATCGTCGTGTCGGCGCCGTGCTCGATCAACCAGCGGATCAGCTCGACGTCGTCGCGCTCCACCGCGGTGTGCAGCGCCGTCTGCCACGGCTGGTCGATCGGAGCGTCGCCGCGTCCGAGTCCGTCGATGTCGACGCCGGCGGCGATCGCGGCGGACACGGCGGGCACACCCCGCGTCGCGGCCCACGCGGCGAGACCGGGGTGCCGTCTGCGGGCGCGCTCGCGGACCGCCGGGTCGCTCGCGTCGACGGCGTCGGTATCGCCGGAGAGGATCGCGGCGGTCAGCGCCTGCACGTCGTCGAGGGCCGGTTCCTCGGCGCCGCGCTCGCGGAGGAGGTCGACGAGGTCGGCGTGGCCACCCTGCGCGGCCACCGCGATCGGTGTGCCCCGGACGCGCAGCGGTCCCGGCCCGTCGGGAAGCGGGGAGATGACGTCGACCCCGTGGTCGGCGAGCAGGGCGACCCGGTCCCGCTGTCCGTGGACGACAGCCCACGCGAGCTGCTGACGCAGGATCACGTCGGGTGCAGGGATCAGGTCGGGGAGACGACGTCGCCACGGACCGCCGTCGCCGGTGCCGAGCCCGAACGGCAGCAGGAGACGCAGATGTCCGTCGTCGTCGCCGAACATCCGGTTGTAGAGGACCTGCGCGTCGGTCGGCTCCGCGCCCGCCCGCAGGAGCATCGGCGCGAGCACCTCGAGGTGGGGGTGGGGTGACTCGTCGTTCTCGCCACCGCCGAACAGTCCGGTGAGAACGGTGAACGGTGTCGCGTGACCGACGACGTGGCGTCCGCCGTCGGGGTCGGCTCCGGCGTCGAGGAGCGCGGCGACGACCGCGGCGGCGGCCGATTCGTCTGTGGGCCACCGGGAGTACGCGAGGTACATGAGCATCGGCCACCCGAACGGGCCACACGCTGCATCGGCCTCGTGGGTGGTCAGATGGTCGCGCACGGTCGCGACGTCACCGGTGATGGCCGCGACGGCGGGATCATGTCCGATGTCGGGATGCCCGGCCCGGATCGCCTCAGCCGCCGCTAGGTCGGGCGGCGTGCCGGTCCAGGTCTCGCAGGCCGCACGGACGAATGCGTGTTCCGGCGGCTCGTCCGCGGTGTGCGGCGTGGGCGTCCACGTGCGATCGGCGATGGCGCGCACATGGGACCGCAGACGCGGCCAACTCGCGAATCCGTGGGAGCGTGCCACCCACCGCTGCGCATCGGCGAGCCGGAAGGCCGGGTCGGGACCGTCGAGGCCGACGGTCTCCAGCACACTCGCATCGCCGCCGCGGACACCGCGCGCGATGTCGCGGGCATGCCTGCGGAGCCAGTCGAGGTCGGGTCGTTCGGGAAGGGTCGCCACCGCGCACTCCTCTCGCGTCCCCGTGGTCCGCGTGACGGGGCGAGAAGAGGTGACGACGGGCATGGGTCGAGAACCTGTGCAGGTGGGCTCTGCCCTCTCCGCGGACCCGGTGGCGTCCTGCGCGCCGGGTGCGAGAGTACCGCCGTCGGCCGCTCGCCGCGACAGCCGCCGCGACTACTCGGCGCGGTGCATGAGGGTGAGGAAGGTCAGGGCGATGATCTTCAGATCGAGTGCGATGGACCAGTTCTCGATGTAGTAGTTGTCCCACTCGGCGCGGTCGGCGATGGACGTCTGGCCGCGCAGTCCGTGGACCTGGGCCCATCCGGTGACACCGGCCTTGACGCGGTGTCGCTCGCCGTAGCGTCGGATCTGCATCTCGAACAGTTCCACGAACTCGGGGCGTTCGGGGCGCGGTCCCACCAGGCTCATGTCGCCGCGGACGACGTTGATGAGCTGGGGGAGTTCGTCCATCGACGTCGACCGCATGATCTTGCCGATCTTCGTGCGGCGGTCCACGCCCTCGACCCCGCCGGGCGCTGCGCCGGCCTTCAGTTCGAACGCCGCGTCGGCCTCGGTGGGCGGACGCATCGACCGGAACTTCAGGCACCCGAACGGGCGACCGTTGCGGCCGACGCGCTCCTGGGAGAAGAAGATCGGGCCGGGCGAGCTGAGCTTCACGAGCAGCATGAGGGTGAGGAAGATCGGTGAGATCAGCAGCAGACCCATCGCCCCGGCGACGCGGTCGAACCCGTGCTTCACGGCGAACTGCCAACTGCGGGGGTTCACCCGCGGCAGGATCAGCAGCGGGACGCCACCGAGATGATCGATACGGGCCCGTGCACCGACGGCGTCATGAGCGCGCGGGAGCACCCAGGCTCGGATTCCCCAACGGTGCGCGGCGCGTACCACGCGCGCGAGTTGGTCGTCGTCGATGTCGTCGGCGGCGATGATCACCTCCTCCGCCGCGGTGGCGGCGATCGCGTCGGCGATGGCACGGGGCGGCCCCAGGCGCGGGATGTCCGGCGACACGGCGTCACCCGCGGGCCCGCTGCCGGCGACACGCAGCGGTGCGGCGGCGAGGATGCCGACCGGACGCAGCCCGTACTCCGGCATGTCCTGCATCCGGGCGATGAGCTGGTGGGCGATGGGTCCGTCACCGACCACGAGCGTCGGCGAGAGAGAACCGCGACGTGTTCGCAGGTTGCGCTGCACCACCGTGCGGACGAAGCGCCCGCCGGTCACGAGCACGACGCCGCACACCCAGACCTTCGTGGTGGTGATGCCGGTCTGCGACGCCTGGGTGATGAACGTGACGATGTACGCGAGGGTGAGGACAGCGGCGACGGCCAACGCGGTCTGCACGGGAGCGAGTTCGTCGAGGAAGTTCCGCCGCAGCTGTCTCCGGTACATCTGCTGGAGGGCGAACGCCATCACCATGTTCGGCACGAAGAACCACAGCGCCCAGAACGGGGGGTGGTCGGGCTGGGTCGTGGCGGCCCACACCGACCCGATGGCGACGGCCACCGAGGCGGCCAGCACGTCGATGACGACGGTGACGAGCGAGTGGCCCGGATCGCGGCGGATCCTGCGGAGGAACGCCGACTGTTCTGGGTCGGCGGGCGTCGGGGACGGTGCCGCGGTGCGGGCGGGCGTGGACGTCGTCTGGAGAGCCATCGACGACTCAGCTCTCGGTGCCTGTCATGGGTTCACAATAGTGAATTGCACCATGGCAGATGGGGGATTTGCCAGTTCAGCCGTCGAGGACGTCGACGCCGAAGATGCGTTCCCGCACGATGTCGGCGAGATCCTCGAGGGTCGCGACGTGTCCGGTCGTCCACTGCCTCGGACGACCGTCCCAGGCGCAGAGGGTGCCGATGGTGTGACCGTGCGCGTCTGTCAGGGGGATCCCCGCGTAGGCGACGACGGTGCCGTCGGCCACGATCGGATGGTCGGCCAGCGTCGGGTGCAGCCGTGCGTCCTCGATGACGAGCGGGGTCCCCGCGGACACCGCGTACTGGCACAGCGACCGATCGAGGGGGACGGTCCGTGTCTCCTCCAACTCGCCTGAGATCCCGGCCGCGCTGCAGAACCACTGCTTCTCATCGGAGACGAGCGACACCCCTGCACTGGGCACGTCCAACGCATCCACGGCCATCTGGGCGATCCGGTCGTAGGTCGCGCCGGGTCGGGAGTCCATCAGGCCGGTGTCGAACAGCGCCCGCAGCCGCTCGGCATCACGGATGACGGGGTCGGTGGCGACGGCCGGCGGCGTCGCGATCGGCTGACCTCCGGAGAACAGCGTCCCCGACGACGCTGCGCCGCCCGCGGATCCACCGGTCCCGCCGGTGAGGCCGCCGTCTCGCAGCGCGGTGACGGCTGCGGCCAGATCCGGGTCGTCGGACCCGAGCAGGTCGGCGGCCAGACGTGAGGCGACGGCACGACCTATGTAGACGTCGACGTCCTCACCGGTCGACCGGGCCGCGCGGGACAGGACGTCGGCGATCACGGGATCGATCCCGGACACAGCGCTTGACATGAGGTTCACGATAGCGAACCGGGGGTGTCGGGTGGGCCGGTGTCACAGGTCGGGACAGGAATCCGGTGCGCGGACCCCCGCGGCGCGGTCGTCGACCCAGTCCTGCGGGGCGGGCCCGAGGTCGAGCGTGCCGTGCGGTTGGCCGCGGACGACCCGCAGGTCGACGACCGCCCCGGCGCGACAGGAGCGGCGCACGGCGTCGACGGTCCACCGCGGGTCGATGAGGGTGTCGTCGGTGCCGTAGGCGACGAACATCGGTGCGCTCGCGCGCTGCCCGGACACCGGGACCGCGAACCGGCCGAGCTCCTCGCGCAGGCGGTCCGCCGCCGCCGCGGACGACGGACGGAAGTCCGACACCGGTGCGGCGGTGGCGATCCCGACCTTCGCGGCCTCCTGATCGCCGGTGCACGAGAGGAACACCGGCCGTGCAGCGGCCATCGATCCCCGCAGATAGTCGGCCACCCGGAACCCGGGGGACGCCGCACTGACCCCCTCGAGCACCACCGGCAGCGCCACGCGTTGGGCAGTGCTCAGGGTGCCGGCGACCATCTTGTCGACGAGTCCTCGCAGGTCGGCCGACGGAGAGATGCTCAGCGACCCCAGCAGTCGGAGTCCCGCGCCGTAGGACGTGGCGAGCTGGTTCGCCGCCCACGAGGCCTGCCCTCCCTGCGAGACGCCATAGGCGACCCACTCGGTCGACGTCCTCGCGACGGTCGCGCGGGCGGCACGGACACCATCGATCAGTGTGTGTGCGCTGCTGTAGGGCTCGAGGAACGGATGCGGACGCCCTCCGGCCCGACCCGTCTCGGCGGAGAGCGCGCCGGAGTCGTCGGACGTCACGGGGTCCTCGGTGAACACGACCACGTAGCCCGCCGCCAGGAAGTAGGCGACGGATCCGAGACTGCCCAATAGGCCCGGGTATGACGTCGGCGCGCAGTCGCTGGAGGCGCCGGTGTTGGGGTGGGCGATCGCAGCGACGCGGTAGCCGCCCGGCGGCGGGTCGTCACGCGGGGTGAACACGATCCCGTTGGCGGTGCGTGGCGTGCCGTCCCGTGCCGTCGTGCGGTAGCGGATGGCGGAGATGTCGCGCGTGACGTCGTCGAGTGCGGGATACCCGTCGCCGCGGGTCGGCGGGCTCACCAGGGCACCGGGTGCCACGGAACTCGCCGGGGCCGCGACCTCCGCGGGAGTGTCTGTCGCACAGGCGGACACGGTCAGCAGCATCGCGAGCAACAGCGGAGCGCGAACCCTCACCGTCCCCCGCCGACCCTTACGACCCCGGCGACGTTCACGACCCTGCCGACTCCAGTACGGCGAGGGGGTCCCGGCACATCGCCGTCAGCGCTGCGGAGACGGCCGAGGCGTCGAGGACGTCGGCATGGAACGTCGCCGACATCGTGCGTGCGCCCCCGACCTCGCTGACGAGCAGCGTCAGTGCCTCCGGACCGTCCGGGTCGATGCCGGCGCCGAGCTGGGGAGGCGGCGCCGGGGGAGCGGGGATGACGCCGTCGAAGACCGACACCCGCCCGATGTCGCTGATGGACAGCCGCGTTCGCGCCGACGTCCGCACCGCGTCGGCGGTGGGCGCCGGCGAGGCGACCCCACCCGGTCGCACCCGGGCACGCGCGGAGGTGAGACCGAGGACCGCCAGAGGCCAGGCGGAGCCCGTCGCATCCCGGACGCGGCTGCGCACCGCGGCGGGGGTGACCGGAGCGGGTACGCGGATCGGCAGCGCGATGGCCAGGTTCCCCATGCCCGTGTCGGCGCGGCGTAGATATCGCCGACAGTCGACGAGGACCTGGACGACGTCGTCGGTGACGATCCCGGCCCGGTGCAGGGCGGCGACCCACATGGCGACGGTCGCCGACGCGTCCGACGCGCCCTCCATCCCCGCGATCCGCTCGCGCAGCGCGGCGACGCCGTCTTCGGGAAGCGTGGCGGACAGAGTCAGGATCTGTCGTGGGTCGACCGGTGTGGGCTCGGCGACGACGTCGGTGCGGGCGTTGTCGGATCGCTGCCGGCGGACCTCGGCCAGCCGGCCGGGGTGGCGGATGATCTGGTCCACCAGTGCCCGCCGGACCGACCCCGCGGGCGCGTCGTGGGCGAGGGCCGCGCCGACCGCGGGCGGCGCGGACCCGAGCAGGACCGCGAGAAGTGCAGGCGCCAGCCGCCCGTCGCCGAGGCCGTGGGAGTGGTCGACGACCAGGTGATCGCCGCAGACCGCGACGCGCAGCGGTACCGGGTCGTGACGGCGGACCACCGTGGCGATCTCGCCGAGCGCCGATCCGGGCAGATCGCCTGCGGCGGTGGCGGCCCTGGGGTCGTCGATGGTGTCCACGACGAGGCTGTCGGTGCGGCGCGTCCAGGTGCCGTCGGCGGAGAACGGGTCGAGTCGCAACCGGGGCACCGCCGCCGCCGCCGAGCGCAGTCGCATGGTGAGGAGATCGGGGTCCAGACCCGGCACCGGACCGAACACGGCGACGTTGCGGGAGTGTGCGAGCGCGCGGTCCAGTGCGCTCGGTCGATGCTCAGCGACGTCGCGGGGAACCGCCTGACGATCGGGTCGCCGCGCGGCCTCGGCCTCGTGCTCAGACCGCCGCGCGGGCTCGGCCTCGTGCTCAGATCGCGGCATCGACGACCTCGCGCATCCGGCGGCGGAACTCCGCCCGGGAGAAGCCTTCTGCCCACCGGCGGATGGCGTCCCGGTCGAAGGCCGCGGGATCGAAGTCCCGCATCGCCGAGGCGAACCGGTCGACGATCTCGTCGTCGGTGCCGGGGTCGACCAGCAGGCCGGTCTCGCCGGGTCGCACCGAGTCCAGGGCGCCACCCTCGCCGAGGGCGATGACGGGGGTCCCGGTCGCCATCGACTCCACCGGGACGATGCCGAAGTCCTCGATACCGGGCATCAACAGTGCGCGGGTGCGGCGGTGCAGGTCGAGCAGTTGATCGTGCGGGACCCGTCCCAGGAACGTCGTCTTCGGTCCGGCGATGGCCCGGCACGCCTCCATCGCCCGGCCGTCCCCGGCCACGACGAGGGGGACGTCGGCCCGCGCCACCGCCCGGATGGCCAGATCCGGGCGCTTGTAGGGGACAAGTCGGCCGGCGAGGAGGAAGAAGTCCTCGCGCTCGACCGCCGGGTCGGGGGTGAAGCCCTCGGTGTCGACGGGTGGGTGCACGACGACAGCGTCGCGGCCCCACCAGTCGTGCACACGGCCCGCCACGGCGGAGGAGTTCGCGACGATGGTGTGCAGTCGCGGTGCGGCGCCCACCTCGCAGCGTCGAGCCACCACCGACAGCGCCGTCAGGATCCCGGCGCCCACTGCACCGCCGCCCTCCCCGGCCCGCAGGCTCGGGTCCCAGGCCCATCGAGCGGGGCTGTGCACGTAGGCGATGACCGGTGCGTCGGTCGCGTGGACGACCTGCGTGGCGAACGCGTGGTGGCTGGTCACGACCACCTCGGGGTCGCCGCCGGGCCCGCGGAGGTCCATGTGCCGAAACGCCAGCGGCATGAGCGGCAGCGTCGGCGCATAGCTGCGGTGTCCCAACCCCCGGTACAGCCCGTTCAGCCAGGTGGTGCGGGGTGGGCTCGGCAGGTCGCGCGGGATGCCCTGCTCGCGGGCGATCGGGGCGTGGACGCTTCCCTCGGGCCATTCGAGGGCGAGTTGCTCGACGACGTGCTCGGAGCCGGCGATCTCGGTGAGACGTTCGTGGACGACGGCGACCCGCCGCGTCGCGCCGCGGTCGGCGGCCGGACTGCTCTCCGGGGCACTGGTCACTGTGTCTCCTTCGTCCCCCGACGGGACCGGCCTCCCCGCCGGGTCTGCAGCACGAGATACCGGGTGGCTCCCAGATCGGAGAGCTGCGCGAGGGTCGCCTCGGTGGCGGCGCGATCGCGGCCCTTCTGCGACACGACGACGACGGCGACGACCAGATCGCCGAGATCGATGTCGCGCCACCAGTCGTCGGAGAGGGACCCGCGTTCGACCGCCTGTCCCCGCTCCTCGGCCGTTCCGCCGGGGACGACGACGTCGACGACGTCGGTGGCCTCGCCGGTCAGCAGGACCGCGGCCCGACCACGACGGTGTCGATGGGCCAGCTCGGCGTAGAGGACCTTCGACGGGTCGAACGGTTCCGGCCCGACCACCAACAGCCGGGCGCCGTGGCGGTGGGCGATGCGACGAGCCCAGATGCGGTTGTTGCTGGTGCCGAGCCGCCCGCGGGCGAGCACCAGGAGTTCGGCGGCCACGATGACCCCGACGATCGCGGCGACCAGGGCGGTCGACATGGGCTTCGGGGACACCGGCGACGAGGACGCCGACGGCACCGACAGGACGGTCAGCTGGTTGCCGCCCGCGCCGGCGATCTGGTCGCGTTGCGCGCGGAGCTCGGCGAGGCGTGCGTCGGACTGGGTCCGGGCGTCGCTGTTCGCCGCGAGACGACCGTTGCGGGCCTGCTCGAACGCGATGGAGGCATCGATCTGGTCGACGCGTCGGGAGACGTCGCGAGCCGCGTTCGCCTCGTTGGCCTGGGCGACGGCGGCGACCATCGCGCGCGCGATCTGCTGTGCGGTGCGGGGGTTGTCGGCGGTCGCGGCGAACGTCAGCAGGGACGGCGCAGTGCCCGGCGTCAGCGTCACATGGCTGTGGAGTGTCGCGGTGTCCCAGCCGGTGTCGACCTGGGTGAGGACCTGCGCGAGCACGCCGTCGTCGTTCGCGAGTTCCTCGAACGGTGCGCGGAGTTGCTCGACGAAGGCATCGCCCGCGACGACCTCGTTCTGCGTCGTCACCTGAGTGACCACCGAGGCGGAGTACTCCTTGGTCTGCGTCGACAGGTAGGCGAAGACCGCGCCGCCGATCAGTGCGCCGATGATCAGCGCAGGGAGCAGCATGCGAGCCAGGTCGCGGAAGTGTCCGGCGAGGTCGATGGGTGGGGGCGCGTCGCGATGGTTCGTCGCGGCATCGACGGTCACCGGGGGACTCCTTCGCGCGACGGCTTACGAGATCAAGAATCTGCAGTTTGCCAATAATAACTAGCGTTCCGGGGGCAGACGGGGAAACCGACACGCGCGTGTGCGATGAGTTCCGGCCCGCCGGTGGGTCTGTCCAGGCGACTGCACCGACATCTCGAGGAGCCCGCATGGCCGTCGACTACACCGTCGACCTGTTCAGCACGCTGGACGGGTTCGCCGCTCCCGCCCCCGGGACGTGGGGCGGTTACTGGGGCAAGGACAGCGAGGAATGGCTGGCACACCGGACGGCGGGGTTCTCCGAGCCGAGTCGGATGGTGTTCGGCGCGAACACCTACCGACTGTTCCTGCACTTCCAGACCATCGGCGTCGAGCCGGACACCTGGGTCGCGCGCATGCTCGGATCGCCGACGACCGTGGTGTCGACGTCGCTGTCCGCACCGCTCGACTGGCCCGACGCCGAACTGGTGGCCGCCGACGCCGTGGACGTCGTGGCCCGCATGAAGGACGAGTCCGACCTCCCTCTGCGATCGCACGGGAGCGTGTCCATGAACCGGGCGCTGCTGGCAGCGGGTCTCGTCGACCGGCTGCACCTGACCATCTTCCCCGTCGTCACCGGACAGACCGGCGACGACCCGATCTACCGCGGGGGACCGGACCTCGACCTCGACCTGCTCGAGAGCCGCAGCTTCGCCGGTGGGATCCAGGAGCTGATCTACCGCCCGACCGTCCACCGCTGAATCCGACGCACTTCTTCCCGCTCAGCGGGAGAAACCGCGTCGGATCGGCTCAGCCAGCGGCGCGGTCATAGTGCGTGCGAACGGCTGCCGACGTCCTCAGGGTCACGTCCGATCGAACACCCTTGCGAATGTCGTACGCCTGTTCTATGATGTATGCGTTGCTGCAGTCGGGGGGAGGTGCATCGTGGACGACGGTCTGGTCGCGAGATACGAAGCGTTACATCGCCTTCTGGGTGAGATCGCGGAGGCGTCGTCGGATGCGTGTTCGGAGCGTGAGGTCGCGGAGCTGGCGATCACCCACGAGCAGGCAGTTCGAATCATGGGGTCGATCGGGCTGCGGCGGATTCTCGATGTGAGTGATCGTGATGCCCATGCGTCGGTGCAATCCCCGACATTGACGCACTTTGTCGCTGAGCGCCTGCGGGTGCCGAACCCGAAGCGGCGCCTGAAGCAGGTGCTGGCGCTGTCGGAGATGTTCTCCGTGACCGGTGACAAGCTGCCGGCGAAGTGCCCGGAGACCGCGGCGGCCATGGCCGATGGTGACCTCAGCCACGAGCACGTCGACGCCGTTCTCGGCGTAATGGACAAGGTCCCTGCAGCGACGTCACCGGAGGTGCGGGAGAGGGCCGAAGAGCAGATGGCCGACATCGCCCGACACCACTCGCCGAAAGACATTCACCGCGCTGGTGCGCGGCTGCTCGCTCACATCGACCCCGACGGTGCAGAGCCGTCGGATCGTGATCGGGCCCGGCAGCGGTCGCTGTCGCTGGGCAACCAGGATCCGCAACTCATGTCCAAGCTGCGCGGGAATCTGGACCCCGTCACCCGAGCCCTGTTCGAGGTGGTCCTCGCCAAGTGGGCCAAGCCCGGCATGAACAATCCTGACGACGAGGCCTCACCGCGCGGTGGGGTCGATGACGCCGACATCGACACCGACGCCATGAAGGCTGCTGCGGAGCGGGATTCGCGGTCGCAGCAGCAACGCAACCACGACGCGTTGCAGGCGCTATTGCGGGCAGCCGCCGATGGTGGGTTGCTCGGGGAGTCTCACCGTGGGTTGCCGCCGCACCTGATCATCTCCATCACCGACACCCAGTTGCGGGAACGGGCGGGGATCGGTCGCACCGCCACCGGCACCGATCTCCCCATGGGCGACATCATCAGCTTGGCCGCGCAAGCGCAGATGCATCTGGCCGTGTTCGACGACATCACCGGCGAAGCCCTGTTCTACGGCCGGTCACGCCGCCTCGCCTCCGAGGCACAGCGGTTCGTGTCGTTCGCCCAGTACGGCGGCTGCTCGATGCCCGGCTGCCCGGCGCCGTTCTCCCACACCGAGGCCCACCACGCCGAACAGGACTGGGCCCAGGGAGGGTCGACCGACATCACCGACCTCGCCCCGGCGTGTGGGCCGCACAACCGGGCCGTCCACGACAGACCCGGCGGATGGCAGACCCGCAAGATCACCGAGGGTCCCGACCGGGGGAAGTTCGGGTGGACCGCCAACGGCACCACCGACCCACCCCGCACGAACCACCTGCACCGACCGGATCAGATACTCGCCGACCACGCCCGACCGGACCCGCACTGGTCCGACATCGAACACCGCCTCGAACTCATCCTCGCCGAACACAACTCGGCTCGAGACGAGCCGCACATCATCCGGGTGATCGACTACCGCTCGCCCGTGTGAGCGCTCAGGTGTAGGACGCGAGCACCTGATAGGCGGGCTTGGGGGCGAAGTCGCGGTAGAGCATGCCGAAGTTCTGCTCGGGATCAGTCGGGTCGCTACCGGCGTCGCGGATGCTGTAGACGTACGCCGGGCCCAGCCAGGACGTGCCCTTCGCCGCGTCGAGGATGATCCGGACCGTGTCGGCCTGCGTCTGCGGCGTCACCGACACCGGCGACGTCCCCGTCGGTGCGCCGTACTCCGTCATCCAGATGCGTTTCGCCCCGTCACCGCGGTTGACCATGATGTCGTGCATCGGCCACATCTGTTGCGCCGCACTGAACGAACTCGTCGAGGGGTCGTTCGGCAGATAGGGATAGGTGTACGGGTGCATCGCCACCGCGTCGAACGATCCTCGCGCGCCCGCGTCGTACATACCGGCGAGAAAGGTCTGCGGCGCGATGTCACGCCCGTTGTCTGCCGCGGGCGCCATGCCCGCCGAGATCACCCCGAGCGACGTGCTGACACCCTTCACCGCCGCGTACCCCGCGCGGAGCAGTTGTGTGTAATACGCAGCATCGGTGTGGGGTTCGAAGAAGTTCAGCGTGTTCGGTTCGTTCCAGATCTCCCACGCGGACACCGCGGAGCGGTATCGCTGCGCCGCCGTCCGCACGAACTGGCCGTACCGGGCGGGATCCGCGGGCCGGTAGTGACTGTCGGTGGCGTTGTCGGCGGGGTTCGTCGCCCACTTCGGGGTGAAGCCGATCAGACCCAGCGGACACATCCCGGCGTTCGCGACCGCGGTCATCGCCCGGTCCGTCGACGCCCAGTTGAAGACGCCCGGCGCGGTCTCGATGGCGGACCAGTCGACGTCGACGCGGACCGTCCGCACACCGGCTTTGCGTGCGGCGCTCACCTCGGCGGACTGATCGGAGTTCGAGAGGTAGAGGAACCCGGCGCCGGGGGAGGCGCCCTTCACCACGCCGCCACCGCTCAGACCGGGTGCGGGGAAACACGACGACGCGGCTGCGGCACCGCCGGCACCGACGGCGCCGACCGACACGGACACGATAGCCGCGACCACGGCCACGGCCACGACACGGAACCGGTGCACCGAACCACCCCTCTGCGCTGCGACGGTCGCGACGACCGTCGGCCCGACCCCGATCAGGCGAGCAGCGCGGCGAGCATGGCCGGCAACGTCCGCGAGAGATCGTGGTCGTCTGCGACACGTCGACGCGCTGTTGTGATCATCGTCGCACGCAGCTCCGGGTCGGACAGCACCCGGCGGATCGCTGCCGCGAGCGCCTCGGGATCTCCGGGTGGCACGAGCACCCCCGCACCGCCGGTCAGGAACTCGGTGGTGCCGCCGTGATCGGTGCCGATCACCGGCTTGCCGTAGGCCATCGCCTCCAGCACCGACAGCGGTCCGGCCTCGGGTTCGACACTGGCCGAGATCACCACGTCCCAGCGCTCCAACGCGGCACGCAGATCGGTGTGCCCGAGGAACCGCACCCGACCGTCGAGGTCGGAGGCCGCGGCGCGCACGTGCAACTGCCCGACATGGTCGATGTCGCCGGGGAACTGACCGCCGGCGAACTCGACCTCCACCTCGGGTACGGTCGCCGCCGCGTCGAGCACCACCATGTGCCCCTTCCACGGTGTGAGGAGCGCGAGCATCCCCACGACGGGTGGGTCGTGGAGCTCGGTCGGCAGGGCGTCCACCGGCCAGGTCACCCCGTTGTGCGCGACCGTCACCGGCACACCCATCGCGCGCAGCGGCGCGGCCGTCGCCGAGGACACGGCCACCGCCTGCCGGATCCGCGGCGTGGCCGCACGGACCACCGCGCGCTGCCGACCGGACACAGCCGTGTCGTGCACCAGCCACGACACACCCCGTGGCCCTGCGGCCCACCGCATCGCGGGCAGCGCGTACAGCGAGTTGACGACGGTCGCGGTGTTCGACGCGGTGACCAGCGGGGCCAGCATGCGTCCGACCGACCGCCACCGTGCGACCAGCTTCGCCCCGCCGACGAGTCGTGCGGCGCCGCTCTCGCCGGTCAACCCGAGGTGGTCGATCCCGATGTGCGTGACCGTCGCCGGGAGCCGATCGACGAGAGGTCCGTCGGCGCAGGCGACCCGGACCTCGAGACCGTCGGCCAGCGCCTGCCCGACCAGGTCGAGCATGACCTTCTCCGCCCCCGAGACCTGGCCGGAGTGCGCGACGAACAGCACGCGCTCGATGGTGTCCGTCGATGCGGTCACAGCGGACTCACCTGCACTTTCGTGTGTCGGCCCGGCGTACGGGCCGCGGAGCGGAACAGGGGCAGGGCGACTGCGGCGACGACCACGACCGCCGCGGCGGACACGACGGGCCACGGCACCACGTGCGTGAGCGGGGTGCCGACGAGACAGATCGCCGTCGTCACCACCGCGAGACTCCCGAGCGCACCGAGGGGCAGCATCCCGATGATCGGCAGCGTCCGGATGACGACGATCCACAGCGCCACGAGGGTGGTGGCCAGTGTCGCGACCGTCGCGATCGCGGCCCCGTCATAGGACAGCCGGGGGATCAGCACCACGTTCAGCACGATGTTCAGGGCCAGACCGCCCAGCGCGACCAGGGGATAGCTGCGTGCCCGCCCCGCCGACGCCAGCAGGTAGATGCCCAGGACGATGAGCGCGGTCAACGCCGCGCCCAGCACGAGCAGGCGGGCGGCGAACGCACCCTGGACGAACCGGTCGCCGTAGAGCAGGCCGACGACCTGCGGGGCCGACGGCCAGAACGCGGCGACGGCCATCGCGCCGCCGGCGCCGAACGCGGCCGCGGCACTCCGGCACCGTTGGCGGAAGACGCCCGGCTCGTCCGGCCAGGCCGCCACGAGCAGCGTGGCGATCGGACCCGCCGCGGCCAGGACGAAGGTGTCGAGGATGTCGGAGAACTTGTAGCCGATGCCGTAGATGCCGACCGCGTCGAAGGTGTCCATGATGCTGAGCAGCAGCATGTCGACCTTCTGCAGGGCGACGGTGAGCGCGAACCCGATCGCCAGCGGCGCCGCGTCGAGCAGCATCGACCGCCAGCGCGCGAACTCGATGTGCCGCGACGGCCGGAGCCCGCCGTCGCGTCGGATGATCCCGACCGTCTTGGTGGTCAGGGCCAGGATCTCGTTGAGCACCGGGGCGAGCACGAAGATCAACAGATACGGCGCGACGACGGCGGCTGCGATCGTCACGGCGAGTTGCACCGCCTGGCCGAGACTCTCGGCCACCGCGGACAGCATCAGCCGGTGCCGGCTCTGGAAGACGACGGTCAGGGCGTGGCCCGGCGTCGCGAACACGATCACCAGTCCGGCGACGGCCGTCGCGCGGATCACCTCCCCGGGGTAGCCGAGGGCGACGACATAGAGCAGTGCGATGACGTATCCGCCGAGGCCCAGCACCACCCGCAGCGCGATGAACGCCGACGCCGTCCGCGCCACCTCCTCGGGGTCGTCGACGATGAGCTTGGCCATCACCGCGCGACCCACCCCGAGGTCGGTGAAGATCGCCATCAGTCCCAGCAGCGCGAACACGAACGTGTAGTGACCCCACGCCTCCGGCGACAGGATGCGCGCGATGATCACGCTGCCGGTCCACCCGAGCGCGGCGATCACGAGGCGGCTCGCGAGCATCGCCCCCGTCGCCCGTGCGGCGGCGCGACCGTCGGAGGCATCCGCGCCCGGTCCGCCCGGCCGGACGACGGCCGGGTCGAGCTCGGCGATCTCCGGGTCCGGCGGTGGCGGGGCGACCTGCGCGACCGACTCCATGCTCATGGCCGCGGCCCCCGGCCGATCACGGTGACGCCCCGGTGATCACGAGAGGATCCCTTCGCGGCGGTAGACGTCGACGGTCGCCCGCGCGGTGCGTTCCCAGGTGATCGGCGCCATCGTCGCGACGGCAGCCCGGGTCAGTTCGTCGCGTGCGGCGGCGTCGTGCACCAGCGGGCGCATGGCGGCGACCCAGTCGTCGACGTCGTCGGAGGCGACCAGATGCGCACCGTCCCCGACGACCTCGGGCAGCGCGCCGACCGCGCTGGCCACCACCGCGCCACCGCACGCCATCGCCTCGACCGGCGGCAGGCCGTAGCCCTCGTAGTGCGATGCGTAGGCGGTGACCGTTGCCGCGCGGTACAGCGCGGGCAGGTCCTCGACGTCCACGTAGCCGAGCCCGATCGCCGAGGCGGGGGCGTCCGGTCCGCGGGAACCGCCGCCCGCGAGGACGCAGGGCACCCCGAGCTCCTGCGCCGCCGCGGCCACGAGAGCCACGTTCTTGCGCGGTTCCACCGTGCCCACCTGCAGGATGAACTGCTCCGGGAGATCGTGTGCCGCCCGGACGCGGTCGACGTCGGCGTCCGACGGCGGCCGAGCCCACACCGCCGGCGCCAACTCGACGACGTGCGCGGTCCGACCGGCGATGGCCTCGATGCGGTCGGCGGTGAACCGCGACACCGCGATCAGGACGTCGGCCGAGCGCAGGGCCCGGCGCACCAGCACGTTCTCACCGGCCGCGCGGAAGCGGCTCGACGCCGACGGCATGTCGATCACCGACAGGTCGTGGACGGTCGCGACCGTCGTGCGTGGTCCGGCGAGGGGCAGGTCGACGTCGAGACCGTGGAACACCGGCGTCCGCAGCGGCGCCGCACCGTAGATCGCGCGGCGCGCCCCGTCCGCGACAGGCCGTGTGACCGCGCGCATCCCGGCGGGCAGGTCGTCGACGGCGTCGGCCTGGACGAGCGCGGTGACCGGCGTCGGCGCGAGCAGTTCAGGCATGTACCTCAGGAGCTCACGGATATAGGTCTGGACCCCACTTCCGCCGGGTCGGAGTGCGAGCGCACCGAATGTGAACCCTGCTGTGCCGTCGCGCATCCCACCACTCCCAGGAGAAGCCAGAAATGAACATCCATCGGAAAGATCTCGAAGTACGTCGCCACCAGGCTCGCGACCATCGCGGCGACGATGGAGGCGCTCACCCCCAGCGACAGGGCGCTGTCGCGGCCGGGCAGGGTCCGCGACGAGCGCACACACCAGACGAGCGCGGTGATGATCAGGGCCAGGAACACCCACAGGCCGATCGGGCCGAGCTCGAGCAGCGTCTTGATGTAGTAGTTGTCGGGCTGGTAGTTCGCCGAGCCCGACTGGATGGTGCCGCCCGCGCCCGCGGTGACCGTCGTCGTCGACTGCCCCTGGGCCGTCGAGATGCGGTCAGCCGCAGCGCCGCTCGACCCCAGGCCGCGACCCAGCGGGTGCACCAGGATGCTGGAGATGATGTCGCTCCACCCCGCGCCGCGCTGGCCCAGGCTGCTGGAGGAGAAGAACACCGACGTCGCCGACTTCGGGAGCAGTGGGAACGCCGACACCGCCACGACGGCGATCGTCACGAGCGGCGCGATCAGGTACCGGAAGCGCAGCGCGGCCAGCCAGATCACCCCGACGACGAGCCCGATGATCGCGGCCCGCACCACCGACGTCGCCATCACGACGGCCATCACCGGCCACAGGTACAGGAAGACCCGGTTGCGGCGTCGACGCGGATCCGACAGTGCGACAGCGCCGCCGACGAGCAACGCCACCATCACGTACAGACCGAACCCGAACGGCTGGTTGAACGTGCTGAAGGTGCGGAACAGCGGCCCGCTCGTGCGCACCTGTTTGCCGAACTCGTAGCCGAGGTTCACCAGCTCCCCGGGCCCGACGATCTGCTGCGCGATGCCGACGAAGCTCACGAAGATGCACATCCCCATGAGGATCGACATGAGGTGGTCACGGTCGCGGGCGTCGAACGGGGCGAACCACAGGATCAGCAGGACGAAGATCATGTAGAAGAACGTGACCTTGGCCCCGACGAGCCCGAACGGCCCGTAGGTGACCACCGCCGAGACCAGACCGAACGCCACGAACGCGGCCACCGCCGGCCAGTACGGGATGTGCAGGGGAGGCCACGACCGCCGTCGGTTACGTTGGGCGAACGCGCAGACGAGCGTCAGCGCGACGAGGCCCTCCTTCCACGCCGCCGCGACGTGCGGCACCGGGGCGATGTCGAGCAGACCGTGCAGGGGCGTGAACGCGGCCAGCAGGAGCAGCCCGCGCTGGGGGCGGATCCAGATGAACCGGATCGCGGTGACCGCCACGACGAGGACGACGACACCGAGCGCTGCGTCCAGGACGTACCGCACCGGTCACCGCCTCTCGCCGCGCCGGCAGGTCGACAACTCGCCGGATCAATTCATTTTGGCGAACTCGGCGGCCGTTCGTGTGCATTCGCCGGTACCGCGAATGTCGGCGCCGCTGCGATCGGCGGGTCAGCGCGAGGTGCGGGGAGTCCGGACGGGGACGACCACCCGCTGCCCGTCGACCGTCGCGACGGTCATCGGCACGCCGTAGACGTCGGAGAGGAGGGCGGCGGTCAGGGTCGACTCCGGGGTGCCGTGCGCGATCAGCCGTCCGCGGGCCAGTACCGCGACACTGTCGCTGTAGGCGGCCGCGATCCCGAGATCGTGCACGACCGCCACCACCGCGCACCCGTCGTCGCGGCGGGCGGAGACGATCCCCATCACCGCCTCGGCGAAGTGTGGGTCCATGGCGGCGGTCGGCTCGTCCAGGATCAGGACCGGGGTGCGTTGGGCGAGCACCCGGGCCAGGGCGACGCGGGCACGTTCGCCGCCGGACAGCGTCGCGAACGGTCGGTCCGCGAACGCCTCGACGTCACAGCGCGCCAGGGCCTCGGCCACGGCGTCGTCGTCGTCGGCGTTGCGATCGGTGCGGTTCCACGGGTAGCGGGCCATCTGCACGACCTCGCGGCAGGTGAACGCACCGCCCACCACGTGGTCCTGGGGGAGGATCGCGCGGCGCCGTGCCTGCTCCACGGGCGACAGCGCGGTCACGTCGTCACCCTCGAGCGCGACGGTCCCCGAATCGACGGTGAGCGACCCGGCCATCGCCGCGATCAGCGTCGACTTGCCCGCGCCGTTCGGCCCGACGACGCAGAGGAGTTCCCCCGCGCCGACGGTGAGGTCGACGTCCGAGAGGACCGGTGTGCCGCCCCGGCTCACCGTGAGCGACGAGACCACCAGTGGGGCGGTCACGTCCAGCCTCCGCGTCGCGACCGGGTCCGTCGGAGCAGGTACAGGAACGCCGGGCCGCCGACGAGGCTGGTGATCATGCCCAGCGGGAGGTCGGCGTAGTCGACGAGCGTGCGCGCGGCGAGGTCGGCGAGGACGAGGCCCACAGCACCGGCCAGCGTGGCCGCGGGGACCAGGACGCGGTGCGCGGGCCCGACGACCAGGCGCATGAGGTGGGGCATCACGAGCCCAACGAACAGGATGATCCCGCAGAACGCGACCGCCGCGGCGGTCAGCAGCGCGACGATCACGATCGCCACCCGGCGCAGTGCCTCGACGTCGACACCGAGGTGGCGGGCCGAGTACTCCCCGAGGGCCAACAGGTCCATCCGGCGTGCGATGGCCAGCGCGGCGACGATCCCGACGGCGACGATCCCGATCACCAGCCACACCTGGTCCCACGTCGCACGGTTCAGTGATCCCAGCTGCCAGAACACGATCTGGTCGCGGGCGGTGGGCGTCGCGCGGAACGTGAAGAAGGCGATCAGGCCGCCCGCGAAGGCGTTGACCGCGATACCGGTCAGGACGAGCGTGACCACCTCGGTCCTACCGGCCGATCGGGAGAGCAGATAGACCGCCGCAGCGGTCACGAGACCGCCCGCGAACGCGCCCCCCGCCACGGCGTAGCCCGCGATGCCGACTCCGCCGAGCGCGATGACCCCCGACGCCCCCGCGGCCGCACCCGACGAGACGCCGATGATCCCGGGTTCGGCGAGGGGGTTCGCGAACACGCCCTGCAGGACCGCGCCGGCACAGCCGAGCGCCGCCCCGACCAGCAGTGCGAGCACCACCCGCGGAAGGCGGACGTTCCACAGGGTGTTCTCGCCGACCTGGTCGGGCAGAGGGCCCACCGGCAGGTGCAGGTGGTGCAGCATCGACCCGATCACCTCGGTCACCGGCACCGGGTTCTGGCCGATCGCGGCCGCGACGACCGTCGAGGCGATCACGGCCAGGACGCCCACGACGAGCACGACGGCCAGCGGTACCCGCCGCGCGTGCGGGGCGGCTCCCCGTCGTCGGACCCTGGTCAGCAGGGCCGTCATCGCGGGCCGTACAGGGCCCGGGACAGTGCGGTCACGACGTCCGCCGTCCTGGGTCCGAAGGAGAGCAGCTCGCCGTCGTCCATGTCGACGACGGTCCGCGTCCGGCCCGCCGGCGTCTCGCTCACGCCCGGGACACGCAGCAACCCGTCGACCCCGCCGACCGAGCGCAGTCCGTCGGTCATCATCAGGATGACGTCGGGGCGGGCGCGGATCAGGCCCTCCGACGTCAGCGAGGTGAAGGCGTCGGTCAGTCCGGCAGCGGTCCCGGCGTCACGCCCACCGACGGCGTCGATGAGCGAGTCCGCCCCCGACCCCGGACCACCGAGGATGAGCAGGCCGGTTCCGCGTGCGTAGAGGAACGCGATGCGGGGACGGTTGGACTCGGCGACATCGGGTCGACGCGCGCGCTCGGCGGCGACCCGATCCTGCGTCTCCTGCGCGAGGCGGTCGCCGGCGTCGGGGACGCCGAGGGCGCGGGCCACGAAGCGCAGTTGTGCGGGTGTGCCCGCGGCGCTGCGGCTCTCGTCGCCGACGACGACCGGGATCCCGGCGGACGCGAGCTGTCGGACGACGGTCGACGCCGACGGCAAGGATGCGTCGGTCAGGACGACGGTGGGGCGCAACGCGATGATCGCCTCGACGTTGGCGTCGGTACCGCCCAGCGTGAGGACGGGGATGCGCTGCGCGGCCGGGAACTTCGTCGCGATGTCACGGCCGACGAGGTTGCCACCGAGCCCGAGGGCGAAGACGGTGGTTCCGTAGGTGCCGTACCGGTCCAGCGCGACGATCCGGCTGACGTCGGTGACGGTCACCCGCCGGCCGTCGGCGGTGTCGACGGTGACGGGCAGGCGGGGGAGCGGTGTCGGTGTCACTACCTGCGGGTCCGCGGAGGCGAGCGTCGCGGTTCGCGGCCCCTGCGTCACGCGCGGCGCCGCGGCCTGCGATCCGACGTCGAGCGGAGCCGTCGAGCAACCCGCGAGCGCGACCACCGCGGCGACCAGCGCGGCCGCCGCGGCGAACGGACGCAGGGGAGACGTGCGGGTCAGCGTGGCCCGCTCGCCATCCCGAGCAGTGACTGCACGGCATCCGACGACAACTTCCACGCCCCGGCGACCCGGGTGTACCCGTACTGCACCGAGACCGGTGCGGGGGTGTGCGGGCTTGCGACGGACACCGTCGCCTGCGCCTTGTCCGTGCCGTCGGCGCGGACACCGGTGACGGTGAACTTGTCGGGGGTGTACCCGCCCTGCGCGGCACCGCGGGCGAAGCCGTTCAGCGTGGTGCCGACGGTGGCGTCACCGGAGTCGACGAGTCCCGCGATGACCTGCGGCGACGTCGTCGGGTCGAGGACCGTACGAAGGATCTGTTGCGCGGCCGCGGAATCGAGGCCGGCGGGTGCGTCCGCATCACCGCTGGCGGGCCCGGCGGCCTGCGAGGCGGACGAACTGCCAGCGGCGGTCGACGACGAGTCGTCGCTGCAGGCGGCGACCGGCAGCGCGACCAGCAGGCCGGCGGCCGCGACAGCGACCAGACGCGCGCGACGGCGATGGGCGGCGGTGAGTGCGTGCACTGCGGACTCCTCGGGAGGGCGGATCTGACCACGGCTGACTTAGGTCATCCTAACGACCGATCCTGGCAGCGCGGTCAGCGGTCCGGGAGGAGATCCCCCGGTGGGGCCGAAGGACCCTGACAGCAACGCTTCGTAGCGTCGTCCCCAGTCCGGTCGAGGTGGCCGGTGGATGACACGAAGGTGGTTGTGCGACATGGGATTCACGAAGAACAACGGCGTCCGGAAGATCGCGGTGGGCACGATGGCGGCGGGCAGCATCGCGCTCACGTCGCTGGGGGTCGGCGCGGGTGTCGCGTCCGCTGCGCCCGCGCATCCGACCACGCAGCAGCACCAGCAGGTCGGGCAGCAGCGGCCGACGACCCAGCCGGGTGCGGTGAAGCGGCCCGACCATCGCGCGTTCACCTACCGCGGTCAGCGGGTGACGCCGCAGTACAGCGCAGCCCACCACGGCTGGGGCTTCTGGTTCTTCGGGTTCTGGATCCCCGTGGTCCCGGGCTGAACTTCCCGGGGCTGACCCGGGACGGACTTTCCGGCCGGAGGAGTCCGGTGGACCGGCGGTGCGTCCTAGCGGCCGAGCAGGCCGCCGAGCGCACCGCCGACACCGGACTGCTCGCCGGCGCCGGTGCCGCCGATCATCCCGCCCGGCGGGAGTTCGGAGGGCTGGACGATGACGAACCCCTGCCCGGAGAACGAGAGCGTGAAGCGCTCGCCGGTGCTGCGCCCGATGAGGGTGCCGAGGTTGAACGAGTCGTTCTGCTTCACCCCGGTCCGCAAGCTCGACGACCACGCGACGGCGGCCTGCGGATCGGCGTAGGTCGGCTGGTCCACGTTCAGCACGACCGGCGTCCCGTCGGTGGTGATCGCGATGCGGCCGCGGCCGGTGAACACGCAGTTGAAGAGGCCGGCGTTGCTGGCCATCGCCGCGCCCTGCACGCGCCCGATCTGGTACGACAGCGTCGACTCGAACGCGAGGACGTTGGCGCCGTTGATGGTGAGGCCGTCGCTCCCGTCGAGATCGATGAGGTGCACGTCGGACGACGCGTTGGCGAGGAACAGGTCGCCGCGGCCGACGACCTTCATCAGCGGCACACCCTCGCCGGACAGGCGTTGGCGGATCATGTTGCCGATCCCGCCGGACCCCTGCGCCTCGAACCGCAGGTCGCCCTGGTAGGCCACCATCGACCCGGTGCGGGCCATGACCTCACCGTTCATGGCTACCTTGCACATCTTGCTGCCCTGCTTCTGGATGCCGGGCTCGGAGCTCTCGGCGTACTGGGGTGCGAAGAGTTCGCTCTGCATCGGGGGACCTCCGTACGAAGCCGTCTGGTGGGCGGCAGGAACCGTCTGGTGGGCAGGCGGAGCCGCCCGTTGGGCGGCGGGGACCGTCTGTTGGGCGGCGGGAGCCGTCTGTTGGGCGGGCGGCTCGTCGTCGACGTCGATGCCGTAGGCCGACGCGATGCCGGCGAGGCCGTCGTCGTATCCCTGCCCGATCGCGCGGACCTTCCAGGCGTCGCCGCGGCGGTAGATCTCGACGCAGACGACGGCCGCCTCGGTGGTCAGCCCGGTCATCTCGAAAGTGACGGTCTCCGCACCCGACGTCACCGACGCCGTCAGCGTCGGAGCCGCGCCGAACGTCGCCGGCCCGGAGCCGTCGAGGCTGGCCGTCACCGCGACGGTGGTGACATCTGCGGGGATCGCGGCGGTGTTCACCGCGACGACATCGGCGGCGCCCGCCCCGTGGCGGTACTCGACGCCGGGGCCCACGGGATTGTTGAAGAAGACCAGGTCCGCGTCGCCGCGGACGCGGCCGTCGGCGGCGAGCAGCAGTGCGGACACGTCGACAGCCGCTGCGCACGCGACCGTGACCGACACGGTCGTGGCGGGCAACGGGCGGTTCTCCCCGGGGCGCAGGACGCTCACGCCGGCCAGTCTGTCATCGAATCCGGCGAACCGGGAGACCGATGTGACCGGGTTTGCCCCCGACCTGCACGTTCGCCTAGCATGGGGCGGTTGCCTGCGACGCCTGTGCGTCGCGAGTCGGCACACGAACCCATCGCGGTCTCTCCGGAGGTGCGGGCAGGCGTGTGCTCGATGGTGACAGACCGTGCGCGTCGGGTCGGAAATCCGGCGGGCAGACAAACCAGGTCGAGGAGACACAGTGATCCAGCAGGAGTCACGCCTGCGGGTCGCCGACAACACCGGTGCCAAGGAGATCTTGTGCATTCGGGTGCTCGGTGGCTCGTCCCGCCGCTACGCGGGAATCGGCGACGTCATCGTCGCCACCGTCAAGGAAGCCATCCCCGGTGGCAACATCAAGCGGGGTGAGGTCGTTAAGGCCGTCATCGTCCGCACCAACAAGGAGCGTCGCCGTCCGGACGGCTCCTACATTCGTTTCGACGAGAACGCCGCGGTCATCCTCCGTAACGAGAGCGATCCGCGCGGTACCCGCATCTTCGGGCCCGTCGGCCGTGAACTGCGCGACAAGCGCTTCATGAAGATCGTCTCGCTGGCTCCGGAGGTGCTCTGACATGAAGGTCCACAAGGGCGACACCGTGATCGTCATCTCCGGCAAGGACAAGGGCGCAAAGGGCAAGGTCATCGAGTCCTACCCGACCCGCCAGCGCGTCCTCGTCGAGGGCGTCAACCGGATCAAGAAGCACACCTCTGCGACGCAGACCGAGCGCGGTGCCTCCTCGGGCGGCATCGTCGTGACCGAGGCTCCCATCCACGTCTCGAACGTGATGGTCGTCGATTCCGACGGGACGCCGGCTCGTGTCGGCTACCGGAAGGACGAGGAGTCCGGCAAGAAGGTCCGCATCTCCCGCAAGACCGGGAAGGACATCTGACATGACCACCACCGAGAACGCACAGCCGCGCCTGAAGGCGCGCTACCGCGCGGAGATCAAGGACTCGCTGCAGCAGGAGTTCTCCTACGCGAACGTCATGCAGATCCCCGGCGTCGTGAAGGTCGTCGTCAACATGGGTGTCGGCGACGCCGCCCGCGACGGCAAGCTGATCAACGGGGCCGTCAACGACCTCGCCCTGATCACCGGCCAGAAGCCCGAGGTCCGTCGGGCCCGCAAGTCGATCGCGCAGTTCAAGCTGCGTGAGGGCATGCCCATCGGCGCGCGCGTCACCCTCCGTGGCGACCGCATGTGGGAGTTCCTCGACCGTCTCGTGTCGATTGCGCTGCCCCGTATCCGCGACTTCCGTGGTCTGTCCGACCGCCAGTTCGACGGTCACGGCAACTACACGTTCGGTCTGAACGAGCAGTCGATGTTCCACGAGATCAACATCGACAACATCGACCGCCCCCGCGGCATGGACATCACCGTGGTGACGACGGCGACCAACGACGACGAGGGCCGGGCGCTGCTGCGTCACCTCGGCTTCCCGTTCAAAGACAACAGCGTGAAGGACAACTGACATGGCAAAGAAGGCTCTGGTCAACAAGGCCAACAAGAAGCCGAAGTTCGCCGTGCGCGGGTACACCCGCTGCCAGCGCTGCGGCCGCCCGCACTCGGTGTTCCGCAAGTTCGGCCTGTGCCGTATCTGCCTGCGCGAGATGGCGCACGCGGGCGAGCTGCCCGGCGTGCAGAAGTCCAGCTGGTGATCTGACGCTCGAACCCCACGGCGACCCCCGACCACATCGGTCGGGGGTCGTCGTGCGTCCGGGGTCGGTCAGCGTCGGCGCCGCTTCCGCGCCCGGCGGGCAGCGCGGTTCGGTCCGCCCGCAGAGCGGATGACCCGCGGCCCCGCCGCGCGGTGGGAGGACGCCGTGTCGGGGATGCCGTGGATCTGCTGCTGCTCGGGGAGCAGCGTGTAGCCCTCATCCCACGGGAAGAGCAACTTCTCGTCGGCCCAGACGACCTGCAGCGCAGGCACATCGGGGAAGACGGCGCGGGCGTGGATCAGGTCGAGGGTGTCGACCATCTCGATGAGGCGGACCGGGGCGTCGAGGGCGTCGAGCGTGATCTCCTCGCAATCCTCGACGAGCTGCTTCCAGTCCTCGACGGCGAGGAGGTCGACCATCTCGCTCAGCACCGCGTACGCGGACGCGCACGTCAGCCCGTAGACGGCGAGTTCCGGGGAGCCGTCGAGCGTCAGGCCCACCGTGTAGGCGAAGGTGCGGTCCGGCATCTCGCCCGCGGCCTCGCAGTCCTCGCAGATGTCGGAGACGGCGTTGACGACCCATCCGAAGCGCCGGATGCGGGTGATCGTCTCGCGGACCCGCGGGTCCGGATGCCAGCGCGGCAGTCCGGGGGCGGTGATGTCGTGGTCGGCCATGGGGTCCTCCTCGATTCGAACATGCGTTCTGTTGTGAGCAGGGAATCAGGTCCCACCGACAGACCCGGGAGAGGATGATCGCGACCATGTCCGACTTCGTGTTCGCGGTCTGGGGCGACGACCGGCAGGTCCTCCTCGACCCCGCCCTGCACCGACGCGCCGGTGCCCGTGTCGTGCAGACCAACCTCGCCGGCGACCCGCGGTTCGCGGGGGCGTTCGCGCTGCAGGCGATGCCGGAACCGATCGACGCGGTGGTGACCGTCGTCGACGCCGACGACCCGGCTCGCGTCGAGTCCGCCTTGCGGGAGGTCGCACGACGCGTGGTGGGGTGGGAGGTACAGCGACGCACGCCCATCCCGCCGCCGCCCAGCGACGACGGTGAGCCCGCCGATGCGATGGCGAACGTGGCCTTCCTGCGTCGACCCGCCGACATGGCCCACGAGGCCTGGCTCGCGCGGTGGATCGGGCACCACACCCCGGTCGCGATCGCCACCCAGGGCACGTTCGGCTACGTCCAGAACATCGTCGTCGCGCCCGTCACCGACGACGTCGAGCACGTCGACGGGATCGTCGAGGAGCTGTTCCCGGTGGCCGCGGCGAGCGATCCGCACGCGTTCTACGGCAGTGGGGGCGACGAGGACGAGCTGTCACGACGGATGGCGGCCATGCTGGACAGCGTCGTGGCGATCGGTGCGCACCGCGACATCGACGTCGTCCCGACGATCCGGCGCGTGCACACGGTCCCGTCGCCGGGCTGACCTCGGCGGATCCCCGCGTGACTGATTTGGCCAGGCGGGCCCGCTTCTCTACACTTGAGCGGTTGCCCGAACCTGGGCGGGTCGCGTCATGCGCTTCTCGCTTTCTCCTGGGCGACCGACGTCTTCTCGGCCTGACGGCCGCAAGATGCCGGCGGTGCTCCTCTGCACCGTCGGAGTACGGCCCCGCACCGGCACGCCTGTCGGTGCGGAACACGAATCCGACTTCGTGGAAGGCCCACCACGTCACGGGACAGGCCGCCGGTGTCACACGACATCGACGGAACCGGCGCGAGCGTGCTGCATGGGAACCGCCGCGAGAAAGGTTGACGGTCACTCATGACCATGACTGATCCGATCGCAGACTTCTTGACACGTCTGCGCAACGCCAACTCGGCGTTCCACGACGAGGTGACCCTGCCGTCGTCGAAGATCAAGGTGAACATCGCCGAGATCCTCAAGCGCGAGGGCTACATCACCGAGTACCGCACGCAGGACGCGGCGGTCGGCAAGAGCCTCGTCGTCACCCTCAAGTACGGCCCGAGCCGGGAGCGGAGCATCGCCGGTCTGCGGCGCGTCTCCAAGCCCGGACTGCGGGTCTATGCGAAGTCCACCAACATGCCGAAGGTGCTCGGCGGCCTCGGCGTGGCCATCATCTCCACGTCCTCGGGTCTGCTGACCGATCGCCAGGCAGCGAACCAGGGCGTCGGCGGCGAAGTCCTCGCCTACGTCTGGTAAGGGGCCAACACAATGTCGCGTATTGGAAAGAACCCGGTCGCCATCCCGGCCGGAGTGGACGTGAAGATCGAGGGCCGCGATGTCCTCGTCAAGGGCCCGAAGGGTGAGCTCGCGCTCACCGTCTCGGAGCCGATCGACGTGGCGACCGAGGACGGCTCCATCGTCGTCACCCGCCCCGACGACGAGCGTCGCAGCCGTGCCCTGCACGGCCTGTCGCGCTCGCTGATCAACAACCTCGTCGTCGGTGTGACGCAGGGCTACACGACGAAGATGGAGATCTTCGGCGTCGGCTACCGCGTGCAGCTCAAGGGCCGCGACCTGGAGTTCGCACTGGGTTACAGCCACCCGGTCCCCATCACCGCGCCCGAGGGCATCACCTTCGCCGTCGAGACGCCGACGAAGTTCTCGGTCTCGGGCATCGACAAGCAGCAGGTCGGCCAGATCGCCGCCAACATCCGCCGCCTCCGGCGCCCGGACCCCTACAAGGGCAAGGGCATCCGTTACGAGGGCGAGCAGATCCGGCGCAAGGTCGGAAAGACGGGTAAGTGACATGAGTGAC
Organism: Williamsia deligens; assembly: GCF_024171765.1. Taxonomy (GTDB): domain Bacteria; phylum Actinomycetota; class Actinomycetes; order Mycobacteriales; family Mycobacteriaceae; genus Williamsia_A; species Williamsia_A deligens. The sequence goes on from NZ_JAMTCI010000001.1 coordinate 2,734,452, forward strand.
ACGACAACCAAGAAGCACACACCGATCGGCAAGGACGTCTCGACACGTCGTCGTCGGTCCGTGGCACGTCGCCACTTCCGCCTCCGCAAGAAGATCAGCGGCACGCCCCAGCGGCCCCGCCTGGTCGTGAAGCGGTCGTCGCGGCACATCCACGTGCAGCTCATCGACGACCTCGCCGGCAAGACCCTCGCCGCCGCCTCGACCATCGAGGCCGACGTGCGGGCGTCCGGCGGCGACAAGTCGGCGCAGAGCAAGAAGGTCGGCGAGCTGATCGCCGCCCGCGCCAAGGCAGCAGGCGTCGACGCCGTCGTGTTCGACCGCGGTGGTCACGACTACCACGGGCGCATCGCGGCTCTGGCCGACGCCGCCCGCGAGGGAGGGCTCCAGTTCTGATGAGCACCCACACGATCACCACAGCTCGTTCCCACGGAAGGACCATCTGATGCCGGGACGTCAACGGCGTGACGGCGGAACCGGACCCGCCACCAGCACCGATCCCAACGCCCCCGCGGGCGCTGCCGGCGGCGGCGACCGTCGCGGCGGCGGCGGCCGGGGCGGCAACGATCGTCGCGACAACCGCGGCGGCGGACGCGACAGCGACCGCAACCAGCTCGAGCGCGTCGTCGCCATCAACCGTGTCTCCAAGGTCGTCAAGGGCGGTCGACGGTTCTCGTTCACCGCGCTCGTCGTCGTCGGTGACGGCCAGGGCATGGTCGGCGTCGGCTACGGCAAGGCCAAAGAGGTCCCCGCGGCCATCCAGAAGGGTGTCGAGGAGGCCCGGAAGAACTTCTTCCGCGTGCCGCTGATCGGCAGCACCGTGACCCACCCCGTCCAGGGTGAGGCCGCGGCCGGTGTCGTCATGCTGCGTCCGGCGTCGCCCGGTACCGGTGTGATCGCCGGTGGCGCGGTGCGTGCCGTGCTCGAGTGCGCGGGCGTCCACGACGTCCTCGCCAAGAGCCTCGGCTCCGACAACGCCATCAACGTCGTCCACGCCACCGTGGCGGCGCTGAAGATGCTGCAGCGTCCCGAAGAGGTCGCTGCCCGTCGTGGTCTGCCGATCGAGGACGTCGCCCCCGCGGGCATGCTCCGCGCTCGCGCCGGCCAGGGAGTGTGAGCACCATGGCAGAGCTGAAGATCACCCAGATCAAGGGCACGATCGGAACCAAGAGCAATCAGCGCGACAGCCTGCGCACCCTGGGTCTGCGCAAGATCCGCCAGAGCGTCGTGCGCGAGGACACCCCGGCGAACCGCGGTCTCATCAACGTGGTCCGTCACCTCGTCACCGTCGAAGAGGTTGAGAAGTCATGACCATCAAGTTGCACCACCTGCGACCCGCACCCGGGTCCAAGACCGACAAGACACGCGTCGGCCGCGGTGAGGGCTCCAAGGGCAAGACCGCCGGTCGCGGTACCAAGGGCACCAAGGCACGCAAGAACGTGCCCGCCGGCTTCGAGGGTGGGCAGATGCCCATCCACATGCGGCTGCCCAAGCTCAAGGGCTTCACCAACCGCAACCGCGTCGAGTACCAGGTCGTGAACCTCGATGACATCGCGCGGCTGTTCCCCGAGGGGGGCACCATCGGCGTCGACGACCTCGTCGCCAAGGGTGCGGTCCGCAAGAACGAGTTGGTCAAGGTCCTCGGCGACGGTGACCTCTCGGTCGCCGTGCAGGTCTCGGCCAACAAGTTCTCGGCATCGGCCACGGAGAAGATCACCTCGGCGGGTGGCACCACCACGCTGGTGTGACCCCACGCCGGCCCCGCGGGGACCTCACCGGGCGCACTCGTCGCCCGGGAGGGTCCCTGCGGGACCACTGTTAGAGTTCAGAACCATCCCTGATCGGTGCTGTCGGCCGCGCGCGGGGGCGTGTTCGTTGGGCAGGAGGAATTAGTGCGATCGTCCGTTGTCTCGGCCATCCGGACACAGGACCTGAGGCGGAAGATCCTCTTCGTCATCGGGATTCTCGTCCTCTACCGCCTGGGCGCGACGATCCCGTCGCCCGGCGTCGACTACAAGGTCGTCCGCGGCTGCATCAACGAGGTGTCCAGTGGCAACTCGGCCGGGATCTACTCGCTGATCAACCTGTTCTCCGGTGGTGCGCTCCTGCAGCTCTCGGTGTTCGCGATCGGCATCATGCCGTACATCACCGCCAGCATCATCGTGCAGCTGCTCACCGTCGTCATCCCCCGGTTCGAGCAGCTCCGCAAGGAGGGCCAGTCCGGCCAGGCGAAGATGACGCAGTACACCCGCTACCTCACGGTGGCGCTGGCACTGCTGCAGTCGACCGGCATCGTCGCCCTCGCCGACCGCGGTGACCTCCTGCGCGACTGCTCGCGCGGCACAGAGATCCTGCGCGACCAGTCCATCTTCGGGCTCATCATCATCGTGCTCGTCATGACCGCCGGCGCCTGCGTCGTCATGTGGTTCGGCGAGATCATCACCGAGCGCGGCATCGGCAACGGCATGTCGCTGCTGATCTTCGCGGGCATCGCGGCCCGCATCCCCGCCGAGGGCAAGCAGATCCTCGACACCCGCGGCGGCCTGGTCTTCGGCCTCGTCATCCTCGCGGCGATCATCATCGTCGCGGGCGTGGTGTTCATCGAGCAGGGCCAACGCCGGATACCGGTGCAATACGCCAAACGCATGGTCGGTCGGAAGATGTACGGCGGCTCGTCGACGTATCTCCCGCTGAAGGTGAACCAGGCGGGCGTCATCCCGGTCATCTTCGCGTCGTCGCTGCTCTACCTGCCGAACCTCATCGTGCAGCTGACGCAGAGCAGCACCGGCGACCAGCCGGCGTGGCAGCGCTACATCCAGCAGTACCTGGTGGACCCCAGCAACGGCGTCTACATCGCCGTGTACTTCCTGATGATCATCTTCTTCACGTACTTCTACGTGGCGGTGACCTTCAACCCGGCCGAGCGCGCCGACGAGATGAAGAAGTACGGCGGGTTCATCCCGGGCATCCGTCCCGGTCAGCCCACGGCCGACCACCTCGGTTACGTGCTGAGCCGCATCACCCTGCCGGGGTCGATCTACCTCGGTGTGATCGCGGTCCTGCCCAACCTGTTCCTCGAGATCGGCAACTCCGGCGGCGTGCAGAACCTGCCGTTCGGTGGCACCGCGGTGCTCATCATGGTGGGCGTCGGCCTCGACACGGTGAAGCAGATCAACAGCCAGCTCATGCAGCGCAAATACGAAGGGTTCCTGAAGTGAGACTCGTGATCCTCGGCCCCCCCGGCGCCGGCAAGGGCACACAGGCGGAGATGCTGTCCGAGAGCCTCGGCATCCCGCACGTCTCGACGGGGGATCTCTTCCGCGCGAACATCTCCGAGGGCACGTCCATCGGCCTCGAGGCGAAGAAGTACCTCGACGCCGGTGACCTGGTGCCGTCGCAGATCACGGTCGACATGGTCAAGGCCCGTGTGCAGGAGCCCGACGCGACCAACGGCTTCATCCTCGACGGCTTCCCGCGCTCGACCGAGCAGGCCGACGCGCTGACCGAGATCCTCGGCGAGCTCGGCACCTCGCTCGACGCGGTGCTGTCGTTCGTCGTCGACGAGGACGTCGTGGTCGAGCGGATGCTGGCCCGGGGTCGCGCCGACGACACCGAAGAGGTCATCCGCAACCGCATGCAGGTCTACGTCAAGGAGACCTCGCCGCTGCTCGAGTACTACGGCGACCAGGTCACCGTCATCGACGCCGTCGGCGACGTCGGCGAGGTGCACCAGCGGGTCCTGCGCGCCCTGCACTCCTGACCCGATGGGCCTCCGACGCACGAAGACCGTGCCCTTCCGCAGTGCCGGTGAACTCGACGCCATGGCGTCCGCCGGTGCGGTGGTGGGTGCCGCCCTCGTCGCGGTACGTGCCGCGGCCCGGCCCGGTGTCAGCACCCTCGAACTCGACGAGGTCGCCGAATCGGTGATCCGCGACGCGGGTGCCGTGCCGTCGTTCAAGGGCTACCACGGGTTCCCCGGATCGATCTGCAGCTCGGTCAACGACGTCGTCGTGCACGGGATCCCCAGTGCCGACGTGGTCCTCGTCGAGGGCGACCTCGTGTCCATCGACTGCGGGGCGATCCTCGACGGCTGGCACGGCGACTCGGCGTGGACGTTCGGCGTCGGTGACCTGTCCGCCGCCGACGAGGACTTGTCCGCGGCGACACGGGAGTCGATGGAGGCGGGGATCGCGGCCATGATCCCCGGCAACCGCCTGACCGACGTGTCCCACGCCATCGAGACCGAGACGCGCGCAGCCGAGAAGCGATACGGCCGCGGCTTCGGCATCGTGTCGGGTTATGGCGGGCACGGCATCGGACGTCAGATGCACATGGACCCGTTCCTGCCCAACGAGGGCAAGCCCGGTCGCGGGCCGCAACTCGTCGTGGGCAGCACGCTGGCCATCGAGCCGATGCTGACGCTCGGCACCACCGAGACCTCGGTCGAGGACGACGACTGGACGATCACCACCGACGACGGTTCGCGCGCCGCGCACTGGGAGCACACCGTCGCCGTCACCGAGGACGGCCCGCGCATCCTCACCGTCCGCCCGAGCTGAGCGGCGCGTCGGCCACTGTTCACCTGATGGCGGATCCGTCGTCACCATTCGTTCGATCTCTGCGTCGACGCTGCCGAGGTGCCCGCAGACACCGAACGGACCCTGCCGCGGTCCGGAGGTGGGTCGCCGTGGAACCGCCCCTGGCGTGACTGGGCACTCTTTCTCGCCATCGTCGGTCCCAACCTCGTGCTGCTGGGCGTTTTCACCTATCGCCCGCTGATCGAGAACATCCGCCTGTCGTTCTACGACTGGAACATCTCGTCGGACACCATCAGCTTCCTCGGGTTCGACAACTACGTCGAGTGGTTCACCCGCGACGACACCCGCACAATCGTCGTGAACACGGTGATCTTCACGGCCGCAGCGGTTCTCGGGTCGATGGTCATCGGTCTGGCCCTCGCGCTGCTGCTCGACCGCACGCTGCGCGGCCGGAACCTCGTGCGGTCGGTGGTGTTCGCGCCGTTCGTCATCTCCGGCGCGGCGATCGGGATCGCGTTCCAGTTCGTCTTCGACCCGAACTTCGGTCTCGTGCGCGACCTCATGCACCGCCTCGGCCTGGGCTCGCCGCCGGACTTCTACCAGGACCCGCACTGGGCGCTCTTCATGATCACGGTGACGTACCTGTGGAAGAACGTGGGCTACGCCTTCGTCATCTACCTCGCCGCGCTGCAGGGACGGCGGGAGGACCTGGCCGAGGCCGCCGCCGTCGACGGCGCGTCGCCGTGGACCTACTTCCGCCGAGTGCTCGTCCCGCAGCTGCGTCCGACCACCTACTTCCTGTCGATCACGGTGATGCTCAACTCGCTGCAGGTCTTCGACATCATCAACGTGATGACCCGCGGCGGGCCGCTCGGCACCGGCACGACGACGATGGTCTACCAGGTCTACGAGGAGTCGTTCGTCAACTTCCGTGCCGGCTACGGGGCGACCGTCGCGACGGTGATGTTCGTCGTCCTGCTGGTGATCACCGTCGCCCAGGTCCGGATCATGGACCGGGGGCGGGACTCGTGACCCGCCCGCGCGCAGCACAGCTCGCCGGCTACGTCGCGATGGTGCTCGTCGTCCTTGCCATCGCGGTGCCCCTGGCGTGGGTGGTGCTCACCTCGTTCAAGGAGCGCGGCGACATCTACTCGCAGCCCGCGATCTGGTGGCCCCGGGTGTTCGCGGCCTCGAACTACTCCGACGCGACGACGTCGGTACCGTTCTGGCGGTTCCTCACCAACTCGGTGATCGTCACCGGCGCACTGGCGATCATCAAGTTCGTGCTCGGCATCGCCTCGGCCTACGGCCTGGTCTTCCTGCACTTCCCGTTCAAACGGTTGATCTTCGTCGTCGTGATCGCCGCGTTGATGGTGCCCAACCAGATCACCGTCATCGTCAACTACTCGCTAGTCGCGCAGCTCGGCTACCGGAACACGTTGCTGGGCATCATCGTCCCGCTCGCCGGCGTCGCTTTCGGCACGTTCCTCATGCGCAACCACTTCCTGTCCATCCCGGCCGAGATCATCGAGGCCGCGCGGATGGACGGTGCCGGACACATGCGCCTGCTGTGGCGGATCATCCTGCCGCTGTCGGGCCCGACGATGGTCGCCTTCGCCGTCATCACCATCGTCAACGAGTGGAACGAATACCTCTGGCCGTTCCTCATGGCCGACGACTCCTCGGTCGCGACACTGCCCGTCGGCCTGACGAAATTGCAGAACAGCGACGGTCTGACCAACTGGGGCCCGGTGATGGCCGCGACGGTCCTCGCGATGATCCCCGTCCTCGCCGTGTTCCTGGTGCTGCAGCGCCAGATGATCCGCGGCCTGACCTCCGGTGCGGTCAAGGGATGACCGCACCGACGCACCACCCGTTGCCGTCCGGAGAGAAAGAGTCATCACCATGGTCGAACTGAGCCGTCGCGGTTTCCTCGCCGCGAGCGTCACCGCAGCCGCAGGTGCGGTCCTCACCGCGTGCGTGGGCTCCGGCAACTCCGGGAGTGGTTCCAGCGGAGGGGATTCGAACACCATCACGTGGTGGTCGAGTCATCCGGGCAAATCGACGGACGTCGAGAAGGAGCTGATCACCCGGTTCCAGCAGGCGAACCCGTCACTGACGGTGCAGCTGGTCGACGGCGGCAAGAACTACGAGGAGGTGGCGCAGAAGTTCAACGCGGCGCTCTCCGGCGGCGCCGTGCCCGACGTCGTGATGCTCTCCGACGTCTGGTGGTTCAATTTCGCGCTGATCGGTGCGATCGCGCCGCTCGACGACCTGTTCGGCAAGGCCTCGGTGAACACCTCGGACTACGTGGACTCGCTGTACAACGACTACGCGTGGAACAACAAGCACTGGGCGCTGCCGTATGCGCGGTCGACCCCGCTCTTCTACTACAACAAGGCCCTCTGGCGGCAGGCCGGACTGCCGGACCGCGGACCGACGAGCTGGCAGGAGTTCGACGAGTGGGGGCCGCGACTGCAGTCCGTCGTCGGCTCGGGCAAACTCGCCCACGGCTGGGGCAATGCCACCGACTATCTCGGGTGGACGTTCCAGGGCCCCATGCGCACGTTCGGTGGACGGTACTCCGACCAGTTCGACCTGAAGTTCACCGAGCCGGGCTCGATAGCGGCCGCGAACTACCTCCGCAGCTCGATCCACGAGAAGCGCTACGCCGCCATCTCGAACGACATCGCCAACGACTTCGGCGCCGGGATCATCGCCTCGACCATCGCGTCCACGGGTGACCTCTCGGGCATCGCGAAGAACGCGGGGTTCGACGTCGGCACCGCGTTCCTGCCTGCGCCGAACGGCCCCGGTTGCGTCACCGGCGGAACAGGTCTGGCCATCCCGGCGAAGATCAGCGACGAGCGCAAGGTCAATGCGCTGACGTTCATCGACTTCATCACGAACACCGACAACACCTCGTACTTCTCGCAGAAGGTCGGGTACATGCCGGTGCGGAAGTCGGCGTTGTCGTCGGCCTCGACGCAGCAGTTCCTCGCGAAGAATCCGAACTTCGCGACCGCGGTGAACCAGTTGCCGAAGACGACGTCGCAGGACTACGCGCGAGTGTTCGTCCCCGGCGGCGACAAGATCATCGGCACCGGGTTCGAGCAGATCGGTCTGCGCAACGCGGACGTGAACTCCACGATGACGTCGGTGCAATCGCAGATCCAGCAGATCATCGACCGGCAGATCACGCCGAAGCTGCCGAAGTAAGCCGTGGCGTCCGTCGAATTCGATTCGGTCACCCGTGATTTCGGGTCCGGCCGTCCTGCGGTCGACCAGCTCTCGCTGTCCGTCGCCGACGGTGAGTTCCTGGTGCTCGTCGGCCCGTCGGGCTGCGGGAAGTCGACCAGTCTGCGCATGCTCGCCGGCCTCGAACCGATCCAGTCGGGCCGAGTGCTCATCGACGGGACCGACGTCAGCGGCCGGGCACCGAAGGCGCGCGACGTCGCCATGGTGTTCCAGAACTACGCGCTGTACCCCAACATGACTGTCGCCGACAACATGGGCTTCGCGCTCCGCAACGCAGGGATGAACAAGGCGGACACTGCGGCCGCCGTCGACGAGGCCGCGACGATGCTCGAGCTGACCGAGGTGCTCGGACGGAAGCCGTCGGCACTGTCGGGAGGGCAGCGACAGCGTGTCGCGATGGGCCGTGCGATCGTGCGCCGGCCCAAGGTGTTCTGCATGGACGAGCCGCTGAGCAATCTCGACGCCAAACTGCGCGTGAGCACGCGGTCCCAGATCGCCTCCCTGCAACGACGACTCGGCACCACCACCGTCTACGTCACCCACGATCAGGTGGAGGCGATGACGATGGGGGACAGGGTCGCTGTGCTGCGCGACGGCGTCCTGCAGCAGGTGGCCGCACCCCGGACGCTGTACCTCGATCCCGACAACGCCTTCGTCGCCGGGTTCATGGGATCGCCGGCGATGAACCTCGTTGACAACCTCTCGGTGCACGATCGCACGATCCGCCTGGGTGGCCTCGCGGTGCGGGCGCCGTCGGCGGTGTCGACCGCGACGGCGACGGTGGGGGTTCGGCCCGAGTCGTGGGAGGTCACCGCGCCGGGTGACGAGGCGTTCGATTGCCGGATCGACCTGGTCGAGGAACTCGGCGCCGAGCAGTTCGTCCACTGCGTCCCGCTCGACGAGTCCCTCGCCGTGCGGGGCGGCAAGGTGGTGGTCCGCGTCGACCACCGCCGCATCATGACCGTCGGCGACACCGTCGGACTCACCGCAGTCGACGACGACGCCTACTGGTTCGACGCGACGTCGGGTGATCGCATCCGCTGACGCTCCACCTCTGGTGTAGCCGCTCCGCCTACAGGGGGCAACGCTGGGACCGGAGCGGGGATGTGTGTCAATCCTCGGCGCGGGCCCATCTCGCTCCCACGAAGTCGCGGTTGCGGGCGGTCTCGACGAGCGTCCACCGGGACGCGGTGGGCATGACCGGACGCCCGGAGCCGAGGGTGCACGGCGCGTAGTGGACGACCATCTCGTCGACGAGGCCCGCGGTGACGAACTGCGCCGCGAGGTCACCGCCGCCCACGACCCAGACGTCGCGGCCGTCGGCGGCGTCCACGAGCTGCGGGTGGAGGTCCACGACGTCTCCCGCGAACGTGCGCACACCGGGGGCGACGACCTCCGCCGGGTGGTGAGTGACCACCCAGGTCGGTTGCTCGTAGGGCCACACGTCCGGCTCGTGACGGATCAGCCAGCGGTGGGTGGAGGCGCCCATCGCGATCGCGCCGACGCCGGTGATGAAGTCGTCGTAACCGCCGAAACCGGTGCCGTCGACGTCGTTGCGCATGAGCCAGTCGAGGCTGTCGTCGGCGTCGACGACGAAGCCGTCGAGGCTGGATGCGGTGTAGTAGATGGTCGCCACGGCGTGTCCCTCACATCTCGACGAGGATGGTCACCGGCCCGTCGTTGACGCTGTGGACGCGCATGTGCGCGCCGAACCGGCCGGTCGAGACGGTAGCGCCGAGGTCCGACACAGCGGTCACGAACCGGTCGACGAGCGGCTCGGCGACAGGACCCGGCGCGGCCGCGTTCCACGACGGCCGGCGGCCCTTGCGGACGTCACCGTAGAGCGTGAACTGGCTGACCACGAGCAGGGGAGCGTCCCGATCCGCCGCCGACGTCTCGTCGTCGAGGATCCGCAGGGTCCAGATCTTGTCGGCCATACGCCGTGCGGTGTCGGCGGTGTCGTCGTGCGTCACGCCGAGCAGCACCACGAGCCCCTGCGCGCCGGGTGCGAGGTCGAGCGCACCGACCGTCTCCCCGTCGACCTCGACGTGTGCCGCCGTCACCCGAGTCACCACTGCCTTCATGCCGCGAACGCTAGCGAGCGCGCCGACACCCGCCGACGAGCAGGTGGTCCGGTGTCAGCACCGCGTCAAGATCGCGCCGTGGGCCGTCAGGAGAGCGTTCAGATCGTGGTCGCGCGCGGGGGAGTGGGGCGACGGTGGTGAGGTGACCACCGCGCACCGCATCCATCCGACCTGCACCTCCGACATCGCGCTCTCCGCGCGCGGGGTGGTGGTGATCCCCGTCGACGACGTGACCGCGCTCTGCCACGAGGCCGTCGTGCGGGCGCGCTGTTTCGGTCGGATGGTGCGGGCTGTGCATGTCTGCGCCCGCGGCACCGACCACCAGCAGCTGCGCCGGCTCTGGCACGGCGAGCACCCTCTGGTCGACCTCGTCGTCCTCGACGCCGACCCGGGGGAGTCGCCGGCGGCGATCCTCGCCGAGTGGGTCGCGGTCATGGGGACGTTCGACGACATCCTCGTCGTGCTGGCCGATGGATCCCGGGAGAGCGAGGCCCGCGCGGTGTCCGTCGACCTCGCCGTGCGGCTGTCGCGGGCGTTCGCGGCGACACCGGCCACCCTCGTGGCGCGGATGCACTCGGTCTGAGCCGCGTATCGACCGTGCGTGTCCCGCAGGAAGCAACCGCACGGTGCCGGCGTTGGACGACGGCATGAGCACACCGACGGACAAGCACTCATTCGGTACGCACGGACTGTGGATCTGGCACGGCGGTCTCACGCCGGACCAGGCAGCGCGGGTGGAGCAGCTCGGCTACGGGACCATCTGGCTGGGCGGGTCGCCCGAGGACCTCGCCCCGGCACGCACTCTGCTCGAGGCGACCGACCGAATCCGCGTCGCGACCGGCATCACCAACATCTGGAACACCGACCCGCTGGCCATCGCCCGGGAGTTCGCCGACCTCGACAAGGACTTCCCCGGCCGTTTCTACCTCGGCGTCGGCGTGGGCCACCGCGAGGCGACCCAGGAGTACGCGTCGCCGTACGAGTCGATGGTCGACTACCTCGACAAGCTCGACGAGGGTGGCCTGCCGGTCGAGCGGCGTGTCCTCGCCGCACTCGGCCCCAAGATGTTGCGTCTCTCCGCCGACCGCGCGCTCGGTGCGCACCCGTACCTGACGCCGCCCGCGCACACCGAGTACGCCCGCGAGATCCTCGGTGCCGACGCGTTCCTCGCCCCCGAGCACAAGATCGTGCTCGAATCCGACCCGGAGACCGCACGGTCGATCGGTCGGCCGCCCGTCGACACGCCGTACCTGCACCTGCGCAACTACGTCGCCAACCTCAAGCGTCTGGGCTGGTCCGACGACGACATCGCCGACGGCGGCAGTGATGCCCTCATCGACGCGCTCGTCGCGCACGGGACGGGTGAACAGATCCGCGATCAGGTCGACGCGCATCTGGCGGCCGGGGCCGACCACGTCGCGATCCAGGTGCTGGGGGTCGAGGACGTCACCGATGTCCTGGAGCAGCTCCCCGCGGGCTGACCGCCGGCGGGCGCGATTTGGCCCATACCAGCGCAGACGCGTACAGTGGAGCGCTGGTGCGTGTCCACCGTTGCTGCCTGCCGTTCTCGGTCGGGAGACGGGTGGATCTGCACGTACCGACAAGGTAGACGACGAGTCCGCATCGCGGGCGGTGCCGCACGGCATCCGACCGGGTGTGGACGAGATTGTGGAGGACATGGCAAAGAAAGACGGCGCCATCGAGGTCGAGGGTCGCGTGGTCGAGCCTCTGCCCAACGCGATGTTCCGCATCGAGCTGGAGAACGGGCACAAGGTGCTCGCTCACATCAGCGGCAAGATGCGTCAGCACTACATCCGCATCCTCCCCGAGGATCGCGTCGTCGTGGAGCTCTCGCCCTACGACCTCGCCCGCGGCCGCATCGTCTACCGCTACAAGTAAGCGCCACACACCCCATCCCGAGAGGCACCGACGTGAAGGTCCAGCCGAGCGTCAAGCCGATCTGCGAGAAGTGCAAGGTGATCCGTCGTAACGGTCGGGTCATGGTGATCTGCGACAACCTGCGCCACAAGCAGCGTCAGGGCTGATCTGCACCGGACCCGTCGCGGTCCCGCAGTCGCTTGAGTGACACACAACTGCATATCGAACACATGAGACTCCCAGCGCCACCGGGGACAGACGCGTCCCCGGCCACCTCCGGACGAAGGCCGGAGCCCCACACGGGGGACGGACCGGGAGCAGACCTTCGAATCGAAAAGGAATCACCACATGGCACGTGTTGCCGGTGTGGATCTCCCGCGCGAGAAGCGCCTGGAGATCGCACTGACCTACATCTACGGAGTGGGTCGAACCACCTCGCAGCAGATCCTCGCGGGTACCGGGCTCAGCCCCGACCTGCGCGCGAAGGATCTCACCGACTCCGACGTCGCGAAGCTGCGCGAATACATCGAGGCGTCCGTCCAGGTCGAGGGTGACCTGCGCCGTGAGGTGCAGGGCGACATCCGCCGCAAGATCGAGATCGGCTGCTACCAGGGCATGCGTCATCGCCGTGGTCTGCCCGTGCGCGGTCAGCGGACCAAGACCAACGCCCGTACCCGCAAGGGCCCCAAGAAGACCATCGCCGGGAAGAAGAAGTAACGCATGCCTCCGAAGTCACGCGCTGCCGGCCCCAAGAAGGGCACGTCGCGCCGTCGCGAGAAGAAGAACGTCCCGCACGGCCACGCGCACATCAAGTCCACGTTCAACAACACGATCGTCTCGATCACCGACCCCGCAGGCAACGTGATCTCCTGGGCGTCCTCGGGCCATGTCGGCTTCAAGGGTTCGCGCAAGAGCACCCCGTTCGCCGCGCAGCTCGCCGCCGAGAACGCTGCCCGCAAGGCGCAGGAGAACGGCGTCAAGAAGGTCGACGTGTTCGTCAAGGGCCCGGGTTCGGGCCGTGAGACCGCGATCCGTTCGCTGCAGGCCGCCGGCCTGGAGGTGGGCACCATCTCCGACGTCACCCCCGCCCCCCACAACGGTTGCCGCCCGCCCAAGCGGCGCCGGGTCTAGTCGGGAAGGGAAGGAACCCACTCATGGCTCGTTACACCGGACCCGCCACCAAGAAGTCGCGCCGACTGCGCGTCGACCTCGTCGGTGGAGACCAGGCATTCGAACGTCGCCCCTATCCGCCCGGCCAGCACGGCCGCGCGCGGATCAAGGAGAGCGAATACCTCATGCAGCTGCAGGAGAAGCAGAAGGCTCGCTTCACCTACGGCGTCATGGAGAAGCAGTTCCGTCGCTACTACGAGGAGGCGAACCGTCGTAACGGCAAGACCGGCGACGAGCTGCTCCGCATCCTCGAGACCCGTCTGGACAACGTCGTCTACCGCGCGGGCCTGGCCCGCACGCGTCGTCAGTCGCGCCAGCTGGTCAGCCACGGCCATTTCACCGTCAACGGTGTGAAGGTCGACGTGCCCAGCTACCGCGTCTCGCAGTACGACATCATCGACGTCCGTCCGAAGTCGCTGCAGACCGTGCCGTTCCAGATCGCCCGCGAGATCCAGGGTGATCGGCCCGTTCCGGGCTGGCTGCAGGTCGTCCCGTCGACGCTGCGGATCCTCGTGCACCAGGTGCCCGACCGCGGTCAGATCGACGTGCCGCTCACCGAGCAGCTGATCGTCGAGTTCTACTCGAAGTAACGCGTGTGCTCCCCGCCGGCCTGTCCGGCGGGGAGTGCCTCGCCCGTCGGCAGACGTCGACGGGTTCTCTCGGGCGTCATATGGCGGATGCCCACACAGGAGGAATCACCACCCAATGCTCATCTCACAGCGACCCACCCTGTCCGAAGAGGTGCTGGCCGAGGACCGCTCGAAGTTCGTCATCGAGCCGCTCGAGCCCGGCTTCGGCTACACCCTCGGCAACTCGCTGCGGCGCACCCTGCTGTCGTCCATCCCGGGCGCGGCGGTCACCAGCATCCGCATCGACGGCGTGCTCCACGAGTTCACCACCGTCCCGGGGGTGAAGGAGGACGTCACCGACATCATCCTGAACCTCAAGGGCCTCGTGGTGTCCTCCGAGGAGGACGAGCCGGTCACCATGTACGTCCGCAAGCAGGGACCCGGCACCGTCACCGGCGCCGACATCGTCCCGCCGGCGGGTGTCACCGTGCACAACCCGGATCTGCACATCGCGACCCTGAACGACAAGGGCAAGCTCGAGATCGAGCTCGTCGTCGAGCGGGGCCGTGGCTACGTGCCGGCCGTGCAGAACAAGGCGTCGGGCGCCGAGATCGGCCGCATCCCGGTCGACTCGATCTACTCGCCCGTGCTCAAGGTGACCTACAAGGTCGAGGCGACCCGTGTCGAGCAGCGCACCGACTTCGACCGTCTCGTCCTCGACGTCGAGACCAAGAACTCGATCACCGCGCGGGACGCGCTGGCCTCGGCCGGCAAGACCCTCGTGGAGCTGTTCGGTCTGGCGCGGGAGCTCAACGTCGAGGCCGAGGGCATCGAGATCGGTCCGTCGCCGGCCGAGGCAGACCACATCGCCTCGTTCAGCCTGCCGATCGAGGACCTCGAGCTCACGGTGCGCTCGTACAACTGCCTCAAGCGCGAGGGCGTGCACACCGTCGGTGAGCTCGTCGCCCGCACGGAGTCGGATCTGCTCGACATCCGCAACTTCGGGCAGAAGTCGATCGACGAGGTGAAGGTCAAGCTGCACACGCTGGGCCTGTCGCTGAAGGACAGCCCCGCCAGCTTCGACCCGACGCAGGTCGCCGGGTACGACGCGAGCACGGGTACGTGGTCCGACGACGCATCGTTCTCCGATGCCGACGCGGGCGAGGATTACGCAGAGACCGAGCAGCTCTGACGAGCTGCCCTACCCTTCCCCTCCCGGCCGAGAGGCCGTGAGCGTCTTACAAGGAGACATCGATGCCCAAGCCCACCAAGGGCGCCCGTCTCGGCGGGTCGGCTTCGCACCAGAAGGCGATGCTGGCGAACCTCGCCACGTCGCTCTTCGAGCACGAGCGGATCACGACCACCGAGGCCAAGGCCAAGCGGCTGCGGCCCTACGCGGAGAAGCTGATCACCCACGCCAAGGCGGGCAGCCTCGCCCACCGTCGTGAGGTGCTCAAGGACATCCGCGACAAGGACGTGGTGCACAAGCTGTTCGCCGAGATCGGCCCCTCGTTCGCCGAGCGTGACGGCGGGTACACCCGCATCGTCAAGACGTTGCCCCGCAAGGGCGACAACGCGCCGATGGCCGTGATCGAGCTGGTGTCCGGCCCGACCGCGTCCAGCGAGGCCAGCCGGGCCACCCGTGTGGCCGCGTCGCAGAAGGCTGCCGCGCAGCCTGCTGCCGGCAGCTCCGCCGCCGACACCGCCGCCGAGGCCGCCGAGGACGAGAACAACGTCGTCGCGCAGGTCGAGGCGCAGGCGTCCGACGAGGCCGTCGAGAACGCCGACGCGGTCGCCGAGGGCGCCACGGAGGAGTCCTGGGCCGAGAGCGCTGCGGAGATCGTCGACGAGAAGGGCGCGGTCGCGGCCGAGCAGTCCGCCGACGAGAAGTCCGCTGACGACAGCAAGTGATCTCACGCCTCACGTGAGGACATCGAGCGAGCCCGCCCCCGACACCGTCGGCGGCGGGCTCGTTCGTCTGCGCCTGCAGATCGGCTACGACGGAACCGATTTCGCGGGGTGGGCCCGTCAGCCCGGGTTGCGGACGGTGTGCGGGACGCTCGAGGAGCACCTCACGACAGTCCTGCGCGTCCCGGTGTCGCTGACGGTCGCCGGTCGCACCGATGCGGGCGTCCACGCGACGGGTCAGGTGGCGCACTGCGACGTGCCCCTGAGCAGCCTCGAGACGCGCTCGGTGGACGGTGACCCCGCACGTCTCGTACGGCGGTTGACGAAGCTCCTCCCCGACGACGTGGTCGTCAAGGCGGTCGATGCCGTCGACCCCGCGTTCGACGCCCGGTTCGCGGCGCTGCGCCGTCACTATCGGTATCGGCTGACCGACACACCGTGGGGCGCCGAACCCGTTCGCGCGCGGGACACGTCGGTGTGGACGCGGCCGCTCGACATCACGGCCATGGAGGCCGCGAGTGCCTCCCTGTGCGGCCTCCATGACTTCGCGGCCTTCTGCCGCCGCCGGGAGGGCGCCACCACCGTCCGCGACCTGCAGCGGTTCACCTGGCGTCGCGACGCCGACGGGGTGCTCGTCGCCGACGTCAGCGCAGATGCGTTCTGCTGGTCGATGGTGCGGTCGTTGGTGGGTGCGGTGGCCGCGGTGGGCGAGGGGCGGCGCGATCTCGCCTGGTGTGCCGCACTCGTGGATCGCACCAGCCGGGCGGCCGACGTCCCGGTCGCACCGGCCCGTGGCCTGACGTTGATCGGCGTGGACTACCCGCCCGCGCACGAGTGGGCCCGACGCGCCGAGGTCACGCGCGACGTGCGCGACAGCCCCGACACCCCGGGCTGTTGCTGAGCGGTCAGGACCGCAGCAGCAACCCCCGTCCGTCCCGGGGACTGCCCACGAGGATGACGATGGCGTCGATGAACGCCCACAGGGCGACCGCGAACCACAGGAACACCCCGATGATGAAGACGAACGTGACCATCGCGACCAGGAACAGCACGAGCTGACACACCGCGATGGCCGTCGACCCCATGTAGAAGCGCCCGATGCCCAGCCATCCGAGGAAGAACTGCAGAAGGCCGGCGACGACCTTCGACCTGTCCGACAGCGGCTGGCCGGTCAGCGGATCACGTCCGTACGGGGCTCCGGCGTCGTATCCGCCGACGGGATGGCCGCCCTGTGCGTACGGCTGACCGTAGGGGTTCTGCGGGTAGGGGTTCTGGGCGTACGGGTTCTGCCCGTACGCGCTCGCGCCGTACTGGTCCTGCCCGTACTGCGGTGAGCCCGACTGCGGGTGGTCCGCGGGAGGCGGGTACGCGGCGGGCGGTGGGTAGGCCGCCGGCGGGGGATACGCGTCGGGGGCGGGTGTCCATGCCGTCGGGTCCGGGTCGCCCTTGCCCAGCGACACGCGGTCGTCGCCGCCGGGGGTGTTCGGTTCGCTCATGCGTGCAGTCTGGCAGATCGCTCGGACATCGGCGCCTGTGTCGTCAGGTGGCGCTGCGCTCCGATGCGAGCTCCTCGAGCACCGCTTCCTGGACCCGACGGGGACCCGTCAGGTCGTCGGGTCGGGCGCCGATCGTCAGCAGTTCCGACCACTCGTCGGTGTCGTGCTGCATGGGGGAGGTCGACGCCATGAAGCGTCGGACCGCGGCGACGAACCGCAGCGGATCGTCGTGGTGGGGGAAGTGGCCCGCGCCCTCGAAGCTCTCCAGCAGGGAGTGGGGCATGGCCGAATGGGCCAGCAGCGCATGGTGATGCGGGATGACGGTGTCCCCGGTGCCCCAGACCAGCATGACCGGCAGACGCACCGTCAGGTAGGACCGGTCGAGCATGGTGACGACCTGACCGCGCCAGTCGACGACGGCGCGCAGGGTGCGGGTGAAGGCCGCGTGGGCCGTCGCCTCGGCGAGACCGTCGACGATGCGCATCACCTCGGGGGCGTCGTGCAGGTGTTCACGCACGCGTCGCGGCAGGACCCGGGCGACGGGCGCCACGGCCCGGCCGCCCACGGTGCCCGCGAGATGGGACGCGGGTACCAGACCCGGGATGCGCAGGCCCGCGATGGCCGCGTTCACGCCGGGCAGTGCCAGCGCGCGCAGCATCGGGCTCACGTCACGGGTGACCCCGCCGGTGGACACCAGCACCAGTCGCTCGACGAACTCGGGGAACTGGTAGCAGAACTGCATCGCCACGCCGCCACCCAGGGAATGACCGATGACCGTCACCCGTCGGATGCCGACGACGGACAACAGGTCCCGCATCGCGTTCGCGTAGGCGGCGATGGAGTAGTCGGCGCGAGGCTTGTCCGACAGGCCGTGACCGAGCAGGTCGGGAGCGATGACCGTGTGGTCCGTCGCGAGCATGTCGATGATGTCCGACCACGCCGAGGAGTTGTCGCCGATGCCGTGGATGAGCAGCACCGCGGGTCCGTGTCCGGCCATCCGGAACGCCCGCCGGTAGCCGTGGATCGTCCGGTACTCGACGGTCTGCGTGCTGTCGGGCACGGCCTGCAGCACGGCGGGCTCGGCCCCGGGGGCCGTGACGTCGCGTCGCACCATGTCCGACTCCTCTCCGTGCTCGTCGGTCGGTGTCAGTGAACCGCAGTTCACGACGATCCGCGCGGTGAGATCACCGGGGACACGGGGATGAACGCCGTGCCACGCGCCGGTGAACCCTCGCCGCGGGACCGTCCCGGGACGGGCCCGGTCGAGGTGGGCGTGCGTATCGTCGGGTGGCGTGAACCCGTTCGACGTGTCCTCGTTCCTCGCGACGGGCGGGTTGATCGGACTCTGCGTCCTGGTGTTCGTGGAGACGGGACTGTTGATCGGCTTCGTCTTCCCCGGCGACTCCCTGTTGTTCACCGCCGGGATCCTCGCCGCCGCACCCGACCCCTATGCGCCACTGTGGGTCCCGTGCGTGCTGGTCCCGCTCTCGGCGGCGCTCGGCGACCAGTGCGGCTACCTCATCGGCCGTCGTGCCGGCGAGGGCGTGCTGCGCGGGCGGGTCATGCGGTTCATCGGCGACGGTCCGGTGGAGAAGACCCACCGCTTCTTCCTGCGGTACGGCGCGACCACGGTGTTCTTCGGGCGGTTCATCGGGATCGTCCGCACCCTCGTGCCGGTGCTCGCCGGGTTCACCGGCATGCGTCACCGCGACTTCACCGTGTTCAGCATCCTCGGCAGCGTCGTGTGGGGCGCCGGGATCATCGTCCTCGGCTACCTGCTCGGCAACGTGCCCGTCGTCGCCGACAACATCGACTGGTTCATCCTCGCCTCGGCATGCACCGTGATCGTGCCCATCGCCGCGCACCTCGTCCATCGCGGACTGCGTGCGCGGCGGGGCTGATCGGACCGGGCTGATCGGACCGGGGCTGATCGGACCGGGACCGGTCGACTAGCCGAGGAACGGGTCGACCCGGCGCAGGGTCGTCGACGAGAAGTCGTCGGCGACGACCGCGGCCAACTCCACCAGCGAGCGGTGTGTGTGCTTGTTCAGCAGGTCGAGGTCGACCTCGGCCCCCTCCGCGAGATGATCGTCGAACGGGATCATCTGCACCGCGCGGCACCGCGTCAGGAAGTGTTGGATGAGCTGCTTGGTGTCGATGGTCGACGAGCCCGACCGTGACGAACTGAGCACCACCACAGCACGACTCACGAGGTGTCCGTATCCGTGCGCCTGGAGCCAGTCGAGGGTGGCGCCGGCACTGCGGGCGCCGTCGATCGCCGGTGAGCTGACCAGGATGAGCGCGTTGGCCAGGTCGAGGACACCGTTCATGGCCGAGTGGCTCAGCCCGGTCCCGCAGTCGGTGATGATGATGTTGTAGAAGCGCTGCAACACCTTCATGACGCCGCGGTAGTCCTCCTCGCTGAAGGCCTCGGCGACAGCCGGATCCCGTTCGGAGGCGAGCACCTCGAGGCGACTCGGTGACTGCGAGGTGTGGGCGCGGACGTCGGAGTACCGATAGATCGAGTTGTCCGCCAACAGATCCCGGACGGTGGACCGGGTCTGCTGCGGGACCCGCTGTCCCAGGGTGCCCAGGTCGGGGTTGGCGTCGACGGCGATCACCCGATCACCCCGCAGCGACGAGAAGATCGACCCGAGGCCGACGGCGGTGGTGGTCTTGCCGACGCCCCCCTTGAGGGAGAGCACCGCGATCCGGTAGTCGCCGCGGACGGGTCGGTTCACCCGCTCGATGAGCTCCGCATAGTGCAGTGCGTCGGGGGAGTCGCCGGGGTTGATCGAGCCGCCCGACATGCGGTGCACGGCGCGACGCCATCCGCTGTGGGGTGCGCGACGGGCCTTGCGCAGCAGGGCGACCTCGTCGAGCGCGGCCGGCGACGAGTGCTGCCCGGTGAAGGCGCCGGGATGCGGCGGCGAGCCGTACGGTGCGCCCGGCGGGGGACCCGGGAGTTCGCCGTGGCCGGGTGCGCCCGGGAACGGGCGGGGACCGGAGTCCGGATGCTGGGGCGGCGGTCCCCATGGTGCACCCTGCGGTGGGACCGGGCCGGGACCACCGGGGCCCGGCGGCGGGAACTGTTGATCGGGGAAGCCCGGGTCCCGGAAGCCCGGGTCTCTGAAGCCCTGATCGGGGAAGCTCTGGTCGGGGAATCCCTGGCCCCGGAGGTCCGGGCCCGGGAACTCCTGGCCGCGGAAGTCCGGGCCGGGGAATCGCTGGTCGGGGAAACCCTGATCCGGGAAACCCCGATCCGGAAAGTTCTGGTTAGGGAAACCCGGGTCGGGGTATCCCGGATCGGGGGCGTTCTGGTCACGCGGGCCGGGCGGCGGCTGCGGTGCGCCCGCCCACGGTGGTGGCCCACCGGGGAACTGTCCGAACGGCGGCATCGGGCCTGCCGGGGGGCCCTGCTGGAACGGGCCCTGGTCGAGCGGGGCCTCGGTGAACGGGCCCTGATCGAATCGGCCCTGGTCGAACGGGGCCTCGGTGAAGGGGCCCTCGGTGAACGGAGGGGGTCCGCCGTCGCCGGTGAACGGCGGTGGTGTCGGCTGCTGGGGCACCTGTCCGGACGGGCCGTCGGTGTGGCGGTCGGGGTCGTCGCCGGGGGACCGCCCGCCGCCGGCGTCCTCACCCGGCCACGGGGCCGTCACCCACCGAGGGGTCTCGGGCTCCCAGGGCAGTTCGGAGCGGGTGCCCACCTGATCGGACGCGTCGACGTCGTCGACGTGGCGGCCGTGGTCATCGCGCCCCGTGTCGTGGTCCGTGGGCGCCGCGTCGGTGCCGTTCCCCGCGTCGGACCCGGACGGGCCGGTCTCGGTGTGCGGGTTCGACTGCAACCACGGCGGCGTCGCCGGGATGCCTCGATTGTCGGAACTCACGTGACATCATCCCCTGTGTGAATCGGTGCGCCGCGCATCGGCGCCGATGGGTCCGCCGAACTCCCGAGCCCCTCCCCGGACCCGGAACCGGTCGGTGACCGGGCGGACGACACCGACGAGTTTACTATCGCGCAGCGGTCCGGTTCGGGCCGACGAGTGGAGAGAGGTCAGCGATGTCGTCCGAGGGCTCCACCAAGGCGATCCTCGCCGCCCTGACCGCGAACGCGGGGATCGCGGCGGCGAAGTTCGTCGGGTTCGCCGTCACGGGGTCGTCGTCGATGCTGGCCGAGGCCGTCCACTCGGTGGCCGACACCTCCAACCAGGGCCTTCTGCTCGTCGGGCAGCGGTCCGCGCGCAAGGCGGCCGACCGGTTGCACCCGTTCGGCTACGGCCGTAGCCGGTACTTCTACTCGTTCGTCGTGGCGCTGGTCATCTTCTCGCTGGGTTCGCTGTTCGCCCTGTACGAGGGCATCGAGAAGGTCACCCATCCCCACGAACTCGAGTCGCCCGTCGTCGCGCTCGTCATCCTGCTGGTCGCGGTCGCGCTGGAGGGCTACAGCTTCACCACCGCGATGCGGGAGTCCCGCCCGCTCAAGGGCCGTGCGTCGTGGTGGCAGTTCATCCGGACCTCCCGCAACCCCGAGCTGCCGGTGGTCCTGCTCGAGGACGCCGGTGCCCTGGTGGGGCTACTGTTCGCCCTCGCCGGCGTCGGGTTGGCGACGGTCACGGGTGACGCGGTCTGGGACGGTGTCGGCACGATCGCGATCGGTGTGCTCCTCGGCGCGATCGCCATGATCCTCATCGTCGAGATGAAGAGCCTGCTCATCGGCGAGGGCGCGACGCCCGAGCAGGAGCGCGCGATCGTCGACGCGCTGACCTCGGCCGACGGCGTCGAACGGGTCATCCACTTCAAGACCCAGTACCTCGGCCCCGAGGAGAT
This sequence comes from Williamsia deligens, assembly GCF_024171765.1. Taxonomy (GTDB): domain Bacteria; phylum Actinomycetota; class Actinomycetes; order Mycobacteriales; family Mycobacteriaceae; genus Williamsia_A; species Williamsia_A deligens. The sequence continues at coordinate 2,756,177 of NZ_JAMTCI010000001.1, forward strand.
GCTCCTCGCCGCGAAGATCGCGATCCCGCCGGGCGCGAGCGCCACGGCCGTCGCCGACTGCATCGACGCGGCCGAGGCGCGGGTGCGGGAAGCGGTACCCGTCGCGCGGGTCGTCTACCTCGAGCCCGACATCGACCGCGGCTGACCTCGTCGCAGTCGGGTTCGTTCCGGTCGGGCCGTCCCGGTCCGGTCACGACCCGGCGTACCGGGCACTTCGGACGGCGGGTCGTGTCTAGAGTTGCCCCTGCACCGAATCCGACATTTCCGATCGTGATCGGTCCACCCGCGACACAGGAGGTCCGCATGACGCGGTCGCAGGATCCGGGGAGGTCGTTCCTCGGCTCACTGTCCCGGACGAAGTCCGTCGAGCAGTCGATGGCCGACACCGACGAACCCGGCTCACAGCTGAAGAAGAGCCTGTCGTGGTGGGACCTCACCGTGTTCGGGGTCTCGGTCGTCATCGGTGCGGGCATCTTCACCATCACCGCCTCGACAGCCGGCGACAAGGCCGGACCGGCCATCTCCATCTCGTTCGTGATGGCCGCCATCGCCTGCGGCCTCGCCGCGCTCTGCTACGCCGAGTTCGCCTCGACCGTCCCGGTCGCCGGGTCGGCGTACACCTTCGGGTACGCGACGTTCGGTGAGTTCCTCGCGTGGGTCCTCGGATGGGATCTGATCCTGGAGTTCGCGGTCGGCGCCGCGGTGGTCTCGAAGGGGTGGTCGAGCTACCTCGGCACCGTCTTCGGGTTCTCCGGCGGCACCGCCGACATCGGGGGACTCGACGTCGACTGGGGTGCGCTCGTCATCGTCGTCGCGATCACCGCGTTGCTGGTGCTGGGCACCAAGCTGTCGTCGGGGGTCAGTGCGGTCATCACCGGCATCAAGGTCACCGTCGTGCTGCTGGTGATCGTCGTCGGATTCTTCTACATCAAGACCTCGAACTACGGCCCGTTCATCCCGAAGTCCGAGCCGACCGAGAGCGGGGGGAGCTCGGTCGAGTCGACCCTGTTCTCGCTCATGACCGGCGGCGGCGACTCGAACTACGGCTGGTACGGACTGCTGGCCGCGGCGTCGATCGTCTTCTTCGCCTTCATCGGGTTCGACGTGGTCGCGACGACCGCCGAGGAGACCAAGAACCCCAAGCGCGACGTGCCGCGCGGCATCCTCTTCTCGCTGGGGATCGTGACCGTGCTCTACGTGCTGGTCACGATCGTGGTGACCGGGATGGTGTCCTACAAGGACCTGGCCACCTCGGCGGGTGACGGCGAGGCCAAGAACCTGGCGTACGCGTTCGGGCTCAACGGCGTCACGTGGGCCGAGAAGGTCATCTCGATCGGTGCGCTGGCCGGTCTGACGACGGTCGTCATGGTCCTCATGCTCGGCCAGTCGAGGGTCCTCTTCGCGATGGCACGCGACGGCCTGCTGCCCCGCGGACTGTCGAAGACGAGCAGGTTCGGCACCCCGGCGAGGATCCAGATCATCGTCGGCGCCGTGGTCGCGCTGGTGGCGGCGTTCTTCCCGATCAACAAGCTCGAGGAGATGGTCAACGTCGGGACGCTGTTCGCGTTCGTCGTCGTGGCGGCGGGCGTGCTCGTCCTGCGCCGGAAGCGCTCCGACCTCGAGCGCGGGTTCACCGTGCCGTGGATGCCGGTCATCCCGATCCTGGCGATCGTGTCCTGCGTCTGGCTGATGCTGAACCTCTCCGCGCTGACGTGGATCCGGTTCGTGATCTGGATGGTGATCGGCGTGGCGTTCTACTTCCTGTACAGCCGCGGGCACTCCATGGTCGGTCGGCGCGAGCGTGGCGAGGTCCCGAGTGCGCCCGAGAAGACGCTCACCTGAGCCCGCCCCGGCACCGCGCGCCGACGGGACCTGTCGAGCGTGTGGTGACGCGAAGGCCGACTTCGTGATGGTGGCGGCCGCGCGTGGGTGACGATCGTTCGCCTCGCTAGGATCAATGGCGTGTCCGACCAGCAGCGATCGCCGCGCACCGCGCCCGCACGCCGGGCGCGCGGCGGGGTTCACCAGCCGGCGTCCAGGACACTGCTGCGCGACGCTGTGCTGGACGCGATGCGCGAGCGGTGCCAGGAGTCGGACTGGTCGACGGTGACGATGACGGCGGTGGCCGACGCGGCGGGCGTGTCCCGGCAGACCGTCTACAACGAGTTCGGCAGTCGGCAGGGCCTCGCGACGGCGTACGCGATCCGCCTCACCGACGAGTTCTGCCGCGCTCTCGACGCCGCGGTCGACGCCCACGTCGGCAACATCCGCGCCGCGCTGCGAGAGGGCTACGAGACATACTTCGGTCTCGCCGCGGCGGACCCGCTGGTGCAGTCGTTGCTCTCGGGGGAGGCGAAGCCGGATCTGTTGCGGCTCATCACCACCGACGCCGCGCCGCTGCTGCTGCACGCCACGGAGGCACTCGCGGCGACCCTGCACCGCTCCTGGATCGGCGCCCCCTACGACGAGGCCCGACGGGTGTCGTCGTCCATCGGTCGCATGGCGCTGAGCTACATCGCGATGCCCCCCGAGGACGACGGCGACGTCGCCGACCATCTGGCGCATCTGTTCGAACCCGTCATCGCCGCCGTGGCCCGGTCCGCCGCCTGACCGACGCGCGCCGCGCGCCGGGTCTTGTCAGAGGTCACAGCACTCGGCCCGCTGGACAGGTCGTTCATGATTCGCCTTTCGCGACCAGGGCCTGTGTTCGTTAGCCTGATAGTCGACATCCGGGTACGCCCGGGTAGCCGCCATCCGGGCCCGCCCGGGAGACGCCGGGGACGACCCCGCCGCAATCGCCAGACCAGGAGTGATCGATGACATCGGTGCAGACAACCTTGACCGCGGACAGCAAGGGGGGGATCGACTACAAGGTCGCCGACCTCTCGCTGGCCGCGTACGGCCGGCTGGAGATCGACCTCGCCGAGGCCGAGATGCCCGGACTGATGGAGCTGCGTCGTGAGTACGCCGAGGTGCAGCCGCTCAAGGGTGCGCGCATCTCCGGGTCGCTGCACATGACCACCCAGACCGCCGTCCTGATCGAGACCCTGACGTCGCTGGGCGCCGAGGTCCGCTGGGCGTCGTGCAACATCTTCTCCACCCAGGACCACGCCGCAGCCGCGATCGTCGTCGGCCCCCACGGCACCCCCGAGGAGCCCCAGGGCGTCCCGGTCTTCGCCTGGAAGGGCGAGAGCCTGGAGGAGTACTGGTGGTGCGCCGAGCAGATGCTCACCTGGCCCGGCGAGCCCTGCAACATGATCCTCGACGACGGTGGCGACGCCACCATGATGGTGCTGCGCGGCGCGCAGTTCGAGAAGGCCGGCGTCGTGCCGCCCGTCGAGGACAACGACTCGGCCGAGTACACGATCTTCCTCAACCAGCTGCGTGAGCGCTTCGAGACCGACAAGACCAAGTGGTCGACCATCGCGGAGTCGGTCAAGGGCGTCACCGAGGAGACCACCACCGGCGTCCTGCGCCTGTACCAGTTCGCCGCCGCCGGCGAGCTGACCTTCCCGGCGATCAATGTCAACGACTCGGTCACCAAGAGCAAGTTCGACAACAAGTACGGCACCCGCCACTCGCTGATCGACGGCATCAACCGCGCCACCGACGTCCTCATCGGCGGCAAGAAGGTCCTCATCGCCGGGTACGGCGACGTGGGCAAGGGCTGCGCCGAGTCGCTCGCCGGCCAGGGCGCCCGCGTCCAGGTCACCGAGATCGACCCGATCAACGCGCTGCAGGCGCTCATGGACGGCTTCGACGTCGTCACCGTCGACGACGCGATCGGTCAGGCCGACATCGTGATCACCTCGACCGGCAACAAGGACATCATCACCCTCGATCACATGAAGGCCATGAAGGACAAGGCCATCCTGGGCAACATCGGCCACTTCGACAACGAGATCGACATGGCCGGCCTCGAGAGCTCCGGCGCCAAGCGCGTCATCGTCAAGCCGCAGGTCGACCAGTGGATCTTCGACTCCGGCAAGTCGATCATCGTGCTCTCCGAGGGTCGTCTGCTGAACCTGGGCAACGCCACCGGCCACCCGTCGTTCGTGATGAGCAACAGCTTCTCGAACCAGGTCATCGCCCAGATCGAGGTGTGGACCAAGAACGACGAGTACGACAACGAGGTCTACCGCCTGCCCAAGCACCTCGACGAGAAGGTCGCCAAGATCCACGTCGAGGCACTCGGCGGCAAGCTCACCAAGCTGACCAAGGACCAGGCGGAGTACATCAACGTCGACGTCGAGGGCCCGTACAAGCCCGAGCACTACCGGTACTGAGTCGGCTCGGCCGACGCGGTACTGAGTCGGCTCAGCGGTCTGACACCGCTGCCGCGACACGAATCCGCTCCCGCGACTGTGACCACAGTCGCGGGAGCGTTTCGTTGTCGCGGGTGGAGGATCTAGGCGGGAATCGAGGCCGAGGTGCAGGTGTTGTCGCGCACCCCGACGATCACCGCCTCGAGCCGCGCCCGTGTCGCGGACAGGTCGTCGATCTGCGCCGTCAGCCGCGTGTGCGCCTCGACGAGGCGGTCCAGGGTGTTCTCGGTGGCGACCCCGGTGTGCACGCACGGCAGCATCTCGCCGATGTCCCGGGTCGGCACCCCGGAGTCGATGAGGCAGCGGATCACCGACACCCGCTGTGCGGACTCCTCGTCGAACCGCCGTTGCCCACCGACGGTGCGATGCGCCCGGATCAACCCCTGCTCCTCGTAGTACCGCAGCGACCGCACCGACGTCCCGGTCGCCTCCGACAGCTCTCCGATGCGCATGACCGCCTCCTGTGACGCACGTCTCACCGTGAGGACTTGAACCTCACATCGGTGTCAGATCCTACGGTCGAGGCATGGAACTCACCACCGCCACCGTCCTCGTCACCGGCTCCAACCGCGGCATCGGCCTCGCCCTCGTCCGCGCATTCCTCGACGCGGGGGCCGCCCGCGTCTACGCGTCCTCGCGATCGGGCGCGGCGCCCGTCGACGACGAGCGGGTCGTCCCGCTGACCCTCGACGTCACCGACGCCGCCTCGGTCGAGAACGCCGCCCGCCTCGCCGACGACGTCGACATCGTCGTCAACAACGCCGGTGTGACGGCGATGCAGTCACTGCTGACCGGCGATCTCGACGCGATGCAGCGCGAGATGGACACCAACTTCTGGGGGCCGCTCCGGGTGACCCGGGCCCTCGCCCCGACGCTGGCCCGACGCGGCGGTGGGGTCGTCGTGACCGTCGCGTCGGCGTTGTCGCTCATCACGGTGGCCCAGGCCGGCTCGTACTCGGCGTCGAAGGCGGCGGTGTGGTCGGCCTCGGACGGGTTGCGCCTCGAACTCGCCGATCAGGGGACGCGGGTGATCACGGCGTTCCTCGCCGCGACCGACACCGACATGATGGCCGGTGCCGACATCCCGAAGAACGATCCGGCGGACGTGGCCGCCGCGATCCTCGCCGCCATCCGGGACGGGTCCGACGAGGTCTTCGTCGACGACGACAGCAGGGCGGCGAAGGCGGGCCTGTCGGCGCCGGTGGACGTGCGTTATCCGGGACTGGCGCAGACGCGACGCGCCCGTGCGTCAGACCAGGGTGTGCAGAACGGCGTCGTCTGAGTCGCTGATCGCCGTCCACGGCGAGCGCCACGAGCGCGCCACCAGATCGCGGTAGACGGCGAAGGTCGCGTGCTGCAGGGCGGTGTCGCGCTCGTAGGCGTCCAGCGCGCGGGACTCGTCGTCGGCCGCGCGGGACGTCGCCCGTGCGCGGGCGAGCTCGGGATCGGTCCCGAGAAGGATCTGCCGGTCCGGCACCGGCAGGGCGAACCGGTCGAACTCGAGCCGGGCGACCCACTCCACCGCGTCACCGTCGGCGGACTCCCCGAGGCGGGCGGCGGTGTACGCCGCGTTGGAGGCGACGTAGCGGTCCAGCAGCACCACGTCGTGCGTCGCCAGCAGGTCCCGGATCGCGTCGGCGGCGTCGCGCCGGTCGAGGGCGAACAGCATCGCCATGGCGTATGCGCTGGACCGGAGGTCACCGTGCTCGCCGTGCAACGCCTCGGAGGCGATGTCGGCGTGGACGGACTCCCCGTAGCGGGGGAACGCCATGGTCGCGACGGTGCGACCGTCCGCCTCCCACCGCGTCGTCAGGGTGTCCGCCATCGTCCGCTTGCCCGCGCCGTCGAGGCCCTCGACGACGATCAGTGTGCCCACACCCCCGGATGCTAGCGGCGCGTCACCGTGGACTGGGGGTGCACCAGTGTCACGATGGACGCCATGAAGCCCAGGATCCTTGTCGTCGACGACGACGCGGCGCTCGCCGAGATGCTCACCATCGTGCTCCGGGGTGAGGGCTTCGAACCGTTCGTCGTCGGTGACGGCACCCAGGCGTTGTCCGCCGTGCGCGACATCCGGCCCGATCTGGTCCTGCTCGACCTGATGCTGCCGGGCATGAACGGCATCGACGTGTGTCGCGTCCTGCGCGCCGACTCCGGTGTCCCCATCGTGATGCTGACGGCCAAGAGCGACACCGTCGACGTGGTGCTGGGTCTCGAGTCCGGTGCCGACGACTACATGGTCAAGCCGTTCAAGCCCAAGGAGCTCGTCGCCCGCGTCCGTGCCCGCCTGCGTCGCACCGACGAGGAGCCGGCCGAGCTGCTGTCGATCGGACCCGTGGAGATCGACGTGCCCGCGCACAAGGTCACCCGCGAGGGCACCCCGATCTCGTTGACACCGCTGGAGTTCGACCTCCTGGTGGCCCTGGCGCGCAAGCCGCGTCAGGTGTTCACGCGCGACGTCCTGCTCGAACAGGTGTGGGGCTACCGGCATCCCGCCGACACCCGCCTCGTGAACGTCCACGTGCAGCGACTGCGCGCGAAGGTCGAGACCGATCCCGAGAACCCTGAGGTCGTGCTGACGGTGAGGGGGGTCGGCTACAAGGCCGGCCCGCCGTGATCGGCCGCGGACGCCGGCGGATCAACCCGGCGTTCGGGCGGACCCTGCGTCGGTTCGCACTCGTCGGCCGCTTCATCGGGCGACGCTGGCGGCGATCGCTGCAGCTGCGCGTCGTCGTGTCCACGATGGTGCTGTCGCTGGCGATGCTGCTCGTCCTCGGGTTCGTGCTCACCAGCCAGATCACCGACCGTCTGCTCGAGCTGAAGCTGCGCGCGGCGACCGAGGAGATCGACCGCGCCCGGACCTCCGTGGAGCGTGACCTGTCCGGCGGCGACTCCAACGCCTCCATCGCCAACCGGCTCCGCCAGACCCGATCCATCCTCACCGACCGTGACGTCGACACCACGCCGTCGTCGGGCGTGGTCGGCACGTTCGACACGGTGCTCCTGGTGCCCGGCGGCGGCCCACGCGACACCGCGTCGGTGGGGCCGGTGGAGGAGATCCCGGACAACCTGCAGCGGATGGTGCGCGGCGGGCGGATCGCCTACCGGTACTCGTCGGTGTCCGGGACGTCGGGGGAGCGCACCCCGGTGCTCATCGTCGGCACCCCCACCTCGACCGGGATCGCCGGACTCGAGCTGTACCTGGTGTTCCCGCTGACCAACGAACAGAACACGGTGTCGCTGGTGCGCGGGACGCTGACCACCGGTGGCGTCGTGCTGTTGCTGCTGCTCGCGGCGATCGCAGGTCTGGTGTCGCGGCAGGTCGTGATCCCGGTGCGGTCGGCCTCGCGGATCGCGGTGCGTTTCGCCGACGGCCGGCTCAAGGAACGCATGCCGGTGCGCGGCGAGGACGACATGGCGCGACTGGCCATGTCGTTCAACGACATGGCGGAGAGCCTGTCGAAGCAGATCACCCACCTCGAGGAGTTCGGCGGGCTGCAGCGGCAGTTCACCTCCGACGTCAGCCACGAGCTGCGGACGCCGCTGACGACCGTGCGGATGGCGGCAGACGTCCTCTACGAGGACCGCGAGGAGCTCGACCCGGTGCGCAAGCGGTCGGTGGAGCTGATGAACAAGGAGCTCGACCGGTTCGAGACCCTGCTCAACGAGCTGCTCGAGATCTCGCGCCACGACGCGGGTGTCGCCGAGCTCGCCGCCGAGAAGGTCAGCATGAGCGTGCCCATCGACGGGGCGCTCGCCACGGTGCGTCACCTCGCCCAGGACACCGACACGCCCCTCGTGCTGGACCTGCCCGCCGAACCGGTCATCGCCGAGATCGACCCGCGCCGCGTCGAACGGATCCTGCGCAACCTGCTGGCCAACGCCATCGACCACGGCGACCAGAAGCCGGTGACCCTGACGATGCGGTCCGACGGCGACGCCGTCGCGATCACCGTGCGCGACAGGGGGATCGGCCTGCGCCCCGGCGAGGAGAAGTTGGTCTTCAACCGCTTCTGGCGGTCGGACCCGTCGCGGTTCCGCCGCTCGGGCGGCACCGGCCTGGGCCTGGCCATCAGCATCGAGGACGCCCGTCTGCACAACGGACGTCTCGAGGCCTGGGGTGAGCCCGGGCAGGGGGCCAACTTCCGGCTCACACTGCCCCTGGTGCGCGGCCACAAGATCCTGGGCAGTCCGTTGGCGCTCAAGCCGATCGGCCCTCGTAAGGTGTCCGGGCGTGAGTGACCTCGGGGGCCGTGCGACGGCGGGTCGTCGGACGGTCGACCGCCGGCGGACGGCGGTGCTGCTGATCCTGGCCGTGGTCGCGACGGTGCTGTCGGGGTGCGTGTCCATCCCGACGAGTTCCAGTCCCCAGCCGATCGGGACGCTGCCCAGCCGCGGTCCGTCGGCGGCGGTCCCGATCCCCCGCGCGGGGATGTCGCCCGAGGCCCTCGTGCGCGACTTCCTCAAGGCGACAGCCAATCCCGGGTCGAACCACCAGGCCGCCCGGCAGTACCTGACCGAATCCGCCGCGGCCGCATGGGACGACCGTGGTGACGCGCTCATCGTCGACCAGATCAGTGTCCTCACCGACACCCGTACCGACGACTCGTACTCGGTACGGGTCATCGCCGACAACACCGGCGCGCTGGCCACCGACGGCCATCTCGCACCGTCGACGGGTCGGGTGGAGAGCAGCCTGCGGTTGACCAGCGTCGACGGTCAGTGGCGTATCGACGGTGCGCTCCCGCGCGGCGTGATGATCGACCGCACCCAGTTCACGTCGAGTTACCGCACCCACGAGGTCTACTTCCCGTCGCCGTCGGGCGATCGCCTCGTGGCCGACCCGCGGTGGGTCTACGCGACCGGCGGCAGCCTGGCCGATCAGGTGGTCGACCTCGTCGTCGGCGGTCCGTCGGCGGAACTGGCCCCTGCCGTCGACCCCGTCCTGCCCGGTTCGGACTCGGTCCGCGCCACGGTGACCTCGACGGGATCGGGCGGGCGGGCACTGCGTTTCGCCGGCCTCGGCGGGCTCGACGCCCGCGGACGCGCGCTGTTCGCCGCCCAGCTGATCTGGTCGCTCTCGGCCGCCGACATCCCGGGCCCCTATGTCATCGAGGCCGACGGCGCCCCGCTCGACGAGCGGTACGCGGACGGCTGGACCACCGCCGACGTCGCCACACTCGACCCGTCGTCGTCGCCACGCTCGGCGACCGGGCTGCTCGTGATCCGGTCCGGCTCGCTGTTCCGCGTGTCCGACACCGCGTTGACGCCCGTCGGCGGTCCCCTCGGCAGCGGCGGGACGGTCCTGTCGGCGGCGGTCTCCGCCGACGGCGAACGGGTCGCGGCGGTCACGCGCACGACCACGGGACAACAACTCGTGCTGGGCGACCTCAACGGTCCGACGACCTCGGTGGCCTCCGGGCAGGTGATCACGCGCCCGTCGTTCGGGGCGGATCGCGACACGGTCTGGGCGGTCGTCGACGGTCAGGTGCAACGCTTCCGGCGGGACGCGACGGGCGCGGTGACCGGCGGGACCCCGATCGCGTCGTCGGGCGTGGCGGCCGTCGCCCGCGGGGACATCACCGAACTGCAGGTGTCCCGCGACGGCGCGCGGGTCGCCGCGATCGCCGGTGGGGTACCCGTGCTCGGCGTGGTCGCGACCGCCGCGGACGGCACGGTGTCGCTCACCGGCGTGCGTGTGGCGGCGTTCAACATCGGGTCCCAGACCGCGTCGCTGGACTGGGTGTCCGGCGACACCGTCGTGATGGCCCGGCGGACCTCCGACTCGCCGATCATCCAGGTGACCGTCGACGGCACCCCGGCGGTCGGTCTCCTCAGCGGGAACCTGACGCCGCCGGTCACCGCCGTCGTCGGCGACAGGTCCACGCTGTACGCCGCCGACGCCCGCGGGGTGCTGCGTCTCGGGAGCACCAACGGTGATCCCGACCAGTACTGGAACGAGGTCGGCCCGACGGTCGGCACCGGCGCCGTCCCGGTGATCGCGCAGTAGCGCTGCCTCATCCGGCAGCTGTGGACGCGGTGTCATCCGGGGATCGTGGCGGTCCGTGGTGGCCGACATGACCTGACGGCCCCGGCCGGCGGGGGACAGTGATCGCATGGCGTCGCAGGTGCCTGCGGGCCGACGGACCACGGGCGTGCGCGCCGTCCTGGCCGCTGCGGCGGACCTGGCCGCGCCGGTCCGCTGCGGTGGATGTGGCGAGCACGGCGCGCGCTGGTGTCCGCGGTGCGCCGACGTCCTCGCCGACGATCCCCTCGAACTGTCCCCGCGTGTCGACCCGGGTGTCCCCACGTGGGCGATGGGCCGGTACCGCGGTGTGCATCGCGCCGCCGTGCTCGCGCTCAAGGAACGTCGCCGCGGCGATCTCGTCCCGCCGCTCGGTGACGCGCTGGCCCGCGGTGTCCTCGACCTCGCGCGCTGGTCTGAGATACCGGTCGACCGGCCCCGGCTCGCACTCGTCCCGGCCCCGACCCGGTGGCTCTCGGCGAGGCGACGCGGCGGTGACCCGGTGACCGCGCTGGCGCAGCACGCCGCGGGTCGGCTCGGACGCGGCGTGGACGTGGAACCGGTTCTGCGGACGTCGATGTGGGCCCGGGACTCGGCGGGGCTCGACGCCCGCGACCGCGTCGCGAACCTCGACGCGGCGATCGCCGCCCACGCGTCGCCGACCCGCCTGCGGGCACTCCGCGACGACCGCTGTGCGGTGTTGCTCGTCGACGACGTGATGACCACCGGGGCCACCGCGGCCGAGTCGGTCCGGGTGCTCGCCGCCGTCGGCGTGACGGTGCACGCGGTGCTCGTCGTGGCCGCTGCCTGAGCCCCGTCTGAGCACCGCCTGAGATGACGATGTCGACATGACCCCGTGGTGGATCGGTGATGTCCAAACGATGGCGGGAGGCGGTCCCGGGGGCTACGGTCGGGGCACGGTGAGCGCACCGGCCGGCACCTCGTCGGTCGTGACGCTGGAGCCACGGAGACAACCGGCAACCCTTGGAGGTGAGGCCACTCCCGCCAGAAGTGTCGTCGCGGTGCGCGCAGTCGGAATCCCCGGTGATCCCTCATCAGATCCCTCGTGCACAGGTGGAGCGTCGTGGCCTCACCGCGCGGTGGCACCGACCCCACTCGTCGGCGTCACGCCTGCCGTGTGACGCCCGACGTACACCCCACACAGGAGGTCATCGCGTGTCGACTACCACCCACGTCACCCCGTCCGCAGAGGCCGACGCCTTCGATCGCCGTTCGGCGTTCGTGGCCGACGGCGACACCACCCCCGCGCAACCGACGGCCGAACTGATCGTCACCGGACGCAACGTCGAGATCCCCGACCATTTCCGCGTCCACGTCGGCGACAAGCTCGCCCGCGTCGAGCGGTTCGATCCCTCGATCTACGCGTTCGACGTCGAGTTGCACCACGAGCGGAACCGACGACAGTCGAAGGCCTGCCAGCGGGTGGAGATCACTGCACGGGGACGGGGTCCGGTGGTCCGCGCCGAGGCCTGCGGACGGAACTTCTACGCCGCGCTGGAGGAGGCGGTCGACAAGATGCAGTCCCGACTGCGCCGCACGAAGGACCGTCGACGCGTGCACCACGGCCTCCGGACGCCGACCTCGGTCGCCGCGGCCACCGCGGAACTGCCCCCGCCGCTCGACGGGACCGAGCAGCCCGCCTGGGCCGCCGACCTCCCCGAACCCGACGAGCCCGGTCGCATCGTGCGGGTCAAGGACCACCCCGCGGTCCCGATGACCACCGACGACGCCCTCTACGAGATGGAGCTCGTCGGACACGACTTCTTCCTCTTCCACGACGCCGAGACCGACCAGCCGTCGGTGGTGTACCGCCGCCATGCGTTCGACTACGGCCTCATCCGACTGACCCCCGCGGCGCGGGGCTAGACCCGGGCGGGCCGGCCCGCGGCGGGCGCGTCACGCGACGCGCCCGCCGCGTGGATCGGCTCCCGGGCACGGGCGGCCGGGATGGTGGTGGGTCGGTCAGTACCATGGACGCGACCTGTGCGCGCATGAGGTTCTCACCTGCGCCGACACGACACAACGTCTCACGACAACACCCAGGGGATCATCAGTGCTCAACAAGATGCTGCGGATCGGCGAGGGCCGGATGGTCAAGCGCCTCGACGCGATCGCGTCGGTCGTCGAATCGCTGTCCGACGAGTTCGAGGCCCTCTCCGACGAGGATCTCCGCGCGAAGACCGGCGAGTTCCGCGACCGGTTGGCGAAGGGCGAGACCCTCGACGACCTGCTGCCCGAGGCGTTCGCCGCCGCCCGCGAGGCCGCGTGGCGCGTGCTGCAGCAGAAGCACTTCCACGTCCAGATCATGGGTGGTGCGGCACTGCACTTCGGCAACATCGCCGAGATGAAGACCGGTGAGGGCAAGACCCTCACCTGTGTCCTGCCCGCCTACCTCAACGCCCTCGCCGGCGAGGGCGTCCACGTCGTCACCGTCAACGACTACCTCGCCAAGCGCGACGCGGAGTGGATGGGCCGTGTGCACCGCTTCCTCGGCCTGGAGACCGCCGTCATCCTGACCGGCATGACGCCGGACGCCCGCCGCGAGGCCTACGCCGCCGACATCACCTACGGCACGAACAACGAGTTCGGGTTCGACTACCTGCGCGACAACATGGCGCACTCGCTCGACGAACTGGTCCAGCGGGGCCACACCTTCGCCGTCGTCGACGAGGTCGACTCCATCCTCATCGACGAGGCGCGTACGCCGCTCATCATCTCGGGTCCCGCGGACTCGTCGAGCAAGTGGTACGCGGAGTTCGCCCGGATCGCACCGCTTCTCAAGCGCGACGTCCACTACGAGGTGGACATCAAGAAGAAGACCATCGGCGTGCACGAGGCCGGTGTCGAGTTCGTCGAGGACCAGCTCGGCATCGACAACCTCTACGACGCGGCCAACTCGCTGCTCGTCAGCTACCTGAACAACGCCATCAAGGTGAAGGAGCTGTTCGAGCGCGACAAGGACTACATCGTCCGCAACGGCGAGGTCCTCATCGTCGACGAGTTCACCGGGCGCGTGCTCGACGGCCGTCGCTTCAACGAGGGCCTGCACCAGGCGATCGAGGCCAAGGAGGGCGTCGAGATCAAGGCCGAGAACCAGACGCTCGCCACGATCACGCTGCAGAACTACTTCCGCATGTACGACAAGCTCTCGGGCATGACGGGCACGGCCCAGACCGAGGCCGCCGAGCTCGACCAGATCTACAAGCTCGGCGTGCTGCCGATCCCGACCAACAAGCCGATGATCCGCGGCGACCGCACCGACCTCATCTACAAGACCGAGGAGGCGAAGTTCGACGCCGTCGTCGACGACATCATCGAACGTCACCAGGCCGGTCAGCCGGTCCTCATCGGCACCACGAGCGTCGAGCGCTCGGAGTACCTCTCGCGTCAGCTGGAGAAGCGGGGCATCGAGCACAACGTGCTCAACGCCAAGTTCCACGAGCAGGAGGCGCAGATCATCGCGGAGGCCGGCCGGTCCGCCGCCGTGACCGTCGCGACCAACATGGCCGGTCGTGGCACCGACGTCGTGCTCGGCGGCAACCCCGACATCATCGCCGACACCCGTCTGCGCAAGCAGCGCCTCGACCCGGTGGACACCCCGGAGGAGTACGAGGCCGCGTGGGACGAGGTCATCGAGACCGTCCGCGCGGAGGTCGCCGCCGACGCGGAGAAGGTGCGCGAGGCGGGCGGGCTCTACGTGCTCGGCACCGAGCGTCACGAGTCCCGCCGCATCGACGACCAGCTGCGTGGTCGCTCGGGCCGCCAGGGTGACCCGGGCGAGTCGCGGTTCTACCTGTCCCTCGGCGACGAGCTCATGCGCCGGTTCAACGGTGCCGCGCTCGAGACGATCATGAACCGCGTCAACCTGCCCGACGACGTTCCGATCGAGGCCAAGATGGTCACCCGCGCGATCCGCAGCGCGCAGACCCAGGTCGAGCAGCAGAACTTCGAGATCCGCAAGAACGTCCTCAAGTACGACGAGGTCATGAACGAGCAGCGCAAGGTGATCTACGCCGAGCGCCGCCACATCCTCGAGGGCGAGGACCACTCGGCGCAGGTCGCCAGGATGGTCGACGAGGTCATCGCGGCCTACGTGGTCGGCGCGACGTCGCAGGGCTACGTCGAGGACTGGGATCTCGAGGGGCTGTGGACGGCGATCCGCACGCTCTACCCGATCACCCTCGACCCGGCCGAGATCGTGCCGGAGAACGAGATGGGGGAGCGCGAGGACATCTCGGCGCAGGAGCTCACCGAGCTGCTGCAGGCCGACGCGCACAAGGCCTACGCCGAGCGCGAGAAGGAGATCGACGCGGTCGCCGGCGAGGGCGCGATGCGTCAGCTCGAGCGCACCATCCTGTTGTCGGTCCTCGACCGCAAGTGGCGCGACCACCTCTACGAGATGGACTACCTGCGCGAGGGCATCCACCTGCGGTCGATGGCCCAGCGTGACCCGGTCGTGGAGTACCAGCGCGAGGGCTTCGACATGTTCTCGGCGATGCTCGACGCCATCAAGGAGGAGTCCGTCGGGTTCCTGTTCAACGTGGCCGTCGAGTCGACACCGCCGTCCGAACAGGAGCCGGTCGCCGCTCCCGCGGCCCCCGTCGCCGCGGCACCGGCCCCCCGTCCGCTGCCGACCGAGGAGGCCGCCGCGGCCCAGCCGACCCGGACGAGCGCCCCGACCGCGCTGCGTGCGAAGGGGTTCGAGGACGAGCAGCGTGACCTCGTCTACACCGGTCCGGCCGAGGGCGGTGGCACCCGCGAGATCTCCGACGGCGCCGACACCGCGGGTGTGTCGGCCAGTCGGCGCGAGCGACGGGCTGCCGCTCGGCAGTCGGGTCGGTCGACCACGAAGCCGCCGAAGTCGCGGCGCCAGCGATAGAGGGGAACCGGACGCGCGTGTGCTGCGTCCAATCGCCAGAGGGACGACACCGAGGGACGGTGTCGCCGGGCGAGGGAGACGCACATGCACGCACCGACAACCACCGGACTGACGTTCCGCGAGATCCCGCGGTGTGCACCGGAACCGTCGGATCAGCCGGCGCCGGGCCTGCGCGCGGGCGCCGTCCCGCGTCGTGTGACCGACACGGTCGACCCGGCGGCGCGCGCGTTCGCGGTGTCGGCGCTGACGATGGTTCTCGAGGTGATGGACCGTCGGCGTCCGCTCGCGCACCTGACCGGTGTCGCGGTGGGGCACATCGTCGACCAGATCGCCGTCCTCACCGCCGCGCGGGTCGCCCAGGTGCGTCCGGGCGCGCCGACCCCCACGACCGCATCGTTGGCGCGGGTGCATCTGCAGTGGGCCGGTCCGGACGCGGCCGAGGTCACCGCGACCTACGCGCGGGGACCGCGGGTCCATGCCGTCGCCGCACGCATCCAGCAGATGCCGGTACGCGTGCGACCGGCCACGCCGAACGGTCCGCGTCGCACCCGGGTGCAGTGGATGCTCGTCAACGTTACGACGGTGTGAGCGCTTCGGTCGGCGACGGGGAGCGTGAGGTCGCCGCCGGCGGACTGGGGGCGGGGCACCGTCCACCTGTGGTCGACATGCGTCCGATGGTCCTGCGCCGCCTACGATGAGTGCCGAGGCGGAAGAGGTGGTCTGCGAGTGGTGACACGACTGTCGACGCAGGACGCGCTGTTCTACTACCTCGACGAGCAGAGCGCGACGTCGCATCTGGGGTCGCTGCTCATCCTCGATCGTGGCGCCGACGAGCTCCAATACGACCGGTTGCTGGCCACGGTGGAGAGTCGGCTGGGTGCTGTGCCGCGGTACCGCCAGCGGATCCGTGAGGTCGGTCTCGGTATCGGCCGCCCGGTCTGGGTGGACGACACCGGCTTCGACATCACCTATCACGTCCGTCGGTCCGCCCTGCCCAGCCCCGGAGCCGACGACCAACTCCACGATCTCGTCGCACGCCTGATGTCGCGCCCGCTCGACCGGTCGCGCCCGCTGTGGGAGATGTACCTCGTCGAGGGTCTCGCAGAGAACCGGATGGCCGTGCTGACGAAGACCCACCAGGCACTGGTCGACGGCCACGACGCCGTCGAGATCAACCAGGTCCTCGTCGACGCCCACCCCCAGGCCCCGGACGCCCCGCAGGACATCTGGCTGCCGGCGCCCGAACCGTCGGATGCCTCCCTCGTCGTCGGCGCCCTCACCGACGTCGCCTCCCGACCCTGGGAACTCGTCGGGGCCGTGCGGGTCCTGTCGGCACCCGTCGCCGGTATCGGGTCGGCGGTGTCGGGGTCGCTGCGGCGTGCCGGGTCGATGCTGCGGTTCGCCACCGACGGTGCCCCCGACAGCCCCCTGAACGGGCAGACCAGCGGACGGCGACGGTTCACCGTGTCCTCCGCCGACGCCCGCGACTGCGCGCGGATCGCGCGCCGGCACGACTGTTCGATGACCGACGTCGTGTTGGCCGCGATCGCGGGCGCCCTGCGTCGGTGGTTGCTCTCCCGCGACGCCGTCGTCGACTCCTCGGCGACGGTCCGCGCCCTCGTCCCGCTCGGCGCCTACAACGGCACCGGCGACGCCGGTCACGGCGACCGCGGCCGCGCCGACGGCCGGCGCGACGAGGGGTGGGACCAGATCGACGAATCGGAGTGGACGGCGGCCGGGGTCCGCGGGTTCGTCACCGACCTGCCCGTCGGCGAACCGAACGCCGCGGTGCGGCTGTCCCAGGTCGCCCATCTCACCGGCCGTCATTCGACGTCGGGGCGCCGCGTCGCGATGGCCGCGCGGTCGTGGCTCCCGGAGATCGGGCCCGCGACCTTCCACGCGATGACGTCGCGGGCAGCGGCGACGGTGTCCGGACGGTCCTTCAACCTCCCGATCAGCATCGCGGGTGGGGGATCGGCCCCGCAGTACCTCGCCGGCAACAGGATCGTCGCCGCCTACCCCGTCCCGGCCCTGGTGCCGCAGCGGGCACTCGCGATCGGGTTGAATCACTACAACGGTCGGATCTTCGTGGCGTTCAACGCCGACCGGGACATCATGTGGGACCTGGCGTCGATGCCGGAGTACTTCGCCGAGGCCGTGGGCGAACTCGCCGCGCGGACGTCGATCCCCTGACGCGCAGGAGGCTGCACCGGTGAGGGTCTACATCCCCGCGACGTTGACGATGGTCGCCGACCTCACGACCTCCGGGACGTTCGAGTCGGTGGGCGGGACGGCGTTCGCCCTGACCCCGGCGTTGCGGGAGTCCTACACCTCCGGCGACGACGAGGAACTCGCCGAGGCCGCGATGCGGGAGGCGGCACGCGCGTCCCTGCGCCTGCTGTCGGCCGAGGCGGACGCGCCCCCGCGCACCGCCGCCGACGACGACACCGACGGCGACCGCGCCCCGATGCCCCCGCGCCGCGTGGTGGTCGCCGCCGACGTGGAGCCGGTGACACTCCGACCGGACCTGGACACGGCCGTGGTCAAGATCCCGCCGTCGGTGCCGCGGTCGGCGATCGCCTCGGTCCACGTGGACGTGTCCGAGGCGGAGGCGGCGGTCGTGGCGGCGATGTCGGCCGTCGACGCGGCCGATCTCGGCGACGAGGACGCCGAACTCGCCGTCGGCGACGTCGACGACCACGACCTCGCCTGGTACGCGACCCAGGAGATCCCGTTCCTCCTGGAACTGCTGTAGTCGCACATCCGGCGAGTGTGTCGGCACCCACCGACGCCGCGATCCGCCTGTGATCTGTCCCGCGTCCGGGGCGACCCCGTAGACACCTACGGTTGCGTAACCTACGCTTTCGTAGGTACTGCTGCCGAGGCTCCCGGAGGACACGTGGCCATCACCAACATCCCCGAATACGCGCACCTCACCGATGCCGACATCGAGGAACTGGGTCGCAAGCTCGACGCGATCCGCGCCCACATCGAGGCCTCACGCGGCGAGCGCGACGCGCGCTACCTGCGCAACACCATCCGCTTCCAGCGCGGTCTCGAGGTCGCCGGACGGGCGATGATCGCCGGCGGTCGCAACCGCACGCTCTGGTGGGCCGGTGCGAGCGCACTGGGCGTGGCGAAGATCGTCGAGAACATGGAACTCGGCCACAACGTGATGCACGGCCAGTGGGACTGGATGAACGACCCCGAGGTCCACTCGACCAGCTGGGAGTGGGACAACGCCGGCGCGTCCGAGTACTGGAAGCACACCCACAACTTCGTGCACCACAAGTACACGAACGTCCTCGGCATGGACGACGACGTCGGCTACGGGACACTGCGCGTGACGCGCGACCAGCGCTGGCACCCCTTCTACCTCGGCAATGTCGTCTACATGACGCTGCTGCAGGTGCTGTTCGAGTACGCCGTCGCCATCCAGCACCTCGAGATCGGCCGTGCCGTGAAGGGCACGATGCCGCGCGAGGAGTTCCGGTCCCGCGGCAAGGTCGTCGCGAACAAGATCGGCCGGCAGGTCCTCAAGGACTACGTCCTGCACCCCGCCCTCGCCGGGGGTCTCACCCGCTCACGCTCGGGAGCCCGCAAGGCGCTCACCGCCACCGTCATGGCCAACGTCATCCGCAACGTGTGGAGCAACGCGATCATCTTCTGCGGTCACTTCCCGGACGGCGCGGAGAAGTTCACCAAGCAGGACGTCGACTCCGAGACCCGCGGCGAGTGGTACCTGCGCCAGATGCTGGGCAGCGCGAACTTCGAGTGCGGCCCCGTGCTGGCGTTCATGAGCGGCAACCTGTCGTTCCAGATCGAGCACCACATCTTCCCCGACCTGCCCAGCAACCGCCTCCGGGAGATCTCGCTGCAGGTCCGGGCACTGTGCGACGAGTACGATCTGCCGTACACGACGGGGTCGTTCCCGCTGCAGTACGCGAAGGCCTGGCGCACCATCGCCAAGCTGTCGTTGCCGGACAAGTACCTGCGCGACACCCGGGACGACGCGCCGGAGACGGCGTCGGAGAAGCGATTCGCCGACCTGTCGTGGGACGACGATCCCGCCGCGATCGATCCGGGCACCGGCCGCCGACGCGGTCTGGCCTCGGCCATCGCAGCGCTGCGGGCGCGTCGTCGGGACAAGCGGGCGGGGATCGTGACCATCGGTCGCCGCGCCGAGCAGGAGCGGTCCGCGGCCTGACGGCCGTCAGGCCGGTCCCACCACACATCGATCGTCCGAGAGGGCTGGTTTCCCATGGCCATCACCGACATCAACACCTACGCACACCTCAGCGAGGCAGACGTCGCCGCGCTCGGGCGGGAGCTCGACGCACTCCGGCGCGAGGTCGAGGCCGATCGCGGCGCGCGGGATGCGAAGTACCTGCGACGCACGATCACGGCACAGCGCGTCCTCGAGGCCGCGGGTCGGCTGGTGCTGTGGAACAACCGCTCCCGGACCGAGTGGCTCGCCGGTACGGCACTGCTGTCGGTGGCGAAGATCATCGAGAACATGGAGCTCGGCCACAACGTCATGCACGGCCAGTGGGACTGGATGAACGACCCCGAGGTCCACTCCTCGTCGTGGGAGTGGGACATGGTCTGCGCAGCCCCGCACTGGAAGCACTCGCACAACGTGGTCCACCACAAGTACACGAACGTGTGGGGCATGGACGAGGACCTCGGCTACAAGGTCATGCGCGTGACCCGCGACGAACCGTGGCAGCCCAAGCACCTCGGCGGTCCGTTCATCAACATCTTCCTGGCCGCGACCTTCGAGTGGGGCATCGCCCTGCACGACCTCGACCTCAAGGAGGTCGTCACCGGCAAGAAGCCCTGGGCCGAGTCCCGGGAGGAGGTGCTGACGTTCCTGCGCAAGGTCCGTCGGCAGATGGTCAAGGACTACGTCCTGTTCCCCGCGCTGTCGGGGCGTCGCGCGCCGCGGACCGTCGGTGCGAACCTCACCGCCAACCTCGTCCGCAACCTGTGGGCCTACGTCGTCATCTTCTGCGGACACTTCCCGGACGGGGCCGAGAAGTTCACGGTCGAGTCCCTCGACGACGAGACCCCCGGTCAGTGGTACCTGCGTCAGATGCTGGGGACGGCCAACTTCCGCGCCGGGCCGGCGATGGCGTTCATGAGCGGGAACCTCTGCTACCAGATCGAGCACCACCTGTTCCCGGACCTGCCGAGCAACCGGTACGCCGAGATCGGTGAGCGCGTGCGGCAGCTCTGCGACGAGTACGACCTGCCGTACACCACCGGCTCGCTCGTCGGGCAGTACGGACAGACCCTGCGGACGATCTGGAAGCTGTCGCTGCCGGATCGTTTCCTGCGCGCCACCGCCGACGACGCACCCGAGACCGCGTCCGAACGCCGCTGGGCGTCGATGCCCGAGGGCACGTCCGACGACCCGTCGCGCCGCACCCGCCGCATCCAGAGCGGGTTGAGGAGCGCGATCGCCCGTCGGCGTCAGCGCGTGGCGGCCTAGGTCCCGCTCTCCTCACCGGTCCCGATCAGGTGGCGGGTGAAGAACCTCGCGACCTCCTCGCCGGCCCAGGGCGGGACGCCGGTGTGACCGCCCATGTTGGCGGCCAGCGTCTTCTGCGCTGATCCGAGAGCGTCGAACAGGTCGAGCGCCCTCTGGCGGTCGTGGCCCGCATCGTCCCACTGGAGCAGGACGTGCATCGGGATCGTCACCGAGCGGGCCTCCTCGACGATCGACGTGGGGACGACGCTGCCGGCGAACAGGCCGGCCGCGCGGACCCGGTTGTCGACGCGCGCCATCCGGACGCCGATCGACACGACCCCGCCGGAGATCCCCACCGGCCCGCGCAGTTCGGGGAGTTCGAGCAGCGCGTCGAGTGTCGCCTGCCACTCGGGGACCGCGCGGTCGACCAGCGGCAGTATCAAGCGCTCGATGAGCGCGTCGCCCGGCGTCTCGCCCGCACCGATCGTCCTGCGAACCTCGGCGCGGGCGTCGTCGAGATCCGCGATCCGCGGCCGCACACCGCTACCGGGGAGTTCGACGGTCGCAGTGGCGAACCCGCCCAGTGCGAGCGCCCTGACGCGCGGGAGGAGCCGCGGATACATCTGCTCGAGCCCGCCCTGCTGGCCGAGCAGGATCAGCGGGGCGGGTGCCGTGATCGCAGAGGGCGGTGTCCAGAGGATCCCGGGGGTCTCGCGGAGGGTGAAGCGACTCTCGACGAGCTGGTCGTCGTGGCGGAATTCGTCGGTGATGATCATGGTCGTGCCTCTCGGGGTGCCGTGTGATCGGCGCTCCCGGGCGACCTACCGCCCGACCGTGACCTCGCTGAGGAGCACCCAGGTGTTGTGGCTCACGGGTACCACGTCCTCAGTTCGTGCACGGACCCGCCGAGGCTAGCAGCGCAGTCGGACGCAGACGCCTGTTCGACGGCCCCCACGTGGGCCGGGACGCCGTCGACAGCGGCTAGGTCCCGCTCTCCTCACCGGTCTCCGCACGACCCGATTCGGTCGGTGCCGAGCGGCCGGTGTCGCTCGTGACGGCCAGCAGCAGGTGTCGCACCGCGTCGGCGCGGCGCGCGGCCTCACCGGTCAGCTGATCCAGCGCGCACTCGGGATCCGAGGGCGGTCCGAGATGGCGACACCCCCGCGGGCAGTCGGTGACGACCTCGGCCAGATCGGCGAAGGCGCGGACGACGTCGTCGGGGGAGACGTGCGCGAGCCCGAACGAGCGGATGCCGGGGGTGTCGATCACCCACCCGCCGCCGGGCAGCCGCAACGCCACCGACTGCGTGGAGGTGTGGCGTCCCTTGCCGACGCCGGAGACCACCCCGGTGGCGCGGTGAGCGTCGGGCACCAGCCTGTTCACCAGGGTCGACTTGCCGACGCCGGAGTGTCCGATGAGGCATGTCGTCGTGCCGACGAGCATGTCGGCGACGACGTCGGTCGGGTCGTCCTGGCCGGCGAGCACGATCGGCAGGTCGAGGTCGGCGAACGACGCGGTGAACTCGGCGGGGTCGGCGAGGTCGGACTTCGTGAGGCAGAGGATGGGTCGGGGACCGCCGGCGTACGCGGCCACCAGCGCTCGCTCGACGAAACCCGTCCGCGGCGGGGGATCGGCCAGGGCGGTGACTATCAGGAGTTGCTCGGCGTTGGCCACGACGATCCGCTCGAAGGGATCGGTGTCGTCGGCGGTGCGCCGCAGCACCGTGGACCTGTCGGCGACGCGGACGATCCGTGCCAGCGAGCCCTCGTCGCCGCTGAGGTCGCCGACCACCGACACGTGATCGCCCACGACGACCGGGGTGCGACCGAGCTCGCGGGCCCGCATGCACACGACCTCGCGCGCGTCGGGGGTGTCGAGCACGCAGCCCCATCGGCCGCGGTCGCGCGAGACCACCATCGCCGAGACGGCGTCGTCGTGCGCCGGCCTGGTCTTGGTCCGGGGGCGGCTGCCCTTGCCGGGCCGGACGCGGACGTCGCTCTCGTCGTATGTGCGGGCCATGCGTCCCGGTCCGGCGTCAGCCACCGAGCATCGCCGACCACATCGCGGGGAAGTCCGGCAGCGTCTTGGACGTGCACCCGATGTCGTCGACCTCGACCCCGTCGACGGCGAGGCCGACGATCGCGCCCGCCGTCGCCATCCGGTGGTCGGCGTAGCTGTGCCACGTCCCGCCGTGCAGGGACGCCGGGTCGATGCGCAGCCCGTCGGCGGTCTCGGTGCACCGACCGCCGAGGCCTGTGATCTCCGCGGTCAGCGCCGCGAGCCGATCGGTCTCGTGCCCGCGCAGATGGGCGATGCCGGAGAGCGTCGACGGGGAGTCGGCCAGCGCGCACAGTGCGGCGATCGTCGGCGTGAGCTCACCGATGTCGCGGAGGTCGACGGCGATGCCCGACAGGCGATCCGGACCGGCGACGGTCAGTGTCCCGTTGTCGACGGATGCGGTCGCCCCCATCTGCGCGAGCACGCCGACGATCTGGGCGCCCGGCTGCGTCGTGTGGGCGGGCCACAGCGGCACCGACACCGAGCCGCCGGTCGCCGCGGCGGCCGCGAGGAAGGCTGCGGCGTTGGACAGGTCCGGTTCGATCCGCCAGTCGGTCGCGGCGATCGGCCCCGGGGCGACACGCCAGCGGTCGGCCTCGCCGTCGTCGACCACGACACCCGCGGTGCGCAGCATCTCGATCGTCATGTCGATGTGCGGTTGCGACGGGACGGGGTCACCGACGTGGTGCACGGTGATGCCGTCGTCGAATCGGGCCGCGCTGAGCAGGAGTCCGGAGACGAACTGCGACGACGAGGACGCGTCGATGGTGACCGCGCCACCACGGACCGACCCGGTGCCGGTGATGGTGAACGGCAGAGCGTCCCCGTCCACGACGACACCGAGCTCGCGCAGGGCGCGCAGGATCGTGTCGACCGGCCGGGCGCGCATCTGCTCGTCGCCGTCGACCGTGACCGCGCCGTCGGCCAGTGCGGCGAACGGCGGCACGAAGCGCATCACGGTGCCGGCCAGCCCGCAGTCGATGTCACCGCCGTGCAGCGGCCCCGGTGTCACGGTGATCGTCGTCGGGTCGGTGCCGTCGGGGTCCACCCCGGCACCCACCGCGGCGAGCGCCGCGAGCATGAGGTCGGTGTCCCGACTGCGCAGCACACCATGCAGGGTGCTCGGGCCGTCGGCGAGTGCGGCGAGGATCAGCGCGCGGTTGGTGATCGACTTGGAACCGGGCAGCGTCACCGTCGCCGAGACGGGGGTGGTCGCGGTCGGGGCGGGCCAGGAGGTCATCGGGGCCGATTGTCCCACGCCCGGGGTCGTCGACGGCGGCGGTGGACGACGGCCCACATCAGTGCGCGACGGCGACCTTGATCGCGACGATCGCGGTCGCGACGGCCGCGGTGATCAACGCCCCCACGAGCAGCTGCACCGTCATGGGCCGGTTCTGCAGTCTCTGGATCGCGACCTCCGCGACCGCGATCCGTGCGATCGGCCCGGCGCCGGCGAGGATGTACGCCCACGTCGGCGACAGCACCTCGAGCCAGCCGAGCGCCAGGATCGCGGCCGGGAACGCCCCCGACGACGCGATCGGGAGGGCGTCGCGCAGTTCCTCGAGGGCCGCCCGGGCCTGCACCGGGTGGGGCCGGTCGTCGTCGGTGTCGACCATGACGCGGTGGGCGACGATCTCGGCGAACACGTGCGCGAGGAACGTCGTGGCCGTCGTGCCGACGACGACGAGCACCGCGGTGCCGTCCTCGATCGCCGGCGGATCGACCACGACGACGGCGGCCAGCGCCAGCAGGGTGCCGTAGACGTAGGCGGACATCCGCGCCCGCGCCCGCGCCGGCTCCAGGGGGCCGTGCGCACGGTGGACCACTCGTCGGTAGCCGCGGGCGACGGCGGAGCCGGAACTCATCGTCGGATGCTCGCACGACGGCCGCTGTTCCGCGCGCATCGTGTCGGGGAGGGGTGTCAGCATGGACGCCATGTGTGGACGGTATGCGGTGACCACGGACCCGGCGACGCTCGCAGCCGAACTCGACGCCGTCGACGAGGTCTCGTCGCCGGCGTCCGCGCGGACCGAGGCGGACGTGCAGGAGGCGGCGGAGTCCGATTCCGGCGACCGGGCGGCGGCCGCGAAGCGGGCCCCGGGGGTCAACTACAACGTCGCCCCGACCACCACGATCATGACCGTCGTCTCCCGCCACGACCACGACGATCCCGACGACGACCCGCGGATGCGGGTGCGCGCGATGCGGTGGGGACTGGTGCCGCCGTGGACCAAGGACCTCGCGAAGGCGCCGCTGCTGTTCAACGCCCGCGCCGAGAGCGTCGCCGAGAAGTCGTCGTTCAAGACGTCGCTGAAAGGTCGTCGCGCGCTGATCCCCATGGACGGCTGGTACGAGTGGCGCAAGGACACCGGTGCCGACGGCAAGCCGGCCAAGACACCGTTCTTCATGTGCCCGGTCGACGGGACCCGCCTGTTCATGGCCGGACTGTGGACGACCTGGCGACCGAAGGACGCCGACGCCGACACCCCACCCCTGATGAGCTGCACCATCATCACGACCGACGCGGTCGGGGAGCTGCGCGACATCCATGACCGGATGCCGCTGATCATGCCGTCGGAGAACTGGGGGGCCTGGCTCGATCCCGACGCCCCGCCCGCCGAGTCGTTGCTGGCGCCGCCGTCGCAGGAGATCGTCGACGCGATCGCGCGACGCGAGGTGGCACCCCTGGTCAACCGGGTCGCGAACAACGGACCCGAACTCCTCGCGCCCGTCGGCGACCGCCCGGAGCAGCAGACGCTCCTGTAGCCCGGAACCCCCCGCCGAGTGGGCCACAACCCCACGCCGAGTGGGCCGACGTGGGAGGCCGGTTCAGGCGGAGATGTCGGCGACGACCGCCCCGGTCACGGCGACGAGGTCGGCCGGGGACAGCTCGATCTCGAGCCCGCGCCGGCCCCCGCTGCACAGGACGGTCGGGAACAGGGTGGCCGTCTCGTCCAGGACCGTCGGAAGAGCCCGTCGCTGACCGATCGGGGAGACGCCGCCGAGCACGTACCCGGTCGACCGGGTGACGACAGCGGCCTCCGCCATGTCGACCCGGGGTACACCGAGCGCGGCGCCGACCGCCTTCGGCGCCATCCGTCGGGGGACCGCGAGCACGGCGACCGCCAGACCGGTCCGTCCGGCCCCCGGTGCGGACACGACGAGGGTCTTCAGGACCTGCTCCTCGTCGACGCCGATGTCGCGGGTCATGTGGTCGACGGCGTCGTCCCCGAAGGACCGCCCCGACATCACGGGACGATAACGATGCACCGCGAATGCGATCCCCGCTGCCTCGAGCGCAGCGGTCGCGGGGGTGCTCACGCCCACGTCAACGTCCTTTTGTGGCTGCTCACGGACCTGAGCGTAACGGGGTGGAACATTCACGCGGGTGTCGCTGTTGTGGATTTCGACAGTCCGGATCGGCTTGCGACATCGCGAGATGTTCACCATCTCGTTATCGATTTGCCATCGCGGAACCGGCACGACCGTCCCCAGGACGGCGACAGCGAGGAGGGGCGTCATGGTCGGCAGTACCGTTATCGACCGCATCGATGTCCTGCCCATGTTCGTGCACCACATGACCTCGGTAGTCTCGGACGATGGTCGCGACCCGAACCGGTCGCGCACGAGTGGATCCGAGAGGGTGTTGGTGAGCGATCGGGAGGCGACGGCGGCGGCCGATGTGGACGTCGTCGACCAGGAGGTCGAGACGCAGGCGGAGCGGGATGCCCGCTTCGAGCGGGATGCTCTGCCCCTGCTGGACCAGATGTACGGGGCGGCCCTGCGGATGACCCGCAACCCGGCCGACGCCGAGGACCTGGTGCAGGAGACGTTCGTCAAGGCGTTCTCCGCGTTCCATTCGTTCAAGGCCGGCACCAACCTGAAGGCCTGGCTGTACCGGATCCTGACGAACACCTACATCAACGGCTACCGCAAGCGTCAGCGGCAGCCCGCGCAGTACCCGACCGACGAGATCACCGACTGGCAGCTCGCCGCCACCGCGGAACACACGTCGACCGGTCTGCGCTCGGCGGAGATCGAGGCGCTCGACGCCCTGCCCGACGACGACATCAAGAACGCTCTGCAGGAACTCCCGGAGGACTTCCGGATGGCGGTGTACTACGCCGACGTGGAGGGCCTGCCCTACAAGGAGATCGCCCAGATCATGGACACTCCCATCGGGACCGTCATGTCCCGCCTGCACCGGGGCCGCAAGCAGCTCCGGGTGCTCCTGGCCGACGTCGCCACCGAGCGTGGGTTCGTCCGCCGCTCCGGCGACGACACCTCGGAGGTGACCCGATGAGCGCCGAGAACACCGATCCCGTCGCCCCCGGCGAGCTGTCGGACGCCGAGAACGCCGAGTTCGAGCAGCTCGACTGCTCCGCGGTCATCGCCGACGTGTGGCTCCTGCTCGACAACGAGTGCGATGCCGACGTCCGTGACCGGCTGCAGTCGCACATCGACGAGTGCTCGAGTTGCCTCGCGCACTACGGCATCGAGTCGCAGCTGAAGAACCTCATCAACCGCAAGTGCGGCGGGGACCGGGCACCGGACTCACTGCGCGACCGTCTGACGGGGGAGATCCGCAAGACGGTGATCACCCGCGCGACCGAGGGCTGACGGCCCGCCACACCCAGAACGAACGAGGGCCGGACCTGTCATCAGGTCCGGCCCTCGTGGCGTCTACACCGTCTCAGGCGTTGGGGCGCTTGCCGTGGTTGGCGGCATTCTTCTTCCGCGCGCGCTTCTTGCGTCCTCGCTTACCCATGGTGACTCCCTTCGTCGCGCGCCATTCTCCCACGTCCGTGTCACCGCATCCCAATCCGTCGCGATAGGGTCGGGTGCGTCAACCGGGCCCGCGGTTCCCCACGGTGCCCCCGCAGCGGCGTGGAGGATGCTCGTGGCAGAACCAGTGGTGGCCGAGATCGTGGCGAGTGTGCTCGAGGTCGTGGTGTCGCCCGGGCAGCAGATCGCCGTCGGTGACACCATCGTGCTGCTCGAGTCCATGAAGATGGAGATCCCCGTGCTCGCCGAGGAGCCCGGCACGATCGGCGAGGTGAAGGTCGCCGTCGGCGACGTCATCCAGGCCGGCGACCTCATCGCCACCATCGACGACTGACCCGTCCGATCCCCATCGCACTCCGACCGGGAGCAGGCGGATGTCGACACTGACCGACCTCCTCGCCGACCACACCCACCTCTCGGGAGCCGTCGCGGGGCACCTGCAGCGCGTCGTCGCCGAATGGCAGCTCCTCGCCGATCTCTCGTTCGCCGACCTGCTCATGTTCGTCGCCGCCGCCGACGACACCGTCATCTGCGTGGCCCAGTGCCGGCCGAACACCGCACCCACCGTCTTCCCCGTCGACGAGGTGGGTCGATCGGTGCCGAGTGCGGTGAACCCGCAGGTCGGTACGGCGATCGCCGGTCGGCGCATCGTGCGCGACGCGGGGCCGACGACGATCGGCACCGAGGCCCGACGGGATTCCGGACCGGTGGAGGTGCGCCGCGAGGCGGTGCCGGTCACCTTCGACGGTGAGGTGGTCGCGGTGGTGACCCGGACCGCGAACCTCGCCCAGCTGCGACTGCCCTCGACGCTGGAGATGGCCTACCAGGACTGCGCCGACGACCTCTGCCAGATGCTGGCCGACGGCACCTTCCCGCAGAACGAGGGCAACCCCCGCGGCCTGTCGACGCCGCGCGCCGGCGACGGGTTCATCCGCGTCGACGCGGACGGCGTGGTGGCCTTCGCCAGCCCCAACGCGCTGTCGGCGGTGCACCGTATGGGCTGGACGGCCGAACTCACGGGCAACCGTCTCGTCGACGTGATGGCCGAACTCCTCACCGACCGCTTCGAGGCGGAGGAGGTGGCCGGGATGGTCACCGACGCCGTGGGCGGCGGGGCGGGCATGCGCACGGAGGCCGACGCCCGCCGGGCGAGCGTCCTCATCCGTGCGGTACCCCTACGACCCGGGGGGCGCCCGGCTGGTGCCGCGGTCCTGCTGCGGGACGTCACCGAGCTCAAGCGCCGCGACAGGGCGCTGATCAGCAAGGACGCGACGATCCGCGAGATCCACCACCGGGTGAAGAACAACCTGCAGAGCGTGTCGGCCCTGCTGCGGCTGCAGGCGCGTCGCACCGACAACCCCGAGGCGCGCGGCGCGTTGAACGAGGCCGTGCGCCGGGTGGCTGCGATCGCGCTCGTGCACGAGCTGTTGTCGGGATCCGTCGACGAGGCGGTCGATCTCGACGTCGTCGTCGATCAGCTGGTCCCGGTCCTGGCGGACGTGGCGGCGGTCGGGGACGGCCAGGCGGTCGTCCGCCGCGAGGGCCGACTCGGGGTGTTGCCGTCCGATCTGGCGATGCCGCTGGTGATGGTGCTGACCGAGCTCATCCAGAACGCCGTCGAGCACGGGTTCACGGCCGGCGACGAGGGCGAGGTCATCATCGACGCCGATCGCACCACCCGCCGACTCGTCGTCACCGTCCGCGACGACGGCGTGGGGCTCCCCGCGGACTTCGACCCCCGCTCGTCGGAGCGTCTCGGCCTGCAGATCGTGCACACGCTGGTGCGTATCGAGCTCGGCGGCACCCTCGATCTCGCGACCCGGGCCGAGGGCGGGACCCAGGCGGTCCTCACCATCCCGCTGCGCTGACCGCTCCACCTCCAGGTTTCCCGCTCCACCTCCAGGGCGCCAGGCTGCAGACGCTCCACATGTCGAAGGACGCTCCGCCTGCAGGCGGAGCGTCCTCGAACATGTGGAGCGGGAACCCTGGAACCGGAGCGGGAACCCTGGAACCGGAGCGGGAACCCTGGAACCGGAGCGGGAACCCTGGAACCGGAGCGGGAACCCCGGGAACGGAGCGGGCCCGGACACGAACGAACCCGGCGGAATCCGCCGGGTTCGTTCGGAACGCGATGTGCTCGAGGTGCCTAGACCGAGCTGCGGCTCCGGGTCCGTGCGTTGCGACGCTTGAGCGCGCGACGCTCGTCCTCGCTCATGCCGCCCCACACGCCCGCGTCCTGACCGGACTCGAGAGCCCACGACAGGCACTCGGCGGTCACGGGGCAGCGGTTGCAGACGAGCTTCGCGTCGGCGATCTGCGCGATGGCCGGGCCGCTCGTCCCCACGGGGAAGAAGAGCTCCGGATCCTCGTCACGACAGATCGCCTTGTGCCGCCAGTCCATTCCTGCTCCTTCGCATGCGCGTTCGCCGCGCGCCGTATGTCATGTGTTGTTCACTCGTGCGTACTCAGTGTTTCCGCACTGTTGCTTGTGAATGCTTTCACGAATCACGACGAAGTCAATGGTGTCGCCTCTACACGTGAACAAGGTCACTGCGCGCACCGGGGGTCCCCGTCATGTCCTCGAACCGTTGTACTACGGTCGGAGGAGCTGTGCCGAGATTTCGCTGATCAGGCCAGTGATCCCGGTCACGCGGTCGTCATCGCGAACCGGAGTCCAGCGGAGGTGCGACGACCTCGAGGCGATCGGGGACGCACCCGAACTCCGCCAGTGTCCGCTCCCCGATGTAGTCGCCGTCCATCTGCAGGTCGGTCGGCTCGGACGCCTCGATCCGCACCGACGCGACGTCGTCGTCACGCACCAGATGGCCGACACGGGGCGCGATGCCCAGGAGAAGCTGCGCGGCCAGCGGCAGGATCTTGCGCACCTTCATCGACCGCGCCGCGAACAGTCCCAGCCCGGTGTCGAAGTCGGTGTCCGGGTTGGTCCACACCGGCCGGTCGCCGATGAACGTCCACGGGTTGGCGTTGCTGACGAACACGAACTGCACGTCCTCGACGACCCGGCGTCCCCCGTCCGGGGCAGGCGTGGAGACGGTGAGGCGTGGCTGTCGCCGTGACCCCTTGAGGAAATGGGCGACGGTGGTGACGATGTACCGCGCGTCGCTGGCGGGTTTCCCCGCCCGGCGCTGGTCCTCGATGGAGTGGACGACCTCCGCGTCGACCCCCATCCCCGCGTTGAACAGGTACCACCGGTCGTCGACGTGGCCGAGGCTGATGCGGCGACGTGCCCGTACCGACAGCAGGGTGATCAGCTGTCCCGTCGCCTGCAGCGGGTCGGGGAGGATGCCCAGCGACCGCGCGAACACGTTGGCGCTGCCGCCGGGGACGACCGCCAACGCGGGTACCCCGTCGACCGCGACGTCCCCGTGGGCCGAGCCGGGCGGGCCGATCAGGCCGTTGACCACCTCGTTGACGGTGCCGTCGCCGCCGTGGACGATCACGACCTCGAATCCGCGACCGGCCGCACCCGCGGCGATCTCGCCCGCGTGACCCCGATGGGTGGTCAGCTCGACGGTGAGGTCGCAGCGTGCCGAGAGGGTGTGCGCCAGCGCATCGCGGCCCGCGTCGGTCGTCGACGTCGCGAACGGGTTGACGATCAGCAGGGCACGCACGATGTCCGAGCCTAGAGGGTCACGACCCGTCGCGACCCGGCCCGGTCCGCGGGCCCGCCCCGTCGCGGATCCTCCGGTCGATGTGGTCCAGCGCGGACGCGGTGAGGCGCACGTACCGGTCCGGGTCCGCGACCGGCAGGTCGTGATCGGCGTCGGCCTCGATCACGTGGGCCGAGAGGAGTCGTGCGGCCTCCCGCTGCAGTCGCGGCGGGCAGACGCGGTCGGAGCGCAGCAGGGTCACGACCACGGGCGCCGCGGGGCGCAGACGTCGATGGTCGGTGCGCCCGACGGCGGCGAACACCGTCGCGAGTCGCGCCCGGCCGGTGACGGTCATCTGCCGGTTGATCCACTGCCACCGCGCGGCGGCGTGCGGACTACGACGGGCCGCCACACGCCAGTAGCGCGCCGGCAGCGTCCGCGTCGCCTGGTCGAGGCGCAGGCGGTGCACCGCCGTGACGCCCTGCAGGAAGACGCGTTCGCGGATGTCGACGCCGTACCGCATCGCCGCGGCCTGCACGAGAATCCCCGCGATGCGCGACGGGTGTCGGTCCGCGGTCACCATCGCCGTGATCCCGCCCAGCGAGTAGCCGCACAGGATCGCCTGGGAGACCCCGAGGTGGTCGAGCACGGCCACGATGTCGTCGGCGAGCTCGGTGAAGACGAAACGGCGGACGTCGATCCCGTCGCCGTGGTTCGGCAGGTCGAAGACGATCGCCGGACGCCCACCGTCGAACAGGTCGGCCAACGCGAAGAAGTTGAGGTCGCCGGTCAGGGTGACCCCGTGCAGCAGCACGACCGGCGGCTGCGTCGCGTCGTGCAGACCGGGGGTGTGGCGGACCCGCAGACGACCGCGGGGTCCGAGGTCGACCTCGGTGATCTCGGTCCAGGGCAGGGTCGGCGGATCGAGCTGCGGCACCCCGCGCACCGGGGCGAGCATCGCGGTCACCGACCGCAGATCGGACACGAGCGGTGCGACGGTACGGATGGGGGCACGACCCTTCGTCGGTGCCGACGCGATCGGACGGCAGCAGGCGGGGTGCCGACGAGCACCACCGCACGAGTGACGTAACCACGGCACGCAGGGGGCGTCAACGCTCGAACTAGGCTGGCGCCGTGACCCCGACCGATCCGAGCGCCCCGGATGCCCGACCCCTCGACCCGCCGCCGACCGCGGTGCGCCGAGCCGGGCTCGTCGTCGCGGCCGAGGGTGTCGTCGGTGTCGTCGTCGCCGTCGTGCTCGTCGTCCGCGGGCTCAGCGGCGCGGACGACAAGGGGTTCATCAACGACTACGGGACCGCCGCCTGGTTCGCGATCCTCGGCGGCGGTGTGATCGCCGGCGGGCTCGCGCTGGTCCGCGGTCGCCGCTGGGGACGGGCCATCGCCGTCGTCGCCCAGATCCTGCTGCTGCCGGTGGCGTTCGCGTTGCTCACCGACAGCGGTCAGCCCTGGTACGGCGCGCCCCTGCTCGTCGTCGCGCTGGTGGTTCTCGTGCTGCTGTTCTCGCCGACGTCGGTACGGTGGTTGTCCGGCGGGACCCCGCCCGACGCCGACGCCGAGGACCGCTGACCCCCACTCAGCCCATCCGACGGCTCGGCCACTCAGCTCATCCGACGGCTCGGCCGTCCTGCATCGACGTAATCGGCGCTGCGGTAACCGGTGATCCCGAGTGCGGTGAGATTGCGCGACCGCCCGTCGTAGCCGAGGACGGCGATCGACGCCGGCAGCATCGTCAGGTGCTGACCCAGGGCGATCGGCGCGCCGACCCACCGCGCGAGCAGCGACCGCGAGAAGTGTCCATGCGTCACCACCACGACGTCCCCGGACTCGAGCCGGGGGATGATCGACGCGATCACCCCGTCCACCCGCCGCGTCATCGCCTCCGGCGACTCACCCCCCGGGCCGCCGTCGTCGAAGACGTTCCAGCCCGGCCGTGTCTCGTGGATGTCCGTGCTCGTGCGTCCCTCGTAGTCGCCGTAGTCCCATTCGGTGACCGCCTCGTCGGTCTCGTCGACGGTCAGTCCGGCCAGTTCCGCGGTCCGCCGCGCGCGCACCCGCGGCGACGAGATCACGACCGGCGACACCAGCGACAACCCCGCGACCGGATCCGTCAGCGATCGTGCCTGTTCGACGCCGGTGTCGGTGAGGTCGATGTCGGTGGATCCGGTGTGCCGCCCCGTCTTCGACCACTCGGTCTCGCCGTGCCGTATGACGATCAGCCGGTGGGTCGCCGCGGCCTGCGCGCCCCCGCTGTCCGCCGCGTGTCGTGTCACGTCGCCCATGAGCACATGGTGACACCCGGCACGCCTATCCTGGGACACCACGGTGCCCGCGGTGGAACAGCCGTGGCCACGCGCGAGCAGTGCCGGAGAGGGAGCAGCCCGATGACCACGTCCACGAACGTCGCCCCGCGATGAGTCGGATCCTCGCCGTCGCCAACCAGAAGGGTGGCGTCGCCAAGACCACCACGGTCGCCTCCGTCGGGGCCGCGCTGTGTGGGATGGACCTGTCGGTGCTCGTCGTGGATCTCGATCCGCAGGGATCACTCACCTTCTCCCTCGGCCACGACCCCGACCAGCTCGAGGTGTCGGTGCACGAGGTGCTGCTGGGTGAGGCGGAGATCGTCGACGCCCTGCTGTCCACCGAGGACGGCATGACCCTGCTCCCGGCCACCATCGACCTCGCCGGCTCGGAGGCGTTGCTCCTCATGCGGCCCGGCCGTGAGTACGCCCTGAAACGTGCACTCGCGCAGGTGTCCCAGGACTACGACGTCATCATCATCGACTGCCCGCCGTCGCTGGGTGTCCTGACTCTCAACGGACTCACCGCCGCCTCGGAGGTCGTGGTCCCGCTGCAATGCGAGACCCTCGCACACCGCGGCGTCGGACAGCTGCTGCGCACGGTCACCGAGGTCCAACAGATCACCAACCCGGACCTCACCCTGCTCGGGGTCGTCCCCACGCTGTACGACTCACGCACCACCCACAGCCGCGACGTCCTCGCCGACGTCTCCGACCGCTACGACCTGCCCGTCCTGGACCCGCCCATCCCGCGCACCGTCCGCTTCGCCGAGGCGTCGGCGTCGGGGACGAGTGTCATGACGGGTCGCAAGCACAAGGGCTCGCAGGCGTATCGCCAACTGGCGGAGAACCTCTGGCATCACTGGGACGCGGGCAAGCCCCTCGCCGTCGTCGGGACGGTCGCCTGACCCCTCGCTACCCGGTGGCGCGCAGGACGTGCACCGAGCCGTCGTAGGACGCCGCGATCGACGTGCCGATCGGCATGAGCCCGACAGTTCCCCCGGTGTACCCGGGCCGCGCGACGGCGATGGTGCGACGCTGCTGCCCGGTCGCGGGATCGACGACGGTGACCCCGGAGGGGCCCGGGACGACCAGATCCACGCCCATGAGCACCGCGGGACCCAGGGTCCCGGGGATCTGATAGCGGGGCGTCAGGGCCGTCGGGTCGAGGACCACGGTCGCGCTGCCGGTGAAGTAGGTGACCGCCGTGCCGCCGCCGACGCTCGTCGACGTGACCGGCAGCGAATCCGCCGGAGCCTCTGTGGCGCCGAGGACCTCGTGGGTCGAGCGCAGCGCGGCGTCGGTCCCGTACACGCGGATCTCCGGTCCCTCCGCGGCCGGTGCCCCCGCGGATGGGGTGGACCCGCCGCGGTAGACCGCCACGGCCGACGACGACACCGCGACCACCCGCGGGACGGGTCCGGCGGTGCTGTCGGTGATGAGTCGTGAGCCGAGCTGGGAGACCTTCTCGTCCTTGTCCTGCGCCGCGGAGATCACGCTGAGGCGGTAACCGGCCTCGTCGGGGCATTGCTCGACGACGGCGATCTGACTGGCGCCGGTGGCGCCCGAGAGCAGGCGACACCCGGAGCGCGGCTGGGTCCCCGGCTTCACCGGTGCGGACACACGGCCGTACTCGACGCCGCGGACCAGCGACGACCCCCAGGACTCCAGGCGTGTATCGCCCACGGAGACAACGTAATCCGATGCGGTCACCAGTGACACGGCGTCGTCGGCGGAGCTGCTGCGCGTGGCCGCGCGTCGACCGTCGTCGGCGCGCAGGGCGGTCACCTCGCCGCACCCCCGGCTGTTGCGGTAGGCGGCCACCACGCGGGGGGCGGAGGGGTAGGCCGAGACGATGCCGCACAGGTCGAGGTCCCGGCGATAGCTCCACACCGTCGACCCGTCGTCGGGATCATGCGCCACGACGGCGCCGCCGTCGCCGGTGACGACGGCAGATTCGGTCACGACAGGCATCGCCGTGACGGGGGAGCGCGCGGTCCAGCCCTGTTGGAGTCCGGCGGGTGCGCCGGTCGCGTCGGCGACCGGTGTCAGTGGCACCGGCGCCGAGTCGATGCGGGTGTGCCGCGACGGGCTGACCCACCAGATGGCCGCGGCCACCACGACGACGACGACCACGATCACCGCGGTGACGACGAGGTCGGTGCGGGTCCGACGTTCCGGACGCAGGCGTCGCGGGCCGCGGGTGCCCGGTGGCCGGGTGGTGGTCATCGGGTCACTGGTCGGACGAGCCCGTCGTCGCGCCTGCGGAGTCGCCGCCGGTCGATGCTGCACCGTCGGTGCCCGCCGCACCACCGCGGCCACGGCCGCGACGACGACGGCGCTTGGGACGCGAGGTCCCGTCACCGGACTCGCCGGACCCCTGATCGGACGGTGCCGAGGCCGGAGCCGCGGTCGCGGAGTCGGATGCCGAGCCGGACGCGGCGGTCGCGTTCCACTCGGACGGGGAGTCCCCGGTGCGGGCGCCGCGGGTACGGCGACGCTCGCGGTTCGCCCGCGGCGCACGCGGTTCGCGACGACCGCCGTCCGACGATCCGTCCCGCTCCCGCGGTGCCGGCGGGGCAGCGGGGACGATCCGGCCGGTGGTCTCGGCCGGGATGTCGAGGTCCTCGCGCAGGTGCTCCGAGCTGGAGTACGTCTCCACCGGCTCGGGGATGCCGAGGTCAAGGGCGTCGTTGATGAGCTTCCACTTGTGCAGCTCGTCCCAGTCGACGAGGGTCACGGCGATACCGGTGCGACCCGCGCGCCCGGTGCGGCCGATGCGGTGCACGTAGGCCTTCTCGTCCTCGGGGCACTGGTAGTTGATGACGTGGGTGACGTCGTCGATGTCGATGCCGCGGGCGGCGACGTCGGTCGCGACGATGACGTCGATGGTGCCGTCACGGAACCGGCCGAGGGCCTTCTCGCGGGCGACCTGGCCGAGGTCTCCGTGCACGGCACCGACCTTGAAGCCGCGCTCGGCGAGGTCGTCGGCGACCTTCTGCGCGGTCCTCTTGGTGCGGGTGAAGATCATGGTCGCGCCACGACCCTCCGCCTGCAGGACCCGGGCGACCAGTTCGGCCTTGTCCAGGGCGTGCGCGCGGTACGCGTGCTGCTTGGTGCGCTCGTGGACGGCGGAGTCCCCGGCGTGCTCGGCGCGGATGTGGGTGGGCCGGTTGAGGAAGGTACGGGCCAGGGTGACGATCGGGCCGGGCATCGTGGCCGAGAACAGCATCGTCTGACGCTGGTCGGGCAGGGCCCGCATGATGCGCTCGATGTCGGGCAGGAAGCCCAGGTCCAGCATCTCGTCGGCCTCGTCGAGGACGAGGATCTGCACCTTGCCGAGGATGAGGTGGCCCTGCTGGGCCAGGTCGAGCAGTCGACCGGGGGTGCCGACGACGACGTCGGCGCCGGCCTGCAGCTCAGCGATCTGCGACTCGTAGGGCCGGCCGCCGTAGATGGAGACGATCGACAGCTTGCGCTTGGCGTTGGGCTGCGGGTCGACCTCGATGTCCTTGCCGGCCACCTGGAGGTCGCCCGTGACCTGCAGGCAGAGCTCGCGGGTCGGGACGATCACGAGTGCGCGGGGGGTGCCGTCGAGCGGGCGGAGCGCGCCGTCGCTGCCCGGCTTGGCCTGGGTGATGCGGTGGATCAGCGGGACGCCGAACCCGAACGTCTTGCCCATGCCGGTCCGCGCCTGACCGATGAGGTCGTCACCGGCGAGGGCGAGGGGGAGCGTCAGCTCCTGGATCGCGAAGGTGTGGGTCTTGCCGTCGGCCTCGAGGGCGGCGACGATCTCGTCGCTCACGCCGAGCTCGGCGAACGTCGGGGCGACGTGGGTGTCGGTGTCGACGATGGTCGTCTGGGGGACGTCGGGATCGATGGGCGACTCGCCGGTCACGACGGTGGTCCCGTCGGCCTGGGTCGTCTCGTCGGTCGCGGTGCTGATGTTGTCGGTACTGATGTCGGTGCCTTCCGAAGTCACGTCTGCGCGTACCCGGGGTCTGGCGTGATCTCGCGCCGGCGGCGGTGCCGCCCGCGCCAGTGATGAGCGATCGGTTCTCGCCTGCGGCGGCCCGGCCGATTCGGCGGGCTCGCGCGGCGGTCGTCGTACTCGGTACGCGCGCACTTGTCGTGACGGTCGGTGCCCGCCGCGGCGACGCGGACCCGGGTCTCGTGTCGCCGGTCGCAGCGGCGACCGTCAGCGCCGAGTGTACGTCCCCGCTGCACGAACGCCGCATCGGTCGAGCAGACGAGGCCCTCCGGCGTGGCGCACGGGTCGCCTACGATCGCCGCATGGCCGACTCGACTCCCGGATCGCAATCGCACCCGCCCGCGTCCGACGGCGGCGGCGCGGCGGTGCTGCCGGGGTCCTCGGCACCCCTGGCCCCGCACGTGCGGCCCCGCGGGACCACCACGCCGTTGCCCGACGACCACCCGGGGATCACCGCGTTGTTCGGGGTGCTCCTCGCCGGTGAGATCGCCGCCTTCTACCGGCTCACGTCGGAGGCGGAGATGGCCCCGGACCTGCGGGGACGTGTCGCGATCGCGCAGATGGCCGGTGCGGAGATGGTCCACTTCGACATCCTCGCCCAGGAGCTCGTCCGCCGCGGCGCCGACATCGACGAGACGGTCGCGCGACACACACCCGTCCTCGACCGGTACCACGGGTCGACGACGCCGAACACCTGGCTCGAGTCGATGGTGAAGGCCTACATCGGCGACGGTCTCGCCGCGGACTTCTACCTCGAGGTCGCGCACACCCTGCCCAGCGACGCCGAGTCGATCGTGCAGCAGGTGATGGCCGAGACCGGCCACTCCGACTTCGCCCGCGACGAGGTCCGGGCCGCGGTTGCCGCCGATCCCGATCTCACGTCCCCGCTGCGCCTGTGGGGTCGACGGCTGCTCGGCGAGGCGATCACCCAGGCCCAGCACGTGCTCGCCTCGGAGGAGGCGCTCACCGACGTGCTGTTCAGCGAGGCCGCCGACCTCGGGCGGGTGTCGGCGTTCTTCGAGTCGATCCAGGACCGGCACGCCGAGCGCATGCGCGAGCTCCACCTCGGCTGACCCACGGCGCGCGTGCCGACGGTGCCCGACGACCGGTGCGGGGTACGCCCACAGCGGAACGCGATGGGGTGACGACGGCCCGCTCCACTAGCCTTGACGGCGAGACCCTGTACGGGGTGACGCGAGGAGGAGGACGACCGTGGCGGTTGACGTGAAGATCGGTATTTCCGACAGCTCGCGAGAGCTCGTGGTGCAGACCGATCAGACGAGCGACGACGTGCACGCCGCCGTCGAGGCCGCCCTCTCGGGCAAGGAGCCGCTGCTGCGGCTCACCGACGACAAGGGTGCCCGCTACCTCGTGCCGGTCACCAAGATCGCCTACGTCGAGGTCGGGTCGTCCGAGCGTCCGCGCGTCGGCTTCGGCGCCGTCTGACGGGGCACTTCCTGACGGGGCCCTTTCTGACGGGGCACGGTGGGCCGCCGCGGGTCAGCCCGCGGCGGACCCGACGCCCTGGAGCGGAACCCGTGAGAGCCCGCCCCACAGCAGCGAGACGGTGGTCTCGACCGCGTCGGACTTGCTGATCGGGCGCCGCGCGTCGAGCCAGTAGCGGGCGTTGACCTGGCTGGCGCCGACGAGTCCGGCGGCAAGCATGCGGGAGCGGTACGGATCGAGACCCGAGTCGTGCATGACGAGTCCGTAGACGGCGTCGACACACGCCTCCGTGGCGCTCTCCACCCGACGGATCGCCGCGGGATCGAGTGCGTCGGACTCGAAGATCAGCCGGTACCCCTGATGGTCCTGATCGATGAAGTCGAAGAAGGCCTCCACCGCCTTGCGCACGCGCTCCCGGTTGTCGGTGGTGGTCTCCAGCGCTGTGCGGACCTGCGACACCATCGCCTCGGCGTGCTCCTCGAGCACGGCCAGGTACAGGTCCAGCTTCCCCGGGAAGTGTTGGTAGAGAACGGGTTTGCTGACCCCGGCGTGGATCGCGATCTCGTCCATCCCCGCCGAGTGGTAGCCCCGTTCGACGAAGATCTCGCTGGCGGCGTCGAGCAGTTGGACCCGACGGGCGCTGCGCGGCATGCGGGTGTTGCGACGGTTCACGGATTCGCCGGCCACCCCGACGGAGTCACGCTGGGGGGCTCCTGGCATGCGACGACCCTACTCGGCCCCCCGACCAGGTGAGGCATGCTGGACCGGTGTCGACACACCGTCCCGGACAGACGGCGCAGCCGACGTCCCTGCGCGATCAGCTCGCCCCACTCGACCGCACCAGCCCTCTGTGGCCGGGATCCCGCGTCGAGCTCGGCGGGCGTCGCCTCTTCCTCCGCCGGGTGCCCCGAGCCCGGGA
This sequence comes from Williamsia deligens, assembly GCF_024171765.1. Taxonomy (GTDB): domain Bacteria; phylum Actinomycetota; class Actinomycetes; order Mycobacteriales; family Mycobacteriaceae; genus Williamsia_A; species Williamsia_A deligens. The sequence continues at coordinate 2,796,028 of NZ_JAMTCI010000001.1, forward strand.
GGACGCCCCCGGCGGTCGCGCGCTCTACGTCCACGGGCTCGGCGGGTCGTCGCTGAACTGGACCGATCTGGGCGAGGTCCTGGCGCCGGTCGCCGACGGATGGGCGATGGACCTGCCCGGCTTCGGGTTCTCCGACCCGCCGGTCGACGGCGACTACTCGTTGCACGCCCTGGCCGACTCCGTCGTCGCCGTCCTCGAGCATCTCGGTGGCGCGCACCTCGTCGGCAACTCGCTCGGCGGTGCCGTCGTCGCCCGGGTGGCCGCGACCCGCCCCGACCTCGTCACCACCCTCACGCTCATCTCGCCGGCCTTCCCCGACCTGCGTCCCCGTGTCCGGCGCCTCAGCTTCGTCCCGCTCACGCTCGCCTCGGTGCCCCGGGTGGGGCCCGCGGTGTTCGGGTACCTCGGCCGGGCGCACCCCGAGAGGCAGGTCGCGCAGACGCTGCGCGAGATCATGGTCGACCCGTCCCGACTGGGGCCCGTCCGCACGGCGCAGGCAGTCGAGCACGCCGTCGCCCGTGCGAGTCTGCCCTGGGCGCCGGTGGCGCTGTCGCGGACGCTCGCCGCGTTGGTCGGCAGCTGGTTGTGGATGTCCGGTCGGGAGCACTGGCGTGCCGCGGCCGCGATCGAGTCGCCGACCCTCGTCGTCTGGGGTGGTCGGGACAAGCTGGTCAGCTCCGCGATCGCGCCGCGCCTGGTCCGGGCGATCCGGGACTCGCGGTTGGTCATGTTCGGGGCGGTGGGCCACGTGTGTCAGATGGAGATCCCCGTGGAGACGGCGCGGGAGATCGCCCGCCACATCGAGGTCGCGGCGGCCGTCACACCCTGACCGCACGAGCCCGCGGGACCGACAGAAGGTGTCCGGCCGACCGGGCGAGGGTCCCCGGACCGGCAGGGACTCTGTGAGATGGTGGGCCTCGTGAGCACCGGCGGCGGTGGAGATCGCCGAACCCCGACGACGCCCGGGCCCAGCGGCCCGTCGGCGCCCGGCCCCGGACACCCACAGCACCCCGGACATCCGTACGCAGGCCACCCCTCCGGACCGCTCCCGTCCGCGCCCCGACAGGGCCCGCCGGGACGGTTCCCGCCGGGTCAGATCCCTTCTGGTCAGATGCCTTCTGGGCAGATCCCCCAGGGGACGTTCCCGCCGGGACCCTCGCTGCCCCCTGGTGCCGGTCCCGCGCGACCCGGGCGCCGCCCGGACGGGACACGTCCCGACAGGCCGCGCGACGACCAGCCGCTGCGCGCGCACTGGGATCCGACGCAGGTCGACACGCGTGGGCGTCGTGGTCCCCGTCCCGAACGTCGGCGACAGAGTGCGCTCGGGCGGTTCGTCAGCACCTACGGATGGCGTGCCTACGCCATCCCGGTCCTGGTCGTGCTGACCGTCGTCCTGCTGGTGGTGACGATCGTCGACGACGGGTCCTCGTCGTCCGCGCAGCCGGCACCCACCCCGGCCGAGACCCGCAACACCGCGGTGAACTCCGAGACGACGGCGATCGGCGCGCCCAGCGGCTCGGTCGCCGCGTCGGCGCTGCCCGCCGGCCAACTCCCCGACGGCGGTGGGTTCACCACGGCGGGCGCGAAGAGCTGGCGCACCGTGCCGGGCACGACGGGTGTCGTCGGCAATCCCCGTGCGGGGCGGACGTTCACCTACACCGTCGAGGTCGAGAACGGGCTGGTGCCGCAGGACTACAGCAGCGACAGCGCCTTCGGGAAACTCGTCGACGCGACGTTGTCGAACCCGCGCAGCTGGATCGGCGGGGGGTCGGTCGCCTTCCGACGCGTCGACACCGGCACCCCCGACTTCCGGGTGTCGCTGACCTCCACCGACACCACACGCGAGCTGTGCGGGTACCAGATCAAGCTCGAGTCCAGCTGCTACTACCCGCCGGAGGCGCGGGTGACGGTGAACGAGGCACGGTGGGTGCGCGGCGCGGTCTCGTACCAGGGCGACGATCTCCTGTACCGCCAGTACCTGATCAACCACGAGGTCGGCCACGCAATCGGCTACGAGCAGCACCAGCCGTGCGGCGGTCAGAACGCGTTGGCGCCGATCATGATGCAGCAGACCTTCGGCGTCTCGAACAGCCAGATCATGGCCCTCGACCCGGAGATGCGCGCCGACCCCGACCTCACCTGCCGCGCCAATCCCTGGCCGTTCCCCCAGGCCTGAGCCGCCGGTGTGTCGCAGGCCTAACCTGAGGGCGTGACACCGCTCCCGCCCCTCGTCGACCCGGTGGCGACGCTCACCCACGACGAGGTCGCCCGCTACAGCCGTCATCTCGTCCTGCCCGATCTCGGCCTCGCCGGGCAACGTCGGCTGAAGACCGCCCGCGTCCTCGTGATCGGTGCGGGCGGACTGGGCAGCCCGGTCCTGCTGTATCTCGCCGCGGCGGGTGTCGGGACGATCGGGATCGTCGAGTTCGACGTCGTCGAGGAGTCGAACCTGCACCGACAGGTCATCCACGGCCAATCCGACATCGGGCGCTCGAAGGCGGCCAGCGCCCGCGACGCGATCGCCGAGACCAACCCGCACGTCCGCGTCGAACTCCACGAGCACCGGTTGACCGCGGAGAACGCCGTCGAGCTGTTCGGCCGGTACGACCTCGTCGTCGACGGCACCGACAACTTCGCCACCCGCTACCTCGTCAACGACGCCGCGGTGCTGGCCCGCGTGCCCTACGTGTGGGGGTCGATCTTCCGGTTCGAGGGTCAGGTGTCGGTGTTCTGGGACGCCGCCCCGGACGGTCGGGGACTGGACTACCGCGACCTCTATCCGGACCCACCTCCCGCCGGCACCGTCCCCTCGTGTGCCGAGGGCGGCGTCCTCGGGGTGCTGTGCGCGTCGGTCGGGTCGGTGATGGCCACCGAGGCGATCAAGCTGCTGACGGGCGTGGGGGAGTCGCTGCTCGGCCGGGTGATGCTCTACGACGCGATGGCCATGCGATACCGGACCGTCGAGGTCCGCCGGGACCCCGCCCGCACGCCGGTCACCGCGCTCGTCGACTACGAGGCGCTGTGCGGGGTGGCGGCAGAACCTGCGACGTCGGATGCTGCCGAGCCGGATCGCGCGGTGCAGGACACCGTCTCGGCGACGGAACTCCGGGCGCGCCTCGGTGCGGGCGAGTCGGTGGCGCTCATCGACGTCCGGGAGCCCGTCGAATGGGACATCGCCCACATCGACGGCGCCACCCTGATCCCGTTGGGGGACATCGAGTCCGGCACGGGCATCGATCGCGTGCCGCGCGACCGACCGGCTGTCCTGTACTGCAAGACCGGGATCCGGTCGGCACGCGCGCTGGCCGCGCTGCGTCGCACCGGGTTCACCGACGTGCGTCACCTCGAGGGTGGGATCGCGTCCTGGACGCGCGAGATCGATCCGTCGCTGCCGGTCTACTGACGTGAGCGACGAGCCCGCCCGCGACGAGCCCGAGTCCGACGGCGTCGACCACGGCGTCGCGCTGGCCACCGCGCAGGGCCGGTGGATCGTCGCCGCGGCGGTGCTGGGGACCGCTGTCGTCATGCTCGACTCCACCGTCGTCAACGTCGCGCTGCCGCGGATCGCCGAGGACCTCGACGCCGGCCTCGCCTCGTTGCAGTGGACCGTCACGGCCTACATGACGACGCTGTCGGCGCTCGTCCTGCTGGGCGGGTCCCTGGGTGACCGATTCGGTCGTCGGCGTGTCTTCATCGTGGGCATCGTGCTGTTCGCGGCGGCGTCACTGGCCTGCGGTCTCGCGCCCGGGATCGAGGTCCTCGTCGGGGCCCGGGCGGTCCAGGGGATCGGCGGTGCGCTGCTCACCCCGGGCTCGCTCGCGATGATCCAGTCGTCGTTGCGGCCGGCCGATCGCGCCCGTGCGATCGGGTTGTGGTCGGGGCTGGGCGGCGTCGCGTCGGCGATCGGCCCGTTCATCGGCGGCGCCCTCGCCGACGGACCCGGGTGGCGGTGGGTGTTCCTGGTCAACATCCCGGTCGCCGCGGCGTGCATCGTGGTCGCGCTCCGGCACGTCCCGGAGTCCGACGACGCCCGGACGCACCGCGGGTTCGACGTCGTCGGCGCACTCTCGGCGATCGTCGCCCTGGCCGCCACCACCGTCGCCCTCATCCGCGCCGCCGACGGCGGGTCCGGGATCGAGGTGGGGCTCGTCGCGGGTGTCGGGGTCCTGGCGGGAGTGGTCTTCGTCCTCACCGAACGGCGCGCCCGCGAGCCGATGGTCCCGCCGCGGCTGTTCGCGTCCCGCACGTTCACCGTCGTCAACGTGGTGACGTTCGCGGTGTACGCGGCCCTCGGTGGCCACCTGTTCCTCACCGCCCTGCAACTGCAGGTCGTCGCGGGCTATCCGGCCGTGTGGGCGGGCGCAGCACTGCTGCCGGTGACCGTCCTCATGCTGTTGTTCTCGGCCCGTTCGGCGGCGTTGGCCGCGCGCATCGGACCGCGCCTCCCGCTCACCCTGGGCGCGATCGCCCTGGCGGGTGGACTGCTGCTGTTCCTCCGGATCGGGCCCGGCGCCGACTATCTCACCGATGTGCTGCCCGGTGCCCTGCTCATGGGGCTGGGCCTGGTGACGCTGGTGGCGCCGCTGACCGCCACGGTGCTCGCCGCCGTCGACGACGCGCACTCCGGTCTGGCGAGCGGGGTGAACAACGCCGTCGCGCGGGCGGCAGGACTCGTCGCCGTCGCGTCGGTGCCGCTGCTCGCCGGCACGTCGGCCGCCTCCGGACTCGACCCGTCCTTCGACACCACGTTCCGCCGCGCGGTGCCGGTCTTCGCCGCCGTCGCGCTCGTCGGTGCCGCGATCGCCTGGTTCGGTCTCGGCGACACCGGTCGCCTGATCCGTCACCGCACCCGGACACCGGTGGACACCGGCACCGCACCTCCCCGGCAACGCGGGAGTCGGTCGGTAACGTGATCTCTCGTGAACGCACCGGAGCCGCCCGCGCACGTCGTCGCGACGTTCGGGCTGTCCGGCGTCGAGCCCATCGCGCTGACGCGGGAGTGGGAGGGCGGCTGGCGCATCGGTGAGGTGGTGCTCTCGCTCGTCCCGGATCATGCCCGCGCGGCGTGGTCGGCGACGATCCGCGAGGACCTCTACGTCGACGGCCTCCGGGTGGCGCGCCCGCTGCGCGGCACGGACGGCCGCTATGTCGTCTCCGGGTGGCGCGCCGACACCTACATCGCGGGGTCGCCCGAGCCCCGGCACGACGAGGTCGTCTCCGTCGCCAACCGCCTGCACCAGGTGACCGCGGCCATCGAACGTCCCCGCTTCCTGCTGCAGCCCCCGGCGCCGCCCTACACCGACGTCGACGTGTTCACCGCCGCCGACCGCGCCGCGTGGGAGGAGGTCCCGTTACGGTCCGCCCGTGCAGCCGGTTTCGGTGAACCGACGTCGCCGGACGGCGTCACCAGCATCGAGATGCTCAAGACGCTCGCGACGCTGCGCACCCCGGTGAGCGCGCCCCCACAACTCGTCCACGGCGACCTGTTCGGCACGGTGTTGTTCGCCGGTGCGGCGGCGCCGGGGATCACCGACATCGTGCCGTACTGGCGACCGGCGGCCTGGGCCTCGGCGGTGGTCGTCGTCGACGCCATCGCGTGGGGTGGCGGCGACGAGGACCTCGTCGACCGCTGGTCGGATCTGCCCGAGTGGCCGCAGATGATGTTGCGCGCGCTGCTGTTCCGACTGGCCGTGCACGCGCTGCACCCGCGGTCGTCGGCCGGGGCGCTCGCGGGTCTGTCGCGGGTCGTCGACATCGTGCGCCTGATGCTCTGAGCTGTCGGGGATCTCGATGGGACGGCGCTACTCACACCTCGCGTTCGGACCGCGGTCGTTGGACCGTCAGGTGCAGGCGGGCAGCGTCGTCGCCTATGGCGCCGACCTCGAGACGCCCGACTCCGGACCGCAGGAGATCACCGAGCGCGAGATCCGCATGCTGACGTCGGTGTTCCAGTTCCATCTCGCGAGCGTGACGCCGCAGGGGTGGCCCTACATCCAGTACCGCAGCGGGCCGGTGGGATTCCTGCACCATCTGGGCGGCAACCGGTTCGGCTTCCCCGACTTCTACGGCAACCAGCAGTTCGTGTCGGTGGGCAACATCGAGGCCGACGACCGGGTGGCCCTGTTCGTCGCCGATTTCCCGCGACGCACCCGCATCAAGGTGTTCGGCCGCGCAACCGTCGTCGACGCCACCGCCGATCCCGCGCTCGCCGACATCCTCGGCCACGTCGACGGACGGGCGATCGCGACGCCGGTCGAGCGGTGCGTGCTGATCGACGTCGAGGCGTTCGACTGGAACTGCGCGCGCAGCCTCATCCCGCAGTTCACCGCCGAGATGATCAGGGACAGGACGCAGCCCTACGCCGAGCGCATCGTCGAACTCCAGGAGGAGGTGGAACGGCTGCGAGCCGAACTCGCCGCCGCGCGGGGCGGCGACGAGCCCGGGTCGTGATCAGCTGCCGAAGCAGAACGGGGTGCAGGGTCCGTCGTAGACGATGGTGACGCGAGCACCCTCGCCGCTCTTGGCGATCTGGGTCGTCGCCGAGAACGGGAGCGGCGATCCGCCACCGCCGCCACCACCCCGGTACCCGCCGCCGCCACCGAAGCCGCCACCGCCACCGCCGCCTCCGCCGGTGGGCGAGGCCGCACCGCCGACACCGACGCGGCCGGGCTGCGAGTCACCGGCGTTGGTGCCGCCGTTCGCGGGACCACCCGCGCCGCCGCCGAGCTGGAACCCGTTGCTGTCACCGGGGCGTCCGCCGACGCCACCCTGTGTGCCCGCCGAACCGCCGCCTCCGGGTGCCGACACGAGTCGCGACGCCAGGGACACGGGGTCGAGCGCATTGCCGCCGACCGTCCGGATGTCGCTGGCACCGCCACCACCGTTGGGATAACCGGGGCCGCCGCCGTTGTACCCGCCCGCGCCGATCCGGCTGCCGGGTGCGTTGTGCTGTCCGTTGCCGCCGACGTAGACGAAGAGGCGTTGCCCGCCGACGACGTTCGCGTAGGCGTAGGTCTTGCCGGCCCTGGTCGGTGCGAAACCGGAGCCGCGCGTGTCCGCGCCACCGGCGCCGGTCGCCAGCACGAGGATCGACCGCAGTCCGCGCGGGACCGTGAACACCTGCGCCGAGCCGGTGTAGGTGTAGGTGCAGCGGATGTCGCTCTGGAACAGGGCCTGCGTGCAGTTGCGGGGCAGCGGGGCCGCCGACGCCACCGGTGCGGTGACGATGCCGGCGGTGGCCGCCGCCACGAGGGCGGCGACGACGGACAGCCGCCTACGACGTGACATCAGATGGTCCTCCTCAGGGCCGGGACGCGGGGACCCCGGCCTCCCCACAGACTGCGCTTCGTCGCTGACTCTACGAGGTGGGACGTCGCGCCGGTCACGTTTGGGCCCGGCCGGTCGCGTGGGGGTCTCACATGGGTGCCGAACCGGACGTGAGAACACGGTGACGCGAGGGTCATCGCACGACAACCCGCCGCAACACCCCGCTCCTAGCGTTGCCGACAACCTGCACCACGCCGCGCTTCGAGAGGATCTCCGTGACCACCCCCACGCGACGCAAGCACCACATCACCGACTGGGACCCCGAGAACCGGGAGGCGTGGGACAACGGCAACGCCGCCATCGCCCGACGCAACCTGATCTGGTCGGTGATCTGCGAGCACGTCGGGTTCTCGGTGTGGTCGCTGTTCTCCGTCCTCGCCCTCTTCATGGGTCCGCAGTACGGCATCTCGCTGGACCAGAAGTTCGTCATCGCGGCGACCGCCACCTTCGTCGGTGCCTGCCTGCGCATCCCGTACACCCAGGCGACGGCCCGGTTCGGCGGGCGGAACTGGGCGATCTTCAGTGCGGTGGTGCTGCTGATCCCGACGTCACTGACCCTCATGCTGATGCTGAACCCGGGCGACTTCGGGTACGGCTGGTACCTCGCCGTGGCGGCGCTCTCGGGCCTCGGCGGCGGGAACTTCGCCTCCTCGATGACCAACATCAACGCCTTCTTCCCGCAGCGGATGAAGGGATGGGCCCTGGGACTCAACGCCGCGGGCGGCAACATCGGTGTGCCGGTCGTGCAGCTCGTCGGACTCGCGGTGATCGCCTTCGCCTCCGACCGCCCCGAGATCGTCTGCGCCATCTACCTCGTCGCACTCGCGCTCGCCGGGGTCGGCGCCGCGATCTACATGGACAACCTCGACCACCAGACCTCGTCGGGCAAGGCCATGCTCGACTGCCTGAAGTACCGCGACACCTGGGTGATCTCGCTGCTCTATGTCGGCACCTTCGGCTCGTTCATCGGGTTCGGCTTCGCGTTCAGCCAGGTGCTCAACATCAGCTTCACCGCCTCCGGTGACCCCAAGCCCGCCCTGGCCGCCGCGCAGATCGCCTGGATCGGCCCGCTGCTGGGGTCCCTGTCGCGCCCGATCGGCGGTCGCCTCGCCGACCGCGTCGGAGGCGGTCGCGTCACCATGTGGTGTTTCGCCGCGATGGTGGCCTCGTCGGCGATCCTCGTCGTCGCCGGCATGACGTCCGACGCGAACGGTCACCGCGTGACCGGTGGTGTCCTGTGGGCCTTCGTCGTCGGCTTCATCCTGCTGTTCCTGATCTCGGGTGTCGCCAACGGGTCGGTCTACAAGATCATCCCGGCCGTGTTCGAGGCGAAGGCCCAGGCCAACCGTGGCCTCAACGCGCTGGGAAAGATCACGTGGTCCCGGTCGATGTCCGGCGCGCTCATCGGGATCGCGGGGGCGTTCGGCGGCCTGGGTGGTGTCGCGATCAACCTGGTGCTGCGCGCCAGCTACAAGTCCAGCAAGTCGGCGACCACCGCCTTCTGGGTCTTCCTCGCGTTCTACGTCGTCGCCGGTGCCATCACGTGGTGGTTCTACGCCCGCGGTGAGAAGGCGGCCGTCGCGCTCGCCGACGAGAAGGCCGCGCCGTCGACGGTGGGTGTCGCGTGACCGACAAGACCGTCGTCGTCGTCGGGCACGGGATGGTCGGCCACCGGTTCGTGACCGACCTGCGCCGCGCCGACATCACCGACCAGTGGCGCGTGGTGGTGCTCGGTGAGGAGTCCGACCCCGCCTACGACCGGGTGGGTCTGTCGTCGTATGTCTCCTCGTGGGACCGCACCGCGCTCGCGCTCGCCGGCAACGACTACGCCGGGGACGACCACGTGGAGGTGCGCCTGGGCGTGCGGGCCGAGGCGATCGACCGCGACGGGCGCAGGGTGGTCGCGTCCGACGGCACCGAGATCCCTTACGACGCACTGGTCCTCGCGACCGGTTCCTACGCCTTCGTCCCACCGGTCACCGGCAAGGAGCACCCTCGCTGCTTCGTGTACCGGACCCTCGACGACCTCGACGACATCCGCGCGGCGGCGGACTCCTCGGAGCCCGGCTCGGTGGGCGTCGTCGTCGGCGGTGGGCTGCTCGGCCTCGAGGCGGCGAACGCGCTGAGGTCGTTGGGCATGACCGCGCACGTGGTCGAGTTCGCGCCGCGGTTGATGCCGCTGCAGGTCGACGACGGCGGCGGCGCACTGCTGGCCAAGCTCGTCGGGGAGCTGGGGGTCACCGTCCACACGGGCGTCTCGACCACCGCGGTGCAGGCCCGCCACGACGGCGGCATCACCGTCGGTCTGTCGGACGACACCGAGATCGACGCGGAACTGCTCGTCTTCGCGGCCGGTGTCCGACCGCGCGACGACCTCGCCCGTGGAGCGGGACTCGACGTCGGCGACCGCGGCGGCGTCCTGGTCGACTCCGCCTGTCGCACGGCCGATCCCGACATCTACGCGATCGGCGAGGTCGCTGCCGTGGACGGCCGCTGCTACGGGCTCGTGGCCCCCGGGTACTCGACCGCGGAGGTGGTCGCCGACCGCCTGCTCGGTGGTGACCGCGCGTTCGCCGGCGCGGACATGTCGACGAAACTCAAGCTGCTCGGCGTGGACGTCGCGAGCTTCGGCGACGCGATGGGCGCCGCCGAGGGTGCGCTGGAGATCGTGCACAGCGACCCGGTTGCCGGCACCTACGCCAAGGTGGTCGTCTCCGACGACGCGACCACGCTGCTCGGCGGCATCCTCGTCGGCGACGCCGACGCGTACGCCACGCTGAAACCGATGGTCGGACGGGCCATCCCGGGCGACCCGGCCGCCCTGATCACGCCCGCGTCGTCGGGCGGTGGCATCGGCGTCGGGGCACTGCCCGACGACGCGGAGATCTGTTCGTGCAACGCGGTCACCAAGGGGGCGATCTGCGCGGCCATCGCCGACGGGTCGTGTGACATCGCGTCGATCAAGGGCTGCACCGGCGCGGGCACGACGTGCGGTGGATGCGTGCCCAGCATCACCACGCTGCTCGCCGATTCCGGTGTGGAGCTGTCGAAGTCGTTGTGCGCGCATTTCGCCCAGTCGCGCGCCGAGCTGTTCGAGATCGTGGCCTCGACGGGTGTCCGCACGTTCTCCGAACTCATCGCACGGTTCGGGACCGGCGCGGGATGCGAGGTGTGCAAGCCGACGGTCGCGTCGATCCTGGCGTCGACGTCGTCGGACCACATCCTCGACGGCGAACAGGCCGCGCTGCAGGACACCAACGACCACTTCCTGGCGAATTTGCAGAAGAACGGGTCCTACTCGGTGGTGCCGCGTATGCCCGGCGGTGAGGTGACCCCCGAACAGCTGATCGTGATCGGGGAGATCGCCCGCGATTTCGGGCTGTACACGAAGATCACCGGCGGCCAACGGATCGACATGTTCGGTGCCCGCGTCGACCAGCTGCCGCAGATCTGGCGTCGGCTCGTCGACGCCGGGATGGAGTCGGGCCAGGCCTACGGCAAGAGCCTGCGCACGGTGAAGAGCTGCGTCGGGTCGAGTTGGTGCCGATACGGCGTGCAGGATTCCGTCGCGATGGCCGTGCACCTGGAGAAGCGCTACCGCGGACTGCGCTCCCCGCACAAGATCAAGTTCGGGGTGTCCGGATGCGCTCGGGAGTGCGCGGAGGCCCGCGGCAAGGACGTCGGGGTGATCGCGACCGAGTCGGGATGGAACCTCTACGTCGCCGGCAACGGCGGACAGCGTCCGGCGCACGCGCAGCTGCTCGCGTCGAACCTCGACGACGACACGCTCATCGCCTACATCGACCGGTACCTGATGTTCTACATCCGGACGGCGGATCGCCTGCAGCGCACGGCACCGTGGCTGGAGTCGCTCGACGGCGGTCTCGACCACCTGCGTGCGGTGGTGTGCGACGACTCGCTCGGCATCGCCGACCACCTCGAGGCCGCGATGGAGCGTCATGTGGAGGGCTACCGCGACGAATGGGCCGCAGTCCTCGACGACCCGGAGAAGCTGTCCCGGTTCGTGTCGTTCGTCAACGCTCCCGACGAGCCCGACCCGACGGTCGGGTTCACCGAGTCCGACGGCCGTCGCGTGCCGGTGCTGTTGGGGTCGCCGGCGATGCCGGGCGCCCCGCGACACGCGGGCTGAGCTGTGGGTTCACAGCACGCCGACACCGTCGAAACGTCGCCGACACATGGCGTCGACACACTGGGCCCATCACATCGAGGAGGTCGACCATGACGCTCACGCACCACGACCACGCCGTCGACGACCTGCGGGGGACCGACGCCACCTGGGTGCCGGTGTGTCCACTGGACACGCTCGTCCCGGGTCGGGGTGTCGCCGCGATCCTGCCGGACGGGACCCAGGCCGCGGTTTTCCTCGTCCCGTCGGGCGAGGTGTTCGCCGTGGGCAACATCGATCCGTTCGGTCGCGCCGCGGTCATGTCGCGGGGACTCGTCGGTGACCGCGACGGCGAACCGACCGTCGCCTCGCCGCTGCTCAAGCAGGTCTTCTCGCTGCGGACCGGACTCTGTCTCGACGACGACTCGGTCGGGCTCGGGACGTTCGCCACGCGAGTGGTCGACAACCGGGTCGACATCGGCGCGTGATGAACCCCGCCCCGTCGGAGGAGACCGTCGACGTTCTCCCCGCCGCCGCACCCCCGTTGGCCGGGTTCACCATCGGCATCACCGCAGCGCGACGCGCAGACGAGTTCGAGGCTCTGCTGACGCGCCGTGGTGCCGAGGTGATGCACGCACCCGCGATCCGCATCATCCCGCTCGCCGACGACGCCGAGCTCGAACGCGTCACGACCCAGATCACCGACGCACCGCCGGACATCGTCATCGCGACCACCGGCATCGGCTTCCGCGGCTGGATGGAGGCCGCCGACGGATGGGGGGTCGCCGAGTCGCTGTGCGAGGCGTTGCACCGGTCGACGGTGGTCGCCCGGGGACCGAAGGCCAAGGGCGCCATCCGCGCCGCCGGACTGCGGGAGGCGTGGTCGCCACCGAACGAGTCGTCGAGCGAGGTCATCGAGCACCTGTTGGCCGACGGCGTCGACGGGTTGCGCATCGCGGTGCAGCTGCACGGCGCGACGACCGAGTGGGAACCGCTGCCGGACCTGTCCGCCGTCCTGCGGGATGCCGGGGCCACGGTCGTCCCGGTGCCGGTCTACCGCTGGACGCCGCCGAGTGACACGACGGCGATGGACGCCATGATCCGGGCCACGATCGCCCACGACATCGACGGCATCACATTCACGAGTGCCCCGGCGGTCGCGTCCTTCCTCGGCCGCGCACGGGATCTCGGTGTGCTCGAGGACTTCCTGCACGCTCTGCGGACCGTCGTCCCCGCGCTGTGCGTCGGTGCGGTGACCGCGGCACCCCTGCACGCCCTCCAGGTGCCGACGATCCAGCCCGCACGGTTCCGCCTCGGTGCACTGGCGCGGACCATCGCCGACGAGCTCCCGCGCCGCACACAGGTGCTGCGCGTGGCCGGACACGACATGACCGTGTTGGCACGCGGTGTGACCGTGGACGGTTCGGTCCGGCCGCTCACCGCCGCGGGGCAGGCGCTGCTGCGGGCGTTGACCCGTGTCCCCGGTCGTGTCGTCGATCGTCGCACCCTGCTGGCCGCGCTGCCCGGCGGTGGCGGGGACACCCACGCCGTCGAGACGGCGATGGCCCGGTTGCGGTCCGCGCTGGGCGATCCCACGATGATCCAGACGGTCGTCAAACGCGGCTATCGCCTCGCCGTCGACCTCGAATGGGAGGACGAGTGAGCGACCCGACCCTCGTGCTCGTCGCGCACGGCACCCGGTCCCCGGTGGGCGTCGCGACCGTCGCTCGTCTCGCGGAGCTCGTGGCGGACCGCATCGGCCCGGTGCGGGTGGCGTTCGTGGACGTCCTGGGACCCACGCCGTCGGAGGTGCTGTCGGAGATCGACGGCCCCGCCGTGCTCATGCCCGCGTTCCTCGCGTCCGGCTACCACGTCCGGGTCGACCTGCCCGAGCACGTCCGGCTCAGCGGACGCGACGACGTCCGCGTCACCGCCGCGCTCGGACCCGATCCCGCACTCGCGGACGTGATGATGTCGCGCCTGCGCTCCGCGGGGTGGCGCAGCGGCGACCACGTCGTGCTCGCCGCCGCGGGATCGTCGGATCCCGACGCCCTCGCCGACGTCGCCACGGCCGCGGCACATCTCGCCGAGCGGATCGGTGCACCCGTCGACGTCGGGTACGCCGCCACCGCGACGCCGACCGTCGCCGACGCGGTGAGCGTTGCACGGGCGGGTGGCGCGCGGCGTGTGGTCGTCGCGGCGTACCTGTTGGCGCCCGGTCTGTTCCACACGAGGCTGTCGGGGGCGGGTGCCGACGCGGTGACCGAACCCCTCGGTGCCGACGATGCTCTCGCCGACCTCGTCGCGGCCCGCTTCCGCACCCACGCGGCGGCACTCACCGCCCGCTGAGTCCCGCCCCGCCACAACAGGCGTGTCGATGTCAGGCCGTGCGGGCGAGGACGTCCCGGATCGTCGCGGCGGTGAGCTCCGGTCGGGACAGCGGCACCATGTGATCGCAGTCCTCGTGGTGGATCGTGAGGCTGTCGCCGAGCCGGTCGGTGAGAGCGGCGACGAAACCTGCCGACGCGTAGGGCGGCTGCACCTTGTCGGCGACGATCATCGCCGTCTCCGTCCCCGCCGGCGGGAGCGCGAACGGTCGCGCCAGTTCACTCCACGTGGTCATGATCGCGCCGGGATGCAGCCGCCACGTCATCCGGCCGTCCGCGGTGGGCAGGAGATGGGTCTCGATCTCCTCGGTCAGCACCGCGTCGTCGACCTCCCACCACGACTCGGCGCGCTTGCGGTCCCACGCGTCCTGCTCGTCGCGGACGTACCAGGAGTCGAGGGTCGACGCCGCGGCGTCGGCCATCCGGTCGCCGTCGAGGTCCACCGCGGGGTCGAGCAACACCAGCCCGCGCACACGGTCGGGAGCGGTCGCGGACAGGTGCAGCGCGAGCGCACCACCGTAGGAGTGTCCGACGACCACGACGGGACCGTCGACATCGCGGTCGAGGACCTCGAGCAGGCCGGCCACCTGGCGTTCGATGGTCCACGGCGCCTCCCACGACGAGTGGCCGTGCCCCAGGAGGTCGGGGGCGACGATGCGCAGGTCGGCGAGGTGGTCCTCGGCGAGCGGTCGCCAGCGACGACCGTGCCCGGTCACTCCGTGCACCACCAGCACCGTCTCGCCGTCCGCCGGTCCGAACGTGGTCACCGCCATCGCCGTCATGGGTCCTGATCATGCCGGGCGCCCACGGGTTCCGCGCACCGCCACCCGTTGACAGTGAGGGCCGTCTGTATCGATCATGAGACATGAGCACCGACATGTCTCACCGCCGGTTCGCCCTGCGCTCCGGCGAGACGTGGGCCGACCCGTTCTCCGACTACCGGTGGCTGCGCGACGAGGACCCGGTCCACCACGTCGTCCCCGACGACGCGCCCGACGCCGACTGGTTCGTGCTCAGCCGCCACGACGACGTGATGGCGGCGGCCGTCGACACCGACCGCTTCGTCTCGGGCGGCGGGCTCACCGTGACCTACGGCGAGCTCGACTCCATCGGCATGGCCGACAACCCGCCGATGGTGATGCTCGACCCGCCGGCCCACACCCGCTTCCGCTTGCTGGTCGCGCGGGGGTTCACCCCGACGCAGGTCCGCGACGTCGAGCCGCGCGTACGACAGTTCGTCCGGGATCGACTGCGCGACATCGCTCCCGGCGACGAGTTCGACCTCGTCGACCGTCTCGCCAAACCCCTGCCCTCGATGGTGGTCGCCCACTACCTCGGTGTCCCCGACGCCGATCGCGACCGGTTCGACGCGTGGACCGCGGCGATCGTGGGCGCCGATCCGAGTGGTGACCTCGGTGGGGCGATGCAGTCCGCCGGTGCGGCGGTGGGGGAGATGCTCGGCTACTTCACCGAGCTGATCGAACGACGACGGGCCGAACCCGGCGACGACACCGTGTCGCACCTCGTGGCCGCCGGCGTCGGCGACGACCCCACCGGGCTGCTCTCTGTACTGGCGTTCACGTTCACGATGGTGGCCGGCGGGAACGACACCACGACAGGTCTTCTCGGGGGTGCCGTCGACCTGCTGGCCGCGCACCCCGACCAGCGACGGCAGCTCGTCGACGACCCCGCGCTGATCCCGGCGGCGGTCGAGGAACTGCTCCGCCTCACCTCCCCCGTCCAGGGGCTCGCGCGCACGGCCGCCGTCGACGTCACCCTCCACGGTGTCACCATCCCCGCGGGACGAAAGGTGTTGCTGCTGTACGCCTCCGCGAACCGGGACGAGCGGTGGTGGGGTGAGGACGCCGAGCGCCTCGACGTCCACCGGCACCCCCGTCAGATCATGACGTTCAGTCGGGGCGACCACCACTGCCTCGGTGCGGCCGCCGCCCGGATGCAGGGCCGCGTCGCCCTCGAGGAACTGCTGGCAGCCGCACCCGAGTTCACCGTCGACAGCGCGGCGATCACCTGGGCCGCGGGCAACTACGTGCGCCGACCCACGTCGGTACCGGTCCGCGTCGGCGGGACACCGCGATGACCGACTGGATCGCCGAGGACCGCACCCGCGTCGCCGAACGACGACTCCTCGACGTCGCCGCGGAGCTGTTCGCCCGGCGCGGCGTCGACGCCGTGACGATGGCCGACATCGCCGCCGCCGCAGGCTGCTCACGCGCCACGCTCTACCGCTACTTCCCGACGCGGTCCGACGTCCTCACGGGCTACATCCGGGCCACCACCGAACGCATCCTCGTCCGGATCGTCCAGGACACCGATCGCGTCGACGATCCCCGCGACCGCGCGGCTGCGGCCGTCACCGCCGCGCTCGCCGCGATCCGCGCGGACCCCGCGCTCGGCCCCTGGTTCGCCACGGACGCCGGTCTGCCCGCCCGCCTCGCGGTCTCCCACCCGGCGATCGCCGACGCGGTCCGGGCCGTGATGGGCGGTGATGCCCCCGACGCGGCTGCGACCGCCCGATGGGTGACGCGGTCGATCATCGCGCTCATCGTCATGCCCGAGCCGACCCCCGACGACGAGCGACGCTGCGTGGAGCGCTTCGTCGCACCGGCGGTGGCGGCTGTCGGTGCCGGGTGATCGAATCGGGGCCGGTGATCTGATGGGCCGGTGATCTGATGGGCGAGTCCCGCGGCGGTCGCCGCCAGGGACGCCCACGATGCCCACGGGAGGGAGGCAGACGATGCGCGACGGCTCGACCGACCGTGTCCGCGACCGCCCACGCCGTGCCGCCGAGGTCCCCGCGTCGCTCGTCGCCGGAGCCGTCGCCGAGATCCCCGCCCGCACCTGGACCGACCGTGCCGCGGAGCTCGTCGCCGGACCCCTGCCCGGCGGCGGCCGCGCGTGGCAGCCGACCCGCGTCACCGGCGGTCCCGGTACGGGCAAGACCGCGCTCGTCGTCGACGTCGCGGTGTCCCGCCTGACCGCCGCCGGCGCCGATCCCGAGTCCGTCCTCGTCCTCGCGTCCGATCGTCGTGCCGCGGCCCGGCTGCGGGAGGACATCACCCGCCGGGTGCTCGCCCACCCCGACCGCGATGCCGCCCATCGGTCGACGCGCGAGCCACTCGTCCGCACCGTCCACTCGTACGCGTTCGCGCTGCTGCGCCTGCAGGCATCCACCGTCGGCAACCCGCCGCCGCGTCTGATCACGGGGTCCGAGCAGGACGCGGTGCTGCGGGAACTGCTCGCCGGTGACCTCGCCGACGGCGCGCCCGACTGGCCGGAGCGGTTGCGACCGGCACTCCACACCGACGGCTTCGCCCAGGCCCTGCGCGACCTGATCATGCGAGCAGCCGAACGGGGCGTCGGTCCCGAGCGGCTCATCGCGCTGGGACGGGCCCACGGCCGCGACGAATGGGTCGCCGCGGGCATCGCCTATCGCCAGTACGAGCAGACCAGCCTGCTCCGTGGAGCCGTCGGATCGGTGTCGCCGCAGGCCACCTCACCGGCTGTCGACGCCGCCGAGTTGATCGGTTCCGCCCTCACCGCGCTCGCCACCGACGAGGTCCTGCTCGCCGGGGAGCGTGCCCGTGTGCGCCACCTCCTCGTCGACGACGCCCACCACCTCGACCCGCAGGCCGCGCACCTGGTGCGGCTGATCGGGACCGGCGCCGCCGAGACCGTCGTCGCCGGCGACCGCGACCAGAACGTCTTCGCGTTCCGCGGTGCCGACCCGCGGTTCCTCGACGAGCTCGTCGAACCCGGGTCCGGGCACGACGTCGTCCTCGACGTCGATCACCGTGCCGTGCCCGAGATCTCGGCTGTCGTCGACGCGATCGCGGCCCGCCTCCCGGGTCCTGCACGCGCGCCGCGGAGTCCGGTCGCCGGATCGGCCGACACCGCGGGGACCCACCTCGGCGCCGGCCCGGCGGTGCGGGTCGAGGCCTACGCGTCGTCGGCGAAGGAGGCCACGGCCATCGCGGACGCCCTGCGCCGCGCGCATCTGTTCGAGGGCGTGCCGTGGTCGCGGATGGCGATCGTGACGCGGTCGGTGGCGCGATCGGTCGCCCCGTTGCGCCGGGCCCTGCGCACCGCGGGTGTCCCGGTGGTGACGCCCGCGTCCGAACTGCCCCTGCACCGCCAGCGTGCGGTGGCCGCCCTGCTCTCGGTGCTGCGTGCCGTCGACGGTGACATCGACGGCGACGAGGCACTCGCTCTGCTGGCCGGTCCTGTCGGAGGCGCTGATCCGACAGCACTGCGCCGGCTGCGACGGGGACTGCGACGCACCGGCGACACCACCGCGGACGACGGGCCCCGCTCCGAGCGCGACTCCGTCGCGGTGATCGTCGCCGTCATCGCGGGGGCCGGGGCGGATGTGACGGACGCCGACGCCGAGGAGCGTGTCGCCGCACTCACCGCCGCCGAGCGCGCACCGTTGACGCGGGTGCGCGACGTGGTGGCCGCTGCCCGCCTCGAGCAGGCCCGCGGCGGCGGCGTCGAGGACGTGCTGTGGACCGCCTGGGAGAAGACCGGTCTCGCGAGACGCTGGTCGGCGACAGCCCTGCGCGGTGGCCCCGCGGCCGACCAGGCCGACCGCGACCTCGACGCCGTCGTCGCGCTGTTCGACGTCGCCGCCGGTTTCACCGACAACCTGCCCGCCGCCGGGATCGGCGCTTTCGTCGACCACGTCTGCACGCTGCGGATCGCGGGCGAGGTGTCGCGTCGGGTGGGTGACCCGGAGGCGGTGACCATCGTCTCGGCGCACGCCGCGGCCGGGCGCGAGTGGGACGTCATCGCGATCGCGGGCGTGCAGGACGGACTCTGGCCGTCGTTGCGCAGCCGCGGCGGCATCCTCGGGACGCCCGCTCTCGTCGACCTCCTCGACGGGGTCGCGGTCGAGGGCCTGGACACGGTGTCGCGGACCGCGACGGCCCTCGCCGACGAGCGTCGGCTGTTCCTGGTGGCGTGTTCGCGCGCACGGCGCCGCCTGATGGTGACGGCCGTCGACGACGGCGGCGGCGACGCCGCACCGTCCCGCTTCATCGTGGAGGTGGCGGCGCAGCTCGCCGGCGACCGCGACGACACCGCCGACCGTGATGACGCGGCACCGGTCGTGTCCGCGGACGGGCTGCTCGAGGTCGCACCCGCCGTGCGCCGCACGTTGTCGCTGCCGTCGATCGTCGCGGCGCTGCGTGCCCAGGTCGTCGAGCCCGATCCCGACCCCCGGGTCGCCGAGATGCTGGCACGTCTGGCCGACGCCGGGGTTCCCGGCGCCCACCCCGACGAGTGGTTCGGGCTTGCCGGACCGAGCACCGACAGTCCGCTGTGGGACCCCGCTCGCGGGCCGATCACGGTGTCACCGTCCAGCGTCGAGGCGATCCAGCGGTGCGCCCTGCGATGGATGTTCGAGCGGACGGGTGGCCGCGACGGCGACTCCGCCCCGGCTGTGTCGGGGACCGTCGTGCACACCCTGGTGCAGGCGCTCGCGGGACAGATGCCCCCGGACGAGGTGACCGCAGCGCTGCGGCGCATCTGGGACCAGGTCGACGTCGGCGCCCAGTGGTACTCGTCGCACGAGCTCACCCGGGTGGAGGCCATGCTCGACCACTTCGGTCGCTGGCTCGAGCGGTCCCGCGGCGATCTCGAGGAGATCGGCGTCGAGGTCGACGTGGACGTCACCCTCCCCTCCGAGGATGCCGACGACGCCGACCCGACCGATCCGACGGCGACCGCCGGTGTCCGCATCCGGGGCCGCATCGACCGTCTCGAGCGGGATGCGCAGGGACGTCCGGTGGTGGTCGACGTGAAGACCGGCAAGACGGCGGTGACCAAGGACGACGCCGCGGTGCACCCGCAACTCGCGACGTATCAGCTGGCGGTGCACCTCGGCGGTGTCGCCGGACTGGCCGGCACCGAACCCGGTGGCGGACGCCTCGTCTACGTGAACAACTCCAACAAGACGACCGGTGCCGCCGAACGCGTCCAGCCCGCGCTGACGGCCGAGCACATCGCCGAGTGGACCCAGATCGTGCGGGACGCCGCCCGGCGCAGCGCCGGACCGCGGTTCGTCGCCACCGTCAACGCCGGGTGTTCGCGGTGCCCGGTGACGGCGTCGTGCCCGGCGTCCCTGGCGGGCAAGGCGGTGACCGATGACTGAGGTGATGACCGACCGGGCCCTGATCTCCGCCCGCGTCCTGTCCGCCGCACTCGGACTGCCCGCCCCGACCGACGAACAGGTCGAGGTCATCGAGGCGCCGATGGAACCGCTACTCGTGGTGGCCGGGGCAGGGGCGGGCAAGACGGAGACGATGGCGGCCCGCGTGGTGTGGCTCGTCGCCAACCGCATGGTCTCGCCGGACGAGATCACCGGGCTCACGTTCACCCGCAAGGCGGCCGCCGAGCTCGCAGCCCGTATCCGACGGCGCCTGGCGATGCTCGCCGGATCGCCGGCGATGCTCAACTGGGACCCCGACGGCTCGACGCGTGCGGTGCTGCGCGCGGCCGACCCCGAGGTCAGCACGTACCACGCCTACGCGGGGCGACTCATCGCCGACCACGGTCTGCTGCTCCCCGTGGAGCCCGCGTCGACGTTGCTGTCGGAGACGGAACTGTGGCAGGTCGCGTTCGAGGTGGTGTCCGGGTGGACCGACGATCTCGCCACCTCGAAGACGCCGCAGGGTGTCACCGAGTCGGTGCTGTCGTTGTACTCCGACGCGGCCGAACATCTCGTGGACCTGCAGGACATCGCGCACAGCGGGCTGGATCTGCACCGGCTGATCGACACCCTCCCGCCCGGACCGCGGCAACGCGCCGAGCCCGCCCAGGCCCTGCGGGCGATGCAGGAGGTCGTTCTCGAACGCCACCGCCTCGTGCCACTGGTGCAGCGTCTGGCCGACACGATGCGCGCGCAGAACGTCCTCGACTTCGGCAGTCAGATGTCGCTGGCCGCCCGACTCGTCCGCGACCACCCGGAGGTCGCGGCCGCGGAGCGGTCCACCGTCCGCGCGGTCCTGCTCGACGAGTACCAGGACACCGGGCACTCGCAGCGGATCCTGCTGTCGCGGTTGTTCGGTGGTCCCGCGCCGCCGGGGCGGGGTGCCGTCGCGGTGACCGCCGTGGGTGACCCGATCCAGTCGATCTACGGGTGGCGCGGTGCCTCGGCCGCCAACCTGCCGCGGTTCGCGACCGACTTCCCGACGTCGTCGGGGGAACCCGCGCCCCGTCGTGAACTGCTCACCAGCTGGCGCAACCCGAGAACCGCCCTGCGCCTGGCCAATCAGGTGTCCGAGGACCTGCGCGCCGCCGGGATCCCGGTCAGCGTGCTGCGATCCCGCGACGATGCGCCGGAGGGGACGGTCGACGTCGCCCTGCACGAGACCGTCCTCGACGAGCGCAGGTGGATCGCCGACGAGGTCGAGGCCGAGTACGCCGCCGCCGAACGCGCCGGTACGCCACCGCCCACCACCGCGGTCCTGGTGCGCCGCAACGAGGATTCCGCGCCGCTGGCCGGAGAGCTGGAGGCCCGGGGGATCCCCGTCGAGGTGGTCGGGATCGGGGGACTGCTGTTCGTCCCCGAGGTCCAGGACATCGTGGCCACGCTGCGCCTCATGGCCGACCCGATGGCGGGCACCGCGGCCATGCGTCTGCTCACCGGGGCCCGGTTCCGGCTCGGCGCAGCCGATCTCGCAGCCCTGTGGCGGCGCGCCCGGGAGCTGGCGGTGACGGGTGGACCCGGGGCCGGCGGAACGGTCGACTCGAGCGCCGCCCTGGACGACGCCCTGGAGGCGGTGCTCCCGACCGACACCGTCGACGAGGCCGGTCTCGGCGACGCCATCGCCGACCCCGGGGATCCGTCGCGGTACAGCCCGGCCGGACACCGCCGGATCGTCGAGATCGGCCACATGCTGGAGGGCCTGCGTCGCCGCATCGGCCAGTCGTTGCCGGACCTCGTCGCGGACGTGGAGTCCACGCTCGGCGTGGCCGTCGAGACCCAGGTCCGCGCCCGTCGGATGCGCGGCGTGATCACCGGGCGAGAACACCTCGACGCCTTCGCCGACCACGTCGCCACCTACGCCGAACGACCCTCGGCGACGTTGTCCGGGCTGCTCGCCTTCCTCGACTCGGCCGCCACCGTCGAGAAGGGTCTCGAGATGGGTGCGGTGGAGATCGCCGACGACCGTGTGCAGATCCTCACGATGCACGCGGCGAAGGGGTTGGAGTGGGAGGTGATCGTGCTGCCGCACGTCTGCACCGACATCTTCCCCGGCAGCAAGGCGGACGGCACCTGGCTGGGCAGCGCCCGCGAACTCCCCGCCGACCTCCGCGGTGATCTCGCCGACGCCTCCGGCGTCGGGTTCCCGCCACTGCAGCTCGCCGACGTCGACGACCGCAAGGACCTCACCGACCGCATCGACGACCACAAGCAGGCGCTGCGTGACCGGAAGCTGGAGGAGGACCGGCGACTGCTGTACGTCGCACTCACCCGCACCCAGAGACGTCTGCTCGTCTCCGGACACCACTGGACCGCCAAGCACGACAAGCCCAAGGGGCCCTCGCAGTTCCTCACCGAGATCGCCGAGATCGTTGCGGACGCCGACGATCCCGGTATGCGCATCGTGGCATGGGCCGACGATCCGGGTGACGGGGCGTCGAACCCGTTGGCGGAGAGCTCGATCGCCGTCGAATGGCCGCGTGATCCCCTCGGTGCCCACCGGGCCGCGATCGTCGCCGGTGCCGATCGCGTACGTGAGGCGTTGCGTCGTCGCGGAGCTCCGGCACTGTTCGACGCGCCCGGGCCCGGGTCCGACGAGCCCGCCCCCGACGACCCGCTCGACGCGCTGGAACGAGAGGTGGACGCGCTGCTCGCCGAGCGTGCTGCCGAGAACGTCTACGACCTCGAGGTGGCGCTCCCGCAGCACCTGTCGGTGAGCCAGCTCGTCGAACTCGACTCCGACGAGGCGGCGTTCGCGCGTCGGCTGCGACGTCCGATGCCGTTCCGCCCCAACCGATCGGCCCGTCGCGGCACGGCGTTCCACGCCTGGGTGGAGCGGCGCTTCGGCGCGACCCGTCTGCTCGACACCGACGAGTTGCCGGGCGCCGCCGACGAATCGAACGACGCCGACGCCGATCTCGCCGTCCTGCGGGAGGCGTTCCTGGCCTCGCCGTGGGCATCTCGCACCCCGGCGGAGGTGGAGGTCCCGTTCGAGACGGTCATCGGCGACACGGTCGTCCGCGGCCGGATCGACGCGGTGTTCACCGAACCCGACGGGTCGGCGGTGGTGGTGGACTGGAAGACCGGCGCCGTGCCCGACGCCGCACACACCGCGTCACTCGCGGTGCAGCTGGCGGCCTACCGCGTCGCATGGTCGGAACTGTCCGGGACGCCGCTGGACCGGGTGCGCGCCGCGTTCCACTACGTCCGTTCGAACGTCACCGTCGAGCCGTCGGATCTGCCCGACCGCGACGGGCTCGGGCAGCTGTTGGCGGTCAGGAGTCCCGACGGATCCGCAGGGCCGTGGTGATCATCGGGACCTGCAGCGGCAGGCGCGCTGCCGCGCCGGCCAGGAGCAGCGGCTTGTCCTTGAACAGGCGCAGGGTGTTGACGTTCGCGGGGAACACCGCGACGAACAGCGCCACGGCGGCCGCGGCGGCGGTCCGGCGGGTGGGCGGGTAGAGCAGCCCGACGCCGATGCCGATCTCGGCGACACCCGACGCATAGGTGAGACTGCGCGCGTCACCGGGGATCTCCCGCGGTTCGATCGAGTCGAACGGTCCGGGGACCGCGAAGTGCAGCGCACCCATCCCGATCAGCGCGCCACCCATGATGCGGGCATCACGCTTCGCCGCGGCGCGGCGCCGTCCGGGGAGCACCGGGCTCGGAAGTCTGTCCAGAAGCGTCGTCATGGCGACCACTGTGCCCGATCGGGCCGTGTGATCGGGCTAGAGTCCCCGTGATGCCTGGACCCATACGTCGCCGGTTGCGCGCCGACGACCTCACCGACATGCCCGACCACGCGCTGGTCGGTGTCGTCCGGATCCCCGAGACGCAGGCGTCGCCGGTCCGCGCCATCTCCCGCCGTGTGCTGTTCGCGCTCGTCGCGTTGTTCGCGGCGGTCTTCATCGTCTACCTCGATCGCGGCGGTTACCGCGATGTCCAGGACAGCGAGCTGTCGTTCCTCGACTGCCTCTATTACGCGACCGTCTCCCTGTCGACGACGGGCTACGGCGACATCACCCCGTTCACCCCCGAGGCGCGACTGATCAACGTCCTCGTCATCACGCCGCTGCGCGTGATGTTCCTGATCGTGTTGGTCGGTACGACCCTCGAGGTGCTCACCGAGCGGTCCCGACAGGCCCTGAAGATCCAGCGTTGGAGGAGCAAGGTGCGCAACCACACCGTCGTCGTCGGCTACGGCACGAAGGGCAAGACCGCGGTGCGTGCGATGTTGGCGGACGGCGTGAAGCCGTCGGAGGTCGTCGTCGTCGACTCGCAGCAGACCGTGCTCGACGGCGCCGCCGCGCAGGGTCTGGTCACGGTCCGTGGTGACGCGACGCGCTCGGACGTGTTGCGTCTCGCCGGCGCCCAGCACGCGGCGTCCATCGTCATCGCCGCCAACCGCGACGACACGGCGGTCCTCGCGACGCTCACCGCCCGCGAGCTCGCGCCGAGGGCGAAGATCGTCGCGTCCATCCGCGAGGCCGAGAACACCCACCTCATCCGTCAGTCGGGCGCGAACTCGGTCGTCGTCTCGTCCGAGACCGCCGGTCGCCTGCTGGGTCTCGCGACGTCCACGCCGGCGGTCGTCGAGGTGATCGAGGACCTGCTCACCCCCGACGCCGGGTACGCCATCGCCGAACGCGACGTCGAGCGCGACGAGTACGGGGCGTCGCCGCAGCATCTCGTCGACATCGTGCTCGGCGTCGTGCGCGCCGGTCGACTGCACCGCGTCGACGACAGCGAGGTGGACGCCATCGAGGAGGGCGACCGACTTCTCTACGTCCGCAAGGGTCCCGCCTGAGCCGCGAGTGCGGTAGACCTGATCACATGGCGCGCACCACAGCGGTTGTCCAAGGATTCCTGCGAGTCGGTGTCGTGGGGCCGTTCCTGCGATGGCGTGATCATCTCGAGGTGACCGGAGCGCACCACATCCCGCGCAGCGGCCCGGTCGTCCTCGTCGCCAACCATCAGGCCGTGGTCGACTCGTTCCTCGTGGCGATCGCCGCCCGTCGCACCGTCGTGTTCCTCGCCAAGGCCGAGTATTTCACCGAGACCGGCCTGCGCGGTCGACTCAAGCAGGCGTTCTTCAGCTCGGTGGGCCAGATCCCGGTGGACCGGGACGGCGGTGACGCGGCCGCGTCGGCGCTGTCGACGGCGATCGGTGTCGTGCGGTCGGGGCGGGCGTGGGCCGTGCACCCGGAGGGCTCCCGGGTGACGGGACGTCGTGTGCACCGGGGTCGCACGGGTGCGATGCGGGTGGCCATCGAGACCGGCGCGCCCGTCGTGCCGATCGCACTGATCGGGACCGCGGACGGACGACGGGTCTGGTCGCGCCGCCGGGTGACGGTCCGTGTGTGCGAGCCGGTCGACACGACGTCGATGTCGCCGTCGGACGCCCGGACGGCGACCGACCTGGTGATGCGTCGGATCGCCGACGCCGCGGGATGGCCCTACGTCGACGAGTACACCCCGAGGCGGTCCTCGACACGACCGTCACCCGGAGGCCGCTCCGCCGCCTGATCGGCGATCGTTAGGCTCGGCAGGTGGCCATCTTCGAGTTCTCCGAACCGCCGTTGCTGTCGCGGTCCACCATCGACCGGGCCGACGAGCTCCGCGGTGACGCCGACCGTCTGGCCGCGGGCTGGCCGTCGGCAAGGGTGCTCCTCGTCGACGCCGAGGGCCGTTCCGGTATCGGGTCCGACGGGCTGCGATGGGAGTCGTCGGCGACGATCGGCGACACGATCCCGCAGGACGCCGTGCTCATCGGCGTGCGCGACGGCGTCGACCTGTGGGCGATGCGCGTCGAGTCGGTCGAGGGCAAGACCGCGGATCCCCGGGGGAGCCTCGGGCGCCTGGAGCCGGACGAGGCCGGACTGTTGGTCACCGCGCTCGGGATCCTGAACTGGCATGCGTCGGCACGCTTCTCACCCGTCGACGGCAGCCCGACCGTGCCGGCGCGGGCGGGGTGGACGCGCAAGAGCACGACCACCGGACGCGAGGAGTTCCCGCGTACCGACGCAGCGATCATCACCGTCGTGCACGACGGGGCCGACCACGTCCTGCTCGGTCGACAGTCCGGGTGGCCCGACCGCTGGTTCTCGACGTTCGCCGGGTTCGTCGAACCGGGGGAGTCGCTGGAGCAGTGCGTGGTGCGTGAACTGCACGAGGAGACCGGTCTCGACGTGTTCGAGCCGCGGTACCTGGGCAGCCAGCCGTGGCCGTTCCCGCGGTCGCTGATGATGGGGTTCGCGGCGCGCGCCGATCGCGATCAACCGCTCGACTTCCTCGACGGCGAGATCACCGAGGCGCACTGGTTCCCGCGCGACGAGGTGCTCGCCGCCCTCGAGAGCGGCGACGAATGGCTGCGCGGCGAGACCGACCCCGGTGCCGGCCCACGCCTGCGTCTGCCGGGCTCGATCTCCATCGCCCGCGGTCTCGTGCACGCCTGGGCGACGACTCCCACCTGACCGCGATCGGACGCAGTTTCTTCCGCTCAGCGGGAAGAACTGCGTCCGATCACGGCCGAGACGGATCGCCGATCAGCTGCCGAGCTTGGCCAGGACCTCGTTCACCGACGGGTTCGTGGCGGTGCTGCCGTCGGCGTACTTGACGGTCGGCACGACGTGGTTGCCGTTGTTGACGCTGCCGACGAACTCGGCGGCCGACGGCTCGCGCTCGATGTCGATCTCGGTCCACTCGACGCCCTTGCTGCGCAGACCGGTCTTCAGTCGCGCGCAGAAGCCGCACCAGGACGTGGTGTACATGGTCAGGGCGGGGTTCTCGCTGCTCATGATCAGCAGAACGTACTCGTCACCGCCGTGATTCCTCTGTCGGTGGGTGCGGGGATACTGGACCCATGCGCTCGCTCGAGGGACTCGACCCCGAACAGCAGGCCGCCGTCCTCGCGCCCCGGGGACCGGTCTGTGTCCTCGCGGGCGCCGGCACCGGCAAGACGCGCACCATCACGCGGCGCATCGCGCACCTGGTCAACGAGGGCCATGTCCGCGGTGACCAGGTGCTCGCCGTCACCTTCACCGCCCGGGCGGCGGGGGAGATGCGCGGACGGCTCCGGTCGCTGGGGCTCTCCGGGTCGGGGAACGCGGTGCAGGCGCAGACGTTCCACGCCGCCGCGATGCGTCAGCTGCGGTACTTCTGGCCGCAGGCGGTCGGGTCGAGCCGGTGGGAACTGCTCGACAACAAGTTCCCCGTGGTGTCGCGGGCGGCGCGGCGCGCGGGTCTCGACACGTCCACGGAGACCCTTCGGGATCTGTCCTCGGAGATCGAGTGGTCGAAGGCGTCGCTGATCGGCGTCGACGACTATGTCGCCGAGGTCACACGACGGCACCGCGAGACACCGTTCGCGCCGGAGAAGGTGGCGGCCGTGTACGCCGGGTACGAGGCGGCCAAGGTGTCCCCCGAGGGCGACCAACTGCTCGACTTCGACGACCTCCTGCTGGTGACGGCGGGCATCCTCGCCGACAACACCGCGCTCGCGGAGGTCTTCCGCGACCGCTATCGCTGCTTCGTCGTCGACGAGTACCAGGACGTCACTCCCGCCCAGCAGAGCCTCCTCGACGCCTGGCTCGGCAACCGTGACGACCTCACGGTCGTCGGTGACGCGAACCAGACCATCTACACGTTCACCGGGGCGAGCCCGCGCTATCTCCTCGACTTCACCCGCCGCTTCCCGGAGGCGACCCTCGTGCGCCTCGAGCGCGACTACCGCTCCACGCCGCAGGTCGTCAGCCTGGCCAACCGAGCCATCGGGTCCGCCCGCGGCCGGGTGGCAGGCACCCGGCTGGCGCTCATCGGTCAGCGCCCACCCGGTCCCGAGCCCGAGTTCGGCGAGTACGACGACGAACCCGCCGAGGCCGCAGCCGTCGCCAAGCGCATCACGAAGCTCCTCGAGAAGGGGACCCCGGCGTCGGAGATCGCGATCCTCTATCGCGTCAACGCCCAGGCACAGGCGCATGAGGACGCGCTGACGGCCGCGGGGATCGCGTATCAGGTGCGGGGCGGCGAGGCGTTCTTCCAGCGGTCAGAGATCCGACAGGCCATGCGCGCCCTGCAGTCCGCCGCCGGCCGCGACGATCTCCCCGCCGACGCCGACCTCACCACCGTGGTGCGTGCGGTGCTGGTCCCGCTCGGCCTCACCGACGAGGAACCGGCGGGTACCCAGGCCCGGCAACGCTGGGAGTCGTTGCGGGCGTTGGTCACCCTCACCGAGGACCTCGTGGCCGACGTCCCCGACCTCGCCCTCACGGGTCTCGTCGACGAACTCGCCGCACGCGCGCAGGCACGGCACCCACCGACGGTGCAGGGCGTGACGCTGTCGTCGCTGCACGCGGCGAAGGGCCTCGAGTGGGACGCGGTGTTCCTCGCCGGTGTCACCGACGGGTCGCTGCCGATCAACCAGGCCATCAACGGATCCGACGAGGACGTCGAGGAGGAGCGCCGACTGTTCTACGTCGGCATCACCCGTGCCCGCGTCCACCTGCACATCTCGTGGGCGCTGTCGCGGTCGGAGGGTGGCCGCAAGAGTCGCCGCCGCTCACGGTTCCTCGCCGGGCTGGTGCCCGAGGACTCACCGGCATCGAGGATCGCCGAACCGTCCAAGCCGGGACGACGGCCGCGGTGTCGCGTGTGCGGCAAACAGCTCATCGGGAAGACGGCGTCGTTGCTCAGTCGGTGCGAGGAGTGCCCGTCCGACCTCGACGAGGACCTGCTCGTCGCGTTGAAGGAATGGCGGCGGTCGCAGGCCGCGGAGCAGAAGGTCCCCGCCTTCGTCGTCTTCTCCGACAACACCCTGCTCGCGATCGCCGAGCAGAAGCCGTCCGACGTCGCGGCGCTGGTGGCCATCCCGGGTATCGGCGCGAAGAAGCTCGACCAGTACGGCGAGATGGTCCTCGGACTCGTCGCCGACACACGCTGACGCGCAGATCCGGACCTCGCGAGAAAACCGCAGGTCAAAAATGGGTTGTGCGTCAGGCGAACGGTCTCGTACTCTTCTTCACATCGGTACGGGACATCTCCCGTGCGGCCTCGGAGAGCGGAAGGACGTGAGTCGAATGATGAACATCGTCGTCAACGGCTTCGCAGCTGCCGCATTCGCCCCCGCAGGCGCACACCGCTGGTTTGTCGAGCGTGCCCGCACCGCCTCCGCCGGCGCTGCGCACCACGCCACCTCCCTGCCGGCAGTCGCCGCCCGCGACGCGATCCCCGTGCCGATCTAGACGAGATCTCCAGCGCCCCAGCGCTGAGACTCCCAGGCCACGGCGATCGCACCCGCGAACCCCGTGGCCTTCTTCGTTCCCGGTCCCCATCGGACCACTGGAGAAGCGACCCGGGTCGCGACACACGAACACCCCGACCCGATCCGTCCCATCCAGTCAAGGAGCCGACATGACCGCCCCGGCAGTCGACACCCGACCGACCGACACCGACCTCAGACCCGAGACCGTGGCCGCCGCTCGCCGCCTGCCCTGCCGGGTCTCCGACCCCGACCTGTGGTTCGCCGACAACCCCACCGACCTGGAGCAGGCCAAGGCGCTCTGTGGTGCCTGCCCCCTGCGTGAGGCGTGTCTCGCCGAGGCACTGGCTCGCAATGAGCCGTGGGGCGTGTGGGGTGGCGAGATCCTCGAGCAGGGAATCGTCATCGCGCGCAAGCGTCCTCGCGGACGGCCACGCAAGAACCCGGTCGCCGCGTGAGCGGCAATGGGTCCGACAGCGGCGTGAGGGTGACCGGTGCCGGGTCTGTGATCAGTTCTCTGATCGCAGACCCGGCACCCACTTCTCCATGATCCTGCGGTACGGCGCCTCGGCGTCGAGCTGGGCCGCGATGCCCACACATCCGCCGAGCACGCGGAACACCATGACGTATTCGGCGGGAACGTTGAGGTGACGCGACGTCTTGTAGACGTCCCCCTTGAGATCGGTCGCCTTGCCGGCCGCCCGCTGCAACCACTTCCGGGTGAAGTGGAACGACTCCGCCAACAGCGGGTCGACGTAGGGCTTGAGGTAGTTCTCGATGTCGACGGCCGTCACGCGGTCGCGGTTGGCACCGGTGATGAAGCCGGCGTCGGCCATGGCCTCGACGAGACCGTCATAGTCCTGATCGCGCGCGAGCGCGAGGATCGGTCCGATCGCCGCGGGCAACCCGTCGGGATAGATCCCGACAGCGCCGTAGTCGAGCACGATGAGGCGGCCGTCGGCGTGGATGCGGAAGTTCCCGGGGTGCGGGTCGCCGTGGAGGAGGCCGACGCGGGACGGTGACGAGATCTCGAACTCGGCGAGCTTCGCGGCGGCGGTGTTGCGTTCCTCCGCGGTCCCCGATGCGATGACCTGCGACAGCGGGGTGCCCTCCACCCATTCGCTGACGACGACCTTGGGTGCGCTGGCGACCACCTTGGGCACGAGCACCTCGGGGTCGCCGTCGAACTCGGCCGCGAACGCCCGCTGGTTCTCTGCCTCGGCCTGGTAGTCGAGCTCGTCCTCGGTGCGGGCGATCAGCTCGTCGACGAGGGCCCGCACGTCGGTCCCGGGTGTCATCCGCTGGATGATCGACGACAGCCGCGACAGCGTCTTGAGGTCGGCCCGCAGGGCGTGGTCCGCGCCGGGGTACTGGATCTTGACGGCGACCTCGCGCCCGTCCGCCCACACACCGCGGTGCACCTGACCGATGCTCGCCGACGCCGCGGGTTCGTCGGAGAACTCGCTGAAGCGGGACCGCCAGGCGGTGCCCAGCTGTGCGTCGAGGACCTGGTGGACCTTCTTCGCGGGCAGGGGTGGCGCCTCCGCCTGCAATTTCACCAGTGCCTCGCGGAACGGCTCCCCGAACTCGTCGGGGATCGCGGCTTCCATCACCGACAGCGCCTGGCCGACCTTCATGGCCCCGCCCTTGAGCTCACCGAGGGTGGTGAAGACCTGTTCCGCGGCCTTCTCCATCAGTTCTGCGTTGATCTCGTCGCGGTCCTTGCCCGCCAGTCGCTTGCCGAACCCGGCCGCTGCGCGCCCCGCCATGCCCAGCGGTAGTGCCGCGAGTTTGGCGTTGCGCCGGCCCCGCCCCTCGGTGATGTCGGCCATGTGCCTCGTACCTCCTGGTCGACACCACGATAGTTCACCGGCGAAAACAACAACCGCAGAGCGGGTGTGGCGTCCACCTCCGCATCCGCAGCCGAGCGGGCCGACTGCGGTACTCGAGCGTGTGCCCCACGGTGGGTGGGAGCGGCAGGCGACCACCCTGTGGGTCTCGTCCGAGACGTGCGAGGCCGTCGGCGACGTGCTCGATCTGCTCGAGCGCGAGACCGGCGGTGGCGACGGCCGTCGCGGTGCCGGCGTACCCGACGCTGCCGATCATCTGACCGCTGACGACCGGCCACTCGGGGTCACGGTCGGCGCGGTGGCAGTCGGCGCAGCGGAGGCAGCTGCTCCGTCCCGGCAGCACGAGTGGCCCGACGATCCCGACGCCGCCCCGCAGGCACACCTGCAGGTGCGGGATGCCCCGCGTCATCAGCCCGGAGACCGTCGACGGATCGTGGACGAGCGCGTCGCACAGGACGACGAGCTGGTCCGACCATGCCGCGAGCGGCACCTCGTCGCCGTCCGAGGCGCGGGGGCGTGCGATCGACGTGGTCACCACGGTGCCGGTGTCCCGCAGCAGCGCCGTCAGCCGCGTCGCGAGGGGGCCGCGGCCGTGCACCCGCACGTGCAGGTCACCTCCGCGGACCGCGGTGACGTCGGAGGTGACGCCCGCGCTCGACATCCGTCGGAACAGTTCGTCGACGTCGTCGACCGCCAGCCCGAGTGCGGTTGCGGCGCGCGCGATCTCGACCGCTGTGCGGGGCGTCGACAACGACCGCACGAAGCCGACGAACGCCGCCGGGGACAGGTGGGGCGGCAGGTCCACGATGAGTCCGGCGTCGGCGTCAGCGCCGATCTGGATCGCGCGGCCGCCGCGGTGGACCACCGGGACATCGGGCCGCAGGGTGGCGGCATCGGTGCGGGACATGCCCGACACCTTCGCACCCGCATCCGTCGTCGAACGGCCGCCGAGTGCGGTTGTCCACAGGCTCAGGCGCCGGTGGGGCGGTCCTTGTCGTCGCCGTCGCCGGTGTCCTCCGGTGAGTCCGTCGCGGCGGGGTCAGCTGTGCCACCGGCTGCGGCCTCGTCGGCAATCTGCTTCTCGAGCTCGGCGATCGGGTCGTCGAACCGACCGTCTCCGCCACCGATCACCCGATCGATGAACCCGGCGGGGGAGTCGATGTCGTCGGCGTCGGGCATGAGGTCGGGGTGGGCCCACACGCCGTCGCGGGTGGCGACGTCACCGGCGTCGAGGAGCTTGTCCCACAGTGCGGCGGCCTCGCGCACCTTGCGCGGACGCAGTTCCAGCCCGACGAGCGTCGCGAACGTCTGCTCGGCGGGGCCTCCGGTCGCCCGTCGGCGACGCATCGTCTCCGCCAGCGCGCCGGCGCTGGGGATCCGGTCGGCCAGGGCCTGGTCCACGACGCGCTCCACCCATCCCTCGATCAGCGCGAGCAATGTCTCGAGGCGCGCAAGCGCGGCCTCCTGTTCGGGTGAGGTCGTCGGCTCGAACGAGGTGCCCGCCGACATCAGCTCCTCGATCTTGCCGGGGTTCGACAGCAGCTCGGTCGGGTCGATCGACTGGGCGGCCTCCTGGATCCCGGAGAAGTCCATGGTGATGCCGCGGGCGTACTCCTCCACGGACGACAGCAGTCGCTGGCGCAGCCACGGGACGTGCGCGAAGAGGCGGACGTGGGCCGCCTCGCGCGCGGCGAGGAACACGATGATCTCCTGCGCGGGCTGCTCGAGCCCGTCGGCGAAGGCGGCGATCGCCTCCGGCAGCAGCACCGCCGTGCCCGACGGCGCCAACGGGACGCCGACGTCGGTGGAGGTGAGCACCTCCTTGGCGAGGTGACCCAGTCCCTGGCCGAGCTGGGTCCCGAACGCCATCCCGCCCATCTGCGTGACCATGCCCAGCATCGGACCGGCGAACTGACGCGCCTCCTCGGGGAGTCCGGTCGCGAACATCCCCGAGATCTGGGACGCGATCGGATCGCACAGGATCTTCCACGTCGGCAGCGTCTCCTCGAGCCACTGCACCGGCGTCCACGCGAGCGATCTCGTCACACCCGCGGGCAGGGTGGTCGCGCCGTCCAGCCAGACCTCGACCAGATGCAGGGCGTCGGTGACGGCCGCGCGCTGGTTGTCGTCGAGGCGGGTGAAGTCACCGATCTGCTGGCGCGCCAACGAGGTCGCCACCTGATAGTTGACCGGTCCGCCGCCGCCGGCTCCTCCGCCCTGACCCATGCCGCTGAGCATCGAGCCGAGCTGGGAGAGCATCTGGCCCAGCTGATTCGGGTCGAAACCTCCACCGCCGAACGGATCGGCCCCGCCGAACGGGTTCCCGCCCGGGTTGGACGACGAGCCGTCGCCCTTGCGGTCGCGGTCGTCGTCGCCGTCACCGTGGCCCGAGCTGAATCCGAAAGGCAGGTCGTTCATGGCGACCACGGTACCGGCGTGACCATGCCCGATGGCCGGTGCGGAGGCGCTCGACTCACCGGTTTCGCTCTCAGCGCACTTTGCGCGCACGGTGACCGCAAGACTGTTGACGATCGGCAAGCGTCATTACATTTCGCTCGGTTTGTCCACACCCGCCTCGGCGGGCGACCGATGGAGCGGCATGACGCAGCAGCACACCACATCGAGCCCGGGTCGGGGGACCGGTCCGCTACGACGGGCGGTCGCCCTGCTGGGGGCCGCGCTGATGGCGGGGGCCATGGCGTCGATCGCCGCCGCCCCGGCGTCCGCGGCACCGACGCCGCTCGACGGTCTGTTCGCCCTCGACTCCGGTGTGTGCTCGGGCGGCTCGGTGACCGGGTCGTTCTTCCGCATGATCCTGCCCGCCGGCTCGACGAGCGGGCCCTTCCTCTCCAACAGCGACTCCGGGTGCTCCGACAAGTCGGTGACCCCGCTCGCGCCGGGCACCGACGGCGGCCTCACCTCGGGTGGGTATCAGCCGCAGCCGGCGCAGGCGTTCGACGGTGCGGGGAACGCGGTGTCCGGGCGGGTGACCCGGCCGGTCAAGTTCTACGGCGTCGGGTTCGCGACCGCGACGAACAGCACCGACCCGCAGACGGGCGGCGCCGCGGCGCTCCCGCGGATCTCCGCCGACGGCACGACGCTGAGCGGCGACCTCAGTGCCTTCGGTGTGACCTGGAACAAGCAGGTGTTCAACCAGGGTGCTCCCAAGCCCGGCGGAGGCCTGCCGGGGAAGACGACGGCTCTGCGCGGGACGATCGACCGGTCCAGCGGTGCCTTCGTGATCGAGTGGACCAGCCAGATCGTGGGCGGGCCGTTCAACAACTTCACCGGTCTGTGGCATCTCGCCGGGACCTACCGCGGCAGCGGCCTCGGGACGGTACCCGCCGCGCAGGGACCGGCCGCGGCGGGTACCGGCCAGACCCCGGCCGCCGCGGGCGGGCCGACGGGCGCGGCACCGACGGCAGCGGCCGGCGCGAGCGCGCAGGTCCCGGCCGGTCGACAGGCCCCGGCGGTGGGCGCCCAGCCGGTCGCCGGCACCGCCGGCACCGCCGTCGCCGCGGCCGACCCCGCGCTGACCGCCCGGGAGGTGAGCGTGCCCGGGAACGGGCAGCCCCGCTGGCTGCTCCCGGTGCTCGTGGTGATCACCGCGGTCGCGGCAGCCCTGCTGACCAACGCCGACCGCCTGTTCCGGCGGCATCCGACCGCGGCGGCATCGCCCGATGACGACTGAGAGAACCGGCCCGGTCATCACGGGGTCGACGAGTGATGCCCTGGACGAGTCGATGCCGGCCGTCGTCACGACGGACGACCCGCGACCACCGCCGCGGAGGTCGTGGCCGTGGGTGCTGTCCGGCGTGGTCGGTCTGCTTCTCGTGGTTGCGCCGCTGGCCGGGGGGATGCTGTACCCGGCCGCGCAGGGTCAGGCCATGCTGACGGCGTTCGCGCCGTACGTCACCGAGCAGCGTCTCGACGGGTTCCGGGCCGACCTCGATCGGCTGGACGCAGCGCATCAGGCGGTGGTCCGGCTCGACACCTCGGGCGTCGTCGACGTGGCGCGGTACCCGCAGATCGACGGGTTCGTGATGCGCTATCCCGCGATCGACGCGGACATGCGGCAGCTCGTCGACCGCATCGACGCGGGCCGTCCCGACTTCGACCGCCTCGCCGCCCTGCGACCGATCGACATCATCCCGTTCCTGCCGATCGGTGCGGGCCTGCTGATCGTCGCGGGGTCGATCTGGGCGTGGCGGCGGGCCAGAGCAGGGCGCAGCCCGGTGCCCGCCGGGCTCGTCGTCGCGGTCGTCGCCGTCGCCCTGGTGGTGACACCGCTGGTGCGCGGCATGCCCACCGACACCCGCGCCGCGACACCGCTGCTCGACCGCTTCTCCACCGTCCTGACCACCGAGAAGGTCCGCGACGTCCAGGGCTACTTCGTGGTCCTCGTCGGTGCGGTGGGTGCCGTCGACAGCGGCTATCGCGCCGACATCGCGACCGCGCCCCGGCAGGACGTTGCGGCGGTCGACGATCTCCGTGCGCAGTGGCAACGGATGTCGTCGGACTTCGCCGGTCTGATCGGGACGATGAACGACAACATCGCCAACTACCGGGGCGTCCGTGCCCTGAACGACCGGACCACCGCCCTGGGGGCGGGTGCGTTCGCGATCCTGCCGTGGTTCCTCGTCGGCGCGGGCCTGCTCACCGCGGCGACCGCGGTCGCGGGCACCACGGGCGGACCGCGGCGTCGACGAGGAGAGAGATGACACAGCCGGAGATGACGACAAGACGACAGGGTGCGGTACGGCGCGTGATGGTGGTCGTCGCGGCCCTGGCACTCGTGACGGGGATGACGGCCTGTTCGTCCGACGACGGTGCGCCCGCGTCCGGCGATCTGGTCGGACTGTTCCGACTCGATCCGGGAAAGGTCAACGGCGACACCGTGAGCGGGTCGTGGTTCAGGATGGTGCAACCCGCGGGGACGGTGAAGGACGGCCCGTTCATGCCGAACGGGGACTCCCCGGCGCAGGGCGGCACCGTCACCCTGCTCAGCCCGGGCACGGAGGGCGGGCTGCGCGTCGGCGGCTTCCAGTCCGAACCGACGCCGGGGTTCGCACCGGACGGCAACTCGCTGTCGGGGTCGATCATGGCGCCGACACGGTTCTTCGGCGTCGAGTTCGGCGCGTCGACCAATGCCGTCGACCCGCAGACCCGTCGTGCCGTCGTCGCGCCGTCCGTCCACGACGAGGGTGGGAAGCTGACCGCCAACGTGACCGCCTGGGCGGCGTCCTGGAACAACCAGGAGTTCAACCAGGGTGCGCCGAAGGCGCCTGCGGCCGCCGGTCCGCAGGTCCCGGGTGTCGCGCAGGCCACGAGGGCGTGGGACTGGGTGTCGCAGAAGTGGCTCGGTCAGGACAACGCCTCGTCGGGCGACGGCCCGCCCGCCACCGGCACCTATGACGCGTCGTCGCGTCGCTACACGCTCGAGTGGACCAGCCTGATCGTCGGCGGCCCGTTCAACGGCTTCACCGGCGTCTGGCATCTCGAGGGGCTCTACGAGCCCTCCGCCGCCGCGCCGTCCACCGCACCGCCCTCGACCGTCGGCATCGCGCCGTCGGCCACCACCCAGGAGACGAAGTGAGCGACACCGTCGATCCCCCGACCGAACCGTTCGCGGCGCAGTCCGACCCCGCACCCGCCACCCCGGTGCGCCGGCGGCGTGGCCCCTCGGCGCCGACGGTCGTGCGGACCCTGTCCGGGGTGACGGTGCTCGCGGTCCTCGCGACGGCGACGTGGGTGGCGGGTGACCAGCGCACGGTGCTCGTGAGCGAGTCGAACGCCTCGCGTGCCGCCGTGGTGCAGGGTGCGCCCGCCGCGGCGGGCGCACCGAGCGTGGCGGGACCCGCCGCGAAGCCGTCCACGCCTGCCACCCCCGCGGCGCCTGCGGGGCCGGCTCCGGGCGCCGCCGTCCCGATCACCCCCGGGGGTGGGGGTGCGACCCTGCCCTCGGCGGTGGTCCCGCCGGGAGGCGCGACGAGCCCGGGCGCGTCGACCCCCCTCGGTGCCGGGGGAGCAGGGGCGGCGACGACCCCCGGTGGTGCCACCGCGCTCGACCCCGCGACGTCGGCGTTCTCCGCCCCGGCCGTCGACACCCAGCCGCCGTGCCCGCTGGGTCTGCCCGAGCCCGCGAAGTCGGGCGGACTGTCGTCGATCGTCGAGCTGTCCCCGATGTTCGGACCGTTCGCGTCGGAGGTGTTCTCACTGGGTCCGGCCATCCAGCCGATGATGCAGCTGGCCGGGCCGCTCCTCGCCGAACTCGAACCGGTCATCCACCAGAACCTGCCGTGGATCACCCCGATCCTCAACGGCATCGCCGGCGCGGGCGAGGTGGTGCTCGCGGCGATCCTGCCGTTCTACGGGCCCTACCGCGATCAGTTCATCGCCTCGGAGGGGAAGTTCGCCGCGAGCATCGCCCCGGTGCTGACGGCCACCTACGACTCGCCCGCCGCGGCCTGCCTCACCGCTGTGCAGGGTGAGCTGATCCGACAGGCCCACGGGGGCCAGGTCACCGCCCCGTCGTTGACCCGACCCGGACAGGTCGTCCGGCTCGGACCGAAGGGGTGAGCCTCCCGCATCTACTGTGGTGCCCGTGAGAGTCGTCCCGGCCAACCGGCGCATCGTGACCCTCGCGGTCACCCTGGTGCTGCTGGTGGTGCTCGTGCTGGTCGGATCGTTCGTCCGCGTGCCCTACGTCAGTCTCGGCCCGGGGCCGACGGTGAACACCCTCGGCAGCGTGCAGGGCAAGCCCGTCGTCGCGATCGACGGGGCGCCGGTCCGCTCGACGGACGGACATCTCAATCTGACGACCGTGTCGGTCACCGACGGGTTGACACTGTTCCAGGCATTGGGGATGTGGTTCTCCGGGCGCGACACCCTGCAACCGCGGGAGGAGATCTTCCCGCCGGACCGGTCCACCGAGGAGGTCCGGCAGCAGGACCAGCAGCAGATGGGCGGCTCCGAGGACTCGGCCACGGTGGCCGCGCTGCGCTACCTGAAGCGTCCGGTGGCGCTGTCGGTCGTGGTCGATCCGCAGGGTCCCGCCGCCGGGAAGCTCACGTCGGGCGATCGTGTCACCGCCGTCGACGGTCGGCAGGTGTCCACGCCGGATCAGCTGCGGGCGGCCGTGTCGTCGGCGAAGCCCGGCACCACGGTCACCTTCCGCGTGGCGGCCGCGAGCGGCGCCACCCGCGAGGTCCCCGTCGTCCTCGGATCGCGTCCCGACGACCGCGCGAAGGGCTACCTCGGCGTCACACCGGAGCTCGTCAACGCCGACCCCGCACTGCGCATCGACTTCACCGTCGGCGACATCGGTGGACCGTCGGCCGGTCTGATGCTGACGCTGGCCGTCATCGACAAGTTGGGACAGCAGGATCTGACCGGCGGCCGGTTCATCGCGGGCACCGGCACCATCTCCGACGACGGCGACGTCGGTGAGATCGGTGGCATCACCCACAAGACGCTCGCCGCGCGGGAGGCCGGTGCCACCGACTTCCTCGTCCCCGAGGGCAACTGCGCCGAAGCCCGGTCGGACGCGCCGAAGGGACTGCGCCTGATCAAGGTCGACACCCTCACCGACGCGGTCACGGCCCTGGCCGACGTGCGCGCAGGACGCGACGCACCGCGATGCTGACGACTGTCGCGGAACCGCGCGCTCACCAGTCGTCGGGGTCGTTCTCCAGTGTGGCCGCGAGCGCCGCGACGAGGTTGGGTGCGAGCTCGGGGTGCGAGAGCAACTCCAGTGGGGCGTCCTCCTCGCCGAGGGGCGGTTTGAGCTGCAGCAGACACAGCGTCTGGCCATCGCGCAGCGCGGCGGCGATCAGTCGTCCGTCTGTCGCCTCGGGGTGCTCGCGGGCCGTCTGCCGAGCGGCCTCGTCTGCGGCGTCGGGATCGGCCAGCAGGGGTCCGAACGCCTCGTCCAGGTCGGACTCCGCGTCGGGCGGGAGCACGATGATCTCCTGCACCAGCACGCACCCGGCCACCGCAGACGGCCAGCTCGTGGTGCCGAGCACGAACTCGATCTCCGCCATCCCGCCGTCCTCGGCGACCGGGAGGGGCTCCTGCTCGATGAGCGTCAGCTCCGACTGGTCGAGGGTGTCGGCGAGATCGGGCTCGGCCTCGGCGACGAGTGAGGTGGGGACGAGCGCGAACAGCAGTGGCGGTTGCCCCCAGCCGCTCGCGTCGACGAACTCGGCGACCTCGCGCACGGCGACACCGAGGGCGTCGGGGGACAGAGGTGCGGAATCGGGGGTCGTCACGGGATCATCCTGTCATCACCGTGGCCGGGCCTCGCGAGAAGCGGTACCACCGCGGACCGTCAGTAAAGTAATGGCAAAGACGCGAGCTCACGGGCCGCGTCGTCGTATCTCAGTGGGAGCGTGACAAGTGGGCGTACGGGGCCCGGCAGGGATGCCGACACTGTCCAGACGGAGCAAGATCCTCATCGGCGTCGCGGTTGCCATCCTGGTGATCCTGCTGGTGGGGCCGCGATTCGTCGGTCTGTACACGGATCTTCTGTGGTTCGACGATCTCGGCTACAGCAATGTCTTCTCGACGATCATCTGGACGCGGGTGGTGCTGTTCGCGGTCACCGCCGTGATCGCCGGCGGCATCGTGTTCGCGGGTCTGGCACTGGCGTACCGGTCGCGACCGGTGTTCGTGCCGACGTCGGGCCCCGGTGACCCGATCGCGCGCTACCGCGCCGTGGTGATGGGCCGCATCCGCTGGTTCGCGATCCTGCCGTCGGCGCTGGTCGGTCTGCTCTCGGGCCTGGTGGCCCAGGGGTCGTGGGCGACGGTGCAGGTGTATCTGCACAGCCAGTCGTTCGGCGTGAAGGACCCGCAGTTCCACCTGGACAACTCGTTCTACGCGTTCGATCTGCCGTTCTACCGCTTCGTCCTGAACTTCCTCTTCGTCATCCTCGTGGTCACGTTCCTCGCGAGTCTGGTGACGCACTACATCTTCGGCGGCATCCACCTCGCCGGGCGCAACGGTGCGCTCACCCGTGCGGCGCGGATCCAGCTCGCCGTCATCGCCGGACTCTTCCTGCTGCTCAAGGCGGTTGCCTACTGGTTCGACCGGTACACGCTGCTCTCCAGCACCCGCAAACAGGAGATCTTCACCGGCGCGAGCTACACCGACATCAACGCGGTGCTGCCGTCGAAGCTGATCCTGCTCGCGATCGCCGTCATCTGCGCCGGTGCGTTCTTCGCCGGTGTGGTGCTGCGCGACCTGCGCGTCCCGGCGCTCGCGACCGCTCTGATGTTGCTGTCGGCGTTGGTGATCGGTGTCGGGTGGCCGGCCGTGATGGAGCAGTTCTCGGTCAAGCCCAACGCGGCACAGAAGGAATCCGAGTTCATCCAGCGGAACATCGACGCGACCCGGGCTGCCTATCAGATCGGCAACGACAGGGTGACCTACCAGGAGAACTGGACCGGCGGGCAGGTCAACCAGCAGAACGTCGACAACGACTCGTCCACGATCTCCAACATCCGTCTGCTGGACCCGAACATCGTCTCGCAGGCGTTCACCCAGCTGCAGCAGCAGCAGAACTTCTACGGGTTCCCCACACAGCTCGCCATCGACCGCTACCGGGTCGCCAACGAGCTGCGCGACTACATCGTCTCGGTGCGAGAACTCGACCCGAGCCGGTTCGCGGCGAACCAGCAGAACTGGATCAACAAGCACACCGTCTACACGCACGGCAACGGTTTCGTGGCCGCGCCGGCGAACCGCGTCAACGAGCCGGCGTCGTCGGGGACCGACGTGAACAGCGGTGGCCAGCCCGATTTTGACGTGAGCGACCTGGCCAGCATCGCCGACCCGAACTATCAGGCGACCGCGCCGATCAAGGTGAAGCAGCCGCGGATCTACTTCGGTGAGCTGATCTCGAAGGTCAACCCGGACTACGCGATCGTCGGGTCGGCGAACGGTCAGCAGACCGAATACGACACGGCCACGAGCCGGTACACGTACTCGGGCGACGCCGGTGTCTCGTTGGGCAACATCTTCAACCGGCTGGCGTACTCCATCAAGTACACCGAGCGGAACATCCTGCTCTCGGGCGCGATCAACTCGAACTCGAAGATCATCTACAACCGCGACCCCCGCGACCGCGTCAAGAAGGCGGCCCCGTGGCTCACGGTGGACTCGAAGACGTATCCCGCGGTCATGTCCGACGGTTCCATCCAGTGGATCGTGGACGGGTACACCACCCTTGACGCCTACCCGTACGCGCAGAAGACCTCCCTGCAGGACGCCACCACCGACGCGCAGGAACTCACCCAGGGTCAGACCGGACGCACGCAGGTGAACCGCCAGGTCGCCTACGTCCGGAACTCGGTGAAGGCCACCGTCGACGCCTACACGGGCAAGGTCACGCTGTACCAGTTCGACGACAAGGACCCGGTCCTCAAGACGTGGATGAAGGTGTTCCCCGGCACGGTGAAGTCGCGGTCGCAGTTCGACGCGAACACCAGCCTCAAGGAGCATGTCCGGTACCCGGAGGACCTCTTCAAGATCCAGCGGTCGCTGCTCGCGAAGTACCACGTCTCCGATCCCGGGACGTTCTTCCAGGGCAACTCGTTCTGGTCGATCCCGGCCGACCCGACCGACTCGAACGCACTGGACCAGGGTCTCGACCAGCCGCCGTACTACTTCGTGGCGTCGGATCCTCGTCGCCAGAACACGTCGAGCTTCCAGCTGACGAGCGTCATGAACACCCTCAACCGGGACTTCCTGGCCTCCTACCTCACGGTCTCGTCGGACCCGGACAACTACGGGCAGATGACGATTCGCGAGGTGCCCAGCAACCCGACGCGTGAGGGTCCGCGACTGGCGTTCTCCGCGATGTCGACGTTCGGACAGGTCAACGCCGACCTGAAGAACCTCGAGAACACGGCGTCGACGCGCTTCGGCAACCTGCTGACACTCCCGGTGGGTCAGAACGGTCTGCTGAACGTGGTGCCGCTGTATGCGCAGGCGAAGAACTCCGATGCGACGTTCCCACGGTTGTTCCGCGTGATCGTCCGCTACCGCAGCTCGGACGCCGATCCGCCGAGCATCGGGTACGCGCCGACCATCGCGCAGGCTCTGCAGCAGGCGGGCATCAGCCCTGCCGCCGCCGC
This sequence comes from Williamsia deligens, assembly GCF_024171765.1. Taxonomy (GTDB): domain Bacteria; phylum Actinomycetota; class Actinomycetes; order Mycobacteriales; family Mycobacteriaceae; genus Williamsia_A; species Williamsia_A deligens. The sequence continues at coordinate 2,838,334 of NZ_JAMTCI010000001.1, forward strand.
CGAGCCGGACAACAACCCGAGCGGGCAGAACTCGGGCGGGACGACGGGTCAGCAGCAACAGCAGCCGACCCAGCAGGGTTCGGTCCCGACGACGGCACCGTCTACGCCGACGACGGCCGCGCCGAGCACCTCGGCCGCCGCGCCGGCCAATCGGGACGCGGCCGTCGCGCAGCTGAACTCGGCTCTCGACGCGCTGCAGCAGGCGCAGAGCTCGGGCAACTTCACGGCCTACGGTCAGGCGCTCGATCGCCTGAACCAGGCGGTGCAGCAGTACGAGTCATTGCCGAAGTAACTGCAGGTCACGGCGCGATTTGCAGTGCGCCACCCCGCGTGTGTAACGTTGCGTTCACCAACGCGGGGTGGAGCAGCTCGGTAGCTCGCTGGGCTCATAACCCAGAGGTCGCAGGTTCAAATCCTGTCCCCGCTACCAAGTGACGAAGGCCCCCGGAGTTCGCTCCGGGGGCCTTCGTCGTGTGCGGCGCATCCGCCGACTGCGCGGTGGTCGGTCCTGCGTTCTAGCGTGAGCCCATGACCTCGACACCGACCTCGTACGCGTCGGCGCCGGGTGTCCCCGATATGGCCCGCCGCCCGCGGCTCTACGGGTCGGTTCTCATCGGTGCGTTGTGTCTGTCGGTGTCCGCGGTCCTCGTGAAGCTCGCTGACGTCGACGCCGCCACGACGGCCTTCCTGCGCTGCGCCCTCGCCGTTGTCGTCCTGCTGCCGCTCGCAGTCTGGGAACGACGTCGACGCGGATCGTTGTCGATGCATGCGACGCTGTGGTCGGTGGCGGCGGGTGTCGCCCTCGGCATGGACTACGCGGCGTGGACCGCGTCGATCTATGACGTCGGTGCGGGCATCAGCACCGTGCTCATCAACGTCCAGGTGATCGTCCTGCCGGTGTTGGCGTTGGTGTTCGACCGGGAGGCGATCCCGCCGCGATTCGTCGCCGCCACACCGCTGTTGCTGGGTGGGGTGGTCCTGGTGGGCGGCGTCGGCTCGCACCACGGCGTCGGGGACAAGGTGGTGTCCGGGACGATCCTCGGCCTGCTCGCGGGGATCGGGTACGGCAGCTACCTCTATCTCACCCGGCGGGGGAGTCGGGGGCGCCACACGCTGCTCCTGCAGCCGTTGACTGTCGCGACCGGCGTCGGGGCGATCACCACGGCCGTGGTGTCGCCTGTGACAGGGGGATTGGCGTTCACGGGCATCACCGCTCTGTCGTGGGTCGAGTTGGTTCTCCTCGCCGTCCTGGGTCAGGTGATCGCGTGGCTGTTCATCCACCACGCGAGCGTCCGACTCCCGGCGACGGCGACCGCCGGCCTGCTGCTGACGCAACCCGTTCTCGCGCTCGGGCTCGCCGCCGCCGTGCTCGCGGAGTACCCGAGTCCGCTGCAGTGGGTCGGTGCGGTGCTCGTGTTGGCCGGGGTCGCGATCGCCAACCGCGTCGTCAGGCCGACGCCACCCCTACTTGCCAGCTGACGCCGAAGCGGTCCTGCACCCAGCCGAAGGGGCCGAACCCGTAGTCGCCCAGCGGCATGAACTCCTGACCGTCCTCGGCGAGCGCGGCGAAGACGCGGCGCTGGTCGGCCTCGGTGTCACAGTCGACCCAGACCGACATGCCGGGCGTGATGTCCCACGCGTGCGCGATGGCGGAATCGCTGAACCTCAGACGTAGCCCGGCGACCTCGATCTCGGCCAGGAAGACGGTCCCCTCGCCACCGGGCTCGTCGGCGGTCCGTCGTCGATCGGAGATGACCCGGCCGTCGAAGATCTCGACATAGGCCGCCATCGCCGCAGCAGCCCCGCGGTCCGGGGCGGCGGGTTGGAACGTGAGGAACGGGAGTGCTCGCATCGGCCCATCGTAGGGACTACATTCTTCTCGAATCGGGCGTTCGCCGTGGGCGACGAGAAGGGTCGAGCGATGCAACTGGTGCAGCGATCCAAGCGCGTTCTCGAGGCGCACCTCGACAATTCGTCGGTCCGTGCCCTGTCCGGGTCGATGGTGGCCTACGAGGGCCAGATCTCCTTCAAGTCGGCGGGTTTCGGCGGTGGTGAGGGAGTGCTGGCCGGGGTCAAACAGCGGGCGACGGGTGAAGGCCTGTCGCTGATGGAGTGTTCGGGCGCAGGCGTCGTCTACTTCGCCCACGACGCGGCCCAGGTCACCGTCGTCGACCTCACCGGCGACACCCTGCAGGTCGAGAGCGAACAACTGCTCGTCCTCGCCGGCGACCTGTCGACCAACGTCACCTTCGCCGGCGTTCGCGGGATGAGCACGGGCCAGGGGCTGTTCACGACGACCGTCACCGGCCGCGGACAGGTCGGCCTGCTCTCGCGCGGTGGCCCACTGATCCATCTCGAGGTGAACCCGCAGTACCCCCTCGTCGTCGACCCCGACGCGTTCGTCTGCGCCCGCGGGGCCCTGTCGCAGTCGTTCGTCACCGACGTCTCATGGCGCAGCGCCGTCGGCCAGGGCGGCGGTGAGGCGTTCTCGTTGCGCTGGGACGGCACCGGCGTCGTGTCCATCCAACCGGCCGAGCGCTGAGGGAGATCGCCGTGTTCACCGTCGTCAACAGCAAGGTGGTGTCGGTCGATCTCGCACGGTCGGGACCGGTCGTCGCCCGGCGTGGCGCCATGCTCTTCTACTCCGGCGCAGTGACGTTCGCCCCGCACCAGATCCCCGGCGCGGGCGGCGGGATGGGAGCGATGGGAGGCATGGCGGGGCGGATGATCGCCGGCGAACACGAGGCCACGATGGTCGCGCAGGGGACCGGCACGGTCCACTACGGGTTCCGCGGCATCGAGACCCACGTCGTCGACGTCGGCGCGCTCGGCGGGGTCATCCGGGTCGAGGCCTCACGCCTGCTCGCCCACACCTCGGGACTGCAGGCGTCGGTGGTGTCGGTCGCCTCCTCGGGTGGCGGTGGCGGCGGCGGTGGACTGTTCGGGTCACTGCGATCGGCCGCAGCCGGGGCGGTGACGGGTCAGGGCATGTTCACCACCCAGCTGTCGGGTCCGGGATCGGTGGTCCTGCTCGGGCACGGCGGCGTCTTCGACCTGCCCGTCACACCGGACAAGCCGGTGATCGTCGACCCGCAGGCGTACGTCGGTGCGGCCGGCCAGGTGTCGACGACGCTGCGGTCGGCGGTGAGCTGGCGCAACGTCGGGCGCAGCGGTGGCGAGGCGCTCCAGCTCGAATGCACCGGGCAGGGAACGGTGTTCGTCCAGGCGTCGGAGGAGAAGCTGTGAGCGATCTGAACACGGTGTGGACGCCGCACACGCTGCCCGCCGACGACAACGTCCCCGGCAACAGCTACGCGTTCTCCATCGACCTCACCCAGCCGTGGTTCCTGTCGAAGGGGGTGATGATCGCCTACTACGGGCAGATGTCGTTCCGGTCACTGCAGCACGGCCTCGCCGACCACCTGCTGCACATGGTGGCGCAACGGTTCTCCGCGCCGCTGTACCTCGGGGACTTCGTCATCGCCGAGGGTCAGGGGAAGCTGGTCATCGGTGACCGTGGGTACGACATCAACGCCTACGACCTCGACGACGGCAACCTGACGATCCGCGCCGCGAACCTGTTGGCGATGCAACCGCAGTTGTCGTTGAAGCAGTCCATCGTGCCGGGGTTCCTGACGCTCCTCGGCACCGGCAAGTTCCTGGCCTCGTCGAACGGCCCGGTCATGTTTGCCGAGCCCCCGCTGCGCGTCGACCCCGAGGCGCTGGTCGGGTGGGCCGACTGCCCCTCACCCAGCCACCACTTCGACGAGTCCTGGGTCACCGACCTGATCTCCGCCGCGGGCCGCCGGTTCGGTGTGCACTCCGGCGAGGAGCGTCAGTTCGACTTCACCGGCACGGGAACGGTTCTCGTGCAGTCCAGTGAGAAGGTCCGTGACGACGCCGCCGTCGTCCGGACCATCCAGGGCCAGCTCCCGGGACTGTCGGTGCCGGGCCTGCAACAGATCAACCAGCAGATCGCGCAGCAACTGCAGCAGCACCAGTAGCGGTCGACCTCAGGTGGTGCGCCTGTCGATCGTGTCCAACACCGCCGACACCTCCCGCAGCTCCTTGCGGAGCGCGGCGCGGTCGAGACGGGCCTGATCGGGGTCGGCGGGGTCCACGTCGTCGAGTGCGAGGGCGATGCGCGAGCGGTGCTCGGAGAGCAGCTGGGCGAACATCGCGGCCTGCGCGCGGTCGGCGTCGGACTGCGGGCGCGACGAGGGCGCGGGGTCCGGGGCGACCCCGTCGGAGACGAGTGGCGCTGGCGACACGTGCGTCACATCCGACCGCATGCGCGCGAAGAGATGGACCACGTCCCCCACAACCCGCTCCTGACCTCGTCGACGGTCCGGCTGTCCGAACGTCTGGTGAACGGAGTGTGGCCGATCGGTGGTGTCTCCCACCCCTTTGCGGTCAGTGAGACTCGAACGCCCCGGCGATCACCGCCGTGACAGCGCAGCCTGCATCTGACGCGCGGTGGCGGCGTCGAAGGCGACGAGGACAGCGGTCTCCACGCGGGTGTCGGTGTCGGCGATGGTGTCGACGGCAGCGGCGATCGCGTCGTCCTTCGGCCATCCGTAGACCCCGGCGCTGATGAGCGGGAACGCCACGGACCGCGCGCCGATCTCGTCGGCCACCTCCAGGCAGCGTCGGTAGCAGGACGTGAGCAACGAGCGGTCGCGCTGGCCGGCTGCGTGATTCGGGCCCACGGTGTGGATCACCCACCGGGCGGGCATGTCGCCCGCGATGGTCCAGCCGGCGTCGCCGGTGGCGAGGCCGTCGGGGAATCGCGCGATGCAGTCCTCGAGCACGGCCGGACCGCCGGCCCGGTGGATCGCCCCGTCGACACCGCCGCCACCGCGCATCCGGTTGTTGGCCGCGTTGACGACGGCGTCGACCTGCATGGCCGTGATGTCCCCGGTGATGACCTCGATGCTCGGCATGCCGGAGATTGTGCGCGCCTCAGGACGCGATGACGACCCCGTCGACGATCATCACCGAGTCCCTGTCGCCGATACGGAAGTGCTCGATGCCCTCCGCGGTGAGGCGGGCGCTGAGTTCCGCACACCGCAGGGCCTCGTCGTAGCTGCCGTCGACGTGGGGGACGGCGGGTCGGTCGATGAGCCCGAGTCCGTCGGTGGGCGGTGTCGGTCCCGCGGCCGCGGGGTCGTCGACGGCGGCCACGTAGCGCAGGTCGGGGGAGAGGACCGCGGCCCCGGCGCTGTACCCGGCCCAGGCCAGCGTCCCGGAGCGGACACGGTCGGTGATGGCGACGTCGGCGCCGGACGCGGCGAGCGCGGCGCGCAGCACGAAGGTGTTGCCGCCCCGGACCCAGACCGCGTCCAGGTCGTCGAGGCGCGCGCCGACGTCGGCGGCGCGCAGATCGAGTGCGATCGGACGCAGCCCGAGGCGTGCCATCTCGTCGGACTCCACCTCGGTGGCGAGGGTCCTGTCGGCGGCGGGCCTGTCGTCCACGGCGTTGACGACGACACCGATGCGGGCCCCGGCTCCGACGGTCTCGACGAGGCGGTCGGGGTGGTCGCCGGTGCCCAGCGAGGCGAGGAACAGTCGCATGGGTCAGCCCGGGACCACGAGGACGGGCACGGGACTCGAGCGCACGATCTTGGCGGCGCGTGAACCGAGGAAGACCCGTCGGATGGGGCCCCGTGGGGATGTGCCGAGCACGAGGATCTCGCCCGGTGCGAAGCCTGCGGCGTCGAGCGCATCGCGCCAGGAGCCGCCGGTGACGACCGTGGCGTCGACGCCCGGGCCGATGACACCGTCGGTCCGGAGGTCGTGCAGAGCTGCCGCCGACTGTTCGGAGAGGGCTGCGAGCACGACGTCCTCGGCGTGCAGTCCCGCCTCCGGCGGGTACATGGTGCGGCCGCGGACGGCGAACGTGACCACGCGGGCGGCGATCCCCAGGCGGCCGGCGAGCGACAGGCCGGCGGCGACGGCGGACCGTGATTCGGGTGTGCCGGCGTAGGCGCAGGTGATCCGGGTGAGGTGGCCCGAGCGGGCGGAGAACCCGCGGGGACTCACCGCGAGTGCGACCGAGGACGAGTGCAGCAGGCGGTCACCCGTCGACCCCAACGACACCTCGCCGTCGGGTCCGTCCGCGGATCCCAGGACCAGGGTGTGGGCGGCGCTGTCGGCGACGGCCTGCAGGAGACCACCCGATACCGACTTGTGCTGCACCGTACGGAAGTCGACGTCGACCGGGACGGCCATCCGGGCGAGCTCGGCGGCGCCGGTCCGAGCGGCATGTGCGGCGAGATCCTGCGCCCACTGCTCGAACTCGGCGTCGACGCGCGCCATCGACGGCGTGGTCCATGGTGTCGGGACCACGGTGGTGACGACGAGCGGCTCGCCCAGTCGGTGGGCGAGAAGCGCTGCGAGAGCGAGGGCGTCGGTCCCGCCACGCTCCGGGTGGTAGCCGACGACGAGGGTCACGGCTGTGCCTTCTCGCCGCCGAGCAGGCTGTGGTGTCGCCCCCAGACGAGGTAGAACCCGACGACCACACCGACCCACAGGGCGAACCAGACCCAGGTGTACCAGTGCAGTCCCGACAGCACGTAGATGCACGCGGCGATGGCCAGCACCGGGGTGACGGGATAGCCGGGGACCTTGAAGGCGCGGGGGAGGTCAGGTCGGGTGCGGCGCAGGATGATCACCCCGAGAGACACCACGATGAACGCGGTCAGCGTGCCGATCGAGACCATGTCGGCGAGCTTGTCGAGGGGGACGAACGCGGCCAACAGGCCCACGACCACGGCAACCACGATGGTGTTGTTCACCGGGGTCTGCGTGCGCGGGCTGACCTTCGCGAACCACGTCGGCAGCATCCCGTCGCGGGCCATCGCGAACAGGATGCGGGTCTGGCCGTACATGGTCACCAGGGTGACCGAGAAGATCGAGATCACCGCGCCCGCAGCGAGGATCGTGGCCGGCCAGAGACTGCCGGTCACCCTCTGCAGGATCGTCGACAGGCCCGCCTCGGTCTGCGAGGCGAAGTCCTGCCACGGTTGCGCACCGATCGCGGCGACCGCCACGAGCACGTAGGCGACGATGACGATGAGCAGCGCGGCGATCAGTGCCCGCGGCATCGCACGCTGGGGATCTTTCACCTCGTCGCCCGCGGTGGAGATCGCGTCGAGTCCGATGAACGAGAAGAAGATCGTGCCCGCGGCCACGCTGATCCCGTGGACGCCGAACGGGAGGAAGTCCGAGAAGTTGCCGGAGTCGAACGCGGTGGCGGCGACGGCGACGAACATGGCCAGCACGGCGATCTTGATGATGACCATGATCGCGTTCGCCCGCGCCGACTCGCTCGCCCCACGGATCAGCAGGACCGCGCACATCGCCACCAGGACGACGGCCGGGAGGTTGAGCACGCCGGGGGTGGCGTCGAACGGGCCCGCGGTGAGGGCGTCCGGGAGTCGTACGTGCAGAACGTTGTTCAGCAGCTCGTTGAGATACCCCGACCATCCGACGGACACCGCGGCCGTCGACACCCCATACTCCAGGAGCAGGCACGCGGCCACCCCCATCGCCACGAGCTCCCCGAGGGTCGCGTAGGCGTAGGAGTACGTCGAGCCGGACACGGGGACCGTGGAGGCCATCTCGGCGTAGCAGAGCGCCGCGAGGCCGGCTGCGACACCGGCGACGATGAACGACAGGATCACGCCGGGACCCGCCTCCGGCACGGCCTGCGCCATGACGAAGAAGATCCCGGTCCCGATGGTGGACCCGACGCCGAACATCGTCAGCTGGAAGGTGCTGATGCTGCGCGTGAGTCGGGCGCCACCCTCACCGGAGTCGACCGGTCCGGTCACGGGTTTGCGACGCAGGAGCTGCGTGCCGATCGACGTCGTCATGGATGGACTCTAGATGTCCGATCCCTGGTCCGGGCGGTTGTCGGCGTGCGGTGGGAGCTCAGGGCGCGGCGGACGCCGTGGGTGTCGCCTCCTGGGTCGTCGCGGTCGGCGCCGTCGTGGCCGGCTCTGTCGCACTCGGTGCCGTCGCCGTCGCCGCCGCTGTGGTCGCCGCCGCCGTCCTCGCCTCGGCTGCAGAGGCATCGGCTGCGGTGGCATCGGTGGTCGCGGGCTCGGTCACCGCGGGCTCCGTGGTCGTCGACGGTGTCGTGGTCGTGGACGCTGCCGGGGTCGCGACATCCGGCGTCGGGGCGGTGCTCGACGTCGAGGGGGTCGTGACCGGCGTCGACTCGGTCGGGGTGGACGCGGTCGGCGTGGACGCGGTCGGGGTGGCTGCGGATGTGCTCGCAGCGGTGGTGGTTGCCTTCGAGACCAGTGCGGCGTCGCGCGCCACCGCGGTCGACGACGACGTCCGGTGCGAGGCGATGAACGCGGCGATCACCGACGCCACCGGCTTGCCGGTGCCGTCGTCGCGGTAGATCCCGAAGGTGCTCTCCGGATCGGTCGTGTCGGCGGTGTTCCGGTCCTGGAGCGTGTACACGAACGACGGCCCGGCGTAGGGGAGCGTGCTCCAGGTGGTCAGGAAGTCGTTCATGAACGACGCCTGGTTCTGCTCCCCGACGACCCCGGTGGGCAGCCCGTACTCCGAACTCCAGATCTCCTTGCTCGCATCACCGTTCGTGCTCATGATGGTGCGGATCCGGGTGAGCTGGCCCAGCGGCGACTCCTGCGTCATCGCCGGTCCCTGGGAGAACATGAGGGTGTTCTGGTACGGGTGGAAGGACAGTGCGTCGAAGGACCCCTCCGCGCCGTCGGCGTACATCTGCTGGACGAAGTCGACGGGGTTCATCGTGTAGTTCCCCCACGTCAGGGTCGAGCCCAGGACCCCGCCAATCACCTGCGCGTCGGGGTCGCCGGCCTTGATCGCCGGGTAAGCCGCCTTGAGCAGCGCGGTGTATCCGGCCGGATCGGGCGCCGGCTGGTAGGCCACGTAGTAGTTCGGCTCGTTCCAGACCTCGTACGCACCGATCTTCCCTGCGTATCGGGAGGAGAGCGTGCGCAGGAAATCCGCCATCGTGGCGGGGTTCGTCGGTGGCGCGTAGACGTCGGAACCGGCCGCCCGTGTCCAGGTGGGGGAGGTGCTGACCACCGCGAGGATCCCCATCCCCCGGGCATCGGCCGCGTTCACCATGGCGTCCACGCGACTCCAGTCGTAGTTGCCGTCGACGGGTTCGATGCCCGCCCACGGGACCGCGATGCGGATGTTCTGGACGCCGAGGGCCTGCATCTTGTCCAGCGAATCCGTGATCGCCGCAGGGTCGTTCGCATCCCAGTACAGGTCGTTGTCCGAGATCCCCACGGTGTCCGGCGAATCGACGATGGCCGCCATGGGTGTGACCGCGAGCTGCGCACTCGGAGGCGCGAGTGCGGCAACCCCGACGATCGCGGCAACACTGGCCAATCCGGTGAGGGCCGTGGTGATCCGGGTCGTGAGGGCAGAGGGCTTGAGCGTGCGTGCTCGATGCACGTCGTTCTCCGTTTCACCCCCCGTGGGTAATCGGTCGTTCTCGCGTCGATGCGAGGGAGCGTTCGACTTTACACAGAAAATTCACTCAAGTGAATCGTTCAGGCAGATCCCATCGGCGATGAGGGGGCTCATGGTGGCGAGCCATGCGTCGTCCAACTCGGCGGTGGGGTCGATGAGGACGGCGACGATCACGGCGCCACCGATCAACTGCGACAACGTCATCGACGTCGTCGTCGGTGTCACGGCGCCCGCTCGGCGGGCTGACGCGAGATGTGTGTCGAGTACGGCCAGTGTCGGTGCGAAGCGGCTCAGGATGCGCGCCGCGACGGCCGGGTCGCCCCGGAGATCGGCGACGATCCCGGGGAGCGCAGCGCGCATGGCGGGTTCGGTGAACCGGTCACGCGTCCAGCGGAGCATCTGTGCCACGGCGAGGCGGGGGTCGTCGTCGAGGTCGGTGATGCCCTCGAGCCCCGACGGCAGGACGGCCTCGTGGACGAGTTCGGTCTTCGACGGCCACCGGCGGTACAGGGCGGTCTTGGTGGTGCCTGCCCGCAGCGCGACGGCGTTCATCGTCACCGCGGAGTAGCCGCCGTCGACCAGCAGCTCCCGGGTCGCCTGCAACACCGACTCGTCGATGGCGGCGTCCCGGGGCCTACCGCGTTGGCCGTTCCGGCCCGCGGACGATGTCGCTCGTGGTGTCATAACGCTACCCACGGTAGCGGAACAACCGAGAGCAGGCGCGCATGTCCGAGACCCCGAGCCCACCTGACATCACCTCGCTGCAGCACTCCAGTCGAGACCTGGGCGCGTTGCCGGCGGCCGTGGCGGGATGGCTGGCGGACCAGCACCCCGGCCGCGGCCGACCCGTCGTGATGCTGTCCGACGCCATCGAGGCCAACGGGCAGTCGTCGGAGACCGTCGCGATGACCGCGGCCTGGCCGGACTCGGTTGCGCCGGAGCGGCTCGTCATGCGTCTGGCGCCCACCGCCCAGGACGTCCCGGTGTTCACCGAGTACCGCCTGGACCACCAGTACGAGGCCATGCGACTCGTCTCGGAGCTGACCGAGGTCCCCGTCCCCGTGGTGCGGGGGATCGAGCCGACCGGGGCGGTGCTCGGCGTGCCGTTCCTCGTGATGGAGCACATCGACGGGGTGATCCCGCCCGACGTCCTGCCGTACACGTTCGGCGACAACTGGTTCGCCGATGCACCCGCCGATCGGCGCGCGGCCGCCCAGCGGGCGACGGTCGGGGTCCTCGCGGCGTTGCACTCGATCCCGGACGCGCAGAGCGTGTTCGGATTCCTCGACCGCCGCACGCCGGGTGAGACCGCCGTGCACCGGCAGTTGTCCTGGCTCGAGGAGTGGTACGGCTTCGCCCGCGACGAGGTGGGACCGTCCGACCGGGCGGAGCGGGCCCTGGTGTGGTTGCGCGACAATGTGCCCGCGGACGCCGCTGCGGCCGACCCCGTTCTGTGCTGGGGTGACGCGCGGATCGGGAACGTGATCTATCGCGATTTCGTGCCGGTGGGGATCCTGGACTGGGAGATGGCCGCGCTCGGCCCCCGTGAGCTCGATCTGGCCTGGATCATGTTCGCCCATCGCGTCTTCCAGTCGATCACGGAGTCGATGGGACTGCCGGGGCTGCCCGAAACGCTCACCGAACACGACGTCGTCGCGACCTACGAGGAGGCGACCGGCGTCCGGGTGGGGGACCTCCGGTGGTTCCACCTCTGGTGCGGCGTCGCGTGGTCGGCGATCCTGATGCGCGTCACCGCACGGCGCATCCGCTTCGGAGAACTGCCCGCCGGCACCGACGTGGAGGAGAACCTGCTGCACAACCCCCTGATCGACGAACTGCTGGCGGGTGTCTCGTGATCGGCCCCGCCGACGAGTACCCGGTCCACCAGGCGCCGCTGCCGATCGCGCTGCCGGCGACGACCGATCGCAACTTCTACGACCGATGCTATGTCAACGCCCACGACTCGTCGGGCGACATCTTCGTGGTCATGGGCCTCGGTCACTACCCCGTGCTCGGTGTCAGCGATGCGTTCGTCCTGATCCACCGGGGTGATGATCAGACCGCGGTCCACCTGTCGGGTGCGCTGATCCCCGACAGACTCGACCAGTCCGTGGGCGCGTTCCGACTCGACGTCGTCGAGCCGCTCCGCTCGGTTCGGCTGCGTCTGGCCGAGACCGAGGGCATCGCCCTCGACGCCACCTTCACCGGATCGTTCGACGTCGTCGAGGAACAGCGACACATCCTGCGCGCCGGCTCGCGCACCACCCTCGACGCACAACGTTTCGCCCAGGTGGGCACATGGACCGGTGCGCTCGAGATCGACGGTGAGCGGATCGAATTCGACCCGACGTCGTGGGTGGGGACACGCGACCGCTCGTGGGGGATACGTCCGATCGGTGAGGCCGAACCCGCGGGCCGGCCCGCGGACCCGCCCTTCGAGGGGATGTGGTGGATGTACCTGCCGCTCGCCTTCGACGACTTCGGGCTGGTGATGGTGATCCAGGAGGAGCCCGACGGTACGCGGACCCTCGACGACGCCGTGCGGATCTGGGCCGACGGGCGCCGGGAACAGTTGCGCAGCCCGGAGATCGCCGTGACCTACGGGGCCACGGCCCGCGTGCCGGAGTCCGCGACGGTGACCACCCGATCGGCGACCGGCGAGGACATCCACATCGAGGTCACCTCTCTGCTCGCCACCGCGCTGCATGTCGGCGGGGGGTACGGCGGCGATCCCGACTGGAACCATGGTCAGTGGCGCGGTGAGGGTTTCACCGAGCGGGTCCGCTACGACGTCGCCGATCCCGCTGTGGCCGGGCGTATCCCGTTCGGAGTGTCCGACCATGTCCCGTCGGCGACCTGGACCGAGGCCGGTGTCACCCGGCGCGGTGTCGGGATGTTCGAGCACGCCTGCCTCGGTCGTCACGACCCGTCGGGGTTCTCCGGCTGGTTCTGAGTCACGGCGAACCCGCGTCGACGAGCCGCGACGAACCGTGTCGAGGACCACCACACCACTCCCGGCGCCCACCGGTAGAGGCGCCACGCCAGCCGGGCCCGCCCGGGCACGACGAGCAGCGCCCGGTCACGGGCCATCGCCTCGAGGGTCTCCGTGGCGAGGCGGTCCGCGCTGTAGGCGTTCGCCAGGCCCTGACCCGTGAGGTAGTAGTCGCGCCCGCGGAAACCGCCCACCGAGCCGGCGTCGAGCAGAGGGGTCTCGACGGCCGCCGGGCAGAGGGCGAGCACCCGGATGCCGTGCGCCGCCGCCTCCGACCGCAACGCCAGGGACAGTCCGACCACCGCGTGCTTGGTGGCGACGTAGCTCGTGATCAGACCGGCCGGGGTCAGACCACCCATCGAGGCTGTGGTGACGATGTGGCCCTCGCCCTGCCGGATCATGTGGCGGTAGGCGGCGTCGACACCGTGCACCACACCTCGCAGGTTCACGTCGATGATCGCGTTCCAGCGATCGAGTCCGAGCAGCTCGGTGTCGCCGCCGAACGAGATGCCGGCGTTGTTCACCATGACGTCGACGCGCCCGTGCGCCGAGACGACGGAGTCGACGAGGTCGGCAACCCCGACCGCATCGGTCACGTCGAGTCGGGCCGCCGTCGCCCGTGGTCCGCAGTCCCGGGCCGTCTGTCGTGCGGCGTCGTCGTCGATGTCGGTGCACCAGACCGCGGACCCGGCCCCGGCGAACGCGCGGGCCAGGGCGGCCCCGATCCCGGACCCGGCGCCGGTCACGATGACCGAGCACTCGGCCAAGGGTCTGACATGGCGGCGACGCATGCGCCCCAGCCTCCCACCGATCCCCGCGAGAATTGACACGTGTTCTCGTTTCTGTCGATCATGAAGCGATGACCAGCGACGATCTCGACCCCCGCACCCCGGTCCTGGTCGGTGTGGGGGAGGCGTCGGAACGTATCGACGACCCCGACTACGCCGCGCGGTCGGAGGCGCAGATGGCCGCGGACGCGCTCACCGCGGCGCTCCAGGACACCGGCGCACAGCTCGCGCCCCTGATCGCGGCCATCGACGACGCGGCCATGACGCGGTCGTTCGAGGGCATGGGGTTCGCGACGCCCCTGGGCGCACCGACCAACTATCCGTGGGCGGTGTTGCGCCGCATCGGCGCCGAGCCGCGGCGCGTCGTCTACGACGCGCTCGGTGGCCAGACCCCCCAGTCCCTCGTCACCGAGATGTGCGGGCGCATCGCCGCGGGCGCCGCCGAGGTCGCGGTCGTCTTCGGCGCCGACGTCACCTCCACCACACGGCATCTGGCGAGCGACGCCACGCCCGCCGACGCGCGGCCGGACTTCACCGAGACCGTCGACGCCGGGCCGACCGAGGACCGCGGCCGCGGGACGCACCTGGTGAACACCCGCGACAACGTCCTGCACGGGCTCACCAACGCGCCGGCGCAGTACGGGATGCTGGAGAACGCGCGCCGCCACCGGCTCGGCCTCGATCGCGAGCGGTACATGCAGTCGATGGCGGAGCTGTTCGCCCCGTTCAGCGCCGTCGCCGCGGACAACCCGCACAGTGCGGCGCCCACGCAGCGATCCGTCGACGAACTGGCCACGCGGACTGAGCGCAACCGGCCGGTCGCGGACCCGTATCTGCGTTTCCTCGTCGCCCGCGACCAGATCAACCAGGGCGCGGCGTGCGTGATGACCTCCGTCGGCGCCGCCCGGCGTCTCGGCATCGACCCGGCGCGGTGGGTGTTCCTCCACGGACACGCCGATCTGCGTGAGCGTCCGCTGCTGGAGCGCCCGGATCTGTCCCGGGGCCCGGCCGCCGTCGCCGCGGTCCGCCACGCCCTCGAGCTCGCCGACGTGACGGTCGACGACGTGGACGCCTTCGACCTCTACAGCTGCTTCCCGGTCGCGGTGTGGACGGTCACCGACGCGTTCGGCCTGGCCGCCGACGACCCGCGGGGTCTCACGGTCACCGGCGGTCTCCCGTACTTCGGGGGTGCGGGCAGCAACTACTCGACCCACGCCATCGCCGGGATCGTCCGGCGCGCCCGCGCCACGCCCGGCAGCGTCGGACTCGTCGCCGCCAACGGCGGTCAGCTGAGCAAGTACTCGGTGGGCGTGTACTCGACGACCCCGCGGCCGTGGACACCGGACGAGAGCGCAGCCGTCCAGGACGCTCTCGACACCGTCGAGGGTCCCGCGACGGTCCGCCACGCGCATGGTCCGGCCACCGTCGAGACGTGGACGGTCCACCACGGGCGCCGCGGCGCTCGCGTGGCCACCTGCGTCTGCCGGGACCTCGCGGGCCGCCGTTTCCTGGCCACCGTGTGCGACGAGGACCACGCGCTGCTGGATCGACTGACCGGCGACGACGGCACCGACGATCCCGTCGGCACGACCGTGTACGCGCGCCACGTCCACCCCTGCAACCACGTCGCCACGTCGCGGGCGGCGATGGATCGGCTGCACCCGTCGACGATCCCGTCGCTCGACCGCACCTTCGAGCACGTCCGCGTCCGGCGGTCGGGACATGTGTGCGAGATCGAGCTGCACCGACCCGACGTCGGCAACGCGCTGTCGCAGGCGGCGCACGCCGAACTCGACGAGGTGGTGTCGGCGTTCCTCGCCGACACCGACCTGTGGGTGGCGATCGTCCACGGCGCCGGCGACGACTTCTGCGTCGGTGTCGACATGGATGAGGTGGGGTGGGGCTCCACGGCGGTCACCCCGCCCACCGGCGTCGCCGGGATCACGGCCCGCACCCTCGACAAGCCGATCATCGCCGCCGTCGCCGGTGCCGCCCACGACGCCGGTCTGGAACTGGTGCTGGCGTGCCATCTCGTCGTCGCCGCCCGGGACGCGACGTTCGCCCTGGGGCAGGTGTCCACCGGACTGATCGCCGAGGACGGGGGCCTCGTCCGGTTGCCGCGCATCGTGGGGGAACGCCTCGCCACCGAGATGACGATCGCGTCGCGGGTGCTCGACGCCGACGCGGCGCTGCGGGCAGGCCTGGTCAACCGCGTCGTCGGCGTCGGTGATCACCTGACGGCGGCGCGGGAGCTCGCCGAGTCCGTCGTCGAGAACTCGCCCTTCGCGGTCCGGCAGTCGCTGCGGTCGCGGTCGGCGGTCGCTGGGATCGCCGATCCGGTGGAGGCCACGCGCCGGCCCAGCACGGCTGTCGACGCCATGACGTTCTCGCAGGATCTGCTGCTCGGCATGGCCGCGCTGCGGGACGGCGACAAGCCGGTGTGGACGAACACGTAACGGTTCACGCCGCCGGACCGACGTCACGGGGAGTCCGTCGAAGGGAACACCCATGCCGCTCGCCGTCCCGGGATCACCGCAGTGGACCGTGCTGGAACCACCGACCGGGTCGAGGCGCGTGCATGTCCTGCGCGCCGTCGCCATCGCTGCTGTGCTGTCCCTCGCGGTCTTCGTCGCGACGGCGTACTTCTCGAACCAGAACCGGGCGCAGGCGCTCGTCGGACATCCCGAGGTACTGCGTGCCGGCTGCACCTGGGACGTCTCGGGCAACTTCGTGCAGAACTGCCCGGTGTACTCGCCGTCGCAGAAGAAGACGGTCATCGTCCAGATCCGCGCCTCCAACGACAGCACCCGCGGCGTCTATCTCCTCGACGGGATGCGGGCGAGTGACGCGCGGTCGGCGTGGACGACCGACGTGCAGGCGTCGAGGATCTACGACGGCTCCACCAACACCACGCTGGTCATGCCGGTCGGTGGGGCGTCGTCGTTCTACACCGACTGGAACGGTGGCGCGGGTGACAAGAACACCCCCATCAAGCAGGAGACGTTCCTGACCTCCGAGCTGCCGGCGTATCTGCAGCAGCAGTTCGGGGTGTCGCCGAACAACAACGCCATCGTCGGGCTGTCGATGTCGGCGGGCCCGGCGGTCACCCTCGCCGAGAAGCACCCCGAGCAGTTCAAGGTGGTGCAGGCGATGTCCGGGTACTACCAGACCGACAACCCGCTCGGCGCGCTCGGTGTGTTCGCCACCCAGACGATGGTGTCGAACTACACCAACGGCATCGTGAACATGTGGGGCCCTCCCGGCAGTGCCCAGTGGGCCGCGAACGACCCGTCGAAGAACCTCGCGAAGCTGAAGGAGAACGGCCAGGTGCTGGTCGTCTCGTCGGGCAACGCGTTCCTCAGCCCGACCGAGATGGCCAAGCTCGCACCACAGGACCGCATCTCGGCGATCCTGCTGGAGGCTCTCGCGGCTGTCTCGACGGTGCTGTTCCAGCTGCAGGCCGCCCAGCAGGGTGTCTCGGTGGTGTCGCTGCCGAACTTCGGCGGTCACACCTGGGAGAACTGGGGTCGCGGCCTCACCGAGGGTCGCGAGACCGTCGTCAACGCGCTGCGCTCGTCGCCGCCGGTCACGCAGAAGACGGTGGTGCTGCAGGCCGCACAGATCGGAGCCAGGACGACGACGTCGTCGAGCAGCTCGTCGTCGGCGGCCCCGACGGCCACCAGTTCCGCGTCGTCGGCCCCGGCCGCCGCCTCGTCGGCCGTGCAGGCACCGGCGACCACCACCGCGACGGTGCCCGGTTCCGTGGACGCCTCGGCACCGGGCAGCTCCGGCGTCGCGCCCTCGGAGTCGACCCCGTCGGCCTCGGATGCGTCACAGAGCGCGGACCCCTCGGACTCGTCCGTGGTGACCACCACGCCCGTTCGCTGACCCCGGACGTCCCCACCAGGGACCGGGAGGGCGGGGAGGAGCGGGTCAGGCCCGACGCCGCGCCACCACGACGACGTCGTGGCTGTGGTGCCCGCCGCCGCCCTTGCCGGAGTGCCGGCGGGCGCGCGTCTCGTGGGTGACGATCTCCCACGCTGCCGGATCGAGGAGCGCGGCGATGTCGGCCGGGGTGTGGATGTCGTCGACGGGGTAGGTCTCGTGACCCACCACGAGCAGGATCCCGCCCGGCTCGACGGCATCGAGGACCGCTGCCACCGCGGCCGCCCCTGCGGGCTTCTGGATCGGGAAGTACATCATCGAGACCAGGTCGAACGGTCCCGGCGGCACGCCGTCGGCGACGATGTCCGATCGCAGCCAGGTGATCGCGGCATCGCCCTCGACGGCGCGTGCGCGGTCGACGGCCACCTGCGAGATGTCGACGGCGGTCACGGTCCAGCCCCGCGCGGCGAGCCACCGGGCGTCGTCGCCCTCACCGCAGCCGAGATCGAGGGCGCGCCCCGGCGCCACCCCGGACACCTCGTCGACGAGGGTCCCGTTGGGGTCCCCGCTCCAGACGCGGTCGCTGTCGGCGTACTTGGCGTCCCAGTAACTCTGGTCCCACGGGGACTGCTCCGTCACGTGCATCTCCTGTGAATGGTCGGTAACACCTGTACCTCGGAACTCGCGAGCCCCTACTGTCACTGCCATGGTTGCTCCCCGCTGTCAACGACCCACACGGCGTGTCGCCGTCGCCGTTCTCGGGGTGGTCGCTGCCCTCGCGATGACGTGCAGTCCGGCGCAGGCGGAGACCGGCCCCGATGTGTCCTCCTGGCAGCACCCGGGCAACGCCCTCGTCGACTGGTTCGCCGTGAAGCGGTCGGGTCAGGACTTCGCCATGGTCAAGGCGACGGAGGGCCTGTCGTACGTGAACCCGTGGTTCGTCCCGGACTCCGTGGGCATGCGTCTCGCCGACGTCGCGCGCGGGACGTACCACTACGCCGACCCGTCGCTCCCGGCTGCGCCACAGGCAGCGCTGTTCGCGGCGGTCACGCTCGGTATCAACGGGTATGGGGACCTGCCGCCGGTGCTCGACCTCGAGAAGAGCGGGGGCCTGCCGCCGTCGGCGCTGATCGCCTGGACGCACCAGTACCTCGACACCGTGTCCGCCCTCACGGGGCGCACCCCGATCATCTACACCTATCCGGCGTTCTGGCGGACCGCCATGGCGAACACGACCCAGTTCACCCGCTATCCGCTGTGGATCGCCGACTTCACCGGCCGCTCCGCACCCGGCCCCCTGCCCGGCGGGTGGACGTCGTGGACGTTCTGGCAGTTCACCGATTCCGCGCTGATCCCCGGGGTGCCCGGACGGGTCGACAAGAACGTGTACAGCAGGGCGCAGGGGCCGTTGGGTCCGTACGCCCGCAAGTGAGTCGTGACGTACGTTTCACCCATGCGCGTCTTCACATCGTCAGCAGACATCCTCGCGGCCGCCGGAGAGGAACTCGGGTCGAGCGAGTGGCTCACCATCACCCAGGAGAGGGTGAACCAGTTCGCCGAGGCCACCGGTGATCATCAGTGGATCCACGTCGACGTGGAGCGCGCGACGGCCGAGAGCCCGTTCGGCGGGCCGATCGCACACGGGTACCTGACGCTGTCGCTGGTGCCGATGCTCGCGTGGCAGGTCTACACGATCGAGAACGCGAAACTGGCCGTCAACTACGGCTCGAACAAGGTGCGCTTCCCCGCGCCGGTCCTCGTGGGATCCGACGTGCAGCTCACCGCGACGCTCTCGTCGGCGAAGGAACTCCCCGACGGCACCACCGAGATGGTGGTCACGCAGGCGATCACGGTGCGCGACGCCGCGAAGCCCTCACTGGTGGCCGAGACCATCACGCGCGTCGCGTTCTGACGGCCGGGATGGCGCGCGGCGCCTCGGCGGGTCGTCAGACCGAGGTCGTCGCCAGCATCCAGATGACGGCGGACGCGTCGTCGGCCAGGGTGCACGGCGTGCCCTTCGCCGCGCTCTGCAGGGCGAGTCCGTCGGCGTAGGTGAGCACACGGCTCACACGGGCGGGCACGTCGTCGGCGGGGAGACCCGCGGCGGTGAACGCATGGGTCAGCAGCCGGCGGTAGGCGTCGAGCACGCGCTCGGAGACGGCCGCGACCTCGGTGCTGCGGGCGGCCTCGGTGTAGGTCTCGAGCTGGGCGAGCATCCAGGTGGTCTCGCAGTAGAAGGTGCCCATCTCGGCGAAGACGTCGCGCATGATGTCGCGGCCCGACTTGCCCTCGTACGCACTGCGGTCGATCGCCTTGTCGCAGTGGTCGGAGACCGTGTCGGCGAAACGGCTCAGCGCGGCGATGAGCAACGCGTCGCGGTCGGCGAAGTGATACGTCGTCGACCCCAGCGACAGCCCGGCCGCACCGGCGACCTCACGCAGGGTGATCGCGTGCAGGCCGCGGTCGCCGATCAGTCGTAGCGTCGCGTCCAGCAGGACATCTCGCCCGGTTCCCCGCGCGACTGTCGCGCGGCGTGTGTTCTCCACGGTTTCCACCCTCTCCCGCCGTCCGTCCAGGAGCGCGGTCGTGATTGACAATATCTACCGTACGTAAACCAACTGCGTTCCGACACGGAAAACTTTCAGGTGCACACATTGTGCCTGACAGATGACCGAACCCGGCACCGCCGTGCGGTGCCGGGTTCGGACGGACGGGCGTCCCGACGTGTCGCCGGGACAGCGGGTCAGCTGTAGAGGTTCGACCCGCACACCGGCCACGCGCCGATGCCCTGCGACGCCAGGACGTTCTCCGCGACGCGGATCTGCTCCTCGCGGCTCGCGGCGGCCGGGGTACCGGTGCCGCCGTTGGCCTGCCAGGTGCTCTGCGTGAACTGCAGGCCGCCCGAGAAGCCGTTGCCGGTGTCGATGGCCCAGTTGCCACCGCTCTCGCACTGGGCGACGGCGTCCCAGTTGTGGCCGCCCTCGGCGTGTGCGGTGCCCGCCAGGACGCCCAGCGGGGCGGCGGCGAGGACGCCGGTCATGCCGGCGCGCAGTGCGAGCTTCTTCAGTGTGGTGCTCATGTGAGTACCTCCATGCCGTCTCGAACGCCTCTTCGGCGCCCCCGACCGGCTTGTGTGTCTCTCCCGTCCACCGTGTCGCGGACGGTCGTCGCAACCGTGTCGTCCGGGTGGTCACCCGGGTCGGTCGCGAACCGTCGGCGACACTACGAACCGACACATGGGGTAGTCACATCGGCGAACGCGGTGATCACGAACAGATCACGGCTGGATCACGGCGTCTGAAAGTGGTGTTGTCGCAGCGCACTACGGCGTGTCGTGATCACGAGCAAGGCGAACGACGTGACCGCCGGCGTGACAGGGGACACGTGGTTTCTGTGGCCCCGGACACGTCCGCGGACTAGGTCCGCGGGGGGCGCAGACCGTCGACGACCACCGCCACCATCGTCGCGGTCACGGCCGGGTCGTCCCCGGGCGCCGCGGTCATCGACAGCCCGCCGATGAGGCGGGACACGGTCTCGGGGTCGACGTCGTCGCGGATCCGACCCGCCGCGCGACCGGCGTCGAGGATGCGCCCGATCATCTCCCGCGTCGCCCCGCGCACGTCACGGAAGACGGGGGCGTCGGCGCCGAGCTGGGCGAGGATGACCTCTTTCATGCCGCGCTTTGCCGCCGCGGTCCGGAGGTACTCACCGAGCAGGGCCGCGAGCGCCTCGTCGGGCGGGAGGGTCTCGGCGAACCGGTGACCCGCGTCCACGATCTCCTGGCTCTGGGCGCGGTAGGCCTCCTCCACGAGGGCCTCGCGGCTGGCGAAGTTCCGGTAGAGGGTGCCGATCCCGACCCCGGCGGTCTCGGCCACGCGTTCCAGCGCCACGTCGATCCCGTCGGAGGCGAAGAGTTCCCGGGCGGCGGTCACGATGCGCGCGCGGTTGCGGACGGCGTCGGCGCGGGGTGCGCGACGGGTCTGCACATCGGCGTCCGGCGTGGTCACGGCACCGCACCTCCGATCGGTTGCGAAGCGGAGGAAGCCTCCGTATCGTATCCGGAGGAAGCTTCCGTTTCTCGGTCCGAGTCTACCCGTCCATCTCTGGGAGACCTCATGTCGTTTCGTCCCTCCTCGTCCCTGGTGCTCGCCGCAGTGCTGGGATGCCAACTCATGGTGGTGGTCGACGCCACCATCGTGAACGTCGCACTGCCCGACATAGAACGCGCACTGGGCTTCTCGTCCGCCTCTCTGTCGTGGGTCCTCAACGCGTACACACTCTCCTTCGGCGGCCTGCTGCTGCTCGGCGCCCGCATGGGCGACATCCTCGGGCGCCGCAGGACCTTCCTGACCGGTGTCGCCGTGTTCGCCGTCGCGTCGGCAGCCGGCGGCGTCGCCACCGACGGCGCGGTGTTGCTCGCCGCCCGCGCGGTGCAGGGGGTCGGCGCGGCCGTCGCCGCACCCGCAGCGCTCGCCCTGCTCATGACCCGGTTCCCGCAGCCGGCGGATCGGGCCCGCGCGCTCGGGCTGTTCACCGCGGTCTCCCTCGGCGGCTTCTCGATCGGTCTGGTCGTCGGCGGGATGCTGGTCCAGTGGTTGACGTGGCGGTGGGTCATGTTCGTGAACGTGCCCATCGGTGTCGCGGTGCTCGTGGCCGGTGCGATCGCGCTGCCGGCCACCGCGAGGGAGCGCCGTCCCTTCGACCTCGCCGGCGCGGTGCTGTCCACCGGTGGCGTCGGCGCCCTGGTCTTCGGACTGGTCCGGGCCGCGGAAGCGGGGTGGTCGGCGCCGTCGACCCTGGCGCCCATCGTCGTCGGTGTCATCGCCCTGGGCGGCTTCGTCGTCGCCGAAAGGCATGCTGCGCAACCGATCACGCCGCTGCGGATCTTCGCCGACCTCGGCCGGTCGTCCGCCTACGCCGGACGTCTGCTCATGGTCGCCGGGTTCATGGGCATGATGTTCTTCCTGACCCAGTTCATGCAGGACGTCCTCGGCTTCGGTGCGCTGACCACCGGTCTGGCCTACCTCCCGATGACGATGGCGACCCTGACCGCGACGCAGCTGTCCGCCCGGTGGGCCTCGTCGCGGATCGGGCCACGCCCGTTGCTGATGGTGGGGTTCGCGCTCGCCGCGGCCGGTACGGGATGGCTCACCACGATCGGCCCGTCGTCCGGCTACGCCGACTTCGTCGGTGCGATGGTCCTCGTCGGATTCGGTGGGGGACTTGCGTTCTTCTCCCTGACGACGGCCGCCCTGCGCGACGTCCACCCCGAGGACGCCGGAGCCGCGTCGGGCATGGTGAGCGCCGTCCAGCAGCTCGGCGGCGCGCTCGGTCTCGCCGTCCTCGTGTCGGTCTTCGGCGCAGCCACCGCAGGCGCCACCGGATCCGCCGCAGACGTCTTCACCGCCGGGGTGCGGGCCACCTTCTGGGTGTCCACCGGCCTGTTGCTCGCCGGGATGGCGCTGATGGCAATCACGCAGCCGGCGCGCACCGCGCCCGTCCCGACCGCGGACGTGCCACCGGAGGACGCCCTCTCGGCAGCCTGACACGACGACGACGACGGCGGCGGACCCGAACACCCCCCGAAAGGGTCCGGGCCCGCCGCCGTCGTCGTGCGAGCGCTCAGTACAGCGCGTCGATCACTTCAGCTCGGCGCTCGTCTTGTTCAGCACGCGACGCGCGATCACCAGGTTCTGGATCTGCTGGGTGCCCTCGAAGATGTCGAGGATCTTCGAGTCGCGGGCCCACTTCTCCAGCAGCAGGTGCTCGGAGTAGCCGAGAGTGCCTGCCATCTCGACCGCGCGGGTGGTCACGTCGACGACGGTGCGTCCGGCCTTGGCCTTCGACATCGACGCCTCCTTGGAGTTCGGCTCCTTGTTGTCGGCCATCCACGCGGCGCGCAGCATCAACAGGTAGGCGGCCTCGAAGTCGGACTCGAGACGGATGAACTCCGCGGCGGCGGCGTGCTGGCTCTGCGCGGGCTTGTCGTAGTCGATCTCGACACCGGCCTCCTCCAGCAGACGACGGATCTCCTCCAGCGCAGCACGAGTCACGCCGACGGCCATCGCGGCCACCATCGGACGCGTGTTGTCGAACGTCTGCATGACGCCGCCGAAGCCCTTCTTGGTGTCCACCTCGGGCGACCCCAGCAGGTTCTCCTTGGGGATCCGGCAGTTCTCGAAGCGGATCGCCGCGGTGTCGGACACCTTGATGCCGAGCTTGTGCTCGAGGCGCTCGACGGTGACGCCCGGGTGCTCGCGGGGGACGACGAAGCTCTTGATGGCGGCGCGTCCGGCGCTCTTGTCGACGGTCGCCCACACCACGATGTGGGTGGCCCGCGAGCCGGCGGTCACGTAGATCTTCTCGCCGTTGATGACGTACTCGTCGCCGTCGAGCACGGCGGTGGTCGAGACCGCCGCCGAGTCGGAACCGAACCCGGGCTCGGTGATGGCCATGGCGGCCCACACCTTGCCGAAGCTCTTGAGCTGCTCGTCGGTGGCGACCGCGGAGATGGCGGCGTTGCCGAGGCCCTGGAAGGGCATGCTCAGCACGAGACCCACGTCGCCCCAGGACGTCTCGAGGACGTTGAGGCAGGCCTGCATGTTGCCGCCGTTGGCGACGGCGCCCGCGGGCAGTTCCTTCTGCGGCTGCTTGCGACCGCCGTCGGCACCCGCGCCGGCCTGCCCGGCCTCCGACAGCCCGTCGTACAGGCTGGCGAGCGTGTCGAGCTCGACCGGGTAGTCGTGCTCACGCTGGTCGTACTTGCGCGAGACGGGACGGAAGATGTTGGACGCCGCCTGGTGTGCCTGGTCGACGGTGACCAGGAGCTTCTTGGGGAGCTCGAGGTTGATGGCCATGATGTCTCTCTTTTCGAGGAAGGAGTGGTGTGCGGAGGGTCAGAGGACGACGATGCCCTCGCCGATGCTGGCGGCACGCAGGTCGCGGTACCAGCGCTCGACGGGATGCTCCTTGGTGAAGCCGTGTCCACCGAGCAGCTGCACGCCGTCGGAACCGATCTGCATGCCCTTGTCGGACACGAGCTTCCGGGCGAGAGCGGCCTCACGGGCGAACGACAGACCCTGCTCGGCACGCGAGGTGCCGCGCTGGGTGACCAGACGCAGGCCGTCGAGTTCGGTCGCCATCACGGCGACGGGGAACGCGACACCCTGACGGTTCGAGACGGGCTCGCCGAACGCGACGCGATCGTTGACGTAGGGCACCACGTAGTCGAGGACGGCCTGCGAGGTGCCGACCGCGAGCGACGCCCAGCCCAGGCGGGACAGACGCACGACGTCGCGGTAGGCGGCGAACGCGGCGTCGCCCTCCTCCTCGCCGAGGAGTCCGGACTTGGGGACGCGCACGTTGTTCAGCAGCAGGCGACCCATCCCGGCGGCGCGCACGCCCATGCCGGGGTCGGCCTCGACGATGAGGCCCTCGGAGTCGGACTCGACGATGAACAGCGCCGGGCGACCGTCGAGCACGGCGCCGACGACGAACAGCTCCGACGACCCGGCCGCGGGGGCGAAGGACTTCACGCCGTCGAGCTTGTAGCCGCTCGGGGTGCGGGTCGCGCGGGTCTGCAGCGAGAACGCGTCGAACAGTGCACGCGGCTCCGCGATGACCACGGCGGACTGCGGGACCTGCTCGCCGGCGTAGTCCGGCAGGTAGGTCTTCTGCTGGGCGTCACTGCCGAACTGGGTGAGCGTCGACGCGACGCCGCTCGGGGCCAGCAGCGGGAGCGCGAGGCCCATGTCGCCGTAGGCCAGTGCCTCGGCGACGAGCCCGTTGGTGACCACGCCGCGCTCGGAGGCGGCCCCGTCGAACTCCTCGGGGACGTTGATGGTCGTGATGCCGAGCTCGGCGAAGCGGGTCAGCAGCTCGGCCGGGGCGACGGCGGCCTCGTCGGCGTCGTGGGCTGCCGGGCGCACGATCTCCTCGGCGAACTCCTTGGCCGTGTCGGCGATCATCTGCTGCTCGTCGTCGGCCCGGAGGTTGAAGTAGTCCTTGCCCGCGGTGCTCAGACGCTTGGGCTGCCCGCCACCCTGCACCGACTTGAAGGCGCGGCTCGCGGCGCCGAGGGTCTGGAAGCCGGACTTGGTTCCCTGGAACGCCACGCGGTTGATCGGCTCACGCAGGCCGAGACGCTCGGCCAGGTCCGATCCGGTGATCGTGCTGAGCACGCGCATGGCGACGCCGATGGCGTTCTGCTTGGGTGCGGCCTTGCCCACCGCGGACGTGTCGCGGGGCTCGGTGTGAGTGGACATGTGTCACCTAACGGTTCGGTGTGGGGTTGTCGGGCTGGGCGGGTGCCGGTGCACCCGTGATCTTACTGATCGGTAAGTTCTATCTTACCGAGTGGTAAGGACGATGTCACCCCCCAGGTGGACGCAGTGTCCAACACCCGTTGTCCGGCCCCATGACCTGGTCCGATCGCCTAATCTCACCGCCATGACATTCCCCCCGATGGACAAGCAGGGCCCGCCGGCGGGGCCGCAGAACGACACGTTCTACGCCGCCGTGATGGGGCAGGAGTGGGGCCCGATGGGCTACCACGATCTGGCCGGGTTGGTCCGGTCCGGTCAGGTCCGCGCCGAGACCCAGGTGCGGACCGCCACGAGCACCTGGTTCCCGGTCACGCAGGTGCCCGGCCTGTTCTCCGACAAGGACTGGCTGACCACCGTGATCATCTCGTTCTTCCTCGGCGGCCTGGGCATCGACCGTTTCTGGCTCGGCTACACCGGCCTCGGGATCCTCAAGCTCATCACCTGCGGCGGGTTCGGCGTGTGGGCGCTGATCGACTTCATCCTGATCCTGCTGCGCAAGGTCCCCGACTCGAACGGTGTGCCCCTGCGGTGACCACCGCCGAGACGCGATCCGCGCCGCGTGGATCGGTGCGGACGACCGCTCTCGCCGCGGCGGTCGGGGCCGGGGCGGTCGTGGCGGCGGCCGTGATCCCGACGAGCGTCGTGGGAAACGGGCCGGTCCTGTGCCCGTTCCGGCTCGTGACCGGACTGCCGTGCCCGGGGTGTGGTCTGACGCGGAGCTGGGTGGCCGTCGCGCACGGTGATGTCGCGTCGGCGTTCTCCGACAACGCCTTCGGGCCGATCAGCTTCACCGCCGTCGTGGCGATGACCGTCGCGGCCGCGGTGCTGGCACTCGTGGCGCCGGCCCGGATCGGCGTCCTCGCCGCCGTCGCGCGCAGTCGTGTGGTCTACTCCGTAGCCGCGGTGTGGGTGGTCTACGGCATCGTGCGCGCGGTCGACGCGGCCGCCGGGATCGGCTGGTTCCCTGCCGTCACCTGATCGCTCAGACCTCGAGCGCGTTCTCCTTGTCGAGCGTGCGCCAGTCGGTGTCGGACCCCTTCAGTCCCTCCAGCATCGACAGGTACGCGCCCCGACCGCCGTCGGACAGGACGGCCTCGTGGATCGGGAATGCAGCGCGCGGTCCGACGGCCCGCAGGAAGTCGGCGCCCTCGCTCAGCTTCATCCACGGTGCGGCGGTGGGGATCGCGAGGACGTCGATGTGCTCCTCGGGGACGAACAACGCGTCGCCCGGGTGCATGAGCTTGCCGGGGGTCGCGTCGTCACCGAGCAGGTAGGCGACGTTGTCGATCTGGGGGATGTCCGGGTGGATGATCGCGTGCTTGCCGCCGCGGATCCGCGCGGTGACCGAGCCGATCGCGAACTCGTCGCCCGGTTGCGCCGCCGTCCACGTCCCGGCCACGTCGTCACCGTTGAGCTGCTCGGTGGTCTGCGGGTCGGCGTAGAGGACGGCGTCGGGGTTGGCGGCGACGAGGTCGGGGAGGCGGTCGACGTCGACGTGGTCGAAGTGCTGATGCGTGATCAGGATGGCGTCGAGTCCGGTGATCCCGGCGAAACCGTCGGAGAAGACACCCGGGTCGAACAGGACTGTGGTGCCGTCGATCTCGACGAGGATGCAGGAGTGGCCGAAGTGTGTGACGCGCATGATCCGAGCCTAGTCACGGACCACCCGCCGGGGGAGCGGTCGGCGATCCGCGGCGAACACGCGAACCCGCGCCGTGCTCGACGCGGGTTCGCGTGACGGGCGCGGGTCGATCCCGGATCAGGCGCGCAGCGCCTCCAGGACCCCGGCGTGGAGGTGCCCGTTGGTGGCGACAGCGCTCCCGCCGTGTGGTCCGGGTGTCCCGTCGAGTGCGGTGAACTGCCCGCCCGCCTCGCGGACGAGGACATCGACCGCCGCGAGGTCCCACAGCGACACCTCCGGCTCGACGGCGATGTCGACCGCGCCCTCGGCTACGAGGCAGTAGTGGAAGAAGTCGCCGTAGCCGCGGACGCGCCACACGGCGTCGGTGAGATCGAGGAACCGCTCCCGCAGCCCGCGCTCGGCCCAACCACTCAGACTCGCGAACGACAGGCTCGCCGACGACACCTGCGCGACACCCGACACCGCGATCGGGCGCGCCACGCCGTCGATCCCGCGGGCGTGGGCGCCCTCACCGGCACCGGCCCACCATCGACGTCGCAGAGCCGGCGCCGACACGACACCGACCGTCGGCGTGCCGTCGACGACGAGCGAGATGAGCGTCGCCCACACCGGCACGCCGCGGACGAAGTTCTTGGTGCCGTCGATCGGGTCGATGACCCACTGACGTCCCTGCAGGACCGCATCGCCGCCGAACTCCTCGCCCAGGACGGCATCGTCGGGACGTTGCGCGCCGAGCACGTCACGCAGGCGTCGCTCGGTCTCGAGGTCGGCGTCGGAGACCGGGGTGAGATCGGGTTTGTCGTCGACGCGGAGGTCGATCGCACCGAACCTCGGGAGGGTCAGGGAGTCGGCCAGGTCCGCCAGCTCCAGTGCGAGCCGCAGGTCATCCGAGGTCGAAGGCATGCCCGGTACGGTAGAAGACACGCTGATCCGGGCGTGCGAGAGGAGGTCCGCGGTGCTCTCCATCGCGTTCACGATCATGTTCGCCGCCCTGCTGGTGGTTCTCGTCCTGCAGTGGCAGCGCGGTCGCCGCGCAGGTGGCGGCGCGGCCGCGGGCGGCGGCGGTCTGTTCGGGGGCGGGACAGCCGGCTTCGTCGAGGGCACGCTCACCGTCACCGGTGTGTCCGACCCCGCGGAGCAGGGCGACAAGAACGGCGACATGTTCTGCACCGTCTCGGGCACCATCATCGGCCCCGACACCGCGCCGACCGACGTCTACGGGCATCTCGTGCTCGGTGCCGACAACCCGTGGCCGAAGATCGGCACCGACATCCCCGTCGTCTACAGGCCGGGCAAGGCCGAGACCAGCTGGCGCTTCGGATCACTGCAGGTCCCGCCGGCGGCGTGACCCGCGCGACCCCGCCACAGGACGGACACGGCGGGCGGAACCAGTAGCCTGGTCCACCGTGCAGCCTGACGTCGCGACCGACATCGAGAACCTCGACACCACCCTGACCACGGTGGAGAAGGTCATCGACCTCGAGGAGCTCCGTCGACGCATCGACGAGCTCGAGCACGAGGCGGCCGACCCCGAGCTCTGGAACGACCAGGACAACGCGCAGAAGGTGACCAGCGAGCTGTCCCATGCGCAGACCGAGTTCCGGCGCGTGACCGAGCTCCGCAGCCGTCTCGACGACCTGCCCGTCCTCTACGAGCTCGCCGAGGACGAGGAGGGTGACGCCCAGACCGCCGGCATCGCCGACGCCGACGCCGAGCGCGCCTCGCTCCGCGCCGACATCGAGGCGATGGAGGTCAAGACGATGCTCGCGGGTGAGTACGACCAGCGTGACGCGCTGGTCAACATCCGCTCGGGCGCGGGCGGCGTCGACGCCGCCGACTGGGCGGAGATGCTCATGCGCATGTACATCCGCTGGGCGGAGAAGCACCAGTACGGCGTCGAGGTCTACGACACCTCCTACGCCGAGGAGGCGGGCCTGAAGTCGGCGACCTTCGCGGTGAAGGCCCCCTACATGTACGGCACCCTCTCGGTCGAGATGGGCACCCACCGCCTCGTCCGGATCAGCCCGTTCGACAACCAGGGCCGCCGCCAGACGTCGTTCGCCGAGGTGGAGGTCCTGCCCGTCGTGGAGACCACCGACCACATCGACATCGACGAGAACGACCTGCGGGTCGACGTGTACCGCTCGTCGGGTCCCGGCGGGCAGTCGGTCAACACGACCGACTCGGCCGTGCGTCTGACCCACATCCCGACCGGCATCGTCGTCACCTGTCAGAACGAGAAGAGCCAGCTGCAGAACAAGGTCGCGGCGATGAAGGTGCTGCAGGCCAAGCTGCTGGAGGTCAAGCGCAAGGAGGAGCGCGCCGAGATGGACGCCCTCAAGGGCGACGGTGGTTCCAGCTGGGGCAACCAGATGCGCTCCTACGTGCTGCACCCGTATCAGATGGTGAAGGACCTGCGGACCGAGTACGAGGTCAACAACCCGTCGGCCGTGCTCGACGGCGACATCGACGGCTTCATCGAGTCGGGCATCCGCTGGCGGATGGCCACGGCCCAGAGCTGACCGACGGCCCAGAACTGACCAACGGCCCAGAAACCGATGGCCGAGAACTGATCCACACCGAACCGAGAGGAGACCCGTGCACGACGTCCTGTTCCTCGCGGTCGGATCCCCGCCCGGCACCGACCGACTGATCCGCGCGCTGTCGCTGCAGGGTCTGCAGATCGTCCTGTTCGTCCTGGGTGCGCTGATCCTGACCCGCTTCATCCAGTGGGTGACGTCACGCATCACGACCCGCATCGACCGCAGCTTCCAGGAGAACGACGAGCTCGTGCGGTCGGAGACCGCCAAGCACCGTCACTCCCTGGCGCAGGTGATCGCCTGGGTGGCGATCGTGATCGTCTACATCATCGCGGCGTTCAACATCATCAAGGCGCTGGGCGTCCCGATCACCGGCTTCGTCGCACCCGCGACCGTCCTCGGTGCCGCACTCGGTTTCGGTGCCCAGCGCGTGGTGCAGGACCTGCTCGCCGGGTTCTTCATCATCACCGAGAAGCAGTACGGCTTCGGTGACGTCGTCGAGCTCGCGGTGGTCGGGTCCACCGAGACCGCCAAGGGCACCGTCGAGGACGTCACCCTGCGCATCACCAAGATCCGCTCGTCCGACGGCGAGGTGATCACGGTCCCGAACGGCCAGATCGTCAAGGCGATCAACCTGTCCAAGGACTGGGCCCGCTCCGTCGTCGACATCCCGTTGCCCGTCGGTGCGGACATGGGCCGGGTGAACGACCTGCTCAGCACGGTGGGGCAGCAGACCTTCGCCGACCCGCGGATGCGGCCCCTGCTCCTCGACGAGCCGTCGTCGATGGGTGTCACCGACGTCGAACTCGACAACCTCACCGTCCGCATGGTCGCGCGCACCCTGCCGGGCAAGCAGTTCGAGGTCAGCCGAGACCTGCGCGCCCGCATCGTCCGCTCGTTCGGTCGCGCCGGCATCGCGCTCGCGCAGGGCGAGCGGATCGAGACCGGGGCGATGACCCCGTCCGGGGTGGGTGAGGCCCGTACCGACCCCGACCGCACCTCCGACCCCGAGACCTCGAGGCAGACCTCATGAGCCGCGACGAGAACCCGACCGGAACAGAGCACACCCCCGACGCCGAGCCGAAGCGCTCGTGGTGGGCGCGCATCCCGCGACACCTGTTCGGCGGTCGCGTCCGCACCACGACCGCGGTGATGGTCCTGCTGTTCGTCGGGCTGCTGGCCCTCTACGGACAACGGGTCGACCACTACGCGTCCGTGGACGCCGAGAAGGCCGCGACCAGCGTCGTTCCCCGCACGACGCCGAGCACCACCGAGGAGTACGTCCCCGAGACCACGTACTCGTCGACGCGACGCTCGACCTCCACGACGCCGTCGGTCACCTCGACGGAACCGACGACCACCGGCACCGAACCGGGCACCGGTCAGACCGAGACCGCTCCGACGACGACCACCGGCGGGCTGCAGTTCCCCACCATCCCTGGCCTGCAGTTCCCCGGTCAGACACCCACCACCGCGCCCGCCCGGTGACGCGCGCGGGCGGCGTCGGGGTCCCGGGGGCCCGGTCCCGCCGTGGCTACACTGGCCGCCGTGATCAGCCTCGACAACGTCACGATGAAGTACAAGAACTCGGGGAGACCGGCGCTGCAGGGGCTGTCGTTGGAGGTCGAGAAGGGTGAGTTCGCCTTTCTGATCGGCCCCTCCGGGTCGGGCAAGTCGACGTTCTTCCGCCTTCTGCTGAAGGAGGACAAGCCCACCGCCGGCGACATCCACGTGGGTCAGTTCCACGTCACGAAGTTGCCAAGCCGCCGTGTACCGCTCCTGCGGCAGTCCATCGGATGCGTGTTCCAGGACTTCCGGCTGCTGCAGCAGAAGTCCGTCGCCGACAACGTCGCGTTCGCCCTCGAGGTGATCGGAAAGCCCCGGACCACGATCGAGAAGGTGGTGCCCGAGGTGCTCGAGTACGTCGGGCTCGCCGGCAAGGCCGATCGCATGCCGACGGAGCTGTCGGGCGGCGAGATGCAGCGCGTCGCGATCGCCCGCGCCATCGCGAACCGGCCGCTGCTGCTGCTGGCCGACGAGCCGACCGGCAACCTCGACCCGACCACCAGTGAGGAGATCGTGGACGTGCTCGACCGCGTCAACCGGCGGGGGACCACCGTCGTGATGGCCACCCACGACCGCCACATCGTCGACGCCATGCGGCGCCGGGTCCTCGAGTTCGACCTCGGGCGACTCGTCCGCGACGACCAGCGCGGCGTCTACGGGGTCGGCTGATGCGCGCGAGTTTCATCGTCAGCGAGGTCCTCAACGGTCTCCGACGCAACATCACCATGTTCGCCGCGATGGTGCTGACCACGGCCATCACGCTGGCGATGTTCGGTGGCGGGTTGCTGGTGGTGCAGATGGCCGACAAGAGCCGCGACATCTTCCTCGACCGCGTCGAGATGCAGTTCTTCGTCTCCGACCAGGTGGCCGACGCCGATCCGGAGTGCCGGGCCGACCCGTGTGCCGCGCTGCGCACCCGCATCGAGAAGACCGACGGGGTGGAGTCGGTGCAGTACATCGACCGCGCGGCGGCCTTCCGGGACGCGAAGACGAAGACGTTCGCCAATGATCCCGACCTGGCCTCGATGATCCGCGAGAACACCCTGCCCGCGTCGTTCAAGGTCCGGGTCTCCGACGCGAACCGGTTCGGGCCCGTGCTCGACGAGTTCCGCACCGCCCCGGGCATCGACGGTGTGCTCGACCAGCGGGAGCTGGTGAAACGCATCTTCAGCGTCCTCGACGGTGCCCGCAACGCCGCGTTCACCGTCGCCCTCGTCCTCGCGTTCGCGGCCGTCCTGCTCATCGCGAACACGGTGCAGATCGCCGCGTACACGCGGCGTACCGAGGTCGGCATCATGCGTCTGGTGGGTGCGACGCGCTGGTACACCCAGCTGCCGTTCCTGTTGGAGGCGGTCGTGTCCGCGGTGATCGGCTCGGTGATCGCCATCGCGGGGCTGTTCGCGGCGAAGGTGCTGTTCTTCGACCGCGCGCTCGGTGACCTCTACGGGGTGAACATCCTCGCGCGGATCACCATGGGCGACGTGGTCTTCGTCTCGCCGTGGCTGCTGCTGGCGGGGCTCGGCCTCGCGACCGTCACCGGCTACGCGACCCTGCGGTTCTACGTGCGGATCTGACCGGGTCCGTCAGGCACGACCGTCGTCGAGCGGCCGCTCGAACAGCACGATCCGCATGTCGCGACCGAACTGCGCGGGTAGATCCGCCTCGCGCAGCACGGTGAAACCCAGCGACCGGTAGTAGTCGACCATCGTCGTGTTGTGCGCCGCGGTGTCCAGGCGCAGGAGGTCGTACCCGGCCGCTGTTGTCGCGTCGGCGGCCCACTCGATCAGCGCCCGCCCCCACCCGTGGCCGGCGTGGTCGCGGCGGACCATCAGCCCGTGCACGTACCCGGCAGGCGCGTCGTCGTCGCCCCAGAAGTCCGGGTCCGACCACGACAGCCGCACGCACGCGACCACCTCGCCGTCGAGCTCGGCGACATGCCATTCACCCCGACGCGCCCCGTCGGCGACCTGCGGGACGGTGATCTCGCCCTCCTGCCACTGGTTCACGCCGGTCGCGGCGAGCCAGCGCGCCAGCCCGTCGCGGAGGTCGACGATCGCGGCCGCGTCGTCCGGGGTGGCGACGCGCGGCGGGGGGAGCGGGAGACGGTCGGGCACGCACCGGATGCTAAAGGATTCGCCGGTGCGGTCCGGCGCTGCGTAGGCTGGACCGTCGACCCGGGGACGACCCCGGAGTCGAGATCGCGACAGGAGGAGGTGCACCGTGGTGAAGGAGAAGGGCCGCAAGGCCATCGCGACCAACCGCAAGGCGCGCCACCTCTACACGATCCTCGACGTCTACGAGGCGGGCATCGCGCTGGTGGGCACCGAGGTGAAGGCGCTGCGCGACGGCAAGGCGTCCCTCGTCGACGCCTTCGCCACCATCGACGACGGCGAGGTGTGGCTGCGAGGCCTGCACATCGGCGAGTACGGCAGCGGCAGCTGGACCAACCACGCCCCGCGGCGCAACCGGAAGCTGTTGATGCACCGCAAGGAGATCGACGGGCTCATCGGCGTCATGCAGACGCAGAACGTGACGCTGGTGCCGCTGTCGATGTACTTCAGCGACGGCAAGGTGAAGGTCGAGCTGGCCCTCGCCCGCGGCAAGCAGGCGCACGACAAGCGCCGCGACATCGCCGAGCGCGACGCCCGCCGTGACGTGATCCGCGAGATCGGTCGCCGGGTCAAGGGGATGGGCTGACACCCACGCAGGATCGGCGCCGGGAGCAGACTGAGCCGCGAAACGGGAATGATCTCTCGGTCGTCGCTTGTTAGACTGTCTTGCCTGCCGCGTCAGCGCGGTGGGTCCTACAACGGGGCTGAACGGTTTCGACTGCGTGCGTCGATGTAGGGGAAGCGTGCCGGTGCAGGCTAGAGACCACCGTAAGCGTCATAGCAACCAATTAAGCGCCGATTCCAATCAGCGCGACTTCGCACTCGCCGCCTGAGCGAGTGTGAGTCTGTCGGCCCGGGTGTGCTCCCGCCCCGGGTACCGGCATCATCAAGGGGGCTCACCGTCCGGCTCGGTCGCGGAGTCGGACGGGACAACCAACAGCGACTGGGATCGTCATCCTGGCTCGTCCGTGTGACCAGGAGATCCGAGTAGAGGCATAGCGGACTGCGCACGGAGAAGCCCTGCTGACACGACGAAGGACCCGGGTTCGATTCCCGGCAGCTCCACCCCAGAGCCGCCCACCTGCACCAGTGCAGGTGGGCGGCTCTCGTCGTAGGGGCATGTCGTGCGAACGCACGTATCCCCGTCGGCGCCGTTACGGCGGTCACGGCAAACACAACGAACCGGTCACGCGAATCCGTTTGCCGAACAAAGGGTCACCCGATGCGCCGTGTCGCCGCAGTCCTTCCGCTCGCCGCCGCCATGGTGGCGCTCACCGGGTGCTCGTCCTCGGACGACTCCGCCGACGGCGTCGCCTCGAGCAGTGCGTCTGCATCCGGGTCGGTGACGTCATCGGAGCCGACTCCGACGGAACCAGTGCAGGCGGATGTTCCCACCGGGGGAGCCGGACCGGCAGCGGTTGACACCGGTCGTGCCACCCGCCACAGCGACGGCGACCGTCACCGAGGAGCAGTCCGCCCCGGCCGCCGACGTCGACTGCGCGCTGGCGACCCCCGCTGCGCTGCTGGAGGCGGTGCAGCCCACCGAGATCTACGGGCGCATGGCGAAACCGGTGTCGTTCAGCGACATCCGGTGCGCCGGTCCGTTCGCCACGGGGCGTTCCGCGCCGCCGGAGACCCAGCCGGCTCGTGTGCTGTTCCGGTACGACGGCGGACGGTGGGTCGCGCTCGACCTCGGCTCGGCGATCGACTATCAGCGGTGGGGGGCGACGCAGGACGAGGCGTCGCGACTCGCGGGATAGGCGAGCCGACCCTGCCGGGTGTGGAATGCCACCCCCGGCGGGTCGTGTTGGACCTACCCGTGGGCCCGAGAGTCGGGCCGAGCGATCGACGCAGGAGGACGCCTCATGGCAACTGTCCCGAACCTGACCCTCAACGACGGCCGCAGCATCCCGCAGCTGGGATTCGGTGTGTTCCAGATCGAGCCCGAGGACACCGCGAAGGCCACGCGCCTCGCGCTGGAGACCGGCTACCGGCACATCGACACCGCCGAGATGTACAACAACGAGCGCGAGGTCGGGCAGGGCATCCGGGACAGTGGCATCGCCCGCGACGACATCTGGGTCACCACCAAGCTCAACAACGGCTTCCACCGACCCGACGACGCGCGCAAGGCGTTCGACGAGAGCCTCGAGAAGCTCGGGCTCGACCATGTGGACCTGTTCCTCATCCACTGGCCGCTGCCCACCCGGTACGACGGTGACTACGTGTCGACGTGGCAAACGCTGATCGAGTTCCAGAAGGAGGGGCGCGCCACGTCCATCGGCGTGTCCAACTTCCAGCCCGACCACCTCGACCGGCTCGCGAAGGAGACCGACGTGGTGCCGGCCGTGAACCAGATCGAGGTGCACCCGTACTTCGCCAACGGCACCGCACGCGCCTACGGCAAGGACCACGGCATCGCGACCGAGGCGTGGTCGCCGATCGCCCAGGGCAAGGTGCTCGACGACGCCGCGATCTCCGAGATCGCCGAGCGCGTCGGCAAGTCGACCGCGCAGGTGGTGCTGCGTTGGCACATCCAGCACGACAACATCGTGTTCCCGAAGTCGGTGACCGAAAGCCGCGTCAAGGACAACTTCGACATCTTCGACTTCGAACTCACCGCCGACGACGTCGCGACGCTCGACGGCCTCGACAAGGGTGAGGACGGCCGCACCGGCCCGAACCCCGACACGTTCGACTACATCCCCGACTGACCCATCCCGGACTGATCTGTGCCGGACTGATCTGTCCCGGACCCGGACCGGACACACCCGGTCCGGTCCGAGCAGTCGGACTCTTCGACGACCCCGTCAGATGACGGGGTCGTCGATGCGTTCGTGGAGCCAGGCGATGACCTGACCCCAGGCCTGCGCGCCGAACGACCATGTGTGCGTGCCGGCCTCGTACCGCTCGGTGGTCGTGATCCCCTCGAGACGCGCCACCTGCGCGAGCTTCGTCGCCGCGGTGATCTGCGGTGAGTGGAGCGTGCCGTCGCGCCCGCGACGTCCCTCGGAGACGAACCACCCCGCGACATCCCGGTACGGGCCGTGGCGCAGCATCACCGTCGTGGGATCGAAGCGGTTCCATGCCTCCTCGTCGTTGCCGAACAAGGTCTTGATGGTCGTCTGCTTGTCGCCGGTGTTCGGTCCGATGTCGCCGGAGATGTCGACGAAGGTCGCGAAGTCGTCGGGATGGCGGGCCACCAGGTCGATCGCGCAGGTGCCACCCATCGACCACCCCACGACCGCCCAGTTCCGTGCCGCGGGGGAGGCGCCGAAACGCTGGACGACGTAGGGGCGCACCTCGTCGACGAGGTGGGTGTCGACGTTGCCGCGGGGGCCGTCCACGCACTCGGTGTCGGTGGTGAGATTCCC
Source organism: Williamsia deligens (assembly GCF_024171765.1). GTDB lineage: Bacteria > Actinomycetota > Actinomycetes > Mycobacteriales > Mycobacteriaceae > Williamsia_A > Williamsia_A deligens. The sequence continues at coordinate 2,875,036 of NZ_JAMTCI010000001.1, forward strand.
CGAGGGGTCCGGCAGCACGAGAATCGGTGCGACACCGCGATGGTCGCGCGCGTAGGCGTCGACCGTCTGCAACGCGTCACCGCTGCGCACCCAGTCCTCGGGTGTGTTGATGACGCCGCCGATCATCATCACCGCCGGCAGACGCGGTGGCTGTGCGCCGGTGAACCAGGCGGGGGGCAGGTAGACGTACTCGGTACGCGCCCGGAACCCGCTGCGGCCGTGCGGCACATCGATCGCGACGATGCGGCCCTCCTTCGCCGCGGACGTCGAGTTGCGGAACGTGTTCAGTCGATCGAGCGTCGTCTCGCGGGGCAGTGGCTCGTCGGAGATGCCGGCCCACGCACGGGTGAAGGTGGGGTAGTAGCCCGACCACTGGTTCAGGCTCAGCGCCAGACAGAACACGCTCAGCAGCACGGCGACAGCGGTGACGCCGTTCTGCCACCAGCGGGCGGTACGCACCCCGACGATCGCCGCGACGAGCAGGCCGACCGCGACGACTATCCACGTCCAGAACGCAGCGGGCGCCGATCCCGGTTCGAGTCCGCGGGCGTCGAGCACGCCGAACACGGTGACCGCGGCGATGGCCCCGGCGAGCGCTCCGATCGGCAGCCAGATGACACCCCACCGCTTGGATCGCCGGATCACCGCGGCAAGCACCAGCAGCGCGGTGATCACCGAGATCGCGATCGGGAACCAGCCGTGCAGCAGGCGGACGTCGAACAGTGATCCGCCGGTGTGGGGGACGTAGGTCCAGCCCGGGTTCACGACGAGACCGCCCGCGAGACGAAGGACAACGCCTCGCGCTGCCACCACCCGACGTGGTCGAGCATGGCGTGCCCACCGTCGGGGACGGGGATGTAGGTCGCGTCCTGTCCGCGGGAGCGCAGCTCGTCGATGCCTTTCGCCGTCCGGGACGCGTAGGTGCGGGTGTCCGCTGTCCCGTGCATCGCCACCACCCGCACCCCGGGACGGATGTGACGCCAGTCGGCGTGCTGCCACCAGGGCGCGAGCGCCAGGAGCCCGTGGACACGCGGGTCCGCGGCGAGGTGCGCGGCGACGCGCCCGCCCATCGAGTGTCCGACGAGGTGCACGGGCACACCCGGCGCCGCCGCGGTCGCACGGTCGAGGGCGTCCCACGCCTGCCGCAGCGGGCTCGCCTCGTCACCGTTCCAGCCGTAGAGGGCGTAGGAGACCTGGCGAACGTGGACGCGGAGCGGATGGCGCAGGGCGATGCTCGCGGTGAAGGGATACATGCGCAGCGCCGACGGTGAACGCCAGGAGAACGGCTCCCGACTCGTGTCGGTCCCACCGGGGAGCATCAGGACGACGGCGGACGGTGAGTGAGAGATCACAACATTCCTTCCGCATGTCCTGGGCTCATGGTGGCCGGGTGACGAGACTAATGGTCGTCCGATTTGGCAGAATCCCACCGGTGGCGCACGCACGGGCCGGACTACCGGCACTCCCCGAGGATCTCGTCGACCTCACGGCCCTCGAAGATGCGTACTACTCCACAGTCCCCGATCCCGACGACCCCGTCCAGCAGGTCGTGTTCGGCACATCGGGCCACCGCGGATCCAGCCTCGACGGCGCCTTCACCGAGTCCCACATCATCGCGACCACGGCCGCGATCGTCGAACATCGGCGGGCCGCGGGCATCACCGGACCGCTCTTCATCGGTTTCGACACCCACGCCCTGTCCCGACCGGCCTGGCGCACCGCCATCGAGGTCCTCGTCGCGGCGGGGGTGACCGTGGCCATCGACGAACTCGAGCGTCACACCCCGACACCCGCTGTCAGCCATGCGATCCTGGTCCACAACGCCTCCGACGCCGGCCGGACGGCCCGGGCCGACGGCATCGTCGTGACGCCGTCGCACAACCCGCCGCGCGACGGTGGCTTCAAGTACAACCCGCCCGACGGCGGACCCGCCGGCTCCGACATCACCGCCGCGGTCGCGACGCGGGCCAACGAGTTGCTGCGGTCCGGTGTGGGGTCGGTCGCGCGGGTGCCGTTCGAGCGGGCCGTCGCCGACGAGCTGGTGATCCGCTACCCGTTCAGCACCACCTACGTCGACAGCCTGTCGTCGGTGGTCGACATGGAGGCCATCCGCTCGGCCGGGGTGCGCATCGGCGCCGACCCGCTCGGCGGGGCGTCGGTGGGCTACTGGGCCGAGATCGGCTTCATGTACAGCCTGTCGCAGCTGACCGTCGTCAACCCGACCGTCGACCCGCAGTTCGGGTTCATGACTCTCGACACCGACGGCAAGATCCGGATGGACTGCTCGTCGCCGAACGCGATGGCCTCGCTCATCGCCGCCCGGGACTCCTACGACATCGCGACCGGCAACGACGCCGACGCCGACCGGCACGGCATCGTCACCCCCGACGCCGGGCTGATGAACCCCAACCACTTCCTTGCGGTCGCGATCGACTACCTGTTCACCCATCGACCGGGGTGGGGGGAATCCGCATCGGTCGGCAAGACGCTGGTGAGCTCGTCGATCATCGATCGGGTCGTCGGCGCCCTGGGCCGACGCCTCGTCGAGGTACCGGTCGGCTTCAAGTGGTTCGTGCCCGGCCTGCTCTCCGGCGAGATCGCGTTCGGCGGCGAGGAGAGCGCCGGGGCGTCGTTCCTGCAGCGGGACGGCTCGGTGTGGTCCACCGACAAGGACGGCATCATCATGGCGCTGCTCGCGTCGGAGATCCTGGCCGTGACGGGCCGGTCGCCGTCGCAGCACTACGCCGACCTCGTCGAGCGATTCGGTGACCCCACCTACGCGCGGCGGGACGCACCGGCGACACGGGAGCAGAAGGCGGTGCTGGCGGGACTCTCGGCGTCGTCGGTCTCCGCGACGACGCTCGCGGGCGAGCCGATCACCGCCGTGCTGACGGAGGCCCCGGGCAACGGGGCGCCGATCGGCGGTCTCAAGGTCGTCACCGACAACGCGTGGTTCGCGGCCCGCCCGTCGGGCACCGAAAACCTCTACAAGATCTACGCCGAGTCGATGAACGGCCCGGAGCATCTCGCACAGGTCCAGGACGAGGCACAGGCACTGGTCGACGGCGTCCTCGCCGACTGATCCGCGGTCGAACGACCCTCAGGACGTTCTCAGCATGCCGGGGTTACCGTATCGGGCGTGAGCGATTCCCGACGTCCCCGCGTGAGCGCGAAGTACCAGCCCAGCCGCACCTCGAGCCGAGCGACCTACCTGCTCGGCGGCGTCGCCGTCGTGGTGATCGCCGTCGTCGTGATCGGCGGGATCATCTGGAACAGCCAGCGCGACAAGGGGAGCGCCGACCAGGCTGTGCTCGCCCAGAACGCGAGCCTCATCATCGGCAAGGCCGACGCCCCGCACACGATCGACGTGTTCGAAGACTTCCAGTGCCCGTACTGCAAGCAGTTCGAGCAGTCGTCGGGCCAGGCGATGGTCAACGCCGCCGACGCCGGCAAGCTGCGCGTCCGCTACCACATCCTGAACTTCCTCGACCGCAACTCGGGCTCGGGCGACTACTCGTCCCGGGCCGCCGGTGCCGCCCTCTGCGTGGCGCAGGCGGGCGGGAGCGATCAGTTCCTGAAGTACCACACGAAGCTCTTCACCGATCAGCCCGCCGAGGGCGGCGACGACCCCACCAACGCCGAGCTCGCCGCGTCGGCGAAGTCGGTCGGGGCCTCGGAGCAGACCCAGCAGTGCATCTCCTCGGGCGCTCGGGTCGACGCCGCGAAGGCCGACGCGCAGCAGTCGTTGACGCAGCTCAGCAAGGCACTCGGCGGCAACGCGGGGACGCCGACGGTGCTCAGCGAGGGCAAGCCCGTCGAGGGCGTGCTCAACGGTCCGGGCTGGTTGACCACGTTGCTGGCCGACGATTCGTCGAGCTGACGGGGATTTGGTCGCCGTGAGAGCGGTGGTGTAATTTCGATCGGGTCGCCGCGAGGCGGCACGAGCACCACGGGGCTATGGCGCAGCTGGTAGCGCACCACACTGGCAGTGTGGGGGTCAGGGGTTCGAGTCCCCTTAGCTCCACAGAACACGACGACGGCCGGTCCTCTTCGAGGGCCGGCCGTCGTCGTCTGTGGGGTCGCCCTTCGTCCGGGCGGGTCGACCCTCAGTGCGCCGCTTCGAATGCCTCCACGGCCTCGATCGGGATACGGCCGCGGTTGCTGACCTCGAAACCGTTGCTGTTCGCCCAGTCGCGGATCGCCTGGGTCTGCTCTTTGGAGCGTGTCCCGCCACCGGATGCCGGCGTTGCGCGTCGCGCACCGCGCCGACCGGCCACCGCCCGTGATGCCTCGACGTACTTCGTCAGCGAGTCACGGAATTGCTGAGCGTGCTTGGGCGAGGTGTCGAACTCGTACTGCCGACCGTCGAGAGACCAACGGACGGTTTCGAACTCGTCGAGAACCTTTCCGTCGATGTCGTCGATGAATTGCACGATCTGCTTTTTGGCCATGCCCGGGGTGAACCTCTCTGAACAGTTCTGGAGTGCTTGCGACAAAAGATTAGATGACGGTGAAGAAACGAGCAATGATGCACGAGAATGGGCATGTCCGTGTCGCGAGAAAATGTGCGAGAAATATCAGGCGTGCGTCGCAACAATCGTACGAGAAATGGACATGTCGATGATGGAGTGTCCGCCTGTGCGCATTCTGGCTGTGACCGGTGTGTCGCACGCGACTGTCACCGGCGCGCCCGATCGACCCGATCTCGCGTAGGCTCGGATCATCATCTCCGCCCGCCGTCTGTGCCGGGCGATGCGCGTCATCGGTGGCGCGCCGGAAAGGCTTCCTCATCATGACGACAGATTTCGCTGCCCTCGGTGTGCCCACACCACTCGTCGACGCGCTCGCCGCGGACGGCAAGACCGAGGCGTTCCCCATCCAGGCCGACACCCTTCCCGACTCCCTGTCGGGGCGCGACGTCCTCGGCCGCGGCAAGACGGGCTCGGGCAAGACCCTCGCCTTCGCCATCCCTCTCGTCGCCCGGATCTCGGCCGCCGGATCGGGCCCCACACGCCGTCGCGGACGCCCGCGTGCGCTGGTGTTGGCGCCGACGCGTGAGCTGGCCACCCAGATCTCGGTGGTCATCGAGCCGCTGGCTGCATCGGTCGGCCTGCGGACCACGACCATCTTCGGTGGCGTCAACCAGAAGCGTCAGGTCGACGCGCTCCAGGGCGGCGTCGACATCGTCGTCGCCTGCCCGGGTCGTCTCGAGGACCTGATGAAGCAGGGCCATCTCACCCTCGACGAGATCGAGGTGACCGTCATCGACGAGGCCGACCACATGGCCGACCTCGGCTTCCTGCCCGTCGTGACGCGCATCCTGAGCCGCACGCCCCGGGGCGGACAGCGTCTGCTGTTCTCGGCCACCCTCGACAACGGCGTGGACGCTCTGGTCAAGAAGTTCCTCGACCAGCCGGTCCTGCATTCCGTCGACGAGGCGCATTCGCCGGTGGCGGCGATGACCCACCACGTGTTCCAGGTGTCCGACCCGACGAGCAAGACCGACGTGGTGGAGAAGCTCGCCGGTGGCACCGGGCGCCGCATCCTGTTCATGCGGACCAAGCACCAGGCCAAGAAGCTCGCCAAGAAGCTGACGGCGTCGGGTATCCCCGCCGTCGACCTGCACGGCAACCTCTCGCAGGCCGCCCGTGACCGCAACCTCGCCGCGTTCGGCGAGGGGACGGTGCGCGTCCTGGTCGCCACCGATGTCGCCGCACGCGGCGTGCACGTCGACGACGTCGAGCTCGTGATCCACGTCGACCCGCCGGCCGAGCACAAGGCATACCTGCACCGTTCCGGTCGCACGGCACGCGCCGGCAACTCGGGCGACGTCGTCACGATCACGCTGCCCGAGCAGCGCGGCGACCTCACCAAGCTGCTGCGTCGCGCCGGTATCCGCGTCGACATCACGCCGGTCACCGTGTCCTCGGACGCATTGGCCGACCTCGTCGGCGAGCAGGCCGAGCGTGTGTCCCCGCCGCCGGTCACCCAGACGCAGTCGCAGCGTCCGGCATCGACGGGTGCCCGCAGCGGCTCCGGTCGTCGACGGGGCGCGCGCGGTGGCGCGGGTACCCCGGCGCGCGCCGGTGCCCACGGTGGCGGCGCCGGTCGTTCCGGTGGATCGCAGCGGTCTCGCGGACACGGCGCCGCACCGGCAGCCGGCGCCCCCGGTCGTCCCCGTCGTCAGTCGTCGGACCGGTCGCGCACAGCCTGATCCGTCGACCCGTCGCGGACCGGAGGCCTCAGTTGGTCTTCGCCGCGGCGATGATCAGCAGCAACAGGGCGGCCACGAGGCCGAGGATCATCAGGCCGATGGCGACCCATCCGAGGATGCGGCCGGCGACAGCCATCTGACGCCCGTCCTGCAGTCCGTTCGACTCGTCGATCTCGGCGATCGCCAGGTTGCCCAGCACCACGGCCGGGATGCCCACGAACAGCAGGCATGTCACCAATCCGGCGATGCCGCACACCAGTGCCCCGATCGCCTTGCCGTTCGTCTGCCGCACCATCGGGTAGGCATACGGCGGTGGGGATCCGTGCGGGGGCTGCGGTGACCCGTACGGGGGATGGTGTCCATACGGCGGTTGAGTCATGTCGGCGAGCTTAGTGCCGACGACGGTTCGTATCCTGGGACAGGTGTCGCAGTCGAAGATCGTTCTCTTCTACGTCTTCGTGCCGCTGCCGGACCCGGAGGCAGTCCGTCTGTGGCAGCTCACGCTCGCCGAATCCCTCGGGCTGCGAGGGCGGGTCGTCGTGGCGTCCCACGGCATCAACGCCACGGTGGGCGGCGAGATCCGTGCGGTGAAGCGGTATGTGCGTCGCACGCGGGAGTACCCACCGTTCGCGCGCGCCGACGTGAAGTGGTCCGACGGTGGAGCCTACGACTTCCCGCGGCTGTCGGTGCGCGTACGCCCGGAGATCGTCACGTTCGGTCGCCCCGACATCGTCGTCGACCAGGACGGCGTGGTCGGGGGAGGGCATCGCCTGGACCCGGACGGTCTGCACGCACTCGTCGACTCCCGCGGTGACGACGTCGTCTTCCTCGACGGCCGCAACGAGATCGAGTCCCGGATCGGTCGCTTCCGCGGAGCGATCACACCACCGGCGCGGGTCACCACCGACCTCGCCGCGATGGTCGACGCCGGTGAGTTCGACCATCTGCGTGAGCGCACCGTCGTGACCTACTGCACCGGCGGTGTGCGGTGCGAGGTGCTCAGCGCGCTGCTGGTGCAGCGGGGCTTCACCGATGTCCACCAGCTCGACGGCGGGATCGCCCGGTACGGAGAACGTTTCGGCGACCGGGGTCTGTGGGAGGGCTCGATGTACGTGTTCGACCGCCGCATGCGCACGCGGTTCTCCGACGACGCCGCGGTCATCGCGATGTGCGAGACGTGCGGGACCCCGACCGACCACGTCGTCGACCTCCCCGACGACGACCCCCGCGACCTCGCCGTGCTGTGCCCCACCTGTGCGGGGCAGCGGTGAGGCGCGCGGTACCGGTCATCGTGGTGTCCGGTTTCCTCGGCGCGGGCAAGACCACGATGGTCAACCACCTGCTGCGATCGCGATCCGGTGCGCGGATCGGGGTGGTGGTCAACGACTTCGGTGACGTGTCGATCGATGCGTTGCTGGTCGCCGGCGCGGTCGACGGCGCCGTGCGTCTGGGCAACGGGTGCATCTGCTGCACCGCCGACGCCGACACCCTCGGCGAGGTGCTCGGTGGACTGGTCGCGCCGGCCGCGGGTCTGGATGCCGTGCTCGTCGAGACCAGCGGGCTGGCCGAGCCCGCGGCCGTCGCCCGGATGGTGATCGCGACCGCCGATCCGCGTATCGGATACGGCGGTCTCGTCTATCTCGTCGACGCGGAGAACCTCGACGCGTTGCGACCGGACAACCCCGAGATCGACCGCCACATCGCGCTCGCGGATCTCCTCGTGGTCAACAAGGTCGATCGTGTGGACGCCCGAACCCGCGACCGCGTCCTCGACGGGGTCCGGGCGCTGAACCCGACAGCGGCCGTCGTCGCCACGGTGGACGGGGCGGTCGATCCGGGACTCCTCCTCGACATCCCCGACGACCGGGACACCGGCCCCCGACAGCTCGAGCTCGCCGACCTGCTCGTCGCCGGTGACGACGAGACAGGTCACGACGACCACCACCACGCCCACACGCGGTACGAGTCGCTGTCGGTGACGGCCGATCGCCCGCTGCACCCGCGGCGACTGGCGGCGTTCCTCGAACGCCCACCCGCCGGGGTCTACCGGATCAAGGGTGTGGTCGAGCTCGCCGGCGCCGATCGGCATCGACTCGTCGTGCACGCTGTGGGTGGACTGCTCGACGTCACGACGGCGCCGGGTCGCCGCGCGTCGGCGCAGAGGTCCGTCCGACAGAGCGATCTCGTCGCCATCGGTGCCGGGATGGATGCCCCGACGGTGCGTGCGACGTTGCAGGAGCTGGAAACGCGAACCGACGAGACCGTCGACGCGCAGGCAGCACTCGGCGTCACGAGACACCTCCGGACGCCGACACCGCGACGGGCAGGGGCACAGACATGACGACATCGCCGACACCGTCCGCCGCGGAGTTGCGCGCCGCCGTCCTCGACCTGCTCGCCCGGCGTGCGGCGACGTCGTCGATCTGTCCGTCGGACGTCGCCCGCCGACTGCGACCCGACGACTGGCGACCACTGATGGACCCCGTGCGATCGGCCGCGCGAGATCTCGTGGAGTCGGGCGACGTGGAGATCACCCAGCGCGGGGTGGTGGTGGACCCGTCCACCGCGCGCGGTCCGATCCGGATCCGTCGGCCCCGTCCGACGGGCTGACACCTCTCCGACGGGCACGGTCCGATCACCCGACGGTCACGGACCGGACACGACATGCCGCCATCGTCAATCTTCGCTTCGGCGTGTCGACGAACTTTTTGCGCTCTGCCGTTACTCGTGTGACAGTTGTGGTTGCAGTGAACCCTGTGGTTCACCTGTATGCCCGTGTTCGAGTTCCCGCCAGTGTGGAGAGAGATGCGATGACCAGCACACGCTTCCGTTCCCGGACCGTCTCGGCGATCGCCGGGGCCGCCGCGGTCGTGATCGCGGCCGGCGTCCTCACCGTGCCCGCGGTGTCGGCCGCACCCGCGGCCCCGGCCCCCGCGCCCGCTCCTGCCCCCGAGCAGAAGGATGCGCTGAAGGGTCGCACCGTCTTCCTCGACCCCGGACACCAGGGATCGGCGGCCGGGCACGACCTGCGCAAGCAGGTCCCGAACGGTCGCGGCGCGATGAAGGACTGCCAGACCACCGGGGCGACCGGCGTGAACAAGGCTGCAGAGCACACCGTCAACTGGGACGTCGTGCAGCTGGTCAAGGCCGGGCTCGAGAGCCAGGGCGCCAGGGTCGTGCTCAGTCGGCCCGACGACACCGGCTGGGGCGGATGCGTCGACGAGCGCGCCGCGGCGGCCAACGCCTCCAAGGCCGACATCGCGGTGAGCGTGCACGCGGACTCGACGTCGGCCACCGCGGACCCGGGCAAGAAGGGTTTCCACGTCATCGTCCCGCAGCTGCCGGTGCCCGACGTCGCCGTCCAACGCGCCGCGTCGACGACGGGCAAGGCGGCGTCGAACCAGATGCGCGACTCGTTCAAGGCCGCGGGCTTCCCGCCCGCCAACTACGCGGGGGTGGTGGACGGCCTCCAGACGCGCGCCGACATCGCCGCGGTCAACCTGACCCGCGTGCCCGAGGTGTTCGTCGAGATGGGCAACCTCTCCAACCCCGCCGAGGCCGACCAGCTCGCGAGCAAGGGCGGGCAGGTCAAGTACGCCGTCGCGCTGATCGACGGCATCGTGAAGTACCTGATGGCGACGCCCGCGTCGACCGCGCTGACCCCGAGCCTGCCGCAGGGCAGCCAGAACGCCCCGTCGTCGGAGGCCCCGCAGAGCACGACGCCGTCCACCGGTCTCGACCTGTCGGGGATCCAGTCGCTGCTGCCGCTCATCACCCAGATCGCGTCGTCGAAGGACCCGTCGGCGATCGCCGCGCTCATCCAGGGGCAGGGCTCCGACGCCGCCTCCGACCTGTTGAAATCGCTCCTCTCGGTGGTCTACACCGCATTCGGTGGCAAACTGCCCATCTGAGTGCCCGCTCCGGCAACCGACCGGCGCGCGTCGATCACGAGGGGACCGGCCACATGGGTGTGCGCGATCTGCTGCTCATGCGACCGCCCGTCCCCGAGATGTCCGGACGATCGATGTTCGTCACGGGCGCGGCGGGCGGTATCGGTCGGGCGCTGGCGGTCGCCGCGGCCCGCGCCGGTGCCCATGTCGCCATCACCGACATCGACGGTGACGGTCTCGCCGAGACGGAGCGCATCATCGCTGCGGCGGACGGGCACGTCCTCGACGCCTCCGCAGGCGACATCACCGATCACGAGTGGGTCGACGGGCTCGCGACGCGGCTCATCGCCGCCCACGGCGTGATCGACGTCGTCTGCAACGTCGCCGGTGTGTCGGCGTGGGGGACGGTCGAGAACCTGACCCACGACACCTGGCGACGCATGGTCGAGGTGAACCTCATGGGACCCATCCACGTGATCGAGGCCTTCGTCCCGCCGATCGTCGAGCGGGGTGGCGGCGGACACCTCGTCAACGTCTCGTCGGCGGCGGGACTGCTGGCGCTGCCGTGGCATGCGGCCTACAGCGCGAGCAAGTTCGGGATCCGCGGCGTCTCGGAGGTACTCCGGTTCGACCTGCGTCGACACCGGATCGGTGTGTCCCTGGTGGTGCCGGGCGCTGTCGCCACCCCGCTCGTCGGCACCGTCGACATCGCCGGCATCGACCGCGACCACCCGGTGGTGCGCAAGGCGATCGCGCAGTTCGAAGCGCGTGCGGTCTCACCGGAGACGGTGGCCGATGCCATCCTCGACGGCATCCGGCGCAACCGCTACCTCGTCTACTCCTCCGCCGACATCCGGGTCGCGTACTGGTTCGCGCGGAAGTTCGCCCTGCCCTACGAGATCGTCATGCGGATCGCCAACGACCGCTTCGATCGCCTCGCGGAGATCAGTCGCGCCACCAGTCGTCGAACGGGGTGACCGGCACGGTCCGCTTGTGCCGGGTCCGGTGGAACAGCGTCTCGATCTGCTCGGCGGCCTCGTCCTCGACGTCGCCACCCTCCAGGTAGGTGTCGATCTGGGCGTAGGTGACGCCGAGCGCCTCCTCGTCGGGAAGTGCCGGACGGTCGTCCTCGAGATCGGCGGTGGGCACCTTGGAGCTCAACGACTCCGGCGCATCGAGGTGGCGCAGGATCTGCGCACCCTGACGCTTGGTGAGCCCGGTCAGCGGGGTGAGGTCGACCCCGCCGTCGCCGTATTTGGTGAAGAAGCCGGTGACGGCCTCGGCGGCGTGGTCGGTGCCGACCACCAGCATCTGTTCCTGCCCGGCGATGGCGTACTGGAGGATCATGCGCTGGCGCGCCTTGACATTGCCGCGGACGAAGTCGCTGGGCCGCTCACCGAGTGCGTCGCCGACCGTGCCGACGGTCGCGTCGACGCCGGGCTTGGCGTTGGTCACCACCGACCGGTCGGCGCCGATGAAGGTCAGGGCGGTCTGGGCGTCGTCCTCGTCGGCCTGGGTGCCGTAGGGGAGACGAACCGCGATGAACTGCGAATCGACTCCGTCGGAACGCAATTCGTTCACCGCCTGCTGACACAGGTATCCGGCGAGGGTGCTGTCCTGGCCACCGCTGATGCCGAGGACGAGCCCGGCCGCACCGGTCGCACGGAGGTAGTCCTTGAGGAAGTCGACCCGACGGCGCACCTCGGCGGCGGGGTCGATCTCGGGAGCCACGTCGAGTTCGGCGATGATGGTCTTCTGCAGAGGACGCATCGCCTCATGGTAGCGACGTGACAGCTCACCCGTCAGCGCAAGAAGGGTCCGACCGTGGCGAGACCGCCCGAAGTCCATCGCAAGTCACGTCCGGGTGCGCCGGCGGGATTCTTCGCCGCGGAGGCCGCCGGCCTGCGGTGGCTGGCGGACGCGGGAGCGCCTGTCGTCGAGGTGATCGATGTCGGCGAGGACCACATCGAGCTGGTGAGACTCGCGTCCGCGAGGCCGGACACGAGCTCCGCGCGGCGTTTCGGTGCGGCGCTGGCCCGCATGCACGCAGCCGGTGCGGACGCGTTCGGCGCGCCACCGGACGGGTACACCGGCCCGACGTTCATCGGCAGCCGTGAGCAGACCTGTGTGCCCACGACGAGTTGGGGACGGTTCTACGTGCGGCAGCGCGTGCAACCCTTCGTCGATGTCGCGGTCCGCGCGGGCACCCTCACGTCCGCCGACGAGGAGGTGGTGCGGGAGGTGTGCGGTGCTGTCGCCGAGGGCGCCCTCGACGACGGTGAGACCCCCGCTCGGCTGCACGGCGACCTGTGGAACGGGAACGTCCTGTGGACGCCCGACGGGGTCGTGATGATCGACCCGGCCGCACACGGTGGCCACCGGGAGACGGACCTGGCCATGCTCGCGCTGTTCGGGTGTCCCCTCCTCGACGACGTCATCCTCGGCTACGAGGAGCAGTCGCCGCTGCGCGAGGGATGGCGGAACCGGATCGCCCTGCATCAGCTGCACCCGTTGGCGGTGCACGCCGCCGGTCACGGACCGAGCTACGGGCGGGCGCTGGGGGAGGCGGCGCGCAGCGTGCGCGACGACCTGCTCAGGGGTTGACGCCGCGGTACCGCGCGCGGGGTGCGGAGGCCGCCCCCGATCGGCGATCCACCGGGGGGACGTCGAGACCGTCGCGGTGCGCCCCGCCCGGTACGCCGCGTCCGACCGGCGGCTCGGCGCGGTACGGGCGGGCCTGGCCGGGGATCCGATCCTGTTCGCCGGAACGCAGCGTGTCCTCGGTGCGCCGGGGCGCGGGTGCGCGGCGCGGCGGTACGTCCGGGGAGCGGCGAGGCGGCGGGGTGTCGGCGGCGCGGCGGACCGGTGCGTCCCCGCCGCGACGTCGTGGCGCGTCCGCTGCGGCACGTCGTGGGGTGTCCTCGGGCGTTCGGCGCGTCGGGCGAGGTGCGTCGTCGGGTGTGCGGCGCGTGGTGCGGGGCGCGTCCTCGGCCGTGCGGCGTGAGGTGCCGGTACGCCGTGAACTCTCCGCGCGGCGGGAGGTCGCCGCACTGCGGTCTCGGCCGCCAGCGGACCGGGCCGTGCGACGGGCGTCGTTCGACGGCCGGTGCCGCGACCGCTGGGGGGTCGTCGACTCCGATCCTCGCGTCAGGAACCACCGCGCCGCCCCGAGGGCGCCGACGACGACGAACGTCCACGCCATCAGCGGGAACGTCTTCGCGATGGGCAGCATCACGTTGATGATCAGACCTTTGACACCGGAGCTCGCGTCGGCCTCGAGTGCGTACAGCGCCACGAGCGCGACCCCGAACGCCACCAGCGGGGGCTGGGTGACCGCGGTGAACAACGCCTTGCGGCGGACGGCGAGAACGGCGGCCACACACCCGATGAAGTAGAGGACCCGGAACCAGGTCGACAGGTCACCCGCTCCGCCGGCGTCGATGAGTGCGCCGACCACGGCAGGTACGAGGGCGATGAGCACAGCACCCCACCACGGCACACCGCGCAGCGTCGGCACGACCGATTGACGGCCTGTCGGGACGCCCGCGCGGGACTGGGGGGCGGAGAACACGGTTAGACCGTACCGGGTGGTCCCGTGTTCGACGGTGCACCGTCGCGGGTCACATCGGTGGTGTCACGGCACGCACAGCGGTCTCGACGGGTGCAGGTCGGTCGGGTGCGACACCTTCCGTACCGGCGTACGCGTCCAGCTCGCCGAGTGCGCGAGCGGTGACCAGGACCCTGGACTGCATGGAGGCGACGGTCGAGTTGTACGCCGTGACCGCCGATCCGAGACTCACCCCCACGCGATGAAAGTGGTCGGCCATGGTCGCGACCCGGTGGTGCAGTTCACGTCCGAGGCGGTGGATCTCCTCGGCGTCCCGCGCCACCGCGTCCTCGCGCCAGGTGAGGGCCACCGTCCGGAGGAGGGCGATAAGGGTCGACGGCGTCGCCGGGACGATGTCCCGGCCGAACGCGAACTCGAGCAGGTCGGGATCGGCGCGACAGGCCGCCTCGAGGATGGCGTCGCTGGGGACGAACAGCACGACGTACTGCGGCGATCGACGGATCTCCTGCCAGTAACTCTTCGACGACAGCGCCACCACGTGCGCCTTGAGGGCGCGGGCGTGGTCGACCATGAGCGCGGCCTCGAGTTCGGGGTCGTCGGTCGCCGCGGCATCGAGGTAGGCGTGCAGCGGGACCTTCGCGTCCACGGCGACGTCGTGTCCTCCGGGCAGGTGCACCACGAGGTCGGGGCGTTGTCCCGACGCGGTGCGCTGTTGCGGGGTGAAGTCGCAGTGGCGGCTGAGGCCCGCGGCCTCGACCGCGGCGCGCAGGTGCACCTCACCCCATCGGCCCCGCAGGTGGGGGGTGTGCAACGCCGACGCGAGGCGCCGCGCCTGCGCGCCGAGCTCGCTCGAGGCCGAGCGCATCCCGTCGAGCTGCTGGGCGAGCCCGGCGTCGGCGCTGATGCGGGCGCGTTCGACGCGCTGCATCTCCGCCGCGAGACGGTCCAGCGTGTCGTGGACAGGACCCAGCACGTCGCCGCCGCCCGCCCGCCCCCGGACGAGCCACCCGACGACGACGCCGAGCAGGACGCCCAGCACTCCCACGACGACCGTTGTGCTCATGTCGACGAGCATGCCCCGGGGGTCCGACAGATCTGCCTCAGGCGGCGCGGATGCTGTGGTGGATCTCGTGCGCCTGCAGGCGCTGCTTGAGCTCGATGCCGTAGCGGAAGCCACCCATGGAGCCGTCGGATCGTTGGATGCGGTGGCACGGGACGAACAGCGCGGCGGCGTTCTTCGAGCACGCCTGTGCCCCGACACGCCCGCCGTTCTCCTGGCCGAAGCGCGCCGCGAAGTCGCGGTAGGACAGCGGCCGTCCCGGGGCGACGCGGCGGAGTTCGGTCCACGCCGTCTCCAGGTACCGGCCGTCGCTGCGCTGCCGCACCGGGATGTCGTCCACGGCGGACAGGTCGCCGCCGTCGTACCTGCGGACCGCGTCCAGGACGGCGGGCAGCTCGCCGGCCGTCACCGTGTCGGGCCGCAGTCGCGCGTGCACCAGCGCGAGCAGTTCGTCGACGTCCTCGGTCCACCCGGACGCGACGACGACGTCGTCGACCGCGATCACGGTGAAGGGGGCGCCGAGAACGGTGGTACGGGCGCTGATCCCGCTGGTGGTGATGGTCATGTGAGCTCCTGACGTGGACGGGCCTGTACTGCATCGGACGCAGCCGGACCCCGAACGGTTCCGTCGGCGGATCGCAACTGTGGGACCGACGGCGCCAGGGCGTGGCGCCAGAGGTGCATCGAGACGTACGACCGCCAGGGCGACCACCGCCCCGAGTCGGACAGGTCGATGCCGAGCGCGGAGGCATGCCGGGCCAGCACCAGGTCACCGTCGAGGAGGATGTCGGGGTCCCTCAGCACGCGCATGACCACGTAGTCGGCGGTCCACCGGCCTATGCCGGGCCGGGCCAGCAGCGACGTGCGGAGGTCGTCGGACGTCATACCCGGGTGCAGGGTCACCTCGCCCTCGTCGACGGCACGGGCGACGTCACAGATGGCCGCCACGCGGCGCCGGGGACCGCGGAGCACGTCGGGTCCGTGTTCGGCGATCGCCGCGGGTGTCGGGAACAGGTGGGTCACGCCGGTGTCCGACGGCGCGTCGACAGGTTCCCCGAGGGTGGTGACGAGCCGACCCACATGGGTCCGCGCGGCGGCGAGACTGATCTGCTGACCGACCATCGTGCGCACCAGCGTCTCGAACGGGTCGAGCGCACCCGGCACCCGGATCCCGGACCACTCGTCGACGAGCGGCCCGATCTGCGGATCCGCGCGCAGCGCGTCGTCCACGCCCTGCGCGTCGGCGTCGGCGTCGAACAGCCGGCGCACCCGGTGGATCGTGGAACCGAGGTCGCGCAGGTCGTCGGTGCGCACCGTGGCGTCGATGTGGTCCTCGTGCAGCGTCACCGACAGCACGGAGTGGCCCCGGGGGGTCGCGATCGCACGGTGGAAGGTGGTGCCGTCGTGATGCTCGAGGCCAGCGACGACGTGGCCGGCCATGAACCAGTCCAGCCACGGCGCGGCGAACGGCGCTCGCACGCCGAGGCGGAGCCGTACCGCCGCGGCACCGGGGGAGACCGCGCCTCCGGTCACGGCGCCCCGACGCCGCAGGCCGGTCGGTGTCTCGTCGAACACCTCGCGGACCGTGTCGTTGAACTGTCGGATGCTGGCGAACCCGGCCGCGAACGCGATGTCGGACATCGACATCGCCGTGCACTGGATGAGCACGCGCGCCGTCGTCGCCCGGTTGGCCCGGGCGAGCGCGAGTGGTCCGGCACCGAGGTGGTCGGTGAGGATGCGGGTCAGGTGGCGCGGTGAGTACCCCAGTGTCCGCGCCAGCCCGTCGACGCCGCCGCGGTCGACCACGCCGTCACCGATGAGCCGCATGGCCCGCGAGGCGATGTCGGAACCGACGTCCCACAGCGGCGATCCGGGCACCGCGTCGGGGAGGCACCGCTTGCACGCGCGGAATCCGCGCTGCTGCGCCGCGGCGGCGGTGAGGACGAAGTCGACGTTCTCCCGACGTGGCCGGATCGCCGGACACGAGGGACGGCAGTAGATCCCGGTCGACCGCACCGTCACGAAGAACTGGCCGTCGAACCGGCGGTCGCGGGCGGCGAGCGCCCGGAAGTACCCGTCGGCGTCGAGCGACGGTCCGGGCGTCTGCGCCGCTGCGGTGGTCATGACCCCACGGTGCCAGGCCGCGCCGACACCCACCAGCGGGTTTCGGACACGACGGTCAGCCGCAGGTCAGCAGCAGCGTGCCCCCGGGTTCGCGTCGGCCTCGGCGTGACGATCGCGCCAGTATTCCCGCTCGGACATCAGCGGTGTCCCGGGGTGGTGCCGGCGATGGTGGGCGACGTACCGCTCGTAGTGACTGTCGCCCATGACATCCCCCACGTAGCGTCGGATCGCGGTGAGCCCGGCGAGGATCCCGCTCATGTGCGACCGACCGGCACGGCGTCTCGTGTCTTCTCGTACTCCCGCCACTGCTCGGCGACAGCGCGTTCGGCGGGTGTGGTGACGAGCCCGCTCGGGGCGAACAGCGACGACGGCACCGGCACGACCTCGGTGGTCGGCAACCCGCCGGCCCGCACCGCGCGGATGCAGACCCACAGTCCGACGGCCGCGACGATGAGCACGAGTACCGCGAACACGATCGACAGGGTCCCCTGGATGAGGGTGTTGCGGATGACGGCGTCGATCTCCTGTGCGGTCTTCGCCGTCTTGAACGACGTCTTCCCCGCGTCCCGGGCGGCGACGAAATCGCTGTGCTGCTGCCAGTACCCGATGGCCGGGTTCGACGAGAAGATCTTCTGGTAGGACGCGGTCATCGTCACCGCGAGATCCCACACCAGCGGTACGGCCGGGATCCACGCCCACCGGAACCCGCCCTTCTTCATCACCACCACGAGCACGACGGTGAGCGCGATCGCGGCGAGCAGCTGGTTGGCGATGCCGAACAGCGGGAAGAGCGTGTTGATGCCGCCGAGCGGGTCGGTGACACCCATCAGGAGGATCGATCCCCATCCGGCCACCACCACGAACGTGCAGATCCAGGCGCCCACCCGCCACGACGGATCGGCGAACCGCTTGGCGCCCTTGATGTTGCTGACCCCGTCGGACAGCATGAACCGCGCCACGCGAGTGCCGGCATCGACGGTGGTGAGGATGAACAGCGCCTCGAACATGATCGCGAAGTGGTACCAGAACGATCGCAGCGAATCCCCGCCGAACGCGCGTTGCAGCGTCTCCGACATCCCCATCGCCAGGGTGGGTGCGCCGCCGGTCTTCGAGATCAGGGACTTCTCCTCGACCCCGGCGGCGTAGGCCTGCAGTTGAGCCGCGGTCGCCGGCTCCCCGCGCAGGCCCAGGGAATTCGTGTACTCGGCCGCGCTCTGGGCGGTGCCGCCGGTGACGCCCTTGGGGGCGTTCATCGCGAAGTAGAGGTGCTGGTCGAGGATGCAGGCGGTGATCAGCGCCATGATCGCCACGAACGACTCGGTGAGCATGCCGCCGTAGCCGATGACCCGCGCCTGGCCCTCCTTCTCGAGGAGCTTGGGGGTCGTGCCCGAGGCGATGAGGGCGTGGAACCCCGACAGCGCACCGCAGGCGATGGTGATGAACAGGAACGGGAACAGCGAGCCCGCGAACGCGGGACCCTGTCCGGTGTGGGCGAACTCGCTGACGGCGGGCGCCTGCATGACCGGCCGGGCGACGAGGATGCCGACGGCCAGCAGGACGATGGTGCCGACCTTCATGAACGTCGACAGGTAGTCGCGGGGCGCCAGGACCAGCCACACCGGCAGGACCGCTGCCGCGAAGCCGTAGACGATGATCGCCCACGACAGGAAGACCGGCGACAGCGTGAACCAGTCCTCGCCCCAGGAGGTCTCGGCGACCCAGCCGCCGGAGAGGATCGCGAGCACGAGGAGCACGAACCCGATCACCGACACCTCGGAGATGCGCCCGGGACGCAGGAAGCGGAGATAGACGCCCATGAACACCGCGATCGGCAGCGTCATGGCGAGGGAGAAGACGCCCCAGGGGCTCTCGGCGAGGGCGTTGACGACGACCAGACCGAGCACCGCGATGAGGATGATCATGATGACGAACACGGCGATGATGGCCGCGCCGCCGCCGACGGCACCGAGCTCGTCGCGCGCCATCTGCCCCAGGCTGCGTCCGCGTCGGCGGGTGGAGATGGCGAGGACCAGATAGTCCTGGACCGCGCCGGCGAACACGACGCCGATGATGATCCAGATGGTCCCCGGGAGGTATCCCATCTGGGCGGCGAGGACGGGTCCGACGAGCGGTCCCGCGCCGGCGATGGCGGCGAAGTGGTGACCGAACAGCACCCGCCGGTCGGTCGGCATGTAGTCCTTGGCGTTGTCGAGCACCTCGGCCGGTGTCGCGTGGTCGTCCCGGGGGACAATCACCTTGGTCTCGATCAGCCGCGCATAGAAGCGGTAGGCGATGACGTAGGTGCACAGAGCGGCGAGGACGAACCAGACGGCGTTCACCGACTCGCCGCGGACGATGGCGATGACCGCCCACGAGACGGCACCGACGAGACCGATCGCCGCGAACAGGAGGCGCTTGCCGACCGTCATGGGTGACCGGTCGATGATCGCGACCGGGGGCTTGTCGGGATCGGTGCGGACGAGCTCGATGTGGGGGTTGTCGAGGACGTCGCCGGACGGGTCCCGGTTGGCTGACACGGGCGGATCAACTCCTGTGGGTCGGAGACAGAACAGGGCGCCGGATGTGGCCCGCGTCACTCTACATTTGCGACGACCTGGGCCGAACGCTGGATGAACGAGCGATTGCGTGCCATTCTCGTAACGTGCGCGTAACACGACGGAAGGAGCGGGAGATCCCGCTCGCCGAGTACCCGGGTTGGGCTGTCGAGGTGATGATGGGCCTCTACGGCGAGAAACAGGTGTCCGAGGCCATCGCGGCGCAGACAGCCCCGGGGCCGCCGGCCGAGGCCGTCGAGGTCGCCGATCTCGACGCCGTGGAATCGGTGTTCGCCCGCGTCCGGGCGTTCCGGCGTGGTCGGCTCAGGCGGGGCTGACCCCTCAGGCGGGACCGACGCGGAGCACCTTGTCCGCGCCGTCGCCGTTGTCGGTGGTCACCAGGAGTGACCCGTCGGGCGCGGTCGTGACGGACCGCAGCCGTCCCTGTGAGCCCTGGAGAAGGTCCACGCGCTCGGTGGTCGACCGTCCGTCGGGGGAGAGCCGCAGCAGCACCAGCCTCTGGGCCTTGAGCGCCGCGACGACGACCATCCCGGAGTACTGCTTCCACGACGACCCCAGGACGTCGAGGTCGGCGACAGCGAGTGTCGGGCTCCCCGAGGACCACACCGCGCGCTGCGCATCCGGGAACTTGCCGGTGTCGGTCATCGGGACGCTCTCGTCGTAGCTGCCGTCACCGGTGTCGGGATCCCACCCGTAGTTCGCGCCCGCCGCCTCGAGATTCATCTCGTCGTCGGTCGTCGGCCCGTGTTCGGTGGTGTACAGACGGTCGGTGCCGGGCAGGAACGCCATCCCCTGGGGATTGCGATGGCCGTAGGAGTGGATCCGCGTGCCGGGGATGGTGCCGCCCGCCGCCGACCCGTCGCCGTTGACGTGCAACACCTTTCCGCCGAGTGACCGGAGATCTTGTGCCACCGTCGGATTCGCGGTGTCGCCGGTGGAGACGAAGAGGGTGCCGTCCGGCGCCGGGAGGATGCGGCAGCCGCTGTGCCGCCCGCTCGCGCTCAACGGGATCCCGGTCAGCACGTCCTGCACGCGGGTCATCGAGGTCCAGTCGGGCGCCGCGGTCCACCGGACGACCCGCACGTCGCCGGCGGTGCTCGCGAAGCAGGTGTAGACCGACCTGCTGGTGTCGAAGTCGCGGGCCAGCGCGAGGCCCATCAGGCCGCCCTCGCCGCGAGCCCGCACGTCGCCGGTGTCCGCGCGGACCTGATCGACGCGACCATCGTTGTGGCGCACCATGATCCGACCCGACCGCTCTCCGGTCACAATGCTGCCCGCGCTGTCCAGGACGACGTCCCACGGATGATCCAGACCGGTCATCATCTCGTCGACGCGCACGGCGCCGGAGGGGGCGGACGAGGCGACGGGACCCGTCAAGGTCGACGACGGCGAGGCGTCGGTGGATCGTCCTGATGAACACGCCGCCACGACGAGCACAACCGTCACGGCCAGCGCGGCGGGGGAATACCGGGCGATCCGCGATCGGTTCACCTCTTCGACCGTACCAGCGAGAACACGTCTCACCAGGGGCGGCGAGTGTAGCGTCGGACGTACAGCCGAGAAGCGATGCTGTGCCCTGACGAACCCTGCGAGATGCCGTGTGCCATCGCATGACGAAGGGGGCCACGCGTGGCCGAGAAGAAGAACGACGACCAGCCGCAGCTCAAGGATCCCGATCTCTACGAGAAGCTCCGTGACGAGGGGAACTCGAAGGAGAAGGCGGCGCGGATATCGAACGCCGCGGCCAATCGTGGCCGATCCGAGGTCGGCCACAAGGGTGGAAAGTCCCCCTCCTATGAGGAGTGGACGGTCGACGAGCTGAAGGATCGAGCCAAAGAGCTTGACCTGCACGGCTATTCCGACAAGAACAAGGACGAGCTCGTCGAGATGCTGCGCGACCACTGAGTCGCCCGCGTCCGAGCACAACCACGAACGGAGCATGAATCATGAGTGATCAGTTGACCGGCAAGACAGTGGCCTTCCTCGTCGCCCCGGAGGGCATCGAGCAGGTGGAGTTGACCGAGCCGTGGAAGGCGGTCGAGCAGGCCGGTGGGACACCGAAGCTCGTGTCGACCGACAGCGGGACGGTGCAGGGCTTCAACCACCTCGACAAGGCCGACACGTTCGGAGTCGACTCGACGGTCTCGGACGTCTCCCCGGCGGACTTCGACGCGCTGGTCCTCCCCGGCGGCGTCGCCAATCCCGACTACCTCCGCACCGTCGACGAGGCGGTCGCGTTCACCAAGGGATTCTTCGACGCGGGCAAGCCCGTCGCGGCGATCTGCCATGCACCGTGGACGTTGGTGGAGGCGGGAGTCCTGTCCGGTCGCACCATCACCTCGTGGCCCAGCCTGCAGACCGACATCCGCAACGCCGGTGGCACGTGGGTCGACGAGGAGGTCGTGGAGTGCACCTCGGGGCCGAACACCCTGGTGAGCAGCCGCAACCCGGATGACCTCCCCGCGTTCTGCGAGCGCGTCGTCTCCGTCGTGGCGAAGGGCTGACGCGGCGATGAAGGTCGGTTTCAAGTTGATGGCCGAGGCGTTCGATCCGAAGGAGATCGTGCGGCAGGCCGTGGCCGCCGAGCAGGCGGGGTTCGACTTCGTCGAGATCAGCGACCACTTCCACCCGTGGCTCTACAGCCAGAAGCACTCGGGCTTCGCGTGGTCCATGCTCGCCGCGATCGCCACGCAGACGTCGACGCTGCAGCTCGCCACCGGTGTGACGTGCCCGATCATCCGCTACCACCCGGCGATCGTCGCCCAGGCCGCGGCGACCACCGCGGTGCTCGCCGACGGCCGGTTCACACTCGGTCTCGGGTCCGGTGAGCGACTCAACGAGCACATCACCGGGGCTCCGTGGCCGTCTGCGCACATCCGGCACGAGATGCTGCGGGAGGCCATCGAGGTCATCCGGCTGCTCTGGTCCGGCGGATACCAGTCCTACGAGGGCAAGCACGTCACCCTCGACGACGCGCGGGTGTTCGACCTCCCCGACGAGCTACCCGAGATCGTCGTCGCCGCCGGCGGCACGAACGCCGCGGAGATCGCGGCGCGATCCGGCGACGGTCTGTTCACCACCGAACCCGACGCCGATCTCGTGACCGCATATCGCGACGCGGGGGGATCGGGATCGCGGTTCTGTGAGGTTCCGATGGCATGGGCGCCCGATGTGGACTCCGCCCTGAAGGCCGCGCACTCGACCTTCCGGTTCGGACTCACGGGCTGGAAGGTGCAGGCCGAGTTGCCGAATCCGATCAACTTCGAGGCGGCGACGTCGCTGGTCCGGGAGTCGGACATCGCCGACGCCATGTCCTGCGGGCCGGATCTCGACGCGCATGTCGCGTCGGCGAAGGAGTTCGTCGACGCCGGCTACGACCACCTCACGCTGCTCAACGCCGGACCGGATGTGGACGGGTTCCTCGAGGTGTGTCGGACCGACCTGATCGACAGGGTCCGTTCGCTCGCCTGACATGTCCGGTATGTGACCATGGCGGCATGACACGCCAGGCGACCACCAGGGGTGCGGTCTACGCCTCCCACCTGCGATCGACGTCGTCGGTGGCTGTGCAGCTCGTGGTGGTCGCCGCAGCGGCGTGGGTTCTCGGCTGGGTGGTCTCGCGCACGTGGGCGATCATCCTGCCGGTCGTGCTCGCCGTCATCGTGTGCACCGTGCTGTGGCCGCCGGTGCGGTGGATGCGGTCCCGGGGTCTGCCCCCGGCGGCGGCCGCGCTGATCGCCGTAACCATCGGTGCCGCGGTCATCGCGGGTGTCATCGCCGCGGTGGCGCCGTCCATCGCCGACCAGGTGGCGCTCCTGTCGACGAAGTCGGTGGCCGGCATCCGTCAGGTCGAGGACTGGTTGCAGGGTCCGCCGCTGGACATCAGTGACGCGCAACTGAACTCGGCGGTGTCGGCCATCACCGACCGGCTGGAGTCGAGTGGCGCGCAGATCGCGTCGGGGGTGTTCACCGGGGTCGGCGCGGCGACGTCCGCGCTCGTGACGTTCTTCACCGCCGTCGTCATCACGTTCTTCCTCCTGAAGGACGGACCGCGGTTCGTCCCGTGGCTGCGACGGTCCGTCGGGAGTCCGGCGGCGCCGCATGTCGCGGAGGTGTTGTCGCGGATGTGGCGCACCCTCGGTGGGTTCATCCGGACCCAGGCGCTGGTGAGTCTCGTCGACGCGGTGCTCATCGGTATCGGACTGCTGGTGCTTGGGGTGCCACTCGCCTACGTGCTCGCGATCATCACGTTCGTCGGCGGCTTCGTACCGATCGTCGGCGCGTTCGTCGCAGGGGCGTTGGCCGTGCTGATCGCGCTGGTCTCGAAGGGGGTCGTCACCGCGGCGATCGTCCTGGCGATCATCGTCGCCGTGCAGCAGCTGGAGGGGAACGTGCTGCAGCCGTGGCTGCAGTCGAAGTCGATGAATCTGCACGCCGTGGTGGTGCTGCTCGCCGTCACCCTGGGCGGGACGCTGTTCGGGGTCATCGGTGCGTTTCTCGCCGTGCCCGTCGCCGCGTGTGGCGCGGTCCTGATCCGCTACTACGGCGAGCAGGTCAGGGCGCGCACCGAGGATCCGGAGGATGCCGAGCCCGAGCCGGTGTCACTCGAGAAGGACGAGCCCGCGGACGACGATGCGCCCTGACCGCACGGGGGGTCAGAGGACCTGGTCGCCGTACATCTCGCCGAGCGGGTCGGCGATCAACTCGATGCGGGCGCCGTCGGGGTCGCGGAAGTAGATCGACACCTCGTTGTGCTCCACCATCTCCACGCCGGCGTCGGCGAGCTTGCCGCGCAAATGTTCCCAGCGCTGGGGCTCGACGCTGATCGCGACGTGGTGCAGTCCGCCCAGCACCTCGGCGTACGGCCCGACGTCGAGTCCGGGGAAGTCGAAGAACGCGAGCAGGTTCTCGTTGCCGATGTCGAAGAAGAAGTGGGTCGACCCCGCGTAGTCACGGTTCTCGATGAGCTCGGTGAGCGGGAACTCGAGGAGCTCCTGATAGAAGCGGATGGTCCGCTCGACGTCACCGGAGACCAGGGCGGTGTGGTGTAGGCCGCGTCCGCTCGATGCGGGGCGCTCGCCGGAGGGGGACAGGTACTGCTCGCCCAGGCGTTCGCGGACGGCGGCGAACTGCTCGCGGCGGTCGGTCTCCTGCGACGTCATGACCATTCCCGTTCGTCGACGACTTCTCGACGACGACCTTACGCGGCGGCAGTGTGGGGCCGGCCCGCCTGGAAACCTAGACTGGACACCCGTGAGCCTCACCCTCGGAATCGTCGGCCTGCCCAACGTCGGCAAGTCCACCCTGTTCAACGCCCTGACGCGCAACGACGTGCTCGCCGCCAACTACCCGTTCGCGACCATCGAGCCCAACGTCGGCGTCGTCGAGCTGCCCGATGCGCGGCTGAGCCGTCTGGCGGAGATCCACAAGAGCGAGCGCATCCTCCCGGCGACGGTCTCGTTCGTCGACATCGCCGGCATCGTCAAGGGTGCATCGGAGGGCGAGGGCATGGGCAACCAGTTCCTCGCCAACATCCGCGAGGCCGACGCGATCTGTCAGGTCGTCCGGGTGTTCGCCGACGACGACGTGGTCCACGTCGACGGTCGCGTCGACCCGACCGCCGACATCGAGGTGATCGAGACCGAGCTGATCCTCGCCGACCTGCAGACGCTGGAGAAGGCCATCCCGCGCCTGGAGAAGGATGCGCGGAAGAACAAGGACCTCTCCGAGACCCTCGCCGCGGCGCAGAAGGCGTCCGAGCTGCTGAACTCCGGCAAGACCCTGTTCTCTCAGCAGGATTCGATCGACCTGTCGTCGCTGCGCGAGCTGCACCTGATGACGACGAAGCCGTTCCTCTACGTCTTCAACGCCGACGAGTCGGTCCTCACCGACGACGCGAAGAAGGAGGAGCTGCGCGCCGCGGTCGCGCCCGCCGACGCCGTGTTCCTCGACGCGAAGGTCGAGAGCGAGCTGCTCGAGCTCGACGCCGACGACGCGCAGGAGCTGCTGGACTCGATCGGTCAGACCGAGCCGGGCCTGCACTCGTTGGCACGCGCGGGATTCCACACCCTCGGGCTGCAGACATACCTCACCGCGGGCCCGAAGGAGTCGCGCGCCTGGACGATCCACAAGGGCGACACCGCCCCCAAGGCCGCCGGCGTGATCCACACCGACTTCGAGAAGGGCTTCATCAAGGCCGAGATCGTCTCCTTCGACGACCTCGACGCCGCCGGATCGATGGCTGCTGCCAAGGCCGCCGGGAAGGTGCGCATGGAGGGTAAGGACTACGTCATGCACGACGGCGACGTCGTGGAGTTCCGCTTCAACGTCTGAGTCGTCCGGCGCGGGCACACTGGAGCGATGCACATCGCACGGCGTCCGAGACGTCTCCGGTCGGCGCTCGTCACCGTCGTCCTCGCCGTGACTGGCGCAATGACGGCGGCCGCCTGTGGGAGTGATCCCGGACCCGCCGCCCCGAGCCACAACGCCACCGACGACGCATTCGTCGTGGCCATGGCGCGCCACCACCAGCGCGCGATCGAGGTCGGGCAGCTCGCGGCCGACCGGGGCAGTGACCCGCGCGCGGTCGACTACGGCCGGTTGATCGTCTCGCAGCAGACCCCGGAACTGCAGAAGCTCGACGGGTGGAAGGCGCACTTCTCGCTGCCCTCGACCGTCGCCGGTGCCGCGATGCCCGACGGGTAAATCACCGACGCGACGCTGGCCGGCCTGCGGGCCATGTCGGGTGTGGCGTTCGACCGCGCGTTCCTGCTGGACTCGGCCGACAGCGAAACCGGTGCCGCGGCGATGGCACAGCGAGAGCTGGCGTCGGGGGAGTACGCGCCGGCGCGGGAGCTGGCCGCCTCCATCGCGACCGCACCGACCACCCAGATCCCGAAACTGCGTGCCCTCGCATCGCAGTTGGGATAGCCGGTGGTCCCCCGACTACCTGACGGGCCCGCGGGCTCCGGGGCCCCGCGCCTGTCCTCCACGATGCGGATCGGCGTCGACGCGACCGATCAGTAGGTGCGGTGACTCCTCGTCGTCGGCGATCCGACGATGCTCGACGCTCAGCCCGATGTTCTTCATCGCATCGACGACCTCGGCGACCGGGCGGAGACGGAAGCCGTGCGCGGTGAACGGCAGCCGGGCCATGGCCTCGGGGTCGGCCAGGCCGACGACGAGCCGACCGGTGTCCGTCAAAACCCTGGTGCACTCTCGCAACGCGGGGTCCAGGTCTGCGAGGAAGTAGATCGTGTTGACGGTCATCAGGCTGTCCCATGCCCGGTCGGCGACGGGCAGTTCGGTCATCGACGCAGGATGCAGGACCAGCCGTCCCGCGGCGATCGCTCGGTGGTGTCGTCGTGCGGCCTGGTTGATCATCGTCTCCGACACCTCGACACCGTGGACGTGACCGGAGTTCCCGACGGCGTCGAGCAGCAACGGCAGGCCCACACCGCCGCCGAAGCCGACGTCCGCGACAACAGATCCTTCGGCGGCGTGCAGCGCATCGGCGGCGGTTCTCACCAGGTTGCGGTTGCCGCGGTTGAGTGCGGCACCGATGAGCCGCCCACCGAGTCCGCTCGGATGGCCCAGTTGCCGTGCGATGGCGGTCATGGCGGCGTCCCGAACACCCATCGGACAAAAGTAATGCTCTTCCGGCCTCACGGGAACGGCGATCGTTGAAGTCGACTGTCCGGGCGTGGGAGCGGCGGGGCCGGCTCATGGCGGGTCTACCGTGCGATGCGTGCGGACGAACGAATTCGGGCAGCCCGTCGGTGACGACGTCCCCGGCTGGCGGTCGCCGCCGGCGCCGACCGGTGTGACGCTGCGAGGGACGTACTGCACCCTCGAACCGCTCGATGCCGAGCGTCACGCCGACGACCTGTTCGCCGCCTACGCTGCTGCCCCCGACGGCCGGGATTGGACGTATCTCCCGCTCGGCCCGTTCGCGACGATCCAGGAATTCCGCGCGTGGGCGGTCCCGGCCGCCGCGGCGCAAGACCCGTTCCTGTTCGCCGTCGTCGACACCGCCACGGGGCGTGCGGTGGGCACTCTCGCGCTCATGCGACAGGACCCGAAGAACGGCTTGATCGAGGTCGGGTACGTGATGTTCTCGCGAGCTCTCCAGGGCACGCGAGCGTCGACCGAGGCGCAGTACCTCCTCATGCGGCATGCCTTCGAGCTCGGATATCGCCGGTACGAGTGGAAGTGTGACAGTCTCAACGAACCGTCACGACGGGCCGCCGCTCGTCTCGGCTTCACCAACGAGGGCACGTTCCGACAGGCCGTCGTCTACAAGGGGCGCACCCGGGACACCGCTTGGTTCTCGATCCTCGACAGCGAATGGCGCCGCATCCGAACCGCTTTCGAGGCATGGCTCGCGCCGTCGAACTTCGACGACGACGGCCGTCAACGCGAACCGCTGCGCGCAAGGTCCGCCAATTCATAGCGATTCTTCCCGCTGAGCGGGAACTTTCTCTACGCATGCAGCCTGTCCCAGAGAGATATGGCGCTTACCATCCGTCGATGGCGACGGTGCTCTTCGCGCTCGGCTTGGTCCTCCTGCTGCTCGGTCTGCTGACCGGGGTGGCGGTCCCTGCCCTCACGAATCCGCGGATGGGTCTGGCCAGCCACCTCCAGGGGATGACGAATGGTCCGCTGCTCGTGGTGATCGGGCTGCTCTGGCCTCACGTGCAGCTGCCGACATCCCTCGGTGTCATCACCGTGGTCCTGCTCGTCTACGGGGCGTACGCCAACTGGCTGGCGACGCAGCTCGCCGCGGCTTGGGGTGCGGGCCGGCGGTTCGCTCCCGCGGCCTCCGGCGACCACACCGCCTCGCGCGTCAAGGAGACCGTCGTCGACGGCCTGCTGCTGACCTTGGCGCCGGCCATGATCGTCGCCGTCGTCCTGCTCATCGTCGGCGTCCTGCGCTGACGCCGGTAGCAGTTCGTGCCGTCTGGCGACATCTACTGCTACGGATCTCGGCGGGGACGGGCGAGCGCCGTCGCGGTCTCGTGGAGCGCGACGGCGGCGAGGACTATGCCCGCGGCGGGCAGGGCGGCGAAGCTGATGCGGCCGATGCCGTTCACGGCGGCCGACACAGCGAAGACACACAACGGTGCCGCTGCGACGGTCATCACGGTGACCAGTCGACCGCGCCGCGTGAGCAGCGCATGGATCACGGCGGAGACGATGAGAACGGCTGCGATGACGGCGGACGCGGGTGTGACCCAGGCTCCGTCGCGGCCCACGTCGTACGTCATCTCTATCGTGGTGTTGTAGGTGCCCACCTCACCCCCGCCGACAGAAGATGCGTAAGTCTCCTGACTCACGAACGGCCGTTCGTCGCCGAACCTCAGCCAACTGACCCGTCCGGCGACGAGGGCGACGACGACGAACACCCACCACGCCGCGCGGCGTACCCATCGCGCGACAACCCATCCGGGGCGACCGATCATGTGCTCACCCTGACAGATGCCCGAATCGGTAGCGATGTTTCCCGCTCAGCGGGAAGAACTGCTACGGATTGTCGGGTGGGTGAGGCGCAGGAGGAGTTCGCGGCGGCGGTGCTCGACGTCGTCGACGCGATCCCACCGGGCCGGGTGATGACCTACGGGGACATCGCCGAGTACCTGCAGCGCGGGGGACCGCGCGGGGTCGGGGGAGTGATGGCCCGCGAGGGTGTCGCGGTCACCTGGTGGCGCGTGGTGCGCGCGAACGGGACGCTGCCGGCGCATCTCGTCGTCGACGCGCAGGAGCACTGGCACATCGAGGGGACGCCGTTGCGGCGTGGGGTCGTCGACGTGGCCGCGGCGCGGTGGTGGCCGGGATCGTCGGCCCGGACCTGAGGGGATCACGTCCCGGGCCCGCCGAAGATCGTTAGTGTGCAATTTGACCGGCGCCGACGACGGTGCCGCGATCCCGGGGAGCAGACATGACGATGGCACGACAGACCGTGGGTGCAGCCGCAGCGCTGGCGACGGCAGCGGTGGTCGCGACGGTGACGGCGGGCAGCGCAGCCGCCTACGACCTCCCCGACACACCGTCGCTGCCCTACACCTTCGACGGTGCCGCGACACTCACCGTCGGCCCGTCGCACCAGCGGGTCGTGTTCCCGACCGCCACGGTCAACGCCTTCACGAACGTCGCCGAGTTCACCGGCACCTTCGCGCCGCCGCCGACGACCGCGGCGGTGGGTGGGATGCAGTACTCGATCGCGATCGTCAACCCCTCGCAGATCGCGGGTACGGCGGTCGCGACGACGCCCGGATCGGCGAGTTACACGCTGACCGCCACGCAGACCTTCGCCGTCCGCGTGACGGGGATGACGCTGGCCGGTGGGACGGGCTCGGCCGGTCTGCCGACGGTCCCGACGAGCGGCACCTGCACGACCCCGCCCGTGACCGCCACGGTGACCGGCACCATCGACGCTCCCGCGCTGCTCACCGACAACCCGAGCCTCACGACGACCCTCACCGGTCCGGTGACCATCCCGGCGTTCGGCGACTGCGGTCCCCTCACCCCGATCGTGACCGCGGCGATCTCCGGGGCGGGCAACACCTATTCGGTCGGGTTGTCGAACGCCAAGCGCGGGTCGATTCAGGAGTGACGGCGGGCGGCACCCACCCGGGCGGCGATCTGCTCGAGGTGGGTGTCCCAGGTACCGCAGCACCCGCCCCAGATGTCGATGTGCGGGAAACGCTGTGCCAGTTGACCCATCAGCTCGCCGAGGTCGACGGGATCGCCCTGCTCGAGATGACCGAGCGAGCTCAGCTCGATCTTGTCGAGCAGGGCCGCGTTCGGGCGCAGGCTGCGGACCCGCTGGAACCACGGGCCGGGTTCGATGGCCGGGATGAACTCGTGCGGGTGTGAGCAGTTGATGCCGTAGAACGCCGGTGCGGCGTCGCCGGTCTCGTCGTCGACGGTCTCGACCGCCTCCCGCAACGACGGCCCCGACGCCAGGCAGTGGGTGGCGTTGTCGAGGGTGAAGGAGATGGAGACGGGAAGTCCGGCGTCGGCGGCGGCACGCGCAATCCCGATCGCCTCGGGCACGGCGCTGAGCGTCAGGGACTGCACCAGGTCGACGCCGGCGCGGGCGAGTGTCGCGATCTGCTCCGAGTGGTACCCCTGCGCCTCGTCGGCGGTCACCTGACGCGCGGGGTCGTAGGCGTCTTCGCGAGGCCCGACGACCCCGCTGACGAGGATCGACGGGATGCGATCGGCGTACGGCGCGGCGACCTCCCGCAGGAAGTCGATCCCGCGGATCTGAGCGTGCGCCAACGCCTCCGACGACCATCCCAGCCGCGCGGCCCAGTCGGGACTCGCGCGGTAGTCGACGCCTGCCATCAGGACGCCGAAGCCGTGGCGGGCGGCCGTGTCGAGGTACCGCTCGTACATGTCACGCAGGACGGCGACCGCGTCGGGATCGTCGAGCAGGGGGAACATCGCGAACTCCGGCAGGTCGAAACCGTGCCGGTAGTGGATCTCGGTCTCGGGACCTCCCTCGGTGAGGAACGTCAGTCCGGCCGTCTGGGTCGGGAACGATGACACGGGGCGTCCCTTCGTCGATGATCGACTGTGGCACATCCGGCCCGTGGCTACGCTGGAATCCATGCGCTTCGGACTGTTCGTGCCCCAGGGCTGGCGACTCGACCTCGTCGGCATCGACCCCGCCCACCAGTGGCAGACGATGCTCGACATCGCCACCGCCGCCGACACCGGTCCGTGGGAGTCGATCTGGGTCTACGACCACTTCCACACCGTGCCCGTGCCGACCGAGGAGGCCACGCACGAGGCCTGGTCGCTGATGGCCGCCTACGCCGCCACCACGTCGCGCGTGCGTCTGGGCCAGATGTGCACGTGCATGGGCTATCGCAACCCGGCGTACCTGGCCAAGCAGGCCGCGACCGTCGACCTGATCTCCGGTGGCCGTGTCGAGATGGGTATCGGTGCCGGGTGGTACGAGCACGAGTGGAAGGCCTACGGCTACGGCTTCCCGCGCGCCGGTGAGCGCCTCGCGATGCTCGACGAGGGCGTGCAGATCATGTCGCAGATGTGGCGGACCGGGTCGGCCACCCTCGATGGGGAGCACTACAAGGTCGACGGCGCCATCTGCCGTCCACTCCCGTTGCAGGAGAACGGGATCCCGCTGTGGATCGCCGGCGGCGGTGAGAAGAAGACGCTGCGAGTCGCCGCGCGGTACGCCTCCTACACCAACTTCGACGGCACCCCCGACGTCTTCGACCGCAAGTCGGAGATCCTCGCCGGACACTGTCGCGACCTCGGCACCGACTTCGACGCGATCACCCGGTCGGCCAACTACAACGTGGTCATCGGTGAGACCGAGGCGGAGGTGTCGGACAAGCTCGACCGCATCCGGGAGCAGTACCGGCCGTTCCTCTCCGGCGACGCGCTCGACGGCGCTGTCGAGTCGTTCGCGAGCGGCCCCCTGGTGGGCACGCCCGAGCAGATCGTCGAGAAGCTCCGGGCCGCGGAGAAGCAGGGGATGACCTACGCGATCATCTACTTCGTCGAGTCCGCGCACGACAGGTCGGGCATGGACCTGTTCGCGGAGAAGGTCATCGGGGAGCTGTCGTGACCATCGATCCCGCCCCGGCGGTCTCGCGCCGTCTGGCACGTCGGCTCGCGGTGTGGGGTGGGGCGTCGACGATCCTCGGCGGGGCACTCGGTGTGTTCGGCCCGACCCCGGGTGCGCGGGCCTTCGGGCAGCAGAACGCCGCCTGGGGTGCGATCGACCTGGCCATCGCCGCGATCGCGTCGCGACAGTCCACGCCACCGACCACCCCGAAGTTGCGGCGACTGCTGTGGGTCAACACCGGTCTCGACGTCGGCTACGTCGCCGGCGGAGCGTGGTTCGTCTCGGCGACACCGGACCTGGGTGGCCGGATCACCGCCGACCAGGCGCGGGGCCATGGGGCGGCGGTGATCGTGCAGGGTGCGGCCTTGTTCGTCCTCGACCTCACCCACGCCCGAGCGTTGTCGG
This sequence comes from Williamsia deligens, assembly GCF_024171765.1. GTDB lineage: Bacteria > Actinomycetota > Actinomycetes > Mycobacteriales > Mycobacteriaceae > Williamsia_A > Williamsia_A deligens. Next base: position 2,907,474 of record NZ_JAMTCI010000001.1, read on the forward strand.
GTCGATAGAGGTCGCCTCGACAATTCTGTGCCACAACGCGTCCCGCGCGGCGGGATCGTCGCGTCGCCATGACGGGTAGTGCGTGGGCCGCGGTGCACGGTCATGCCAGAACAGCCCGGTCGACCGTGCGGCCTCCGGCGCGGCGCACAGCCAGACGATGGTGTCGGCGCCGTCCGTGTCGGTTCGCAGGATCGGCCCCACGACCTTCGCGAAGCCGGGGATCGAGTCGGTGACACCGGGGGTGTCGGCCCACCCCGGATGCATGCTGTGGACGACCGGTGCGGACTCGGTGACGGGGGAGCGGTCGCCGGTGATCCGCTCGGCGAGCTGCTCGGCCACCACCACCTGCATCCGCTTGGTGCGGGCGTAGGCGGTCAGACCGGAGTAGTCGCCCTTCTCGTACTCGAAGTCGGTGTCGCGCAGGGGGACGGGATACATCCCGCCGCTGGAGACGAAGACCACCCGTGAGTCGTCCCTGAGCAGCGGCAGCAGGCCGACGGTGAGGGCCACCGGTCCGAGCACGTGCGTGGCGAACGCCGACTCGTGTCCCTGCGCCGAGAGCGTCCGCTCCGGGGGCATCACGCCCGCGCTGTGGACGACGGCGTGCAGGGAGTCCAGGTCGGTCGTGAGATCGGCGGCCAGTCCGCGGACGGCGTCGAGGTCGCTGATGTCGCACGGGCGGATGACGAGGTCGGCGCCGGGTACGCGGTCGCGGATGCGGCGTGCCGACTCCTCGAGGCGGTCGGCGCTGCGACCGACGAGGTGCACCCGGGCGCCGAGCCGTGTCAGCCCGACGGCGGTCGCGGCGCCGAGTCCCGAACTGCCGCCGGTGACCACGATGTCGGTGCGCTCGGCGAACGGTTCGGGATCCGGCGCCCAGAAGCGTCGGCGAACGCTTGATCCGATGCGGGAGTAGCCGGGGACGACCAACCGGTCGAGCAGCGCGTCGACGCCGGTGAGCAGAGGATTCACGTCCCCGAGGTTAGACGGCGACCGGACCTACCCGGTGCGGGTCGTCGCGGCGCGGGGGAGTCGATGCAGCACCACGTCGGCCACCTGGCCGTCGTCGACCGTCGCCGTCATGTAGGTGCAGAAGGGTTGCCGGCGGCGATCTGTCGGTGACCCGGGGTTGAGCAACCGCATCCCGCTGGGGGCCACGGTGTCCCAGGGGATGTGGCTGTGGCCGAACACGAGGACGTCGGTGTCGGGAAACGCCGTCGTCATCCGCTTCTCGCGGCCCGAGGACGCTCCCGTCTCGTGGACGACGGTGAACCGCACGCCATCCAGGGTCACGTCGGCGCGCTCGGGCAGACGGGCGCGGATGTCCGGGCCGTCGTTGTTGCCCCAGCACGCCACCAGCCGTCGGGACCTCGCCGCGAGCAGGTCGACGGTGGCGATGTCCATCCAGTCGCCGGCGTGCACGACGACGTCCGCAGCGTCGACGGCAGCGAGGACCTCGGCGGGCAACCGCTTGGCCCGCGTGGGTATGTGCGTGTCGGCGATCAGGAGCAGCGTGGTCACCCGGGGAACAGTCCTGCCTTGCCGAGCAACGCCTGCACGGGGGAGTCGAGCTCTGCGCTGATCCAGCTCGCCGCCGCGACCACGGCGTCGTGGTCGACACCGGTGGTGACACCCGACCGCTCGAGCTGGTAGCGGAGGTCCTCGGTGGCGATGTTCCCCGTCGCGGCCGGGGCGAACGGGCATCCGCCGAAGCCGCCGATGCTCGCGTCGAGAGCGCACTCGCCGAGGTCGAACGCGGTCAGGGCGTTGGCGTACCCCTGGTTGCGGGTGTTGTGGAAGTGCCAGCGCCGCAGCACGTCCGGGGCGACACGGTCCAGTCCGGCGTGCAGTGCGCGCACCTGTGCGGGGACGCCGACGCCGATGGTGTCCGCGATCGCGATCTCGTCGGGCCCCGACTGCGCCACCCGGTCGACGATCTCGATCACCGTCTCGGCCGCGACCTCCCCGCTGAACGGGCACCCGAACGACACGGCGAGCGTCGCGGTGGTGAAGACGCCCGCCTCCCTTGACCGCGCCGCGATGCGCTCCCAGCGGGCGAGGCCCTCGGCCACGTCGCAGCCCTGGTTGCGGAGGCTGAACTCGTCGGTGCAGACCACCACGACGTTGACCTCGTCGACGCCGGACTCCAGGGCCCGGTCGAGCCCGCGCTCGTTGAGCACCAGGCCGATGTAGCTGACGTCGTCGCGTCGCGGCACCGCGGCCATCACCTCTTCGGCACCGGCCATCTGCGGTACCCGCTTCGGGTTGACGAAGCTGACGGCCTCGATGCGGCGCAGGCCGGCGTCCACCGCGCGGGAGATGAAGTCGACGCGGGTGTCGACGCCGAGCGCCTTCTTCTCGTTCTGGAGCCCGTCGCGCGGACCCACCTCCACCACGTGCGTGCCGGGCTGCCTCATGGCGCCATTCAACCACCGCACGCGACGACGGACATTGCATACAAAGCGGGGGATCGTTCATTACTTTCTCGTGAATAACCCCGCAGAACCCACACGGAGTGCCTATGTTGCATACAACCGACGACAAGGGGCAGGCGTGGAGCGAGCGGTCGACAGGGCGTACGCGCTGATCCGCGCGGCCATCCTCGACGGGCGGTACGGCCCCGGCGCACGCCTGGGCGAGAGCGAGCTCGCCGACGTCACCCAGACGAGCCGCACCCCCGTGCGTGAGGCCCTGCGGCAGCTCGAGGTCGAGGGACTCGTCGAGGTGCTGCCGCACCGCGGCGCGCGGGTCTACGCGTTCACCTCCGACGATCTCGACGAGATCTACGACCTCCGGATGACGCTCGAGGCCCTGGCGGCCGGACGTGCGGCCTCACGGATCACCCCGGCGCAGGTCGAGCGGATGGCGCAGCTCTGCGACGAGATGGAGCAGGCGGCGTCGGCGGCCGATCTCGACGCCGTGGCCGCGGCGAACCTCGCCTTCCACACCGTCGTCCGGGATGCCTCGGCGAGCACCCGCCTGGCGTCGATGCTCGGTGCGGTGACGCAGTTGCCGCTCATGATGCGCACCTTCCACCGGTACGCGCCGGAGGACCTGGCCCGCAGCGCTGGACACCACCGTGAACTCGTCGCAGCACTCCATGCCGGCGACGACGTGTGGGCGGACGCCGTGATGCGTTCCCACGTCCGTGCGGCCAAGGCGGTGCTGCTCGCCTCGCTTCGTGCCGACGTCGCCGAGTCGGCGGAGGCCAGAACGGTTCTCGACGACGAGATCGGAGTGCATGCATGACAGACGAGACCCGCACCGGGCCCCTCACCGACCTGAGGGTCGTCGAGATGGGACAGCTGCTGGCCGGGCCCTTCTGCGGCCAGCTCCTCGCCGACTTCGGCGCCGAGGTGATCAAGCTGGAGGCGCCGGGTGTCGGTGACCCCATGCGGCAGTGGGGCCGGGAGAAGCCGTACGGCAGGTCGCTGTGGTGGCCGGTGGTGGCACGCAACAAGAAGTCGGTCACCTGCAACATGCGCACGGCCGACGGCCAGCGCCTGGCCCGCGACATCATCGGCCGGGCCGACATCGTCGTGGAGAACTTCCGGCCCGGGACGCTCGAGCGGTGGGGGCTGGGCTACGACGTGCTCAGCGCCGACAACCCGGGACTGATCATGGCGCGGGTCAGCGGCTACGGGCAGACGGGTCCGTACTCGACGCGCGCCGGGTACGGCTCGATCGGCGAGGCGATGGGCGGGATCCGATACGTCACCGGCGATCCCGACAACCCGCCGTCCCGGGCCGGGATCTCCCTGGGTGACTCCCTCGCGGCGGTGTTCGCGACGATCGGCGTCCTGTCGGCGCTGCACGGACGTACCGCCACCGGTCGGGGACAGGTCGTCGACTCCGCGATCTACGAGGCCGTCCTGGCGATGATGGAGTCGATGATCCCCGAGTGGGGGATAGCCGGGTACCAGCGGGAGCGGACGGGTTCGGTGCTCCCGAACGTCTCGCCGAGCAACGTCTACCCGACGGCGGGCGGGGAGATGATCCTCATCGCCGCCAACCAGGACACCGTCTTCAAGCGACTCGCCGCCGTCATGGGCCGCGACGACCTCGCCGGCGAGCCGAGGTTCGCCGGGCACGCCGCCCGCGGCGAGAACATGGACGAGCTCGACGGGATCATCGCGGCCTGGACCGCCGACCAGGAGACCGAGGCGCTGTTGGAGCGCCTGCACGACGGCGGCGTCCCCGCCGGTCGCATCTACACCGCCCGCGACATGTTCGACGACCCGCACTTCGCCGCGCGCGACGCGATCGTGCGACTGGCGCACCCCGACCTCGGTGAGTTCCCGGTGCACAACGTCGTCCCCAAGCTCAGCGAGACCCCGGGTGCCGTCCGGCATCTGGGGCCCGAGCTCGGCGAGCACAACGACGAGGTCTACGGCGGCCTCCTCGGACTGTCCGAGGACGACCGCGCCGACCTGCGCGACCGCGACATCATCTGACACCCCCGAACCGACACCACCACAGCAGTCTTCGACCCAGGGAGAACACCATGCGATACCGACTCGGAGTGGACGTCGGCGGCACCTTCACCGACGTGTTGCTGCTCGAGGAGACCTCGGGCAGCACGTATCGGGCGAAGACACCGTCGACCCCGGCGGACCAGTCCGTCGGTGTGCTCAACGGTGTGACCAAGGTGTGCACCGACGCCGGTATCGACCCCGGGGAGATCCGGCAGGTGCTGCACGGCACCACCGTGGCCACCAACGCCATCCTCCAGGGCCGGGGTGCGCGCGTCGGCCTGGTGACCACCGACGGCTTCCGGCAGGTGCTGCAGATCGCCCGGTCGTTCGTCCCCGGCGGACTCGCCGGCTGGATCATCTGGCCCAAGCCGGAACCGTTGGCACGCCTGGAGAACACCGTGCAGGTGGTCGGCCGGATCGCCGCAGACGGCAGTGAGGTGCGTCCGCTCGACGAGGAGCAGTGCCGCGCGCAGTTGCGCGGCCTGCGAGAGTCGGGTGTGGAGGCGGTCACCGTCTCGCTGATCAACTCCTACGCCAACTCCGAGCACGAGGAACAGGTCGGGCGCTGGGTCGCCGAGGAGATCCCCGACGTGCCGGTGTCGTTGTCGTCGCACGTGCTGCCCGAGATGCGGGAGTACGAGCGGACCCTGACCACGGTGGCGAACAGCTATGTGCAGCCGGAGGTCTCGCGGTATGTGCGCAACCTCGACTCCTCGTTGCAGGAGAAGGGGATCACCGCGCCGCTGTCGATCCTGCGCAGCGACGGTGGACTGGTCCAGTCGGGCAAGGCGGCCGAGGACCCCGTGTCGCTGCTGCTCTCGGGTCCGGCCGGCGGCGTCACCGGTGCGGTCTGGTTCGCCCAGCAGGCCGGCTACGCCGACTTCCTCACCTTCGACATGGGCGGGACCTCGACGGATGTCGCGCTCGTCCTCGACGGCAAGCCGCGGATCGGGCGGGAGACGAAGGTCGGCGATCTCGCGGTCCGCGCCACCAGCGTCGACGTCCGCACAGTCGGTGCGGGCGGTGGTTCAGTCGCGCACGTCCCCGAGCTGACGAAGGCGCTGCGTGTCGGACCGCAGTCGGCCGGTGCCGATCCCGGACCGGCCGCCTACGGCAACGGCGGCACCGAGCCCACCGTCACCGACGCCAACGTCGTGCTCGGGTACCTGCCTAGTGAGCTGGCCGGTGGCGAGGTCGCGCTCGACGTCGACGCGGCTCGCACCGCGGTGACAGGCGTGTCCGAGGCGATGGGCCTGGACTCGGTGGAGGCGGCGGCGTCGGGGATCGTCGACATCGTCAACGAGAACATGTTCGGCGCACTCCGGCTCGTCAGCGTCCAGCAGGGTTTCGACCCGCGTGACTTCGCCCTCGTGTCGTTCGGGGGCGCGGGGCCGCTGCACGCGAACGCCCTCGGGCGGCTGACCGGGTCGTGGCCCGTCATCATCCCCCCGTCGCCCGGCGTGCTCTGCGCCTACGGCGACGCCACCACCTGCCTGCGCTCGGAGAGCGCGCGCACCATGATCCGCGCGTTCGACGATCTGACGAGCGACGAACTGCGCGCTGTCGTGGCCGATCTCGCGGAGTCAGCGGCCCAGCGTCTCGACGCCGAGGGTGTCGCCCGCGACGACCAGACCGCGACCTATCAGGTGGATCTGCGGTATCACGGTCAGGGCTTCGAGATCCCGGTCGACCTCGACGCCGACGTCCTCACCGGCACAGGGGATCTCCTCGAGGAGCTCGGTGCCGCGTTCGACACCGAGCACAAGCGGCTGTTCTCGTTCCTGCTGCCCAACCAGCGTGAGGTGATCAACCTGCGCGTGACGGTGAGTGGCCCGCGCCCGGAGGTCGCCTGGACCGAGCTCGGTCAGGCGTCGCAGGACCCGTCCGCGGCGTTGCTGCGGGAATCGCAGGTGTGGATGGACGGGGCGTATGCCACCGCGGGGATCTACGACCGCGCGGCGCTGCTGGCGGGCAACGTGGTCACCGGACCCGCCATCGTCACCGAGATGGACTCGACGACGCTCGTCCTCTCCGGTCACGCCGCGACCGTCGACCCCAGCGGTTGCCTCATCATCCGACCCCTCTGACCCTCCGCCCCGGACGACTTCGGCGACGACCCCAGGAGAGCCCCATGGCCACCATCATCGAGACCACCACCGAGCCCGTCGAGACGACCACCGTCGACCCCGTGACGCTCGACATCATCGAGAACGCGCTGCGCAACGCCCGCTACGAGATGGACGAGGTGCTGTTTCGCACCGCGCTGTCGCCGGGCATCCGCGAGCAGCACGACGAGTTCCCGCTCATCGCCGACCCCAGCGGCAAGATGGTCGTCGGTCAGTTCGGGCTCTCGGTGCCCGACTTCCTCGACAACTTCCACGGGACCGTCGGCGAGGGCGACATCCTGCTCACCTCCGACCCCTATGCGTGCGGCGCGGCGATCAGCCACGCCAACGACTGGCTCGTCGTGCTGCCGATCTTCCACGGCGGACGGGTGGTCGGGTGGGCGTCGATGTTCGGCCACATGTCCGACGTCGGCGGGAAGACGCCGTCGTCGATGCCGGCCGACGCCCGCACGATCTTCGAGGAGGGCGTGGTGATCCCGCCGTTCAAGCTCTACGACAACGGCGAACTGAACGAGACCGCGCTCGACATCATCCTCAACCAGGTCCGCATGCCGGACTGGAACCGCGCCGACCTCAACGGTCTGGTCGCGGCGTGCACCACCGCGTCACGACGGATCGTCGAGCTGTGCGACCGGTTCGGCGTCGAGACCTACCTGTCGGCGCTCGACGCCCTGCTCGACCGCAACTACCAGGCGATGAAGGTGCTGCTCGCGACCCTGTTCGTCGACGGCGAGACCATCGAGTTCAGTGACTGGATCTGTGACGACGGGTGCGGATACGGCCCGTACCAGCTGACCATCAAGCTGACGCGGCACGGCGAGAAGATCCACCTCGACTTCTCCGAACACGCCCCGCAGGCCGTCGGGCCGATCAACTACTTCATCAACGAGAACCTCGTCCGGATGTTCTTCGGCATCTACGTCATCACGATCGGTGACCCCCAGATCCTCTGGAACGACGGGTTCTATCCGCTGATCGACGTGACCATCCCCGACAACTCGTTCTGGAAACCGGCCTACCCGGCGGCGCTCAACGGTCGCAACCACGGCATCGGTCGCGTGTTCGACCTCTTCGGTGGGCTTCTCGGCCAGAACAACCCCGAGATCCTCAACGCCGCGGGGTTCTCGTCGTCGCCGCACTTCATGTACTCCGGGCACTACGACGGCGGACCGCGTGACGGGGAGTGGTTCCAGCTGTACTCCATCGGGTTCGGCGGGATCCCCGGCCGTCCGATCGGCGACGGACCCGACGGGCACTCGCTGTGGCCGTCGTTCGTCAACATCCCCTGTGAGTACCTCGAGTCGTACTACCCGCTGCGCGTGGAACGATGGGAGACGATCCCGGACACCGGCGGCGCCGGGGTGCACCGCGGCGGCAACGGGGTCGACGTGGCCTACCACTTCGAGCAGCCGGGGACGATCGCCATCCACGACGACCGGTGGCTCACCTACCCGTGGGGTGTGAACGGCGGCAAACCCGGTGCGCGCGGCCGCAAGTGGATCGAGCGGGCCACCGGCGAGGTCGACATCCTGCCGAGCAAGATCCACGACGCGCCGGTGTACCCCGGCGACGTCCTGCACTTCGTCACCTGGGGTGGCGGCGGCTGGGGTGATCCCCTGGAGCGTGACCCCGAACTCGTCGCCCTCGAGGTGCGACGCGGGCTGGTCACCGCGGACGGTGCCGCCGGTGGGTACGGCGTCGTCTGTGACGAGCACGGAGTCGTCGACACCGCGGCCACGGAGTCACGCCGGGCGGAGATCCGTTCCGGTCGCGGTGAACTGACCACCTTCGACATGGGCCCGTCGATGCCGGAGATCCTCGAGCGGTGCGAGGAGGAGACCGGGTTGCCGGCGCCGCGTCCGCCGGTGAGCGTGGCACGGTCGGGCCGGTGACACCGCCGTCGGTGCCCATCGACGACTACCGCGCGTCGGGGTTCGCCGGCTCGGTCGGTGTCGGAGAGCGCCCGGCGGTCCTCGTCATCGACCTGGCCCGCGCTTACACCGAGGACGGCTCGGCGCTGCGGGCGCCGGTGGAGGACGCCGTCGCGGCGTGCGGACGACTCGTCGATGCGGCTCGCGGCCTCGCCGTGCCGGTGATCTTCACCCGCGTCGAGTACCAGGTGGACCCGTCGACCGGCGAGATCGTCGACGGCGGTCTGTTCGTGCGGAAGATCCCGTCGCTGAGGGTGTTCGCGGCCGGGTCGCCCCTCGGGGAGTTCGTCGACGAGCCCCGCCCCCGGCCGGGCGAGGTGGTGGTGACCAAGCAGTACGCGAGCGCGTTCAGCGGGACGCCCCTGGCCGCCACCCTCGCCGCGCGCCGCATCGACAGCCTCGTCATCTGCGGCCTGTCGACCAGTGGGTGCGTGCGGGCGACAGCGACCGACGCCATCGCCCACGGGTTCGCGCCCACCGTCGTCGCCGACGCCTGCGGGGACCGCACGGCGGCGATCCACGACGCCAATCTGCTGGACCTGCAGGCGAAGTACGCCGACGTCGTCACCTGTGACGAGGCGATCGCGCTGCTCGGTGGAGGTCGGCCGACCTAGCCCGTCACGTCCGGAACACCGCGTCGGGGCGGTCCGCGACGGCTGCGGCGATGCGTCGCTGCATCTCGTCCGACATGGGCGGCAGGTCGTCGAGGGCGAACCACCCGCAGTCGGTGTTCTCGTCGTCGCCCACGGCCGGCTCACCACCGGTCCAGCGCATCCGGAACGTCAGGTCGAGGTACTGCGACACATCGCCGTTGGGGTAGGTGATCGGGTCGGTGACGCCGACGGCGGCCAGCCTCATGGCGACCGCCGTGCAGCCGGCCTCCTCGGTGACCTCCCGGGCAGCGGCCACGGCAGGTTCCTCACCCGGGTCGATGATCCCGGTGACCGGCGTCCAGGCACCCGTGTCCGATCGTCGGACGAGCAGCACGTCGGTGTGCGGTGCGGCATCCGGGTCGCGCAGGACCACGGCGGTCACCCCGGACAGCCACAGCGGTGCATGGCCGATCTTCGCGCGCAGGTCGAGGATGAAGTCGGGAGTGGGCACGCTCGCACTCTAGGCGGCAGCGCGGTCAGCCGCGGGCCCCGGTGAGGTGCCACTGGATCGTCGGGGCGAAACGGTCCACGATCTGTTCCCGGGAGAGTCCCATTACCTCGGGCACGCGCACGGTGTACCGCAGGGTCGCCAACCCGATGAGGGTCGCGACGATGACCTCGAGGTGGCCGGTCGCACGGTGGGTCTCGCCGGCCGCGGTGAGCGCGGGGCGGACCTGGTGCTCGAACGTCGCCCGCAGTCGGGCGGCGGCCTCGGTGTCCGTGCCCGCCGCACCGAGCAGCACACGCAGGGGTTCACCGGCCGCCCCGTCCCACCGGTCGAGGAACGTGGCGACCACGGCGCGGCCGAGGTCGTCGGGGTCGACGTCGCCGAAGTCGGGCAGGTGGAGGTCGACCTGGACCGCGGCGTCGTAGAGGCCGCGCTTGCCCCCGAAGTACCGCACGATCAGCGCCGGGTCGACGCCGGCGTCGAGCGCGATCTCGCGGACCGTCGTGGCCGCGAACCCCGCGCGCCCGAACCGGTCCCGGGCCGCGGCGAGCAGTGCACCGCGGGTGGCGTCGGCGTCGCGTCGGGGAGAGGGCATGCGCGGAGTCTATGTCATCGGTCGTTGACTTCGCGGATCCGGCGGGCTTAAAGTCAACGCATGATGACATCGACGGCACCGCGGACCGCACTCGTCGTGGGCGCCGGCCCCACCGGCCTGACGGCGGCGATCGCGCTGCGGATGCGCGGCGTCGACGTCCGCGTCGTCGATGCCGCGGCGGAGGGTGCGAACACCTCGCGTGCCGCGGTGATCCATCCCAGGACCCTCGAGGTGCTCGAGCCGCTGGGCGTCGTCGAGGCGATCACCGGGCGGGCGATCCGGGTGCCGCGCTTCGACATCCGGGACGGAACCCGCACGGTCGCGCACCTCGACCTCTCGGGTCTGCCGACCCGCTATCCGTGGACGTCTATGATCTCGCAGGCCGACACCGAACGGATCCTGCGAGAGCGACTGTCCGTGGTGGGCGGGGGAGTCGAGTGGTCGACGGCGGTGACCGGTCTCGAGAACCCTGGCGACGAGCGCCCCGTGGTCCGGCTCGAGTCCGGGGAGCAGGTCCGACCCGACGTGGTGATCGGCGCCGACGGCATGCACAGCGCGGTGCGCGACCTCGTCGGCATCGACTTCCCGGGCAGCGGGTACGAGCAGTCGTTCGTCCTCGCCGACGTCGCGATGGACTGGCCGGTAGGCCGCGACACCGTGTCGTTGACCTTCGCCCCCGACGGACTGGTCGTGGTGGCGCCCCTGCCGGACAACCGGTTCCGCGTCGTCGCGACGATGGACGACGCGCCGAGGGAGCCGACGGCCCGGCAGATCGAGGACATCCTCGCCCGCCGTGGTGGGTCGACCCGCGTGCACGACGTCGCGTGGAGCGGTCGGTTCCGCGTCCACCACCGACTGGCGCAGACCTATCGTCGCGGACCGGTGTTCCTCGTCGGCGACGCCGCGCACGTCCACTCGCCCGCCGGCGGGCAGGGCATGAACATCGGCGTCCAGGACGCGGTGACCCTGGCCGACATCCTGGTGGCCGGCGACGACCCGGACTCCTACGAGGCACGGCGTCGGCCACGCGCCCGGCGGGTGCTCGCGCTCACCGACCGGATGACCCGCGCGGCGGTGGTGCGGGGGAGTGCGACGCGTCGTGCCCGCAACCGGGTCATCGCGACGGCGCTGTCGGTGCCGGCGGTGCGGACACGCGCGGCGATGGAGATCGCCGAACTCAGTCACCGGTGACCGATGCCGCACGCCCGGAGGGAATGAGCACGGCCGGTCGCCCCGTTGCACCCGTTCGTGAGTGCACCGATCCTCTTCTCCCCGCTGACCCTGCGCGACGTCACGTTCCCGAACCGGGCCTGGCTGTCCCCGATGTGTCAGTACAGCTGCTTCGACCGTGACGGCGTGCCCGGCGACTGGCACCTGGCCCATCTCGGTTCGCACGCCATCGGCGGGTTCGGCCTCGTGATGACGGAGGCGGCGTCCGTGGTGCCCGAGGGACGGATCAGCGCCGAGGACGCGGGCATCTGGAACGACGAGCAGATGCGCGCATGGGCGCGCATCGTCGACTTCCTGCACGCCCAGGACTCCCGCGCCGGCATTCAACTCGCCCATGCCGGCCGCAAGGCGTCCACCCGGTCCCCTTTCGTCGACGAGGACGGTTCACTGCCCGCGTCCGAGGGCGGGTGGGAGACGGTCGCCCCCTCGGCCATCGCCTTCGAGGGCTACGCGACCCCGCGCGCACTGACCGTCGACGAGATCGCCGGTGTCGTCGAGTCGTTCGCCGCCGCGGCCCGTCGAGCGGACGAGGCCGGGTTCGACGTCGTCGAGGTGCACGCGGCCCACGGCTACCTGCTCCACGAGTTCCTCTCGCCGCTGTCGAACCACCGCGACGACGCCTACGGCGGCGACTTCGACGGTCGCATCCGCCTGCTGCTGGAGGTGGTCCGCGCCATCCGCGACTCCTGGCCCGCGGGCAAGCCCCTCTTCGTGCGGATCTCGGCCACCGACTGGACCGAGGGCGGGTGGAGCGGCGACGATTCCGTCGCCCTGGCCCAGCGGCTCGTCGACGAGGGCGTGGACCTCGTCGACGCCTCGACGGGAGGCAACGTCCTCGCCGACATCCCCGTCGCCCCCGGATATCAGGTCCGGTTCGCGTCCGAGGTCCGGGAGAAGGCGTCCATCCCGACCGCGGGCGTCGGCCTCATCACCGATCCCGAGCAGGCCGAGACCGTCCTGACCACCGGCCAGGCCGACGCGGTGTTCCTCGCGCGCGCGGCGCTGCGCGATCCCGCCTGGCCGCTACGTGCCGCCCACGCCCTCGGGCTCGACCACCATGAGGCCCCGTACCGCCCGCAGTACCTGCGCGGGTCCTGGCGCGACTGACCTGCCCGTCGCTCAGGCCGGGCGATGGATGAGCAGGGGGAGCACCGGACCGGCTCCGGCGTCGCGCAGATGTGCTGCGGCGACCGTGACCGGCCAGCCCGACCGGGTCGCGTCGACGACGAGCAGCACGGTGCGCCCGGCGATCTCGGCGGGTGCCGGATCCATGGACGCTCGCCAGTGCGCCGCCTCATCGGCGCCGGAGGCATCCCGGTCGACCTGATCGCGCGACTCGACGGGTTGGTCCGCGCGGTCGAGTGAGCCGACCCCCGCGAGGTGGTCGGCGACGCGGGCGGCGAGATCGCTGCCCGTCAGGGTGAGCGTCACCGCGATCTCCGGTCGCGACACCCAGTCCGACCGCCACCGGGACAGGGCCTGCACCGCGGCGTCGGCGATCTCGCCGACGGCGTCGTCCTCACCGCGTAGCGCCGCGGCGAGCGTCTCCGCCCACTCGGGCGCGTCGGCGTGCACGAGCACCCGGCCCGGCTCCGCGGCGAGGTGGGCCGGGATGCGGCCCTTCGCGCCGAATGCGCCACCCGGCCACATCTTGCGGGGCGCGAGCTCCTGCGCCCCCGATCGCAGTGCGCCGGCGATCGTCCGGGCGATGTCGCCGGAGGCCGTCTCCAACAGCCCGGACGACAGCGCACCACGACACACCGAGCACCGCCCGCACGCGGCGGCGTCGGGGTCGTCGAGGGATTCGATCAGCAGCGCCATCAGACACCGCTCACCGCGGGTGTAGGCCCGCATGATGTCGGCCTCGCGGCGACGCGTCGCGATGATCCCGTCGTAGTGCTCTGCGTCGTAGCGCCATTCGGTGCCGGTGGAGCGCCACCCGCCGTCGACCCGTTCGACCGCCCCGTCGACGGCGAGTTGCTTGAGCATCAGCTCGACGCGGGTGCGCCGGATGCCGGTCGACGCCTCGACGGCGACGGCCGACGGCGCCTCGCCGTCGCCTGCGGCGGCGAGTTCGGCGAGGACGGCCTGCATCTGCACGGGGTCCGGGATGGTCGCCGTGGCGAAGTGGTCCCAGATGCCGGTGTCGGCGGGGGAGGGGAGCAACGCCACGACGGCCTCGTCGATGGCACGGCCCGCGCGGCCGACCTGCTGGTAGTAGGAGACCGGGGAGGGCGGCGACCCGACGTGCACGACGAACCCCAGATCGGGCTTGTCGTACCCCATCCCGAGTGCCGAGGTCGCGACGAGCGCCTTCAGCCGGTTGTCGCGCAGGGCGTCCTCGAGTTCATGGCGCCGCGACGAGTCGAGCTGACCGGTGTACGCGGCGACGTCGACGTCCTGTCCGTGCACGGTCCGGATGGCCGCGACGAGGCGGTCGGCGTCGGCGACGGTCAGCACGTAGACGATCCCCGATCCGGGGAGACGGTCGATGTGTTGCGCCACCCAGGCGTACCGCTCGAGCGGACTCATCGACGGCAACACGTTGAGCTGCAGCGACCGTCGCGCCAACGGGCCGCGCAGGACGAGCGTCGCCTCACCGAGCTGTCGCGCGACGTCCTCGGTGACACGGGTGTTCGCGGTGGCGGTGGTGGCCAGCACGGGCATCTGTGGATCGGTGCTCGACAACACGTCGGCGACGCGGCGGTAGTCCGGACGGAAGTCGTGACCCCAGTCGGAGATGGAATGGGCCTCGTCGATGACGAGCATGCCCAGGCGGGTGGCGACCGCGTCGAGGACGCGGCGACCGAACCCGGGGTTGGCGAGCCGCTCCGGCGAGACGAGCAACACGTCGAGGGCGCCGTCGCGCAGGTCGGCCTCGATGGCGGACCAGTCGTCGACGTTGCTGGAGTTCACCGTCGCCGCGGTCAGCCCTGCGCGGTGTGCCGCGGCGACCTGATCCCGCATGAGCGAGAGCAGCGGCGAGACGATGAGCGTCGGCCCGGCGCCCTCGGAGCGCAGGATGGCCGTCGCCGCCCAGTAGACGGCCGACTTGCCCCAGCCCGTGGCCTGCACGACGAGGACGCGCGCGCCGGGGGTCACGAGTGCGGCGACGGCGGTCAGCTGGTCGTCGCGGAGTTCGGCCCCGGGGCCCGCGAGGGCCTCGATGACACGGGTGGCGACGGCGGAGCGTTGTGTGTCGAGGGTGGCGGGGGGCTGTCGGATGTCCATCGCCGTCCGACGCTACCGCGCGCATCCGACGAGCTCGGGGTGTGTTCGACCGGCTCGGTCGCGCCGGTCGTACCGCCTAGGCTCGTGCTCATGGCCGATCCGCCGGACGTCGCGGTCGCCGTCGACATCGGCGGGACCAAAGTGCAGGCTGCGCTGGTCGATTCCCGCGGTGTCGTCGTCGAGGGCACCCTCACGCGGGCGCCGACCGGGCGCTCGGCGTCGTCCGACGAGCTCGACGCCGCCGTGCTCGGGGTCCTCGCCGAGGTCATGGCGTCCGGGGCGGCGCGGACGGCGGTGGGCGGCGGCCACCTCGTCGGGATCGGTGTCGCATGCGCGGGACCGGTCGACGACGTGGCGGGACGGGTCAGCCCGATCAACCTGCCGGCGTGGCGGGATCATCCCCTGCTGCAGGTCATCTCGTCCGCACCGGTGGTCGGGGGGATCCCGGTGACCCTGCGCCGGGACGGGGTCGCCATCGCGCTCGCCGAGCACTGGCTCGGTGCGGGCGTCGGCGTCGCGTCGATGATGGCGATGGTCGTCTCGACGGGTATCGGTGGCGGGATCCTGCTCGGCGGGCGGGTGGTCGCCGGCAACGCGGGGCACATCGGCCAGATCGAGGTCTCCGGTCATGTCGGTGAACCCAGCCTGGGCAGCCGCACGACGCTGGAGTCGGTCGCATCCGGTCCGCACACCGTCGCGTGGGCGCGATCCCAAGGGTTCCACGGCACGACCGGGGAGGACCTCGCCGTCGCCGTCCGCGCCGGTGACCCGACCGCGGCGGCTGCCGTCGACCGACTGGCAGATGTTGTGGCGCAGGGGATCTGCAGCGCGTGCGCGCTGCTGGACCTCGACCTGGTGATCATCGGTGGCGGGTTCGCCCGGGTGACCGATGATCTCGTGGCGCGGATCGGACGCAGGGTGGCGACCCACCCGTTGCCCTACGTGGCGCGGACGCGGGTAGTGCCCGCGCAGCTGGGTGACGCGGCGCCGGTGGTGGGCGCGGCGGCGTTCGTCCACCGCCCTGACCTGCTGCCGGGCTGATCCGCCGCGGACGACCGCAGACGCAACTCGGCCCCGCCACCGACCGTGAGGTCAGGGGCGGGGCCGAGGAAGATCTCGAGGGAGATCAGACGGCGTTGACGCCGACCGCCTGGGGGCCCTTGGCGCCCTGCTCGGTCTCGAACGTCACGCGATCGTTCTCGTTCAGGCTGCGGTAGCCCGAACCCTGGATCTCGCTGAAGTGGACGAAGACGTCCTTGCCGCCGTCGTCCGGCGTGATGAAGCCGAAGCCCTTTTCGGCGTTAAACCACTTCACGGTTCCCTGGCTCATGGTGTTTCTCCTACTGCTGTGTAACTGATCGGACCGTGCGGTTTGCCCGGCCCAGGGTGGTGCCACTACGGGAGCGAGGGAATTCGAGAAGAAAGTCCGACGCGCACTCGTGTGAAGTTCTGCGAGCGACAATCGAACACAAAAACAACAACCAAGGAAGAGTCAACACGGACGCCACAGCGCTGTCAAGACGGCTCGCGACCCATGGTGCTGTGTCACATGAGAGTCGTTTGCGCTCAGTGTGATCGCAGGGGTACCAGGCCCGGGTGATCTCCCCGACACTCTACGGTCGTGAGCACAGAGACGACCGTACCCAGCACCCACACCAGCGACAACGCGCCCACGGACGCCGAACTGACGGCCCGGTTCGCGCCGATCTTCGACAGGATCGCCGCCGGTGCGGTGGAACGGGAGATCGACCGCCGGCTCGCCTACGACGAGGCCCGCGAACTGCGGGAGGCCGGGTTCGGCGCACTGCGCGTTCCCGTGGAGTTCGGTGGACTCGGTGCGAGTGTTCGCCAGTTGTTCGGACTCCTGGTCGATCTCGCCGCCGCCGAGTCGAATCTCCCGCAGGCGTTGCGCGTCCACTGGAGTTTCGTCGAGGACCAGCGTCTCTCGACCGACGCGTCGGAGCGTGAGCGCTGGCTGCGCGCCGTGGCCGGGGGGACGCTCGTCGGCAACGCGATCACCGAACCCGGCGTCGGCGCCGTCGACCGCTACCGGACCACCGTCCGCCGCGACGGCGACGAGTACGTGGTGGACGGGACGAAGTACTACAGCACGGGCAGCCTCTACTCCGACCACATCCTGGTCGCCGCGGACCTCGACGGGGAGCGCGTGTCGATCCTGGTCGACTCCGATGCGCCCGGCGTCACCCAGCACGACGACTGGGACGGCTTCGGGCAGCGACTCACCGCCAGCGGGACCACCGAGTTCTCCGGCGTGCGCGTCCCGGCCGACCGCCTGCTCGGACCGGGCTACGGCGGCGCCGGCGCGACCTACGCGACGTCCTACCTCCAGCTGGTGCAACTCGCGGTGCTCGCGGGCATCGCCCGTCGCGCGACCGACGACGCCGCAGCATGGGTGCGGGACCGCACCCGCAGCTACACCCACGCCGTCGCGGACCTGCCGCGCGAGGACCCGCTGGTGCAGCAGGTGATCGGCAGGCTGTCGAGCGCCGCCTACGTCGCCCGCACGACCGTGCTGGCCGTGGCGGACACACTCGACGCCGCCCTCGACGACGCCGCGCAGCGGGGCGACTTCGACACCGCCCTGCTCGACGCCGCCGAGCTGGCCTCGTCCCACGCGCAGGCCGTCGTGATCCCGCTCGTCCTCGACGCGACCACCCAGCTCTTCGAGGTCGGCGGCGCGTCGATCACCGCCGAGCACCTGCGGCTCGACCGGCACTGGCGCAACGCGCGCACCATCTCGGTGCACAACCCGTTGATCTACAAGCTGCAGGCGATCGGTGCGCACGTCCTCAACGGCACCGATCTCCCGTACGCCTGGAGCGCCGGCAAGCGCTGACGGTCCGCCCCGGGTCGGGTGGCGTCGGCACGGCCGGCCCGTCGCCCGGCCCGGTAGCGTCGGACGGCGTGCACCGGAGACCGTCGATCGTCGGGCGGCTCACGCCGACCGACGCCCAGGCCCTGTGGATGTCGGAGGCCATCCCCAGCGACCAGTTCCTGCTGTACGCGTTCGACGGTGCCGCGCCCGGAGGCCTCGCCGCTCGGATCACGCAGCGCGCGAACGCGATCGACGATCTGTGTGTGCGTGTGGTCGACGTCCCCGGTGATCTGGACTATCCGCGGTGGTCGCCGACGACGGTGACCGCGGACGCGGTGCGTGTCCACGACGTCGGCGACTGGGCGGGGTGCCTGCGTCGACTGGGCGACACGATGTCCGTGCCGGTCGACACCCGACGGCTGCCGTGGCGGGTGCACCTGTTCCCCGGGGTCGGTGACGTTCCGGGCGCGCAGGGCACCGCCGTCGTCGCGGTGCTGCAGATCTCGCACGCCCTCGCCGACGGCACGCTGGCGTCGGCGCTCGCCCGGCAGCTGTTCGGCGACGACGATCAAGTCGGTGTGCCGGCGCGGCGTGGGCGGCCGACGCCACCGGCGCTGGTGGCCGCCGCGGGCGGCGTGGCCCGGATGCCGTTGCAGGCGACCGCGCTCGTGGCGCGAGGTGTCCGGGCACACCGTGCCCACCGCGATCGCGTCCGCGACGAGAACGCGGGCACCGTGCCGCGGAGTCGGGACGGCGTACCGCTGCTCGGGGTCAACGTGCGCCCGGACGACCGTCGGGACCTCCGGGTCGTGGTCACCGATGTCGACACCCTGCGTGCCCTCGGGGGCACGGTGACCGTCGGCGCGCTCACGGTGATCGGGCGGGCGCTGGCCGAGCATGTCGGCGCCTCCGTCCTGCGGGCCGAGGTGCTGGTCGCCGGTGTCGGGGATCGGCGGGCGCGCAACCACTTCCGGTCCGTCGGGGTCGATCTCGCCGTCGACGAACCCGACCCCGCCCGGCGGGCGACACGCATCGCCGACGACCTCGCCGCGATGGTCCGCCGGGGACACCATCCCGCGGCGCGGGCGGAGGCGTCCGCGATGGAGGCGGTGCCCGCTGTTCTCGTCGCGTCGGGCGTCCGGTCGTTCGACGCCCACGCGGTGCCCGACAGCGTCACGGGCAACACCGTGGTGTCGAGCGTGGACCGTGGCGCCGACGACCTCGTGGTCGGCGGCGGTCGCGTCGTGCTGACGGCCGGGTTCCCCGCCCTCTCGCCGGTCCAGTCGGTGACGCACGGGGTGCACGGGATCGGCGGACGTGTCGCGGTGTCGGTGTGTTCCTCGCCCACAGGCCTGCCCGATCCCGACCGCTACGCCGAACGGCTCGCCGCGGCACTGCGTTGAGGTATCGCGAAGTCCGTCACCGCACGGGTGATGCCGTCGGCGTCGAGACCCGCCGCCGCGAGGTGGTCCTCGGGTGTGCCGTAGCGCCGCGGCGCCTCGCGGTCGAACCCGAGGGCGAGCACCCGGTGTGGCCGGTCGAGGAGTGCGGCGTCGATCTCCTGCGTCGAGGTGCCCCGCAGGTAGGGCTCCACGAGGACGACGTCGGGCACAGGACCGACGAGGCGACGCAGGCCCTCGGCGTCGAACGGGCGGACCGTCGCCGTGTAGACCACCGTCGGGTCGAGGTCATGGGAGTCCGCGACACGATCGGCCGCCGCGAGCGTGGCGTCGAGGACAGGTCCGACGGCGACGATGACGAGCGACCCCGACCCGGGTCGGGCCACGTGCACCGTCGGGGTGCGTACGTCGAACGACCGCGAGTTCAGTTGTGCGGTGGCCCGGACGTAGTGGCGTCCGCGGAGACGGTGCGCGGTCCGCAGGAGCTGCTCGACCTCGTCGGCCGTGCCGGGGACGTGCACCGAGAACCCCGGGACGGCGGCCACGAGGGCGACGTCGGCGTCGGTCTGATGGGTGCGTCCCATCGACGCCATGTCGACCGATCCACCCGTGGAGACGAGCACCCCGTCGACGAGTGCGAGCGCCGTCTCGGCGAACCGGGTGCGGGGATCGGTGTTCACGCGGTCTTCCTCTCGACACGTGCGGAGACGAACGTCGGCCGCCCCGGGCGGGCGAGCAGCGCGTCCCGGATCGCGGAGTGGTCGTGGCCGTCGACCTCGCCGGCATCCCACCCCTCCAGCGCGAACCGTGCGACGAGCCGCCCGGGCCGGCCGTGGGTCGAGGACTGGTTGTCGATCGCCACGACGGTCAGGTTCTCGAGCCCGCGGGCCCCCGCGAACGCGATCGCCTCGTCGTTGGAACCCTCGTCGAGTTCGGCGTCACCGACGAGGACGTGGACGTGGGCGCCGCTGCCCCGCGACCGCAGGGCCAGGCAGGTCCCGACGGCCATCGGCAGGCCGTGCCCGAGTGACCCCGACGCGATCTCGACACCGGGGACGAGTGACCGGTCCGGGTGCCCGCCGAGCGGGGAGTCGAACGCCATCGCGGTGTCGAGCCAGTCGGCCGGGAAGAAGCCGTGCGCTGCGAGCACCGCGTAGAACGCCATGGGACCGTGGCCCTTCGACAGGAAGAACCGGTCGCGCCCGGGGTCGTCCACGCGGTCGGGGGAGACGTTCAGCACGTGGTGGTAGAGCACCCACAGGACGTCGAGGGTCGAACTCGACGAGGGCGCGTGCTTCTCGTCGCCGGTCATCCGGGTCACGAGGTCGGGGAGGTCGTCGTAGGCGAATGGCGGGGAGGTCGTCGTCATGCGACGAGCGTGCAACCTCGAGTTCACTCGA
The DNA here is from genome assembly GCF_024171765.1 of Williamsia deligens. Taxonomy (GTDB): domain Bacteria; phylum Actinomycetota; class Actinomycetes; order Mycobacteriales; family Mycobacteriaceae; genus Williamsia_A; species Williamsia_A deligens. The sequence goes on from NZ_JAMTCI010000001.1 coordinate 2,927,799, forward strand.
GGTCAAGGTCCGGCCATCGCCTCGCTGCCCGGACCGGGTCAGTCGTGGTGGGAGTGCCCGTTGATCTCGTGCGATCGACCGCTGTTGCGGGTGAGCCGCTTCGGCAGGCGGCCGGCGAGTTCGCCGAGCGGGGTGACGGCGTCGTTGAGGACGTCGACGGCGTCGCGCAACTCGTGCACGGTCTCCTGGATCGCCACGATGCTGGGGGCGAGTTGCCCGATGACGTCGGTCAGTTCGGAGATGCGCTCGATGGGACCGCCCGGGGCGATGACCCGTTCGACGGCGCCGTTCTCCCCGACGAGCTGGTCGAGGAGACCGCCGTCGGCGACGAGGCGGTCGATGATGCCGCCCTCCTCGGTCATCTTGTTGAGCAGCCCGTCCTGCGCGGTCAGCTTGTCGACGATGCCGCCCTCGCTGGTGAGACGCTCGAGGATGCCCTCGTTCTCGGTGAACTGATCGATCACACCGCCCTTGCGACTCAGGCGGTCGAGGGGTCCGTTCTCGGCGGTGAGGCGGATGAGGATGCCGTTCTCCTCGGCCATCTGGTCCAGCAGACCGCCGGTGGCGGTGAGCTTCTCCAGGGAACCGTCGCGGGCGGTGAGGCGGTCGACGACGCCGCCGTCGGCCAGGAGTCGGTCGAGCGGGCCGCCGGGGGCGAGGATGCGGCCGAAGGGGCGGTCGGGGCCGAGCAGCTCGGCCAGCTGGCCGATGAGCTGGAGCGGGGTGCGGGCGGAGAACGACGTGTCGTCCTCGACGCCGAGGACGGTGTTCAGCTCGTGGGCCACGTTCTCGACGGTGAGGCGCGCGATGGTGACCCCGGACTCGACCGCGGCGAGCGCGACGCCCGTCGCGGCGAATCCGAGCCGGAGGGGCAGCTCGACGGCGACCTTCACATCCATGGATGACAGCGTAGGCCATCGATGTGTGACGTAGACCGCACCTCAGCGCTGCCGGTCATTCCGCGGCGGCCTGCTTCGCCTCCGCCTTCTTCTGCTTCTTGAAGGCGCGCACCTTGCCCAGCGATTCCTCGTCGACGACGTCGGCCACCGACCGGAAGCCCTTCTTCCCGTAGTCGCCGACGGCGGTCGTCCAGCCCCGGGGCTTCACGTCGAGCTGCTTGGCGAGCAGTGCGGTGAAGATCTTCGCCTTCTGCTCGCCGAACCCGGGGAGTGCCTGCACGCGGGCGACGAGGTCCTTGCCGGACGTCGCCTCGGTCCAGATGCGGGTGGTGTCCCCGTCGTAGTCGGCGACGACGGCCGACGCGAGTGCCTGCAGACGGCCGGCCATCGACCGGCCGTAGCGGTGGATCGCCGGCGGGGTCGCGCACAGCTCGGCGAACTGGTCGGGGTCGGCGGTCGCGATGGTGGCGGGGTCGAGGGTGCCGAAGCGTTCGAGCACCTTCGCCGGGCCCGCGAAGGCGCGTTCCATCGGGAACTGCTGGTCGAGAAGCATGCCCGCCAGCAGTGCGAACGGGTCGGACGAGAGCAGCTCGTCGGCCACGGGGTCCTGGGCGATCCGCAACGTCACCATGGCGTGATCGTAATCGTCGCCGGGGCGCGACCCGGCGGGAGTAGCGTCGCGTCGGGCGAGACGCGTCGTCGGGCGACGGCGGCGGACGAGTGACAAGGCGGCGATTGTGAGCACCACCGGATCCACGGGCACCGACCAGCACGTCGGGAAGGTCATCGGCGTCACCGTCGCCGCGGCGATCGGCGGCTTCCTGTTCGGGTTCGACAGCTCCGTGGTGAACGGTGCCGTCGACTCGATCCAGGGCCACTTCGGGCTCGGTGAGTTCATGAAGGGGTTCGCCGTCGCCGTGGCCCTGCTCGGCTGTGCGCTCGGCGCCTGGTTCGCCGGACGCCTTGCGGACGTGTGGGGCCGCAAGCGCGTCATGCTCCTCGGTTCGTTCCTGTTCACCATCTCCTCGATCGGCACCGGGTTCGCCTGGAGCATCCCCGATCTCATCGTCTGGCGCGTGATCGGTGGTCTGGGCATCGGTATCGCGTCGGTGATCGCGCCGGCCTACATCGCCGAGATCGCACCTGCACGGTTCCGCGGTGCGCTCGGCTCCATGCAGCAGCTCGCGATCACCATCGGCATCTTCATCGCGTTGCTCTCCGACGCGTTGCTCGCCGACAGCGCCGGCAGTGCGTCGAGTGATCTCTGGTTCGGCATCGAGGCGTGGCGCTGGATGTTCTTCGTCGGTGTCATCCCGGCACTCGTCTACGGCGTTCTCGCACTGTTGATCCCGGAGTCCCCCCGCTACCTCGTCGGCAACCACCTCGACGAGGAGGCCGCCCGCATCCTGCGCGACGTGACCGGCGAGCCCGATCCGCTCAACCGCGTCAAGGAGATCCGGCTGACCCTGCGCCGCGAGTCGAAGGCGTCGCTCGGTGACATCCGGGGCAACTCCTTCGGCCTGCACCCGCTGGTGTGGGTGGGCATCTGGATCGCGATCCTGCAGCAGTTCGTCGGCATCAACGCGATCTTCTACTACTCGACGACGCTGTGGCAGTCGGTCGGTTTCAGCGAGAGCGAGTCGTTCAGGACGTCGGTGATCACCGGTGTCATCAACGTGGTGATGACGTTCGGCGCCATCCTGTTCGTCGACCGCATCGGCCGCCGACTGCTGCTCAAGATCGGCTCGGTCGGGATGTTCATCGGTCTCGTCCTCGCCGCCATCGCGTTCACCCAGCAGCAGGGCAGCGGTGACGACGTCACCCTCCCCGGCAGCTGGGGCGTCGTGGCGCTCATCGGCGCCAACCTGTTCGTGGTCGCGTTCGCCGCGACGTGGGGTCCGGTGATGTGGGTGATGCTCGGCGAGATGTTCCCGAACCGGATCCGCGGTGTCGCGCTCGGCGTCTGCACCGCGATGAACTGGGTCGCGAACTTCACCATCTCGCTGCTGTTCCCGCAGGTGAGCCAGAGTCTCGGCCTGGCCTACGTCTACGGGTTCTTCGCGCTCTGTGCGTTCATCTCGTACTTCTACGTGCAGTACAAGGTCCCCGAGACCACCGGCATCGAGCTGGAGGACATGGGCGGGGAATCGCGGGAGCCGGAGAAGACCCCCGTCTGACGCGAGCTTTCATCCGTCGCGAGCCCGCGTCGATTTCGCTCCACCGCGCCGTGCCTGGCGCGGGCTGAGCAGTTCGGCGCGGGTTCGCGCGATCTCCGGTGAACCCGCGCGCTGGTCGCACCGCGCGTGATGCTCCGTGCGGGACGGCGAGCTCGCCGCGGGTCGCCTCACCTTCCGCGTCACGGCGCGAAGTCCAGCGGCGCCGCGACCGTACGGATTGCAGACTGTCGGGATGCCCATCACGGTCACCGCCCCCAATTCATCGTCGTTCAACCCGTTTCCCTTCGCCGCGCGCCTGTGACCCCGACGCGGGTGATCCTCGCGGCGACGGTGGTTGCCGCCGTCGCCGTGGGGGTGGCCGTGGTCCCGCGACGATCGACCACGCCGCGCGCCGGGGGACTCATCCGCCACCCCGGTCTGTGGTCGACCGCGGTGGTCGTGGTGATGGCCGTCAACCAGGTGTTCGTGACGGCGTACGTGCACCAGGCGTGGGGCGACGACACCACCCGGATCACGCAGTACCTGCCGCCCGGGTGGTTCGACATGGCGGACCTCGGTCCGCTGTCCGATGCCCTCCCGGCATGGCCGTGGACCGTGCTCCACGTCCAGGCGGCACTGGAGTTGCCGTTCGTGATGCTCGCCTACCTGCTGGTGGCGCGGTGGTTCGGCCCGGCGGTGTTCGCGCGGGTGATGGCCGCGCGGTGGTGGATCGCCGCCTCCTGGACGGTGACGTTCTGTCTGATCGAGGAGGAGCTGAGCAACCCGTACACGACCGTCGACATCGTTATCCGTCTCGTCGCCGGGCTCGCGACCCCGCTCGCGGTGTCGAGACTGGTCGCAGGAGAGAAGGAACGGTCGACGGGGCTGGTGACGATCGCGGTGTCGGCCGGGGCTCTGGGCGTCCTGGTGCTCGCCGTGTACGACGTCCTGACGCTCTACGACCTCGGCCACGCCCCACAGTGGGTCGTGCCGGTCGCCGTCGCGGGAGTCGTTCTCGCGGCGGCACGGTGGCATGCCGGCCGTGTCGACGGGGAGATGGGCCCCGTGACCGGATCCGCCGCACGATCCCTGGGATGGTTCGTCGTGCTGTTCGCGGTGCCGGCACTGCCGGTGCGATACGGCCTGAACTTCGGCCTCGCGGGGTTGTCGATCGTCGCCGGGGTCACGACGATCGTCGCGGCCGTGTGGCGCGGGTGGGACCGCCGACGCGGGCGGGCGCTCGGCGTCGTCCTGATGACCGGGGTCGCGGGCGCGGCCGTCGGTGCGGTGGCGACGTCAACTCTTGCCGAGGCCCGCCTGCTCGGCGCCGCAGCGGGTTTCGTCGTCGTGTCGGCGGCGACCTGTGCTGCGTGCGACCGGCGCGTCAGGCGTTCGTGACGCCGACCATCGGGAGGAAGAAGCAACTGCGGCCGCCGTTGTTCACGGTGCCGAACACCGCGGACAGGACGGTGCCCTTGCCGGTGTCGACAGGGGCGAGGCGGCTTCCCGCCGGGGCAATGGTGTTCACGATGCCCGAGAGTGTGTTCGCAGCCATGGTCTTCAGCGGGGATGCCGGGACGTTCTTCAGCCATGCGTCGACGAGGGTCTGACCGGCCTTGCCCATCTGGGCGATGCCGAACTTGCCTGTTGCCGTGTTGAACCAGGCGACCTGCATCCCGGTCGCGGTCGGGTCGCTGGTGACGCCGGCGGGGACGAAGCCGTAGAGCGTCTGACCGTCCTTCACCACGTTCGGGTCGATGTTCACGAGGGGGATGTTCGGCAACGACAGGCCCGGCGCAGCCCATGGGCCCGCGATCGCACCGCCGGCGGCGGGCAGCAGGCCGAACGGGTTCGACGGTGTCGGCGTCGTGCAGTTGAACGCCACCGACGGGTTGAGGAACGGCTGGATCCCGAGCGCCCGCAACGTCTTGTTGGCCTGGTCGAGCAGGGTGACGACGTCGGCCCCGGACGTCGCGGTCAGTGTCGGCGACGCGAGCGCGGCGGCGGCTGCGCCCTCCGGTGACGCGACGGGGTCCGCCGAGGCGGGACCGGCGACCGCGACACCACCGGCGAGCAGCGATGCGGCGACGGCGCCGGCCGCGACCGCGCGCCGCAGGGAAAGGGTGAGGGCGGAAGAAGACATGGCGGTACTCCGAATCGGTCGCGATGAATGGTGCTGGGGTCGTGACCGACTCGGGTGCCGGTCAGGTCAGATGTAGGCGAGTCCCACCGTGGGGACGATCTGGCAGGCCACCGTCTTGCCCTTGGTGCGGGTGGTGACCGTGCCGTAGATGGCGGAGAGCACGCGGCCCTTGCCGGTCTGGGCGATCGCGGTGAACGTGCCGGGTCCGGCGCCGGTGTTGATCTTCTCGTTGCGCGTCAGGGTGATCTGACCTGTCCGACCGTTGTCGATGTTGATCCAGATCGCGGTCAGCGGGGCCCGGGTGTTGTTGAGCGCGGGTCCGGTGCCGAGGCTGGTGTAGACGTAGCCGGCCTGCCCGGACCTCGGACCGGGGGCGGGGGCCTCCTGCGGTCCGGCCGTCACGAGGGCGGTGCCCACCGAGTTGCCGCCGGGGATGCAGCCGACGCCGATGGTGGGGTAGAGGAACTGCTGGATCCGCGGTGCGTTCGGGCCGGTCGGGATCACCGGGTCGTTCGCCGCAGCGGCGACCTTGGCGACCTGCTTCGGCTGCGCGGAGCCGTCGAGGAAGCCGGTGACCTGACGCCAGATGGTCGACACCTGGGGCGGCATGCCCGGGGAGTCGGCGATGGCCGTGGCCTGCGAGATGAGGTCACCGTTGATCTTGCCGTCCGGTCCGGGCGTGGCCGCGGACCCGACGATGGCGGGCAGGAACGCCCCGAGCGAGTTCAGGGTGGCCTTGTCGATCTTCGGCGCCGACGGCGCGGAGAGCGGCAGCGAACCGACCAGCGTCGACGTGCTCGACGGCGCGGGCGCAGACGGCGCGGGCGCGGCGAAGGCGACAGCGGGCACCGTCATGGCGGTCAGGACTCCCAGTGCGGTCGTCCCCAACATCCGGCGGGTTCCCATGGTCAGCGCTCACATCCCATCATCGTCATCTCGAGGCCGTCGGACGGACACCCGTGGCCAAGCGGTCAGTCTAGGTCGTGGCGGCGTGTCGCTCGCCGCCCAGGGGACCATAGCGTGATACGCGTGTGGTTCCTGTGACTGGTGATGCGATTGTTACGGGGCTGTCATGCCCCGGTTGCCTGCCCGTCAGCTGCGATCTCGCTGTCGATCACCTGCGCCAGCGCGGTGTCCTTCACGGTCAGACCGCCCGCCGAGTGCGTGGACAGGGTGAACGTGAGGGTGCGCCACCGGATGTCGATGTCCGGGTGGTGGTCGCTGTCCTCGGCTGTTTGCGCCACCCTCCCGACGATCTCGATCCCGGCGAGGAACGACGACGCGTCGTACGACCGGCTCATCCGGGTGTCGTCGACCGACCAGTCCGGGAAGCGGGTGCGCGCCTGCTCCCGCTCGTCGTCGGTCAGCAGTGTGTCGTCGCGTGCGGCCATGACCCCATGCTGGCAGCCCTCTGGTTGGATCGAAAGCGTGAACGGCAGACAGATGCGACGGCCACGCCGCGCGGTGCGACTCGGCGCTCTCGTGGCGGCCGCGATGGCGGTCGTGGCGACGGCGACAGGGTGTTCGAGCTCGGACGACGCGAAGCAGGTGACGCTCCTGACGCACGACTCCTTCAGCCTGCCCGACTCCGTCCTCGCGGACTTCACGAAGCAGACCGGCCTGAAGCTGGTCGTCACCAAGTCCGGTGACGCCGGTCAGCTCGCGTCGACGGTGTCGCTGACACCCGGTCGCCCGAAGGCCGACGCGGTCTACGGCATCGACAACACCTTCGCCTCGCGTCCGGTGACCGCCGGTGCCCTCGCCGACTACACACCGTCGTCGCTGCCGGCGGGCGCGCAGGACCACGCCCTCTCCGGTGCGGCCGGCAAGCAGCTGACCCCCGTCGACCGCGGCGACGTGTGCGTCAACGTCGACACGTCCTGGTTCGCGCAGCGGAACATCCCCGCGCCCACGTCGATCGCGCAGCTCACCGACAGCCGCTACCGCGGCGAGATGGTCGCAATGGACCCCGCGACCTCGTCGCCGGGTCTCGCTTTCCTCCTCGCGACCATCGCGGCGCGGCCCGGCGACTGGCAGGACTACTGGAAGGCGTTGCGCGCCAACCAGGTCTCGGTGGTCTCGGGGTGGGATGTCGGCTACAACCAGGACTTCTCCGGGGGAGAGGGCAAGGGCCCCAAGCCGATCGTCGTCTCCTACGCCTCATCACCCGCGGCGAACCCCGCGACGAAGGCGCTGCTCGACGGGTGCTTCAAGCAGGTCGAGTACATCGGCGTGCTCAAGGGGGCGTCGAACACCGACGGTGCGCGCAAGCTCGTCGACTTCATGCTCACCGACGAGGTCCAGAAGGCCCTGCCGGACTCCATGTACGTCTACCCGGTCCGCTCGGGCGTGCCCCTGCCCGAGTCGTGGGCGAAGTATGCGCCGCTGCCGACCGACACCGTCGACCTGTCGCCGGGGTCCATCGCGAAGAACCGGGAGAACTGGCAGCGCGAGTGGCGCTCGATCATGGGGCGCTGACCCGATCGTGCGGTCGACCACGGACGAGGCGCACGCCCGCATCGTCCGCGGGACCCACGGGGTGCTCTGCACCCTGCACCCCGAGCGCGGCCCCGATCCGCTGCCGGTGGTCTACGCCGCGGTCGACGGTCTCGTCGGGATCCCCGTCGACACCGTCAAGGCGAAGACGACGGGACGGCTGCGTCGGGAGGACAACCTCGAGACCGACCGTCGTGCGGCGCTGCTCGTCGTACACTGGGATCGCGACGACTGGACCCGGCTGTGGTGGGCACGCGCCCACCTCGAGCACGTCGCGGAGCCGGCTCCGTCGGTGATCGAGGAACTGTCCGCGCGGTTGGAGGCGACCGTCCCGCAGTACGTCGGCCGCCCGTTCCGCCGTGTCCTGGTCCTGCGGATCGTGTCGGTGTCCGGTTGGTCGGCGAGCGGGTGAACCGCGACAGGCGCGCACGACTCGCAGGCGGCGTCCTCGCGACGCTCCCGCTGCTGTTCCTCGCCGTGCTCTTCGTGTGGCCGGTCGTCGCGTTGGTGCACCGTGCGGTCGACGTCTCCGACGGAGCCGGTCTCGGCGCGCTCCTCACGCGGACGAACGCATGGGGTCTGCTGGGGTTCACGCTCGCGCAGGCGGCCGCGTCGACGGTGCTGACCCTCGTCGTCGCCGCACCGCTGGTGTGGCTGGTCACGGTGGTGCCCCGGTGGGCGTCCACCCCGCTGATGGTCGTCGTCACCGTTCCGTTCGTCCTCCCGACGGTGGTGGTGGGCATCGCGTTCCGCGCGATGCTGTCACCGGGTGGGCCGCTAGGGTCGCTGGGGCTGGACGGGTCGGTCGCCTCCATCCTCGCCGCGCACGCGTTCCTCAACGTGGCCGTGGTCGTCCGCATCGTCGGATCGTCGTGGCGGGCACTCGACCCGCGTGCGGAACAAGCGGCGCGCACGCTGGGCGCCTCGGGCCCGCGTGCGTTCCTCACCGTCGTGGCGCCGCGGCTGGCGCTCCCGGTCGTCTCGGCGGCCTCGCTGGTCTTCCTGTTCTGCGCCACCAGCTTCGGGGTCGTGGTGATCCTCGGCGGTGGTCGACTGCAGACGCTCGAGACCGCGGTGTACACCCAGGCGATCGGCTACTTCGACATCCCGGCGGCCGTCGCCGTGTCCGTTGTGCAGATCGTGGTGGTCGTCGTCGCGGTGGCGGTGACACGTGTGCTGACGCCTCGAACACAGGCGGCGATCGGGGGACCGCGCGCCCGCGTGGCCCTCACCCCCGCCCGGCGGGCGTGGACACTGGCGGCCGCGCTGTGGGGGCTCGTCGTGCTCGTCGGTCCGTTGGTCGTGGTCGCCCTGCGATCGGTCCGGCCGACGGCAGGCGGGTCGTGGACATGGGAGGGGTACCGGGCGCTCACGGTGCCCGTGAACGGCGAGACACCGCTGGACACGTTGCGCAGCAGCGTGATCAGCGCACTGTGGGCGACGGTCATCGCCGTCGCCGTCGGACTCCTCGCCGCGGTCGCACTGCACCGCTCGCGCGGCCCCGCCCGCGCCGTCGGAGATGCCCTGACGCTGCTGCCCCTCGGGGTGAGCGCGGTGACGCTCGGCTTCGGGTATCTCATCGTCCTCGCGGCGCTGCCCGCGGCGGTCGCGTCGTCGCCAGTGGTCGTCCCCGCGGTGCAGGCACTGGTCGCGGCGCCGGTCGTCGTGCGTGTCCTGCTCCCGGCGCTCGCCGCGGTCCCGCAGACGGTGCGTCAGGCGGCGGCGGGTCTCGGCGCCGGGCCGTGGCGTGTCTGGCGGACCGTCGACCTGCCGGCCATCTGGCGTCCGCTGGGCGTGGCGGTGGGCTTCTCGTTCGTCATCGCGCTCGGCGAGTTCGGTGCGACCGGCTTCGTCACCCGGCCGGGCACGACCACACTGCCCGTCCTCATCGGGTCGGCACTGAACCGGCCCGGAGCGCAGTACCTGGCGACGGCGATGGCGGCGTCGATGCTGCTGATCGTCACCACGGCGGTCGTCGTGGTCGCGATGGAAGCGCTCCGCGACGTGGAGGGGAGTGAGTTCTAGATGCTGGAGATCACCGGCCTGCGGGTCACCTACGGCGGCGTCGCCGTGCTCGACGGTCTCGACCTCACCGTGGGTTCCGCCGACGCGCCGGTGACGGCGCTGATCGGCCCGTCGGGCTGCGGGAAGTCGACGTTGGTCCGCGCGGTCGCCGGCCTCGAACCCGTCGACGCGGGGACCATCCGGGTCGACGGCACCGACCTCGCCGGCGTCCCCACCCATCGCCGTGACTTCGGTGTCGTGTTCCAAGACGGTCAGCTGCTCCCGGGCCGGTCGGTGGCGTCCAACGTCGGATACGGGTTGCGCGCCCGCCGATGGTCGCGGTCCGCGACGGCGACGCGCGTCGCCGAGATGCTCGAGCTCGTCGGCCTGCCCGGGCTGGGGGACCGGCCGGTGTCACAGTTGTCCGGCGGACAGGCGCAGCGGGTCGCACTGGCACGCGCCCTCGCACCGAGGCCCCGACTCCTCCTGCTCGACGAACCGCTGTCCGCCCTGGACCGTCGCCTGCGGGAGCGCCTCGCCGTGGACATCGCGGACATCCTGCACACGACGGCGACGCCGGCGATCCTCGTCACGCACGACCACACCGAGGCGGCCGTCATCGCCGACCGGGTGGCGGTGATGGCCGACGGAGTCGTCGCACAGCAGGGTCCACCCGACGTCGTCTGGCGTCGACCGGCCACCGAGGAGATCGCCCGGTTCGTGGGGTGCACGACGGTCCTGGAGGCGCCCGTCGTCGACGGTGTCGCGCAGACCCCTCTGGGGCCTGTCGACGTCGGCTGGTCCGGCGCGCGGCCACGCTGCACGCTCGGACTGCGGGCGCGCAGCGTGATCGTGGAGGGCGAGGACCACCGGCAGGGCGGTGTGTCGGTGCGCGTCGAGTCGGTTGCGACGCTGCCCGAGGACCGTCACGTGTGGGTGCGTACGGTCGACGGGCTCCGGGTGGCCGCCGTGGCGGACCACCCCGTCGCGATCGGGGACGACGTGACCGTCGAGGTCGACCCGGCGCGCGTCGCCGTCGTCGGTGCCCAGGTCGTCGGGACCTAGGTCGTCGCCAACTGCGTGAGGTCGGTGCGCAGCATCATCACGTTGTAGTCCGCCCAGCGGGACGCGGTGAAGTACAGGTAGCGGCTGTCCCCGCCGGCGACGGGATAGATGTACGGGGCGTACACACCCGCCGACTGCCGCGCGGAGAGCAGGGTGACCGGTGCGCTCCACGGTCCCTGCGGTGCGGTCGCCGTCCGCAGGACCAGCGTCCCGTCCGTCTCGCGGCCGTGCAGCATGACGTAGCGCTGCAGGCGGTCGTTCCAGGCCACCGACATCTCGCCGACGGGCTCGCCGACGACCTTCACCGACTTCGTCGTGTCCGGCGACCAGCTCTTGACGTCCCAGTAGGTGTACTTGGTCAGGTCCGCGATGTCGCCCGGCGCGAACCGGCACAGGAACGCGGCGCCGAAGCGGCCGTTCGGCGTGCCGTACTGGTAGATGAACCCGTCGCGGCCCTTGAGGTAGGCGCTGACCTGATACTTGCCGTTGCTGTCGTCGATCTGTTCGACGCCGGGCACGGAGACCGGCGTGTTCAGGCGGATCGTCCGGGGGTCGGTGGTCCACGTCTGCCCGTTGTCCCGCGACGACGCGAGGATCGAGTAGTTGGTGACCCATCGACCGGGTGCGCCCCACTGCCGCACCGACATGATGTTCATGTACTGCACGCCGTCGATGGCGATCGCGGCCGTCGGAATGGTGGTCACCTCGGCGCCGCTGACCCCGACCGCGGGCAGGGCCTCGTTCGCGAACCGCGGTGTCGCCGCGGACACCGAGGCGCCGGAGCGGACGTCGCCGGGGACGCCGGCGGCGATGTCGACACCGTCGGACGGGTCCTTGTCGGTCGTGCGCAGCACCACGTTGTGGCGCCACTGCTGGCCGGACGCGTTGCAGTCGCCGAAGGTGTCGCCGAAGGCCATCAGTGTCTGGCCGGAGCCGTTGTCCCAGCCGATGCCGAGATCGGTGCCGGTGATGCCGAACCGACTGTCGGTGTGGTTGGGGGACTTCGGACCCGTGATCCACCGGATCGTCTGCGTGGGACCGCCGCCCAGCGAGGGCAGTGCCCCCTGTGCGCTCGACTTGCCGAGCAGTCCGCCGCTGCTGCCGGTGAACGCGCTGCCGAACAACCCGCCCAGGCTCGATCCGAGGATCCCCTGGTTGCCGCAGGGGGCTGCGCTCGCGGGCGACGCCACGGTCACGGCAGCCACCACACCGGTGGCCAGTGTCAGCACCGTCGTGAGGGTGACGCTTCGTGTGCGCCGCATGCCGGCTCCTCGTCCCGCGTCCCAGCAGCCCGTCGTTGTGACAGGAGTGACTGATGGGGTTCGGTGATCGCAGTGATCATCGCCCACGGATCGGACGTCCGTTCAGGGCGGTGGGATTCGCGGCCGAACGGTCATCCGATCGTTATCGGTCGCTGTGACGACTGTCTCTCCCGCCGACCCGATACCCTTGACGCGGCCACACACCGCGGTCGGCCGATTCCGTCGTGCCCGCGCGGTGGCCCACAGTGACAACTGCCCGCTCGATCCCCTCGAAGAAAAGATTTCTGTGAACGCTGTCCAGAACTTCCGCAACGTCGCGATCGTCGCGCACGTCGACCACGGCAAGACGACGCTCGTCGACGCGATGCTCCGTCAGTCCGGCGTGTTCGCCGAACGCGAGGAGATGGTCGATCGCGTCATGGACTCCGGTGACCTCGAGCGCGAGAAGGGCATCACGATCCTCGCGAAGAACACCGCGGTGCACCGTCGCCAGCCCGACGGCACCGAGGTCGTCATCAACGTCATCGACACCCCCGGCCACGCCGACTTCGGTGGCGAGGTCGAGCGCGGCCTGTCGATGGTCGACGGTGTCGTCCTCCTGGTCGACGCCTCCGAGGGCCCGCTCCCGCAGACCCGCTTCGTGCTCCGCAAGGCGCTCGCCGCGTCGCTGCCGGTGATCCTGCTGGTCAACAAGACCGACCGCCCCGACGCCCGGATCGAGGAGGTCGTCTCCGAGAGCCACGACCTCATCCTGGATCTCGCGTCGGACCTCGACGACTCCGAGGCCGCCCAGGCCGCGGAGCTCGCACTCGACCTGCCGGTGCTCTACGCATCGGGTCGCGCGGGCATCGCCAGCACCGTCGCGCCCGAGAACGGTCAGGTGCCCGAGGGCGAGAACCTCGACCCGCTGTTCGACATCCTCATGTCCTACGTCCCGCCGCCCAAGGGCGACCCGGACGCGCCGCTGCAGGCGCACGTGACCAACCTCGACGCCTCGCCGTTCCTCGGCCGCCTCGCGCTGGTCCGCATCTTCGCGGGCAGCATCAAGAAGGGGCAGACCGTCGCGTGGCTGCGTGAGGTCGACGGTGAGCCCGTCACCGAGCGCGCCAAGATCACCGAGCTGCTCGTCACCGTCGGTGTCGCGCGCACGCCGGGCGAGTCGGCCGTCGCCGGTGACATCGTCGCCGTCGCGGGCATGCCGGGGATCATGATCGGCGACACCCTCGCCGACGTGGACCACCCGGTCGCGCTGCCGCGCATCACCGTCGACGAGCCCGCCATCTCGGTGACCATCGGCACCAACACGTCGCCGCTCGTCGGTCGGGTCAAGGGCCACAAGCTCACCGCCCGCATGGTCAAGGACCGCCTGGACCAGGAGCTGGTCGGCAACGTCTCGCTCCGTGTGCTCGACATCGGTCGCCCCGATGCCTGGGAGGTCCAGGGTCGTGGTGAGCTCGCGCTGGCGATCCTCGTCGAGCAGATGCGGCGCGAGGGCTTCGAGCTCACCGTCGGCAAGCCCCAGGTGGTCACGCGTCAGATCGACGGCAAGCTGCACGAGCCGTTCGAGCACCTGACCATCGACGTGCCCGAGGAGTACCTCGGTGCGGTCACCCAGCTCCTCGCCGCCCGCAAGGGCCGCATGGGTGACATGACCAACCACGGCAGCGGGTGGGTCCGCATGGAGTTCACCGTGCCGTCGCGCGGTCTGATCGGCTTCCGCACCGATTTCCTCACCGAGACCCGCGGCACCGGCATCGCCAACGCCGTCTTCGACAGCTACGCCCCGTGGGCCGGCGAGATCCGCGCCCGCCACACCGGGTCGCTCGTCTCCGACCGCGCCGGCTCGGTCACCCCGTTCGCGATGATCCAGCTCGCCGACCGCGGGACGTTCTTCGTCGAGCCGGGTGCCGACACCTACGAGGGCATGGTCGTGGGCATCAACCCGCGCCAGGAGGACCTCGACATCAACGTCACCAAGGAGAAGAAGCTGACCAACATGCGTCAGTCCTCCGCCGACGTGATGGAGACCCTCGCCAAGCCGATCAAGCTCGAGCTCGAGGCGGCGATGGAGTTCTGCACCGACGACGAGTGCGTCGAGGTGACCCCCGAGGTCGTCCGCGTGCGCAAGGTCGACCTCGACGCCACCACCCGTGGCCGCGAGCGGTCGCGGGCGAAGGCACGCAACCAGAGCGTGGGCTGACCACCGTCGGGTGGGGACGACAGGCGTGAGGAGTCGGATGAGGGGTGGCCTCGCCGCCGCGACGGTGGCGGTCGTCGCCGTGCTGTCCGCGGCGTGCACCGCCGACCCTCCGCCGCCCGTACGGGAGTCCGCCGCGCCTGCCACACCCACCCAGACGACCCCGGGTCAGACGATCCAGGTCGCCACCGACAGCATCGGCGTCGGTCTGAACCCGCATCTGCTGGCCGACCAGAGCCCGGTGACCACCGCGGTGGCCGCGGCGACGCTGCCGAGCGCGTTCGTCCCGGTGTCGACCCCGACCGGTGTCGAGCTCCGGATCGACCCCGCGGTGCTCATCGGTGCCGAGGTGACCTCGCAGAGTCCGTTCACGGTCACGTACCGCATCGCGCAGGACGCCCAGTGGTCCGACGGCCTGCCGGTCACCGCGGACGACTTCGCCTACCTCTGGCAGCAGATGTCCCGGCAGCCCGGCACCATCGCCCCGGCCGGCTACCGGATGATCGACGACGTCGCCTCGCGGGCCGGGGGCAAGGAGGCCGTGGTGCGGTTCCGCGGCCCGTACCCCGCCTGGCGGGAGCTCTTCACCGCGATGCTCCCGTCGCACGTCCTGCGGGGCGTCCCGGACGGGTTCCAGTCGGGGATGGACACCGGACTGCCCGTCTCGGCGGGTCGGTACACGATCACGGTCATCGACTCGAGCCGTGACGAGGTCCGCATGCAGCGCAACGACCGCTACTGGCGGACGCCGGCCGTGGTCGACCAGATCGTCCTGCACCGCGTCGGCACGCCGACACAACTCGCGGAGTCCGTCCGCTCGGGGGACACCGGTGTCGTCGCCCTCGCGGGCGGGACGGCGGTCTCCGGTGCGCTCGACGCGATCCCCGGTGTGTCCGTCGGTCGCAGTCCCGTCGGTCGCGTCCTGGAGCTCACCGCGAACACCCGCTCGTCGCTCATGGGGGACGCGGCCGTCCGTCGCGCCGTCCTCGGCATGGTGGACCCGCAGGTGGTGACCGACGCCGCGGCGGGGGAGTCCGTCGTGACCCCGGTCGCCAACCCTGTTCTCGTACCCACGGACCCGGGGTACTTCCCGGTGGACCGGGCCCGTCCCGACGCCGCGACCATCGGTGCACTGCTCGCCGGATCCGGATGGCGTCCGACGCCGTCGGCGGTGGTGACCGCGTCGCGCGACCCGTCCGCCGGTCCGTCACCCACGTCCTCGGTCGCCGGCGCGCCCGGCGACGGGGCGCCGACCACCACCACGCCGACCAGTGCGGCGGAGGCGGGCTCGGCCGCGCGGGCATCGCTGCCCGTCGGTGTGGTGCCACTGCAGCGCGACGGCCGGACGCTGACCGTGCGGATCGGTGTGGTCGCGGGCGACGTCCGCACCCGCGCCGCCGCCGACACCGTCGCCGACCAGCTGCGATCGGCCGGTGTCGCCGCGGACGTGTCCGCGCTGTCGTCGTCGGACCTCTACGGCCGCGCCCTGACCGACCCCGACGTCGACCTCGTCGTCGGGTGGTCGGACGCATCGGTGTCGGCGGCGACGCGGTTCGCGTCGTCGGTCACCTGTGACCCGACGCCGGCATCGACGTCGACGTCGCGGTCCTCGGGGTCTTCGGGGTCCTCGGCTGCGACGACGCCGAGCACGACACCCACCACGACCACCAGGCCGTCGGGATCGGCGCCCTCCACGACGGGATCGCCCGACGACGGTGACGGCGCCGGCCGGTTCCCCAGTTCGCTCGCCGGGCTCTGCGACCCGACCCTGTCGGCCATCGCCGAGCGCGCGCTGACCGCCGTCGATCCCTCGGCGGACCTGCGAGCCGCGGAACCCGTCGTCGCGGCGCAGTCGGTGCGACTGCCGATCTTCCAGGACTCCATGCTGACCGCCATCGGACCCGGCGTCGGCGCGGTGCCGCTCGACGGACCCGTCGGCACGGGCATCTTCGGTGCCGTCGGTTCGTGGAACGTCCTCTCCCGATGACCGAGGCGCACCGCGACGTCGCGGCACGGCGACTGCTCATCGTCCACGCACATCCCGACGACGAGTCGATCCAGACCGCCGGGGTGATCGCCCGTTACCTCGACGCGGGCGCCGATGTCACCGTCGTCACGTGCACCCTCGGCGAGGAGGGCGAGGTGATCGGGCAGCGATGGGCACGTCTCGTCGCCGACGGCGGCGCCGATCAGCTCGGCGGGTACCGCATCCTGGAGCTGACCCGCGCACTGGAGATCCTCAGCCCGCCCGGCCGAGTGCTCGAACCCCATTTCCTGGGCGGGGCCGGTCGGTGGCGGGACTCGGGGATGGCCGGTTCGCCCGCGGGTGACCACCCCCGCGCCTTCGCGCGGGCCGGCGACGAGGCCGTGCAGGCCCTGACCGCCCTCATCCTCGACCGGCGGCCCCAGGTCGTCGTCGGCTACGACCCGGCCGGGACCTACGGCCATCCCGACCACATCGGCGTCCACCGCGTCAGCACCGACGCCGTCGTCGCCGCACAGACGCAGGGGTGGTCGGTGAGCAAGCACTACTGGTCGGTCACCCAGAACTCGGCTCTCGCCGACGGCCTGTCGGCGGCCGTGACGCGCGTGCCCGACGGATGGCGGATGCCCGCCGACGGTGAGCTCCCCAGCTATCCCGACGACGAGATCACCACCGAGATCGACATCCGCGCGGTCCTCGAGCGCAAGGTCGACGCGATGGCCGCGCACGCGACCCAGATCACCGTGTCGCCGAGCCGTCGGGAGTACGCGCTCTCCAACGACATCGTCCAGCCCATCGGGGACGCCGAGCACTTCATCCTCGTGCGGGGCCAGGCCCATCGCGGGCCGGGCGGGTACGAGGTGGATCTCTTCGCGGGCATCGACGGCCTGGGTGTCGACGGCGCGGGCAGCGACGCAGGGGCCGACCGTGCCGATCGCTGACCGGGCTGTCCTCGCCGCTCTCGCGTTCGACGGACTCGTCGTGGGCGTGCTGTGTGTCGCCTTCCTCAACATCTACTCCGGATCGGTCCCCGTGCCGGTGACCGCCGTGGTCGGCGGGGTGCTCGTCGCCTGGTTCGTCCGGATCGCGACCACGATCACCGCCGGTTCCGTGCGGTACGCGCCGCTCATCGCCTGGCTGGTCCCCGTGTGCGCGGGTCTGCTCGGCGGCCCCGGCGGCGACGTCCTGCTCTACGCCGACTGGCGCACACTGCTGTTGGTCGTCGTCGGTGTCGGCGCCCCGGTGATCACATCGTGGGTGTGGCGCGGTCCGGGCATGGCGGGGCCACCCTCGTCGCGGTGATGGCGCATGATCGGGGGGTGACGAGCTCATCCGCTGACCACTCCGACGACAGCACGGGATCGGTCGGGCTCCCGGCGCCGTCGTTCCCCGGTGCGGCACCCGCCGCCGAGGCGACGCCGCCCCCTGCCGCCGAGGCGATGCCCACCGCCGCGGCGCTCCGCCGGGCCCTGCGTCGCGCCCGTGACGGCGCGACGATCAACGTCGACGAGGCCGCCGTCCTGCTCGCGGCCCGCGGGGACGACCTCACCGACCTGTGCGCGTCGGCGTCCCGCGTCCGCGACGCCGGACTGGCCGCGGAGAACCGGTCCGGCCAGATCACCTACTCCCGCAAGGTGTTCATCCCGATCACGCGGCTGTGCCGCGACCGGTGCCACTACTGCACCTTCGTCACCGTGCCGGGCAAGCTCGCCCGCGACGGGCACGGTGCGTACCTGGAGATGGACGAGATCCTCGACATCGCCCGCCGGGGTGCGGAACTCGGGTGCAAGGAGGCACTGTTCACCCTCGGTGACCGGCCCGAGGACCGCTGGCCCGAGGCCGCGCAGTGGCTCGACGAGCGCGGTTACGAGTCCACCCTCGACTACGTGCGCGCCGCGTCGATCCGCGTGCTCGAGGAGACGGGCCTCCTGCCGCATCTGAACCCCGGGGTCATGAGCTGGGAGGAGATCTCGCGGCTCAAGCCCGTCGCGCCGTCGATGGGGATGATGCTCGAGACCACCGCGCGGCGACTCTTCACCGACAAGGGCGAGTGCCATTACGGCAGCCCCGACAAGGACCCCGAGGTCCGGCAGCGCGTCCTGGTCGACGCCGGCCGGCTGTCGGTGCCGTTCACCACCGGCATCCTCGTCGGGATCGGTGAGACGCGGCGGGAACGCGCGGAGTCCATCCTCGCGATCCGGTCGGTGCACAAGGCGTTCGGTCACGTCCAGGAGGTGATCGTCCAGAACTTCCGGGCCAAGGACGACACCGCGATGCGCACCGTCCCCGACGCCGACATCGACGAGTTCGTCGCCGCCGTCGCCGTGACACGGATCCTCATGGGGCCGTCGATGCGGGTGCAGGCGCCGCCCAACCTCGTGTCGGCCGAGGAGTGCGCCGCGCTCGTGGCCGCCGGCGTCGACGACTGGGGCGGTGTCTCACCCGTCACGCCCGACCACGTCAACCCCGAGCGCCCTTGGCCCGACCTGGATGCGCTCGCCGAGATCACGGCCGCCGCCGGGTACACGCTCACCGAGCGGATCGCCGCCCAGCCGCGCTACGTGCTCGCGGGGCAGCCATGGATCGATCCCCGCGTCACGGGGCATGTCCGCGCGCTGTCGGATCCGTCGACCGGTCTCGCCGCCGACGTCCTGCCGCAGGGCCGGCCGTGGCAGGAGCCCGACGAGGACTGGCAGTCGTCGGGTCGGGTCGACCTGAACACCGAGATCGACACCGACGGCCGCGCCACCGACACCCGCAGCGATCTGAACAGCGCCTTCGGCGACTGGGACACCGTCCGCGAACAGGTGCTGGCGCTGGCGGACGCCGGGGCACCGCAGCGTCTCGACTCCGACGTCGCCTCCGCGCTGCGCAACGCCGAACGCGATCCCGCGGGCTGCAGCGACGCCGACTACCTCGCGTTGGCGACCGCCGACGGACCGGGTCTCGACGCACTGACCTCGCTGGCCGACGCGCTGCGTCGCGAGGCCGTCGGCGACGACGTCACCTACGTCGTCAACCGGAACATCAACTTCACCAACATCTGCTACACCGGCTGCCGGTTCTGCGCGTTCGCGCAGCGCAAGGGCGACGCCGACGCGTTCACGTTGTCCGCCCACGAGGTCGCCGACCGGGCGTGGGAGGCGCACGTGGCCGGCGCGACCGAGGTCTGCATGCAGGGCGGTATCGATCCCGAACTGCCGGTGACCGGATACGCGGACCTGGTCCGCGCGGTGAAGGAGCGCGTGCCGTCGATGCATGTGCACGCCTTCTCGCCGATGGAGATCGTCAACGGCGCCTCCCGCGGTGGCGTCGGTGTGCGCGAGTGGCTCGTCGCCCTGCGTGAGGCCGGGCTCGACACCATCCCCGGTACCGCCGCGGAGATCCTCGACGACGAGGTGCGGTGGGTGCTCACCAAGGGCAAGCTGCCCACCGCGACGTGGATCGACGTGGTGACGACCGCCCACGAGGTGGGCCTGCGGTCGAGTTCGACGATGATGTACGGCCACGTCGACGCCCCGCACCACTGGGTGGCGCACATCAACGTGCTGCGCGGGATCCAGGACCGTACCGGCGGTTTCACCGAGTTCGTCCCCCTGCCGTTCGTCCACCAGAGTTCGCCGCTCTACCTGGCCGGCGCGTCTCGACCGGGTCCGACGCACCGCGACAACCGTGCGGTGCACGCCCTGGCCCGCGTGATGCTGCACGGACGTATCCCGCACATCCAGACGAGCTGGGTGAAACTGGGTACCGCCGGGACGCAGGTCATGCTCCGTGGCGGCGCCAACGACCTCGGCGGCACGCTGATGGAGGAGACCATCTCGCGGATGGCGGGGTCGCAGCACGGGTCGGAGAAGACCGTCGCCGAGCTGCGGGCCATCGCCACCGAGATCGGGCGCCCGGCCCGCGAACGCACGACCGTCCACGCCCGCCGCGAGTCGGCGGCCTGAACGAAGGGAACACACCGTGGCGCAGAAGGACATCCAGCGCAGGGACGCCGGGAAGAAGGACGCCGGGCAGCCGATCACCGATCGTGACGTGGCCCGTGTGCTCTACACCGCGACGGGGATCGTGAACCCGGTGCTCGACGTCCTCGAGAACGTCGACCTCCTCGGACTGAAGCGGGCCACGCGGACCGGTACGGAGCCGACGGAGGACGACTCGATCCTCGCGACCGTCGCCCACGCCATCGTGTGGGTCACCGACCAGACCGGTGCCCCCGGCACGGCGCGATGGGAGAAGTGGACCGTCGACCAGCGCACCGCGTGGTGGGTGGACCGCGTGGGCGCCCTGGGCACCCTCGCCGTCGCCTACCCGGGCGTGTTCGGTGTCCTCGCCGACCGGCTGCCCATCCAGGACCTGGTCGGGTTCGCACACCAGGCGATCATCATCTGCGCGGTCCAGCGGGTGCACGGGGTCCGCGATCGCCACGATCAGACCGACCAGCTCGCCGCCCTCCTGTGCGACCGCGTCGTCGACTCCCGCGCGCTGCTCGCCGCCGACGCCGGCGACAACCTGCCCGCCCGCCACGCCGTGCGGATCTCGTCCCCGCTCGATCTCGTGCGGTCGGTCTGGTCGGTGGTGTCGTTGCTGCGATCCATCACCGACGTCCTGTCGCATCGCCCTCAGCCCAGGCAGCCGTGGCGACTGCTGAGCAAGCTGCCCGTCGTCGGCGCTGTCGCCGACTACGTGGGGGAGCGGGCGGCGCTGTCGCGGGCAGCGGACGCCGCGACCGCGAGCCTCCGCGCGCCCGTGCACGTCTGACGGGAACCCCCGGGGCCACCCCGCCGAGCGTGCCTAAAACCCCCGCCGAGCGTGCAGAAGATCCCGCCGAGCGTGCAGACAATGCCCGCCGAGCGGGCAGACAATGTGCGCCAAGCGTGCAGACGATGCGCGCCGCGTCAGTCGGCCACGAGCCGTGAGGCGCCACCGAGCGCAGAAGACGCGCCGCGCTCGCGTTGGCGTCCGATGACATAGCGGCCCGGTGCGATCCCGGTGGCACCGTGCTCGGGATGGATCAGGTACGCGACGACCTCTGTGTCGAGGATGCCGAGCGCGAGGCCGCGGGTGTCTCGCACCGGTGTCGACCAGGTACAGGTCTGCCCGTCGGCGACCAGGCTGTGCGGGTTTCCGCCCGCCGCGCTGCGCAGCAGCTCCACCCCCGACGCCGGGACGGACACCGATCGTGTCCCCCGGAAGGTGCTGACGGCCCCGACGAGGAGCCGGTGCGGGACGACGATGAGGTCGCCCTGGGCTTGCAGTCCGTCGATCACGGGGACGGACACCGATCGGTCGAGATGGTCGAGGACGTCGAGTCCGGAGATGTCGGCGAGCGCGGACAGGGTCATGGCAGTCATGGGGTCACCGTGTGTCGAAGGGGATGGTGGGGAATCGTGTGCGTTCATGTTCTGCGGAGCAGACGGGCGTAGTCGGCAGCACTGATGCCGTAGGTCCAGCCCGCAGCCTGCAGGGCCGACGAGGTCCACGGCGGCACCGGCAGTCCGTAGCGTCGTCGACGACCGTCGCGCTCGACGGATCCGTTGGTCACCAGCAGGATCCGCTCGCGTCGGCCCCAGCCGTCGGGCGTGGCGTAGAGCGACAGCGGGTTGCCCGCGTTGCCGGGGTCCTCGACGCGGTCGATGAGTGCGAGACCGGCCGTGTCGACGTAGGTGTCCCATCCGATGCGTTCGATGGCGCATCGGCGGACCTCGACATTGCGCTCGCGTGCGATGCGCTCGACATCGGGGTCTGTCATCACCCAGCCAGGGACGACGGTGCCGTGGAGTGCGAACACGGTTGTGCCGTCGGCGAACTGCACGGCGGGCGCCTCGTCATGGTGCAGTCTGCGCTGGTCGTGAGCCTGGTTCGGGATCGACTCCATGTGCACCGCCGTCGGTCTCTCCGCCATGACGCAGATGTCGTCGAACGCCCACCACCAGCCGGTGGCGCTCGTGAGGGCGACCAGAAGATCCAGGATCTCGTCGTCCTCGGGTGTATAGCGGACGAGCTGCGATCGTCGCCAGTAGTTCTGGTAGGCAACGTGATACGCCTCCTGCTGCCCGTGCCAGGTCACGGCACCGATCGACGGGGGCAGCAGACCGCGGACGGCGGCAGCCACGCCGTCGGACAGACTCGTGTGCAGAGATTCCCAGATCGCCGCGCGGACAGCTGATCGCGGGCCCGTGCGGGTGGGTGACACGAACGACCACGAAGGTCTGCCGTCGGTGGACGCCTCCCACCATCCCCAGGTCCGGCGATGTTCTCGGTCGATCCGTGCATTGATCCGCGAGCGTGACGACGACAGCGTGTGGGCAAGGCGTCCCTGTGCGCCGTCGACGGTGCGGGTGTCGATCGAGAGGGTGCCGTGGGTGAGGTCCTCGGAGGCCATGAGATCGATCGCCGCGACAGGCGACGGTGTCCAGACGAACTCCGGTTCGACACATCCGGACCGCCGATACAGTTCCGCGACAACGGATTCCGCCACTCCGCGATCGGACGGCTCGGTACACGTCCCGCGGGCGAGCCAGTCGTCGCGGCATGTGGTGACGTCGAGCGACCAGTCGATCCCGGGAAACGGGCGAGGGGAGAACTGAACTCGGGAGGGCCCAGCGACAGGCTGGACAGGTGCGGCGCTCACGCGAGGGTGGCGGGATCCGCCTTTCCGGTTGTCATGACGACAACGGTGACACGAGATGGTGGTGAACGCAAGGTCTCTCGCTCGATGCCCGGTACCCCGGTTCATCCGGTCGACGCGACCACCCGTCCGGTCGATGCGTCCCAGACCCTGACCCCACACGGCCCGGAGCCCGTGACCCGGGTGCCGTCACCGGAGAACTGGGCGGTGGTGCCGAGGTCGCAGTGGGCTGCGTCATCGGGCGACTGCAGGAGCCGGCGATCCCGCGGGTCGGCGCTGTCGTACACCGACAGTCCGCACCCGGCGACGAGGAATGTGGTCCCGGTCGGGCTGTACTCGACGGTCTCGTCCGACTCACATGTGGTCGTCGGTGGGATGGTGGCGGTGCCGAGCCGGCGGCCGGTAGCGACGTCGGTGGTGGTCACCGTCCGGGAGACCACCGTGCCGAGACGGTCTGCGGTTTCGGCGGTCGCCACGGAGGAGACCGCGAGCCGGGTGCCGTCGGGGTGAGATCGCGGCGGAGAACGTCGTGGGATAGCCGCTGTCGAGGGCGGTCGCGACGGTGGTCTGCCGACCGGAGTAGGTGTCGACGCCCCAGACGACGGTCGAGGTCTGAGAGCCCTCAGATGGTCGGCTGATCGGACGGGTTGTCTGTCCGACGGCGACGACGCTGCCGTCTCCCCGAGGCACGACGCCGAGGACCGCGGAATCCCCCTCTCGGAGATCGCCGGTGGGAAGGACACCGTTGCGCCGACCACCGGGGCGAGCTGCTGGTTGATGCGCACGGGGTCCGCGTCCCAGAGACGGACGGTCTGACCGACGCCGTCGAAGGGTTCCGTGGCCGGCCGTGCCGCGCTGTACCCCGCGTAGGTCGCCAGTCGCCTCCCGTCAGGGCTGACCGCGACCATTGCGAGGGTGGCGGGGGTGTGGCCGGACGGTCCTCCACCGTCGGTGCCGTCCGGATTCCCCTCGCCCGACACCCCGTATCGGGCCGTCTCCTGACCGGTCGTCACATCGATCGCACGCAGCAGCGCACCCCGATGATGAGGGTTGTCGACGAGGACCCGGTCTCCGCCGGGGAGGAACGACATGGCCCGGACCGGGGCGATCGGTGCGGTCACCAGGCGGGCGCCGCTGCGGACGTCCCACACCCAGAGCTCGGTCGGCCCGCGACGCGTGATCGTGGAACCGGTGCCGTAGCCGGGCGCAGCGGCGGTCAGTCGCCCGGCGAGGGCCTCGACCACAGCTGCCATCCGAGTCCCGTCGGGCGACAGGGCGGCGGCCTCGAGCTCCCGTCCGGCGAGGTTCCCGGTCAGTGACGTAGGGGACCCGCCAGGCGACCGCGGCGACCGGTCGACGACACGCGTCGTCGACTCGCCCGCCGGCGTTGCGTCGGGCACCGGGGTCGTGCACGCGGTGAGGCACACCGCCGCGACACCCACGGCAGCGCCGACCATCCACAGCGCTCTCATGGCCGTCGATTGTCCGCCGGTGCCGGCTGCCGCGGGGGACGATCAGCCCGTCAGTCGCCGAGTTCGCGCAGCGCCTCCTGGCCCCCGATGACGTCGGTGGCGCGGTGCAGACCGAGGTCCTGCAGAGCCGCCGCGGCCAGGGACGACGTGTAGCCCTGCTGGCACACGACGATCCACCGGACGTCGTGATCGACGGCCTCGGGGATGCGGGCGTCGCTCGTGGGGTCGGCGCGCCACTCCAGCACGTTGCGTTCGATGACGAGCGCGCCGGGCACCTCGCCCTCCTCGGCGCGTTGGGCGGCCGGTCGGATGTCGACGACGACGGCACCCGCGGCGACCTCGTCGGCGAGGTCCTCGGCGGGCAGTCGCTGCAACCGCGACCGGGCCTCGTCGAGGATGTCGTCGATGGTGCGGTGATCGCTCATGGGGCAGGAGTATGCAGTGCGGTCACTCGGGCTGGTCGGTGAGCTCGGTGCGCGTCCGCCGCAGTGACTGCTCCGGCGTCACCTCGTAGTACGACATCGCGGTCAGCGGCGGCGAGTAGGCGTGGACGCTGAGCGTGGGTTCGACGGTGACGGGCGTGGACGGGTTGCGCATCACGTCGTGCACCCAGCCCAGCGGGAACGACGCCTGGTCGCCCGCGTCGAGCGTCCGCGCCCGCAGATCACGCCCGGTCCAGCGGTACTCGGTGAGCCCGCCGGAGACGACGGTCAGCGCGCCGAGCGACCCGGCGTGGTCGTGCAGTTCCGTCGACGTCCCCGGCGTCCAGCTGATGAGCCACACGTCGACGTCGTCGTCGGAGTGCAACCGCGTCGACCACCGCTCGGTGGGACTCCACCGCGCCGGCAGGACGTCGTCGTGCAGGCCGTCGAGGACGTTGGCCGCGGTCTGATCGGTCAGGCGCAGGAGATCGGCGGGGCACAAGCGTGTGGGCAGCACGCGCCGCTCGGAGAGTCGACGGGTGGCGGCGGACACGGGCGGGCGGGTCTGGGTGAGCATCAGCATCTCCGGGTGACGACGGGTCGGGGGTGTACGGCCTGCTCAGCCGTGACATCGCCGTCGGTGTCGCTGGATCTCCACACCCGACAGCGTCGGCGGCGGGGGCCCGTGAAGCGAGGGTTTGCGCCGCTGTGATCCGAACCTCGTCCGGTGTGACCCCGCTTGTCGTCGCTGCGGGCCGACGCGGATACTTGGGAGAACGCGCGTACTGCGAAGGAGAGTGTGTTGACGTACATCATCGCCGAGCCCTGTGTGGACCTGCTCGATCGGGCCTGCGTGGAGGAGTGCCCGGTGGATTGCATCTACGAGGGCGAGCGGATGCTCTACATCCAGCCCGACGAGTGCGTCGACTGCGGAGCGTGCGAACCGGTGTGCCCGGTGGAGGCCATCTTCTACGAGGACGACGTCCCCGACGAGTGGGAGCCGTACGTCAAGGCCAACGTCGACTTCTTCGACGACCTCGGCTCGCCCGGTGGCGCGAGCAAGGTCGGCGTCACGGCGAACGACCCCGCGTTCATCAAGGGTCTGCCGCCGATGAACACCGAAGAGTGACCGAGGACGTCGCCGTGGCCGGTATCGCGCCGCGTCGTGGCGTCGGCGCGACCCTGCCCGACTTTCCCTGGGACTCCCTGGTCGGGGCGAAGACCCGCGCCGCCGCGCACCCCGACGGCATCGTCGACCTGTCGGTCGGCACCCCTGTCGACCCCATCGCCGACGTCGTCCGACGCGGTCTCGACGACGGCGCCGCGTTCCCCGGGTATCCGGCGACCGCCGGTACGGCGGACCTCCGCGAGGCCGCGGCCGCCGCGCTGGCGCGCCGCTACGGCTCGACCCCCCTCGACGGTTCGGCGATCCTGCCGGTCATCGGGACCAAGGAGGCGATCGCGTCGATCGTCTCGCTGCTCGGGTTCGGTCCGGGCGACGAGATCGTCATCCCCGAGGTCGCCTACCCGACCTACGAGGTGGGCGTCCTCCTCGCCGGCGCCACCCCGGTGCGTTCCGACGCGCTCTTCGCGCTGGGTCCGTCGCGGCCGGGCGCGATCTTCCTCAACTCCCCGTCGAACCCGACGGGCAAGGTGCTCGGCGTCGACCACCTCCGCAAGGTGGTCGGGTGGGCGCGCGAGCGCGGCACGATCGTCATCTCCGACGAGTGCTACCTCGGCCTGGCGTGGGACGCCGAGGCCATCTCGATCCTCGATCCGCGGGTGTGTGACGGCGACACGACCGGCCTGCTCGCGGTGCACTCGCTGTCGAAGATCTCGAACCTGGCCGGGTACCGCGCCGGGTTCCTCGCCGGCGACGAGGCGTTGATCGGCGAGTTGCTGGCCGTGCGCAAGCACGCGGGCCTCATCGTCCCGTTCCCCGTCCAGACGGCGATGACCGCGGCGCTCGGCGACGACGTCCACGTCGCCGATCAGCGCGAGCGCTACCGCGCGCGGCGCATCGCGCTGGCGACCGCGGTGCGTCATGCGGGCTTCACCATCGACCACTCCGAGGCCGGCCTGTACCTCTGGGCCACCCGCGGTGAGCCGTGCCGCGACACCGTCGCGTGGTTGGCGGAACTCGGGATCCTCGCCGCACCCGGCGAGTTCTACGGGCCCGCGGGGGCGCGGCACGTCCGCATCGCCCTCACCGCGACCGACGAACGCATCGCCGCCGCCGTCGCACGGCTCACCCAGGCATCCGCCGAGGCCTGACCGACGGGTTCTGCCCACTCGGCGGCCGGTTTCGGCACACTCGGGGAGCGGTATGTGCCCACTCGGCGAGTGGGGCGCGGGGTCAGTCGTTGGCGTGCAGGGCCTCGTTGAGGGCGATGCCGTCGCCCTTCCACGGCACGACCTCGACG
The DNA here is from genome assembly GCF_024171765.1 of Williamsia deligens. Lineage (GTDB taxonomy): Bacteria > Actinomycetota > Actinomycetes > Mycobacteriales > Mycobacteriaceae > Williamsia_A > Williamsia_A deligens. The sequence continues at coordinate 2,954,956 of NZ_JAMTCI010000001.1, forward strand.
GCGCCGCTGACGCTGTTGCGCCGGAAGAGCAGGTTGCTGCGACCGGACAGGTCGCGTGCCTTCACGGTGGTGCCGTCGGGCCCGGTCACCTTCGTCCCGGCCGTGACGTACAGCCCGGCCTCGACGACGCAGTCGTCGCCGAGGGAGATGCCGCAGCCCGAGTTCGCGCCCAGCAGGCAGCGCTTGCCCAGCGAGATCACCGTCGTGCCACCGCCGGACAGGGTCCCCATGATCGACGCGCCACCGCCCACGTCGGAGCCGTCGTCGACGACGACGCCCGCGGAGATGCGGCCCTCGACCATCGAGTTGCCCAGCGTGCCGGCGTTGAAGTTGACGAAGCCCTCGTGCATGACGGTGGTGCCGCTCGCGAGGTGGGCGCCGAGCCGGACACGGTCGGCGTCACCGATACGGACACCCGACGGGACCACGTAGTCGACCATGCGGGGGAACTTGTCGACGGAGTGGACGGCGACGGGTCCGCGGGCCTTCAGCCGCGCGCGGGTCAGCTCGAATCCCTCGACCGCACAGGGGCCGTGGTTGGTCCACACGACGTTGCTCAGCAGACCGAACTGCCCGTCGAGGTTGGCGCCGTGCGGCGCGATCAGCCTGTGCGACAGCAGGTGCAGGCGGAGGTAGACGTCGTGGGCGTCGGTCGGCGGCTGCGACAGGTCGGCGATGGTCGTCCGGACCGCGACGAGCGAGACGCCGCGCGCCTCGTCGACCGACACCAGTGCGGCGAGATCGGCGGGGACGTCGTCACCCGAGAGGCGTTGCGTACCCGCCTCGCCGCCCGCACCCAGTTCGGGTGCGGGGAACCAGGTGTCGAGGACCTTGCCGTCGTCGGTGATGGTGGCGATGCCGACCCCGGACGCAGACGTTGCTTCAGTCACGGCTCGTGACCCTACCGGTCAGTCCGAGTCCACCTGGACGCGGAAGCGGTCGCGCGAGGAGTGCAGATCCCACAGCTTCTCGGCGAGGGCGGCCGGGTTCTTCTCCGGGTGGTCCTCGGAGATCGCCCCGCCGATGATCAGCTGCGAGACCTGGATGCCCTCCTCGCCGAGCACCTCGTTGAGCAGCTCCGCGTACGCGGCCTGACCGGCGAACGCGACGGACGTCCCTGTCACAGCGCGGCCGGGCTTCACCGCCGACCCGCCGTTGACGAACAGGATGGTGCCCCGGTTCTCGCCGAGGAACCGCATCCCGGGCACCACCTGGTGGACCGCGGCGATCGGACCGTAGATGGAGAACTCGACCGGACCGACCATGTCGGCGGGTGTCGTCTCGAGCACAGGCCGCATGAAGTCCTTCTGCGGCAGAGGGCTGTACTGCAGCACCTCGATCGGTCCGAGAGTCTCGGTGACCTGCTCGAGCGCGGCGGCGATGGACGCCGGGTCGCGCACGTCGGCGGTGAAGCCCCGAGCGTGGACCCCGTCTTTGCCGAGGTCGTCGGCGAGGGCGTCCAGCCGTCCCTGGTTGCGCGAGATCAGTCCGACGGAGAAGCCCTCCGCACCGAAACGGCGGGCCACCGCCGCACCGAGTCCTGCACCTGCACCGACGATCGCGAGTGTTGTCATGACAGCGACAACTCGCGTGTGCGCCAGTGGCATTCCCCGTCGGGCGCGACCGCGATTAACCTCGTGCCCTGTGAGCACCCCCGTCCTGGACCTGCACGCCGACCCCGTCGAGCTGACCGCCGCACTCGTCGACGTCCCGAGCGTGTCCGGCGACGAGGCCGCTCTGGCCGACGCCGTCGAGGCGGCACTGCGTGCGCAGACGACGGGTTTCCAGATCGTGCGGCACGGCAACCGTGTGCTCGCCCGCACCGACCGCGGTCTGCCGGGACGGGTCATCCTCGCCGGCCACCTCGACACCGTGCCCATCGCCGACAACGTCCCGCACCGTCGGACCACCGACGGCGACGACACCGTGCTGCACGGCTGCGGCACCGTCGACATGAAATCCGGCGACGCCGTGTTCCTGCACCTGGCCGCGACCGTGGCCGACCCGGCGCACGACCTGACGCTGATCTTCTACGACCTCGAGGAGGTCGAGGCGACACGCAACGGACTCGGGGTGATCGAACGCGAACTCCCCGAGTGGCTCGCCGCGGACGTCGCCATCCTCGGGGAGCCGACCGGCGGTCTCATCGAGGCCGGCTGCCAGGGCACGCTGCGGGTGCGACTGTCGGCCACGGGGGTCCGGGCGCACTCGGCACGATCGTGGATGGGGGAGAACGCGATCCACCGACTCGCCGGGGTCCTCGACGTCCTCGCCGCATACCGGCCGCGACGGGTCGACATCGACGGCTGTGAGTACCGGGAGGGCCTGTCGGCCGTCGCGATCACCGGCGGTGTCGCGGGCAACGTGGTCCCGGACGCGGCGTCGATCGACGTCAACTTCCGGTTCGCTCCCGACCGCAGCACCGACGACGCGCTCGCGCACGTCCGCGAGACGTTCGCCGGCCCCCTCGACGCCGGCGACGTCGAGCTCGCCGTCACGGACCTGTCCCCGGGTGCTCTGCCGGGCCTGTCGCATCCGGCGGCCCGGGCGCTGGTCGACGCCGCGGACGGTCGGTTCCGCGCGAAGTTCGGGTGGACCGACGTGTCGCGGTTCGCCGCGCGGGGCGTCCCCGCGGTGAACCTCGGCCCCGGCGACCCGAGCCTGGCCCACCGGCGCGACGAGAGGGTGTCCGCGGCCGAGATCCGCTCCGTGGCCGAGACGCTGCGCCGATATCTGACCACGCCGCTGCGGCACTGAACGGTGCGCGTCGGCACGTGCGCGGCGGCGTCGTGTGCGATCGCTCGACTACCGTTTCGGACGTGTCATCCGATGTCGATCCCACCCCACCCGCACCGCTGAGCTACGCCGGCGCCAGTTGCCGTCGCCGCGCCGCGGACGACCCCGCGTCGACCTCCGACCACCGCCTGCTGGACACCACCGACCTCGACGCCCGCAGTGACCTCGACGGGCGTCTGCGAGCGGACCGCGCCGAGCGGGATCCTTGGCGCGTCCTGCGGATCCAGTCGGAGTTCGTGGCCGGGTTCGACGCGCTGTCAGGGGTCTCGTCGGCGGTGACGGTCTTCGGGTCGGCCCGGACGCCGCGCGACGCACCGGAGTACGCGATGGGCGTCGAACTGGGGGCGGCGCTGGCCCGCGCCGGACTCGCGGTCATCACCGGCGGGGGACCGGGTGCGATGGAGGCGGCCAACCGCGGTGCGGCCGAGGCGGGCGGCACCTCGATCGGGCTGGGGATCGAGCTGCCGTTCGAGCAGTCGTTGAACGACTGGGTCGATCTCGGCGTGAACTTCCGCTATTTCTTCGCCCGCAAGACGATGTTCGTGAAGTACGCGCAGGCCTTCGTCTGCCTCCCGGGCGGCTTCGGCACCCTCGACGAGTTGTTCGAGGCGTTGACCCTCGTCCAGACCCGGAAGGTCACACGCTTCCCGATCGTCCTGCTGGGGACCGCGTACTGGGGTGGCCTGATGGACTGGATCCGGACGACGCTGCTCGACGCGGGCACCGTGTCACAGGCCGACGTTGATCTGTTGACCACCACCGACAGTGTCGACGAGGCGGTCGAGGTGGTCACCCGCGCCATCGCCGAGCGAGCTGCCGGCGGCGCCGCGTGAGCGCGATCTGCGTCTACTGCGCGTCGGGCCCCGTGCCGCAGCGATACGTCGACCTGGCCACGGAACTCGGTACCGCGCTCGCCGCCGGCGGCCACACGCTGGTCTCGGGCGGCGGGAACATCTCGATGATGGGTGCGGTCGCGCGCGCCACCCGCGCCGGTGGCGGCCGCACGGTGGGCGTCATCCCCCGCGCCCTGGTCGACAGGGAGGTCGCCGACGTCGACGCCGACGACCTCGTCGTCACCGACACCATGCGCCAGCGCAAGCAGCTCATGGACGACCGGGCCGACGGGTTCATCACCCTTCCCGGGGGCGTCGGGACGCTGGAGGAACTGTTCGAGACCTGGACCGCGGGCTACCTCGGCATGCACGACAAGCCGGTGGTGCTGCTCGACGCGTTCGGATTCTTCCGGCCGCTGCTCGACTGGCTCGAGCACCTGCGGGGCGACGGATTCGTGTCCGAGTCGGCGCTGGGGCACCTCCGTGTGACGGATTCTGTGACCCGCGCCATCGCGCTCTCTACCAGCCGGTAACCTCTGTCACAGCAAGTGCCATCGTCGGTGAAGTCAGTGTGGGGAGCAGCCGAGTGACGACCGAAGCCCGTTCGCGTGTCGGAGTGACAGACATGGCCAAGGGGGTGCTGGGGCTGACGACCGACGCCACCGTGATGTTGCGCCACGCCCCGGGGTTCCTGTTGCGCAAGCCGACCTCCACGCAGACGATCGGCAGCCTGTTCGCCAAGCGGGCCAAGGACCACCCGGACCGCCCCTTCCTGCGGTTCGAGGGCCGGTCGTACACCTACGGCGAGTGCAACCGGCGCATCAACCGCTGGTCGGCCCTCCTGGCCGAGAAGGGTGTGACGGAGGGCGACGTCGTCGGCGTGCTCGCCAAGAACACCCCCGAGACGGTGCTGGCGATGATCGCCGTGGTCAAGCTCGGCGCGATCGCGGGGATGCTCAACTACAACCAGCGCGGCAACGTCATCGACCACAGCCTCGGTGTCCTCGAGGCCGACGTCCTCATCCTCGATCCCGACGCGCGCGAGGCACTGGACTCCGCGTCGGAGTCGTCGGTGCCGAACCAGGTGCTGACGTTCGACGACATCGAGTACGAGTCGAAGGACAAGAGCGAGTCCGAGCCGTCGGTCACCGCGACGCTGCCGGCGACGACCAAGGCGTTCTACATCTTCACGTCGGGGACGACGGGGATGCCGAAGGCCAGCGTGATGTCGCACTTCCGCTGGCTCACGGGCATGTCGGGCATCGGCGGCATGGGTGTCCGCCTCCGCCACGACGACACCATGTACGCCTGCCTGCCGCTCTACCACAACAACGCGTTGACGGTCTCGCTGTCGTCGGTGCTCGGCGCCGGCGCCTGCCTGGCCATCGGACGCAGCTTCTCGGCGTCGAAGTTCTGGGACGACGTCATCCTCAACCGCGCCACCGCCTTCTGCTACATCGGCGAACTGTGCCGCTACCTGCTGGCGCAGCCGGAGAAGGACACCGACCGCAAGCACTCGGTGCGTGTCGCCGTCGGCAACGGGATGCGCGCGGAGATCTGGGACGAGTTCAAGAAGCGTTTCGGCATCGAGCGGATCGTCGAGTTCTACGCCGCCAGCGAGTCGAACCTGGCCTTCATCAACATCTTCAACCTCAACCGCACCGCCGGCTACTGCCCGCTGACGTACAAGATCGTCGAGTACGACGGCGAGACGGGTGACGCGGTCCGCGACGACAAGGGGCGCGTCAAGGAGGTCGGTAAGGGTGAGGCCGGGCTGCTGATCTCCGAGATCAACGATCGCATCCCCTTCGACGGGTACACCGACCCGAAGGCCACCGAGAAGAAAATCATCAAGGACGCCTTCAAAGAGGGCGACAAGTGGTTCAACACCGGTGATCTGATGCGCGACCAGGGGTTCTCGCACGTCGCCTTCGTCGATCGTCTCGGCGACACCTTCCGGTGGAAGGGCGAGAACGTCGCGACCACGGAGGTCGAGGGCGGCCTGGACGGCGACTCCCAGATCGGACAGTCGGTGGTGTTCGGCGTCGAGATCCCCGACACCGACGGCAAGGCCGGGATGGCGGCGGTGACGCTGAAGTCGGGCGACAAGCTCGACGGTGCGCAGTTGGCCAAGCACCTGTACGACGCCCTGCCGTCCTATGCGCTGCCGCTGTTCATCCGCGTGGTGGAGTCACTCGAGCAGACCTCGACCTTCAAGACGATGAAGGTCGAGCTGCGTGAGCAGGGCTACAGCGACGTCGGCGACGACCCGCTGTACGTCCTCGCGGGCAAGTCCGACGGGTACGTCGAGTTCTACGACGGCTACGTCGAGGACGTCGCCGCGGCCAAGGCACCCCGGAACTCCTGACCCGCCCGACAACTCCTGACGTGCGCCCGGAGTCGATCGACCCCGCGCCGCATACGGGGTGGTTCCCCACCCTGTGCGGCCGACCCGTCGACCCCACCCGCGCGCTCGTCATGGCCATCGTCAACCGCACACCGGACTCCTTCTACGACGGCGGCACCGCGTTCACCGACACCGGCGCGATGGACCGGGTCGCGCAGGCGGTGGACGAGGGCGCCGACATCGTCGACATCGGCGGAGTGAAGGCCGGTCCGGGCGACGTCGTCGACGCCGCCGAGGAGATCCGCCGGGTGGTGCCGTTCGTGGAGTGGGTCCGCGGGCGGTACCCCGACCTCGTCATCAGCGTGGACACGTGGCGGTCCGACGTCGCGCGCCGCGCCTGCGGAGCCGGGGCGGACCTGGTCAACGACACCTGGGCCGGCGCCGACCCGGACCTGGTGCACACCGCCGCGGACTGCGGCGCGGGGATCGTGTGTTCGCACACCGGCGGCGCGACGCCCCGGACCCGTCCCCACCGTGTGCGCTACACCGATGTCGTCGCCGACGTCCTGGCCGAGGTGACCGCCGCCGCCGAGCGTGCGGCTCGCGCGGGGGTGGCCGACGACGGCATACTGATCGATCCCACGCACGACTTCGGGAAGAACACGCACCACGGGCTCGCGCTGTTACGCCATGTGAACATTCTCGTTAACACCGGCAGACCGGTGCTGATGGCACTGAGCAACAAGGATTTCGTAGGGGAGACTCTGGGCGTGGGCCTGGAGGACAGGCTGGAGGGAACCCTCGCAGCCACCGCACTCGCCGCCTCGGCGGGAGCGCGGGTCTTCCGAGCCCATGAGGTCGCCGCCACACGGCGAGTGGTCGACATGGTCGCCGCGATAGCGGGTACACGTCCACCGGAGAGAACAGTCAGGGGACTCGCATGACCGCCAACCGAACACGGATGTGGCCGGCACCGGCCGATGTGGACCCGCAGGCCCTGGCCTGGTCGGAGACCCACACCTTCGAACGACCCGACTTCGACATCGACGAGCTGATCGCGGCCAAGCGCGGTCGCACCGTCTCGGTCGTGTTGCCCGCACTCGACGAGGAGGAGACGGTCGGCACCGTCGTCGCCTCGATCACCCCGCTTCTCGGCACCCTCGTCGACGAACTCATCGTCCTCGACTCCGGGTCGACCGACGCCACCGCCGAGCGGGCGATCGCCGCCGGGGCGCGGGTGGTGAGCCGCGAGGCCGCGGTGCCCGAGCTGCCGCCGGTCGCCGGCAAGGGTGAGGTGCTGTGGCGGTCCATCGCGGCGACCACCGGCGACCTCATCGCCTTCGTCGACTCCGACCTGATCGACCCTGACCCGCAGTTCGTCCCCAAGCTCCTCGGGCCGCTGCTCCTCGACCCGTCGGTCCAGCTGGTCAAGGGCTACTACCGCCGTCCCCTGCGCACCGGGGGCACCGCCGACCCGAACGGCGGCGGACGGGTCACCGAGCTCGTCGCACGCCCGCTGCTCGCGTCGCTGAAGCCGGATCTCACGTCGGTCCTGCAGCCGCTCGGCGGCGAGTACGCGGGTACCCGGGAGTTGCTGGCGTCGGTGCCGTTCGCGCCCGGGTACGGCGTCGAGATCGGACTCCTCATCGACACCTACGACCGGTACGGCATGGCCGGGATCGCCCAGGTCAACCTCGGCGTCCGCACCCACCGCAACCGGCCGTTGATCGAGCTCGGTGTGATGAGTCGTCAGATCGTGGGGACGTTCATGCGGCGCTGCGGTATCGACGACTCCGGGGTCGGCCTCACCCAGTTCACCGCGCAGGAAGACGGCACCTTCACGCCGTTGACCACCGAGGTGCACCTCGGTGACCGGCCGGCGATGAACACCTTGCGCCCACCCGTGTCACGAGGAGTGCGCGCGTCCTGACCGCCGGTGTGGTCCCATCTGTAGAACACGTTCCAGTTCTGGGCGTGTCCTGCACGGCGATGGGAGTGCACGCATGTCGGTCGGTTCGGTCACGGACAAGTCGATCCTCGTCACCGGAGGTGGCAGCGGCATAGGCCGCGGCATCGCGGAGACGCTGGTCGCAGGGGGTGCGCAGGTCACCATCCTCGGTCGTGGCCGCGACCGCCTCGACGCGGCGGTGAGCGAGATCAGCGCCGCGGGCGGGACCGGGACGGTGCACGCCGTCTCCGCCGACATCACCGACGAGGAGCAGGTGGCGGGCGCCGTCGCCGAGGTCGTCGAGCGCGTCGGACGTCTCGACGGTGTGGTCGCCTGCGCGGGCGGCAGCGAGACCATCGGCCCCGTCACGCAGATCGACAGCGCCGCCTGGCGCAACACCGTCGACCTCAACGTCAACGGGACGATGTACACGATCAAGCACGCCGCGCGGGAACTCGTGCGCGCCGGCGGCGGGTCCATCGTGGCCATCTCGTCGATCGCCTCGTCCAACACCCATCGATGGTTCGGCGCCTACGGGGTCACCAAGTCGGCCGTGGACCACCTCGTCCGGCTCGCCGCCGACGAACTCGGCGCCAGCAACGTGCGCGTGAACGGCATCCGGCCGGGCCTGACCCGCACGGAGCTGGTGGCCATCGTCCTGGAGTCACCGGAACTCTCCGCCGACTACGCGGCCGCGACACCGATCCCGCGTGTGGGCGAGGTCGACGACATCGCGAACCTCGCGACGTTCCTGCTCGGCGACGCGTCGACGTGGATCACCGGACAGGTCATCAACGTCGACGGCGGCCAGATGCTGCGCCGCGGCCCCGACTACTCCTCGATGCTGGAACCGCTGTTCGGCGAGGACGGCCTGCGCGGCGTCGTCGCGACCTGAGGGGGACGGCGGCAGACACCGCCCGCTACGGTCGGGTGCGTGTCGACCCTGTTGCTCTACCTGCTCGTCATGGTGGTGGTCATCGCCGTCGTGTTCGCGATCGTGTGGTTCGTCTTCGGGCGCGGCGAGGACCTCCCCGCGCTCGATCCGGACACCACGCTCACCCGGTTGCCGCGCGCCGGGATCGCCGGGTCGGACGTCCGCGCGTTGCGCTTCGCCCTGGTATTCCGCGGTTACAAGCAGTCCGAGGTCGACTGGGCCCTGGAGAAGCTGGCGCGCGAGATCGACGAGCTGCGAGGGGTCGTCCTGGACCTGCAGGGACGTGAGGCGAACGATCTCTCACGCGTCGACGCGGATGCGCCGGGGGACGACCGCGGTCCGGCCGCATAAGATCGAACCCTGACGCCGAACGACGGCGTTTTCTCGGAGGGAGCTTGTGACATGGCGGCGATGAAGCCACGGACCGGTGACGGTCCCCTTGAAGCAGCCAAGGAAGGGCGAGGAATCGTCGTACGCATCCCGATCGAGGGTGGCGGACGTCTCGTGGTCGAGCTCACCGCGGACGAGGCAGCCGCTCTCGGCGAAGAACTGCGTGGCGTCGCCGGCTGACGGCAGCCCCACGCGCGGTCGGTGACAGCGCAGTGCTCGCGGACGTCGTCGATCTCCTCGACTGCCCGGTCTGCACCGGTGATCTCGACATCGACGACCGGTCGGTCATCTGCGACCGGGGACACACCTTCGACATCGCCCGACAGGGGTACGTCGCCCTGCTGGCCGGGTCGACGGGCGGCCTGCGGTCCGACACGGGCGAGATGGTCGCCGCCCGCGACCGCGTCCAGGAGGCGGGTCACTTCGGCCCGGTGACCGATGCTCTGCTCGACGTCGCCCGCGGCCCGGTCGTCCTCGACGTCGGCGCCGGTACGGGTCACCATCTGGGTCGCCTGGTCGACGCCGAGCCCGCCCGGCGCGGGATCGGCCTCGACCTGTCCAAGCCCTGCGCGCGCGCCGTGGCGCGCCTCTCCGGGGCGGTGGGGGCGGTCGTGGCCGACGCCTGGCAACGACTGCCCGTGCGCACCGGTGTGGCCGACACGGTCCTGTCGGTGTTCTCGCCCCGCAACGTCGCCGAGTTCACCCGCGTGCTGGCGCCCGGCGGCGCGGTGGTGCTGGTGACGCCGACCCCGCGGCATCTCGGCGAGATCGTCGCACCGATGCAGATGATCGGTGTCGACCCGGCGAAACCCGACCGGATCGGCGCGACCCTGGGTGTCGCGTTCACCCGCGTCGAGCGCCGGCTGGTCGAGTACACGGTGGACGCAGACCGATCGCTGGTCGCGGACCTCGTCGCCATGGGCCCGTCGGCGCACCACATGTCCGCGGCGCAGATCGGCGAGCGTGCGGCCGCCCTCGACGACCACACGTCGGTCACCTTCTCGATGACCGTGTCGGTCTACGAGCCGAGCGCCTGACGGTAGACCGCCACGGTCTGCTCGGCGATGGAGTCCCACGAGAACTCCGCGATCGCGCGGTCGCGACCTGCCACACCCATCTCCGACGCCCGCCCGGCATCGCGGGCGAGGGAGTTCACCGATGCCGCCAGGGCGGACTCGAACCCCGGGGCGTCGGTCGCGTCGTAGTGCACCAGCAGGCCCGTCACCTGGTCACGCACGACCTCGGGGATCCCGCCGACGTCGGAGGCGACCACCGCGGTCCCGCACGCCATCGCCTCGAGGTTCACGATGCCCAGCGGCTCGTAGATGGACGGGCACACGAACACGGTTGCGGCGGTGAGGATCTCCGCGACCCGCGCGGTGGGGAGCATCTCCTGCACCCAGTGGACGCCACTGCGCTGCTCGGACAGCTCCGCCACGGCCGCAGCGATCTCGGCGCCGATCTCGGGGGTGTCGGGTGCGCCGGCGCACAGGACGAGCTGGATGTCGGGATCGAACCGGTGTGCCGCGGCCACGAGGTGCGCCACACCCTTCTGGCGGGTGATGCGGCCGACGAACACCGCGATCGGACGGTCGGGATCCACGCCGAGAGCGGTCAGTGCCGAGCCCTCGGCCCAGGGATCGGCGACAGGGGCCCACGACTGCGTGTCGATCCCGTTGCGCACCACGTGGACACGGTCGGGGTCGAGGCGCGGATAGGCGTCGCAGACGTCCCCCCGCATCCCCGCGGACACGGCGATGACCGCGTCGGCGTACTCGACGGCGTTGCGCTCGGCCCAGCTCGACAGGCGGTATCCGCCGCCGAGTTGTTCGGCCTTCCACGGTCGTCGCGGCTCCAGGGAGTGGGCGGTGAGGACGTGGGGGGCCCCGTAGAGCTGAGCCGCCAGGTGCCCGGCGAGCCCGGTGTACCAGGTGTGCGAGTGCATGATGTCGGCACCTTCGGCACCCGCCACCATGCGGAGATCCGCGGACATGGTGGTCAGCGCGGCGTTCGCACCGGTGAGCCCGGGGTCGGAGGTGTAGACGTGGGCGGTGTCCCGAGGGGCGCCCATGCAGTGCACGTCGACCGTCGCGAGCGCCCGCAGGTGCCGGACCAGTTCGGTGACGTGAACCCCCGCACCGCCGTAGACCTCGGGCGGGTACTCACGCGTCATCATCGCCACTCGCATGACAGACGACGCTAGTGCGTGGACGACGGTTCCCGCCACGCACCGGGAGGTGTGGCCGGGGCCACGGATGACCGATAGGTTGGCGGGGTGAGATCACAGCCGCATGTCCTCGGGATCGTGCTGGCGGGCGGAGAGGGCAAGCGCCTCTACCCGCTCACCCTGGACCGCGCCAAGCCCGCGGTCCCGTTCGGCGGGGCCTACCGGCTCATCGACTTCGTGCTGAGCAACCTCGTCAACGCGGGGTATCAGCGACTCTGCGTGTTGACGCAGTACAAGTCCCACTCGCTCGACCGCCACATCTCGCAGACCTGGAGGCTGTCCGGGTTCAACGACGAATACATCACCCCGGTCCCGGCGCAGCAGCGCCTCGGACCGCGGTGGTACACGGGCAGTGCGGACGCGATCTTCCAGTCCCTCAACCTCGTCTACGACGAACAGCCCGACTACATCGTCGTGTTCGGTGCCGACCACGTGTACCGGATGGACCCCGAGCAGATGGTCGCCGCGCACATCGAGTCCGGCGCGGCCGCGACCGTCGCGGGGATCCGCGTGCCACGGTCCGAGGCGTTCGCGTTCGGGTGCATCGACGCCGACGAGTCCGGTCGCATCACGCAGTTCCTCGAGAAGCCGAAGGACCCGCCCGGCACCCCCGACGACCCGGACGCGACGTTCGCCTCGATGGGCAACTACGTGTTCACCACCGACGCGCTCGTCGAGGCGATCCGGGCGGACGCCGAGGACAGCGACTCCGACCACGACATGGGCGGCGACATCATCCCGGGGTTCGTGAACCGGGGCGAGGCGCACGTCTACGACTTCAAGGACAACGAGGTCCCCGGCGCGACCGAGCGGGACAAGGGGTACTGGCGCGACGTCGGGACGCTCGACGCCTTCTACGACGCACACATGGACCTGGTGTCGGTGCACCCGGTGTTCAACCTCTACAACCGTCGCTGGCCGATCCGCGGCGCCGCCGAGAACCTCGCACCCGCCAAGTTCGTCCACGGCGGGCTCGCACAGGAGTCGGTGGTGGGGGCCGGGTCGATCATCTCCGCGGCCACCGTGCGCAACTCGGTCCTGAGCTCCAACGTCATCATCGACGACGGGGCCACCGTCGAGGGCAGCGTGCTCATGCCCGGCGTCCGGATCGGGCGTGGAGCCGTGGTGCGCAAGGCGATCCTCGACAAGAACGTCGTCGTCGGACCCGGCGAGATCGTCGGCGTCGAGCCCGAGCGGGACCGCGAGAAGTACACGATCAGTGCCGGCGGCGTGGTCGCGGTCGGCAAGGGTCAGCGCATCGGGCCTCGCTGAGCGGATCCACCGCCCACTCGACGTCTCCTACCGCCCACTCGACGCGGCTCGAAGGCGTCGAGTGGGCGGTTAAAGACGTCGAGTGGGCGTTTGTGGGCGTCGAGTGGGCGTCAGGCGACGGTCGCGCTGTGTGCGCGCAGGGCGGCGTCGACCAGTCCGAGCATCTCCTCGGTGCGGGCACTCTCCGGGAGATCGTCGACGGGCCACCACCGCAGGTCGACGGACTCGTCACTCCGGACGGCAGGCGGCGGGGTGCCGTCGGCGGTGGCGGGGGTGACGCCGAGGAACCGGACGTCGAGGTGGCGGGTCGGGACCCCGAGCGAGCAGGTGATCGGGTGCGTGTGCAGGGCAACGGGTCCCGGATGCACCGCGATCCCGTCGATGCCGGACTCCTCGGTCGCCTCCCGCAAGGCCGCGGCGGCCAGGGAGTCGTCGTCGGGTTCGCAGTGACCGCCGAGCTGGATCCACGCACCGACGCGGGGATGCAACGTCAACAGCGTGAAACGCCCGGTGTGGTCGAGGACGAGCGTCGAGGCGGTGATGTGTCCCGGTGCGCAGGATCGCAGGCAGGCGTCGTCGCGGGCGGCGAGGAACGCGAGCATCGTGTGCCGCAGCGCATCCTGACCGCCGTCCGGCGCGGGGAACGACGACAGTGCCGCGACAGTCGAGGAATGCAGGCCTGACGCGGTCACCGGTCGTGCACCAGCCCGTCGGTCTCGGCGGGTGCCCGTAGGCCGGGATCGGTGGCGGGGTGGCCGATGGCGACGGCGCCCAACGGCTCCCAGTCGCCGGGGACGTCGAGGATCCCGGGGACGAGGTCGGCCGCGAAGATGGTCGACCCGACCCAACAGCTGCCGATGCCACGGACGGACAGCGCCACCAACAGGCCCTGCACCGCCGCGCCCACGGCGACCGTGAACATCGTGTGCTCGGCCGCGGTGCGGGCACTGTCGGGGTAGTCGTGCGCGCCGTCCATGACGAGCATCGGGATGACGAGCTCGGGTGCGTCGTAGAGGATCTGGCCCCGATGCAGGCGCTTCTCGATCGACTCGGCGGTCTTCCCGTCGGCGGCCAGGTCGCGCTCCCACCGCTGCGCCATCGCGTCGAGCAGTGCGATCCGGCGCGCGCGGTCGCGGACCCACACGAACCGGACCGGGTGGGTGTGGTGTGGAGCGGGCGCGGTCAGTGCCTCCGCGAACGCGGCGCGCATGTCCTCCTCGGCGACCGACTCGTCGGCGAAGGTGCGCACCGACGACCGTGTCAGCAGCGCCTGGCGACGTCCGAGCGCGACAGCCTCGTCGGCGCCGAGCCAGAACAGGTCCTCCTCACCCGGACGGACGAGATCCCTTGCGCCGGAACCGTCGTCATGCGGCTGCAGGCCGCGGACGATCGCGACGGGTGTCTCGCCGAGTTTGCCCTTCACCAGATCGGCGGCGGCGGCGATCTCGTCGGCGACGGCGATGTCGGTGACGACGAGGTCGTTGCCCCACCGGTCGCGGGTCCCCTCGTAGGGGTGGGTGACCGCGATCCCGGCGGCACCGATGGCGGCATCGGTCTGACCGGTGCGCCACGCACGTCCCATGGTGTCGGTGATGATGACCGCGACGTCGACGCCGCGGATCTCCGCCAGACGATCGCGCAGGGCGCGTGCGCTCGCGTCCGGGTCGAGGGGGAGCAGCACCAGCTCGTCGGTGCCGACGTTGGATCCGTCGACGCCGGAGGCCGCCTGCACGATCCCCAGGGCGTTCTCGGTGATGAGGGTGCGGTTCCTGCGTGCCAGCACCCGGACCGACTCCTGCTCGACGAGGGCCCGCCGCACGGCGTCGCGCTCGTCGGGGTCCCGGGGTGCGATCACCGTGCGCCCCTCGGCCTTCGAGATGATCTTCGACGTCACGACGAGCACGTCACCGTCCCGCAGATCCGGGGCGGCGTCCGCGATGGCGGACGCGACGTCGTCACCGGCGACGAAGCGCGGCAGGCCGCGGACCGCCGTCATCGTCACGTCCGACACGGCGTGATCGCCGGCGGGTCCCTGTGCCGCGGGTGCCTGCGGTGCGGGGTCCGCGCTCACGCGGGGTCCACGCCGACGAGACGGCACGCGGCACGGACGATCTCGGCGGTGGTCGCGGGGTCGGTCATCAGCAGCGGCACGCTCGCGGTGGCGACACCGGGGATGTCGGCGGTGTCGTCGGGGGCGACGAGCCACCCGTCGAGGATCCCGGTGCCCGAGCGGGCCCCGAGGTGGGCTCCCACCGCCTCGGCGGTGGTCTCGACGCCGATCACCGACAGGCACTCGTCGGCCATGCCGCGCAAGGGGGCGCCGCCGATGACGGGGGAGACGCCCACCACCGGCGCCGAGGTGGTCCGCAGGGCTGCGCGCACGCCGGGGACGCTGATGATGGCGCCGATGCTCACCACCGGGTTGCTGGGGGCGAGCAGGACGATGTCGGCGTCGGCGATGGCCTCGGCCACACCCGGCGCCGGCGTGGCCTCCTCGGAGCCGACCTGGGCGAAGCCGTGGGTGGGTATCCGGGCGCGATGACGCACCCACCACTCCTGGAAGTGGATGGCGACCTTGGCGCCGTCGTCCTCCCGGGTGACCACGACGTGCGTCTCGTGCCGGTCGTCGGTGGCCGGGATCAACCGGACGCCGGGCTGCCAGCGCTTGCACAGTGCGGCCGTGACGTCGGAGAGGCGGTAGCCGGCGTCGAGCATCTGGGTGCGGATGAGGTGGGTCGCGAGGTCGCGGTCGCCCAGACCGAACCAGTCGGGGTCGGCGCCGTAGGCGGCGAGCTCCGCCTTGGCGTTCCAGCTCTCGTCGCGTCGGCCCCATCCGCGCTCGGTGTCGATCCCGTCGCCGAGGGTGTACATGCAGGTGTCCAGATCGGGACAGATCCGGACGCCGTGCATCCAGGCGTCGTCACCCACGTTCACGATCGCGGTTATGCTCGAATCCGACTGGGCGGCAGCGGGTTCGTCCTCACCGGCGGGGAACGGGGTGGGTCCGAGCAGATGCCGGACGCCTTGCAGGAACCGGGCGCCGCCGACGCCACCCACCAGGACCGTTGCCTTCACGTCGACCCACTGTAGTCACGCCCCCGACGGGGCGGGCGGCCGCTCGTCGCGCGCGCGACACGCCGACAGGATCGAGTGCGACACGCCACTGACGGGGATCGGCGCAAACGTGTGCGGCTGGTGGTATTGGCAATTTCGCCGTTCGGCTTGACCCCGCGACGCGCCAGCGTGTCTAATCACACCAGTGTCATTAGCGATTTGTGATCGAGATGCGTTCGGACGCACGGCTTTCGATCACATGTTCGAACGGCACCGGACGGAACGTGGTTGACGCCGACTGCCCCCCGCGACAGTCATTGCACGCCAAGCGATCCCCTGGACGGGGGATGGCACAACGGAAACTTGAGGAGGCCCGGCGATGTCGTCTGAACACATGTTGGGTGACGGATTCCCGTCGCGCACGCCGGCACCGAACACCCCCCACCTGAGTCTCGTCACCAACGACTTCGACGCGCTGTTCGACGATGCCGAGGAGCAGTGGCAGGAGCGCGCCCTGTGCGCGCAGACCGACCCCGAGGCGTTCTTCCCCGAGAAGGGCGGCTCCACCCGCGAGGCCAAGCGCATCTGTTCCGGCTGCGAGGTGAAAGCGGAGTGCCTCGAGTACGCCCTGTACAAGGACGAGCGCTTCGGCATCTGGGGTGGCCTGTCCGAGCGGGAGCGCCGGCGCCTCAAGCGCGGCATCATCTGACGACCGCTCAGCGCGGGTCGGGGTCGATGGTGTCCTCGTCGACGCCGAGGTGCGTGGCGATCTGATGCACCAGGACCTCGTGGACGAGGTCCACGAGGTCGGCACCCGAGTCCGCGCGACTCTCCAGCGGTTTGCGGAACACGACGATCCGCGCCTTCGACGGTCGGCCCTGCGCGTCGATCCCGGCAGGGAGCAACCGCGCCAACGGGATCGCGCCGTCCGCGGTCACCTCGTCCGGCCACTGCACAGTCTCCGGATCATGGGGGAGGACCCGCGGGATCTCGTCGACCGCGAGGTCGAGGTCGCCGAGCTGGTCGTGCCATCGCGCGTCGATCTCCGCGAACGCCTCCAGCACGACGAGGTCGAACGACTCCGACCGCGTGTTGGCAGCCGGCAGGTCCGGCGGGAGCAGACGCGATCGCAGGCCGCGGCCACGGCGGTCCCGGATCCGTCGGCGACGCCCCGACACCGACTCCCCGCCCCCCGGGCGCGCATGGGCGCGCGACGTCGACGAGCGGGGCGGGCGGGACATGGCGCGAGTGTAGACACGGTGTCGGCGCGGTGTGTCGGCGTCGTGGCTGTCGTGTCGTCGGGATAACCTGCCCGATGTGAGACGTCCTCGGCACTGCAGCAGGCCCGGCTGCGCGCAGCCCGCGGTCGCCACCCTGACGTTCGTCTACGCCGAGTCCGTCGCCGTCGTGGGCCCCCTGGCCTCGAGCGACGAGCCGCATTCGTGGGATCTCTGCGACGTCCACGCCGGCAGGATCACCGTTCCCCGTGGCTGGGAGATGATGCGCAGTGCGGGGGGCTTCGGTGCGCCTGTCGGCGACGAGGACGACCTGACCGCCCTGGCCGAGGCCGTCCGCGAGCGTGTCGGCCGCGATGGTGGCCGTGCCACCGCACGTTCCGCCGCTCTCGAGCACGCCCCGCTGCCCGCGTCCCCTGTGGCGGGCGCCCGCCCCCGTCCGGGCCGTCGCGGACACCTCCGGGTCCTGCCCGACCCGGTCGACTGACCCCGGCCCCGACGGGCCCGATTCCCCGCACGCGTGGGTGATTCGCGCGGACCACCTTCCTCACCCGGAGCCGGGTCATGCGCCGCCGCCACCGATTAGGCTGGGTTCGACCCTGTCGAACCATCCACCCGGCGCGGAACGCGCCCGTCCCGAGGAGCTGCACCGTGTCGGACCCGAACGGGGTGCCCACCGCAACCACCGCGAGGACCCAGGAATCCGTGGCCGCGATCGTGAAGGCCTACGACGTGCGCGGACTGGTGGGTGAGCAGATCGACGCGGCCTTCGTGGCCGACGTGGGCCGGTCTTTCGCGGCGCTGATGCGTGCCGAGGGCGCACGGTCCGTCGTCGTCGGACACGACATGCGGTCCTCCTCGCCGGAGCTGTCGCGGGCGTTCGCCGACGGTGTCTGCGACCAGGGACTCGACGTCGTGCTCATCGGGCTGGCGTCGACCGATCAGCTGTATTTCGCCTCGGGTTGCCTGGACATGCCGGGCGCGATGTTCACGGCGAGCCACAACCCGGCCGCCTACAACGGCATCAAGCTGTGCCGGGCCGGCGCCAAACCGGTGGGCCAGCAGACCGGACTGGCCACGATCTCCGACGAACTCGTGCACGGCACACCCGCCTTCGACGGCCCACGGGGGACGGTGAGCGAGCAGGACGTGCTGGGCGACTACGCGGCCTACCTGCACGAGCTGGTGGACCTCTCGGGCAGCCGTCCGCTGACGATCGCCGTGGACGCCGGGAACGGGATGGGCGGGCACACCGTCCCCGCCGTGCTCGGTTCGATCCCGGCGTTCACCGTGCGGGACCTCTTCTTCGAGCTCGACGGCACGTTCCCCAACCACGAGGCCAACCCGCTGGACCCGGCGAACCTCGTCGACCTGCAGGCCTATGTCCGCGAGACCGGCGCCGACGTCGGACTGGCCTTCGACGGGGACGCGGACCGCTGTTTCGTCGTCGACGAACGCGGTGAGCCGGTCTCGCCGTCGGCGGTGACCGGACTGGTGGCGCAGCGCGAACTGGCCAAGCACCCGGGCTCGACGATCATCCACAACCTCATCACGTCCCGCGCCGTGCCCGAGTTGGTGACCGAGCAGGGCGGGACCCCGGTGCGGACCCGGGTGGGTCACTCGTTCATCAAGCAGCAGATGGCCGAGACCGGTGCGGTCTTCGGCGGGGAACACTCGGCGCACTACTACTTCCGCGACTTCTGGGGTGCCGACTCGGGCATGCTCGCCGCGATGCACGTGCTCGCCGCGCTCGGTGAGACCGACACCCCCGCATCGGAACTGCTGGCGGAGTTCGAAAGGTATGTCGCCTCCGGGGAGATCAACTCGACCGTGGCCGACGCCGCCGCCGCGACCGAGGCCGTCATCGCCTCGTTCGCCGACCAGACGGCGTCGATCGACCGGCTCGACGGGGTCACCGTCGAGTTGACCGACGGGGCCTGGTTCAACCTGCGCGCCTCCAACACCGAGCCGCTCCTGCGCCTGAACGCCGAGGCGGCGACGACCGAGCGCGTCGACGAGATCGTCGCGTCCGTCCTGGGGACCGTCCGTCCATGACCACGTCCCGCTCGACATGATGCTCACCGGCACCACGGATCTCGACGACGTCGCGCAGCTGCAGGACGCCGACGTCGACGGTTTCCTGCGCGCCGGGGCTCTCGCGGGAGCGCAGGTGCGTGCGGTGGGGGCCGCCGTCGAGGAGGGCGTGCTCGAGCCGCTCACGCGGGCGCGCCCCCGGGCCGTGGTCATCGTCGTCGGTCGGGGGACCGCCCGCGACGCCGCGGCGTTGGTGGTGTCCACCATGGCGTCGTACACAGACGTGCCGCTCGTCGTCACCCCCGTCGTGCCCGGGTGGATCGGTCCGCTGGACGTGGTCGTCGTCGCCGGGGACGACGCCGGGGACCGTCGTCTCGCGGACGCCGCGGCGCGGGCGGTGCGCCGCCATGCCGAGCTGGTGCTCGACGTGCCCGTCGAAGGACCCGTGGCCGAGTCGGCTGCCGGGAACGGCCTGGACCTCTCGCCCCGCGTCCCCGCGCCCGCGCAGTTCCGTTTCGCCGGTCACGTCGCGGCGCTGCTCGCCGTGATCGCCGCACTGACCGAGGTCCGCACCACGGGTGCACGTTTCGACGCGGCGGCCCTGGCCGACGTCCTCGACGACGAGGCGTCCGCGGCGCATCCGGCGAACGAGTCCTTCCACAACGCCGCGAAGTCGCTGGCGGGTCGTGTCGAGGGTCGCACCGGTGTCTGGGCCGGCGCGACGCCGGCGGCCACCGCGGTCGCCGCCCATGCGGCACGGACGTTCTACGCCGTGGCGGGCCTGTCGGGAACCGCCTGCGACCTCGACGACGCGATCGTCGCCGCCTCGCGGCCGGTCGGGGGATCAGCGGCCCCGATCGACCCCCTGTTCCACGACCCCGACTTCGACCCGCCGCTGGCGACCGTCCCGACCCGGGTCCAGGTGATCACCACGCCGACGTCGGAATGGTCTGTCCACCACCGGGTGTCGGCGATCGGTGACGCCGATGTCCTCGCCGCGACGGATGCTGAGCCGCTGCCGTCGCCCACGTCGACCGGCGACTCACCCGCCGACATCGAGCCGCTGCTCGTGCTCGCACTGCGCATCGACATGGCGGCGGTGTACCTGCGACTGGTCGGGAGCCGCTGATGTGGACCCTCGAGGGTGTCGTCCGTCCCTACGCGTGGGGATCGCGCACGGCGCTCGCGGCACTGCGTGGCAAGCCCACCCCGTCGCCGCACCCCGAGGCGGAGCTGTGGTTCGGAGCGCACCCCGCGGCGCCGGCACGGTTCGTCGACGGACCCGACGGCCGCGACGACCTCCTGTCGGTGATCGACGACGATCCCGTCGGGCAACTCGGTCCCGACTGCACCGAGCGCTTCGACCGTCGACTCCCGTTCCTGCTCAAGATCCTCGCCGCGGAGGAGCCGCTGTCGCTGCAGGCGCACCCGACGCGTGAGCAGGCGCGGGCGGGGTTCGCGCGGGAGAACTCCGCGGGCGTCCCGATCGACGCGCCGCACCGCAACTACCGCGACGACAACCACAAGCCCGAGCTGGTGGTGGCGCTCAGCGAGTTCGACGCGCTCGCGGGGTTCCGCGACCCGGCTGCCACCGTCGACCTCCTGCGGGACCTCCAGGTCCCCGAACTCGACTCCTATCTGGGACTGCTTGCGGGACAACCCGACTCGCACGGCCTGCGTGCGCTGTTCACCACCTGGCTCACCCTGCCCGACTCGGTGCTGCACACGGTGATCCCCGCCGTGCTGGACGGCGCCATCGCCTACCTGAACTCCGGCGAGCGACGCTTCGCCATGGAGTTGCAGACGGTGTTGGAGCTCGGCGAGGCGTACCCGATGGATCCCGGTGTGCTCACCGTGCTCCTGTTGAACCGTCTCCGACTGCAACCCGGCGACGGTCTGTTCCTTGGCGCGGGGAACCTGCACGCCTACCTGCGCGGCACGGCGGTGGAGGTGATGGCCAACTCCGACAACGTGTTGCGGGGCGGTCTCACGCCCAAGCACGTCGACGTCCCGGAACTGCTGGCTGTCCTCGACTTCACCCCGTCGCCGCTGGGTGAGCTCGCCCCGGCGGTGCACACCGTGGGGCCGGAACGGATCTACACGACACCCGCGCCGGAGTTCCGCCTCTCGCGCATCGAGCTCGACGGCACCGGCATGCACCGCAGTTCGTCGGTGTCGTTGGACGCGGCGGGGCCGCAGATCCTGACGGTGGTGAGCGGGACGGTCGAGGTCCGTGTCCCGGGTGGCGACCCGGTCGCCGTGTCACCGGGCCGGTCGCTGTGGTTGGGGGACTCCGATCCCGATGTGGTCGTCCGCGCGGCGTCGAGTCGTGCGGTGTTCTTCCGTGCGGTCGTCCCGGGCGCCTGAGACGCACTCAGGGGCGCAGCGAGCGCACCAGTTCCTCGTACTGTCCGACGATCTGCTCGAGGGGCAGGCCCTCACGGCGCACCATGAAGGCGACCACCGCGGGGTCCAGCGGTGCCAGGACGGCCTCGCGGGTGGCGGTCGCCGGCGGGGTGAACCCCATCTCGACGAGCAGCGACTGCACGTGGATCGCGGAGACACGGCGTGCGGGGTGGTCGAGGCGCAGGATGCCGGCGGCGCCGTCGGCCTCGATGAGGATGTCGAGATGCGCGCACACCATGGCCAGGCGCGCGCGTCCGTAGGCGGCGAGCCGTTCGCGCGGCGGTGCGCCGGGACCCAGGGGCGGGGGGCCGCTGAGGAACGCACGCTGCATCTCGGCCTCGGAGTGGTCGAGCAGGGAGCGCATCAGGCCCGCACGGGACCCGAACCGACGGAACACCGTGCCCTTGCCGACGCCGGCCTCACGGGCCACCTCGTCCATGGTGACGTCGGCGGCACCGTGACGGTCGACGAGCCGATGCGCGGCCTCCAGCAGCACCGACCGGTTGCGGACGGCGTCGGCCCGCACGGCCGCGACCTCGCCGACGACAGGGAGGTCGACGGGGGACCGCCGCCGGGACGGGTCCTCCGTACCGGGTCGTGGCAGGTCGATGGGCACGTGGCGAGCGTAGCGCGACGGGCGGGACCGCCCCGGCGATCGGGAACACGACGCCGCCAGGTGCCGCCACGACCGCGCACATGTGACGTGCGACACGCCGAGACGGTGCGACGTGGCCGGGCGCGACCTGCGACTTTCACGAATGTCATTCGCAAGCTGTTGTGTCGGGAGCAGATGTGGAACACTAGGTGTAGTGATCGGGGCGAGGTGAGAGACCGCACCGCGACACTCAGCTTCCACCCCGGATCGCCCAGAATCACGCTCGAACCCCGAGGAGCCCCGATGGCCATCACCGTCTACACCAAGCCGGCCTGCGTGCAGTGCAACGCCACCTACAAGGCGCTCGACAAGCAGGGCCTGGAGTACGACGTCGTCGACATCACCGAGGACTCCGAGGCGCGTGACTACGTGATGGCACTGGGCTACCTGCAGGCCCCGGTCGTCGTCGTCGACACCGAGCACTGGTCGGGTTTCCGCCCGGACCGCATCAAGGCCCTCGCCACCGCCGCTGCCTGACCCGGTACGGCCCGCCCGTCCATCCCGTTCCATCCGAGCCGTTCCGCTCCGTCCACCGCTGGGAGGTCGACCGTGACCGACACCCTGTCGTCGGCGCCGCTGATCGTCTACTTCTCGTCGGTGTCGGAGAACACCCACCGGTTCGTCGAGAAGCTCGGACTGCGGTCGGTGCGGATCCCGCTGCGCGGTGACGTCCCCGCGCTCGTCGTCGACGAGCCCTTCGTCCTGGTCCTCCCGACCTACGGCGGCGGCAAGGCGTCGGGTGAGCGGTCGGGGTACGTCCCCAAGCAGGTCATCGCCTTCCTCAACGACGAGCACAACCGGTCCTGGATCCGCGCCGTGATCGCCGCCGGCAACACCAACTTCGGCGAGGAGTTCTGCCTCGCCGGGGACATCGTGTCCCGCAAGTGCCGCGTGCCCTATCTGTATCGCTTCGAACTGATGGGCACCGCCCACGACGTCGAGCGGGTGCGCAGTGGTCTGGCCGAGTTCGGCCGCGACAGCGCGGTCGTCGCCGACCGGGCCGTCCCCGTAGCCGTCGTCGCCTGACCTCCCCCCGCCGCGTCCACACGCACATCACCGTTCTTGCCCCGAGCACAGGAGTTCCCTCGTGACCCCCACCGCAGCAACCGTGTCCGACAACCTGACCGTCACGTCGGGCGCACACCCGAACCCGGCCGGGCACGAGCCGGGCGAGATGGACTACCACTCGCTCAACGCGATGCTCAACCTGTACGACGCCGACGGGAAGATCCAGTTCGAGAAGGATCGCGAGGCGGCGAACCAGTACTTCCTGCAGCACGTCAACCAGAACACGGTGTTCTTCCACGATCTCGACGAGAAGCTCGACTACCTCGTGGAGGAGAACTACTACGAGGCCGAGGTGCTCGAGCGCTACGACCGCGAGTTCGTCAAGGACCTGTTCGGCTACGCCTACAAGAAGAAGTTCCGGTTCCCGACGTTCCTCGGGGCGTTCAAGTACTACACCTCGTACACGCTCAAGACGTTCGACGGGAAGCGCTACCTCGAGCGGTTCGAGGACCGCGTCTGCATGGTCGCCCTGACCCTGGCCGACGGCGACACCGACCTCGCCCGCAACCTCGTCGACGAGATCATCTCCGGCCGTTTCCAGCCGGCCACCCCGACGTTCCTCAACTCGGGCAAGAAGCAGCGCGGCGAACCGGTCTCGTGCTTCCTGCTCCGCATCGAGGACAACATGGAGTCGATCGGTCGCTCCATCAACTCCGCGCTGCAGCTGTCCAAGCGCGGCGGCGGAGTCGCGTTGCTGCTCAGCAACATCCGTGAGCACGGTGCCCCGATCAAGAAGATCGAGAACCAGAGCTCGGGTGTCATCCCGATCATGAAGCTGCTCGAGGACTCGTTCAGCTACGCCAACCAGCTCGGTGCGCGTCAGGGTGCCGGCGCGGTGTACCTGCACGCCCACCACCCCGACATCTACCGCTTCCTCGACACCAAGCGGGAGAACGCCGACGAGAAGATCCGCATCAAGACGCTGTCGCTGGGTGTGGTGATCCCCGACATCACCTTCGAGCTCGCCAAGCGCAACGACGACATGTACCTGTTCTCCCCGTACGACGTGGAGCGTGTCTACGGGGTGCCGTTCGCCGACATCAACGTGACCGACAAGTACCACGAGATGGTCGAGGACCGCCGGATCCGCAAGACGAAGATCAAGGCGCGCGAGTTCTTCCAGACCCTCGCCGAGCTGCAGTTCGAGTCGGGCTACCCGTACATCATGTTCGAGGACACGGTGAACCGCGCCAACCCGATCGACGGCAAGATCACCCACTCGAACCTGTGCTCGGAAATCCTGCAGGTCTCGACCGCGTCGACGTTCAACGACGACCTGTCCTACGCCTCGGTGGGCAAGGACATCTCGTGCAACCTCGGGTCGCTGAACATCGCCAAGACGATGGACTCGCCCGACTTCGGTCAGACCATCGAGACCTCGATCCGCGGCCTCACCGCCGTGAGCGACCAGACCGCGATCACCTCGGTGCCGTCGATCCAGGAGGGCAACAACAGCTCTCACGCGATCGGCCTGGGTCAGATGAACCTGCACGGCTACCTCGCCCGCGAGCGGGTGTACTACGGCAGCGAGGAGGGCATCGACTTCACGAACATCTACTTCTACACGGTGCTGTTCCACGCGATCCGCGCGTCGAACCTCATCGCGAAGGAGCGCGGCCGGGCGTTCGGCGGGTTCGAGAAGTCGAAGTACGCCAGCGGCGAGTTCTTCGACAAGTACACCGATCGCGCCTGGGAGCCGGCGACAGCCCGTGTGGCGGAGCTGTTCTCGGAGGCCGGCGTGCACATCCCGACCCAGGACGACTGGCGTCAGCTGCGGGCGTCGGTGCGCGAGCACGGCATCTACAACCAGAACCTGCAGGCGGTGCCGCCGACCGGATCGATCAGCTACATCAACCACTCCACCAGCTCGATCCACCCGGTGGCCGCGAAGGTCGAGATCCGCAAGGAAGGCAAGATCGGCCGCGTGTACTACCCGGCGCCGTACATGACGAACGACAACCTGGACTACTACCAGGACGCGTACGAGATCGGCTACGAGAAGATCATCGACACCTACGCCGCGGCGACGCAGCACGTCGATCAGGGCCTGAGCCTGACCCTGTTCTTCAAGGACACGGCCACCACGCGCGACGTCAACAAGGCGCAGATCTACGCGTGGCGCAAGGGCATCAAGACGCTGTACTACATCCGCCTGCGCCAGCTCGCGCTGGAAGGCACCGAGGTGGAGGGCTGCGTCTCGTGCATGTTGTGATCAGTTCTCCCCCCGCCGTTTCCCCGTTCGAGTCGATCAGCAGGAGCGCACGATGACGTCCACCCAGAGCCATTCGCCGGCCGACGGCGCGCCCATCAAGCTGGTCAGCCGCGTCTCGGCGATCAACTGGAACCGCGTCCCCGACGAAAAGGACGCCGA
Source organism: Williamsia deligens (assembly GCF_024171765.1). Taxonomy (GTDB): domain Bacteria; phylum Actinomycetota; class Actinomycetes; order Mycobacteriales; family Mycobacteriaceae; genus Williamsia_A; species Williamsia_A deligens. The sequence continues at coordinate 2,980,526 of NZ_JAMTCI010000001.1, forward strand.
GGTCTGGGACCGGCTGACCGGCAACTTCTGGTTGCCCGAGAAGGTGCCCGTCTCCAACGACATCCCGTCGTGGAACACGCTGACCGAGGTCGAGAAGCAGCTCACCATGCGGGTGTTCACCGGCCTGACGCTGCTCGACACCATCCAGGGCACGGTCGGTGCGGTGTCGCTGATCCCGGACGCGTCGACCCCGCACGAGGAGGCGGTGCTCACCAACATCGCGTTCATGGAGTCGGTGCACGCCAAGAGCTACAGCTCCATCTTCTCGACCCTGTGCTCCACCAAGGACATCGACGAGGCCTTCCGCTGGTCGGAGGAGAACGAGAACGTCCAGCGCAAGGCCAACATCGTCATGGACTACTACCGTGGCGACGACCCGCTCAAGCGCAAGGTCGCCTCGACGCTGCTCGAGTCGTTCCTCTTCTACTCGGGCTTCTACCTGCCGATGTACTGGTCGAGCCGCGCGAAGCTCACCAACACGGCCGACCTCATCCGCCTGATCATCCGCGACGAGGCCGTGCACGGGTACTACATCGGCTACAAGTACCAGCGCGCCCTGGAGGTGCAGACCCCCGAGCGTCGCCAGGAGCTCAAGGACTACACCTTCGAGCTGCTGTTCGAGCTGTACGACAACGAGACCGACTACACCGAGACCCTCTACGACGAGGTCGGTCTCACCGAGGACGTCAAGAAGTTCCTGCGCTACAACGCGAACAAGGCCCTGATGAACCTGGGGTACGAGGCGATGTTCCCGCGGGACGAGACCGACGTGAACCCCGCGATCCTCTCGGCGCTGTCACCCAACGCCGACGAGAACCACGACTTCTTCTCCGGGTCGGGCAGCTCGTACGTCATCGGCAAGGCCGTCAACACCGAAGACGACGACTGGGACTTCTAGGCGGGGGTTGCTGGACACCCCTCACGACGACGAACCGCCCCGAGCCACACGCCCGGGGCGGTTCGTCGTCGGTGCGCGGTGTCAGCGGTGCAGAACGGGCTCGACCACGAGGCCGACAGCGGGGGTGTCGATCCGTATCGGGGACGGACGAGCGGATGTCTCCGACTGTGCTGCGGTCCCGTGGGCGTCGTCGAACACGCAGTGGCCGAACAGGTTCAGGACGGGGCCACCCACACCGGACAGATCGGCGCGCACCGCGCCACGGAGCTCCATGGCGGTACCGGGTGGCGCGACGACCAGGTCGTGGACCCACCGCGAGAGATACGGGTGTGCGGTCACGGTCGTCGCGGGGCCGGTCGTCGCCACGACCGGATCCGGGACCTGTACCGGAGACCACGACGGCGTGACGACAGGACCGGTGACGCCGATCCCGTTCGGTGGCTGGGCGCGATCCGGGGACGGGGTGTCCGCGTTCGCCGAGGCGACGCCGAACCAGGCAACGATCGCGGCGGCGCCGATCGCCGCCGCCGTGCGTCGGATCAGGGGGTGACCTCGTTCAGCTGTCCCGTGGCGACGTCGAAGACGAATCCGCGCAGCGAGGTGGTCTTCGTGATGAACGGGCTGTTCTCGATCCGGGCGAGCGACTGCTTCACGTCCTCGTCGAGGTCCGGGAACGCCTCGGCCGACCACGCGGGCTTCACGCCGATCTCGTCCTGGATGCCGCGCTTGAACTCGTCGTCGGTGAAGGTCAGCATCCCGCAGTCGGTGTGGTGGATGAGGATGATCTCGGTGGTCCCGAGCAGGCGCTGGCTGATCGCGAGCGACCGGATCTCGTCGTCGGTGACGACGCCGCCGGCGTTGCGGATCACGTGCGCCTCGCCCTCGTTCAGGCCCAGGATGCGGTAGACGTCGAGGCGGGCGTCCATGCAGGCGACCACCGCGAGGTGCTTGCTCGGCGGCAGGGGGAGGGGTCCGGAGAACCCGGCGGCGTAGTCGGCGTTGTTCTTCAGCAGGTCATCGGTGACGGTCATGCACCCATGGTCATCAGTGCATGCCGCGCAGCTCAGGGTTGCGCCCATCCGGGGTTTTACGATCGCCGGTCGACGATCAGCGGCGGTGCGCCGACTTCGCCCCGCCCTGTCCGCCGGGCCGGACGCTCCACTTTCCTGAGGACGCTCCGCCTGCAGGCGGAGCGTCCTTCCACAAGTGGAGCGGGAACCCTGCACGTGGAGCGGGAACCCTGCAGGTGGAGCGGGAACCTAGAAGCGGAGCGAATCAGCTCGAGTAGCCGTTGATGGAGCGTTGGATGTCGTCGAGGACGACGGGTGCCGCGGCGAGGCCGCGTCGGCCGTACCAGATGTCGTCGTCGACGACGAAGACGCGCTTGCCGCCGGCGGCACCGAGGTCGAGCCATCGGTCGCTGCGGAGCACCGACGTCCCGTGCTCCTGCCCCTTCTGCGACGTGAAGCTCACATAGACGAGGTCGGCGTCGGCGTCGTCGAAGTTCTTGTCGGTAACCGTCACGGGGCCGGCACCGCGCTGCGACTGCGGCCGCTGGGCGCCCATCGCGGCCAGGATCGACCCCGCGAACGACGCCGTGCCCGCGATCTGCTCGCTGTCCGCGCCGAAGCGCACCAGGCCGATCTGGCTGTGTGATGCGTCCACCCGCGCCCCGACACGTCGTGCCTGGTCGGCGAACGTCGCGAGCCGCTTCTCGCCCTCCTCGCCCCGGCCGAGCGCATCGGCGACCTGTCGGAACTGGTCCTGCCACGTCGCGGACTCGGAGATCACGACGGAACGGCCCCCATACGGAGCGGTCTGTGCCTGCGAGCTGCCGAGGACGACCTCGGCGCGCGCGCCCGCCGCAGCTGCGGCGTCAGGTCGTGCGCCGATGGTGGGCAGCGAGGTGACCGTCGGCCCGAGATAGCGGGGGATGGTCCCGCGATCGGCCGCGACCGCCACGACCTTCGACTGGATGCCCAGTGCGCAGACGGCGTCGAGGAGTGCGGGGTCGGCCACGGCGATGCGCGCGACGTCGGACTTCCCGGGGTCGGGGCTCGACTCCGTCCCGCATGCGCGGTCGAAGTAGCGCTCGGGGGTGACGAGGTCGGCGCCGCCGATGGCGGTCGTGGTCGTGGTGACCGATCCGGGGCCGGGCGGTGAGCCGGTGTCCGCCTCGCTGCATGCGGTGACGCCGCCGACGATCACCGAGAGCGCCGCGGCCAGGGTCATCACCCGGATTCCTCCGCGCACCGTCGTCACCGCCGTCCTCCGATCACCCGTCGCGCGTCCACCGGCACGCCGGGCGCGATCGGGCATCAACCTAGCACCGCGACCTCGGCCGGAAAGCGCTGTGAGGGCGCGTCGTCGGCCCCGCCGAGCCTGCGTCGGGCGACCCGGCGCAGCTCTCCCGGCGACGCCGACCCGCCCACTACGACAAGTTGTAGGACCGGCTCGGCTCACGGGGCGGAGAGGGTTTACGATCGTGTCAGCGTTCGCGGTGTCGGTCTGCCCGATCACCCGCGTTCATCGTCGCCACATCCGGTCACCCGGTTGTGCAGGCAGGAGGATCAGTGACCGCCCTAGACCAGCCCACGCAGGTCGCCCCGGTTCGCCCCTATCCCGAGCGCACCGGCGCGAAGGGGTCGTTCATCTACAAGATGATCACCACGACCGATCACAAGGTGCTCGGCATCATGTACTTGGTCACGTGCTTCGCGTTCTTCCTGATCGGCGGCCTGATGGCCCTGCTGATCCGCGGAGAGCTGGCGCAGCCGGGCATGCAGTTCCTGTCGAACGAGCAGTACAACCAGCTGTTCACCATGCACGGCACGATCATGCTGCTGCTGTACGCGACCCCGATCGTCATCGGTTTCGCGAACGTGGTGCTGCCGCTGCAGATCGGCGCCCCCGACGTCGCGTTCCCGCGCCTCAACGCGTTCAGCTACTGGCTGTTCCTCTTCGGTGGCCTCATCGTGCTGGCCGGCTTCATCACCCCCGGTGGCGCTGCCGACTTCGGATGGACCGCGTACACCCCGCTGACCGACGCGATCCACTCGCCCGGCGCCGGCGCCGACCTGTGGATCATGGGCCTCGCGGTCGGTGGTCTGGGCACCATCCTCGGCGCGGTCAACATGGTCACCACCGTGGTCTGCCTGCGGGCGCCCGGCATGACGATGTTCCGCATGCCGATCTTCACCTGGAACATCCTGGTGACCAGCGTCCTGATCCTGCTGGCCTTCCCGCTGCTCACCGCTGCGCTGATGGGTCTCGAGGTGGACAGGCAGTTCGGCGCCCACCTGTACGACCCCGCCAACGGCGGCGTCATCCTGTGGCAGCACCTCTTCTGGTTCTTCGGACACCCCGAGGTCTACATCATCGCGCTGCCGTTCTTCGGCATCGTGTCGGAGATCTTCCCGGTGTTCTCGCGCAAGCCGATCTTCGGGTACTCGACGCTGATCTACGCCACGCTCGCGATCGCCGCCCTGTCGGTGGCCGTGTGGGCGCACCACATGTACGCCACCGGCGCGGTGTTGCTGCCGTTCTTCGCCTTCATGACGTTCGTGATCGCGGTGCCGACAGGCGTCAAGTTCTTCAACTGGATAGGCACGATGTGGAAGGGGCATCTGACGTTCGAGACACCGATGCTCTTCTCGGTCGGCTTCCTCGTCACGTTCCTCTTCGGCGGCCTCACCGGTGTGCTGCTCGCCAGCCCGCCGCTGGACTTCCACCTGTCGGACAGCTACTTCGTCGTGGCGCACTTCCACTACGTCCTCTTCGGCACCATCGTGTTCGCCACCTACGCGGGCATCTACTTCTGGTTCCCGAAGATGACCGGCCGCATGATGGACGAGAAGCTGGGCAAGGTCCACTTCTGGCTGACGTTCATCGGCTTCCACACCACGTTCCTGGTGCAGCACTGGCTGGGCAACGAGGGCATGCCGCGTCGCTACGCCGACTACCTCCCGTCGGACGGCTTCACCACGCTGAACGTCATCTCGACGGTCGGTGCGTTCATCCTCGGCCTGTCGACGCTGCCGTTCCTCTGGAACGTCTTCAAGAGCTACCGCTACGGCGAGGTCGTCACGGTCGACGATCCGTGGGGCTTCGGCAACTCGCTCGAGTGGGCGACCAGCTGCCCGCCGCCGCGCCACAACTTCACCGAGCTGCCGCGCATCCGGTCCGAGCGTCCCGCGTTCGAGCTGCACTATCCGCACATGATCGAGCGGATGCACGCCGAGGCGCACGTCGGCCAGGCGAGCAAGCACATGGAGCAGGCCAAGCGCGATCCGGTGACCGTCGGCTCGCACGAGTCGTCGACGGACGCCGATCCGCACTGACGTGACCTCGGGGGGAACCGGCACCACGGTGCTGGTGACCGTCACCGGTCCCGACCGCCCGGGTGTCACGTCGGTCCTGCTGGGTGCTCTGGCCCGGCAGGACGTGAGCCTGCTCGACGTCGAGCAGGTCGTCATCCGGTCGCGGCTCACGCTCGGCGTGCTCGTCGAGTGCTTCGGGGACCCGGAGACGCTGCAGGAGACCGTCGAACAGGCGATGAGCTCCATCGACATGGACGTGTCCGTCGATGTCGGGGCCGCGTCCGACGGTGGTCGTACTGTGTCGTCGCATGCGGTGGTGATCCTGGGCAGTCCGGTCACGGCGCGGGCATTCCGTGCGCTCGCCACCGAGCTGGCCGGCCAGGGCGGCAACATCGACTCCATCCGCGGTATCGCCGACTACCCGTTGACCGGTCTCGAGCTGATGATCAGCGTCGACCGCGACGACGTCGCCGCAGATGCCGCGTTGCGCAAGGGACTCGCCGGGGTCGCGACGCGCTACGGCATCGACGTGGCCGTCGAACGCGGTGGTCTGGCGCGCCGCGCCAAACGGCTTATCGTCTTCGACGTCGACTCCACGCTCATCCAGGGCGAGGTCATCGAGATGCTCGCCGCCCGCGCTGGCCGTGAGGCCGAGGTCGCCGCGGTGACCGAGGCGGCGATGCGGGGCGAGCTCGACTTCTCCGAGTCGCTGCACCAGCGGGTCGCCGCTCTCGCAGGCCTGGACGCGTCCGTGCTCGAAGAGGTCGCGTCGTCGATCGAGCTGACGCCCGGCGCCCGCACGACCATCCGCACACTGCACCGACTCGGCTACCACTGCGGTGTCGTGAGCGGCGGGTTCCGCGAGGTCATCGATCCGATCGCCCACGACCTCGAGCTCGACTTCGTCCGCGCCAACACCCTGGAGATCGTCGGCGGGAAGCTGACCGGCCGGGTCCTCGGCGAGGTGGTCGACCGAGCCGGCAAGGCGGTCGCACTCCGCGCGTTCGCCGATCAGGTCGGGGTGCCGCTGGAGCAGACCGTGGCGGTCGGGGACGGCGCCAACGACATCGACATGCTCACCGCGGCCGGTCTGGGGATCGCGTTCAACGCCAAGCCCGCACTGCAGGAGGTCGCCGACGCGGCCCTGTCGCATCCGTTCCTCGACGCCGTCCTGTTCATCCTCGGGGTGACCCGCGACGAGATCGAGGCGGCCGACGCCGTCGACGGCATGTCGCGCCGCGTCCCGCTGGGCTGAGACGTCGGCGGTGGGATTCGACGAGCGGTTCGGGTTGCTCACCGATCGTCTCGGTGACGCGCCGGATTCCGACGACCCCGCTCTGGTCCTGGCCATGCCGATCGTCGTCCGCATCGAGAAGCGCGACCCGCCCGGACGCCAGGCCACGCTGGTCGCGGCCGCCCGGGCCGCGGTGCTGCTGTGTCTCGACGAGCAGGCCGACGCCGACGGACCCTGGGGCGACGCGGTCGCTGCCTGGTGCGGTGCGCGGATCCGCAAGATCAGTCGCCGCGCCCGCGGGGCGCACTGGACCGCGGCCCAGGACGTCCCCGGCGTCACCGTGGCCGAGGGCGACGGTTTCGCCCGCGCGATCGTCCCCGGTCCGGTCGGTGACGTCGACAGGCGCATCGACCGCCTGCAGATCGGCGGGACCGAACTGGAAGGGCCGCTGGAACCGCCCGGCGTGGTGGGGGAGGCCCCGGTCGTCCTGTGGGTCAACCCTGGCCTCGACATGACGCTGGGCAAGCTGGCGGCCCAGGTCGGCCACGGCTCGATGCTCGCCGCCCGCCTGTTCGACGTGTCCGACGCGCGCCGCTGGTGGGAGGATGGGTGCCCGCTGGCGGTCGCGGAGCCGAGCGAGGAGCAGTGGGCGGACCTGCTTGCGCGCGACGGGAGCGACACCGTCGCCGTGCGCGACGCCGGGTTCACCGAGGTCGCCCCTGGATCGGTGACGGTCATCGCGGAGCGGCGTCGTGAGACCGACACCCCTGGACGGGAGGACGGACGATGACCGCAGGACTTCCCGACTGGGCGGACGGCCTGGACCTCGCACCGCACCCAGAGGGCGGGTGGTATCGCGAGACGTGGCGGTCGGAGGTGACGCTGCCCCGGACCGTCCTGCCGGGGGCGCACAGCGGCGACCGCCCTGCGGGCACGGCGATCCTGTTCCTGCTCCCGACGGGCGCGGAGTCGGCCTGGCACACCGTGGTGGGGTCCGAGATCTGGCTGCACCACCGCGGGTCGCCCGTGGTCCTCACCCTCGGTGGGGTCGGTGACTCGCCCGGTGACGAGACCAGCGTGGTGCTCGGCCCGGACCTCGCCGCGGGGCAGCACCCCCAGTACGTCGTCGCACCGGGGCAGTGGCAGCGCGCACGACCCCTCGACGGACATCCGGACGGCGGCGGGCTGGTGAGCTGCGTCGTGGTGCCGGGCTTCGACTTCGACGACTTCGCCCTGCTCGACCCCGGCGCCACCGACGCCGCCCCTTCCACCGACGGACGACCTCGGTGGGGCACGATGGGGACGTGACCGACATCGACCCCGATCTGTTGATCGACCTCCGCGACGTCACCCTGGTCCGCGGGGGCACGACCCTGGTGGGACCGGTCACCTGGCAGGTGGAACTGGACGAACGCTGGGTGGTCATCGGCCCCAACGGCGCCGGGAAGACCTCGCTGCTGCGGATCGCGGCCGCCGAGACGCACCCGACGTCGGGCACCGCCGTGCTCCTCGGTTCCCGACTGGGACAGACCGACGTCCGTGACCTCTCCACGCGGATCGGTGTCGCGTCGTCGATGCTCGCGGCGCGTGTCCCCGACGACGAGGTGGTGACCGACCTCGTCATCTCGGCCGGGTACTCGGTGCTGGGTCGATGGCGGGAGGCCTACGAGGAGGTCGACCGGGCTCAGGCGGTCGAGACGTTGGAATCGATGGGTGCCGAGCATCTCGCCGACCGCACCTTCGGCACGCTGTCCGAGGGAGAGCGCAAGCGCGTCATGATCGCGCGGGCCCTCATGACCGACCCGGAACTCCTCCTGCTCGACGAGCCCGCCGCCGGCCTCGACCTCGGTGGGCGAGAGGAACTCGTGGCGCGTCTGGCCCTGCTCGCGGCCGACCCCGACGCTCCGGCGACCGTGGTGATCACCCACCACGTCGAGGAGATCCCCGAGGGGTTCACGCATGCCCTGCTGCTGTCGGAGGGCGCCGTCGTCACGCAGGGTCTGATCGACGACGTGATGACCGAGGAGAACCTGACGGCCACGTTCCACCAGAACATCGCGCTGGAGCACGTCGACGGACGCTGGTTCGCGCGCCGTGCGCGTCGCGCCGGCTCACACCGGCGCGCCCGCCCGTGAGCGACGCCGAACGCGGGCAACTCCCCGAATCGTTCCGTCCCGTCGACGATCCCGACTCCGTGCCGGTCCGGGACGCCGCCACCGTCGCCCTGATCCGTGACGGGCAGCAGGACGCCGGGATCGAGGTGTTCCTCATCCGCCGGGCCGCCGCCATGGCCTTCGCCGGCGGGATGACCGTCTTCCCCGGTGGTGGTGTGGATCCCCGGGACGCCGAGGCCGGTGCAGACACCGGCGACTGGGTCGGACCCGAACCGCGCTGGTGGGCAGAGCAGTTCGACGCGACGCGATCACCCGACGACGGTGACGTCGTCCTCGCCTCGTCCCTGGTGCGCGCGGCCGTCCGCGAGACGTTCGAGGAGTGCGGGGTGCTCCTCGCCGGGTCGTCGTCCGACGACGTCGTCGCCGACCCCGGGATCCACGAGGCCGAGCGTCGTGCCCTGGAGTCCAAGGCGCTGTCGCTGTCGGCGTTCCTGGGGCAGTCGGGCCTCGTGCTCCGGGCCGACCTGCTCGCGCCGCTCGCGCGGTGGATCACCCCGCTCGGGGAGCGTCGTCGCTACGACACACGGTTCTTCCTGGCGCAGCTGCCGACCGGCCAGGCGGCCGACGACCAGACCAGCGAGGCGGCCTCAGCGGGGTGGCATCGCGTGTCCGACATCATGGCCTCGTGGCGGGCGGGCGACGTGTTCCTGCTGCCGCCCACGTGGACACAGTTGGACCATCTCGCCGGTTTCGACACCGTCGCCGACGCGATGGCCGCGACGCGCCGGATCGAACCGGTGACACCGGTGCTCATCTCCGACGGATCCGCCCTGCGGATCGAGTTCGACGGGTCGGACCGCTACACCGGCGGGTGACCGGTCACCAGATGGTGACGCGCTTGTCCGGTGCGAGCCACATCGGGTCCGACGGGCCGACCCCGAACGTCTCGTAGAACGCAGAGATGTTGCGCACCACCTGATTGCAGCGGAACTCCGGCGGCGAGTGCGGGTCGGTGGCGAGGCGCTCCTCGGCGGCGGCAGGACGGTACTTGCCCCGCCAGATCCGTGCCCAGGACAGGAACACGTCGCGGGCGCTCGGCTCGCTCTTCGCCTTCTCCGCAGCTATCCGGTAGGCCGACAGGGCGATCGACAGTCCGCCGAGATCGGCGAGGTTCTCCCCGACGGTGAGTGCACCGTTGACCTGCTTGTCGGCGGGCAACCCCTTCGGGACGAGGGTGTCGTACTGCGCGATCAACGCGTTCGAGCGCTTCGTGAACTCGGCGCGGTCCGACGCCGTCCACCAGTCGCGCAGGTTGCCGTCGGCGTCGTACTGGGAGCCCTGGTCGTCGAATCCGTGCCCGATCTCGTGACCGATCACCGCGCCGATGCCGCCGTAGTTGACCTGCGGCTCGGCGTCGGGGGAGAAGAACGGGTACTGCAGGATGGCGGCGGGGAAGACGATCTCGTTGAACGTCGGGTCGTAGTAGGCGTTGACGGTCTGCGGTGTCATCTGCCACTCGGTCTTGTCGACCTTCGTCCCCAGTTTCGCGAACTGCCGTCGGGTGGCGAACATCTGGCCGTTGCGGACCGATTCGACGAGGTCGTCGCGGCTGATCTGCAGTGCGGAGTAGTCGCGCCAGGTGTCGGGGTAGCCGATCTTGACGGTGAGCTTGTCGAGCTTGGTGTTCGCCTCCTTGCGGGTGGCGTCGCTGAACCAGGTGATGGAGGCGAAGCTGCGTCGGTAGGCCTCGACGATGGTGGCGACGAGCTCGCGCGCGTCGTCCTTGGCCGAGCCGGCGAAGTGCTTCGCGACGTACTTCTTCCCCAGTGCCTCGCCGAGCAGCGAGTCGACCAGTGCCACACCCGACTTCCAGCGTTCGGGTTCCTTCTCGACACCGTTCAGCGTGCGGGAGAAGAAGTCGAAGTTCGCCGACCGGAACGGCGTGGACAGGTACCGGGAGTAGCTGCGCAGCACCGTCAGCCGCATGTAGTCGCGCAGTGTGTCGATGGGTGTCTGCGCCCACACGGTCGCAGCGGTGGCGACCGACTTCGGACCCGCCACCACCACCCTCGACAGTGCCGTGTCACCGAGCCCGAGCCCGGAGCGCCATGCCGCCCAGTCGATGCCGGGCGCCGCGGCGGTGAACTCCGCCCATGTCCGCGGGTTGTAGGTCTTCTTGGCGTCACGGTTCTCGACGGTGGTCAGATGCCCTGCGGCCACGGCGGTCTCGACGGACATGGCCCGCTGCGCGCGCCCCTGCGGGTCGGTCAGCCCGGCGAGCCGGGCGAGGGTCGTCAGGTGCTCGACGTACTTCGCGCGGTCCTCGGCGTACGACGCCTCCCGGTAGTACGACTCGTCGGGCAGGCCTATCCCGGACTGCACGATGTTGGCGACGTAGCGGGTGGAGTCGGCCTGGTCGGGCGCGATGTAGAGGTCGACGATGCCGGTGGCACCGGCGGTGGAGAGTGCCGCGAGTCCCCGGGTGAGCGTGTTCTTGTCCGGGGCGCGGTCGATCGCGGCGAGCAGCCCCGCCACGGGCGAGACGCCCGCGGCGTCGATGCGGCCGGTGTCCATGAAGGAGCGGTACAGGTCGCGGATCTTGGCGTCCTCGCCGGTCGCGTCGTCGCCGATGCCCTCGATGATCTGCCGTAGTTGCTTCTGCGCGTTGTCGTCGAGCTCGTCGAACGTGCTGTACCCCGCCTTGTCCGCGGGGATCTGATAGCTCGACAACCATCCGCCGTTCACGTGGCGGTAGAGATCGGACTCGGCGGTGACGCTGTTGTCGAGACCGGACAGGTCGGGTGTGAGAGCCGGTCGGCGCGGGCTGTCGTCACCGCAGGCGGCCAGGAGTGCCGCGGCGGTCAGCCCGCCCAGTCCGGCCAGGAAGGCGCGACGACCCACCTGCGGCGTCACGGTGATGGCAGCGTCTCGGTCGGTCATCGTCTCCCTCGGGTCGTGTCGGAACTCGTCGGGCCGGAACTCGTCGGGTCGGTCGTGGGGGCCGGGCGGTCAGTCCTCGGTGACCTCGAGGCCGTCGCGGTCGGCCCAGGCCAGCAGGTCGTCGATGCGGTGGGCGACGTCGTCGATCTCGGCGTGCAGGTCGCCGAGGCGGGCGAACCGCTCCGGGACCGTGGCGATCGTCATCTCCGCGGGCACGATGTCGTCGAGTTCGTCCCACGCGAACGGCGTCGACACGGTGCCCTCGGGGTTGCCGCGCACCGAGTACGCCGCGGCGATGGTGTGGTCGCGGGCGTTCTGGTTGTAGTCGACGAAGACGACGTCGGGCTCGCGGTCCTTGCGCCACCACGTCGTGGTGGCCTCCCCGGCGGACCGTCGTTCGACCTCGCGGGCGAAGGCGAGCGCGGCGCGACGGACGTCGGCGAACCCCCACCGCGGTTCGATCCGCACATAGATGTGCAGCCCGGAGCCGCCGGAGGTCTTCGGGAAGCCGCGGATGCCGAGTTCGTCGAGCACCTCGTGCGCGATCCGCGCCACGCGCCGAACACGGTCGAACGGGCAGTCGGGCATGGGGTCGAGGTCGATGCGCCACTCGTCGGGTCGTTCGGTGTCGTCGCGTCGGGAGTTCCACGGGTGGAACTCCACGGTCGACATCTGCACGGCCCAGATCACGCTCGCCAGCTCGGTGACGCACACCTCGTCGGCGGTGCGGCTGTAGCGCGGGAAGAAGATGCGGACGGTCTCGAGCCAGTCGGGGGCACCGGCGGGGATGCGCTTCTGGTGGACCTTCTGTCCGGCGACACCCTTCGGGAAGCGGTGCAGCATGCAGGGCCGGTCACGCAGGGATCGCACGATGCCGTCGCCGACGGAGATGTAGTATATCGCGAGGTCCAGCTTGGTCTCGCCGCGGGCCGGGAAGTACACCCGCTGGGGGCTCGACAGCCGCAGTGTGCGGTCACCGACGGTGAGCTCGACCGGCTCGCCCGCGGACTCCGTCGCCATGCCGTTCGACCCTAGGGCATCACCGCCCGTCGAGCGCTCGTTCCACGGCCCGCGCGCGCGTCGCGAGGAACGCGCGGGCGACCGGTGTCCGGGGCGCGACGGAGTCGAACCCGTGGAACGCACCCGGGATCACCTCGACGTCGCAGGCGACGCCGGCGTCGCGGAGCCGCTGCGCGTACGCGAGGTCCTCGTCGTAGAAGAGATCGGTCGACCCGACGCCGATCCAGGCTGGGGCCACCCCCGACAGGTCGTCGTGGCGGGCGGGGACGGCGTCGGCCGGGTCGGCTGTGCCCAGGTAGGCGTTCCATGCGTACGCGTTGCTCGCCGCGCCCCACATGCGGTGCGCACGGGCGGGCGACGACGCCGTGCGGGTGCGGTCGTCCAGCATCGGGTACGTGAGCAACTGCAGCGCCGGGGCGACCTCGTCGGCGTCGCGGATGCGCAGCGACAGCGCCGCGGCGAGGCCACCACCGGCACTCGCCCCGGCGACGACCGTCTTCGCCGGGTCGGTCTGGGGGCGGGCCCGCAACCACCGCAGGGCGGTGTGGCAGTCGTCGAGCGCCGCGGGATACGGGTGCTCGGGCGCGAACCGGTAGGACACCGCGGCCACGGTGACACCGACGCGATCGGCGAAGGCGGCGCACAGGGCGTCGTCCTGGGCGGGGCTGCCCATCACGTATCCACCGCCGTGGATCCACAGCATCGCGCTGCCGTCACCACGGGGTGCGGCGGGTGTGTGCAGGCGCACCGACACCCCGTCGCCGACGTTGAGGGTCGGGACGCCCCTCGCGCCGGGGCGGGCGAGGCGGATGCCCACCCGGACCAGCGGCAACGTCGAGGCCCGGACGGGGGAGTGCGGGAGGAGACGGCTGATGCGGCGGAGGTCCGGGTGCACGTCGGCGGTGGTCATGGTGATCGATGGTGGCACGCGTCACGTCCCGGGTGAGGCGGTAACCTGCGCACCATGCCTGAATTCGTGCGTCTCGAGCACAGCGACGACCATCCCGGTGTCGCCACCATCCGTCTGGATCGCCCGCCGATGAACGCGCTGAACCGTCAGGTGCAGGACGAACTGGTCGCCGCCGCACGGGAGGCCTCGGAGGACGACGCGGTCAAGGCGGTGGTCGTCTACGGCGGTCCGAAGGTGCTCGCCGCCGGTGCCGACATCAAAGAGATGAACGCGATGACGTTCGCCGAGATGAGCAAGGTGGCGGGCTCGCTGCAGGCGGGTCTCGGCGCGATCGCGTCCATCCCGAAGCCGACCGTCGCGGCGATCACCGGCTACGCACTCGGCGGTGGCCTCGAGGTCGTGCTCGGTGCCGACCGGCGGATCGCCGGCGACAACGCGAAGCTCGGTGTCCCCGAGGTGCTGCTCGGTGTGATCCCCGGTGGTGGCGGCACCCAGCGTCTCGCCCGCCTCATCGGCCCGTCGCGGGCGAAGGACATGGTGTTCACCGGCCGGTTCGTCGGTGCGGAGGAAGCACTGTCGATCGGTCTCGTCGACGAGGTCGTCGCCCCCGACGAGGTGTACGCGGCGGCGTTGCGGTGGGCCTCGCAGTTCAGCAAGGCCGCGTCGGTCGCGCTCGCCGCGGCGAAGGCGTCCATCGACCAGGGTCTCGACACCGATCTCGCGACCGGGCTGAAGATCGAGGCCGCGCACTTCGCCGCACTGTTCGCCACCGAGGACCGGGCCATCGGCATGAAGTCGTTCGTGGAGAACGGCCCCGGCAAGGCCGAGTTCCTCGGCAAGTAGCGACCACCCCCACCGCTCGAAGGAGACGTCCGTGACCTCAGCGCCGTCCGACCCTGCGCCGAATCCCCGCGCCACCGCCGCGGAGGTCGACGCCGCCCTCGCCGACACCAAGCTCGCCCAGGTGCTCTATCACGACTGGGAGGCCGAGACCTACGACGAGAAGTGGTCCATCTCCTACGACGAACGATGCATCGACTACGCGCGGGGACGCTTCGACGCCGTCGCGGCCGGGGACGACCTGCCCTACGGGCGGGCGCTCGAACTCGGTTGCGGCACCGGCTTCTTCCTGCTCAACCTCATGCAGTCCGGGGTGGCCTCGTCGGGGTCGGTCACCGACCTGTCGCCGGGGATGGTGAAGGTCGCTCTGCGCAACGCGGAGAACCTCGGGCTCGACGTCGACGGTCGTGTCGCCGACGCCGAGACGATCCCCTACGACGACAACACCTTCGACCTCGTCGTCGGACACGCTGTGCTGCACCACATCCCGGACGTCGAGCAGGCGCTCCGTGAGGTCCTGCGCGTGCTGAAGCCGGGCGGTCGATTCGTGTTCGCCGGGGAGCCGTCGACCATCGGCGACTTCTACGCCCGCTGGCTCTCCCGCGGCACGTGGGCTCTCACGACGACGGTGACCAGGTGGTCGCCGCTGCGGAGCTGGCGTCGCCCCCAGGCCGAGCTCGACGAGTCCTCCCGTGCCGCGGCGCTCGAGGCCGTGGTGGACATCCACACCTTCGATCCCCGCGAGCTCGCGGACATCGCCCGATCGGCCGGCGCCACCGCTGTGGACACCGCGACCGAGGAGTTCACCGCCGCCATGCTGGGGTGGCCGGTGCGCACCTTCGAGGCCGCGGTACCCCCCGAGAAGCTCGGCTGGGGGTGGGCGCGGTTTGCGTTCGGCGGGTGGAAGCGTCTCACCTGGCTCGACGAGAAGGTGATGCGCAAGATCGTCCCGCCGCAGTTCTTCTACAACGTCGTCGTGACCGGTCGCAAAGCCTGACACGCAGCGGTGGAGGTCGACGACGTCGCCTGGCTGGCATCACGTTTCGGTGAGAAGGCCCTGACGACGGCGCAGGATCTGCCGCTCCGGCCTGACACGCTCATCGCTGATCTGGCGACGCTGCGAGCGCGGTACCCGGGACGGGACGCCGCGCTCGTCCAGGTGGTCCGGGGGCGACGGCGTCTGCGGGGCCGTGTGCTGGACGCGGATCGGTTGCTGGTCGACGACGCGTCGGCGCAACAGGCGACCGCGAGCCGTGTGGCCGCGCATCGTGCCCGACGGATCGCACGGGAGCATCCGGGGGCCGTCGTGCACGACGTCACCTGTTCCGTCGGGGCGGAGCTGCTCGAACTCGGTGCCGCCGCGGGCATCGGCGGCGTCCTCGGCTCCGACCTCGATCCGGCCCGGGCGGCGATGGCCTCACACAACGTCCCCGGTGCGCTGATCGCCCGGGCCGACGCTCTCACGCCGACCAGTACGGCCGACGTGGTCATCGCGGACCCGGCCCGGCGCGACTCGACGGGGTCGCGGACCTTCCGCCTGGAGGACCTGCGGCCCGGTCTGTTCGAGTTGCTGTCGGTGTACGCCGGTCGCTCTCTGGTGGTGAAATGCGCACCGGGACTGGATCACCAGCGCCTCCGGGACCGTTTCGGGTTCACCGGTGAGGCCGAGGTGGTCTCGGTCGACGGGGCCGTACGGGAGACGGCGCTGTGGTGTGGCGCCGCCGACGGACCACGCCGTCGGGCGACCGTGATCCGTTCCGGTGGCGCTGGGTTCGAGATCACCGACGACAGCGACGACGACGTGCCCGTCGGCGCTGTGGGGGAGTGGATCGTCGATCCCGACGGGGCCGTCGTGCGAGCGGGTCTCGTCCGCCACTACGCGGCTCGACACGGACTGTGGCAGCTCGACCACCGCATCGCCCACCTCACCGGTGACGCGGTCCCACCGGGCGAGCGCGGATGGCCGGTCCTCGAGCAGGTCCCGTACTCGGAGAAGGCGCTGCGCCGCCGACTCGCCGACCTCGACTGCGGGGTGCTCGAGATCATGGTGCGCGGTGTCGACGTCGACCCCGACAAGCTGCGCGCGCGACTTCGTCTGCGCGGCAGCCGTTCCCTCGCACTGGTCATCACGCGCGTCGGCACGGCGGCCACGGCCTTCGTCTGCGGACCGGGCGAGCGACACTGACCCACCCGCGCGTCGCCGAGGCCCCGTCGGCGCGGAGAACGACCGGGCGTCAGTCCTTCGGTTTGTCGAAGAAGTAGACCTCGCCGAGGTTGGTGGCGGTGGCGACGGCACCGGCCGAGGAGACCGCGACCCCGGTGGCGAACCCGAGGGCGCCGGGCATCTCGAGGCTGCGCTGGCTCGTGCCGTCCTTCGCCGAGACCTCCAGCAACGACAGGCCCTGTCGGGACCCGCTGCGCACCACGGTCCAGGCGTGGCCGTCGCGGGTCAGGGTGGACAGGCTGACGGACTGCAGATCGGTGCGCTGCCACAGTGGTTCGGCATGGTTCCCTCGGTCACGGAACGCACGCAGCGGGGCGCCGATCACGCCGGTGGGGATGATGACGCCGTCGGGCGAGACGGTCATCGTGCCGAAGCCGTAGCCCCCGACGAAGTAGTTCCAGCGGGTCGCGCCGGTGGCCGCGTCGAGGGCGTAGATGCTGCCGAGACGGTCGAACACGTACAGCGTCTTCTTGTCCGAGGACAGCGTCGGGGTGCCGATGACGCCGCTGGGGATCTGCGCGGTCCAGGCGTCGCGGAGCGCCACGGTCCCGTTGACCTCGTCGTAGCGCAGCGCCCGCACCTCCGAGGCGATGGACCGCTGCGGCCAGAACCCGATGTAGAGGCGTTTGGCGTCGGTGTCGACCGCGGGACTGGACTGCACCGCGCAGTTCGGGGCGCCGGTGACACAGTCCCCGAGGCCGAACGCGGGCTGTGACCCGTCGATGTCCGGCCGCAGGGTCACGCCGGGGGCGACGAGCTGCCCGGTCTGGGAGTTGATGAGCAGGACCTGGCCGAGGTGGGTGACGACGAGGACGACACCGGGCCCGGCGAACTTCGCCGACACCGGCACCCCGATGGTCGGGAAGCGCCACCGGATGGATCCGCCCCCGTTGTAGGCGACCAGGTTGCCCGCCTCGCCGGCGTAGACGTTGTCGTACTGGTCGACGAGCAACGACGTGAGCTCGACGCCCGCGGCCATCCGGCGGCAGAAGTTCTTGCGGCCGGCGCGCGGGTCGAACACGAAGGTGTTGCAGCCGTTGGGAGTCCGCGACGTCACGCCGACGTTCGACCGGCCGGAGACGGTCACCGGTGCGGAGACGGGACCGCCGGTCGGCCGCGACCACGAGAGCGTCAGGTCGTCGGGGACAGTCGGGTAGGCGAAGTTCGCGTTGCCGGCGTCGCCCCCGTAGCTGGGCCAGCCGGCGCTCGGGATGGACCGCACGTCGGTCTGGCCGTCCGAGCACGCCGTGACGACGGTGATCGCGGCGAGGGCCGTGATCAGCAACCGAGCGGCCACCCCGACGCGTCTCCGCGTGGTCACCGAGCTGTCCCGCATCGTTCTCCCGTCACCTGGTCACCGGCCCGTGGTGTACCCATGGCCCGATCGCATCGGTGAGCCTATCGCGGGCCGACGGGCGGGCCGGGAGGTGAGACACGCGGCGATAGGGTGACTGCCCATGACGACCATGTGGAACGCGTCGCTGCGGTCGCGCCGACGCGCCGGGCGGCGTCGGGACCCCGACCAGATCCGCTTCGTCACGCTCGCCTCGCTGCGGTGGGTGATCAGCCACCGCGCGTACACACCGTGGTACCTCGTGCGGTACTTCCGGCTGTGGCGGTTCCGCTCGGCGAACCCGCACGTGGTGCTCAAGGGCATGGTGTTCCTGGGGAGGAACGTGGAGATCCACGCCACGCCGGAGCTGGCACGGCTCGAGATCGGCCGGTGGGTGCACATCGGCGACGGCAACTCGATCCGCTGTCACGAGGGGTCCATGCGCATCGGCGACAAGACGGTGTTCGGCGCGAACAACGTCGTCAACGCCTACCTCGACATCGAGATCGGTGCGTCGACGCTCGTCGCCGACTGGTGCTACATCTGCGACTTCGACCATCGCACCGAGGACATCACGCTGCCCATCAAGGACCAGGGGATCGTGAAGGGCCCGGTGCGGATCGGCCCGGACACGTGGATCGCCGCGAAGGTGACCGTGTTGCGCAACACCATCGTCGGGCGGGGCTGCGTCCTCGGGTCGCACGCGGTGGTCCGCGGTGTCATCCCCGACTACGCGATCGCCGTCGGCGCCCCGGCGCGCGTGGTGCGCAACCGCGCCGACGACTGGGCGGCCACCGCCGAGCAACGGGCCGAACACGCCCGCGCCCTGGCCGACATCGAACGCAAGAAGGCCGCCGGGAACCTCGCGGACTGATCGACCCGGCTCGGTCCTGCGGCTCAGGGCCTCAGGGGCTCAGCGCAGCAGCTTGACCTGTCCGGCGTCGAGCATGGCGGCGAACATCTCCTCCAGCGACTCCCGCATCGGTCGGTACGAGATGCCCAGCGCCTCACGGCTCTTCGTGCTGTCGAGCCGGAGCGGTCCGCCCGAGCACCGGCGCACGAAGCGGCGGTCGCGACCGACGATCGGGGCGATCGCCACCAGCACGGGGATCGGCAACGGGAAGCGGGGGAGCGGTCGCTTGAACCCGAACTTCGGGACCAGGGCCTTGCCCATCTCCAGCAGGTCGGTGTCCGCGGCAGACAGGATGTGACGGCCTCGCGCGTCGGGTCGGAAGGCTGCGCTGACGTGCGCCAGGGCGACCTCGCGGACGTCGACGACACCGATCTTGATGCGGGGGGCGCCGAGCGCCATCAGGCCGTTGCCGAGTTGCGTGACGATCGCGAAGCTCTCCGAGGTGGGCGCGGGTCCCAGCGGCGGTCCGATGACCAGCGACGGGTTGATGACCACCAGGTCCCACCGCGACTGCGCGTCCGCGATCTCCCAGGCCTTCTTCTCCGCCAACGTCTTCGACAGGTTGTAGGGCTCGTAGTCCAGGGTGGCCGAGGTGTTCCAGTTCTCCTCGGTCAGCGTGCCGCCCGCCTTCTCGCAGTCGACCGTGTCGGTGTAGATCGCGGCGACCGAGCTCGTCAGGACGACGCGACGCACGGACTCGGTGCGATCGGCCGACTCGAGGACGGTCCGGGTGCCCTCGACCGCGGGGTCGACGAGTTCGGTCTGCGGATCCTTCACGTCCGTGGTGAACGGGGACGCGGTGTGGAAGACGATGCTGCACCCGGCCATGGCCGCGTCGTAGGAACCGTCGGTCAGCAGGTCCGCGGCGAAGAACTCGATGGTGCCGGGGGCGGCGTCGGCGAGGGCCCGCAGGTGTCCGGTCTTGCGCCGGTCGTCGGGGTTGCGCACCGCGGCGTGCACGGTGACCCCGGCGTCGAGGAGATCCTTGACGAGCCAGCCGGCGACGTAGCCGGTCGCACCGGTGACGAGCACGGGCGTCGTGGTGTCGATGTCGAGGGAGCTGAGGTACCGCGCGGGGCTGGACACCGCGTCAGGGTAGCGGTCAGGCGGGGCCGAGGTCCCGTTCGGGCAGCGGTCTCGTGACGATCTCCGGGCGCCCGACGGGATGGCGCACACGACGTTTGGCGGCGACGTACACCTCGGTGGTGCGCTGGGCGACGAGCCGCCATGAGAACTCGGCGGTGAGCCGCTCCCGGGCCGCGGCAGCCCGGCGCTGGGCGGCAGCCGGGTCGAGCAGGACGCCCCGCACCGCCGCGGCAAGCCCGGCCACGTCCCCGGGCGGGAACGCGAGACCGGTCACCCCGTCGGTCACGGCCTCACCCAGACCGCCCGCCGTGGACGTCACCAGCGGCGCACCGACCGCCGCGGCCTCAAGGGCGACGATGCCGAACGGCTCGTAGCGGCTCGGCAGGACGATCGCGTCGCAGGCCCGCATCGCGGCGAGCAGTGCGCCGTGGTCGGCGGTGCCGTGGAACCGGACCGCGCGCGAGACGCGATGGCGGCGGGCGAGGTCGCGCAGCCAGGTCTCCTGCGTCCCGTCGCCGAGGATGTCGAGGACGGTGCCGGGGTGGGTGCGTCGCAGCCGTGGCATGGCGGCGATGAGGTCCTGCACGCCCTTCTCGTACTCCAGGCGGCCGGCGTACAGCAGCCTCGGCGGGCCGTCGTGGGGCTGCCGGGGCGCGTAGGGCCAGGTGCTGACGTCGATGCCGTTGTGGATGGTGTGCACCTCGGCGAGGTCAGGACCGAACAGGCGGGTGACCTCGTCGCGCATCGAGCCCGAGCACGTGATCAGCGCGTCCGCCTCGGCGGCCAGCCACCATTCCACCGAGTGCACCTGCCGGTTCAGGGTGCCGGCGACCCACCCGCTGTGCCGGCCCGCCTCGGTGGCGTGCATGGTCGCGACGAGGGGGACGTCGTGGACCTGCGCGAGGGCGATGGCGGGGTGGGCGACGAGCCAGTCGTGGGCGTGCACGACGTCGGGTTCCCACCGACCGCCGTCGCGGTCGGTGACGGCCAGTCCGGCGCGGACCATGGCGTGTCCCATGGCCAGGGTCCACGCCATCATGTCGCGGGTGAACTCGAGGTCGGGCGGATCCTCCGCCACGGCGACGACCCGCACGCCCTCGACGACCGTGTCGGTCGTCGGATGGGTGAGAGCGTCTGTGCCGGTGGGCCGTCGGGACAGCACCACCACCTCGTGTCCCTGCGCGGCGAGGGCGACGCTGAGGTGGTGGACGTGGCGGCCCAACCCGCCGACGACGACGGGCGGGTACTCCCAGGAGACGACGAGGACCCTCACACCGCACCACCCGTCAGCCGGCGCGCGTCCAACGCCCCGAACGGGTGGTCGGCGCGCCGCCAGGCGTCGGCGAGCGCGACAGCCCGCTGGTCGTGGCGGCGGTCGGCGGCGTCGCCGATCTCGCGTGCCGCGTGCGAGTGGGTGAACGCGCGCTCGCGCGCATAGTCGGCGGCGGTGTCCTTGGACACCATGAACGCCCAGTCCGAGGCCAGGCCCAGGACCGTCTCGCGCACGATCTGGTCGGCGACAGGGTCGCGCGTCGTGGCGTCCCGATCGAGTCGCTTGGTCACCGTGTCCAGGGTCGAGGCGGTCACCTCGCGCTGCACGCGGACCAGGTCGTCCACGGCCGGGCCGTCCCAGACGCGCCAGTCCTTGCCCGATCCCCAGCTCGACGGCCCGAGATCGACTGCGTCGCCGACGAAGCCGTCCTCGATCGCCGTCTGCAGGGTCGTCACCTCGACGCCGGCGTCGGGCAGTGCCCGGAGCACCGCCTCGAGCCACCGCGGGCCCTCGTGCCACCAGTGCCCGAACAGTTCGGTGTCGAAGGCGGCCACCACCAACGCGGGTCGTCCGATCCGTTCCGACTGTTCCCGCAACCGGTCGCGGACCCGTCCCACGAAGTCGTCGACGTGGCGGGCGAGGGCGAGTTCCGCGCGGTCGGGGTCGTAGGGGGCCTTGTCCGGCCCGGGCACGGATCGGCCCGTCACCCGAGCGGCCTTGAACCCGAAACGGTGGTCCCACGTGTGGAAGTCGCGGTACGCGGGGTGACCGGGATATCCCGAGCGCGGCGACCAGACCCGGTAGCTGATCTCGAGATCGCGTCCGACCGCCAGCACGTCGGAGTCCCCGACAGGCCGTGCCAGTGCGGTGTCGCCGTGCAGGGCGGGGCCGTCGACGAGGAAATGGCCCACGCCGGCGGCGGCGTAACCGTCCTCCATCCCGGGTGCGTACGCGCACTCGGGTGCCCAGATGCCCGCGGGCCGCCGTCCGATCCGCGCGCGCGTGTCGGCGAGCCCCTCCTCGAGGCAGAACCGGCGCATCCGCGGGTCCATGGTCGGCGCGAAACCGTGTGCCAACGGACCGGACAACAGTTCGAGGACGCCGGAGTCGACGAGGTGCCGCAGTGCTCCGGATCCGCCGTGGCGCCACTGGGTCTCGAAGTCGTCGATCGCGGCGGCCGCGGCAGCGTGCTCGCGGACACCCAGTTGCAGGGCCCCGGCATCGTGTTCGGTCGTGCCGACGACCGCGGCCTCCGCGGCGCGCGTCTGCCACGAACCGAGCCACGCGTGCATCGCCGCGGCGCAGTACGGGTCGTCGAGCTGGGCGGCCAGCACGGGGGTCACACCCAGGGTCAGCTGGTCGCGCAGTCCGTCGGACGCGAGACGACGCAGCGCCGCGAACAACGGCTGATACGACGACGCCCAGGACTGATAGAGCCACTCCTCACCGACCGGCCAGGCACCGTGATGGGCGAGCCAGGGGAGATGCGAGTGCAGGACCAGCGCGAACCGACCCGGCACCGGTGAGGGGCTCATCGGAGGGTCATGCCGTGGCGACGGCCAACAGATCGAGGCTGTCGTCGATGCCACGCGCCTGATCGGGCTCGTCGGGGTGGATCTCGAAGTCGTCGGTCCGGATGCTGGCCACGTCCGCGGCGAGCGCGACCGGCCACGGCTCGTCGGCGAGGGCGCGGCCGATCTGTGCGTCGACGAAGGACCCGTTCCAGCGCTTGTCCAGCGCCCGCAGCGCCGACCCGTGGTGGACTCCGAGCATCTCGGTGACGGTGAACCCGCCGCCGACGAGCAGCTCGGTGAGCTCCGCGGCCGACAGCTCCCGCGTGTGGAAGGGGTTCAGCGGCGTGTCCCGGCCGGGGGAGAAGGTCAGCCGGTTGGGGGTGCTCATCAGCAGCACCCCACCGGGGCGCAGGACGCGACGGCATTCGGCGACGAACCGCTCCTGGTCCCAGAGGTGTTCGATCACCTGGAAGTTCACGATCACGTCGACGTCGTCGTCGGCGAGCGGGAGGTCCACGAGGTTCGCTCGGCGGACGTCGAGGCGCGGGTACGTCGCCCGCGAGTGCTGGACCGCGGACTCGTCGTAGTCGACGCAGACCACATCGGCGCCCGATGCCGCGAGCATGTCGGCGCCGTACCCCTCGCCGGACCCCGCCTCGAGCACACGTCGACCTCGGCACATCGGGGTGACGTGGGCGTAGGCGACCTCGTGCCGCCGGAACCAGTAGTTCTCCTCGGCGATGCCCGGCGCCGTCCGCTCGCCGGTGAGCGCGAGCACCGGCTCGGGGGCGTCGGTTGCGTTGGTCATCTGCGGGAGCCTAGTGGGCGCCGTCGAGGAGCCGATCCGGCGATCGTCCCGCCCCGGATGTGATCGATGTCTCCGCGCTACTGGCGGATGTGTTCAGCATCGCGGCTCACCTGCGAGGACGGCGTGTCGACGGCCTGACGGAAACGTCTAGAATGGGTCGAGGACGCTTTACCTTACCGGGCAGTAAGTTTACGGTGAGTTCACAACCGCTGAGTGGAGGTCGAAGAGGACCATGACGAACATCGTCGTACTGATCAAGCAGGTTCCGGACACCTGGTCCGAGCGCAAGCTCTCGGACGGTGACTACACGCTCGATCGCGAGGCGGCCGACGCCGTGCTCGACGAGATCAACGAGCGCGCTGTCGAGGAGGCCCTGCAGATCAAGGAGGCCTCCGGCGGCGAGGTCACGATCCTGTCGGCCGGTCCGGAGCGCACCACGGACGCGATCCGCAAGGCACTGTCGATGGGCGCCGACAAGGCGATCCACATCAAGGACGACCAGATGCACGGCTCCGACGCGGTGCAGACCGCGTACGTGCTGGCGCGTGCGCTCGGCACCGTCGAGGGCGTCGAGCTGGTCATCGCCGGCAACGAGGCGACCGACGGCCGCGGCGGCGCGATCCCGTCGATGATCGCCGAGTACCTCGAGTTGCCGCACCTGACGCACCTGCGCAAGCTCACCGTCGACGGCGAGACCCTGACGGGCGAGCGCGAGACCGACGAGGGCATCACCCACGTCGAGTCGACGCTGCCGGCCATCGTGAGCGTCAACGAGAAGATCAACGAGCCCCGCTTCCCGTCCTTCAAGGGCATCATGGCCGCGAAGAAGAAGGAAGTGCAGGTCGTCTCCCTCGCCGACATCGGTGTCGAGGCCGGCGACGTGG
Organism: Williamsia deligens; assembly: GCF_024171765.1. GTDB lineage: Bacteria > Actinomycetota > Actinomycetes > Mycobacteriales > Mycobacteriaceae > Williamsia_A > Williamsia_A deligens. The sequence continues at coordinate 3,004,836 of NZ_JAMTCI010000001.1, forward strand.
GCCTGGAGAACGCCGGTTCGACGGTCACCAACAACACCCCGAAGCCGCCCAAGACCGCGGGTGAGCGCGTCACCGACGAGGGTGACGGCGGCAGCAAGGTCGCGCAGTACCTCGTCGGCCAGAAGATCATCTGAGACGCCCCCACACGCATCCCGAGGAGCACACAACTCATGGCAGAAGTACTCGTTCTCGCTGAGCTCGACGCCGAGGGCGGCCTGAAGAAGGTCACCGGCGAGCTCATCACCGCAGCCCGCGCGCTCGGCTCGCCGAGCGTCGTCGTCGCCGGGAAGCCCGGCACGGCCGACAGCGTCGTCGACGCCCTCAAGGAGGCCGGCGCCGAGAAGATCTACGTCGCCGAGTCCGACGACGTCGACGGCTACCTGATCAGCCCCAAGGTCGACATCCTGGCGTCCGTCGCCGAGCAGGCCTCGCCGGCCGCGATCATCGTCGCGGCCAACGCCGACGGCAAGGAGATCTCGGGACGCCTGGCCGTGCGCCTGGGCTCGGGCATCCTCTACGACGTCGTCGACATCAAGGAGGACAAGACCGGCGTGCACTCGATCTTCGGTGGCGCGTTCACCGTCGAGGCGCAGCCCAAGGGCGACATCCCGATCTATTCGGTGCGTCCGGGTGGCGTCGAGGCCGTCCCGCAGGCCGGCGCCGGCGAGCGCGTCGACGTCGAGGTCCCCGCCCCCGCGGCCAACGCGGTCAAGATCACCAAGGTGGAGCCGATCGTCGGTGGCGACCGCCCCGAGCTGACGGAGGCGTCGATCGTCGTCTCCGGTGGTCGTGGCGTCGGCAGTGCCGACAAGTTCTCCGTGGTCGAGGATCTCGCCGACTCGCTCGGCGCAGCCGTCGGCGCGTCCCGCGCCGCGGTCGACTCCGGCTACTACCCGGGGCAGTTCCAGGTCGGCCAGACGGGCAAGACCGTCTCGCCGCAGCTGTACGTCGCGCTGGGCATCTCCGGAGCCATCCAGCACCGCGCCGGCATGCAGACCTCGAAGACCATCGTGGCCGTCAACAAGGACGAAGAGGCCCCGATCTTCGAGATCGCCGACTACGGCGTCGTGGGCGATCTCTTCGACGTCGCACCGCAGCTGACCGACGAGGTCAAGAAGCGCAAGTGACACCTGCCGGTCGCTGACCGGCACAGCACCGACCACGACCCCCGGGACACCGTCCCGGGGGTCGTGTCGCGTCTCGGGGACACGCACACGTCGGTGGGGTGTAACCCGGGCGCGCAGGAGTTCACCGCACCTCCACCGACATGACACGCCGGTGCAGCACGGCCGCCCGGTGCGCTCGATACACCTGTGCACATGGCGACGACACTGCTCGACGGCACCCACCCCACGACGCCGACCCGGCGCTCCCGCGTGCTGCTGCGCGGCCCGCGGTACAGCCTCCACCTGACGACCCGGCCCGAGGACGTCGAGGCCGCGCAACGGTTGCGGCACACCGTGTTCTCGCGAGAACCCGGTTTCGGCACCGCGATGGTCGGGACCGTCGACGGCCGTGACGCCGACCGCTTCGACGACCACTGCGACCACCTCCTGGTGCGCGACGACCACGCCGACGGTGCGGTCGTCGGGTGTGCTCGCGTGCTGACCCCGGACGCGGCGATCGCCGCCGGTGGTCTCTACGGCGCCGGTGAGTTCGACCTGCTGGAGTTGGCCCCGATCGCGGCCGAGACCGTCGAGATGGGGCGAGCGTGTGTGCTCGAGGGACACCGGTCGGGGTCGGTGATGGCGCTGATGTGGTCCGGAACGCTGCGGTATCTCGACGAGACCGGCCATCGGTACGTCGTCGGATGCACCTCGGTCCCGGTCGACCCGGTCGACGGCACCGCCCCGGGTGCGGTGATCCGTGGGACGCGAGACCTCGTCCGCGATCGACACCGCGCAGCGTGGCAGGTCTTCCCGCACCGCCCCGTGGTGATCGAGGGCAGGCGGCTCGACGAGATCGATCCGCCACCGCGGCTGACGCTGACGCCGCTGATGTCGGGCTACCTGCGGATCGGTGCGCGCGTCTGCGGGGAACCAGCACACGACCCGGACTTCGGCGTCGGGGACTTCCTGACGGTCCTCGACAAGGAGACGGCCGACCGCCGCTACCTCGAGCGGCTGCGCGGCCTGGCCGACCGGTGCGAGGTCGCGGAGGTGGCGCGGTGACCGACCACGCCTGGTTCCCGACGAGCTCCTGCGACGCGAGCTGCGTCCGCGAGCCCGCCTCCGATCCCGTGGGTCCGCTCGGTGTGGCATGCCGGGTGGCGCGGTTCACCGTGACGGCAGGAGCGGTGGTCGCCGCCGGGACCCCCGTCTCGCTGCTGCCGCGTCCGGTGCGTCGACGGTTCCTCCGCGGCTCGGCGCGGTCACTGCTGGCATCCCTGGGGATCACCGTCGAGGTCGACGACCGTCGGCCGCAGGTCGGTCGCGGGGTGGGGCTCGTGGTCGCCAACCACACCACGTTCCTCGACATCGTGGCGATCGCCTGCGTGGTGCCCGCACGGTTCGTCGCCAAGTCCGAGGTCCTCGGATGGCCGGTCGTGGGCGACCTCGCCCGCAGGCTGGGTGTGATCGGCATCGACCGGCGCTCGCTGCGATCCCTGCCCGCGACCGTCGCCGCCATGACCGAGGGCCTGTTCGCCGACGACGCCGTCGGCGTCTTCCCCGAGGGCACCACCTGGTGCGGCCACGCGGGCGGTCGTTTCCGGCCGGCCGCCTTCCAGGCCGCGGTCGACGCGCAGATGCCGGTCATCCCCGTACACGTCGGTTTCCGCGACGCCGACGGGGCTGTCGCCACCGTGTCGGCGTTCATCGGCGACGACGACCTGATGGACACCGTGCGACGCATCCTGCGGACGCGCGGACTGTCGGTGGTGGTCCGGGTGCACGAGCTGCAGCTGCCCGCGGACGACCGTCGCGAGCTGACACGACGCTGCGAGCGACTGGTGTTCGGTGACCTCGTGTCGGACGACTCGCTGGCCGCCATCCCCACGATCCCGGCGCCGGTGCGTCCGATCCGGTCGGCGGCGGGCGCGCCGTCGGCCGGACAGGTGCCCGCAGGCGCGGCATAGGGCGGTCCGCCGGTACTCTGGGTCGGTCATGCCCGCCTTCGTGAACGGCCCCGTCTACCTCGATCACGCAGCGTCCACGCCGATGCACCCCGCCGCTGTCGAGGCGATGACGCGCATCCTGGCCGACGCGGGCAACGCCGCCTCGCTCCACGGCTCGGGTCGTCGGGCCCGGCGTCACCTCGAGGAGGCGCGCGAGACGGTCGCCGCGGCGATCAACGCCCGCCCGTCGGAGATCGTCTTCACCGCCGGCGGCACCGAGAGCGACAACCTCGCGATCAAGGGGATCTTCTGGGCGCGCACGGCCGCGGACCCGCGCCGCCGTCGCCTCGTCATCTCCGCCGTCGAACACCATGCCGTCATGGACCCCGCCGCGTGGCTCGCCGACCGCGGCGACGCCGACCTCGTGGTCCTCCCCGTCGACGGTGAGGGCCGGGTGTCCCCGGCCGACCTGCGCACCGAGCTGGCGCAGCACGGTGCCGAGACCGCGCTCGTGTCGGTGATGTGGGCGAACAACGAGGTCGGGACCATCCAGCCCGTCGCCGAACTCGCCGCGGTCGCCGCCGAGTACGGCGTCCCGTTCCACACCGACGCCGTCCAGGCCGTGGGACACATCCCCGTCGATCTCGCCGCCGTCGGCGTGAGCGCCCTGACGCTCGCGGCGCACAAGTTCGGCGGCCCGCACGGCATGGGGGCCCTGGTCCTGCGCCGCGACGTGGACTGCGTCCCCCTGCTGCACGGCGGCGGTCACGAGCGCGACGTCCGGTCGGGCACCCCGGACGCCGCTGCCGCGGCCGGGATGGCCGCAGCCCTGCGGATCGCCGTCGACGAGCTGCCCGTCACCATGCGTTCCGTGGCCGCCCGCCGTGATCGCCTCCTCGACGTCGCGCGCGGGGTCGAGGGATGTGTGGTCAACGGACCGCTCGGCGTGGATCGTCTGCCCGGCAACGCCCACGTGTCCCTCCTCGGATGCGAGGGTGACTCGCTGCTGATGCTGCTCGACGCCAACGGCATCGAGTGTTCGACGGGCTCGGCCTGCACCGCGGGCGTCGCCCGGGCGAGCCACGTCCTGCTGGCCATGGGGTTGTCGACCCCCGACGCCCGCAGCAGCCTCCGCTTCTCCCTCGCGCCGTCGACCACCGACGCCGAGATCGACGCCGTCGCCGACGTCCTGGCCGATGTCGCCGACCGGGCCCGCGTCGCGGGCATGGCGGGCGCCGTCGTCGGGGAGCGCTGAGCCGTGCGTGTCCTGGCCGCGATGAGCGGCGGAGTCGACTCCGCCGTGGCCGCCGCGCGCGCCGTCGACGCCGGCCACGACGTCACCGGTGTGCACCTCGCGCTGTCGACCGCACCCGGCGCACTGCGCACCGGCAGTCGTGGATGCTGCTCGCGGGAGGACGCCGACGATGCACGACGCGCGGCCGACGTGCTCGGGATCCCGTTCTACGTCTGGGATTTCGCCGAGCGGTTCCGCGACGACGTCATCGACGAGTTCGTCGACGCCTACGCCCGCGGTCTCACACCCAACCCCTGTCTGACCTGCAACGAGAAGATCAAGTTCTCCGCGCTGGCCCACCGCGCGCGGGCACTGGGATTCGACGCGCTGGCCACCGGTCACTACGCGCGCCTGTCCGACGGAGTGCTCCGGCGCGCCGTCGACCCCGACAAGGACCAGTCCTACGTCCTGGCCGTCCTCACCGCGGAGCAGCTGGCGCACGCGATGTTCCCGGTCGGGGACACCCCCAAGCCCGAGATCCGCGCCGAGGCGGCACGGCGTGGCCTCACCGTCGCCGACAAGCCCGACTCGCACGACATCTGCTTCATCCCCAGCGGCGACACCCGCGCGTTCCTCGGTGCCCGTATCGGCGTGCGTCCCGGACTCGTGGTGGACGGCGCGACCGGGGACACCCTCGCCGAGCACGACGGCATCCACGGGTTCACCATCGGGCAGCGCAAGGGGTTGGGCATCGAGGCGCCCGCGACCGACGGAGCCCCGCGCTACGTGACCGGGATCGACCCGACCACCGCGACGGTGACGGTGGGATCGTCGCTGGACCTGCAGGTCTCGTCGATCACCGCCGAGCGCGCCGTGTGGACGTCGGGGACCGTCCCCACCGGTGCCATCGACTGCGTCGTGCAGGTGCGCGCCCACGGAGGGCTCGCCCCCGCCCGCGCCCACGCTGTCGACGCCGGGACCGGTATCGCCATCGAGCTGCACGAACCGCTGACCGGTGTGGCCGGCGGTCAGGCCGCGGTGCTCTACGCACCCGACGACGGGGCCGGGGACCGCGTCATCGGATGTGGTCGGATCAGCGCGTCTCCGACGCGGGGTCGGATCAGCGCCGCGTGAGCCCCACAGCAGCCACCCCCGCCGGGCCTCCCACCGGGATCGCCACGGGTGTCGGGTCGATGCCGGGCGTCGATCCCCGTGCCGCGGCGGACGTCGTCGCCGGTGAGGTGGCGCTCATGCACCTGCCCGAGCTCCCCGACCGCGGACCGGGCGCCGACATGATCGGACGCTGCGCGGCCCTGCTCGTCGACATGCCGATGGACATCGGCAACCACGGATACCGCTTCGCCGGCGGCGGGTCGGCTCTGGGCCGTCGTGCCCGTGACATGCTCCGCGCCGATCTCGACGCGCTCGAAGAGGTCTGGGAGACACGGGGTCTCGGCGGACCCGACTCGTGGGTGAAGATGCAGGTCTGTGGGCCGTTCACGGCCGCGGCGGGCATCGAGCTGGCCAACGGCCACAAGGTCGTCGCCGACCGGGGCGCCTGGGGCGACGTCGTCGGATCGCTCACCGAGGGCATCGTGACCCAGGTGCGTGAGCTCACGCGCCGTCTCGGTGCCCGGGTGGTCGTCCAGCTCGACGAGCCGTCGCTGGACCGGGTCATCGACGGCACCGTCCGTCCGCTGTCCCGGTTCGACACGGTGCCGGCCATCCCCGCGGCGGTCGTCGCCGAGCACCTCAGCGGTCTGTGCGACGCCGTCGCCACACCCGTCGTGCTGCACCACTGCGGACAGACGTTCCCGTGGGCGGTGGTGGCCCAGACGCCGCTGTGGGGCGTCTCCCTCGACCTCACGCCGCGGGGCGACGGTCGGCTGCCGACCGCGGACCTCGACGGGCTCGGCGAGACGATCGAGTCCGGGGTGGCCGTGATGGCGGGGGTCGTCCCCGGGGTCGGCCCTGCGACGCTGCCGTCGTCGGATGCTGTCGCCGACCGGGTCGTGGGCATCGTCGACACCATCGGTCTGGACCACTCCGCACTCACCGGGTCGTTCCTCGTGACCCCGTCATGCGGACTGTCGGGCGCCACCGGCGACCGGGCTGCCGCGGCGCTGGCCCTGTGCACCTCGGCGGCGGCCCAACTGCCGCACCGCTGAGCGCGCCGGTCAGGTCCGGATGGTGACCGTGGTGCCCAGGCCCGCCCACGTGTAGAGCCGGGCCATCATCGGTTCCGGGACGTGGACGCACCCACGCGAGCCCGAGGAGCGGTACCTCGGGTCCCCGTACGGGAAGTCCTGCCACGGCGAGTCGTGGAAGCCGTAGTCGCCATAGAACTGCAGCCAGTAGTGCACGAACACGCGGTAGTCGGGTCCGACGAGGTACCGGTCGGTCTGGCGGTCGATGATCCGCCACGTCCCCGTGGGTGTCCGGTCCACGGGCGTGTCGATCCCGGTGGTGATCGGTGAGGCGGCCGTCGTCGTGGTCCCGGTGCACAGCCACATCCGTTGGCTGCGGATGCTGACGGTGACCGTGCGCGGGGCCGAGGCCGTCCGGCAGGCCTGTGCGTCGGCGATGTCCTGGACGGAGCGTGTCGGTGTCGGTGAGGCGGACGACGTGACCGCGGCCGCCACCGTCTCGGTACGACCGGCGCCCCCGTCCCGCACCGCGCCCCCGACGAGGATCACCGTGAGGACGAGGCTGAGGGGGACGACCAACACGGCCCACCAGTAGTCCCGCACAGCCTCCCGCATGCCGCCCAGGATTCCACAGCCGCGTCGCGCGGCCACATCGTCACGCGTCGAGGATGCGGACCAACCGGGCAGGTGCGACGAGTCGGTAGCTCGCGTCGAGCAGTTCGGCGATCTCGTCCCAGTCGGCCTCGGCGGCGTCGAGGTCGAGACCGAGCCATCCGGCGGGGCCGAGGTAGGCCGGCACGAAGAAGCGGGGGTCGTCGGCCAGTGCCTGCGCCTCGGCGGGATCGGGTTTCACCAGCACCGAGTGGTCACGGCGATCGCCGCCCCGCACCGACCCGCCGTAATGAGCGAAGACCTTCCCGCAGCGGAACGTGGGGCGACCGTGCGCGATCACCTCGCCGGCCTCCGGGAACCGGAGAGCCACGGCCCTCACCCGTGCGAGCAGCGGGTCGGCGTCGTCGAACATGATCGGATGCGGCATCACCGGCGATGGTAGGGCCGGAGATGTCGGATCGCGGGACTATCGTCGAGCGGGTGGAGGACGGTGATCTGCGCGCGCAGTGGACGGCTCTGGCCGAGGAGGTGCGCGAGCACCAGTTCCGGTACTACGTCAAGGATTCGCCGACGGTCACCGACGGCGAGTTCGACGACCTGCTCAAGCGCCTGCAGCGCCTCGAGGACGAGCACCCCGAACTCGCCGTGGCCGACTCGCCGACCAAGCTCGTCGGCGGTGGTTTCGCCACCGAGTTCGCGGCGGTGGACCACCTGGAACGAATGCTGTCGTTGGACAACGTGTTCGACGCCGACGAGATGCGGACCTGGGTCTCGCGGGTCGAGGCCGACGCGGGCGCCGGCCTGGACTACCTGTGCGAGCTGAAGATCGACGGCGTCGCGCTGGCGCTGGTCTACGAGAACGGCACGCTCGTCCGGGGTACCACCCGTGGCGACGGTCGGACCGGTGAGGACGTCACCCTCAACGCCCGCACCATCGACGACATCCCGGCGAAGCTGACCGCCTCCGAGGAGTATCCGATCCCGTCGGTGCTGGAGGTCCGCGGGGAGGTGTTCTTCCGGCTCGAGGACTTCGAGACCCTCAACGCCAGCCTCGTCGCCGACGGGAAGGCGCCCTTCGCCAATCCGCGCAACTCGGCGGCCGGGTCGCTGCGGCAGAAGAACCCGCAGGTCACCGCCCGCCGCAGGCTGCGGATGATCTGTCACGGGATCGGCAAGCTCGAGGGCTGGGCGCCGGGGTCCCTGCACGACGCCTACCTGGCCCTCGCGGACTGGGGCCTGCCCGTGTCGTCGCACACCACGAAGCTGTCGAGTGTCGACGAGATCGTCGAGAGGATCGCCTACTGGGGCGAGCACCGGCACGACGTCGAGCACGAGATCGACGGCATCGTCGTCAAGGTCGACAGCACCTCCCTGCAGCGGCGCCTCGGATCGACGTCGCGCGCGCCGCGGTGGGCCATCGCCTACAAGTACCCGCCCGAGGAGGCGACCACCACCCTCGTCGACATCAAGGTCAACGTCGGCCGGACGGGCCGGGTCACGCCGTTCGCGAGCATGACGCCGGTGCTGGTCGCGGGGTCGACGGTGTCGATGGCGACCCTGCACAACGCCTCCGAGGTGAAGCGCAAGGGCGTCCTCATCGGCGACACGGTGACCATCCGCAAGGCCGGCGACGTGATCCCCGAGGTCCTGGGCCCCATCGTCGACCTCCGCGACGGCAGCGAGGTCGAGTTCGTCATGCCGACCCACTGCCCGGAGTGCGGGACCGAGCTGCGCCCGGAGAAAGAGGGCGACGCCGACATCCGGTGCCCGAACAGCCGATCGTGCCCGGCGCAGCTGCGGGAGCGCATCTTCCACATCGCCGGGCGCGGCTCGTTCGACATCGAGGCGCTCGGCTACGAGGCCGCGACCGCCCTGCTGACGTCCGGCGTCCTCGAGAACGAGGCGGACCTGTTCTCCCTCACCGCCGAGGACCTGACGCGCGTGCCGTTGTTCACCACCAAGGCGGGAGCGCTCTCGGCCAACGGCAGGCGACTGCTCGCCAACCTCGAGAACGCGAAGTCCGCGCCACTCTGGCGTGTCCTGGTGGGGTTGTCGATCCGCCACGTCGGACCCTCCGCGGCGCGCGCGCTCGCCACGGAGTTCGGGTCGCTGCAGGCGATCGAAGAGGCCGACGTCGAGGCGCTCGCGCAGACCGAGGGGATGGGGGCGACGCTCGCGCAGAGCGTCGTCGACTGGTTCGCCGTCGACTGGCACCGCGAGATCGTGGAGAAGTGGCGTGCCGCGGGCGTGCAGATGCGCGACGAACGCGACGACTCGATCCCCCGCACCCTGACCGGGCTGACGATCGTGGTGACGGGCTCGTTGGTGAACTACAGCCGCGACGGCGCGAAGGAGGCGATCCTCGTCCGCGGCGGCAAGGCGTCGGGCTCGGTGTCGAAGAAGACCGACTATGTCGTCGTCGGCGACTCGCCGGGGACGAAGGCCGAGAAGGCCGAACAGCTCGGTGTGCCGATCCTCGACGAGGACGGTTTCACGCGGCTCCTCGCCGACGGACCCCCGCCCGCCCCGGAACCCGAGGCAACCGTCGAGGAGAGCGAGGGCGACCCGGAAGCGCCCCCCGCCGACCCGGCCGGGACCGGAGTCGGCGCGACCGACTAGCTGGTGCCGAGCACCGTCGTCACGATCCGCGTGAGATGGCCCACACGCGCGAGCTCCGACTGTCGGAAGTCCGGTCCGCCGGATCGACCGAGCAGCAGCGCCTTCGACGCCGACCCGATCGGCGCGGCCGCCATCCTGGTGTCGATGTCGCGCCACGGCTGTGGGACCCAGGACGCGTCGGGGTCGAGCTGAGCGGGTTCGGCGACGGGCAGGAAGTCGACCCCGCCCAGCGGGGTCTCCGGTGCGCTCGAACTGCCGAAGAGGCGCACGGTCCCACCCGCGCCGGGTGCGATCACCATCGCCCACGAGACACGCAGCACCCGCGGGGCCAGGTCGACCAGGACCTGCAGGCGATCGGCCGCTGTCGCCCGGGCGATCTGGTCGACCAGCTCGAGTTCGCGATGCGTCTCCAACACCCCGGTGTAGGGACGGATGGAGTCCACGCGGACCCCGTCGATGTTCTCCGCCGCCGTGATCAGGGTGTCCGGCAGCGACCCGCGGGCGACCTCCACGACGATGTCGTCGACGGCGTACCCCTCGCCGCGCTCGACGACGTCGAGCGAGAGGATGTCGGCGCCGACCGATCCCAGCGAGACCGCCAACAGCCCGAGGCTGCCGGGACGGTCCTGCAGGTGGACCCGCAACAGATACGACACGCCGCACAGTCTCGCACCCACGCCGTCGCGCCGCCGTCCGCCGGCCGTGCCGCGACGCCGGCCCACTAGGGTTGTCGGGTACTCCACTCGACGTGAGAAGGGACTCTGCGTGTCTGCGATTTCCCGGGACGAGGTCGCCCACCTGGCGCGGCTGTCGCGGCTGGCGTTGACCGACGACGAGCTCGACCAGTTCTCCGGTCAACTCGACTCGATCCTCACCCACGTCGCCCAGATCGCCGAGGTGGACGTCACCGACGCCGACGGCACCGCGCACCCCGCGGGACTGGCCAACGTGTTGCGACCCGACGTACCGGTCCCGGGACTCACCCCGGAGGAGGCGCTGTCCGGCGCGCCCGCGGTGGAGCAGGAGCGGTTCGCCGTCCCGCAGATCCTGGGGGAGGAGCAGTGACCGCGATCCGTCCCGCGGGCGAGATCACCGGTCTCGACGCCGCGACGCTGGCGCAGCGCATCCACTCCCGTGACCTCTCCTCGGTCGAGGTCACCCGTGCCCACCTCGACCAGATCGCCGAGATCGACGGCGACCTCGGGGCGTTCCTGCACGTGTGTGCGGACGCCGCGATCGCCTCGGCCCAGGCCGTCGACGACCTCCTCGACGCCGGTGGACCTCCCGCGTCGCCGCTGGCGGGTGTGCCGGTCGCACTCAAGGACGTGTTCACCACGATCGACGCGCCGACCACCTGTGGGTCGAAGATCCTCGAGGGGTGGGTGCCGCCCTACGACGCGACGGTCACCCGTCGTCTCCGTGACGCGGGCATCCCGATCCTCGGCAAGACCAACATGGACGAGTTCGCGATGGGCAGCTCCACCGAGAACTCGGCGTACCAGCTGACCCGCAACCCGTGGGACACCGACCGCATCCCCGGCGGCTCCGGCGGCGGCAGCGCCGCGGCGCTCGCGTCGTTCCAGGCGCCGCTGGCCATCGGCACCGACACCGGCGGCTCGGTGCGGCAACCGGCCGCCGTCACCGCGACCGTCGGTGTGAAGCCGACCTACGGCACCGTGTCCCGCTACGGCCTGGTGGCGTGCGCGTCGTCGCTCGACCAGGGCGGCCCGTGCGCGCGCACCGTCCTCGACACCGCGCTGCTGCACCAGGTGATCGCCGGTCACGATCCGCGGGACTCGACGTCCATCGACGCCCCCGTGCCCGACGTCGTCGGCGCGGCGCGGGCCGGCGCGGAAGGGGACCTGTCCGGTGTGCGTGTCGGCATCGTGCGGGAGCTGTCGGGCGAGGGGTATCAGCCCGGCGTGCAGTCGTCGTTCAGCGCCGCCGTCGACCAGCTCGCCGCCCGTGGCGCGGACATCGTCGAGGTGTCCTGCCCGCACTTCACCTATGCACTCGGCGCGTACTACCTGATCCTCCCGTCGGAGGTCAGCTCCAACCTCGCCCGCTTCGACGCGATGCGGTACGGACTGCGCGTCGGCGACGACGGCTCGCATTCCGCCGAGGAGGTCATGGCACTGACCCGCGCGGCCGGGTTCGGTCCGGAGGTCAAGCGGCGCATCATGATCGGCACGTACGCGCTCTCCTCGGGCTATTACGACCAGTACTACGGTCAGGCGCTGCGGGTGCGGACACTGATCGCCCGTGACTTCGAGCAGGCCTTCGCCGACGTCGACGTCCTGGTGTCGCCGACGACACCGACGACCGCGTTCCCGTTGGGGGAGAAGGTCGACGACCCGCTGGCCATGTACCTGTTCGACCTGTGCACGTTGCCGGTCAACCTGGCGGGCAACTGCGCGATGAGCGTGCCGTCGGGGCTCTCGGCCGACGACGGTCTGCCCGTGGGACTCCAGATCATGGCACCGTCGCAGGCCGACGACCGTCTGTACCGCGTGGGTGCGGCCTACGAGGCGGCGCGCGGCGCGATCTGAGTCGACCGCCCGCACACCGGCGCACGCGTTCCCTGCTCGCTGCCGTACTGGTGACCGTGCCCGGCCGGGAACGACAGTGCCCCCAGCAGGTCCACGCTCGTCTGCACGAAGCTCGCCACGGGGAACCACGGCGGGCGCGGGAGGTCGGCGTGCTCGGCGCGGGCCGGCGGTGTCCACAGCAGCGACGGTGACCACCGCGCGACCGGGTCGCTGCTGTTCACGACGACGACGCGTCGATCCCCGCGGCGCGCAACAGTTCCCGCCGGTGCCCCGACGACGACGGAGGCGCACACCGGGACGTGATGGTCCCGTGCCCACCGTCTCGCCGCGTCGGCGCCGACCGCACCCAGGCTCTGCCCGTAGAGGTACAGCGACGGTCGGCGGTCTGTGTCCAGGGCGTCGAGCGCCTCGCCGATCGCGGCGGTGAGTGCGATCGCGCCGGCGGTCGCGGAGCCGGTGCCGGTCACGAAGGCCCGCCAGCTGGGCTGGTGGTCGTAGGCCAGCGACACCACAGACACGTCACCCCCGAGCCGTTCCCGGAAACCGGCGACGGCGTCCGGGTCCACCCATCCCGACCCCGTCGGCACCGCGACGACGACCGCCCGCCGCGACCCACCGCCCGCGGAGCGCCATCGCGCGACGACGTCCTGCGCCGCGCGGTGGATCGCGGCCGGGCCCGCGGTCCGGGCCTCCACCGAACCGGTGATCATGATGGGGTGCGGCACCGCGACTGCGGTTCTCGCGACGTCGGCACCGGTCGGCGCGGGCGCCGCAAGCGCCACGGGCGCCGCGCCCGTCAGACACGCCGCGACCACCGCGGCAGCGGCCAGGCGTACGGCCGAGCGCGGAGTCCGCATCGAGACCGCGGCGGCGTACAACGCGGCGATCGGGGCGACGGACCACAGCACCCATCCCGGTCCGAGTGGCGCCGCCCCGGGCATCGCCGAGCGCAACGCCGACTGCCACAGCGTGTTCGCCGCCACGAGCATCCCGACCACGACGATCGCCACGACGGTCACCGCGACGGTGGCGGCTGTGTCCGCCCTCCGCGGCCCCCGCACGGCGCGCCCGACGACCGTGCCCAGGGCGGCCCCGACGACCACCGACACGCCCAGGAGCACCATCTGGACGGACGCGTCGCGGGGGAGGGAGTTCGGGGCGAGGGCGACCGCCGCACCTGCCAGCGCGCCGAGCATCCCGGCGGGTCGGAGCGGCATCACGGCGCCACCGCGACGATGAGGCGGTCCACCACCGACGTCGCGATGGTCCGCGTGCTCTCGACCACGGGGACGCCGTCGCGTTGGCGCCACGTGTTCACCGCCAGCGCGACCCGCGCAGTCTCGGCAGCGGCACGGCACAGGGGATCCCCACAGCTGCGCTCCATGGATGCGACGAGGCTCGCGTCGATGCGCAGGCGGGCCCACGGCCCCAGGGGATGTCCGGAGCGTGCGGCGGCCCGCAACAGGTCGTATCCGAGGTCGTGGACACGACACAGCGGTTCGAACCGACCGGGCATCGGCACCGGGGACGAGCACCCGCCGTGCGGGTTCGCCGGATGGCCGTCGACGGTCGTCGGGCGGTAGCCCAGAACGCGTTCCGGATCGCCGAGCGCGGTGAGCGCGGTCATCGGGTGTGACCCGGTGAGTGCGGCCACCGCGGCCCCGGCAGGGGTGGTGAGGTCGGCGGGTTCGGGGGTCGTCGGTCTCTGGTGGCCCAGGAGCAGCGCGACGACGGCCGCGATGCCGAGAAGCGTTGCGACGAGCAGAGTTCGACGCTCGGTGAGCGGTGGATGCGAAGCCATGAGGTGACGCTAGGAACGGTCGACACCACGGCACATCACCCGCGGGGCCCGTCCGCCGACCCCCGCGCGGACGACATCGGACCTCGGTGACCGACACCGGCGGGTGAGGGGGCTGCTACCTGGGTATGACGACAGCGGGCGATGCGGGAACTACCGTCGCAGTGTGATCGTGAGCCGTGGACGTCGTCGACAGGTGCGGCGACGCCTCGATGCCATACCCCTGATGTCGGACCCCGCGGTGGTCGAGTTCCTCGGCCGCCGCATCAACCTGGTGTTCCTGCTCGTCGCGATGATCCTGTTCTCCGTCGCGTGGCCGACACTGCCGCTGACACACTCGCTGCTGGTGGTCCTGATGCCCGTCGCGGCCGGACTCGCCGCGTTCCCGGTGGCCCTGGCATGGGCGAGACCTGATCTCGGACTGGCCATCTCACTGGTGTCGGCCGCGGTGCTGGGGGTGGTCGTCCCGCGCGTCGACGGATGGGAGTGGCGGATCACCGTGGTGCACGTCATCGCGATCGTCGTGTTGGCGGGGATGACGTCGCTGCGGGGCACGCTGCGGTTGTTGCCGCTGTCCTGGGTCGGCGTGTGTGTGGTGTTCGCGATCTCGGCTCCGCCCGGTGCGCGCGCCGGATGGATCGCCGGGATGACCGTCCTGTTCGTCGTGTGCGGGCTCCTGCGTGTCGTGGTCCGCTCCCGGAGGGACCTCGCACACGAGAGTGCGATGAAGGAGGTCGCCGACGCGCGCACCGCGGTCCTGGCCGACCGCGCCCGGATCGCCCGGGACCTGCACGACGTGGTGGCACACCGGATGTCGGTCGTCGTGGTCGCGGCGCAGACGGCGCGCTATCGCGTCGAGGGCATCGGGCCCGAGGCCGACGCCGAGCTGCAGTCCATCGCCGGCATGGCTCGCGAGGCGCTCGACGAGGTGCGCCAACTGCTGGGCGTGCTGCGCGTGGACGGCGAGACCGCGCCCCCGGCACCGGCGCCCGGCGTCGACGACATCGGTGCGCTCGTCGACGCGACCCGCGCCGCCGGTGTCGTCGTCGAGTACCACTGTGACGTCGACGGACCCGACGTCGTCTCCGAGGGCGTGGCGGTCGCGACCTACCGCATCGTGCAGGAGGGCCTCGCCAACGCGGTGCGCCATGCTCCCGGCGCACCGATCACGGTGTCGCTGACAGGCGGCTCCGACGGTCTCGTGGTCCGCATCGTGAACCGCACGACGCACCCGCACGACGACACCGGATCCGTCGCGGGTGGGCACGGGATACCCGGCATGACGGAGCGCGCCCGCGCGGTGGGGGGTTCGGCGTCGATCGGCCCGCGCGGGCCACTGCACGACGGGGAACCGACGGAGTTCGTCGTCGAGGCGTCGTTGCCGGCACGGGGGCGACGGGTCGCGGCATTGCCCGTCGGACGGGGTCCGGCCGACGAGCACGTGCGATGACGACGGTCTTCATCGCCGACGACCAGGCGATGGTGCGTCAGGGATTCGGGGCGCTGCTCGCCGCGCAGAGCGACATCACGGTGATCGGCGACGCCCCCGACGGCGTGACGGCCGTCGCGGAGATCCGGCGCCTGCGTCCCGACGTCGTCCTGATGGACGTGCGGATGCCGCGCATGGACGGTCTCGCGGCGACGCGCGCGGTGCTCGGCTCCGGTTCCCGCTCGGGCTCCGAGGATCCGCCGAAGGTGTTGATGTTGACCACCTTCGACATCGACGACTACGTGTACGAGGCGTTGCGCGCCGGGGCGTCGGGCTTCATGCTCAAGGATGCGCCGGCCGACGAGCTCGTCCGTGCGGTCCGTGTCGTCGCAGCGGGAGACGCGTTGCTGGCGCCGTCGGTCACGCGACGGCTCATCGCCGAGGTCACCGCGCGTCGACCGGGATCGGTGGCCGCCGACGCCGCACTCACGTCGCTGACCGCCCGCGAGCGAGAGGTGCTCGAACACATCGCCGCCGGCGAGTCGAACGCGGAGATCGCCGCCGCGTTGTTCGTCGCCGAGCAGACCGTGAAGACCCACGTGGGCAAGGTGCTGGCGAAACTGCGCCTGCGCGACCGCGCGCAGGCCGTCGTCTTCGCCTACGAGAACGGTGTGCGCTGAGGCGTCAGAACTTGTGCGGGATGTTGTTGATGACGCCGCCGTCGACGACGAACTCCGATCCGGTCGCGTAGGACGACTCGTCGGAGATCAGGAACCGGACGAACGAGGCGATCTCCTCGGGCTGGGCGGGTCGTCCGAGGGGGATGGTCAGCATGTCGTCGGGGATGCCCTCGGTCATCGGGGTGCGGATGAGTCCGGGGTGGATCGAGTTCACCCGCACGTACGGGGCGAGCTCCGCGGCGACCGACTTGGTGATGCCGCGCACCGCCCACTTCGTCGCGACGTAGCCGTGGGCCCAGGGGGTTCCGCGCATGCCCTCGATCGACGACATGTTGACGATCGACCCGTTCTGCGAGGCGGTGAGCGCATCGGTCGCGGCCTGCATCCCCAGGAACGTGCCGGTGAGGTTGACGTCGATGATCTGTTGCCACTTGTCGTGGCGGAAGTCCTGCAGCGTCGCGCCGTTGGCGATGCCCGCGTTGTTCACCAGGCCCGTGAGAGATCCGAACGTGTCGGACGCCGCAGCGACGGCCGCGGCCCACTGCTCGGGCTGCGTCACGTCGAGATGGACGTAGCGCGCAGCGTCGCCGAGCGTCGCCGCCAGCGCCGTTCCCTCGTCGTCCAGGACATCGCCGATGACGACCGCAGCACCCTCGGCCACGAGCGCTGTGGCGTCGGCAGCGCCTATCCCGCGTGCACCGCCGCTGATGAGCACGACCTTGCCGTCGACCCGTCCCATGTGTGATCCCTTCTCGTGGTGGTGGAGCGCGCCGGTCAGAGCGTGACCGGGTCGGGCGATCGGACGATCCCGCGGGGGAGGACCAGGGGGAGGTCCAGGGTGGTGCGCAGGCCGGGTTCGGCCGCGACGACGGCGGGGATGGCGTTCACGATGCGACCCGCGGCGGCGACGATCGCGGCGTGGTTGTGGTCGCCGTGGTCGCTGGTGGGGCAGATGTCGACCACGTACGACGGCTCGCCCGTGATCTCGACGCGGTACGACCCGCCGTCCTGGGCCGACTGCGCCCAGTCCGGGCGGAGATCGGCGCGCAACCGCGTCACGTGTTCGACGGTGACGACCGGTTCGCCGGCCACCATCCCGGTGATCTCGAAGCGGATGGCGGCGGTGGTGCCCGCACGGATCGTCCCGGCGGCGATCTCGAAGTCCTCCGGCGCGGGCTCACGGTCGTTGTGGTCGACGATCTCGTCGATGGTGACCCCGAGTGCGTCCCCCAGCATCCGGATCGCCGAACCCCATGCGAGGGCCAGGATCCCGGGCTGGAGGAACAGCGGGGGGTCGTCGACGGGGCTGCCGAAACCCATGACGTCGTAGATGACCTCCGCGCCGTCGTAGGTGGCGTAGTCGGCGATCTCCATGCATCGGATCCGCTGGACGTTCTGACAGGTGCTCGCGAGCGCGATCGGGAGGAGGTCGGTGGCGAAACCGGGGTCGACACCGGTCACGTACATGCTCACCTCGTGGTCACGCCCGGCTGCGTCGATCCGCTCGATCAGCGAGTCCGGCATGATCTGCCACGGGTACTGCATCGACACCGGCGCGGACCCGACGACGTCGATGCCGGCCTCGAGCAGACGCAGGCAGTCCCGGGTGGCCTCACCCATCCGGGTGTCGCCCATAGCGCAGTAGACGACGCAGTCGGGCCGTGCCGCGATCACGGCGTCGAGCCCCGATGCCGCGGCGACGCCGGTCACCGTGTCGATTCCCGCGAGCTCACCGGCGTCCCGACCGACCTTCTCCGGCGTGGACACGCCGAGCGCGACGAGCTCGAACCGCGGATCGCAGATGAGTTGGCGCAGCGTCAGCCGCCCCACGTTGCCCGTCCCGACCTGCGCGACGCGCACCACCATGACGACTCCTCACACCCGCACCGCTGCGATCACCTGACCAGACACTAGTCCAGACAGGTGATCGGTCAAGCCTTGTGCGGACGTGAGGGGCGCTGGGAACCGGGAGTCGCGGGCAGTGTCGGCATCGGGGGCAGGGGTGGGACCGTCGGGAGGGTGGGCAGCACGACGGCGCGGCGCGAGCTGCGCCACACCGCGGTCAGGGCCCACGCGAGCAGTGCGGCGGCGGCTGCGCGGCCGACGGGTGTGCCCACGGCGTCGGCGACGCGGACCACGGGGATCCACACCAATTTCACCACCGACCCGGCGATCTGCCAGGGGGTCTCCACGCCGGGAACGCCCTCCGCCTGCCGACGGGAGTTCGTGACCACTCCCGCGCGGACGAGTTCCGCCGCGGCGCTGCACCCGTTGTCGTCGAACTCGCAGGTCGCGGTCACGCGTCGGACCAGCTGCGCGTCGATCGCCTCGCGGGCCCACGGTCCCTGGGTGGACCCGGTCATCGCGCTGTAGCGGAGGAGGTCGTAGCCGAGGTCGTGGGTCTTGCACGGCGCGTCGAACGCCGCGGGAAGGGCGATGGGTGAGGAACATCCGCCGTCCGGGTTCGCGGGGACGCCCGCGTCGACGATCGGCTGGTAGCCCTCCGCGGCTGCGAAGCCCGGGGGGATGAGTGCCTCCGCGCGCAGCGGGTGGGGTCCCACGAGAGCGGCGATCGCCATGCCGGCCGGCGTCTGGCGGCCGGCGTCGTGGGCGAGGACGAGACCCGCCGGCGTCATGCTCGGCGGTGCACCGTCGTCGGAGCGTGTGGTCGCGACCGGGGTGGTGCTCTGCGCCGACGCGGTCGTGGCCATCGACGTGACGACGACGCCCGCGGCGAGGACGAGAACGGCCAGCAGGGCGCGCCACAGCCGCAGCCGTATCTGGAGCATCCCGCCGTGTCGCACCGGTCGAGGTTACGCGTCCACTGGCCTCGTGGACGGCGAGGCGAGCAGGGTCACGCCCGGTTCCCTAGGTTTGGGGGGATCAGGGCGGGCGACGAGAGGACGAGCGCGACGTGACCAGGTTCGGCATCCTGACCTCCGGCGGCGACTGCCCCGGCCTCAACGCGGTGATCCGGGGTGCGGTCCTCAAGGGCGAGACGGTCCACGGCCAGGAGTTCGTCGGCTTCCTGGACGGGTGGCGCGGGCTCATCGAGAACGACGTGATGCCCCTGGACCGCAGTTCGGTGCGGGGCCTGTCGCATCAGGGCGGCACGATCCTCGGCACCAGCCGCGTCGGTCCCTACGCGGAACCGCACGGGGGGATCGAGGCCGTCCGACGGACGATCGCCGCGCAGTCGCTCGACGGTGTCATCGCCATCGGTGGTGAGGGGACGGCGTCGGCGTCGAAGCGGTTGCACGGCGAGGGTGTGAACATCGTCGGGGTCCCCAAGACCATCGACAACGATCTCGACGCCACCGACTACACCTTCGGGTTCGACACGGCCGTGGAGATCGCGACCGAGGCGATCGACCGGTTGCGCACGACCGGCAACTCGCACAAGCGGTGCATGGTGCTCGAGGTCATGGGTCGCCACGCGGGGTGGATCGCCCTGTACTCCGGCATCGCCGGGGGTGCCCACGCGATCCTCATCCCGGAGCAGCCCGAGAGCATCGAGCAGATCTGCGCCTGGGTCTCGAGCGTGCAGAGTCGTGGCCGGTCGCCGATGGTGGTCGTCGCCGAGGGCTTCACCCTGCCCGACATGGACTCGGCGCACTCCACGAAGGGTCTCGACGGGTTCAACCGCCCCCGGCTCGGCGGCATCGCCGACGTCCTCGCGCCGATCATCGAAGAGAACACCGGGATCGAGACGCGCGCAACGGTTCTCGGTCACATCCAGCGCGGTGGGTCGCCCACCGGCTTCGACCGTGTCCTGGCGACCCGGCTCGGCATGGCGGTCACCGACATGGTGGCCGACCGCGACTGGGGGAAGATGGTCGCGCTGCGCGGCACCGACATCGTCCGTGTCGCGTTCGACGAGGCGCTCGCCGCGCACAAGACGGTCCCGCAGGATCAGTACCAGGAGGTCCGGGTCATCTTCGGCTGACGGTGCACCCGGTCATCCGCGGGGGATGACGATCCACAGGGCGAGGTAGACCAGCACCTGCGGTCCCGGCAGCACGATCGACAGCACGAACAGCAGTCGGACCAGGCCGGGGCTGAGACCGAAGCGCTGCGCGAGCCCGCCACAGACGCCCCCGAACCACTTGTCGGTCGTCGACCGCCGCAGGCGGGGCGAGGATCCGGGGGTGGTGTACGCGGGCTGGGTCATGACACTCCTGAGCTCGGTGGCCGCTTCTCGGCCGTCCTCCCCGACGGTAGGGACCGCCGGTCCCGACGGCATCGGGGTTCACCCCCGGTTCGACCCGGAGCCGCGCTCAGCGCACCTTCGGTGACTTGGAGTCCGGGGTGAAGGGGATCGGTGTCACCGTCCCCAGTGCCGAGAGGAACGACGGATCGCGGGGCGTGCCGACCCCGGTCGCGGTGTCGTAGCCGCGCACCGACCGCAGGCTCTGGTTCGCCGTCTCGAGGGTCCGGACGCTGTAGGTCCGCCCGCCCGCCGCCGACACGCCGTCGGTGAAGTTCACCCGGAACACCGCGGGCGTGCTCCCGAACTCGGCCGGGCTCGACAGGTCGGCCGCGTCGACGTCGTACAGGGTGGTCGCGGACTGCCGGTACACCGCGTAGATCCGCGGGTTGAGGAATCCGAGGTCCCGTCCGGCGCGCTGATTCGCCACGGCCGCCATCCCCGCGACGAGCGGTGCCGCCAGCGACGTCCCGCCGATCCGGTACTCGTCGTAGTAGGTGCCGTCGGGGAAGCGCTGCGTCTGGCCGACGAGGAAGCCGGTGTTGGGGTCGGCGAGTGCGGCGATGTCCGGCACGGCGCGCCCGCTGGTGCCCGCTGCTCCCGACGAGCCGTCGCGGGCGGAGTCGGTGATGCCCCTCTGGTAACTCGGCTGCGGGAAGACGGCGCTGACTCCGCCGCCACCACCGCCGCCGAAGGTGGGTGCGCCCCCGCTCAGCGAGCCGGCGAAGGTGTACGTCGTCGCCGCGGGGGGAGCCGACCCTGTCGGTGCGGGGGTCAGCGTGCCCGTCGCGGCGGTGACGCCGGTCTGCCAGCCGACCTCGAAGGCCCGCGCCCAGCCGGGCTTGTTCACCGCGTTGTTCGGATCGTCGATGCCGTAGATGCCGCCGCCGGACACCGACGACTGCGCCGGGACGGCGGCCGGCGCGCCGCCGGGCGTGAACACCGAGCCGCCGGAACCGCGCACGATCGCCGCCGACGTCCCGCCGACCGCGGTCACGTTCGGTGTGTTCGCGTAGAAGTCGACAGCCGTCTTCCCGAGCGTGCTCGCGTTGTCGCCGTCGTCGCCGCTGGACACGAAGACCCCGACGCCGGTCGCCACGGCCTGCGCGAAGATCGCGTTGAGGCTGTTCACGAACCCCTGCGGCACGGTCTCGCCGGAGAACCCGTACGAGATCGACAGGATCGGTGCGAGGTGCTTGTCGACGACGAACTTCACGCTGCGGTCGAAGTCCTGACCGGCGTTCGAGGACGCGACGTAGAGGAGCTTCGCTCCCGGCGCCGTGGTGTGGATGGCCTCGGCGTCGAGCGTCTGCTCACCGAAGAACGAGCCCGGGTCGTTCTTGGGCGTCGTCGGCCGCTGGTAGATGCCCGGCGGGACCATCTGGCTGATCTGCGGGTCGGGCAGGTTGTGCAGACGCGAGTACTGGGTGACGTCGGCGACGATGGTCGGGGAGGCGTTCGCGCCGACGAACGCGACGGTCTGGCCGGCGCCGGTGTCGCCGCTGCCGAGCCCGTACAGGCCGCGCACCTGGGCGGGGGTGTACCCGCACGGTGCGAGCGGTTTCACGGTGCTGCCCGCGACGGCCTGGGGGAGGGTGACGGTCTTCTCGCCCCAGGAGGTGGAACACGGTGTGCCCTGGCGGAACCCGACCCCCGGGTCGGCGACCTTCGACGGCGTCACGCCCGACGGCGCCTCGTTCGGCGGCGACGCGAGCGGCCGTGCCTGCGTGCCCTCGTCGAGGCCGACCACGGCGCTGACCGTGCGCGCGAGGGAGGCGGGCACGGAGGGGGCGGTCTCGGGTGCGCGCAGCGTCGTGCCGAAGGCGCGGTACCGACCGAGGGTGGTCCCGAAGGTGCGTTGCGCCTGCGCGACGGTGCCCTCCACGGCGACGTACTGGCCGTCGCCCGCCGTCTCGACGACACGGAGACCACTGTGCTGCAACCAGTCCCGCACTCGCGTCACGTCGGAGGCCGTCGGCGCGAAACGGTCACGGAACTGCGCCGGGCTCAGGAACCGGCCGTGGTCCGCGCTGCCCGGCGTGCTGACCGCGCGGTCGAGCGCGACGAGACCGGCCGGATCGCGCCAGGGCAGGTACACCCGCGCGTGGACCGTCTCGTCGACCGGCGCGGAACCCACCAGGGCTGCGGGGTGCACCCAGCTCGGGACACTCGTCGGGAGCGGTGCCCGGGTGTGGTCGTGTGTGGCGGCAGTCGTCACACCGACGGCCAGGATCGTCGCCCCAACCATCGCCGCGATCGTCCTCCCGCTGGTCACACGCATGACGGCTGCACGCATCGCATCCCCCGATCGACTCGTCCGGACCCCGCGGTCGGCGCTCGCAGAAGTCCACCACGGCGTGAGTTGTTTCTCTGGGTAAAGACCGAAAGGTCCGAATCGGCAGCCCGCATGTCGCGGCCTAAACTGGCTCCTATGACCGCGCCGACCGTTGACCTGATGGACTACGACGACGTCGTCGCCGGATTCGACCCCGTGATGGGCCTGGAGGTCCACGTCGAACTGGGGACGCAGACCAAGATGTTCTGCGGGTGCCCGACCGCCTTCGGTGCCGAGCCGAACACGCAGGTGTGTCCCGTGTGCATCGGCCTGCCGGGGTCGCTGCCCGTCGCGAACGCCGCCGCCATCGAGTCGGCGATCCGGATCGGGTTGGCGCTCAACTGCTCCATCCGGCCGTCGAGCCAGTTCGCGAGGAAGAACTACTTCTACCCGGATCAGCCGAAGAACTACCAGATCTCGCAGTACGACGAGCCCATCGCCTACAACGGGTACCTCGACGTCGTCCTCGGCGACGGGACCACCTGGCGTGTCGAGATCGAGCGGGCGCACATGGAGGAGGACACCGGCAAGTCGCTGCACATCGGCGGCAGCGGCCGGATCCACGGTGCGAGCCACTCGCTGCTCGACTACAACCGCGCCGGCGTGCCGCTGGTCGAGATCGTGACCCGTCCCATCGAGGGCGCCGGGGAGCGCGCCCCCGAGGTCGCCCGCGCCTACGTGACCGCCCTGCGGGATCTGTTGCGCGCCACCGGGGTGTCCGACGTCCGCATGGACCAGGGCTCGCTGCGGTGCGACGCGAACCTGTCGCTGATGCGCAAGGACGCCACCGAGTTCGGCACGCGCACCGAGACCAAGAACGTCAACTCCCTCAAGAGCGTCGAGGTGGCGGTGCGGTACGAGATGTGCCGGCAGGCCGCGATCCTGGAGGCCGGCGGCGAGATCGTGCAGGAGACACGGCATTTCCACGAGTCGGACGGCACCACGTCGGCCGGTCGTCGCAAGGAGACCGCGGAGGACTACCGCTACTTCCCCGAGCCGGACCTCGCGCCCGTCCGCCCGGATGCCGCGTGGATAGAGAGCCTGCGCGAGACCCTGCCCGAGCTGCCGTGGGTCCGACGCGCGCGCATCCAGGCGGAGTGGGGCGTCTCCGACGAGGTCATGCGCGATCTCGTCAACGTGGGTGCCGTCGACCTCGTCATCGCGACGGTCGACGCCGGAACCACGCCCGAGGCGGCCCGCAGCTGGTGGGTGAGCTTCCTGGCGCAGCAGGCGAACACGCGCGGCGTCGACCTCGACGACCTCGCCATCACCCCCGCTCAGGTCGCCGCGATCGTCGCGCTCGTCGACGAGGGGAAGCTGACCACCAAGCTCGGCCAGCAGGTCGCGGTGGCGGTCCTCGACGGCGAGGGTGAGCCGGCGCAGATCGTCGCCGACCGCGGTCTCGAGGTGGTCCGCGACGACTCCGCACTGCAGAAGGCGGTGGACGAGGCGCTGGCGGCCAACCCCGACATCGCCGAGAAGATCCGCGGCGGGAAGGTCGCGGCCGCCGGCAAGATCGTCGGCGATGTCATGAAAGCGACACGTGGACAGGCGGATCCGGCCCGCGTGAAGGAACTGGTCATCGCCGCCTGCAGCTGAGCGAGGCTACCGCCCGTAGGGCATGGGCAGGACACGGAATTACCGTGTTGTCCCCTCGGTCCGCGCCGTGGTTTCGGCACGCTCGGCGAGTGGTGTCGGCACGCTCGGCGGAGGGGTTGCGGTGCCTCAGGTCAGTGGACGATCGCCTTCGTTGCACCGACGCCGGTGAGCGAGCGGACCTTCATCTCGGCTTGCTTCGCCCCGTCCTGGGTGTCCGACGACGTACGCGCCGAGCGTGCCGAAACACCGCGCCGAGCGTGCACTCGATCCCGTCGACCGTGCACATGGTTCGTCGCCCGCGGCGACTTCTGCCCACTCGACGCGATCTGGTGCACGGTCGGTGAGTGGTTGTGGCCCATTCGGCGATGGCTTTCGGCCCGCTCGGCGAGCGCGTTCGGCCCGCTCGGCGAGTGGGGAGGGGACCGCTCAGACCCTGCTCTGCGACCCGTTCGGCGGGAGGAATCGGACGACGCGGTCGTCGGTGGCCACCGGTCTGCCGGACTGCTTGTTCAGCGTCCCGACCTGGAACAGGCCCGACGGGGTCGCGGCCATGCGGCCGAGGACGCCGTACCGGCGTTCGAGCACCGTCACCGGCGGGGAGACGGTCGGGTTCTGCCGAGTGGGTTCGACGAGCAGCTCGACGCGTTGACGTCCGGCCTCCGAGACCAGCACGCTCTCGCCTGCCGCTGCGCACCCGGACACGCCGGGTCGGTCGGGCCAGGTCCACAGCGGACGCAGCGTTCCGGAGGTGTCGATGATCTGCAGCCGGTCGGCTGTCGGTGCGCGGTCGGTGAGGTAGAGCCGACCGGACGAGGCGTTGTCGCAGATGGTCGCGTTCGCCCCCAGACCGGAGGCGAGGACGCGGGGTCGGGCCGTCGAGTCGGACCGCAGCGCGGTGACCAGCAACAGCTTGCCCGCCAGCGATCCGGGGTCCGCGGCTGCCGCCGGGTCGCCGGCGTCACCCGTGGCGACGAGAAGTTCCGACGGGGACCGGAAGTGGAGTGATCCGACGTTGCCGGTGGTGCCGCGCGGGATGCCGGTGACGATCGGCTTGGGGACGTCCCCGGGGGCGATGCGGACCACCCGGTTGTCCGACGCCGTCGAGACCAGCGCGTAGATCAGACGGTCCTGGTCGTAGGTGGGCGACATCGCGAAGTCGAGCAGTCCGCCGTCCCCCGACGCGTCGACGGGGAACGTCGCGAGGACCTTCTTGGGCGCGTTGCGGGCGGTCAGCACGATGCGTCCGGTGGTGCGTTCGGCGACGATGGTCGACTCGCCCTGGGCGTCGCCGACCATCACGGCGCTGGTCGCGTCGAGGCAGGTCGCGATGACGGCCGGGTCCGGGTCGACGCAGGGCCCGGACGGCGGGGGGCCGTCGCTGGTGGGCGGTTGCGACGGGTCTGTCGGCGACGGGGCCACGGGGGCGAGGGTCTCGGAGCTGAACGGTCCGGCCGACCGCGCCCGATCCTGTGCGCCGAAATCCGCGCACCCACCGAGCGCGGTCACCGCGACGACGCCCACGACCGCGGCCGTCAGACGCAGGCGGCGCGGGCGGGCGGACATGCGCCCCAGGGTAGGTGATCGGCGGGCGACTCCCCGGCGAGCATCGCCCTCGTGCAGCTCGCGGACGCCTAGGGTGAGGGCCGTGAGCGAACGAGACCCCGAGCCCCGCGCCCAGGGCGCCAGTCCGTACGACGAGCCCACCGAGACCTTCCGCGTCCCGCGCGATCTGGCCGACGGTGGCGGCGCGTCCCGCGAGGGTGCCACCGACGACAGTGGGGTCGCGGGCTATCAGCCCTACCGTCGCGATGCGACCGAGGACTCCGATGCGACGGTCGCGACCCCGGCCGCGACCCCGGCTGCGACGAGCGACCGCGACACCGCGCCCCCCACGACCGCGATCGACCGCGACGCCTTCCATCGTGAGCACAACCGACGCGCGGCCTACGCCGACACCGACGACGCCCGGACGACCGCGTACTCCCAGAGCGACCTCGGTGAGGACGAGCTCACCCGGGACGACCTGGCCCGCGACGGTCACGATCGCGATGTGCTCGACGACCGTGACGCCGACGATCGCACCGAACGCATCGCAGCGGACGACGCACCGGCGTCCCGCCGCGGTCTACGAGGGCGCACGAAGCGCGACCGCGCGCGCTTCGACGAGGACGAACTCGCCGCGGCGCAGGCAGCAGCCCGTCGAGGCACCACCGACCTCGGGTTGCTCGCGCTGCGCGTCGCGGTCGGACTGATCGCGATGGCCCATGGCGCCCAGAAGCTGTTCGGATGGTGGAACGGACCCCGGCTCAGCGGTTTCGAGGCGTTCCTGGCCAACAACCCCAACCCGGACATCGGGTTCCGCGGCGACGCCACGAAGCCGCTGGCGATCATCGGCGCGCTGTCGGAGACGCTCGGCGGGTTGATGCTCGTCATCGGTCTGCTGACGCCGATCGCGGGCGCCGCGGTGCTGGGCGTGATGATCATCGCCGCGACCTACAAGGCCACCCTCGCCGGCGGCGTGTGGTTCTTCGCGAGCGGTCAGGCGGGGCCGGGCATCGAGTACGAGGTGTTCCTCGGCATCGCCGCCGCCGCCATTATCCTCACCGGACCGGGTCGGATCTCGCTCGACTTCGGCAGGGGGTGGGCGACGAGACCGTTCGTGGGCTCCGTCGCCTGGCTGGTGATCGGCATCGCGGCACCGGTCGCCATCTGGATCCTCCTCAACGGCACCAACCCGTTCCAGTCGCCGGGCAACCCGACATCGAACTAGCCTGGCGTCGGTGACGAGCAGGCGACGGTGATGAACGGGACGGGCCGGGTGTGAACCAGGTCCTCGACGCCGTCGGCGACTACTGGTGGCTGGTCTTCCCGTTCAGCGGGACCATCTTCGGTGGGTTCCGGGCTGTCGGTGCCGCGAACCAGCGTCGGGCTGATCGGCGCCAGGAGCGGTACCGCCTCAAGCAGCAGGCGAAGATCGCCGCCGCCGAGGCCGCCGGGAAGCGCCGTGTCGATGCCGAGGCCGAGACACGGGCGACGCGACGGTTGATGACCGAGCACGACGCGATCGACGGCCGGTGGTTCGCCTACGAGACCGACGTCGTCGCCCTGCTCGAGTACCCGATGATGACGAACATGCGGGAACCGCTGACCGTCGCGTTCCACCGCGCCCGGCGTGAGGCCGACTCCCTGCGTCCCGAGGACCCGTCCGAGACCGTCGGGGATCACGACGCGCAGGCCGCCTACCGGGCCGCGGTGCACGAGTACGGGGTCGCGTTGGACGCCGCGGAATCGGAGGCGAAGCGCCGTCGGCGCGGCGACTTCAGCGCCGAGGAGCAGTCGCGGTTGGTGCGGGCCCAGAGCCTGCTCCGGTTGGCGATGGACTCCGGCTCGACGCCGCAGGAACGGCAGAGTGCCTACCGCCGGGCGCGGGAGGAGCTCGAGGGACTCGTCGTGCTGCCCGCCGTGACCTACGCGCAGCTCGAACGACGGGTCGCCGGCGAGCTCGAGCGCTAGCGCTCGCTCATCTCGCAGCGCGCGAGGCTCACTCTCCCCTGTAGACCGGCGGGCGCTTCTCGAAGACGGCGGCGATGCCCTCGGTGAGATCCTGCGACGGCAGGAACGCGGAGTTCCATGCGGCGACGTACCGCAACCCGTCGGCGACAGGGCCACGGCGCGGGTGGTCGAGGACGTTCTTGACGCCTTCCACCACCCGGGGCGGGTTCGCGGCGATCTCGGCCGCGGTCTCCCGTGCGGCGGCGAGCGCGGCCGCCGGGTCGTCGAGGACGTCGTTGACGAGGCCGATCCGCAGTGCGCGCTGGGCGTCGATGTCCTTGCCGGTGTAGGCCAGCTCCCGCAGGGCGCCCTCGCCGATGATCGCCGGGAGTCGTTGCAGCGAGCCGATGTCGGCGACGATGCCGACCTTGGCCTCGCGGACGCTGAACTTCGCGTCGGCGGAGGCGTACCGGACGTCCGCGGCGGCGATGAGATCGACACCGCCCCCGATGCACCACCCCTGGACGGCCGCGATGACCGGAACCCGGCTGTCGGCGACCGCGGTCACCGAGGCTTGCATCGACTCGACCATCTTGTGGAAGCGGCTGCGGGGCCCGGCGAGCGCCTTGTCCGCGAGAAGGGGTGCGAACTCGCCGGCCATCTCCGCGAGGTCGAGTCCGAACGAGAAGTGCTTACCCGATCCCGCGAGCACCACGGCCCGCACGTCGGTGTCGGCGTCGAGCTCGGCGAACACCTGCGGCAGCTCCGACCAGAAGTCGTGCCCCATCGCGTTGCCCTTGGCGGGGCCGATCAGCGTCACCTCGGCGACGTGGTCGGAGATCTGGACGGTGAAGGCGCGCCACTCGGTCATGGTCGTCGAGCCTAGGGCATCGGCGCGGGGGCGCCGGTCAGCCGCCCGCGGCGATGATCTGGGCCATGTTCCGCTCGGCCAGCGCGGTGATCGTCAGCGACGGGTTGGACGCGGCGGACGATCCGGGGAGCAGAGACCCGTCGGCGACATACAGATTGCGATAGCCCTTCACCCGTCCATAGGCGTCGGTTGCCTGACCCACCGCTGCGCCGCCACACATGTGGGCCCAGAACAGGTCCGGCTCGTACAGGACGTCGGTCACCGGGAGTCCCGACCACTCGGCGAGTCGTCGACCGATCCGCAGGGAGTGGGCTTCGACCTCACGGTTGCCGCCGGCCGGCCAGTCGAGCACGACGTTCCTGCCGGCCCGGTCGTACCGGAAGGTGCCGCGGGTGCGGTCCACCGAGGTGATACCGGTCTTGAACGCCGACACGTGCGCCGCGGCCGCGAGGTCGTCGAGGGGTCCCAGGCTGTAGGTGTTGTTGACGACGACGCGCGCGAACGGCCCCGACGTGTCGTAGAAGCAGGACGCCCCGACCGCCGACTGCGGGCCCTTGCGTGCGCCACCGACCGCGACGTCGATGTTGGCGTTGCCGTTGTTGCCCCAGCCGGTACCGATGGCGGCGTCGAGGTCGGGCAGGGTGCCGGTCTCGCGAGCGGTCACCAGCAGACGGTTGGTCCCCAGTGACCCGGCGGCGAGCACGAGGCGGTCGGTGGTCAGGACACGCCTGGACAGGACATCGCCGTAGGGGCTGAGGTACTCCACCTCCAGGGCATATCGCCCCGAGGGCTCGCGGTGGACTCCGGTGACCTGGTGACGCGGGTGGATGGTCGCCCTGCCGGTCGCCTCCGCACGCGGGAGGTAGCTGAACTGCAGGGAGTTCAGCGACCCGTTCGAGTTCGTCGCGGAGGACACGATCGCCTCCGGCCGTGCGCGACCGGCGATCTCGTCACGGACGACGTCCCAGTTCCAGTTGCCCGGGACGCGGTGCGGCGCGTAACCGGCGGCCCGTGCCACGCGCTCGAAGTCGCGCACGTTGTCGAAGTGCCTGTCCCGCAAAACATCCGGCGGGACCACCGTGGCGCCCAACCCGGCGAGCGCCTTGGGGTACCAGATGCGGTGCATCTCGTCGTAGTCGACGACGCCGCGGAACACCTGCTCGAACGGGATGCGCTCGGGTTCGACGGTGATCCCGATGTAGACCGTCGAGCCGCCACCGACGGCCGCGGCACACATCAGCGCGGCGTTGTGGTGCCAGCTCAGCTCGAACAGCCCACCGAAGTCGTCGATCCCGGCCATCGCGGCGGCGGCGAACACGTGTCCGGGCAGTGCCAGGGTGGAGTCCGGCGAGCGGTCGGCCAGCGACCGTTGCGCGTGCCAGTACTGGCGTCCGTCCGAGCCGAACACCTCCCGCCGCGGATCGTGGGGCCATCGCGACCCGCGTTCCAGCACGGTCGTCGCGATGCCGGCCTCCGCGAGCCGCAGAGCACTGACCGCGCCACCGAAGCCCGAGCCGACGACGATGGCTTCGGAGTGCGCAGGTGGCGGCGTGACCGGCCGGAAGATCTCCGGTACCAGCTTCTCGTAGGTGCCCCGCGCTGCGGGTGCCGCGGCGGCCTGTCCGCCGAGTCCCGCGACGGCGCCGGCCAGCGACGGCAGTGCCGCACCGGCCGTGCCCATCGCGGACAGCTTCATGAACGTGCGGCGATCCATGCCGTGACTTCCCCCCGTGCACTTCCACCCCCGCGCCCCCCGGCGCGTTCGCGCCGTCATCCCCATGACGGCGTCGCGGCCGCCGTCTCCGGCGGTCAGCGTGGCGAGTGTACGACACACCCCGCCCTTGCGTTCGGTGTGATCGGAAGCGTTGTGGGACATACGGGGGACACGTGACCATCGCTGCATGCCTCGTCAACTGCACCTCGGTGGATTCCAGATCGCCTCGCACGTCACGCATTCGCACGCTGCCTGGCGGCACCCCGGCACCGATCCCGACTTCCTGTCGCCGGAGTACTACCACCGCATCGGGCGGACCTTGGAGCGCGGCACCTTCGACTTCGTGTTCTTCGCCGACCTCCTCGCGTCACCGACACGGTTCGGATCGGGTCTCGACGAGTCGTTGCACCGCGGGACACAGGCGACTGCGACCCTCGACCCCACGGTGGTCGCCGCGTCCATCTCCGCGGTCACCCGCCACCTCGGCATCGCGATCACGAAGTCCACCACCTACTTCCACCCCTATGAGGTGGCCCGCACGTTCGCGAGCCTCGACCACATCTCCCGGGGTCGGGTCGCGTGGAACATCGTCACCTCGTTGTCGCAGGCCGAGGCCCTCAACTTCGGCTTCGCCGACCACCTCGCGCACGATCAGCGATACGTGCGCGCGACGGAGTTCGTCGAGACGACCCTCGAGCTGTGGTCGAGCTGGGACCGTGACGCCCTCGTCCGCGACCGCGTGTCCGGACAGTTCGCGGATCCGACCAAGGTCCGCCCGATCGACCACGACGGCGAGTACTTCACCGTGCGGGGACCACTCAACGTCCCGCGGTCGCCGCAGGGGCGTCCGGTCCTCATCCAGGCGGGATCGTCGGACAAGGGCAAGGACTTCGCCGCCCGGTGGGCGGAGGCGATCTTCGAGATCGACCCGACGCCGGAAGGGCGACGTGCCTACTACGACGACGTCAAGTCGCGCGTCGTGAACCTCGGTCGCCGCGAGGACGACGTCAAGATCCTGCCGTCGTTCATCCCGTTCGTCGGTGAGACGGAGTCGATCGCCCGCGAGAAGCAGGCGTTCCACAACGAGCTGGCCGATCCGATCTCCGGGCTCATCACGCTCTCGGTGCACACCGACCACGACTTCTCGCGGCATGACCTGGACGCCCCCGTCGAGCAGGTCGAGGTGCAGGGCACACAGGGTCTGTTCGACGTCGCGCGGCGACTGTCGCAGCGGGACAACCTGACGCTGCGGGACATCGGGAAGCTCTACGCCCAGGGTGTGCTGCTGCCGCAGTTCGTCGGCACCGCGTCCGACATCGCCGACGAGATCGAGGCCGGGTTCACCGGGGGAGAGGCGGACGGCTACATCCTCTCCGCCGCGCAGTCGCCGGGGACCTTCGACGACTTCGTCGACTACGTCGTCCCCGAACTCCGGCGTCGCGGACTGTTCCGCAGCGAGTACACCGCGGACACACTGCGGGGACACCTCGACCTCGCACCGGTCGCCGACGACGAACGCGCCCGCGCCCTGATCGCCACCGGATAGCATCCGCCGCAGGCACACCGATGCGCCGGGAGCGGAGGACGTCATGCGGCCGAGCGCGGCGATCGCGATCGCGGTGACGACGGTCGCGGTACTGCTGGGCGGCACCGCGACCGCCTCGGCGCGACCCTCGGCCCACGACCTGCCGCGGCTGCCGGCCGGGTTCTCGCTCGGCGTCGCGACGTCGGGCTTCCAGGTGGAGGGCGACAACCGCGACTCGAACTGGTTGCGGTACAGCGACTCCGGGCGGGTCCCGGAACGGGTCGGGCGGGCCGTGGACTTCCACGACCGCTACGCACAGGACATCGCCCTCGCCCGAGCGACCGGCGCAACCGTGTTCCGGTTCAGCGTCGAGTGGTCGCGGGTGCAGCCGGCCCCCGGGCGGTTCGACCCCGCCGGGTGGGCGTTCTACGACCGGGTGGTGCGTGCTGTCGTCGATGCCGGCATGCAGCCGATGATCACGCTGAACCACTGGGTGCACCCCGGGTGGGAGGTCGACCGCGGGGGGTGGAACCGGCCCGGGATGGCCGACGACATGGTGGCGTTCGGTGAGGCCGTCATCGACCGGTACGCCTGGGCGCGACCGTCCTGGGTGACGTTCAACGAACCGACCGAGTACGTCCGACGGGAGGTGACGCTGGGTGGGTTGGCGCCGAGCGCCATCGGCATCATGACCGATGGGATCGTGCGTGCCCACCGGGCCCTGTACCGCCACGTCCATGCGCGTCAGCGTGATGCGGTCGTCACGTCGAACATCGCGTATCTGCCGATCCCGGGTGTCGAGCCGTTCCTCGAGGACGTGTTCCCCGCCCGGACGCGGACGACGCTGGACGTCATCGGGGTGGACCAGTACTACTCGGTGTCCGCGGGCGACGTGTCCGCCTCCGCGGCGGCGACCGGCGAGTTCTGGCGTGCGAGCCAGGCGCCCGAGGCGATGTACCTCGTCCTGCGGCGCCTGTCGCAGAGGTTCCCCGGGATCCCGCTCTACGTCGTGGAGAACGGTCTCGCGACCGACCCGTCAGGACGCCGTCCCGACGGGTACCGCCGGTCGGATCACCTGCGCGACACCGTCTACTGGCTCCAGCGGGCG
Source organism: Williamsia deligens (assembly GCF_024171765.1). Taxonomy (GTDB): domain Bacteria; phylum Actinomycetota; class Actinomycetes; order Mycobacteriales; family Mycobacteriaceae; genus Williamsia_A; species Williamsia_A deligens. The sequence goes on from NZ_JAMTCI010000001.1 coordinate 3,037,810, forward strand.
ATCGCCGCCAGCATCCCGGTGGTCGGCTACAACTACTGGAGCCTCACCGACAACTACGAATGGGGCGCGTACACACCGCGATTCGGTCTGTACACCGTCGACGCCACGACGGATCCGACGCTGACCCGCCGACCGACCGACGGGGTCGCCGCGTTCCGGCGGATCGCGGCGGACCGTGGTGTGCCGAACGGGTACCGCCCGACGCGGGCGCCGGTCGCCTGCTCGCTGGTCGCGGCACCCGACAGCTGCGTGCGGCCGGTCACCGTGCCCTGAACCGGGTCCGTGTCAGTCGACGCGACGGACGGCACCTCGGTCGGCAGACGTCGCGAGCTTCGCGTACGCGCGCAGGGCGGTGGTGACCTTCCGTTCGCGGTGCTCGCGCGGCTGCCACGGCCGCTCGGAGGCCTCCATCTTCGCGCGGCGCTCGGCCAGGACCTCGTCGTCGACGAGGATCTCCAGGCGACGGGTCTTCACGTCGACGAGTATCTGGTCGCCGTCCTCGACCAGGGCGATGTCGCCGCCGGCCGCCGCCTCGGGCGACACGTGGCCGATCGACAGGCCGGACGACCCACCCGAGAACCGGCCGTCGGTGACGAGCGCGCACTTCTTGCCCATCCCGGTGCCCTTCATGAAGGCGGTCGGGTGCAGCATCTCCTGCATCCCGGGCCCGCCGGACGGGCCCTCGTAGCGCACGACGAGCACCTCGCCGGCCTGGATCGTCTTGCTGAGGATCACCTGCACCGCGGCCTCCTGGCTCTCGACGACCCGCGCCGGTCCCTGGAAGTGCCACAGGTCCTCGTCGATCCCGGCGGTCTTGAGAACCGCACCGTCCACCGCGAGGTTCCCGGTCAGGACACACAGCCCGCCCTCGGCGGTGTAGGCGTGCGCCAGATCCCGGATGCACCCGCCCGCGGCGTCGGTGTCGAGCGAACTCCAGCGGTTCGCGGTGGAGAACGGTGTCGTCGTGCGCACGCCGCCGGGCGCCGCGTGGAACAGCTCGACGGCGTCGTCCGTGGCGGATCCGCCACGGATGTCCCAGTCGTCCACGAAGTCACCGAGCGTGGGGGAGTGGACCGTTCGCGTCGACGGGTCGATGAGACCGGCGTGCCGCAGCTCACCGAGGATCGCCGGGATCCCTCCGGCGCGGTGCACGTCCTCCATGTGGTAGTCGGAGTTGGGCGAGACCTTCGCCAGGCACGGCACCGAACGGCTGATCTCGTCGATGACCGACAGGTCGAAGTCCTCCACCTCGCCCTCCTGCGCCGCGGCCAGGATGTGCAGCACCGTGTTGGTGGAACCGCCCATGGCCACGTCGAGAGCCATGGCGTTGCGGAAGGCGGTCGCGGTGGCCACGCTGCGCGGCAGCACGCCCTCGTCGCCGTCGCGGTAGTACCGCATGGCGGCGTCGACGACGACCGACCCCGCCCGGGAGAACAGCGCCCGCCGGGCCTCGTGCGTGGCGAGCGTGGAACCGTTGCCGGGCAACGCGAGTCCGAGCGCCTCGGTGAGGCAGTTCATCGAGTTCGCGGTGAACATCCCCGAGCACGAACCGCAGGTGGGGCAGGCGGACCGTTCCACCTCGTCGAGGGCGGCGTCGTCGACGGCGTCGTTCGCCGACGCCGAGATGGTCGTGATCAGATCCGAGGACGGGTGCACGACGCCGCCGACCGCGACGGACTTACCGGCCTCCATCGGCCCGCCGGAGACGAAGACGGTCGGGATGTTCAGGCGCATCGCCGCGTTCAGCATCCCGGGGGTGATCTTGTCGCAGTTGGAGATGCACACCAGTGCGTCCGCGGTGTGGGCGTTCACCATGTACTCGACGCTGTCGGAGATGATCTCGCGGCTCGGCAGCGAGTACAGCATCCCGTCGTGACCCATGGCGATGCCGTCGTCGACGGCGATGGTGTGGAACTCGCGGGCGACGCCACCGGCCGCGCGGACCGCCTCGGCGACGATCTCGCCGACGTCCTTCAGATGCACGTGGCCGGGGACGAACTGGGTGTACGAGTTGGCGATCGCCACGATCGGCTTGCCGAAGTCGTCGTCCGTCATGCCCGTCGCGCGCCACAGCGATCGGGCGCCGGAGGCGTTGCGTCCGTGAGTGGTGGTGCGTGATCTCAACGGCGGCATTGGTCTACCTCGATGCGGTGATGGGGGTGGGGAGTCCGCGCGCGGACTCGTCACGACCTCCGCAAGCGCCAGGCAAGACTACGCCGCCCCACGAACCGCCCGTCGACGGTCTTGCGAGGTGGGGTGGCCTCTCCGGCGCCTCGCTCAGTCGGCGGTCTGTGACTCCGCGGTGCGGGTCTCGGGGCGGGCGGCATAAGGATCGGGGATCCTGCCGCCGCTGGCCTCCGACAGGCGCGGGAGATCCCGGAACGCCACCGCGGGCAGTCGCACGCGGGACGAGTCCTCCAGGACCGCCCGGACCGATCCCCACCGCGGGAACGACAACCCGGTCAGATCCGCCCATGCGATCTCGCGGGTCCGCAGCGAGCCGACCGCGCGGATCCCGTCGGGTGTGGCGACCGTTCGTATGCGGTACATCCAGGCGGCGACGAGCACGGGGACGACGAGGGTCCAGCCCAGGTAGACCAGCGAGGCCCCGGCCAGCACCAGCGCGCTCACCATCATCATGACGGGGCCGAAGTAGGCCATCGGCGAGATGCGGAAGACGACCGGTTCGGTGGTCGTGGTGGTCTCGGGATCGGAAGCGGACACGTGGTCGATTGTCGCACCAACCGTGCGAGTTCTCAGTATGTGAGACGGCGTTACCAGCAAGTTGACTGGTGTACGCGCCGCGACCTACCTTTGCTGCGTGATCCTCCGTGACATTCTCGTACTCGGCCGGCGCGTCAACGCCTGACCGGGTTTCTTCGAGCCCCCTCACCGAGCGACGCGCCACCCTCGCACAGCCGCTGGCTGTCGGGGGTTTTTTGTTGCCCGACATCTCGTACTCGATTCCCTGACCAGCAGAGGAAAGTGCAGTGAGCGCACCAGCATCACGTCCCACGGACGCGGCCACGGCCGTCGGCGGCACCGCGCCCTCGGCGCGGCCGGCCCCGTCGGCCCGCCCCCGCACCGTCGGTGCCACCGTGGCACCCGAGCGCGTCAGCGGCGCCAAGGCCGTGGTCCGCTCGCTCGAGGAGCTCGGTGTCGACGTGGTCTTCGGTCTCCCGGGCGGCGCCGTGCTGCCCGTCTACGACCCACTGCTCGACTCGGAGAAGGTCCGCCACGTCCTCGTCCGCCACGAGCAGGGCGCGGGACACGCGGCGACCGGATACGCGCAGATCACCGGACGCGCGGGCGTCTGCATGGCCACCTCGGGGCCCGGCGCGACCAACCTCATCACGCCGCTCGCCGACGCGCAGATGGACTCGGTCCCGGTCGTCGCGATCACCGGCCAGGTGGGCCGCAGCCTCATCGGGACCGACGCGTTCCAGGAGGCCGACATCACCGGCATCACCATGCCGGTCACCAAGCACAACTTCCTGGTGACCTCCGGCGCGGAGATCGCCCAGGTCATGGCCGAGGCGTTCCACATCGCCGAGAGCGGACGCCCCGGCGTCGTCCTCGTCGACATCCCCAAGGACGTCCTGCAGGCGCAGACCACCTTCACGTGGCCGCCGCAGATCGACCTGCCGGGCTACCGACCGGTCACGAAGCCGCACGGCAAGCAGGTGCGCGAGGCCGCCCGCATGATCTCGGCGGCGAAGCAGCCGGTGCTGTACGTCGGCGGTGGCGTGATCAAGGCCGAGGCGGCGCCGGAACTGCTCGCGCTCGCGGAGCTGACCGGTATCCCCGTCGTGACCACGCTGATGGCTCGCGGGGCGTTCCCCGACAGTCACCCCCAGCACCTGGGCATGCCCGGCATGCACGGCACCGTCGCCGCGGTCGCCGGTCTGCAGCGCAGCGATCTCCTGATCACCCTCGGTGCCCGCTTCGACGACCGCGTGACCGGCCAGCTGTCGTCGTTCGCGCCCGACGCGAAGGTCATCCACGCCGACATCGACCCCGCCGAGATCGGCAAGAACCGCCACGCGGACGTCCCCATCGTCGGCGACTGCCGCGCGGTCATCTCCGAGCTGATCGAGGCCATCCGCGACGAGCGCGCGACCAGCAACGCCGCCGCCCACCTCACGCAGTGGTGGTCGTACCTCGACGGCATCCGGCGTACCTACCCGCTGAGCTACGACCGCCCGTCCGACGGGTCGATGTCGCCGGAGTTCGTCATCTCCTCGGTCGGCAAGGCCGCCGGGCCCGACGCGATCTACTGCGCCGGGGTCGGTCAGCACCAGATGTGGGCCGCGCAGTTCATCTCCTACGAGAAGCCGCGCACGTGGTTGAACTCCGGTGGCCTCGGGACGATGGGCTACGCCGTCCCCGCCGCCATGGGAGCCAAGATGGCCGCCCCCGACACCGAGGTGTGGGCCATCGACGGTGACGGGTGCTTCCAGATGACCAACCAGGAGCTGGCCACCTGCGCCATCGAGGGCATTCCCATCAAGGTCGCGCTGATCAACAACGGCAACCTCGGCATGGTGCGGCAGTGGCAGACGCTGTTCTACGACCAGCGGTACTCGAGCACCGATCTGGCCACGCACTCCCGTCGCATCCCGGACTTCCTCAAGCTCGCGGAGGCGTTGGGCTGCGCGGCGTTCCGCTGCGAGAACGAGGCCGATGTCGACGACGTCATCGCGCAGGCCCGGGCGATCAACGACCGCCCCGTGGTCATCGACTTCATCGTCGGTGCCGACGCCCAGGTGTGGCCCATGGTGGCCGCGGGGACGGGCAACGACGAGATCATGGCGGCCAAGGGGATCCGACCCCTGTTCGACGAGGACGAGGCCGTCGCCGAGCCGATCGTCGTCGACACCGCCGCCAAGCCCGACGACTCGAACAACTCCCCGACAGGAAGTGCACTGTGAGGACGACGCACACTCTCAGCGTGTTGGTCGAGGACCGCCCCGGCGTCCTCGCCCGTGTCTCGTCGCTGTTCTCCCGGCGCGGCTTCAACATCGAGTCGCTCGCCGTGGGACCGACCGAGCTGAAGGGGATCTCGCGCATGACGATCCTCGTCTCGGTCGAGGACTTCCCGCTCGAGCAGGTGACCAAGCAGCTCAACAAGCTGATCAACGTCATCAAGATCGTCGAGCAGGACCCCGACACCTCGGTGTCGCGGGAGCTGATGATGGTCAAGGTCCGTGCCGACGCGTCGACGCGGACCGAGGTGACCGGGGTCGTGGACCTGTTCCGCGCGAAGGTCATCGACGTGTCCACCGAATCGGTCACCATCGAGGCGACCGGTACGGCGGACAAGCTCGAGGCGCTGCTGCGGATGCTCGATCCGTACGGCATCCGCGAGATCGCACAGTCGGGCGCGGTCGCGCTCGGACGTGGACCCAAGAGCATCTCGGCCACGCGCTGAGACGTAGCAATCGCACACCGCGTCTGCACCGCAGGCGCAACCGCAGTTCGACGACACCCGTCGACAAGTGAAGGGACACACCAGTGGCAGTCGAGATGTTCTACGACGACGACGCCGATCTGTCGATCATCCAGGGCCGCAAGGTCGCTGTGATCGGCTACGGCAGCCAGGGACACGCGCACTCGTTGAGCCTGCGTGACTCCGGCGTCGACGTCGCCGTGGGTCTGCGCGAGGGCAGCGCGTCGCGGGAGAAGGCGTCCGAGCAGGGTCTGAAGGTCATGTCGGCCGCGGAGGCCGCGAAGTGGGCCGACGTCGTCATGCTGCTGGCCCCGGACACCTCGCAGGCGCAGATCTTCACCGACGAGATCGCGCCCAACCTGGAGGACGGCAACGCACTGTTCTTCGGCCACGGCCTGAACATCCACTTCGGGCTCATCAAGCCCGACGCGTCGATCACCATCGGCATGGTCGCCCCGAAGGGCCCCGGCCACCTGGTGCGCCGCCAGTTCGTCGACGGCAAGGGCGTTCCCTGTCTCATCGCCGTCGAGCAGGACCCCAAGGGTGAGGGCGAGGCGCTGGCGCTCAGCTACGCCGCCGCCATCGGTGGCGCGCGCGCAGGCGTCATCAAGACCACCTTCAAGGAGGAGACCGAGACCGACCTCTTCGGTGAGCAGGCCGTGCTGTGCGGCGGCACCGAGGAGCTCGTCAAGACGGGCTTCGAGGTCATGGTCGAGGCCGGGTACGCGCCGGAGATGGCTTACTTCGAGGTGCTCCACGAGCTCAAGCTCATCGTCGACCTGATGTACGAGGGCGGCATCGCGCGCATGAACTACTCGGTGTCGGACACCGCGGAGTTCGGCGGATACCTGTCGGGCCCGCGTGTCATCGACGACGGCACCAAGGACCGGATGCGCGGGATCCTCAAGGACATCCAGGACGGCACCTTCGTCAAGCGCCTCGTCGCCAACGTCGAGGGCGGCAACAAGGAGCTGGAGTCGCTGCGCACCAAGAACGCCGAGCACCCCATCGAGGTGACCGGCAAGAAGCTGCGTGACCTGATGAGCTGGGTCGACCGGCCGATCACCGAGACCGCCTGACACAGGCTTTCCGCTCCACCCGAGAGCCCCCGCCGGACGCCGGCGGGGGCTCTCGTCGTCCGCGGTGCCGCAGCCCCCGCCGAGCGTGCCGAAACCCGCCGCCGAGCGTGCCGAAACGCGCCGCCGAGCGTGCCGAAACGCGCCGCCGAGCGTGCCGAAACCTGTTCGGACAGCGGTAGGTTGCCGGTTGCCCCGCGTTCGCAAGCCGGCTTGCTGTTCGCACGCTCGCGCGTCACTCGCATGGAGCCGGGGGCATGCGAACGTCACCGGAGCGTGCGAACGCCTCCAGGGCATGCGAAACACACTGCCGTACAGACGACGAGAGCCCCGCCGGCGTCCGGCGGGGCTCTCGTGTCGTGGTGGGGTCAGATGACGCGGAAGTTCGTCACGCCCGCCCGGCTCATCGCGTTCAGGATGGGCCCGATGTTCGATCCGGTCTCCGGACCGATGCAGGCGGTGAAGTAGTAGGCGTTCACCATGCCGATCAGGCGGTCACCGATCACCACGGGGCTGCCCGAGTCGCCCTCGGCGACACAGACCGCGCTGAAGTGGGAGACGTTGTCGGAGAAGAAGGTCACACCGCAGGTCGAGCCGGTCGTGCGGCCCGTCTTGCACAGCACCGACGGGAACTGCGGTGCCGCGGTCTGGATCCCGCGGATGGTGACGCTGCCGACGGTGCGCAGGGGCGCCACCTTGGCGCGGTCGAACGCGATCACGTCGAAGTCGAGGTCGTTGTTGGACACGATGATCCGACCGGCCTGGCCACGGTTGCCGAACCGCTCGGAGAAGACGGCCTGGCCGACCTCGCCGCAATGGCCGGCTGTGAGACCGATCAGTCGCCCGGCGCCGTCGTTGCCGATGGTCGTCAGGGTGCAGGCCGAACCGCTGTCACCGCTCTTGACGATGATGATCCCCGAACCGCCGCCGAGCGGGATGTTCGGCGCAGCGGACGCCGCACCGGCACCCAGCATCGTCAGCAGTCCGGCTGCCACGACGGCAACCATCACTGCCAGCTTCTTCACCATGGGTGCTCCAGTCCTCGTCCCCGACCCAGCAGGAAATCGATCCGTCGTACGCGGGTCAGGGGCAATGTATCCGTAACCGTCGTCACACCGCCACTTCGTGACCGGTCCGGTACCGGGCGTCACGCACCGCGCGCCTGTCGGCTGCGACGACGTGACCTCTAAGCTGATCGCGGCGCGTGCGTCCCCCGGACGCGCCGCCGCCCCCGGCACCGACATCCTCAGGAGAACCCCGCGTGAGCACTTCCGGTCGACCAGTCGTCCTGATCGCCGACAAACTCGCACCGTCCACCGTCGAGGCGCTCGGCGACGACGTCGAGGTGCGGTGGGTGGACGGCCCGGACCGTCCTGCGCTTCTCGCCGCCGTGGCCGACGCCGACGCGATCCTCGTCCGGTCGGCCACCACGGTCGACGCCGAGGTCCTCGCGGCGGCCCCGAAGCTGAAGATCGTCGCCCGCGCCGGCGTCGGACTCGACAACGTCGACGTCCCCGCGGCCACCGAGCGCGGCGTCATGGTGGTCAACGCCCCCACCTCCAACATCCACACCGCAGCGGAGCACGCGATCTCCCTGATGTTCGCCGCCGCGCGCCAGATCCCGGCCGCCGACGCCACGCTGCGCAACCACGAGTGGAAGCGCTCCAGCTTCAACGGCGTCGAGATCTTCGGCAAGACGATCGGCGTGGTCGGCCTCGGCCGGATCGGGCAGCTCGTCGCCGCGCGCCTGGCGGCGTTCGAGACGCAGATCATCGCCTACGACCCCTACGTCTCCCCGGCACGCGCCGCCCAGCTCGGCATCGAGCTGGTCTCGCTCGACGAGCTCCTCGAGCGCGCCGACCTCTTCACCGTGCACCTGCCGAAGACGCCCGAGACGCTCGGCATGATCGGGGCCGACCAGCTCGCCCGCACCAAGAAGGGCGTCATCATCGTCAACGCCGCGCGCGGCGGACTCATCGACGAGGCCGCGCTCGCCGACGCGATCCGTTCCGGTCAGGTCCGCGGCGCGGGTCTGGACGTGTTCGCCACCGAGCCGTGCACCGACAGCCCCCTCTTCGAGCTCCCCGAGGTCGTCGTGACCCCGCACCTCGGCGCGTCGACGTCCGAGGCGCAGGACCGTGCCGGCACCGATGTCGCCAAGAGCGTGCGGCTCGCGCTCGCCGGACATTTCGTCCCCGACGCCGTCAACATCACCGGTGGTCCCGTCGACGAGGAGGTCGGGGGATGGCTGGAGCTGGTCCGCAAGCTCGGCGTCCTCGTCGGTGCGGTGTCCGGTCAGATCCCGACGTCGATCACCGTGGAGGCGCGCGGTGAGCTCGCCGCCCGCAACGTCGACGTCCTGGGACTGTCCGCGCTGCGCGGTCTCTTCTCGGCGGTCCTCGAGGACCCGGTGACGTTCGTCAACGCCCCCACCGTGGCGCAGGAACGTGGTGTCACCAGTGAGGTGGTCACCGCCACCGAGAGCCCCGCCCACCGCAGCCTCGTCGACGTGAAGGCCGTCTTCGGTGACGGGACCACCACGAACGTGGCCGGCACGCTCAGCGGGCCCGCGGAGGTGGAGAAGATCGTCACCATCAACGGCCGCAACTTCGATCTGCGCGCCGAGGGCCGCAACCTCGTGGTCAGCTACGGCGACAAGCCCGGCACGCTCGGCAAGATCGGCACGCTGCTCGGCAACGCCGGCATCGACATCGCCGCCGCCGGGTTGTCGCAGGACGCCGAGGGCGGGGGCGCCACCGTGCTGCTCCGCGTGGACCGGGAGATCCCGGCCGCCGTCGTCGACGCCATCGCCGACGCCGTGTCCGCAACCCTGATCCGACAGGTGGACCTCACGTGAGACTCGCCGTCATCGCCGGTGACGGCATCGGGCCCGAGGTCATCGGCGAGGCACTGCAGGTGCTCGACGTCGTCGTCGACGGAGTCGAGACCACCGAGTACGACCTCGGTGCACGTCGCTACCACCGCACCGGTGAACTGCTGACCGACAGCGACCTGGCGTCGATCCGCGAGCACGACGCGATCCTGCTCGGCGCGATCGGTGACCCGTCGGTCCCGTCGGGAGTCCTCGAGCGCGGGCTCCTCCTGACGATGCGGTTCGCACTCGACCACCACGTCAACCTGCGGCCCAGCGTGCGGTACCCCAACGTGGCCGTGCCGCTGGTCGGTGACCCCGCGATCGACTTCGTCGTCGTCCGCGAGGGCACCGAGGGGCCGTACACCGGCAACGGCGGGGCGATCCGCACGGGCACCCCGCACGAGGTGGCCACCGAGGTCAGCCTCAACACCCGATTCGGGGTGGAGCGCGTCGTGCGCTACGCCTTCGAGCGTGCCCAGGTGCGTCGCAAGAAGCTCACCCTGGTCCACAAGACCAACGTCCTCGCCTTCGCCGGATCGCTGTGGCAGCGCACCGTCGACGAGGTGGCACGCGAGTACCCGGACGTCGCAACGGATTACTGCCACGTCGATGCCGCGACGATCCACATGGTCACCGATCCGGGGCGCTTCGACGTCATCGTCACCGACAACCTCTTCGGCGACATCATCACCGACATCGCCGCCGCGGTCAGTGGCGGGATCGGGCTGGCGGCCTCGGGCAACATCGACGCCACCGGCACCAATCCGTCGATGTTCGAACCGGTCCACGGCTCCGCGCCCGACATCGCGGGGCAGGGGAAGGCGGACCCGACGGCCGCGATCCTCTCGGTGGCGTTGCTGTTGCGCCATCTCGGCGACACCGAGGCCGCGCAGCGTGTCGAGGACGCGGTCGCGGCCGACCTCGCCGAGCGTGCGACCGGACCACTGAGCACCTCCGAGACCGGCGCCCGTATCCGCGCCCGGTTGTAGCGGGACCGCGTTCACCGTGGACGTCGGCGACAGGTCGTAGCCGTGCGAGAAGGTCAGCCGAGCGCGACCGCTCTCGGTGCGGCGCGGCACCGGGCGCTGCACCAGGATCTCGAGGGCGGAGCGGTGTTCCGCGATCCGCTCGCCTGGGCGATCCTCGGCATCGACAGGGCCGCGGTCCTCGCATCGGTCGGCGACGACCCGAACCGTGCGCTCCGGCTGTTCATCGCCGCGCGGCACCGCTTCGCCGAGGATCGCGCCCGTGCCGCTATCGCGGACGGGTGCTCTCAGGTGATCGTCCTGGGTGCGGGTCTCGACACGTTCGCACATCGTGTGAGCGGCACCGGTGTGACGGCCTTCGAGGTCGACCACCCGGCGACCGCTGCGTGGAAGCGTGACCGCCTACACGACGCCGGCATCGTGGAGGGGCCGCACGTCCGCCACGTGACGGTGGACTTCGAACGCGACGACCTGCTCGACGCGCTTCACGCCGGAGGTGTGGACGCCACCGAGCGGGTGGTGGTCATGTGGCTCGGGGTCGTGCCCTATCTCAGTCGCGACGCGGTCGCCGCGACGCTGAACGCGCTCGGCACGATGCACTGCGAGGTGGTCGCCGACTACCGCGCGCCCTTGTCCGCCGACGCCGACGACACTGCGCGACAGCGGGCGTCGCTCCTGGAGGAACGCACGGCATCGGTGGGCGAGCCCCTCTCCGAACCACTCGACCCGCTGCAGATGCGTGAACTGCTCGACGCCGCGGGCTTCGTCACCGTCGACGACCTCGACCGGTCCGCAATCCGCTCACGGCTGCTGGGGCTCCCGCCCGTCGGTGGCGCCGGGGGCGCGCACATCGTGGCCGCCTCCACCTGACCGGGACGTGTCGGACGCGTTCGGATCGGATGGGACGAGCGGCAGCGCGATGACGGGTGCGACCGCCATCGCCAGGAACGCGGCCGGGAAGCCCGCTGCACCGATCACGGCACCGAGGATCGGGGTCGTCGCCGCGGTGGCGAGGAATTGTCCGGTGTTCTGGACGGCAAGGGCGCGACCGCTCCAGCGGGGTCCGGCGTACTCGGCGATGCCGGTGAACGCCAGGCCGTTGTCCGCGACGGTGACCACCGTGGCGACCACCATCAGGACGACGGCCACCGGGCTGCCCACCCAGTCGGCGAGGGCGAGCAGCGCCGACATGACGACCGCCGCGATCGCGATGACCCGGATGGGCCGCATCCGTGACCCCCAGACGTCGGACCACCGGCCGGCGGCGATCCGGCCGGCGGCGCCGAGGAACTGCGCGACGGTCACGACGACACCCGCCGAGGCGGGCGTCCAGTGGTGGCCCACGATCAGCCACGCCGACGAGAACGTCCACAGGGTGGACTGGGGGATGACCAGCAACACGCTGACGGCATGCACCCGGGGCAGGAAGCGCGAAGTGCGGTAGGGGTTCTCGCCCTCGGCGACCGCGCCGGGTGTCGTCGCGGTCCGGGGTGGGTCGATCACGCACGCCGCCACGGCCACCAGGGCGACGACCGCGGCCACCAGGGGGACGACGAGTCCGACGGTGATCCCGTGGTCGGCGCTCAGGACCGGAATCGTCATCGCGCACAGTCCGATCCCGAGGGGCTGGGCCGTCTGGCGGACACCCATCGCCGTGCCGCGTCGCCGCGGCGGGAACCAGCCGACGACGATGCGTCCGCTCGCACCGTTCGTCGCGGCGGACACCACGCCGCCGGCCACGAGGGTGGCCGCCAGCGCGACATATCCCAGATCCGCGGCGGCCGCCGCGACGGCCGCCGCGGTCGCGACCACCGTCAGCACGAGGGAGATCAGCAGGATCCTGCGCTCACCGAACCGGTCGAGCGCGGCGCCCCACGGGATGATCGAGATCATCAGGCCCACGGTCGGGGCGGTGGCGAGGGTCGAGGCGGCCGCGATCGACAGCCCCTCCTCGGTGTGCAGCGTGGGGATGAGGAACCCGGCACCGGACACCGCGCAGGTCGTCGCCATGGCACCGAGCACCGACGCGGCGAGCATGGCCCACCGGCGCATGGCGCCCACCGTCACCGGTCGGGTCGTGTGCGTCGCCGTCGTCATCGGACCACCTCCGTCGGGTTCCCATGATGTGAGAACTCTGTCTCGGATGGTAGTACCCGTTCACCACCTCCCGCGAACGGCCGTCCCGGTCGGTGGGATAGGGTCGGCACCATGCGACTGGGACGAATCGCGAGTCCGGACGGCGTGGCCTTCGTGGCGATCGAGGGTGACGGGGACGACGCCCGCGCGCGGGAGATCGCCGAACACCCCTTCGGTACGCCGACCTTCACCGGGCGGACGTGGGCGGTGTCGGATGTGCGGATGTTGGCCCCGATCCTCGCCAGCAAGGTGGTCTGCATCGGCAAGAACTACGCCGCGCACGCCGCCGAGATGGGCGGCGAGGCCCCGGCCGATCCGGTCGTGTTCATCAAGCCGAACACCTCCATCATCGGGCCGCGCGTGCCGATCGTCCGGCCGCCGAGCTCCAACCGTGTCGACTACGAGGGTGAACTCGCGGCCGTCATCGGGCGACCGTGCAAGGACGTCCCCGCGTCGCAGGCGCGCAGCGCGATCCTCGGGTACACCGTCGCCAACGACGTGACCGCCCGCGACCAGCAGAAGGCCGACGGTCAGTGGACCCGCGGCAAGGGGTACGACACCTTCTGCCCGCTCGGCCCCTGGATCGAGACCGAGATCGACCCGTCTGACCTCGAGATCCGCACGGAGCTCGACGGCGCGGTCGTGCAGCGCAGCCGGACGTCGCTGATGCTCCACGACATCGGCGCGGTCGTGGAGTGGATCTCGTCGATCATGACCCTGCTCCCCGGCGACGTCCTGCTCACCGGGACACCGGAGGGCATCGGTCCGATGACGGCGGGCCAGGAGGTGTCGGTCACCGTGGAGGGCATCGGCACGCTGACCAACCCCGTCGTCGACCGGAGCTGACGTGCCGCCGACCCCACCGAGAACGGCTGCCGTCAACGGCATCTCGCTCTCGTACGAGGACGCCGGTCAGGGTCCACTCGTGGTCATGGTGATGGGCACCGGGAGTCCGGGCCGTGTGTGGAAGGCCCATCAGCAGCCCGCGTTGGTGCGCGCCGGCTACCGGGTCGTCACCTTCGACAACCGGGGGATCGCCCCGTCGAGTGAGTGTCCCGAGGGCTTCGCGATCGCCGACATGGTCGCCGACACCGCCGCTCTCATCGAGCATCTCGGCGCCGGTCCTGCCGCGGTGGTGGGCACCTCGCTCGGCGCCCGTATCACCCAGGAACTCACCCTCGCCCGTCCCGACGTGGTCCGCTGCGCGGCGATGATCGCGACCTACGGACGCAACGGTCCACTGCAGGAGGCGATCTCCCGCGGCGAACGCGAGATGATCGACCGCGGCATCGTCCTGCCGGACGCCTACCACGCGGCGATCACCGCGCACCTGAACCTCTCGCCGCACACCCTCGCCGACGACGCGTCCGCGCGCGACTGGCTCGACATCATCGAGTTCTCGGGGCAGGCGCGGACCCCGGGTGTCCGCGCACAGTTGCAGCTGCACGACAACGAGGCCGACCGGTTGCAGGCCTACCGGTCCATCTCCCGACCGTCGCTCGTCATCGGGTTCGCCGACGACCGGACCCTGCCGCCGCACCTCGCCCGCGAGGTGGCACAGGCGATCCCGACGGCCGCGTACCACGAGGTCGCCCGCGCCGGCCACTACGGATACCTCGAGCAGCCGGACGAGGTGAACCGGCTCCTCATCGACTTCCTCGGGCGGGCGATAGCCTGAGCGCATGTCGCAACCGACCAACGTCCGCGTCCGCTTCTGCCCGTCCCCGACCGGCACCCCGCACGTCGGCCTCGTGCGGACGGCGTTGTTCAACTACGTCCACGCCCGACACACGCATGGCCGGTTCGTGTTCCGGATCGAGGACACCGACGCCAGCCGTGACTCGCAGGAGTCCTACGACGCGCTCCTCGACGCATTGCGATGGCTCGGGTTGGACTGGGACGAGGGACCGGAGGTCGGCGGACCCTATGCGCCCTACCGGCAGTCCGAGCGCGCCGGGTTCCACCGCGAGATCGTGCAGGAGCTGCTGGCCGCGGGTGAGGCGTACGAGGCGTTCTCGACCGCCGAGGAGGTGGAGGCACGTCACCGGGCCGCGGGCCGCGATCCGAAGCTCGGCTACGACAACTTCGATCGCGACCTCACCGAGGAGGACCGTGCGCGGTACCGCGCGGAGGGGCGCACCGGGGTGGTCCGGGTGCGCATGCCGGATCACGACATCATGTTCGACGACCTCGTCCGCGGCCCCCAGACGGCGCGGGCGGGGACGGTGCCGGACTTCGCGGTCACCCGTGGTGACGGGCGCCCGCTGTACACACTGGTCAACCCGGTGGACGACGCCGCCATGAAGATCACCCACGTGCTGCGCGGCGAGGACCTGTTGTCCTCGACGCCGCGGCAGATCGCGCTGTACGAGGCGCTCATCCGCATCGGCCGCGCGGACGCCGTGCCGCAGTTCGGTCACCTGCCCTTCGTCATGGGGGAGGGGAACAAGAAGCTGTCCAAGCGCGACCCGCAGTCGAGCCTGTTCCATCACCGCGACCGCGGCTTCATCCCCGAGGGTCTGCTGAACTATCTCGCCCTGCTCGGCTGGGGCATCGCCGACGACCACGACGTCTTCTCCCTCGATGAGATGATCGCGGCGTTCGACGTGCGCACGGTGAACTCCAACCCGGCCCGCTTCGACGAGAAGAAGGCGGAGGCGATCAACGCCGAACACATCCGCCGCCTCGCCCCCGCCGACTTCGCCGGTCGACTGCGCGCCTTCCTCGACTCGGCGGGGCTCCTGCCGGCGTCGATCGACGAGGCCGCGTTCGCCACCGTCGCCGAGCTGGTGCAGACGCGGATCCAGGTGCTCGGTGACGCCTGGGGGCTGATCGCGTTCCTCTACACCGACGACGCCGATCTCACGATCGACGAGACCGCCGCACGCAAGAACCTCGGACCGGATGCCGCGCCGGTCCTCGACGCGGCGCACGCCGCGATCGGGGCGGTGACGGACTGGACGACGGAGGCGATCGAGTCGGCACTGAAGGCAGCCGTGGTCGACGGTCTCGACCTCAAGCCGCGCAAGGCGTTCGGTCCTGTCCGCGTCGCCGTCACCGGTTCCCACATCAGTCCGCCGCTCTTCGAGTCGATCGAGCTCCTGGGCCGCGACAGCACCCTGGCGAGGCTGTCCGCGGCGCGACGTGACCACTGCGAAAACGGGGCCTGAACTGCCGGTTTGTGGTGAGGGTGCACGCCCTTGCTATCCTCTTCCACGGCGCTCACCCCGGTCGCGAGTCGATCGAGGAGAGCATCCATTGGGGTATGGTGTAATTGGCAACACAGCGGTTTCTGGTACCGCCATTCTAGGTTCGAGTCCTGGTACCCCAGCGTCGCGCGAGTTCCGATCGGACTGATTTGGTCCGGTCGGGTCGCGCCGATACGCTTCTCGGAGCCCGCCGGGGGTCACCCCCGCCGAGCCGAGCAGCACAGAACGAAAGTTCCTGGCCCCGTCGTCTAGCGGCCTAGGACGCCGCCCTCTCAAGGCGGTAGCGCGGGTTCGAATCCCGTCGGGGCTACAACGCACGAGCCCCCCGACATCGTTGGGGGGCTCGAGTCGTCTCCGGGGTCGGCTCAGCCGGCGCGCCGAGCGCGCACGGGGCGCGAGGCATCCAGGTACTGCTGCATCTCGGCGCGGAACCGCTGCGCGGAGTCGGCATCCAGGTCGACCTCGTACTCGACGCCGTCGACGCCCCAACTGACCGTCTCCACGGCACCCTCGCCGCGCGAGCGCGACCTCTCCTCGAACGTGGACATGGTTCATCCCCCTCGTTTCCGACACAGCGTGAAACGGACGTTACCGACTGGGCCCGACACCCACACTCCATCGTTCGCGGTACACGCCCCGCCGGGGGCCCGGTCAGAGGAAGGCGGCCGTGCTCCCCGCGACCGGCATCTCGGGCAGGCCGAGCTTGGCGTGGTCCCAGCTGCGGACGCGGTCGGCGACCACACGCACCGCGACCCGCTTGTTCATCATCTGGTCGACGAAGGGGCGTACCTCGTCGGTGTACTCGCCGTTGTACCGCTCCCACACACTGATGCCGACCCGCAGGATGGTGTCGGGGTCGTCGACGATCTCGGCGGTGCCCTCGATGGCCACGCCCCGCAGGCGGTCGTAGGTCACGCCGTCCTCGACCATCACCGACACCGCCGGGTCGCGGCGGATGTTGACCGCCTTCTGCGACTTCGCCTTGGTCTCGAACCAGATCTCCCCGTCGAGCAGCGCGTACCACATCGCGACGAGGTGGACAGCGCCGTCCTTGCCGCGGGTCGCCAGCGTCGCTGTGCGACTCCGCTGCAGGAACTGATCGATCTCGTCGTCGGCCATGACGATCTGTGCGCGCTGGTTCGATCCCACGACGGGGCCTCCTCGGGTCGGGTTCTCCCGTGAACCTACGCGCCGGCCCACAGGCCTCGGCCGATGTGTGGGTCGCGTCAGCCGTGGACGAGTCGCGAGTGGATCGCCTCTGCCGCGGCGAGCAGATCGGCGGCCCATCGGGCGCCCGGTCGGCGGCCCATCCGGTCGATCGGCCCGGACACGGAGATCGCCGCCACCACGTCGCCGCGGGCGTCACGGACGGGGGCGGAGACACTCGCCACCCCCGGCTCGCGTTCGCCTGCGCTCTGCGCCCAGCCCCGCCGGCGGATGTCGACGAGGGAGCGGTCGGTGAACGTGCTCTCGCCCAACAGGGTGCGCTGCGTCGCCGGATCCGCGTACGCCAGCAGCACCTTCGCCCCGGACCCCGCGGTCATCGGGAGTCGTGCGCCCACCGGCACCGTGTCCCGCAACCCGGTCGGCGGTTCCATCGCCGCGACGCAGACCCGCTGCGCGCCCTCGCGTCGGTAGAGCTGCACCGACTCCCCGGTGATCTCACGCAGTCGGGGCAACACCATCAGCGCCGCGTCGCGCACGGCGTCGCCCGCGCCCGCCGCCAGTTCGGCCAGCGCGGGACCCGGGCACCAGCGGCCGGCGCTGTCGCGCACCAGGAGACGATGGGTCTCCAGTCCCATGGCGAGGCGGTGGGCGGTCGCCCGCGGCAGACCGGTGCGCCGGCACAGTTCGCCGAGATTGCGTGGCTGCTCGGCGATCGCACGCAACACGGCCACCGACTTGTCCAGGACGCCGACGCCGCTGACCGTCATCTCCGAGACGTCTCCGGGGGCGTCCAGGGGTGCGCTAGGATGTCCCATAGGCCGATACTAGCCTCCCGAATAGTGAAACACCGCTCGAATGTGGGGACGGACATGAGTACTCCGGAGACGACAGCTCCGCGGACGCTGGCCGAGAAGGTCTGGGACGAGCACGTCGTCCGGGCCGGAGAGGCGGATGCGAGCGGTCAGCGCGATCCCGATCTGATCTACATCGACCTGCACCTGGTGCACGAGGTGACCAGCCCGCAGGCATTCGAGGGTCTCCGCCTCGCCGGTCGCCCGGTGCGTCGGCCCGACCTCACCATCGCCACCGAGGACCACAACGTCCCCACGGTCGACATCGACAAGCCCATCGCGGACCCCGTCTCGCGCACGCAGGTGGACACCCTGCGCCGCAACTGCGAGGAGTTCGGTGTGCGTCTGCACCCCATGGGCGACGACGAGCAGGGGATCGTCCACATCATCGGCCCGCAGCTGGGTCTGACCCAGCCGGGCATGACGATCGTGTGCGGTGACAGCCACACCTCCACCCACGGCGCGTTCGGCGCGATCGCGATGGGGATCGGCACATCCGAGGTCGAGCACGTGCTCGCCACCCAGACGTTGTCGTTGCGGCCCTTCAAGACGATGGCGATCACCGTCGACGGGGAGCTGCCCGTCGGGGTCACCAGCAAGGACCTGATCCTGGCGATCATCGCCCAGATCGGTACCGGCGGTGGGCAGGGGCATGTGCTCGAGTACCGCGGCAGCGCCATCGAGAAGCTCTCGATGGAGGCGCGGATGACGATCTGCAACATGTCGATCGAGGCGGGCGCCCGCGCCGGGATGATCGCGCCCGATCAGACCACCTACGACTATCTCGCCGGACGCCCGCACGCCCCGAAGGGTGCGGACTGGGACGCCGCGGTGGCCCACTGGGATTCGCTGCGCACCGACCCCGGTGCGACGTTCGACGCCGAGGTCCACATCGACGCGTCGACGTTGACGCCGTTCGTCACCTGGGGCACCAACCCCGGACAGGGTGCCCCCCTCGGCGCCTCCGTCCCGGACCCGGCCCAGATGGCCGACGAGACCCAGGCGCAGGCGGCCGAGAAGGCGCTGACGTACATGGATCTCGTGCCGGGCACCCCGTTGCGGGACGTGACCGTCGACGCGGTCTTCCTCGGGTCGTGCACCAACGGCCGCATCGAGGACCTGCGGGCGGCGGCCGGCGTCCTGGACGGCAACCATGTCGCCGACGGCGTCCGGATGTTGGTGGTACCGGGTTCGATGCGGGTCAAGAAGCAGGCGGAGGACGAAGGTCTCGACGCGGTGTTCCGTGCCGCGGGCGCCGAGTGGCGACAGGCCGGGTGCTCGATGTGCCTGGGCATGAACCCCGACCAGCTGGCCCCCGGTGAGCGGTGCGCATCCACGTCGAACCGGAACTTCGAGGGCCGCCAGGGCAAGGGTGGTCGTACACACCTGGTCTCGCCGGCCGTCGCCGCGGCCACCGCGATCCGGGGGCGTCTCGCCGCACCCGCCGATCTCGTCCACTGACACCGAGAGCATCGAGAGGCACCGTCATGGAACCCGTCGTCACACACACCGGGATCGGCGTCCCGTTCCGTCGCAGCAACGTCGACACCGACCAGATCATCCCCGCCGTCTACCTGAAGCGCGTCACCCGAACGGGATTCGAGGACGGCCTCTTCGCCGCCTGGCGCACCGACCCGGACTTCATCCTCAACAACGAGCCGTGGTCGCGCGGGTCGGTCTTGGTGGCGGGCCCCGACTTCGGGACGGGGTCCTCGCGGGAGCACGCGGTGTGGGCGCTCTCGGACTTCGGTTTCCGTGTCGTCATCTCCGCGCGCTTCGCCGACATCTTCCGCGGCAACGCCGGGAAGGCGGGTCTGGTGGCCGCCGAGGTTGAGCAGTCGGACGTCGAACTGATCTGGAAACGCCTCGAGGAGACCCCGGGCACGGAAATCACGGTCAGTCTTGAGGATCGGACGGTGACCGTCGGTGACCTGGTGGTGCGCTTTGCGATTGACGACTACACGCGGTGGCGTCTGATGGAGGGTCTCGACGACATCGGACTGACGTTGCGCCAGGTAGAGGCGATTTCGGCGTTCGAAACCGCACGGCCGCAGTGGAAGCCGACGACCCTCTAGACGGGGGTCGAGGAGCGCTGCGGGGGAGCGCATTCTAAGCTCGACGAGGCCATATTCTCGCGCCACGCCAGGAAATTCGTGCCTGGATCATGGAACTTTGCCATCTCGACGTTTACCGTGTGCTGTAGCTGGCTCAACGTGGGCCACCAGCTTGCGGAGGTTGAACCCATGAACAAGGCAGAGCTCATCGAAGAGCTGACGAAGAAGTTGGACACCGATCGCCGCACGGCGACCGACGCCGTCGAGCACGTCGTCGACACGATCGTTCGCGCGGTGAACAAGGGTGAGAGCGTGACGATCACCGGTTTCGGCGTGTTCGAGAAGCGCAAGCGCGCCGCCCGTGTGGCTCGTAACCCCCGCACCGGTGAGACCGTCAAGGTCCGTCCCACCTCGGTCCCGGCGTTCCGTCCGGGTGCCCAGTTCAAGGCCGTCGTCGCCGGCAAGCAGAAGCTCAGCGCCACCGGTCCCGCCGTGAAGCGCGGCAGCACCGGCACCGCGACGGCGACGAAGACCGCCGCCAAGAAGGCGACCACGGCGGCGAAGAAGACCACTGCCGCAGCGAAGAAGACGGCCACCGCGGCCAAGACGACCGCCGCGAAGAAGACCACCGCGGCCGCCAAGAAGACGACCACCGCGGCCAAGAAGACCACTGCGGCGGCGAAGAAGACCACGCCGGCGAAGAAGGCCACGACCGCGGCCAAGAAGACCACGACGGCGGCGAAGAAGACCACGCCGGCGAAGAAGGCCACGACCGCGGCCAAGAAGACCACGACCGCGGCCAAGAAGACCACGCCGGCAAAGAAGACTGCCGCCAAGAAGGCGCCCGCCAAGAAGGCTCGCGCGCGCTAGATCGGTTCTCCCAGAACGACCTCACGACCCCCGTGCGGGACTTCCCACCGCCCGGGGGTCGTGTCGTCTGTGCTGCCGGGCCCCGCAGGGGTCAGCGCAGCGGGCTGTCCACGTGGTCGGCGGCGACGATCACACCGTCGAGCATCGACACCACCCACATGCTGGCCTTACGGTTTCGTGCCCGGGGCAGGGTGACGCCGTGCTCCGCGGTCCATGCGTGCACCAGGCCCGGGATGACCTTCCCCTGGCTGCACACGATGTGGACACCGTCCGACGCCGCGAGCTCCCGGATCCGTGACAGGGCGGGCCCGGGATCGTCCCGGTACGCCTCCTCGGAGAGCGAGCGCTCGACGACGATGGGAGCGTTGAGCGAGAGGGCCAGCGGTTCCACGGTCTGCAGGCACCGCGTCCTGTCCGCCGAGTGGACGTGCTCGGCCCCGAAAGCGAGCCCCTGGTCGACGATCTTCTCCGCCTGCAACCGGCCCACCCGCTCCAACGGGCGGAGTCGGTCGTCTCCGCGGTAGCGCGACGCCCGTCCCGCCTTCGCGTGGCGGACGATGAGGACGGTGTGCAGATCGGCCGGCAGTCGCCCGAACTCCTTGAGCACCTTGCGGTCCGCGGGATAACTGGCGAGCGCGGCCGCCTCCGCGGGGTCGACCCACCGCATCTCGTCGACCTCGTCGTTCTCGACGAAGTCGCCCTCCAGCCACCGGGCCGACCAGTAGTGGACCACCTTGCGGCCCGCCGAGACGTCATAGGAGACGGTCGTCAGTCGCCGACCGAGACGGGTCAGACAGCCGGTCTCCTCGGCGATCTCCCGTATCGCCGTGGCGACGAGGTTCTCGCCGCTCTCCCGTTTGCCTTTCGGCAGTGTCCAGTCGTCGTAGTGGGGACGGTGGATCATCGCGATCTCGACCCCGCCGTACGACGACACCGGACGCCACACGACACCGCCCGCGGCGAACACCCTGCGCTTCTGCGTTGCCATCCCTGCGACGCCTCAGTCGGCCCTGCTGTGATGCCGGCGCATCAACTGCTGTTGGTGGTCACGGACGTCCTCGCCCGCGGCGGGGGACGCGGTCCAGCCGCCGTTGGACT
Organism: Williamsia deligens; assembly: GCF_024171765.1. Lineage (GTDB taxonomy): Bacteria > Actinomycetota > Actinomycetes > Mycobacteriales > Mycobacteriaceae > Williamsia_A > Williamsia_A deligens. The sequence continues at coordinate 3,059,581 of NZ_JAMTCI010000001.1, forward strand.
CCAGCACCCAGCACCGCGTGGTGGGATCCAGTGCGGATGCGAAGATCTCGCCGAGCTCGCGGGTCAGCCGCTGGTCCTTCACCTGCGCCATCACCTCGATCCGACGGTCGAGGTTGCGGTGCATCATGTCCGCCGAGCCGATCCAGTACTCGTCGAGCGCGCCGAAGTGCAGGATGCGCGAGTGCTCGAGGAACTGGCCGAGGATCGAGCGCACCGTGATGTTGTCGCTCACCCCGGGCATCCCGGGTCGCAGTGCGCAGATACCGCGCACGACGACCTCGACGGGCACACCCGCCTGAGACGCACGGTAGAGCGCGTCGATGACCTGCTCGTCGACGAGAGCGTTGGCCTTCAACTGGATCCGGGCACGGGTGTCGCCCGCGGCGTGCCGTTCGATCTCCGCCTGGATCCGCGCGACGATCCCCGATCGCACGCCGTGCGGCGCGACCAACAGGTTGCGGTACTCCCGTTTGCGGGAGTACCCCGTCAGCGTGTTGAAGAGGTCGGTCAGGTCGGCGCCGATGTCCGGGGCGGCGGTGAGCAGGCCCACGTCCTCGTAGAGCCGGGCGGTCTTGGGGTTGTAGTTGCCCGTGCCGATGTGGCAGTAGCGGCGGATGGTCGACCCCTCGCGACGCACGACGAGGCAGGTCTTGCAGTGCGTCTTCAGGCCGACGAGCCCGTAGACCACGTGGACGCCGGCCTGCTCGAGTTGGCGCGCCCACTTGATGTTGGCCTGCTCGTCGAACCGGGCCTTGATCTCGACGAGCGCGACGACCTGCTTGCCCGCCTCGGCGGCGTCGATGAGCGCGTTGACGATCGGGGAGTCACCGGACGTGCGGTACAGGGTCTGCTTGATCGCCAACACCTGCGGGTCGGACGCCGCCTGCTCGATGAAGCGCTGCACGCTGGTGGAGAACGAGTCGTAGGGGTGGTGCACCAGCACGTCGCCCTCGCGCAGTGTCGCGAACACCGACTTCGGCGTCTCGCGTTCGCCGAACGCGGGGTGTGTCGCCGGGACGAACGGACGGTCCTTGAGGGTCGGGCGGTCGAGGCCGAACACCTGGAACAGACACGACAGGTCGAGCAGGCCGGGCACCTCGATGACGTCCGCGGGGTTGACGTCGAGTTCCCGCAACAGCAGCTCGAGCATGTGCTCGCTCATGTCGTCGGCGACCTCGAGCCGCACCGGTGAGCCGAAGCGACGCCGGGCGAGTTCGCGTTCGAGTGCCTGCAGCAGGTCCTCGTCGCGGTCCTCCTCGACCTCGAAGTCGGCGTTGCGGGTGATGCGGAAGACGTGGTGTTCGACGATCTCCATGCCCGGGAACAGGTGATCGAGATGCGCGGCGATGAGGGTCTCCATCGGCAGCAGCAGCGTGCGTGGGCTGCCCTCCGACGGCGGCATGAGGCGGTCGACCTCGACGAAGCGACTGACGTTGTCGGGCACCTTGACCCGGGCGAAGTGCTCGCCGCCCTCGTTGACGTCGCGCACCGTCACGGCCAGGTTGAGCGACAGGCCGGAGATGTAGGGGAACGGGTGGGCCGGGTCGACGGCGAGCGGGGTGAGGACCGGGAACACCTCCTCGTGGAAGTACTCCGCCATCCGATCGCGCTCGGCGTCGGAGAGGTCCGACCAGGAGGTGACGTGGATGTCGTTGTCGGCGAGCGCAGGACGGACCGAGTCGAGGAAGACCCGGGCGTGGCGTTCGGCGATGGTCTGCGTCCGACGCGCGATCATCGACAGCTGGGCGCGCGGCGACAGACCGTCCGCCGACCGCACGGACAGGCCCGTCTCGTCGCGGCGCTTCAGGCCGGCGACGCGGACCATGAAGAACTCGTCGAGGTTGGACGCGAAGATCGCGAGGAACTTGGCCCGGTCGAGCAGGGGCAACGACGTGTCCTCGGCGAGCGCCAGCACGCGCGAGTTGAAGTCGAGCCAGCTCAGTTCGCGGTTGAGGTAGCGGTCGTCCGGGAGATCGGCCGTCTCGTCGGGCAGGAGGGTCGCCGCGGGGGGCGCGACGGGCAGCGTGTCGGTGTCCGCCGGCGTGGTCGGGGCGTCCGGCGAGGTCATCTCCCCGCCGTCCGGCGGGGAGTCGGTCTGCGGGCTGTCCGGTGAACTCACGGGTACATCATGACCCATCCCGGTGCGTCCGCGCCGGGGCACGGGGCTCCGTCGTCGGCGGACGGCAGAGTCGCGGTCAGTGGGGGCAGAGCGCGGCGCCGAGGCCCCGGACCACCGCGTCGGTGCGGGGACCCACGCCGAGCCGGGTCGCTGCGGCGAGGTCGTCGACGGTGTCGACGTCGGTGCGCAGATCCGCCCACCGGTCGACGCCGACGGTCAGGTCGATCGCGCCCGAGAGCCGGTGCGCCTCAGCGGATTCGCGGCCGAACAGCACCGTGCGGTCCAGGGGGTCGGCCAGCACGAGCGCCGCCGTCCCCTCTCCGGACCGATCGGGGACGACTGCACGCGGGTGACCGTCCGCGGCGGCGAGCGCCTCGCGGACCGACGCGGCGCGGATCGCGGGGAGGTCGGCCTGGACCACCATCACCACGGCGTCGGGGACCGCCATGCGGACGGTGTCCACGCCATGGGCGAGGGCGGTGTTCAGCGGACCCGGCGCGCCGGGCCGGGCGCCGGGCGAGGGGTCGGCGACAGCGCGGGCACCGACGGCCTGGGCGGCCGCGGCGACGGTCGCGTCGGGCGTCACCACCACCACGTCCCGGGCGCCTGCGGCGTGGACGACGGCGACGGTGTCGGCGGCCATCGCCAGGACGAGGTCACGGCGGTCGTCGGCGGACAGGACCGGGGCGAGGCGTGTCTTGGCGTCCGACAACCCCTTCACGGCGAGGACCACCGTGAACGCGCGGACTTCCCGGTCGGGCATCCGCCCATGATGCGCCCCGGGACGACTCCGTCGGCCACAGGGGGACTCCGATCGACGCCGGCGGCGGGTGTGAGCCGACCCACTATGGTGTCGGGCAGCGCGCCCACGCCGGGGTGTGCAGTCGTGAGGGGAGGCCACGGTGTCCGCCACCGTCGACGACACAGTCATTGCCCGCGCCGCCGTCCTGGGGTCGGGTTCGTGGGGCACCGCCATGGCTGCCGTCCTCACCGACGCCGGCACGCGCACCACCCTCTGGGCCCGCCGCGACGAGCTCGCGCGGACCATCACCGACGACCACGTGAACCCCGACTACCTCCCGGGGATCGAGTTGCCGGAGGGACTCTCGGCCGTCTCGGACATCGACGAGGCCCTCGACGGGGCCGACCTCGTGGTCTGTGCGGTGCCATCGCAGTCGTTGCGCGACAACCTGTCCCGGTGGAACGGCAGGATCCCCGCCGGCGCGGCGCTGCTGTCGTTGGCCAAGGGAATCGAGAGCGAGACGCTGTCGCGGATGACCGAGGTCATCGCCGACGTCACCGACAGGCCCGACGACCGCATCGCCGTCCTCTCGGGGCCGAACCTGGCCCGCGAGGTCGCGCTGCGGCAGCCGGCGGCGACGGTGGTGGCCTGCCGGGACGAGTCCGTGGCCCGATCCATCCAGAACGCCTGCACCACGGCCTATTTCCGGCCGTACACCAACACCGACGTGGTCGGGTGCGAGATCGGGGGCGCGGTGAAGAACGTCATCGCCCTGGCCTGCGGGATGGCGTCGGGGGCGGGGCTGGGAGAGAACACGCTCGCCTCCATCATCACGCGCGGGTTGGCCGAGACCATCCGTCTCGGTGAGGCGCTCGGCGCGCGCGCGGAGACGTTCGCGGGGCTGGCCGGCGTGGGCGACCTGGTCGCGACCTGCTCGTCGCCGCTGTCGCGCAACCGGTCGTTCGGCGCGCGCCTGGGTGAGGGGCGGTCACTCGAGGAGGCGCAGCAGGCCACGCACGGTCAGGTCGCCGAGGGCGTGAAGTCGTGCTCGTCGGTGCGGGCGCTGGCGGCGGCGCACGGCGTGGACGTGCCTCTGACCGATGCGGTGCACCGTGTCTGCCACGAGGGGCTCCCGGTCCGGGACGCGATCATCGCCCTGTTGAGTCGCAGCACCAAGCCGGAGTGATCGGGCCCCTCACCCCGGGTCGAGCATCGCGAGACCCCATCAGCCCGGGTCGAGCATCGCGAGACCCCATCAGCCCGGGTCGAGCATCGCGAGACCCCCGTCACCCCGGGTCGAGCATCGCGAGACCCCATCAGCCGAGGTCGAGTGATGCCCGCGGCAGGATCTTGTCGATGACGGCGGACACCTCGGAGATGGGCCCGTTGCCGACGTTCAGCGGCAGCCACAGCGCGACATAGGGCCGGTGGTCGACGGCCACCCACAGCGTCCCCCGCGAGTCCTGGGTGGACGAGAACCACTGCACGGGATCGACGACCTGCAGCGCGGCCGTCGGGGCGAGCCCGGGCGGACGGGGCACACCGCACCGCAACTGCACGGGACCGGTGTCGTCGGCGCCGCTGCTCGTCGACGGCCACTCGATCAGGCCGTCGCGCTCGGTCCGGTCGCCGTGGGCGGGGAACGACTTCGGCAGCGCCGCGACCAGCTTCGTGCAGTCCGCGGAGGGTGTCGCGGTCGCCGAGGCGAGGGGGAGTGCGGCGTCGGAGGACGACCCGCCGCGGCCGGCCGCGATGACGATGAACACCACGATGACCACGACCGGGATGGCGACGATGGTCGCGATCAGGGCGGGACTGCGGCGGTCGTCGGCCACTGCGTCTCCCTCCCGGTCGTGCGTCGACGCCGATGGTCGGCGGGATGCATACACTGGCGCCCATTCTCGCCGACCGGTCGTGTACACGGCCACCCCGGGTCGGTGTCGGTGAGCGGAGGCGTGTGCGATGGACGACGCGTGGTCGGGGCGGACCGTCGCCGACGTCGGCGAGCGCGCGGTACTCGCCCGTCTGCGCGAGGTCGCGCAGGTCCATCGGGCGACCGTCGGTTCCGCCGACCCGGTGGTGGTGGGCCCGGGGGACGACGCGGCGACGCTGACGGTGCCCGCCGACCTCGTCGTCAGCACGGACACCGTGGTGCAGGACAGGCACTTCCGCCTCGAGTGGACGTCGGCCTTCGACGTCGGACGCCGCGCGGCGACCCAGGCAGCCGCGGACATCGCGGCCATGGGGGCGGTGGGGACGGGGATGGTCGTGTCGATCGGATGCCCGTCGTCCACGCCCGCCGGGGTCGTCGTCGAGATCGACGAGGGGATCAACGTCGCCGCGTCCGACTGGGGGGTCCGGGTGATCGGCGGGGACCTGGTCTCCACCACCGAGATCGTCGTCACGGTGACCGTCCTGGGCACCACGAACGGCCGCGCCGCGGTGCGCATCGACGGCGCCCGCCCGGGTGAGCGTCTGGCCGTGAGCGGTCCGCTCGGGTCCTCTGCGGCGGGGTTGGCGATCCTGTCCTCCGCGGCGGGTGGGTACCCGGACCTCGTTGCCGCCCACCGTGTCCCGATCGTGGACCTGGCTCAGGGCGCGACGGCCGCGGACGCCGGCGCCACCTCCATGACCGATGTCTCCGACGGGCTGGTGGAGGAGTTGATCACGATGGCTGCGGCGGCCGGTGTCGGGTTCGAGGTCGACGCGCAGAGCATCCCGACGGATCCGCAGCTCGCGGACGCGGCGGGCGCCCTCGGCGTCGACGCGGTGCAGTGGGCGCTCGGGGGAGGCGAGGACCATCAGTTGCTGGCGACGTTCCCCGCGGCGGTGCCCGACGGGTGGACGGTGATCGGGTCCGTCGTCGAGCCCGCCGCCGCCGTGGACGACCGCGTCCGTGTCGACGGGCGTCCGCCGCACGTGCATGGATGGAGCAGCTTCGGCGACCGATAGATTGCCCCCATGGCCATCTACGCCCTCGGCGACCGCGTGCCGGACATCGCCGACGACGCCTACGTCCACCCCGACGCGTGTGTGATCGGAGCCGTCGTCCTCGGCCCGGGGTCCTCGGTCTGGCCCGGCGCCGTGCTCCGCGGCGACTACGGCACCATCACCGTCGGCGCGATGACGAACATCCAGGACGGGACGGTGGTGCACTGCACCCCCATCCATCCGGCGGTGATCGGAGAGCGGTGCGTCCTCGGGCACAACGCCCACCTCGAGGGAGCGACGGTGGGCGACGACTGTCTGATCGCGTCGGGGTCGGTGGTGCTCAACGGCGCGACGGTCGGCGACGGTGCGGTGGTCGGGGCGGGTGCGGTGGTGCCGTTCGACTTCGTCGTCCCCGCCCGCGCCATGGCGCTCGGGGTCCCCGCGCGGATCCGCCAGGGTCACGAGGTCGCGGAGGGGCACGTCGCGATGAACGTGGAGATGTACCACGCGAACGCCGAGTACTACCGCAGCGAGTTGCGGCGGATCGACTGATGGGCAGGACCGTCTGATGGCCTCCACCGCACGACCGTTGTCCGACCTCGTCGACGCCGAATGGGCGCAGGCGCTCGCCCCGGTCGAGGGGCGCATCGCCGAGATGGGGGAGTTCCTGCGCGCCGAGGTCGCGCAGGGGCGTCGGTATCTCCCTCCCGGCGACGCTGTGCTGCGGGCCTTCACCCGGCCGATGAGCGCGGTGCGCGTGCTGATCGTCGGGCAGGACCCGTACCCGACCCCCGGACATGCCGTCGGTCTCAGTTTCTCCGTGGCACCCGACGTCCGGCCGGTCCCGCGCTCACTGCAGAACATCTTCACGGAGTACTGCGAGGACCTCGGTCATCCTCGTCCGCAGAACGGTGACCTGTCGCCGTGGGCGGACAACGGGGTGCTGCTGCTCAACCGTGTCCTCACCGTCGCGCCGGGATCGCCGGCGTCCCATCGCGGGAAGGGGTGGGAGGCGGTCACCGAGTGTGCGATCAAGGCACTCGTCGCCCGCGACGCACCGTTGGTCGCGATCCTCTGGGGCAAGGACGCCGGCTCATTGCGGGAGTGGATGCCCGACGTGCCCACCATCACCTCGGCGCACCCGTCGCCGATGTCGGCCTCGCGGGGGTTCTTCGGGTCGCGTCCGTTCTCTCGGGCGAACGACGCTCTCGTCGAACTCGGTGCGGATCCGGTCGACTGGCGACTGGCCTGATCGCAGCGGTTCAGCGCGAGAAGTCGGGGCGACGCTTCTCGACGAACGCGTCGACCCCTTCGACGCCGGTCGGGGTGCCCGCGAGACGGGAGATCGATTCCGCCTCGGCGTCGAGCTGGTCGTGCAGGGTCGCATCGGGCGATGCGGACAGCAGTCGGCGGGCGGCCCGCAAGGCGGGACGGGGTCCGGTGGCCAGCGACGACGCGATGGTCTCGGCGGTCGACAGCACGTCGTCGTCGGCGTCGACGAGTGATCCCACCAGTCCCCAGGATGCGGCGTCGGACGCGGTGATCACGGCGTCGGTGAGGATCACGAGGTGGGCGCGTCCGCGCCCGATGATCCGGGGCAGCATCCACGTCATGCCGCCGTCGGGTGAGAGGCCGATGCCCGGGTAGGCGGGTCGGAAGCGGGTGCCGGGTCCGCCGACGACGATGTCGGCGTGGCAGGCGATGCTCATCCCGGCGCCGGCGGCCCACCCGCGGACAGCAGCCACGACGGGGACGTCGGCCGCGGTCAGTGCACGCAGGAATGCGTGGAACGCGTCGGCGACCGACCGGATGAAGGCGGGGCGGTCGTCGGCGGCCGCGAACGAGCGGACGTCGCCACCGGCGCAGAAGTTCGACCCTGCTCCGTGGAGCAGGACGACGGCAGCATCGAGGTCGCCGGAGGCGACGCGATCCAGCTCACGGGTGGCGGCGAGAAGCGCCTCGGCATCCAGGGGATTGCCGGGGGCGGGCGACGAGACCCGGATGAACAGGACGCCGTCGGTGAGACGGGTGACGTCCTGCGGTTCGGTCACGGCAGCGTCAGCCGCGGGTGACCTTGCCGGCCTTCAGGCACGAGGTGCACACGTTGATGCGCTTGCGATTGCCGGGCGAGACCTGGGCGCGAACGGTCTGGATGTTCGGGTTCCAGCGTCGGTTGGTACGGCGGTGCGAGTGGGAGACCGACTTGCCGAAGCCGGGGCCCTTGGCGCAGACGTCACAGACGGCAGCCATCGTCGAACTCCTCGAGTGGGGGACAGTGTGCTCGTCGGGGCAGGTGGGACGGTGTCCGACGCGCCGCACGACAACCCTGCAAGGATAGCGGCATGACCGCGATCGGGCCAAATGACGCCGACGCCGGCGGACGCGTGGGCTCGTCCGGCGGCCCCGCGGCGGCAGGTCTGGACGCCGGCGTCCTGCGGGACTGGTTCGAGGCGTGCACCGACGCCCTCGCCGCGGTCCGCGCCGAGATCAACGACCTCAACGTCTTCCCGATCCCCGACTCCGACACCGGCAGCAACATGCTGCACACCATGACGGCGGCAGCCGACGCACTCGACGAGGTCGACGTCGCCGCACCGGCGGCGACCGTCCTGCGGGCTGCGGCCGACGCGGCCGTGGCCCAGGCGCGGGGCAACTCGGGGATCATCCTGTCGCAGGTGCTGGTGGGGCTCGCCGACGCGGCCGGGATCGAGACCGTCGACGGCGTGCTGTCCTTCAACCGGCTGTGGGCGGCCGGACTGGGTCTGGCGACACTCGCGGCGACGCGCGCGGTGAGCGAACCCCGCGAGGGGACGGTGCTGACCGTGCTGCGCGAGACGGCGCGGACCGCGACCGCGGAGGCCGCGACATCGTCGCCCGGTGACCTCGCGCGTGCCGTCGCCGACGCCTGCGCCGACGCCCTCGACCGCACCACCGGTCAACTCGCCGAGCTCGCCGCCGCGGGTGTCGTCGACGCGGGTGGCCGCGGTCTGCTGGTCCTCCTCGACGCGATGGTCGAGGTGCTCACCGGGGTCGCGGCCCCGCGCCGCCGGTACGAGGGCGCGCTGGTCGGGGGTGGCGACACCCGCTCGCATGCGATCGCCACCGACGGCTGCGACGACGTCTCCTCGGAGATGGACTACGAGGTGATGTACGCGATCACCGGGGCCGATGCCGCGCGCATCCCCACGCTGCGGTCGGCTCTCGACGAGCTCGGCGACGCCGTCGTGATCGTCGGCGACAGCAGCGGTGACACGGGGGAACGCTTCTCGGTCCACGTGCACACCTGCGACGCGGGCGCCGCGGTGGAGGCGGGCCTCGCGGTCGGCCGCGTCGGCGACATCCGGATCACCTGTTTCGTCCTCGACGCGCACAAGGCCTCCACGGGCCCGGCCGATCGGTTGCCCACCCGTCGTCGTGCGGTCGTCACGGTGGCGTCCGGTGACGGCGCGGCGGAGCTGTTCGCCTCCGAGGGTGCGCACGTCGTGCGGTCGGGACCCGACGGCGCCGTGGTCGACGCCGAGCAGATCGCGCAGGCGATCGTCGACGTGGACGCGGCCCACGTGGTCGTGATGGCCAACGGCTCGGTGCCCGCCCCGGATCTGGTCACGGTGGCGGCGTCGGCGCGCTCGGCGCACCGCGCGGTGGTGTTCCTGCCGACGCTGTCGATGGTGCAGGCCCTCTCGGCGCTGGCCGTCCACGACATCACCGCCGCCCCGGACGCCGACGCGTACGCGATGGCCGAGGCCGCCGCGGCGACCCGACGGGGTTCGGTGGTGACGGCGACCGAGACCGCGCTGACCCTGGCCGGGACGTGCGAACCCGGTGATCTGCTGGGACTGATCGGCGTCGACGTCCTGGTGATCGGGCCCGACCAGGTCTCGGCGGCCACCGCGCTGGTCGACCTGATGCTGGGGACCGGTGGGGAACTGGTGACCCTGCTTGCCGGCGCCGACATCGACGACGGCGTCGTCGAGGCCGTCGAACGGCACGTCGCGAGCGCCCACCCCGGCGTCGAGTTCTCCGCCTACGAGGCGGGTCAACCGGGTGAGGTGCTGCAGGTGGGCGTCGAATGACGGTGCGTCACGCCGACTCTCCCGCAGTTGTCGTCGGAGATGCTCTGGCGCAACGCCTCTCCGAGGAGCTCGGCGTCCAGACGGTCGGTGAGCTCCTCCGCTACACGCCGATGCGCTATGTGCGACGGGGGGAGTCGAGCGGGGCGAGTCTGCCCGAGAAGGGGGAGTGGCTGACCCTCGTCGGCACCGTCACCCGCGCCGACGAACGTCGGATGAAGCAGCGGTCCGGCACGTTCCTGTCGGTCACGGTCGACGACGGGCTCCGGACCTACGGCGTCACCTTCTTCAACCCCCGTGTGATCAAACGCGTCCTGCGCCCCGGGGTGCGGCTCGTCGTCGCCGGGACGGTGGGCTACTTCCGGGACCAGATCCAGCTCACGCACCCGGACTGGCTGGTCCTGCCCGACGCCGGCGCCCCCGCGCTGGACGCGGTCGGGTCGCCGATGCTGGCGGCGATGGCCGCGGACGCCACGAAGGGCACCGGTGTCAACGGGGAGGGTGCAGAGGGAACGAGTTCGGGCGGCCTCGAGATCGACCCCGCCGACTTCGACAGGCCCGTGCTGCCGATCTACCGCGCGACGAAAGCGCTGCAGACGTGGACCATCTGGAAGGCGATCCAGCTGGTCCTCGACGCGGTGGCGTTCGACGACGACGCCCTCACCGAGTCCGAACGGGCGGAGCGGGAGCTCATCACCACCGCCGAGGCGATCCGCCGGATCCACATGCCGGAGTCGCAGGAGGACATCGACGCCGCGTCCACCCGCCTCCGGTTCGACGAGGCGCTGGCCATGCAGGTCGCCCTCGCGCAACGCCGATTCGCCGACCGGGGACGCGTCGGCCCCGCCTGCGAGCACGTCCCCGGACGCCTCGAGGACAGGTTCGTCGAGCGGCTGCCGTTCACCCTCACCGCCGGCCAGCGGACGGTCCTCGACGAGATCTGCGCCGATCTCGACGGCGGTGAGCCGATGAGCCGGCTCCTGCAGGGCGAGGTCGGCTCGGGCAAGACCCTCGTGGCACTGCTGTGCATGCTGCGGATGGTCGACAACGGACGCCAGTGCGTCCTGCTCGCGCCCACGGAGGTCCTCGCGGCGCAGCACCACCGCACCATCAGTCGCATGTTGGGCGAGCTGGCGATCGCCGGGGAGCTCGGTGCCGACCCCGACGCGACCGCGATCGCGCTGCTGACGGGGTCGCTGAAGACCCAGGCACGAAGGGAGGCGATGCTCGCGACTGTGACCGGCACGGCAGGGATCGTGATCGGGACGCACGCGCTCCTCGAGGAGAAGGTCGAGTTCTTCGACCTCGGGCTGATCGTCGTCGACGAGCAGCACCGGTTCGGCGTGGAGCAGCGCGACACCCTGCGCTCCCGTGGACGCGGCGACGCGATCCCGCACATGTTGGTGATGACGGCGACGCCCATCCCGCGGACCATCGCGATGACCGTCTACGGCGACCTCGAGACCTCCACGTTGCGTGAGCTGCCTGCGGGACGACAGCCCATCACCACCAACGTGGTCCCCGCGGCCAGGGAGAAGTGGGAGCGACGCCTCTGGGAGGTCGTCGACGAGGAGGTGCGGGAAGGACGTCAGGTGTACGTCGTGTGCTCCCGCATCGGCGACGACGGCACGCCCGAGGGTGCGCGGTCGGCGAAACGGGCGGCCGAGGGTCAGGGCGACGACCGGTCGGGTCGGCCGACCACGTCCGCCGTTGACATGTTCGCCCAGCTCACCGGGGGACCACTGGGACGGCACCGGATCGAGCTGTTGCACGGGCGTCTGCACCCGGAGGACAAGACGGCGGTCATGGACGCGTTCACCCGCGGCGAGGTCGACATCCTCGTGTCGACGACGGTCATCGAGGTGGGCGTCGACGTCGCCAACGCCACCACGATGGTGATCGTCGACGCGGACCGCTTCGGTGTCAGCCAACTCCACCAGTTGCGGGGTCGCGTCGGCCGCGGTGGCCTGCCCGGGCGCTGCTTCCTGCGCACGTCCGCCTCGGACGGTTCGCCCTCGATGGAACGGTTGACCGCGGTCGCTGCGTCCAATGACGGGTTCGAGTTGGCGCGCATCGACCTGATCACGCGCCGGGAGGGGGATGTGCTCGGTGCGGTGCAGTCGGGATCGACCTCCTCCCTGCGGTTCCTCTCCCTCGTCGACGACGTCGACGTCATCGACGACGCGCGGGGGTTCGCCGCCGACGTCGTCCGGGACGACCTCACCCTCGCCGAGCACCGACCTCTCGCCGACCTCCTCGACGCCGTCATGGGACCGGCGCGGGTCCGGTACCTGGACAAGTCCTGACGATCCGCCGCGACGCAGTCGCCGCCGTCCACTGTCGGTGCGGGCCTGGATCACACTCGCCGTCTGCGCCGCGCTGGCGGTCGTCGTCGCCGCGCAGACCGTCACCTCCCGCCCGCCGCGCGGTCCCCGCGTCGACGCCGGTCCTGCGCTCGCCGTGCTCGCACAGATCGCCACCGTGCCGACGCGGGTGCACCGGGACGACTACGACCGCACGGCGTTCGGACCGGCCTGGGCGGACGGGTCGCAGGCGGCGTCGGCCGGGAACGGGTGTGACACCCGGGACGACATCCTCGACCGCGACCTGACCGACAAGACCTACGTCGCGACCCCCGCCTGCCCGCGCGCGGTCGCGGCGGGCGAGATGCACAGCCCCTACACCGGCGACTTCATCGCGTTCCGGCGCGGCCGGGACAGCGGGGGGACGGTCCAGATCGACCACATCGTCCCGCTGGCCTATGCGTGGGACATGGGGGCGTCGGGATGGGATGCGCCGCTGCGGCTGACGTTCGCCAACGACCCCGCGAACCTCGTGGCGGTCGACGGCCGGTCCAACCAGGACAAGAGCGACTCGCCGCCGGGGGAGTGGCTGCCGCGGCGGCGGTCGTTCCGATGTCGGTACGCGGTGCAGTTCGTCGTGGTGACGGCGACCTACCGCCTCACCGTCGACGCCCGCTCGGCGGGCGTCCTGCGGTCGGAGTTGCGCCGGTGTTGACCGCGGTGGAGCGGGATCGATGGTCGGGCGGCGCCGCGTTAGTCTCGTGCGGTGAGTGCCACCACCGTCTCCGCCGGTCTCGACGCGGCCGCAGCAGTCCCCGACCTCGACATCACCGCGCAGGTGGACTCCGCCGCCCGCGCCGCCCGGGTCGCCGCTCGTGGACTGGCCCGTGCGACCACCGTGACCAAGAACGCGGTGCTCACCACCGCGGCCGGTCTGCTCCTCGACCGCACCGACGAGATACTCGCCGCCAACGCGCGGGACCTCGCGCGCGCCGAGGCAGCCGGGACCTCGGGGAGCCTGCTGGACCGGCTGCGTCTGACCCCGGAGCGCGTCGCCGGGATCGCCGGCGGGCTGCGACAGGTCGCGGGCCTGCCGGATCCGATCGGTGACGTGATCGCGGGCAGGACACTGCCCAACGGCCTGCGACTGCGTCAGGTGCGGGTCCCGCTCGGCGTGATCGGGATGGTCTACGAGGCCCGTCCCAACGTGACCGTCGACGCGTTCGGCATCGCGTGCAAGTCCGGCAACGCCGTGCTGCTGCGGGGGTCGTCGTCCGCGGCGGACTCCAACGCCGCACTCGTGGCGATCCTGCGTGCGGCCCTCACCGAGCACGGCCTGTCGCCCGACGCGGTCACGTTGCTCCCGTCCGCCGACCGGTCGAGCGTCACCGCGCTGATCCGGGCGCGGGGTCTCGTCGACGTCGTGATCCCCCGCGGCGGAGCCGGTCTCATCGCGTCTGTCGTCCGGGACGCCACGGTCCCGACCATCGAGACCGGGACCGGCAACTGCCATGTGTACGTCGGTGCCGCCGCGGATCTCGATGTGGCCGAGTCGATCGTCGTCAACGCCAAGACGCGACGCCCGAGCGTCTGCAACACCGCCGAGACCCTCCTGGTGGACGCCGCGATCGCGCCGACCGCCCTGCCGCGGTTGCTGTCCGCGCTGCAGGCGCACGGCGTGGTCGTCCACGGCGACGAGGAGGGGATGACGCCGGCCGACGACTCCGACTGGGCCGACGAGTATCTCAGCCTCGACATCGCGGTCAAGGTGGTCGACGGGCTCGACGCCGCCATCGACCACATCGAGCGCTGGGGAACCGGTCACACGGAGGCGATCGTCACCGAGGACCTCGCCGTGGCCACCGAGTTCACCGACCGCGTCGACGCCGCGGCGGTGATGGTCAACGCCTCCACCGCCTTCACCGACGGCGAGGAGTTCGGTTTCGGTGCGGAGATCGGCATCTCGACCCAGAAGCTGCACGCCCGCGGGCCCATGGGGCTGCCCGAACTGACCTCGACCAAATGGGTCGTGTGGGGCGAGGGACAGGTGCGCGCATGACCGGGACGCCCGTCGCGGGCGGGCCCGTGGTCGACCCGTTCTTCACCGACACCACCTCGGTCCGCACCCGACTCGCCACGACGGGCTACCTCGCCGACGACGCGACGACCACCGCGGTCTTCCTCGCCGACCGGCTCGGCAAACCGCTGCTGGTGGAGGGCCCGGCCGGCGTCGGCAAGACCGAACTGGCACGGGCGATCGCGACCACCGCGGGCGCGGAACTGATCCGGCTGCAGTGCTACGAGGGCATCGACGAGGCGCGGGCGCTCTACGAGTGGAACCACGCCAAGCAGATCCTGCACATCCAGTCCGTCGGCAACCGTGGCTGGGACGAGACGAAGGCCGACATCTTCTCCGAGGAGTTCCTGCTCCCGCGTCCGCTGCTGCGGGCCATCGCGCGCGAGGAGCCGACCGTCCTGCTCATCGACGAGGTGGACAAGGCCGACGTCGACGTCGAGGGTCTGTTGCTCGAGGTGCTCAGCGACTTCGCCGTCACCATCCCGGAGATGGGGACCGTGACCGCCCGTCGTCGGCCTGTCGTGCTGCTGACGTCCAACGCGACGCGCGAGTTGTCCGAGGCGCTCAAGCGGCGGTGTCTGTACCTCTACATCGACTTCCCGGACCCGACACGGGAGCGGGAGATCCTCGCGTCCCGTGTCCCACAGCTGCCGGAGTCGTTGGCGCGCGAGATGATCCGGATCATCGGGGTGCTGCGGTCGCTGGACCTGCGCAAGAAGCCGTCGGTCGCCGAGACCATCGACTGGGGCCAGACCCTGCTCGCCCTCGGCGTCCCCGACAGCCGCCGTGGCCGGCTCGACGACTCGGTGCTCGAGCGCACGCTCGGCGTGGTGCTCAAGCACCGAGCCGACCTCGCCGCCGCGGCCGCGGAGCTGAAACTCGGCCGATGACCCGTCCCGGCCCCGAGCCCCTCGTCGACCACCTCACGGGGTTCGTCGACGCCCTCCGGGACCGGGGGATCGAGGTCGGGCCCTCGGCCCTCATCGACGCCGCGTCGGCGACATCGGTCCTCGACCTGTTGGACCGCAGCGCATTCCGTGAGGGTCTGGCGTGCACCCTGCTGACCGAGCAGATGCACCGGCCGACGTTCGACGCCACCTTCGACCTGTGGTTCCCGGCGGGCACGGGGGCGCGCACCGGGGTCGAGGACCTCCCCACCGACGACGACGGCACGCACGACGTCGACGCCATCCGGCAGATGGTGGCCGATCTGCTCGCCGACGGTGAGGCGGAGACCGACGGCCGCCTGTCGGACATGATCGCGGCGATCGTGGACCAGATCGGTCGGTACGAATCCGCGCGGGGGGAGGCGTTCTCGACCTATCAGGCGATGTCGACGATCCGCCCGCAGACGCTGATCGCCCGGATCGCCGCGGCGATGGCCGCCGCCGCGGGGGACGACGAGGACGGGGGCACCGGCGCGCGGTACCGCCGCGCCGCCGCCGGACGGGTGGACCGCCTCGGCGAGCTGGTCTCGGAGGAGACGCGCCGACGGATGGTGGAGCGGTCCGGACGCGACCGCGTCGCGGAGTACGCGGTGCCGACGCTCCCCGAGGACATCGCGTTCCTGTCCGCCGGGAGGTCCGACGTGCTCGAGCTCCGCAAGACCATCGACCCGCTCGCCCGGTTGTTGGCGGCGAAGCTGGAGATCCGACGTCGACGCGCCCGGCGCGGGGTCGTCGACGTGCGCAAGACGTTGCGCGCGTCGATGTCGACCGGCGGTGTCCCGATCGAGCTCACCTACGCCCGCCCCCGCCCGGGTCGGCCCGAGCTCGTCATCCTCTGCGACGTGTCCGGCTCGGTGTCCGGCTTCTCGCAGTTCACCCTGCAGCTCGTCGCGGCGCTGCGTCAGCACTTCTCGGCCGTGCGGGTGTTCGCGTTCGTCGACACCGTCGACGAGGTCACCGACTGGTTCGACCGCAGCGCCGACAGTGACGTGCACCTCGGCTCGGTCATCCACGACATGCTGTCGAAGGCCCGTCTGATCACCCGCGACGGTCACTCCGACTACGGCCACGCCCTCGAGGGATTCGTCGCCGACCACCTCGACTCGCTCACGCACCGGGGTGCGCTGCTCATCCTCGGCGACGGTCGCACGAACTACCACGACCCCCGGTTCGCCGCGCTGCGCACGCTGGTGGACCGCGCGCGGCACGCGTACTGGCTCAACCCCGAGTCGGAGGCGCTGTGGGATTCGGGCGACTCCGTGGCCTCGGACTACGCGCGGATCATCGAGATGCACGAATGCCGCAACGCCCGTCAGCTCGCCGGGGTCATCGGCGGGTTGCTGCCGGTGTGAGCGTGTCGAGCACCCCCGTAGACTCCGCAGGCATGCCCGACGAGCGCGACCAGTCGCCACAGCCCGCCGCCGGGCGCCGGCGTCGCATCGGCGTGATGGGCGGCACCTTCGATCCCATCCACAACGGTCACCTGGTGGCGGCCAACGAGGTCGCGGACCGGTTCGATCTCGACGAGGTGGTCTTCGTCCCGACGGGCCGACCCTGGCAGAAGCTGGGGGCCGACGAGGACGCGGCCGCCGGGGTCGCGGACGGTCAGGTGCCCGCGCACGTGCAGTCGACACGACCGGTGAGCCCGGCCGAGGACCGGTATCTGATGACCGTGATCGCGACGGCGGCGAACCCCCGTTTCTCGGTCAGTCGCGTCGACATCGACCGCGCCGGTGACACCTACACCGTCGACACGCTGCGCGACCTGCACCGCATCCACCCCGACGCGGACCAGTTCTTCATCACCGGTGCCGACGCCCTCGGGTCGATCCTGACGTGGCACGACTGGGAGGAGCTCTTCTCGCTGGCCACCTTCGTCGGCGTGAGCCGTCCCGGGTACGAACTCGGTGCCGCGCACCTCGGCGCCCACCTGCAGACGCTGCCCGCGGACTCGCTGCACCTCATCGAGGTGCCGGCGTTGGCGATCTCGTCCACCGACTGTCGCGACCGCGCCCGCGACGGCCGCCCCGTCTGGTATCTCGTCCCCGACGGTGTGGTGCAGTACATCACCAAGCGACGCCTCTACCGCACCCGTCCGGGTCGACGCGGGGTGTCGGGTCCGTCCACCGACGCCGTCGATGCGAGCCATCCCGAGACGACGTCCGGCACACCCGGTCCCGCGACGTCGTTCACCACGAAAGGAACACCGTGACAGCGACTCCCGAGGCGTTGGCGATGGCCAAGATCGCCGCCGACGCGGCGTCGGACAAGCTCGCCGACGACGTCGTCGTGATCGACGTGTCCGAACAGCTCGTCATCACCGACCTCTTCGTCATCGCCTCCGCGGGCAACGAGCGGCAGGTGGGGGCGATCGTCGACGCCGTCGAGGAGAAGCTCCGCGAGGCCGGCCACAAGCCGCTGCGTCGTGAGGGGGCACGCGAGGGCCGATGGACCCTGCTCGACTACGCCGACATCGTCGTGCACATCCAGCACAGCGACGAGCGCGAGTTCTATGCGCTGGAACGGCTCTGGAAGGACTGCCCCGTCGTCGATCCCGAGACGCTGCGGTGACCCGTCCCGGCGACGGCGGGAGCCGCGTCGAGACGCCCGCGGTGCGCCGGTTGATCCTGTTGCGCCACGGGCAGACCGAGTACAACGCGACCGGTCGGATGCAGGGTCAGCTCGACACGGATCTGTCCGAACTCGGTGTCCGGCAGGCGAAGTCGGTCGCCGCGGTGCTGGCGGCGCGGTCGCCGGCGACGATCATCTCCTCCGACCTGCGCCGCGCCTACGACACAGCGGTGGCTCTCGCCGACGCCTGCGGGGGTGTCGTGACCACCGACCGACGCCTGCGTGAGACCCACCTCGGTGAGTGGCAGGGGTTGTCGCACGTCGAGGTGGACGGTCGGATGCCGGGCGCGCGGGGGACCTGGCGTGACGACGCGAGCTGGCGGCCGCCGGGTGGCGAGAGCCGGGTCGACGTCGCCGACCGCAGCGCGCCCCTCGTCACCGAGCTGATCGACCGGTTGCCGGAGTGGGGGACCGGGCCCGCTGCCGACAACCCGGTGGTGCTCGTCGCGCACGGTGGTGTGATCGCCGCGATGACCGCCGCGCTCCTCGGACTCCCGGAGGCGTCCTGGCCTGTCTTCGGTGGTCTCGCGAACACCAGCTGGGCTCAGCTCAGCGGATACGGCGACAGGCCCGTGTGGCGTCTGGACGTGTGGAACGCCTCGGCGGCCGTCGCCGACGCCGCCGTGCAGTGACCCCGTCGGAGCACGTCCTGGTCCTGTCGGACTCTCTCGCGTACTACGGGCCGACGGGTGGTCTGCCCGCCGACGACCCCCGCATCTGGCCGAACCTCCTCGGAGCCGCGGTCGGCAGGCCGGTCGAACTCTTCGGGCGCATCGGATGGACCTCGCGCGACATCTGGTGGGCGCTCATCCAGGACCCCCGTGTCTGGGCCGCGGTCCCGCGGGCGTGCGTCGTCGTGCTCGCCATCGGTGGGATGGACACCCTGCCGTCCCCGCTGCCGACCGCCCTGCGCGAACAGATCCGGTACATCCGCCCCGCCTGGCTGCGGCAGCGGGTGCGCGACGCCTACGGGTGGATGCAGCCTGCGATGGCGCCCCTTGGGTGGCCGGTGGCGCTGCCGGCCGGGGTCACGGTGGAGCACCTCGAGAAGGTGCGCGACGCGCTCGCGGCGGTCCGCCCCGACCTGCCGGTGGTGCTCTGCCTGCCCTCCACGCACGACAGCGAGCACTATGCGCGGGTCCACACCGCCCGCGCCGGACACACCGCGGCCATGCGGCGGTGGGCCGATGCGCACGGCGTCGCCACGGCCGACTTCTACCCGGCCACCGCACACTGGTTCGGCGTGCCCGGGGCGCAGAACCCCGACGGCATCCACTGGGGTTTCGACTGCCACCGCGACATCGCCGACGAGGTCACGCGCGTCGTCGGCCCGATCGTCGCATCGCCTAGGCTGGCGCCGTGACCGTCGTCGTCGTGACCGACTCCTCGTCGCGACTGCCTGCGCCGATCCGCGAGCTCTACGACATCCGTCAGGTCCCGCTGCACGTGCTGACCGGTGACGACGACCTGTCGGAGGGTGTCGACGAGATCGGCACCGACGTCTATGACCGGCCGGGCACGACCACCTCCGGCGCGACCCCCGCGGACCTGGCGTCGGTGTTCGAGTCCGCCGTGGCCGACAGCGACGGCGACGGGGTCGTCGCCGTGTCGATGAGCCGCAAGCTCAGCGGGACCTGGAGTTCGGCGCGCCTGGCCGCCGAGAAGTTCCCCGGACGCGTGCGTGTGGTCGACTCCCGATCGGTCGGACTGGCCGTCGGGTTCGCGACCGTGGCCGCGGCGCAGGCCGCGCGCGCCGGTGGCGAGATCGACCGCGTCTACGAGGCCGCGATCCGCGCCGCGTCGACCAGCGAGACCCTGGTGTGTGTGGCCGACCTCGGGCGGCTGCGCGCCAGCGGCCGGATCGGTGCCGCCACACGACTGTTCGGGACGGCACTGTCCATCAAGCCGGTGCTGCGGGTGGTCGACGGCGGACTGGTGCTCGCCGAGCGCCAGCGCACCTTCTCCAAGGCCATCGCCTCCATGGTCAGCGCGGCCGTCGCTGCCACCGACCGACAGCCGACGACCGTCGGTGTGGTCCACGCGGATGCGGCCGACACCGCGGCCGAGGTCACCGAGATGCTCACCGACCGGCTGCGCGTGGTCACCTCCACGGTCGTCACCGACCTGGGTCCGGTGTTGACCGCCCACACCGGTCGCGGCGCCGTGGGCGTGGTGGTGTGTCCCGGGCTCGACCCAATCGAGGGATACGCGGTCGGCGCCGACTGATCCGCGGACCGCTGTCTCGCGCTGATCCCCAGGTGGACCACCGTGCACAGCGGTGGCCTCACGGGGCCGCGATCACCGGATCGGGCGCTCGCGGCACCCCTACCGTCGCGGCATGTACCACCGGACCATCCGGGACCGCCGTCCCGACGTGCTCGACCGGCTGGGGCCCGTCGCGCCCCGGCTCGCGATGCCACCCGGCTCGTCGAGCGTCCTGCCGACATCGACCCTGCCCGCGGACGACGACGATCCGTCGGACGACTGGTCCTGGGACCCCGACCCGGATGGGGACGACGATGCCGGCGACGAGGGTCCGCTCGTCGAGGCCACCGGGCCACCCATCCCGCGATGGGTCGACGACGTGCCGGGTGTGCGTCCGCGAGCCGACGACGACCCCGACCCCGGGCGACTGCGCAGGCCGCGTCGGGACCGGGTGATCACCGCACCTCCGGCCGCGATCGCACTCGTCGTCGTCGGACTGCTCGCCTGCGTGGTCACCGTCGTCACGGTGGTGTCGGGCTCGTCTGACGAGATCCCGGCGGCCGTGGCCTTCCCGTCGAGTGCCGGCCCCGTGCGTCCGGGCGCCGACGGGGGAAACACGGCGGCCGGCACATCGGCGTCGACATCGGCATCGGTTCCGCCCGCGGCGTCGGCTCCCGTCGAGATGGTGGTCAGCGTGGTGGGTCTGGTGCGCACACCCGGATTGGTGCGGTTGCCGCCGACGGCACGGATCGCCGATGCCATCGCCCGCGCGGGTGGCGGCCGGCCGGGTGCGGATCTGTTGGGGCTCAACATGGCTGCGCCCCTGCATGACGGGGACCAGGTGTTGGTCGGGTACGCCGACCCCGACGGTGGGCCGGCGCTGCGCAGCGCGGTCGTCAGCGGTGGCGCGGCGAGCGGCGGAGCGGGTGGCGGACCGTCCGGCGCGGCCGATACGAGGGGATCGGGGCGGGCGTCGACGTCGGCGGCCGCGCCCGCCGGGGCCCGGGTCGACCTCAACACCGCCGACGAGGCCGCGCTCGACGCGTTGCCCGGTGTCGGTCCGGTGACAGCGGCGGCCATCGTCGAATGGCGTTCGCGCAACGGACGATTCCGATCCGTCGACCAGCTCTCCGAGGTCAACGGCATCGGTCCGGCCCGCCTGGCCACCCTGCGAGAACTCGTGACGGTCTAGGCCGTGGCGCGTCCGTCGGCCGACCTGCGGTTGGTCGGACCGGCCACCGGTTGCTGGGCGGCGACGGCGGTCGGGGTGATCGGCGGGTGGGGAGCCGCGGCCTCGGTGTGCGTCGTGGCGGTCGTCGTGGGTGCGTCGTCGGCGGTGGTCCTGCGCCGCCGGGGCGCGGCGCACATGCTCGCCTGGACGGTCCTCGCGGCGGCGGGCGTCACCGCCGGTTTCGCGCTGGCGGTCACCGTCCGGGCGTACACGGTGGACTCCGCTGCGCTCGCGACGACAGCCATGGGCCACAAGACCACGGTGGGCATCACCGTCACCGACGATCCGCAGTTCATCCGTGGGCCGGGACCGGCACGCGTCCGGCTCGCGGCGCAGGCGACCCAGGTCGGCGGGCGTGGGGGACGGGTACCGGTCACGGTCATCGCCCCGGCGACGGGATGGGCCGATCTCGTCCCCGGGCAGACAGCCGTCGCGGTGGTGAGCGTGACGCGCCCACGGCGTCGTGACCTCACCGCGGCCACACTGCGCGCCGGCGCCGACCCCCGGGCGGTCCGCGCGCCCCCGGTCCACCAGCGATGGGCGGGCGGGGTGCGGGATCGGCTGGCCACGGTGAGCCGTGCGGCGTTGGGCGCGCGGGAGTCCGGACTGCTCCCCGGGATGGTCATCGGGGACACGGCAGGGCTCGGCGACGACATGGTCGACGACTTCCGGCGGTGCGGACTGACGCACCTGTTGGCCGTGTCGGGGGAAACGAACACAATGGGGTTGTTGTCACAGCGCCGCGCCGTAGGGTTCGGTCCATGGTGATGTCTGAGGACGAGATCCAGAACGCGATTGAGAAGGCGGCTCGGCGCAGTGCCGAGGGTGCGCCGCCGCTGAACGAGAGCCAGCGTCGGCTGGTGCGACGCATTTGGTTCGGGATCCGAGATCGCGATGAGCTCGAATCACGCGACTAGGGCCGCACGTCGTCAGGGCCAGCCGTACATTCGTCGCATGAATAGGCGAGTGGTGGCGGTCCTGGCGGCCGTGATGATCAGCGGGTCTGCGGTGGCGGGTTGTGGATCGAGCGGGCCAGACGGCGACACCCAGTTCCTCGGCCATCTGAAGGATCACCAGGTTCCGACTGGTGTGACGCACGGCGCGAACCCTGCGCTCGGCGCCGCGGTGTGCAAGGACCTTCGCGGCGGCGCCGAGGGCGCGAACGAGGTCATCTCCGTCACGAACGACGGCGGGTTCACCGAGCCCCAGGCCGAGGTGATCGTCTACTACGCGATCGCCGACCTGTGCACTGACCAGTCGTCGAAGTCGCAGGACCACTGGAAGGACGGGAGCTGATGCAGCGTCGCGAGCGGATGGGCGTGCGCTGCCCAGACTGCGGGACGGAAGTGTCGATGATCTTCACTGAGTCGTCGAGTCGGGGCTACGGGAGTAGTGGCCCCCGACGAACCTTCCGCAACGTTCTGTGCGAGACCCGGGGGTGTCTCGACCGATCCTTCACGCCTGAAGTGGCGAACCTGCTGGGTTTGGAGTGGAACCCGTCGTCGTAGTTTCCCCATACGATGACCCTCACTCGTCGCGGGCCGAGGAGGTCCGTCGTGCCGTGGGTCGAGTGGAAGCCGACGTCGTGTCCAGCCTGCGGAGCCGACTGGCGTTCGTCGCGGTCGCACCTCGTCGGGTGGGCCAATCAGCGCGCCGTCCCGTGCCGCACCTGGGTGTGTCGATCGTGCGATGTCGTCACCGCGAAGGACGATCTGCCGATGGCGCCGCGGCGGTTGCGTCAGTGGGACGGGGACCGACAACCCCGAGTGTGACAGGTATTGTCTAGGGGGCTTGACTAGAAAACGTCCACCGGGTTAGACTAGAGTCATGATCGCACCGGCACCCACACGGACCATCGTGAAGCAGCTGAAGAAGGCGGGCTTCACGCCGCAGCCGGGCAAGGGCAGCCACGAGAAGTTCGTGTGCCCCTCGGGCCGTCACACGGTGTCGGTCCCGACCGGGCACTCGACGATCTCGCCGGGTGTCCGACGGCAGGTCGACGCCACCATCGCCGCCTGCGACTGCTGAGAGGCGGGCGGGACCGCACCCGCCCCGGAGGGATTGAACCCATGACGACATACGCGATCGACGTCTACCGCGACGACAAGTTCTGGATGATCCGCGTCCCCGAGCTCGACGGGACACACGGGCTCGTCGGCGAAGCGATCACCCAGGCCCGCCGGGTGGGCGATGTCGAGACTGAAGCCCGCGACTACATCTGCACCGTGATCGACGCCGCGCCCAGCGCGGTCGACGTCGACGTCCGATCGGTGACGATCGACGGGACCGACGTGCTCACCGCGGCGCGCCAGGTGCACGCCGACCGCGAACGGGCGCAGGAGATCGAACGAGCCGCAGCCGCGCGATTCGCCGAGCTCGCCCGGGACCTCGCCGACCACACCGTGCCGGTGCGCGACATCGGCTCGCTTCTCGGTGTGTCGTACCAGCGAGCACATCAGCTGGTCAGCGGAACGCCTCGCTGAGGAACTTCCGTGTGAGGGCGATCGTCGCCTCGCGGTACCAGTGCACGGCGTCATCCATCACGATGTACCCCGCATTCGCGGCGGTCACCCACGGGTCGGTGAGCCCGTCGACGAACGACACCACGTTCGGGGCAGCGGCAGCCGCGTCCCGCAGTGCGGCGTTCACCGCCGCCGCGACGGGGCCCGCCGTCACCCCGGCGGTGATGGTGGGGCTCGGCTCGACCCCCATGACCACGACGGGGACGTTGGGCATGCGAACTGCGAGTTGCGCGTACAGCGCGGTCGCAGCGTCCTTCACCTTCGCGACGGTGTTGGTGCCTGTCGTGTCGCCCAGGATCCAGCTGACGTCGTTCGCGCCGCCCCACACGACGATCCCGTCGACGTCGACGAGGGACGACAGTCCCGCGAGGCGTGCCGACGACCCGTACGGCCCGGACGGAGCGTTGCTGTTGTTGGCGCAGTAGCCGGTGCCGCCGGCGGATGCGTTGTAGACCGGCGTGCCGGTCAGAATTCCGATCGCCTCGGCCACGGCGTTGCCCATCGTGGTCTGGTTAGACGTCGCCCCGCTGCACAGTGAATCGCCGATGCAGACGTAGTGCCGCCGCTTGATGGGGGCGAAGATCTGACCACCCGAGAGGCGGCCGACGTAGGCGACCTGCCCCCCTCCCGAACGGAACAGCACGTCGTGTCGGCTGCTGGAAGAGCTGTTGCCGAACGTGAGGGTGATGATGACGCCGCCGGTGGCCCCGTAGGTGATGGGCGCCGGCGTGAGCGGCTTCCCGTCGATGACCCACTGGTAGGCCATGTTCGCATCGTTCACCGACACGAAGACGTAGCACCCGGCGCCGATGCACTCCATCTCCATGTCCGGCACCGTGTTCCACGGTGCGTTCCAGTTGACGCCGGACCCGTTGTTGCCCGAGAAGAACCCGTTCGGCGGACGGCAGGGCGATGCCGGGTCACCGGTGTCGAAGAATTGACCACCGGCAGGGATCGTCCCGCCGACGTTCGCCGACGTCGCGCTGTCCCCGGGTTGCGGTGTCCACGTCGCGGGCATCCGAGCGGCGGCGAACTGAGCGGCCATCCGCTGCGTGCGGACGCGAAGTGGATGAGTGAACGCCGCGGCGACCTGCGCGTCGGTCTGCGCGGCGGTGTACGCGGTGACAGTTGCCATGGTGGTGATCCTTACGCGGTCAGGGTGTAGGTGCCGTCGCCGTTGTCGGCGAGCGCGGTGGAGCTGGACGGAGTGAAGATCGTGAACGTGCCGTCGCCGTTGTCGGTCACGCTGTATGCCCCCGACTGCACCCGCAGGTCGAAACCGGTGGCGGACGCATTCGCGATCAACAGCGGGGTCGGCAGGTCGATTGGCGGGGGCTTCGCACCGCCACGCGGCCGCACGACGGTCAGACGCGGGGCCGCGTCCACGACGGTTCCGCGACTGTCGGCGCG
>NZ_JAMTCI010000002.1 GCF_024171765.1 Williamsia deligens
CGCGCACAACAATTGAGAAAGGCGCAGCTGGGTAGTGAGAAAACGCGCCGACGAGCGTGGGCCGAGCGTGCGAAGGGCATGACCAACATGCTTAGGCGTCAGTGGACTCGATCGCGGACGGCGACTCGTCGACGCCCCCACGCTCGCGACAATTCGATTGTCGTGCAGCCGGTCTCGCACCACAAAGGTGGCCGCACCCTCGCTCGTGGCGTCCACCGACAGTGACCGCTCGAGAAGGCGAACCATCGCCGCATCATCCGGCGACAGCATTTCGTTGCACTCCGCCCGATACAGGTCGTGTAGCAACCGGGCGAGGTGCGGGTGATCAATGGAATCGGCTCGCTCGACCACGAACCGAACGTCAATGGCGTGCTCGGACATGCGAACGAGGAAAGCGACGCCGAGCAACCCTGTCAACCGCTTAGTGATTAACAGGAATGTTCACATACAAGCATTCTTGGACACGAAGTCGGAATTTGTCTAAGCGTCAAGCGTGCGCATTTTTAAAAATTGTGCACAAAGCTGAGGAATCGTCGTCGCGTGATTCCTCGGTAACGATGCGGTGGAGTCGCGGTGAATAAATCACTAGTCGAGAAAAAGAACAGTTCATCGACCGTGTCGGTGACCGCGCCTGAATAGTCCGACTCTTGGCGGCCCGCGGATGGGCGGCCGCAACCTGCGGTGGCGCAACCCGCTAGTCGTAGGTGGAGGAGGCACGTCGACACCGTCGACGCTGAAATATTCATCCGGCGGTGAACCATGTCGGGGTCAGACTGGAGAGATGACTGCGAACAACCCCCGCCTGGGCGAGGTCGGTGACCAGATCGCCCCGCGCGATGCCCGGTACGGCGATGTCGACATCTCGGCCGCGGCCGCTCTCATGGCCGACCCGGCGCGCGCGTCGATGCTGATGGCTCTCAACGACGGACGGTCGCTCCCCGCGACGAGACTCGCCGACGAGGCCGGCGTCAGTGCGCAATCAGCGTCGAACCATCTCCGCAAGCTCGTCGACGGTGGACTGCTGCACGTGACGGTGTCCGGGCGCCACCGCTACTACGCTCTGGCCAGCGACGCCGTCGGCGTCGCCCTCGAGGGCCTCGCCGGAATCGGGCGTCCCCGGGTCATCACCAGCCTGCGCCAGGGCACCCGCGCCAACGCCCTGCGCACCGCCCGCACCTGCTACGACCACCTCGCCGGCAAGCTCGGCGTCCTCACCGCCCAAGCCCTGCTCGACCACGGTGCTGTGCTGCGCGCCGACGGCCACACCGACACCACACGCCGCACCAGCGACCCACTCACCGCAGGCACCGGCGACACCACCCTGTACCGCCTCGGCCCGGCCGCCGACGAGGTCCTCCCCGCCGTAGGCGTCGACAGCACCACACTCACCGCCGCCAAAAGCACCCGCCCACTCATCCGCGCCTGCGTCGACTGGACCGAACAACGTCACCACTTCGCCGGTCAGCTCGGCGCCGCCCTGACCACCGCCTGGCTCGATTCCGGCTGGATCAGCCGCGGCAGCCACAACCGCGCAATCACCGTCAGCGACAAAGGTATTCGTGCGCTGAAAGCGAACCTCGGCGTCGACCTCGAGGCCGTCACCCGGTAGTGCGCCAACCTCACTATTCATCGTCGCGTGAAATGACGAGGCAATAGCGTCAGGTCCATGACAACCACCACGACCCCTCGACCAGCTCCCGTCGACACCCGACCGTGGACTCGGTACGCCGCAATGGCCGCGGTGCTGTTCACAGTCATCGCCGGCACCAACATCCCCTCGCCGCTCTACAAGCAGTACGCCCACCAATGGGGCTTCTCCCCCACCGTGCTGACCCTGCTGTTCTCCACCTACGCAGCGGTGCTCGTCGTCGCTCTGCTCACCGCGAGCCGCGTTACCGGGCGCCTGGGCTACCGGGTGTCGCTCATCGGGGCCCTGTCCACCGCCGCCCTGGCCAGTGCCGTCTTCGCCCTCGCGTCCAACACAGCGTGGTTGTTCGTCGCACGGGGCCTGCAAGGCGCCGCCGTCGGCATCGCATCGGGCGCGCTGACCGCAACCATCGTGGCGCTGCACCCGCGATCCGACGGGCACTCCGCCTCCGCGGTCGTCACCGCAATGACCGCGTTCGGCGGTGGACTCGGCCCCGTCGTCTGCGGGGTGTTCGCTCAGTTCCTGCCCGCGCCCCTACACACCATTTACTGGGTCGAAGCTGCACTGCTGATCGTTGGCGTCCTCGTCGTGGCCACCATCCCGCCCCACCTCGGCAAATCCACCACCGGCCCCGCCACCGCGCGACCCGCGTTGCCCACGACCGAGCCCGCAACGTTCCTCACCGCCGCCGCCGGCACCTTCCTCGCCTGGGGGGTCGTGGCTCTGTTCCTCACCATCGCCCCATCGTTGATCGCCGACCTCACCGGGGACACCCACGTCCTGACCGCCGGCATCGTCGCCGGCGTAGTACTCATTGCTTCCGGCCTCGCCCAGATCACGCTGGCCCGCCTCGGCACCCACCGCGCCACCATAAGCGGCCTCACCCTGCTCGCCCTCGGCCTCGCCGGACTGATCGGCGCGACTTTCCTCGCCCAGCCCGCCGCCGTGATCGCCGCAGCCATCATCGCCGGTGTCGGTCACGGCCTGACGTTCATGGCCGCCCTGCGCACCACCAACGCGCTGACCGAAAACTTCGACCGCCGCCCCCGTGTCCTGTCGAGCTTCTACATCGCCACCTACGGTGGCGTCGGGATCCCCGTGATCGGCGCCGGCATCGTGGCGACCGCCACCGACACCACCTTCGCGGTCCGCATCTTCGCCGTGGTCACCATCATCGCCCTGGTGGCTCTACTCGCCGCTGTCACCACCATGCACCGAACCCGACGGGCTCAGCATGACTGACACCGCAGACGATCTCGTGATCTACAACGAAGCGGCGCGCATGAACAGCCAGCAGCTCGTCGCAGCGCTCTGCGACCTACTCGGACACAAACTGGTCGCCTACCTCGGACGGGTACGCGAGACCAGAGCTGTCCGACAATGGGCACACGGCACCCGCACCCTGAGCAACCACGCGGACCTCGAACGCCTCAGAATCGCCTACCGAGCAGCCCGCCTCATCTCCCAGAAGGACGGAGCTACCGTCGCCCAGACGTGGTTTCAGGGACTCAATCCGCTCCTGGACGACAAGACACCAGCCGCACTACTACGAGAAGGCGAGCTCGGAGAAACTGGACCTGACGTCCTCGCCGCAGCACGCCGCTTCGCCGCCGAGACCAACCGCGACTGACAGGTGCGACGACTTCGCGGGGTAAGGACCTAGTCGGAAAACCGATAGCGTAAATTACGTCAACCTGAGGCGAAATAGATTCTTCTGCTGCAGTTCTCGACCATACTGGCGGAGTGGTTGGCGCGCGCCGTGCGCGCTCGAAAAGCGACTCGAGGCGCACATCGGTCGAACCTACCGAGCAATCGTCGACGTTCTCGAGAACGGTGAACGTGACCCCGAGGAGCTGGAGACCACGCTCGCTGCGCGCTACCACCATCTCGCCGAGCGGTTGGTGACCGATGGGCGCTCGTCCTCAGTGCCTTTGTGTTCGCGGGTGCCTGGGACGCTCCCTGCATTCGCACCGTAAAGCGATGGCGTCCTCGTCTAGGCGCCCGACCGTGTCTCGGCCATTTTCGCCAACAGTCGGCCGAACAGGTCGTCGGGAACCGCGTCGGGATCGATCATCGACTCGATGGCCAGCCCGTTGGACAAGGCCAATGCCGCGATGGAGAGGTCGCCGACGGATGCACCTCGGCGCTGATCCTCGGGCCAGAACTGCCTGATCGATTCCTCGATGCGGGCCCGTAGTCGGCGGCGGAAGTCGACGAAATCGCCGTGGCTGTCCGGCTTGCGCACGGTGCGGATCCAGTGTTCCAGGAACAACAGTTGCCACTGCGGATCGGCTCGCATCGCCGTCGACAGGCGGTCGCCGATCAAACGGGAAACCTGCCCCCCAGCACGAGCCAGGGCAACCGCGTCGCGCTCGGAACCCAGCATTGCGGTGACCGCATCAATCCGGTTGCCGATCTCGGCGTCGATCAGCGCGTCGAAGAGTTCATCCTTGGTCGAGAAGTTCGAGTAGACAGCGCCTTTGGTGAACCCAGCGTGCTCAGCCACCCGGTCGATAGAGGCCCCGTCGTATCCGCGTTCGGCGAACACCACCCGCGCCGAGGCGATGATCGCTTCCCGCACGTCGGCCCGGCGTACCCGGCGACGCGGATCCGCTCGCGTCATCCACGACCTCCCTGTCGATTTCGAACCACGCTCGACGATACCAGCCAGTATCAGATACTGTTCGGTATTCAATACTTGAGAGTATCCGAATGCAGCCGCCGATCCGAGGGACTCCGATGACACCGACAGAGCCAGCCGCCGCACCCCATTCGCCGTCGCCGCCGGACACGGCGACTAAACCCGGCTCCGTCTCACTACCGACGTGGCTGGTCTGCCTGGTGGTGCTGCTGCTGCAACTGGGCTTCATCGTGTCGTTCGTCGGCGCCTTCCATGCCCCACATCCGCACCGCATTCCCGTCGAGGTGGTGGGCTCCGCACCGGTGGGCCGCGCGACCGTTGATGCGCTCGACGCCGTCCGAAGTTCACCGGTACACGCCTCGGTCGCCGTCGATCTGCCCACCGCCCGTGACCATCTGGCCTCCGGCGTCGCCTCTGGTGTCTACATCCCGGACCCGATGTCGACGCACGATACGCTGCTCATCGCCGATGCCGGCGGAACGTCGGTGGGTACGGCACTCACCAAGATCTTCTTCGGCGTCGCCACCCAGCGCGGGCGCACCCTGACGATCCATGACGCGGTTCCCCTTCAGCCGGGCGATGGGAACGGCCTCACCGGCTTCTACCTGGTGGTCGGCTGGATCATCGGCGGGTACCTGCTCGCCGCGGTCCTCGGCGTGGTCCGCGGCGCGAAGATGACCAGTGCCCGCACCGCGAGCCGACGACTCGTGGTGGTCGTCCTCTACGCACTCGCGTCGGGCTTCCTCGGCGCAGTGATCGTCGGACCGATCCTCGTCGCGCTGCACACCGGCCTTCTCGAACTCACGCTGCTCGGCGCGCTCGCGGTGTTCGCGTCGGCCGCCACCACCATCGCGCTGCAAGCCATGCTGGGGATAGTGGGGATCGCGGTCACCATCATCGTGTTCGTGATCCTCGGCAACCCCAGCGCCGGTGGGGCGTATCAGGCGGCTCTGCTCCCGCCGTTCTGGCGGGCCATCAGCGCCGTCATCCCCAACGGGGCGGGAACCGACGCTGTGCGCAAGCTCGTCTACTTCCACGGACACGGCGTGATGTCTGGCATCTGGGTGCTGATTGCATACATCCTCGTCGGCACGACGGTGGCAATCCTGCTGTCCCACCGACGCAGCCTCGTCCGTCCAGACCGAAACAACGGCGTGCGTCAACGCATTGTGCGGGCTGTGGCCACCTCTTGTGATGTTGGACGGCGCCGGGTTGCCGGTCACCCGCGCCTGATATGAGGTGGTTCCGTGGCCGAGACCTCTGCCCATTCCGACGCCTCGACGATCTGGGTCATCGATCTGACCTATAAAGCATCGTTGGACGTGGTCGACCGCATGCGTGATGCCCATCTCACCGTTCTGGCGGACTTCGCCGCCCGTGGCGTCGTGGCAACGTCGGGACCGAAAAGCCCCCGGACCGGTGGGGTAATCGTCACTCATCCCGTCGCGCGCGCCGCCGTCGCCGCTCTCATCGCCGCCGACCCGTTCGCCCTGCACGACATCGCCGATTACGTCGTCACGGGCACCCGGCCACCGACCCTCGCCTGAGGCCCCTCCGGGCCAGTCCGTCGTGCGGGGCCTATCGGCGCCGAACTACCGACGCTCGGAGGGTCCCCCACCATCACCTCGACGACCGATCTACGACGTCTAAGCCATCGCTGCGCGCGACGGATGGATCATCACCAATGACATCGAACACCCGGCGGGCCCGGGGAATTCGTCTGAAGTGAGCGAGCTAACCCTCCCCCATCGGTGCTGCAGCGCCGTTTCCACGGACGGAACCCACCGGTGACCGACTTCGCTCTCACCACGTGCTCCGTCGGCGACCGCCGGCGCCAGACCTATCCGGCCGGTAGTTCCCATCGGCTGTCGACGGCGCCGGTAGTCAGAGTTGTTCGTCGGCGGCCAGTCGTATGAAAGCCGCAGTCACGAATGCGAGATAGACCCCGATCCATCCTGCGGTCCAGCGAACGCTGGGCCTGCGGGCCAATGACATCACCTGCGACATGGTTCACCCCTTTACGGCAACACCTGACGAAGACAGTGCCGATTATCCCGGGTGTCTGTTCGCTTCACAAGATTCCGCCCCGGCGGGGCGTCAGCGACATGGCGCTGGGTATGCACTGCCGGGTGCTGTATGAGACTCCGGCGACTCATCCACGGTGCCGCTCCTCGAGTTCGCGAAGGGAGCGCCGGTTCGCAGCCAGGTGGTCGGG
This sequence comes from Williamsia deligens, assembly GCF_024171765.1. Lineage (GTDB taxonomy): Bacteria > Actinomycetota > Actinomycetes > Mycobacteriales > Mycobacteriaceae > Williamsia_A > Williamsia_A deligens. The sequence goes on from NZ_JAMTCI010000002.1 coordinate 6,505, forward strand.
TCGGAACTGGCCGATCGGTGTCGCCATGATCGCCTCAGCCCATGACTCGGTCACCCCGAGCAGCTGCACCAGCGCGTCACGGGCCGCTGCGTCGGTGTCGGCGGTGCCGATCGCGGCCAACACCTCCTGGGGCATTTCCTGCGCGGCGATGAGAACTCGCAGAAATTCGAGGCGTTCCGCCTCGCCGACTCCGTTGCGCGCTCGCCCGCTGCGGCCTCTCTGGGCTTCGCGAACCGGCCCATCCCAGCGAAACAGGCTGTCCGAGAGCGATTCCGGCTCCGAGAGATCGTCGACTCGGAGCAGCACGTATCCGTCGGAGTTCGCGACTTGCAGCAGCACTCCGGTGGCGTCGTCGAAGGCGAGGTCGATCGCCTCGTCGTTGGAGGTTCGGAGGCGTACCGACCACGCGGACCGTCCCCCGACCTCGACGCCGATCGCCGGCCCGTCCGGGGTCAGTCCGGTGCTGAGTTTTCGCAGCAGCGAGTCACGCCCCAGCAGTTCGAATGGGCTAAATTGCGCTCCCAGCCAGGCGAGCTGGATGTCGCCGTCCAGTAGGTGCATCTCGTTCTCGATGCGGACCACTGAGGTGGTCCCCGATGACAGGTACACCGGGTCACCGCTCCGCTCGATCCTCAGTTCTGGCCTGGAGCGTGAAGAAAATCGAATCGAACGCGTTCTGTCAGCGACTCACTCACCACGAGCGTCCCTGCGACACTCACCGCTTCCGCGGCGGCATTCCGGCCCGCCAGCTCCACCCACGACGGCGCTCTCATCCGCGCACGCCGAGGTCGACGACAGGCTCGTCGCTCGCGCCGGTCGCCACGAACGAGTACGGACAGCGGTTCGTTCCTGGGCCGGCCTCGGCGCGCAGCAGCATGCCCCGCACACTAGTACGGCGGCGAGAGGCGAATCAGACCGAGTGAGGGCGCGGATGCCCCCTCAGCTCGACGCGTGCAATGCCTTCCCGTACTGCCTGGCGAGCTCGTTCGCTTCGGTACGCAGGGTGGCGGCGAGGTCGGTGAACTCGTCGAGGGCCGGGTTCTCGCCGACGAGGGTGAACGCGGCCTCGATGACCTCGAGGTCGAGATTCCACACGTCGGCGAGGATGCGGCGCATCCATCCGGTGGCATGGTCCCAGCCCTCGCGGGGCGTGCCCGTCGAGTAGTTGCCGCCCTGCACGCTCACGAGAACTGCGGGCTTACCTGCAAGCACGGGAGGAAGGGCGGGGTTGAAGCGCGGATCGGCGATGACCGTGTCCACCCAGGTCTTGAAGTGTTGCGACACCCCGAAGTTGTAGAGCGGCACGGCGAACAGCAGGGCATCTGCATCGATCAGCTCGTCGGCGAGTGTCGCGGCGAGACCGAGCGCATCCCGTTGCTCGGGTGACCGCTCGTCGTCGGGCGTGTAGCCGGCGAAAGCGGCAGTCGCCCAGGTGGTCGCCGGGATGGGGTTCGTCCCCACATCACGTCGTACGACGGGGTCGCCGGGATGCTCGGCCTGCCACTCGTGCTCGACGATGTCGGCGAGCGCCCGACTGTGAGAACCCGCGATGCGGATGCTGGCATCAAGACGGAACAGGGACATGGGTGCTCCTTGCGTGAACGGCGCCGACAGGCGCGCGGCGGTCGAACGTCAACTTGAACGATCAAGTACGAGCGTACTCCGGTCACTTGAATGTTCAACTCGGATACTCTTGGGCCGTGCCCGGAGAGTCAGACGTGCCCGACGATGTGTGGCTGTCGAGTGCTCAGAAACGAGATTGGGCCTCGCTGGTCGCTTTGCTCATGGCGTTGCCGACCAGGCTCGACGCACACCTGAAGCAGGTGGCCGGGATCAACTTCTACGAGTACAGCGTTCTGGTGTCGTTGGCCGAGGCACCGGAACGGACGCGGGTGATGAGCGACCTCGCCGTCCAAGCCCGCGGATCGCTGTCTCGGTTGTCGCACGCCGTCACCCGTCTGGAGACCGCCGGCTGGGTGCGGCGGCGGTCCTGCGGTGGTGCCGGTCGGCGAACCGAAGTGGTGTTGGTCGAGGCGGGTTGGCAAGAGCTGCAACGGATTGCGCCCCACCACGTGGACGAGGTCCGGCGGCTCGTCGTCGATGCCATCGAACCCCGTGAGTTCGAGCAACTGGGCTCTGCCGCCCGCCACATCCTCGCGTGCGTCGACCCTCTGGCGGCCACGACGCTCGAGTCGGCCATCGGTCGACTCCCCCGCACCTGACCGTTTGTTCTAGCCCTGTCTGTCGCTGCCGAGCACCGCGACAGGGGGCGACCGCGCGACGACAGCGCACGACAGGCCCACGACAGTCGGGATTCATAGCGTTCCCTCCGAACCCGACCCGAGAGGAGACGTCATGAGCCTCGCCCCGACCGCGATCCCCGCGGCGCCCACCCGTACCTACACGTCGCTGGCTGCGGCGTGGATCCCGCTCGCCGCGCTCTGCCTGGCGTTCTTCGTCGAGATGGTCGACAACACGCTGCTGTCCATCGCGCTGCCCACCATCGGCCGCGCCCTGGGCAGCGGCACCACCGACCTCCAGTGGGTCACCGGCGCATACTCCCTCACCTTCGGCGGACTCCTGCTCACAGCAGGCTCCATCGCCGATCGATTCGGACGCCGCCGTGTCCTCATGGTGGGGCTGGCCGCATTCGGTTCGTTGAGCCTGCTGGTACTGCTCGTCGACTCGTCGGGCGAGTTGATCGCCCTCCGCGCCGCCCTCGGCGTCGCGGCCGCGGCGATGGCCCCCATCACCAACTCCCTCGTCTTCCGACTGTTCGACGACGCGTCGCTGCGGATGCGTGCGATGACCGTCATGATCACGGTCGGCATGGCCGGGTTCGTGCTCGGTCCTCTCCTGGGTGGCACCGCCCTCGCGCACGTCCGGTGGGAATGGCTGCTGGTCGTCAACGCGCCCATCGCGCTCATCGCCGGTCTCGGGGTGCGCTACGGGGTCGCCGCCGACCGCCGCGAGGATCTGACGTCGGACCGACTCGACCTGCCGGGCGCACTGCTGAGCATCGCGACCATAGGCCTGGCCTGCTGGTCGCTGACGAGCGGCATCGACCACGGCTGGACGTCGGCGATCACCGTGCTCTCGATCCTCGGGTCCTTCGTCGCCGCAATCGCTTTCGTCTGGCACGAACGGCGCACGGCCGCACCGATGTTGGACCTATCGCTGTTCTCCGTCGGGACCGTCCGCGGTGCGGCGATCGCCCAGGTCGGTACGTCGATCGCGATGGCCAGCGTGATGTTCGGCCTGATCCTGCACTTCCAGTACGCCTACGGGTGGAGCCCGGTCCGCGCGGGCCTGGCGAACCTCCCGATCATCGCGACGATGCTGCTGGCCTCTCCCCTGTCGGAGAAGTTGGCGTCCCGCTTCGGGCATCGGATCGCCTGCCTCATCGGCGCGGCATGCCTCGCGGGGTCGCTGGCCGGCCTGTCGTGGGGAGTCGAACACGGTTACGCCGTCATCGCCCTGTCGATGGTCGTCATGACGATCGGGTTGCGGACGGTGATGACGATCTGCGCAGTGGCTCTCGTCGACGCGATGCCGGCCAACCGCACGTCCGTGGCAACCGCTCTGAACGACACCGCGCAGGAGGTCGGCACCAGCGTCGGCACGGCCGTGGTGGGAACGGCGATCGCTGCACTGGTTGCCGCGCAACTGCCGTCGGGGACATGGAGCCCAGCGCTCGTCGAGTCGTTCTTCCACGGCGAGCGCATCACCTACGCGTTGCTCGCTGTCGTGGTCGGCGTGGTCGCCGGTGTCGGGGCGCTCAGCCTCAGCAACTCCCGTCGCGTCGAGGAGTGAGAAGTGGTGCCCCTACCGGTGAATACGCCGAGCGATCCGAAACATTGCTATGTAGATGATGAACACAGTGGACACCCGCAGCCTGTTCTCGCCGACATCGCGCGAGCGTACGGTTGAAGACGACCCCCGGCCGACGCTGCGAGCACCACGTCGGTCCGCGGGTGGCCCCCGCTTGGCTACCGGGGTTGGAAGCGCCCGGGCGACAGCCGGTGGCTCACCAACTCGGGGGAGGATTGGCGAGTCACCGGTTGCGGCTGATCCCCGTCGCACGCAGTCATCTCGAACTGGGGTCAGCTTCGTCGCAGCGCCGACTTCACCGGGGAAGCCCGATACCGTTGCCGACGGAACAGGCGAGCCGGTACGTACCGTTGCGCATCGCTGTCCCACGACCGGCCGATGGGCAGGAACACCGCGTGACGCACGATGCCGAGAGGGATCACAGCTGCGTTCAGGATCGCCGCGAGGTGTCTGTGATGACACCAGTAGGTGCGAGGAACGCACAACGCGTAGCGCACGAACTCCGGGACCGGGGCCAACGTCCTCCGCCCGGAGACCGTCGCGGACATCCCCGGCGCCAGTGCGATGGCGGACCCGTCGTCGGCCAGGCAGAGGGACAAGTCGAGGTCGTCGAACAGGTCCTGCCGCTCGGTGACGTGGTCGCGCACGCCCGCCCATGCTGTAGCGCGCAGTGCCATGTTCGCCCCGGTCAGCGCAGGTAGCGACACCGTGCCGCCGCGGGCGCCGGCGCGCACAGCCCGCTCGACGAGCCGGTCATGAAGGCGTCGATATCCGCCCTGCAGAGGGAGGTCGCGCATCACCATCGGGGCCGACACGCCGGACACGGCCGGGTGTCGGTCGAAGAATTCCTCGATCGACTCCGCCCAACCGGGTTCGACGATGGTGTCCGCGTCGACTCCGGCGATGATCGACGACGATGCTGCATCGAACCCGGCTCGTCGCGCCGCGGCGACACCGGGGCGTTCCTCGTGGACGATTCGCACTCGATCGTCCTGCGCGGCGATCTCGGTCGCCACACGGACGGTGTCGTCGACGCTGTTGTTGTCGACGACGACGATGTCCACGACGACGTCGGTGGGTTGTCCCATCAATGCGTGTAGGCACCGCGGCAACGTGTGTTCCTCGTTGAACGCTGGAGCCACCACACTGATCGGCACAACCGGCCCCTCCCGAATCCCGACTGACACGGTCGGGGATGAACGCTATCGGGACCGACCCGATACCGCACGTTCGCACGGCGGATCACGTCTGCGGCGCGCTGTGGTCTGGTGGAGTGGATCTGTTGAAGATCATTACGGCGGATTTGCTGAGCCTTGACGCTCGGTTTACCTACCATCGCTCCATGTTTCGGAGTGTCCTGCGTGCGGACGACAACGACGATTGTCGTTCGTGCGCTCATCCGCGTCGTGTCCACCACCATGACCGCCCGGGCTCCGACTGCAGCCTCTGCACCTGCCACTGGTACGTCCCCGAATCGTCGTTGTCTCGCATCGTGTCCGCGCTCGGCCGGGGCGCCCGGGACACTCGACCCGGGTGATCTGCGCGGCGGCCCGTCGTCACCGCTCCGAGGGCGGCCCGACTGCGTGGTGTGCCAGCAGGCCGTCCAGCATCAGTCGTGTCGGCTGGAGGGATTCGATCAGAGCGGTCGGATGGGTGATGCGGTGTTCCGGGGCCGACACGGACAAGGCGGCCCTCAGATGTCCCTCCGGCGACAGCACCGGCAGGGCCAGACACCCGAATCCCGGTACGAAGGAACCGGTCTGGGTCGCGAAGCCGATAGTTCGCGCGGGGTCGCTCGTCTCGTAGGTGAGCAGGAGCCGGCCCACGGCGGAGCTGGTGTGGTCGTGGAGGATTCGCGACGGGTCCGACAGCGGGTAGTCGGGGTCGATGTCGAGAAGGGTGATCCGCGCACGCGACGTGCCGGGACGCAGGTAGCCGAACAGATGCAGCCCGAAGCGCAGTCCTCCGCGGGCGTCGTCCAGGACTGCACGCACCTGGTCCGTGACCGGTGCGGCCGACGCGACCCCGACGAGCCGGTCGAGCTTGCGACCCAACGCGAAGCCACCGAGATCCGGCGTCCTCACCAGGTACTCCTCCTGTGCGAGCAGGTTGACGAGCCGGTAGGTGGTCGACCGGGACAACCCCAGGCTGCGCGCGAGGTCGATCGCGGTGACCCCGGGTCCGGAGGCGGCGACCTCCTCTAGCAACTCGAGGGCGTTGATCACCGAGCGCGCGCCACCGTCGCCCCCGAACGCGCTCACCCGGACATGACCTCGGCGTGGCCGCGCCAGATGTCCGCGCGTGTGGGCGTCTCGTGGATACCGATACCGGCGAGTGCGTCGGGGCGGCTTCGGCGCAGCACGACGTACACGACGAGAGTCGCGGCGAACCACGACAGCGCCCCGATGGCCCCCAACGCCCAATCGGTGCCGAGTACGACACCGACGAACACCACCTCGATCCCGCCGAACGCGGCGGCCGCGACGCCGGCAGTCACTGCGACCGAGGGCCGGAGTTCACCCACCCGGTGCAAGAAGAACGGGGCCGCAACGCTCACGGCGACATAGGAGGTGATGAAGCCGATCACGGACGCGGTCGCCAGCGATCCGGTCATGGCCCGGAGGTCCACGCCGGCGAGCGTCATGAGCACCGGGGTCGCGGTCACGATGACCAGGGATGCGGTGATGGCGAACGTGGGCGTCTTGAAGCGCACGTGGGTGCTGCCGAAACGGGGTGAGATCACGCCCTCGCGGGACAGCGACAACAGCAGCCGCGCCAGCGCGGTCACGCACGCGAGGGCGCATGCGACGAACGATGCGACCACACCGATGTCGACGATGGGCGCCAGCCAGCCGTCGCCGATACGCTCCACCAGCCGATCCAGAGAGGCCGCCGAGCCGTGCGGAGCAGGTGTCACGGCGCTGCGGGCGACGGCTTGCGCCACCGATGCGATGACCACGACGACCGCCCCGACGACGAGAGACCCGCGGATCGCCCTGGGGATCGATCGGAGAGGCCGCCGCGCCTCCACCGACAGCGACGCCGCACTCTCGAAACCGATCAGTGCACACGTCGCCAGGGCGACACCGGTGGCGAAATCAGCGACCCCGGTCGGGGCGACGACGACGACGTCGCCGACGTCGCCATCACCTCGCACCGTCATGACGACCACCAGGGCGACGACCAACAGGATCGCCACGGCGATCGCCTCGACCACCAGACTGACCCGCGCCGACAACCTGATACCGCGCAACAGGATCACCGCACTGATCGCCGCGACACCGACGAGCACCGCGATCAACGTCCCGACGGTCGGACGGTCCACACCGACCGCCCGCAGGGCATAGGCAGCCGCCTCGGTGAGGGTGAACATCGTCAACGCCCCATAGCCCAGGACCATCGCGGCCGCGGTCGCGAAGCCTGCGCCCGAACCAAGTCCCTTGGCCGCGAACGTGTAGAGGACGCCGGGTGCCGCCATCCGCGAGGTGAACTCGGTGAGGACCCGCGACACCAGGCCCGCGAGGAGCACGGCGATGAGGATGCTCGAGACCACGGCTGCACCCGACTCCGCGATCAGCAGTGGCACCGTCGCGCCGGCAGCGCACGGCGCCATCACCGACACCGACTGTGCGGCCACCTCGGCCTGACCCAGAGAGCGGCGGTCCAGACCGGCGAGACGAGTCCGCGCCCCCAGCGACCCGACACCCGTCTGCCGGGCACCCCGAGTGCGTGACATACGCGGCGACGCTAGGACCGGCGGGTTTCGCCGGTGTTACCTCCCGATGTGGCCAGGGTGACGCGGCGTGGGACACCGGACCGGTGCCGTTCCCACGACCCGCACACACCGTTTTACCGGCAGGCAACCGCCACGCCGCCTCGCGACGAGACGGTGATGGCGCACGGTCGCCGACACAGCGCGACCTCCTGAACGGAGCTGTCACCGATGTCCACAGAACTGGCACCACCCGGCGGGACCATCACCGCCGCCCCCAGCGCGGCGCGATCCCTGACGGGCCGGCTCGGCGTCGGGTCGATCGTCTTCATGGTCGTCGCGGCTGCGGCACCCCTGACCGTCGTCGGCGGCGCGGTCCCCATCGCGATCCTGCTGGGGAACGGCGCGGGCGTCCCGATGATGTTCCTGCTGTCGGCGATCGTGCTGTTGTTCTTCTCGGTCGGACTGAGCACGATGTCGCGCTTCGTCCCCAAGCCCGGTGCCTTCTTCACCTATGTCGGCTACGGCCTCGGCCGTCCGATGGGTCTGGGCACGGCGCACCTCGCGCTGCTCACCTACACGCTGATCCAGGCCGCGGTGTACGGCTACCTCGGTGGCGCACTGCAGAGCTCGATCATCGACCTCGGCGGACCGTCGATCCCGTGGTGGGTGTGGAGCCTCGCCGTCGTCGCCGTCACCGGCTACCTCGGGTTCCGCGACATCGAGCTGAGCAGCAAGGTGCTCGGGGTCCTGCTCGCCGCGGAGGTCGGCATCGTCCTGCTGCTCGACATCGCCGTGATCGTGAAAGGCGGTGACTCCGGCCTGGGCGCCGAGTCGTTCACGCCCAACCAGTTCCTCTCCGGCTCACCGGGCATCGGACTGATGTTCGCGGTCGCCGGCTTCATCGGGTTCGAGTCGACAGCCATCTTCCGCAACGAGGCGCGTGACCCCGACCGCACCATCCCCCGCGCCACCTACGCCGCGGTCGCCATCATCGGCGTCTTCTACACACTGTCGTCCTGGTCGCTCGTCGAGGCCTGGGGCGTCGACAAGGTGGTTCCCGCGGCCGCCGCCGACCCCGCGGGCATGATCATGGCCACCGCCCGGACCTACCTCGGACAGTGGGCGGATGTGACGGTCCACGTGCTCCTGCTGACGAGCCTGTTCGCCTGCATCCTCAGCTTCCACAACGTGATCACCCGGTATCAGCACTCGATGGCGTCGGCGACGGCGATGCCGAGGCGGTTCGCGGCGGTCCACGCGCGGCACCGCTCCCCCCACGTGTCGTCGCTGGTGCAGACCGCCACTGCCGCCGTGCTTGTCGCCGTGTTCGCGGCCTGCCGACTCGACCCCGAGCTGCAGGTGTTCGCCTGGTTCTCCGGGATCGCGACGCTCGGCATCGTCGTCCTGATGGCGCTGACCTGCTTGGCCGTCAGCGTGTACTTCCGACGTAATCCGTCCGCGGTCGGAGCGTGGCAGTCGCTGATCGCCCCGGTGCTCGGACTCGTCGGACTGATCACGATCCTCGTGATCGTGGTGACCAACTTCGCGACCCTCATCGGCGGATCGTCCACTCTCGCCGACATCTTCATCGCCCTGGTGGTGCTCAGCATCGTGATCGGTGTCGTCCAGGCCCGCATCATCGCCCGCCGCAATCCCGCCGCCTACGACACCCTCACCGACGCCATCTCGCTCTGACCTCGAGCCCGAACGGAAGACACCCCATGACGACATTCGACACCCCGCCCACGACCGCGACCAGTGTGCTCGGCAGTCTCACCGCCGACGAGATCCGCACCACACGATCGCTTCTCGCCGACGCCGGCGCACTCACCGCCACCACACGCTTCGTCTACGTCGGTCTCGACGAGCCCGACAAGGCCGACGTCCTGGCCTTCCGGTCCGGGGAGGGGCCTGCGCCTGCGCGCGTCACCCGGGCGCTCCTCCTCGACCTCGCCACCGGCGACACGAGTGACGCACTGGTGGACCTCGACGCCGGGAACGTCACCGCCCGAACCATCGACGCCGCCGTCGGCCAGGTGCCGATCCTCGACGAGGAGTTCGAGATCGTCGGGGAGTTCCTGTCGACCGAGCCCCGGTGGATCGCTGCGCTCCAGGCGCGGGGCATCGACCCCGCGACGACCGTCGCGGTCCCGTTGTCGGCGGGGAGCTACGACCTTCCGGGCGAGGAGGGTCGGCGGATGGTCCGCTCGTTCGCGTTCGTCATGGATCATCCCAAGGACCATCCGTGGGCACATCCGGTCGACGGGCTCTGCGCGTACGTCGACATCATCAACCGCGAACTCATCGACCTGATCGACTACCGGATGTACGACGTCCCGCTCGAGTCGGGCAACTTCGACGACCCCGCGGTCGCCGGTCCACCGCTCGAGGGGCTCAAGCCCATCGAGATCACCCAGCCCGAGGGACCGAGCTTCACCGTCGACGGAGAGCACATCACCTGGGCGAACTGGGAACTCGACATCTCCTTCGATGCTCGCGAGGGGCTCATCCTACGGCAGCTGAGCTACCTCGACCGCCCGGTGATGTACCGCGGCTCGATCAACGAGATGGTGGTCCCCTACGGCGATCCCTCACCGAACCGATTCTGGCAGAACTACTTCGACACCGGTGAGTACGTCTACGGGCGATACGCCAACTCGCTGAAGCTCGGGTGCGACTGCCTCGGGGAGATCCACTACTTCGACGCCGTCCTGGCCGACGAGCAGGGCAGCCCGCGCGTGATCGAGAACGCGATCTGCATGCACGAGGAGGACTACGGCACGCTGTGGAAGCACAGCGACATCTTCACCGGCTCCAGCGAGGTCCGTCGACAGCGCCGCCTGGTGATCAGCTTCTTCACCACCGTGGGCAACTACGACTACGGCTTCTACTGGTACCTCTACCTCGACGGCACCATCGAACTCGAGGCCAAGCTGACCGGTGTCGCCTTCACCGCCGCGTATCCGCCCGAGGGCTCGGACTACCAGAGTCACGTTGCACCCGGACTCGGCCTGCCCTATCACCAGCACCTGTTCAACGCGCGCCTGGACATGACCGTCGACGGACTCGCCAACGCCGTCGACGAGATCGATGCGGTGACCGTGCCGGTTGGAGACGACAACCCGTGGGGTAACGCGTTCACCCTCAGCAGCACCAGGATCGCCTCCGAACGTGACGGTGTCCGGCGGGCCAACGCGGAGGTGGGTCGCACCTGGCACATCGTCAACACCGAGAAGACCAACCGGATGGGTGCGCCCACGGCGTACGCCCTGCACGCGCAGCAGTCCCCCACCCTGCTCGCCGACCCGTCGTCCTCGATCTCCCGTCGTGCCCCGTTCACCACCAATCAGGTGTGGGTCAGTCGCTACGGCGTCGACGAACGGTACGCCGCAGGTGATTTCGTCAACATGAGTGACGGGTCGTCCGGGGTGTCCGGGTACATGGCCGCCGACCGCCCGCTCGACGGCGAGGACATCGTCGTGTGGCACACCTTCGGTCTCACCCACTTCCCGCGCTCGGAGGACTGGCCGGTGATGCCCACCGACTACGCCGGCTTCACGCTCAAGCCGTACAACTTCTTCGACGCGAACCCGGTGATGAACGTGCCCGCATCGACGGCGAAGCACTGCGACCATGGCTGTTCGTGAGCTGATCGCGCCGTCGCCGACGGCCATCGCCCCCGGGCGATGTCGTGCGGCGGCGGTCGCGGCGGCGGCGCTGGCCACCGCATCGATCGGGACCCACATCCTGATGCTCGTCACGATGCCCGGTTCGACGGTGACGCACGCGGTGGTGCTGGCGATGGCCATGGCGTGCCTGTGGTGCGGCGTTCGCCTGGTGCGGACACCGAGGGTGAAGGAATGGCTCGCGACGGCGGTGATGGGCGCGGTCATGGTCGCCGCGCACCTCACCATGAGCGGGGGGCGCACCCACGGCCATGCGATGACGCACACCGCCGCGACAGGTCCGGCCCTGCATGCAGACGCCATGTCGACTGCGTTGCTGCTGGCGGTCGCCGAGGTCGTCGTCGCGGTCTGGGCGATCTGGCGGCTCACCGGGCCGGTGTGGCCGGGCAACGGGGACGCTGGCCCGGAACGACACGGTTTTCAGCGTTCGCGGGGGATGCCGCCACGAATCTGATCGAGGGTGGCGGCGAGGCGGCGGCGATCGGTGTCAGAGATGCCGATGGTGTCGTCCAAGGTCGTTCGCGCGGTCTGTTCCGCCCGGGACAGGGTGCTCTCGCCGACGGTGGTCAGCGTGATCCGGGCGGACCGTCGATCGGCGGGGTCCGGGGTGCGCCGGACGAGTCCGGCGGCCTGCATGCGGTCGACGAGTTTGCTGGCTCCGCCGGCGGTGATGACGAGGTCGTCGACGATGTCGTTGATCCGGGCGGTCCCCCGGCGCGCGATCACCCTCATGGGTTCGAACCAGGTCAGCGGTAGGTCGTGTTCGCGGCGCAGCTCGGCGTCGACGGCATTCCACAGGAGGATCTGGACCCGGACCAGCCGGTCGAACACTGCGAATGCGTCGTCGTCCACCTCTGCTCCCGTCTGTGGTGGGCATGGCACAGAACCGTCGAACCGATAGTGTATTCCACGGAAGATACTTCGGATCGAGCTCGGAGGTGCGGTGTGCGCGCAGCGTTCTACGACCGGCAGGGGCCTGCCGCGGAGGTACTCAGCCTCGGCGAGATGCCGCAGGCCGAGCCCGGCCCCGGCGAGGTGCGTGTGGCTCTTCGACGGTCGGCCGTCAATCCCGGCGATGTGAAGAAGCGGCAGGCGTGGCTCGACTCCCCCATGGCCTACGACCGGGTCGTGCCCCACAGCGACGGCGCGGGCGTCGTCGACGCGGTCGGCGACGGCGTGGACGAGGCACGGGTCGGACGCCGCGTCTGGGTGTACGGCGCCCAGTCGTACAGGCAGTTCGGCACGGCGGCGAAGAGCACCGTCGTGCCCGCAGAACTCGCGGTCGACCTCCCGGACACGGTTCCCGACTCGGTCGGCGCGTGCCTGGGGATCCCCGGTATCACCGCCCACCGAGCGGTGTTCGCCGACGGAGCCGTCCGGGGATCGACGGTTCTGGTGCACGGCGTCCTCGGCGCAGTCGGGTCCCTCGCGGCGCAGCTGGCGCGTCGGGGTGGGGCGACGGTCATCGGCACGGTCCGTCACGACAGTGACGTGACGCGGGTCAGTGGTGAGGTCGCCGACGTGGTGGTCTCCACCGCGGCCGACCCGGTCGCCCGCATCCGCGCCGCGGCCCCGCACGGCGTGAACAGGATCGTGGAGGTCGCGCTGTCCGCGAACATCGAGCTCGACAGCGAGGTCGTGGCGCCGGACGCGGTCATCGCCGTCTACGGCAGCCCGGACCCGCGACCCGTGCTGCCCCTGTGGACGCTGTTGTTCGCGAACGTGTCGATCCGACTGCTCGGCAGCGACGACTTCTCGCCGGAGGCGAAGGCCGAGGCCGCATGGGAACTCACCGCCGCAGCGGCCGATGTCCCCGACCTCGTACCGGAGATCCTGGAGTTCCCCCTCCACCGGATCGCGGACGCACACGACCTGATCGAACACGGCCGGCCCAGCGGACGGGTGGTCCTGACCGTCGACTGACAGTCTCGACCGGGTTGCCCGGTGACCTGACCCGCGACGGCGTCGACCGGCGGCGGGAGGGGTGCGGCGTCAGTCGGCGAGCGGGTCCGTGGCCACGGCAGGGACCGCCTCGCGCTGCACCCCGGCGGCCTGCACGTAGGAGAGATGCCCTCCGAGGGCTCCGGAGACCCCGGTGATCCCGAGGCCGGCCACCGTGAGCGCCAGTGCGCGGGTTGCGAAGCCCTTCTTGCGCGCGATCATCGACCCGACGAGCGTCGTCATCGCGACGGAGTTGGTCGCCGCGTGGAGCAGCGCCACCCGCCGCTGGGGGGTGTCGAGGGTGGTGTACTCCGCGAGGCCGGCCGTCGCGGCGGGAACTGCCGCGGCGAGGCCGATCGTGACCAGCGTTTGTGCCGCCGCGGGTCGACCCGTCAGATCGAACACGGGAGCCGCCGTCCAGGCCCCGATCGGGACCGTCACGAGAACCGGGTGCAGCGGATGGCCCAACCACGACCCACGCAGGACGTTGCCCAGGCCCCCGCCGAGCACCGGCGCCAGCAGCCGGGTGGTCGTCTGCGCCAGGCCGTCGAGCGCCGACACTCCCTCGGCTGCGGCGAGCGCCCGTCCGATGGGCGACGACCCGGACGTCTCGTGCGCGGATCCGCTGTCGGCATGTCCCTGTTCGCGTGGCATGTGAGCGCGTGTACCCGGACCGGCCGTGGACGAAACACCGGGGCGGTGCGGTACGTCGGTCGCCAGACAGTGCCCCACGTCACAGCGATGGCATAGTCGATGACATGGAGCCCGAGAACGAGGTCATCGATGTCGACTACCTCGTCATCGGCGCCGGCGCCGTCGGGATGGCGTTCACCGACACCATCCTGGCGGAGACGACGGCCACCGTCGCCCTCGTCGATCGATACAGCCGACCCGGTGGGCACTGGAATCGTGCCTATCCGTTCGTCCGGCTGCACCAACCGTCGGCGTTCTACGGGGTGAACTCACTCGCGTTGGGCTCGGGTGGTGTCGACACGGTGGGCGGTAACGCGGGGCTCCAGGAGCTGGCGTCCGGGCCTGAGGTGGTGTCGTACTTCGACCAGGTGCTGCGGGAGGAGTTCCTCCCCACCGGCAGGGTGCATTTCCTCGCCGGTCACGACCACACAGGCCAGGACGTCGTCTCGCTCGAGGACGGCACGCGGCGCTCCGTCCGCGCGACGAAGACCGTCGACGCCCGCCACAGCGAGGTCACGGTCCCGTCGATGCGTCCACCGGGGTACGACGTCGCCGAGGGAGTGCGGAGCGTCGCCCCCAACGACCTGCCGACGGTGGCGGATCACGCGTCGCGGTTCGTGGTGATCGGTGCGGGGAAGACCGGCGTCGACGCCTGCCTGTGGCTCCTCGACGCCGGAGTCGACCCGGACGCCGTCCGCTGGGTCGTCCCGAGGGACTCGTGGTTCCTGGACCGGCGCACCATCCAGCCCGTCGAGGGCAGCTTCGAGTGCACCGTCGGCGGGTACGCCGCACAGCTCGAGGCGTCGGCCACGGCCACGTCGGTGGCGGACCTGTTCCACCGCCTGGAGCGAGCCGGTCAGTTGCTGCGCCTCGATCCCGATGTCACGCCGACGATGTACCGGTGCGCGACCGTGACCGTCCACGAGCTGGATCAGCTCCGCACCATCACCGGTGTGGTGCGGTCGGGGCATGTGCGATCGATCGGCCTCGAGTCCATCGAACTCGACGACGGCGTCATCCCCACCTCCCCCGACGTCGTGCACATCGACTGCACAGCAGACGGTTTCCGGCGGCGGCCCGCGGTCCCGATCTTCGCCGGGAACACCCTCACTCTGCAGAGCGTCCGGACGTGCCAGCAGGTGTTCAGCGCAGCCCTGGTGGCGTTCGTCGAGGCCACCTACGACGACGACGACGCCACGAAGAACGAACTGTGCACGGTGATCCCGTCGCCCGACTCCGACATCGACTGGCTGCGGACGACTCTGGTCAACACGGAGAGCACCGTGCGCTGGGGCAGGGAACCCGGGATCACGTCGTGGCTCGAGGGCGCACGGCTCAACAGCGTCAAGACCGGGCTGACCGGACCACCCACGCCCGAGCAGATCGGGATCCTGAAGACCATCATCCGGCACATGCCCGGTGCGATCACGAACCTGCGCACCCTGCTCGCCGATACGTCGGCGGACCCCGGCGGTCTATAGCGTTGGGTGGTGACCGACGCGCAGTGGACATTCGAGCCCTCCGACGATGCGGTCCTCCGCATCGAGACAGGGGTCACCGGCAAGGCCGCCAGGATGGGTCATCGACTCACCATCGTGGTGACCCGCTGGCATGCGACGGTGGACTGCGACGGGGATCAGCCGGCCACGGTGCAGCTCACGGCTGACGTCGACTCGATCGACGTCGTGGACGGGGACGGTGGCGTCACTCCCCTGCTCGGCCCGGAGAAGCTCCTGGCGCGGTCCAACGCACTGAAGAACCTCGAGGCCGGTCGCTTCCCGCACATCCTATTCCGCTCCGACGCCATCGATGCCACCGACGCGGGGTTCCGGCTCGTCGGCACGCTGGAGATCCACGGCGTCATCCGAGACCACTCCGTCGACCTGACTGTGACCGACGAGGGTGACACGTGGCGCCTGTCGACGGAATCCGTTGTCCGACAGAGCGACCACGGGATCAAGCCCTACTCGCAGCTGATGGGTGCGATGAAGGTCGTGGACGAGGTCACCGTCAGCTTCACGGCCACACGGTCGAAGTAGTCGCGACCGGTCGGGTCACGCGCGGCGACCCACCACCGGGTTGCGCTCGGAGGCCGCCAGGCCACCCGGCTCGACGCCGGGGAGGAATTCGCGCCACGTACCGCTGATGAGAGTCGGTGACTCCACCACGCGCGCTCCGTCGGCGAAGTAGGTGGTGGCCAACGCACGTCGCGGCTGCGTCGTCAGGTTGGGGCCCGCGGTGTGGAAGCACAACGCCGAGTGGAACGACACGTCGCCCACGGCGAACGGCCCGGACTCGACGGGGACGTCCCGCTCGACGAACCTCGCCGTCACGGCCTCGTCGTAGGAGGTGCCGATCTTGTCGAACTCGAGGTCGGACACCTCCCCGAGGACCTCACGTCCGCGCGCGAACGACAGCGGACCCATCCGACCGGGGATGGCCGACATCGGCATCCAGGCCGTGACCGCCTGGACGGTCTGCAGCGGGAAGTGTTCGGCGTCGTGGTGCCACGGGGTGCGTCCGCAACCGGGCTCCTTCGACAACGCGTTGTCGTGGTAGAGCCGGACAGCGGGTTCGTCGAGCAGTGCCGCCGCCAGTCCGCCGATCCGCGGAGACAACGCCACGGCGCGCATCAGGTCGTCGTGCAGCCACATCTGCTCGAGTGCGGTGAACCGGCCCGCGACGTCGGCTCCGTGCTCGGCCCGCAGCAGTTCCTCGAGGCGCTCGGCGAGACGGCGGACCACGGCCGGCGACAGTACGCCGGGCAGACGCACGAACGCTTCTCGCGCGAACGCGTCGACCGCGGCGGGATCGAGGTCGTAGGGCTCGGCCAGTTCCCGCGCGACCTGCTCGTCCGACGCCGGCTCGACATCGGGCAGACCGGGGCCGTCGACGAGGTCGGTGGGCAGGCTGTCGTTGGCGGCCAAGGTCACGTACCAGTCCCACCAGTCCTGGTCGTTGCCGGCCCAGTCCTGCTCGATCCCGCCGTCCCGATTCTGTTCGGGCAGGCGCTCGTTCGTCGTCGCGTCGCTCAGAGCCACAGCAGAGCCGCCTCGTGGGAGAAGGTGTAGGAACCGGATGCGTCGCGGCAGGAGGCGAGGTAGTCGCCCAGCACCGGGGCGGCCTCCATCTCCTCCAGCGACACGGAGTCGTCGAACGCGCAGCGCTGCAGGAAGCCCTCGGCGACAACGCGATCCGACGTCCCCGTGGTGTAGGTGACGCGCTGATCACGCACATCGGCGCCCGCGCGGATCAGGGCGTCGCGCACCTGCTCGGCGGTTGTGTACGGCGTCGCCTCGCGCACGCCGGCGCGGAAAGCGTCGTAGAACGCGAGGTAGTGCGAGGTCGCCGTGGCCTGGGCGACCAGGCCGAGACCGCCGGGGGCCAATGCGGCGACGAATCGCTCGGCGGCGGAGTCGAGTTCGGCCGGTGGGAGTGCGTACAGCGCGTGGGTGGCCCACACGACGTCATAGCCCGCGTAGTCGTCCGGCAGGTCCTGCAGCGTCATCACCAACTCGTGCCGGGGCGAGAACGGTTCGCTCAACGCCGCCTTTGCCTCGGCCACCGAGAAGTCCGACGGATCGAGCAGGTCGTAGGCGATCTCGGGAACGGCGGACAGGTCGGTGTGGCGGCGCAGTGCGGTCGGGAACTTGCCGCTGCCGCACGCCACGTCGAGCAGCGCCCAGCCGTCGTGCGCTCTCGCGCCGAGGAGGCCCGGCCAGTCGGCGGCGAGCGCGAGCTGCCGGTAGTCCTCGGTGGCCAGGGCGTAGAACGCCTCCATGCCCGTGCGGCCGGCCTCGCTCCAGTGTTCGAGGCTCCGTTCGGCCGTGTCTCCGTTGCTCACACCACTCCTCGCGTCGTCGCCGGTCCACCGATCACGGACACCTGTACAGGCATGACGTGGTTCACTCGGTCAGGTGCCGAGTCCAGTGCCGACCTCATCGACCGTAACCGCCGCCGCGCTCCTCGACGACCTGCGATCCCGACGGGCGGGTGCAGCGCCGCTCCCCGGTCTCGAGCCCGACGCGTACGCGCGCGGCCACGCGGCGTTCGAGCGGTTGTCCGATCAGCGAGGCCTCATCGCCGACCACCTCCGGGCCCGACTGACCGCGATCGGGGACGAGCCGATCTCGGTGCTCTCGGTGGGGTGTGGCGACGGCTCCCTCGACGTGCGGCTCGCCGAGGGGCTGATCCGGGCGGTCCCAGGGCGTCCGGTGCGCTACGTCGGCATCGACCCCTGGTCCGGGAGTGCGGCGCTCTTCGCCGCGGAGATGGCCGCGCTGGAAGCCCACGAGCTGACCGTCGACGTGCACGTCGCGGCCTTCGCCGACGCGCCCGTGAAGCACCAGTTCGACGTGGTGGTGTTCGTGCACTCGATCTACTACGTCCCCGATGTGGGCGAGACCCTGCGTGCCGCCGTCGACCTGTTGCGCCCGGGTGGGCAGCTGTGGGTGCTGAACGCGCCGCGTGCCGCCCTGAACGCGTTGGTCGATGTCCTCGCCCCTCGCCTCGAGGACCACCGTCAGTGGTTCAGCGCCGACGTCGAACGCGCGTTCGTCGATTCCGGCCTCGCCCTGGGGCCCGTGGTCACGCTCGACGCTCTGGTCGATCTCGCGTCCGGGGGCGACGAGGTGCTCGACTTCGCCGTGCAGGCACGCCTGACGCCGGACCTGCGCGAGCCCGTGCGCACGTATCTCGATGCGGTGTCGGTGCCCGGAGCGGACGGTCGGCCGCGGGTCCCGCACCCGGTCGACGTGTTCACGACGATCCGCCACTGAGATACGAGCGGGCCCGACGGGTCAGCTCGCGGTGTCGACCTGGGGTCCCGCGCCGAGCGCCCACCGGATCCCGGCGGTCATCGCGACACCGGTTCCGCGGATCGCGGTCGCCTCGGTGAGCGGCAGGTAGGGCAACCGGAGGGGCAGGCGCGTCCACCACGGCATCATCGACACGGCCACCGACGACAGGACCCCGTAGGCCGGGCGCACCGCCACGGGGATCGGCGGGTTCAGGAGGATGAATCGCGCCGTCCGTCGCGCCGCCGCGGTCCCCCGCAGTTCGGGTCGATACGACCGGAGCACCTCGTCGAGTTCGGCGGTGGTCTCCGGGACGTCGACCGCGCCGAGTCCCCGCGCCACGAACGCCGTCTGCCGGACGTACTCGTCGCGGCCGGCCGCGTCGAGTGGGCGGGCGCCATAGCGGTCGTGCGCGCGCAGGAAGCTGTCGATCTCGGCGACGTGCACCCATCGGATCAGGTGCGGATCGGATGCTGCGTAGGCCTGTCCGTCGGGTGTGGTGCCGGTGATGCGTCTGTGGACGGCCCGCACGATCCGGATCGCCCGGTCCGCGTCCTCGATCGTGCCGAACGTCGTCTCGGCGAGGAACGTGCTGGTGCGTTGGAGGCGTCCCCACGGATCACCGCGGTAGCCCGAGTGCTGGTCGACCGCGGCCATCGCGAGCGGGTGCAGCGACTGCAGGAGCAGTGCACGCATGCCGCCGACGAACATCGACGCGTCGCCGTGGACCCGGTGGATCGCGGAATCGGGCCCGTAGCGACGCGGACCGGCCGCGAAGTGGATCCGGTCGCGCCGCGCCGGACCCTCATCACCGGCGACGCGCTCGAAGATCATCTCGCCCACGCGCTGCTGGGCAGAGTCGATCAGGTTCATCTCCTCAGTGTGCGCCCCGATTGCATCCGTGCTGCTCAGAACCCTGTCAGCGAAGAGTTCGCGACCAGGCGCGGATCTCGTCGACGAACGCGTCGGGCTGCTCGAGTGCGGCGAAGTGGCCGCCCGTCGTCAGCTCGTTCCAGTACGACAGCGTGGGATACCGGGTGCGGGCCCATCGCTCCGATGTCCTGTTGATCTCCTTGGGGAACATCGAGATGCCGACGGGGACGGTGATGTCGGACTGCCAGGAGGCGCGTGGAGCTTCCCAGTAGAGGCGCGCCGACGACGCGCCGGTCGCGGGCAGCCAGTACATCATCACGGCGTCGAGCATCTGGTCGACCGTGAGGATGCTCGTCACGTCCCCGTCGTGGTCGGTCCAGTCCCAGAACTTCTCCACGATCCAGGCCGCCAGGCCGACCGGCGAGTCGACGAGTGAGTAGCCGATCGTCTGCGGGCGCGTGGACTGCTCCTTGAGGTATCCGGTCTTGTCGCGCCGGTGCTGCCTGAGATGGGCGATGATCTCGCGTTCGGCGTCCGTCGGTTCGTCGTCGGTGACGGGCGGTGCCAACGGCATGTTGAGGTGGATCCCGGTGAGGTGTTCGGGATCGATCGCACCGAGTGCGCTGGTCACGATCGACCCCCAGTCACCGCCCTGCGCCGCGTACCGGTCGTAGCCGAGCGTCGCCATGAGTTCCGCCCAGGCCTGCGCGATCCGGTTCACCCCCCATCCCGGTGCCGTCGGCTTGTCGCTGAAGCCGAACCCCGGAAGGGTCGGGAGGACGAGATGGAACGCGGGCTGGTCGTCGGCAGGTGCGGTCAGCGGCTCGATGACGTCCAGGAACTCGAGCACCGAGCCCGGCCAGCCGTGCGTCATCAGCAACGGCGTCGCGTCGCGGCGCTCCGATCGGACGTGGACGACGTGCACCGCCAGCGAGTCGTCACCGCCTCCCCGCACGTCGACACGGACCTGCGGGAGATCGTTCAGGCGCTGTTCGATCCGCCGCCAGTCGTACCCATGGACCCAGTGCTCGACGAGGCGGCGCAGGAACGCTTCCGGCACACCCTGACTTGTGTCGTCCACCGTCTCGGGCTCGGCCCACCGCGTCCGCCCGAGCCGGTCGGCGAGGTCGTCGAGTTCCTGCTGGGGTACGTCGATCCGGAACGGGGTGACGGCGTGGTCTCGGGGGTTCACCGTCCCAGTGTGCCGCGTGGGGTCACCCTGATCGCTCGGCCCGGCCGAGGAGCATCGTCTCGGCGATCTCCACCGCCTCGGCCGACGACGACGTGACTGCGACATCGTCGCCGCCGGGTGTCGAGTCCGGTGCGCGCGGCGGCGCCCCGTGTCCTGACAGGACCCCGTCCGGATCGACCACGACCCACCCCGCCGCGCCGTCGCGACGCGTACGCAGGAGTGCGACCAGCAGCCGTCGGGACACGTCGTCGACGACTCCGACACGACTGAGATCGATGAGGAAGACGTCGGTGCGATTCTGTAGGGCCTCCACCCGTCGCACCACGCTCTCCACGCCGGAGAATGTGAGATCCCCCTGCAGTTCGAGCACCCGTATCCGTTCGCGATGTGCGCGAAGGAAAGTCGCGTCCCGGACAGAACGCTCCGTCGCCGCCGGGTCGAGCTCGCGCCCGTCGTAGACCGATCGGATCGTCACGCGGCTCTCGCGCGCGACGGTGAACATGTGCAGGCCGAGATCCTCCGACAGCAGTCGACAGGCCCGCACACCGCGAACACTGTTGCCGTGCTCGTCCAGACGCGGGGAGAACACGCCGATACCCAACTGGCCGGGCAGGACCGCCAGGATGCCGCCGCCGACACCGCTTTTCGCCGGCAGCCCGACGGTGGTGACCCAGTCACCCGCCCCGTCGTACATGCCGCACGTCGTCATCACGCTGAGGACCCGACGGGCGATCTGACCGTCCACCATCCGTCGGCCGGTCCGCGGGTTGACTCCCCCGTTGGCGAAGGTCGACCCGATCACCGCGAGGTCGTCGGACGTCACCCGCACCGAACACTGCCGGACGTACAGGTCGACCGCCGCCTGGGGATGGGATGGGAAGACGCCGAAACTCTGCAGCATGTAGGCGATGGCGCGGTTGCGCGAACCGGTGGCCATCTCGGAGGCATAGACGGCACGGTCCATCGACAGCTGCCGGCCGGCGCACCCCGAGTAGAACTCGAGGATGCTCGCGAACGCGGTGTCGAGCACCGGCGCCCACTCCTCCCGCGTCGTGGGCTGCTGCCCGTCCTTGTCGGGACGGATCAACAGCGCGGTGGCGGTGATCGCGCCGGCGTTGATCATCGGGTTGCGGGGGCGCCGCGTCCGATGGTCCACGCTGATCTCGTTGAACGCCTCCCCGGACGGTTCGACCCCGATGTGGGCGTCGACGACCTCCACGCCTCGATCACGCAGTGCCAGAGCGTAGGTCAGCGCCTTGGAGATCGACTGGATCGTGAACTCGAGGGTGCTGTCGCCGACGGAGTAGACATGTCCGTCGTGGACGACGAGGGACACGGCGAAGGTGGTCGCATCGACCGATGCGAGCTCGGGGATGTAGTCGGCCACCGCACCGGCGTCGAGTGGGAGGCAGCCCGACTCGATCCGCGCCAGGTACTGCTCGACCACCGACGTCACACGACGTACTTCCCCACGACCCAGGCGCGTGCCGCGTCGGGGCCGACGGCGTCGACCTGCACGCCGTCGGCGAACAAGCCCGTCTCGACGACGGTGCCGTCGGCGATCACGTCCTGCCAGGCCCGGATGGGGCCCTCGCCCCAGGGCTTGTGTGGGAGGACATCGTCGAACACGAGGACGGTCTCGGGGCCGGCGAGGCGCCGCATGTTCTGGATGTCGGCGAGCGCGACCTCGTGGGTGTGTCCGCCGTCGATGAAGATCAGATCGAACGTCTGCCCGGGATGGTCGTCCGCGTACTGCGGCACCGTCTCCCGCGAGTCGCCGGTGATCAGGGTGTGCCGGCCGGGGAACTCGTCGTCGATGCACGCCTTCGCCGACGACACGTACTCGTGATCACCGAGGTCGAACGAGGTCACCTGGGTCTGTGGGTCGGCGCTGAGGAACGCGTGGGAGGAGAACCCGACGTTGAAGCCGATCTCGACGACACTGCGTATGCGGTCGTCCTCCGCCAGCTGCCGCAACGACTCGAGCTGCGCGGCGTTCGCCGATCCCTCGACGTACCACCCGTTCGCGCGTGCCTCGTCCACGATCTGTTCCAGGCGCTCGAAGCCCATGTGCCACATCCTCGGTCGGTGAGGCGCGTCGTGTGCCCCGCGGCGATCCTGCCATGAGGTCGTCACCCCACCGCCGATCAGGGGCAGGGCCACGCCGTGGACGTCTAGACGCCTGATCCGGACCCCGCGACCAGCGGCTTCACCGCACCGCCGAGCAGTTCGATCCCGCGCAGCATCGCGTCGTGGGGCAGCTTCGTGTTCGTCATCTGCACGGTGAGGCGGGCGAGTCCGCCGAGATCGTCGGACACCCGGGCGATCTTGTCGGCGACCGTCTGAGGCGAGCCGACGAACATCGCACCGTGTGGGCCGGCCATGGCGTCGAACTCGGCCCGCCCGGGTTCGCCGAAGCCCCGCTCGCGCCCGATCCGACCGAACAGGTCCGCCCATCCGGGGTAGGCCGCGGCGACCGCCTCGTCGTCGGTGTCGGCGACGAGCCCGGGTGCGTGGATGCCGACGGGCAGCTGCTCGGGGGCGAAGCCCGACCGTGACCCGGCCTCGCGGTAGAGGTCGACGAGGGGGCGGAAGCGTCGCGGCTCACCACCGATGATCGCGACCATCAGCGGCAGGCCCAGGCGTCCGGCACGGACGAACGACTCGGGGCTGCCGCCGGCACCGAGCCACATCGGGATGGGCCGCTGCACCGGCTGCGGGTGCACACCGACGCCGCGCAGCGACGGGCGATGGCGGCCGGACCAGGTCACCGACGACGGGTCCTCGCGGATGCGCAGCAACAGGTCGAGCTTGTTCGCGAACAGCGAGTCGTAGTCGTCGAAGTCGAGTCCGAACAGCGGGAACGCCTCGGTGAACGACCCTCGCCCGACGACCATCTCCGCCCGTCCGCCGGAGATCAGGTCGATGGTCGCGAACTGCTGGTGCAGGCGGACCGGGTCGTCGGCGGACAGGACGGACACCGCGCTCGTCAGGCGGATCTTCTCGGTCCGGGCTGCCGCGGCGCCCAGCAGGACGGTCGGGGCCGAGTCGTAGAAGTCGGCCCGGTGGTGCTCGCCGATGCCGTAGACGTCGACACCGGAGCGGTCGGCGAGTTCGACCTCCTCGAGCAGGTGGGCGATGCGTTGCCGGGCGCCGATCTCCCGGCCGGAGTCGTACTCGACCACCGCCGAGACGAAGTTGTCGATGCCGATCTGCATGACGTCAGTCCGTCTCGTCGTCATGGGCGTCGTCACCGTGGGCGTCGTCACCGTGGGCGCCGAGTTCACGCGTGGCCATCCCGCCGCTTCCGCCGTGGTCGGCTGGACCGGGTGCCGGCGCCTCGCGCTCCTCGTCGTCGGATCGCTCGTCGGGGGCTGGGGTGTCGGCGCTCATACGGCCATTCTCCTCGCGCGCGCTGCCGCGCGGGCGTCAGCCCGTCCGTGGTCCCGGCGTCGCGGTCTCGAGCGGTGCGCCGACGGGTCGTACGAGCGCCCTCAGCTCATCGCGGTGATCGATGGGCGAGGCGAGACCGCTCGACCGTCGTCTCGATGACGGTCGCGAGCTCGTGGACCGCGACATCGCGCGTCATGTCCCCCGCCGCCGCCGCGGTGGAGAGGGCCTCGGCAGCGCCCAGGACACCGGTCATGGTCGGCGTCGTCACGACAGCGCCCCCGTCGACCGACGCGAGGATCGATGTGAGTTGCCCGGCGTAGGCCGTCTCCGACCGACGCTTGAACGCCGCGAGCTCGGGTGACCCCTCGAGGGCCGCCGCGACGCCGAGCAGCTCGGGCCCCTGTCCGACGACGCAGTCGACGTACGACGTCGCGATGGCTCGTGCGCGAGCGGGAACGGTGGCGTCCGCGTCGTCGACCGCCCTCTGCAGCGCTGCTGTCTGGCGGTCGTCGTACTCCTCGAACAACGCGACGAGCAGGGCGTTCCTCGATGCGAAGTGGCTGTAGACAACGGGTTTGGTGACACCGGCCCTCTCGGCGAGGCGTCCGAGTGTCAGTTCGTCGGCGCCGAGTTCGTGCACCAGCGACCACGCGAGCGCCACCAGCTGGCCGTACCGGTCCTGCCGGGTCATCCGTTCGCGCGCCATCCGAGCACCTCCCCGATCCTGTGTACCATTGGTAACCTACTGTCGGTAACCTACTGTCGGTAACCTACTGATGGTAGCTGTCGATCATTCGGAGGCCGCCCACCGTGTCCGCACTCGTCGTCGTCGCCCATCCCGACACCGGATCCCTGACCCACCACCTCGCGCGCCGGATCGCCTCGACCTTGGAGAGTCGAGGGGTACGGACCGAGATGGCCGATCTCCACGCCGAGGGGTTCGATCCGCGGTTCTCTCTCGCCGATCGTCGGCGGTACCTCGGCGACGGTCCGCCACCGTCCGACGTGCTGGCCGAGCAGCAGCGTCTCGACGGGGTGGACGACGTCATCCTCGTCTTCCCGGTCTACTGGTGGTCGATGCCGGCGATGCTGAAGGGGTGGGTGGATCGGGTCTTCGTCCGGGGGTGGGCGTTCGACGACAGCGTCGTCCCGTTCCAGAAGATGCTGGGTCGCCTGACCGTGCACCTCGTCATGCCGGCCGGCGACACGGCCGACGGCTTCCGCCGCCGGGGCTACGACACCGCGATCGCGACACAGATCGAGACGGGTGTCCTCGGCTACTGCGGCGCTCGTACCGGTGTCGTGACGACGGTCCACGAGTCGGACACGGCCCCGGTCGATGCGGTCGTGGCGAGGGCGGAGGAGATCGCCGACGAGATCGCGCGCATGGCGCTGTCCCATGTCGCCACGTCCTGCTGAGCCTGGCGTCAACGCACGAGCGGACGCCCCAGCGGGAGGGCAGAACCCCCTGTCTCCTGCCACAGGGCTGCGACGTAGTAGTAGATGACGAACCCGACGAACGCGAACACGAACACCCCGCCGATCTGGGTGGCGACCCTGCTGTCGGCGGCGCTGCCGATCAGGAGCAGGACGAGGGCGATGTCGACGATGGCGAGCAGGGCCGGGTAGGTCCAGGGCAGGCGCAGGGTCAGGACGGTCAGCAGTCCGATGGTGAGCAGCCAACTCCCCAGCCACAGTTGCGTGGTCTGCGCGGCACCCGCCGTGCCGATGCCGAACCAGTTGTGCGTCAACCCGATCGAGAGCACGCCGTAACTGCCGTAGAACCCGAAGAAGATCGCGCACACGGTCGCGTTCACGTTCTGGCGCAGTGCGGCAGCCCAGATGGTCGCCAGGAGCAGCCCTACGGCGGTGGCGGACACCAGGATCGGGACGGCGGCGGCACCCACGTCGACGATCCCGGTGTTGGTGAAACCGAGTCCCACCGCACCGGCGATGATCAGTGGGAGCGCGACCAGGCCGGGGTTGCCCTCGTCGACAGGTGCCGCCGCAACCGACGGGGGTGCATCCAGGTGGCCGATCTCGATGCCGGTGAGGGTCGCTGGTGAGTCCGAGACAGAGGTCATGTCGGCGACGCTAACGGCGTCGCATGTCCGCCCCCATCCTTGCGATCAGACGGATCACGAGGGCTTGACGGGTCAGCTGTTACCGGTCCGCCGTCGCGTGTCGGTCAGCGCAGCGGGAGATCGCGCCCGTGCTCGGATCCCGGTCGCGTCCCGATGATCCGTCGGTCTCCCTCCTCGATGGCGACGTCGTTGATCGACGCCTCTCGACGGCTCATCAGACCAGTGGGTGTGAACTCCCACAACTCGTTCCCATAGCTGCGCCACCACTGCCCTTCGGCGTCATGCCACTCGTACTGGAAGCGGACCGCGATCCGGTCGTCGGTGTATGTCCAGAGCGCTTTGCGCAGCGCGTACTCCTGTTCGCGGTCCCACTTGGCGGTCAGGAACGCGACGATCTCGTCGCGGCCGGTCAGGAACGTGTCGCGGTTGCGCCACACGGAATCCGGCGTGTACGCGAGCGCGACCTTCGCAGGATCGCGGGTGTTCCAGGCGTCCTCGGCGGCCTGGACCTTGGCGGTGGCCGACGCCAGGTCGAAGGGTGGCACAGGCGGGCGGGGTTCGGACATGGCGCCTCCGGTCGTGTCGGTACGAGTTCGACGGTGTCGTCGATTGTGACCGAGCGGTAGCGTTCGCGCCGATGTGGATCGGATGGATCGAACTCGAGTTCCTGCTCGGTGACGTGCACTCCCTCAAGGAGAAGCGTTCCGTCGTGCGGCCGATCGTCGCCGAGATGCGACGGAAGTTCGCGGTGTCCGCGGCCGAGGTGGATGACCTCGACCTCCACCGCCGCGCCACTGTCGCGGCGTCCGTCGTCGCCCCCGACAGCGGACACGTCACCGAGGTCTTGGACGGACTCGAACGTCACGCCGCGGGGCGACCGGAGGTGCAGTTGCTCTCCGCCCGCCGACGCGTGATCCGCGGGGACGAGATCTGACGTCAGGCTCGCCACGGAACAGCAGACGCCCGCCCCCGCGATCGGGGACGGGCGTCGACGGGCTGTGTCTCAGGCCGTGGCAGCGGCAGCGAGGCGCCCCAGCGTCTCCTCCAGTTGCGCCTCGGTGACGAGGGGGAACCCGACCTGCTCCAGGAGCTTCTTGTCCGTGACCTTCGACCAGTCGTAGGTGTGGCGGACCAGGGTCTCCCCCGGTCCCTGCGACTCCAGCTCCCACAGCCACTCCCACCCGGGGGGCTCGGTGCCGGCGGGCGCGGTCTTCCACGCGACCAACTTGTCCTTCGCGTAGCCCGACACATGGTTGTCGGTCTGGTACTCCCCACCCATGTGGTCGCCCTGCATGTTCATGGTGAACACGTCGCCCACCTCGGCGATGCGGTCGGCGTGGTCCACGCCGCGGATGAACCCGGCGGCGTCGAGCTCCCGGTGCCGCTCGGGATTGGTCAGGACATCGAAGATCGCGTCGACGGGCGCCTCGATGGTGCGTTCGACTGTGACGTGCGTTGTGTCGCTCATCCCCCAACCCTGCCAGACGACGCTGCCGGGAAGTGTGACCAGCGTCATAGGCCACGCGCTGGTGTAAAAGCGCACGCATGCCCGACTACAACCCTGGCCGAGCACAGGGTTCGGCCAGGAACGGAGAAGGAGTCAACGATGAGTGACGAGCACGCGAGGTCGATGCCGGTCGGCGCGCTCGCTGCCGAGGCGGTCGGTACGGCGGTGCTGGTGGTCGGCGGGGTCGGGACCGCAGTCCTGGCCGGCAAGACGGTCGGCACCGTGGGCATCGCCCTGGCCTTCGGCTTCATCCTGGCCGCGCTGGTCTACGCGATCGGCCCGATCTCGGGCTGCCACGTCAACCCCGCCATCACTCTCGCGATGGCGATCCGTCGTCGCATCACGCCGGTCGTGGCCCTCGGCTACGTCGTGGCGCAGGCGGTCGGCGCGCTCGTCGGCGCCGCCATCGTCCTGGTGATCGCGTCGGGTCGGCCGGGGTACTCCCTCAGCGCGGACGGCCTCGGGACCAACGGCTACGGCTCGGAGTCGACAGGTGGCTACGGGATCCTGCCGGTGGCCGTCGCGGAGATCGTCCTGACCGCCGTGCTCGTGCTCGTGGTGTTCGCCGCCACCGACTCCATCGCCACCCCGGGAGGTGCCGGCGTCGCGATCGGCGCGACGCTGACCGTCGCGCACCTCATCGCGATCGGTATCGACTCCACCTCCGTCAACCCCGCGCGGTCGTTCGGTCCCGCGGTGTTCGCCGGCGGGACAGCGCTGTCGCAGCTGTGGGTGTTCGTCGTGTTCCCGCTGGTCGGAGGACTCGTCGGCGCGCTGATACACGCCGGAATCGTCGCCGGACATCGGGATCGCGACGAGGCGGTCGCGCAGCAGGCCTGATGCAGCGGACAGTATCTGTCCGCGATCGTTCCTAGCGTCATCGGCGTCCGAGTCCCACTCGATCACACGGAGGATCCGATGACCACGACCCCTCTCGACCCGACCCGCGGGGAGCCCGTCCATCCGGCTGTGCCGGTGGCGGGCTTTCCCGTCGGCAGAGCACGAACCATCGCGCTGCTGTGTCTGCTCGCCGCCTCCTTCATGGAGTTGATGGACGCGACGGTGGTGAACGTCGCCCTGAGAACACTGCAACGTGACATCGGTACGTCGACGGCGAGCCTGCAGTGGGTGGTCGCCGGGTATCCGCTCGCCTACGCGGTCGGTCTCATCCTCGGTGCCCGCCTCGGTGACAACGTCGGGCGCCGTCGCGTGTTCGTCATCGGACTGGCGGGATTCGGTCTCGCGTCACTGGCGTGCGGTGTGGCCGCGTCGCCGACGCAGCTGGTGGTGTTCCGGCTCCTGCAGGGAGCGGCGGCCGCGCTGATGGTGCCGCAGGTGCTCAGCAACATCCAGGTCCTCTACCCGCCGGCCGAGCGTGGACGCGCGATGGGCATGTTCACCTCGGTCATCGGCCTCGCGGCCGTCGTCGGCCCGGTCCTGGGTGCGGTGATCACCAGCGGCGACTGGTTCGGCCTGAGCTGGCGGCCGATCTTCCTCATCAACGTCCCCCTCGCCGTGATGGCCATCGTGGCAGCGCTTGCGTTCATCCCCGAGACCCGAGCAGACCGCCGCTCCCCCATCACCCTGGGATCCGCCGCGCTGCTCGCGATGTCGCTGGTGGCGGTGATGCTGCCCATCACCCTCGGCCCCGAGAACGACTGGCCGGTCTGGGGATTCGCGGTGATGGTCGCCGGAGGGGCGGGCCTCGTGGCCTTCGGTCGTCGCCAGTCGACGCTGGCGCGGTCCGGCGTCGAGGCGATGGTCCCGCCCGCGCTCTTCGCCACCCGGTCGTTCACCACCGGACTGATCGCGTTCGCGGTCCTCATGATCCCGACCGGTGGGTTCTTCCTCGTGCAGTCGCTGCACGTACAGGCCGCTCTGGGATGGTCCGTACTGCACGCCGGACTGATGTGGATCCCCTTCTCGCTCGCCGTACCCGTCTCCGCGGGACTCGCGGCGACTGTTCTCGCGGAACGGATCGGCAAGCACGTCCTGCACCTCGGCGCGGCGGTGCTGATCGCCGGGATGGCACTGATGACGGTCGCGGTCGGTACATCACACCCGGGACTGTGGTTCGCGATCGCCCTGGTGGTCGCCGGATCGGGATTCGGGGCGATCGTCGGTTCGGCGGGTCTGCTCGTCCTGCACGATGTGCCGGTGTCCCTCGCCGGAGCCGCGTCGGGCGTGTTCACGACCGCGCAGG
Organism: Williamsia deligens; assembly: GCF_024171765.1. GTDB lineage: Bacteria > Actinomycetota > Actinomycetes > Mycobacteriales > Mycobacteriaceae > Williamsia_A > Williamsia_A deligens. The sequence continues at coordinate 36,419 of NZ_JAMTCI010000002.1, forward strand.
CGCTCGCCGTGGCCCTGGGTGCAGCCGTGATCGGGACCGTCTACAGCTCGGTCACCACCGACCACGGCCTGCAGAACGCCTATCGCGCAGCGTTTCTCGTGATGATCGCACTGATCGCGACGGGGGCGGTGGCCGCGCAGTGGATGCCGGCGCGACGACGCATGGTGTCGCCTGCCCCGTGATCAACGGATCGACCCCGCGAGCCGTCGGCTCGCGGGGTCGTCGTCGTCCGTGCGGCTACTTCACCAGTCGCTGCACGAGGCCACGGGTGACCTCCTCGGGGCGGTACTGCTCGGCGGCGAAGGAACCGATGGCGAGGATCCCGCCGGTCAGTGCCGGGATGACCCACTGCAGCCGATCCAGCATCGCCTGTGCCGCCGCGACATCCGGGGGTGTCGATGCCGCGGGCTCGGTGCCTTCCGAGGCGGGTACCGCTCCATGGTCGGAGACCTTGCTCCCCAACACCCGGCTGTAGGCGGTGACGCCCAGCGCGGCGACCGTCAGCCCGGTCTTGGCGATGGCCATGGACGGCACGCCCTTCTGGGCCTTCGCGCGGCCGAGATCATGCTTGAGCAGGCCGGCGGCGCCGACGAGGTGGGCTCCGATCGCGGCGGCGTTCACCGGGGTCCATCGATCCCACCCGGCGTTGGTGACGGCACCCACCGCCTGGGGCGATCCGGCGGCCGAGGCGGCGGGGTTGAGCGCCACCGCGTTGGCGAGGGTCCCGCCGAACCAGGCGGCCAGCCCGACGTCGTGGAGTTGGTGGAAGATCGTTGCGCGTGCCATGGTCTCGCTTCCGTCGATGTGTGTCGTGATGACGGATGCCCACGTGCGTCCGCGCGAAACCCCCTGGCGTGTCGGCGGTCAGCGGTGGGTGTCGGCCACAGCCGGTGTCTGCGGCACCGGCGCGATGACGTTCCCCGTCGTCGGGTCCAGTGGGCGGCGCGTGAAGGACAGCGTGCCCATGAGGGGACGCACCATCATGTCGAACACCCGGGGCACGATCCGGTACCCGAGCAGCATCGGACGGTTCGCGAGTCCCACCTGCTTCTCACCGCTGCGACCGTCCGCCGCGGCGACGATCGCGCGGGCCATCTTCTCCGGGGGGTCGTTGAACGGGAGCACCCGGGCCAGACGCCCGAAGTAGTTCGCCGACAACGGGTAGATCGCGGTGTCCACGGCGCCGGGGTAGATGCCGTGCACCGTGATGTGCCGCTCACCCCTCGTCTCCTGCCGCAGCATGCGCACGAGGGCGGTGATCGCGAACTTGCTCATCACGTAGGGCGACATCAGCGGCACCGCGGCGTGGCCGAGCAGCGATCCGACGACGACGAGGCTGCCGTGCCCCTGCGCGCGGAACTGTGTCAGCGCTGCGCGGCAGACCGCGGCGGCACCCAGGACGTTGACCCGGATGACGGCGTCGAAGACGTCCGACGGGATGTCGGTGAACCGTCCGAACGCCGCGACCGACGCGTTCTGCACCACGACGTCGACACCCCCGAAACGGCCGACGGCGGTGTCGAACAGGGACGCGACCGCCTCCGGATCGCCGATGTCGGTGGCGACCGTCAGCACCTCGGCGGCGCCGGCGACCCGGCAGGCATCCGCCACCACGTCGAGGGAGGTCTGGTCTCGGGACGCGAGCACCAGTGCGTCGCCGCGTCCGGCGAATCGCAGTGCGGCCTGCTCGCCGATACCGCGAGAGGCGCCGGTGACGAGGACGGTGCGGGGCTTCTGGGTCATGGCCGGACGCATACCCGTCGCACGGGGTGCGAAACGAGGACAGGGGCATCCGGGACTGGGCGGCGTTCCACGCCGGCGACCCCGCCGATCGACTTCTTCCCGCGCTGCAGTGGCTCCAAGACCGCTTCGACGGGAAGCCTGCGGGGCGACGGACTCCCGTCCTGTGGAGACCGTGGTGCCGTAGCATCCGGAACGTGATCAAGCGTCTGCTCGCGTCCGCCTCCGTCCTCGCGGCCGTGGCCGCCTCCGTCTCCGGGATCGCGGTCACCGCCCCGGCGGCTGCCGCGACATGTTCGAACGTCGAGGTGATCTTCGCCCGCGGTACCGCCGAGCCCGCCCCGCCCATCGGTCTGACGGGATCGTCGTTCGTGGCGGCGGTCCGTTCCCAGCTGCCCGGCCGATCGGTCGCCGCGTACGGCGTGAACTACCCGGCGTCTGCCAGCTTCACCGACCGCATCGGCACCGCGCGGTCGGTGATCACCGGAGTGAACGACGTGCAGCGCCGCATCGCGTACCTCGCGACCGCGTGCCCCGGCACCCGCGTGGTGCTCGGCGGCTACTCCCAGGGCGCTGTGGTGGCCGGGTACACCGTGAGCCCGAGCGTCGTCCTCCCGCCCGAGTACCGCACCTTCACCCCGCGGGCGCTGGCCCCGAACCTGATCTCGAAGATCGCCGCCGTGGTGCTCTTCGCGCCGCCCTCGGCGCGGTTCCTCTCCGACGCGGGTGCCCCCGCGGTGCGTGTCCGTCCTGAACTGACGAACCGGACCGCGCGGTACTGCATCCCGAGCGACAACATCTGCAACGGTGCCCGTCTCGCGGGCCCCGGAGCGGTCCATGTGCTCTACGGCGTCAACGGCGACACCCTGCGTGCCGCCAGCTACGTCGCCGGCGCCCTGCGTCGCTGACCGGACCGTGCACGGTCAGCCGGTCCGTCGGACCGGCTGACGCAGGATGGTCCGGAGGCGTTCGGGCGCAGCACGTCTCGGATCACCGAGATAGATCTCGTGGTGTGGGCCGGTCGGTGACAGTCCGTTCGCCGGGATGAACTCCTCGTGCATCTGCGCCAGGACTGGTCCCTCGGCGTCATAGGGCCCCACGTGCAGCGTCTGCACACACGTGCCCTCGTCGAGTCGGTCGAACCGCACCTTCCCCACCGCCGGTGCGGATCCCCGCGTCGCGACCAGGCGTCGGGCCTCGTCGACGTCCTGCGCCGTCACCTCGTCGGGCACGAGGATCATCGCCGTCCAGGACCACCGCGACTTGTCACGCCGGGTGGTGAATGCGCTCGGGTCGTCCGCCCACCAGAGCGCCTCCAGCGGCATCACGCGGTGGTTCGTCCCGTGCACCCGCCGCCCGAGGGCCTTGAGTGTGAAGGCCATCGGGTAGAGGGTGCTCACGGCGTCGTGATACTCGGCAGCGGTGTTCGGGTCCCCGTGCCCGTCGATCATCAGAAACTGCAGCGGCGGTACCTCGACGACCGCGAACACCCCGCGACGAGCCGAATACGTCGGGATGACGCGCTTCAGATCCACGGCCGCGGGGTGCTCGCGGGGCGGGTCGTGTGGTGCCTTCCGGGTCACCCTCGGGACGATATCGGGGCCTCCGACATCTGACTGTTCCCATCGGTCACACATAGATGTACGGTGACATCGGGCAATGGCACTGTGGCTGATGGGAGCGACCGATGACCGTGACGCAGTCACCGATGACCGAGACCGACCCGACATCGTCCGGGGCGAGCCGCGGCGACACAGGGATCGACGAGGTCGCGCGACGACTGATGGACTCCTCGATCCTGGCCTCCCGCAACGCGTTGACCGAGATCGACTGGTCCGCGCCGCTCGACCCGACGCTGCACGGATGCAGTCCGGAGTGGTCGGCGCTGTACGGGACCGACTACTGGTCGGAGTTGTCCGATGCCGAGCGTGTGGCCGTGACCCGACACGAGATGGCGTCGGTCATGACCGTCGGCATCTGGTTCGAGATGATGTTGCAGCAGTTGGTCATCCGAGACCAGCACGCCGTCGCGCCCCACTCCCCCGAGTTCCGGTTCGCGATGACCGAGATCGCCGACGAGTGCCGCCACTCGTTGATGTTCGCGGCGGCCTCCCAGCGCGTGGTGGGACGCTCGTACCACCCGTCGGCCCGCGTCGCGCGGATGGGACGGGTGTTCATGAACACCGCCCGAGGCGAGGTCGCCTACGCCGGCATCCTCGTCGCCGAGGAGATCCTCGATGTGCTGCAACGGGGTTCGCTGGGCGACCCGCGGGTGCTCCCGCTGATGCAGACGGTCAACGAGGTGCACGTCCTCGAGGAGTCGCGCCACATGCGGTTCGCCCGCGAACAGGTCCGCGCCTCGATGGCGGACGCCGGCCCGGTGCGCCGCCGCATCAGTGCGGTCCTCGTCGCCCTGGGTGCGGAGATGATCGTCATCAACCTCGTCCGTCCCCAGGCCTTCGCCGACGCGGGCCTCGACCGGCGACGGGCCGTCGGCGAGATGATATCCAACGAGCACCGACACGCGATGCTGCGGACCAGCTGCGTCCACCTCATGCAGTTCCTCGACGAGGTCGGACTCCTCACGCCGTCCGCCGCCCGCATCTACCGTCGGTGCCACCTGCTCTGACGAGCCCGACGGGGGACGTCCGCAACCGGCCCGGCCGCGGTGTACGTCGGTCTACGCTCGCGGCATGGCCGGCCTCGACACCCCACTGACACCGCTGCGATTCCTCGAACGCGCCGCCGAGGTGCACCCCGACTCCGAGGCGGTGGTCGATGGTGACCGCCGGATCACGAACCGCGAGTTCGCGCACGCAGCGGAGGAATTCGCCTCGGCGCTGCTTGCCTCAGGGGTGGCGCCGGGTGAGCGGGTGGCGTTCCTCGCGACCAACCGTCTCGAACTCCTGGTGGCGCATTTCGGTGTCCCGCTCGCCGGTGCGGTGCTCGTGGCGGTCAACACCCGACTGTCGCCCGACGAGGTCAGCTACATCTGCGAGCACTCGGCGTCGCGGATGCTCTTCGGTGACACCGATCTGCTCGCGGCGCTGGGCGACGTCGATCTCCCGGTGCGCGAGGTCGTCGACCTCGACACCGACCTCGACGGTTTCCTCGCTCGTGGCACCGGCGAGGCGTTGCCATGGGAGGTGGCCGACGAGACCGCCACGATCACGGTCAACTACACCTCCGGCACCACCGGGCGCCCCAAGGGCGTCATGTACACCCATCGCGGTGCGTACCTGAACGCACTCGGCGAGGTGTACCACCAGGGGTTCACCCATGACAGCCGCTACCTGTGGACGCTGCCCATGTTCCACTGCAACGGGTGGTGCACCACGTGGGCGGTCACCGCGGCGGCGGGTGTCCATGTGTGTCTGCGGGCGGTGCGGGGCGCGGACATGTGGGACCTCATCGACCGCGAGCGGATCGATCACATGTGTGGGGCGCCCACGGTGCTCACGACGCTCGCCGGTGCGTCGCAGGCCCATGATCTCGACAGTCCCCTGACGGTGGTCACCGCCGGTGCACCGCCGAGTCCGACCACCGTCGGACAGATCCGTGGACTCGGCGCGACGCTGGTCCACGTGTACGGGCTCACCGAGACCTACGGTCCCTATTCGATCTGCGAACCCCGCGACGACTGGCACGCGCTCGACTCCGATGCGCTCAACGTCCAGATGGCGCGGCAGGGTGCCGGCATGCTCACGGCGGACAGGCTCCGGGTCGTCCAGCGGGAGCCCGCCGCCGACGGCTCTCTCGTCGACGTGGCACCCGACGGCGCCGAGATGGGCGAGATCGTCATGCGCGGCAACGGCGTCATGAAGGGCTACCTCGACGACCCCGAGGCGACAGCCGAGGCGTTCGCCGGCGGTTGGTTCCACTCCGGCGACCTCGGGGTGATGCACCCCGACGGCTATGTGCAGCTGCTCGACAGGGCCAAGGACATCGTCATCTCCGGTGGGGAGAACATCTCGACCATCGAGGTCGAGCAGGCGCTGGCGGCACATCCCGCGGTCGCCGACGTCGTGGTGATCGGTGTCGCCGACGACAAGTGGGGCGAGCGGCCCAAGGCGTTCGTCGTGCTCGCCGAGGGGCAGTCGGTGGACGCGGACACGCTGACCGCCCACGTCCGAGGACGTCTCGCCGCGTTCAAGGCGCCCCGCGACATCGTGTTCATCGACGCACTCCCCCGCACCTCGACCGGCAAGGTGCGCAAGAACGCCCTCCGCGACGCCGAACGATCCTGACGCGGAGACCGGAGCGGTCGACGCGGCGGTCGCCGCCGCGTGTCACTCGTCGTCGGTCTCGTGGGCGCTGAGGAGGATGTGGTCGAAGGCCGACCGATCCGCATCGGTCAGGCTGACCGCGGAGGGGACCTCGCGGACGACCGCGGCGGCCAACGCCCGCACCTTGGTGTTGGTGTGCTGGGACCGCCAGGCGAGCACGTCGTAGGCGTGCTGGTCACCGAAGCTGTAGGCGAGCATCATCATCCCCTTCGCCTGCTCGATGACGGATCTGTTCTCGACGAACTCGTTCACCTGGGTGTCGAGCGACCCCACCGCGTCGTCGAAGACGCCGGACACGTCCACCATCTGACCGGAGGCGCCGACGGCTCGATCCGCGTCGAGGACCCGCTCGGCGATCACGAGCAGATGGCGATGGCGGCCGGATGCATCGGTGACGGTGTGCCGGGATGCCAACGGGCTGGGCGACTCTCGGACCAGGTCGAGTGCCGTACGCACGTCCGTGCCGGCGAGCGTCGCCGTGGCGCGCTCCAGTGACCCTGCCGCCGAGACGTTCTCGTCGCACCCACCCGTCGCGGCAGACGGGTCAGGGTGGAGCATCTCGAGGCACTCCGGACTGAACTCCCACCGGTCGTCGTCGAACGAGAATCGGAAGGCCCCGACGGGATATGGGACCTCTTGCTGCGCACCAGGGGACGGGCTGGCTGAGTCGGGCAACTGCTGTTCCTTCGCATCACAGAACACACTCCGGCGCCGAACCTCTATACCGCCGGGGCACACCTTACCCACCGCCTCTGCCGGGTTCGTCGCACCCGGACCAGCGCGGCGGGTCCGGCCCCGCCACGCGGGACTACCGTCGCGGACATGGAACTCATCAGCGTCACGGCGGGCGACGGTCCCGCGGAAGCCCACGTCGCACGACCGTCCTCGGGTTCGGGCCCGGGCGTCCTGCACTTCATCGACGCCATCGGTGTCCGCCCACAGATCGCGTCGATGGCCGAGCGCATCGCCTCCTGGGGATACGTCGTGCTGAGCCCGAACGTCCTCTACCGCAACGGCTCGGTCGAGGATGTGCGCCCGCACGTGGATCTGCGCGCCGAGGGCGCGCGCGATGCCTTCTTCGCCCAGGCCATGCCCCGGGTCCGCGGGCTGTTCGCGCAGGACCTCTCGACGGATCTCGACGCGTACCGCGACGCGCTGCGCGGGCTCGACGGTGTGAGCGATGGCCCGATCGGTGCCGTCGGGTACTGCATGGGTGCGCGTCTGGCCACGCTCTTCGCCTGCCGGCACCCCCAGGACGTGGCCGCCGCGGCCGGCTTCCACGGCGGTGGGCTGGCCACCGACGACCCCGGGAGCCCACATCGGCAGCTGTCGACAGCGCGGGCCGAGTTCGTCTACGGCCACGCGGACAACGACGGGTCGATGCCGCCCGAGGCCGTCGCCACGCTCGGTGAGGCACTCGCGTCCGCGGGGTTGACCGCCTCGAACGAGATCTACCCCGACGCGCCGCATGGGTACACGATGGCCGACACGTCGATGTACCAGGAGGCGGGCGCCGAGCGGGCGTTCTCCGAGCTGGAGGCGCTGTTCGCACGCACGCTGCGCTGATCGCGGAGCACTTCCCCCGCACGCCCGCCGTGCCCTAAACTAGAACACGTTCTAAGTTTCGGGCCCGAGAGGACGATCGTGCACACACCGCTCTGCGACACCCTGGGGATCGAGTACCCCATCTTCGCGTTCACCCACTGCCGCGACGTCGTCGTCGCGGTGAGCAAGGCGGGAGGCTTCGGGGTTCTCGGCGCCGTCGGCTACACGCCGGAGGAACTCGAGGTGGAGCTGGCGTGGATCGACGACCACATCGGCGACCGTCCCTACGGCGTGGACATCGTGATCCCCAGCAAGTACGAGGGCATGGACTCCGACCTGTCCGGTGACGAGCTCGCCGAGATGCTGCGATCGATGGTGCCGTCCGAGACGCTGGAGTTCGGTCGCAAGCTCCTCACCGATCACGGCGTCCCGCTCGCCGAGGACGACGACAACAGCCTGCAGCTCCTCGGCTGGACAGAGGCGACGGCCACGCCGCAGGTCGAGATCGCACTGCAGCACGAGAAGGTCCGGCTGATCGCCAACGCCCTGGGCACACCGCCGGTCGAGATGATCGAACGGATCCAGGGCACGGGGCGGAAGGTCGCCGCGCTGTGCGGCTCGCCCTACCAGGCGCGCAAGCACGCTGACGCCGGCGTCGACATCATCATCGCCCAGGGCGGTGAGGGCGGCGGTCACTGCGGCGAGGTCGGCTCGATCGTGCTGTGGCCGCAGGTCGTCAAGGAGGTCGCGCCGATCCCGGTCCTCGCGGCAGGCGGCATCGGCAGCGGTCAGCAGATCGCCGCGGCGCTCGCGCTCGGGACCCAGGGTGCCTGGTCGGGATCGCAGTGGCTGATCGTCGAGGAATCGGCCAACACCGCGAAGCAGCACGAGGCGTACATCAGCGCCACGAGCCGGGACACGGTGCGCAGCCGATCGTTCACGGGCAAGCCGTGTCGCATGCTCCGCAACGACTGGACCGACGCGTGGGAGAAGCCCGAGAACCCCGACCCGCTGGGGATGCCGCTGCAGTACATGGTGTCCGGCATGGCCGTGGCCGCCACCCACAAGTACCCCGACCAGACGGTGGACGTGGCGTTCAACCCGGTCGGGCAGGTCGTCGGACAGTTCCGCAAGGTCGAGAAGACCTCCGCCGTCATCGAGCGCTGGGTGCAGGAGTATCTCGAGGCGACGGGCACCCTCGACGACCTGAACGCCGCCGCGGCCGCCGCGGTCTGAGCCCCCGGGGGTCGCGATCCCGAACGTCGCCTCGACTACGGTGGGTGCCCCACATCGTCGGATGAGAGGAGGCGACATGACCGTCGACCCTGATGCCATCGATCCCCGCGCCACCGACGCGGTCCCCGCCGACCTGGTCCCGGACAAGCCGGTGCCCGAGGGCGCCGAGGCGGACGTCATCGAACAGAACCAGGTCGTCGAGATCGACGACGAGGACTACCCGCACGCGTCCGAGGCGGACGAGGACTGACTCCTGCGTGGCCTGCGTCCTCGGCGCGGTGTCCACCCGCCTCAACACCTGTAGATTCGGTGATCGACGGCGGGGGGCGGCGCGGGCCTCGCCCCGGGGGAGGCCATCGTGCGGGTTCGACGGATCGAGGACGGTGGTCGATCGGCGGTCGCGGTCGCACACGAGTCCGGCGCATGGGTCGACCTCGACTCTGCCGCGGCGATGTTCGGACACGACCGCCGAGGGCCCCTGACCCGGGACGTCCTGTCGTTCCTCGGTGCGCGCGAACGCGGCCGTGAGCTCGCCGCCGATCTCGCCGACCGCGCCGTGGCCGAGGGTGTCGCGCTCGTGGAGCCCGGGCACCGACTGTCGTTCGACGCCCGGTCGTTGCGGTGCTTCATGGGCTGGGAACAGCACTGGACCCAGGCCGCGCACAGCCTGGTCCGTCGTAATCTCCCCGCGGCGATGCCGTTCATCCGCGGTGTCGAGGTGGTGACGCGCAGGACGTTCCCCGCACTCCGTCCCGGGGCGGCCTACGACGACCATCCCGTGTACTACACCGGCAACCACCGCACGATCCGCGCACACGGTCAGCCGCTCCCCTGGCCCGACTACACCGACCTGTTGGACTACGAACTCGAGTTCGGTGTCGTCGTGGACCGTCCCCTACGCGACGCCACGGAGTCGGAGGCGACGTCGGCGATCGCCGGGTTCGTGGTGTTCAACGACGTGAGCGCTCGGGACACGCAGTGGGACGAACAGCGGCGCAGCCCGTTCGGGCCGGTGGTGAAGACGAAGACGTTCGCCAGCTCGATGGGGTCGGAGATCGTCACGCCCGACGTGGTTCTCCCTGTGATCGACGCGCTTGAGGGGAGGGTCGAGGTCAACGGGCAGACATGGGCCACGACCAGCACGGCGGGTCTGCGGTACGGACCCGGCGAGTGCATCGCCTACGCGAGCCGAGGTGAGGACATCGGCGTCGGCGAGTTGTTCACCTCCGGCACGCTGCCGTCCGGTTCCGGGTTGGAGATCGACCGGTGGATCGGTGCCGGCGACGAGGTGACCTTGACCCTCGAGCGGATCGGATCGGTGTCGAACCCGGTGGGTCACAAAGGCGCTGCGGCCGGGCCCGCCTGAGCGACGCATCGGCGCACGATCGTCAGGACGGTGTCCGTCTGTGACTCGTCGACCGGCGCGTACAGGAACAGGTAGCTGTCGGGCAGACCCAGCGGCCGGCGGCCGGCCAGTGGATGGCGTTCGCCCCATCCGTGGTCGATGATCGTCGCCACGTCCGCGGGTGCGGCGACGACGTGGAGTGACCCCTGTCCGGCGTGTACGTGGGCCACCTCCCCGCCGGTGGCACGAACCCAGGACGCGCCCGGGTCATCGGCGAACACGGCGTCCCCGTGGCGTTCGAGGCGGCTGGTCGCCACATGACACCCCGGCTGCTCTCCCACAGCGGCGACGCGGGCGAGCAGATCGCTCACCAGCGAAGTGTCGGGGATGCCGTCGAGTTGTCGGTGCGGGATCACGAACGGCGCCATGGCCGGTCGTGATCCCCCGCGTCGCGGCAGGGCCAGCGCGTCCGGCCCGCGGTGGTCGGTGTCCCCGGACGTGGACAGGGTGTCGCGGCGGACGGTCCCGAGCGCGCGGGCGATGCCCCACCCGAGGGGATTGGCGGGAAGGCCACCCGGTCCCACGGCACGCCACGCCCGGTAGTCGGCGATCACCATCCTGTGCCTCTCGCGGTCGTCGTCGTATCAACGGCTGTTGTGCCACTGGTGTCTACGGCATCATGGCATCCGAGGACCGACGAGCGGAACGAGACGACGATGCGACTGATCCTGCGGTGGTTCGTGATGCACGGCTTCCTGCGGCTGGTGGCCGGTCGTGCCGCCGCCGCGGGAGATCTGCAGGCGCGGCTCATCGGCGACCCCGACGTCCGCGAGGACCCGACAGGTCTCTACGCGGAGATCCGTGCGCGGGGTCCGGTGGCGACGGGTCGGCTTGCGGCGATCACCGTCGATCACGGTGTCGTGCACGAGGTCCTGCGCTCCGACGACTTCCGCACCATCATCCTGGGCTCGCGACTCCCCGGACCGCTCGGGTTCATCGAGCGGCACACACGATCCACCGCCCTGCACCCGTTGCGACCGCCGTCGCTGCTGGCGACCGAACCGCCCCAGCACACCAGCTACCGCAAGATGGTGTCGTCGGTGTTCACCGCGCGGGCCGTCGCGGCCATGCGGGAGAACGTGGAGGACACGGCCGCTCGACTGCTCGACGATCTCGACGGCAGGGCCGGGACGGTCGACATCGTCGCGGAGTACTGCGCGAAGCTGCCGGTCACGGTCATCGGCGACATCCTCGGGGTGCCCGAGGCGGAGCGCGACCAGGTGCTGCACTTCGGCGAACTCGCCGCACCCAGTCTCGACCTCGGCCTCCCCTGGGGTCAGTTTCGTCGTGTCGAGCATGGCATCGAGGGGTTCAACGACTGGCTGGCCGACCATCTGGACGCACTGAGGACGAACCCCGGCGACGACCTGATGAGCCAGCTCATCCGCGCCACCGACGACGGCGTGTCGCTCACCGACGAGGAACTGCGCGGCATCGCGGGCCTCGTGCTCGCCGCCGGATTCGAGACCACCGTGAACATCCTGGGCAGCGGGATCGACCTGCTGACCCGTCACCCGGATCAACTCGCACTGCTGCAGGAGGACCCGTCGCTGTGGGCGAACGCCGCCGACGAGATGCTCCGCCTGCGCTCGCCGGTCCAGATGACCGCGCGCTCCGCGGTCCGCACGACCGAGGTGGGAGGAGTGTCGTTCGACCGCGGCGAGCTCATCATCCTGGTGCTGGCGGGTGCGAACCGCGACCCCGCGGTCTTCACCGACCCCGACCGGTTCGACGTGACGCGGTCCAACGCGGCCAAGCACCACTCGTTCTCGGGCGGCCGGCACTACTGCCTGGGTGCGGCACTCGCCCGCGCCGAGACCGAGGTCGGCCTGCGTGCCCTCTTCGACCGCTACCCCGACCTCCGCGAGGCCGGGACGCCGGTCCGGCGCGACACCCGTGTGCTGCAGGGGTATTCGTCGATGCCCGTGATCCTGGGCGATCGCAGCACCGCGCGCGCCTGAACCGGCGTCGAGACGATCAGGCCAGATCGAGCAGTCGCAGGTCGGACACGTACTTCGCGATGAGGGCCTCGGTCAGGTGCGGGATCTCACCGCCGTCACCGAGCCCCGCGTCGGCCACCGCCGCCACGAACCGGGTGGACGGGATGGCCGATCCGTGGTCCACCGGCTGCGGCGCGCGGTAGGAGTGCATGAGCGGTGCCACCGACGCCTGGCGGATGCGCTCGGGCAGACCGCGGATCGCGGTCTCGAAACGCTCCACCCAGGTGTCGAAGTCGTCGACCCGCCGGAGTGCCACACCGGCGTCCTGCATCCAGTCGACGACGGTGTCGAGGGAGATGCCGTCGTCGTGCGGGTTGACGACGTTGTAGGTCTCGAACCCCTTCGTGACGGACTCGCCGAGGACCGTGATCGCGTGCGCGGTGAAGTCGGCGGGCAGTCCGTCGTAGTGGGCTCGCGCCCGGCTGCCGTCGGCCTCACGCGGATAGAACGACGCCGGCGCCAGACCGGTCGCGATGACGGTGAGCAGCAGCCGCGAGAACGTGTCCGGCACGTTGAGCTGACCCGCGAACTCGCTGTGGGCCAGGATCATGTCCGACCGGAACACCGACACGGGCAGCTCGCACAGGTCGTGTGCCTCGCGCAGGAGGACCTCGCCGGCCCACTTGCTGTTGCCGTAGCCGTTCGCGTACCCCTCGGAGACGGCACGTTCGCTGCTGGCCGCACGGATGTCGAGGTCCTCGTCGAGGACGGACGGACCGCCCTCGCTGGCGACGCCCACGGTCGACAGATAGGTGACCGGCTTGCGGACCGAGGTCAGCGCCAGCCGGATGATCTCCGCCGTGCCGAGGACGTTCGGGGCGAACAGCTGCTCGTAGGGCAGCACGTGGTTCACCAGCGCCGCGGGGTGGACGATCCGATCGACATCGGCGGCGAGGCGGTCCCAGGTCGGCCCGTCGAGACCGAGGCGCGGTGACGAGATGTCGCCGGCCAGGACGTCGAGCCGTCGTTCTGCCAGCTCACGGAACCGTGCGGAGAGCGCCTCGTCGCCCGAGTCGAAGACCGAGGTCAGTCGCCGACGGGCGTCGTCGGTGTCGCGCCCGCGCACGATGCAGATCAGGGTGCCGTCCACCGCGTCGAGCCGTTCGAGCCACTCGAGGCACAGGAAGCGCCCCAGGTAGCCGTTCGCGCCGGTGAGCAGGACGGTCGTCGGTGATTCCGGGGCGCTCGGGAGCGACGGTGCGGCGCCGAGCAGCTCGCTGTCGAGGAACGCATCGAGACGCAGGTCCGAGGCGCGGATGGTGGTCGCGCCCGCGCCGTGCACCGTAGAGAAGGTCGGTGATGCGGCCTCGCCGGACCTCTGGGCCTCGATGTGGTCGGCGATGGCGGCCATGTCCGTCGCGGCGCTCATCAGCAGCCCGACCGGGACCTCGACGCCGAAGATCTCGGTCAGCAGGGTCGAGAAGCTCAGGGCCGACAGCGAGTCGCCGCCGAGGTCGGAGAAGTGCGCGTCGGGTGCGACCGCACCGCCACCCCCGATCACCGCGGCCGCCGCCCGTCCGACGGTCTCGGCCACGGGACGGGAGTCGCTGTCGCGACGCAGCTGACGCAGCTCGTCGGTCTGCCCCTGTGCGAGTTCGCGGTACAGCTCCTCGAGGCGCTCGCCGTAGTGGTCGATCAGCTTGGGTCGCAAGACCTTGCCGACACCCGACAATAGCCCGTTCTCGCGGCTGAAGGGGGTCGTCTCCACGAGGACGTCGCGCGGGATCTCGTAGGAGTTCAGGCCGGCCTCGCGACCGACCCGCTTGAGGGTGTCGACGATGGAGGCGCGCAGGGCGGCGTCGTCGCCACCGCTGCGGGCGATCGCGTCCTCGGTGGGCACGACGACGGCGAGCAGGAAGGACCGGGAGCTGTTGCCGTACACGAAGATCTGTCGGACGGTCTCGGCGGCGGCGAACGTCGCCTCCACCCGCGACAGGGCGACGAACTCGCCCTGGGCCAGCTTCAGCACGTTCTTGCGGCGGTCGAGGTAGGTCAGGTGATCGGGGCCGAGCTCGGCCATGATGTCGCCGGTCTTGTAGAAGCCGTCGTCGTCGAAGACCTCCGCAGTCACCTCGGGTCGCTTGTAGTAGCCGGGGAACAGCGACTCGGACTTGATGAGCAGCTCGCCGCGGGGATGCGGGTGGTCGTCGACGTGATACCCCAGCTCGGGGACGTCGACGAGCTTGTACTCGGTCACCGGCGGCCGGGTGATCTGGCCGTCGATGAGCACCGACCCCGCCTCGGTGGACCCGTACCCGTCGATGAGGTGGACGTCGAGGCACTCGGCGATGAAGTCGGCCATCTCGGGCGCGAGCGGCGCGGTCCCGCACAGCGCGCTGAGGACCCGTCCGCCGAGGACGGTCTCCCGGATGTCCTGACGGACCGCGGCCTCGTCGTCCTCGGTGGGATCGTCGGCGCGGCGGTCGAGTTCGCTCAGGTACCGCTGATGGATCATGTCGCACACGCGCGGCACGAGGGCCAGGTCGGTCGGACGCACGAGGGCGATGTCGTCCATGAGGGTCGAGAGGTCGGCGGCGGCGACGAAGTACGCGGTGCCGCCGGTGGCGAGGGTCTTGGCCAGCATCGCGCGGCCCGCCACGTGGCTCATGGGCATGTAGTTGACGGTGATGGCGGGCAGCGTCGCGTCCCCGGTGAACCAGAACGTGGTCCAGAGCCGCCGGACCGCGCGCAGCGGGTACATCGCGCCCTTCGGCGCCCCGGTGCTCCCCGAGGTGTAGATCAGGTTGGCCAGGTCGTCGGAGTGGTCCTGGCCGTCGTCGCTGCCGTGCGGGGCCGGCGCGGGAAGATCCGTGCCGCGATCGAGCACCTCGGCCATCGTCGTGACGGCGATCCCGGCGTCGGTCAGATCCCGCCGGACACGGTCGACGGCGTCGCGCTCGGCGCTGTCGCGAGCATCGTGGTCGAAGATCAGGACGTGATCCGGTCGGTGGTCCGTGGTGGCCAGTTCGACGACGTCGTCGAGGTGATCGGTGGCGATCGCCAGGAGGCGGGGCGCCGTCTCGCCGATGATGGGCAGGAGCTGGGCGGGGACAGAACTGGTCTGCAGGGGCACGGTGACCAGGCCGGAGCGGATGCACGCCAGGTCGAGCGTCGCGTAGTCGACGCTGGTGAACCCGAGTGTGGCCACGAAGTCCCCGGCGGTGAGTCCGTCGGCCGCCCACGCCGCCGACACGGCCGTGACCCGGTCCGACAGCTCCCCGTAGGTGATCGTCTCGAACTCGGGCAGCACCCGGACCGTCGTCGCGCCCGTGTCGTCGGTGACCGTCTCGGTCGCGCGACGTCCCAGGGCGGGTCGGTCGGCGTAGCGCGTCAGGATCGCGTCGATGACCGCGGTGAGCGGGAGGTCGCCGGCCAGCACCGACTCGGCGAGATCGGGGTCCGGGACGGCGTCCCGGAACTGCGGATCGTTCTCGAGCAGATGCTGGCGCCGCTGCGCGAGGCGCTCGTCGCGGGCGTCTGTCGCGGACTCCGAAGCGGTCATGATGTGCCCTCCTGTCACTCCCGATGAACGGGGACCTCCACCTCACACTGGATCGTGAGCTTAGTACAACTAAGTACACAGGCATCCCCCGCTATTCCGGGCGCGGGTGTGGCGTGGATCTCTGTCGCTTCTCAGATGCGCTCGCCGCGTAGGGCTTTCGTCGGATTGGTCCGATTCGTCGCACGCGTGCGGCGACGACGACGCGGTCAGCGGGAGGGTGACAACCGGCGTTCGATGCGCTTTGCGGTGAGCAGGCGTGCGACAAAGGCGACGGCCAGGGACACGACGAACAGGGCCGCCTCGATGATCCAGGTGTCGAAATGCGACGTGGCCGCGTCCACGGCGTTCCCGCTGAAACCCACGGCGATGCCGCTGAGTATCGCGGACCCGAAGGCGGGATATCCGGCCCTGTTCTCCAGTCGGACCTTCCAGTCCACCGCGTCGCGACGTGACTGGTCGTCAGGACCCGATCGCCGGTGCCGGGACGCCTCGATCGCGAGTTCGAGATCGGGGTCCCACGGCGCCCGCCACGCGCGCACCGTCGACCACACCCACCCGGCGACGATGGCCACGTCGACGATCGTCAGCAGCACCGCCCCGACGATCGTCACCCTCCGATCGTATCGTCGGCGCGACCCGGCGCCGGTCGCGTCAGGCAACCGGTCCCGCGGGATCAGTACACGTCGCGCAGGTACCGCTTGTCGGCGGCGAGAGCCTTCACGTACGCCTGCGCGCTGTGCGGCGCCAGCTTCCCGAACTCCGCGACGATGCCGACGAGCGCGTCGTCGACGTCGGAGGCCATCCGCTCGGCGTCACCGCACACACAGAACACGGCCCCGCGCTGCAGCCAGCGGAACAGCTCCTCGCCGTGTTCCCGCATCCGGTCCTGCACGTAGACCTTCTCGGCCTGATCGCGGGAGAACGCGACGTCGAGACGGGTGAGCACACCGTCGTCCCGGAGCGACTCCAGTTCGTCGCGGTAGTAGAAGTCGGTGGCCTCGTGCTGCTCACCGAAGAACAGCCAGTTCGGACCGGTGTGGCGCAACGCCCGACGCTCCTGCAGGAACGCCCGGAACGGGGCGACCCCGGTGCCGGGTCCCACCATGATGAGCGGCGTCGTCGGGTCGGTCGGCGGGCGGAACGACGACGACCGCTGGACGTAGATGCCGACGTCGTCGCCGTCGGAGTGGTCGGCGAGATAGGTCGAACAGACGCCGCGACGGGGTGTGCCGTGCACGTTGTGGCGGACGGCCGACACGGTCAGTTGCACCTCGTCGGGGTGGGCCAGCGGGCTCGACGAGATCGAGTAGAGCCGCGGCCGCAGAGGCGACATCACCGTCAGCCATTCGTCGACCGTCGCGCGGACGGGATGGTCGGCGAGGAGGTCGACCGCCTGCCTGCCCCAGGCCCAGTCGGCGAAACGGTCTCGGTTCTCCGGCAGCATCAACGCCTCGAGATCGACGTCCCCGGTGCGGGCGATCACGAAGCGCATCAGGTCCGGCGTGATCTTCGCGAGCTCGAGCTTGGTCCGCAGTGCGTCGCGCAGGGTGATCCCGGCCGCGGACGGGAGGTCGATGCGTGTGGCGCCGTCCGCCCCGGTGTGATCGAGCCACTCGTCGACGATGCGCTCGTCGTTGCGGGGCCACACCCCGAGCGCATCGCCGGTCTCGTAGCTGATGGTGCCGGCGGGGACGGCGAACCCGATCTGTCGCACGTCCTTGCTGGAGCCGTCCCGGGTGAGGGGGACGTTGCGCACCACCTCGGTCAGCAGCGGTGACCGGCGGTCGTGGCGGCGGGAGGAGGGCGCGGGGCCGGACGTGGCGACGGGAGATGCCTGCGGGGAGGACTCGCTGTCGTCGTCACTGGAGATCGCGGCGATCACCGCGTCGACCCATGCAGATGCCCGGTCCTCGTACTCCGGTTCGCAGTCCACGCGGTCGACGAGACGCGTCGCACCGAGCTCGGCGAGGCGTTCGTCCAGGCGGCGCCCGTGGCCGCAGAAGTCCGCGTACGACGAGTCCCCCAGCGCGAGAACGGCATAGCGCAGTGATCCGAGATCGGGCGACTGCTTGGCCAGCGTCCCCCAGAAGTCGGCCCCGTTGTCGGGGGCGTCCCCGTCGCCCGTGGTGGAACTGACGAGCAGCACCGGCCCTGCGGTCGTCAGCTGTCCGGGATCGAAGGAGTCCATCGCCTGCGCGTGCACTCGGAGACCGGCGCCGGTCAACCGCGCGGAGACCTCGTCGACGACCTCCTCGGCGGTCCCGGTCTGCGACGCCCACAGCAGCAGGACGGACCCGTCGGTCGACTCCTCCCCCGCCGGTGCGGACCCGGGCAGGCCAGGCGTCGACGACGACCCACGGGAGTACATCCCGGCGAGCAACCCGTCGAGACGCAGCCGTGTGCCGACGCCCAGCGGTGAGTGCTCGGGAACCGTCGGCACCTCGCCGGCCGCCACGCTCGAGGTCGCCAGGCCGGTGAGGAAGCCCGAGATCCACTGCCGTTCTGCGTCATCCGGGGCGCGGTCGCCGGTGAACGTGGCGGCGTCGACCCCGAGTGCCGCGGCCAGGAGCGCAGGACGGTCGTCGTCGGCCGCGGGAGGCGACGAGTCGTCTGACGCCACCGGTTCGACGGGTGCGTCCACACGCGCCAGTCGCACGGCGCACACCTTGAACTCGGGTTGGGCCGAGTCGGGGTCGACGGCATCGTTGGTGACGGCGTTGACCGCGACGTCGTCGGCGAACCGATCGGCGAAGTGGAAGGGCGCGAAGCAGCATCCCGGCAGCACCCGATCGGTGATCCGGGCCGGCAAGACGACCCGTCCCCGGCGTGACACCACCTCGACGCGGTCGCCGTGCGCGACCGTCAGCGCGAGTGCGTCGTCGGGATGGATCTCGAGGAACGGTTCGGGGTCCAGCTTGCGCAGCTTCGCGACGCGACCCGTCTTGGTCATCGTGTGCCACTGGTGGGCCAGGCGACCGGTGTTCAGCAGGAACGGGTGATCGTCGTCGGGCATCTCCGCGGGGTCCACGGCCGGACGGGCCAGGAACCGTGCCCGACCGCTCGGGGTCGGGAACACGGGCCGAGCGGCGTCACCCGGGCCGGCGTCCGCAGGGGTGTCGACGTAGCGGATGGGGTGGCGCCGGCTGGTGGACCCCGGCGGGCAGGGCCACTGGATCGGCCCGTCCGCGAGCGCGGCGTAGGAGATCCCGCGCAGGTCCCACCCCGTGCGCGGGTTGTGGAACCGGCGGATCTCGTCGAAGACCTCCTCGGCGCAGGAGTGGGCGAAGTGCCCGCCGTACCCGAGCTCGCGGGCGACGTCGGCGATGATCCGCCAGTCCGGCAGGGACTCCCCCGGGGGTGAACCGGCGGGGCCGCAGAGCGTCAGTGATCGCTCGGAGTTGACCATGACCCCGTCGGTCTCGGACCACATGGCGGCCGGAAGGACGATGTCGGCGTAGTCGGTGGTCTCGGTGTCGCCGTACACGTCCTGGACCACGACCAGGTCCGCACGGCGCAGCGCGTCGACGACGGTCGAGCGATTCGCGACGCTCGCGACGGGGTTGGTGCAGATGATCCAGGCGGCGCGGATCTCCCCCGCCGCCATCCGCTCGAACATGTCGATCGTGCCACCGCCGACGTGGCGGGAGACGGACCCGCGGGGAACACCCCAGGTGTCCTCGACGAACTCCCGGTCCGCGTCGTCGAGGACGGACCGCTGACCGGGCAGACCGGGACCCATGTACCCCATCTCGCGACCGCCCATCGCGTTCGGCTGACCCGTGAGCGAGAACGGGCCGCTGCCGGTGCGGCAGATGGCGCCCGTGGCGAGGTGCAGGTTGCACAGCGCGTTGGTGTTCCACGTGCCATGGGTCGACTGGTTGAGACCCATGGTCCACAGGCTCATCCACTCGTCGGACTCGCCGATCCACCGCGCCGCCGTGCGCAGGTCGTCCTCGGTGATCCCGCACCGGTCCGCGACAACCGCCGGCGGGTAGTCGACCAGAGACGCGGCGAGCTGATCCCAGCCCTCGGTGCACTCGCCGATGAAGTCCTCGTCGACGTGGCCGTCCGCGACCAGCAGATGCAGCAGCCCGTTGAGCAGCCAGAGGTCGGAGCCCGGCCGCACCTGCAGATGGAGGTCGGCCTTGGCCGCGGTGGCCGTCCGTCGCGGGTCGACCACGATGACCCGGGCCCCCGACCGCACGCGGTCGAGCATGCGCAGGTGCAGGATCGGATGGCAGTCGGCCATGTTCGACCCGATCACGAGGAACGTGTCCGCGTGGTCGATGTCGTCGTAGGAACCGGGCGGGCCGTCGGCGCCGAGCGACTGCTTGTACCCGGTGCCCGCGCTGGCCATGCACAGCCGCGAGTTCGACTCGATGGTGTTCGTGCCCAGGCAGCCCTTCACGAGCTTGGTCGCGAGGTACTGGGCCTCGGTGGTCATCTGGCCGGAGACGTAGACGGCCACGGCCTCCGGACCGTGCTCGTCGATGATCGCCCGCAGCCGTGCGCCGGTCTCCCGGATCGCCGTCGTCGTGTCGACCGGCAGCGCGGCCTGATCCCGCGTCGCGCGCATCAGGGCGGTGTGGAGTCGCCCCGGCGCGGTGAGCATGTCCGCCGTGGTGGCACCTTTGGTGCAGAGTCGCCCCCGGTTGGCGGGATGGTCGACGTCGCCGGTCGACCGGGTGACGGTCTCGACGCCGTCGGGTCGTGTGCCCAGCTCGAGGACGATGCCGCACCCGACGCCGCAGTAGCCGCACACCGACCGCACGCTGCTCGTCGAGACCATTCCGCCACTGTGTCGGTCGCCCCGCTCCGCGGGGTTGCCTGACTGTGAGTCGGAGGTGACTTTCTGCTCACGGCGGGTCGAAGTCGTCGGTGAGGGCATGGGCGACACGGCCCGCCGCCCCCGTCGTCGGAGCTGGTACAAATCGGCACGTGAGCGAACACAGTTTCGGACTGCGCACGCGGGCGATCCACGCGGGTGCGCGCGTGGACCCGACGACCGGTGCACGGGCGGTCCCGATCTACCAGACGGCCAGCTACGTCTTCAGTGACGCCGACGACGCCGGTGACCTCTTCGCGCTGCAGAAGTACGGCAACGTCTACTCCCGGATCGGCAACCCGACCGTCGCCGCGTTCGAGGAACGCATCGCGAGCCTCGACGGCGGCATCGGTGCGGTCGCCACCGCGAGCGGGCTGTCGGCGGAGTTCGCCGTGTTCGCGACGCTGTGCGGCGCGGGCGACCACATCGTCGCCGCGGCCGGTCTCTACGGCGGCACGGTGACCCAGCTCGACGTGACGATGCGACGATTCGGCGTCGAGACGACCTTCGTCCCGGGCACGGATCCCGCCGCCTACGCGGCGGCGATCACCGACCGCACCCGACTCGTCTACGCCGAAGTCATCGGCAACCCGTCCGGCGACATCGCCGACCTCGAGGGTCTGGCCGCGGTCGCGCACGAGCACGGGTTGCCGCTCGTCGTCGACGCCACCATGAACACCCCGTGGCTGTGCCGACCCATCGAGTTCGGCGCCGACGTGGTGGTGCACTCCGCGACGAAGTTCCTCGGCGGGCACGGCACGACGCTCGGCGGTGTGGTCGTGGAGTCGGGTCGATTCGACTGGGGCAACGGGCGTTTCCCGGCCATGACCGAGCCCGTCCCGTCCTACGGCGGGCTGAGCTGGTGGGGCAACTTCGGGGAGTACGGGTTCCTCACCAAGCTGCGCAGCGAACAGGTGCGTGACCTCGGTGCGAGCCTGTCGCCGACGTCGGCGTTCCAGCTGCTGCAGGGTGTGGAGACGCTGCCGCAGCGGATGGACGCCCACGTGGCCAACGCCCGCGCCGTCGCCGAGTGGCTCGACGCCGACCCCCGGGTCGTGTCGGTCGCGTACGCCGGCCTTCCGGGTCACCCCCATCACGACCGCGCGGCGCACTACCTCCCGGCCGGGCCCGGCGCGGTCTTCGCCTTCCGCATCCGCGGCGGCCACGCGGCGGGACGTGCCCTGGTCGAGAACGTGCGGCTCGCGAGCCACGTCGCGAACATCGGTGACGTCCGCACACTGGTCATCCACCCGGCGAGCACCACCCACCGCCAGCTCACGCCGGACCAGCTCGCCGCGGCGGGGGTGCCCGACGACCTGGTGCGCATCAGCGTCGGCATCGAGGACCTCGACGACATCCTGTGGGACCTCGACCAGGCCCTGACGGCGGCGACGAAGGAGTCCGACGGTGCCCACTGACCTCAGCGACCGGACCTGGGAGGGCCCGAGCGCCGCCCGTCGGCGGGAGATCCTGCTCGCCACGAAGACGATCGCGATCGTCGGTGCCTCCGCCAACCCGGCCCGCGCCAGCTACTTCGTGAACCGCTACCTCACGTCGACGTCGGACTACACGGTGTGGTTGGTCAACCCCACCATCACCGAGATCGACGGGACGCCGGTCTACCCCAGCCTCGCGGACCTGCCCGGGGTCCCCGACATGGTCGACGCCTTCCGTCGTCACGACGACCTCCCGTCGGTGCTGGACGATGCCATCGCGGTCGGGGCGTCCACCCTGTGGCTCCAGCTGGGCCTGTGGCATGAGGACGTCGCCCGACGGGGTGAGGAGGCGGGGTTGAACGTCGTGATGGACCGCTGCGTCAAGATCGAGCACGCCCGGTTCCACGGAGGTCTGCACCTGGCCGGGTTCGACACCGGTGTCATCGACTCGCGCCGTCGGAGCGGACTCTAGGCCGCTGCGGCGCTGGTCAACCGTGTCCTGCGGGGTGCCCATCGCGTGCGGTGACACCATGGGGCGGTGAGCGACGACGACACGCCCCGTTATCTGCCCATCGCCGACCACGGGGTGATCGGTGACCTGCGCACGGCGGCGCTCGTCGGCATCGACGGTCGCATCGACTGGTTCTGTTGTCCCCGGTTCGATTCGCCCAGTGTGTTCGGGTCGCTGCTGGACTCGTCGAAGGGCGGATCCTGGGACGTGTCGATGGTCGACGGGCTGGTGTCGACCAGGCAGTTCTACCTCCCCGACTCGAACGTCCTCGTCACCCGCTTCATGAGCGAGGACGGCGTCGCCGAGGTGCAGGACCTGATGCCGCTGGCCAAGCCGCGAGATCCGGACCACCGCAGCCGCATCGTGCGGCGCATCGAATGTGTCCGCGGCCGCGTCACCATGTCCACCCGTGTCGACCCCGCCTTCGACTACGGGCGTGCTGAGCACACGGCGACGGCCGTCGACGACACACACGTCACGCTCACCGGCGGGGACCTGACGTTGTACCTGGCGTCCGACGTGCCGCTCGAGGTCGACGGCGGCGTCGTCTCCGCCCTCATCCGGCTCGGTGTCGGCGAGGCCGCCACGTTCTCGCTCGGCGTCGACGAGATCCCCGACGACGAGGTCGACTCCGACGCGTCGGACGACATCATCCACGGCACCGTCCGCTTCTGGCAGGCGTGGCTGGCGCAGTCGAACTACACCGGCCGGTGGCGGGAGATGGTGCACCGCTCGGCGCTGGCGCTGAAGTTGATGACGCACGAGCCGACCGGCGCCATCGTCGCATCGGTCACCACCGCGCTGCCCGAGGAGATCGGCGGCGAGCGCAACTGGGACTACCGCTATGTCTGGATCCGCGACGCCGCGTTCTCGCTCTACGGACTCCTTCGGCTCGGCTTCAACGACGAGGCCGCGGCGTTCATGGGGTGGCTCACCCGTCGCTTCAGCGACGGCAACGACGCCGACGGTCGTCCCCTGCGCCTGATGTACACCATCGACGGCGAGACGCCCCCGGACGAGGAGCCCCTCGAGCACTGGGAGGGATACCGCGGATCGACCCCGGTCAACATCGGCAACGGCGCGACCAACCAGATGCAGCTCGACATCTACGGCGAACTCATCGACTCGGTCTACCTGTTCAACAAGTACGGGCCCGGGATCTCCTGGAACTCGTGGAATCAGTTGTGCGGGGTCATGTCCTGGCTCGTCGACAACTGGGACCAGACCGACGAGAGCATCTGGGAGGTGCGGTCGGAGTCGCAGAACTTCGTCTACTCGCGGCTGATGTGCTGGGTGGCGTTCGAGCGCATGATCCGGATGAGCCGGCAACGCGGTCTGCCGGGCGACGTCGCGACGTGGATGCAGACGCGCGACGAGATCTTCGACCAGATCATGACGAAGGGATGGAACGAGGAGCGCCAGACCTTCACGCAGACATTCGAATCCGAGCGTCTCGACGCGTCGCTGCTGCTGATCCCCGCGGTCAAGCTGCTCTCCCCCACCGACCCGCGATTCCTCTCGACGCTGACGGCGATCGAGGACCAGCTCGTCAGCGACTCACTGGTGTTCCGATACGACGCCAGCGATCACGACGACGGGTTGACCGGCACCGAGGGGACGTTCTCCCTGTGCTCGTTCTGGTACGTCGAGGCGTTGACGCGGGTGGGGCGTCGTGCGGACGCCCGACTGGCGATGGAGAAGATGTTCACCCACGCCAATCACCTGGGTCTCTATGCCGAGCAGGTGGGACTGACCGGCGAGCAGCTCGGCAACTTCCCGCAGGCGTTCACCCATCTCGCGCTGATCAGCGCCGCGTTCAACCTCGACCGGGAGCTCGGGAACTGAGCCGCGGCGGGTAATCCCGTCCGGCGGGTCAGCCCGATCTGCGGTAAGTCTGGGTGCATGACGCGAGATGACGTGACCCGCACCATCACCGCCCGGCGGATCGAGCTCGGCCTGACGTGGCAGTCGTTGGCCGACGCGATCGACCGCCCGGTCGTGTGGACCACCGCCGCGCTGCTCGGTCAGCACCCGATCCCCCGGCCGGAGGCCGAGGTGCTGCTGGAGAAGCTGGGCCTGTCGTCGGATCTCGCGCCGATCCTCGGCGCGGTCCCGGTCCGCGGCACCGACCGCGACGTGGTCAGCCAGGACCCGACGATCTACCGCCTCTACGAGGCCCTCGCCGTCTACGGCCCGGCGCTGAAGGAACTGATCCACGAGCAGTTCGGCGACGGCATCATGAGCGCCATCAACTTCAGTGTGGACATCGCGAAGAAGCCGCATCCGTCCGGCGACCGGGTCGTCATCACCCTCGACGGCAAGTTCCTCGCCTACGACTGGGTCTCCGCCGACTGACCGGGTCCCGCCGCCCGACGGACGGCGAGACTGGCGGGGACCGGAGCCGTTTGCCCTACTTCCCGGTGACGAACCAGCCGATGGGTGCGGCCAACTCGTCCGCCGCGCCGGGTCCCATCGACCCCGCGGGGTACGGCTGGACCTTCGGCGGGTTGTCGAGCAGCGGCGCCGCGACCGTCCAGACGTGGGCGAGCCCGTCGGGGCGGGTGAACAGCGACCGGTCGCCGTCGAGGACGTCGTTGAGCAGACGCGAGTACGGCGAGAGCGCGCCACCGTTGTCGGAGTCGACGGTGTCCAACGGCAGGTCGAGGTGGGCGATCGCGAGATCCTCACCGGGGCCGGGCTCCTTCACCGTGACGGTGATGTCGATGCTGCCGTCGCCGGATAGGTCGAAGGTGAGTGCCGCGCCGCCGGCGGGGATGTGGGTGATCGGCCCGTCCTCGGGGCGACGGAACACCAGCGTGACCCGCTGTGCGGAGACGCCGAGCATCTTGCCGGTCCGCAGGACGAACGGCACGTCCCGCCAGCGATCGGTGTCGACCCAGAGTCGCGCCGCGACGAAGGTGTCGGTGGTGGAGTCGTCGGCGATGCCCTCGGTCTCCCGGTAGCCGTCGAACTGCCCGAGGACCACCTCGGAGGTGTCGATGGGCCGGAAGGCCGCGATCACCGATTCGCGGGCGGTCTGCAGGTCGTCGGCCCCGAGGCTCAGCGGCGGCTCCATCGCCACCTCGGCCGCCACCTGGAACAGGTGGGTGACCACCATGTCGAGCACGGCGCCGGTCGCGTCGTAGAACTCCGCGCGATCGGCGATGTCGAGGGTCTCGGGGATGTCGATCTGCACCTGCTCGACGTGCTCCCGGTTCCACAGCCCGGCGAACATGCCGTTGGCGAAACGGAGGATGTGCAGGTTCTGCGTGCTCTCCTTGCCCAGGAAATGGTCGATCCGATAGACCTGCTTCTCGTCGAAGACCTCGTGGACGGCCTCGTCGAGCTCGGTGAAGGACGACTGCGAGGTCCCGAAGGGCTTCTCGTACACCACCCGTGACCCCTCGGCGAGACCGTGCTCGCCCAGGGCCTTCGTGTACTCGGTGAACGTGCTCGGGGGCAACGCGATGTAGTGGACCAGCTGGACGTCCTCGCCGCCGAGGTCGTCGTCGTTGCGGATCTCCTCGATCACGTCGACGAGCTCCCCGGGGTCCTCCGCGGTGAACCCACCGCCGGCGAAGCGCAGGTTCGCCGCGAACGCGTCCCACGAGTCGTCCGCTCCGTCGCCGAACTCCTCGAGCGCCGACTTCACATGGTCGCGGAACTCGTCGTCGGTGCGACGGCCGCGGCCGTTGCCCACGAGACGCCAGCGCTCCGGGAGCAGGTCGCGGCGTTCGAGTTCGTAGAAGGCGGGCAGCACCATCCGTTTGGCGAGATCGCCGGTGGCGCCGAACAAGACGAAGACCGTGGGGGTGTCGGCGGGCATGGTCACCACTATGCCCGACGCGGTCGCGCCCCGTGTCAGTCGTCGGCGGCGAGTGAGAAGACGGGGATCACGCGGTCGGTGCGTTGTTCGTACAGGCGGAAATTCGGCCACACGTCGAGCAGGTCCTGCCATGCCCGCGCGCGGTCGTCCCCGTCGAGCTCGCGCCACCGCACCCGCGTGGCGGAGCCGTCGCGCACGATCTCGGCGGTCTCACAGGCGCGCAGGTTGTGAACCCATGCGGGCATCTTCGGGTTGCCGAAGTAGGACCCCGCAATGAGAAAGTCGCCGTCGCGCGGCGCGCAGAGCAGGGGCGTCGAGCGGACAACGCCGGACTTGCGGCCCGGGACCCGGAGCACCAGGTTCGGCAGCCCGGCGATGTCGAGGACGCTGACGCGCCCCCCGGATGCGCGTTGCAGCCGCATGTCCGTCTTCTCGATGACGGGCAACAGCTTCGGCATCCAACTGATCGCGCCGACGCGCACGGCGATCGGTGTCAGCAGGCCCATCGACGTCTCCCTCCGACCGGGCTCGCCCGGCATGCCCGCATCCGTCGTCCCGGATGTCCCTCGGGGGTGACGATACGCAGCGCCTCAGCGCAGCGCGGCCAGGTTGTCCACGGACTGTCGGACGTCGGATTCGATGACCTTGGCGACGAACCGGCCGACGGGTCCACTGAGCAGACCCCCCGACAGGTCGGCGGCGACCTGGAAACTCGACCCGTCACCGTCCGGGGAGACCCGCAGGTCCAGACGGATACGGACACCGCCCTTGCCGGTGCCCTCGAGGCCGATCCGGGTGGGCGCGTCGTACTCGGTGACGGTCCACGTGATGGTGTTGCGGAACCCCTTGACGCGGATCAGGGACTTGACCGTGGTGCCCTTCTCGATCGTCTCCGGGACGTCGGATCGCCAACCGCCGAAGATGGTGAGCCACTCGTCGAAACGTCGGAGATCCGACGCCAGCGACCACGCTGTCGCGGGGTCGACATCGCTGCGGACGGTCACGTTCAGTTCTGCCACCGGTGCCTCCTGGTCCCTCGTCGACGACCCTACGGGGGTACCCGTCACGACCGAGGCCATGCACGTTTGTGACCTGCGACACGAGTACCCTGAGCACCGCCGTGCCCCCGTCGGGGCCGATGAGATCAGCGATGGACAACCCAACCGGAAGGTGCTGTCCCCATGACCGAGCTCGACCCGTTCTACGAGGACGTCCAGGCCCACTACGACCTCTCGAACGACTTCTTCGACCTGTTCCTCGACCCGTCGCGGATGTACAGCTGCGCGTACTTCAAGGAGGACGACTACACCCTCGAGCAGGCGCAGTACGCCAAGATCGACCTCTCCCTGGGCAAGCTCGGCCTCAAGCCGGGGATGCGACTGCTCGACATCGGCTGCGGTTGGGGCACGACGATCAAGCGCGCGATGGAGGTCTACGACGTCGACGTCATCGGGCTGACGCTGAGCAAGAACCAGTACGAACTGGTGAACGAGTCGCTCGCCGCGGCCACGCCCGAGGGCCGTACGGCCGAGGTGCGTCTGCAGGGGTGGGAGGAGTTCGACGAGCCCGTCGACCGCATCGTCAGCATCGGCGCCTTCGAGCACTTCCGTGCCGAGCGGTACCCGGCCTTCTTCGAGAAGACCTACGGTCTGCTGCCCGACGACGGTGTGATGCTGCTGCACACGATCGTCGCGTTCAACCGCCACGTCATCCGGGAGAAGGGCCTCCCGATCACCCGGGACGTCCTGGCCTTCGCGCGGTTCATCGCCAACGAGATCTTCCCGGGTGGACAGCTCCCGGAGCCGCACGACGTGGAGCGGGAGTCGACCCGCGTCGGGTTCTCGGTCGACCGGATCCAGCCGCTGCAGCAGCACTACGCCCGCACACTCGACACCTGGGCCGCCGCGCTGGCGAAGCGGGAGGACGACGCCGTGCGCATCGCCAACCGCGCCGTGTTCGACACCTACATGAAGTACCTGACCGGCTGCGCGGACTACTTCCGGAACGGGTACATCGACGTCATGCAGTTCACCCTGTCGAAGTGACGGGGGCGCTCAGGCGCTGATCACCGAGAGCATCTGGTCGACCGTCGTCGGCCAGGAGAACGTCTCGGCCCGAGCGCGGGCGCGGTCACGGCCGTCGTCGAGATCCAGCACCGTGCGGACGCCCGCGGTGAACGCCTCCGCGGTGTTCGTCGCGACGGCCCCGCACTCGGTGGTGAGGATCTCGGCGACGGCCGACGTCCGGGAGGCGACGACGGGCGTCCCGGCTGCCAACGACTCCAGGGCGGACAGACAGAACGTCTCGTGCGGCCCGGGGGCCATCGCGACGTCCGCCGCGGCGAGCAGGTCGGCCACGGAATCGCGGGTGTGCAGGAACCCGGTGAACTCCACGGGCAGGCCTTCGGCGTGACGGACGAGCGCGGGGCGCCGCGGTCCGTCACCCGCGATCACCAACCGCGCGTCCACGCCGGCGGCGAGCAACCCGGCGCAGGCGTCGATGCTGCGTTCGACGTGCTTCTCCACCGACAGACGCCCGCAGTGCACCAGCAACGTCGTGCCGGGACGCCGCCATGACCCGCCGCCGGGGGACATGCGCCGGCTCGGGTGGAACAGGTCGAGGTCCACGCCGAGCGGGATGCGGTGCACGTTGTCGGCCCCGACACGGTCGAACTCGGCGCGCGCGAACTCTGTCGTGCACACCACCGCGTCGTAGGACGCGGCGGTGCGGACGTTGGCCACGTCGGCGGCGGCACGTGCCCACGGCCGCGGCATCACCTGCGCCAGCAGGCGATCGAGCCGTTCGTGGGAGATCATGACCGCCACCGCCCCGCGACGACGAGCCCAGGGCCCGAGCCCCCGCAGGGTCAGCCGATCCGACACCTCGACCGCGTCGGGACGCAGCCCCGTCAAGACGTCGACGACGCGACGGGGGTCCGCGACCCGGTAGCCGCCCGTCCACGGGATCGCGGGCGCGGGAACGGTGATGCGCTCCACACCGGTGTCGAGGACCTCGTGGCGGGCAGACCGTCCGGGGACGATCACCGAGACCTGGTGTCCACGTTCACTGTAGCCGCGACCCAACTGGTCGACCGCGGTCCGCAGTCCACCCGACCGGGGTCCGTAGAAGTTGGCGACCTGCACGATCCGCACCGGCGCAGTGTGGCCCACCCGGTCTCGTCCGTGATGGCCACGAGGTGTCGCGGGATGCAACGTCGCCACAACTCTCGGCGCCGTCGTCGTGACCGCACCCAAGAGTCTCCTGAGGAAATCTGTTGTAACACCGACGAAACGGCGTTATCGGTCACGCGTGGCTAATCTCGGTGGGCATGAAGCCAATCGGAGATCCGGAAGCAGTGGTGTCGTGGGTGCTCGCCGCGATGGCGGGACTGGTGGGTGCGGCAGCGTTCATCCAGACCACGGGCTACTTCGTCACTTTCATGACCGGCAACGCCGAACGCGCCGCCCTGGGCTACTTCGTCGGGCGGCCCGCGATGGCGACGGCCGCGATCCTCATCACCGTCACCTTCGTCGCAGGCGTGGTGGTCGCGTCGCTCCTGCGGCGCCATGTCTGGGTCAACCACCCGCACGGCGCGACCATGCTCACCACCATCTGTCTGGCCATAGCCTCGGTCGTCGACTTCGTGACGGCGGGCTTCGACGCGCCTCAGGTCACCTTCATCCCCATCCTGTTCGTGGCCTTCGGCATCGGGGCCCTCAACACGTCGTTCTGCGACGACAAGAAGGGCGAGGTCTCCGTACCCCTGAGCTACGTGACGGGGACCCTGGTCAAGCTCGGCCAGGGCATCGAACGCCACATCAGCGGCGGCGAGGCCAAGGAGTGGAACGGTTACTTCCTGCTGTGGCTGGCGTTCGTCGCCGGCGGCGTGCTCGGCGCCGTCATCAGCCTCGTGATCACCGGTGGACAGATGTTGTTGACCGCGACCGTGATCTGCGGCGGGGTCGCGCTCTACACCTACCGGCTCGACGAGCGCACGAGCATCCTGGGCTGAGAGTGGCTGCGGCGCAGTCCTGTTCGCGCCAGCTCTGCCGGCGCCGCTCTACTCGTACCGGGGGACCACCGCGTAGACGACGAGGTCGCGCGGTGTCCCCTTGGCGCGGAACCGCCGTCGACGCGTGACGTACTTGTCCGCGTCGGTCGCGTCGAGGGTCGCGCTCGTCGCGAGCACCTCCCCCGCACCGGCGGCGTCGGCGACGCGGGCGGCGATGTTGACGTCCACACCGAGGTAGTCGTCACCGTCGCGTCGCGGGCTGCCGGTGTGCAGTCCCGCGCGCAACGCGGGTCGGTATCCGTCGACGGTGATGGCGCTGACCGCGATCCCCGCCTCGTGTGCCGCCTCGATGGCGTCGGCGCCGTCGACGAAGACGGCCATCACCCCGTCACCGAGCGACTTCACCACCCGACCGCCCCGACGACGGACGATGTCGGTGGTCACCGCGTTGACCTGTCGCACCAGCACCAACACGCGGTCGTCGCCGGCGCCCAGCGCCCACGTCGAGAAGTTGACGAGGTCGGTGAAGAGGATGGTGACCGACCGGGGTGTGGTGTCCTCGACCGCGCGGCGCGCACCGAGCGCCTGCCACATCTGGACCGCGGTCAACCCGAGTTCGCGGACCGCGGTGGGCTGATCGTCACCGGTGCCACCGATGAGGCGCGCCAGGCGATCGCTGTGGCGCTGGGCGGGTCCGGAGAAGTCCAGGACCGGCAGGTCTCCCGGGACGGCGTTGCGTGCCGACCGCGCCGCACGGATTACCGCGTCGGTGCGGTTGACCCGGGCCGCCCAGTCGCGCGCCCGCGACACACCGGTCGCGATCGCCTTCCCCGCACGACGGGCGCGGGTCGACGCATCGTCGTCGGTCACCGCCGCGTCCCGTTCACAGATCGATGGTGCACTCGCCGGAGACCGTCGACACACAGGTCTGGATGCGCTCCCCCTCGCGGTGCTCCTCCCCCGACCGCAGATCGCGGCTGTGACCGCTCTCCAGCGGGACCACACAGGACTGGCAGATGCCCATCCGGCACCCGAAGGGCAGGGCCACACCGAGCGCCTCTCCCGCCTCGAGGATCGTGGTGGCACCGTCGATCTCGGTGCTGCGACCGGACCGCGAGAAGGTCAACGTCCCACCCTCGCCGCGGTCACCGCCGCGGTCGATGGCGAACCGTTCGATGTGCAGTTCGTCGGCCAGCCCGGCTGCGGTCCAGGCGTGTTCGACGTCGTCGAGCATGCGGACCGGCCCGCATGCCCACGTCGACCGCTCGCGCCAGTCGGGGACGAGGTCGTCGAGCCCGGCGAGCTCGACCTTGCCCATCTCGCGGGTCAGCTGCAGGTGCAGCGTGTATGAGTCGGCCGTCTGCGACAGCTCGGCCAGCTCGTCGGCGAAGATGACGTCGTCGCGGGTGGGTGCGGAGTGCACGTGGACGACGTCCGGCAGGGTGCCGCGATGGCGGAGGCTGCGCAGCATGGACATCACCGGCGTGATCCCGCTGCCCGCGGTGATGAACAGCAACCGCGGCGGGGGCGGGCTGGGCAGCACGAAATCCCCGCGGGGCGGGGCCAGTCGGATGACCGTCCCCGGTTCCAGTCCGTCCACGAGATGCGTCGACAGGAAGCCGTCGGGGTTTGCCTTCACGGTCACCGTGATCCGCTTGTGCCGGGACGCGCCGATGGAGGTCAGCGAGTACGAGCGCCAATGCCACCGGCCGCCGATCTGCACCCCGATGCCGACGTACTGCCCGGGACGGTAGTCGTGCGAGAAGCCCCACCCCGTCTCGATCTCCACCGTGGCGGAATCGGTTGTCTCCTTGTGCACCGACACGATGCGGCCGCGCAGCTCACGGGCCGACCACAGCGGGTTCAGCAGGTGCAGGTAGTCGTCGGGCAGCAGCGGCGTCGTCGCCCGCGCCAGCAGTCCGCGCAGCACGTTCGCCTGCGGCGTCGTCGCCGCGACACCCTCCGCGGGACGCCGACTCCACTTGAGCAGATCCATGCGTCGTCTCTTCTCCGGTGCGGCGCTCAGGAGACCGGTGTGCGGTCGGGCGTGGTGACCTCGGCGCGCTCACGACGGTTCGCCGCGATGCTGCTGATGAACGCCGCACCGATGAACGCGACGCCGATGAGCCCGGTGATCACCTCGTTGATGTGGTATTCGATCGAGACGAAGAGGATCACGGCCAGGGCGCCGATCGCCCAGTGGGCCCCGTGCTCGAGGTAGCGGTACTCGGCCAGGCTGCCGGTGCGGACCAGGTACACGGTGATCGACCGGACGAACATGGCGCCGATGAAGCCCAGGCCGAGCGCGATGATGATCGGGTCGGCGGTGATCGCGAACGCGCCGATCACCCCGTCGAACGAGAACGACGCGTCGAGCACCTCGAGGTAGAGGAACAGGAAGAACGCGGCCTTGCCGGTCGCCTTCACGACCGTCGACGGCCCTCGGGACGGGTTGCCGTCGCCGGCCTCCTCGCCCCCGCCCTCCTCGAGTTGCTCGGTGTGGAACAGCGAGCCGAGTCCGTCGACGGTGATGTAGGTGATCATGCCGAGCGTCCCCGAGATGAGGATGGTGGCGCGGTGGGTGTCGTCGGCGAGGAACTCCGCGACGAGGACCAGCGTGCCGCCGGCGATGACGACGGCGAGCTGGTCGAGCCGACCGATGGCGGCCAGCGGCTTCTCCAGCCAGTCCAGCCACGTGATCTCACGCTCGGACAGGATGAAGTTGAGGAACAGCATGAACAGGAACATGCCGCCGAACGCCGCGATCTGCGGATGGGCGTCGGTCAGGATCTGCTCGTAGGACTCCTGCCCGGATCCCTCCGCGGGCGGGTTCATCGCCAGGTCGAAGGCGCGGACCGGGTTCAGCCCGGCGGTGATCCACACGATCACCAGCGGGAACAGCAGCCGCATGCCGAACACGGCGATGATGACGCCGATGGTGAGGAAGATCTTCTGCCAGAACTCGCTCATCCGCTCGAGCACCGTGGCGTTGATGACGGCGTTGTCGAACGAGAGCGACACCTCCAGGATGCCGAGGATCGCGCACAGCGCGACCGCCTCCCAGCTCCCGTAGATGAACGCGACGACGAGGGACACCGCGGTGACGGCGATCGATATCCCGAAGATGCGGACTACCACGTTCCTCACGGGCCTTTCCGGTGGCGCGGCACAGCCCGGGGGACACCGTCGGTGGTGTCACCCCGGGCTGTGCCGACGAGATGGTGGGTGCTGGTCGTCAGACGTTCACACCGTAGTCGCGGGCGATCCCCGCCAGACCGGAGGCGTACCCCTGGCCGACCGCACGAAACTTCCACTCCGAACCCGAGCGGTACAGCTCACCGAAGACCATGGCCGTCTCGGTCGAGGCGTCCTCGGAGAGGTCGTAGCGGGCGAGCTCCTTGCTGTTGGCCTGGTCGACCACGCGGATGAACGCGTTGCGGACCTGACCGAAGGACTGCGAGCGTGCGTCCGCGTCGTAGATCGACACGGGGAAGACGATGGAGTCGACCTCCGGCGGCACCGCCGTGAGGTTGACCTTGATGACCTCGTCGTCGCCCTCGCCCTCACCGGTGGTGTTGTCGCCGGTGTGCTCGATGGAACCGTCGGGCGAGGTCAGGTTGTTGAAGAAGACGAAGTGCTTGTCCGACAACACCTTCTTGTCGGTGCCCGCGGCGATCGCGCTGGCGTCGAGGTCGAAATCGGTACCGGTGGTGGTGCGGATGTCCCAGCCCAGACCCACCGACACCGCGGTGAGGTTCGGTGCCTCCTTGGTGAGGGAGACGTTTCCGCCCTTGCTCAAACTGACGCCCATGTCGGTCCTTTCTCGCCGGCCGGGTCCTCCCCGTGCCGGGTCGCTGATGTCGGGATACCGATGGTCACGGACCCCGTTCGACGCCACCACGGTACGCGTGAACCCGACATCCTGGTCAGGGTCGGCGGTGCCCGGGCGAGTCCGTCGGCCCCGGCGGGGAGCGACCCGACACCAGTACGATCTGCGGCGTGGTCAGTGGGTGGTTCCGGCGTGACGCACGCACCGCGGGGCCGTCCGACGGTCCGGCGCAGAACGCCCGTGCCGAGATGGTGCGGGCATTCCTCGACATGGACCGCCGCCTGTCGGTGATCGACGAGGGGGTCGACGCGGCGCGCGACCTGGGCCTGCACCCCGGCCTCGTCCGGGACTTCGCGGCGCTGCGCGAACGGGTGTACGCGACCATCGACGAGTACCTGCGGCTGTCGACCGACCCCGACGACCCGACCGCACGCCGCAGCCCGCCCACCCCGGCCGACTTCGACCGGTGCACCGCGGCGTTGCGCGAGGCCGCCACCGGTCTCGACTCCTTCTACGAGCGGCACGCCACGGCCGTCGAACATGCCCGCAGTGCGGCGTCCGCCGTCCCCCAGCGCGCCACCGAGGCCGACACGACGGCCCGCGACGCCCTCGCCGGTGCGGAGGCCCTGGACCCGGCGCTGCGCTCCTTCACCTCCGTGCGGTCGGCGTCGGATGCCACGGTGGCAGCGAGGGCCGACCTGGCCGCCGCGCGTGCCGCCGGCGACCCCGGTGCGATCGTGCGGGCGACCGAGGACCTGCAGGGCCGCGCCGAGGCGTTGCGCGCCGTCGTCGCCCGGGCGCCGGACCAGACCGACCGGGTCCGACGCTCGGTCGCGTCGGTGCGCACCCGGAGGTCGGCCGTCGCCACCCGTGCCCAGAGGCTCCCGGAGGCCTACTCGGCCCTGCTGCGGGAGTTCTCCGCCGCGTGCTCGGAAGACCTCGTCGGCGACGATCGGCGTGGTCGCGAGGCGCTCGCCGCCGCCGACGGTCACATCGCCGCCGCGGATGCGTCCGCATCCGCGGACCCGGATCGCGCCGAGGCGGAGATCGCCGCCGCACGAGAGGATCTCGCGCGCGCGGAGCAGCTGGTCGACGGCGTCACCGACCGGTTGTCGATGCTGCGGTCGGTCCGTGAGGATCCGGGGGCGGCGGAGCGGCGTACCCGCTTCGCCATCCGTGACGCCCAACTGCTCGCGGTCGACCGGCGTCTCGTCGACCGGTGGGGCTCGGTGATCGACGCCGCCGCGCGGCGGGTCGACCTCGCGGCCGCGGGACTGACCGGTGCCCACCCCGACTACCTCGCCTACGTGACCGAACTCGACTCGGTCACCGCGTTCGTCGCCGACGTCGTCGCGAAGATGCGGTCGGGGGTGCGATGACCCGCGCGCGCTCGGTCACGCACTTCCCGATGCTCTCGGCGGCGGAGCGGGACAGGCTGTTCCATCGACCTCCCCGGCCGGTCCCCCTCGACGGTCCGCGGGAGCTGGTGGCCGCAGCTCTCGGTGGCACGCTCTACATCCCGGCCGTGCGGCCGGAGCTGACCGCCACGGTGCTGCGGGCGGCCCGCGCCGGCACCACGTCGATCGTGCTCGACCTCGAGGACGCGGTCCGCGACGACGAGGTCTCTGCGGGGATGGCGGCGGTGGTGGCCACGCTCGGCGACCTCGCCGAGGTCCCCGACGCACCCATGGTGTTCGTCCGGGTGCGGTCACGGGAACAGATCGTCGAACTGCTCGCTCATGGCGACGGGCTCGGGATGACGGGGATCGTCCTGCCCAAGTTCGGCACCGGGGACGGCGCCGACCTGCTCGACCTGATCGCGACCGCACCATCGCTGTACGCGATGCCGATCATCGAGTCGACGCGGGTGCTGCACAGCGAGACCCGTGCTGAGGAGCTCGCGGGGATCGCCGACGTCCTGGCCGTCCACCGCGAGCGGGTCCTCGCCGTGCGGATCGGTGCCACGGACCTCAGCGGGGCGTTCGGGATCCGCCGCGACCCCGACCTCACCATCTACGACGTCCATCCCGTGGCGTCGGTGATCGCCTCCGTCGTGAACGTCCTGGGCCGTCACGACGGCACCGGCTTCACCATCACCGGGCCGGTCTGGGAGTACTACAACGCCCATGAACGGATGTTCCGACCGCAGTTGCGCAACACCCCGTTCGAGGAACTCGACGCTGTCCGCTTCCGACGCCACCTCGTCAGCCGCGACCTCGACGGGATGCTCCGGGAGATCGTCCTGGACCGGGCCAACGGGCTGCAGGGCAAGACCGTCATCCACCCCACCCATGTGAACGTCGTGCACGCGACGAGCACGGTCAGCCACGAGGAGTACGTCGACGCCCTGGCGGTCCTCGGACGCGACGACGGCGACACGCGGACGGACCTGTCCGCGCAGGACGGACCCGAGGGCGGGGTGTTGGCGTCGTCCTACCGCAACAAGATGAACGAGCGGCGGCCACACCGGAACTGGGCGCACCGGACGCTGCTGCGCGCCGAGGCGTTCGGGGTGACCCGCCCCGACGTCGGTGTCATCGAGGTCCTCACCGCCGTGGTCGACCGATGACGCATCCGACGGCCGGTGTGACCATCGACCCTGGCCCCCCGATGTCCCGGTGGGCGGTGACCGACCTGGTGCTGCCCGGGCTGCGCCGCAACCCTCGGCGCGCGCACCTGTGGGTCTCGACGGTCCTCGGTAAGCACATCCCCGTGGCGCCGTCCCGGATCATCGGCGCCGCCGAGGATCTCGCCGACCTGATCTCGCGGGCGCTGGACCCCGACGGTCTCGATCCGCACCCGGACCGGTCGGTCCGGCAGGTCGGTGTGTTCGGCTTCGCGGAGACGGCGACGGGCCTGGGGCACTGCGTCGCGCGTCGGCTGCACGCCGAGATCTACCTGCACTCGACGCGGCGTGCCGTGCCCGCACTCCCGACCGTGGCACGTTTCCAGGAAGGTCACTCGCACGCGACCGACCACCTGGTCGTGCCCACCTCCCGCGACATCGCGGAGACCGCGGGGACCTGGGTCCTCGTCGACGACGAGATCTCCACCGGTGTAACCGCACTCGCGGCGGTCGACGCACTCCGCGGCACCCTGCGCGCTCGGCGGTGGGTGGTCGCGTCGCTGGTCGATCTCCGCACCGAGGCCGATCGCCGCCGATGCGACGACCGTGCCCGGGCGATGGGTGTGGACCTCACGTTCGTCGCCTTGGCGGGAGGGTCGGCGGTCGTCCCGGACGATCTCGTCGCGCGGGTCGCCGCTCTGGATCCCGCTGTCGAGTCGACGCCCCACTCGGCCTCGGTCGCCGGTGAGGCGACCGTCCTGCGACAGCCCTGGCCCGCCCACGTCCCCGACGGCGGGCGCCATGGGGTGCTGCACGGCGACGGGCCGGCCTTCGAGGCCGGCGTCGCGGAGGCCGCGCGAAGCCTCGGGACGGTGCTGGACCCGCAGCAACCCGTCGTCGTGATCGGCCACGAGGAGTTCATGTACCTGCCGCTGCGGATCGCGGCCGCTCTCGAGACGGACGGGTGGTCGGTGACCTCCCAGACCACGACCCGCTCCCCCGCCGTCGTCACCACCGAATCCGGCTACCCGCTGCGCAACGGAGTCGAGTTCACCGCGCCCGAACCGGATTCCGCCGGCGGTCGCCACGGCACCCGGCATCTCTACAACGCGGCCGCGGACGACGCGTCCACCCAGCGGGTGCTGGTGATCGACCCCGCCGCCGACACCCCTGCACTCGCCGCACCCGGAGGCGTGGTCGACGTCCTCACCCGGAGCGGACGCGACCTCGTCGTACTGGTCGCGGGGGGCACGTCGTTCGATGCCCTCGCACGGTCGCGGGCGATCGCCGCCGGGGGTCACCGGTGACACCGGAACCGTTGCGCGGCCCGGCATTCGGCAGCTACGCACCCGACGAGGTCGGATGGCTGCTCACCGATCTCTCCGATGTCGACCTCGAGGCGGACATCGCGGAGCGGGAGGCCGCCATCCAGGCAGGGACAGCGCACTATGCGGAGTCCCTGCCGCATGAGTTCCAGCCCGACGCCGCCTACCGCGCATTGTTCGAGGAGGTGCTGCGCGAGACGGCCGGGGAGCTCGCCGCAGCGGTCGCCACGGTCACCGATCTGGTGCTCGCCGAACGCGGGACCGACATCGTGCTGGCGTCACTCGCGCGGGCGGGGACCCCGGTCGGGATCCTCATGCGGCGCTGGGCTCGGCAGCGCCACGGTCTCGACATCCCGCACTTCGCGGTGTCGATCGTCCGCGACCGCGGCATCGACGCCGCGGCGGTGCGGTGGCTGGCGCAGCGGTGGTCGCCGGCCGACATCGTGTTCGTCGACGGCTGGACGGGCAAGGGCGCCATCACGCGGGAACTGGCCGACGCACTCGACGTCCTGCACCGCGCCGGTGGTCCCCGGTGCGATCCGGACCTCGCGGTCCTCGCCGACCCGGGGCACTGCGTCCGCACGTACGGCACCCGTGCGGACTTCCTCATCGCCTCGGCGTGCCTGAACTCGACGGTGTCCGGACTCGTGTCGCGGACGGTCCTCAACGAGAGCCTCATCGCGCCCGGGCAGTTCCACGGCGCGAAGTTCTACCGCGAACTCGCCGACTCCGATGTGTCCGCGCATCTGCTGGACACGGTCACAGCACGGTTCGCCGACGTCGGCGACACGGTCGAGGCGAGGGTGGCGGACCTCCGGACGGCGGACCGCACCCCCACCTTCAGCGGGTGGCGGTCGGTGGAACGCATCCGCGACGAGTACGGCATCTCGTCGGTCAACTTCGTCAAACCCGGTGTCGGGGAGACCACCCGCGTCCTGCTGCGGCGCGTGCCGTGGCGGGTGCTCGTCCGGGATCCCGACGATCCCGCGCTGCGGCACATCCTCGCGCTGGCCGCCGCACGCGACGTGCCGATCGTGGTCGACCCCGATCTGACCTACGCCTGCGTCGGACTCATCAAGGAATCCGCGGTGACGACATGACCGCGCTGGTGGCCGTCGACCTCGACCGCACGTTGATCTTCTCCGCCGCCGCGGCGGGCCGCCCGACGACCGAGCTGCGATGCGTCGAACACCTCGACGGGGCGGAACTGTCGTACATGAGCCCCACGACCGTCGACAGACTCGCCGTCCTCGACGTCCGCGCGACGGTCGTCCCGGTGACCACCCGGACGGTCGCGCAGTACCGACGGGTCGTGGTGCCCGTCTGGGGTGTCCGCCGATACGCGGTCGCGGCGAACGGCGGCGAGATCCTCGTCGACGGCGAGCCCGACCCCGTGTGGCGGTCCGAGGTGGACGCCTCGGTGGCGGCACTCACGCCGGTGACGGAGGTCCGCGACCGGGTCCGCGCCGAGGCCGACGACCGCTGGTTGCGGTCGGCGCGCATCGCCGACGACCTGTTCTGCTACGCGGTCATCGACCCTGCGGTGGCCCCCGACGACCTCGTCGAGCGCTGGCGGTCGTGGGCGGTCCCGGGCGGATGGAACGTCTCTCGCCAGGGCCGCAAGGTCTACCTCATGCCGGACCCGGTCTCGAAGTGGGCCGCGGTCGCCGAGGTCGCCCGTCGGTGCGGGACGCCGCGATCGAGGGTGTTCGCGGCGGGTGACGGGGCACTGGACCGACCGATGCTGGAGGGCGCCCACCGCGCGGTCCGGCCCCGGCACGGCGAGCTCGAGGAACTCTCGTGGCACCGTCCGACGTTGTCCGTTTCGAGGAGTGCCGGCGTCGCGGCCTCGGAGGAGATCGTGGCGACGTTGCTCGACTGGGCCGGGACCGACGACCGAGATGGAGATGCATGAGCACCGCGCTGATCAAGGGACAGAACGGTCCGTTGCCGACCTCGACGGTGGAGATCACGGTGGACGTGGCGGCGGCAGCCGACCTGTCGGCGCTGATGGTGACCGCGGCCGGGAAGGTCCGGACCGACGCCGACTTCGTCTTCTACAACCAACCGTCGGCGCCCGGGGTGACGTTGACCCCCGGTGGCAGCGGGACCCTGCGACTGGACCTGGCCGCGATCCCGTCGGACATCGACCAGGTCAGGGCGGTCATCACCCTGGAATCCGGGACGTTCGGACGCATTACTCCGCCGCTGACCCGCGTCAGCGCCGGCGCGCAGTCGTACGAGTACCGGGTCGAGGGGCTCTCGAGTGAGTCCATCGTGATCGCGGTCGAGGTGTACCGCCGTGCCGACGCCTGGAAGGTGCGCGCGGTCGGGCAGGGCTACGCCGGTGGTTTCGCCGCGCTCGTCACCGATCACGGGGTCTCGGTCGACGACGCCCCCTCCCCGTCGACACCGACCCAGTCGACACCGCCCCCGGCTGCAGCCGCCCCGGCCGCGCCTCCCCCGCCGTCACGCCCGGCCCCGACGCCACCGCCGGCCGCGCCGACCGGCAGCTCCCAGCAGTGGCCGACCGCGTCCACCGGCGAGGTCAGTCTCAGCAAGGACCGTCCGGTCAGCCTGGCCAAGGGCCAGCGCGTCTCGCTGAAGAAGGACGGCGGGGTGGAGCTCACCCGCATCCGCATGGGCCTGGGGTGGGATCCGGTCGTCACCAAGCGGGGTCTGTTCGGGGGTGGCCGCGGGTCGAACATCGACCTCGACGCGTCGGCGATGATGTACGCGGGCAGCCGCCTGGGCGACCTCGCCTACTACGGGCAGTTGGTCAGCAAGGACGGCTCCATCCGCCACCACGGCGACAACCTCACCGGGGAGGGCGAGGGCGACGACGAGGTCATCGACATCGACCTGACGCGTGTCCCCCCGGCGATCACGCAGATCCTGCTGGTCGTGACCTCCTACCAGGGCCACACCTTCGAGCAGGTCGAGAACGCCTTCTGCCGACTCGTCGACGTGACGACCGGTGCCGAGCTCGCCCGCTACACGCTGGCCGGCGGGATGCCCCACACGGGCATCGTGATGGCCAAGGTCTTCCGGTCCGGCTCGGGATGGTCGATGCAGGCGGTCGGCGACGGCATCACCGCCCGGCACCCCGGTGAGGCGGCCAAGCAGGTCGACCGCTTCCTGTAGGACGCGGGGTCAGCGCAGCCGCTCGGCCTCCGAGGCCCGCGCCAACAGCTCCTCGCACAGGGCGGCGAGCTCGGCGTGAGGTGCCTTCTCCTCCACCGCCGTGGCCACGTCCTCGGCAGCACACCGCAGCGTGAACAGGCGGTCGATGAGGTCGTCGGCCTCGGCGCGGCCGAGGATGACCGCGTCGGCCGGGACCGATGTCCCCTGCGTGACCGATCGCTGTTCGTAGGCGCGCTGGCGACAGGACTGCTTGCAGTACCGGCGACGACGCCCGACCCCGGAGTCGGCGACAGGCTGTCCGCACCACCCACAGGGCTGCGGTCTCCGACGTGTCCGCGTCTCCACCGACCGCACGATACGCCTGCGCCGTGTGCCCTCGGCGGCGGTGACGCGTAGTATTGACACGTTCTGCTCACAGACCGGTGTGTCCGGCGACAGCGACGCCCGGGCATCGTCCCGGCACCGCTCGTCCGCGAGAACCATCCGACCTCGTCACGAACACATCGCGTCACGAGCACATCGCAGGAAGGGACGACCATGGCAGATCGAGTACTCCGCGGCAGCCGACTCGGAGCCGTCAGCTACGAGACCGACCGCGACCACGACCTCGCACCTCGTCGGATCGTGCAGTACCGCACGGACAACGGCGAGATCTTCGACGTCCCGTTCGCCGACGACGCGGAGATCCCCTCCACCTGGCCGTGCAAGAACGGCATGGAGGGCACGATCCTCGAGGGCGCCGAGCCCGAGGAGAAGAAGGTCAAGCCGCCGCGTACGCACTGGGACATGCTCCTCGAGCGTCGCAGCGAGGCAGAGCTCGAGGAACTGCTCAACGAGCGCCTCGAACTGCTCAAGCAGCGGCGTCGCGGGGTCTCCGCGAGCTGACCGTCGCCGCACATACGACGAAGGCCCCGCCATCGGCGGGGCCTTCTTCGTATCGGGGGTCCTGGCGCGATGCGCCGGTGTGGCTCGCGTGGGTCAGCGTGTGCGGCGGCGGAACCGGTCGACGCGGTGCTGGACGCCCCACTCGAAGACCTTCATGAACGCCTCGCCGACGACCTCGCCACTCATCTTCGACTCGCCGATCTGGCGTTCGGTGAAGGTGATCGGCACCTCCGAGACCGTGAAACCGGCCTGGATGGTCCGCCACGCGAGGTCGATCTGGAAGCAGTAGCCGTGCGAGTCGACCGAGTCGAGGTCGATCTTCTGCAGCACCTCGCGGCGGTATGCGCGATAGCCGGCGGTGATGTCGCGGACGCCGACGCCCAGGGCGAGCCGTGAATAGGTGTTCGCACCCTGCGACAGCCACTTGCGGCGCAGCGGCCAGTTGACCAGGGCGCCGCCGGGCACGTATCGCGAGCCGATCACCAGGTCGCTGCCCGCGTTGATCTTCTCGAGCAGGCGGTGCAGCTGCTCGGGGGCATGACTGCCGTCGGCGTCCATCTCGACGATGACGGTGTAGTCGCGCTCGAGTCCCCAGCCGAAGCCGGCGATGTACGCGCCGCCGAGTCCGCTCTTCTCCGACCGGTGCATCACGTGGATGCGCGGGGCGGGACGCCCCTGGCCGTCGCGCTCGGCGAGGCTGTCGGCGAGGTCACCGGTGCCGTCCGGGCTGCCGTCGTCGACGACGAGCACGTGGACACCGGGCAACGCGCCGTGCAGTCGCTCGACGATCACCGGGAGGTTCTCGCGCTCGTTGTACGTCGGGATGATGACGAGGGTCCCGGACCCGTCGGTCCCGACCGTCGCGGGCACCGCCGCCGCTGCCGTCGGATCGGATGATCCCGACGCATCAGGGGTCCGTGACGTCATCGATCTCCTCGGCGGTGTGGGCACCGGGCGCGGCCCCCTCGGGGCGCCCGGCCGGGCGCAAATGTTTCCCCAACCTAGTACGCGTGGCGAGCGCGACCAAAAAGCCTGCGACCGCGATCACGACGAGCACCGTCTGCGGGAGAGCCCCCAGCCGTGCCGCGGGGGTGCGGTCGGTCCGCAGGGTGATGTCGGCGCTCAGCGTCGCCGGGGTGAAGAACTGCGAGCGCTGCAGCAGCCGGCCGTCCGGGGCGACGACGGCGCTCACCCCGGTCGTCGCGGCGACCACGACGGTCCGTCCGAGTTCGACCGCACGGACCTGGGACATCGCCAGCTGCTGGTAGGTCATCTGGGTGCGGCCGAAGGTGGCGTTGTTGGTGGGCACGTAGAGCAGTTGCGCGCCCTGGTCGACCGCCTCACGTGGCGACCGGTCGAAGGCGATCTCCCAGCATGTCGACACGCCGACCGGCGCCGGCTGCGAGCGGCCGTCGACGGGCACCGTCAGCACCGATCGGCCGTCGCCGGGACGGAAGTTGCCCGCCTGGTCGGCGTAGGAGGAGAACATGCGGAAGAACGGCCGCCAGGGCAGGTATTCACCGAACGGCTGCACGATGTGCTTGTCGTACCGGCCGACCGGTCCGCGCGCCCCGTCCCAGACGAGGACGGTGTTGGTCGGCCGACCGTCGTCGTTGCGGATCAGCGTCCCCACCAGGATCGGGGCACCGACCGCCTGCGACGCCGCGGTGATCTCCTCGGCGGCGTCCTCGTTGTCGAGCGGGTCGATGTCGGAAGCGTTCTCCGGCCACAGCACGAGGTCGGGCCGGGGCCGGGTCCCGGCTCGGATCGCGTCGGCGAGACGGAAGGTCTCGCGGACGTGGTTGTCGAGGACGGCGCGCCGCTGGGCGGCGAAATCGAGCCCGAGGCGGGGGACGTTGCCCTGCACGGCGGCGACCGTGACGCGGCTCGAGGCCGGGCCGCGGTCGTCGGCGGCGTGCACGGACGGCCACATCGCCGCCGCGACGATCGGTCCGGCGAGTGCACACAGCAACGCTGTCGCCACCGGTCGGAGGAGAGCGTTCCGGCGCGAGCCCGTGGTCCCCGATCTGCGAAGTCGGGCCAGGACGATGACGACCTGCGCCAGTCCGGCCGCGGTCAGGGCGATCACGAAGCCCAGCAGCGGCACGCCGCCCAGCGCAGCGACCGGCAGCAGCGGGCTGCCCACCT
This sequence comes from Williamsia deligens, assembly GCF_024171765.1. Taxonomy (GTDB): domain Bacteria; phylum Actinomycetota; class Actinomycetes; order Mycobacteriales; family Mycobacteriaceae; genus Williamsia_A; species Williamsia_A deligens. Next base: position 80,640 of record NZ_JAMTCI010000002.1, read on the forward strand.
GACCGAATGCGGTGGCACCCCAGGGGAACCCGCCGAACGGGAAGGACGACCGCGCCCATTCCACGGCGATCCAGCACAGCGCGAACCACACGGGCGCACCGGGTAGCCGGGCGGTGACGACCGCCGTCGCCCCGAACAGCGCACCGTAGATCGCCAGCGCGACCGAGAGCGCGACCCACGGCAGCGGGCCGACGTACACGCCGATCCACGGGAGCAGAGGTAGCCAGAAGCACAGACCGAACACCAGGCCGCAGAACGCACCGACGCGTGCCCGCGGGCGACCGACGACGATCGCGGCGTACAGCAGCCCGAGGGCGACGAGACCGAGCCACCAGAGGTTGCGGGGCGGGAACGCCCCCCACATCGCCACGCCGCCGGCCCCGGCGACCGCGCCGCGGGCGAGTGTCGCGACGATCGGTCTGCGCGTCACCGCCTCGGGCGCCGACGGTGTGGTCGTGCTGGTCACGCCGGCGACCGGCGGTAGATCTCGCGCCCGCCGCGCACCGTACGCAGACACGTGGGGAGCTCCACCCCCGGCGAGACGTCCGGCAACGGTGGCGTCCGGGATCGCGGGTCGGTGGACCACCGCTGGACCGATTCCGCGGAGCCGGCGGTGACGAGTTCCCCCGCCTCCCAGATCGCGTAGTCGGCGGGCGCGCCCGGCACGAGGGTCCCGAGCGCGGGGTCCCGCTCGCCCGCGGCACGCCAGCCGCCGCGGGTGCAGGCGGCGAAGGCCGCCCGCGGGGACACCGCGCTGACAGGGTTGTGGTGGTTCACCGCGGCCCGGATCTGCGACCACGGGTCGATGCCGGTCACCGGGGAGTCGGAGCTGAAGGCGAGCGCGACGCCCGCGCGGGCGAGGGCGGCGAAATCGTTGAGCTCGGTCCCACGGGGCACGCCGAGCCTCTGCTCGTAGAGGTCGCCGGGACCACCCCAGAGGGCGTCGAACATGGGTTGCATGCTCGCGGTCACACCGGCGCGGGCGAGGGTCGCGGCGGCGTGGGCGTCGACCATCTCCGCATGCTCGACGCGATGGGCGCACCGCGCGACGGCGACGGTGCCGAACTCCTCGATCACGGTGTCCATCGCGGCCACCAGACACCGGGTGGCGGCGTCGCCGATCAGGTGGAACCCGGCCTGGATCCCCGCCTCGGTGCAGGCGCGCAGGTGCGCCAGCACGGCCTCGTCGTCGAGGTAGGACACACCGGAGTTGCCGGGGTCGTCGGTGTAGGGCGCACACAGCCAGGCGGTGTGCGAGCCGATGGCGCCGTCGATGAACAGGTCACCGGCGAGGCCGTGTGCGCCCGTGGCGGCGAGCAGCGACCGCGCGTCGTCGGCGTCGGTGACCGCCTGTCCCCAGTAGCGCCGGACCTCGACGGGGTGCTCCAGCCGCGCGATCGCCGCGAGGTCGTTCAGTCCGCTGATGTCGGGCCCGGCGTTCTCGTGCACCGCGACCACACCGTGGGCCACGGCGTCGTCGAGCGCACGTCGCTGGGCACGCTCGCGTTGCGCGGGTCCGAGCAGCTCGCGCGCCGCTCCCCGCACGAGGTGATGCGCCTCCGCGGTGAGCGGGAGGTCGGGGTGGAAGCCGTGGGCGTCGGTGAGGCCGCCTGCGATGAGGCGCAGCGCCGACGAGGCCACCGCGGAGTGCTCGTCGATACGGGCGAGGTACACGGGACGGTCGCCGACGATGGCGTCCACCTCGGAGGTGGTCGGTGGGGTGTCGTCGACCCAGCGCGACGAATCCCACCCCAGTCCCCACACGAGGTCCCCGCCCGGGGTCCGCGCGACGTGGTCGCGCAGACGGCGTAGGCAGTCGTCACGGTCCTTCGCGTCGTCCAGGTCGAGCCCGTCGAGGGCCAGCCCCGTCGACGTCAGGTGGACGTGCGAGTCGACGAATGCGGGTGCGACGAACGCGCCCCGCAGGTCCTCGGTCTCGACACCCGGGTGCAGAGCGCGTCCGACGTCATCGGTGCCGACCCAGGCGATGACACCGTCGGTGACGACGAAGGCCGTGGCGTCCGGGGATGCCGGTGTGTAGACGTGTCCCCCGACGAACAGTTGCGTTCCCACGAGAGATCAGTCTGCCCTGCGACGCCCGCGGGTCGTTCAGCGCAGCCGGTAGCGGCCGTCGGGTGCGGGGCTCGTCGGGTCGACGACCTCCCCCTCGACGACTGTCACGCCACCCCGGGCCATCGGTCCGAAGCGCTCGACGACGCGGGCCATGCGGCGCGCACCGACAGCCGCGACGGCCGGTCGGGCGAGGGCGCGGACCGGCGGGAGCAGCAGCAGGATGCCCACGACGGTGCTCACCAACCCGGGGACGAACAGCAGCACTGTCGCGAACGCCAGCAGCGCGGCGTCGGTGAGGGACCGGGCCGAAGCGGCCGTCCCCGCCTGTGCGATCCGCAGGTCCGCGAAGACGCGTGCGCCCTGGCGACGCAGCAACGCGAACCCGACGACGATCGCGGCGAGGGTCGCGAGCACCGTCCACCAGAACCCGATCGCCCAGACCAGACCGGCGAAGGCCGCGATCTCCACGGCGAGGTAACCGACGAACACTGCGAGCTTCATGTCCCTCCAACGACCGGGACGCCCGATTTTCTCCCGACCCGGCAGATCCGGTCTACTGACCGCCCTCGATGTCACCCTCGGTCTCGAGGAACACCTGCTGCAGCCGGCCCAGCGTCTCGGGGTCCGGGTCCTTCCACATCTCGCGACCCGACGCCTCCAGGAGGCGTTCGGTGATGCCGTGCAGCGCCCAGGGGTTGGACTTGGTCATGAACTCACGGTTGGTCTCGTCGAAGACGTACGACTGCGCGAGCTGCTCGTACATCCAGTCGGCGACGACATCGGTGGTCGCGTCGTACCCGAAGAGGTAGTCGACCGTCGCCGCCATCTCGAACGCGCCCTTGTAACCGTGGCGCTGCATCGCGGCGATCCAGCGGGGGTTGACCACCCGCGCACGGAACACGCGCGAGGTCTCCTCCGACAGGGTGCGGGTCTTCACCGTGTCCGGGCGGGTGCTGTCGCCGATGTAGGCCTCCGGCGACCGGCCGGTCAGCGCGCGGACCGTCGCGACCATGCCGCCGTGGTACTGGAAGTAGTCGTCGGAGTCGGCGATGTCGTGTTCGCGGGTGTCGGTGTTCTTCGCCGCGACCGCGATCCGGCGGTAGGCCGACCGCATGTCGTCGACAGCGGCCACGCCGTCGAGCCCGCGCCCGTACGCATACCCGCCCCAGGCGGTGTAGACCTCCGCCATGTCCTCGTCGGTCCGCCACTGTTTGGAGTCGATCAACTGCAGCAGGCCCGCACCGTAGGTGCCGGGCTTCGATCCGAAGACACGGGTCGTGGCGCGTCGTCGGTCGCCGTGGAGCTCGACGTCGGCGCGGGTGTGCGCCGCGACGAAGTTGACGTCGTCGGGCTCGTCGAGATCGGACACGAGACGCACGGCGTCGTCGAGCATGGTCACGACGTGCGGGAACGCGTCGCGGAAGAAGCCCGAGATGCGCACGGTCACATCGATGCGGGGCCGGCCGAGTTCGTCGAGGTCGATGACCTCGAGGTCACGCACCCGTCGAGATGCCTCGTCCCACACCGGCATCACGCCCATCAGCGCGAGCACCTCGGCGATGTCGTCCCCGGAGGTGCGCATCGCGCTGGTCCCCCACACCGACAGCCCGACCGACCGCGGGTACTCGCCGTGGTCGGCCTGGTAGCGCTCGAGCAGTGAGTCCGCCATCGCCCGCCCGGTCTCCCACGCCAGTCGTGACGGGACCGCCTTGGGATCGACGGAGTAGAAGTTGCGTCCGGTCGGCAGCACGTTGATGAGCCCGCGCAGCGGTGACCCGCTGGGACCGGCCGGGATGAATCCGCCGTCGAGGGCGTGCAGGACGCGTACGACCTCCTGGTCCGTCTGCCGCAGGCGCGGGACGACCTCGGCGGCCGCGAAGTCGAGGATCTCGCCCACCGCGGCCGGGTGATCGGCGGCGATCGTCGCGACCTCCTCACGCCGCCAGTCGGCCTTGCCGCACGCGGCGACCAGCTCGCGGGCCACGTGCTCGACACGATCGGTGTCGTCGCGGGAGGCCTCTCCCTCGGCAAGACCGAGGGCTTCCCGCAGGCCGGGGAGGCTGCGCGTCCCGCCCCACAGCTGTCGGGCGCGCAGCATGGCCAGCACCAGGTCGACCTCGACGTCGTCGGCCGGCGGCGCGCCCAGGATGTGCAGACCGTCGCGGATCTGGACGTCCTTGATCTCGCACAGCCATCCGTCGACGTGCAGCAACATGTCGTCGAAGACCTCTTCGTCCGGGCGCTCGGTCAGTCCGAGGTCGGAGTCCATCTTCGCCGCCTGCAGCAACGTCCAGATCTGCTGGCGGATCGCCGGCAGCTTCGACGGGTCGAGGGTCGAGATGTTCGCGTGCTCGTCGAGCAGCTGTTCGAGCCGGGCGATGTCGCCGTAGCTCTCGGCACGCGCCATCGGGGGGATCAGGTGGTCGACGAGGGTCGCGTGGGCGCGGCGCTTGGCCTGCGTGCCCTCGCCCGGGTCGTTGACGAGGAACGGGTAGATCAGCGGCAGGTCACCGATCGCGGCGTCGGTACCGCACGAGGCGGACATGCCCAGTGTCTTGCCCGGCAGCCATTCGAGGTTGCCGTGCTTGCCGACATGGACGACGGCGTCGGCACCGAAACCGTTCTCGCGGTCCGCGACCCACCGGTAGCAGGCCAGATAGTGGTGCGACGGCGGCAGATCGGGGTCGTGGTAGATCGCGACCGGGTTCTCGCCGAACCCGCGGGGCGGCTGCACCATCAGCACGACGTTGCCGAACGTCTTCGCCGCGATGACGACGTCGCCGGCGTCGTTCGCCGACCGGTCGACGTAGAGCTCTCCGGGTGCGGCACCCCAGTGTTCGACGACGGCGTCGCGTAGCCCCGGGTCCAGGGCGTCGAACCAGGGTCGGTAGTGCTGGGCGGACAGGCGGATGGGGTTGGCGGCCAACGCCTCCTCGGTCAACCAGTCCGGGTCCTGGCCTCCCGCGGCGATCAGCGAGTGGATCAGGGCGTCGGAGTCGTTCTCGGCGAGTCCGGGGATCGCGTCGGGCCCGGATTCCGGACCGATGTCGTACCCGGCGTCGCGCATCGCCCGCAGCAGGGCCAGGACGCTGGCCGGGGTGTCGAGTCCCACCGCGTTGCCGATCCGCGCGTGCTTCGTCGGGTAGGCCGACAGCATGATCGCGATGCGCCGCTGCGGCGCGGGGGTCGAGCGCAGTCGCGCATAGGAGGTCGCGATGCCGGCGACACGCCCGCACCGCTCGTGGTCGGGGGCGTACCAGGGCAGGCCGTCGTCGCCGAACTCCTTGAACGAGAACGGGACCGTGATGATCCGACCGTCGAACTCGGGCACCGCGACCTGCGTGGCGACGTCCAGCGGGGACATGCCGTCGTCGTTCTCGTCCCACGTCGCGCGCGACGACGTGAGGCACAGGCCCTGCAGGATCGGCACGTCCAGGGACGCGAGACGTTCGATGTTCCACGCGTCGTCGTCCTCGCCCGCCGACGCGGTCGCGGGAACGGCGCCACCGGCCGCCAGGACGGTCACGACCAGTGCGTCGGCCTGTCGGAGCGTGTCGATGAGGTCGTCGGGCGCCGTACGCAGCGACGCGCAGTAGATCGGCAGCGATCGCGCGCCTCGTGCCTCGATCGCGTCGCACAGCGCATGGATGTAGCCGACGTTGCCCGCGAGGTGCTGGGCGCGGTAGTAGAGCACCGCGACCGTGGGGCCGTCCTGGACCTGTGTCGACTGGGGGCGTTCGAGGAGTCCCCAGTGCGGTGTGACGCTCGGCGGAGCGAAGACGGCGCCGGTCATCAGGACGGTGTCGGAGAGGAACCCGTGCAGCGCGACGAGGTTGTCGACCCCGCCCTGGGCGAGGTAGTTGTGCGCCTCGGCGGCGACACCGCCGGGAACCGTCGACAGCGACATCAGGTCGGGGTCGGGAAGTTGCTCGCCGGAGAGCACGACGGTCGGCAGTCCGTGCGCGAGCACGGCGTCCAGCCCGTCCTCCCAGGCGCGGCGACCACCGAGTATGCGGACGACGACGAGGTCTGCCCCGGCGAACAGCTCGGGCAGGTCGTCCTCGGGCAGCAGACGTGCGGGGTTGGCCACCCGATAGTCGGCGCCGGACGCCTTCGCGGTGATGAGGTCGGTGTCCGAGGTGGACAGCAGGACGATCACGAATTGCCTCCCGACCGGGTTCTCGCGCCCGGCGTCGACGGTCATCGGGAGAGGGGTCTGACTCGACACCGCGACGCGGTGTCACACAGTGGCGCGACCGTACCGGTCTCGCACCGGCTTCCCGACTGCCCGATCGGATGGTCCTCACCCTAGCCTGGAGTGATGTCCCGCCCGAGTGACCGCTGCCCCGGTGTGCTCGATCCGCATCCTGCCGCCGACGGGCTCGTCGCACGCATCCGACTGCCCGGCGGCGTGGTCACCCCCGACCAGATGCGTGCCCTGGCCGCGTTCGCCGCCGATCGCGGTGACGGCCACCTCGAGCTCACCGGACGCGCGAACGTCCAGGTCCGCGGGCTGTCGGTGGTCGACGACGACGCGATCGAGGGACTGCGTGAGGCCGGTCTCCTCCCGTCCGGCGCGCACGATCGGGTGCGCAACGTGCTGGTCTCCCCGCTGTCGGGCCGCATCGGTGGTCGCGGAGACGTGCGTCCGCTCGCCGCGGACCTCGACGCGGCTCTGCTCGACGACGCCGTTCTCGTCGACCTGCCGGGGCGGTTCCTGTTCGGTCTCGACGACGGTCACGGGGACGTGGTCGCCCATGGTCCCGACGTCGGTGTCTTTGCCCGCGACGATGCGTCGTGTGAGATCGTCCTCGGCGGCGCCCGCACGGGACGGGTGGTGGACACCGGGTCGGCCGTCGCCGTCCTCATCGCTCTGGCGCGGGAGTTCCTACGTCGACGAGGCGACCGGTGGCGCGTCGCCGACCTCGACGCCGATGTCCGCGCCGAGGTGGTCGGCGTCCTCGACACCCTGACGTCTCCCGCGGACGGGGCCCCGGTCACCGCGCTCCCGTCCGACGGCCCGCTCGTGGGGTGGTTCGACCAGGACGACGGCGCGGTCATGCTGGGCGCCGTGGTGGAGCTTGCCCGCATCCCCTCCCGGACCGCCGAGTTCCTCGCCGCGATCGAGCACCCGATCGTGGTCACCGCGGACCGGGAGATCCTCGTGTGTGATCTCGCCGACGGAGTCGCCGACACGGTCGTGCGCGTGCTCGCGCCGATGGGCGTGATCTTCGACGCCACCTCACCGTGGGCGCGGGTGTCGGCGTGCGCCGGCGCGCCCGGCTGCGCGAAGTCGTACGCCGACGTCCGGGGTGATCTGACCGCCCATGTCGCGGCCCGCGATGCGGACGACCCGCAGCTCGCCGGGCGCCAGCACTGGGTGGGCTGCGATCGCGGTTGTGGAACACCGCACACCCCCCACCTGCGCGTGACTGCCGGACCCGACGGGTACCGCCGGGACCGCATCGGTGACGAGCATGTCTAGGGTGAGGCCCGACATGTACGACTACATCCACGACGGCGCCGAGATCTACCGGCAGTCGTTCGCCACCATCCGGAGCGAGGCCCACCTCGACGGGTTGGATCCCGAGACCGAGAAGGTCGTCGTCCGGATGATCCACGCCTGTGGTCAGGTGGATCTCGTCGACGACGTCCGCATCACCCCGGGCGCCGTCACCACGGGCCGCGCCGCGCTGCAGGCCGGTGCGCCGATCCTGTGCGACGCGACCATGGTCGCGTCCGGGGTCACCCGGCGCCGGCTCCCGGTCGACAACGACGTCATCTGCCTCCTCGGTGATCCCCGCACGCCGGAACTCGCACTGGAGCTCGAGACCACCCGAACCGCCGCCGCGGTCCATCTCTGGGAACCGATGCTCGCGGGCGCGATCGTCGCGATCGGCAACGCGCCGACCGCACTGTTCGCGCTGCTGGAGCTCATCGACGCCGGGTTCCCCCGGCCCGCGGTGGTCGTCGGCGCCCCGGTGGGGTTCATCGGTGCCGCGGAATCCGCTGCGGCACTGGCGGAACGGAACGACCTGGACTACATCACGGTGCTCGGTCGGCGCGGCGGGTCCGCGATCACCGCGGCCGCGCTCAACGCCCTCGCGAGTCCGGTCGAGTGAGCGGGTCGCTCGGCACGCTCTGGGGTGTCGGCCTCGGTCCCGGTGACAGCGAGCTGGTGACCGTCAAGGCCGCACGCGTGATCGGCGAGGCCGACGTCGTCGCGTATCACTGTGCGCAGCACGGGAACTCGATCGCGCTGGGCGTCGCGCAGCCCTACCTCCGCGACGGCCAGACCCGGGAGGAACTGCGCTACCCGGTGACCACCGAGACCACCGACCACCCCGGCGGGTACCGCGGTGCGCTCGACGACTTCTACACCGTCGCCGCCGAGAGACTGGCCGTCCATCTGCGGGCCGGGCGGTCGGTCGCCCTGCTCGCCGAGGGCGACCCGCTCTTCTACTCGAGCTTCATGCACATGCACAAGCGTCTCGTCGCCGAGTTCCCGGTCGAGATCATCCCGGGTGTCACCTCGCCGAGCGCGTCGGTCGCCGCGGTCGGACTGCCGTGGGTCGAAGCCGACGAGACCACCACGGTGCTGCCCGGAACACTCCCCCGCGACGAACTCGTCCGACGCCTCGTCGACGCCGACGCAGTGGCGATCATGAAGCTGGGACGGACCTTCGCGACCGTCCGCGAGGCACTCGAGATCGCCGGCGTCGCCGACCGCGCCTGGTACGTCGAACGCGCCTCCACCGACCGTCAGCGGGTGCTGCCGGTCAGCGAGGTGGACGCCGACTCGGTGCCCTACTTCTCGATGGTCGTGGTGCCGGGCCCGCTCAACGCGGTCACCTCTGCTCCCGCCGCGGAACCCCGGTCGGAGTCGGACCGTGTCGGCGAGGTGGTCGTCGTCGGCCTGGGTCCGGGTGCGGGACGCTGGACGACCCCCGAGGTCAGCGCCGAACTGGCGCGTGCCACCGACCTCGTCGGGTACACGACCTACCTGCGACGGGTGACGCCGACACCGTCGCAGCGGGTGCACGCCAGCGACAACAAGGTCGAGTCCGAACGGGCCTGCATGGCACTGGATCTCGCCGCCCGCGGGGCGCGGGTCGCGGTCGTGTCCTCCGGCGACCCCGGGGTGTTCGCGATGGCTTCGGCGGTCGTCGAGATGTCCGCGGACCCGGTGTGGTCGCACGTGCCGGTGCGCGTCGTCCCCGGTGTGACCGCCGCGAACGCCGTCGCGGCGGCCGTGGGTGCGCCGCTGGGCCACGATTTCGCGGTCGTCTCGCTCTCGGACCGGCTCAAACCGTGGGAGACGATTGCCGCCCGTGTACGTGCTGCCCTCGCGGCGGATCTCGTCCTGGCGGTCTACAACCCCGGGTCGCGGGACCGCACGTGGCAGGTCGAGGCGTTGCGCGACATGGTCGTGGAGTCGGTCGGCGCCGACCGCGTCATCGTCCTCGGCCGTGATGTCGGCGGGCCCACCGAGTCGACCACGATCACCACCGCGGGCGACCTCGACCCGGCGGTCGTCGATATGCGCACCCTGCTCATCATCGGCTCGTCGACGACGCAGGTGGTTCAGCGGTCGGCCGGGACCGCCGTGTTCACCTCGCGTCGGTACGGCGACCGGCCAGAAGGTCCTGCAGCAGGGGTCTGACCTCGCATGCCGTGGCGACGGCGAGATCGACGTGCGGGACGGCAGGGCGGCGCACCATCACCACGTCGATCCCGAGTTCGGCCGCGGCGATGAGTTTCGCCCGGGTGAGTTCGCCACCGGAGTTCTTCGTCACGACGACGTCGATCGCGTTCTGTCGCATCAGATCGCGTTCGCTGTCGAGGTCGTAGGGGCCGCGGCTGGCGAGGATCTCGTGGTGGGGCGGCAGGTCGGCCGTCGGTGGGTCCACCACGCGGATGAGGAACCACGCGGACTCGATCCCCGCGAACGCCCCGACATCCTGGCGACCCGTGGTGAGGAAGACGCGGCCGCCCCGGGCGGCGATGGTGTCCGCGGCTGCGGCGATGTCGTCGACCATCGTCCACCGGTCGTCGGGTCCCGGCTCCCATCCGGGGCGCCGCACCGCGATGACGGGAACCGACGCCTGCTCCGCCGCTCGCGCCGCGTTCTGCGAGATCTGTTGCGCGAACGGATGTGTGGCGTCGACGACGACCGGGCACCGGTGATCGGTGATCCAGGTCCGCAGACCCTCGACACCGCCGAAACCACCGACGCGGACCGCCCCCACGGGCAGCCGCGGTCGAGACACCCGTCCCGCCAGCGACGACACGACATCGATGCCGGCGTCGACGAGATCGGCGGCGACAGCGCGGGCCTCACCGGTCCCGCCGAGCACGAGGACCGGGCCGGGCGTCACCGATCGGGTCACGTCGGTCCCGACAGCTTCGTCATGCGTGCGGCCGAGTACAGGTAGCTGTCCGGGAATCCCGTCGCCCCGAGGACCCGTCCGACGACGATGATCGCGGTACGGACGATCCCGGCCGCGTGCGTGCGGTCGGCGAGGTCGGCGAGGGTGCATCGCACGATGATCTCGTCGTCGCGACTGGCGAACGCGACGACGGCGCAGGGGCAGTCGGCGCCGTAGTGCGGCGTGAGGTCGGCCGCGACGGCGTCGACGCGGTGGGCCGCGAGGTGCAGCGACAGGGTGACGCCGGTGCGGGCGAGTTCGGACAGGGTCTCCCCCGGCGGCATGTCCGTCGAGAGCGTCGACACGCGCGTGATGAGCAGCGACTGGCCGATCCCGGGCACCGTGAGCTCCCGGCCCAGAGTGGCGGCGACCGCCGCGAACGCCGGGACCCCGGGGACGACGACGTGGTCGATGCCGATCGCGTCGAGCGCCCGGATCTGTTCGGCCATGGCGGAGTACAGCGAAGTGTCACCGGAGTGCAGGCGCGCCACGTCGTGACCGGCGTCGTGTGCGCGACGGATGTGGCCGACGATCTCGTCGAGGGGCATCCGCGCCGTGTCGATCAGCTCGGCGTCGTCGGGACAGTGGCTCAGGACCTCCTGCGGCACCAGCGATCCGGCATACAGACAGACGTGGCAGCGTCCGAGCGTGTCGACGGCGCGCAGCGTCAACAGATCCGGTGCGCCGGGCCCGGCTCCGATGAAGTGGACGGTCATGTGGCCTCCGGTGTGCGTGCCGTCCACTGGGTCACGGGGAGGATGGGACGCCAGGTCGTCATCTGTCCCAGCGGTGCGGCGGTCTCGAGGTGGATGCGGCGCAGGTCGCCCCCGCGGTCGCGGTGTGCGGTCAGGAGGAGGTTCTCCGACTCCAGGGTCACGGCGTTGGCGACGAGTCGTCCGCCGGGTCGCAATGCGGCCCAGCACGCGTCGAGCATGCCCGGGTCGGTGAGTCCCCCTCCGACGAAGATCGCATCCGGCGCCTCACCCCGGGGGAAGCTGTCCGGCGCCGGCCCCGCCACGGTGACCGTGTGGGGGACGCCGTGCCGCGCCGCGTTCCGCGCGATGCGCTCGCGTCGAGCGTCGTCGGCCTCGAACGTCCAGGCCCGACAGCGCCGGTCGGTGCGACACCATTCGACGGCGATGGATCCGGCACCGCCTCCGATGTCCCACAGCACCTCCCCGGCTGCGGGTCGGAGGGCGGACAGGGTCAGTGCACGTACCGCCGACTTGGTGAGCTGACCGTCGTTCTCGAACGTGTCGTCGTCGAGGCCGGTACCGGTCGCCAGGGGTGGGCCCACGCACTCGACGGCGACGACGGCGAGCGCAGATCCGGGAGGGTGTTGCCAGGTCGCGGCCGTGCCCGACCATCGGTCCTCCCGCGGTCCCCCGAGGTCGGCGAGAACCGTCAGCGTCGAGTCACCGAAACCGATGGAGGCCAACACCGCAGCCAGCGCCGCCGGCGTCGAGGCGTCGCGAGCCAACACGAGTAGTCGGATCCCGTCACCCGCCTCGGCGAGCACGGACTCGACCGGGTGGGTGACGACGGAACAGACCGGTGTGCGTGCGAGATCCCATCCCAGCCGCGCAGCGGCCAGCGACGCGCTCGACACGGCGGGGATCACCTGTACGCGGTCGGCGCCGATGCGGGCGACGATGCTCGCGCCCACCCCGTGGAACATCGGGTCACCGCTCGCCAGGACGTGCACGGTGCCGTCGGTGTGGGCCAGGAGCGCGTCGAGGTCGGCGGCCATGGGTGGCGCCCACGGGTGACGGCGGGCATCGACGTCCTGCGGGAGGAGCGCGAGCTGGCGGGCCGATCCGGCGACGATCGCCGCCGACCTCAACGCCTCCCGCGCCGCCTGGTTGAGTCCGTGCCATCCGTCGGCGCCGATGCCGACGACCACGACCGACGGGTCGGTCACCGGGGCATCCGACGCCAAACCGACTGCGGCAGAACACGCATGACCGCGAACACGGGACGCAGCGCGCCGGGGATCCAGACGGTGTGGCGACCGCGGTGCAGCGCGCGCACGACCGCCTCGCCGACCTGGTCCGCCGTGCTCGACATGGGAGCCGGGTCCACCCCGGACGCCATCAGGTCGCGGGTCATCGCGCCGACCACGAAGCCGGGCCGCGCGAGGAGCAGGTGGACGCCGGTGCCGTGCAGGGCGTCGGAGAGTCCGGAGGCGAACCCGTCGAGGCCGGCCTTGGTCGAGCCGTAGACGTAGTTCGCACGCCGGACGCGGACCCCGGCGACCGACGAGAACACGATCAGCGCACCGGACCCTTGGCGCCGCATCGCGGCGGCGAGAGGGGTGAGGACGCTGATCTGTGCCAGGTAGTCGGTGTGGGCGATCTGGAGAGCGTGGGCGTGATCGGTCTCGGCGCGTGCCTGGTCGCCGAGGATGCCGAACGCGATGACGGCGACGCCGATCCGACCGTGCTCGGCGACGATCGCGTCGACGAGACCGGGATGCGAGGCGGTGTCGTCGGCGTCGAAGGCGACCGTGTGCACCTCTGCGGCGCCGGCGTCGGTCAGCAGCGCCCGCTGATCGGCGAGGTCGTCGGGGCGACGCGCCGCGAGCACCACCGTCGCGCCGTCGACGATGCGCCGGGCCACCTCGATGCCGATCTCGCTGCGGCCCCCGAACACGACCACGACGCCGGAGGTGTCGGGGACTCGTCGGCGCAGCACGTGTCTCAGTCTCCCATCGGCCGGGGCCGGATCAGGAATCGGTGTCCCGTGGCTGCCGGAGGTGCTGCACGACATCGCGGTAGAACTCGGTGATCAGCGAGTCGGTGGCAGCGACGACGTTGCCGCGCGCCGGACCTCCACGCCCGCCGATCCCCGATGTCAGGGTGAGCGTGAACCGACGTGGGGGCCGTTCCTCGCTCTCCACGAGGACCTGAGGGTCGTCGCGCAGAGTGGAGAGCTCGACCTGCCGCGGAGGGGCCGCGGAACGAGACACCGTTGCCTGGACGAGCAGCTTCTCGGGGGCGTCGGGGACCTGTCGCAGCAGTTGTCGGACGGAGGTCGCCGCACGTGACGTGCGGGCGGCATCGACGGTGGTCGAACACGACACCTTGTCGGTCCGGAGATCCATCGACAGCGTCAGGGGGCCGACGGTGCCGGGAATCCGCAATGACCCGAACAGCACCCCCGAGTCGGTCAGCTGCTGGATCCGCGAGGTGCTGTCGACGCGATTGCGCGGGAACACCGGTTGCACGTCGACGCCGAGCAGGCAGGACAAGTCATGTCCGATGTGACGGATCAATTGGTCGAACTGCCTGCAGACCCCGTCAGCAGCCTTGTCCCGCGGATGGATGGTCTTGTTCTTGACCCCGTCTCTGACGTGCGCCCAGTCGGGACCCATGTCGGTGAAGCCCTGCAGCTTGGACTGGTCGTGCAGGAGATACCGGACGAACTCCCGCAGCACCCACCGTTGCGTCCCGTCTTCGACCTTGTCGTGCATCGACAGGTGTATCGCGACCGATCGGATCTCGTCCCACGAGACGTGCCGCAATGCGACCTTGCGCAGTTTGCGGCGGTCGATCTCGACAGGGAGGTCATCGCTGCCGGACAGCAGCTGATTGCTGATGGTGATGACCGCGTCGAACCCTTCGGTCCTGGCGAGCTCGACATACATCTCGACCTGCTCGGCGGTGAGAGGCGCGGTCGACGTCTTGACCTCGACGAGCGCGGTCCACGACCGACTGCCTCGACGCACCCGGACCAGACCGTCCGGCCGGATCGCTCTGCCGTGACGGGTGAACTGCGGTTCGACGAAGGTCTCGATGGTGCCGGCGATCGCTCCGCATCGTCGTGTCAGCTCACGTCCGAATTCGCGGACACCGCTCATCACAGCGAGAAGCGCGGAGGCCGAACGGCGTTCGCGTTCTTCGCCCTTGCCGATGCCGGACACGGAGAACAGCCGCGCGCGATCCCACTCGTCGTCGTCGGTCAACGAGCTGGCGATGGACCAGTCCGGCAGCCGCGGCGGCCGGACGGCTCGACGCGCAACTGTGAGGCGATTCGGCGGGCCCGGCGTCGGCGGGGAATCCCCGTCCGGTTCCGCCTGCAGATCGTCTGGGGGCACGGGGACTTCCGCTGTATCGACAGCTATCTCGGCCTCCGCGGCATCGACCTCCACCCCGTGCTGACGCGCGAGTTCCGCGAGACCGCCCGCGTATCCCTGCCCGACGGCGCGGAACTTCCACTGATCACCGCGACGATAGAACTCACCCGGCACGACTGCTGTGATGCCGGGCTCGGGTGCGGCGACGAACTCCGCGATCGACTCGGTGTCAGGCGAGACCGACAACGACATGGTCAGCGCTTGCAGTGCGAGCGACCCCGTCGTCGGTGTCGATCCGGTGTCGACGCTCGCCACCAGGATCACGCGGTCGACAGTGGGGTCGACCCTGTCGAGCTGCAGGGTCAACGTCGCCAGCTGCGCCTCGTCGTGTGCTGCGATCTCCATCCGGACGGCGCCGTCGTCCGCGACCGGCTGGTTGTAGAACACGAAATCGGCGTTGTCACGAACAGCACCGCTGGTGTCGACCAGGAGTGCGCTGATGTCGGGGTGCGGCAGATCGTCGGTGTCGGCGCCCGGGCTCAGATCCACTCGACACTCCAGAGCGGCGTCGCCCTGTCCGACGACGAGGTTCTCCCCCGGTTGGAGAACGCGTGATTCGGACATCGGCCGACTATTGCACAGGTGACCGACGATGTGGTCCGCGTCGGTGACCGGCAGGCCGACGGCTGTTGATCGTTACCCTCGACCTCGTGCCCCGCGACGCGTCCGACCTCTCCGACTCCGCCCTGGAGTTCCTCACCGATCGACACCTGGCGAGCTTGGTGACACTCCGTGCCGACGGCACGCCGCACTCGGTGGCTGTGGGTGTGACCTATGACCCCGAGCGACAGCTCGCTCGCGTCATCACCTTCGAGGGAAGTCAGAAGGTCCGCAACGCGGAGCGGTCGGGATACGCGGCGGTGACGCACGTCGACGGGCCACGGTGGCTGACCCTGGAGGGTCCGGCGCGCGTGAACCGCGAGCCCGATGCCGTCGCGGAGGCGGAGCGCCGCTACGCCGCGCGCTACCGCCAGCCCAAGCCCAACCCCCGCCGCGTCGTCATCGAGTTCGACGTCACCCGCGTCCTGGGATCGCGGTCGCTGCTCGGCGAACAGGACTGACCGACAGGGATCAGACCGCGGTGAGTCCGTGCGGGCGCTTGTTGACGGCCTCGCAGCCGTCGGCGGTGACGATCACGATGTCCTCGATGCGTGCGCCCCACTGGCCGGGGAAGTAGATCCCGGGCTCGATGGAGAACGCCATCCCCTCGCTGAGCACCGTGTCGTTCCCGCCGACGATGTAGGGCTCCTCGTGCACCGACAGGCCGATGCCGTGGCCGGTGCGGTGGATGAACCACTCCCCCAGACCTGCGTCGACGAGCACCTGTCGCGCCGCGGCGTCGACGGCCTCGGCCGGGATCCCGGGCCGTACGGCCTCCACCGCGGCCTGCTGAGCGCGCTCGAGCACCGCGCACCGCTCGGCGATGTCCGAAGTCGGCGCGCCGACGCTGTAGGTGCGGGTCGAGTCCGAGAAGTAGCCGGGGTCCACCGGACCGCCGATGTCCACCACGACGATGTCGCCGGCCTCGATGACGCGGTCGGAGACCTCGTGGTGGGGATCGGCGCCGTTCGGTCCCGAGCCGACGATGACGAACTCGGCCCGGGTGTGTCCCTCGGCGATGATCGCGGCCGTGATGTCGTCGGCGACCGCCCGTTCGGTGCGGCCGGGCCGCAACCATTCACCCACCCGCGCATGGACACGGTCGATCGCGGCGCCGGCGCGGCGCAGGGCCTCGACCTCGGCGTCGTCCTTGCTCATCCGCAGGGTGCGCAGCACCTCCGTCGCGAGTACCGGCAGCGCGCCGTTGCGATCGGCGAGAGGCAGCAGGTGCAGTGCGGGAACGGCATCGGACACAGCGAGGGCGGATCCGGCCGGGACACCCTGCAGGGCGAGGGCGTAGGGATCGTCACCGTCGACCCAATCACGCGTCGCCACACCGAGTTCACCGACAGCCGACGCCCGCAGGGCGGCGAGCTCGAGCCGAGGGACCATTACCCACGGGTCGCCCTGAGCGGGGACGACCAGCGCGAGCAGCCGCTCGAAGGTGCTGGCACGGGAACCGGTCAGGTAGTCCAGATCAGGGCCGGGTCCGACGAGGAGCGCGTGCAGGCCGGAGTCGGCCGCAGCGGACGCGGCGCGGGCCAGGCGATCGGCGTAGACCGAGGACGGGAATCGCTGCTGTGTCACGGTGTCCACAGTGTCACGACGTCGCCGGCGACGCCCGTTCCCGGGCGCAGCCCCGTCTGGCATTGTGGGTCACCATGGCCGCCCCCCTGATGCTGCTCGACGGTGCCAGCCTGTGGTTCCGGGCGTTCCACGGGATCCCCGAGAAGATCACCGCGCCCGACGGCCGCCCGGTCAACGCGGTCCGCGGGTTCCTCGACATGATCGCGGTCCTGGTCGAGCGCGACCGTCCCCGCCGACTCGTCACCTGTCTCGACGTCGACTGGCGACCGGAGTTCCGCGTCGCCCTCATCCCGTCGTACAAGGCACATC
This sequence comes from Williamsia deligens, assembly GCF_024171765.1. Taxonomy (GTDB): domain Bacteria; phylum Actinomycetota; class Actinomycetes; order Mycobacteriales; family Mycobacteriaceae; genus Williamsia_A; species Williamsia_A deligens. The sequence goes on from NZ_JAMTCI010000002.1 coordinate 97,773, forward strand.
GTGTCGCGGAGGTGGTGCCCGCCGCGGACGGTGAGACGTTCGTGGAGGAGGTCCCCGACACCCTCACCCCGCAGGTCGCGATGATCGCCGACGTGCTGGCCGCGGCCGGCATCGCGAGCGCGGGCGCCCACGACTGCGAGGCCGACGACGTCATCGGGACACTCGCCGACTCGGAGACCCAGGACCCCGTCGTGGTCGTCAGCGGCGACCGCGACCTGCTGCAGGTGGTCCGCGACGACCCGGTGGAGGTACGAGTCCTCTACGTCGGCAAGGGGGTCAACCGCGCCGAGCGGTTCGGTCCCGACGAGGTGGCCGCGAAATATGCGGTCCCGCAGCAGCACCCGGGCACCGCCTATGCCGAACTGGCGATCCTGCGCGGGGACCCGTCCGACGGGTTGCCCGGCGTCAAGGGGGTCGGCGAGAAGACCGCATCCACCCTGCTGCGCGAGTTCGGTGACCTCGACGCGGTCGAGGCCGCCGCACGCGCCGGGGACCGTCGTATCTCGGCGCGGATCGCCGCGTCCATCACCGACGCCCACGACTATCTCGCCGCCGCACGCACGGTGGTCTTCGTCCGGACCGACGCCGATGTCGTCTACGAGTCCGGCGATGCCCCGGCTCTCGTCCCCGCCGGGCCGGCGGACGGCGCAGCGCTGTCGGCCCTGGTCGACGAGCTCGGCATCGGGTCGTCGGTCAACCGGATGGCCACGGCGTTCGGCTGGGACGAACGGTTCTGACCCTCCGGCGGGGACCCGGGGCTCAGTTCGACCCGGGTCGACCGACCTCGTAGGTGCCCTTGTCGTCGAGGAACGTGACGGTGACCTGCTGCTGCGCGCCCGCCACGGTCAGGCTGCAGCGGAAGCTCGACCCCTTCTCGACCTTCTGACCGTTCGGGCACCGCACCGCGGACACGTCCGTCGCCTGGTAGTCGCGGACGAGGACCGTGCGCACACCCTTCTCCACCGAGGACCGGGACAACTCCGTGGTCACCGCGAAGCCGGGTGCCCAGAACGCCGTGATCGCGAGGACGGCCAGCACCAGGACGACGATCCCACCGACCGCCCCCAGGACGGCCGGTGATCGCTTCCTGCCGGCCGGGGTCATCGACGTGAATGCGTCCTGGCCCGGGCCGGGGATCTGCCCGTACTGCTGCTGATCGAACCCGGGCTGCCCGAAGGCGGGCCCGCCGTGCGGCTGGTTGCCATAGGACGGCTGTTCCCACTGCGGACCGCCCTGGGTGGGCCCGCTCCAGGCGCCACCGGGCTGCGTCTGGTCGCCGTACTGCGGCGGTGCGCCCCACCCCTGCCCCTGCTGCCCGTACTGGGGTTGTCCGGCCGGGGGCTGCCCGTATTGGGGTTGGCCGTACTGCTGGTGCCCGTAGGCAGGCTGGTCGGGGCTCGGCGGACGGGACGGGTCCTGCCACGCGGTGGAGGGATCCTGCCCGCCCCCGTCGCCCTCGGGGGACGTACCCGGGGTGTGGGGGTCGGTCATCTCCAGCCTCCCGGCGCTCGCATCGTCGACGTCTGCGGCGCGGCCGTCTCGGCGCGCGCCCGCGACCGAACATACCCCACGGTCAGGGGCGCGACGGGGAGCTCGCGGCGCGTCCGAGCGCTCGGATCAGCCGAGCTCGACGGCCACGACTCCACGCGTGATGGCACGCGACGCCGCGCGTGCGGTCGTCGCGACGGGAGTACCGGTCGCCGCCATCCTGATCTGTTCCAACAGGTCGATCACCTGGCGGGACCACCGGACGAAATCGCCTGCGGGCAGGGCCCGTCCGCGATCACCCGCCACGGCGAGCACCTCCGCCAGGGGTCGTCCCGACGCCCAGAGGTTCATGGCCAGGGCGAAACCGGCGTCGGGTTCGCGGGTCACCGCGACGTGGTGGCGTTCCTCGACCACGGCGAGATCCCGCCATGCCCGATGGGTCGCGGTGATGGCGTCGCGGACGGCACCCTCGCCGGTCACGAGGTCCGCACCGGCGTAGGCGTCGCGGCGCGACTCGTAGACCACCGACGAGACCACCGCCGCGAGCTGCGGGGCGTTCAGCCGGTCCCAGATGCCGCTGCGCAGGCATTCGCAGATCAGCAGATCGCTCTCGCTGTAGACGCGGGCCAGGGCGGACCCGGACGCGGTCACCGTGAGGTCGTCGTCCTCGCCGTCCCTGCCGAGATAACCGAGCTCGGTGAGCACGGCGACCACACGGTCGAAGGTGACCGACAGTGTCGACGTGCGCGTGTGCACGGCGTCGAGGAGTCCGTCGAGCTCCCGCTGGATGCGGGCGCGCCGCTCGGCGAGGCGGAACAGCTCGTCCGAGCCGGACAGCTCGTGGGCGGGGTGTGCACGCAGGCGGGATCGCAGACGCGTCAGTTCGTCGTCCTCGGACGCCGGCGACCTCTTGGCCGGGCGACCACGCGGCATCTCGATACCTGTGCTGCGCAACGCCGACGCGAGATCCCGACGGCCACGACCGGTCCGCCGATCGACCTGTTTGCCCAGCCGCATGTCCCCGAGCACCTCGGGTGGGTTGACGAAGTCGCGGGCTCCCACACGGCCGCACCAGGCGTCCTCGCACAGCACCAGCGGCCGGGGGTCGCGACGGTCCGAGGCCTGCTCCACGACGACCGCCAGCCCGCGGTGCTTCCCTCCGCGCAGCGCGATCACGTGTCCGCGCTTGAGGCCGAAGAGGTCGTCGACGACTGCGTCCTGGCGGTCGATCCTGGTGCGGAACTTCAGGTCCCGTTCCCGCGCGCGGATGGTCTGCCGCAACCGCATGTACCCGAAGAAACCCTCGTGGGTGTCGGGCCCGGCCGTCCGATCGGGGTCGATGGATCCGGGGTCCATGCCGAGTGTCGATGCGCGTCCGGTCAGTTCGGCGTCGACCGTGCGCAGCGTGGCGCGGGTCGCGTCGATGCGCCGGTGCTGGCCGACGACGGAGCGGTCGGCCTGGAACTGCGCGAAGGACCGGTCCAGCAGGGTCTTGGCGCCGACGAAACCGAGACGGTCGATCAGGTTGATGGCCATGTTGTACTCGGGTGCGAACGAGCTGCGCAGGGGGAACGTGCGGGCACCGGCCAGCCCGGCGACGCGACCGGGGTCGAGGTCGGGTGAATACACGACCACCGCGTGACCCTCGACGTCGATGCCGCGGCGCCCGGCGCGGCCGGTGAGCTGGGTGAACTCGCCGGGGGTCAGGTCGACGTGGGCTTCGCCGTTGAACTTCACCAGCCGTTCCAACACCACCGACCGGGCGGGCATGTTGATGCCGAGCGCCAGCGTCTCCGTCGCGAACACTGCTCGGACGAGGCCGCGGACGAACAGCTCCTCCACCGCGTGGCGGAACGCGGGCAGCATGCCCGCGTGGTGTGCGGCGAATCCCCGCGACAGGGCCGACGCCCAACGGTCGACGCGCAGGACGTCGCGGTCGGCCTCGGACAGCTCCCCGATGTGCCGCTCGACGACCTCGTCGACCTGGGCGGCCTCGGCGGGGGCGAGGAGGCTGAGACCCGAGCGGAGACACTGGTCGAGAGCGGCGTCGCACCCGGCGCGGGAGAACACGAAGGTGATGGCGGGCAGCAGTCCGTCGCGGTCGAGTCGGGCGATGAGATCAGGCCGGGACACGACGGCGCCCGGACGCGCGTCGCGACCGCGGCCACCGCGCTGCGGACCGCCGCCCGGCCCACCCCCCGCCGAGCGGGGGGCATCACCACGTCGGTGGTGGCGTGGACCTCGCCCGCCGTGGGCCCGGTCGTGGTCGTCGACCATCTCGCGCTGTCGGATGTGGCGGGTGAGTTCCGGGTTGACCTCCGGTTTGCCGCCGGGCGTGCCGCGACGGTCGAACAGGTCGAAGAGGCGGTTGCCCACCAACATGTGCTGCCACAGCGGGACCGGCCGGTGTTCGTCGACGACCACGGTGGTGTCGCCGCGCACGGTCTTGATCCAGTCGCCGAACTCCTCGGCGTTGCTCACCGTCGCAGAGAGACTGACCACCTTTACCGACGGGTCGAGGTGCAGGATGACCTCCTCCCACACCGCACCGCGGAACCGGTCGGCCAGGAAGTGCACCTCGTCCATGACGACATGGGAGAGCCCGGGCAGCGCAGGCGAATTCGCGTAGATCATGTTCCGCACGACCTCGGTGGTCATGACGACCACGGGTGCGTGCGGGTTGATCGAGCTGTCGCCGGTGAGCAGTCCGACGGCGTCGGGGCCGTGCACGGCGACGAGGTCGGCGTACTTCTGGTTGCTGAGCGCCTTGATCGGTGTGGTGTAGAAGCACTTCGATCCCGACGCCAGCGCCAGGTGCACCGCGAACTCACCGACGATCGTCTTCCCCGCGCCGGTGGGTGCGCAGACGAGCACACCGTGACCGTCCTCCAGCGCCGAGCAGGCGGCGATCTGGAACGGGTCGAGACCGAACTCGAGCCGCTCGGTGAACTCCGCCAGTCGGGGCCGGGCCACCAAGGCCTCAGGGGTGCCGACCGCGTCCAGGGGGCGCGATGCGGCGTCGGGGTCAGAGAACGTCATCGAGATCCGACGCGCGGATCGACGAGGCCGGGGCGACCGCGGGCGTCGCCGACACCATCTCGGGGCGGTGGTCGAGTGGAGATGCCTCCTCGTCGGAGAGGTGCTCCCAGTTCTCCCCGACACGCTTGGCCTTGCGCCGGTCGTGGAGGCGGGTGAACTGCACGGCCAGCTCGAACAGCACGGTCAGTGCCAGCGCCAACGCCAGCATGGTGAACGGGTCGGAGCCGGGCGTGACGACCGCGGCGAACACGAACAGACCGAAGGTGAGGCCGCGCCGCCACGCCTTGAGACGCGCGTAGGTGAGCACCCCGATGAGGTTGAGCGCGATGATCAGCAGCGGCACCTCGAAGCTGACCCCGAAGATGATCAGCAGATGCAGCATGAACGTGAAGTACTGGTCGCCGGCGAGGGCGGTGACCTGGACGTCGTTGCCGACAGTGAGCAGGAAATGGAACGCCTTGGCGACGACCAGGTAGGCCAGCACCGTCCCGCTCACGAACAGGACGGCGGCAGCGGCGACGAAGGACAACCCGTATCGGCGTTCGTTCTGGTGCAGGCCCGGGGTGATGAACTGCCACAGCTGGTGGAACCAGATGGGGCAGGCCAGCACGACGCCGGCGGTGGCCCCGACCTTGAGGCGGAGCAGGAACTGGTCGAACGGTCCGGTCGCGAGGAGTCGACACTCGTCCCCAGGCGTGAGGGTCGCGCGGGAACTCGCCGGGAGCGAACAGTAGGGGCCCCGCAGCAGCTCGCCCAGAGACTCGAGCCCGAAGGCACCACGGGAGTACCAGATGAAACCGATGATCGTCGTCAGCGCGATCGCGATCAGTGAGATCAGCAGACGCTTCCGCAGCTCGTAGAGGTGCTCGACGAGCGACATGGTGCCATCGGGATTGACCCGGCGCCGGTTGCGGCGCGGGTCCAGAGGAATGCGGACCACAGTCGGTTACGCGTGCGCGGCGCGAGCGTCGAGATGCTCAGGCGCTGCGGCGCTCCCCCTCGGTGGTGGTGTGCGCGGTCGGGTCGGTCGGGGCGGGCGCCGGGATCTGGCGAGGGGTGGTGTCCTCGGTGTCGGCGTGCGCGTGATCGTCCTTCTTGCCGTCGTTCTGCATCTCTTTGACCTCGGACTTGAAGATGCGCATCGACCGACCGAGCCCGCGTGCGGCGTCCGGGAGTTTCTTCGACCCGAACAGGATCAGGAACACGATCACCACGATGATGATGTGCCATGGCTGGATGGCGCCCATTGGCCTTCCTTTCACGCGTCGACTGCTGCCGATGCTACCGGACCACCGCGGACCGGCGGGGGTGCGACGACCGCTCAGGACGGGTTCGCGGTCCGTGTCCCCGCGGCCTCGTAGGCTCCCAGCGCGGCCGTGGCGCGTCGCACCGCGTCCTGCGTGACGTCCGGTGCGTCGGCGAGTCGGATGCGGCCCCCGAACCCCAGCAGGAACCGCGTCAACCACTCGTCGGACCCATAGGTCATCCGGCCGCGGAGCACTCCCGCGGCGTCACCCTGCCCGGCGTCCCCGCTCCCGGTGTCGAGGAGGTCGATGAGGTGGTAGTCGACGACCCAGGCGACGGTCGGGTCGATGAGGAGGTCCACGGTCGGCAGACCCTCGTCGCCGTCGCCGAACAACGACAGCGAGGACGACCCGGCCTCGGCGCGGTGATCGCCCGCCGGCTCCTCGAGTTCGCGGGCCTCGTCGATCCGGTCGAGCCGGAACAGACGGACACCGTCGCTCTCGCGGCACCACCCCTCCAGGTAGGCCTTGCCGTCGACCGCCTGGATGCGGATGGGGTCGACCGTCCGTTCCGACGTCGCGTCGCGGGACGCGGAGTAGTAGCGCAACCACACCGCGCGCCGGTTGCGCAGGGCCGAGCGGACCACGCCGTCCCACCCGTCACCGGTGGCCGGGCCGCTCGCACCGGGGTCCGTCGGGGCGTCGTCCGATGTCTGCGTGGGGTCGGCCCCGAGTGCGGCGTCCCCGACTGCACGCTCGATCTTGGCGATCGCGCGCTGCGCCGCGTCGGCGTCGACGACGCCACCCATGTCGAGCAGGGCCCGCAATGCCATCAGCAGCACCGACGCCTCGGCAGGCGTCAGGCGCAGGGGGCGGTCCATGCCGGCGGAGAAGGTGACGTCGACGGTGTCGCGGTCCTCGAAGTCGAGGTCGATGAGGTCGCCCGGCGAGTAGCCGGGCAGCCCACACATCCACAGCTGGTAGAGGTCCTTGCCCAGCTGGTCCACCGTGACGCCGAGGTCCGCCGCGGCCTGCTTCTTGGTGACCCCGGGATGGGCGAGGAAGTACGGAACCATCGCGAGCAGGCGCGACAGGCGGTTCGGGTGGGCGCTCATGCGGTCAGCTCCGCGACCACGCCGCGCAGGCCGGAGACCACCGCGTCGACCAGTGCCGGTGGCTCGAGGGCCACCGCGTCCTCACCGGCGGCGACGACCTGGCGTGCGAGACCGTCGAGCGACCACTCCGGCAGCGTCACGACCGATCCCTCGCGGCCCGCGAGAGCCGACGGCGCCGCGCTGTCTGCCGCCCGCCGCAGACCGGCTGCACGGCCGTCGGCCACCCACACCGTGGCGGGTCCCGACACACCGGCGTCGGCGAAACTCGTGGCCGCGGCCACCACCTCGCGCAGGTCAATGTCCTCGGGACGGGTCACCTCCCCGTCGATCTCGTCGATCGGTTCCGAGATGCGTGACAGACGGAAGGTCCGTGTCTCACCGCGGTCGCGGTCATGGCCCACGACGTACCAGCGCCCGCGGTGTGTCACCACACCCCACGGCTCGAGTCGACGGGTGGTCGGCTGCGCCGTCGGCGACGGCCGGTGTCCGAAGCTGATCGCCCGACGGTTCTCCACCGCGGCGAGCAGCGCGGCCAGCACCGCCTCGGATCCCATCGCCCGGGGGGTCGCTGCGCGCACACCCACGGCGAGGTCGGTGTCGGCGATGAGCTCGACCCCGCCCGCCCGCAGCTTGAGCAGCGCGGTGCGGGCCGCGGCGGCCATCGACGGGTCGTCCCAGAGTGCGGCGGCCATGGTGACGGCCGCGGACTCGTCGCGGTCGAGATCGATGGCGGGCAGCTCGTAGGCACTGCGGTTGATCCGGTACCCGTCGACGTCCGATCGCCCGGAGTCGCGACCCGTCTCCAGCGGGATGCCCAGATCGCGCAGCTCGTTCTTGTCGCGCTCGAACATCCGGTTGAAGGCCTCGATGCTCGCCGAGTCCCCATATCCCTCGACGAGCGTGCGGATCTCGTCCGCGGTGAGGTAGTGCTCGGTCGACAACAGGCAGATCACCAGGTTCATCAACCGTTCGATTTTGCTGACTGCCACCCGAGGCAGCCTAGTGCTCGCCCGGTGCGCCCGTGTCCGACCCGCCGGGCGCGGTCGGACCCGTCGTCACATCGACGCGATGAGCCTGTCCACCCGCTCGTCGACGTTGCGGAACGGGTCCTTGCACAGCACGGTCCGCTGCGCCTGGTCGTTCAGCTTGAGATGCACCCAGTCGACGGTGAAATCGCGCCCGGCCTTCTGCGCCGCGGCGATGAAGTCCCCGCGCAACTTGGCGCGGGTGGTCTGCGGCGGCTCCTCGACGGCGTTCTTGATGTCCTCGTCGGTGGTGACGCGGCGGACGAGACCCTTGCGCGACATCAGGTCGAACACACCGCGTCCCCGCTTGATGTCGTGGAAGGCGAGGTCCAACTGCGCGATCTTCGGGTCGGCCAGGTCCATGTCGTACCGATCCTGGTAGCGCTGGAACAGCTTGCGCTTGATGACCCAGTCGATCTCGGTGTCGACCGAGGAGAAGTCCTGCGACTCCACGGCGTCCAGCGTGCGGCCCCACAGGTCGACGACGAGGTCCATCTCCGGGTCGGGACGGCGGTTGCGGAGGTGCTCCACCGCGCGGGAGTGGTACTCGCGCTGGATGTCGAGGGCACTCGCCTGCCGACCACCTGCCAGGCGGACGGGACGACGACCCGTGGTGTCGTGGCTGACCTCACGGATCGCGCGAATCGGGTTGTCGAGGGCGAAGTCGCGGAACGAGACCCCCGCCTCGATCATCTCGAGCACCAGCGCCGCAGACCCCACCTTGAGCATGGTGGTGGTCTCGGCCATGTTCGAGTCACCGACGATCACGTGCAGACGCCGGTACTTCTCCGCGTCGGCGTGGGGCTCGTCGCGGGTGTTGATGATCGGGCGTGAGCGCGTCGTCGCCGACGAGACGCCCTCCCAGATGTGCTCGGCGCGCTGCGACAGGCAGTAGGTCGCGGCCTTCGGGGTCTGCAGGACCTTGCCGGCGCCGCAGATCAGCTGTCGGGTGACGAGGAACGGCAGCAGGACGTCGGAGATGCGGGAGAACTCCCCCGCCCGCACGACGCAGTAGTTCTCGTGGCAGCCGTAGGAGTTGCCGGCCGAGTCGGTGTTGTTCTTGAAGAGGTAGATGTCACCGCCGATGCCCTCGTCGGCGAGGCGGCGCTCGGCGTCGACGAGGAGTTCCTCGAGCACCAGCTCACCGGCGCGATCGTGGTTCACCAGCTGGATCAGGCCGTCGCACTCGGCGGTCGCGTACTCGGGATGCGACCCGACATCGAGGTAGAGACGAGCCCCGTTCTGCAGGAACACGTTCGACGACCGACCCCAGGACACGACGCGACGGAACAGATAGCGCGCCACCTCGTCCGGGCTCAGCCGGCGATGACCATGAAAGGTGCAGGTCACGCCAAACTCTGTCTCGATGCCCATGATGCGACGTTCCACCTGGTCGAGACTACCGGTGTGTGGCGCGGGTGGTCGGGATGCGCGCGCGGGCGCGACCGACTGTCAGGACGGTGTGTCGCCCGTCGACGACTCCGCGTCCTCGTCCGAGGTGCTCTCGGCGGGTGCCGGGAGGATCGCGGCCACCGCGTCGGCGCTCAGCCTGCGGAACGCGCGGCGGGGACGACCCCGGTCGAGCACGGCCACCTCGAGGTCACCGGCCGCGAGCACTCGTGGCTCGGACGGCTGCGTCGAACCGTTCGGCGTCGGTGCCGGTGCTCCGAGCGCGGCGACCGCGCCCTGCAGGGCGGTCGCGAGGTCGGCGTCGGCGGCGTAGGTGTCCTTCATCGCGGTGGTGATCGACTCAGTGGTGCCACCCATGACCATGAAGCGCGTCTCGTCCGCGATCGACCCGTCGTAGGTGATCCGGTACAGCTGCGACGGCGTGGTCTTGCCGGGCTGGGCCACCTCGGCCACGCACAGTTCGACCTCGAACGGCTTGGGCTGCTCGGTGAACACCGACCCCAGCGTGTTCGCGTACGCGTTCGCCAGCGACAGCCCGCTGACGTCGGCCCTGTCGTAGCTGTAGCCGCGGACGTCGGCGAGCTGGATCCCCGCCTTGCGGAGGGTCTCGAACTCGTTGTACTTGCCGACCGCGGCGAACCCGATGCGGTCGTAGATCTCGCTGACCTTGCGCAGGGCGTTCGACGGGTTCTCGGCGACGAACAGCACGCCGTCGGCGTAGGTGAGGACGATGACGCTGCGTCCGCGGGCGATGCCCTTGCGGGCGAGTTCCGAGCGATCGCGCATGATCTGCTCGGCACTGGCGTAGTACGGGAACGTCATGACGCGTCACCTCCGAACGCGGAATCGTGGGCTGCGGTCCGCTCGGCGACGAGAGCGCGGGCGGCCTCCTCGATCTCGGCCGACGGGACCTCGCGGGCACCGTCGACGTCGATGGAGACCGCGGTCGGCACGATGCGGCGGACAAGATCCGGTCCGCCGGTGGCGGAGTCGTCGTCGGCGGCGTCGAACAGCGCCTCCACGGCGATCCGCAGGGCGGAGGCGGCGTCGAGGTCGGCGCGGAACAACTTCTTCAACGAGGACTTCGCGAACACCGAGCCCGAGCCGATCGCCTGGTAGCCGCCGAACTCCTCGTGGCGGTCGCCGGCGACGTCGAACGAGAAGATCCGTCCGCGTCGTGTCGCCTCGGCCCCCTCCGGATCGAACCCGACGAGCATGGGGATGGCGACGAGGCCCTGCATCGCCGCGCCGAGGTTGGAGCGGACCATGGTGGCCAGACGGGTCACCTTGCCGTCGAGGGTGAGCGGCACACCCTCGATCTTCTCGTAGTGCTCGAGCTCGACCGCGAACAGCCGGACCATCTCCACGGCGATGCCCGCCGTGCCCGCGATGCCCGCCGCCGAGTACTCGTCGGTGACGAAAGTCTTGCGGATGTCGCGGCTGGCGATCATGTTGCCCGCGGTCGCACGCCGGTCACCGGCGATGAGGACGCCACCAGGGTAGGAGACGGCCACGATGGTCGTCCCGTGCGGGATGGATTCCGCAGCCGTCACGGCGAAGGAGGTGTCGGGCAGGAGTTCCGGGGCGGTGCGCCGCAGGTGATCGGTGAAGGACGAGATGTCACGACCGATGCCGTCGAGCCGTCCGCTCACTGGCCGCCCTTCTGCACGTAGGCGCGCACGAAGTCCTCGGCGTTCTCCTCGAGCACGTCGTCGATCTCGTCGAGGAGGTCGTCGGTGTCGTCGGCGAGCTTCTCGCGACGTTCCTGCCCGGCGCCGGTGTCGGGACCCTGGGCGGAGTCGTCGTCCCCGCCACCACTGCGCCGCGTCTGCTCCTGCGCCATTGCTGCCTCCTCGATACTGCCTCCCGACGCCGAGGCGCCGAGAAGTCCGTTCTGTTCACACTACCGGCAGGGGTCCGGGCGGCGCGGGACACGCGCCCACCCCGCGATCAGGTGGTCAGCTGGTCGACCAGTTCGGCCGCGGAGTCGACGGAGTCCAGGAGCGCGCCGACGTGGGCACGACTGCCGCGCAACGGCTCCAGGGTCGGGATGCGCACCAGGGAGTCCCCGCCGAGGTCGAAGATGACCGAGTCCCAGCTGGCCGCCGCGATGTCCGCGCCGAAGCGTCGCAGGCACTCGCCGCGGAAGTACGCGCGCGTGTTCTCCGGCGGAGTCGAGACCGCGTCCATCACCTGCTGCTCGGTCACCAGGCGCTGCATGGACCCCCGGGCGACCAGGCGGTTGTACAGGCCCTTGTCCAGCCGGACGTCGGAGTACTGCAGGTCGACGAGGTGCAGGCGCGGTGCGGACCACCCCAGTCCCTCCCGCGAACGGAATCCCTCCAGCAGGCGCAGTTTGGCCGGCCAGTCGAGGATGTCGGCGCACTCCATGGGGTCGCGCTCGAGGCGGTCGAGGACGTCGATCCAGGTGTCGAGCACATGCTGCGCGCGGGGGTCGTCGGTCCCGCGCTCGCGGGCGAACTCGGCGCAGCGCTCGTGGTAGATGCGCTGCACGGACAGGGCGGTGACCTCGCGTCCGTCGGCCAGCGCCACCGTCCCGGTGAGGGTCGGGTCGTGGCTGATGCGGTGCACCGCGGTCACCGGGCGGGCGAGCTCCACGTCGGAGAAGTCGATCCCGGCCTCGATCAGGTCGAGCACGAGAGAGGTGGTCCCCACCTTCAGGTAGGTGGCCGTCTCGGCGAGGTTGGCGTCGCCGATGATGACGTGCAGGCGGCGATACCGGTCGGGGTCGGCGTGCGGCTCGTCGCGGGTGTTGATGATGCCGCGCTTGAGCGTGGTCTCGAGCCCGACCTCCACCTCGATGTAGTCGGCACGCTGTGACAACTGGAAGCCGGCGTCGTCGCCGGACTGGCCGAGGCCGACGCGCCCGGCGCCGGTGAACACCTGGCGCGTGGCGAAGAACGGTGTCAGACCGGCGATCGCGGCCGAGAACGGCGTCTGCCGTGCCATCAGGTAGTTCTCGTGGGTGCCGTAGGAGGCGCCCTTGCCGTCGATGTTGTTCTTGTACAACTGCAGCCGGGGTGCGCCGGGGACACTGGCGACGTGCCGGGCCGCCGCCTCCATGACCCGCTCCCCCGCCTTGTCCCAGATCACCGCGTCCATCGGATCGGTGACCTCGGGGGCCGAGTACTCGGGGTGGGCGTGGTCCACGTAGAGCCGTGCACCGTTGGTGAGGATCATGTTCGCCGCGCCGACCTCGTCGGCGTCGATGATCGGGGCCGGCCCCGACGACCTGCCGAGGTCGAACCCCCGGGCGTCACGCAGAGGTGACTCGACCTCGTAGTCCCATCGCGTGCGCTTCGCCCGCGGGACACCGGCGGCGGCCGCATAGGCCAACACCGCCTGCGTCGAGGTCATGATCGGGTTCGCACCCGGATCGTTGGGGGCCGATATGCCGTACTCGACCTCGGTACCGATGATGCGCTGCACACCCCGAGCGTAGGCGTCGCGCGGACGGGCGGCGTGCGCCGACCCGTCCGCGCGGACGTCCCGTGGGCACCGTCAGAGGTACTGACCGGTGTTCGTCTCGGTGTCGATGGCGCGACTGGCACCGGAGCTCTTGCCGGTGACGAGTGTCCGGATGTACACGATCCGCTCGCCCTTCTTGCCCGAGATGCGTGCCCAGTCATCGGGATTGGTGGTGTTCGGCAGATCCTCGTTCTCGGCGAACTCGTCGAGGATCGAGTCGAACAGATGCTGCACCCGCAGGCCCGGCGCGCCGGTCTCCAGCTGCGACTTGATCGCGTACTTCTTCGCCCGGTCGACGACGTTCTGGATCATCGCACCGGAGTTGAAGTCCTTGAAGTACATGATCTCCTTGTCGCCGTTGGCGTAGGTGACCTCCAGGAACCGGTTGTCCTCGTTCTCGGCGTACATCCGCTCGACGACCCGCTCGATCATCGCCGCGATGCACGCGCCGCGGTCGCCGCCGAACTCCGCGATGTCGTCGGCGTGGATCGGCAGGGTCTCCACGAGGTACTTGGAGAAGATGTCGATGGCCGACTCCGCGTCGGGACGCTCGATCTTGATCTTCACGTCGAGACGGCCCGGGCGCAGGATGGCCGGGTCGATCATGTCCTCGCGGTTCGACGCACCGATGACGATGACGTTCTCGAGGCCCTCGACGCCGTCGATCTCGCTCAGCAACTGCGGCACGACGGTGGTCTCCACGTCGGAGGAGACACCGGACCCGCGGGTGCGGAAGATCGAGTCCATCTCGTCGAAGAACACGATCACCGGGGTGCCCTCGGACGCCTTCTCACGGGCACGCTGGAAGATCAGGCGGATGTGCCGTTCGGTCTCACCGACGAACTTGTTGAGCAGCTCGGGACCCTTGATGTTCAGGAAGTACGACTTGGCCTCGCGGGCGTCGTCGCCACGCGCCAACGCGATCTTCTTGGCCAGCGAGTTCGCGACGGCCTTGGCGATGAGCGTCTTGCCGCAGCCGGGAGGGCCGTAGAGCAGGACGCCCTTCGGCGGGCGCAGTGAGTAGTCGCGGAACAGGTCCTTGTGCAGGAACGGCAGTTCCACGGCGTCGCGGATCTGCTCGATCTGCCGACCCAGACCACCGATGTCCTCGTAGCCGACGTCCGGCACCTCCTCGAGGACGAGGTCCTCGACCTCGGCCTTGGGGACGCGCTCGAACGCGAAGCCGGCCTTGGTGTCGACGAGCAGCGAGTCGCCGGGACGCAGCGACCGCTTGCCGTCCTCGCCCTCGACGTCACCGCGCAGCGGCTCGGCGAGCCACACGACACGCTCCTCGTCGGCGTGGCCGACCACGAGCGCCCGGTCGCCGGCGCCGAGCACCTCGCGCAGCGTGCTGATCTCACCGACGGAGTCGAACTCGCACGCCTCGACGATCGTCAGCGCCTCGTTGAGGCGGACGGTCTGGCCGTGACGCAGCGCGTCGACGTCGATGTTCGGCGAGATGGTCAGACGCATCTTCCGGCCCGAGGTGAAGACGTCGACGGTGGAGTCCTCGTACGTGGCCAGCAGCACGCCGTACCCGCTGGGCGGCTGGCCCAGACGGTCGACCTCCTCGCGCAGTGCGAGGAGCTGCTGACGGGCGTCCTTGAGCGTGTCGAGGAGCTTCGCGTTGCGCGCGCTGAGCGTGTCCACGCGCTCCTGCAGGTCCCCGCTCAGCGGGCGCTCGGCGCCTCCGGTGTCGGGGATGGGCACACGCCCGTGGCCGGGTCGACCCGATCGCTCGGCGCCGTCGTCGCGGCGGGCGTTCTCATGACGGTCGGATTCGGTCATTGCTGACTCCTCTCGCCGGTGAGGCGCAATCGCCCTCACCGTCCTTCCACGCTACCGGCGTGCACGCACCGATGCCCCGCAGGCGCGATCAGGAGGTCGCGAGCGTCCCGAATGCTGGACACGCCGACACCCCGTGGTCGTCGGCGGCGGCGTCAGCCCTTGCTGGGACGACGGGCCGGTCGCAGCGTGACCGTGCCGGGCGCGAGACGGCGCGCGGTGACGAGGAAAGCGGTGTGACCTTGCATCTTGTGCGACGGACGCACCGCGAGGCCGACGACGTTCCAGTCACGGACCAACGACTCCCACGCACGGGGTTCGGTCCAGCACTCCTGCTCACGCAGGCCCTCGACGACCCGGGACAGCTGTGTGACGGTCGCCACATAGACGATGAGGACCCCGCCGGGCCGGATGGTCTCGGCGACGACGTCGAGCGTCTCCCACGGTGCGAGCATGTCCAGCACGACGCGGTCGACCTTCTCGGGACGCTGCGCCGCGGGGTGCTCGCGGATGTCGGCGACGGTGAGGTCCCAGTTGTCCGGTCGTCCCCCGAAGAACGTCTCCACGTTGCGGACGGCGTGCTCGGCGTGGTCGTCGCGGACCTCGTAGGAGATGACCCGACCCTCGGGACCGACCGCCCGCAACAGCGAGCAGGTCAGGGCGCCGGATCCGGCGCCGGCCTCGAGCACCGTGCATCCCGGGTGGATGTCGCCCTCGGTGATGATCTGGGCAGCGTCCTTCGGGTAGATCACCTGCGCACCGCGGGGCATCGAGAGGACGTAGTCGACGAGCAGCGGGCGCAGCGCGAGGTACTGCGCACCACCGGTCGACGCCACGATGCTGCCCTCGTCCGCGCCGATCAGGTCGTCGTGGGCGATGCCGCCGTGGTGGGTGAAGAACGACTTGCCGGGTTCGAGCAGCACGGTGAACTTGCGACCCTTGGTGTCGGTCAGCTGGACGCGGTCACCGACCGCGAACGCGGGATCATGGGTCATCGCGCCTGCCCGCCTCTGTCGCACACCGGGCTTACCCTGCCAGGTGTGACCGATGTGATCTGCGGCGACCCTGCACCGACGACGCCGGGTGCACCCACGTCCCCACGGCCGGCCGGTCGGGAGATCTCCACCCGCCCGACCGCCATCGCGGACCCGCCCGTCCGGGTCCCGCGTGGGCCCGCGCTGTCCCCGTCGCGTGCCGCGGACTTCAAGCAGTGCCCCCTGCTCTACCGCTACCGGGCGATCGACCGCTTCCCGGAACCGTCGACGACGGCCCAGGTGCGGGGCACGGTGGTGCACTCCGCGCTCGAGCACCTCTTCGACCTCCCGGCCCCGGTCCGCACCCGCGAGACCGCCGACGATCTCATCGACGCCGCGTGGGACGTGCTGTGCGAGAAGGAGCCCGAGCTCCGCGACCTCGTCCCGACCGATGGCGTCGCCGGGTTCCTCTCCGACGCGCACAAGCTCATCGAGACCTACTACCGCATGGAGGACCCCACCGCGTTCGACGCCCAGAGCTGCGAGCTGCGCGTCGAGGTCGACCTCGCCGACGACGTCGCGTTACGGGGTTTCGTCGACCGGATCGACGTCGCTCCCACCGGCGAGATCCGCGTCGTCGACTACAAGACGGGACGCGCACCCGGTGAGGCGTTCGAGGCCCGCGCGCTGTTCCAGATGAAGTTCTATGCCCTCGCCATCCTGCGTCTGCGCGGTGTGGTCCCGGCGCGTCTGCAACTGATGTACCTCGCCGACGGACAGCAGCTGCGCTACACACCCGACCGCGACGAGCTCGAACGCTTCGCCCGCACCCTGACCGCAATGTGGCGCGCGATCCGCGAGGCCGGGATCACCGGCGACTTCCGTCCGAAGAAGTCGTCGATGTGCCGGTTCTGCGACCACAAGGCGCGCTGCCCGGAGTTCGGCGGGACCATCCCGGCCTATCCGGGGTGGCCGGGCACGCCGGGCGAGGACACCGTCGCCGACCGCGTCGCGTCGTGACCGCGGACGCCACCCACGACGAACCGGCCTACTACGTCCCCCTCGGGGAGTCCGACGGCTGGCTGCACCTGTCGCCCACCGGGCACACCCTGAGCGTCTGGGCCGACACCCTCCAACACGGTGGACCGCCCTCGGCGCTGATGCTGTGGGCGATCGAACGGCTGGGCCGCCCGCCCGGGACGGCCATCTCCCGTATCGGCATCGACATCCTCGGCGCGGTCGGACTCGACGAGAACCGCGTCCGCGCGCGGGTGCTCCGCCCGGGACGGCAGATCTCGCTGGTCGGGGCCGAGCTCGACGTCAGGACCGCGACCGGCGAGTTCCGGACAGCCGCGCGGGCCACGGCGTGGGTGCTCGCGACCGGTGACACCGCAGCCATCGCCTCGCCCTCCCCTGACTTCTCCGCGCCCGACGGTCCCGCCGACGACCGCCCAGAGCAGTGGACGGATCAGGGCTGGGGCGACACGGGGTTCATCGCCGCCGTCGACGTTGTCGGTGTGGATCGTCCCGGTCCGACCTGGCTGCGTCCGCGGTACCCCGTCGTCGCGGGCGAACCGACCGGTCCCTACGCGAACCTGTGCTGTGTGGTCGACATCGCCAACGGCCTCGGCAGCAGCCTGTCCGCGCTCGAGTGGCAGTGGATGAACACGGACACGACCATCCACCTGCAGCGTGCGCCGGTGGGTGACTGGGTCGGTGTCGACGCGGCGATGGTCGCGGGGCCGGAGGGCTACGGGTTCACCGGCGCCGACCTGCACGACGCCCACGGGGCGATCGGCCGGTCGAGCCAGACCATCCTGATCCAGCCGCGATCCTGACGAGAGGGCCTCAGAAGCGGCAGGAGCGGATGTCGGTGACGAGGATCGCCTTCGCGCCCGTCGCGGAGAGCTCGTCCATGACGGCCTGGTGGCCCGCCCGGGGGACCATGGCGCGCACGGCGACCCAGTTCTCGTCGGCCATCGGCGCGATCGTCGGGGACTCGAGCCCCGGGGTGATGCGGACCGCCTCGTCGAGGAGATCCTTGCGGCAGTCGTAGTCCATCATCACGTACTGCTGCGCGACGACGACGCCCTGGATGCGGGCGATCAGACCGGCGGCCGCACCCGTGGGTTCCTTGTCCGCGCCGTGGATGAGGACCGCCTCCGATTCGCACATCACCTCGCCGAACGCGGCCAGTCCGTGCTGACGCAGGGTCCGGCCCGAGCCGACGACGTCGGCGACAGCGTCGGCCACCCCGAGCGCGATGGAGATCTCGACCGCACCGTCGAGTCGGATGATGTCGGCCGTGATCCCCCGCTTGGCGAGGTCGGCGGCGACGATGTTGCCGAAGGACGTGGCGATGCGTTTGCCGGCGAGATCGTCGACGGTCATCGCGACGTCGGCGGGTCCGGCGTAGCGGAACGTCGACGTACCGAAGCCCAGGGCCAGGCGCTCGACGACGGGTGCCTGGGACTCCCAGGCCAGGTCGCGTCCGGTGATGCCCAGGTCCAGCTCTCCCGACCCCACGTAGATCGCGATGTCCTTGGGACGCAGGAAGAAGAACTCGACGTCGTTGGCGGAGTCGAGGACCGTGAGGTCCTTCGCGTCGGTGCGCCGCCGGTACCCGGCCTCGGCGAGGATGCCCGCCGCGGCCTCCGACAGCGCGCCCTTGTTCGGGACAGCTACGCGCAGCATCGTTCTCTCATCTCGTCGTGGGCGTGGGGCGACCGCGGGGAGGGGCTCACAGGTGCCGGTACACGTCCGACGTGGTCAGGCCGCGTTTGATCATCACGACCTGCAGCCAGTAGAGCAACTGGGATATCTCCTCCGACAGCGACTCGTCGGACTCGTACTCGGCGGCGAGCCACACCTCGCCGGCCTCCTCGACGATCTTCTTGCCGAGGTGATGCACCCCGGCGTCGAGGGCGGCCACGGTGCCGCTGCCCTCCGGCCGCGTCGCGGCGCGGTCGGACAGTTCGGCGAACAGCTCGTCGAAGGTCTTCACGAGGGTTCAGTCTCCCACGGCGGGTCGGTCGAGCCCCTCACCGGCGACGCGGAAGGCCTCCGCGAGCACCGCGGCGTCGACGCCGACGAGGCTGTCGCGGTGCACGCGGCCCGGGACGGACGGCACCGGCGCGTCGGAGGGGACCACCAGGGTGGGGCACCCGGCCGCGAGGGCGGCCGCGGATCCCGTCGGCGAGTCCTCGACGACCAGACACTCCGCCGGCGCCACACCGAGGTGCGCGGCCGCCGCGAGGTAGAGGTCGGGCGCCGGCTTCCCAACGGGGACCTCGTCCCCGCAGAACGTGACGGCGAAGCGGTTCGCCCCCACCGTCGGCAGCGCCTTGTCGGTCAGGACACGTTCGGTGTTGGTCACCAGTGCCATCGGGATGTCCAGGCCGGCGACGAGGTCCAGGAGGTCCTGCGCACCGGGCCGCCACGGGATGCCGTCGGCGAACAACTCCGAGACCCGGTCGCGCAGCCACTGGGCCGCGCCGTCGAGGTCGCGGTCTCCTGCCGGGACGGCGGCGGCGTCGAACAGGCGGGTCAGCGCGTCGACCATCGAGTTGCCGAGGGTGGACTGTCGCAGCTCGTGGGTCATCGCGACACCGAGCTTGGCGGCGAGGTCGGCCATGGCGACGTCCCACAGCTTCTCCGAGTCGAGCAGGGTCCCGTCCATGTCCCACAGGACGGCGCGCGGAAGTCGGGTCACGTGGACCCATCCTTCCCTACCGGCGTGTCCTCCCCCGCCGGCCGGTCCCGCCCGTTCCGCCCGCGGAGGCAGTCGAGGAGGTAGGAAGTTCGTCATGGGAGACCGCCCGAGGGAACTCGTCTACTACGTCGCCGTGTCACTCGACGGACGCATCGCCGGGGAAGACGGCGACTTCTCGATGTTCCCGGTCGAGGGCGATCACATGGCGACCATCACGACGAGGTTCGCCGACGCCCTCCCGGCGCCGGCGGTGGCCGCTCTGCAGATCACGCCCGACCTGTCGACCTTCGACACCGTGGTCATGGGTCGTGCGACCCATGCCGTGGGCGTTCCGCACGGTCTGCTCAGCCCCTACCCGCACCTCCGGCAGTTCGTGGCGTCACGATCGACGCCGGAGGTGGGTGACGACGTCGAGGTCACTGCCGACCCGGTCACGACGGTGCGGGCGCTGAAGGGTGAGGCCGGCGGCAGCGGCATCTGGCTGTGCGGTGGCGGTCGGCTGGCCTCGGCGCTGCGAGACGAGATCGACCGGATGATCCTGAAGGTCAACCCGGTGGTGATCGGTGCGTCGGGACGCCCGCTGTTCGACGGTCCCGGCCCCGAGCGGTGGGCGGTCGACTCCGAGGAGTCGTTCGCGTCCGGGGTCAGGATCGTGGACTACCGCCGCGTCCGCTGACCCCGGACGGGCTCGGGCGGCGCGAGTCGGTCCCCGGTGACCCGGGCGTCGGCGAACTTGATGCGCCGTCCGACGGGGACGATCTCGTACCCCACGATCCCGTCGAGGTCGGCGAGCGTCGTCGTGACGGTGTCGTAGACGTCGTCGAACCCGCGCGTGGCCAGCGACGCGGTGAGGTTGTGACGGCCGGTGACCGCGGCGGCGAACGGGACGTGGGGATGGCGGGCGAGCGCCGTGCCGACCGTGACGAGCGACCGCGGGGTCACCGACAACCAGAGCCCGACGACGGTGCGGATCCCGGACGCGGCCGCGGCGACGTCCACGTCGAAGTACGTGATCCCCGCGGCGAGCAACGCCTCCACCCGTCGCCGCACGCGCCCGGGGGTGCTGTCGGTCAGCCGGGCGAGCGCGGCGTAGGAGGTCCGGCCGTCCCGTGCGAGGACGTCCAGCACGGCACGGTCGTCGGCGCGCAGGGTGGTCGTCCCGCCGTCGGTGACCGGCGGTCGTGACAGCTCGTCGTCGGTCGCGAGCGCGTGCTGTTGGTCCGGTGAGAGCGGCGACGACCAGGCGGACCAGTCGGTGGCGCTGCCGCCGACGAAGGTGTGCAGCAGCGCCGCGACCTCGACGTCGAGCACCGACTGCGACTTCGGCAACTGGCGGGTGATGAGGCGCTGGGCCTGGTCGCCGGCGGTGGATCGGACCGAACACGTCACCTCCCAGCCGCCGGCGTCGATGGCCACCCACGAGACGTCGTCCCGCCGACCGAGCGCCTCGGCGACGACCTCGGCGCCGTCGGGGCGACAGCGGATACGGGCGTGCCAGACGGTGAGGCCGAGCGCCGCGGGATCGACGGCGAGGGTCACCCGCACGAGTCCGTCGCGCCGCAGACGGCGGTAGCGACGCGCGGCCGTGGTCTCCCCGATGTCGAGCACCTCGCCCATCCGGGCGAATCCCACGCGGGGCGCGATCTGGAGTGCATGCACGATCTGTTCGTCGATCGGATCCAACACGACGGAATCGAACGGTGACGCAGTGATCACCAGCGCGATCGTACGCGGGGCGGCGTCCCGGGCGACGGGATGACCGGCCGCGGGCGAAGGTCTCGGGGTTCTCGTCCCCGACCGAAGGAATCGACGATGTCCCGTAAGTGGTGGCCCCTGGCCGTGGTGTGCACCGCCACCTTCATGTTCCTGTTGGACGTGACCATCGTCGTGGTCGCGCTCCCCGACATCCAGCGGTCCCTGGGCGCCGGCTTCGACCAGCTGCAATGGGTCACCGACGCCTACGCCCTCGCGCTCGCCTCCCTCCTCCTGACCGCCGGGTCCATCGCCGACCGTGTCGGACGTCGCCGCGTCTTCGCGATCGGTCTGGCTGTGTTCACCGCGGCGTCGGTGCTGTGCGGACTCGCGAGCGACCCCGCACTGCTCATCGCCGCCCGCGCCGTGCAGGGTGTCGGCGGCGCGATGCTGTTCGCGACGTCGCTCGCGCTGCTGTCGGTGCTGTACCAGGGTCGCGACCGGGGCGTCGCCTTCGGCGCCTGGGGAGCGGTCACCGGCGTGGCGACCGCACTCGGACCGATCCTGGGCGGCGTGCTGACCACCGGCCTGTCGTGGCGATGGATCTTCCTGGTGAACCTCCCGGTGGGTCTGCTCGCACTGTGGGGCACGCGTGTCATCGCGGAGTCGCGGGCACAGCACCCGCGGCGCGTCGACGTCCCCGGCGTCGCGACCCTGACGGTGGGTCTGCTCGCGGTGGTGTTCGGGTTCATCGAGACCGGCAGCCGGTCGTGGGGTGACCCGATCGTGGTGGCGTCGTTCGTGATCGGCGCGGTCGCGCTGATCGGTTTCGTCGCGGTGGAGCGCACGGTCCGCGAACCGATGTTCGACCTGTCCCTGCTCCGTACACCGACGTTCGTCGGCGGATCGCTCGCCGCGTTCGCGATGAACGGGTCGCTGTTCGCGATGCTGCTCTACGTCGTGGTGTACCTGCAGGACGGGCTGGGGTTCTCCTCGCTCGACGCGGGCCTGCGGCTCGTGCTGATCTCGGGCGCGACGATGGTCGTCGCCACCGTGTCCGGACGACTCGCCCACACGCTGCCCGCACGGTGGCTGATCGGCCCGGGTCTGCTCCTCGTCGGCGTGGGGCTCGCACTCTGCGCCGGACTCGACGGCGGGTCTGAGTGGACACACCTCGCGGCCGGGTTCGTCGTCGCCGGCGTCGGCAGTGGTCTGGTGAACCCGCCCCTGGCGTCGACCGCGGTCGGTGTGGTCGACCACCATCGCTCCGGGATGGCGTCGGGTGTGAACAACACCTGCCGTCAGGTGGGGATCGCCGTGGGCATCGCGGTCTACGGCTCCTGTTCGCCGCACGGGTGCGGTCCTCGCTGGAGGCGACCCTGGCCGGCTCACCGGAACTGCGTGCCCGCGCCGGCGGTCTGGCCGACGCGATCCACGGTGGTGCGGCCGGGCGTCTGCTCGGGACACTCCCCGCTGACCAGCGGGCCGTCGTCGCCGACGCCATGCGGACCGCGTTCGCCGACGGGATGAACACCCTGTTCCTGGTCAGCGCAGCGGTCGCCGCGGTCGGAGGCGTGTGCGCGCTGTTGCTGGTGCGCACCCGCGACTTCGTCGCAGCGCACGCGCCCGAGACACCGGTGCGCGCGACCGAACCCGTCGAGACCGCCTGAGCTGCCGGCTCACCCGACACAGAACGCCCCCACCGTCGGACGGTGGGGGCGTTCTGTGTGGTGTGCGCCTCAGACGTTGAAGTACTTCGCCTCCGGGTGATGCAGCACGAACGCGTCCGTGGACTGCTCCGGATGCAGCTGCAGTTCCTCGGACAACTCCACGCCGATCCGACCGGGCTCGAGGAGCTCGATCATCTTGGCCCGGTCCTCGAGGTCCGGGCAGGCGCCGTAACCGAACGAGTACCGCGCACCGCGGTATTCGAGGTCGAAGAAACCCTGCGGCGAGTCCGGGTCGTCGGAGGCGACCGAACCGCCGTCGAACTGCAGCTCCGAGCGCACCCGCTGGTGCCAGTACTCCGCGAGCGCCTCGGTGAGCTGCACGCCGATGCCGTGCACCTCGAGGTAGTCGCGGTAGGAGTCCTTCGCGAACAGCTCGTTGGCGAAGTCGGCGATGGGCTGACCCATCGTGACCAGCTGGAACGGCAGCACGTCCACACGACCGAGTTCACGGGCGCGCTCCCGCGACGCCACGAAGTCGGCGATGCAGAGGAACCGCGACCGTTGCTGCCGCGGGAACTCGAAGCTGAACCGGGTCTCGGCGTCGGGGTGCGGCTCGGTCAACACGTGCACCGTGTCGCCCTCGCTGACCGCGGGGAAGTAGCCGTAGACCACCGCCGCGTGCTGCAGGATGTTCTCCGTCGACAGGCGGGCGATCCACTCCCGCAGGCGCGGACGACCCTCGCTCTCGACCAGATCCTCGTAGCTCGGCCCGTCGCCACCCCGGGCGCCGCGCAGGCCCCACTGCCCGAGGAACAGCGCGCGTTCGTCGAGGAGTCCGCGGTAGTCGGCGATCGGGATGCCCTTGACGATCCGCGAACCCCAGAACGGCGGGACCGGGATCTCGTTGTCCGCGACGACATCCGAGCGCGACGGCACCTCGACGGGGGCGGCCTCGGCCTTGCGCTTCGCCGCGATCCGCGCCGACTTCTCGTGCCGAGCCTTGCGCTCGGCCGCCTTCGCCTCGGCGGCGGCCTTGGCCTCGGGATCGGCCGTCGTCCCGCCACCGCGCTTGTTCGCCATGATCTCGTCCATGAGCCGCAGCCCCTCGAAGGCGTCCCGCGCGTAGTGCACGTCGCCCTCGTAGGTCTCGGTCAGGTCGTTCTCGACGTACCCCCGTGTCAGGGCAGCGCCACCGAGCAGGACCGGATAGTTCTCGGCCAGCCCACGGGCGTTGATCTCCTGCAGGTTCTCCTTCATGATCACCGTCGACTTCACGAGGAGTCCGGACATCCCGATGACGTCGGCCCGCTTGTCCTCGGCGACCTCGAGGATGGTCGTGATCGGCTGCTTGATGCCGATGTTGACGACCTCGTAGCCGTTGTTGCTCAGGATGATGTCGACGAGGTTCTTGCCGATGTCGTGCACGTCGCCCTTCACCGTGGCGAGCACGATCCGGCCCTTGCCGTCCTCGCCGGTCGCCTCCATGTGCGGCTCGAGGTGCGCGACCGACATCTTCATGACCTCGGCCGACTGCAGCACGAACGGCAGCTGCATCTGACCCGAGCCGAAGAGCTCGCCGACGGTCTTCATCCCCGAGAGCAGGGTCTCGTTGATGATCTTGAGCGGCGGGACCTCCTTCATCGCGTCGTCGAGATCGGACTCCAGCCCGTTGCGCTCGCCGTCGACGATGCGCCGCTCGAGCCGCTCGAACAGCGGCAGCTTGGCCATCTCCTCGGCGCGGCTCTCACGCGCCGACGCCGCGGACACACCCTCGAACAGGCCCATGAGGGTCTGCAGGGGGTCGTACTTCTCGTCGCCCTCGCTGCGGACGCCGGCGGTGCCACGACGGTCGTAGACGAGGTCGAGCGCGACCTCACGCTGCTCGTCGGGGATGCGTGCCATCGGCAGGATCTTCGACGCGTGCACGATCGCCGTGTCGAGACCGACCGCGGCGCACTCGTGCAGGAACACCGAGTTGAGCACCTGGCGCGCGGCCGGGTTCAGGCCGAACGAGATGTTCGAGATGCCGAGGGTGAAGTGGACCTCGGGGTGCGCCTCGTGGATCCGGCGGATGGCCTCGATGGTCTCGATGCCGTCCTTGCGCGTCTCCTCCTGACCGGTCGAGACCGGGAAGGTGAGCGCGTCGATGATGATGTCCTCGTCGCGCAGACCCCAGTTGCCGGTGATGTCGGCGATGAGCCGCTCGGCGACGCGCACCTTCCAGTCGGCGGTACGTGCCTGGCCGTCCTCGTCGATGGTCAGTGCGACCACGGCGGCACCGTGCTCGACGGCGAGCTCCATGATCTTGGTGAACCGGGAGTCCGGTCCGTCGCCGTCCTCGTAGTTCACCGAGTTGACGGCGCAGCGACCACCGAGGGCCTCGAGACCGGCCTGCAGGACCGCGGGCTCGGTCGAGTCCAGCATGATCGGCAACGTCGACGACGTCGCCAGACGGGTCGCGAGCGCGGTCATGTCCTCGGCGCCGTTGCGGCCGACGTAGTCGACGTTGAGGTCGAGCATGTGGGCGCCGTCGCGGGTCTGGTCCTTCGCGATGTCCAGGCACTTCTGGTAGTCGCCGGCGAGCATGGCCTCGCGGAACGCCTTCGAGCCGTTGGAGTTGGTCCGCTCCCCGACCATCAGGAAGCTGTTCTCCTGCTCGAACGGCACCGACGCGTAGAGCGAGGAGATCTCCGGCTCGTGCTCGATCGTGCGCGTGCCCTTGATGGTGCCGCGCACGGCCTGGGCGAGCTGCCCGATGTGCTCCGGGGTGGTGCCGCAGCACCCACCGACGAACGACAGGCCGTACTCGGAGACGAAACCGCTGACCGCGTCGGCGAGCTCGTCGGGTGCCAGCGGGTACTCGGCGCCGTTCGGTCCGAGCTGCGGGAGGCCCGCGTTCGGCATGACCGACACCGGGATCCGGGCGTGCTTGCTCAGGTAGCGCAGGTGCTCGCTCATCTCGGCGGGACCCGTGGCGCAGTTGAGCCCGATGAGGTCGACGCCGAGCGGCTCGATGGCGGCCAGGGCCGCACCGATCTCCGAGCCGAGCAGCATCGTGCCGGTCGTCTCGACGGTGACGTGGGAGATGATCGGGATGCGCCGGCCGAGCTGGGCCATCGCGCGCTTGCTCGCGAGCACCGCGGCCTTGACCTGCAGCAGGTCCTGCGAGGTCTCGATGAGGATCGCGTCGGCGCCGCCCTCGAGCATGCCCAGCGCACATTCCTGGTAGGCGTCGCGGATCACCGCGAACGTCGTGTGCCCCAGCGAGGGGAGCTTGGTGCCGGGGCCGATTGACCCGAGGACGAACCGCGGGGTGCCGTCGTCGGAGAGGCCCATCTCGTCGGCCACCCCGCGAGCGATCGCGACACCCTTGCGGGCGAGCTCGCGGATGCGGTCGGCGATGTCGTAGTCACCGAGGTTCGACAGGTTGCAGCCGAAGGTGTTGGTCTCCACGGCGTCGGCACCGGCCTCGAAATAGGCACGGTGGATCGCGGCGAGCACCTCGGGGCGCGTGTCGTTGAGGATCTCGTTGCAGCCCTCGAGGTTGGCGAAGTCGTCGAGGGTGAGATCGGCGGCCTGGAGCATGGTGCCCATCGCGCCATCGCCCACGAGGACCCGCTTGGCCATCGCGTCGAGGAACGCCGAGTCGTACGAGTCGGTTCCAGTGGAGACAGACATGGTGCTCAGGGTAGTTCGCTCCCTCTCGGTCATCGGTCGTAGGCTGGATCGGTGAGCGCTGACCAGACGTCCCCACTGCCCACATTGCGGGCGCCGATCCTGGTCGCGGCCTTCGAGGGCTGGAACGACGCAGGTGATGCCGCCAGTGGCGCGGTCGAGCATCTTGCGCTGATCTGGGATGCCCTCCCCCTCGTCGAGATCGACTCCGACGACTACTACGACTTCCAGGTCAACCGTCCCATCGTAAAGCAGGTCGACGGCGTGACGCGACGTATCGAGTGGCCGGCCACGTCGATCTCGTGGTGCAGCCCTCCCGGATCCGACCATGACGTGGTGTTGCTGCGCGGTATCGAACCGAACATGCGCTGGCGACAGTTCTGCGCGGAGATCATCGACGTGGCGCGTCGGCTCGAGGTCCAGACGATGGTGATCCTCGGCGCGCTGCTGGCCGATGCGCCCCACACCCGCCCGGTCCCGGTGTCGGGAACGGCCTACAGCCCCGACTCCGCGACGGCCTACAACCTCGAGGAGAGCCGCTACGAGGGGCCCACCGGGATCACCGGCGTCCTGCAACACGCGTGCGTCGCCGAGGGCATCCCCGCCGTCTCGTTCTGGGCCGCGGTCCCCCATTACGTGTCCACCCCGCCCAACCCGAAGGCCACCGTCGCACTGCTGGCCCGGGTGGAGGACGTCCTCGACCTCGAGGTCCCTCTCGGTGACCTGCCCGCGCAGGCGCAGGAGTGGGAGGAGGCCGTGACCGAGATGACCGAGGACGACGAGGAGATCGCCGAGTACGTCCGTGGCCTCGAGGAGCGTGGGGACGCCGAGGTCAACGTCGAGGACGCGATGAGCAAGATCGACGGGGACGCCCTCGCGGCCGAGTTCGAGCGCTATCTCCGGCGTCGCGGCCCCGGCTCGTTCGGCGGCTGAGCGCACTTCACCACGTCCCCGCGTGCCGGGTGAGTTGCCGACAACCCAGCCGTTACGGCGTGGCAAAGGTCGGTTGACCTCACCCCGACAGGGTGTGCCCATGTCCACACCCCACTTCCTGCAGGGCGTGTTCCCGTTCACGGGCACCGGCCTCGCCACGTCGGCACCCCTCGACGCGTCGCTGCGCTACGTCGTCCCGTCCGGGCTGACCGCGCAGCCGCTGTACTTCCGCGGCGGCAACTCCTCCGACGAGCTCGTGCACGTGTCGCTCACCTGCGACGGCGAGGTCATGCGCATGTTCCCGATGGGCGCGCGGGCGTCGGTGAACATCCCGCTGCGGGTGGTGCAGGACGTCGACCCGGACTCCGTCCTCGACCTGGTGTTCGCGGCGCCGGACGGCTGCTCGGGCGAGATGGTGGTCGATTTCGGGATGGTGGTCTTCTGACCGCCGCACCGTCCGGGGACCGGCAGCGACTGCTGGTGGTCGGCAACGGGATGGCCGGCGCACGCACGGTCGAGGAGATCCTCGCCCGCGGCGGACGGGACCGGTTCGCGGTCACCATGATCGGCGACGAGCCGTACGGCAACTACAACCGGATCATGCTCTCGCACGTGCTGGCGGGCGAGCAGTCCCTGGACGACGACGAGCTGATGCTCAACCCCATGAGCTGGTACGCGCAGAACGGCATCACCCTGCACGCGGGTGACCGGGCGGTCGCGATCGACCGCTTCGCGAAGTCGGTGACCTGTGAGAGCGGGCGCGAGATCGGGTACGACGTGCTCGTCATCGCCACGGGTAGCCTCACCCACTTCCCCAACATGGACGGACTGCGCGAGCCCGACGGTCGGCTCGCCCGGGGCGTGTTCGGGTTCCGCACGATCGCCGACACCAACGGGATGCTGCAGATGGCCACCGCCGGTGACGACGTCCGCGCCGTGGTCGTCGGAGGCGGACTGCTCGGACTCGAGGCCGCCTACGGCCTGCGCACGCAGGGCGTCGACGTCGACGTCGTGCACTCCCCCGGCCATCTGATGAACCAGCAGCTCGACGCGCACGGGGGCCGGGTGCTGCGGCGCAGGATCGAGTCGCTCGGGGTTGGCGTGCACACGTCGAGGCGCACCACGGCGGTGCTGCGCGATCCCTCCGGTGACGTGACCGGTGTGACGTTCACCGACGGCAGCCGTCTCGACGCGGACATGGTGGTGGTGACGGCCGGGATCCGTCCCAACGTGGAGTTGGCCCGTCGTGCCGGTCTCGTCATCGAGCGCGGCATCGTCGTCGACGACCAGATGCGGTGTGAGGACGAGAGTTCGGTGTACGCGGTGGGCGAGTGCGCCCAGCACCGCGGTGAGGTCTACGGCCTGGTGGCGCCGCTGTGGGAGCAGGCCGCGGTGCTCGCCGACGTCCTCACCGGCACCGACCCGACGGCGAGTTACCACGGGTCGCGTCCGTCGACGAAGCTCAAGGTGGCCGGGGTCGACGTCGCCGCGATGGGGGTGCAGGGACCCGAGCGGGAGGACGACGAGTTCGTCCAGTTCTACGAACCCCGCAGTGGCACCTACAAATCGGTCGTCGTCCGCGACGACAAGCTGATCGGCGCGATGCTGCTCGGCGACATCAGCAAGGCCGCCTTCCTCACGCAGGCGTTCGACGAGAAGGTCGCACTGCCCGCCGAACGCATCAGCATGTTGTTCGACATGGGCACCCCGTCGGCGTCGACCGGCGCCGCCGAACTGGCCGACGACGCGCAGGTGTGCAACTGCAACGGCGTCACCAAGGGCGCCATCGTCGAGTCGGTGCGGGCCGGCGCCTGCAGCGTCGCCGACGTCGTCGCCCGGACCCGCGCGGGCAAGGGGTGCGGCTCGTGCAAGGGCATGGTCTCCGACATCGTCGCGCTGGCCGCCGGTGGGGACCTCGCCACCGACGAGGCCGCGGAGCGTTACGTGCCGTGCATCCCGATGACCAAACCCGAACTGCTCGGGGCGATCCGGGCGTCGAACCTGCGGTCGGTGTCGGAGGTGTTCGCCGCGCTGGCCCCCGACGGCGAGGACGCCACGGCGAAGATGCCGTTGGCGTCGCTGCTGCGCATCGTGTGGGGTCCCGACTGGACCGACGAGCGCGGCGCCCTGTTCATCAACGACCGCGTACACGCGAACATCCAACGGGACGGGACGTTCTCGGTGGTCCCGCAGATCGCCGGCGGCGTCACCACGCCGGATCAGTTGCGCCGGATCGCCGACGTGGCCGAGAAGTACTCCGTGCCGATGGTGAAGATCACCGGTGGACAGCGGATCGACCTGCTCGGTGTCCGCAAGGAGGATCTGCCTGCGGTGTGGGAGGACCTCGACATGCCGTCGGGGTTCGCCTACGGCAAGAGCATGCGGACGGTGAAGACGTGCGTCGGCACGGACTACTGCCGTTTCGGGCTCGGTGACTCGACGGCGCTCGGCATCGCGGTCGAGAAGCGCTTCATGGGTCTGGAGACGCCGGCGAAGCTGAAGCTGGCCGTCACCGGGTGCCCGCGCAACTGCGCCGAGGCGTTGTGCAAGGACATCGGTGCCGTGGCCGTCGGCGACGCCGGGGCGGCCGCCGACCGCTGGGAGATCTACGTGGGCGGTGCGGCCGGCGCGCATGTCCGCAAGGGCGACCTGCTCGCCACGGTCGAGTCCGGGGACGAGGTCATCCGGATCATCGGACTGTTCATCCAGCACTACCGCGAGCAGGCGAGGTGGCTCGAACGGACCTACGCGTGGGTGCCACGGGTCGGGATCGACGAGCTGCGGGCGGTTCTCGTCGACGACCGCGACGGCATCGTGGCCGGCCTGCAGGACCGCATCGAGGCGTCCGTCGCCGGGTACCGCGATCCCTGGCGCGAGCGGACGGCACCGCGGTCCCCGGCGCAGTTCGCGTCGGCCCTGCCGCTGCTGCCCCTGCCGATGGTCCCGGCCCGATGACCGCGACCGTCGAGCAGCGGTGGACGACCGTGGGTGACACGAGCGACCTGACCCCCGGCGAGGGACGCGCCTACGTCGTCGACGGGAGGCAGATCGCGGTGTTCCTGCTCACCGACGGGTCGGTGCGGGCGTCGGATGCGGTGTGTCCGCACCGTGGCGGACCGATCGCCGACGGTCAGGTGGACTCCCGGCACGTCGTGTGTCCGTTGCACCAGTACGCCTTCCGGTTCGCCGACGGCGGGTGCACCGACCCCGCGATCGCCGCGCTCACGATGTACCCGACGCGGGTGACCGGCTCCGCGATCGAGGTGGCCGTACCGGACCGCCCGGTCAGCTGATCCGTTCGATCGACACCACCGGTGTGGTGATCCGCCACGTCCGCACATCGGGATCGTCGACGGCGCGCACCCAGAACTGTGCGGACTCACCGATGCGACAGGACTTCACCCCCAGCAGCGGTATGTCCTCGCTGTCGCGGCGCAGCTGGCTGACCGCCCACGCGTCGGCGTCGGGCGGCGGACCGCCCACCCCGGGCGCACGCAGCAGGGTCATCTCCTCGAAGTCGAGCAGATAGGTCGACGTCCGGGTGACGACCGTCCACACACCCTCGGAGGTGTCGGGGTCCAGTTCCGTGCGATGGGCCACGACGGAAACCTAACGCAGCTCGACCCCGAGGAGGGCGTCGACCGCCACGGCGATGCGCGCTCCCGCATCGGTGTCGGACCCGATCCCCCGGGACACGTCCGTCGCCCACCCGTCGATCGCGGCGAGCGCCTTCGGGGTGTCGAGGTCGTCGGCGAGGTGCGTACGGACGCGGGTGATGACGTCGGTGGGGTCCGGTCCGGTGCCCCGCGCGACCGCCTCGCGCCACCGGGTGAGGCGGTCGACGCCGGCCGCGAGGACCGCGTCGTCCCACATGCGGTCCGCGCGGTAGTGCTCGGCGAAGACCGCGAGACGGATCGCGCCCGGGTCGACCCCGGACGCGGTCAGCCGCGACACGAACACGAGGTTGCCCAGGCTCTTCGACATCTTCTCGCCGTCGAGCCCGATCATCCCCGTGTGCACGTAGTGGCGGGCGAAACGTCGTTCGCCGGTGACGGATTCGGCGTGTGCGGCCGAGAACTCGTGGTGGGGGAAGATCAGGTCGCTGCCGCCGCCCTGCACGTCGAGCGGGGCGCCGAGCCGGTTCAGCGCGATCGCCGCGCACTCGATGTGCCATCCCGGGCGTCCGGGCCCGTGCGGGGAGTCCCACGACGGTTCCCCGTCCCGCGCCGCGCGCCAGATCAGCGCGTCGAGGGGATCACGTTTGCCGGGACGATCCGGGTCGCCACCCCGTTCGGCGAAGAACGTCTCCATCGTCGGCCGGTCGTAGTTGGACTCGTAGCCGAACTGCGGGGTGGCATCGGTCCGGAAGTAGATGTCGGGGTGCTCGGCGTCGTCGACGACATAGGCGGCGCCGGAGTCCACGAGCTTGCCGACGATCTCGACCACCTCGTCGACGGATTCGACGGCACCGATGTAGTTCCGGGGAGGGATCACCCGCAGGGCGGCCATGTCGTCCCGGAAGAGCGTGGTCTCGCGCTCCCCCAGGTCCCGCCAGTCGATGCCGTCGCGGGCCGCGCGCTCGAACAGCGGGTCGTCGACGTCGGTGACGTTCTGCACGTAGTGCACGTCGTGTCCGGCGTCGAGCCACATCCGCTGGATGAGGTCGAAGGTCAGGTACGTCGCAGCGTGTCCGAGATGTGTCGCGTCGTAGGGGGTGATGCCGCAGACGTACATCGTCGCCGTGGGTCCGGGCGTGACCGGTCGGATCTGCGCGTCGGAGGTGTCGTAGAGCCGCAGTTGCGGACCGTCACCGGGGACTGATGGGACCTCGACGTGCGACCAGGACTGCATGCCATCACCCTATGGAAGGCGTCTGAGTGCCCCGCGGACGGGCACTCGGAACGCAGACTCTCAGAAGGCCGGCCAGGGGATGGGGCGGGAACGGTCGGGTGTCGGCATCTCCGGGACCTCGACCAGGAACTCGGCCCGTTCGCGCAGCGCGGCCACCTCGGCGGGGGTGATCAGCGTGCTCAGTTCGCGCACCAGCTCGCCACCGTCGGACGCGAGCGCGTCGCAGAGGCCGACGATGTCGGACACGAGGTGCGCCGGCACCACCTCCCCGGCCCAGCCCCACAGCACGGTCCGCAGCTTGTCCTCGACGTGCAGACAGATGCCGTGGTCCACGCCGTAGACGTTGCCGTCGAGCCCCTCGAGGACGTGACCGCCCTTGCGGTCGGCGTTGTTGATGACGACGTCGAGGACGGCCATCCGCTGCAGGCGGGGGTCGTCGGCGTGGACCAGCGTGACCTCCTCGCCGCGGGCGTCGTACGCCTCGAGGACGCGCTTGTAGTCGTCGGGCACGAGTTCGGTCGGACACAGGTCGACGAGGTCGAGACGGTCGGGCACCTCGTCACGCGGCTCGGGGGTGTCGATCCACCGCTGCACCATCCCGGGCCCGAACTTCCCGTCGCGCAACACCGTCTCGGGGATGACCGACCACCCGAGGGCGGTGCTGATGCGGTACGACGCGACCTCACGGCCGGCGAGCGTCCCGTCGGGGAAGTCCCACAGCGGCTGTTCGCCGCGGACCGGCTTGTAGACACACCGCAGTCGCTGGTCCCCGAGAACCGCGTCGCAGACGAGCGTCGCGTTGCTGGCCGAGCGGACCTGACCGATCAGCTCGAGCTCGCCGGTCGTGAGCAGTGTGACGACGTCCGTCGGGGTCTCGTCGGGCAGATCGGACGCCGACGTCATGGACGCGCGGGGCCCGGGCCGTCGTCGGGATCGTCGTCACCGTCGTCGGGATCGTCGCCGAGCTCGCCCTCGATGGCGTCGCGCAGGGTGGGATCGTCGAAGACGTCGGGGTCGACGAACTCCACGGACTTGTCGAACGCGACGTCCCGCTTGAAGCCGTTCGTGCGCACACAGATGTGTCCGGTCGCGTCGAGGGGCTGTCCGCAGAGCGGGCACGGCTCCCGGCCGGCCGAGATGACACGCGTCGACCGGGCGGCGAACTCCCGTGCAGCCGCGGTCGAGAGGAACACGCGGACGGCGTCGGGCCCCTCGTCGGTGTCGTCGAGGACGACGCTCTCGTCGAAGTCGCCCTCGGTGATGGCGAGCAGCTCGACGACGACGGCCTCGGACTCGGCGTCCCATCCCAGACCCATCGTGCCGACGCGGAACTCGGCGTCGACGGGCATGGTCAACGGCTTCAGATCGCCGATCTCGTCGTCCTCGGGGGGCAGCGGCGTGCCGAAGCGACGGTGGATCTCCTCGAGGAGCGCACCGATGCGCTCGGCGAGGATCTGCACCTGCTGCTTCTCCAGCAGGACGCTCACCACCCGTGCCTCGTGAGTGGCCTGCAGATAGAACGTGCGGTCACCCGGCGTCCCCACCGTCCCCGCGACGAAACGGTCCGGGCTGCGGAACACATGGATCGCCCTGGGCATCACACCTCCTCACAGCTCGTTGTCGATTATGGCCGGACCGGCTCGGCGGCGGCGCCCGTCGACCCGCCGATCACGGCGTCGTCGGCCGCAGGCGCCGCTCCCTCCGCCGGTTTCGGCGGCGGGGCGGGCACCGGTGGTCGGCCCCCGGTGCTGTTCACACCGTGCACGTAGGGGCGCGTGGAGGAGTACCGGACGACGCTCATCGACGACGGCTCGACCACGATGCGCTGGAACGAGTCGAGGTGGACGCCCATCGCATCGGCGACGATCGCCTTGATCACGTCGCCGTGGGTGCACGCCACCCAGACACCGGACCCGTCGGGCCCCCCGAGGCGGGCGTCGAGGTCACGGATGGCCCGGACCGCGCGGCACTGCACGTCGGCGAGACCCTCACCGTCGGGGAAGACCGCCGCGGAGGGGTGCTGCTGCACGGTCTTCCAGAGGTCCTCGCCGACGAGGTCGGTGATCTTGCGGCCCGTCCACGAGCCGTAGTCGACCTCGACCAACCGGTCCTCGACGATCGGGACGATCCCCCGGGCCTGCGCGAGGGGCGCGACGGTCTGTTCGCACCGCGTGAGCGGGGACCGGACGATGCCCACGAGGTCGACCACGTCGGCGAGACGGTCCACCACGGCGTCGGCCTGACCGCGGCCGGTCTCGTCGAGTTCGACCCCTGCGCTGCGTCCGGCGAGGACACCGGAGGTGTTCGCGGTCGAGCGCCCGTGGCGCAGGAGGATGACGGTCACGTGATCACAGTAGGCACTGTGCCGCGCGGGTGCGCTCGGGTGGGCTCCGGTGTCGCCCGCTCAGGTCGCGCTGACCACGCCGCTCGCGAGCAGGATCAGGACGATCACGCCGATCAGCACCCGGTAACCCACGAACCAGTTCAGCGAGTGCCGCTCGACGAACCTCAGCAACCACGCGATCGACGCGTAGCCGATGACGAAGGCGATGACCGTCGCCACCAGCAGCTGAGGACCCGAGGCCTCGAGGCCCTCCCCACTGGGCGAGAAGGCGTCGGGGAGGCTGAACAGACCCGATGCCGTGACGGCCGGGATGGCCAGCAGGAACGAGAACCGGACCGCGGCGGCCCGCTCCAGGCCGAGGAAGAGGCCCGCGCTGGCGGTGGCCCCGGACCGCGAGACGCCGGGGATCAGGGCCAGGCACTGCGCCAGACCCATCGTCAGCCCGTCGCGCAGCGTCAGCTCCTCGATGGGACGCCGTCGGCTGCCGTAGCGTTCGGCCAGCACGATCACGCCGGAGAAGACGATGAGCATGACGGCGATCAGCCACAGATTCCGTGCGCCGGTACGGATCTCGTCCTTGAAGACGATCCCGAGGATGCCGATCGGGATGGTGGCGAAGATCACGTACCACCCGATGCGGTAGTCGAGACCGCGCTCCTGGGGCGAGAACAGGCCTCGGGCCCAGGCGATCACGATGCGCACGATGTCGCGCAGGAAGTACAGGAGCACCGCGGCCTCGGTGCCGAGCTGGGTGACCGCGGTGAACGACGCGCCGGCATCGTCGCCGAAGAAGACACCGGACACGATCCGTAGATGCCCCGACGAGCTGACCGGCAGGAACTCCGTGAGGCCCTGGACGGCCCCGAGAACGATGGCCTGGGTCCACGTCATGGCGTCGGTCACGGCGAGGATCGTACGACACGGACATCGGCACGCCGCCCACGAGCGCCGTCGGCGGCGTACAGCACTATGGACACATGCTCGCCCACCGCCGCCGCCTGTCCGCCGCCCTCCTGGTCGTCGTGGCGGCCGCCGGGGTCCTGAGCGCCTGCGGGTCCGACAGCAGCTCGCAGCGGAGCGACGTCGCCACCACCGCCCCCCAGACACCCTTGGCGGCACCCGCCCTGGGGACGCAGGCCCCGTCGGGGACCGTCGTGCCGGCCCCGGCGTCGTCCACGATCGTCCTCGACCCCACGGGGCGTCGCGTGGTGGTCCTCGGCGCCGACCGCGCGTCCCTGGCGGTCTATTCCATCGCCGACCCGCGCAGACCCGTTGCGCAACGGTCGATCCCGCTGCCCGTCGCCGTCGACGCCCTCGGTGCGCTGCGCAACGGCGTGGTGATCGCGGCCGCACCCGACAGGCTGCTGAGCATCGACCTCGCCGCGGGGACCGTCGCGTCGAGACAGGTCCCGGTGTCACAGCCGTTGTCGCTGGCGCGGCTGACCGACGGCCGCGTCGCGATCGGCAGTGCCGGCGGGGATCTGACCGTGGTGTCCGCCGCCGGGGACGACGGCCGCGTCGTACGCATCGGTGGTCTGGTCCGTGGCGACGAGCTCGCCGTCCACCCACGCGCCGGACGCGACGATCAGGTGCTCGTGCTCGACCGCGCGCAGTCGTCGGTGACCGCGGTCGACGTCGGCGACGGATCCCTCGGCGAGGCCCTGCGCGCGGGCGACGGCGCCACGAACCTGGCGGTGGACCACTACGGCCGGTTCCTCGTCACCGACACCCGGTCCGGGGATCTCACGGCGTTCTACGGCGACCCGATCATCATGCGGTTCCGCTATCCCGTGGCCGCCGGACCGTACGCCGTAGGATACGACGACACCCGGAACCTGGCCTGGGTCGCGACCACGGGGGACAACGGCCTCGTCGCGTTCGACCTGGCCTCCGGGATCCCGGTGCAGCGGAAGCAGTCGACCACCGTGCGTCAGGCCGACGCGCTCGCCGTCGACAACAGCACCGGGGTGGTCTATCTGGTCTCGGCGCGGGGTGACGGCCTGCAGGCCGCGTACTGACGGCCGGCGGAGGGAGCGACATGCGCAGATCGGGATCGACGGGCGGGCGCGCCCCCGGGTTCCCCGCCGAGTGGTCGGTGGCCACCCGCGGTGACTACGAGTACGTACCGCTGCGGCTGCCCCCGGACGTCACACGGTTGACGGCGTCGATCCGGCTCGCCATCGAGGCCGAGTTCGGGGGCTGGGAGATCTCCCGGGTACGGCTGTACTCCGACGGGACCCGCAAGGTGCTCCTGAAGCGGCGTCGACCGCGCACCGGGCCGGGTGCCGCACCCTCCGACGGCCACCGGGGTGACGAGTGATCGCAGCGCTCTACCGCCTGCTGTATCCCCTGGCGCTGCGGGTGATGTTCCTCGTCGACCCGGAGCGGATCCACACCGTCGCCTCGCACGTCCTGTCCGGCGTGCTGTCGCGACGGCCGGTCGCGGCGATCGCGGCACGGGTCTTCGCCCGCCACGATCCGATCCTGGCCACGACGGTGTTCGGGGTCGACTTCCCCGCCCCGCTGGGTCTCGCGGCCGGGTTCGACAAGGACGCGCGCGCCGTGGACGCCTGGGCGGGACTGGGTTTCGGCTTCGCCGAGGTCGGTACCGTCACCGGGGCCGCGCAACCGGGCAACCCCACTCCCCGACTGTTCCGCCTGCCCGCGGATCGGGCTCTGGTCAACCGCATGGGTTTCAACAACCACGGTGCGGCCGCCGCCGCGTTCCGCCTGGCGAACCGTCGCCGCGGCCCGGCGACGGTGCCCGTCGCCGCCAACATCGGCAAGACGAAGGTGGTCGACGCCGCCGATGCCGTCGAGGACTACCTGCTCAGCGCCCGCCTGCTCGCACCCGTGGCCGACCTCCTCGTCGTCAACGTGAGCTCACCGAACACCCCCGGCCTGCGGGACCTGCAGGCCGTCGCGTCGTTGCGTCCACTGCTGACGGCGGTCCAGAGGGCGGTCGACATCCCGGTCCTGGTCAAGATCGCACCGGATCTCTCGGACGACGACATCGACGCCATCGCCGATCTCGCCGCCGAGCTCGGTCTCGACGGCATCGTCTGCACCAACACCACGATCGGCCGCGCGGGCCTGCGCACGGCGTCGTCGGAGGTCGAGGCCATGGGCGCCGGCGGCCTGTCGGGCGCACCTCTCGCCGACCGGTCCCTCGAGGTGCTGCGACGGCTGTACGCCCGTGTCGGCGATCGGATGCCGTTGGTGTCGGTCGGCGGCATCGAGACCGCGGATCAGGCGTGGGAGCGCATCCGCGCGGGCGCGTCGCTGCTGCAGGGCTACACCGGTTTCATCTACGGCGGGCCGATGTGGGTCCGCGACATCCACGACGGGCTGGCCGCGCGGTTGCGCGACAACGGTTTCGCGACGCTCGTGGACGCCGTGGGGAGCGAGAACGCCCCCCACGCGCGTCGGGCGTGAGGGGCGTTCCGCGGAACGGCGAGATGTCAGATCACTCGGCGGGCTGCTCGTAGGTCGCGTGGATGATGCCGCGGGCGATCGCATGGCTGAACAGGTTGAAACCCAGGAACGCGGGCGTGGCGCCGTCGGGCAGCTCAAGCGACTCGACATCGACCGCGTGCACGACGAGGAAGTAGCGGTGCGGCCCGTGTCCGGGCGGCGGCGCAGCGCCGACGAAACGCTTCATGCCACCGTCGTTCGCGAGGGTGACCGCACCCGACGGGAGACCACTGCCGGCCTCGTCACCGGCGTTCTCCGGTAGCGACGTGGTGGAGACGGGGATGTCGGCGACGGCCCAGTGCCAGAACCCGGACGCGGTGGGCGCATCGGGGTCGTAGACCGTGACGGCGAAGCTCTTGGTCTCCGGCGGGAAGCCCGACCAGCTCACCTGCGGTGAGACGTCCTCGCCACCGGCGCCCATGAGGCCGCTGACCTGCTCACGGCTCAACGCCGAACCGTCGGTGAAGGTCTCCGACGTCACGGTGAACGTCGGCAGGTCCGGGAGTGCGTCGTACGGGTTGTAGCTCGACATGTCTGGAAGGCACATCCTCTCGTCTCGACGGCGCGCGGACACGCGCCTCCACGGTCGACAACGGTGTTCGTGCCCCGAGCCTTCCCGAACGGTCAGCTGTGGAGCAGGAAGTGCTCGAGGACCTGCACGCCGAACAGCAGGCCGTCGACGGGGACGCGCTCGTCGACGCCGTGGAACAGCGCGGCGAAGTCGAGGTCGGGCGGGAGCTGCAGCGGCGCGAACCCGAAGCAGCGGATCCCGAGCTTGGCGAACGCCTTCGCGTCGGTGCCGCCGGAGAGCATGTACGGGACGGTCCGGCCGTCGGGGTCGAACGCCAGGATCGCGTCGTTCATCGCGTCGACGAGATCCCCGTCGAACGTGGTCTCGTAGGAGTCGAGTTTCGTGACCCATTCGCGGGTGACGTCGGGTCCGATGATGTCGTCGACCTCGGCCTCGAACTGCGCCTGTCGTCCGGGGAGCACGCGGCAGTCGACCACCGCGGTCGCCGTCTGCGGGATCACGTTGGCCTTGTAGCCGGCGTCGAGCATCGTCGGGTTGGCCGTGTCGCGCAGCGTCGCGCCGACGATGCGGGCGATGGAGCCGAGCTTGAACAGCGTCGTCTCGAGGTCGGGTGCGTCGGCGTCGAGCTGCAGGGTCGACTCCTGGCTGACGGCGGCGAGGAATTCGCCGACCGACTCGGTCATCACCAGGGGGAACGTGTGCCGTCCGAGCTTCGCGACCGCCTCGGCGAGGATAGTCACCGCGTTGTTCTCGTGGAGGAACGACCCGTGACCGGCGGTGGCCGTCGCGGTCAGCTTCATCCACGCGATGCCCTTCTCGGCCGTCTCGACGAGGTAGAGCCGCTTCGTGCCACCGTCGGGGGTGTCGACGGTCAGCGAGTACCCGCCGACCTCGCCGACCGCCTCGGTGACGCCCTCGAACAGGTCCGGGCGGTTCTCGACGAGCCAGTGCGAGCCCCACTTCCCACCGGCCTCCTCGTCGGCGAGGAAGGCGAACAGGATGTCGCGCGGCGGGACGGTGCCCTCGCGGGCGAACTGGCGGGCCAACGCCAGCGCCATCCCGACCATGTCCTTCATGTCGATGGCGCCGCGACCCCAGACGTATCCGTCCTTCACCGATCCGGAGAACGGGTGCACACTCCAGTCCTCGGGCCGGGCCGGGACGACGTCGAGGTGGGTGTGCAGCAGCAGCGTCCCCCGGTCGGGGTCGGCACCGCGCAGGCGCGCGAACACGTTGCCGCGCCCGGGTTGTCCCGATTCGACGTACTCCGTCTCGTACCCCGCCTCGCCGAGTTGCTCGGCGACCCAGCGGGCGCACTCCTCCTCCCCCGCCGTGGTCTGGAGTTCACCGGTATTGGAGGTGTCGAAACGGATCAACCTGCTGACCAGGTCGACGACCTCGTCGACGGCGCGGGGCGTGGTGGCATCGGTCACCTGAGCATTCCTATCACCGTCGCGCCGGTGTCGATCGGTGGCGAACGTGTCCGGCCCGGGAGATTTGGGGCCGCGCGTGCGGTCGGTTAGTGTTGTCGACGCGCCGCCGAGAGGCGGCGTCCCTGTCCGGGTGGCGGAATGGCAGACGCGCTAGCTTGAGGTGCTAGTGCCCTATTAACGGGCGTGGGGGTTCAAGTCCCCCTCCGGACACACTTTCTTCTCAGCGTCCCCTGCGGGCGATCGCGTCCGCCGCAGCGGACACCGTCTCGTCGATCTCACCGGTCGCGTCCACCGTCACCGCGTTCTCGTCGGACCCCGGGTTCTCGAACGTCTCGAGTTGCGAGGTGAGCATCGCGACCTTCATGTAGTGACCCGTGCGGGACTCCAACCGCCGGCGAAGTTCCTCCTCCGGCACCGCCAACTCGACGAACACCACGCCACCGTCGGCGCGCCCCAGGAGCTCGCGGTAGCTGCGCCGCAACGCCGAACACGCGAAGACCGTCGACCTCCCCGCCGCCGACTCCTCGTCGCACCATGCGACGACCGCGTCGAGCCACGGCCGACGGTCGTCGTCGGTGAGAGGTGTCCCCGCGGCCATCTTGTCGATGTTGGCCTGGGGGTGGAGGTCGTCGGCGTCGCAGAACGACCGGTCGAGGCGCCGGGCCAGACGCGACGCGATGGTGCTCTTCCCGGATCCGCTCACCCCCATCACACAGATGTGACGGTCGGTCGGTGCGGCGTCCGCGGCGTCGTGCACACCCTCTTGTAGCACGCGGGAGCACGGTCCGACGCGCACAGTTGGGCGTCTGACCCCTACTTTCCTAGACTGTCTGCTCGTGACGGTGGAGACGAACACGGAGGGAATCGCCCCCGAGGACCTGGAGCTGGTGCGCCGCGTGCTCGAGCAGGCGGGCGACCTCGATCCCCGTCACCCGGATTCGGTCGCGGTGCAACGCGCTGTCGGTGCGATGTTCAAGCAGGTCAAGCGGACACGGCGGGACCAGGCACGTCAGGCCCGCCTCGACGCCGACCGCGCTGTCATCGACGCGACCGCGACGGGTTCCCCGGATCGGATCGACGACGAGACGGCCGGGCTCCCGCTGTCGGCGACGGCGTCGGGTGTCGCGGGGCACCTGGTGCGGGCGCAGGGGTGCTACATCTGCAAGCAGGACTACACGCAGGTCGACGCGTTCCACCACCAGTTGTGCCCCGACTGCGTGCGCACGAACGGTGACCGCCGTGAGCAGCGGGTCGACCTGACCGGCCGCCGGGCGCTGTTGACCGGTGGGCGGGCCAAGATCGGCATGCATGTCGCGCTGATGCTGCTGCGCGACGGGGCCGAGCTGACCATCACCACCCGCTTCCCCACCGACGCGGCCCGCCGTTTCGCCGCTCACCCGGACGCAGGCGACTGGCTGCACCGGTTGCGCATCGTCGGCATCGATCTGCGTGACCCCGCGCAGGTCGTGGCCCTCGCCGACGAGGTCGCCGCCGGTGGTCCCCTCGACATCCTCATCAACAACGCCGCGCAGACGGTCCGTCGGTCCCCCGGGGCCTACCGCTCGCTCACCGACGCCGAGCAGGCACCGCTCACCGGTGCGGCCGCGGAGATCCCCGTGCTCACCGTCGGTGAGACGCAGCCCCACCCGACGACACTGCTGACCGCCGCCGACACCCACGGTCCCGCCACGGACGTCGCCGCCCGCGCACTGGCGAACGCGGCACTGCTCGGCGGGTCGGCGTCGCCGGCACGCATCGCCGACGGCACCGCGGTCGACGCCGGCGGTCTGCTCCCCGATCTCGTCGCCACCAACAGCTGGGTGGCCGCGGTCGACGAGGTGGACCCGCTGGAACTGCTCGAGGTGCAGCTGTGCAACAGCGTCGCGCCGTTCATCCTCCTGTCCCGTCTGACACCGGCCCTGCGCGCATCGCCGGCCCGGCGGCGGTACGTGGTGAACGTGTCGGCGATGGAGGGTGTGTTCTCCCGCCGCTACAAGGGCGCCGGACATCCACACACCAACATGGCCAAGGCGGCGCTGAACATGTTGACCCGCACGACCGCCGGCGACCTCGCCTCCGACGGTGTGCTGGTGACCGCCGTCGACACCGGATGGATCACCGACGAGCGCCCTCACGTGTCGAAGATGCGCCTGGCGGAGGAGGGGTTCCGCGCCCCGCTGGACCTCGTCGACGGTGCCGCACGGATCTACCACCCGATCGTGGACGGTGAGAACGGGATCGACCTGTACGGGTGTTTCCTCAAGGATTTCGAGGTGCACCCGTGGTGACCGCACTCGGTGACGCCGCCGTCGGCCTCATCGAGGAGAACCTGACCGCCGTCCGCGACATCGTCGTCGGTCTCGGTGACGAGCTCGCCTCCACGAGACCCGCACTCGCCGGGGCGAATCCGCCCACCGGCATCGCCGTCCATTGCGCCGGCCTGGTGAATTTCTGGCTCGGCAGCGTCATCGGGGGCGAGAAGATCCCCCGCGACCGCGACAGCGAGTTCACGACAACCGGTCCCGTCGACGAGATCGCCTCTCTCGTCGACGAACTGCTCCCGCGCGTGCGGGGTTGGGTGGACATCGGCCTCACCGAGGGCGCTCGGGACCGTACCGCGACGGGGTCCACCCGCACCGCTGACTCCATCCGCGCCGCGTCCGTCGAGTGGATGCTGCTGCACGTGGTGCGGGAGTTGTCGCAGCACCTCGGCCAGCTCGAGCTGACCCGCGACGTCCTGATGTCGTCGGCCGGTCGCGCCGACGAGCACCGCTAGGGTCGACGGGTGGTCACCCCAGTCCCGGTGTTGCTCGACTGCGACACCGGCATCGACGATTCCCTCGCGATCCTCTACCTGTTGTCGCACCCGTCGGCGGAGCTCGGCCCTGTCGTCTCGACCGCGGGCAACGTCCCGGCGGATGTCGTGTGCGCCAACAACCTCGCGTGGATGTCGCTCTGTGGTCGCGACGACATCGAGGTCTGTCTCGGTGAGGTATCACCGTTGGTCGCACCTCTGCGCACCACCGAGGACACGCACGGACCGTTGGGTGTCGGGTACGCCGAGCTCCCGCCGGGCGTGACGACGGCGTCCTCGCGTTCCGGGGTCGACGCGTGGATCGAGACGACGGCGGCGCGTCCCGGTGAGATCGTCGGGTTGGTGACCGGGCCGTTGACGACCCTCGCCCGCGCGATCCAGGCCGACCCCGGCCTGCCGACACGCCTGCGTCGCCTCGTCATCATGGGCGGCGCGTTCGGTCATCCCGGCAACACGACACCGACCTCGGAATGGAACGTCGCCGTCGACCCCGAGGCGGCGAAGGTCGTCTTCGCCGCGTTCGGCGTCGACGGTGCACCCGAACCGATCGTCTGCCCCCTGGACCTGACGGAGTCGATCGTGTTCACCCCGGACCATCTCGGGCGGCTCGCCGCCGCGGCCGGCAGCGAACCCGTCGAGCAGCCGACCCCCGAGGACGACCACGGCACGCGGTCCGTCGCCTCCAACGTCGTGGTCCGGCACGTCGTCGACGCCGTGCGGTTCTACTTCGAGTTCCACGCCGACCACGACGAGGGCTACATCGCCCACATGCACGATCCGTTCGCGGCGGCCGTGGCGCTCGATCCCGCGATCGTCGGCACGCGTGCCGCCGTGGTGGATGTCGAGATCGACGGGACACTCACCCGGGGTACGACGGTCGCCGACACCCGGGGCATGTGGGGTCGACCGGTCAACGCCCGCATCGCCGAGTCGACCGACGCCGACGCGGTTCTCGACGACATCGTCGACCGCATCGCGGAACTGGCGTTGCGGGTGCAGGCACGGATCGACGATCAGCCCGGTGGGTTGCGTCCGTAGAAGTCGAGGTGCGCCTGTGCAGCGGCCTCCCAGGTGAGCGACTGTGCGAGCCGGCGACCCGGTCCGGGGTCCGGTGATCCGCCGGTGACGCCCTGCGTCAGCGCATCGGCCAGTCCGGGGATGTCGGCGGCGTAGGAGACGCTGTCGCCGAACACCTCTCGCAACACCGGCAGGTCGCGGGTCACCACGGGCCGCCCGGCGGCGAGTGCCTCCATCGCGGCCAGCCCGAAACCCTCCTTGACCGACGGGAACGCGAACACGTCGCATGCGGCGACCAGGGACGGGAGTCGATCCTCGGCGACGGGGCCCAGCACCGTCGGGTGGGCACCGAGTTCGTGCGCCCGCCGGTCGAAGGCCGCCCGGTACTCGCGGTAG
Organism: Williamsia deligens; assembly: GCF_024171765.1. GTDB lineage: Bacteria > Actinomycetota > Actinomycetes > Mycobacteriales > Mycobacteriaceae > Williamsia_A > Williamsia_A deligens. The sequence continues at coordinate 141,886 of NZ_JAMTCI010000002.1, forward strand.
TCGAACAGCGTCTCGCCGCCCGCGATCACCAACCCGAGGTCGGGATGGGTGACCCGCATCGCGGCCCACGCCTCGAGCAGGTCGAGAGTTCCCTTGCGGGGTTCGATGCCGCCGACGGCGAGAACGAAGTCCCCCAGCTGATCTCGCCACCGCGTCCGTGCCGCGACGGCGGCGTCGTCGTCGGCCGCGGCTGCGGCGAACCTGCCGGCGTCGACGCCGTTGGGGATGACGGTGGGGGTCAGGCCCCAGCCGTCGCGGACCTCGGTCGCCACCGCGGCCGAGACACAGATGTGGGCGTAGGGCTCCACGACCGCCTTCTCGTGGCAGCGGACGAGGACCGGTGTCGTGAAGGTGTCGAGGTGGTGGATGGTGCGGATGCAGCGGCCCACGGCGTTCGCGCTGATGCAGTCCTGGGCGTGGACGATGTCGAACTCGCGCGGGTCGACGGCGGCGCCGAGCGTGGCGATCGAGGCCACGATGCGGTCGGTGACCGACTGCCCCTCGCGGTCGGGGAACGGCACGAGGCGTATGTCGACTCGCGGGTCGACGGGCCGGAAGAACCCGGGGTCACCGCCGCGTGCCAGTGACCACACGGTGACGTCGGCGCCGGCATCGGCCAGCGCCTCCGCGAGGTTCAACGTGTGGACCACTCCACCGCGGGGTCGTGTCGAGTAGGTGAGCAGCGCGATCTTCACGTCATCATCCGATCGGCCCCGGACGGGTCGGCGGTCTCGACTCCGACCCGGTAGGTGTCCTCGCGTCGTTCTCTGAGGTGGTCGAGAACACGACGCGCACGGGCGATCTCGGCGGCGATGTCCATCGTGACGGTGGCCACCCCGCCTTTCGACCGCGTCGTGGCGAGGACCTCCCCACCGGGGCCGACCACCTTGGCCTGGCCGAGGAAGCGCAGGCTGCCCATGACGCCGGTCTGGTTGGCGGAGACCACGACCACCTGGTTCTCGGCGGCTCGTGCCGCGTCGTACAGGTCGAAGAGGCGGGACTGCCGATCCGCCGGCAGCTGGGAGGCGCGGTCGGTGATGCTGGCCGGCCACGCCGAGAGAGTGGCGACGACGTGCGCACCGTCGAGTGCGAGGGTCCGCGCCGACTCGGGGAAGGTCTTGTCGTAGTCGATGAGCATCCCCATGCGTCCGACCGGGGTGTCGAACGCCGCGAACCGGTCCCCGGGGACGAAAGCCTGTGCCTCGCCCACGGGTTGGTGCACCTTGCGATGCACGCCGAGCACACCGTCCCCCGTCAGGCAGACGGCGGTGTTGTGGAGGCGGCCGCCCTGCGCCCCCTCGGTGAGACCGAGGCACACGGTCATGTCGCCGGCGGCGGCCGCGATGGAGCCGAGTTCGTGGCCGTCGACGTCGACCGGTGGGGGCAGCTCCGTGAGGTCGGGGTCACGCAGATCGCCTATGTAGCCTCCGAGGCAGGCGTGCGGCAGGACGAGCAGTGCGACACCGTCGCGCCGGGCGGCCTCCACGATGCCGAGCACCTTCGCCACGGACCGGTCGAGGTCGCGGCCGAAGTGGGCGGCGACGGCGCCGAGGACGATCGGGGTCACGGCGGTGCTCTCACGCCCGGCCGAGGCCGGTGACCGAGGCCGCGATCGCCACCGTCTCGACGCCGTCGGGCCACCTGAGACGCACGCCCGGCTCGGCGGTGAGATGTCCGCAGGCGGCGCTGACGACGCCGCCGGGCAGCGTCGCGGCCGGTGCGTCGGCTGCGTCGCCGGAGTCGGCGGTCAGCATCCCGAATCCGGGGAAGCAGGTCAGCCAGGACCCCATGTCGGCCCCGGACGGTCGTGGAGTGGCGGCCACGTCGATGCAGGCGCCCGTCCCACCGGCCTCGGCGAGCATCCCGGTGGTCCCGACGACACCCGCCATGGACACGTCCTTCGCCGCATGGGGCGACATCCGCGCGACCAGGCCCGTCAGCGCCCGGAGATCCTGTGGTGGACGCGCAGAGGTCGAGTCCCACTGCGCGCCGGTGTACCCCGGCCTCCATCCGCCGGTGAGGTCGGCGGTGAGCCGCAGAATGTCGCCCACTCGCCCTCCTCCACCGGGCACGGGGGTGGACGTCCGACCCAGAGCGGTGACGGCCACCGACGCCGGCACCCCGACCTGGGTGTGTCCCCCCAGCACGGGGACGTCCCACGCCGCCGATGCGGCGGCGACACCACGGATGATGCGGGTCAGTTGTGAGGTGGTGCGGGCTCCGACCGCGTCGAGCAGGGCTGTCGGGGCCGCTCCCATCGCGATGAGGTCGTTGAGGTTGACCAGGACCGAACACCATCCCGCCCACCACGGGTCCCTGTCGACCATCGACGGCAGGATCGCGTCACACGCGGCCACGACGTCCGTGCCGGGCACGGGCACACCGTCGTCGCCGACGAACCCCCGCGGTCCCAGACCGGCGGGATGCCCGCGCAACGGCTCCAGGACGTCGGCCAGGAACGCCTTGGCACCGTCCGCGGTGCGTTGCAGCCGGTCCATCGGACGACGCATGTGGACATGGGGCACACTGCCTATCGCCGTGTCACCGTGCGACGTCCACCCGAGTCGGTGGAAGAGACCACGATGGCGTGCGTTCACACAGGCGTCGAACCGGAGGACGCCACGGTTCTCCGCGTGGGCGACAGCCGCACGCACGAGCGCCGAAGCGATCTCGGTGCCGCGTCGGTGGGGGGCGACCACGAGGCGGCTCCCGGTCCACCAGCCGAGGTCGTGCTCCCCCACCGGCGCGATGCGGACCCCGCCGACGACGTCGCCGTCGGCGTCCACGGCGACGAGCACCACCGTCCGCTCGTCGAGGTCGATCTCGTCGACGTCGCTGTGCGAGAACACCTGCTGGGTGTCGACGAACACCGCACGGCGGAGCTGTCGGTACTGCGCGTGCTGCGCGGCGGTCTCGGCGGTGGTGACGAGGAACCCGGGGCTGCGCGCACCGCGAGGGCTTGGCAGGCCCTCCAGGATCGACATCGGCCCGGTGGTCGCGAGGCGGGACACCACATCGGCGTCGATCGTGCCGTCGATGGTCTGCCCGCCGCCGATCATCCGCCCACCGCCGGTAGGACGCTGCACGCACCGCAGGCGGCACATCCGGCGCGCTGGTCCGCTCCGGCCATCCCGGCGACCACCAGACCGTCGGCGACCGCGCGGGCGACCTTCTCGTACACCGCTGCGTCCGGGGGGCCGGCGCGATCGATCTCGACGGCCAGTGACCCGGGATGCGGACGGTACGGGACCACGAAGGGATAGACGCCCATGTCGATGAGTTCGCCTGCCCCTGCGACCATCTCGTCGGGATCCTCGCCGAGGCCGACGATGAGGTAGGTCGAGACCTGGTTGTGCCCGAACACCCGGACGGCCTCCGCCCAGGCCGCGCGGTACTCCGCCAGCGGGACGGTCGCCTTCCCGGGCATCCACCGACGCCGGACGTCGTCGTCGAGGGATTCGACGTGGATGCCGATCGCGTCGGCGCCGGCGTCGCGGAGTTCGGTGATGACGGCGAGATCGGCCGGAGGCTCGCACTGCACCTGGATCGGGAGCTCCGGTACCGCTGCACGCACCGCGCGGACGCAGCGGGCGAGATGCACCGCACCCCGGTCACGCCCGTTCGAGGTCCCGGTCGTCATCACCATCTGCGTCACGCCGTCGAGATCGACCGCGGCCCTGGCGACATCCGCGAGGTCCGACGGACGTTTCACCGCCACCGTCGATCCCGCGCGCAGCGATTCCTCGATGGTGCAGAACCGACACCGCTGATCGGGGGCGTAGCGGACGCAGGTCTGCACGACGGTGGTGGCGAGGACGTCGCGACCGTGCAGGCGTGCGATCTTCTCGTAGGCCACGCCGTCCGCGGTGTGGCCGTCGTAGAAGCGTGGTCGCGCGATCGTCTGGACCGTCATGCCGGTCTCCGACCCGTCCATGAGGATCCGGTCGCCGTCGAAGACATACGGGCTGAGCGGGTTCCGCGGTATCGCCGCATGGAGTCCGTCGACGACGAGATGACCGTCGGCACTGGGCCCGGCGCCCGCACCGCGGGACACCGGTGGGTCGCCGCGGATGCCGAGCAGGGCCAGGTCGACGCGGGTGGAGACCGACATCGTCGATCAGACCATGTAGGTGGAGTTGATGATCGCGCCCTTGCGGGCGTAGTGGATCACCGCGTCCTGGACGTCGAGCGGGTGCGCCGGGATGACGCCGGCGATGAGGTCTTCCTCGCGTCCGCCGTGCAGGGCGAGGCCGAAGCGGCAGCAGTAGACGGTGCCGCCCTCGCCGATGAAGGTCTCCAGCGAGTTGTTGATGTTCTGCTCACCCGGGAACCCCGAGTCACCGGTCGTCGGGAACCCCCGTGTCGCCAGACAGTTGATGGCGCCGGGACCGTAGAAGTAGATGGCGGACTCGAATCCCTTGCGCAGGGCGCGGGTCGCCTGCAGGACGGCGACGAAGCTGACCGACGACTCGTGGGCGATGCCGTGGACCATCGTGAAGTAGGTCTCGCCGTCCTCCGCCTGGTAGTCGGGGAAGAGTTTCGTCCCACCGTAGATGTTCGAACCCTTCGGCAGCGACGGGTGCGGGATCTCGGCGAGGGACGTGGCGATGTTGGCGGCGATGGTGTCGTCGATCTCGGACATGGAGGTCCTCCGGGGCAGAATCGGTGTGGAACCGCGAGCCGGGGTCCGGCCCTCGTGGACACCAGTCAACGGTGATCCGGTTGCACAGTGGTTCTGTGCGGAACAACGCTGCGTTACAACGAGACTCGTGTGTTGCCACGAGGTTTCGGTGTGCGCACGGTCCGCCGCACCTTGCCGGCGCTGTCGCGGATGGGGCGCCGTTGGACGTCGATCCGTCCCGCCGCGCAGTGGCGGCCGAGCACCGCGTGCGCGAACGTGCGGACAGATGCGTCGACACCGTCGTCGGACCCGTCGATGTCGACGACGGCGTGCAGGGCCGGCCGGCCTCCGTCGGCGGGGTGCACCACGCAGTCCGCGACCGCGGCGTGGGTCATCAGCTCCGCCTCCACTGCGGCGAGGTCCACGGTGCGTTCGCCGCACGGGATGCGGTCGGTCGCGCGGCCGACCAGGTGGAGATAGCCGTCCTGGTCGAGGAATCCCAGATCGCCTGCGGTGTCCCAGCCGTCGGCCGTACGAGCAGACCGTCCACCGACGTAGTCGTAGCGGGGCGGCCCACCGCGACGCATCCAGACGGTCCCCACCTCCCCCGCGGGCAGCGTGCGGCCCGCGTCGTCCCGGATGCTGATAGCGGTGTCGCCGACACCGCGACCGACGCTGCCGGGTCTTCTCAGCCACTCGTCCCCACGGATCATGGTGAGCCCGAACGATTCGCTGCTGGCGTAGACCTCGACGACGCGCTCCGCGCCGAGCCAGTCGATGAGCGCCTGCTTGTCCGCGGGATCGCACGGGCCGCCGATGTGCAGCACGGTCTGCAGGGTCGGCAGATCGGCGCGCGTCGAGGCCGGGACGCGGACGAGGCGCCGCAAGAGTGTCGGGGAGGCGAGGGCCCAGGTGACCTCGTGTCGACGGATGACGTCGGGGAGCTCGGCGACCGGCATGCCGGTCGCCAGGACGATCCGGTGGTCGGTCATCACGCCGCGCATCGCGTAGGTGAACGCGGCGGAGTGCCACAGGTCGGAGGTGATGAGCTGCACCGACCGCCGCGGGAGGAAGTCCGCGATCGGCCGGTCGGGGTCGAATCGTGCCGGTGCGGTGGAACGCACGATCTTCCGCGTGCCGGTGCTGCCGGAGGTGGTCGTGGCCTTCCACGACCTGGCCGCGATCCCGGACGTCGCGACCGTGTCGGTGGACGGGGCCGGCGTGGTCGGCACGTCCCCTGCGGGAACACACGGGAGGGCCGACCCCGGCGGCCGATGGCCGATCACCGCGGTCGGACACGCCAGGGCGTCGAGATGCCGCCGTTCCGTCACCGACATCCGCGGGTCGACGGGGAGAGGGGTGGCCCCGGCCGTCCAGACGGCGACCGTCGCGACGACGGCGTCGATGGTGGTGGGCATGGACACGGTGACGAGATCGTCGCGGCTCACGCCGATGACCTGCAGCCGTCGAGCGAGTGCGGCGGCGGCCGTCGCGAGGGCACGCGCCGTCATGGTCGTGCCCGTGCGGGCGTCGACCACCACCACGTCCTCGGGTCGGCGACGGGCGCGGTCGGCGACGAGGTCGCCGATGGACCTCTCCCCCGTCGCCGATCCGAATGCGTCCGGTGTCATCTCATCCGTTCGCGGCGAGGCGCAGTCCGCTGCGTGTCCCGATCCTGCCGCCGATCACCTCCGCCACATGGCGGGCGTCGGTGTCGATGCCGAGGAACCGGCCCGAACCCCACGTGTGCATCCACGGCAGGCCGATGAAGCTGAGACCCGGGACCTCGGTGACGCCGCGCGTCTGCATGGGACGCCCCGCGCCGTCGAAGGCGCTGGCCTCGATCCACGACCAGTCCGGCCGGTAGCCGATGCACCAGATCACCGTGGTGATCCCGGCGGCGTCGATGTCGATGCTGGTGGGATCGGTGGCGGGTTCCCACACCGGGCTGTAGCGCGACGGGGCGGGTGCGTCGATGCCCTCACGCTCTATGAAGCGGTCGATGTCGGCGCAGATCGAGTTGTAGGTGGCGTCAGCGGCGTCCAGAGCCGCCGTCAGTGTGGGGGCGGCGTGGAGATGGGTGCCGTCGCAGTCGGTGAGTGCGCCGTAGAGCTGCATGCCCTCGAGGGCGAAGGCACGCAGGTCGACATCGCGTCCGCCGTCGCGTCCGGTGACGTAGTGGTTGGTCTTCTCGCGGGCGGGTGCGCCGCCGGGGTACTGGGCGACGGGGGTGTCGTAGAGACCCATGTCCGCCAACCAGGTCATGACGTCCCGACCGCGGTACCTCCGGGCGACCCGCGGCGCCCCACCGACGGCGAGGTGCACGGAGCGGCCGGCGAGGTGGAGGTCCTCGGCGATCTGCGCGCCGGATTGGCCGGTGCCGACGACGAGGACGGCGCCGTCGGGCAGGTCTGCGGGGTTGCGGTACTGCTCGGCGTGCATCTGGTGGACGCCGGCAGGGATGCGGGCGGCGAACGGTGGGATCACGGGCACCTGATAGCCGCCGGTGGCGACGACGACCTCGTCGCACGTCAGCTCCGTCGGCTCGCCCCCGTCCGTCGGGTTCAAAGACAGCGCGAAACCGCCCGTGGTGTCGTGACGGAGTCGGGTGACGGTGGTGTGCGTGCGCACCGGCGGGCGGGATTTCTCCAGCCACCGGTCCAGCCACGCGACCACCTCGTCGCGGGTCATGAACCCGTCGGGGTCCTCCCCGTCGTAGGCGTGGCCCGGCAGACGGCAGTGCCAGTTCGGGGTCACGAGTGTGAACGCGTCCCAACGGGTGTCGGCCCAGTGGTGCATCGGGGTCTCGGATTCGAGCACGACGTGGTCGACACCGGACTGCGCGAGATACCAGCTGACGGACAGCCCCGCCTGCCCGCCACCGACGATCGCGACGGTGACGTGATCGGCGCTCATCGGCGGGCCCCGGCTGATGTGGCCGAGGAGGTCTCGGCGGGGAGCGGAGGATGCATCGCGAGGACGGTCATGATCGCGTCGGCCGCGAAATCCGCTGCACGCTCGGTGATGTGCTCGGCGGTGGCCATCGCCGAGGTGCACGCGAACCCGTACTTCGCGCGGACACGCTCGGCGGCCACTGCGAGGGCCTCGGTCGCACGCGTGGTGAAGTCGGTGACGGTGTAGTCGGAGCCGGCCTGCAGGTGATCGTGCATGACCAGGCTCGGCGAGTAGCAGTCGTCGAGGGTGCCGTCGGGCCAGCGGACGGTCACTGTCATCTCAGGCATGGGTCAGATTCCCCCGGGTCAGGGCCTCGTAGACGTCGGGGCGGCGGTCGCGCAGGTGGAACATCCCCGCGCGCATCGCGGCGAACGTGCCGTCGATGTCGACGTCGGCGATCGCGAGGCCGGAGTCGAGGAGAGTGGTGGCGAGGACGTTGCCGCCCGGGTCGACCACCTTGGCGTTGCCCACATACCGCAGCGAGCCGAATGTCCCCGACTGGTTCGACGCCACCCAGAACACCTGGTTGTCGAGGGCGCGGGCCGAGTCGAACAGGTTGAAGCGGTAGGTCCACCGGTCCTGCTGCAGGTCCTCGGCGGTGGCCGTCCGAGCCGCAGGCCACGCCGACAGGCTCGCGATGATCTGCGCGCCGTCGAGCGCCATCACCCGGGCGGCCTCTGGAAATGCTTTGTCGTAACAGATCTGGAGACCCACCCGGCCGACTGGCGTGTCGAACACGCCGTAGGCGTCCCCGGACGCATACGACAGGTTCTCCCCCAGCGGCTGATGCACCTTGCGGTAGTTGCCGTAGACGCCGCTCCCGTCGAGCACGGCCGCGGCGTTGAACCGTGTCGGGGTACCGGACTCGTCGTCGGCGAGTTCGCAGAACCCGATCGCGACGAGCATGTCTCCGGCGATCTCCCCCACCCGTGCCAGTTCGGGGCCGTCGAGGGTGATCGCGGGCGGGAGCGAGACCGCCGAATCTCTCTGCTTGTCACCGTGATTGCCCAGCGACGAGAGGTAGCCGCCGATGGCCGCCTCCGGCAGGACGAGGAAGTCGACGTCGCGGGCACGGGCCTGGGCGACGAGATCGCTGATGAGGGCGTAGTTCTGGTCGAGGTCACGCGTGAAGTTGGCGGACGCTGCGGCGATGGTGGTCATCGCACTCTCCTGGGATAGGGACGAACACACCGATGTGTGCTCGGTGTCCAGTAAGCGGTCCGAGTGTTGCGTGGTGGTTACGTCGAGAACAAACGATCGCTGCGCACACCTCACCGTCGACACGTCCCGGTCACGAGAGGTGGTCTGAGCCGCGACTTGCGGTCAGAAGGGTGGCGGATTCGCGTCCTCCGCACGCTCGACCGCGCGGAGGTGTGCGGCGCGTTCTGTATGGCGACTGGTCGCCAGTGTGGTTCTCGCAGAGTGGTTCTCGGGTCTTCTGGGCGGTCCCAGCGCCGGGAAGATGTCCACCGCGGTGTAGGCATTGCCGAGGAACATGTGCCCGGTGGGGGATTCGAAGAACGCCTCGCCCAGTGGTGACTGGTAGTCGCGCCACTGTTTGTCGAAGGTCTTGATGCGGTGGTGAAACCGGCACAGCGGTTTCAGATTCGCTTGCGTCGTCGGGCCGCCGGATTCCGGGTCGCGGTGGTCGAACGGAGTGGTGTGGTCGAGGTCGACGTCCCATGCCGGTGCCGAGCAGCCGGGGAACGTGCAGCAGAGCTCGCTGCATCGGATGAGCGCGGCGAGCTTCTTGGATGGGATGTAGGTCGATGCTGATCGGGCGGCCTGGGTGGCGTCGTCGCGGCGGAGAAACTCTTTCTCGGCGTCGGCGAACAGGCCGCGCATGGTGTCGGCGTCGATGATCCCGCGGCCGTCGAGGTAGCCGGGGTCGTCGTCCAACCCGAGCAGCGTCGACAGGTTCGCCACGATGTGGAACATCGGTCGCGCCGGACCCACAGCAGGTGTGCTCGGCTGAGCGGCAGGGACATCGGTCGGCGCGGGATCGACATCGACATCGGTGGTGCAGGCATCGCAGCCGCAGGTGAGGTGGTCGAGTCCGGCGGCGAGAGCGATCAGGGCGTCCGCGCGGCGCTGAGCACGAGTTCGCGGATCGCCGGAGTGGACGGCGTCGGCCATGGCCGACAACCGGGTGTCGATCGCGGTGGCGTCGATGTCGGGAAGGGTGGCGGTCACTCGCGAGGCGCCAGGCTGGAAGCGGTCGGGACGGATCGTGACGTCGCGGTCGGCACGAACACGTTCCCGGCGCCGGATCAATGCATCCGGGTCAATCAGTGCGACGATGCGGTCGACAAGTGCGATCAGCCGGGCCCGCGACAGTGGCGGCCGCTCGAACAACGCTTGGGCGATGTGGGTGTCGACGATCTTGACCAGCTCGGGATCGACCACGAGTTTCGTGCGACCGCAGATCAGCAGAAACCCGGCCAGGTCGATCCGGCCGACCGCCAATGCTTGGGCGGTGAACACCAACCGATACCGGGCGGTGTCGCCGGCGACGACGTACTCCCGCGCCTTCGACGCCGGCACGTTCAGGACGGCACCGACCTCGACGGTCGCACGCTCCAACCCATCCGGACCGTACTCAGCCCTGGGGTCGCGTCCTGCGAGATGGTCCATCCCCGCAGCGAGGAGTTCGTCGAGCGACTCTCGTTGTCCGGAGTCGTGTTCGGCGACCTCGATCAGGTAGTCCTCGCACCGTTCGTCGTGGATGAGCGAGGCGGCACACAGCATCCGATAGTCCGCCGACGAGGTGATCGCCCGACAATGCGAGAGAACCTCCACCAGCTCATGAGCGGGGAGCGCCGAGTCCGCAGCCAACGACGCCACCACACCCGAGGTGTCGAGGATCCCCGTCTCGCTCATGTGTTCGATCGTACGGGGACGCACCGACAAGATCGAGATGTTTTGTGGTGCCTGTGGACAACCGCAGACGTCAGCGGGCGTCGAAGGCGGCGACGATCTCCTGAGCGCCCAGCGCAGGGGTGAGGTCGCCGGCGCGGACTGCTTCCTCGGCCCGTCGACGTGCCTCGCGGACAGCGGGATCGGAGTCGAGTCGGGCCGTGAGGATGTCGGTGACCATCGCCCACATCCACCGCACCTGTTGTCGCCGTCGACGCTCTGCGAACTCCCCGGCGTCGGCGAGGACGCGCTTGTGCTCCATCACGGTGTCCCAGAACTCGGTCACACCGACGTCCTCGATCGCGCTCATGGTGAGGACGGGGGGCTGCCACAGGGCGTCGTGCGGGTACAGCAGGTGCAGCGCACCGCGGAGTTCCCGTGCGGCCGATCGGGCGTCGCGCTCGTGCTTGCCGTCGGCCTTGTTCACCACGACGACGTCAGCGAGCTCGAGCACACCCTTCTTGATTCCCTGCAGCGAATCACCGGTGCGGGCGAGGGTGAGGAAACAGAAGCTGTCGACCATGTTGGCGACGGTGACCTCGGACTGGCCGACGCCGACGGTCTCGACGATGACGACGTCGTAGCCGGCGGCCTCGAGCACCAGCATGGTCTCGCGCGTCGCCTTCGCGACACCACCCAGCGTGCCGGAGGTCGGCGAGGGACGGATGTAGGCGTCGGGGTGCACGGACAGACGACCCATCCGTGTCTTGTCCCCGAGGATCGACCCTCCGGTCTTGGTCGACGACGGGTCGACGGCGAGCACCGCGACGCGGTGGCCCTTCTCGATGAGGTGCATGCCGAGCGCCTCGATCGTCGTCGACTTCCCCACGCCCGGGACGCCGGTGATGCCCACCCGATAGGAGTTCCCGGCGTGGGGAGTCAGCTCGAGCAGCATCTCCTGCGCCGCCGCGCGATGCTCGGGTCGTGTCGACTCGACGAGAGTGATGGCCCGTGCGAGCCGGGACCGGTCCCCCGCTCGGACGGCAGCGGCCAGCTCACCGGGATCGATGGTCGGTGCGGGCATGGGCGGGTGGTCTACCGCCCTGAGTCCGCGGACACCGCACCCGGGAGGTCGTGGCCCAGTTGTATGCCCAGTTTCGACACCAGCTCGACAGCACTGTCGGCGATCACGGTTCCCGGCGGGAAGATCGCCGTTGCACCCGCGGCGTAGAGCGCGTCGAAGTCGCCCGGCGGGATCACGCCGCCGACGACGATCATGATGTCCTCACGACCGACGGCGGCGAGTGCGTCGCGCAGCGCGGGCACCAGCGTCAGGTGGCCCGCGGCCAGAGAGCTGACGCCGACGACGTGCACGTCGTTGTCGGCGGCCTGACGGGCGACCTCGTCGGGTGTCTGGAACAGCGGACCCACGTCGACGTCGAAGCCGAGGTCGGCGAAGGCGGTGGCGATGACCTTCTGGCCCCGGTCGTGCCCGTCCTGGCCCATCTTCGCGATGAGGACACGCGGACGACGACCCTCGGCCTCGGCGAACGCGGAGACGATGCCCATCGCCGCGTCGATGTTGCCCACCTGGCCCGCCTCCTGCCGGTACACCCCGCTGATCGTCCTGATCTCCGCCTGGTGACGACCGTAGACCTTCTCCAGCGCCTCGGAGATCTCGCCGACCGTGGCCTGATGGCGCGCGGCCTCGATCGCCAGAGCCATCAGGTTGTCGTCGAGCGAGCCTCCCCGCCCGGACTCGGCTGCGGCACGGGACAGTTCTGCCAGGGCCCGCTCGACCGCGCCGCTGTCCCGGTCCGCGCGCAGGCGCGCCAGCTTCTCCAGCTGCTCGGCCGCCACCTTGCTGTTCTCGACCTTGAGGACCTCGACCTCCTGGTCGGACTCCGACTGGTACTTGTTGACGCCGATCACCGGCTGCCGACCCGAGTCGATACGCGCCTGGGTGCGCGCGGCCGCCTCCTCGATGCGCAACTTCGGGATGCCCTCGTTGATGGCCTTGGCCATGCCGCCGGCCTCGGCCACCTCCGCGATGTGGGCGCGGGCGCGGGTGGCGAGCTGATGGGTCAGCCACTCGACGTAGTACGAGCCGCCCCACGGGTCGATCGGCCGTGTCGTCCCCGACTCCTGCTGGAGCAGGAGCTGGGTGTTGCGGGCGATCCGCGCCGAGAAGTCCGTCGGCAGGGCGAGCGCCTCGTCGAGGGCGTTGGTGTGCAGCGACTGCGTGTGCCCCTGCGTCGCGGCCATCGCCTCTACACACGTGCGGGCGACGTTGTTGAACGGGTCCTGCGCGGTCAGCGACCAGCCGGAGGTCTGCGAATGCGTCCGCAGGCTCAGCGATTTCGGGTTCTTCGGCGAGAACTCCGCGACCAGCTCGCTCCAGATGAGGCGTGCTGCCCGCAGTTTCGCGACCTCCATGAAGAAGTTCATGCCGATGCCCCAGAAGAACGACAACCGCGGCGCGAACTTGTCGATGTCGAGGCCGGCGTCGAGACCCGCGCGGATGTACTCCACGCCGTCGGCGAGGGTGTACGCGAGCTCGAGATCGGCTGTCGCCCCTGCTTCCTGGATGTGGTAGCCGGAGATGGAGATCGAGTTGAAGCGCGGCATCTTCTGCGACGTGTACGCGAAGATGTCGGAGATGATCCGCACCGACGGTTCCGGTGGGTAGATGTAGGTGTTGCGGACCATGAACTCCTTGAGGATGTCGTTCTGGATGGTCCCGGCGAGCTTCTCCGGCGGCACGCCCTGCTCCTCGGCGGCCACGACGTACAACGCGAGGATCGGCAGCACCGCGCCGTTCATGGTCATCGACACCGAGACCGACCCCAGGTCGATGCCGTCGAAGAGCTGGCGCATGTCGAGGATCGAGTCGATCGCGACACCGGCCATCCCGACGTCACCGGCCACCCGCGGGTGGTCCGAGTCGTACCCACGGTGCGTGGCGAGGTCGAACGCCACCGACAGTCCCTTCTGGCCGGCCGCGAGGTTGCGACGGTAGAAGGCGTTGGACTCCGCGGCGGTGGAGAACCCCGCGTACTGGCGGATCGTCCACGGCTGGTTGACGTACATCGTCGGGTACGGCCCGCGCAGGAACGGCGCCGTGCCGGGGACGGAGTCGATCGGATACCCCTGCGCGGCGACCTCGTCCCGGTCGGTGCGGGCGAACACGGGCGGGACGTCGATGCCCTCCGGGGTCGTCCAGGTGACCTGTTCGGCGGTGTACCCGTTGGCCTGGGCGCCGGACGCGGTGAGGGCGTCGATGTCCTCGCGAGCCGGTGACGCGGTGGCAGCGGCGTCGGAGGTCAGCGGCACCTCGGCGAAACTGCCGATCGTGCGGGCGTCGTCCTGTGTGGTCATGCGGGGACCCCTGCGCTGTCGTCGGCGGACTGCTCGGTGAGCAGGTCGAGGATGTCGGTGAGTGCGGCGACGGCGTCGATGCCCATCGCGAGGTGTCCGTCGGGTCGGCGTTCACCCTCGAGGTCGGCGGTCACCTTCTGGCCGCCCGCCATCAGGACCCTGGTCACCCCGGCCGAGCGCAGGGCGGCGACCGCGTCACCGGCCTCGTCGCCGTAGCGCTTGTCGGTGCCGCAGACGACGGCGATGCTCGCCCCGGCTTCGCGGACCGCGGCCGCGAGGTCGGCACCGGGTCCGGGGTCGATCACCGCCACGCCACCCGCGGCGAGCAGGTTGGCCGTGAACGTCGTGCGCGGGGTGTACTCGGCCACACTGCCGAGCGGCGCCAGCAGCACCGAGGGACGGTTGCCGGTGGCGCCGACGTGCGCGTCGGATCGGTCCCGAAGGGCCTCGAACGCAGCGGCGTACCGGGAGACCCGGCGCCCGGTCCCGGCGGTGTCACCCGCGAGGGGCTTCTCGGCGATGTTCGGGAACTCGCTGACCCCGGTGATCGCCACACGGCGATGGGCGATGTCGTCCGCACGACGTTCCCGCGTCGCGGCGATCGTCGCGCTCAACGCGCCGGAGGTCAGGGCGTCGCGATAGCCGCCCTGAGCCTCCACGTCGGTGAAGACCGCCCAGGCCGCCTCGGCGGTGGACCGGGTCAGGGCCTCGACGTACCAGCTGCCCGCAGCGGGGTCGAGTACGCGTCCGAGGTGGGACTCCTCGAGCAGCAGCAACTGGGTGTTGACGGCCATCCGGTCGGCGAACGCGCGGGACACCCCGAGCGCGCCGGTGGGCACGGCCGCGTCGAACGGGGTGACCGTGACCTCGTCGGCCCCGCCGATCCCGGCACCGAAGGCGGCGAGGGTGGTGCGCAGCATGTTCACCCACGGGTCGCGCTGGGTCATCATGGCCGCCGACGTCACCGCGTGCTGGGGCGCGCCCGCGTGGTCGGGTGCACCGAGGACCTCGGCGACCCGCGCCCAGACCTGGCGCGCGGCACGGAACTTCGCGATGGTCTCGAACTGCTGGTCGGTGGCGGCGAACCGGAACGCGATGGTGTCGAGGACGTCGGCGACGTCATGTCCCGCCGCCACACCGGCGCGCACGTAGGTCAGGCCGGCGGCGACCGCGGCGCCGATCTCCTGGGCGTCGGACGCACCGGCGTCGTGGAAGACGGTGCCGTCGACGACGATGGCGCGGATCGGCTCGGGGCGGGCGATGGCCTCGCCGGTCAGGGCGACGGCCTCGTCGTGACCGATGGTGTCGACCCCCGCGAACTGGGCGGTCAGCGTGTCGACCCCGAGGGTGACGACGGTGGTGGAGGCCTCCGGTGCCGGTGACGTCGTCGACGCGGGCGCCGCGGCACGGGCGTCGAGGAGGTCGAAGAGGGCGTGGGCGGTCGCCGTGGTGGCGGTCCCGGCGTCGAGGGTCAGCGGTGCGAGATCGAGCAGGACGCCGTCGAGGATGCGGGGCAGGTCGGTCGGGTCCGTCGTCGGCGTCAACCAGATGGCGCTGGAGCCCGTGGTCAGGGACTCCAGGATCGCGGCGTTGACCTCGGACGGGTCGGCGTCGGGCGCCCCCGCCCGCGTCGTGACGTGCCAGCCCCGCATGACGTCCCGGGTCGCGTCGCGCCCGCGCACGTAGGGGAACTGCCCGGGGAGCGGCGCCTCCGGGATCTCGTCGAGACGGGTGTAGAGCGGCTCGATCGTCGTGTCGTCGTAGGTCGTCGTCCGCAGGTGTGCCGCGGCGGGTCGACTGATGTCGGCGGCGTCGACACGACGTGACTTGGCCAGCACACCCGCGACCGCCTCGTCCCAAGCCTGCACCGCGGCGGCGGGCGACGTCTCGGCGGAGTCGCCTTCTGCTGCGGTGTTCTCTGCGGACACGTCGGGGGGTGGGGCCACTGCGAACTCCCTCGGTCGGCGGCGACGATCGGGCGATCGCGTCCGGTTTCCTCCTGTGTTCTATCGCATATCACCATGAGACGGCCATCACACCCGCATGAACGCTCGGTCGGTCGGCCGATCGGAGACGGCGGGTAGCCTCGCAGACCGTGGTGAACGGGATCCGGCGGTGGTGGAAACCGGCGGCCCTGGCGATCGCCTTCATCGCGATCCTCGTGGTCGTCGGGATCGTCGGACTACCCGGTGTGGATCGGTTCCGGGCGTGGTCGGACTCGGCCGGCCCCTGGTTCGTCGTCGCGTTCTTCCTGGCCTACGCCGTCATCTGCGTCGCGCCGATCCCGCGGACCGTCTTCACCCTGTCCTCCGGCGTCCTGTTCGGGCCCGTCACCGGTCTGCTGGTGGCCGTGGGGGCGACCATGATCGCAGCGGTTGTGGCGTTCGTCCTGGTCCGGTCGGCCGGGCGGGAGGCCGTGGCACCGCGTCTCACCCACCCGGCGGTCCGTGCGGTCGACCGGCGTCTGGCCCGGCGCGGATGGCTCGCCGTCGGATCGTTACGGCTGATCGCGCCCGCCCCGTTCTCGGTCATCAACTACTGCGCCGCGCTCTCGCGGGTGGGACTGCTCCCCTACACCGTGGCGACGGCCGTCGGCATCCTGCCCGGCACCGTGTCGGTGGTCGTGCTCGGCAGTGTCCTGTCCGGGAGTGCGCACCCGGCCGGCCTGGCGATCTCGATCGCCGGTGTCGTCCTCGGGGTGGTCGGGCTCGTGGCCGACTCGATGCTGCCCGTCAAGGACGACGACTCGACTGTGGACAGTCCTGCCTCACGCCTTGACCCGGGGATGACGGAGACTCCCGCTGCCGCCGATAAAGCCTGAAGGCTTGATAGACCCATATAAACCTTGGTACCTTGACCGGGTGTTCGTCATGACGGTCGACCAACGTCGGAGTCGCCGCGAGCGGGACCGGGTGCCGGACCTCGTGGCGCGCTTCACGCAGACCCCTCTGCTCCGACCGTTCGACCGAACCGCCGGCGACGAGGTCCAGGCGGTGACCGACGATCCCGAGGTCGTCGTCGACGTCGTGATGGAGCTCGTCGCGCTGGGTGGGTGGAGTGTCGGTGTCGGTGTCGGTGCCGTGGAGGAGCCTCTCCCCATGGTCACCCGAGCGGGACGCGGACCCGCCTTCGAGGCCGCGCGCACAGCCGTCACCCGCGCCAAGCGCGCGCCGGGCAACGTGAGTCTCGCCGGGGGCGACCCCTCCCGCGCCGCGGACGCCTCCGCTGTCCTCGCCCTGCTGGCCATCGTCGTCGCGCGCCGGTCACCCGAGGGCCACGAGGCTGTCGCGCTGGTGCGCTCGGGGGTGTCGCAGAGTGACATCGCCGAGCAGCTCGGCATCAGCAAGCAGGCGGTGTCGCAGCGGTTGTCGGTGGCCGAGTGGCAGGCCGAACGGGACGGACGAGCGGCCGCCGTGCACCTCGTCGCCGCGGTCGAGCGGGCCGAGGCCGCATGACCGTCACGCTCACCGCGCTGGTGATCTGCGCTCTCGTCACCACGGTCTCGACGGCGGTCCGGAACCGCGGCGGACGCGCCGCAGCGGTGGTCGTCGCCACGGTGACGCTGGCGACCGCCGCCATCGCTGCGGCCATCGCCTCCCCCGCCCACGGTTCCGTCCGCGACATCGTCGTCACGCTGGTCGTCGTCATCGGCGCATTCGGTGGTGCGACGCTCGTCCCCGTCGTCTTCGACCTGGTCGAGGTCGACAGCCGCGATCGCACGGCGCCGCCGGCAGCCGGCGACGACGCGCCGGACACGACCGACCCTGCACACACGCCGCTGCGGGGCGGCCGGGTGATCGGCGTGATGGAACGCCTGGCGGTCGTCGGCGCCCTCATCGCCGGCTGGCCCGAGGGGATCGCGGTGGTGCTCGCCGTCAAAGGCCTCGCGCGCTACCCCGAGATCCGTGACCAGCACGCCGGCGAGCAGTTCATCATCGGCACGTTCGCGTCGGTTCTCTGGGCTGTCGCCGCGGCGGGGGTGGCCCGCCTGGCCCTCACCTGAGGCGGGACCTCACGGCGTCGGGGTGTCGCCCGCCGACGCGTCGTCGGCGGGTGGGTCGTCGCTGCTCGTCGACGGTGCCACCGGCGTCTTCCGGCTCTCGAGGCCCGGCGAGGCGGCACGTGCCTCCATCTCCGGTGCGACCGGCTTGCGGGCGACCGCTCCCGCCTCCGCGACGGCCTGAGCCACCTTCGGATCCGGCGCGAGATCGAACCAGTCGTCGACCTCGGAGTCGTCGCTCTGCGGCGACGCCGCGTCGTCGGACGGCTCGTACCGGAAGATGCCGTCGTCACCCTGGTTCGCGAACGACCGCGCGAAACCCTGCAGCGCGGAACCGAAGTCCGACGGGACCACCCAGACCGAGTTGCCCTCGCCCGCCGCCATCTCGGGGAGCTTCTGCAGGTACTGGTAGGCCAGCAACTCCGGGGTGGGCTTGGCCGCCTTGATCGCGGCGAACACCTTCTCGATCGACTTGGCCTCGCCCTGGGCGTTCAGGTACTGGGCGGCACGTTCACCCTGCGCACTGAGGATCCGCGACTGGCGATCGGCCTCGGCGGCCAGGATGGCCGCCTGCTTCGCGCCCTCGGCGGAGAGGATCTGGCTCTGCTTGTTGCCCTCTGCCGTCTTGATCGACGACTCCCGCTGGCCCTCGGCGGTCAGGATCATCGCCCGCTTCTCGCGGTCGGCCTTCATCTGCTTCTCCATCGACTCCTGGATCGACGGCGGCGGCATGATGCTCTTGAGCTCCACACGTGCGACCCGCAGACCCCACCGACCGGTGGCCTCGTCGAGCACACCTCGTAGCTGGGCGTTGATGGAGTCGCGTGAGGTCAACGTCTCCTCCAGGGTCATACCGCCGACCACGTTGCGCAGGGTCGTGGTCGCGAGCTGCTCGACACCGATGATGTAGTCGTTGATCTCGTACACCGCGGACTGCGGGACCGTCACCTGGAAGTAGACGACGGTGTCGATGGACAACGTCAGGTTGTCCTCGGTGATCACCGGCTGCGGCGGGAACGAGACCACCTGCTCGCGCAGATCCACCCGGGCGCGGATCCGGTCCACGAACGGCACCAGCAGCGTCAACTGGCCCGACACCGTCTTGGTGTACCGGCCCAGTCGTTCGATGACCGCGGCTTCGGCCTGCGGGATCAACGCCACCGACCGGAACAGGATCACGAACGCCAGAACCACCAGCACCGCGACGACGACGATCACTCCGACTTCCATGGCACGCTCCCAATCTGTTGTGGCCCCATCGTGGTTCGGCTGGGACCGGGCCGGACTCTCAGGACTTCCAGACCACCGCGGTGGCGCCGTCGATCTCCATCACCATCACGTCCTCGCCCTCGGCGAACACGTCGCCCGCATGCAACGGACGCGCCGACCAGATGCCGCCGGCAAGACGCACCTGGCCACCGTGCGCGTCGACGACGGAGGTGACGACAGCCGTCTTCCCCTGCAGCGCTTCGGCATTCGTGGCCAGCATCGGACGACGCAGGAGATGGCGGCGGGCGACGGGACGCACGGTGGCCAACAACAGGACGCTGACCGCCGCGAACACCACACCGTCGACGACGACGGGCAGCTCGAGGAAAGCGGTGGTGCCCGACGCGGCGATCGCCCCACCCGCGAGCATCAGCAGCACGAGCTCGCCGCTGAGGGCCTCGGCACCGACCAGGACCAACGCCGCGATCAACCAGATGATCGCAGCCATGCCTCCATGGTGCCAGAGACCAGACGCGTGTCCAGATCACGCACGCGCGGCCGAAAACGCCCCCGGGGTCCCACCCGTCGCCGCTGCGGTCTAGCTGTCGCCGCTCGCGGCGGTCACGAAGTCGATCAACTCCTCGACACTGCGCACCAACTCCACCCGGACGTCGCGGTAGTCGCTCACCGCCCGGTTCACCCGACGCCACCCCTCGGTCGGTGTGCCCCAGCCCAACCGGTGACACACACCGGCCTTCCACTCCTCCGACCGCGGCACGCGCGGCCACTCGGCGATGCCGAGCACCTCGGGCTTCACGGCCTCCCAGATGTCGATGAACGGGTGGCCACAGACCAACACGTCGGGACCGACCTCCTGGGTCAACCGGCTCTCCTTGCTGCCCGACACCAGGTGGTCGACCAGCACACCCGCGCGTCGCGACGGACCCGGCGCGAAGTCCGCGAGTACCTCGTCGAGGTTGTCGAGGCCGGCGAGACCCTCCACGACGACCCCTTCGGCACGAAGGTCGTCACCCCAGATGCGTTCGACGAGCGCCGCGTCGTGCACCCCCTCGACGAAGATGCGGCTGGCCCGTGCGACCCGCGCCCGCCGCGACGCGGGGGCCACCGACCCCGACGCCGTCCGTGCCGGGGCCGCCGTCCGTGCCACCGGGCGACGCAACGTCACCGGGGCGCCGTCGACGAGGAACGCCGCGGGACGCATCGCGAACACGCGCGTGGCGCCGCGCCGGTCCTCCAGACGCACGTACTCGCCGTCGTAGCCGCGTTCGAACCCCACCACGGCCCCGCAGAAACCGGTGCCGGCGTCCTCGACCACCAGGTCACGCTCGGCGTCGATCTCCGGGACCACGGGTGCGGACCGCCGCCGTCGTGCGGCGGCGTCGAGGACATCGAATCCATAGCGGTCGGGTGACATCACCCCGCGACGGTAGGAGACCGCCCGGCGCGTCGGTGGGTGCCACGCCGGGCGATCGCCGCTGCTCATCCGCGTGCGCGGCGGTGTCCCCGCCGCCGTCGCTATCGTGTCCGTGATGAGTGAGACGACCGAACACCTGGTGCCGGGGGGCCTGCCCGCCCTCGCGGCGCTGGCCACCTGGGGTGCCGTGTGGCGCGCCGGACGATGCGCCCCCGACGATGTCGTCGACGCCCTGGTCGACGTCGCACCGGCTCACCGCGTGGTGGCCGCCGATCCCGACGCCGCCGCCGTCATCGATCTCACCGCCGCCGAGGTCGGTACCGGTGCACTGTTGCGGGCGATCCGACAGGCCGCCCGCATCCGGCTGCTGCTCCCCTCACCCGGGGACACACTCGGCCTGACCGGCGCAGCGCTCGGGGACGCACTCGACCAGGGTCAGATCCTCGTCCTGTGGCGCTCCGAGGACTCGGACGAGGCCATCGGGATCTCCGCGCGCACGGTCGCCACGGGGTCCATGTCGTGGACGGTCCGATCACTGGGGTCCGTGATCCGGCTCCCCGACAGGGATCTCGGCGAGGCCGAGTTCCTGATGCGCGAGACGATCCGGGACGCCACCGCCGTCCTCGCCCGCCTCGGTGGCGTCGAGTCGGCGGGCACACCCGTCGACCTGCGAACGCGTCTGGCCGCGCACACGCTGGCCGAGACCGTCGACGTACCACCGCAATCCGGCGACCGCGCGATCCGGGTCGTCGGTCAGACGGCCCAGATCGCGGCGATCCTGCGCGTCGCCGTGGAACTGCGGCCCCGCACCGGGCTGTCGGCGACGGGCCAGGATCGCGCGGACGCCGCACTCGACGACCTGGCGCGCTCGGTACGTGCCGCGCGGATGACGGCGTTGAACGCCGTCGTCGCCGAGTCGGACCGCTCCCCGCGCGTCTGACGCACGGGGCGGCCGCTCAGGACGGGCGTCGCGGACGCACCACAGGACAGCACCCGGGTGCGCACCGTTCGCCGTTGTCCGTGCATCCCAGGCCGCTGCTCTGTGTCGTCGCACCCGCGAGCTGGTCGCGGATGAGCTCGACGATCATCGCGACGTAGCGCGGGTCGGTGCCCACCGTCGCGGCGCGTGCCATCGGCATGCCGAGTTCGCCGGCCTTCTCGTCGGCCTCGGTGTCGAGGTCCCAGACCACCTCGAGGTGGTCGGAGACGAACCCGATCGGGGACACCACGGCCGCGGGGACTCCGTCGGTGTGGATCGCCTCGAGATGGTCGACGATGTCGGGTTCGAGCCACGGCACCTGCGGGGGTCCGGACCGCGACTGCCACACGACGTCGTGTCCGGTGATGCCCGCGGCCTGTGCCACCGCGGCCGAGGCGGCGGCGACCTGTCGGCTGTAGAGGTGCCCACCCTGTTCCGGCGGACCGGCGACCTCGTCGGCGGCCGTCGGCACGGAGTGCGCCGTGAACACGACGCGCGCCGAGTCCGCGACGTCCTGCGGCAGCTGGGCGCGAGCCGCGGTGAGCGCGTCGGCGCCGGCCGCGATCATCTCCGGGCGGTCCCAGTAGTGCGGCAGCTTGCGCAGGGTCATCGGATCGGCGGCGGCAGCGGGACGACGATCGGTGAGAGCGCTCAACCCGCGGGCGATGTCCTCGTGGTACTGCGCGCACCCCGAGTAACCACCCCACGCCGACGTCGGGAAGACCAGCACCCGGCGGTGTCCCGCGTCGAACATCTCGACGACGGTGTCCTCGACCATCGGATGCCAGTTGCGGTTGCCGAAGAAGACCGGGAGGTCGATGTCGTTCTCGCCCAGCGCCGCCCGCAGGCGGTCGATGATGTCGAGGTTGAGCCGGTTGATCGGTGAGACGCCGCCGAAGTGCATGTAGTGCTCGGCGACCGACTCCAGACGCTCGCGGGGCACCCCCCGACCGCGGGTCACGTTCTCCAGGAACGGCATCACGTCGTCGGGGCCGTCGGGACCGCCGAACGACAGCAGCAGGACCGCGTCGTACCCGGAGGTGCTCGGGGTCGTCATGACCCGGTGAACCCCTCGGGGAACCAGGTGTTGTGGCTGGCGCCCCCGTCGACGTAGATGATCGACCCGGTGGTGCCGGGCAGCCAGTCGGACAGCAGTGCGCAGATCGACTTCGCCACGACGGTGGGGTCGTCGACGTTCCACCCGATCGGCGACGCGCCGTCCCAGTACTCGTTGAGCATGTTGAGCTGCTTGGCGTCGTCCGTCGCCGTGCCCGCGATGGCCTTGGCGGCGAGCGTCTTGATCGGGCCGGCGGCGACGAGGTTCGACCGGACGCGCTTGGCCTCGCCGACCTCGCGGGCGACGTAACGGTTGACGGCCTCCAGCGCGGCCTTAGCCACGCCCATCCAGTTGTAGTACGGCATCGCGGTGCGCGGGTCGAAGTCCATGCCGACGATGGACCCGCCCTCGTTCATCACCGGCAGCACCGCGCGGGCCAGTGACGCATAGCTCCACGCGGAGATCTCGAACGACTTGGCGGCGTCCGGACCGGGGGCGTCGAGGAAGGGCACGGCGTCGGGTCCCATCAGGTTCTTGGGCGCCATCGCGATCGAGTGCAGGACACCGTCGACCCCTTCGGGTGCCAGCTCCCGGACCTTGTCGGCGAGTTCGCCGAGGTTCTCCTCGTTCGTGATGTCCAGACCGATCGCGGGTGGGACCTCCTGCGGGAGACGGCGGGCGATCCGGTCGATGAGGCGCAGACGCTCCGGGATGCCGGTGATGATCACCTTCGCCCCCTGCTCCTGGGCGACAGACGCCGCGTGGAACGCGATCGACGAGTCGGTGATGATGCCCGTGATCAGGATCGTCTTGCCCTCGAGCAGTCCGCTCACTGGTGAACTCCTTGCTGGTGGTGGGTGATTCGGGTCGTGCGGTGTCAGTGGCCCATGCCGAGACCGCCGTCGACGGGGATGATGGCACCCGAGACGTAGGCGGAGTCCTCGGAGGCGAGCCAGCTGACGACCGACGCCACCTCGTCGGCGCGGCCGGTGCGTCCGGCCGGGATGATCTTGGTGACCTGTTCGCGGTACTCGTCGGGCAGTGCCGCGGTCATGTCGGTGTCGATGAAGCCCGGGGCGACGACGTTCGCGGTGATCGACCGGGTCCCGAGCTCACGGGTGAGCGACCGTGCCATGCCGATGAGGCCGGCCTTCGACGACGCGTAGTTGATCTGTCCCGGCGTGCCCATCGTCGCGACGGCCGAACCGATGAAGATGAAACGCCCGAACCGCTTGCGCAGCATGGACCGACAGGCCGCCTTCGCGACACGGAACGACCCCGTGAGGTTGGCGTCGACGACCTTCTCGAACTGTTCCTCGGTCATCCGCATGAGCAACGTGTCGTCGGTGGTGCCCGCGTTGGCGACCAGCACTTCCACCGGCCCCTGGTGTGCCTCGATCGCGGCGAACGCCTCGGCGATGGCTGCGGAGTCGGTCACATCGCACTGCACGCCGAACAGGCCCTCCGGCGCCCCCGACGACCGGTGCGTCACGGCGACACGGTGCCCGTCGTCGGCGAGGCGCCGGGCGATCGCGAGGCCGATGCCCCGGTTGCCGCCGGTCACGAGGACCGAGCGGGACGGGCCGCCGGAGCGGGTGGTGGCGGGGGGCTGCGACGCGGTCTCTGCCATGCGGGCCAACCTATCGTCCGCGACCGGCCGCGACGACACCGCGGTCCCCGCCCGGACGATGTGCACTCACGGCAACCGGCGGTTCATCGCGATCGCCCCGATGGCCGCGACGAGCACCAGGATCGTGCCGGCGATCACCCACGGCCGCGAGTTGTCGCCGCGCTGCGTCTCGTAGCCGATCTGCTGCTGCAACGTGTCGTACACCCGGGTCAGCTCACCGAGTGTCGACGCCGTGAAGAACTCGCCGCCGGACAGGTTCGCGATCCGTTCCAGCGAGGCGTCGTCGACCGGCACCGGGATCCGGTCACCCTCGAGATCGACGGTGCCCGTGAGGGTTCCGAAGGAGATGGTGTTGACCGGGATCTTCTCCTCCTTCGCCTTGCGGGCGGCGGTGAAGGCCCCCCGGGGGTCGTCCGGGTCGTCGGGGACGGTCTCCTTGCCGTCGGACTCGAGGACGATCCGCGCCGGCGGTGCCCCCTTGTCGCCGCCGAGGACCGCGTTGAGCGTCTTGATCTGGTCGATGGCGGCGAAGATGCCCTCACCGGTGGCGGTCTTGTCCGCCAGCTGGAGTTTGTCGATCGCCTGCTTGGCCGCGTCGTGGTCGGGGGTCGGCGAGACCAGCGTCGCCGCGGTCCCTGCGAAGGAGATGAGGCCGAGGTTGATCCCGTCGGTCAGGTCGTCGGCGAACTTCTTCGCGGCCGTCTGGGCGGCCTGGATGCGGGTCGGCGCGACGTCCGTCGAGTTCATCGACCGCGACACGTCGATGACGAGGATGACGGTGGCCTTGTTGCGCGGCACCCGGCGGTCGGCCTGAGGGCCCGCGAGCGCGACGGTGAGCAGGATGAGCCCGACGAGCATGAGCGCGATCGGCGCGTGCCGGAACCGGTTGCGTTGCGGCGGGACTACCGAGTCCAGGAGATCCAGGTTGGCGAAGCGGACCGCACGCGAGTGCCGGCGGCGCTGCATGTAGACGTACCCGGCGCCCAGGCCGGCGACCACGAGCAGCAGGAGCAGCCACCAGGGTGTGGCGAGCACGCTCATCAGCGGCCACCCGGCGCCGCACCGGCGTGCAGCCCGCGACGTCGCCGGGCGACGAAGCGGACGACGTCGGCGATCCAGTCACGGTCGGTGCGCAACGACATCGTCGGAGCCCCGCATGTCCGCAGGATGCGGTGCACGTCGGCCTGATGGGCGGCGGCCGCGCGGGCGTAGTCCGCGCGAACGGTGGCGGTGATGGTCAGCTCCCGGGTCTGACCGCTCTCCGCGTCGCGGAGGATGATCTCGCCGACGTCGGGGAGCTCGAGGTCGCGGGGGTCGAGGACCTCCACGCCGAGCACCTCGTGGTGACCGGCCACGGCGCGCAGGGGGCGGTCCCAGTCGATCGGACCGAGGAAGTCGCTGACCACCACCGCGAGTCCCCGGCGGCGCTGGGGTCGGCGGAGCGCGTCGACGGCGCCGGCGAGATCACCGCGCACGCCTTCGGCGCCCCGTCGGGCAGTGGCGATCGTCGAGAGCAGGGTCATGGCGTGCGCCCGACCGGACCGGGCCGGGACGCGGGTGATGGTGTCGCCGGTGGCCACGATCGCACCGATCCGGTTGCCACCGCCGAGGGTGAGGTGGGTGATCGCCGAACACGCCGCGACAGCGAGGTCGCGTTTGGTCCCGCCGGTGGTCCCGAAGTCGAGGCTGGCCGACATGTCGACGACCAACCACGTCTCGAGCTCCCGGTCGGCGACCATCTGCCGGACGTGCGGGTGGGTGGTGCGCGCGGTCACCGACCAGTCCATGCGCCGGACGTCGTCGCCGGGCTGGTACATCCGCGCCTCGCCGGGCTCCGACCCGGGGCCCGGGATCAGGCCCAGGTGATCGCCCTGCAGGACGCCGTCGAGCTTGCGCCGGACCGTGAGCTCGAGCGTCTTCAACGCCGCGGTCAGCGTGGGGTCGTCGAGCGCACCCCCGCCGAACGACGGCAACCGGTCAGCGTCGGCCATCGGCGACGGCGCCGGGCGCCGGCGGCGGGTTCTGCGGGTACGGGTTCTGCAGACCCTGGTTCGGGACACCGGGGTTCTGCGGACCCTGGTTCTGGGGGCCCGCGGTCATCGGCTGCTGCTGCGGCGGTACGCCGTTCGGTGCCGGGACGGGGCCGCCGACCGGCTGCGAGGCGACCTGCGGCAGCCCCACGGTCTGCAGGATCCGCGTGATGACGGTGTCGGCGTCGACCTCGTCGGCCAGGGCGTCGTAGCTGAGCACCAGGCGATGCCGGAGGACGTCGGGGATGATCTCGACGACGTCGGACGGGATCACGTAGTCACGGCCGCGGACCAACGCGAGCGCCCGCGCGGCCGCGACGATGCCCAGGGTGGCTCGCGGCGATGCGCCGTAGGCCAGCCACCCGGCGACGTCGGTGAGCCCGACGGTCTCGGGACGACGGGTCGCGGTGATCACCCGGACGACGTAGTCGACGAGAGCGTGGTGGACGAACACCCGTGACGCCAGGTCCTGCAGGCGGACGGTGTCCTCGGGGTCGAGCACCTGGTGGGCGACCGGGGGGCGTGTCCCCATCCGGTAGACGATCTCGCGTTCCTCCTCCACCGACGGGTAGTCGACGAGGACCTTGAACAGGAAGCGGTCGCGCTGCGCCTCGGGCAGCGGGTAGACGCCCTCGTTCTCGATCGGGTTCTGCGTCGCCATCACCAGGAACGGGTCGGGCATGGGGAACGTCTCGCCGCCGATGGACAGGTGGCGCTCGGCCATGACCTCCAGCAGCGCCGACTGCACCTTCGCGGGCGCACGGTTGATCTCGTCGGCCAGGAGGAAGTTGGCGACGACCGGGCCGAGCTCGGTGTCGAAGGTCTCGCGTCCCTGCCGGTAGATCCGGGTGCCGATGAGGTCGGTGGGGACGAGGTCGGGGGTGAACTGCACGCGCGAGAACGACCCACCGATCACCCGGGCGAACGTCTCGACCGCGAGAGTCTTGGCGACACCGGGCACACCCTCGAGGAGGATGTGTCCCCGCGCGAGCAGACCGACGAGGATCCGCTCGACGAGGGCGTCCTGCCCGACGATGACCCGCTTCACCTCGAACATCGTCCGCTCGAGCAGCTTCACGTCGGCCTCGGTCAGAGCGCCCGACCCGTCCTGCTCGGATCGGGTCCCGCCACCGTCGTGCGTCTGCGTCACGCGTCTTCCTCCACCGGTCGTCCGCTCTGGGGTGTGTCGTCCGGCACCCACCGGACGACGGTCGTTCCCGAGGGTAGCGGTCGTGCGGGCTGACGCCGCGACGACGAACGGCCGCGGCGTGTGGCCTATCCGGTCAGTCGGACGACGTAGGGCATCGCACCGCTGGTGCGCAGCGGGGAGATCTTGACGACGGATCCCGACTCGGGCGCCTCCACCATCTGGTTGTTGCCCAGGTACATCGCCACGTGCTGGCTGGCGTTGGGCCCGTAGAAGATCATGTCGCCGCGCTGCATCTGCGACAGCGGGACGTGCGGACCCGACGTGTACTGGTAGCCGGTGTAGTGCGGCAACGAGATCCCGATGCCGGCGAAGGCGTACATCATCAGGCCCGAGCAGTCGAAGCCCACCTTGTTGTAGTCGCCGTAGCTGTCGGCCACGCCGCCGTCCCGGATGCCCTTCGTCGGTCCGCTGGCGTTGCCGCCACCCCACGAGTAGGGCACACCGAGCTGCGACAGCGCCCTGTTCACCACGATCTCGACCGCAGCCGTCCCGGTGACGCCGGGCGTCACCGACGTCGCGCCGCCACCGCCGGACCCGCCGCTGGACGTGCCCGAACCGCCACCGGACCCGTCGATGTCGGTGTGGGAGCCGGTGATCGAGGCGATCACCTGGGCGACGACCTGCTGTGCGGCGTCGACGGCCAGCTTGGCGGCGGCCTGCGCCGCCACCTGGAACGCGGACTGGGCGGCCGAGACGACCGCGTCGCGCAGGGGGTCGATCGGGGACGCTGCGTTCACCCGGCCCGGGATGACGGCCGCGACACCACCCGGCGTGGGCGAGGGTGCCCCGGGGGCGGGCGCGGCGGCCGGTGTCGCACCGGGGACGGTGGCCGGTGCTGCCGCGGGGACCCGTCCGCGCAGTGCGTCGAGTTGCTGCTGCGCCGCGTCGCGCGCCGCCGTCAGCTGGGCCTTGGTCGCCGACTCGGTCTTCGCCGCGGCGACGGTCTGGGCGATCGCCGAGACGGCGTCGTTCTTGCGCTGCGCGGCGGCCTCGGCGGCACGCGCCGCCTGCTTGCGTGTGGCCGACGCCGTCGCGACACGGTTGGCCTTCTCGTTGCGGGAGACCTTCAGACGCTGGATCGTCGCCTGCTGATCGCGCGTGAGCTGCGCGATGACGCCGGCGCGGTCGAGCACCGCGGCCGGGTCGCCCGAGGCGAACATCCCCGCGAGCGACGCCTGATTGCTTCCCTGGCGATAGAGGTCGCGGACGAACGTGTCGAAACTCTTCTGCGCGGAGGCGATCTGGGCGTCGGCGCGCTGCAGTGCGCTGGTGGAGCCGTTCACGGCCAGCACCGACAGGCGCTCCTGGTCCCGTGACGTCTGCAGGTCGACCAGGGCCCGGTTCGCGGCCTCCCGCTTGATGGCCAGAGACGCGTCGATGTCGGCCATCCTCTGGTCGACATCGGCGATCTGGTTGATCAGGCCCGCGATCCCGGACGGACCACGGGGTGCGGGAGCGGCCGGCTCGGCGACGACCGCGCCTGCGCCGGCCCCGAGGAGCCCCAGGGCGACGAGCAGGGTGACGACGGTGGTGGTGACGACCCGGGTGAGGGTCGACGACGCCGGGAGCGATTCGGGAGGTTCACCCGGGCGGAGACCGGAATCCGGTTGCGCGCGCAGGCCGGCACTCGACATGGACGGGTGGCGGCGCGGGTCACCGGGATGAAACGACTCCCGGCGACCGCATGCGGAACGTCGCCTCACAGATGACTCCCTCGCAGAACGGACTTGCGATCGGCGGTGACGACGCCACGGCGTCCGCCGATCATCGACCCACCCCCGAAGTGCGTCACGGCAGGTGTCAACTTCCCCATCGACACCACCAATGACATGTCGAACCGTACGCCACAAATGCCCCCGCGGAAACACGAGTAACAAATTACAATCGCGTGATTACCTGCGGAAACACCGCCGGGAGGGCCGATCGACGGCCTGAGCACCGGAACCACATGGACGTGATTCGATGCGTGATCGCACATCATGGATGCACGAGAGCAATCACTATTCGGCGGAGATCCTCCGCCGCGCGTCACCGGGGCGGAGGAGAACTCTCCGGGGAGGTGTCGCCGACGCCATCGGTGGTCACGTCGCGGTCCGCGGCGGCCGGGACGGCGGGCTCGGCACCGCGTCGTCGTACCTGCAGGACCCGGGCGACGACGGCCGCGACGGCGACCACCGCGATGAGCACCAGCGTCACCACGGTCCACGGGATCTGGGTCTGGACGGTCATCCGGTCGAGCATCTGCTGGGCGCCCTGCGCGGGTTGCGACACGGTGAGGTTGTCCTGCGCCTGTTCCAGCTGGACCCGGCTGAAGTCGTCCGATGCGGTGCCGACGGTGTCGGGACCGAAGACGACCACCGTGCCGCCGGTCTGCTTCTGCAGTGCGGTCGCGATGTCGCGGTAGTAGGTGAACTTGGGCTGCGCCTTGTCCAGGACCACGAAGTACATGTCATGTCCCGACGACTTCGCCTCGGAGACCACCCGCAGCAGCCCGGGGGTGTCGTCGGCCGGTGCGTCGACGTGGTCGTCGGCGAGGTTCTTCTCGATGGCCCGCAGGTCGATGTCATCGGGGATCACGGTCAGCGCCGGTGCCGAGTGCAGGATCCCCCGCAGGTCGGTGGGACCCGTGCCGGCGAACGCCGGATCGAACGACATGGCCGATGACTCCTCGGGGCACGGGGTGCGGGCGGTGCACGACCACCCGGACTGACGCCTGCACAGTACGACAGGCGAGCCCTCACACGATGTTCACCCGCCGCGCCGACCCGTTCCCCCAATGTCACCAACCAGTACGCGCGTACTGCTAGACTGGGCGCACGTTCGCACCCCGCCGGCCCGCGGGGCGCAGGACATCCAGCGCCGGCCCAGCCCGCCGGCGACGAGAGTCGGCGGATCTCCGACGCCGGCGAACCGAGGAGTGGAGTGTTGCGTGAGCTCGTCAATTGATTCGTTCGGCGCCAAGGGAACGCTGGAGGTCGGCGACAACTCGTATGAGATCTACCGCCTCAGTGCCGTGGACGGCGTCGACCGCCTCCCGTACGCCCTGAAGGTGCTCGCCGAGAACCTGCTGCGCACCGAGGACGGTGCGAACATCACCAAGGAGCACATCCAGGCGATCGCCGGATGGGACCCCGAGGCCGACCCCAGCATCGAGATCCAGTTCACGCCGGCGCGCGTGATCATGCAGGACTTCACCGGTGTGCCCTGCATCGTCGACCTCGCCACGATGCGTGAGGCCGTACAGGAGCTCGGTGGCGATCCCGACAAGGTCAACCCGCTCGCGCCCGCGGAGATGGTCATCGACCACTCGGTGATCATCGAGGCGTTCGGCAACGCGCAGGCCTTCGAGCGCAACGTCGAGATCGAGTACCAGCGCAACGAGGAGCGCTACCAGTTCCTCCGCTGGGGCCAGGGCGCGTTCGACGACTTCAAGGTCGTCCCCCCGGGCACCGGCATCGTCCACCAGGTCAACATCGAGCACCTCGCGCGCTCGATCATGGTCCGCGACGGCGTGGCCTACCCCGACACCTGCGTCGGCACCGACTCGCACACCACCATGGAGAACGGCCTGGGCGTCCTGGGCTGGGGCGTCGGCGGCATCGAGGCCGAGGCCGCGATGCTCGGCCAGCCCATCTCGATGCTCATCCC
This sequence comes from Williamsia deligens, assembly GCF_024171765.1. Lineage (GTDB taxonomy): Bacteria > Actinomycetota > Actinomycetes > Mycobacteriales > Mycobacteriaceae > Williamsia_A > Williamsia_A deligens. The sequence goes on from NZ_JAMTCI010000002.1 coordinate 172,894, forward strand.
CCGCGTCGTCGGCTTCAAGCTGTCCGGTGAGACCAAGCCCGGCGTGACCGCCACCGACGTGGTCCTGACGATCACCGAGATGCTGCGCAAGCACGGCGTCGTCGGCAAGTTCGTCGAGTTCTACGGCAAGGGTGTCGCGGCGGTGCCGCTGGCCAACCGCGCCACCATCGGCAACATGAGCCCGGAATTCGGCTCGACCTGCGCGATGTTCCCGATCGACGAGGAGACCATCAGCTACCTCAAGCTGACCGGCCGCAGCCAGGAGACGCTCGACCTCGTCGAGGCGTACGCCAAGGAACAGGGCATGTGGCACGACGGCGACAAGGAGCCGGTGTACTCCGAGTACCTCGAGCTCGACCTCGCCGAGGTGGTCCCGTCGATCGCCGGCCCGAAGCGTCCGCAGGACCGCATCGAGCTGTGGGACGCGAAGAACGCCTTCCGCAAGGACATCCACAACTACGTCGGTGACGGCACGGGCGGCGAGCAGAGCAAGCTCGACGACGCCGTCGAGGAGACCTTCCCGGCCTCCGACCCGGCCACGCTGAGCTTCGCCGACGACGACTCCGCTCCCCTGCACTCGGCCGCACGCAACGCCGAGGGTCGCCCGTCCAACCCTGTGACCGTCGAGTCGACGGAGCGCGGGAAGATGATCCTCGACCACGGCATCGTGACGATCGCGTCGATCACCAGCTGCACCAACACCTCGAACCCGTCGGTGATGATCGGTGCCGCACTCCTCGCCCGCAACGCGGTCGAGAAGGGCCTCACCAGCAAGCCGTGGGTGAAGACGTCGATGGCACCGGGCTCACAGGTCGTCACCGGCTACTACGAGAAGGCCGGGCTGTGGCCGTACCTGGAGAAGCTCGGCTTCTACCTCGTCGGATACGGCTGCACCACGTGCATCGGCAACTCGGGCCCGCTGCCCGAGGAGATCTCGAAGGCCATCAACGACAACGACCTCACCGCCACCGCGGTGCTCTCGGGCAACCGCAACTTCGAGGGTCGCATCAACCAGGACGTGAAGATGAACTACCTGGCGTCGCCGCCGCTGGTCATCGCCTACGCCCTGGCCGGGACGATGGACTTCGACTTCGAGTCCGACCCGCTGGGTCAGGACACAGACGGCAACGACGTCTTCCTCAAGGACATCTGGCCCTCGGGTGAGGAGATCCAGAAGACGATCGCCGAGTCGATCTCGCCGGAGCAGTACGCGGCCGACTACGCCGACGTGTTCAAGGGCGACGAGCGGTGGCGCGGCCTGCCCACCCCGGACGGCAAGACGTTCGAGTGGGACCAGAAGTCGACCTACGTCCGCAAGCCCCCGTACTTCGAGGGCATGCAGCGTGAGCCGGCGCCGGTGAAGGACATCTCGGGCGCACGCGTCCTGGCGAAGCTGGGCGACTCGGTCACCACCGACCACATCTCCCCCGCCTCGACCATCAAGCCGGGCACCCCGGCGGCGCAGTACCTCGACGAGAACGGTGTGGCCCGCAAGGACTACAACTCCCTGGGTGCCCGTCGTGGCAACCACGAGGTGATGATCCGGTCGACGTTCGGCAACATCCGCTTGCAGAACCAGCTCCTGGACGGGGTGTCGGGTGGCTACACCCGCGACTTCACCCAGGACGGCGGACCGCAGTCGTTCATCTACGACGCCGCGCAGAACTACGCCGCGCAGGACACCCCGCTCGTCGTGCTCGGCGGCAAGGAGTACGGCACCGGCTCGTCGCGTGACTGGGCGGCCAAGGGCACCAGCCTGCTCGGTGTGCGCGCGGTGATCACCGAGAGCTTCGAGCGCATCCACCGCTCGAACCTCATCGGCATGGGCGTCATCCCGCTGCAGTTCCCCGAGGGCGAGTCGCACAAGTCGCTGGGCCTCGACGGCACGGAGACGTTCGACATCACCGGCATCGAGGAGCTGAACAACGGCAGCACGCCGGAGACGGTGCACGTCACCGCCACCAAGGAGGACGGCAAGAAGGTGGAGTTCGACGCGAAGGTGCGCATCGACACCCCCGGTGAGGCCGACTACTACCGCAATGGCGGCATCCTGCAGTACGTGCTGCGCAACATGATCGGCAGCTGAGTCGGGCCGACCCGACACCCGTACGCCCCGGTTCTCCCCCGAGAGCCGGGGCGTACGGACATCATCACCGTTTCGCAGGAAGGGGCGCCGTCGTGCCACGGGTGAGTGACGACCATCTGGCCGCACGTCGTCGGGAGATCCTCGACGGCTCCCGTCGATGCTTCGCCGAGCACGGGTACGACGGCGCGACCGTCCGCCGCCTCGAGGAGGCGACCGGGCTCTCGCGCGGCGCGATCTTCCACCATTTCCGTGACAAGGAAGCCCTCTTCCTGTCGCTGGCGCACGAGGACGCCGAGCGGATGGCCGACGTCGCGGCCGAGCAGGGACTCGTCCAGGTCATGCGCGACATGCTCGACCACCCCGAGGACTTCGACTGGCTCGGCACGCGGTTGGAGATCGCGCGCAAGCTCCGATCGGACCCGGATTTCCGGTCCGAGTGGGTGGCACGGTCCATCGATCTCGAGACGGCGACGATGGCCCGCCTGGAACGTCAGCGCAGTGCCGGTCGCCTGCGCGACGATCTGCCGACAGGCGTCATCGTGGCCTATCTCGATCTCGTCCTCGACGGACTCATCACCCGCCTCGCGTCGGGCCACCGCGGCCGCGATCTGCACGCCGTCCTCGATCTCGTCGAGGAGTCCGTCCGCCGACCCCGGGGCGAATAGGTCCGTCGCAAAGCGACACTTCTGCGAATCTGTTCCATCGTCGGCATAGGTGTGGTTATCCTGTCGCCATGTTCCCAGGAGTGTTCGCGGCGACGACGCCGGACAAGCCCGCAGCCATCCTCCCGGCGACGGGTGAGCAGATCACCTACGCCGAACTCGACGAGCGCTCCATCCGGCTGGCGAACCATCTCCGGGAACTCGGACTCCGCCGCGGTGACTGCATCGCGCTCGTGTCCACCAACGACCTGCGGGTCTTCGAGGTCTACTGGGCCGCACTGCGGTCCGGGCTCTACATCACGCCGGTGAGCCATCACCTGACCGCCGCCGAGACGAACTTCATCCTCGGCGACTGCGGTGCGCGTGTCCTGTTCGCCTCCGCGGCGTCGGCCGGTGCTGTCGCCGACGCCGCGGAGGTCACCACCCTCGAACACCGCATCGCCTGGGGCGGCATCGACGGCTTCGAGTCCTACGACGACGTGCTGGCGAGTGCGTCCCCCGAGAAGCCCGCGAGCCAGCCCCGCGGCCACGACATGCTCTACTCGTCGGGCACCACCGGCCGCCCGAAGGGCATCCAGCCCCCGTTGCCCGAGGGCGAGGTCGACGAGGTCCCCGACATCTACACGGTGATCTTCTCCGGGATGTACGGGTTCGACGCCGACACCGTCTACCTCTCCCCCGCGCCGCTGTATCACGCTGCGCCGCTGCGATATTGCGGGATGACCCAGTCGGTGGGCGGGACCGTCATCGTGATGGACCGTTTCGATCCCGAGGAGTCGCTGCGGCTCATCGAGGCGTACGAGGTGACCCACAGCCAGTGGGTCCCGACCATGTTCGTCCGGATGCTCAAGCTGCCGGCGGAGGTCCGCGACCGCTACGACGTCTCGTCGATGACGGCCGCGATCCACGCCGCCGCGCCGTGTCCCGTCCACGTCAAGCGCGCCATGATCGACTGGTGGGGCCCGGTCATCTACGAGTACTACTCGTCGACGGAGGCGATCGGCGGCACCTTCATCAACTCGGAGGAGTCGCTGGCCCACCCCGGATCGGTCGGCAAACCGCTGCTCGGCGTCATCCACGTGTGTGACGACAGCGGTGCGGAGCTGCCCGTCGGCGAGACCGGGACGGTCTACTTCGAACGCGAGGCCCGGGCCTTCGAGTACCACAACGATCCCGAGAAGACCTCGGCCGCAGAGCATCCCGACCACCCGCTGTGGGCCACCACCGGCGACATCGGGCATGTCGACGACGAGGGCTACCTCTACCTGACCGACCGCAAGGCGTTCATGATCATCTCCGGCGGGGTGAACATCTACCCGCAGGAGGCCGAGAACGTCCTCATCGCACACCCCGCCGTCTTCGACGTCGCCGTCATCGGCATCCCGAACGACGAGTTCGGGGAAGAGGTGAAAGCCTGCGTCCAGCTCGAGGACGGATACACCGCCTCCGACGAGCTCGCCGCCGAACTCGACACCTTCACCCGTGAGCAGCTCGCGGCCTACAAGGCCCCGCGCAGCTACGACTTCGTCGACGAACTCCCCCGCACGCCGACCGGCAAGCTGGTCAAGGGGAAGCTCAAGGCCGCCTACATCTGAGTCGACTCACGCGAGTCCGAGTCATGCGAGCTCGATGAGCTCCTGGTACTCCGCCGACCAGTGGTCCTCCGTACCGTCGGGCAGCAGGATCACACGCTCGGGCTCCAGCGCCGCCGCGGCGCCGGGGTCGTGGGTGACCAGGACGACAGCCCCCGCATAGGTCCGGAGGGCGTCGAGCACCTGCTCCCGCGAGATCGGGTCGAGGTTGTTGGTCGGCTCGTCGAGCAGCAGCACGTTCGCCGCCGACGACACAAGGCCCGCCAGCGCGAGCCGTGTCTTCTCACCGCCCGACAGGGTTCCCGCGGGCTGCTCGAGCTGGGGCCCGGTGAACATGAAGGCGCCGAGCAGGCCCCGGAGGTCCTGCTCGCCCGCGTCGGGGGCCGCGTGCCGGATGTTCTCCCACACAGTCGCCATGTCGTCGATGGTGTCGTGCTCCTGGGCGAAATACCCCAGCTTGAGCCCGTGACCCGGCTCGATGGTGCCCAGATCCGGCTTCTCCACACCGGCGAGGATTTTCAACAACGTCGTCTTGCCCGCGCCGTTCAACCCGAGCACGACGACGCGGCTGCCCCGGTCGATGGCGAGGTCGACGCCGGTGAAGATCTCCAGCGATCCGTAGGTCTTCGTGAGCTCCGACGCCATCAACGGCGTCTTGCCGCACGCGGTGGGCTCGGGGAAGCGGATCTTCGCGGTGCGGTCGGACACGCGCTCCTCGTCGAGGGCGTCGATCATCTTGTCGGCACGCTTGAGCATCTGCTGTGCGGCCGCGGCCTTCGTGGCCTTCGCGCCCAGCTTGGCGGCCTGCACGCGCAGCGCGCCCGCCTTCTTCTCCGCGTTGGCGCGCTCCCGCTTGCGCCGCTGCTCGTCGGTCGCACGGGCGTCGAGGTACTTCGACCAGCCCATGTTGTAGACGTCGGCCTCGCCGCGGACGGCGTCGAGGAACCAGACCTTGTTGACCACGTCGCCGAGGAGTTCGACGTCGTGACTGATGACCACCAGCCCGCCGTCGTGGTTCTGCAGGAACGCGCGCAGCCAGGTGATCGAGTCGGCGTCGAGGTGGTTGGTCGGTTCGTCGAGCAGCAGCGTCGTGTTCGACTTGCCGCCACCCGTGGACGCCGCGAACAGGATGCGGGCCAACTCGATGCGACGTCGCTGACCACCCGACAACGTCGACATGGGCTGCCCCAGGACGCGATCCGGCAGGGCCAGGCTGTGGCAGATACGCGCCGCGTCCGACTCCGCCTCGTATCCACCCAGTGAGGAGAACCGCTCCTCGAGGCGGCCGTAGCGGGCGATGGCCTTGTCGCGGGTCGCGTCGTCGGCGGCCTCGGCCATCAACGCCTGCGACTTCTCCATGTCGCGCACCATCGTGTCGAGACCCCGGGCGGACAGCACGCGGTCCTTCGCCAACATGCCGAGGTCGCCCTCTTTGGGGTCCTGCGGGAGATAGCCGACCTCGCCGGTACGGGCGACGCTGCCGGCGTAGGGCTCGCCCTCACCTGCCAGGATCCGCATGGTCGTCGTCTTGCCGGCGCCGTTGCGTCCGACGAGTCCGATGCGGTCGCCCGCCTGTATGCGCAGCGCCGGACCGGGTGCGGACAGCAGGGTCCGCACGCCTGCCCGCACCTCGAGGTCCGTTGCCGTGATCACGACGGTCAAGTCTACGGAGACACGCAAACCGGATCTGTGGGCCGAGCCCAGGATCACCAGGCCGGGGCACTCGTGGGACTCGACTACCGTCGTCGGGTGTGACCGATGTGACATCCCCCGCCCCGTCCTCCCGCCCGTTGTCCGGCCGCACGGCCCTGGTGACCGGCGCCAGCCGCGGTATCGGCCTGGCCACGGCCACCGAACTCGCTGTCCGCGGGGCCGTGGTCACGATCACGGGCCGCAAACCCGACGCTCTCGCCGCGGCGCAGGAGTCCATCGCCGCTGCTGCCCCCGACGCGGACGTGCGCACGGTCGTCGCGAACACGGGGTCCGCCGACGATCGCCGTGCGGCGGTCGCCGAGGCGGCACGCGACCGGGGAACGGTCGACATCCTCGTGAACAACACCGGCATCAATCCGGTCTACGGGCCACTGATGGACGCCGACCTCGACGCGGTCCGCAAGATCTTCGACGTCAACGTCGTCGCCGCCCTCGGGTTCGTCCAGGAGTGCTTCCGGGCGGGGATGAGCCGCACCGGGGGTGCCGTCGTGAACATCGCCAGCACCGCCGGCCTGCGGTCCACCGGGGTCATCGCCGCCTACGGTGCGTCGAAGGCCGCGTTGATCCGCCTCACCGCAGAGCTGGCCGCCGAGCTGGGTCCCGGGATCCGGGTGAACGCGATCGCCCCGAACATCGTCAAGACGCAGTTCGCCGAGGCCCTCTACAGCGCCGACGAACAGGCCGTCGCCGCACGGTTCCCGATGAAGCGCCTCGGCACACCACCCGACGTCGCGAACCTGGTCGCGTTCCTCGTCGACGACGCGTCGGGGTGGATCACCGGTGAGACCGTGACCCTCGACGGCGGGCTCCTCGCCGGTGGCTGACCGCCCGGACGCGCGCCACGACCTCGTCGTCGTCGGTGCCGGCCCCGCGGGGCGGGCCGTTGCGCACCGGGCCGCGGCCGCAGGCCTCGACGTCGTCGTCGTCGATCCGCACCCCGGGCGGCGGTGGACGGCGACCTATGCCGCATGGCGCGACGAACTTCCCCCGTGGCTGTCGTCGGAGACCGTGGCGTCGACCGCTCCCGTCGTCAGCGTCTTCACCGGGCGTCGGCATCGCATCGCGCGGCCCTATGTCGTCCTCGACTCCGACATCCTGCGATCGGACCTCTCGGGCGGCTACGCCGAGTGCGCCGGGATGGTTGCCGGCGTCGACACGCGGGCGGTCCTGCTGGCGGACGGTCGTGTGTTCGCGGGGTCGACCGTGATCGACGCCCGCGGCTCGGACCCCACCGGCCCGGTGCAGACGGCGGCGGGTGTGTTCGTCGACGCCGGCGACGCCGCAGCGGTCCTCGGGGACGAGGCGGCCGTGCTGATGGACTGGCGCGATCCGGACGGTCGCCCCCTGGGGCGCCCCACGGTCGGCTCGGACGGACGGACGCTGCCCCCGACGTTCCTGTACGCGATCCCGATGGGCGACGGGACTGTGCTGCTGGAGGAGACGTGTCTGGCGGCGGATCCCCCTGTGCCCGTGACCGAGCTGCGGGCACGGCTGCTGCGGCGTCTGGCCCGTACCGGTGTCGACCCCGGCCGGGTGGCCGACGCCCCCCGTGAGTCGGTGCGGTTCACCCTCGACGGGGGTGGCGACCGTCCGTGGCGTCCCGGCCCGACGCGCTTCGGCGCCGCGGGTGGCCTGATGCACCCGGCGACCGGGTACAGCGTCGCGACGTCACTGCGACTGGCCGACGACGTCGTCGGCGCCGTGGTCGACGGTCGTGACGTGACCGACGCCCTGTGGCCGTCGTCGGCACGCGCGGTGCACGCGTTGCGGCGGCGTGGCCTCAACGTGATCCTCGGGCTCGACGCCGCGGCGACCGTCGACTTCTTCGACGGGTTCTTCCAGCTCGACCCGACCCGGCGCGACGCCTACCTCAGTGAGCGCGACGACCTCGGGGCCGTTGCCGCGGCGATGGCGGCACTCATGCCGATCGTCGGTGCGGGCGCCGCGATCCGCATCGCGCGCGGCGCCGTGCGGCGTCCGGCCTGGAGCGTGCCCGGTCGCCACTGACCGGCGTCTCGGGTCGACCCCGAGGAACGATCAGACGGTGAAGCCGAGCGCCCGGAGCTGCTCACGACCGTCGTCGGTGATCTTGTCCGGGCCCCACGGCGGCAGCCACACCCAGTTGATCTCGATGTCGGTGCACAGTCCGCTCGACACGACCGCCGCGCGCGACTGGTCCTCGATGACGTCGGTCAGCGGGCAGGCCGCCGAGGTCAGGGTCATGTCGATCTTCGCGACGGCGTCGGTGTCGACGTCGATGCCGTAGACGAGTCCGAGGTCGACGACGTTGATGCCGAGTTCGGGGTCGACGACATCGCGCATCGCCTCCTCGACGTCGTCGACGGACGGCAGTGAGGTCTGCACCTCGGCGGGAACCGCCGCGGGGGCGTCCTGCTGTGCTTCGGTCATGGTGTGCTCCTGAGTGTCTCGTCGGTGGAGGCGGTGGCGGCGGTGCCGATCCGGCCCTCGGTGTCGGTGCGGCCCAACGCGTCCTTGAACGCCATCCAGCCGAGGAGTGCGCACTTCACGCGCGCGGGGTACTTCGACACACCCGCGAACGCGATCCCGTCGCCGATGACGTCCTCGTCACCGTCGACGGCGCCCCGGGAGGTGACCATCTCGGTGAAGGCGTCGACGGTGCGCAGCGCGTCGTCGATGTCGAGACCGACCACCTGGTCGAAGAGGACCGAGGTGGCGGCCTGCGAGATCGAGCATCCCTGCCCGTCATAGGAGATGTCGGCGATCGTGCTGTCCGACACCGCGACACGCAGGGTCACCTCGTCACCACAGGTGGGGTTCACGTGGTGGACCTCGGCGCCGAAGGGCTCACGCAGGCCGCGACCGTGCGGGTGCTTGTAGTGGTCCAGGATGACGTCCTGGTACATCTGCTCCATCCGCACCGGCGTCACCCCACCCCGAAGAAGCGTCGTGCGGTGCCGATCGCGTCGGCGAGGGCGTCGACCTCGTCGAGGGTGTTGTACGCGGCGAACGACGCGCGTGCGGTCGCGGCGACGCCGAAACGCTTGTGCAGCGGCCACGCGCAGTGGTGTCCGACGCGGATGGCGACACCCTCGTCGTCGAGGATCTGACCGAGGTCGTGGGCGTGGATGCCGTCGACGACGAAGGAGATCGCCCCGCCGCGGTCGGTGGCGTCGGCAGGTCCGACGATGCGTACACCGTCGATCTCCGACAACCGGTCGAGAGCGTGCGCGGTGAGTGTGTGCTCGTGCGCGGCGACCGCGTCCATCCCGAGGTCGTTCAGGTAGCGCACCGCCGCGCCCAGTCCGACGACCTGTGAGGTCATCGGGACGCCGGCCTCGAACCGCTGCGGTGGCGCCGCGTAGGTCGACACCTCCATCGTCACCGTCTCGATCATCGATCCACCGGTGATGAAGGGCGGCAGCTGCGCCAGCAGGGCCGACTTGCCGTACAGCACACCGACACCCGACGGGCCGAACATCTTGTGGCCCGAGAACGCGGCGAAGTCGACGTCGAGTGCGCGGACGTCCACCGCCATGTGCGGCACCGACTGGCAGGCGTCGAGCACGACGAGCGCACCGACGGACCGGGCGCGACGCACCACCTCGGCCACATCGGTGACGGCCCCGGTGACGTTCGACTGGTGTGTCACCGCGACGACCGCGACCGAGTCGTCGAGGGCGAGCGAGTCGAGGTCGATGCGACCGTCCCCGGTCACCCCGAACCAGCGCAGGGTCGCACCCGTGCGACGGCAGAGTTCCTGCCAGGGAACGAGATTCGCGTGGTGCTCGAGTTCGCTGACCACGACGGTGTGCTCGGGCCCCAGACGGGTGCCGCCGAGGATGTCCGCGCTGCGGTCGTCACCGAGGGTGTAGGCGACGAGGTTGATCGCCTCGGTCGCGTTCTTGGTGAACACGATCTCGTCGTCGACGGCACCGATGAACGCGGCGATGTCGGCGCGGGCGCCCTCGTAGGCGTCCGTCGCCTCCTCGGCGAGCTGGTGTGCGCCGCGGTGGACCGCCGCGTTGTGGTGCGTCAGGAAGTACCGCTCGGCGTCGAGCACGGGCAGCGGACGCTGCGAGGTCGCACCGGAGTCGAGGTACACCAACGGTTTCCCGTCCCGGACCGTACGGCCCAGGATCGGGAAGTCCGCGCGCAACGCCTCGACGTCGAGGGTGGGCGAGTGGACGGTGGTGGTCATGCGGTCACCTCGTTCGTGCAGCTGGTGGGCGGCGTCAGGCGGACGCGCCGGCCCCGGTGAAACGGACGTAGCCGTTCTCCTCGAGCTCGTCGGCCAGTTCCGGTCCGCCGGACTCGACGACGCGGCCACCCACGAACACGTGGACGAACTCGGGTGCGATGTAGCGCAGGATCCGGGTGTAGTGCGTGATCAGCAGCACGCCGCCGTTCTCGCGCTCCTTGAACGAGTTCACGCCCGCGGAGACGATCCGCAACGCGTCGACGTCGAGGCCGGAGTCGGTCTCGTCGAGGATGGCGATCTTCGGCTTCAGCAGACCGAGCTGCAGGATCTCGTGGCGCTTCTTCTCGCCGCCCGAGAAGCCCTCGTTGACGCTGCGCTCGCCGAACGACGCGTCGATCTCGAGCTCGGTCATCGCCTCCTTGACCTCTTTGACCCAGTGCCGCAGCTTCGGCGCCTCGCCGCGGACGGCGGTCGCCGCGGTCCGCAGGAAGTTCGACGTCGACACACCGGGCACCTCGACGGGGTACTGCATCGCCAGGAAGAGACCCGCGCGAGCGCGCTCGTCGACACTCATCGCGAGCACGTCCTCACCGTCGAGGGTGATCGACCCCGACGTCACGGTGTACTTCGGGTGACCGGCGATGGCGTACGAGAGCGTCGACTTGCCCGAGCCGTTGGGGCCCATGATGGCGTGGGTCTGACCCGAGGAGATGCTCAGGTCGACGCCCTTGAGGATGTGGATGGGCTCGGCGTCGGAGTCGCTGCCGGCGACGTCGACGTGGAGGTCGCGGATCTCGAGAGTGGTCACGGAAGTCCTTCGTGGGTCGGGCGTGGGTGGTCGGTGGGGCGGGCGTCAGACGCCGGCGGTCTCGAGTTCGGCCTCGATGGCCGCCTCGAGACGCTCGCGCAGGTCGGGCACACCGATCTTGGCGATGATCTCGGCGAAGAACCCCCGCACGACGAGACGTCGCGCCTGGTCCTCCGGGATGCCGCGGGCCTGCAGGTAGAACAGCTGCTCGTCGTCGAATCGGCCTGTCGCACTGGCGTGTCCGGCACCGACGATCTCGCCGGTCTCGATCTCGAGGTTGGGCACGGAGTCGGCCCGGGCGCCGTCGGTGAGGACGAGGTTCCGGTTCAGCTCGAAGGTGTCGGTGCCCTCGGCCTCGGCCCGGATCAGGACGTCGCCGACCCAGACGGTGTGGGCCTCGCGCGAACGGTCGGTCGCCCGGCCGGTCGCGTCGACGTCACTCTGCAGGGCGCCCTTATAGACCACGTTGGACCTGCAGTGCGGCTGCGAGTGGTCGACGAGGAGACGCTGTTCGAGGTGCTGGCCGGCGTCGGCGAAGTAGAGCCCCCACATCTCGGCAGAGCCGCCGGGACCGTCGAAGTGCACCAGCGGGCTCATCCGCACCAGGTCGCCGCCGAGGCTGACCGCGAAGTGGCGGATCGCCGCGTCCCGACCCAGGCGGACGTGGTGGGTGGCGACGTGGACGGTGTCGTCGGCCCAGTCGTGGACGTCGACGACGGTCAGCGCCGCACCGTCGCCCACGACGAACTCGATGTTCTCCGCGTACGTCCCGCTGCCGACCTGGTCGATGACGACGGTCGCGCGGGAGTGTCGTCCGAGGCGGATCTGCAGGTGGCCGAATGCCACCACACCGGCGCCCGGGCCCGTGATCGTGACGGTGACGGGATCGGCGACCTCGACCTCGGTGGCCACCGACACGACGGTGGCCTCGGTGAAGCCGGAGTACGCGGCGGCCGCGACACGATCGAACGGGACGCCGCCCTCACCGAGTCGCGAGTCGTCGCGACCGACGGTCTCGACCGTGACGCCGTCCCCGGCGCCCGTCACGTCGACCGTCGCCGCCCCGGACGCTGTCGCCGATCCGTCGTGCAGTCCGCGCAGACGGCGGAACGGCGTGAACCGCCACGCCTCGTCCTTCGACGACGGCACCTCGAAGGCGTCGACGTCGAAGGAGGTGAACAGTTCGCCCTTGTTGGTCACCGGGTGGACGGGGTTCTCCCCCGCCACCGCGCCGATCACACCGGACGGGGTCGTCCCCGAGGGGATGCCTGCCGAACTCAACCGACCGATCCTTCCATCTGCAGCTCGATGAGCCGGTTCAGCTCGAGCGCGTACTCCATGGGCAGTTCCTTGGCGATGGGCTCGACGAAGCCGCGCACGACCATCGCCATCGCCTCGTCCTCGGTCAGACCGCGGCTCATCAGGTAGAAGAGCTGGTCGTCGCTGACCTTGGACACCGTCGCCTCGTGGCCCATCGTGACGTCGTCCTCACGGATGTCGACGTAGGGGTAGGTGTCGCTGCGGCTGATGGTGTCGACCAGGAGCGCGTCGCACTTCACCGTGGACCGGCTGCCGTGCGCGCCGCGGTTGATCTGGACCAGTCCGCGGTAGGACGCCCGTCCGCCACCCCGGGCGACGGACTTCGAGACGATGTTGCTCGACGTGTTCGGCGCGAGGTGCACCATCTTCGAGCCGGTGTCCTGGTGCTGTCCGGGCCCGGCGAACGCCACCGAGAGCACCTCGCCCTTGGCGTGCTCACCGGTCATCCACACTGCCGGGTACTTCATGGTGACCTTCGAGCCGATGTTGCCGTCGACCCACTCCATGGTCGCGCCGGCCTCGGCCTTGGCGCGCTTGGTGACCAGGTTGTAGACGTTGTTCGACCAGTTCTGGATGGTCGTGTACCGGCACCGACCGCCCTTCTTGACGATGATCTCGACGACCGCGGAGTGCAGCGAGTCGGTCTTGTAGATCGGCGCGGTACAGCCCTCGACGTAGTGCACGTAGGCGTCCTCGTCGACGATGATCAGCGTCCGCTCGAACTGACCCATGTTCTCGGTGTTGATGCGGAAGTACGCCTGCAGCGGGATGTCGACGTGGACACCCTTCGGCACGTAGATGAAGCTGCCGCCCGACCACACCGCGGTGTTCAGCGCGGAGAACTTGTTGTCGCCGGCGGGGATCACGGACCCGAAGTACTCCCGGAACAGGTCCGGGTGCTCCTTGAGCGCGGTGTCGGTGTCGAGGAAGATCACGCCCTGCTGCTCGAGGTCCTCACGGATCGAGTGGTAGACGACCTCGGACTCGTACTGCGCGGCGACACCGGAGACCAGACGCTGCTTCTCGGCCTCGGGGATGCCGAGCTTGTCGTAGGTGTTCTTGATGTCGGCGGGCAGGTCGTCCCAGGTGGCCGCCTGCTTCTCGCTGGACCGCACGAAGTACTTGATGTTGTCGAAGTCGATGCCGTCGAGGTTGCTGCCCCAGCTCGGCATCGGCTTGCGGTCGAACGTCTGCAGCGCCTTGAGACGCGCGGCGAGCATCCACTCGGGCTCGCTCTTCTTCGACGAGATGTCGGTGACGACGGCCTCGTTGATGCCGCGCTGGGCGCTCGCGCCCGCGACGTCGGAGTCCGACCATCCGTAGCCGTAGGTGCCCAGGGAGGCGATGGTCTCCTCTTGCGTCAACGGGGAGGTCGCGCCTGCAGAGGTGCGGGGGTCAGTGACGGTCATCGGAGTCCTCTCGATGGGTGGTGGCGGTCGGCGACGGGGGCTGTACGTCGGCCGCCGGTGATGATCGGTCCCGGCCGGGGCCGGGGGATCGATCGTCCCGGTCGCCCGCAGGGGCGCCGGTGGAGGTCGGGGAGGTGAGCGGGACATGGGTGGTGCAGGCGCAGTCGCCGTTGGCGATCGTGGCGAGCCGCTGGACGTGGGTGCCCAACAGCGCGGTGAACCGTTCGGTCTCCGCCTCGCACAGTTCGGGGAACTCGGTCGCGACGTGGCCGACCGGGCAGTGGTGCTGGCAGATCTGGACGCCGTTGCCCACCCGCCGGGTGTCGGCAGAGTATCCCGACCGCGTCAGCGCCTCGGCAATCTGTCCGGCGGTGCGTTCGACGGCGTCGGGGTCGCTCTCGGCGCGTTCCGGGCTGGTGGGCTCGACGCCGGTCACGAGATCACCGATGCGATCGGCCGCGAACGCGCGGACGGCGGCGTCGCCGCCGATGTCACGGAGACGACGCATGGCCGCGCCGGCGAGGTCGTCGTAGGCGTGGGGCAGGCCGCCGCGCCCGCGGGAGGTCAGCCGGAACTGCTTGGCGGGGCGGCCGCGTCCCCGCCGGGCGTACCGCGACGACTCGCCGGATGTCACCCGCCCGTCGGCGATCAGGGCCTCGAGGTGACGTCGGACACCACCGGCGCTGACCCCCAGCGCGTCGCCGATCTCGCTCGCCGTGCACGGCCCGTGCTCGAGCAGCAACGCGATCACGGCGGACCGGGTCTGGCCCTCCGCACCGATCGTGACGTGCGGCTCCGCGGAGCGCGCGTCGGCTGACGAGGTTTTCACCACACAAGTGTCACCTAATTCCGACCACGGTGCCAGCAAGGGTGACCTATCCCCCCGGCACGCGCCCCGCGCGGTCGGGAGAGGCGTGTCCCGCGACGCCGCCGGATAGTCTGCACTCGTGTCTGACCCCGCGGCGCGCCCGAGCCCCATCGGTGCGCTCACCGGTCGCGCGCGCAGCGCGGCGAGCTACCTCGGGCTGCGCCGACGACGCACCGCACCTCCCGCGGATCGACCCGGCGACTACGGCGTCTCGGTCGCCCGCATGCACGACCGCGAACCCGAGGTCGGGCCCCTGCTCCCCGCCGAGAGCGCCGCGCTGGCCAAGATCCGCGTCTTCGGCGCCGTCGGCTCGATCTTCATCCTGATCGGCTCGCTGGGCACCGGCGCGGTCCCCGTCCTGCAGAACCCGATCGCCGGGATGCGTCTGTTGTCGCTGCCCTCGCGGATGTGGACCACGGCGCTGACCCTGTCGATCACCGGCACCATCGTCCTCGTCCTCGCCTGGCTCATGCTGGGGCGGTTCGCGGTCGGTCGGCTCACCGTCGAGGTGCTCGGCGGGTCTCGTCCGGAGAGGCGGATGACGCGCCGTCAGGCGGATCGGACACTGCTCGTGTGGCTCGCGCCGATCGTCGTGGCGCCCCCGCTGTTGAGCAAGGACATCTACTCCTATCTGGCGCAGAGTGCGATCGCGGCCAAGGGGATGGACCCGTACAAGATCAGCCCCGTCCGAGGGTTGGGTGTCGACCACGTCTTCACCCGGTCGGTGCCGAACCTGTGGCGCGACACCCCCGCCCCGTACGGCCCGCTGTTCCTCTGGATCGGCAAGGCCATCACGAACATCACCGGCGACAACCTCTCCGCCGCGATCCTGCTGCACCGAGTGGTCGCCCTGGTCGGCGTCGGCCTGGTGGTGTGGGCACTCCCCCGCCTCGCGCGACGCTGCGGTGTCTCGCCGGTCGCCGCGCTGTGGCTCGGGGCCCTCAACCCGCTGCTGATCCTGCATCTCGTCGGTGGCATCCACAACGAGGCACTGATGCTCGGCATGATGCTGGCCGGCATCGAGGTGTGTTTCCGCGCCATCGACTCCCCCCACCGACTGCGGCGCCCCGGATCATGGATGCCGTCGGCGACGGGATGGCTCCTGCTGGCGGGCGCGACGGTGATCGCAGCGTCGTCGATGGTGAAGATCGCCTCGCTGCTGGCCCTCGGGTTCGTCGGCATCGCCCTGGCGCGTCGCTGGGGTGCCACCCTGCCCGCGCTGCGGCACGCGCCCCGCTCGCAGTGGTGGGTGCGATCCCGGCGGTCGGTGATCGCGCTCGCGGGATCGGCCGGCCTGCTGCTGGCCGTCGCCGCCGTGGTCATCGGGGGACTGTGCGTCGGGACGGGGCTCGGTTTCGGCTGGACCAAGACCTTGAGCACCGGGGACGTCGTCCGGTCGTGGATGTCGATGCCGACGCTGCTGGGGGTGACCGGCGGTCGCGTCGGGGTGGTGCTCGGCCTCGGCGACCACACCCAGGCCATGCTCGACGTCGCCCGGCCGATCGGCGAGTTGATCGCGGGCGTCTTCATCGTGCGGTGGCTGCTCGCCGCGCTGGCCGGCCGCGTCCATCCCCTCGGCGCCCTCGGCATCGCGATGGCGACCTTCGTGGTCTTCTTCCCGTTCGTGCAGGCGTGGTACCTGCTGTGGGCGATCATCCCGCTGGCCGCGTGGGCGACCGGACGGTGGTTCCGCCTCGTCGCGATCGCCGTGTCCGCCGTCATCGCCGTCGTGGTGCTCCCCACCGGCGCCGGGACCCGGGGCTTTCAGCTCGCCGAGGCCATCGTCGCCTCGATCCTGCTGACCGCCGTGCTCACCGCGGTGTTCTTCGAGCGGCCGTGGGGTCAGCGGCGAGGCCGTGAGCGAGACCACGACGGCGCCCGCGACGACACCGCGGGGAGCGCATCCGACCCCGTCGCCGACGCGTCGTCGTACGACGATCCGTCGTCGACGGCCGTACGGTCCCCCGTCGAGTCCTCTGCGACGAACGACACACCCCGGGTCGGCGCCGCCGACCAGCGGCTCCGGTGATCGCGGCCGCACGACGCGGTCGCACTGCCCCACGGCGGGACCGGCCCGCGCGGCGCATAGTGTTGTCCTCGTGAACAGCCCGACCGGAGCTGCGGCCGTGGATGTCGCGGGCCTCGTCAAACGCTATGACGGGACGACCGCTGTCGACGGCATCGACCTGCGTGCCGAGCGCGGCCAGGTGGTCGCGCTGCTCGGACCCAACGGGGCCGGCAAGACCACCACCGTCGAGATCTGCGAGGGCTTCCTCGCCCCCGACGACGGCACCGTCCGCATCCTCGGACTCGACCCCATCGCCGACAACGAGGCCCTGCGCCCCCGTATCGGCGTGATGTTGCAGGGCGGCGGCGCCTACCCGGGTGCCCGTGCCGGCGAGATGTTGCGCCTGTGCGCGGCCTACTCCGCCGACCCGATCGACCCCGACTGGCTGCTCGACACGCTCGGCCTCCGGGAGGCCCAACGCACCGCCTACCGTCGCCTCTCCGGCGGTCAGCAGCAACGGCTCGGTCTCGCCTGCGCCCTGGTCGGGCGTCCGGAGCTGGTCTTCCTCGACGAGCCGACCGCGGGACTCGACGCGGCCGCGCGGATCCTCGTGTGGGAACTCATCGACAGCCTCCGCTCCGACGGCGTGTGCGTCGTGCTGACGACCCATCTCATGGACGAGGCCGAACAGCTCGCCGACGACCTCGTGATCATCGACCGGGGCCGGGTCGTCGCCCACGGCACCCCCGCCGAGGTGACCAGCCGCGGCGCCGAGAACGAGCTGCGGTTCCGTGCCCCCCGCGGCCTCGACCTGGACCTGCTGCGCTCGATCCTCGCCGAGGAATACGAGACCAGCGAGGTCACGCCGGGCACCTATCTCGTGGCCGGCCCGGTGACCCCCGAGGTCATCGCCGCGGTGACCGCGTGGTGCGCCCGCATCAACGTGTTGGCCACCGACATGCGGGTGGAGACACGCAGCCTCGAGGACGTCTTCCTCGACCTCACCGGACGGGACCTCCGCGGATGACCGACCTACGCGCCGACGGACGTCGCCCCTCCGGCGGTCCCCGGTTCACCCCCGGGCAGTTCACCCCACGCCCCCAGCCCGCACCGGTCCTGCAGATGCTCATGGCGCAGTCGCGCATGGAGCTGCGACTCCTGCTGCGCAACGGCGAACAGCTGCTGCTCACCCTGTTCATCCCCGTCACGATGCTCATCGGCCTGTGCCTGCTGCCGATCGCGACCCACGGCGAGTCGCGCGCGGACCGGTTCGTGCCCGCGATCATGACCGTGGCCGTCATGTCGACGGCGTTCACCGGTCAGGCGATCGCGGTCGGCTTCGACCGGCGGTACGGGGCGCTCAAACGACTCGGTGCCACACCGCTCCCCCGGTGGGGGGTCATCGCGGGCAAGTCGATCGCCGTCGCCATCGTCGTCGTGCTGCAGGCCGTCGTCCTCGGTGCGATCGGTGTCGCCTTCGGGTGGGACGTCGGCCCGGGTGGACTCCTCGTCGGGGCGGTGGCCATCGCGATCGGCACCCTGACCTTCTCCGCGCTCGGACTGCTGCTCGGCGGGACGCTGCGCGCCGAGATCGTGCTCGCCCTGGCCAACATCGCGTGGTTCGTCTTCATCGGCATCGGCAGCCTCGTCGTGGCCGGGTCGTCGGTGCCCGAGGCCGTGCGCTGGGTGGCGCGGTGCTCGCCGTCGGGTGCGCTCGCCGAGGCGCTGCACCAGGCGACGCGCCTGTCGGTCGACTGGGTCGGTTTCGGCGTCCTCATCGCGTGGGGCGTCGTCGCCGCGGCGGCCGCCGTCCGCTGTTTTCGGTTCACCTGAGTCGCGGCGATACCATCGGTCTCGTGCTCTACCGCGGCTTCACACGACTCGTCGATCTCCTGCCCATGGTCTCCCGGCGCGTCCAGGTGGTGATCGCCGTCCTGGTGGTGGTGACCCAGGCGGGCATCGCCGTCACCGGGTCCATCGTGCGGGTGACCGCGTCCGGCCTGGGCTGCCCGACGTGGCCCCAGTGCTTCCCGGGGAGCTTCACCCCCGAGCCGCACCAGGAGGTCGCCGGCATCCACCAGGCCGTCGAGTTCGGCAACCGGATGCTCACCTTCGCCGTCGTGGCCACCGCCGCGGCCATCGTGATCGCCGTGGTCCGCGCGAAGCGTCGTCGCGAGGTGAAGGTCTACGCCTGGTTGATCCCCCTGTCGACGGTCGCGCAGGCCGTCATCGGCGGCATCACCGTGCTCACGGGCCTGCTGTGGTGGACGGTCGCGATCCACCTGCTCGTCTCCATGGCGATGGTGTGGCTGTCGGTGCTGCTCCTGGAGAAGGTGCGCGAACCCGACGACGGCGAGGCACTCCCCCTCGTGCCGACGCCGCTGCGGTGGCTGACCGCCCTCTCGGGCGCGATCATGGCCGTCGTCCTCGTCGCCGGGACCATGGTGACCGGCGCCGGACCCCACGCGGGTGACGCCAGCATCGAGAAGCCCGTCCCGCGTCTCGCGGTGGCCATCACGACCCTCGTGCACTTCCACGCGGAGATGATGGTCGCCTACCTCGCGCTCATCGTGGCGCTGGGCTTCGGTCTCGCCGCGGTCGGGGCCTCGCCCGCCATCCGTCGACGTCTGTACGTCGTCGTCGCCACCATCGTCGTGCAGGCCGCGATCGGGATCACGCAGTACGCGACCGGCATCCCCGAGGGTCTCGTCGTGCTGCACGTGGCGGGCGCGGCGGCATGCGTCGCGGCCACCGCCGCGCTGTGGGTGTCGCTGCGCCCCCGGCGGCTGATTCCCGCACAGGTTGACGCCGACATCCGCGCCCGCGGCGAGGCCGCCGAACTCGGCTGACCCCGCCGGACGGGATCGAGCTGTCCGTCAGGTGTTGGCGACCCAGCCCGCCATCTGCTTCCAGTGGCCCGGGCGCGGCGTCGCGACGCTGCTGAGCTCGCGGTCCCACTCGGCGGTGGTGAGGCCCTCCACGGCGTCCACCACGGCGTGTGCGGTGGCGACGTCGGCCACGACCTGGTCACCGATCACACCGCCGTCCTGGGCGACCATGAGGATGCGTACCCCGGAGGCCCCGATCGGCTCGATGACGGCGCTCGCGGCACCGCCGCCGCGGCGCACGAAGCGGGTCGCGGCCGCGACCGCGGCCTTCGGCGCGCGCGCCGGCGAACCGGTCTTCTCGGAGTCCGTGCTCTCCGGTGCGTTCTGCTCAGCCATGCCACGGATCCTATCGGGGCGGTGGGTCGGTTCCCCGCGCCCGGGCGTAGAACGGACCCATGCGTGCAGTCCATGTGTCCCGCCACGGCGGACCCGAGGTCCTCGAGCCCGTGACCGTCGACGACCCGACGCCCGGTCCCGGTGACCTGCTGGTCCGCGTCGGCGGGGTCGGGGTCAACTTCATCGACACCTACCTGCGGTCGGGGTACTACCCGTCCACCCCGCCGTACATCCCCGGGACGGAGGGTGCGGGCACCGTCGTCGCCGTCGGTGACGGCGTGTCCGACCCGGAGGTCGGGACCCGCGTCGCGTGGTGCGACGTCCCGAACAGCTACGCGGAGCTCGTGGTGGTCCCGGCGGATAGGGCTGTCGTCGTCCCCGACGGCGTCGACGACGCCGTCGCCGCCACGGTCCTGCTCCAGGGGTGCACCGCGCACTACCTCCTCGACGGTGTGTCCCACCCCCGCGGCAGCGACGACCCGGGCGGCCCCGACACGGTGCTCATGCACGCCGGGGCCGGCGGCGTCGGACTGATCCTCACCCGGTTGGCCGCCGCACGCGGCATCCGGGTGATCACCACCGTCTCGACGGACGCCAAGGAGCAGCTGTCCCGGGACGCAGGGGCGGCGCACGTCCTGCGCTACGGCGACGACGTCGGCTCGACGGTGCGCGATCTCACCGACGGACGGGGTGTCGTCGCCGTGTACGACGGCGTCGGGGCCGACACGTTCGAACAGAGCCTCCTCGCGACGGCTCGACGCGGAACCGTGGCGCTGTTCGGCGCCGCGAGCGGTCCTGTCCCCCCGTTCGACCTGCAACGTCTGAACGGGCTGGGGTCGTTGTTCGTCACCCGCCCGACCCTGGCGCACCACATCGCCGACGCAGAGGAGTTCGCCTGGCGCACCTCGGCGGTGATGGGTGCCGTGGCCGACGGGACCGTGCCCATGCGCGTGGACCACCGCTATCCGCTGGATCAGGCCCAGCAGGCGCACACCGATCTCGAGGCGCGGGCCACCACCGGATCGATCGCGCTCATCCCCTGACCCGGGCGCGGGCGATCAGAAGGTCGCGAGCACCGTCGGCAGGTGGATGACCGAGTCGAGGGCGAGACCGCAGAAGACGATCGCCAGGTACTCGTTGGACTGCAGGAACACCCGCAGCGGCGCGATCGGCTCGCCGCGTTGCGTCGAGGCGTACAGCTTGTGCACGGCACGCAGGAACCATGCGCCCGCCGCCACGGCGACGGCGGCGTAGATCCACCCCGTGGCGAGGACCAGCACGAGCGTGGCCGCGACCGTGGCCCAGGTGTAGAAGACCATCTGTCGGGCGACCTGCTGCTCGGTGGCGACGACCGGCAGCATCGGCACACCGGCCGCCGCGTAGTCCTCCTTGTAGCGCATCGCCAGGGCCCAGGTGTGCGGCGGCGTCCAGAAGAAGATCACCAGGAACAGCACCACGGGCTGCCAGGACAGGCTGCCGGTGACCGCGGCCCACCCGACCAGCGTCGGCATGCACCCGGCGGCACCGCCCCACACCACGTTCTGCCAGGTCCGGCGCTTGAGGATCATCGTGTAGACGCCGACGTAGAACGCGATGGTCGCCATCACGAGCAGCGCAGCCAGCAGGTTCGCGAACAGCCACAGGACGACGAACGACGCCGCACCGAGCACGATGCCGAACGCCAGCGCATGCCACCGGCCGACGGCCTGTCGGGCCAGGGGGCGGCGGGCGGTGCGCTTCATCTTCTGGTCGATGTCGGCGTCGACGACCATGTTCAACGTGTTGGCGCTGCCCGCCCCGAGCCATCCACCGACCAGGGTCACGGCGATCAGCCCGATGTCGACCGATCCGCGGTCGGCCAGGAGCATCACGGGCACCGTCGCGACCAGCAGCAGTTCGATGACGCGCGGCTTGGTCAGCGCGATGTAGGCGAGGACGAGATCGCGGGCGCGGCGCAGCGGTGTCGACGGACCGGGGTCACCCGCGGGGGGCCGGGGGGCGGCCGACGTACGAGCGCCGCCGCTGTGACCCATCTCCACTGGTTCTCCCGCTACGCTCGTCGACCCGGTGCGCATCGTCGCGTGCCGGCTGACCCCGCGCGCGTGCCGGGCCCGATCGGGCGACGGAGCGCGCGTCTACTACAGGGAATGGTAGACGGACCCACCCCGCCGACCACAAACGGACACAGGGCCCGCACGGTCGACACCGCCCCATGTCCGGGCTCCCGGCGATGGGTACGGCGACTAGGGTTGAGCACGTGGTCGCCCCGTCCGCACGCCGAACCCCATCCCCGTACTTCGGCACCGCACCGACATCGATACAGGAGATCCCCACATCGTGGCTGTGACAGACGAGATCCGTTCCCTCACCCAGGCGTCGCACCCCGACGACTGGACCGACGTGGACACCCGCGCCGTCGACACGATCCGGGTTCTCGCCGCCGACGCGGTCCAGAAGTGTGGATCCGGTCACCCCGGTACGGCCATGAGCCTCGCGCCGCTGGCCTACACGCTCTTCCAGCGCATCATGCGCCACGACCCGAACGACACGGCGTGGCTCGGTCGTGACCGTTTCATCCTGTCGTGTGGTCACTCGTCGCTGACCCTGTACATCCAGCTGTACCTCGGAGGGTTCGGTCTCGAGCTGTCCGATCTCGAGGCGCTGCGGACGTTCAAGTCGAAGACCCCCGGTCACCCCGAGTTCCGGCACACCCGCGGCGTGGAGATCACCACGGGCCCGCTGGGCCAGGGACTCGCCTCGGCGGTGGGCATGGCCATGGCCGCCCGCCGCGAGCGCGGTCTGTTCGACCCGGACGCTCCCGAGGGTCAGAGCATCTTCGACCACTTCATCTACGCGATCGCCTCCGACGGCGACATCGAGGAGGGCATCACCTCCGAGGCGTCGTCGCTCGCCGGTACGCAGCAGCTCGGCAACCTCGTCGTCTTCTACGACGACAACAAGATCTCCATCGAGCACAACACCGACATCGCCCTGAGCGAGGACACCGCCAAGCGCTACGAGGCCTACGGCTGGCACGTCCAGTACGTCGAGGGCGGCGAGAACGTCACCGGCATCCTCGAGGCCGTCGAGGCCGCCAAGGCCGTCACCGACAAGCCGTCGATCATCATCCTGCGGACGATCATCGGCTTCCCGGCGCCCACGAAGATGAACACCGGTGCCGCACACGGTGCGGCCCTGGGTGACGACGAGGTCGCCGAGGTCAAGAAGATCCTCGGGTTCGACCCGGAGAAGACCTTCGAGGTCGACGACGACGTCATCGCGCACACCCGCGGACTCCTCGAGCGGGGACGCCACGCCCACGAGCAGTGGTCCGACGAGTTCGAGAAGTGGTCGTCGGCGAACCCCGAGCGTCGCGCGCTCCTGGACCGCCTGACCAAGGACGAACTGCCGGAGGGGTGGGCGGATGTGCTCCCCACCTGGAACCCGGGCGACAAGGCGGTCGCCACCCGGTCGGCGTCGGGCAAGGTGCTCGGTGCGCTCGGCCCGGTGCTGCCCGAGCTGTGGGGCGGCTCGGCCGACCTCGCCGGCTCCAACAACACCACCATCGAGGGTGCGAAGTCCTTCGGCCCGACGTCGATCTCCACCGACGACTGGGACGCCGAGCCCTACGGGCGCACACTGCACTTCGGTGTCCGCGAGCACGCGATGGGTGCGATCCTGTCCGGCATCGTGCTGCACGGCCCCACGCGCGTCTACGGCGGCACGTTCATGCAGTTCTCCGACTACATGCGCCCCGCGGTGCGCCTCGCCTCGCTGATGGACATCGACCCGATCTACGTGTGGACGCACGACTCGATCGGTCTGGGCGAGGACGGCCCCACCCACCAGCCCATCGAGCACCTCGCCGCGCTGCGCGCCATCCCGAACCTGTCGGTGGTGCGTCCCGGTGACGCGAACGAGACCGCGTACGCGTGGAAGTCGGTCATCGCGCGCTCGTCGAGCAGCGGCCCGGTCGGTCTGGCCCTGACCCGCCAGAACATCCCGATCCTGGAGGGCACCTCGGCCGAGGGCGTCGCCAAGGGCGGATACGTGCTCAAGGACTCCTCGACGCCCGAGCCCGAGGTGATCATCGTGGCCACCGGATCCGAGCTCTCGCTCGCCGTCGACGGTGCGAACTCGTTGGAGGAGAAGGGCATCGGCACGCGCGTGGTGTCCATGCCGTGTGTCGAGTGGTTCATGAGCCAGGACCAGAACTACCGCGACCAGGTGCTGCCGCCCACCGTGGCGGCCCGCGTCTCCGTCGAGGCGGGGATCGCGATGCCGTGGTACCCGATCGTCGGCGGCCACGGCGAGATCATCTCGCTGGAGAACTTCGGTGAATCCGCCGACTACCAGACACTGTTCCGCGAGTACGGCTTCACCGTCGAGGCCGTCGTCGCCGCAGCGCAGCGCTCCATCACGTCCGTGAAGGGACAATCCGCATGAGCCAGAACCCGAACCTCAAGGCCCTCTCCGACGCCGGCGTGTCGGTGTGGCTCGACGACCTGTCGCGCGAGCGCATCTCGTCGGGCAACCTCGCCGAGCTCGTCGAGACCAAGTCGGTCGTGGGCGTCACCACCAACCCGTCGATCTTCCAGGCCGCACTGTCGTCGGGCTCGGCCTACGACGACCAGGTGAACGACCTCGCGTCGCACGGTGCCGACGTCGACTCCGCGATCCGCACCATCACCACCGACGACGTCCGCAACGCCTGCGACGTGCTGCGTCCCGTCTACGACGCGACCAACGGTGTGGACGGTCGCGTGTCGATCGAGGTCGACCCCCGCATCGCCCACGACGCCGACAAGACCGCGGCCCAGGCGATCGACCTGTGGAAGACGGTCGACCGGCCCAACATGTTCATCAAGATCCCGGCCACCGAAGAGGGCATCCCGGCGAT
The DNA here is from genome assembly GCF_024171765.1 of Williamsia deligens. GTDB lineage: Bacteria > Actinomycetota > Actinomycetes > Mycobacteriales > Mycobacteriaceae > Williamsia_A > Williamsia_A deligens. Next base: position 197,664 of record NZ_JAMTCI010000002.1, read on the forward strand.
CACCAAGACCCTGGCCGAGGGCATCAGCGTCAACGTGACGCTGATCTTCTCTGTCGAGCGCTACCGCCTGGTGATGGACGCCTACCTCGACGGCCTCGAGCAGGCGAAGGCCGCCGGGCACGACCTGTCGACGGTGCTGTCGGTGGCGTCGTTCTTCGTCTCCCGCGTCGACACCGAGGTCGACAGTCGGCTCGACGCGATCGGCACGCCCGACGCCGTCGAGCTCAAGGGCAAGGCCGCACTGGCCAACGCCCGGTTGGCGTACGTCGCCTACCAGCAGGTGTTCGAGGTCGGGTCCCGCTTCCAGGCGCTGCTCGCCGACGGTGCGCTCCCCCAGCGCGCACTCTGGGCGTCGACCGGCGTGAAGAACCCCGACTACCCCGACACGCTGTACGTCAGCGAACTCGTCGCCCCGAACACGGTCAACACCATGCCGGAGAAGACGATGGACGCCTTCGCCGACCACGGCGAGGTGAACACCGAGTCGCTCATCGGACGCGGACCGGAGTCCGAGGAGGTCTTCGCGAAGATCTCCGACCTGGGCATCGACCTCACCGACGTCTTCCTCACCCTCGAGAACGAGGGCGTCGAGAAGTTCGAGAAGGCCTGGGGCGAGCTGCTCGACGCGACGAGCGAGCAGCTCGACTCCGCCAAGAGCTGACGCCGCCGGTGACCGCGACCATCGACACCGCGTGGTCCAACCCGCTCCGGGACTCACGCGACAAGCGTCTGCCCCGGATCGCGGGGCCGTGCAGCCTGGTCATCTTCGGCGTCACCGGCGACCTCGCCCGGCGCAAGCTCATGCCGGCCGTGTACGACCTCGCCGCGCGCGGACTGCTGCCACCGAGTTTCGCCCTGGTCGGGTTTGCCCGACGGGACTGGGACGACCAGGATTTCGGGCAGATCGTGCACGACGCCGTCCGCGAACACTCGCGGACCCCGTTCCGCGAGGAGGTGTGGGAGCGCCTGTCCGAGGGCTTCCGCTTCGTGCAGGGGGCCTTCGACGACGACGCCGCGTTCGATCAGCTGTCGGAGGTCCTCGCCGACCTCGACCGGCAGCGTGGCACCGACGGGAACCACGCGTTCTACCTGTCGATCCCGCCCGGGGCCTTCCCGACCGTCTGCGAGCAGCTGCAGCGGTCGGGCCTGGCGGATCAGACCGACGAGCACTGGCGACGCGTCGTCATCGAGAAGCCGTTCGGCCACGACCTCACCAGCGCGCAGGAACTCAACGCCGTGGTCAACCGGGTCTTCCCGGAGGACGCGGTGTTCCGGATCGACCACTACCTGGGAAAGGAGACCGTCCAGAACATCCTGGCCCTGCGGTTCGCCAATCAGCTGTTCGATCCCCTGTGGAGTTCGCACTACGTCGACCACGTGCAGATCACCATGGCCGAGGACATCGGCCTCGGTGGCCGTGCCGGCTACTACGACGGCATCGGCGCCGCACGGGACGTCATCCAGAACCACCTGCTGCAGCTGCTCGCCCTCGTGGCGATGGAGGAGCCCGTCTCGTTCGAGCCGCGCGAGTTGCAGAACGAGAAGATCAAGGTCCTGTCGGCGACCCGCAACGTGCTCCCCCTGGAGCTGAACACCGCGCGCGGGCAGTACGGACCCGGGTGGCAGGGCAGCACCGAGGTGCCCGGCCTCGTCGACGAGGAGGGGTTCGCCCAGGACTCCATCACCGAGACCTACGCCGCCATCGCCGTCGAGGTGGACAGCCGCCGCTGGGCGGGTGTCCCGTTCTACCTGCGGACCGGGAAACGGCTGGGCCGCCGGGTGACCGAGATCGCCCTGGTCTTCAAGCGGGCCCCGCACCTCCCGTTCGACAAGACGATGACCGAGGAGCTCGGCGAGAACGCCCTGGTGATCCGCGTCCAGCCCGACGAGGGCATCACGCTGCGGTTCGGGTCGAAGGTTCCCGGGTCGAGCATGCAGGTCCGTGACGTCAACATGGACTTCAGCTACGGCCAGGCGTTCACCGAGTCCTCCCCGGAGGCCTACGAGCGCCTCATCCTCGACGTCCTGCTCGGTGAGCCGTCGCTGTTCCCCGTGAACGACGAGGTCGAGCTGTCGTGGAAGATCCTCGACCCCGTCCTGCGGGCATGGGCCGACTCGGGTCGCCCCGACACCTACGAGTCCGGCACCTGGGGTCCGCGATCGGCCGACGAGATGATGAACCGCGTCGGACGCACCTGGCGTCGTCCGTGACCCACCACTCCCCCGTGAAGGAGCCCCTCCGGTGATCCTGGACCTCCCGGCCACCACCACCGAGAAGGTGAGCAAGAAGCTCGTCACCATCCGCGAGAGCGGCGGCGCGGTCACGCTCGGCCGTGTGCTGACCCTCGTGGTGTGTGCCGCCGAAGGGCAGCCGACCGAGGGTGCGATCGACGCGGCGAACGAGGCCAGTCGGGAGCACCCGTGTCGCGTGATCGTGGTGTCGCTGGGCAACCCCGCGGCAGCCACACGCCTCGACGCGCAGATCCGCGTCGGCGGTGACGCGGGTGCCTCGGAGGTCGTCGTGCTGCGGCTCTACGGCGGTTTGACCGGACACGCGTCCAGCGTGGTGACGCCCTTCCTCCTGCCCGACACCCCCGTCGTGACGTGGTGGCCGGGTGACGCACCCGCCGACCCCGCCGGAGATCCTCTGGGACGCCTGGCGACCCGCCGGATCACCGATGCAGGTCATGCGTCCGACCCGGACGCCGTGCTCGCCACGCGGCTGGAGTCCTACTCCCCCGGTGACTCCGACCTGGCCTGGTCGCAGATCACCTACTGGCGTGCGATCCTCACCGCGTCACTGGACCGGCCGCCGTTCGAGCCGGTCACGTCGGCCACCGTCGCGGGTCCCGCGCGGTCGCCGTCGATCGACCTGCTCGCCGGCTGGCTGCGGTCGCAGCTCGGTGTGGACGTCGTCCGCACCGTGGGGAGTTTCGAGATCCGGCTCGACCGCGCGTCGGGTCCGCTGGTGCTCGCCGTCGACCAGAACAACACCGCGGTGCTCAGCAACCCGGGCAAGCCCGACGGGCGCATCGCGATGGCGACCCGCGGCATCCGCGAGTGCATCGCGGAGGAACTGCGTCGCCTCGACCCCGACGAGATCTATCACCTGGCGCTGCAGGGTGTGCAGCGCCTGTCCCGACCCGAGGCGGAGGTACCGGCGTGAGTGTTCGACCCGAGGTCGTCGAGGTCACCGACAAGACCGAGCTCGTCGACGCGGCCGGTCGCCGGTTGGTCGAGACCGTGGTCGCCGCGCAGCGCGACCGGGGCACCGCGTCGATCGTCCTCACCGGCGGGAGCAACGGGATCGCGCTGCTGGAGTGGTTGCGCGACAACGGCTCACAGATCGACTGGCGGTCCGTCGACATCTGGTTCGGCGACGACCGCTTCGTTCCCGACGACGACGACGAACGCAACCACGGCCAGGCACGCGAGGCGTTGCTCGACCACGTCGACGTCGACCCGGCACGGGTGTTCGCGATGGCGCCGTCGGACGGTGAGTTCGGCGACGACATCGATGCCGCCGCTACCGATTACGCGCGTCTCCTCCAGGAGCGGGGCGACGGGGGGTCGACGCCGGCCTTCGACGTGCACCTGCTGGGGATGGGCGGCGAGGGCCACATCAACTCGCTGTTCCCCCACACCGATGCACTCGCGGAGCGTGAGCGGACGGTCGTCGCGGTCGAGGACTCGCCCAAGCCGCCGCCGCGGCGCATCACCCTGACCGTCCCCGCAGTCACCCGTGCCCGCCAGGTGTGGTTCCTGGTCGCCGGTGCCGACAAGGCGGAGGCCACGGCCGCGGGCGTCGGCGGCGGGGATCCGGCGGCGTGGCCGTGCGCATCGGTGGGCGGCACCGAGGCGACGGTGTGGTTCGTCGACGCCGCAGCATCCGCCGACCTCTGACGTCACCCCGTCGAGTGGGCGGTTGTGGACGTCGAGTGGGCGGTTGTGGACGTCGAGTGGGCGGCCGGCGCTAGCCGCTGTTGCGCAGTGCGGTCGCCAGGCCGTTCATCGTCAGCTGGATGCCGCGACGCACCTGCGGTGAGTCGTCGCCGGACCGGAAGCGCCGCAACAACTCCAACTGCAGCAGGTTGAGCGGTTCGAGGTACGGGAACCGGTTGAACACCGACCGCGCCAGCGACGGGTTGTCGGCGAGGAGGTCGTCGGTCTCGGTGATCGCGAAGTACATCGCCATGGTGCGACGGTGCTCGTCGGTGATCATGCCGAACACCCGCGACCGCAGGTCCTCGTCGGCGACGAGATGCGAATAGCGCTCCGCCAGGCCCAGATCCGACTTGGCCATCACCTGCGCGAGGTTGGACAGCACGGTCCGGAAGAACGGCCACGTCCGATAGAGCCGACGCAACGTCTCGAGGCGCTCGGCGTCGTCGCCGACCCACTGCTCGAACGCCGACCCCGTCCCGTACCACCCGGGCAGCATCACGCGGCACTGCGTCCACGACAGGACCCACGGGATGGCGCGCAGGTCGGAGATCTTCTCCGTCTGCTTGCGCGACGCCGGCCGACTGCCGATGTTCAGGGCACCGATCTCCGACAGGGGCGTCGAGGTGGTGAAGTACTCGACGAAGCCCGGGGTCTCGTGCACGAGGGCCGAGTACGCGGCACGGGCGAGGGCGGCGATCTCGTCGAGGACCGCATACGCCGCGTCCGCGTCGTCGCCGAGCCCTTCGACGTCGAGCAGGGTGGACTCCAGCGTCGCGGCGACCAGGGTCTCCAGATTGCGCCGGGCGAGAACGGGTTCGGCGTACTTCGCGGCGATCACCTCACCCTGTTCGGTGAGACGCAGGGCGCCCTGGACCGCCCCCGGCGGTTGGGCGAGGATCGCGTCGTAGCTCGGACCGCCACCGCGACCGACCGTGCCCCCGCGACCATGGAACAGCCGCAGCCGGATGCCGGCCTCGCGCGCGGCCTCGACGAGGTCGAGTTCCGCGCGGTACAGCGCCCAGTTGGCGGCCATGTAGCCGCCGTCCTTGTTGGAGTCGGAGTAGCCGAGCATGATCTCGTGGGTGTCGCCCTGTGCGGCGACCACGGCCCGGTACAGCGGCACGGCGAGGACGGCGCGCAGCGTCGCCGCGCCCTGCTGCAGGTCCTCGATAGTCTCGAACAGCGGGACCACGCGCACCGTGCACGTCGGTGACTCCCCCGCGGCGCCCGGGTCGAACAGGCCCGCCTCCTTGAGCAGCAGCGCCGCCTCCAGCATGTCGCTGACCGACGTGCACATGCTGATCACGTAGTTCGGCACCGCCTCCGGCCCGTAGGCGGCGACCGCGGCGGCCGCCGCACGCACGATCGCGACCTCCTTGGCAGCGAGCTCCCCGAGCTCCGCGCCCGGTCCGATCAGCGGGCGCCGATGCGACAGTTCGTGGACGAGGATCTGCACCCGGTCGTCCTCGTCGAGCGAGGCGTAGTCGTCGTGGACACCGGCCCACGCGAGGAGCTCGGCGACGACCTCCTCGTGCACGTCGGAGTTCTGACGCATGTCGAGGCCCGAGAGGTGGAAACCGAACGTGCGCACGGACTCCCGCAGACGCAGCAGACGGTCGTCGGCGAGGGCCGAGTCGTTGTTCTCGCGCAACGACGCATCGACGACATCGAGGTCGGCGAGCAGGTCCGTGGCCACCGCATAGGGTTCCGCCGACGGGTCGTCGAGCGGACCGGGCGCCTCCGCGTCCCCGCCGAAGCGGTCACGCACGGTCGCCAGCAGCCGCGATCGGATGTGGCGCAGCGCGAGTCGGTAGGGCTCGTCGGCGGCGACGTCACCGGGGTCCGCGCCCCCGAGGTCGACGAGAGCGTCGCTCACGGACACCAGCCGGGACGACATGCTCAGTTCCTGGGCGAGGGTCGTCAGTTCTCCGAGGTGATGGTCGAGTGCGGTCCGGGCCGCGCGCCCGGTGGCCAGCGCCACCACGTCGCCCGTGACGAAGGGGTTGCCGTCCCGGTCCCCACCGATCCACGACCCCATGCGCACGATCGGGTCGTCGGACAGCCCGGCCGCCGGGTACTGCTCACGCAGGTGATCACGCAGCGACGCGTTCAGCGTCGGGATCACGTCGAAGAAGGATGCGTCGTAGTAGCGGAGTCCGACCTCGATCTCGTCCTCGATACGGAGTCGTTCGAGGCGGATGAGCGCGGTCTGCCACAGGGTGAGGATCTGTCGCCGGAGGCCCTCGGTGACCTCCGCGTCCTCGTCGGGGGTCAGATCGGTGCGGTCCCGGTACCGCATGAGGTCGGTGATGCGCCGCTGCACCTCGAACACCGTCCGACGACGGGTCTCGGTGGGGTGAGCGGTGATGACGGGGATCACGGCGGCGTCGGCGAGGGCCTCGCCGACCTGCTCGTCGGAGAGGTCCGCTGTGGCCAGTGCGGACCAGGTGGCGGCCAGCGAACTCGCCACCGGCGGTTCGCCGGCCCGGACATGGACCGCACGGCGCCGTTCACGGTGGATGTCCTCGGCCAGGTTGGCCAACAGGCCGAAATGGGAGAACGCCCGGATGACCGGGATCGCCTCCGCGGTGTCGACGCCGGCGAGCATGTCGGCCAGCTCGCCGCGGTCGATCTCGGAGCGTCGCACACGGAACGACTCGACCCGCGACCGCTCGACCAGATCGAAGATGGTCTCACCGGCGTGTTCGCGGACGACGTCGCCCAGGAGACCGCCGAGGAGCCGGATGTCCTGTCGCAGTGGCTCTGTCGCCGCCCGCCCGGTCGCGGTGGACGCGACGGGTGCGTCCGACGGTGCGGCGAACGTCGCGTCGATCTCGGTGGGGGCGCTGGTGTCCGTCATCGACCCAGTATCCCCGCCGACGGCGGACGACGCTGGGCACGCGACCCGTTCGGGCCGGTGTCCGAGGTCAGGACAGCTTGATGTCCAGCCCAATGCCGAGGATGAAGATGAACCAGATGACGCCGACGAAGATCGTCAGTCGGTCGAGGTTGCGTTCGACGACGCTGGAGCCGGACAGGCTCGACTGCACGCCGCCACCGAACAGCGACGACAGGCCGCCGCCCTTACCGCGGTGCAGCAGCACCAGGACCACCATGAGCACACTGGTGATCACCAGTCCGATGTCCAACGCGAACTTCACTCGAATCCTCCGGTCGTCGGCGCACGACCGAACCCGGCCGCGCACCGTGTGAGTGTACGTGTCGTGGGGGTCGCTCAGGGAAGCGGTCCGCCGGCCGCGATGGCCGACAGTGTCGCGAACTCGTCGGACTTCAACGAGGCCCCGCCCACGAGGGCGCCGTCGATGTCGGTCTGACCGACGATCTCGCCCACGTTCTTGGCGTTCACGGACCCGCCGTACAGCACCCGGACCCCGGCGGCGACGTCGTCGCCGGCGAGTTCCCGCACGGTCGCACGAACAGCGCCGCACACCTCCTGGGCGTCGGCGGCCGACGCGACCCGACCGGTCCCGATCGCCCACACCGGCTCGTAGGCGATGACGACGTTCGCGATCTGTTCGGCGGTGAGACCGGCCAGCGAGCCCCGCAGCTGCGCCACGTTGTGGGCGACGTGGTCGCCCGCCTCTCGCACCTCGAGCCCCTCGCCGATGCAGACGATCGGGGTGAGTTCGTGACGCAGCGCGGCGCTCGCCTTGGCCAGCACGATCTCGTCGGTCTCGCCGTGCAGCGTCCGCCGCTCCGAGTGCCCGACGATCACGTACGAGCACCCCAGCTTGGCCAGGAAGGACCCGCTGATCTCCCCGGTGTACGCACCGGAATCGTGCCGGGAGAGATCCTGGGCGCCGTAGGTCAGCAGCAGCTTGTCACCGTCGACGACCGTCTGGACGCTGCGGATGTCGGTGAACGGCGGGATGACCGTGACGTCGACATGCGCGAAGTACTTCGCCGGCAGGGCGAACGCGATCTTCTGCACCAGGGCGATCGCCTCGAGGTGGTTGAGGTTGCACTTCCAGTTGCCCGCGATGAGCGGCTTGCGCGTGGCCACCGAGTCAGTCCTCCAGAACCGTCAGGCCGGGCAGCTTCTTGCCCTCCAGGTATTCCAGCGACGCACCGCCGCCGGTCGAGATGTGCGAGAAGTCGCTGTCGGGCAGACCGAGCGACCGCACCGCCGCCGCGGAGTCACCGCCACCGACGACGCTGAACGCCCCGCCGGAGGTGGCGGCCGCGATGGCCTCGGCGACCCCCCGGGTCCCGGCGGCGAACGCCTCGAACTCGAAGACGCCCGACGGGCCGTTCCAGAAGACGGTGCGCGCACCGGACAACACGGCGGCGAAACGCTTCACCGACTCCGGGCCGATGTCGAGCCCCATCCACCCGTCCGGGATCTCCGACGACGCGACGGTCTTCGCGTTCGCATCCGCGGCGAACGCGTCGGCGACGACGACGTCGACCGGGAGGTGGATCACGTCCCCGAACCGCTCGAGCAGGTCCTTGCAGACGTCGATCTGATCGTCCTGCAGCAGCGACGTCCCCACCGAGTACCCCTGCGCGGCAAGGAAGGTGAACGCCATGCCCCCGCCGATGACCAGCGTGTCGACCTTGGGGGCGAGCGCCTCGATGACGCCGAGCTTGTCGGAGACCTTCGACCCGCCGAGCACCACCGCGTAGGGGCGCTCCACCTCCGCGGTGAGCTTGCGGAGCACCTCCACCTCGGAGCGGACGAGGTCACCGGCGTAGTGCGGCAGCAACTTCGCGACGTCGTAGACCGACGCCTGCTCGCGGTGGACCACGCCGAACCCGTCCGAGACGAACGCGCCGTCGTCCCCGACCAGCTCGACGAGGGCCTTCGCCAGAGCCTGCCGTTCCGCCGGGTCCTTGGACGTCTCCCGCGGATCGAACCGGATGTTCTCCAGCAGCAGGACGTCACCGTCGGTGAGGCCCTCAGCCCGGGCGAGCGCATCGGTGCCGACCACGTCGGACGCGAGCTGCACGTTGCGGCCGAGTTCCTCGCCGAGCCGCTGCGCGACCGGGCCGAGTGAGTACTTCGGGTCCGGTTCGCCCTTCGGGCGACCGAGGTGCGCGGTGACGATCACCGACGCGCCGGCCTCGGCCAGCTTGGCGATGGTCGGCGCCGAGGCCACGATGCGCCCCGGGTCGGTGATGGCGGACCCGTCGAGCGGGACGTTCAGATCCGAGCGCACCAGGACGATGCGGCCGGACACCCCGGTGTCGAGGAGATCGGTCAGCGTGGAGAGCGCCATCGTGTGCGGGCCGCTCAGAGGGACTTGCCGACGAGACCGATGAGGTCCACGAGGCGGTTGGAGTAGCCCCACTCGTTGTCGTACCAGGAGACGACCTTGGCCTGGTCGTCGATGACCTTCGTCAGACCGGCGTCGAACAGCGAGCTGTGCGGGTCGGTGACGATGTCGGAGGAGACGATCGGCGCGTCGTAGTACTTCAGGATGCCCTTGAGCGGCCCCTCGGCGGCGGCCTTCATCGCAGCGTTGATCTCGTCGGCGGTGGCCGCCGTGCGCAGGTGCGCGGTGAGGTCGGTGACCGAGCCGGTGGGGATGGGCACGCGCAGGGCGTAGCCGTCGAGCTTGCCCTTCAGTTCGGGCAGCACCAGACCGATGGCCTTGGCGGCACCGGTCGAGGTGGGCACGACGTTGATCGCGGCGGCGCGGGCGCGACGCAGGTCGGCGTGCGGGCCGTCCTGCAGGTTCTGGTCCTGGGTGTAGGCGTGGACCGTGGTCATGAGGCCCTTGACGATGCCGAACTCGTCGTTGAGGACCTTGGCGATCGGGCCGAGGCAGTTCGTGGTGCACGAGGCGTTGGAGATGATGTTCTGGCTGCCGTCGTACTTGTCGTCGTTCACGCCGAGCACGATGGTGATGTCCTCGTCGGACGCGGGCGCGGAGATGATGACCTTCTTGGCACCGGCGTCGAGGTGGCCCTGGGCCTTGTCGCGCTTGGTGAAGATGCCGGTCGACTCGACGACGACGTCGACGCCGAGGTCGCCCCACGGCAGGGCCGCGGGGCCCTCCTTGACCGACAGGCTCTTCAGCTTCGCGTCACCGATGACGATGGTGTCGTCGCCCTCGAGGGACACGTCGGCGTCGAGGCGGCCGAGGATCGAGTCGAACTTGAGCAGGTGCGCCAGGGTGGCGTTGTCGGTGAGGTCGTTGACCGCCACGATCTCGATGTCGGTGGTGCCGAGTGCCTTCTGGGCCTCGACCGCGCGGAAGAAGTTCCGGCCGATGCGGCCGAATCCGTTGACGCCTACCCGAACGGTCACGTTGTGCTCCCTTTGCTGTACCGATGGTGCGAGCCCCACGGCCCGCGGTCACCGATCACCCTAATCGGGCGGCCCGTGACCCGCGACGGGCGGTCCGTGCCCGCGTGACGCGGGCGCGTGGGATTCAGGCGTCGTCGAGCAGATCCGCGGTGACGGCCGACTCGGTGTCCGGGAGGCCTTCGGCGAGGGCCTTCTTGTCCGCCATCGACAGCAGGCGGCGGATGCGTCCGGCGACGGCGTCCTTGGTCATCGGCGGATCGGCGAGCTGGCCCAGTTCCTCCAGCGACGCCTGACGGTGCTCGACGCGCAGTCGTCCGGCCGCGAGCAGGTGACCGGGGACGTCCTCGCCGAGGATGTCGAGCGCGCGCTCGACGCGTGCAGCCGCGGCGACCGCCGCGCGCGCGGACCGTCGCAGGTTCGCGTCGTCGAAGTTGGCCAGGCGGTTGGCGGTGGCCCGCACCTCGCGCCGCATCCGGCGTTCCTCCCACGTGAGCCGGGTGTCCTGCGCGCCCATGCGGGTGAGGAGTGCGCCGATGGCCTCCCCGTCGCGGATGACGACCCGATCGGCACCGCGGACCTCGCGTGCCTTGGCGGGCACGCCGAGGCGGCGGGCGGCGCCGACGAGGGCGAGTGCCGCCTCCGGGCCCGGGCAGCTGACCTCGAGGGCGGACGAGCGACCGGGCTCGGTGAGCGAACCGTGTGCGAGGAAGGCGCCACGCCAGGCGGCCTCGGCGTCGGAGACACCGCCACCGACGACGTGCGCGGGCAGGCCGCGCACCGGACGGCCACGCATGTCGAGCAGACCGGTCTGGCGGGCGAGCGCCTCACCGTCCTTGGTCACACGGACGACGTACCGCGACCCCTTGCGGATGCCGCCGCCCCGCAGGACGTGCACCTCGGAGTTGTAACCGTAGAGGTCGAAGATCTCCTTGCGCAGGCGACGGGCGACGTTGCCGAGGTCCACCTCGGCCTCGACGATGACCCGCCCGGCAACGATGTGCAGACCACCGGCGAAGCGCAGAAGAGCCGACACCTCCGCCTTGCGGCAACTCGTCTGTGTCACGACGAGCCGGCTGAGCTCGTCCTTGACGGCCGCTGTCATCGCCACCGGTTGTCGTCCTCCTGCCCGGGCCGCGGCCCGGAGTGTCGTCTCGTCGCGTCCGCGTGACCCCACACGCGTTGTCCTCGCAGGGGTGCCCCGCCGTTCACCCCGCCGATGTGTCGATTCCCCCGGCACCGTCTCCGTCCGTCGCCCCACCGGACGGCTCGGCCTCGTCAGAGTAGCCACCCCGGCCGGTGCGGGTCAGGGTATGCACCATCGCCGCGACTTTTGCCGGGTCGTGTACCTGGGTCCCGGGCCGGGCGAGATCACCGACATGCAGCCGCGCACCGAGGCGTGCCGCGGCGCGCGCCACGTGGTCGCGTTCGGTGTCCGACGGCACCGACGAGCCGTCGACGACGACGTCGTCGATGCGGAGGTCGTCGGCGTGGGCGTGCAGCACGTGCAGGTGGCGTTCCACCGAGAACCCGCTCGTCTCACCCGGTTCCGGAGCCAGGTTGACGAAGAGCAGCCGGCGGGCCCGGGTCGCCTTCAGCGCGGCGAGCTGGGCCGGCACGAGGACATGCGGGATGACACTGGAGAACCACGACCCGGGGCCGAGCGTGACGAGGTCCGCGGACTCGATCGCCTCGACCGCGGCGTCGCAGGCGGGCGCGTCGGCGGGCAGCAGCCGGACGCGACGCACCTTGCCTGGCGTCGTGGCCACGGCGACCTGACCGACGATCGACCGACTGATGCGCGGGTCGTCCTCGAGTCCCGAGACGTCGGCCTCGATGCTCAGCGGCACCGTCGACATCGGCAGCACGCGGCCGGTGAGGCCGAACAGCTCCACCATCGCGTCCAGCGCCGCCACCGGGTCACCGAGATGATCGGCGAGACCGGCGAGCAGCAGGTTGCCGACGGGGTGTCCCGCCAGCGCCCCCCGGCCGCCGAACCGGTGTTGCAGCACCGAGGCCCACCGCGCGGAGGGATCGCCCGACCCGTCCGCGTCCGCCTCGAGCAGGGCGGCCAGTGCCATCCGCAGATCACCCGGCGGGATGACCCCGAGCTCCGAGCGCAGGCGACCCGACGAACCGCCGTCGTCGGCGACGGTCACGACCGCGGTGACGTGGTCGAACACCCTCCGCAGCGCGGTGACCGTGGCGTGCAGACCGTGCCCGCCACCCAGGGCCACCACCGAGCGCAGATCCGTTGTCGCGCCGGTCATTCGCGCCCCAGGTCTCGGTGCACGGCGCGGGCGTCGAACGGGGTGAGGTCGGCGAATCGCCCGCCCGGCCAGTCGTCGTCTCGGGCACACGCGAGACGACGGGCCAGTTCGGTGGACATGGCCACGCTGCGGTGTTTGCCGCCGGTGCACCCGATGGCCACGGTCATGTAGCGCTTGCCCTCTCGGGTGTAGCCCTGCGCTGTCAGGCGGATGACCCGCTCGTAGGCCTCCAGCCAGGAGTCGGCCCCGGGTTGGTCGAGCACGTACTGCGACACCGGGGCGTCCCGGCCGGTCAGCTCCCGCAGGTCCGCCACCCAGTAGGGGTTGGGGAGGAAGCGGACGTCGGCGACGAGGTCGGCGTCGATCGGGACGCCGTACTTGAAGCCGAACGACTGCAGGGTGATCTGGACGTCTGTGCCCGCGGGTTGGGCGAACGCGTTGTCGACGATGGTGCGCAGCGCCGTGACCGACAGCCCGGAGGTGTCGACGGCGAGGTCGGCCGATTCCGAGACACCGGCGAGCGCGGCGCGTTCCCGGGCGATCGCGTCGACCAGGGTCCCGTTCTGCTGGAACGGATGTCGGCGTCGGACCTGTTCGTAACGGCGCACCAGGGCGGCGTCGTCGGCATCGAGGAAGAGCAACCGCACATCGGCCCCGGTCGACTCGAGTCCGGCCCGGACGTCGCTCACCCCGGCGGCGAAAGCGGCGCTCGGCGTGCGCATCACGGCGGCGACGCGGGTCAGGCCGGGGTCCTGCTCGCGGGCGACGACCACCGTCCGCGGGATCAGCGTGGAGGGGACGTTGTCGGTGACGTACCACCCGAGATCCTCGAGCAGGCGGGCGACGGTCCCGCGTCCCGCACCCGACATCCCCGTCACCAGAAGGACGTCCATCCCCCGTCCTGCGCCGTCCTCCGACGGCAGACCGTCGGTGGGTCCTCCGCCGGCCGTCGGCCCGTCGCCGGTCACGATGCCGCCTCCCCGAGCGCACGCTGGACGGCGGCGGCGGTGGACGGCCCGATACCGGGCACACCGGCGATCTCCTCGACCGACGCCTTCTTCAACCGTGCGACCGAACCGAAGTGGGTCACCAGGGCCTTCCGGCGCGTCTCCCCCAACCCGGGCACACCGTCGAGAGCGGACGCCGTCATCCGCTTGCTGCGCTTGCTCCGGTGGTAGGTGATGGCGAACCGGTGCGCCTCGTCGCGGACCCGCTGCAGCAGGAACAACGCCTCGCTGGAGCGGGGGAAGATCACGGGATCCTCGTCGTCGGGGGTCCACACCTCCTCGAGACGCTTCGCGAGACCGATGACGGCGACGTCGGTGACACCGAGTTCGTCGAGCACGTCGGCCGCAGCCCGGACCTGTGGCCCGCCGCCGTCGACGACGAACAGGTTGGGGGGGTAGGCGAATCGCCGGGGACGGCCGGTGGCGGGATCGATGGCGGCCTCCGGTGCCATGTCCCCACCGTTGTCCCCCGCCGCGTCACCGGACCCGACCGGGGCCGACGGATCCGATGCCGACGAGACCGTCGCACCGGGGTCGGCGGGATCGCTGCGGTGGGCGTCGGCACGGTGGCGCAGGAACCGGCGGCGCGTCACCTCTGCGATGGACGCGACGTCGTCGCTGCGGCCGTCGCCCGCGGCCTCCCTGATGCCGTAGTGGCGGTAGTCGGACTTGCGCGGCAACCCGTCCTCGAACACGACCAGCGAGGCGACGACGTCGGTGCCCTGCACGTGGGAGATGTCGATGCACTCGATGCGCAGCGGGGCGTCGTCAAGGCCGAGGGTCTCCTGGATCTCGGTGAGCGCCGCCGACCGTGTCGTGAGATCGCCTGCGCGCTTGAGCTTGTGCTGCGTCAGGGCCTCGCCGGCGTTGCGCTCGACGGTGTCGAACAATGCCTTCTTGTCGCCGCGCTGAGGCACCCGCAGGCTCACCTGCGCACCCCGGAGCGAACTCAACCACGCGGTGAACTCGTCGGCGTCGGGCGGGAGGACCGGCACGAGGACCTGGCGCGGGACGCTCTCCAACCCACCGGGTTCGCCGTCGTCGACGGTGGACGCCTGATCGACCTGTTCGCCGTAGAACTGTGTGAGGAACTGACCGACCTGCTCGGCGAGGTCTGCGCTCGAGGCCTCCTGTGAATTCTCGTCCTGTGCGTCGGTGCCGTCGGAGCCGGACAGGTCGTCGACGCGCTCGACCACCCAGCCCCGTTGACCCCGCACCCGGCCGCCGCGGACGTGAAACATCTGCACCGACACCTCGAGGGAGTCGCCGACCATCGCGATCACGTCGGCGTCGGTGCCGTCGCCGAGGACGACCGCCTGCTTCTCCAGGGCCCGTCGCAGGGCACCCGCGTCGTCCCGGAGGCGGGCAGCACGCTCGAAGTCGAGATCCTCGGCCGCCGTGGCCATCTGGTTCTCGAGATTCCGGATCATCCGGTCGGTCCGGCCGGCGAGGAAGTCGCAGAAGTCCTCGACGATCTGGCGGTGCTCGGCGGCGTCCACACGACCGACGCAGGGCGCCGAACACTTGTCGATGTAGCCCAGCAGGCACGGGCGATCGATCTGTCCGTGCCGCTTGAACACTCCGGCCGAGCACGTGCGGGCCGGGAACACCCGCGTCAGCAGGTCGAGCGTCTCGCGGATCGCCCAGGCGTGCGCGTACGGACCGAAGTACCGAACCCCCTTGCGCCGCGGGCCGCGATAGACGAACAGGCGCGGGTACTCCTCGTTCAGGGTCACCGCGAGCATCGGATACGACTTGTCGTCGCGGTAGCGGACGTTGAACCGCGGGTCGAACTGTTTGATCCAGTTGTACTCGAGCTGCAGTGCCTCGACCTCGGTGGTCACGACGGTCCACTCGACCGATCCCGCGGTGGTGACCATGCGGCGTGTCCGAGGGTGCAGCCCCGACAAATCCGCGAAGTACGAGGTGAGGCGCTGACGGAGGTTCTTCGCCTTGCCGACGTAGATCACGCGGCCGTGCGGGTCCCGGAACTTGTAGACGCCCGGCGCGGTCGGGATGGTCCCCGGCGCCGGGCGGTACGTGGTCGGATCGGGCACCGGTCCAGGTTAGTACGCCCCTCCGACGGGCCGGTCGGCTAGCGTCTGCACGATGCCGGTACGCGCCACGAGCGGTCCCACGACGACCTGGATCCGTGCGACATGCCTGGTCGCGGCCATGGCTCTGGGGGTCGGGGCGTGCTCGTCGCCGTCCTCCGACGAGGCCTCCGCCGGGGTCTGCTCCACCGCCACCGCGACGGGTGCGCCGCAGTCGGGGGCCACGAATCCATCCGATGCGACACCGTCGTCCCGCGACATCTCGACGGCACCGGAGGTGGCGACGGGATACCGCTCCGGGCTGACGCCGGTGCGCACCCGCACGTTCGCCGTCGTCACCGCCAACCCGCTCGCCACCAAAGCCGCATGCGATGTCGTGTCGGAGGGCGGGACCGCCGCCGACGGGCTCGTCGCCGCCCAGGCCGTCCTCGGACTCGTCGAACCGCAGGCGACGGGGATCGCCGGCGGGGCGTTCCTCGTCTACTACGACAAGGCGTCGAACTCGGTCCAGGCCTACGACGGGCGGGAGACGGCGCCCGCCGCGGCCACCGACGACTACCTCCGGCGCATCAGCGCCACCGACCCCCGCGCGCCGATCCCCTCGGCGCGTGCGAGCGGTCGCTCGATCGGCACGCCCGGCGTGCTGCGGATGCTCGAGATGGCGCACGACGACCACGGTGAGAAGTCGTGGCGGTCGTTGTTCGACCCCGCGATCTCGCTGTCCGACGACGGTTTCGCGATCAGCCCGCGCATGGCCGCGGCCATCGCCGACAGCCGCGCACAGTTGGCCAACGACGCGGAGGCCCGGCAGTACCTGCTGCAACCCGACGGGTCGCCCAAGACCGCGGGCACGGTCCTCACCAACCCGGCGTACGCCAAGACGTTGGGCGCGATCGCCACCGATGGCCCCGACGCGTTCTACACCGGCGCCATCGCCCGCGACGTGGTCGAGGCGATCGGACGGACCACCGGCGGCATGACGCCGGGCCTCACCACCGAGGCCGACCTCGCGGGCTACCGGGCCAAGAAACGCACCGCGCTGTGCACGCGGTACCGCGACCACGTGCTCTGCGGCATGCCGCCGCCGTCGTCGGGTGGGATCACCGTCGCCTCCACGCTGGGGATCCTCTCGTCGTTCGACCTGGCGTCGATGGGTCCGACCACGACGGACCGCAACGGCGGCCGGCCGTCGGCGGAGGCGGTCCACCTCGTCTCCGAGGCGGAACGACTGGCCTACGCCGACCGCGATGCCTATGTGGCCGACACGGACTTCGTCCCGCTCCCGGGTGGGTCGCCGGCGGCGCTCACCGATCCCGCGTACCTGCGCTCCCGGGCCGCGCTGATCGATCCGAGACGGTCGATGGGGACGGCCCGACACGGCGATCTCGGTGACGTCCCGGTGGGGCGCGACACCCCCGAGCACGGGACGAGTCAGATCTCCATCGTCGACCGCCAGGGCAACATGGCGTCGATGACGACCACGGTCGAGTCGTCCTTCGGCTCGTTCCACCTCGTCGACGGGTTCGTCCTCAACAACCAGCTGACGGACTTCTCGGCGACGCCCGTCGGCGACGACGGACGTCCCCTGCCGAACCGGGTGGCCCCCGGCAAGCGACCGCGCAGCTCGATGTCGCCGACACTGCTGTTCGCGGCGCAGCCGGACGGGTCCCGGGGCGCGCCTGTCGGGACGATGGGGTCGCCCGGCGGCTCGGTCATCATCCAGTTCGTCGTCAAGACGCTGGTGTCGATGCTCGACTGGGGACTCGACCCGCAACAGGCGGTGTCCGCGGTCGATTTCGGGGCGGCGAACGGTCCGACGACGAACGTCGGGGGCGAGCACCCTGACATCGACGCCGCCGACAACGGTGACCACGATCCCCTGGTGCAGCGACTGCGCTCGCTGGGACATCAGGTGTCGGTGGCCGACCAGAGTTCCGGGCTGGGGGCGATCATGCGTGACGGGGACGGATGGATCGGTGGCGCCGACCCCCGACGCGAAGGCGTCGTCGCCGGGGACACGCGCTAGGTCCGCTCACCCCTCACCCCTCACCCCTCCCCCTCGACCCTCACCCGTCGAGTGGGCACTCACGTACGTCGAGTGGGCGGTTAGAGACCTCCACTGGGCACTTTCGTACATCGAGTGGGCGGTTGGAGACCTCCACTGGGCACTTTCGTACGTCGAGTGGGCAGTTGGCGACGCGTCTGAGGTCGCGACGCCCACTCGACCCCTCCAACTGCACAGTCGACGTGTCCAACCGCCCAGTCGACGTGTCCAACCGCCCAACCGACGTGTCCAACCGCCCAACCGACGTCTCCAACCGCCCACTCGACGGGTGGGGTGTGGGCGATCGGCCGGATCAGGACGGGGCGTCGGCGGTGTAGCGGGCGTGGAGTTCTCGGAACCGCTCCATCGCGGCGACGGCGAGCGGCCCGTCGGCGGCCTGGATCGCCATCACCGGGACGTTCTCGTAGTCGGGGAGTTCGAGGCGCGCCCACCGACCCTTGTCGGGATACCAGATGCCCTCGACGACATCCCATCCGAAGGTCTTCTCCCCCACCAGGTTGCGGACCTCGACGCCCTGGGCGCCGGCCCGGATGCGCGGGCGGGTGAAGGTCAGGATCGCGAGTCCGATGACGACGCCGATCAGGGCGAGCCCGACCTGGTCGGACACACGGAACTGCACGCCGGTGTCCGAGACACGCAGCAGGACACCGACGACGACGTGGATCGCGATGACGATCGTCGCGATGACGATCGCGATCCGCGGGGTGCGCACCGACCGGTGGACCAGTTCCCACCCGTCGCGGTCGCCGGAGGCGACCTCGCTCACCGCTGTTCCCGCGCGGCCAGCTCCGCCAGCGTGATCGCCGACGCGAGTGCGGCGGTGGCCGCCTGGGCACCCTTGTCCTCGGTCGAGCCCGGCAGCCCGGCGCGCGCGAGAGCCTGCGCCTCGTCGAGGGTGGTGAGCACGCCGTTGCCGACCGGGGTGGACTCGTCGAGCGACACCCGTGTCAGTCCGGCGGTGACCGCATCGCACACGTACTCGAAATGGGGTGTCTCGCCGCGGATGACGACACCCAGTGCGACGACCGCATCGTGGGTGCGCGCCAACGCCTGCACGATGACCGGCAACTCGATGGCGCCGGCCACCCGGACGACGGTCGGGTCGGTCAGCCCGGCGTCCTTCGCGACGCGCAGGGCGCCGTCGAGCAGTGCGGTGCAGATCTCGGCGTGCCACTGCGACGCGGCCACCGCCAACCGGAGTCCGCTCGCGGCCCCGAGTTCGACGACGGGTTCGCCGGAGCCGCTCATGCGCCTTCCCCGCTTCCCAGGTCGTCGGCGGCGAAGTCGTCGAGGCCGGCGAGGTCGTGACCCATGCGGTCACGCTTGGTCCGCAGGTAGCGCAGATTCTCCGCGTTGGGGCGCACCGGCATCGGGACACGCTCGACGATCTGCAGTCCGTACCCCTCGAGGCCGACCCGTTTGGCCGGGTTGTTGGTCAGCAGTCGCATGGACGTCACGCCGAGGTCGGCGAGGATCTGCGCACCGAGTCCGTAGTCCCGCGCGTCGGCGGGCAGGCCGAGCTCCAGGTTGGCGTCGACGGTGTCGGATCCGTTGTCCTGCAGCTGATATGCCTGCAGTTTGTGCATCAGCCCGATACCGCGCCCCTCGTGGCCGCGCATGTAGAGCACGATCCCGCGCCCTTCCGCGGCGACCATCGACATGGCCTTGTCGAGCTGGGGTCCGCAGTCACACCGCAGGGAGCCGAACACGTCGCCGGTGAGGCACTCCGAGTGCACCCGGACGAGGACGTCCTCGCCCCGGTTGCCGGGCCCGCCGATGTCCCCGAGGACGAGGGCGACGTGCTCGACGTCGTCGTAGACGCTGGTGTACCCGACCGCACGGAAGGTGCCGTGCTCGGTCGGGATCCGCGCGTCGGCCACGCGCACGACGTGCTTCTCGTTGCGGCGACGCCACGCGATGAGGTCGGCGATGGAGATCAGTGCGAGACCGTGTTCGTCGGCGAAGCCCCGAAGCTCGTCGGTCTGGGCCATCGCGCCCTCGTCCTTCTGCGAGACGATCTCGCAGATCGCGCCGGCGGGGGCGAGACCGGCCAGACGGGCGAGGTCGACGGCGGCCTCGGTGTGGCCGGGTCGGCGCAGCACGCCACCCTCCTTCGCGCGCAGCGGCACCACGTGGCCCGGGCGCGTGAAATCGCCTGCCGTGCTGGACGGCTGGGCGAGAAGCCGCATCGTCGCCGCCCGATCGGAGGCGGAGATGCCGGTGCCGATCCCCTCGCGGGCGTCGACGGTCACGGTGTACGCGGTCCCGTGCTTGTCCTGGTTCACCGAGTACATCGGCGGCAGACCGAGCCGGTCGCAGTCGGCGCCGTCGAGCGGTACGCAGAGGTAACCCGAGGTGTAGCGCACCATGAACGCCACCAGTTCCGGGGTGGCCTTCTCGGCGGCGAAGATGAGATCACCCTCGTTCTCGCGGTCCTCGTCGTCGACGACGACGACGGCCTTGCCCGCGGCGATGTCGGCGATGGCGCGGTCGACGCTGTCGAGGACGACGCCACCGTGGGCGGCGTCGACGATCGGTGTGGTGACGTCCGGGTGGATGTCGGTCATGCGGGTGCCTCGCTCTCGCGGCGGTCCCGCGCGTGCGGGACGGCCAGCCGTTCGACGTATTTCGCGATCACGTCGACCTCCAGGTTGACGGTGTCCCCGACCGCGAGTCGACCCAGGGTCGTGACGTCGAGGGTGGTGGGGATGAGGGAGATCTCGAACCAGCTGTCGCCGGTGGGGTCGGCCGGGGTCGCGGAGACGGTCAGCGAGACGCCGTCGACGGTGATGGACCCCTTCTCCACGACGTACCGCGCGAGGTGACCGGCGATCGCGATGCGGATGACCGTCCAGTTCTCCGACGGGGTGATCGCGGCGACGGTCCCGGTGCCGTCGACGTGGCCCTGCACGATGTGGCCGCCGAAACGACCACCCGCGGCCATCGCGCGCTCGAGGTTGACCGGCGCGCCCGCGTCGAGTGCGGCCAGCGAACTGCGGCGCAGCGTCTCGGCCATGACGTCGACGGCGAAGGTGCCGTCGGTGGGAGCGGAGACGACGGTCAGACAGACCCCGTTGACCGCGATGGAGTCGCCGTGGGCGGCGTCGCTGGTGACGAGGGGCCCGCGGATCACGAACCGGGCCGCGTCGGTGAGGTCCTCGCGGCGGATGATCTCGCCGCGTTCCTCGATGATGCCGGTGAACACCGTGCCTCCTGTCGTCGACTCAGGGCAGCACGTCCGCGGCCGGCACGGCCACGACAGTTCTCTCTCATCCGGACTGTGACCGTCGGCTCCGGAGTCACACCGGATCTGCTGACCCCGGCGCCAACCTGTCGGTCGTCGTCCGGGCGCTCGCGGGCTTCGACGCGTACGCCGTCACCGCCGGTGGGGAATTGCACCCCGCCCTGAGAACTTGCGGTTCCGACGCTAGCACAGAACGGACCGGGGACCGGAACGCGTTGAGGGCGAAACCGCCGGTCAGGGGGTTGCGACCAGGGTGAGGAGAATGTCGTCGCCGAGTTCGGTGACCGCGACCCGACGGAAACGACGCGCATCGGTCAACGTCGCGACGGTGACGTCGTCCACGGCCGACCGGCCGGCCCCGAGGACCATCGGGGCGAGGTAGACCTGGACGCGGTCGACGATGCCGGCGGCGAGGAACGCGCCGAGCACCGTCGGGCCGCCCTCCACGAGGACGTCGAGCGCGTCCCCGGCGGCGGCGAGGGCGTCGAGAGGGTCGTGCGAGCGCACCTCGACCGGCGGTTCACCACTGCTGCGCATCCGGACGCCCGCGGGGACACCACTGTGGCCGAGGACGATCCGGCGGGGCTGCCGGTGGCGCGGTGAGCCGTCGCTGTACCGCGCGGTGAGTTCGGGGTCGTCGGCCAGGACGGTGCCCGTGCCCACGACGATCGCGTCGAGACGCGCACGGTCGGCGTGGACCTGTTCCCGGCTCACCGGGCCGGTGATCCATCGGCTCGTGCCGTCGGGTGCGGCGACCCGGCCGTCGACGGTCGCGGCGATCTTGACGGTGACGCGGGGTCGTCCCGTGCGGCGTCGGTGCAGCCACCCGGCGAGTGCTCCGTCCGACGCGGCCCCCGTGGACTGCCCTGCGACGACGTCGACGCCGGATGCGCGCAGCGTGCCCGCTCCCCCGCCGGCGAAGGGATCGGGATCGTCGACCGCGTAGACCACCCGCGCGATCCCCGCGGCGAGCAGTGCCCGCGTGCACGGACCGGTCCGGCCGACGTGGTCGCAGGGTTCGAGGGTGACCACCGCCGTCCCGCCCGCGGCCGCGGCCCCGGCCTGACGCAGCGCCATCACCTCCGCGTGCGGTCCGCCCACGGGCTGGGTGTGCCCGGCACCGACGACGACACCGTGGGCGTCGAGGACGACGGCCCCGACCGGGGGGTTCGGTGTACTGACACCGCAGGCCGCCAGCCCCTGTGCCATCGCGAGATCCATCGCCTCGACGAGGTCATCGGGGTGCGCACCGAGCACGTCGTCGGACACGTCGTCAGCCGCGGACGGCGGCGGCCTGCGCCCGCAGCGCCTGCACCGCGGCAGCGGGGTCGTCGGCGCCGTAGACCGCGGACCCGGCCACGAAGCAGTCGACCCCGGCCTCGGCGGCCTGCTCGATCGTGTCGGCGTTGATGCCGCCGTCGATCTCGACGAGGATCCGCAGGTCGTCGGCATCGATGCGGGTCCGCAGGGTGCGCACCTTGTCGAGGACCTCGGGCATGAACGACTGACCGCCGAACCCCGGCTCGACGCTCATCACGAGCAGCGTGTCGAACGACCCGAGGATGTCGAGGTAGGGATCGAGCGCGGTCCCCGGCTTGATGCTGAGCCCGGCCTTGGCGCCGGCGGCCCGGATGTCGCGGGCGACCGCGGTCGGGTCGTCGGTGGCCTCGGCGTGGAACGTGACGTTGTACGCCCCGGCCTCGGCGTACGGCGGCGCCCAGCGACCCGGGTCCTCGATCATCAGATGGCAGTCGATGGGGATGTCGGTGGCGCCCAGCAGGCTCTGCACCACCGGCAGCCCGAGGGTCAGGTTGGGGACGAAGTGCGCGTCCATCACATCGACGTGGAGCCAGTCGCTGCCGCGGACGGCGTCGGCCTCACGGGCGAGGTTGGCGAAGTCGGCGGACAGGATCGACGGGGCGATCATCGGCTGGTCGGGACGGACCCGGGCGTGCGCGGAGGACATGGCCCGTGAGTCTAGGGCGCGATGTCGGCGGTCCCGACGGTCGCCGTGACGTCGGCCTCGCCCGCACGGTCGTCCTCGCCCGCGGCGTCGTCGGTCGGGACGGGAACGGTGAGCAGCGCCAGGAACATCGCGTCCGTCCCGTGTCGGTGCGGCCACAACTGCACGGTGCCGTGGGCGGGATCGGTGTCCACCCCGACGGAATCCGTCCCCGCTGCGTCCACGCCGACCAGACCGCGGGCGTCGGACAGGACGGCTCCCGTCGACTCGGCGACGGCACGCACCACACCGAGGGTCTCCTCCGGGTGCGGGGAGCAGGTGGAGTAGACCAGCGCACCGCCGGGCCGCAGCAGTCCGACGGCCGCGGTCAACAGCTCGCGCTGCAGGGTGACGAGCGGCGCGACGTCCTCCGGAGTGCGTCGCCACCGGGCCTCGGGGCGGCGCCGCAGCGACCCCAGCCCTGTGCACGGTGCGTCGACGAGGATCCGGTCGTAGCCGGGATCCAGACCGCTCTCGCGGCCGTCGACGACGTGCACCGTCACCGCCAGGCCGGCGGTGGCCTGACGCACCAGCTCCGCGCGGTGCTCGGCCGGCTCCACCGCGTCGACGTGCGCACCGTCGATGTCGGCCAGCGACGCCAGCAGCGCGGCCTTGCCACCGGGTCCGGCACAGAGGTCGAGCCACCGTCCGCCGTCGGCGCCGTCGAGCGGTGCCATCGACAGCGCGCGCGCCACCAGCTGACTCCCCTCGTCCTGCACGCCGGCGAGGTGTTCGCGCACGGCGTCGAGGGCGCCGGGGTCCCCGCCGGGGAGGTAGACGCAGTACGGCGACCACCGACCGACCTCGCCGCCGGTCGTCGCGGCCAGCTCGTCGGCCGTGATGAGGCCGGGGCGGGCCACCAGGTGCACCTCGGGGCGCGCGTCGTCGGCCGCGAGCGCGGCCTGCAGCTCACCGGCACCCACCCGACGTGTGGGGGTGCTCAGGGCGTCGGCGAACACGTCGGCGATCCACCGCGGGTGGGCGTAGCGGAACGCGAGGTGGCCGACGGGGTCCTCGGCGATCGACGGCGCCAGCTCCTCGGTCCACAGCTCCTCGTCGCGCTGGGAGACCTTGCGCAACACGGCGTTGCAGAACCCGGCCGGACCCTGGCCCGCCTCCGACCGCACCAGGTCGACGGAGGTGGACACCGCGGCGTGCGAGCCGACGCGGGTGCGCAGCAGTTGGTAGGAGCCCAGGCGGAGGACGTCGAGCAAGGTCGGGTCGATCTCGGTGACCGGCCGCTTGGCCGCCGCGGCGATGATCTGGTCGAGCACACCGGCGGTCCGGCAGGTGCCGTAGGCGAGTTCGGTGGCGAACGCCGCGTCTCGGCCGGTGATGTGGCGTTCGCGCAGCAGCCGGGGAAGGACGAGGTTGGCGTAGGAGTCGCGTTCGCGCACCGCGCGCAGGACGTCGCGGGCCGCTGCCCGCGCCGCGTCGACCGGCTTGTCCCGGACGTGGGCCGGGCGCGTCACGCGAACACCGCGTCCGCGTCGAGGCGGGCGCCCCGCGCCCAGTCCGCGGCGGGGATGGGCTTCTTCCCGGGAGGCTGGACCGACCCGAGCCGGACGGGGGAGGTCGCGGTACCCACGTACACGTCCTTCTTCGAGGCGGCGATCGCACCGGGCGCGAGGTCCGGCACGTCTGTCCCGTCCCGGGCCGCGTCGACGACGGTCACCGGGCCGATCTTGAGCCGGAGGTCACCGAGTTCGGTCCAGGCGCCGGGTTCGGGTGTCCGCGACCGGATCCGGCGATCCAAGACGTGGGCGGGCAGTCCCCATTCGACGCGGGCGTCGGCCACCTCGATCTTCGGGGCGAGGCTGACGCCGTCGGCCGGTTGCGGGACGGCGACCAGTTCACCGCGGTCGATCCCGTCGAGCGTCGACAGCAACAGTTGCGCACCGGCGTCCGCGAGCCGGTCGAGGAGGACACCGCTGGTGTCGTCGGGTCGGACGCGTTCGGTGAGCGCGCCGAACACGGGCCCGGTGTCCAGGCCCGCCTCGATGCGGAAGGTGCTGGCCCCGGTGAACTCGTCACCCGCGGCGATCGCCGCCTGCACCGGGGCGGCACCGCGCCAGGCGGGCAGCAGCGAGAAGTGCAGGTTGATCCACCCGTGCCGCGGCAGGTCGAGCAGGTCGGGCGGGACCAGCGCACCGTAGGCGACGACGGCGCAGCAGTCCGGCGCGAACCGGTCCAACGCCGCCCGCGCATCGGGATCGGTGAGACGTCGCGGCGTGGCCACCTCGATCCCCGCCTCGTCGGCGACGACCCCGATCGGCGACCGGGTGACCCCACGCCCCCGGCCGGCGGCGGCGTCGGGACGGGTGAGCACGCCGACGACCTCGTGGTCGTCGGAGGCGAGCAGTCGCCGGAGCGACGGCACCGCCGGTTCGGGCGTGCCGGCGAAGACCACCCTCATCGCACTGCCTCCGCCGCGAGCTCCGGTGCCGGCCGACCGTCGCCCACCCAGACGGGGTGGTCGACACGGGGGTCGTCGGTGACGGTCTGGCCGGCCACGAACCAGCCGGTCGCACGGACGACGCGCATCACGGCGCGGCGGGCGTCCGGGTCGAGTCGTTGCGGGAACAGGACACCGTCGAGGTGGTCGGTCTCGTGCTGCACCGCACGGGCGAGGATGCCGTCGACCTCCATGCTCACCGGCGCCCCGTCTCGGTCGACGCCGGTCACCGCGACGCGGGCGGCGCGGGTGCACGCGGCCTGCACGCCCGGGATGGACAGGCAGCCCTCGGGCCCGGTCTGGGTGGTGTCGTCCAGTGCCGTCCACACGGGGTTCACGACGTGCCCGCGGCGGCCCCCGCAGTCGTAGACGAACACCCGCGCCCCGACGCCCACCTGGGGGGCGGCGAGGCCGGCGCCGTGGAAGGCGTCCATCGTCTCGAGCATGTCGTCGACGAGCCGGTGCAGATCGGGCCCGAAGTCGGTGACCTCGGGCGTCGGCGTCCGCAGCACGGGGTCGCCGAACAACCGGATCTCACGTACCGCCACCGACGACCTCCTCCGGGAACCGAGACGCCCGGCGACAGCACGTCGACGGACCGGTTGTCGAGTCTAGGCGGCGGACCAGGCACGGCCCGGACGCGCTCACCCGACGGTGGGTGGGTCGACCTGGATGCGCAGCGGTCCGGTGTCGTGTGCGGCCGATCGATGCACCTGCGCCGCCTTCAGGGCCGTGACGAGGGCACGTCCGTGGGCGCGGGGTGTCCGCACCAGGATCCGGGTGAGGGCCCCGGAGGTCTCCCCGTCCCAGCCCGCGGGGGGCCTGGCGTCGGCGGGGAGGTCGACGGGACCGAGCACCTCGGCCTCCGGCGGGAGTTCCACGGTGTCGACGAACGCGGCGACCGACCGTTCGGTCCCGTCCACCGAGACCATGGTGACCGCGGGCGGCAACCCCAGTTCGGAGCGCTGCGACAGTTCCTGGGCCGCGAACCCGACGGGGTCCCAGCGGATGACGGCCTGCACCACCGGGAGGCCGGCATCGGCCACGACGACCGCGGTGCCGCCCTGCGCCGCGGCGCGCACGCCCGCCAGGACCGCGGTCCACCGCCGGAAGGTCTGCTCCCCCGCCCGCAGGTCGGCCCGGTCGAGCTGTGCCCAGGTGTCGACCAGGATCGCCGCGCCGTAACCGCCGTCGACGACGGGTTCGGCACCCGGCGTGGCCACGACCAACCGCGCACCCGGATCGATTCGATCGGCCATCTGATCACCGCCGGAGGTGAGGACGGGCACGCCCGGGAACGCCTTGCCGAGCTCCTCGGCGGTGCGGCGGGCGCCCGAGCTGGTCGCCCGCAGATGGGTGTCACCGCACTCGACGCAGCGGAACGACTCGTGCCGCCCGCACCACCCACAGGTGATCGTCGGCGACGCCTCCCGCAACGCGCCGGCCGAGTCCGCGCGCATCGGCCCGTGACAGCGGCGGCACCGCACCCGTGTCCGGCACCGTGCACAGGCCAACGACGGGTGGTAGCCGCGACGGGGGACGCTGACGAGCACCGGCGCCTGCGCGGCGAGGGCCGATCGGGCGGCGTCGAAGGCGATCGCGGGCAGACGGGCCACCCGCGCGAGTGGGTCACGCGCGACCGTCCGGTCGTCGTCGCTGATGGCGCGGATGCGCGGCATGCGGTCACGGACCGTCGAGCGGTCGGCGACGAGGTCGTGCATCCAGCCCGAGGCCACCAGCACCTGGGTCTCGGCGGTCCGGGCGATCCCCGCGAGGACGAGCCCGGATCCCCCGGACCCGGATGCCCCGGCGGCCGATCGGAGGACGGCCACCTCGCGGGGGTGGGGGTAGGGCGCGCGGGGTTCGGTGAGGCTGTCGTCGCCGTCGTCCCACACGACGACGAGACCGAGGTCGTGCACGGGTGCGAACGCAGCACTGCGTGTGCCGAGGACGACGTCGGCGTCGCCGCGGAGCACACGCAGCCAGCGGCGGTACCGGGCCGACGGGCCCAGGCCCGCGGACAACGCGACCACCCGGTCGGCGAGGTGGACCCGGCACGCGGCCTCCACGCGGTCGAGGTCACGCTGATCAGGGACGACGACGATCACCCCGCGTCCGCCGGCGACGGTCGCGGCGGCGAGATCGGCGATACGGGCGGGCCAGTCCTCACCAGGCAGGGCCTGCCACGCGGCGCGCGGTGCGCCGCCGGAGGACAGGGCGGTCAACAGCGATCCCGCCGCGGGATAGGCGGCCCAGTCCGCGGGGTCCGGAGCGGGTGGCGGTTGCCGATCGACGGACGCCGGCGGTGTGGCGGTCTCCGTGCGTCCGTGGCGGGGCGGGATGGCCAGGCGCACCACGTCGGTGAGCGTGCCCGCATACCGGTCGGCGACCGCGCGGCACAGCGCGAAGACCTCCGGGGTGAGGACGGGCTCCGGTGAGACGACACGGTCGAGGCGGCCGAGGCGGCCGGTGTGGTCGCTGGCCGCGAGCCGGTCGACGACGAACCCGTCGACGAGTCGGCCGGCGAAGCGCACCCGGACGCGCGCCCCGGGGACGGCGTCGGCGTCCTGGTCGGCGCCGACCTCGTAGTCGAACAGTCGGTCGAGATGCGACAGACCCAGCATCACGAGCACCGACGCCACCGGCAGATGGGCGGCGGGCGCGGTGGTGGCTGCGCGCGGGCTCATCGCCGGTGGCGTCGGTGGTGTCTGTCGGGCCCGGGGACCGTGACGGTCCGCGGGCCGCGGGTGTGTCGGGTCAGACGCCCGCTGCGGCCTTCAGCTTGTCGGCGCGGTCGGTGTTCTCCCACGGCAACGAGATGTCGGTCCGGCCGAAGTGCCCGTACGCCGCGGTGGGCGCGTAGATCGGGCGCAGCAGGTCGAGGTCGCGGATGATCGCGCCGGGACGGAGGTCGAAGACCTCGCTGATCGCCTGGCGGATCTTCACCGGGTCGATGGTCTCGGTGCCGAAGGTCTCGACGAACAGTCCGACGGGGGCGGCCTTGCCGATCGCGTAGGCGACCTGGACCTCGATGCGCGTCGCGAGGCCCGCGGCCACCGCGTTCTTCGCGACCCACCGCATGGCGTACGCGGCGCTGCGGTCCACCTTCGAGGGGTCCTTGCCGGAGAACGCGCCGCCACCGTGACGCGCCATGCCGCCGTAGGTGTCGACGATGATCTTGCGGCCGGTCAGACCGGCGTCACCCATGGGCCCACCGAGGACGAACTTGCCGGTGGGGTTCACCAGGAGACGGGGGTTGCTGGTGTCCAGCGACGGCAACTCGAGATCGGCGAGGACCGCGTCCACGACATGGGTCTTGATGTCGGGGGTGAGCATGTTCACCAGGTCGATGTCGGCCGCGTGCTGCGTCGACAGGACCACGGTGTCCAGACGGACCGGCTTGTCGCCGTCGTACTCGATGGTGACCTGGGTCTTGCCGTCCGGGCGCAGGTACGGCAGCGTGCCGTTCTTGCGCACCTCGGTCAGCTTGCGCGACAGGCGGTGGGCCAGCGCGATGGGCACCGGCATGAACTCGGGGGTCTCGGAGGTCGCGTACCCGAACATGAGGCCCTGGTCGCCGGCACCCTGCTTGTCGATCTCGTCGGTCTCACCGTCGACCCGCGCCTCGTAGGCGTTGTCGACACCCTGGGCGATGTCGGGCGACTGCGCACCGATGGCGACGTTGACGCCGGCGGTGGCACCGTCGAAGCCCTTCGACGACGAGTCGTACCCGATCTCGAGGACCTTCTCGCGGACGATCCTGGGGATGTCGGCGTACGCGGACGTGGTGACCTCACCGGCGACGTGGACCTGCCCGGTGGTGACCAGGGTCTCGACCGCGACACGCGAGGCGGGATCCTGCTCGAGGAGGGCGTCGAGGATCGAGTCGCTGATGGCGTCGCAGATCTTGTCCGGGTGACCCTCGGTCACCGACTCACTGGTGAACAGTCGCGACGTCCCCGCGGAACTCTGGCCTGAAGTCATCATTTCCTCTCGAAGTCCGACGCCGGTCGGCGTCGCGTGGGGCGGTGCGGTGGGATGTCCCGCCGCGGTCGTGAACCGTCCCCGTGTGGTCACTCCCCCTGCCAGAGGAACAACCTACACACCCCCGCCGCTGGTCGGTGACCCGCAGGGTCACCGCCGTCGGGGGTGGTCAGTCGCCCGAAGACCCGGGCAGCAACGCTGTCACGGCGTCCAGTATTCGGCTCGCCATGAGTGTTTTCGATCCCAGCGGCAGTGCCGTCTCCGACCCGTTGGCCGCGAGCAGCCACCCGGTGTTGTCGTCGGTGCCGAACGCCTTGCCGTCGCCGACGGCGTTGACGACCAACAGGTCGCACCCCTTGCGGGCCAACTTCTCGCGACCGTGGTCGAGGACACCGCCGCGGTCGTCGCCGGTCTCGGCGGCGAATCCCACGATCACCGTCTCCGCGAGCCCGTCGCCCGCCTCGCGCGCCGCGACGAGGCCGCGCAGGATGTCGGGGTTGGTGGTCAGCTCGATCGCGGGCGGGGTGGTCTTCTCCCCGGCGTCCTTCTTGATCTTGGAGTCGGCCACGTGCACGGGTCGGAAGTCGGCGACGGCGGCCGCCATGATGACGACGTCGGCGTCGGACGCCCGCGCCGTGATCTCGTCGGCGAGCTGGGCGGCCGTCGTGATCTCGACGAGGTCGACGCCCGAGGGTGCGGTGAGACCGGTCGACGACCCGGCGACGAGTGTCACGTGCGCGCCGCGATGGGTTGCGGCACGGGCCAGGGCGAATCCCTGTTTGCCCGAGCTGCGGTTGCCCAGGTAGCGGACCGGGTCCAGGGGCTCGCGGGTCCCGCCGGCGCTGATGAGCACCCGCCGTCCGGCGAGGTCGTACGGGAGGGCGTCAGGGCGTTCGAGCAGGACGTCCCCGAGCAGACCGATCTCCCCCGGCTCGGGCAGGCGACCGGCACCCGAATCGCTGCCGGTCAGCCGGCCCGAGTCGGGGCGCAGGACCGTGGCGCCGTGGGCGCGCAACGTGGCGACGTTGGCCTGTGTTGCGGGGTGCTCCCACATCTCGGTGTGCATCGCGGGCGCGAACACCACCGGGCACCGAGCGGTGAGCAGGGTGGCGGTCAGCAGGTCGTCGGCGCGACCGGAGGCCGCTCGGGCCATGAGGTCGGCCGTGGCGGGGGCGACGACGACGAGGTCGGCCTCCTGCCCGATGCGCACGTGCGGGACGTGTTCGACGTCGGCGAAGACCTCGGGCGTGACCGGGTTGCCCGACAGCGCCTCGAAGGTGGCGGCGCCGACGAACTCGAGCGCCGCGCGGGTCGGGATGACGCGGACGTCGTGGCCGGCCTCGGAGAAATGGCGGATCAGCGAGCACGCCTTGTAGGCAGCGATGCCCCCTCCGACCCCGACGACGACCCGACGGGAACCGGCGCCGGTCACCCGTGCAGGGCCGACGTCGACCGTGTCACCACGGACGTCACTCGCCTTCGGTGTGCTCGAGCAGGTCGGTGTGGATCTCGCGCATGGCGATCGAGAGGGGCTTCTCCTGCAGACCCGGCTCCACCAGCGGGCCGACGTACTCGAGGATGCCGTCGCCGAGCTGGTTGTAGTAGTCGTTGATCTGACGCGCACGCTTCGCG
Organism: Williamsia deligens; assembly: GCF_024171765.1. Classification (GTDB taxonomy): domain Bacteria; phylum Actinomycetota; class Actinomycetes; order Mycobacteriales; family Mycobacteriaceae; genus Williamsia_A; species Williamsia_A deligens. The sequence goes on from NZ_JAMTCI010000002.1 coordinate 228,593, forward strand.
GCGTAGATGACCAGCGCGTACTTCGACGACGCGCGGTCCAGCAGCTCGTCGATGGGCGGGTTGGTGATGCCGAGCGGGGTGTCGTACGCGGGGGTGGTGCCGTCGGTGTTCAAGGGCGTGCTCACGAGTGTTCCTCACGGTCTGCGGCTGTCACGGGGACAGCCGCTCGATGTCGCCGCACTGCGGCGTTGATGCTCCGGTGGTCGATGACCGGGACGTCGGTGGTCTCTCTCAGGGACGAGCCGGGTCCCACGCGGGGGCGTCCTGCTCACGTCCGACCAGCAAGGATACCAACTCCTGCGCCACCTGGTCGACATGGTCGTTGACGATCACGTGATCGAACTCGTCCGCGATGGCCATCTCCTCGCGCGCGGTCTGCAGTCGGCGGGCGATCACCTCGGCGCTCTCGGTGCCGCGACCGGTCAGTCGGCGGACCAGTTCCTCCCAGCTCGGCGGGGCCAGGAAGACCGAGACCGACTCCGGGATGCGCTGCGCCACGGCCCGCGCACCGGCGATGTCGACCTCGACGAGGACAGGGACCCCGTCGGCGAGAGCGGCGAGCACCGGGGCTGCCGGTGTGCCGGAGCGCTGCAGCCCGCCATGGATCTCGGCCCACTCGAGCAGCTCACCGTCGGCGATCATCTCGGTGAACCGCGCCTCGTCGACGAAGTGGTAGTCCACGCCGTCGACCTCGCCGGTCCGCGGCGCGCGGGTGGTGGCCGAGACGATGAAGACGAGGTCCGGCAGCAGTTCGCGCACCCGTCGGACGACACTGGACTTGCCGACGGCGGAGGGGCCGACCAGTACCACCAGTCGGCCCCTCCGGTGCGACGCGCGGTCGCCGTCTCCGTCGTCCGGGTGCGACCTCAGTTCGCCCCCTGTCGTGCTGACGACTGCCTCAGTTCTCGAACTTCGCCAGCAGCGCCTTGCGCTGGCGGTCGCCGAGTCCACGCAGACGGCGCGTGGGGGCGATCTCCAGTTCGGTCATGATCTCCTGCGCCTTGACCTTGCCGACCTTCGGCAGGGCCTCGAGAAGCGCCGAGACCTTCATCTTGCCGAGGATCTCGTCGGTCTCGGCATCCTTCAGCACCTGCGTCAGGTCGGTGCCTCCTCGCTTGAGCCGCTCCTTGAGCTCGGCGCGCGCCTTGCGGGCGGCAGCAGCCTTCTCGAGAGCAGCGGCGCGCTGCTCGGCGGTCAACTGGGGAAGGGCCACGGGTTCCTCCGTACTCATAGAACTGCGTTTCACAGCACTGCTCGGGTGTTCTCGGCTGCCGGTAGCCCGGTGGGGTTCGCCGACAGCGATTCCAGACCGTACCGACGCAACCTGCGATTCGCGACCCCCACCCCGGCATTTCCGCACTAGAGACGGTGTTGTAGGGCCCGCACACCGAAGGCCCGGGCCGAGCGGGCCGCATCGCCGCGAACACCCGTGCGGAAGCCTGAAACCGGTTGCGCGACAACGGTTCGTGACGATCTGACCCGCACCCTCCGAGCAAGTCGGGCGCGGGCGCGCGGTGTGACGCATGTGACGGGGGGTTCCTGGCACGATCCGTCGCGATCGGATCCGCGCCCGCGCGTGTCGGAACGCCCCTGACCTGCATCAGACCGGCGTGGACCGCTCAGCGCAGCGCGCTCTCCACCTCGTCGCGCAACGCATCCGCGGCCGCGGCGACCGCCGAGCGGTCGGGCCCGGCGGCCAGCACCTGGCGCGACGCCGACGGCAACAGCAGCTCCGTGGTGCCGGCGAAGACCCGGGCGAGATCGGGCGCGGTGGCGCCCTGGGCACCGAGACCCGGCGCCAGGATGGGGCCACCGAGTGCGTGCAGGTCCAACCCGTGCTCCCGTGTCGCGCCCACGACGAGCCCCACGGCGGCCGGACCCCGGGCGTTGTGGGCGGCCGCGTCGTCGACGACGGCCTGTGCGACGGTCCGCCCGTCCGCGGTGACGGCGGTCTGCAGTGTCGCCCCCTCCGAGTTCGACGTCCGTGCGAGCACGAACACGCCGCGACCGGTCTCGTCGGCGAGGGACACCGCGGGCTCCAGGGCACCGACGCCGAGGTAGGGCGACGCGGTCATCGCGTCGGAACACAGCGGGGACGCATCGTTCAGCCACGTGTGGGCGTAGGCGGCCATCGTGGTCCCGATGTCGCCGCGCTTGGCGTCGGCCACGACCAGCGCACCCGCCGCCCGGAGAGCGACGATCGCGTCCTCGAGGACGGCGACACCCGCCGACCCGTGCCGCTCGTAGAAGGCCACCTGCGGCTTCACCAGGGCCACCCTGTGGCCGATGGCCTCGACGACGGTCTCGGTGAACGCACGCACACCGTCCGCGTCGTCGTCGAGCCCCCACCCTTCCAGCAGCGCCGGGTGCGGGTCGATGCCGACGCAGAGTCGCCCCCGCTCCCCGATCACCGCCCGGACGCGGGTGGTGAAGTCCGCGGTCACGGCCGGCGCATCGCGGCGTGGCGCTCCTGCAGCGACCGCACCCCGATGTCACCGACGAGCGCCGCCTCGATCCCCTGCACCGCCGCACCCGCTCCCTGCACGGTGGTGATGCAGGGGATGTTCTTCGAGACGGCCGCACTGCGGATCTCGTAGCCGTCGATGCGCGGACCCGAGTTGCCGAACGGGGTGTTGATCACCATCGACACCTCACCGCCGCGGATCCTCTCCACGATCGTCTGCTCACCGGGCGGCAGGTCGGTGTCGGAGTGCTTGAACACCTGCGTGCAGGCGACGCCGTTGCGGCGCAGTGCCTCCGCCGTGCCCTCGGTGGCGAGGATCTCGAAACCGAGGTCCGCCAGGCGTTTCACCGGGAACAGCAGCGACCGCTTGTCCTTGTTCGCCACCGACACGAAGATCGCGCCCGACGTCGGCAGCGAGCCCGACACCGCGGTCTGGGACTTCGCGAACGCCCGCCCGAAATCGGCGTCGATGCCCATCACCTCGCCGGTCGACTTCATCTCCGGGCTCAGCAGTGAGTCCACGCCCGAACCGTCGATGCGCCGGAACCGGTTGAACGGCAGCACGGCCTCCTTGACCGCGATCGGCGCGTTCACCGGCAGCTCGCCGCCGTCGCCGGTCGGCGGCAGTATCCCCTGCTCGCGGAGTTCGGCGATCGTCGAACCCAGCATCACGCGGGCGCACGCCTTCGCGAGCTGCACGGCTGTCGCCTTGGAGACGAACGGCACGGTGCGGCTCGCGCGGGGGTTGGCCTCGAGGACGTAGAGGATGTCGTCCTTGAGGGCGTACTGCACGTTGAGCAGTCCCCGGACCCCGATGCCCTTCGCGAGGGCCTCCGTGGACCGACGGACGGCGGCGACGTCGGTGCGTCCGAGCGCGACCGGCGGCAGGGTGCACGCCGAGTCGCCGGAGTGGATGCCCGCCTCCTCGATGTGTTCCATGACGCCGCCGATGTAGACCTCGGTGCCGTCGCACAGGGCGTCGACGTCGATCTCGACTGCGTCCTCGAGGAACCGGTCGACGAGGACCGGGTGTTCGGGTGTCAGCTCGGTGGCGCGCGAGATGTAGCCCTCGAGGGCCGGCTCGTCGTAGACGATCTCCATGCCGCGTCCGCCGAGGACGTAGGACGGCCGCACCAGCACGGGGTAGCCGATGTCCGCGGCGATCGCGCGGGCCTCGGGGAACGTCGTGGCCATGCCGTACTTCGCGGCGGGCAGTCCGGCCGCGTCGAGCACCTTCCCGAACTCGCCGCGGTCCTCGGCGAGGTCGATGGCCGCCGGTGAGGTGCCGACGATGGGCACGCCCGCGTCCTCGAGGCGTCGCGCGAGGCCCAGCGGCGTCTGTCCACCGAGCTGGACGATGACGCCACGGACGGTCCCCGACGCGCACTCCGCGCGGTAGACCTCCATGACGTCCTCGAACGTCAGCGGTTCGAAGTAGAGGCGGTCGGCGGTGTCGTAGTCGGTGGAGACGGTCTCGGGGTTGCAGTTGACCATGACCGTCTCGAACCCGGCCTCCGACAGCGTCGTCGCGGCGTGGACGCACGAGTAGTCGAACTCGATGCCCTGACCGATGCGGTTCGGACCGGACCCGAGGATGAGCACCTTCTCGCGCTCGGTCTGCGGCGCGATCTCGCTGGTCGCCGCGGGATCGGACTCGTAGGTGGAGTAGTGGTACGGCGTCTTCGCCTCGAACTCGGCGGCGCAGGTGTCGACGGTCTTGTACACCGGCGTCACCCCGAGCTCGGCGCGCAGCGCCGACACGGCGGGCTCGTCGGCGAGATCGTCGCGCAGAGCGGCGATCTGGCGGTCCGACAGCCCGGATCCCTTGGCCTCCCGCAGGAGGTCCGCGTCCAGGGTCGGCGCCGTGCGCACCCGACGACCCATCTCCCCGATCGCCTCGATCTCGGCGAGGAACCACGGGTCGATCTCGGTCGCGTCGAACACCTGCTCCACCGTGGCGCCGGCGTCGAACGCGGCCATGACCCGGTAGAGCCGTCCGTCCCGCGGGGTCGCGATCTCGGCCAGGATCTCCTCGAGGGGGACGTCGGGTCGGGACTCGGTCCAGAACCCACCCGCCTTGGTCTCCAGCGACCGCATCACCTTGCCGAGTGCCTCGGCGAAGCTGCGGCCGAGGCTCATCGCCTCACCGACCGACTTCATGGTGGTGGTGAGTGTGTCGTCGGCTCCGGGGAACTTCTCGAACGCGAACCGCGGCGCCTTGACGACGACGTAGTCGAGGGTGGGTTCGAAGCAGGCGGGGGTCTCGCCGGTGATGTCGTTGACGATCTCGTCGAGCCGGTAGCCGACGGCGAGCTTGGCGGCGATCTTGGCGATCGGGAAGCCGGTGGCCTTCGACGCGAGTGCCGAGGACCGCGACACGCGTGGGTTCATCTCGATGACGACGAGACGTCCGTCGGTGGGGTCGACGGCGAACTGGATGTTGCAGCCGCCGGTGTCGACACCGACCTCGCGCAGGATGTCGATGGAGAGGTCCCGCATCACCTGGTACTCGCGGTCGGTGAGGGTCATCGCCGGCGCGACGGTCACCGAGTCGCCGGTGTGGACGCCCACCGGGTCGACGTTCTCGATCGAACACACGACGACGACGTTGTCGTTGCCGTCGCGCATGAGCTCGAGCTCGTACTCCTTCCACCCGAGGATCGACTCCTCGATGAGGACGTTGGCGGTCGGCGACGCGGCCAGACCACCGCCGGCGATGCGATCGAGATCGGCGTCGTCGTAGGCCATCCCGGACCCGAGGCCACCCATCGTGAACGAGGGTCGGACCACGACCGGGAAGCCGAGCTCGGCGACGGTGTCGCGGACCTCGTCCATGGTGAAGCAGACGCGGCTGCGCGCACTGGACCCGCCGACCTTCTCGACGATGTCCTTGAACTTCTGGCGGTCCTCACCGCGCTGGATGGCGTCGAAGTCGGCGCCGATGAGCTCGATGTCGTACTTGGCGAGGATGCCCCGCTCGTGCAGCTGGACCGCGGCGTTGAGCGCGGTCTGTCCACCGAGGGTGGCGAGCACCGCGTCGATCGGGTGGCCGTTGTCGCGCTCGGCCTCGATGACCTTCTCGATGAACTCGGGCGTGATGGGCTCGATGTAGGTGGCGTCGGCGAACTCCGGGTCGGTCATGATCGTCGCCGGGTTGGAGTTCACCAGGCTGACGCGCAGACCCTCGGCGCGGAGCACCCGGCACGCCTGCGTGCCCGAGTAGTCGAACTCACACGCCTGCCCGATGACGATCGGGCCCGAGCCGATGACGAGGACGTGGGACAGGTCGGTACGGCGTGGCATCAGCCCCGGCCTTTCTGCGCGGCACGCGCGTCCAGCTGTGAGAGGAAACGGTCGAACAGGTAGGCGGCGTCGTGCGGACCGGCCGCGGCCTCCGGGTGGTACTGCACCGAGAAGGCGTCGCCGGCGATCAGCTCGACACCCTCGACGGTGCCGTCGTTGGCGCAGGTGTGGCTCACGCGGGCACGTCCGAAGGGGGTGTCGAACTCGGCGCCCGCCTCACCCTCGAGCGCGAAGCCGTGGTTCTGCGCGGTGATCGACACCAGGCCGGTCGTGTGGTCGATGACCGGGATGTTGATGCCGCGGTGGCCGAAACGCATCTTGTAGGTGCCCAGCCCCAGGGCCCGCCCGAGGATCTGGTTGCCGAAACAGATGCCGAAGAGCGGGATCTCGCGCTCGAGCACCCCGCGGGCGAGGGCGACCGGCCCGTCCGCGGTCGCGGGGTCGCCGGGTCCGTTGGACAGGAACACACCGTCCGGTGCGATGTCGTCGATCGCCGCGATCTCGGTCCCGGCGGGCACCACGTGCACCCGGATCCCGCGCTGCGCGAACATCCGCGGGGTGTTGGTCTTGATGCCGAGGTCGACGGCCACAACCGTGTGGCGGTGGTCCCCGACCGGCTCGACGACGTAGGCGTCGTCGGCGCTCACCTCGCCGGCGAGGTCGGCACCGGCCATCGAGGGCTGCGATCGGACGCGGTCGAGCAGGGCGTCGGTGTCGACCCCGGAGGGACCGTGCGCGAGGGCGTCCCCGGAGAAGATGCCCGCGCGCATGGATCCGTTGTCGCGCAGGACCCGGGTGACGGCGCGGGTGTCGATCGCGGCGATGCCGACGATGTCCTGACGCTCGAGCTCGTCGTCGAGGCTGCGGTTCGCGCGCCAGTTCGACACGCGCCGTGCCGGGTTGCGGACGGCGTACCCGGCCACCCAGATGTGCCCGCCGGTGCTCGTGCCGTCGGTCGCACCCTCGCGGCTCTCACCGTCTTCGTCGTTCCACCCGGTGTTGCCGATCTGCGGTGCGGTCGCGACGACGATCTGCCGGTGGTAGCTGGGGTCGGTCAGCGTCTCCTGGTAACCGGTCATCGCGGTGCAGAACACCGCCTCGCCGAGGGTCTGTCCGGTGGCCCCGAACGCGGTGCCGGTGAACACCTGTCCGTTCTCGAGTACCAGTACTGCGGCGGTCATGGATGTCCGTCCTCTTCGGTGTCGGTCGTCGTGGTGGCGTCGGCGGCCGCGGGCGGGCCGTCCGGCGGCGGTTCGGTCCCCGGGGAGGGTGTCGGCGGGTGGGACCGGGGGTCCTCGCGGATCCACTGCGGGTAGACGCCCTTGTCGTCGGCGCGCACCCCCGAGTCGATCTCGGTGCCCGAGGGCAGGACCCACCGGATCACCAGGACGCCGTCGGCCGTCATCACCTTGCCCGCGATGCCGCGCTCGGTGCGGATGGCGGTCACCGACGACCGGGGGATCCAGATCGGGTTGGCCCCGGAGCGGTCGATGAGGATCCCCTCGGGGTGCAGCGACATCTCCGCCGACGCGCGGTCGCCGTAGTCACCGACGGCGACCCGGTCCTGCCAGCTCGGCGCGATGGTCGACCCGAGGTACAGGCCGGTGTGCGGTCCCACCTGCGCGGCGCCCACCGCGGCGGGGACCTCGGGGAAGGCGCCGATGCGGTCGGCCTGTCGGTGACCGCGGTTGCGCCACCCGCGCACCATCAGCCCGACGACACCGATCCACGCGAGCAGGACCACCCCGACGATGAGCACGCTGGTCACAGTGGTCGCACCTTCCCGTCGAACGCCGTGATCCGTCCGCGCAGGACCGTGGCGGTCACACGGGCGGGCAGCGTCATGCCGTCGAACGGCGAGTTCTCGGCGATGCTCGCGAGGTCGTCGGCCCGCACGGTCCACGACGCGTCGGGGTCGACCACGGTCAGGGTCGCCGGTTCCCCGACGTCCACGGGTCGGCCCTGGTCGGGCAGGCCCACGATCTGCGCGGGCCGTTCGCTCATCACGCGCGCGACGCCGCGCCAGTCGAGCCCGGGGGCACCGCCGTCCGCGGGGGCGACCATCGTGGCCACCACCACCGACAGGGCCGTCTGCAGGCCGAGCATGCCCGGTCGTGCGACGGCGAACTCGCAGCACTTGTCCTGCGCCGCGTGGGGGGCGTGATCGGTGGCGACGCAGTCGATCACACCCTCGGCGAGGGCCGCCCGCAGCGCCGCGCAGTCCGACGACTCCCGCAGCGGCGGGTTGACCTTGTTCACCGGGTCATAGGTCTGCAGCCGCGAGTCGTCGAGGAGCAGATGGTGCGGTGTCACCTCGGCGGTGATCGCGATGCCCTGCGCCTTCGCCCACCGCAGCAGCTCCACCGTGCCCGACGTCGACGCATGACAGATGTGTACGCGGGCGCCGGCGTCGCGGGCGAGGATGGCGTCGCGGGCGACGATCGACTCCTCGGCCGACCGCGGCCACCCGGCGAGTCCGAGACGCGATGCCTGCGGCCCCTCGTGGGCGATCGCGCCGACGGTGAGCCGTGGCTCCTCGGCGTGCTGCGCGATGAGGACGTCGAGCCCGCGGGCGTACTCCAGGGCCCGGCGCATGAGCAGCGGGTCGTGCACGCACTTGCCGTCGTCGGAGAACATTCGGACCCCGGCGACACCGTCGGCCATGGCGCCCAGCTCGGCGAGCCTCTCCCCTCCCAGACCCACGGTGATCGCGCCGACCGGGTGGACGTCGACCAGGCCGACCTGCTGCCCGCGCGCCCACACGTGGTCGGTGAGGACTGCGGTGTCGGCGACCGGGTCGGTGTTGGCCATGGCGAAGACCGCGGTGTACCCCCCGAGAGCCGCTGCGGCCGAACCGGTCTCGATCGTCTCGGTGTCCTCGCGGCCCGGCTCGCGCAGATGCGTGTGCAGATCGACGAAGCCCGGGAGGACGACGCCGCCCGCGCCGTCGACCACCTCGTCGGCCTCGACGTCGAGACCGGCACCGATCGCCACGATCACCCCGTCGCGGACGGCGATGTCCACCGGGTCGCCCTCGCCGTACGGTCGGACCGCACGCAGCAGCAACGACACCCTCGTGTCGCCGTCGGTGGCGTCAGCCATCTAGCCCACCTCCCCGTCGGTCCCGACCAGCAGTCGGAAGAGCACGGCCATCCGCACGTGCACCCCGTTGGTCACCTGTTGCAGCACCGTCGCGCGGGGCGAGTCGGCCACGGAGAACCCGATCTCCATGCCGCGCAGCATCGGACCGGGGTGCAGCACGACGGCGTCGTCGGGCAGGAGCGCCAGGCGCCGGTCGGACAGTCCGTAGCGGATCGAGTACTCGCGGGCCGACGGGAAGAACCCGCCGGTCATCCGCTCGGCCTGGACCCTCAGCATCATCACGGCGTCGAGGCTCGGCAGGGCGGCGTCGAGGTGATGACTCACCTGCACCGGCCATTGCTCGACACCGACGGGCAGCAACGTCGGCGGGGCGACGAGCACCACCGTCGCCCCCAGGGTCGCCAGCAGATGCGCGTTGGAGCGGGCGACCCGCGAGTGCAGCACGTCGCCGACGATGCCGATCCGCCTGCCCTCCAGCGTCCCGAGGCGTTGCCGGAGGGTGAGGGCGTCGAGAAGTGCCTGCGTCGGGTGTTCGTGGGTGCCGTCGCCGGCGTTGATGATCGCGGGCCCGGGACCGTCCTCGGAGGTCCAGCGGGCGATCTGGTGTGCCGCACCCGATGCGGGGTGGCGCACGACGAGCGCATCGGCCCCCGCCGCGTGCAGCGTCTTGGCGGTGTCGCGCAACGACTCCCCCTTGCCCGCGGAGGAACTCGAGGCGCTGACGTTGATGACGTCGGCGCTCATCCACTTGCCGGCGACCTCGAAGGACACCCGTGTGCGCGTGGAGTTCTCGTAGAACATCGTCATGACCGTGCGCCCACGCAGGGTCGGGAGCTTGCGCACCTCCCGGCCGAGGAGCGCCTGCTCGAATCGCTCGGCGTCGTCGAGGAGTTCGCCCGCCGAGGTCGCGTCGAGGTCGTCGACGCCGAGGAGATGACGCATCACACCGTCCCGACCGTGCCGGCCGGCGCCGCGTCACCGGTGATGAGGACCTCGTCGACACCGTCGTGCTCGGAGAACCGCACGCCCACGTCCTCCGACCGGGCGGTGGGGATGTTCTTGCCGACGTAGTCGGCGCGGATCGGCAGCTCGCGGTGCCCGCGGTCGACGAGGACCGCGAGCTGGACGACGGCCGGTCGGCCGAGGTCCCGCAGGGCGTCGAGCGCGGCGCGGACCGTGCGTCCGGAGAAGAGGACGTCGTCGACGAGGACGACGAGTGCACCGTCGATGCCGCCCGCCGGCACCGACGTCCGTTCGAGCGGGCGGTGCGGCCGGCCGCGGAGGTCGTCGCGGTAGAGCGTGATGTCGAGGTAGCCCACACCCGGTCGGACGCCGGAGAACTCGGCGATGCGCTCGACGAGCCGCTGGGCGAGGATCGTGCCGCGGGTCGGGATGCCGAGGACCACGACGCGCGGGGCGTCGGCGGAGTCGACCGCGGTCTTCTCGATGATCTGGTGCGCCATGCGGGCCACGGTGCGGGTGACGTCGGAGGCGTCGAGCAGGACGCGGGACGCGCCGCCGGACGAGGCCGGGGACGTACCGGAGGGCGATGGGCTCACCGAAGGGAGACCTCCTTCTCCGCCTCACGGGACGGATCGTTAAAGGATGTCTGTCTGTGCCGGACGGTGTCCGGCGGGCATCACGATAGCAGCGCGCGCGAGGCGACCGGAGGTCGTGGGGTGCGCGATCAGGCGGATGTGTGGGGGGTCTCCCCCGACGGCGCACCGGCGGCAGCGGCCGCACGGACCTGTGGCGCGAGATGGACCATGCGACCCAGCACCCCGTTGACGAAACCCGGTGAGTCGTCGGTGGAGAGCTCCTTGGCGAGTTCGACGGCCTCGTCGACGACGACGACCGGCGGGACGTCGACCGTGTTGAACAGCTCCCACGCGGCGAGCCGGAGGATCGCCCGGTCCACGGCGGGCAGACGCGGCAGCGTCCACTCCTTGAGGTGCGACTGCAGGACGGCGTCGATCTGCGGTCCGTCCGCGGCGATGCCGGTCACGATGCGCTCGGTGTACTCGGCCACCACACCGATGCTCTCGTCGTCACGGACGAGTTCGCGGCGCTCCGCGACGAGGTCGACCGGGGAGACGTTCTTCGCCTCGGCCTCGAAGAGCAGGTCCACCGCGCGTTTGCGCGCGCGGTGCCGTGTGCCGGGCTTCTTCACGGGAGCAGCGGGGTGCGCCGGGCGGCGGCGATCACGAGTTGACGCGCCCGAGGTAGTTGCCGTCGCGCGAGTCGACCTTGAGCTTGTCGCCGGTGTTGATGAACAACGGCACCTGGATCTCCGCGCCGGTCTCCAACGTCGCGGGCTTGGTGCCGCCGGTGGAGCGGTCGCCCTGGACGCCCGGGTCGGTCTGGGCGACGACGACCTCGACGGTCACGGGCAGCTCGACGTACAGCGGCAGACCCTCGTGCATGGCGACCTGAACCTTCATGCCCTCGAGCAGGAAGCGCTCACCGCCGCCGAGCGTGGACGGGCTCACCGACACCTGCTCGTAGTTCTCGGAGTCCATGAAGACGAAGTCGGTGCCGTCGTTGTAGAGGTAGGTCATGTCGCGGCGGTCGACGGTCGCGGTCTCGACCTTCACGCCGGCGTTGAACGTCTTGTCGACGATCTTGCCGCTGAGGACGTTCTTGATCTTGGTCCGCACGAACGCGGGGCCCTTGCCCGGCTTGACGTGCTGGAACTCCTGGATCTGCCACAGCTGGTTGTCCATGCGCAGCACGAGACCGTTCTTGAAATCCGCGGTGGTCGCCACTGGTGAAGCCTCGCTCCTTCTCGCCCGTCACGCGGGCACATGACCGCTGGTACCGCGCAGAGCGCACGGACTAGACGATCCGAAATGTCCTGTCGGTGGTGGTGAGCAGCTCTGCGCCGTCCTCGCGGACGACCAGGGTGTCCTCGATACGCACCCCGCCTCGGCCGGGGAGATACACACCGGGCTCGACGGTCACTGCAGCACCGGATGGGAGTGTACCCGTCGCGGTGGCGCCGATCGACGGCGCTTCATGGATCTGCAGACCCACCCCGTGGCCGAGTCCGTGCACGTAGTGCTCGCCGTGACCCGCGTCGGCGATGACCGTCCGCGCCGCCGCGTCGACGCCCGCGGCGTCGACTCCCGGGTGCAGTGCCTCGCGTCCGGTCCGTTGCGCCGCCGCCACCAGCTCGTAGATCTCCCGTTGCCAGTCCGCCGCGTGCTCGAGCACGAAGGTGCGCGTCATGTCCGAGTGGTAGCCCCCGACGACCGACCCGAAGTCGATCTTCACGAAGTCCCCGGCACGCAGGACGGCGTCGGTGGGTCGGTGGTGCGGGATGGCCGAGTTCGCCCCGGTCGCGACGATGGTCTCGAAGGCGATGTCGTCGGCGCCGGCCGCGTACATGCCGAACTCGAGCGCCCGGGCGACCTCGCGTTCGGTACGGCCCGGGACGAGGACACCGTCGTCGACGAGTGCGGCGAGTGCGGTGTCCCCGATCATGCAGGCCTCGCGGAGCAGGGCGATCTCGTCGTCGTCCTTGATCATGCGCAGGTCCTCGACGAGCCGACCCGAGGCGACGAGACGACCCCCGTCGGACTCGGCGAGTTCCGCCAGCGCCCGCCACGCCGTGACCGTGAGCGCGTGTTCCTCGACCGCGACGGTGGTCCCCGAGCCCCCGACCCGACCCAGCAGGGCCGCCGCGCAGGCACGGTCGATCACGGCCTCGAGGTCCGGCGACTGCTCCCCCACCTGGGTCGTGTAGCGCCCGTCGGTGGCGATGAGGTCCCCCGCGGGCTCCGGGGTGACGACCAGGGCGGCGTTGGACCCGGTGAAACCGGACAGGTAGCGCACGTTGATCAGGTCCGACACGAGCATCGCGTCGGCACCCACCTGCTGCAGCCGTGTGCGCAGGAGGTCGCGCCGGGCGCGGTGGGTGGTCGTCGGGTCGATCATCGACGCAACGCTACCGGGATGCCCCGCCGCCGAGTGTGTGGTGCAGCACATCACGGGTGTGTCCGTGGGCTACGCTTCGCGCCATGGTGTCGTGGTTGCTCCGGGGACTGCCGTTGGCGGCCGTCCACATCGTCGCTCGTGTCCTGCTCGGGATGGCCATCGTGCACAGCCCGTTGCACGGGCTGCTGTGGAAGACGATCGCCGTCGCCGCCGTCGTCCTGATCCCCCTCATCTGGGGCGGCATCGACGGGATCGTCGACGGGCGCGCCCACGACGACCCCGACGACTACGCCGACCTCACGATGCGGTGGCTCAAGGCCGGCCTTCTCGCGGGCGTGCTCGCCGGCGTGATCGGGTGGGCGCTGGCCAACTACGTCTTCGCCGGCATGGGCCGGAACAGCCTTCTCATCGAGTTGTTCGCCGGGGGCTCGTTCACCGCACTGCTGGTGTTCCTGCCCGCGATGGTCGGCGCCGCGGTGGGCCGCTTCCTCGCCCGCCGTCAGCGCCGTCGCCAGCAGGGTGACCAGCCGGAGGAGACCCGGCCCAGCCTGCAGAAGCAGAACGCCTGAGTCTCCGGGGTTCCGGGGTCCTCCTGCCGGCTCCGTCCTACAGCAGGATCCCCGTGGAGCCCTGCGTCGCGCTCCCCGCGACCGCCGAGTAGGCGGCGACGAGCAGCCCGGGATCCGGGCCCTCGAGCCGTCCCGGGTTCGCCAGTCCGTCGAGGACGACGAATCGCAGCATCCCGGCACGGTTCTTCTTGTCCCCGCCCATGGTGGCCAGCAGGTCGCCGAACGCATCGGGGTCGTAGGTGGTCGGCAGCCCGACCAGTTCGCAGATGCTGCGATGGCGATCGGCGGTCGCGTCGTCGAGTCGACCGGCCAGTCGACCGAGTTCGGCGGCGTAGACCAGGCCGACCGCGACAGCCGCCCCGTGGCGCCAGCGGTACTTCTCCCGACGCTCGATCGCGTGGCCGAGGGTGTGGCCGTAGTTGAGGATCTCCCGCAGCGACGACTCCTTGAGGTCGGCTGCGACGACGTCGGCCTTCACCTGGACCGATCGCCGGATGAGCTCGGGCAGGACCGGACCGGTGGGGTCGGTCGCGGCGGCCGGGTCGGCCTCGATGATGTCGAGGATCTCGGGGTCGGCGATGAACCCGGTCTTGATGACCTCGGCGAGCCCGGCCACGATCTCGTTGTGCGGCACCGTCTCGAGGGTCCCGGTGTCGACGAACACCGCCGACGGCTCGTGGAACGCCCCCACGAGGTTCTTCCCGGCGTCGGTGTTGATACCCGTCTTACCGCCCACGGCGGCGTCGACCATCCCCAGCAGCGTGGTGGGCAGGTGGATCACCGGTACCCCGCGCATCCACGTGGCCGCGACGAACCCGGCCAGATCGGTCGCCGCTCCCCCGCCGAGTCCGACCACGAGGTCGCTGCGGGTGATGCCGATGCGGCCGAACACCTCCCAGCAGAAGGCGGCGACGGCGAGGTCCTTGCCGGCCTCGGCGTCGGGGATCTCCACCCGGTGCGCGTCGAGGCCGGCGGCGGCCAGCGCCTCGCGCACCGCCTCGGCCGTCTGCATGAGCGGCGGCTGGTAGAGGATCGCCACCCGCGACGCCCCCGCCGCGGCGGCCACGAGATCGGTGAGCAGCCCACGGCCGATCACCACGTCGTAGGGGTCCGCGGTCGCGACGTGGATGCGCACCGGTTCGGGTGTCGACATGGCTGTGCCTCCTGCTGGGGTGGGTGCGGCGACGCTGTCGTGGCCGTCGCGTCGGTCGATCTCCTCGACGATGCCGCGGGCGATCTCCTCGGCGGTGCCGGTGGTGTCCACGCGGTGGTCGGTGACGGCGGCGTAGAGCGGCGCCCGTGCGGCGAGCAGATCGGCATACCGCTGCGCCGCACCGTCATCGGGTGCGCCGTCGGAGGGCGCCGTGCGGAGCAGGGGTCGGTCGCTCCCGCGGACGCGGGCGTACCCGACCTCCGGGGTGACGTCGAGGTGGACGACACGGTGGTCGGCGAGCAGGTCACGCACGGCGGCCGTGGTGACCGCACCCCCACCCAGTGCGACGACACCGTCGTGACGGGCCAGGACGTCGGCGATCACGTCGAGTTCGACGGCCCGGAACCCCGGCTCGCCGTCGTCGGCGAAGATCTGCTCGACCGTGCGGCCGGTCCGCCGGACGATCTCCGCGTCGGTGTCGACGAAGTCGCTGCCCCAGATCCGCGCCAACGCCGCGCCCACGGTGGACTTCCCCGCACCCATGAACCCGACGAGCACGACCCGCGGTCGACCGGCGGTGCCGCCGGCTCCCGGATCCGGGACGGTCACAGGTCGGCGTGCACGGCCGCCTCGGCGGCCAGGACAGCGGTTCTCTCGGCCACGGCGGCGCGGTAGCGGGCGACGTTGTCGGCGGTCTCCCGCGCGGAGTCCCCACCGAACTTGTCCAGCGCGGCCTGCGCGAGCACCAGGGCGACCATCGCCTCGGCGACGACGCCCGCGGCGGGCACCGCGCAGACGTCGGAGCGCTGGTGGATGGCCGAGGCCTGCTCGCCGGTGGCCATGTCCACCGTCGACAGCGCGCGCGGCACCGTCGAGATCGGCTTCATGGCGACGCGCACCCGTAGGTCCTCGCCGTTGGTCATGCCGCCCTCGAGTCCACCCGCGCGGTTGGTGGACCGCAGGACGCCGTCGGGACCGGGGACCATCTCGTCGTGTGCTCGGCTGCCGCGGCGACGGGCGGTGGCGAAGCCGTCGCCGACCTCCACACCCTTCATCGCCTGGATGCCCATGAGCGCGGCGGCCAGGCGGGCGTCGAGGCGCTGCTCACCGCTGACGTGGGAGCCGAGTCCGATCGGCAGGCCGGTGGCGATCACCTCGACGACACCGCCGAGGGTGTCGCCGTCCTTCTTCGCCGCCTCGATCTCGGCGATCATCGCCGCCTCCGCCTCGGGGGTAGCGGCACGGACCGGGCTCGCGTCGATGCGGTCGAGATCCGCCGGACCGGGCGCCGGGGCGTCGACGGGCTCCGACGCGCCGATGGTGACGACGTGCGACAGGATCTCCACGCCCACCACCTGACGCAGGAAGTTGCGGGCGACAGTCGCGGCGGCGACGCGGGCCGCGGTCTCCCGCGCGCTGGCCCGCTCCAGCACGGGCCGGGCGTCGTCGAAGCCGTACTTCAGCATCCCGGCGTAGTCGGCGTGGCCGGGGCGCGGGCGGGTCAGCGGCGCGTTGCGCGCGATCCCGTCGAGCTCAGCCGGGTCCACGGGGTCGGCCGCCATGACCGTCTCCCACTTGGGCCACTCGGTGTTGGCGATCTGGATGGCGACCGGTCCGCCCTGGGTGCGTCCGTGCCGCACGCCACCGAGGATGCTGACGGCGTCGGCCTCGAACTTCATCCGTGCGCCGCGGCCGTAGCCCAGGCGGCGACGGGCGAGCTGGGCGGCGACGTCGTCCGAGGTCACGGCGACATCCGCCACCATCCCCTCCACGAGGGCGACGAGGGCGGGTCCGTGCGATTCTCCGGCGGTGATCCAGCGCAACACGTCGCCATCATCCCACGACCCACGCGGCACTCCCGCATCGCGCGGGGCCTGCGACGACGCGGACGGCGGACGCCGCCGGTCACAGACCGACCACGAGCACCGCCGCGGCCATCGCCGGACCGTGCGCGATGCCGCGGCCGGCGCGGGCGCGGGCGGCGACGGGCGCCGCCACCAGGGTCAGGACCGCGGCCAGCACCACGGCGCCGGACGCTTTCAGCGGGTCACCTGCGAGTGCCCCGACCACCACCGCGAGCTTCACGTCCCCCGCGCCGCATCCGCGCACCGCTAAGGCGACCGCATACGGCGTGACGGCGACGAGCACCGCGAGCGCGACGGACGTGTCCCCAGCGGCGCCCGACAGGGCCGCGAGGACACCCGGCAGGGTCAGCGCGTTGGGGAGGCGCTGCTCCCGCAGGTCGGTCCCGGACAGCACCAGCAGCCACGCGACGACGGGGATCTCCACCCCGGGATCGTGCGGCGTCCGACGGGACACCGCGACGGATTGCCGCGCCCGGGGACGTGATCCTGGGGATGGAGTCGGTTCTGGGGACAGTGCGGCTCAGAGGCCGACGACAGCCGCCATCTCGGCCCGGGGTGCAGGTCGTCCGGTGAAGGCCTCCACCTGTGCGTACGCCTGGTTCACCAGCATGACGAGACCTCCGGCGACCACACCGCCGCCCGCTTCCACCGCGGAGGCCAGCGGTGTGGGCCACGGGTCGTAGATGGCGTCGACGAGGTGCGTCGTCGACGCGACGGCGTCGGCGATCACGGCGGCAGCAGCGACGGGCACGGTGCTCACCACGACACCGGCCCGCGCGCACCGGTCGCGCAGTTCGGGCGCATCCTCGAACGGCAGGACGACGACCGCGACGCCGAGATCGTCGGCGAGCTGTCGGAGGTCCCCCGCGCGTGCAGCGTCCCGGACGACCACGCCCACCTCGGCGACGCCCGCGGCGTGCAGCGCGGCGAGCGCCGGGCGAGCGGTCCCGCCGGCCCCGAGCAGGATCGCGTCGCGACTCGTGAGGTCGGTGACCCCGATCCGGGCGAGAGCGCCGGTGACACCGTCGATGTCGGTGCAGTCGGCGTGCCATCCACCGGATGCGGTCCGCACCAGCGTGTTCGACGAGCCGACGAGTCGCGCCCGATCGGTCGTGGTATCGGCATGTCGCAGCGCGGCCACCTTGGCCGGCATGGTCACCGACAGCCCCACCCACGATTCGTCGAGAGCGTCGACGAGCGCGGGCAGGCGGTCCTCGGTGCAGTCGATGCGGTCATAGGTCCACCCGTCCAGACCCAGCGCCCGGTATGCCGCGAGGTGCAGATCCGGCGAGCGCGAGTGGTCGATCGGGTGACCGAGGACCGCTGCGTGCCGCACGGATCCGCCTGCGACCTCGGGGGTACGGCTCACTGGCACCCGACGGAGAGCACCTTGTTGTCGCAGGCGCGCTGACGGTTGCGCAGGTGCTGCTGGTAGTCGTCGGTGAAGACGGTGGTGCCCTGCGCGTCGACCGCGACGAAGTACAACCAGTTGCCCGCCGGCGGGTCGACGGTCGGGGCGACGACGTTCTCCCCCACCGAGCCGATCGGGGTGGCCGGCAGCCCGGTGACGCGGTAGGTGTTCCACTTCGTGTCCGCGGTGTAGGCGTCGCCGGACACGTCGATGTTGACCACCGCGGCGGTGTAGTTCGCCGTCGAGTCCATCTCCAGCTTCTGGTTCTTCGCCAGGCGGTTGACGATGACGCGGGCGACCTTGCCGTAGTCGGCGGGGTCAGCGACCTCCTTCTCGACCACCGACGCCGCGACCAGCGTCTGGTACGGGTCGAGCCCGCTGCTGCCCTCACGGGTGAGACCCCACCGCTCGAAATATCCAGCGCTGGTGGAGATCAGGTAGCGCAGCATCGCGGTCGGCGACAGGGACGGGTCGATCGCCTCCCACGCGACCGGCGCGATCAGTCCCTCGATGCGGCGGTGGTCGCCGGTCAGCTGCTGCACGCGGTCGGTCGCCCACGACGGCACACCGAGGTCGGCGGGGCTCGCGGTCGCCGCAGCCTGGGCGAGCTGCTCGGCGGTGACGCCGCGACGCTTCCCGTCGATGGTGACGGTCGTCGCCTGCGACAGCATCGCGAAGATGCCGGTGGTGGCCGACCCGTCCGAGGACTGCTTCGTGTCGAGTTGGCGTCCGGCGGGGATCACCAACCGTCCGACGCGGTTGTCGTCGCCGTCGAGCATCGACACCGCCGACGAGGCCGAGATGTGGGTCCGCAGCTTGTAGAAGCCGGCCGAGATGGGCTTGCCGTCGGCGGCGTCGGTGAACGCGCGCACGCTGCCGACGACGCCCTGATCGGTGAGGATCTGGCCAAACTGCGTCAGCGAGGCGTCGTCGGGGATCTGGACCAGGACGTCCCCGCGCCCACCGCTGCCGCTGAAGTCCTCGTCGTCGACGAAGAACCCGGTCAGTCGCAGTCCGGCGTACCCGAGTCCGCACACGAGGGCGACCATGACGACGAGGACCCCGGCGAGCGCGACACGACGGCGGCGGCGGCGCGTGCGGGCGGTGGCGGCGCCTCCACGGCGGCGTGGGCGGTCACCGGCACCGCGACGGTCACGGTCGTCGACCGTGCGGTCGAGCGGGGGGGCGGTCGGGCCCCCGTCCGTCTCGGGCGGGGCGAACGCGCGTCTGTCGCGCGCCTCGGTGTCGTCGAACCGGGCACCGCGGGCCTCGGTGTCGTCGACGCGGGGGTCACGGACGCGGGGATCGACCGGGGCCCAACTGCGAGTGACAGCGTCGGAGGTCGACACGTCGCGTTGCTGCCCGCGCAGCGGGCGCTCCCACTGCTCGTCGCGGCGCGGGGTGGCGCCGTCGCGATAGGCGGGACTGTCGGCGCGGGCGCGGGGGTCGAGACCGGCGGGTTCGGCGGGCGGGATCACCTCGGGCCGGGCGCGGCGCGGCTCCGTCCACCCGGCCGCGTAGGGGTCGACGGGGACCTGTCGGCCTGTGCCGGCCTGGTTCTCCCTCGGGATCCGCGGGCGGGGTGCACGCGGGGGGCCGCCGTCGTCGGGTCCCGGGCGGGCCCTGCGGTGGGCGTGGGGGTGTGCGCCGGGCTCGACCCGGGGCAGGAAACGGCCGTCGGCGGTGTCCCCGTCGGTGGGGCGCCGGTGGTGACGGTTCGGGTTGTCGCTCATCGGTCGACGGTCCCGGTCAGGTCGTCACGGTCGTGGGGTCGGCGCAGATGCTGGTCCAGCCAGGACTGCAGGATCTCGACCGCGGCGGCCTGGTCGATGATCGCGCGCTGCTGTCGCGACGTCCGGCCCCCGGCACGCAGTGCCCGTCCCGCCACCGCGGTGGTCATGCGCTCGTCGTGCATCGTCACCGGCACGGGGTCGACTCGGGTGCGCAGGCTGTCGGCGAAGGCGGTGACCGCCTGGGCGGCCGGGCCGTGTTCCCCGCGGAGGTTGCGCGGCAGGCCGACGATCACCTCGACGGCGTCGTACTCCGTCACGAGGTCGGCGAGTCGACGCAGATCGCGTCCGTCGCCGACACGGGGCACGGTCTCGACCGGTGTCGCCAGCATCCCGTCAGGATCACATGTGGCGACGCCGATGCGCACACTCCCCACGTCGACGGCGAGTCGACGACCTCGGGGGTGGGACGCCACCGGTCCACTCACCCGGCGGCCCGTCGCACGCGGGTCACGGCGGTGTCGATCCCGCCGGGGTCGGTCCCCGAGCCCTGAGCGAGATCCGGCTTGCCGCCGCCGCGTCCCCCGACGACGGGGGCCACATCTGCGACGATCGCACCCGCCGAGAGTCCGGCGTCCCGTCCCGCGGGCGTGACGGCGACCGCGAACGGCACCTTGCCGTCGGTGACAGAGAAGAGGGCGACGACGCCCCGTTCCCCGCCGAGCTTCCCCCGCAGGTCGGTCGCGAGCGACCGCAGATCGCCCCCGGTCAGACCGTCCGCCAGGCGCGCCGCCACCACCAGGGTGTCGCCGACACGCACGGCGTCGTCGAGGACCGACGACGCCGACGCGCGCGCGGCCTCCGCCTTGAGCTTCTCGAGACTCTTCTCGGCGTCACGCAACCGCTCGACGAGCGTCGCGACGCGGTCGGGGACGTCCTCGCCGGGGACCTTCAGCGTCGACGAGACCGCAGCCAACAGCGCGCGCTCGCGGGCGAGGTGCCGGTAGGAGTCCAGTCCGACGTAGGCCTCGACACGGCGAACGCCGGATGCGTTCGACGACTCCCCGATCAGGGTGACCGGGCCCACCTGCGCCGATGACCCGACGTGGGTACCGCCGCACAGCTCCATGGAGAACGGCCCGCCGATCTCGACGACACGCACGCGGTCGCCGTAGTTCTCCCCGAACAGCGCCATGGCGCCCATCGCCTTGGCCTCGTCGAGGCCGGTCTCGAACGTGTGGACCTCGTGGTCGGACTCGACCGCGGCGTTGGCGATGTCCTCGACCTCGGCGCGCTGGGATTCGTCCAACGGACCGTTCGCCCGGAAGTCGAATCGGAGGTATCCCGGCCGGTTCAGCGAACCCGCCTGCGTCGCACCGGAACCCAGTACCTGCCGCAGCGCGGCGCCGACGAGGTGGGTGCCGGAGTGGCCCTGGGTCGCGCCACGGCGGTGCTGCGGGTCGACGCTCGCGAGGACGGTGTCTCCGACGGCGAACTCCCCCGCCTCGACGGTCACCCTGTGGCGATACACGGACTTGGCGACCTTCTGGACGTCGGTGACGCGCGCCCGCGCTCCCGCCGACGTCGAGATGGAGCCGACGTCGGCGGTCTGGCCGCCGGACTCCGCGTAGAGCGGCGTGCGGTCGAGGATGACGTCGACGGTGGCGCCCGCGGTGGCCACCGGGACCGTCGTGGTCCCGGTCACCAGACCGAGAACCGTTGCGTCACTGACGAGCTCGTCGAAGCCGGTGAACTCCGTCGGGCCGCGGTCGAGGAATTCGCGGAACACGGACAGGTCGGCGTGACCCGACTTCTTCTCCTGCGCATCGGCTTTGGCGCGCTGCCGCTGCTCGCGCATCAGGTCGGCGAACCCCTGCTCGTCCACCGACAGTCCGGCCTCGGCCGCCATCTCGAGGGTGAGGTCGATCGGGAAGCCGTAGGTGTCGTGGAGGGTGAACGCGTCCGTGCCGTTGATCACCGTGCGTCCGGCCTCCCGGGTGGCGGTGGCCCTGTCGTCGAAGAGTCTCGATCCGGCGGCGAGCGTCCCGAGGAACGCCTGCTCCTCGGCCACCGCGGTGGCGCGGATCGACGCGGCCTTCTCGGCGAGGACGGGATACGACGGCGACATGGTCGCGATGACGGTGTCGACGAAGTCGCCCATCGTCGGCTGCTCGGCGCCGAGGAGGCGCGCGGAGCGGACGATGCGACGCAGCAGTCGCCGCAGCACGTACCCGCGCCCGTCGTTGGCCGGCGTGATGTCGTCGGAGATCAGCATCACCGCGGTGCGGGCGTGGTCGGCGATGACGCGGAAGCGCACGTCGGCGGCGTGCCCGTCCTCGCCGCCGGCACCGTACGTGCGGCCGGTCAGTCGCTCCGCGGTGTCGATGACGGGCTTGAGCAGATCGGTCTCGTAGACGTTGTCGACGCCCTGCAGGATCGTCGCCACGCGCTCGACACCCATGCCGGTGTCGATGTTCGGGCGCGGCAGCGGGCCGAGGATCGGGTAGTCGTCCTTGGTGGTGCCCTCCCCCCGCTCGTTCTGCATGAAGACGAGGTTCCAGATCTCGATGTAGCGGTCCTCGTCGGCCTCGGGGCCACCTTCGACGCCGTACTCCGGTCCGCGGTCGTAGAAGATCTCCGAGCACGGGCCGCAGGGACCGGGGACACCCATGGACCAGTAGTTGTCCTTCATGCCGCGGCGTTGGATCCGCTCGGACGGCACACCCATCTCGTCGCGCCAGATCGCCTCGGCCTCGTCGTCGTCGAGGTAGACCGTCGGCCAGAGTCGGGTCGGGTCGATGCCGAAGCCGCCGTCGGCGACGGGGTTCGTCAGCAGTGCCCACGCGAAGGCGATCGCCTCACGCTTGAAGTAGTCGCCGAAGGAGAAGTTGCCCGCCATCTGGAAGAAGGTGTTGTGGCGGGTGGTGATGCCCACCTCCTCGATGTCGAGGGTGCGGACGCACTTCTGGATGCTGGTGGCGCGGGGGGACTCCGGGGTGCGCTCGCCGAGGAAGTACGGCTTGAACGGCACCATCCCGGCGTTGACGAACAGCAGGTTGGGGTCGTCGAGGACGAGGGAGGCACTCGGGATCTCGGTGTGACCGGCCGCGACGAAGTGATCGAGGAATCGCTTCCTGATCTCGTGGGTCTGCACCTTCTGTGGTCCTCACTGTCCGCATGGTGCCCACCCCGGACGTGGAGTCCGGCCGTCACTGCGGCCACGGGGGCGCCGGTCGCCCAGGTGGGCCCGGCAGAGCGAGTCCACCCTACCGGTGCGACCGTCCACTCCCGCCCCACGTGTCGCGCACGATGGCCCGCAGTCTCTCGACCCGCGTGGCGATGGACCGCTCGTTGCCGTGGTCGGTGGGGTGGTAGTAGTCGACGCCGACCAGCTCGTCGGGTGGGTACTGCTGCGGGAGCACGCCGCCCGGGTCGTCGTGCGGATAGCGGTAGCCCTGCGCGTTGCCGAGGGCGGCCGCGCCCGCGTAGTGGCCGTCGCGCAGATGCGCGGGGACAGCGCCCGCCTTGCCCGCGCCGACATCCGACATCGCCGCACCGATGGCCGCGACGACGGCGCCCGACTTCGGGGCGGTGGCGAGGTGGATCGTCGCCTGGGTCAGCGCGAGCTTGGCCTCGGGCATCCCGACGAGGGCGACCACCTGCGCGGCGGCGACCGCCGTCTGCAACGCGGTCGGGTCGGCCATCCCGATGTCCTCGCTGGCGTGGATCATCAGCCGCCGGGCGATGAAGCGGGGGTCCTCCCCCGCGGCGATCATCCGGGCCAGGTAGTGCACCGCGGCGTCGACGTCGCTGCCGCGGATCGACTTGATGAACGCGCTGGTCACGTCGTAGTGCTGGTCACCGTCCCGGTCGTAGCGCACCGCGGCGCGGTCCATCGCGGACTCGACGTCGGGCAGCTCGACCGTGGGTGTCCCGCTCCCGTCGGCGCGGTCCTGCGCGGCGGCCGCGGCGACTTCCAGGGCCGTCAGGCCGCGGCGCGCGTCGCCGCCGGCGAGGGCGACGATGTGGTCGAGGGCCTCCGTCGAGACCGACACCCGGGCGTCCAGGCCCCGCGGGTCGTCGACGGCGCGGCTGAGCACGACGCGCAGGTCGTCGTCGGACAGCGGGGTCAGCTGCAGCACCAGCGACCGGGACAACAGCGGCGCGACCACCGAGAACGACGGGTTCTCCGTGGTCGCCGCGACGAGCAGGACGATGCGGTTCTCGACGGCGTCGAGCAGCGCGTCCTGCTGCGTCTTGGAGAAGCGATGGACCTCGTCGATGAACAGGACGGTCTGTTCGCCGGCGATGAGGGCGCGGCGGGCCGTCTCGATGACCGCCCGCACCTCCTTCACCCCCGACGACAGCGCCGACAGCGCGACGAACCGTCGTCCGGTGGCCGACGAGATGAGGAACGCCAGCGTTGTCTTGCCCGTGCCGGGCGGGCCGTAGAGCAGCACCGACGCCGCTCCGGAGCCGTCGATGAGGCGTCGTAGCGGGGATCCGGGCGCGAGCAGGTGTCCCTGTCCGACGACCTCGTCGAGCGATCCCGGTCGCATCCGGACCGCGAGCGGTCCCGACGTCGGGGCCGCCGGGGTCGACGCGGCCGGGAGCGGGTCACCGGGCGCGGCAGGGGCGTCGAAGAGACCCTGGTCGTCGGTGCCGTCGAGCGTGTCGCGGTCGCTCACCGGCACCCGCCGTGCGGTCTCACCGGAGCCAGGCCGCGTCCAGCGCCTCGGCGATCGACTCGGCGCAGTCGGCGATGTCGGGCGCCGCACGCCGGGCCGCCGCCACGAGATCGCGCCACCGGCCGACGACCAGCGACGGATC
The DNA here is from genome assembly GCF_024171765.1 of Williamsia deligens. Taxonomy (GTDB): domain Bacteria; phylum Actinomycetota; class Actinomycetes; order Mycobacteriales; family Mycobacteriaceae; genus Williamsia_A; species Williamsia_A deligens. Next base: position 252,956 of record NZ_JAMTCI010000002.1, read on the forward strand.
GCCGGTGCGCAGGGCCAGGCCACGTGCATGACTGTCGTCGCCGAGGTCGACCGGGAGCAGCCACAGGGTCGACATCCACACCCACAGGGTGCGGGCGACGATGAGCTTGCGGTGCAGTTCGCCGTCATGGCCGAGTGCGGGCCAGATCGACTGCACCTCCGACCGCCAGGCGTCGACCATGGACGTCGTCAGGTCGTCGCGGCGGCTGCGCAGCCCGGGGGCCAGATCGCCGACGCAGGTGAGCATCGCGTACGCGATGTCGAGGGTGGCGTCGCGGAAGCCGCCCCACTCGTAGTCCATGAACTGCACGCCGGCGTCGTTGATGAGGATGTTGGGCGGGCCGACGTCCGACGGGCTGAACGCGCGGTGCTCCCCCTCGCGGACGAGGTCCGCGCCGCGGCGCAGGACGTCGACGAATTCCGGGACCGCTCCGACACCCAGCACCTCGGTGAGGATCAACGGCGCCTGGGACACCCCGGCGTCGAGGTGGACGGCGAGCGATTCGGCGGTGCTGCGGTCGGGCCCATGACGCAGCAGCGCGGCGAAGTCCTGTTCGCCGCCGACGGTGGCGGCGTGCATGCGACCCAGGGCCTGGCCCCAGGCACTGACCGCGCGGGCCGCGGAGTCCGCATCGGCCCCGGCGAGCAGGTCGGACATCGACCGGCCGTGGCCGAGGTCGCTCAGGACGATGACCCGGGCACGGTGGTCGAACGCGATGAGATGCGGGCCGGGACGCGACGGCGTCGGGAGCGCGGTGGCGTATTTGTACGACGCGAGCTCACGGGCGAACGCGTCGCCGGGCTCGTCGGTCGGCCAGACCTTGACCACCAGGGTCCGGTCCATGGTCACGGGGTTGGAGGCGACGCGCACACGCACCACGTCGGTGCGACCGCTGCCCCCGAGATCCTCCGGATCGGTGAGACCCACCTGTACGCCGGCTCGCGAGCTGAGAACGCGCTCTGCGGTCGCGACGGCGCCGGCGAGGCGCGGTTCGGTGATCACGGTCATCGGTGTTCAACCTACCCAACGCGACAGCGACGCCCCCGCTCGCGCGGTGTCGCGTCCGTTCGCAGTCGACGGGCCCAGTGACCCGCACGGCTCTTCTTACGTGCGGGCGTCCGCCCGGTTGTCGGGCGTCGGCGGCTGCGGGGCGACATCGACCGAGACCGAGATCGTGCTCGACGTCGAGTCGGTGTAGATCACGCCACGCAGCGGCGGAACATCATCATAGTCACGTCCCCAGGCAACTGTGACGTGCCTCTCACCGACCAGCGTGTCATTGGTGGGGTCGAACGCGATCCACCGGCCGTCGGAGGTGCCGACCGCGGCCCACGCATGGCTCGCATCCGCACCGACGACGCGCTCCCGCCCCGGGGGCGGTTCGGTGGCGAGGTACCCGGAGACGTACCGCGCGGCGAGTCCCCTGCTGCGCAGACAGGCGACGGCCACACGGGCGAAGTCCTGGCACACGCCCTCGCGGCGCGCCATGACGGTGTCGACACGGGTGCTGACCGCGGTCGACCCGGACCGGTAGGTGAAGTCGGTGTTGATGCGGGTCGTCAGGTCGCGCACGACGTCGATGAGGGGCCGCCCCGGCGTCAGGACGCCCTCGGCGTACTCGTGCACGGCCTCGGTGATCTCCGGCGGCGTGAGGTCGAGGACGTAGACGACCGACCGCGGGTGGCGGGTCGCGCCGGGCCGGTGGTCCTCCCACGGGTCGAGGGCGACGCCGCGCTCCACGAGGTCCGGCGGGATCGGGTCGACCTCGACGAGCGACGTCCCGGTCACCTCGAGGCGTCGGTGCGGCGTGCGGACGTGGAAGTACGTGTCGGCGTTGCCGAAGACGTCGACGCCGGTCGACCGGTCGGCCGGTTCGGGATCGACGGTGACGGCCGATCGCAGAACACGCTGGCCGGGCATGTCGCGGGGCAGCAGATGGCACCGGCCGAAGGACGCACCGACGACGGCGTCGTAGTCGTAGGTGGTCCGGTGGGTCACGGCGTAACGCCGGGTCCCGGCCGTGACCGGGAGCGCGGTCTCCGTCGCGGCGGAGTGCGGGGCCGCGGCGTCCGTGGTGGTGGTGGTGGTGATGTCGGGGGTCACGGGACCTGCGATCGTGCGCCGCCCCAGAGGGGCTGCAGGTCACGGGGCGGCGCGAAGCGCGTGCGGCCCAACAGGTCCGAGATGGATCGCGCACCGGCCGACAGCCCACCGAGCAGCCGGTCGAGCTCGGCCCGGCGGCCCGTCTCGTCGACGGCGACGAGGTCGGCGACGTCGACGCGGCGGAGGTCGGCGACGAGATCGCCCACGGTCCGGTCCACCCCGGCGGAGCGGACCTCGTCGGGCAGGCGCTCGCTGTCGTCGCGCAGCGCGTCGAGCTGATGGATCACCGACCGGGGGTTGGTCTCGTCGAGGACCGACAGCATCAGCACCGACCGCAGGCGCAGGACACCACGGTTGCGGCGTCGGTAGATCACCGACGACTCGTTGGCGACGAGGAACGCGTCGAGCAGACCCTGTTCGACGACGGCGTCCCCGGGATCGACCGCGACGCCGCGGAGCAGTTCGGCGACGGCGATGATGCGCTCGAGGCGGCGTCCGGCGTCCATGAAGAGCCACCCGGGGTCGCGGACCATCGAGTCGGCCTGCAACCCCGCCATCGCCAGCAGGCCGTACAGCATGTGTTCGTGCGCACGGGCCAGGTCGGACAGGTCGGGGTCGTCCTCCGTCCGCAGATCCGCCATGGCCCGCTCCACGGTGCCCAGCACCATCCATGTGCTGGTGGACATCTGATCGCGGACCGCGCGTGCCGACGCCGCGAGGTGGTCCAGGGCGTGGGCGAGCGTCCCCGGCACGGTGCGGTTCGTCGTCATGCGCGTCAGGACGCGGACGGGATCGTCGTCGTCGTGGAGCAGGTGCTCGGTGCCGGTGGCCGTCGCGACGCCGTCGAGGTAGCGGCGCACCACGTCGACGTCATCGGGGCGGGGACGGTGCCGCTGCGACTGGTGGCGTTCGCAGGCGACGCGCACCATCCGGACGGTCTGCTCGGCGCGTTCGCCGTACCGACCGAGCCAGAACAGATCGGCCAGCACCCGGGGGGACAGCGCCGACCGGTCGATGGCGGCACCGGTGCTCGGCATCGACACCGCCGCGACGGTCTCGGCGACGCGGGCGCCGTCGGACGGCTCCGGCGCCACCACCCACACGTCCTTCGCGGCCACCGACACCATGGCACCGCCGGGGGCCCCGTCGGCGAGTACCAGTCCGAGCCCGCCCGGCATGACGGTGTACCCGGAGCCGTGCGCGACGGCGAACGTACGCACCCCGACAGGGGCGGGTCGCAGACGCCCCGATCGCGGTCCCCCCGGGCCGACGCGGGTGGAACTCGGCGCGACGGAGAAGGTGGGACACGCGCGTCCGACCCACTGCCATGTCTGTGCCTGCACGCGGGCGCGGAGGTCCTCCCGCGCCGACGCGTCGAGGTGCGGGCCGAGCAGCCGTTCACCGGTGTGGACGTTGTCGAGCACCAGATCACCGATGCGCGTGGTGATCTCGGCGCAGCCGCTCGCGTCGCCCGCCCACCACGTGTCGACCGGTGCCAGCAGCAGGTCCTCGTCGAGCAGGGCGCGCGACAGCGCGGCGGCCCGGGTGTGCAGCGCCGGGTTCTCGACCACCTGGCTGCCGAGCGTGTTGACCACCGTCACCGACCCGCGGGCGATCGCCTCGACCAGCCCCGCCACCCCCAACCGGGAGTCCGTCCGCAGGTCCAGCGGATCACACCAGGCGGCGTCGACCCGGCGCAGGATCACGTCGACGCGTTTGAGGCTGCCCAGGGACCGCATGTACACGGCGCCGCCCCGCACCAGCAGGTCCGACCCCTCCACCAACGGGACACCGAGCTGCGAGGCGACGTACATCTGGTCGAAGTAGGTCTCCGACAGCGAGCCGGGGCTCAACACCACCACCGTGGGGTCCTCCACCCCGGAGGGCGCCGCGTCGACCAGCGACACCCGCAGGGTCGCGGCGAACGAGGTGATGGGACGCGGGACCGCCCGCCCGAACGGCCCGGCCAGTGCGCGCGAGACGAGGCGGCGGTCCGCCATCGCGTACCCGATCCCCGACGGCGCGCCCGTGTAGTCACCCCACACCGTCATGCTGCCGTCGGCGAGGCGGCCCAGGTCGGCGGCGTGCAGGAACAACGCGCGTGACCCGACGGCCGCGCCCGCGGCGACCTTGGCGATCCACCCCGGATGACCGAAGACCATCTCCGGCGCGACGATCCCGGTCTCGATGGTGCGCTGTGGGCCGTACAGGTCGGTCAGCAGCGCGTCGAGGAGCCGACTGCGTTGCGCCACACCGGCCTCGACGTCCGCCCAGGTGTCACCGTCCAGGACGAGGGGCACGCTGTCGAGTTCCCACGTGACCGGGTCGACCGTCGTGCTCGTCGCGCCGGTCGGTGTGTAGGTGATCCCCTCGTCGGCCACCATCCCCGCCAGCCGCAGATCGGTACGTGCGAGACCGGCCTCGCCGGCGCGGGCGTAGGCGTCCACCAGGTCCGACCACTGCGGTCGGACGGACCCGTCGGTGTCGAAGAACTCGTCGTGGCCTGCGGTGTCCGAGACGGTGTCGTGGCCGACGAGGTCGAACAGCGAGAAGCGGCTCCGCCGGTAGCCCTCCACGAGACCCGCGGGGGCGGCGTCAGCGCGTGGTGTCGGTACCGAGCTCACCCGTGGACCCTACTGTGGCTGCGGCCCGGCGACGCGCGACGAGGTCGTGGACGACGAGCACCGCGACACCGGCGAGGACGATGCCGAGCATGTTGACGACCAGCTGTGCGGCCGACTCGGCGGCCACGGCCCACTGGCCGAGCGTGGCGGCGATGACCGCGTATCCCGCCGCGGGCACGGTCGTGACCGAGATGAACACCCCGACGAGCGCCGCCGACTTCGCCGACACCAGCGACAGCATCCCGGCCGCCCCGGCGAGGATCGCGACGACGAACGAGAACACCCCGACCTGGTAGATGAAGTCGACCTGATCGGCCGCGGTGACATCGCGCAGCTCGACCAGACCGGTCGCCTCGGCCAGCACGGCACCCAGACCGGTGACGACCATCGCCAGCGGGAAGCCGACGAGCAGCGCGACGAGCGACCGTCGGGCGAGGTCGGCGCGACGCGCGACGATCCCCACGGCGATCCCCGCCAACGGACCGAACTCGGGTCCGACGACCATGGCGCCGACGACCGTCACCGGTGAATCGGTGACGACGCCGACGGCGGCGAGCAGGCACGCGATGACCAGGAACGCGAGGAAGGTGACGCTCAGTGTGGCGTCGTCGCGGGTGCGCCGGGTGAGCTCGTTCCAGACGATGGCGTCGTCGGGATCACCGGGCGCCTCCCGTTCCGCACGTATCGCCGCATCGGAGATCACGGTGTCGAGGGGTTCGAGAGTGATCGAACCCTCGCGGTGGACACCGAGCCCGGTGAGGCCGTCGAGGACTGCGTCGGCCGCCTCCCGGGTCACGTCGGCCTGCACGAGGTCGCCGGCAGGGTCGATGGCGGCACCTGGACTCACCACGAGGTGCGTCGCGCCGACCGCGGACCGCAGGAACCCGACGACCTCGTCGGACCCGGCGGTCGGGACGATCACCCGCAGGTGGAGCACCCGCGCGTGTCCACTCAGCCCTGCGGCGGTGCTGCCGGGGCCGCGGCCTCGGCGTCGCCCCGCGGTGCGGGCTTCGCGTCGATCCCGGACTCCTTGCGCTGCGCCGGGGTGATCGGCGCGGGTGCATCGGTCAGGGGATCCACGCCGCCGCCGGACTTGGGGAAGGCGATGACCTCACGGATAGACGACTCCCCCGCCAGCAGCGCGGTGATGCGGTCCCAGCCGAAGGCGATGCCGCCGTGCGGCGGAGCGCCGTAGGAGAACGCGTCGAGGAGGAACCCGAACTTCTCCTGCGCCTCGGCGTTGTCGATGCCCATGATCGCGAAGACCCGCTCCTGGACGTCGCGGCGGTGGATGCGGATGCTGCCGCCGCCGATCTCGTTGCCGTTGCAGACGATGTCGTAGGCGTAGGCCAGTGCCGCACCGGGGTCGGACTCGAGGGTGTCGAGCGACTCGGGCTTGGGCGAGGTGAACGCGTGGTGCACCGCGGTCCACGCGCCGGATCCGACCGCGACGTCGCCACCGGCGGTCGCGTCGGCGGTCGGCTCGAACAGCGGGGCGTCGACGATCCAGGTGAAGGCCCACGCGGTGTCGTCGATGAGGTCGAGCTTCCGGGCGATCTCACCGCGGGCGGAACCGAGGAGTGCCCGGGAGGTCTTGGCCCCGCCGGCGGCGAAGAAGACGCAGTCGCCGGGCTTCGCCCCGACGTGGGCGGCCAGGCCCTCGCGTTCGGCGTCGGACAGGTTCTTCGCGACCGGCCCACCGAGGGTGCCGTCCTCGGTGACGAGGACGTAGGCCAGGCCCTTCGCGCCGCGCTGCTTGGCCCACTCCTGCCACGCGTCGAGCTGACGTCGCGGCTGGCTCGCGCCGCCGGGCATGACGACCGCACCGACGTACTCGGCCTGGAACACGCGGAACGGGGTGTCGGAGAAGAACTCCGCGCACTCGACAAGGGGGAGGTCGAACCGCAGGTCGGGCTTGTCGCTGCCGTAACGACGCATCGCGTCGGCGTAGGTCATGCGTGGGATGGGGGTCTGCACCGTGACACCGATCAGCGACCACAGCGCGACGAGGATCTCCTCGGCCAGGGCGATGACGTCGTCCTGGTCGACGAAGCTCATCTCCACGTCGAGCTGGGTGAACTCGGGCTGGCGGTCGGCCCGGAAGTCCTCGTCCCGGTAGCACCGCGCGATCTGGTAGTACCGCTCCATCCCGGCCACCATGAGCAGCTGCTTGAACAGCTGCGGGCTCTGCGGGAGTGCGTAGAACGACCCGGGACGCAGGCGTGCGGGCACGAGGAAGTCGCGCGCGCCCTCCGGCGTCGAGCGCGTCAGCGTGGGGGTCTCGATCTCGACGAAGTCGTGGCCGGCCAGGACACCCCGCGCGGCGGCGTTGACCTTCGAGCGCAGTCGCAGGGCGTTCCCCGGGCCCTCGCGACGCAGGTCGAGGTAGCGGTAGCGCAGACGCGCCTCCTCGCCCGGCGTCTCGTCGAGCTGGAACGGCAGGGGCGCCGAGGCGTTGAGCACCTCGAGGTCGGTCGCGTTGATCTCGACGGCACCCGAGGCGAGGGCCGCGTTCTCGCTGCCCTGCGGGCGGACCTCGACGTCACCGACGACGCGCACACAGAACTCGGCGCGCAGACGGTGCGCGGCCTCGGCGACGGCCTCGTCGCGGAACACGACCTGCACGAGGCCCGTGCTGTCGCGCAGATCTATGAAGACCACACCGCCGTGGTCGCGGCGGCGGGCCACCCAGCCGACGACCGTGACCGAGCCCCCGGCGTCGGTGGCGCGGAGGGATCCGGCGGAATGCGTGCGCAGCACGTGCGTCCTTTCGACGGTGGAGTCGGTGGTGGCGGTCGGCCCCACGGCGTCGCTCATCCTACGTACGATCAGATGTCCGACTCGACAGCCGTCGGGGGCGGATGTCCGGCGTGACTCCTCGCCGGGCCACGCGGCGCGAGGGGTGGCATGACGTTCCAGGGTGACGGTCCGCTCGACACCAGCGGTGTGTCCGGCGGTGGTGGCGGCGGACGGGGCCGCGTCGCCCTCGGCGGTGGCGTCGGACTCGTCGTCGCGATCGTGGCGGTCCTCTTCGGCGTCAACCCCGGCGACATCCTCGGCGGCGACTCCGGCACGTCGGCACCGCAGGGCACCACGAATCAGGCGATCCAGCAGCAGATCGACAGCTGCACCGTCGCGAAGGCCAACTCCGACAGCATCTGTCGGATCGTCGCCACCACCAACAGCCTCGACCGGGTGTGGCCGACGCTCGTGCGCGGGTACGAGAAGCCGCGCACCGTGATCTTCGCGGACGCGATCTCGACGGGCGGATGCGGATCGGCGTCGTCGTCGGTCGGCCCGTTCTACTGCCCCGGCGACCGCACCGCGTACTTCGACCCGACGTTCTTCACCACCCTGTCCGATCAGCTCGGCGGCAGCGACGGACCCCTCGCGCAGGAGTACGTGGTGGCCCACGAGTTCGGGCACCACGTGCAGAACCTCATGGGCACCATGGAGAAGGCGCAGCGGCTCGGGTCGAAGGGAGCCACCTCCGGATCGGTGCGGCTCGAACTCCAGGCCGACTGCTACGCCGGGGTCTGGGCCGAACACGCCGACAAGGGCGCCGGCGCCATGCTCGAGCCCATCACCGACCAGCAGATCGCCGACGTGATCCAGACGGCCAAGGCCATCGGCGACGACACCCTCTCGGGACGCGACGACAGCGAGGGATGGACCCACGGTTCCGCCGCCCAGCGGACCCGCTGGTTCACCACCGGGTACCGCTCCGGCGACCCGGCGACGTGCGACACGTTCTCCACCCGCACTCTCTGACCCACCACACCCGGCGACCGTCCGAGATCCCGGGACGGACGCGCACGAGCCGTTGACACCGACAGCGACGAAGGAGTCCCATCGTGAGCACCCCCGCCCGCACCCCCACCGAGGTCGACGCGATCGCCGAGGACCACCTCGAGCGGATGTGCGTGGCCGACCCGGTGCTCGCCACGGGGCTCGGTGTGCCGGGCCATGACTCACGGCTGACCGACTACTCCCCCGCTGCCGTCGCCGAACGCACCGACATCGCGCGGGACACGGTCCGTCGCCTGTCGGCGGCGCCCGTCGTCGACGACGTCGACCGGGTCACGGTCGCCACGATGACCGACCAGCTCCGTCGGTCGATCGCCGTGGACGACGCCGGTCTGCGGCTCGGGGAGATCAACGTCATCGAGTCGCCTCTGCAGAACCTGCGGGACGTCTTCGATCTGATGCCGGTCGAGACCGCCGACGACCGCGACGCCGTCGTGTCCCGCGTGACCGCTCTGCCCGTCGCCGTCGACACCGTGATCGCCGGCCTTGCCCGACGTCTGACCACGGGCCCGGCTCCCGCGCGCCGTCAGGTGGAGCAGGTGGCGCTGCAGTGCGGGACCGCGGCCGACGCGGTCCGCGCCACCGTCGACCGCGCGACCGCCGCCGACCCGTCCGTCGCTGGTGTGCTGGACCTCGCGCACTCGGCCGCCGGCGAGGCGTTCACACGACTGCAGGGATATCTGCGCGACGAGGTCCTCGACCGGTCCGATCCCGCCGACGCCGTGGGACGCGATCGCTACCGTCTGCACTCCGCGGAGTTCGTGGGCACCGACATCGATCCCGACGAGGCCTACGCCTGGGGCCTCGACCACCTGCGATCCATCGTCGCCGAGCAGGAGGAACTCGCCGCACGCATCGCCCCCGGCGCCGGGGTCGCGGGCGCGCTGGCCGCGCTCGACGACGACCCCCGCTACCAGATGATTGACCGCGACGCTTTCGTCGCGTGGATGCAGGACCTGTCGGACCGGTCGCTGGACGCGGTGCGCGACGAGCACTTCGACATCCCCGCCGACCTCACCGCACTCGAGTGTCGGCTGGCGCCGTCGGCGACCGGGATCATCTACTACACGGCACCGAGCGAGGACCGTCGCCGTCCCGGCCGCATGTGGTGGTCGGTGTTGCCAGAGCAGACCGTCTTCCACACGTGGCAGGAGACGACGACCGTCTTCCACGAGGGTGTGCCCGGGCACCATCTGCAGATCGGGTCGGCGATGGTCAGCCCCGAGCTCAACCGGTGGCGCAAGCTCGCGTCGTTCACCTCCGGTCACGGTGAGGGCTGGGCGCTCTACGCCGAACGGTTGATGGCGTCGCTGGGATGGCTCGACGACGACGGCGACCGGATGGGCATGCTCGACTCGCAGCGCCTGCGGGCGGCCCGGGTCGTCGTCGACATCGGTGTGCACTGCGGCCTGCAGGCACCCGACTCGGTCGGGGGCGGGACCTGGGACGCGGAGAAGGCGTGGGAGTTCCTCACCGCCGCCGTCGCGATGGACCGTACGGTCCTGCGTTTCGAGCTCAACCGCTACATGGGCTGGCCGGGTCAGGCGCCGTCCTACGCACTCGGGCAACGCATCTGGGAACAGGCACGCGACGAGTTCACCGCCGCCCACCCCGACGCGTCACTCAAGGACTTCCACACCAGGGCCCTGCGCCTGGGTGGGGTGAGCCTCGACGTGCTGCGGTCGGAGCTGATCGGTTCGTGAGCGCGGTCCTGCGACTCGCGGGAGTGGGTGCCTCACACGGCAACCGCGTCCTCTTCGAGGATCTCGATCTCGTGGTCGCCCCCGGGGACGTCGTCGGGCTCGTCGGTGCCAACGGCGCGGGCAAGTCGACGCTGCTGTCGCTCGTCGCCGGGGTGTCCACCGCCGACCACACCGGTGTCGTCGAGGTGTCCCCACCTGACGCCACCGTCGGCCTCCTCACGCAGGAGGTCGACCGGATCCCCGGTGAGACCGTGCGCGACTTCCTCGCCCGCCGCACCGGGGTCCTCGCGGCGCAGGAGGCGATGGACAGCGCGGCCGCCGCGCTGGCCGACCCGTCGGCCGGCGACGCCGATCCCTACACGCCGGCCCTGGAGCGGTGGCTGGCGCTGGGTGGGGCCGATCTCGAGGAACGTGTCGGCGCGGTGCTGGCCGACGTCGAACTCGACGTCTCGGCGGACCTTGCGATGACGGCGCTCTCGGGCGGGCAGGCGGCCCGCGCCGGTCTCGCCGCGATCCTGTTGTCCCGCCACGACATCCTGCTCCTCGACGAACCGACCAACGACCTCGACCTCGCGGGCCTCGCCCGCCTCGAACGGTTCGTCCGGGAGTCCACGGCCGCCACGACGCTGGTCAGTCACGACCGGGAGTTCCTGGCGCGGTGCGCGACGGGCATCGTCGAGCTGGACCGTGCGCAGCAGACGATCGCGGCGTACTCGGGTGGCTACGAGGCGTATCTCGTCGAGCGCGAGGTGGCGCGGCGCCACGCCCGCGAACGGTTCGACGAGTACGCCGACACCCGGACGACCCTCGAGGACCGCGTCCGCACACAGCAGAACTGGCTCGAACACGGGGTGCGCAACGCCCGACGCAAGGCGACCGACGGCGACAAGATCACCCGCAAGCACCGGGCGGAGTCCACCGAGAAGCAGGCGGCGAAGGCACGGCAGACGCAGCGACGGATCGACCGGCTCGACGTCGTCGAGGAGCCCCGCAAGGAGTGGGAGCTGCGGATGGAGATCGCGCGCGCGCCGCGGGGTGGCGGCGTGGTGGCGACCCTGCAGGACGTCGTCGTCACCCGGGACGCGTTCACCCTGGGTCCGATCACGACCCGGATCGACGCCGGTGACCGCATCCTGCTCACCGGCCCCAACGGGTCCGGCAAGACCACACTGCTGTCGGTCGTCCTGGGCCGGACGACACCGGATCGCGGTTCGGTGAGCCACGGCGTGGGTGTCGAGGTCGGTGAGATCGACCAGGCCCGCGGGGCGTTCGTCGGTGAGCACTCGCTGACCGAGGCGTTCTGGGCGCAGGTCCCGGAGTGGACCGAACCCGACGTGCGCACCCTGTTGGCCAAGTTCGGGTTGCGCGGCGACGACGCGCTGCGCCCCGCGGTGAGCCTGTCCCCCGGCGAACGCACCCGCGCCGCCCTGGCCTTGCTGCAGGCCCGTGGCGTCACCCTGCTCGTCCTCGACGAGCCCACCAACCATCTCGACCTGCCCGCCATCGAACAGCTCGAGTCCGCGCTGGAGTCGTTCGACGGGACCCTGCTCCTGGTCACCCACGACCGCCGCATGCTCGACACCGTCCGCGCGACCCGTCGGTGGTCGATGGACGCCGGACGGCTCGAGGACACGCTCGTGTGAGCGTGCCTCAGACGGTCCCGGCGACCTCGGCGACGACGGCGTCGAGAGCGACGGTGCGCTGCGAGCCGTCGGTGAGGTCCTTGACCTCGACCTGACCCGCCTCGAGTTCGCGGTCGCCGAGCACGAGTGCGAAGCGGGCGCCGGACCGGTCCGCGGCCTTCATGGCGCCCTTGAGACCCCGTCCGCCGTAGGCGATGTCGACGGCGACACCCTGGGATCGCAGCTCACCGGCGAGGGCGACCATCCGGTCGCGGGCGGCATCGCCCATCGGGACACCGAACACGACGCAGCGGGGCCGGTCGTTGGCGGTGATGCCCTCCGCCTCGAGCGCGAGCACGGTGCGGTCCACGCCCAGTCCGTATCCGATGCCGGACAGCTCCTGCTTGCCGCCGAGGTGCCGCATCAGGCCGTCGTAGCGACCGCCCCCACCGATCCCCGACTGCGCGCCGAGACCGTCGTGGACGAACTCGAAGGTGGTCTTCGTGTAGTAGTCGAGCCCGCGGACCAGGCGCGGGTTGACCTCGTAGCGCACGCCCAGGGCGTCGAGGTGACGCCGGACCGCGGCGAAGTGCTCGGCCACCGAGTCCGAGAGGTGGTCGAGCATGAGGGGCGCGTCGGCGGTGGCGGCCCGGATCTCCGGGCGCTTGTCGTCCAGGACGCGCAACGGGTTGATCTCCGCACGGCGCCGGGTCTCGTCGTCCAGGTCAAGCCCGAAAAGGAACCGCTGCAACGCCTCCCGATACTGCGGCCGGCAGGTGTCGTCACCCAGTGAGGTCAGCTCCAGCCGGTAACCGGTCAGCCCGAGGCGACGGAAACCCTCGTCGGCGATGGCGATGACCTCGGCGTCGAGTGCGGGATCGTCGACACCGATGGCCTCCACACCGACCTGCTGCAGCTGGCGGTAGCGGCCGGTCTGCGGCTTCTCGTACCGGAAGAACGGGCCGTGATAGGTCAGCTTCACCGGCAGCTGGCCGCGATCGAGACCGTGCTGGATCACCGCCCGCATCACCCCGGCGGTGCCCTCGGGACGCAACGTCACCGACCGCTCGCCCCGATCGGCGAAGGTGTACATCTCCTTCGACACCACGTCGGTGGACTCCCCCACCCCGCGGGCGAAGAGCGCCGTGTCCTCGAAGACCGGCAACTCGACGTGGGAGTACCCGGCCAGACGCGCGGCGCGGCTCAGTTCGTCGCGCACGGCGAGGAACCGCGACGACGCCGGCGGCAGGTAGTCGGGTACACCCCGCGGTGCCTGAAAGGCCGTGGGGGCCGAGGCTGCGGGGCTGGTCGGTGATGGCGCGTCGGCGCTCACAGTCCGTGGCGTCCTTTCGTGGGGTGCGAGGCGGCGTCGGGACGGGATCCCGGCAGGCCCGCGAGGAAGGGGTTGGTGGCCCGCTCGCGGCCGACAGTCGTCTGCGGCCCGTGTCCGGGCAAGACCTGGGTGTCGTCGGTGCGGGTGAGCAGGGTGGCGGCGATGCTGTCGAGCAGCTGCTGATGGTCGCCGCCGGGCAGGTCGGTCCGGCCGATGGACCCCGCGAACAACACGTCGCCGGCGAAGCACACCGGGACGTCCGCGTCGTCGGTGACGACCGTGGTGGACAGCAGGACCGATCCTCGGGTGTGGCCGGGGGCGGCGTCGACGTCGAAGCGGATCCCGGCGAGCTCCACGGCCTCGCCGTCGACGAAGTCGATCACCTTCTCCGGCTCGGAGAAGGTCAGGTCCCCGATGAGGGACGACAGTGCGGGACCGATACCCGCGGCCGGGTCGGACAGCATCGCCCGGTCGGCGGGATGGATGTAGGCGGGGATGCCGTATTGCTCGCAGACCGCCACCGCGTCCCAGGTGTGGTCCAGGTGCCCGTGGGTCAGCAGGACCGCGACGGGATGCAGGTCGTGTTCGCTCACCAGCTCGGCCACGGCGGGGGCCGCATCCTGGCCCGGGTCCACGATCACGGCGTCGGCGCCCGGCCGGTCGGCGACGATCCAGCAGTTCGTCGCGAAGACGCCGGCGGCGAACCCGGTGATCAGCATGCGTGGGCGCTCCTGTCGTGGTTAGACCACCATCATGGCAAACACGCCCACGGACCTGCGCCCCAGCGACCCGGGCGGCACAGTTCACAGGTACTGCTGGCACACTCACACCGGCACCGGGCGTCGCAGATCGACCGCGACGCACCGTCGACCGCGCCCCGGATGGGTGTGCGCGGGCCCCGGCACGAGGTCGGGTCACCGTCATCGATCGAGGTCAGGAGAGCTGTGGCGAACACCGAGCACCCCGGCGGGGACGACACCCCGGGCGACGGCGACCACCTCACGAACGAACAGCGACGCGCCGAGGCCAAGCGGAAGCTCGAGCAGCGCCTCACCACCCAGCAGGCGGCCGCACGGCGCCGCAAGCGCATCATCCTGACGACGTCGCTGGTCGTCGTCGTCGCCGTCGTCGCGACCGGCGCCACCCTGATCACCAAGAAGGTCCTCGACGACCGCGAGAAGGCGCGCTACGTGGCCTGTGCGTACACGCCCACACCGGCGGACCAGGACCCCTTCGCGACGCCGCCGCAGGTGCCGGCGAACCTCTCGCCGGAGCAGCGCACGCTCGCCGAACAGTTCCGCGACCAGTTCGTCCAGGGCAAGTCCAAGCAGCGCAAGGAGCAGGTCCCCGCGGACCGTCAGCTCAAGAAGGGCGACCTGCAGGCGACCTTCGTCACCACGCAGGGAACGCTGCCCATCACGCTGAAGCGTTCCGAGGCGCCGTGCAACGTCGGCGCCGTGGTGTCCCTCATCAAGGAGGGGTACTACAACGACACCCCGTGCCACCGCCTCACCGAGGGCGGCGCCGGGAAGATCGCGGTCCTGCAGTGCGGCGACCCCACGGGCACCGGCGCGGGCGGCCCCGGGTGGACCAGCCCCGACGAGTTCCCCACAAACCTCAAGGTGGTGCCGCAGGACCCGCAGCTCGCGGCGCTCGGCGTCCCGAGCACCGCGGTGTACCCGCGGGGCACCGTGGCCATCGCGAACCAGTACCAGTCGGGTCAGGGCGGACAGGCGCAGGGCCAGAACACCGGCTCGGCGCAGATGTTCCTCGTCATCAACGACAGTCAGCTGCCGCCGAACTACACCGTCATCGGGTCCGTCGACCCCTCGGGCCTGCCGATCCTGGACAAGGTCTCCAAGGGCGGCATCACCCCGACGATCCGCCCGTCGCAGGACCCGCAGACCGGCGCGGTGACCTATGCGCCGACGCAGGGTGACGGCACACCCAAGCTCCCCGTCACGGTCGAGAAGGCCACCGTCTCCTGACGCTCTGCCGCATCCCGCCGGGCGTGAGCACGCTCGGGGGCGGGGCGGCGTGGGTCAGGACGCGGACGTCACGCGGTAGACGTCGTACACGCCCTCCACGTTGCGCACCACGTTGAGGACGTGACCCAGGTGCTTGGGGTCACCCATCTCGAACGTGAACTTGCTGATGGCGACACGGTCGCGGCTGGTCGTCACCGACGCCGAGAGGATGTTCACGCGCTCGTCGGCGAGGACACGCGTCACGTCCGAGAGCAGGCGTGACCGGTCCAGCGCCTCGACCTGGATGGCGACGAGGAACACCGACGACGGCGACGGCGCCCACGTGACCTCGATGATGCGTTCCGACTGATCCTGCAGCGCACCGGCATTCGTGCAGTCGGTGCGGTGGACACTGACGCCGCCGCCACGGGTGACGAAGCCCATGATCTCGTCGCCGGGCACCGGCGTACAGCACTTCGCGAGTTTCGCGAGCACCCCGTCGGCGCCGGGGATCACGACACCGGCGTCCCCGGTCTGGCGCGGGCGCGACGGCATCGTCGACGGCGTGGACCGTTCGGCGAGTTCCTCCTCCGCGCCGTCCATCCCACCGAGCGCGGCGACGAGACGCCCGACGACGTGGCGCGCGGACACGTGGCCCTCGCCGATCGCCGTGTACAGCGCCGACACGTCCGCGTAGCGGAGCTCGGCGGCGATCGCCGCCATCGACTCGGCGTTCATCAGTCGCTGCAACGGGAGTCCGCCGCGACGGACCTCCTTGGCGATGGCGTCCTTGCCGGCCTCCAGGGCCTCCTCGCGACGCTCCTTGGCGAACCACTGGCGGATCTTGGCCTTCGCCCGGGGTGAGACCACGAAGCCCTGCCAGTCGCGCGACGGACCGGCGTTGGGGGCCTTGGAGGTGAACACCTCCACCACCTCGCCGTTCTCGAGCGTCCGCTCCAGCGCGACGAGCCGTCCGTTGACCCGGGCGCCGATACATCGGTGACCGACCTCGGTGTGCACGGCGTAGGCGAAGTCGACCGGGGTCGACCCCGCGGGCAGCGTCACCACGTCACCCTTGGGGGTGAACACGAAGATCTCCTTGACCGCGAGGTCGTAGCGCAGCGACTCGAGGAACTCACCCGGGTCGGCGGCCTCCCGCTGCCAGTCGAGGAGCTGACGCATCCACGCCATGTCGTCGATCTCGGCGGCGTCGTCGTGCTTGGCGCCGTTGCGGCCGCGGGTCTCCTTGTAGCGCCAGTGCGCCGCGATGCCGAACTCCGCGGTCCGGTGCATGTCGCGGGTACGGATCTGCACCTCCAGCGGCTTGCCCTCCGGTCCGACGACGGTGGTGTGCAGCGACTGGTACACACCGAATCTCGGCTGCGCGATGTAGTCCTTGAACCGTCCGGCCATCGGCTGCCACAGCGAGTGCACGACCCCGACCGCGGCGTAGCAGTCACGGATCTGGTCGCACAGGATGCGCATGCCGACCAGGTCGTGGATGTCGTCGAACTCGCGGCCCTTGACGATCATCTTCTGGTAGATCGACCAGTAGTGCTTCGGGCGTCCCTCCACCGTCGCGGTGATCCGAGCGGCTGTGAGGGACGCCGTGATCTCGTTGCGGACCTTGGTCAGGTAGGTGTCGCGGGACGGCGCACGGTCGGCGACGAGTCGCACGATCTCCTCGTACCGCTTCGGGTGCAGGATCGCGAACGCGAGGTCCTCGAGTTCCCACTTCACCGTCGCCATGCCCAGGCGGTGGGCCAGCGGCGCGATCACCTCGAGGGTCTCGCGCGCCTTGCGGGCCTGCTTCTCCGGTGGCAGGAAGCGCATGGTCCGCATGTTGTGCAGTCGGTCGGCGACCTTGATGACCAGCACCCGCGGGTCGCGAGCCATCGCGATGATCATCTTGCGGATCGTCTCGGCCTCGGCGGCGTTGCCCAGCGCGACCTTGTCGAGCTTCGTCACCCCGTCGACGAGGTGCGCGACCTCGTCGCCGAAATCGGCGCCGAGCGCCTCGAGGCTGTACCCGGTGTCCTCGACGGTGTCGTGCAGCAGCGCCGCGACCAGCGTCGTGGTGTCCATGCCGAGGTCGGCGAGGATCGTCGCCACGGCCAGCGGATGGGTGATGTAGGGGTCACCGGACTTGCGGAACTGGCCCTCGTGATGGCGTTCGGCGACGTCGTAGGCGCGCTGCAGCAGCACGACGTCGGCTTTGGGGTACAGGTCGCGGTGCAGGGCGACGAGCGGCTCCAGGACCGGCCGGATCGGGTTGCGCGTCGCGGTCATCCGCCGCGCCAGGCGGGCCCGGACACGCCGTGATGCCGAGGACCCCGACGAGTGCGCGACGGCCTCGGCGGCGGTGGGCGCCTCGGTCGGCGCGGTGTCGCTCGCGGTGGTGTCGGCGCCGCCCGCGCCGGTGTCCGTCGACCCTGGGTGCACGGCCTCGGGGCGCGGATCGCCGGGCGCGACGTCGGTGGACGCGTCGCGCCGTGCGCCCGTGGTGGTGTCGTCGGCCATCTACACCTCCTCGGACGCGATGGTAGCCCTCACCCCGTGGTCAGACCCGTCAGGACGAGGTCCGGGTGGGCGGCGAGGACGACGTCGCGACCGGGGAGTCCGTCGATCTCCATGACGACGGCCGCGGTCGCGACCCGTGCGCCGGCGGCGGTGAGCAGGGCGATGGCGGCGTTGAGGGTGCCGCCGGTCGCCAGGACGTCGTCGACGACGAACACGCGGCGTCCGGCGAGCGCGACACCGTCGGCGGGGATCTCCAGGCAGGCGGAGCCGTACTCGAGGTCGTAGCTCTCGGCATGCACCGGCGGCGGGAGCTTGCCGGCCTTGCGGACCGCCACCACCCCGACCCCGAGATGCAGGGCGATGGCACCGCCGAGCAGGAACCCGCGGGCGTCGATGCCGGCGACCAGGTCGACCTCACCGGCCGCCTCCGCCAGGGCGGCGGTGACCGACGCGAGCCCGTCGGGATCGGCGAGGACGGGTGTGAGGTCCTTGAACTGGATCCCCGGCTCCGGGAAGTCGGGGACGAGCCGGGTGTGGGCTGCGATCGCGTCGCGCGCCCGATCCAGGGCAGGAGCGGTCACCGTCGTCGGTTCCGCTTGCCGGACGGGCGCGCGTCGGCGACGTCGTCGGCCGTGGGGGTCGGTGACGAGGACCTCGAGGACTTCGACAGCGACGTTCGTCGGGGCGCGGCTGCGGCCAGGGCCGTGTCCGTGCCGTCGGTGCCGGCGCGACGGGCCAGGACCTTGCGGGTGTGGTCGCGGATGTCCTTGCGCCGTTCCTTGAGCGTCACCAGCAACGGCGTGGCGAACGCCACGGACGAGAACGTGCCGACGACGACGCCGACGAGCTGGATGAGCCCGAGGTCCTTGAGGGTGCCGACGCCGAGCAACCACACGGCGATGATCATCAGCGCGATGATCGGCAGGACCGAGATGACCGTCGTGTTGATGGACCGCATGAGGGTCTGGTTGACGGCCAGGTTCGCCTGTTCGGCGTAGGTCCGACGGGTGGTGTGCAGCACGCCGCGGACGTTCTCCTCGACCTTGTCGAACACGACGACGGTGTCGTAGAGCGAGAAGCCCAGGATGGTGAGCAGACCGATGACCGTCGCCGGGGTGACCTCGAAACCGACCAGCGAGTACACACCGGCGGTCACGATGATGTCGAAGAACATGGTCGCCATCGCGGCCAGCGACATCTCCTTGTCGAAGCGCACCGCGATGTAGACGAGCACGATCACGAGGAACACCGCGAGCGCGATGAGGGCCTTCTGCGTCACCTCCCCGCCCCAGGTCGAGCTGACGTCGGAGGAGTTGATGTCGTCGGCCGTGAGCGTCGGACCGAACCGTTGCGACAGCGCCCGCGTGACCTCCTCGGTCTCGGCCTGGGACAGCGTCGAGGTACGGACCTGGACCGTCGCGCTCGACCCCGAGCCCGCGGTCTGCACCGACTCCGCGTCACGACCGAGCGTGTCGGAGAAGACGCTCTCCACCGCCGACGTCGAGGTCTGCGAGGTGTTCTTGAACGAGATCTGGGTGCCGCCCTCGAAGTCGATGCCGAGGGTGAAGCCGCGGAAGACGATCGAGAGCAGGCAGATAGCGACGATGCCCGCGGTGATCGAGAACCACATGCGCCGCTTGCCGACGATCTCGAACGCTCCGGTGCCGGTGTACAGACGCGACAGCAGCGAGTGCTTCTGCGCCACGGACCGGTTGCGCGCCTCGGTGGCGTCGTCCTCGATCACCACATCGGTGTCACGGGCGGTCTGGGTGTCCTTGCTCATCGCAGCGCCTCCTCCTGCCGTGTCTGTCCCGCCGCGGCGGCTCTGCGCTCCCGCGCCACCTGCGACACGGCACCCAGCCCGTTGACCGACGGCTTGGCCAGGAACGAGTTCCGGCTCGCCAGGACCACCAGCGGATGCGTCACCAGGAAGACGACGACGATGTCGAGGATGGTCGTCAGGCCGAGGGTGAAGGCGAACCCGCGGACCTCACCGATGGCCAGGAAGTAGATGGCGGCGGCGGCGATGAAGCTGACGGCGTTGCCCGACCAGATGGTGCGGCGGGCGCGTGCCCAGCCGCGCGGTACCGCGGATCGGAAACTCCTGCCCTCCCGCATCTCGTCCTTGATGCGTTCGAAGTAGACGACGAACGAGTCGGCCGTCATGCCGATGCCGATGATGAGTCCGGCGATGCCGGACAGGTCGAGGGTGAAGTTGATCCACCGTCCGAGCAGCACCAGGATGCCGTAGACCATGACGCCCGACGCGACCAGCGACAGCATGGTGAGGAAGCCGAGCATGCGGTAGTACAGCAACGCGTAGATCAGCACGGCGACGAGGCCGATCGCGCCGGCGATGAGGCCCGCCCGCAGCGACGCCAGACCCAGTGTGGCCGACACGGTCTCGGCGTCGGACGACTTGAACGACAGTGGCAGCGACCCGTACTTCAGGACGTTCGCGAGGTCCTTGGCTCCGGCCTGGTCGAAGTTGCCGCTGATCTCCGTGGTGGGGGTGGTGATGGCGCCCTGGATCTGCGGGGCGCTGACGACCCGCGAGTCGAGGGTGAAGGCCGTCTGCTTGCCGACGTTCTCGCCGGTGTACTTCGGCCAGAAGTCGCGAGCGGCACCGCGGAACTCCACCTGCACGATCCAGGCGCCGCTCTGCTGCGTGGTGGTGGCCGTCGCGTTGGCGATGTCGCGGCCGTCGATGATCTCCGGGCCGAGGAGGTAGACCTGCGCCCCGTCCTGGGAGCAGGACACCAGGAACTGGTTCGGGTCGTCGTTGCCCTGCAGCGGATCGGTGCTGCGCGGGTTGCAGTTCGTCTTGGCCAGCTGAGCCTCGAGCTGCGTGGTGTTTGCGTTCGCCGGGGCCTGGCGCGCCGCCTTCGCCGCGGCGATCGCCTGGGCCGCGGGCTGATCCGCGGGCTGCTGCACCGGCTGCATGGGTGTCGCCGCCTTGACGTCGACGACGGGCCGCACGTACAGCCGGGCGGTCTGCCCGAGGGTCCGGGCCTGGCGGCCGTCGGTGCCAGGGACGGTGATCACCAGGTTGCTGCCGTCGATGATCACCTCGGACCCGGACACACCGAGACCGTTGACGCGCTGCTCGATGATCTGCTTGGCCCGGTCGAGCTGATCCTTCGCCGGGGCGCTGTTGTCCGGCGTGCGGGCGGTGAGGGTGACGCGCGTGCCGCCCTGCAGGTCGATACCGAGCTTGGGCTTCGCGCCGCCCCCACCCGTGAAGAACACGAGCACATAGACGATCACCATGAGCAGCAGGAATGCGCCCACGATGACCAGGGGCGGGGTCTCGCGTTTGGACGGGGCCACGGGCGCAACGACTCCTCGGGTGAAGCAGGTGGAACACCGTCGGGGTGCCGACGGTCCGCAGACAGGCTACGTGGACCCCGCGGGCAACCGGTGCGCGCGGGGTGCGGCCCTCAGACCTCCCGCTCGGAGTCCTTCTCGAGAGCGACGCGACGGTCGGCGACGGCGTCGCCCTCGGTGCCGCCGCCCTCGGTGTCGTCGGAGGCCTTGGCGACGGGCGCGCCGGGGAACGAGCTGCTCAGGTCGTCGGCGTGGACGACCTCACGGACGGCGAGCCGGTTCCAGCGGGTGACGTATCCCGGGGCGAGCTCGAGGTCGACGACACCGTCGTCGAGGCCGGTCACGGTGCCGTAGACGCCCGACGTGGTCTGCACCCGCGAGCCGATCTGCAACGAGTCCTGCATCTGCTGGGTCTGCGCCTGTGCCTTCTTCTGACGGCGGGCGGTGAGCAGCATGAAGCCGACCAGGATGAGCAGGATGACCGGGAACAGGATTTCCATGGGGTGAAACGACCTCGTGAACAGAAGGGTGTGTCGACGCCTCGGGGGTCGACGGGACGCGTCCAGTGTGCCATCCGACCCGCCGAGCGGGCCCTTCCGGGCGCCACGCCGGGGACCGCGGCGACGCTCAGATCCCGGGCGGTCCGTCGTCGGTGTCGAAGAGAGCCTCGCTCTGCAGGTCACGAGTCCGCACGCCGTAAGCGCCCGTCATGGCCCCGGCAGGCGGCGTCAGGTCCAGGTGGTGCCAGGCGGCGGCGGTCGCCACGCGGCCCCGCGGGGTGCGCGCGATCATTCCGGCACGCACCAGGAACGGCTCGCACACCTCCTCCACGGTCGACGGCTCCTCCCCGACCGCGACCGCCAACGTCGACACCCCCACCGGTCCGCCACCGAAACCACGGACCAGGGCGTCGAGGACCGCACGGTCGAGACGGTCGAACCCGAGTTCGTCGACGTCGTAGACACGCAGGGCCGCACGGGCGACGTCGAGCGTCACGGTGCCGTCGCCGCGGACCTCGGCGTAGTCGCGGACGCGGCGCAGCAGGCGGTTGGCGATACGGGGCGTGCCGCGGGACCGTCCGGCGATCTCCGTCGCGGCGTCCGGTCGCATGCTCACCCCGAGGATCCCCGCCGAGCGCACCAGCACCCGCACGAGTTCGGCCGGTTCGTAGAACTCCATGTGGGCGGTGAACCCGAACCGGTCCCGCAGCGGGCCGGTCAGCGACCCCGAGCGGGTGGTCGCGCCGACCAGGGTGAACGGGGCGACGTCGAGCGGGATGGAGGTGGCGCCGGGGCCCTTCCCCACCACCACGTCGACGCGGTAGTCCTCCATCGCGAGGTACAGCATCTCCTCCGCGGGGCGGGCGATCCGGTGGATCTCGTCGATGAAGAGGACATCGCCCTCGACGAGGTTCGACAGCATCGCCGCCAGATCCCCGGCGCGTTCCAACGCCGGGCCCGACGTCACGCGGATCGCGGAGCCCATCTCGCCCGCGATGATCATGGCCAGCGATGTCTTGCCCAGCCCCGGCGGGCCCGACAGCAGGATGTGGTCCGGCGTGCCGCCACGCCCGCGCGCACCGGCCAGGACGAGCTCGAGCTGCTCACACACGCGGGGCTGACCGATGAAATCCGCCAGCGACTTCGGGCGCAGGCCCGCGTCGAGATCGCCGTCGGAGGCGACGGTGAACGGGCTGACGGCGCGGTCGTCGTCGAGGTCGTCGTCGGTCACCGGGTGGTCTTCCCGAGCAGGACGAGGCCCGCGCGCAGGGCGCGGGCGGAGTCGGCGTCGGGGTCGTCGGCGAGCACCGCGGTCACCGCCTTCTCCGCGGCCGGGACGGCGAAGCCGAGGCCGACGAGGGCCTCGACGACCTGGTCGCGGACGCTCATCGACACGGCGAGTCCGCCACCCTCGGCGGGGCCGGCGTGGGGGCGGTCGACCTTGTCGCGCAGCTCGACCACCAGGCGTTCGGCCACGCGCTTGCCGACACCGGGAACCGTGCACAGCGCCTTGGTGTCGGAATCGGCGAGTGCGGCGCGCAGCGCCGAGGGCTCCAGAACCGCGAGCGTGGCCAGCGCCAGCCGCGGGCCGACACCGGTGACCGTCTGCAGCAGCGCGAACAGGTCGCGAGCATCGGGCTCGGTGAAGCCGTACAGCGTCATCGAGTCCTCGCGCACGATCATCGACGTCAGCAGCGTCGTCTCGGTCCCCCGCTGCACCCCGGCGAGCGTGGACGGGGTGGTGAGCACGCGGTAGCCGACGCCGGCGCACTCGATGACGAGGTGGTCCAGCGCGATGTGGATGACCGGTCCTCGCAGCGACGCGATCATCGCTGCACCCACGAGGTCCGCGTGCCGCCCGCTCCCGCGGCGCGGGCCTGCGCCTGGGCGAGGCGCTCCGCGATGGGACCGCGCCAGCAGTGACAGATCGCCAACGCCAGCGCGTCGGCGGCGTCGGCGGGTTTCGGTTTGGTCTGCATCCCCAGGATGCGGGTGACCATGGCCGTCACCTGGGCCTTGTCGGCCCGTCCGCTCCCGGTGACCGCGGCCTTCACCTCACTGGGGGTGTGGAACCGGACCGGGATCCCGCGCTGCGCCGCGGCGAGCGCGACCACGCCACCGGCCTGCGCGGTGCCCATCGCGGTGCTGACCTGGTTCTGCGCGAACACCCGCTCGACGGCGACGACGTCGGGGTGGTGGGTGTCGAGCCAGTGGGCTGCGGCGGTGTGCACCGCGAGCAGGCGCTCCGCGAGCTCCATCGTGGTCGGGGTACGCACCACGTCGACGTCGAGGGCGGTCACCGCGCGACCCGCGCCGGACTCCACCAGCGCGATACCGCACCGCGTCAACCCGGGGTCGACTCCCATCACACGCACTCTCACGACCTCCGGGGACACCCATCGAGACGAACAGTTGTTCGAGATCCTAACCGGCGCGGCCGACGTCGCCGCGGACCGACACGGGACAATGGGAGCCGATGCGGTACCGACCACTGACCCCCGAGGGACTCGTCCGGGAATGCGCGGACACGATCGCCGCCCGCCGCGGCCGGGTGGTCGTCGCCGTGGACGGGGCCGACGCGGCCGATCCCGTCGCCCTGGCGCAGGAGGTGGCGCACCTGTTGCGCTCGACGGGACGCGCCGCCGACGTCGTCGACACACGCCACTGGCTGCGACCCGCGTCGCTCCGCATGGAATGGGGCCGCACCGACGAACACTCCTACCGCACAGCATGGTTCGACCATCCGGCGCTCCGGCGTGAGGTCGTCGACGCGCTGCGCGAGCGGGGCACGTGGCTACCGCGCCTCTGGGACCCGGACCGGGACCGGTCGTTCCGGGACACCCCGCGGGACGCCGGTGCGGATCAGGTGGTGCTGATCGCCGGGGCCCTGCTGGTCGGCAGCGAGCTCGATGTGGACGTGACCGTCGCGCTGCGGATGAGTGAGGGGGCGCTCCGGCGTCGCACCCCGGACACTGAGCAGTGGACCATCACTCCCCTGCTCGAGCACGCGGCGGGATCCGATCCCGCTGATCTCGAGGTGCGCTACGAGCACCCCGAGCGACCCGCACTCCGGCAGGACTGACGCGGCTCAGGCGTCGATCTCGGCGAGGACGTCGTCGGAGACGTCGACGTTGCTGTAGACCTCCTGCACGTCGTCGCAGTCCTCGAGCGCGTCGATGAGCTTGAACACCTTGCGGGCACCCTCGGCGTCGACGGGCACGTCGACCGACGCCCGGAAGCTGGCCTCCGCGGAGTCGTAGTCGATGTCCGCCACCTGCAGCGCGGTGCGGACGGCGACGAGATCGGTGGGCTCGCTGAGGATCTCGAACGAGTCGCCGAGGTCGGTGATCTCCTCGGCTCCGGCGTCGAGGACGGCGGTGAGGACGTCGTCCTCGCTCTGGCCGTGCTTCTCGAGGGTGACGACACCCTTGCGGGTGAACAGGTAGGAGACCGAGCCCGGGTCGGCCATGGTGCCGCCGTTGCGGGTCATCGCCGTGCGCACCTCGCCGGCCGCACGGTTGCGGTTGTCGGTCAGGCACTCGATGAGGATGGCGACGCCGTTGGGCCCGTAGCCCTCGTAGGTGATGGTCTGCCAGTCGGCGCCGCCACCCTCCTCGCCACCGCCGCGCTTGCGGGCACGCTCGATGTTGTCGTTGGGGACCGAGGACTTCTTGGCCTTCTGGATGGCGTCGAAGAGGGTGGGGTTGCCGGCGGGGTCACCACCACCGGTGCGCGCCGCGACCTCGATGTTCTTGATCAGCTTGGCGAACATCTTGCCGCGCTTGGCGTCCACCACCGCCTTCTTGTGCTTGGTGGTGGCCCATTTGGAATGGCCGCTCATCGCACATGCCCCTTTCTCCGCAGCCGCCGTCGTCGTCCGGGACTACCCGGGGTCGGCGGTCGCACACACACTCGTCTCGTCAGCGGGCCGAGTCTACCCGCACGTCATCGCGGGTCAGGCGCTCGCCGAGACCATGTCGACGAACATGCGGTGCACGCGGCCGTCGCCCGTCACCTCCGGGTGGAACGACGTCGCCAGCACCGACCCCTGCCGGACCGCGACGACGCGCCCCGCGGCAGGACCGTCCGGGACGCGCGCGAGCACCTCGACACCGGGACCCGTCGCCTCCACCCAGGGCGCCCGGATGAAGACCGCCCGCACGGGCTCGCCCGGGACACCGTCGACGGGGAGATCGGTCTCGAAGGACTGCACCTGACGGCCGAACGCGTTGCGCCGCACCGTGATGTCGAGGGCGTCGAGGTGACGCGCGTCGGGGCGGGTGTCGAGCACCTCCGACGCGAGCAGGATCATCCCGGCGCACGACCCGAAGGCGGGCAGTCCGGCGGCGAGTGCCTCCCGGAGCGGCTCGAACAGTCCGACCAGTCCGAGCAGTCGGCTCATCGTCGTGGACTCGCCGCCGGGCAGGACGATGCCGGCGAGGCCGTCGAGCTCCTCGGGGCGGCGGACGGCGACACCGGTCGCGCCGGCGGAGGCGAGGGCGGCGACGTGTTCGCGGACGTCGCCCTGCAGCGCGAGGACCCCGACGCGGGGGGTCACGCGTCCTGACCGGAGCGTTTGGCGTGCTGGTCGACTGGCATGGGTCGCCCGGTCCGGGCGAGTCCCTCCTGCGTGACGGCGGCGACCATCCGACCGTCGCGGTCGAAGATGCGGCCCTGGGTCAGCGCACGGCCGTCCCCCGCCGACGGTGACGTCTGGTCGTAGAGCAGCCACTCGTCGGCGCGGAAGGGTCGCAGGAACCACATGGCGTGGTCGAGCGACGCGCTCTGCGGGTTCTCGTCCGGGTGGATCGCCTTCGCCGACCCGAGCAACGTCATGTCACTCATGTACGCCAGCGTGCAGACATGGAAGACCTGGTCGTCGGGGAGCGGGTGGCGGTACTTGAACCACACACGCTGCTGCGACGCGAAGTGCGGGTTGGTGACCAGCTGGTCCTTCGGGACGATCCGCAGGTCGAAGTTCTCCCACTCGCGGAAGACCGAGCGCTGGGCCTCGGTCATCTCCTCCCGCTGATCGGACAGATCGTCGGGATCGGGGGCGGGCGGCATCGAGTCCTGGTGGGTCAGCCCCTCCGACGGCACACCGAACGACGCGGACATCGTGAAGATCGCCTCACCGTCCTGCACGCCGGTGACCCGACGCGTGCAGAACGACCGGCCGTCACGGATCCTGTCGACGAGGAAGATCGTCGGCGCATCAGGGTTGCCCGGCCGCAGGAAGTAGCCGTGCAGGGAGTGCACGCGATGGGTCGGGGCGACGGTGTGTGTCGCCGACACCAACGCCTGACCGGCCACCTGCCCACCGAAGGTGCGCTGCAGCTGGCTGGTGTGCGCCTTGCCGCGGTAGATGTCGGCGTCGACGCGTTCGAGTTCGAGGATCTCTTCGATGGTCGCCATCAGGACACCGATACCCGGGGGAAGCTGGTCACGGGGTCAGATCTTCCCATCCGGGGCCCGGAATGCCGACATCGCGGCGTCCCGATGTGGTTCAGCGCACCATCACGACGACGACGGTGACGTTGTCACGGGCCCCGAGCGCGAGTGTCGCCTGCACCAGCTCCGTGGCGAGCGCGGCCGGATCCGGACCGTCGGCCACAGCGTGCTCGGCGACGATGGCCGCGATCTCGCCGTCCGGCAGCTCACCGGTGAGGCCGTCGGAGCAGACCAGGAGCACCTCGCCCCGGACCACCGGGAACAGGAAGAAGTCGGCCTCGGCGTCCATGCCGGCGCCGAGCGCCCGGGTGATGACGTTGCGGCGCGGGTCCACGCGAGCCTGTTCCGGCGTGAGATACCCCGCGTCGACGAGTTCCTGGACCTGCGAATGGTCGGACGTGACCTGCTCGAAGGAGTCCGGCGACCACCGGTACGTGCGCGAGTCGCCGATGTTGAGGACCAGCCACTGATCGACGTCCTCGTACGTCACCACGACCGCGCCGGTCACCGTGGTGCCCGCCCGGCGGCCGCTGCCCGGGGAGATGTCCTCGATGCGGTGTTGGGCGTCGCCGAGTGCGGTGACCACGGCCTCGCGGGTCTGCGCCATCTCGCCGGGTTGCACCGTCGCGAGAGCGGTCAGGGCGTTCTCGCTGGCCACCTCACCGCCGTCGTGACCGCCCATGCCGTCCGCGAGGAGGAAACGGCCGTCGGCGACGAAAGCCGCGTCCTCGTTGGTCTCCCGGACCAGGCCGACGTCGCTGACGGCCGACCACAGGAGTTCCAGGTCGCCCCGCCGCTGGACGCCCGCGACGGTCGCGTCACGGAACGGGACCGCGTCGGTGCTCACCGTGTCGCTCTCGACCGGTGTGGACGTCGGGCGTCTCGCCACGACGTGGTCCCCCGACCCATCGTCGTGCCTACCAGCCGCGCTCGGCGAGGCGGTGCGCGACGGGCATCTGCTCGACGTTGATGCCGACCATCGCCTCACCGAGTCCCCGCGACACCTTCGCCAGGACGTCGGGATCGTCGTGGAACGTGGTGGCCTGCACGATGGCGGCCGCACGCTCGGCGGGGTTGCCGGACTTGAAGATCCCGGATCCCACGAACACACCGTCGGCACCGAGCTGCATCATCATCGCCGCGTCGGCCGGGGTGGCGATGCCACCGGCGGTGAACATGGTGACGGGCAGCCGGCCCAGACGGGCGACCTCCGCGACCAGCTCGTAGGGGGCCTGCAGGTCCTTCGCCGCGCGGTAGAGCTCCTCGGGCGAGAGCGACGTGAGGCGCCGGATCTCGCCACCGATGGTCCGCATGTGGGTGGTCGCGTTGGAGACGTCGCCGGTCCCGGCCTCGCCCTTCGACCGGATCATGGCCGCGCCCTCGGTGATCCGGCGCAGTGCCTCACCGAGATTCGTCGCACCGCACACGAAGGGGACGGTGAACGCGAACTTGTCGATGTGGTGGGTGTAGTCGGCGGGGGTGAGGACCTCGGACTCGTCGATGTAGTCGACACCGAGGCTCTGCAGGATCTGCGCCTCCACGAAGTGCCCGATGCGCGCCTTGGCCATCACCGGGATGGACACCGTGGCGATGATCCCGTCGATCATGTCGGGGTCGCTCATGCGCGACACGCCACCCTCGGCGCGGATGTCGGCGGGGACGCGCTCGAGCGCCATCACGGCGACCGCTCCGGCGTCCTCGGCGATCTTGGCCTGCTCGGGGGTGACGACGTCCATGATCACGCCGCCCTTGAGCATCTCGGCCATGCCGCGCTTCACGCGCGCCGTGCCCGCTCCCGTCGGTGCGGTGGACTCGGTCGAGTCGTGTCCGTGGCCGTTGACGGTGGTCATCGTGGTCTTCGTCTCCTGAATTACCCGTGGTCACGCGCACCGCCATGGTGCGCGGAGCCGGACGCGTGGCGCGTACAGCTGCTGTCCACCGAGAGTTTAGGCGCACGGGTAGGGGGACGCCGCAAGCCCGTGCGCGGGCTCACACCGGCGTGCAGCGGGCGCGATCAGGGAGAGACGCGCTCCACGATCTCGAGGTAGCGCGGCTCGGGCGCCGTGCCACCGAGCTGCAACCACCGCACCGGCCGACGCCGGCGCAGGGTGAGGGTGTCGCGGACGGCGTCGTTGTAGAAGCGCCGCGAGATCATCACCCGGGTCTCCGCGTCGGCCAGCTCCGACACCAACTGGGCGCGCAGGGTCGAGTGGTCGACCCCCGCGAGCTGGGCCGACACCGCGTTCTCCGCGACCTCCCGGTCGCCGCGATCGGCACGCTCGGCGCGGTCGGCGGACGCGATGAGTTCGCGACCGTCGGGACCGAGCCCCGACCCGATGGCCCGCGCCACCACGGCACGCCGGGCCAGGGCGCCGTCGAGGGCCTGCCAGGCGAGGTCGACGCGGACGTGGAGCCGGTCGAGGCGGTTGGCGGTCTTGTAGACCCACCCCACGCCGACACCGATCACCACGACGACGATCGCGATGATGAGGACGGTCAGTGCGGACACCGTCATCGGGGTTGATTCCTCCTCGGGGTCGGGCGGGGACGTGTGGGCCGGGCGTCAGTCGCTGACGAACACGGGGTCGGCGCCGACGGTCACGGTCTCGTAGACCTGCAGGATGCGGTCGGCGATGCGGGACCAGTCGTAGCGCAGTGCGACCTCGTGGGCGGTCCGGACGAGATCCGCGCGCGCCTCGTCGTCCCGGAGCAGTTCGACCACCGCGGTCGTGAGGGCCGCGGGTTCGCCCGCCCGGACCAGTCGACCGCCGCGCCCGTCGTCCAGGACGCGCCGGAACGCATCGAGATCGCTGGCGACGACCGCCGCGCCGGAGGCCATCGCCTCGACGAGCACGATGCCGAAGCTCTCCCCGCCGAGGTTCGGGGCGACGTAGACGTCCGCCGACGCCAGGGCGCGGGCCTTGGTGGCGTCGTCGACCTGACCGAGGAACTCGAGATGGTCCGACAACGCTCCCGCGCGGCGCCGCAGGGCCCGCTCGTGACCGGTGCCGACCACGAGCACCGACACGTCGGGCACGGCGGCGACGATCGACGGCAGTGCCCGCATCAGCACGTCGATGCCCTTGCGTGGCTCGTCGTACCGGCCGAGGAACAGGATGGTCTTGCCTTCGCGGCGGTGACCGTCGAGCGGCTCGGCGTCGGCGAAGGCGGCGACGTGGATGCCGTTGGGGATCTCGACGGCGTCGGAGCCGAGGGATTCCATCTGCCAGCGACGGGCCAACTCCGACACGGCGATCTTGCCGACGATCCGCTCGTGGTACGGGCGCAGGATTCCCTGGAAGATGCTCAGCCACAACGATTTCGTCGTCGAGGTGTGGAAGGTGGTCACGATCGGCCCCTGGGCGACGAACAGCGACAGCATCGAGATGCTCGGCGCGTTCGGCTCGTGCACGTGCAACACGTCGAACTCGCCGTCGCGGATCCACGTGCGCAGGCGGCGGTAGGCCGCGGGACCGAAGTTCACCTTCGACACCGAGCCGTTGTAGGGGATCGCGAGCGCCGGCCCGACCGAGACGACGTAGTCGGGCAGGACGACGTCGTCGCCGGCCGGCGCGAGGACGCTGACGCTGTGTCCGCGCTCGATGAACACCTGGGCGAGTTCCACGACGTGGGCCTGCACACCCCCGGGGGTGTCGAAGGCATACGGGCAGATCATGCCGATCTTCACCGGGCGCCCCCGCCGTCGGACGCGTCGCCGATGCGCTCACGCCGCCGCTGTGACCAGTCGGCCTCCCAGAGCGGCTGCAGCATGTGCCAGTCATGCGGATGGGCGGCGATGTTGCGCGCGAACACGTCCGCCATGGCCTGCGTCGCCGCGGCGAGGCCTCCGCTGACGTCGACCGGTGGGTCGCACGAGATCTGCGAGCCGTGGGTGTCGGTGAACCAGTGGTGGACGGGAAGCAGTGCCGCACCGGTCTCGATGGCCAACTTGGCCGGGCCGGCGGGCATCCGGGTCGGTTCGCCGAAGAACGTCACCGGCACACCGTGTTCGGCGAGATCACGCTCGGCCAGCAGGCACACCACGCCGCCGGCGCGGAGGCGGTCGGCGAGGAGTTCGAAAGGGGGCGTCTCTCCCCCGCTGAGCGGGAAGATCTCGAACCCCAGGCTCTCGCGGTATGCCACGAACCGCTCGAAGAGCGATTCCGGGCGCAACCGCTCGGCGACGGTGGAGAACCCGCCGATGCGGTTCACCAACCAGACCCCGGCCATGTCCCAGTTGCCGCTGTGCGGCAGGGCGAACACCACTCCGCGACCCTGCGCGTACGCCTTCTCGAATTCGGCGAGATCCGGGGGCGCCACGTGGACACGCGATGCGGCGGTGGCGAAGTCCATCGACGGCAACCGGAACGCCTCGCGCCAGTACCGCGCGTAGGACCGGGTCGCCGCGCGCATGAGCTCGTCGGGGACATCGTCGGCGTCGACGGCGAGCACCCGAGCGAGGTTGCGTCGCAACTGCTGTGGTCCGCCGTTGCCACCCGCGCGACCACCGGCGGCGTCGAACGCCGCCCGCACCCAGGGTTCGGGTAGTCGGCGCACGAGTGACCACCCCGCGCCGTAGCCGAGCGCGGCGGCGCGTTCGGCGAGGCTCACCGAGTCGGGTCCTGCTCTGCGGTCGGCGTGTCTCCGACGGGCGCTGCAGGCGCGTCGATCGGGAGGAGATCGCGGGCACCCGGTGATCGCGAGATCGACAGCATCCGTTGCCCGACGGTGATGACGCTGCCGACCGCGAGCAGCCACACCGCGACGTGGATCAGCCACGGCATGCCGAGCTCGCTGATGCCGGCGCCGACCAGGATGATGATGAGCCGCTCGGGGCGCTCGATGAGCCCGCCGTTGCCGTCGAGACCGCTGGCCTCCGCGCGCGCCTTGGCGTACGAGATGACCTGCGAGGTGACGAGACAGATCATCATGCCCACGAACAGCACGGGGTGGTGCTCGGTCTGTAGGCACCACCAACCCAGCGCCGCGAAGATCGCGCCGTCGGCGATGCGGTCGCACGTCGCGTCGAGGACGGCGCCGAAACGCGTGCCGCCCCCACGTTCGCGGGCCATCGTCCCGTCGATCATGTCGAACATGACGAACAGCCAGATCACCAGCGACCCGGCCAGCAGGTGGCCCATCGGGAACAGGGTCACCGCGGCCACGACCGACGCGACGGTGCCGATGACGGTCATCGAGTCGGGCGTGAGACCCGCCTTCAGCAGCACCCGCGCGATGGGGACGTTGACCTTGCTCATCCCCGCGCGACCTCGGATGCTCAGGAAACGGGCCATCAGCTCATCCCTCGACGGCGGACCACGCCTGGGCGAGCAGTTCCCGGGTGTCGCGCAGCAGCTGCGGCATCACCTTGGTCTCACCGATCACGGTGATGAAGTTGGCGTCGCCGCCCCAGCGCGGCACCACGTGCATGTGCAGGTGTTCGGCCAGCGAACCGCCTGCTGCCGCACCGAGATTCAGTCCCACGTTGAACGCGTGCGGACGTGACACCGACTTGATCGCACGGATGAGCCGCTGCGTGAACGCCATCAACTCGGTGCTCTCGGCGAGTGTCAGGTCCTCGAGGTCGGCCACCTGCCGGTAGGGCACGACCATCGAGTGGCCCGGGTTGTACGGGTACAGGTTGAGCACGCAGTAGACGCTCTCCCCGCGCGCGACGACGAGACCGTCCTCGTCGGACATCAGCGGGATGTCGATGAAGGGGTGGCTCGACGACGCCGACCCTCCGGCCGGGGACTTGATCGACCCCGTGATGTACGACATCCGGTGTGGGCTCCACAGACGGGTCAACCGGTCGGGTTCGCCGGCGCCCTCGTCGCGGATCGACTCCTCGGTCACGTCGGCTCCGAGACCAGTTGGTCGAAGTGGGCCGCACTCGGCGAGGCGTTGTCGCGGCGGCGCACCCAGTCGACGATCGCGTCCACCGCGGTGGCCGTGGGAACCCCGTTGACCTGCGTGCCGTCGCGGAACCGGAAGCTGACGGCGCCCGCCTGCAGATCGCGGTCGCCGGCGAGCATCATGAACGGGACCTTACCCGTGGTGTGGTTGCGGATCTTCTTCTGCATCCGGTCCTCGGACGCGTCGACCTCGGCCCGGATGCCCTGCTCGCGCAACGCGTCGACCACGCCCTGCAGATGCGGGACGTAGTCCTCCGCGACGGGGATGCCCATCACCTGGACCGGCGACAACCACGCCGGGAACGCGCCCGCGTAGTGCTCGGTGAGCACACCGAAGAAGCGCTCGATCGAGCCGAACAGGGCGCGGTGGATCATCACCGGGCGGTGCTTGGCGCCGTCGTTGCCGGTGTACTCGAGCTCGAACCGCTCGGGCAGGTTGAAGTCGAGCTGGATGGTCGACATCTGCCAGTGCCGCCCGAGTGCGTCCTTGACCTGCACGGAGATCTTCGGGCCGTAGAAGGCCGCACCGCCCGGGTCGGGGACGAGGTCGAGCCCGGACTCGGCGGCGACCTGGGCCAGCGTCGCGGTCGCCTCCTCCCAGGCGTCGTCCGAGCCGACGGACTTCTCCGGGTTCCGCGTCGAGAGCTCGAGGTAGAAGTCGTCGAGGCCGTAGTCCTTCAGCAGGTCGAGGACGAAGGTCAGCAACGACGTCAGCTCGCCGGCCATCTGCTCGCGGGTGCAGTAGATGTGGGCGTCGTCCTGGGTCATGCCACGCACGCGGGTCAGTCCGTGGATGACCCCGGACTTCTCGTACCGGTAGACCGACCCGAACTCGAACATGCGCAGCGGCAGCTCGCGATACGACCGTCCCCGCGACCGGAAGATCAGGTTGTGCATCGGGCAGTTCATCGGCTTCAGGTAGTAGTCCTGGCCCGGCTTGCGGACGGTGCCGTCCTCGTTGAGTTCCTCGTCGACGTGCATCGCCGGGAACATGCCGTCGCGATACCAGTCCAGGTGCCCCGACACCTCGAAGAGGTGCCCCTTGGTGATGTGCGGGGTGTTGACGAACTCGTACCCCGCGGCGGAGTGCCTCGCCCGCGAGTAGTCCTCGAGCTCCTTGCGGATGATGCCGCCCTTGGGGTGGAACACCGGCAGGCCCGAACCGAGCTCGTCGGGGAAGCTGAACAGGTCGAGCTCGACACCGAGACGCCGGTGGTCACGCTTCTCGGCCTCGGCGAGCAGCTCGAGGTAGGCGTCCTGCGCCTCGGTCGACTCCCACGCCGTCCCGTAGACGCGCTGCAGACCGGCGTTGGCCTGGTCACCGCGCCAGTAGGCGGCGGAGCTGCGGGTGAGCTTGAACGCCGCGATGTACTTGGTGGTCGGGACGTGCGGGCCTCGGCAGAGGTCGCACCAGATCAGTTCGCCGGTACGGGGATTGAGGTTGTCGTAGGCGGTGAGCTCGCCCCCGCCGACCTCCATCACCTCGGGGTCGTCGGCGGAGCCCTTGTCGTCGACGAGTTCGAGCTTGTACGGCTCGCCCGCCAGCTCGGCCTTCGCGGCGTCGAGGGACTCGTACACGCGACGGGAGAACCGTTGCCCCGACTTGATGATCTGCTTCATCTTCTTCTCGAGGGCCGCCAGGTCCTCGGGCGTGAACGGCTCGGCGACGTCGAAGTCGTAGTAGAAGCCATCGGTGATCGGCGGACCGATGCCGAGCTTGGCGTCCGGGAAGAGCTCCTGCACGGCCTGGGCCAGCACGTGGGCCGCGGAATGGCGGATGACGCTGCGACCGGCCTCGCTGGCGGCGATCACCGGCTCGACGTCGGTGTCGGTCTCCGGCGACCACGACAGGTCGCGGAGGGCCCCGTCGGCGTCCCGCACGACGACGACCGCGTCGGGGCCCTTGTTGGAGGCGCCCGCGTCCCGCAGCGCGGTACCTGCCGTGGTCCCGGCCGGCACGCGGACGGATACGGGCAGGACGTTCTCGGGCACGACGGTGACTCCTCGGGGTTCTCGGGACGGCCGCATCCGACATGGGTGACGGCCGGGTAGATCGTATCGGCCCGGGACGCGGCGCCTACGCGCCGTCGACGTGAGGGCGCGTCAGAAGATGGGGCTGGCGAGCCAGGACCAGTCGAGGCCGACCCATCCGCCGGCCAGCTTCAGCGCGCCGAGGAGCCACAGGGTCGCGAGGACGATCGCGAACGTGAGCAGCCCGAACAGCGCCTGGACCGACCAGTGCTGCACCTTCAACCACTCGGCGAAGGCGTCGTACTTCGCGCGAGCGAAGCGGAGGAGACGGTTGGCCCAGGTGAACTCCGTGGCAAGGATGCCGAGGCCGGCGAACACGATCAGCCACCCCGGGCCGGGGTACGGGATCGCGATGATCCCCACGATGAGCACGGCGGTGCCCACGACCCCGACACCGATGCGGTAGGCGAGATCGAGCGCGGGCCGTTGCGCCAGCTTCTGACGACGTCGCTGCAAACCCTCGGGCAGGAGGCTCCCGTGCTCGTCGACGGGGTCCCGATCGCGGGGACGCGTCGCCGTGGCGTCGGTCTGGTCGGTCATCACGGCGTCCTCGCATCGGCGGCTGGGTCGAGGAACAGCCTACGGAATCGGACACCCGGGGCCACACCGCCGAAAGTCGGGGGCGTTCGAGATGGTGGTGGTCCCGGCTGGGTTCGAACCAGCGACCTCCCCGGTGTGAACGGGACGCTCTTCCACTGAGCCACGGGACCGCGCGCCGGAGACGATGAACGCCTGCGACCGGAGCAGAACACTATCACGGTGATTCACTGCCCCTCACCTACCCGCCACGGGCGACCCGACGCGACCGCAGCGATTGCGAAACGTCTTCCACCAGGCGATTTGTAGGCGTTCGGAACCTCCGATAGTGTTCGTCTTCGCACCGCGAAGCCCACAAGGCGACGCGGGGCACGCGGATGTAGCGCAGCTGGTAGCGCATCACCTTGCCAAGGTGAGGGTCGCGGGTTCGAATCCCGTCATCCGCTCGGAGGAAGAATTTTCACCGTGGCGGTGTGGCCGAGTGGTGAGGCAACGGCCTGCAAAGCCGTGCACACGGGTTCGATTCCCGTCGCCGCCTCCAGACTGTCAACTCAATACCCGCGCGATTAGCTCAGTGGGAGAGCGCTTCCCTGACACGGAAGAGGTCACTGGTTCAATCCCAGTATCGCGCACCAGAACACGACGACGCCCCCGGAGCCTGAGCTCCGGGGGCTTCGTCGTCTGTGCGTCGTCAGCCGAGGAGTCCCCCCAGCAGGCCTCCCAGGCCGCCGGTCGCACCACCGTCGCCGCCCGAGCTTCCCAGCTGAAGCAGTCCGAGCAATGTGTTGAGGTCCAGCGAGCCCATGATCGATCCTTTCCCGAATCGGACGCGTCGATGCGCCCGTCTCCGCGACCGTAAATGTCAGATAACGAACTCACTGTCCGTTTCGTCAAACTTTTCACACGTTGCGAGTGGTTCGGTCGCGCCGCCGGGCTGGGAAACGCGCATCGCCCCCGGCTACTCCACCGGGGGCGATGCGCGCCGAGTCGCGCGTCAGCCGCCGAACAGGCCGGTCAGCAGCTGGCCGAGACCGAGTCCGCCGACGCCGGCGCTCGGCGCGCCGCCGAGACTGTTGAGCAGCGTGAGCAGTGCGTTGATGTTCTCCAGAGAGCCCATGATCGATCCTTTCCCGAACGGGACGCCGCACGGCGTCCGCACCGCGACGGTAAATGTCACAGCGCAAAGCATTGATTCGTTTCATCAAAGTTGAGTCCGGTCGCGACTGGTTCATCCACCCCTCCTGACAGCCACAGCATGAGCAGGTCGGCGCGAGCTGCTCGGGTGAACCAGCGCGGTGGATCCGACGTGTCCTGTGCTGTGATGACCGGCGTGACGACACCCGCTCCGACGGTCGAGACCGTGACCGACCCCGACCTCGCCGAGGCTGTCGCAGCCGTCGCGGCGGCGACGTTCCCGCTGGCGTGCCCGCCGGGGACGACCTCGGAGTCCACGGACGCCTTCATCGCGGCGAACCTGACACCGGCACACTTCCGCGAGCACATCGTCGCCGACGACCGTGATCTCCTCATCGGTCGCGACGCGGGTGGCGCGATCGTCGGGTACACGCTGATCGTCCACGGCGAGCCCACCGACGACGAGGTGCGCGAGGCCGTCACCCCGCGGCCGGTCTCCGAACTGTCGAAGGTCTACGTCCTCGAATCCGCCCACGGCTCAGGCACATCCCACGCCCTCGTGGCGCGGTCACTGCAGGCCGCGGCCGATCGTGGCAGCGTCGCCGTGTGGTTGGGCGTGAGCGACGTCAACATGCGGGCACAGCGGTTCTACGGCAAGTGCGGTTTCGTCGCCGTCGGCCGGAAGTCGTTCTGGCTCGGCGGGATCGAGGAGCGGGACTACGTCATGCTCCGCGAACTCTGACTCAGTTCGACGACTCGGCGAACCGCGACAGCGCGAGAAGGCGCGACGTGGCACGCAGGTACTTCTTGCGGTAGCCGCCGGCCAGCATCTCCTCGGTGAACAGCTCGTCGAGCTTGCCCCCGGACACCATCAGGGGGATGTTCGCGTCGTAGAGGCGGTCGGCGAGGACGACGAGTCGCAACGCGACGGTCTGGTCCGGTGCGGCGTGGACACCCGAGACGCAGGCGAGCGTGACGCCCTCGACGAGCGCCTTGTACTTCGACGGGTGCAGCGTCCCGAGGTGCTTGCACAGCGCGTCGAACTCGTCGAGCGTGGCGCCCTCGGTGCGTTCGGCCAACTCGGCGAGCTCGGCGTCGGAGTGTGGGTCCGGGGCCGGCGGCAGGTCGCGGTGCCGGTAGTCGGGACCGTCGACGCGGACGGCGTCGAAGACGCCGGCGAGCTTGCGGATCTCCCGCAGGAAGTCCTGTGCCGCGAAGCGCCCCTCCCCCAGCTGGCCCGGCAGCGTGTTCGACGTCGCGGCGATGGACACGCCCTTCGCCGTGAGCTCGGTCAGCAGACGGGACACCAGCATCGTGTCGCCGGGGTCGTCGAGCTCGAACTCGTCGATGCAGATGACGCTGTGCTGCGACAGCCGCTCCACCGACGCGGTGAAGCCGAGCGCCCCGACGACGTGGGTCAGCTCGACGAACGTGGCGAACGCCTTCGGCTCGGGCATCTGGTGGTAGATCGAGGCCAGGAGGTGGGTCTTGCCGACACCGAACCCGCCGTCGAGGTAAAGACCGACGCCCTGACCCGGCGTCTTCTTGCCGAACAGGCTCTTCTTCCCCGCCCGCGCCTTCTGCGCGCGGTCGACGAACTCGCGACCGGCCTCCACCGCCGCCGCCTGTGACGGCTCGTCGGGGTCCGGGATGTAGGAGTCGAAGCTGACGTCGTCGAACATCGGCGGCGGCACCATCTGGTCCACCAGCGCCTCCGGGGGCACCTGCGGAGAACGGTCGATCAGACGTGCGGTCATCCGCTGACAGTAGCGACGACATGGACAATGAACGGATGTACCTCGTCCAGAAGGCGACCCAGGTCACAGTCGACGACGCCGAGCTGAGACGGCTGTACGCCTACCCCGAGCCCGACCACCCGGACCCGCGGTGCCACGTGCGGGTCAACATGGTGACCTCGCTCGACGGCGCCGCGAGCCAGGACGGGGCCTCCGCGGGGCTCGGTGGCGACGGGGACAAGACGGTCTTCGACGTCCTGCGCGCGTTGTGCGATGTGGTCCTCGTCGGGTCGGGCACGGTCACCGGCGAGGACTACGGCGCCATCGACGCCGACCCCGACGACCCCACCGCGCCGACCCTGGCGATCGTGTCCGGTTCACTGAGCCTGCGCGAGGACTCGCCCGCGGTCACCGCACCGCAGACCACCGTGTTGACGTGCTCGTCGGCGCCGGACGACCGTCGGCGTCGGTTGACCGAGGCCGGTGCCACGCTCGTCGACTGCGGCACCGATTCGGTCGACCTCACCCGTGCCCTCGCCCACCTGGCCTCCCGCGGACGGTGGCGGGTGCTCAGCGAAGGCGGCCCCGGGCTGCTCGGACGCCTCGCCGCGGCCGATCTGGTCGACGAGCTGTGTCTCACCATCGGCCCGACCATGCTGGCCGGCGGCGCAGGCCGCATCGCGCACAGCGACGACGAGATCGACCCCAGGACGATGACCCGCGATCACGTGCTGGCCGACGACGACGGGTTCCTCTTCACCCGGTGGTCACGGTCCGGCGGCGAGCGCTGAGATCACCGGCCACGGCGACGGTTCCACGGTCGACCGCACGCCGATGACTACGCTCGCCGACATGCGCCCGACCCCGACGCCGCGGACCACCGGATCGCGCAGGCTGCGACGCGGTCTCGTCGTCGCTGTCGCCGCCGTGACGGTCGGTGTGGTCGCCGCGGGATGCGCGGTCGGCCCCGACACCGGCCCCCCGCTGGTCGTCGACGACGGCGGCGGCATCGGCGCCCCCGCGTCGAGCACACCCCGACCACCCGAGCTCGCCGCTCCACGCAACGACCTCGCCTGGCGGCCCTGTGCCACCGACCTGGCGTCGCGACTGGGTCTGCCGAACCCTGCCGCAGACGTCCGCCTGGACTGCGCGTCCTTCGAGGCGACGATCACCCCGGGCGTCGAGACACGGGACTCGGTCGACGTGTCGGCCGTGCGGGTCCGCATGACGACGACGCCGGCGACCGCCGCGCCGCTGGTGCTCACCTCCGGCACCGACCTCCCGTCGTCCGTCGCCGGGCTGCTCATGGCGGCCGGGTCCGGTCGTGCGGTGCTGGCCGATCACCCGCTCGTCGCCGTCGACCGGCGCGGGACCGGCGCCAGCTCCGCCGTCGACTGTCTGACGCGCATCGAACGGTCGGTGATACTCGACAACGGCCTGACACCGGCCACGCGGGCCACCCCCGCGCGATCGGACCGCCTGGCCGCCACCGCCGCCGAGGGCGCCGACGCCTGCAACGACACGCTGAGCCCTCACCAGGTCGCCTACACCGCCACCAACGCCGCCGGCGACCTCGAGGCGCTGCGCCGACTGTGGGGCGTGGACCGGGTCGGCATCGTCGGCGTCGGCTCGGGTGCCGACGTGGCGCTCGCCTACGCCGGCCTCTACCGCGACCGCGTCGCGCGCCTCGTCCTGGACACCCCCGCCGCCTACGGTTCCTCCGCGCGTGATCGTGCGCAGCAGGTCGCTGCCGGGACCGATGCCGCCGTCGCGACCTTCGCCTCCGACTGCGCGTCCCAGGGATGTGCGCTGGGCGCCGACCCCGGCGCGGCCATCCGGTCCCTGGTGCAGCAGGGCGCCGACGGCCGGCTCGGCGACCTCTCCGACAGCGACGTCCTGGCCGCGCTCACGACGGAGCTGGCCCTGACCACCAGCGATCGCGCCTCGACGATCACCCGGGTCGCCGGCCTCCTCGCCGGCGGCGACTCCCCCGCCCTGACCGCCGCCGCGGCGCGGGCGCGGGCGCTGCGCGGCACCGACGGCCAGTTGCTGTCGCGCTGCAACGACACCAGCAACGGGGTCGCCCGCAACGACGTCACGACCCTCGAGCAGGCGTGGGGACCCCGATACCCCTACACCGGCACCGACACGGCGCTGTCGCTGCTGCGGTGCTCGGGGTGGCCCGCGGGACCCGCCGCTCCGCGTCCGACGGGCTTCGACGTGCCGGTGTTGATCCTCACCAGCGGCCTGGACACCATCAACGGCGGCACCGGGGCCGGGGCCATCGCACCGGTCATCCTGACCGCGGGCGGGAAGTCGTCGACCATCACGCGGGACGGGCCGGGCTACGGCGTCACCGCCCACTCCGACTGCGCCGCCGACATCGTCGACCGCTACGCGCGGTCGGGCGACATCCCCCCGTCCGGGGCCTGTCCGTCCTGATGTCCCGACGCCACCGGTGCCTCGCCGATCCGGGTGCCACCACGTAGTACGGTTCGCGGGTGCCGCCAGACCTCACCCCGCGGAGGGATTCCCGTCTGTTCCCCGCGATGCCCATCGAGCGGATCGTGGCCCTCGTCCTCTGGCCGATCACCGTCGTGGTCATCCTGCAGCGGTCCATGATCATGGGCGTCAACGGCGACCGCACCGACGACTTCCGGCCCGTCTACGACGCGGCGCTCGCCTTCCTGAACGGCCGGGCGGTCTACGGCGAGAACTATGACACCGTCGACCCGCACTATCTGTACCCACCGTCGGGGACCCTGCTCATGTCACCGATCGCCTACATCGACCCCGAACGTGCCCGATGGCTGTTCATCGCCGTCTCGGTCGTGGCGCTGATCGCGTCGGCGTACCTGCTCGTGCGGATGTTCGGTTTCGACGGCCGGTCGGTCGCGTTGCCCGTCGTCCTGTTCTTCTTCTTCTGCACCGAGACCGTCGCGCACACACTGATCTTCACGAACTTCAACTCGTTCGTCCTGCTCGGCGAGGTCGCGTTCCTGCTGTTGATGCTGAGGCGACGGGACTGGTGGGCCGGGGTGCCCATCGGCCTCACCCTCGCGGTCAAACCCGTTCTCGCCCCGCTGTTGCTGCTGCCCCTGCTGACGCGGCGCTGGCGGGTGTTCGCCGGGGCCGTCGGGATCCCCCTGGTCCTCACCGTGCTCGCGTGGCCGCTGTCGACCGATCCGGTGCAGTTCATCAAGCGGACCGTGCCGTACCTCGGGGAGGCGCGGGACTACTACAACAGCTCGATCGCCGGCAACGGCGCCTACTTCGGCGTCCAGCCGTGGCTGCTGTACGTCCTGCGCATCGCGTTCGTGCTCATGGCCGTGTTCTGCCTGTGGTTCCTGTACACGCAGTACCGCCACACCGACGAGCTCCTCTGGGCGACGACGTCCACCGGCGTGCTGCTCGTCGCATCGTTCCTGGTGTCCTCCCTCGGCCAGGGCTACTACTCGATGCTGCTGTTCCCGCTGCTGATGACCGTCGTCCGCCCCGGGTCGGTGATGCGCGCCTGGCCCGCGTGGTTGGGCGTGGTCGGATGCATGACGTTCGACTCGTTCCTCTCCAACCGCTGGGCCGCGTTCGGCCGCTCCCTCGAATACAACAAGGTGACCTGGGGGTGGTCACTGTTGCTGATCACCATCTTCTGCGTGTTGCTCTTCCGCTGGCTCGACCTGCGGGGAGGGCGCGACGCGGACGAGAGGGAGTCGTCGCGCGCTACCGTGGATGCATGAGCGTCGATCGCACCAGCAGCACCACTCCCCCCGTCCAGAAGACCGATGAGGAATGGCGCGCGCAGCTGACCCCGGACGAGTACCGGGTGCTGCGGCAGGCGGGCACGGAGGCGCCGTTCGTCGGTGAGTACACCGACACAAAGACCGTCGGCGTCTACCGCTGCCGCGCCTGCGACGCCGAGCTGTTCCGCAGCGAGCAGAAATTCGACTCCCACTGCGGGTGGCCGTCGTTCTTCAGCCCCCTCGCCGGCGACGCGATCATCGAGCACGAGGACCGGTCGATGGGCATGTCGCGCACCGAGGTGCTGTGTGCGAACTGCGGCAGCCACCTGGGCCACGTCTTCGCCGGCGAGGGCTACGACACCCCCACCGACCTGCGCTACTGCATCAACAGCATCTCGATGCGCCTCGAAGAGGCCTGACCGCCCGCGATCGTCAGGGCAGCGCGGCGACGAGCTGGTCGACCTCGACGCGGGGGCCCGTGAAGAACGGGGTCTCCTCGCGCACGTGCATGCGCGCCTCGGTGGCCCGCAGGTCACGCATGAGGTCGACGATGCGGTGCAGTTCCGGCGCCTCGAACGCCAGCAGCCACTCGTAGTCACCGAGGGCGAACGACGCCACGGTGTTGGCGCGCACGTCCTTGTACTCGCGCGCCGCCATGCCGTGGTCGGCGAGCATCTTCCGGCGCTCGGCGTCGGGCAGCAGGTACCACTCGTAGCTGCGGACGAACGGGTAGACGCAGATGTAGGCGCCCGCCTCCTCGCCGGCGAGGAACGCCGGTACATGGCTCTTGTTGAACTCCGCCGGTCGGTGCAGCGCGGCGTTGCTCCACACGGCGGTGCAGGCACGACCGAGTGTGGTCGTACGACGGAAGTCGGCGTAGGCGCGCTGCAGGTCCTCGATGCGCTCGGCGTGCCACCAGATCATGAAGTCCGCGTCGGCGCGCATACCCGCGACGTCGTAGAGCCCGCGCACCACGACGCCGGTGGTCTCGAGCTTCTCGACGAATTCGCGGGTCTCGGCGATGACGTCGGCGCGGTCGGCGGGGAGCTCACCCGGCCGCACCGAGAACACCGAGAACATGAGGTAGCGCACGGTCGAGTTGAGCGTGCTGTAGTCGAGGCGGGTCATCGCTCCATCGTGCCATCGGACGATCCGCCGGTGAGCGTGAGATCGGCGACGATGCGATCGGTGGCGACGCGGGCGCGGGCGATGCACGCGGGCACACCCACTCCCCCGTAGCTGGCCCCGCTGGTCGCCAGGCCCCGCGGCAGCGCGGCGTCGACCCGCGCGACGAGATCGCCGTGACCCGGCGCGTAGCGCGGGAGTCCGACCGGCCAGCGCTGGACGACCGCGTCGAGGACATCACCGCGACCCGGTGCGACGCCGCCGCCGAGGTCGGACACCAGACCGAGGTCGGCGACCGCCGCGGCGGTGAGGTCGTCGTCGGACATGTCGTCCACCGGATCGCCGAGACGGCCGAACGACACGCGCACCAGCTGTGGACCGCCGCTCAGGTGCGGCCATTTCTGCGACGACAGCGTGATGGCCTTCGCTGTGGTCGCCTCACCGGTGGCGACGAGGACCCCCGAGTTGTCCGGCAGGCGCACCGATTCCGCCAGCGCCATCACCACGAGCGCCGACCCGGCGACCTCCACCTCGCGTAGCGCGGTCGCCGCGACGGGTGCCGCGCTCGCGAGCAGACGCGCAGCTGCGGGGGCGGGCACGGCCAGGACCACGGCGTCGTGGACCGTCACGGACCCGTTCCCGTGCTCCACCGTCCACCGGTCGCCGTCGGCGGTGACCGCCGCGACGGGGTCGTCATAGGTGGGCTCGACGCCCGCGGCGTCGACAAGCGCGTCGACCAGCGTGCGGTACCCGG
This sequence comes from Williamsia deligens, assembly GCF_024171765.1. Classification (GTDB taxonomy): domain Bacteria; phylum Actinomycetota; class Actinomycetes; order Mycobacteriales; family Mycobacteriaceae; genus Williamsia_A; species Williamsia_A deligens. The sequence goes on from NZ_JAMTCI010000002.1 coordinate 296,885, forward strand.
TGTCGAGCGCCCCGAAGACCGGCGCCCCCGACGTCGGCGGCAGCACAGCGCCGACCGCCTCGGTCAGACTCGTCGCACCGGCGTCGAGCCGAGCCGCGATCTGCGGCAGCGCCGCCCGGAGCCCGATGTCGTCGGCGCGGGCGGAGTAGACCCCCGACAGCATCGGGTCGACGCTGCGGTCCACAACCGATCGACCGAAACGGTCGCCGACCAACGCCCCGATCGCCACGTCGCCGCCGGGGGTCCACTCGAACGGCCTGTCGGGCTCGGTCGCCATCCGCTCGAGGGCGTCGGCGTCCGCGACGTCGGAGACCGCAGCGGCCGCGGCGGGGATGCCCATGACGGTGGGTCGCGGGAGTGGCTGCAGCCGCCCGCGGGCGAGAACCGCCGGTCGCCGTCCGGTCGGTGTCACGACATGGCCCGACAGCCCCAGCCTGTCGATCAGGGCGACAGCCTCAGGACGGCGCACGATGAACGACTCCGCGCCGGCGTCGACGTCGAGACCCGCGACCGTGCGAGACGTCAGGAGTCCACCGGGCCGCGACGACCCCTCGAACACGTCGATCCGGCAGTCGGCTCCGAGCGCGTCGCGCACCGCCAGCGCGGTGACGAGTCCCGACACCCCGGCGCCCACGACGGCGACGCGGTGCGTTGCCCCCGGTCCGCCGTGCGCGGTCACGCCGAGTGGACCAGCTCGACGATGCGCGTGAGCACGTCGGGGTCGGTGTTCGGCAGGACGCCGTGTCCGAGGTTCACGACGTGACCGACCGCGCCGGCGGCCACGGCTGCATCGCCCTCGGCGAGGACACGACGGACCTCGGCCTCGACGACCTCCCACGGCGCGGACAGGATCGACGGGTCGATGTTGCCCTGGATCGCCTTGCCCGGACCGATGCGGCGGGCGGCGTCGTCGAGGGGGATGCGCCAGTCCACGCCGACCACGTCGGCCCCGACCGCACCCATCTCGTGCAGCAGCTCCCCGGTGCCGACCCCGAAGTGGATGCGGGGGCGGCCGTAGTCGGCGACCTCGGCCAGCACACGACGGGTCTGCGGTGCGACGAACCTGCGGTAGTCGGCGAGCGACAACGCGCCGGCCCACGAGTCGAACAGCTGCACGGCATGGACGCCGGCGTCGAGCTGGACCCGCAGGAAGGCGATGGTGATGTCGGCGAGTGCCGCGACGAGACGCTCCCAGGTCGGGGTGTCCCCGTGCATCAGCGCCTTGGTGCGCTCGTAGGTGCGGCTGGGACCGCCCTCCACCAGGTAGGACGCCAAGGTGAACGGCGCGCCCGCGAACCCGATGAGGGCCGTGGAGTCGGGGAGTTCGGCGAGGATCCCCTCGATGCCCTTCGCGATCGAGCCCACCTCGGCCGGCATCAGGCGGGGCAGCGCGTCGACGGCGGCGCGGTCGCGCACAGGCGAGGCGATGACCGGTCCCGTCCCGGAGACGATGTCGAGGTCGATGCCGGCGGCGCGCAGGGGCACGACGATGTCGGAGAACAGGATCGCCGCGTCGACACCGTGCCTGCGCACCGGCTGCAGGGTGATCTCCGCGACCAGCTCCGCGTCGAAGCAGGACTCGAGCATCCCCCGGTTCGCGCGGATGGCGCGGTACTCGGGCAACGACCGGCCTGCCTGCCGCATGAACCAGATGGGTCGGCGCGACGGCGTCCCACCGGTCGCGGCCGCGATCAGGGGCATGCGGCGCACGTGGCCCGGCGTCTGCTGCGTCATCACGGTGTCATCGTCCCACGGCCGGTCGTCGCCTCCGCGCACCCGACGGCGCGCCTCCTGCGTCCGGGCCCGCGTTCGGCCTACCGTTCTCGGGTGACCTCATCCGGGGCTCGCACGGAGCCCGACGATTTCCGTTGCGCGGTCGACTCGATGCACGCTGCGCGTATACGCCCCGACATCGAGGTCGGCAGCATTCGTCCGCCCCAGCGACTCGCGCCCTTCAGCCACGCCATCGGGGCGGAGGTCCGCACCATCGACCCCGACTCCGCGCCCATCCCCACCGACTCCGACGGCTCCGCCTTCGGCCGGTTGATCCTCCTGTACGACCCCGAGGGACAGGACGCCTGGAACGGGACGATGCGCCTCGTCGCCTTCATCCAGGCCGAGGTCGAGGCCGCACTGGCCACCGACCCCCTGCTGCCCGAGGTGGCGTGGAGTTGGTTGGTGGACGCGCTCGCAGCCGACCCGTTGTCCGACGCCAGCGTGACCGCACTCGGCGGCACGGTGACCTCGACCACGTCGGTCCGCTACGGGGACATCGCAGGACCTCCGAGGGCACACCAGTTGGAGCTGCGCGCGTCGTGGACAGCGCTGAGTGTCGATCTCGCCGCCCACGTCGAGGCGTTCTGCGACGTCCTGTCGCTGGCCGCCGGTCTGCCGCCGAGCGGAGTCACCTCGCTCGGTGTCGGCGACCACGTCACCTGAGACGCGGATGACACACCCCACCACCGACGATCCCGGGACCGATCCCGTCGAGCCGGACGCCCCCGACTCGGACGCCACCGAGCCGGACGTCACCGACGAGCCCGTCGTCACCCCCCTCGACTCCCCTGCCGAGGGCGTCCCGCCGGTCCTGTCGTACCCCAGCGAGTTCGCGGACGCCGCAGCGCGTTTGGCCGACGGCGAGGGTCCGATCGCACTCGACACCGAACGTGCGTCGGGCTTCCGCTACTCCAACCGCGCCTATCTCATCCAGATCCGGCGCCGCGGGTCCGGCTCGTTCCTGATCGACCCCATCGACAACCCCGATGCCCTGGGCCCCCTGATCGAGGTGCTCGACGGTCCACAGTGGGTGCTGCATGCCGCCGATCAGGACCTGCCGTGTCTGCGTGAGCTCGGTTTCGTGTGCGCCGACCTGTTCGACACCGAACTCGCCGGGCGACTGCTCGGGGTGCCCCGGGTCAACCTCGCGGCGATGGTCGCCCACTTCCTCGGCCTCGGCCTGGCCAAGGGGCACGGGGCCGCGGACTGGTCGAAGCGACCCCTGCCCGACGACTGGCTCAACTACGCCGCGCTGGACGTCGAGGTGCTCGTGGAGCTGCGCGACGCCGTCGCGACTGCCCTCGACGAGGCCGGCAAGACCGCCTGGGCGGAACAGGAATTCGACCACGTCCGCACCAAGCCGGAGCCCCCACCCCGCGTCGACCGGTGGCGACGCACGTCGGGACTGCACACCGTGAAGGCGCCTCGGACGCTCGCCGCGGTCCGGGAACTGTGGACGACGCGTGAGGAGCTCGCCGCCCAGCGTGACGTCGCCCCGGGACGTGTCCTGCCGGACTCGGCCATCGTCGCCGCGGCCACGAAGGGCCCCGCATCCGTGGAAGAACTCGTCGCCCTGCCGGTGTTCGGCGGACATCGTCAACGACGGTCGGTACGACGATGGTTCGACGCCCTCGACCGTGCTCGACGGCTGCCCGATTCCGAGCTCCCGCCCCGGTCGGCGCCCACCACGGGACTGCCGGCGGTCAACCGGTGGGCCAACCGCAATCCCGATGCCGCAGCCCGGATCGGTGCGGCTCGGCCGGCGATGGCCGCCCTGTCCGACCGGGTGCTGACACCGGTGGAGAACCTTCTCCAACCCGACCTGTTGCGTCAGATCTGTTGGGACGGTGTCGAACCGACCACAGAAGACGAGGTCACGACACGTCTTGTGGCCGCGGGCGCGCGTCCGTGGCAGGCAGAACTCTGCGCACCGGTGCTCGCGGAGGCGTTGACCGTGGCAGCAGCCGGGCCGGTTGACGCCGACGTCGACGTCGACGTCGACGGTCAGTGACGCAGGAGACCGCCGTCGACAACGTGTTGGCTGCCTGTGATGTAGCCGGCCTCGTCGGACATCAGGAACGCGGCGAGCGCGGCGACCTCGTCGGGTGATGCGGTACGGCCGAGCGGAACCTGCGCGAGGACGCCACTCTCGAAGGCCGAACGGGTTTCTGTCGTCATGAAATGCCGGAAGTCGGTCGCTGTCGCACCGGGGACGATTGCGTTCACGCGGATGTGGCGCGGCGCGAGTTCGGTCGCCCAGCACTGCGCGGCGGCGATCATCGCGGCCTTCGTCGCGGAGTACAGCGACGTGCCGGCCGCTGCTTCATAGGCGAGGTCGACGAGGTGACGAGCACGGCTGCACCGTCATCGAGCATCGGAGCGATTGCGGCCAACTGGAGGAACGGCCCACGCACATTCGTCGCGACGAGACTGTCGAAGTCCTCCACGGCGATCTGGTCGACCGCGGCCACCGTCGCGCGGCCGGCGTTCAGCCACAAACCGTCCACGCCTCCGTCGATCACGCGCGCCAACTCGACACCGCTGTCGCGGGACGCGGAGTCGTTGAGCACCACGGCAGCTTCGGGGATGTCGTCACGCAGGGCAGCGATGCGAGCCGGGTTCGTCCCGGTCAGGGTCAGACGTGCGCCCTCAGACGCCAACCGAAGAGCGCCGGCTCTGCCGATACCGCTGGTGACGCCCGTGATGACGATGTGTTTGTTGGTGAAGCGTCCTGCGACGACCATCGTTCGACAGTACGAGAACTCCACGGTCAGCGCAGCCGGGCGACAGTGGGTCGATCGAGCATGTCCTGTTCGCGCGCTGCGGTATCCGAGAGGAAATCCAGTGACGACGGGTTGCGCCATCTGGACGATCTGCCAGGATCAGCGCGTGGACGCGTCTGTGGTCGGGCCCTCTCTGGTGCCTGAACTCCTGGTGAGTGACACGCAGAACAGCCTCGAATTCTATTGCGGGCTCTGCGGCTTCCAGGTCGACTATGAGCGCCCCGACGAGGGCTTCGCATGCATCTCGCTCGGCTCGGCCTGCCTCATGCTCGAGCAACGCGGAGTCGGTCGGAACTGGGTCACCGGACCGCTCGAGGTGCCACTGGACGGGGCATCAACTTGCAGATCGGTGTGCCACGACTCCACCCCATCCTCGCCGCCCTCGGCGACAAGTCCTATGGGCTGTTCATGTCGCCGGAAACGAAGTGGTACCGAACCGATGACCACACCGAAGTCGGCGTCGAACAGTTTCTCGTCGCCGATCCCGACGGTTACCTCATCAGATTCCAGGCGCCGATCGGACGCAGGACCATCCCCAGCGGGGAATCAGGAGTCAGCGAGCGGTGACGTCGTCGGTGATGGGCACCGACTGCATCGTCGCCACGGTCGAGGTGATCCCGCGCGCGAGATCCTGTGCGGTGAGCCCGATCTCGGAGAGGATCTCCCCGCGGGAGGCGTGCGCGAGGAACTCCTGAGGGATACCGCGCTGCTGCAGGACGACGTCGACGTTCTCCGCCTGCAGACGACGGGCGACTGCCGATCCGACTCCACCCTGGATCCCCGAGTCCTCGACGGTCACGACGAGCCGATGCACGCGGGCAAGGTCGACGATGCTGTCGGGAACGGGCAGCACCCAGCGCGGGTCCACGACGGTCGCACGGACGCCCTGCTTGGCGAGACGTTCGGCGGTGTCGACCGCGAGCGTGCAGAACGCACCGACACCCACGATGAGCACGTCGGCCGGATCGGTCCCGGGTGACCGGTGCAGGACGTCGACACCGTCGTCGAGGCGTTCGACGGCGCGGATGTCCTCGGGCACAGCGCCCTTGGAGTAGCGCAGAGCCGTCGGACCGGTGTCGGTGTCGAGCGCCTCACCGAGCTCCTCGCGCAGACGCACGGCGTCACGGGGGGCCGCGACCCGCATCCCGGGGACGAGGGCCATCAGCGACAGGTCCCACATGCCGTGGTGGCTGGGCCCGTCGGGTCCGGTCACGCCGGCCCGGTCGAGCACGAGGGTCACCGGTTGCTTCAGCAACGCGACGTCCATGAGCAGCTGATCGAAAGCACGGTTGAGGAAGGTCGAGTAGATCGCCACGACGGGATGCTTGCCTCCCAGGGCGAGCCCCGCCGCGGAGGTCAATGCGTGCTGCTCGGCGATGCCCACGTCGAAGATGCGGTCCGGGAACCGTTCGGCGAACGGTGCGAGCCCCGTGGGGCCGGCCATCGCCGCCACCACGGCGACGATGTCGTCACGCCGCGCCGCGGCCTCGACCAGGGACGCCGAGAACACCGAACTCCAGTCCTGCGGCGGCACGCTCGTCGCGCGGCCGGTGCGAGGGTCGATGATCCCGATGCCGTGCATCTGGTCGGCCTCGTCGTTCTCGGCCGGTGCGTACCCCATGCCCTTGCGGGTCACCGCGTGCACGATGACCGGGCCACCGAACGCCTTCGCATGCGACAGCGCGCTCTCCATCGCGGCGCGGTCGTGGCCGTCGACCGGACCGACGTACTTGATGCCGAGGTCGGTGAACATCGCCTGGGGGGCGAGGAAGTCCTTGACCCCGCTCTTCATGCTGTGCAGGACGGCGTAGGCCAGGGAGCCCACGACAGGGACGCCGGTCAGCATCTTGCGGGCCTCGTCGAGCACCTTCTCGTAGCCCGGCTGCAAGCGCAGGGCGGCGAGGTTCTTCGCGAAGCCGCCGATGGTCGGCGCATACGACCGCCCGTTGTCGTTGACGACCACGACGACGGGACGATCACCGGCGGTGATGTTGTTCAGCGCCTCCCAGCACATGCCACCGGTGAGTGCTCCGTCACCGACGATGGCCACCACGTGTCGGTCGAGATCGTCGAGTTCGAACGCCTTGCTCAGACCGTCCGCATAGGACAGAGCGGCCGAGGCGTGCGACGACTCCACCCAGTCGTGTTCGCTCTCGGCCCGCTCCTGGTACCCGGTGAGGCCACCGCGCTGGCGCAGCGTGTCGAAGCCCTCACGACGACCGGTGACGATCTTGTGCACGTAGGACTGATGGCCGGTGTCGAAGATGACCGCGTCGTGCGGGGAGTCGAACACCCGGTGCACCGCGAGGGTCAGTTCGACGACGCCGAGGTTGGGGCCGAGATGACCGCCGACGGCGGACACCTTCGCGATGAGGAACGCCCGGATCTCGGCGGCGAGCTCGTCGAGTTCGTCGGTCGTGAGGGTCCGCAGATCCCGCGGTCGCCCCACTCGTTCCAACACGCCCATGCGCCCGACGCTCCCTTCCGCACCCCGGCCGAACCGGCCACGGCACACCACCATGGTCCGATCAGTCTACGGAAACGAGGGCCGCGACGACCTCGACGTGATGCGTCAGACCGAAAGCGTCGACCGCGACGATCCGGGCCGGGACGTATCCACGGCGGCTGAACAGCCCGAGGTCGCGGGCCGCCGCGGCCGGGTCGCAGCCCACATGGACGATGACGGACGGGCGCGCCGCGGCGATCGCGTCGACGATCTCGGCTCCGAGCCCCGATCGCGGCGGGTCCGCGACGACGACGTCGGGCGAGGGCAGCGCCCGCACCGCCCCGGCGACGGGGCCGCGGTAGGCGGCGACCCGGTGGTCGTCGGCGAACGTGACACGCGCCGCGGCGACGGCCTCGGCGTCGGACTCGACAACGGTCACGTGCTCCAGAGAGGGCAGGACATCGCACAGCGTCCCCGCGAACACCCCGACGCCGCCGTACAGGTCCCACGCAGTCCGCGCGTCGGGGGCGTGGGCCGCGGCCATCTCGGCGACGAGCGCGCTGTACCCGGCGGCGCCGTCGACGTGCGCCTGCCAGAAGCCCGTGACCGGGACCGACCACTGCCGCCCTCCGACCCGACGATGGACGACACCACCACCCTCGACGGGGGTGACCGACGTCCTCGACTGCCTGGCCCGCGATCGCTGCGCACGCGATCGGGTCGAGCGGGAGTGGCGGGGCGTGCGGGTGTCGGGGGCACGCTCGGCGAGGTGGACCACTCCGTCGTCGCCGCGGACCGCGACGACCTCGGCACCGGGAGTCCACGCCCGACCTCCGACGGCGTCGAGGATCTCGGGCACGGGTTGGGCGCACCGCGCGCCGGTCACCACACCGTCCCCGGACCGCACATGGTTGCCCGCGGCACCGTCGGCGGCGGCCGGCATCCGGACGCGGGTGCGATACGCGCTGGTCGGGGTCAGGGTGCGCATCTCGACCGTCGAGGACACCGACTCGTCGAATCCGCCGATGCGCCCCAGCAGATCGGCGATCACCTGGTTCTTGACCGCCCGGGCGCCTGCGTCGTCGGCGTGGGAGAGGTCGCAGCACCCCGCCCCCGCCGTCGCGGCGGCACAGCGGTCCGGGACGCGATGGTCCGACGACTCGAGGATCTCCTCGACCGTGGCGGACAGATACGACGAGCGCCGGTCGTCGGTGATCCGCGCGACCACGCGTTCGTCGGGCAGTGCGCCGCGGACGAACACCACACGACCGTCGTGACGTCCGACCATGACGCCACCGTTGCCGGCCCGCAGCCCGTCGAGTTCGACGGTGTCCCCGATCCCCGGTGCGGTCACGACGGCCGGCGGTCGCGGTCGGTGGACGCCACCGCGGCCGGCGGTATGTCCCCGGTGCCCACCATGCCGCGGCGGGTGTCTCCGGGCGCCATGTAGTCGCGATCCCGGTCCTTGCGGCGATCCGACGAGGACAGCTGCCACGGGACCGAGGTGACCATGACGTTCGGCTCGAACAGGAGCCTGCCCTTCAGCCGGAGCGCGGACTGGTTGTGCAGGATCTGCTCCCACCAGTGACCGACGACGTACTCCGGGATGAACACGGTGATGACGTCACGGGGCGACTCCCGTCGGATGCGCCGGACGTAGTCGATGACCGGACGCGTCACCTCGCGATACGGCGAGGCGATGACCTTCAGGGGAACGGTCAGCTCGCTGGCCTCCCACTCGGCGACGAGCCGGCGGGTGTCGCGGTCGTCGACGTTGACGGTGATCGCCTCGAGCGTGTCCGGCCGGGTGGCGCGGGCGTAGGCGAGGGCACGTTTGGTCGGCAGGTGGATCTTGGAGACGAGCACCACCGAGTGCGTCCGGCTCGGCAGCACGACGTCCTCGTCGCTGATGTCGAGCTCGTGCTGCACCGATGCGTAGTGACGGTGGATCAGCTGCATGAGCACGAAGATCGCGACCATCGCGACGATCGCGATCCACGCCCCCGCGAGGAACTTCGTGATCAGCACGATGATCAGCACCGTCCCGGTCATCAGCAGACCCACCGAGTTCACGACCCGCGAGCGCTGCATCCGGCTACGGGCCTGCGGGTCGGACTCGGACCGCAGGTGACGTGTCCAGTGCCGGACCATGCCGATCTGGGAGAGCGTGAACGAGACGAACACGCCGACGATGTACAGCTGGATCAGCGCGGTGACCTGGGCGCCGAACGCGACCACGAACGCGATCGCGGCGAAGGCGAGGAACAGGATGCCGTTGCTGAACGCGAGCCGGTCGCCGCGGGTGTGCAGCTGACGCGGCAGGTACCGGTCCTGCGCCAGCACCGATCCCAGCACGGGGAAGCCGTTGAACGCGGTGTTCGCGGCGAGCACGAGGATGAGTGCCGTGACGATGGTGACGAAGTAGAAACCGGGCGTGAAGCCGGAGAACACGGCGTGGGCGAGTTGCGCGACCAGGGACTTCTGCTGGTACCCCGCGGGCGCCCCCACGAGATCCGCCGCCGGGTTCTCCACGTACTTCGCGCCGACCTCCCGCGCGAGCACGATGATGCCCATGAGCAGCACGATCGCGATGCTGCCCAGGAGGAGCAACGTGGTCGCGGCGTTACGGGACTTCGGCTTCTGGAACGCCGGGACGCCGTTGCTGATGGCCTCGACACCGGTGAGCGCCGCGCAGCCCGACGAGAAGGCGCGCGCGATGAGGAACACGAACGCGATGCCGACCAGATGGTTGTTCTCGGCCTTCACGCCGAAGTCGGCGGTCTCCGACCGGATGCTGTCGCCGAGGGCGAACACCTGCACGAAACCCCAGACCAGCATCACCACCATGCCGGCGATGAACGCGTAGGTGGGGATGGCGAAGGCCGTGCCCGACTCGCGGATGCCGCGCAGGTTGACGCTGGTGAGCAGGACGATCGCCACCACACAGAACAACACCCGGTGCTGTTCCACGAACGGGATCGCCGAGCCGATGTTCTCCGCGGCCGACGAGATCGACACCGCCACCGTCAGGACGTAGTCGACGAGGAGCGCGCTGCCGACGGTGAGCCCGGCCTTCGGGCCGAGATTGACCGTTGCCACCTCGTAGTCACCACCACCGGAGGGGTAGGCGTGCACGTTCTGCCGGTAGCTCGCCACCACCACCGCCATCACGATCGCGACGGCGAGACCGATCCAGGGCGTGTAGGCGTAGGCCGACATCCCGGCGACGGACAGCACGAGGAAGATCTCCTGCGGCGCGTAGGCGACCGACGACATCGCGTCGGAGGCGAACACGGGCAGCGCGATCCGCTTGGGCAACAGGGTGTGCCCGAGCTTGTCGCTACGGAACGGACGACCCAGCAGCAGGCGCTTGGCCGCGACCGAGACGGTGGACACCGTGGACACGAGGCAACCTTAGACGTGGCCGCACAGCGCGCGATGGCGGGCGGTAGCGTTCGGCTCACAGCAGCGGGAGGTCGACCCCCGCGCATCGACGCGATTCGTCACCCCGGATGGGAGCACACACACGGTGCGGGTAGTGATCATGGGATGCGGCCGCGTGGGGTCGTCTCTCGCGCAGGCACTCGACAACAAGGGCCACACGGTCGCCGTCGTCGACCGCGAGGAGTCCGCCTTCCGACGACTGAGCCCGTCGTTCTCGGGGACGACGGTCCGTGGTGTCGGCTTCGACCGCGACGTCCTCGAGGCGGCCGGCATCGCCGAGGCCGACGCGTTCGCCGCGGTGTCCTCGGGCGACAACTCCAACATCATCGCCGCGCGCGTCGCGCGGGAGACGTTCGGCGTCGAGCGCGTCGTCGCCCGCATCTACGACGCGAAGCGGGCCGCCGTGTACGAGCGGCTCGGGATCCCCACCGTCGCCACGGTGCCGTGGACCACGCAGCGGTTCGTCGCCGCGCTGGGCGTGGGTGACGCCGCCACCGCCTGGCGGGACCCGTCGGGGTCGGTGCTGGTCACCCAGATCACGGTGCACGAGAGCTGGATCGGACAGACGGCGAAGGTGTTCCAGGAGGAGACCGGCGCGCGGATCGCGTTCATCAGCCGCGTCGGCACCTCCCTGCTGCCCGAGCCGCGGACCGTGCTCCAACAGGACGACACCGTCTACGTCGCGGTGCTGCGCGACCATCGCGACGAGGCGTTCGCCATCGCGGGCGCCCCCCGGGAGGAATCGGAATGAAGGTCGCCATCGCCGGTGCCGGAGCGGTCGGCCGATCCATCGCGCGCGAGTTGATCGCCGGTGAGCACGAGGTGGTCCTGCTCGAGCGCCGTCGCGAGAACATCGACGAGGACGCGGTGGTCGGCGCGACGTGGGTCCACGCCGACGCATGCGAGCTCGACAACCTCGAGCAGGCGCATCTGCAGACCTTCGACGTGGTGGTCGCGGCCACCGGTGACGACAAGGCGAACCTCGTCGTCGCCCTTCTGGCGAAGACCGAGTTCGCGGTCGGGCGTGTCGTCGCCCGGGTGAACGACCCGCGCAACGAATGGCTGTTCGGTGAGGACTGGGGCGTGGACGTCGCCGTCTCCACCCCGCGCATCCTCGCGTCGCTCGTGGAGGAGGCCGTCTCGGTCGGAGACCTGGTCCGGCTGATGACGTTCCGTCAGGGACAGGCGAACCTGGTGGAGATCACGCTGCCGCAGGACACCTCGTTCGCCGGCAAGCCGGTCCGCAAACTGGAACTCCCCCGCGACGCCGCGCTGGTCGCGATCCTGCGCGGTGGGCGGGTGATCGTCCCCCAGGCCGACGATCCCGTGGAGGGCGGCGACGAGCTGGTGTTCATCGCCCCCGCCGACGTGGAGGACGAGCTGCAGTCGATCCTGCGGTCCTGACCGGCCCGCTCGCGCGGTCGCGTCAGCGACGCGGGGGCGGCCCGTCGGTCTCGACGGCGCCACGGGCGTCGTCGTCGGAGGACACACCCGGGTCGGCGGCATCGTCGGGGTCGTCGGTGGTGCGCTCGGCCCAGCGAACGAGCAGCACGGTCGCCAGTGCCGCCACCGCGGTGAGGGGCCACCCCATCCCGATCCGCGCCGCGGCGAGCCACCCGGTCTGGTCGGAGTCGTAGAGGAACGACTGCACGAGGTAGCGGACCCCGAAGAGCACCGCCCACACGGCGGTCGCGAGGTCGTAGGCGAGCAGGGTGCGCCGATCCTTGCGCCAGTCGGTCCCGTTGGCGTTCACGACGTTCCAGATCACGCCGACGAGCGGCCAGCGCACCAGGATCGACAGGACGAAGGCGCCGGCGTAGACGAGGGTGCTCCAGATGCCGAACAGGAAGAAGCCCTTGGCATCGCCCGTGCGATAGGCGATGAAGGCGCAGATGGCGACGCCGAAGAACCCGGACACCGCGGGCTGTACCGGCTCCCGACGCGCGATGCGCAGGACGGCGATCGCCACCGACACACCGATCGCGGCGACGATCGCGGGCATGAGCGACGAGAGTGCGTTGACCGCGACGAACACCACGATCGGCACGGTCGAGTAGATCAGGCCCCAGGGGCCGCCCATCTGCTCGAGGAGGGTGGGTACCGGTGGGTCGACCTCGTCGACGGCGCGCGTGTCGGCACCACCGTCCGGCTGCGAGCCGTCAGTCGTCACCGAGCAGCTCGTAGTAGGGGTTGTAGACGACCTTCACGCCGTCCTTCACACCGAGGCGTCCGCGCACGGTCAGCTTCCGGCCGGGTTCGATGCCCGGGATGCGGTTGCGGCCGATCCACTTGAGGACCACGACGTCGGTGCCGTCGAAGAACTCGGCGACGACGCCGGTCTTCGCGGCCTTGGAACAGGTCTGCACCGAGCGGAGTTCCCCGAGCATGCTGACCTCCTCGCCCTGACCACAGTCACACGCGCGCTGCGCGCCTGTCGCCTGGGACTGTTCGGAGATCTGCTCGGCGTCGAGTTCCTCGAGATCGGCGGTGAGACGCTTGCCCAGCCGCTTCAGATAGCCGGCCGCGGTCATGAGAGCACCTCGGACGACAGGACGGGAACGATCATTGCGGGCCTCCGGCCACGGATCATCATCACCCTTCTCGGGTCTCGGCGAGAGGGCTCGTCGGGACGCGTCGGCGACGACGATCTGCCGTCACCGGAACCCCAGGGTAGACCCCGTGACACGGGCGCACCACCTGCGGGGGAGCATCGTCGGGTGAGCCCCCGAACGCCTCCCGACCGCACCCTCGACCTCACCGTATCGACGCTGGTGGCGATGCCCGGGGCGGGGTCCGACGGGCACTACGCGCGACGCGCCTTCGGCCCTCTCGCCGACGCCCTGGGGGTCCCGCTGGTGGCCGTGGACCCGGGCCCGGCGGGCATCGTCGCCACCTGTCTCGAGGCACTGGACGCCGCGGCCCGGTCAGGGCCGGTGATCGCCGCCGGCGTCTCCATCGGTGGGTGCGTCGCGGTGCACTGGGGTGCCCGCGCCGGAACGGATTGTGCTGCGGTGGTCGCCGCCGCCCCGCCCTGGGCGGCAGGAGGGTCGGCCGCGTCCCCGGCGCCCGCCGCCGCGGCGGCACTCACCACGGTGGCGCTCCTGGAGGACGAGGGCCTCGACGCCGCGCTCGCAGCGCTGCGGGCAGGCGCACCGCCGTGGTTGGCGGACGAGTTGACCCGGTCGTGGACTGCGCTGGGACCTCATCTGACCGCCCACCTGCGGGAGGCCGCGACCACGGTCATCCCGTCGTCCGAGGACCTCGCGCGACTCGCGGCCCCGACAGCCCTGATCGCGATCGCCGACGATCCCGTACATCCCGCCGCGGTCGCACAGGAGTGGGCGCGTCAGGTGCACACCGGCTCGATGGGGACCATCTCCTTCGAGGAGTGGGCCGCCGATCCGGGGACGATCAGCCGTACCGCGCTGGACGTGCTCGTCGGGCTCACGACCGCGTCGGGGCGAGCGGAGAACAGGCGCGGTCAGCGACCCTGACGACGCCGCAGGCGTTGCATGGCCGAACCCGACGACCGGCGCTTGCCCGAGGGCTCCTCGGCGGGTTCGTCGGTCTCGGGGGCCGGGTCGATCGTGTCGGTCGGATCGTCGACGACCGGCGCACCGTCCTCGCCGACCACCTGGGCGCGCGCCGACTGGCCCACCGCGCCCTCGGGCGCCGCGGACTCGACGGGCGCGGGGGCGTCCGTCGTACCGGGATCGACCATGCCGTTCTGTGTGAACGCACCGTCCTGCGCCATCTGCTCCTGCGCCGCGGCGACCTGCTCGGCCAGCACGGCCGGCAACACCACGGGCAACGCCTCGCGTGGAGGGAACGGATCGCCGCCACGTCGGACGACGGTCTCGCTGAGCACCGCACGCGCGACGTGGGCGAGGTCGTCGGCGGTCTCCGGCGGCGCGCTGGCGACACACCGGACCATCCACCGCGGGCCGTCGGCGCCGATGAAGCGATGGACCGCGCCCGGGACGGTCCCGAGCACCTCGCGACCCCAGTGCCCCGACTCGGTGGTCGCGGTCGCGCCGTCGGCGCGCAGCGACTCGACCAGCTCGGTGACGACCTCGGCCCACAGCCCCGGCGACCGGGGTGCGGCGAACGCGGCGACGCTGATCCGTCCGTGCGGCGTCACGAGGTACACGGCCTGCGGCTGGTGATCCGCGGTCATCTCGACCGTGACCTGTCCCCCCTCGACGACCGGCACCAACACCGACCCGAGATCGAGGTGGGAGTTGTCGAGGTCGAGTCCGCCGCCGAGTTCCTCGATGTCGTACGGACCCGCGCCGTCACCGATGGTCGGTCCGTCCGAGCGTGATGTCTTGTCGCTCACTGGTCACCTCTCCGCTCGTGCTGGCTGTCGAGCAGACCGTGGCCACCGCTCGACCCGTACCCGCCCGCACCCCGGCTCGTCTCGTCCAGGGAGTCGACCTCGTCGAACTCCGGTAACTCCACCCGCTGCACCAGCAGTTGCGCGATCCGGTCGCCGCGGTCGATCGCGATCGGGTCACGCGGGTCGAGGTTGATCAGACACACCTTGATCTCGCCGCGGTACCCCGCGTCGACGGTGCCGGGTGTGTTCACGATCGACAGGCCCGCACGCGCCGCCAGCCCCGACCGGGGATGGATGAGCCCCACGGTGCCGACCGGGAGGGCGATGGCGATGCCGGTGGGCACCACCTGCCGCTCCCCGGGGGCGATCGTCGTGGCGATAGCGCTGTACAGATCCACCCCCGCGTCACCCTCGTGGGCGCGTCGCGGCGGAGGAAGTCCCCGATCGAGCCGGCGGAACGCAACCGTGCTGACCTGCGCGTCGACTGCCACGCTGGAAGACTACGCTGGCGCCGTCGGCCGATCCGGGACACCCTGGGCCCCTGGCACGCCCGCGTGTCACCGACGACGAGACGATCGACGAGGACCGATGATCTGCGGCACGACCCATGAGTGACCAGCACGCCACCCCTCCCCCGGCGGCGACGCCGTCGCAGGCGGGCGACCGGTTCAGCGAACGCCTGACCGTCCCGCTGTGGTGGTGGGGCGCCGGCCTCGTGGTCACCGGCGTGCTGGGGTACGAGATCCAGCTCGCCGCGCGACACGCGACGGTGTCGTTCATCGCCTACCCACTGGTGGCCGCCCTGGCGGCCTGGCTCATCTGGTCGATGGGACGCGTCCAGGTGCGCGTGGCCGCCGACGGCGAGCTGTGGGCGAACAAGGCCCACCTGCCGGCCTCGGTGATCGCCCGCACGGCGTCGATCCCGGAGACGGCCAAGAGCGCGGCCCTGGGCCGTCAGCTCGACCCGGCCGCCTATCTCATGCACCGCGCATGGGTGAAGACGATGGTGTTGATCGTCCTCGACGACCCCGACGACCCCACGCCGTACTGGTTGGTGAGCACCCGCCGCCCGGGCGAGCTCATCGCGGCACTCGGGTTCACCGATGCCTCACAGGAGCCACCGGAACCGCGGACCCCGTCTGCATAGGTCACCGGACACCGTCCGCCCGACCCACCCGACACACGACGACGGCGCCGCCCCGGATGGGGGCGGCGCCGTCGTGGTGTCGGCCGGTGGTCACGGATGTGACCACCGGGGAGGTCGTCCTATGCGCAGTCGACACAGATCAGCGAGGAACCGTTCTCACGGGCCAGGCGGCTGCGGTGGTACACGAGAAAGCAACTCGTGCACGTGAACTCGTCTGCCTGCTTCGGGACGACCCGTACGGACAGTTCTTCGCCGGAGAGGTCGGCGCCGGGGAGTTCGAACGACTCCGCGGTGTCGCTGTCGTCGACGTCGACGGACGCGGCCTGGGCCTCGCTCCGCCGAGCCTTCAGTTCCTCGAGCGAGTCCTCGCCGATGTCCTCGGTCTCGGTGCGGCGAGGAGCGTCGTAATCAGTAGCCATGGTGCGCCTTCACTCCATCCCTTCGACTGACACCTCTCCCACGCGGGGTTCGCGGTGGATGGGGTGCCGAGGTGTCGTCGACTCAGCTGCTTCGAGTCGCGTCTCCGCTGAGCGCAGCGGCTCCTTCGGAAACGACACGTCTGTCGAATTTGTTGCCATCGCAGGCGTCGTCTTGTGTGACGTCCACCACTGTGTCGAACAGATCGTCCACTTTCTCCACTTCGCGAGGCGGGCAGACAGTAGCCCACCCGGCGATCGGGGTCAACACCCGCTTGTCGCGGCGTGGTCGACCCCCGGGACGTCTACTGTGTGACCCGCGCCGCACGCCCCCTCGGGCGACGCGGCCCACCTGCGAGAAGGAGTCCGGCGAGCGTGGTTTCGCAGATCACCCTGGGGTATCCCACCGACGACCACGGTCGTCCGTTCCGTCGGCGCCGGTGGATCCCGTTCGTCGTCACCGCCGTGGTGCTGCTCGTGCTCGGGCTCATCGTCTGGGTGAGTGCCTTGAGCAAGGGCTCGTCCGACGCGGTCGCGTCGACCTGCAACCCCCCGACCACCGCCTCCACGGCGCCCTCGGCCTCGGGTGCACCGGCCTCGGCCGCCCCGCGGACCACGGTGCAGGCGAGCCAGATGACCGACGTACCGCCGGCCGCCCTCGCCTCGTTCCAGGTGCGTGTCCTCAACGCCTCGGCGAAGCGGGGGGAGGCACGCAGCGTCCTCGACGACCTCACCGGGCAGGGCTTCACCCCGGCCACCGACACCCCGTACGCCGACGACACGCTCTACGCCGACCAGAACCTCGACTGCGTGGGTCAGATCCGCTTCGGTCCGGGCAGCCGCGCGGCGGCAGCGGCGGTCTGGGTGGCGGTCCCCTGCGCCGAGCTCGTCGACGACGGCCGCTCGGGCACGGTGGTCGACCTGGCCCTCGGACGGCAGTTCACGAGTCGCGAGCAGAGTCAGGACGCCCAGGCGGTCCTGGAGTCGCTGCGGTCGACCGAGGCCGGCGGCCGCACCGGTGGCGCGGCCACCGGTGCCGACCAGTCGCTGGTCCGCGCCGTCCACAACGGGGCCTGCTGAGGGGATCCCCCTCGTCGGCCCACCGCACGGTCACAGCGGGTCGAGCGCGCCGATCTCGGAGAGCAGTGCGAGGAACTCCTCGGCGATCCCCGGTGCGACGGCGACGGTCGGGAACCCGTCGGCACCCCGTGTCGTCGGGCCGGGGGTGCGCACGACGGCCCCGGCCTCGGACGCGATCAGTGACCCGGCCGCCCAGTCCCAGGGGTTGAGACCGTGCTCGATGTGCGCGTCGACCATCCCCGCCGCCACCATGCACAGATCCAACGCCGCCGACCCCACCCGACGGATGTCACGCACCCGTGGGAGCAGGGCGGCGACCAGCGCCCCCTGCGCCGCGCGCCGCGCCGGGTCGTAGCCGAAACCGGTGGCCACCAGGGCCAGGGACACCGACGACGCCGCCGTGGCCCGCAGCCGGACCGGATCGGTCCCGTCCCCCGGATCCAGCCACGCCCCACCCCCTCGCGCCGCGGAGTAGACGACGCCCCGGGAGACGTCGACGACCGCGCCGGCCACCGACTCCCCGTCGATCTGGGCCCCGATCGAGATCGCGTACGCGGGGACGCCGTAGAGGAAGTTCACCGTGCCGTCGATGGGGTCGACCACCCAGCGCACGCCCTCGGGGATCTCCACCGAGCCTCCGTCCTCCTCCCCGAGGACCGCGTCGTGCGGTCGCAGGCGCGCCAGTTCGCCCCGCACGAGGGCCTCGGCCTCGGTGTCCACCACGGTCACCGGGTCGGTCGGTGTGCTCTTGGTCGTGACCGCGTCGGCGCGCAGCGGCGCCGACAGGCCGTCGATGAGCTCGGCACGTCGGGTCCGGACGTGATCGGCGGCCAGACGGGCCACGCGGACGGCGATCTCGGACAGCTCCTGGGCAGTCGTCACCCCCACATGTCAGCACACCCACCCGCCGTCGGCGCGCCTCGGCCGTGGACCGCGGGACAGCGACCGCACCCGTGACTAGCCTTGCCACCGAACCGCAGTGACCGACGGACTCCGTTGTCCCGCACAGATCCAGGAGAGACCATGGCCACCGACTCCCCCGCCGACTCCGTCCCCGCCCGTGCGTTCGGCGTCGACGTGGGTGGGTCCGGCATCAAGGGCGGTGTCGTCGACCTCACCACCGGCGAACTCGTCGGCGACCGCCACAAGGTGCTCACGCCGCAGCCGTCGACACCGGAGGCCGTGGCGGGCGGCATCCGCGAGGTGGTCGACCACTTCGGATGGACCGGCCCGGTCGGGATCACGCTCCCCAGCGTGGTGTCCGGCGGCATCGTGCGCACCGCGGCGAACATCGACAAGGGCTGGATCGGGACGGACCCGTACGACCTTCTCACCCGAGCTCTCGGCGACCGCACCTTCTGCGTCCTCAACGACGCCGACGCCGCCGGCATGGCCGAGGACGCCTACGGCGCCGGGCGCGACCGCTCCGGGCTCGTCATCCTGCTCACCTTCGGGACCGGGATCGGGTCCGCCGTCCTCTTCCACGGCAACCTTGTGCCGAACACCGAGCTCGGCCACATGGAGGTCGGCGGCAAGGAGGCCGAGCACCAGGCGTCGTCGAAGGTGAAGGACGACAAGGAGATGTCCTACGAGAAATGGGCCGGGCACGTGTCGACGGTCCTCACCGCCTACGAGAACCTCTTCTGGCCCGACCTGTTCATCGTGGGCGGCGGGATCAGCCGTAAGGCCGACAAGTGGGTCCCGCACCTGACCACCCGCACCCCGGTCGTACCCGCGACCCTGCAGAACACCGCGGGTATCGTCGGGGCCGCGATGGCGGTCACCGCCGGTCTCCGGCCCTGAACCCACCGAGGGGGCGCTCGGCGTGAGTCGGGTGATGGCGTCCGGATCGCCTACAATGACTCGGGTCGGCCTGTACGCCGGCCGCACACAGACCCCGCGCCGCCGAGGACGACTTCGGTGTTGCGCCCTTTGGACGACGTCTCGAAAGGTCGTACGTGGCAGCCACCAAAACCCGTCAGCAGGACACCGAGGCAGATGAGTCCGCCGAGGTGACCGCTCCGCGCGCCGCGAAGAAGGTGGCGCGCAAGACGGCGGCGAAGAAAGCCCCGGCGAAGAAGGCCCCCGCCAAGTCCGCGGCCAAGAAGGCCCCGCGCAAGGCAGCGGCCACATCCGCCGCACCGTCGGCCGACGACGCCGACGAGAACACCGCCTCGATCGACGAGATCGACGGCCCCGACGCGGTCACCGCCGACGACGAGGGCACCGAGGAGATCGTGGTCGACGACGTCGAGGCCGACGCCGACGCCGAGACGACCGCCAAGGTGACCCGTCCGGCCAAGGCCGGTGACGAGGAGATCGAGGAGCCGACGGAGGAGGACAAGAAGTCCGGCGACTTCGTCTGGGACGAGGACGAGTCCGAGGCCCTGCGGCAGGCCCGCAAGGACGCCGAGCTCACCGCCTCGGCCGACTCGGTCCGCGCCTACCTCAAGCAGATCGGCAAGGTCGCCCTCCTCAACGCCGAGGAGGAGGTCGAGCTCGCCAAGCGCATCGAGGCCGGTCTGTTCGCCACCGAGCGGATGAAGCGCATCGCCGACGCCGGCGAGAAGCTGACTGTCGCGCAGCGTCGCGACCTGTCGTGGATCTCCCGCGACGGCAACCGCGCGAAGAACCACCTGCTCGAGGCGAACCTGCGCCTCGTCGTGTCGCTGGCCAAGCGCTACACCGGTCGCGGCATGGCGTTCCTGGACCTCATCCAGGAGGGCAACCTCGGTCTGATCCGCGCGGTCGAGAAGTTCGACTACACCAAGGGCTACAAGTTCTCGACGTACGCCACCTGGTGGATCCGTCAGGCGATCACCCGCGCCATGGCCGACCAGGCCCGCACCATCCGCATCCCGGTGCACATGGTCGAGGTCATCAACAAGCTCGGCCGTATCCAGCGCGAACTCCTGCAGGACCTGGGCCGCGAGCCCACCCCGGAGGAGCTCGCCAAGGAGATGGACATCACCCCGGAGAAGGTGCTGGAGATCCAGCAGTACGCCCGGGAGCCCATCTCGCTCGACCAGACCATCGGCGACGAGGGCGACAGCCAGCTCGGTGACTTCATCGAGGACTCCGAGGCCGTCGTCGCCGTCGACGCCGTGTCGTTCACCCTGCTGCAGGATCAGCTGCAGTCGGTGCTCGAGACGTTGTCCGAGCGTGAGGCGGGCGTCGTCCGTCTGCGCTTCGGTCTCACCGACGGCCAGCCGCGCACCCTCGACGAGATCGGCCAGGTCTACGGCGTGACGCGGGAGCGCATCCGTCAGATCGAGTCGAAGACGATGTCGAAGCTGCGCCACCCGTCGCGCTCGCAGGTCCTGCGCGACTACCTCGACTGAGCGCCACCGCACGAATCGACGACGGCCGTCCCGGGATCCCCGGGGCGGCCGTCGTCTGTCGTGTCAGGACCGCGCGGTGCGTGCCGGGGTGGCGAGCGCCCACACCGGTCCGGTGACCGCCCAGATGACGGTGACGATCCCGAGTGGGCCGACGATGCCCCACAGCGCCGCGGCCTGCTCGGCGTCCGCGACGGTCACCGCGAGCACCCCGGTGGCGACGAGCGCGACAGCCGCGGCGACCAGCCAGCGCAGAAACGACCTGACCTCGGCCCCCAGGGCCGCACGCCCCTTCGCCGCGGGCTCTGGGGGCGGGCCTCCCGCGAAGCGGTGTGCGGCACGGACGTCGGCCCACGCGATGATGCTGTGTCCGAACGCCACGGTCACGCCGAGGTAGATGCCGGCGAGACGATGCACCTGCCCCACCTCCGCACCCCCGGCGATGTCCGCGGCGACGGCCGCGAGGAGCGCGAGGTCGACGACCGGGACGAGCCGCAGGACCCACGTCGAGAGGGTCTGCCGCCGCAGTCCGTACCGGATGGCGAGTCCCGCGACGAGCACGACCCAGAACCCGATCTCACACGCGACGATGGCGACGAGTACCGGCGAGATGTCCATGGGTCGACCCTGTCGCACCGGACGTCCGTACGCATCGACCGGAGGGATGAACGTGACCGGACGGATGGATGAGATCGCTCGGTCAGAACGCGGTGCGCGGCCCGAACGTCCCGTCGGCGTCGGGGAGGTACACGTGGACCTGCGTGATGGCGGTGACCGGCAGCGGGCCGTAGAGGTGAGGGAACTGCCACCCGTCGGGATGGGGTGGGTCGCCGTCCTCCCAGCGGATCTCGGCGGGGACCCGCTCCGGGTCGATCTCGAGCAGGACGATGTCCTCGCGCCCGGCGAACAGTGCGTTCGCCGGGACGTGCACCTGCGACAGCGCCGACAGGTGGACGAACCCGAGTTCGCGCAACGACTCCGGTTCCAACCGGCCGTGCGTGTGCGCTGCGAGCCACGTCGACTTCGGGCAGAGATGGACCAGGGGCCCGGGCGGCGTGTTCGTCTGCGACGGCATCGCACTCCACGGTGCCACACCGCCGTGCCGTGACGGAGTGCTTCCACCCGCCGACACCTCGCGCGGCGCCACGACGATCGCGACGACCACGGCCGCCATGCCGATCAGCTCGGCGACCGACGGTGCCTGCCGCAGTGCCACGGCACCCACGACCGCCGCCGTCAGCGGGAGCAGCGCGAGCAGCAGCGCGAACCGGGCACGACCGATGCGGACCAGCACGATCTGGTCGAGCACGTAGGGCGTGGCGCTCGACAGCACCCCGACCACCACGCAGAGGCCGACGACGGCCGGCGACGGCCACGACGCGCCCGTGACAGCACTCACAGTGAGGACGACCGGTGCGGCCGCGATGCCCGCGGCGGTCAGCCCGACGCCGAGGTCCTCGACACCGCGACGCCACCGGCCGTCGCGACCCGCGTGCGTCGACGAGACCCGCGCGCCGAGGACGATGTAGCCGCCCCACAACCCACCCGCCGCGACGGCCCAGAGCACCCCCACCGTCACCTCACCGTCGAGGGCTCCCGAGACCAGCACCACACCCACGATCACCGACACGAGAGCGGCCGATCCCCGTGCGCCCCGGGTGCCGAGTGCGGCGACGACGACAGGTCCGACGAACTCGACGGCGACGGCCACGCCGAGGTCGACGCGGGAGATCGCCTGGTAGAAGGCGATGTTCATCGCCAGCGTCACCAGCCCGAACACCGCCGCCCGTGCGGTCCGTCGGCGGTCGGCGAACACCCAGGACGGTCGCGCGACGAGCACGACCGCGAGCCCGCCGAACAGGGTCCGTAGCCACCCGACGGTCGCCGGGTCGGCCCGAGGGAACACCCCGACGGCGACGGCCGCCCCGACGTACTGCGCGACAGCCCCGACGACGAAGGCCGGCCACACCGGGGCCCGCCGGACCCACCGGGGTGCCGCGGCGGGGCTCGTCACCGATGCCACCCGGGGCCGTCGTGCGCTCGGTGTGGGGGTGTGGTGATGCGTGTTACGGGTGAATGACGTGTCCGCGTGGCGTGCCCGGGAACAATACGAACTCCCCGAACGTCTGAGAGAGTGGAACCACCCCGCCAGTCCAGGTGGAGGAGTTCGCGAAGGGAAGCGCTCGCGCTGGCCCGGGACGGAGGAATCATGTCAGACGTCATCAGCACCCCCACGATCTCGATGCCCCTCACTGCCGCCGATCGCTGTGACCGGTGCAGCGCCGCCGCACGCGTGCGTGCGACGCTCCCCGCCGGTGGAGAACTCTTCTTCTGCCGTCATCACTACAACGAGCACGAGGCCCGTCTCGCCGATCTCGGCGCCACGGTCACCGCGGACTCGGAGGAACTCGTCTGAGCGAACTCCTCAGTCCCGACCGGTGGCGGTGATCGTGCTCAGCACGGTCACCGCCACTGTCGTAGGGCACTGATCCGTTCCCGCAGCTGCTCCGCCGACGCCATGGCCGTGGGTGGGCCGCCCAAGGTGGACCGCAGTTCGTTGTGGACCACGCCGTGAGGCTTGCCCGTGCGGTGATGGTGCATGGCGACGAGGCTGTTGAGCTCCTTGCGCAGTGCGGTCAGCGCGGCACCCGTGGTCGCGTCCGACCGGGCGGGCGCCTCCTCCGCCGCGGGCGCCGAGCGCGTCGCGATCTGCTCGGACTGTCGCGTGCGCAGCAGGTCGCGCATCTGACTGGCGTTGAGCAGACCGGGGAGACCGAGGTAGTCCTGCTCCTCGTCGGTACCGGCGAACGTCGCCGTCCCGAAGGACGAGCCGTCGAAGATGACCTGGTCCAGCTCGGCGTCGGCATGCAGCGAGACGAACGCCGGGTCGTCGTCCCCGGGCTCGTCCTGCTGCTTGTTCGCCGCCGCGATCAGCTCGTCGTCGAGGCCGGTGGACTCACGGTGCGGCTTGCCGAGCACATGGTCGCGCTGGGCCTCGAGTTCGCTTGCCAGCCGGAGCAACACCGGCACCGACGGCAGGAACACACTCGCGGTCTCCCCCGCACGCCGGGAGCGGACGAAACGGCCGATGGCCTGCGCGAAGTACAGCGGGGTGGACGCGCTCGTGGCGTAGACACCGACCGCCAACCGCGGTACGTCGACACCCTCGGACACCATGCGCACCGCGACCATCCACCGTGCGTCGGACTCGGCGAACTCCGCGATCCTCGACGACGACGTCGGGTCGTCGGAGAGGACGACCGACGGGGCGCTGCCCGAGATCGCCTCCAGCAGTTCGGCGTAGTCGCGGGCGGTCTTCTGGTCGCCGGCGATGACGAGACCCCCGGCATCCGGGACACCGGAGGCGCGCAGCTGGCCCAGACGGGTGTCCGCCGCGCGCAGGACCGCGGCGATCCAGTCACCGTGGGGGTCGAGCGCGGTGCGCCACGCGCGCGCCGTGTGCTCGGCCGAGAGTGGCTCACCGAGGCGGGCCGTGAACTCCTCCCCCGCGTTGTTCCGCCAGCTGGCCTCGCCCGAGTACGCCAGGAACACCACCGGGCGCACGACGCCGTCGGCGAGCGCGTCGGAGTAGCCGTAGCTGTGATCGGCCTTGGACCGGAGAGCCCCGGTGCCGTCGGGCTCGTAGGTGACGAACGGGATCTGCGAGTCGTCGGAGCGGAACGGCGTCCCGGTGAGCGCGAGCCGCCGAGTCGCGTCGGAGAAGGCCTCGCGGATCGCGTCGCCCCACGTCTTCGCGTCGCCGCCGTGGTGGATCTCGTCGAGGATGACCAGCGTGCGCCGGTTCTCGGTCCGCACACGGTGGCGGGCGGGATGCGCGGCGACCTGGGCGTAGGTGACGACGACACCGTCGAAGTCGGCACTGGTCACACCGGTGGTGTTGCTGAACCGGGGGTCCAACGACAGCCCCATCTTCGAGGCCGCCTGCGCCCATTGGTATTTCAGGTGTTCGGTCGGCGCGACGATGGTGACCGTGTCGACGGTCCGGTCCAGGAGGAGCTCGCACGCGATCCGGAGACCGAACGTCGTCTTGCCCGCGCCGGGCGTGGCCACGGCGAGGAAGTCACGCGGCTTGCCGGCGAGGTACTTGGTCAGGGCGCGACGCTGCCAGGTTCGCAGCGACCCGCCGGTGTCGAAGACCCTGCTCTGCGAAATCGAAGCTCCTGCGTGTCTGTCGGTGATGATTGGGAGACGCTCCCACCCGCCGCGTCTCCCGCTGACGACCGCGGTCGATGGTACCCGGCCGGACAGTCCCGCCCGACACTCCCCGCGGGGCGTCCGACGAAGCGCGGCGGTCATCGGGGACGATGGGCCCATCGCCTCCATCGACCACACCACCGCCGGGCCATCCGTCACGACGACGTCGTCGACGGCGGGTCCCCCCGTGGTACGCACGCTGCCCCGCCTGGTGTGGCGCACGATCGTCAAGGCCTGGGACGACTCGATCTTCGGCATGTCGGCGCAGGCCGCGTTCTGGCAGACGCTGTCGCTGCCGCCGCTGCTGCTCGGGGTCCTGGGCAGCATCGGCTACGTGGGCGACTGGTTCGGACCGGGCACCACCGACATGATCCGCACCCGCATCATCAGTTTCGCCGGACGCACGTTCAGCGACAACGTCGTCGCCGAGATCATCACGCCGACGGTCAACGACGTCCTCGCCCGCGGCCGCGGTGAGTTGATATCGCTGGGGTTCGTGCTGTCGCTGTGGTCGGGGTCGTCGGCGATGTCGAGCTTCGTCGACTCGATCAACAAGGCCCACGACCAACACCACGTGCGCAATGCGGTGTGGCAACGGATCTTCGCGTTGAACCTCTATATCGGGTTCCTGATCGTCGCGACCTTCATCCTGCCGTTGGTCGCACTGGGTCCGACGTATGCGTCCGACGTCGCCCCCGAGTCGTGGCAACCGGTGAGCTCACAGATCATCCGCATCGGGTACTACCCGGCGGTGGCCGTACTGCTGATCCTCGGCCTGACGACCCTGTACCGGATCTCGCTCCCGAAACCCCTGCCGTGGCATCGGCTCGTCGCGGGCGCGGTGCTCGCCGCGGTCGTGTTCTGGTTCAGCAGCGCCGGACTGCGCATCTACCTCGGGTCCATCACCAAGACCGGGTACTCCTACGGGGCGTTGGCGACACCGATCGCGTTCCTGCTGTTCACATTTTTCCTCGGCTTCGCCATCGTCATCGGAGCCCAGTTCAACGCGGCCATCCAGTCGATCTGGCCGACCTCCGGCCCGACGCACATCGAGCAGGTCCGCGGATGGGTGACCCAGCAGACGACGGACATCACCGATCAGCTGCGCGCGGTGCCCAAGAAGCTGCAGACGGGGCCGATACGGCGACCGCCGCGCTCGGATCGCGACGAGTGAGGGCGGACGGCCGAGCGCGAACGGTCGGGACCGTGGCTCAGTCCTTCTTCATCTTCTCGTAGATCTTCTTGCACTTCGGGCACACCGGTGATCCGGGCTTCGGCGACTTGGTCACCGGGAAGGTCTCCCCGCACAGCGCGACGACGTGGGTGCCCATGACGGCGCTCTCGGCGATCTTGTTCTTCTTCACGTAGTGGAAGAACTTCGGCGTGTCGTCGTCGGTCGTCTCGTCGGTGTCGACGTCGGGGCGTTCGATCGTCTGGGTACCCATGCGTGTCATTGTGCCTGATGCGAGCGGGTGCGGAGCACCGCGCCGTCGACCCCGGCGAGCATTCCCCGCACCGGTGTGTTACTGGCGACGATGCGCTGGTGAACAGAAAGTGCAACAGTGGAGTACGTGGCACACGAAGAGGCACGAGAAGCGATCCTGATCACCCAGGCGCAGCCCTCTCAGGAGGACCAGCAACGAGCACGGGTGCGCCGCTACCTCACGCTGATGGCGTTCCGTGTGCCGGCGCTCGTCCTGGCCGGCATCGTCTACGGCGCCACCGGGTCCGGGCTGTTGGCCCTCGCCGTCATCGCCCTGTCCATCCCCCTGCCGTGGGTCGCGGTGTTGATCGCCAACGACCGGCCGCCGCGGGAGAAGGGCGAGGTCCGTCAGTACAAGTGGTCGGGCGAGCACACCGCACCCGCCATCGCCGCGACGCACCACCGCGAGCTCGGTGAGGGCGACTACCGGATGTACGACCACGACCGGTGACACACCCCGCCGGCGACGTCGACCGACTCGTCGACGTCGCCCCCGCTGTCCGTGACGCCTTCGATCGGCACGGTTTCGACGCCGTCGGTGTCCTGACCGTGCTCGGGGACGACGTCCACGCCGCGCTCGGTCGCGGTGAACCAGTCCCGGTCCGCCGGGCCTGTCGGGATGCAGGCGAGCTCGGCGTCCTGATCCGCATGATGCTCGTGCACGACACCGTCGGCCGCTCGGAGGCGTCGGCTGCCCTGGGTATCACCGACCTCGACCATGCGGTCTCGGTCGGACTCCTGGAGAACCACGACGACGGCGTCCGCGCCGCCGTCGACGTGCGCCCCCTCGACGCCGGGCACGGCACCCGATGGATGGTGTCCGACCTCGACGGCTCGATGCGCCCTGTCGACATCGCCGAGGACCACGTCCTGGGCGTCGGGCACGCGTCGCTGTCGCTGCTGCGAGCGCACATCCCCGCGCGCGGCCGCACCCTCGACGTCGGCACCGGGTGCGGGGTGCAGGCAGTCCATGCGCTCGACTCAGCCGAGCACGTGACGGCCACCGACATCACCGCCCGCTCTCTCGCGTTGACACGCGCGACCATGGCCCTCAACCGCATCGGTCCCGACCGGTACGACCTCCGGGAGGGACCGTGGTTCTCCCCCGTCGACGGTGAGCGCTTCGACAGCGTCGTCGCCAACCCCCCGTTCGTCGTGGGACCGCCGACCGTGACGCACAGCTACCGGGACTCCGGTCTCGACCTCGACGGTGCCAGCGAGATCATGGTGCGCGGTGCACCCGACCACCTCGCTGAGGGCGGCACCGCGTGCATGCTCGCGTCCTGGGTGATCACCGGCGGCGACTGGCGCGACCGCGTCGCGTCGTGGATCCCCGATCACGGTGTGGACGCGTGGGTCGTGCAACGCGACGTCGCCGATCCCGCCCTGTATGTCGGCACGTGGCTCCGTGACGCCGGGTACGACCCGCGCACCGGCGCCGGTGCGGCGATGGCCGATCGATGGCTCGATCACCTCGACGCGGCCGGCGTGGCGGGGATCGGCTTCGGGTTCGTCTTCGTCCGGTCCACCGGGGAGCCCACCGATCTGCTGTGCGAGGAGCTCTCCCACGCTCTCGACGACCCCCTCGGCGACGAGGCGGACGCGTACCTGCGGCGGGCGGCCTGGCTCCGCGAGACCGACCTCATGTCGTCCCGTCTCGCCGCGGCCGACGACGTCGCACTCCACCGCGTGTGGACTCCCGGCGACCCCGACGATTCGTGGTCGGAGGTCGCCACCCGACTGGTCCGCACCTCGGGTCCGCGGTGGTCCCATGACGTCGACGACCGGGTGGTCTCCCTGGTCGCCGGACTCCGTCACGACGGGCTCGCCGTCGCCGACGTGGTGGACATCCTCGGCGCCGCGCACGGCGAGGAGATCGACACCGGTGCGGTCACCGCGGTGATCGCAGACCTCGTCCGTCACGGACTGCTCATCCCGGGCTGAGGGGCGTCGTCGGCGGCCTCTCAGCAAGTTCTCAGACCGGGTCTCGCATCCTGGCTGGTCAGAGGGGCGCGGTCCGAGAAAGTGAACAACCTTTCCGGGAACTATTCGGCCCCCGGATGCCGTTGTACCGGGTGAAGACGCCACGCTCGCGAGGAGGCCGACATGCCCAGCACCACCGCCACGACCACCAGGCCCGCTGACACCGTTCGCCCGCAGATGACCGATGCCGACCTCGACGCGCAGAGCCCCGCCGCCGATCTCGTCCGTGTCTACCTGAACGGGATCGGCCGGACAGCACTGTTGAACGCAGAGCAGGAGGTCGAGCTGGCCAAGGCGATCGAGGTCGGCCTCTACGCCAAGCACGTCCTGGCCACCAAGAAGCGTCTGTCCGCCGTCAAGAAGCGCGACCTCGCGCAGCTCGTCCGTGAGGGCGAGTCGGCGCGGTCGCACCTGCTGGAGGCGAACCTGCGCCTGGTGGTGTCGTTGGCCAAGCGGTACACCGGTCGCGGCATGCCCCTGCTCGACCTGATCCAGGAGGGCAACCTCGGACTGATCCGTGCGATGGAGAAGTTCGACTACGCCAAGGGATTCAAGTTCTCGACCTACGCCACCTGGTGGATCCGTCAGGCGATCACGCGCGGCATGGCGGATCAGAGCCGCACCATCCGGCTCCCCGTCCACCTCGTGGAGCAGGTCAACAAGTTGGCCCGTATCAAGCGTGAGCTGCACCAGCAGCTGGGTCGTGAGGCGACCGACGACGAGCTCGCCGCCGAGTCCGGCATCCCCGCCGAGAAGATCGCCGACCTGCTCGACCACAGCCGCGACCCGGTGAGTCTGGACATGCCGGTCGGATCCGACGAGGAGGCGCCGCTGGGCGACTTCATCGAGGACGCCGAGGCCACCTCCGCGGAGAGCGCCGTCATCGCGGGGCTGCTGCACACCGACGTCCGCAGCGTGTTGTCGACGTTGGACGAGCGGGAGCAGCAGGTCATCCGGCTGCGCTTCGGTCTCGACGACGGGCAGCCGCGCACCCTCGACCAGATCGGCCGTCTGTTCGGTCTGTCGCGGGAGCGGGTCCGTCAGATCGAGCGCGAGGTGATGGTGAAGCTGCGTCAGGGCGATCGCGCCGAGCGCCTGCGCGCCTACGCCAGCTAGTCGCTACAGATCAGCTCAGCCTTCTCGGCCCGGTGTCCGTCCTCGACGGCACCGGGCCGAGTCGTATGCGACCCGAGAGCACCGTCGCTCCGTCGGGCGCGGCGAGTACCGGATCCAGAGCCAGCTCGCGGATCTCGGGCAGGTCGTCGGCGAGCGCCGACACCCGCAGCAGGAGCTCGCCGATCGCGTCGCGGTCGACGGCCGCCTGCCCACGGAACCCCGTCAGGAGCGGCGCCGCGCGCGGCGCGACGAGGAGTTCCTCCGCGTCGGCGGCGGTGAGCGGGACGGCTCGATGGGCGTGGTCGCCGAGCAGTTCGAAGGTGGGTCCCGCGAGTCCGAACGAGATGAGTGACCCCAGGGACGCGTCGTCGCGGACGCGGATGACGACGGGAACGCCCCGTGCGGCCATGCGCTGGACGTGCAGGGCGTGCTCGCCCGTCACCGCGACCAGCTCGTCGAACGCGGCGCGGACGGCGTCCGGCCCCGGGAGATCGAGCCGCGCGCCCTCGCCGTCGAGACGACCACGCCACGCGGGCGACACCGCTTTCACCGCCACGGGGTACCCGACCGCGTCGGCCGCCGCGACGGCGGCGTCGATGCCCTCGACCGAGCGGAACGGCGCCACCACGATCCCGTAGGTGGCGAGCAGTTCGGCCGACGCGACCTCGTCGAGCGCCCGGTCGGTGTCGCCGTGGGACACCGCCTCGCCCCACAGGTCGGCGACCATCGTCCGGGCGCGGTCGGTGTCGAGCCCGTCGGGGCGCACCACCTGCGACTCCGGACGGGCACGCCACCGCGCGTGCCGCCACGCCCGACCGACCGCGGCCGCCGCGCGCTCGGGCCCGGGATATGACGGGACCGACCCCCGCCCGGCCACGTCGCCGTCGTAGACGGTCAACGCGTCGGGGATGCCCTCGACGCCGAGGAACGTCGAGACGACGGTCTTCCCGCAGTCGCGGGACGCGGACACCAGGGCGCGCGCGTAGCTCTCGACACCGACGGCCACCGGTGGCACGAACACGGCGATGACGGCGTCGACCCCGGCGTCGGTGGTGGCGGCGCGGACCGCGTCACCGAACTCCTCCACCGAGGCACCCGGGCCGAGATCGGTCTGTGCCACCACCGTCAGGCCGAACGGCTCCCCCGCGTCGGCGGCCAGCACCCCGAGGACCGTCGAGTTCCCGACGACCGCGACGCGCGGACCCGCCGGCAACGGCTGGTGGGCGAACACCGTGGCGCAGTCGAAGAGGTCAGCGATGGTGTCGACCTGGATGACACCGGACTGCTCGAGCACGGCGCGCGCACTCTCGTCGTCGATGCCCGAGTCGCTCCGGATCTGCGACGGCGCCACCGCCGTCCGTCCGGACTTCACCGCGACGATCGGCTTGTTGCGCGACACCCGCCGCGCGAGCCGCGAGAACTTGCTCGGGTTACCGAAACTCTCGAGGTAGAGCAGGATCACGTCGGTCGCGGGGTCGGCGTCCCAGTACTGCAGGAGGTCGTTGCCCGACAGGTCGGCACGGTTGCCGGCGGACACGAACGTCGACAGACCCAGTTGACGACGGGCGGCGGTGTCGAGGATCGCGATGCCCAACGCGCCCGACTGGCAGAAGAAGCCGACCCGACCGCGCCCGGGGACGCGCGGGGCGAGGGTGGCGTTGAGGGCGACGGCCGGGTCGGTGTTGATGACGCCCAGGGCGTTCGGGCCGACGAGCCGCATGCCGTGCGCGCGGATCTCGTGGACCAGCGTGCGCTGGGTGATCTCGCCCGCGGGACCCGCCTCGGCGAACCCCGCGGACACCACCACCATCGTCTTGACTCCCTTGGCGAGGCAGTCCTGCAGCACGTCGCCGACGGTGTCGGCGGGGACGGCCACGATCGCGAGGTCCACCGGGTCGGGGATGTCCCGGACCGAGGGGTAACTGCGGATCCCGCGCACGGCGCGGGCCTCGGCGTTGACCGGGTACACCGGGCCGACGAAGCCGCCCGCGATCACGTTGGCCAACAACGCGTTCCCCACCTTGCGGGGGTCGGTCGACGCCCCGATGATCGCCACCGAGTCCGGTCGCAGCAGGTTCGCGACGCTGCGCGCCTCGGATCCCAGTTCGCGGGCGTTGCGGACGGCCAGCAACGCGTCGGTCGGGTCGATCGCGAACTCGACGTGCACCGTCGACCCGTCGAAGCTGCGGTGCAGCGCGTACCCGGCGTCGCGGAACACCGACAGCATCGCGCGGTTCTCGGCCAGCACCTCCGCCTCGAAGAGGGTGAAGCCGTTCTCGGCGGCCGCGCCGGCGAGGTGCTCGAGCAGGACGGTCCCCAGTCCCCGCCCCTGGTGGTCGTCGGCGACGACGAACGCCACCTCCGCCGCCTGCGGCCGACCCGCCGCGGCGAGGCTCTCGTAGATACCGACCGCGATGATGCGGCCGCCGAGCAGTGCGACGAGCGCCACCCGGTCGTGGTGGTCCACGCCGGTCATGTGCGCGACGTCGCGGGCCGACATCTCCGGGTACGGCCCGAACCACCGCATGTACCGGGTCCGTTCGGACAGACCGGCGTGGAAGGCGACCACACGGTCGCCGTCGGAGGGTGAGATCGGGCGCAGGTGCACGGTGCCGCCGTCGGAGGCGAGGACGTCGGCCGTCCAGTGCCGGGGGAACGGCGCGCCGCTGTCCTGTCGTGTGCGCGCGATCGGGCGGTCGGTGGTCCTGTCGGTGTCCTCAGTCACGCGGATCACCCGCGTCCAGTCCGCGCAGGGGGAAGACCGCCGACCGCGTCGCGAGGATCGCCGCGTCGGTCGCCTGGTGCAGGTGGGCCGGTATCCCGTCCGGCGGCTGCTGACCCCAGTTGCCCTCCCACCGGTCGAAGTCGACCGAGCCACCGTCACCCATCGTGTCCACCGCGACGTCGGTGGCGAAGTCGGCGGCAACCGTCGCCGCGGCCACAGCCGCCGACTCCCGCCACGGCTCGGGTGTCGGGGTGGCGGGGTCGAGGTCGCGGTCCAGGGCGACGGCCAGCAGGTGGGTCCAACTGCGCGGGACGACGTCGACGACGCCGTATCCCCCGCCGCCGACAGCCAGCCATCTGCCGTCGCAGTGCTCGTCGGCGAGGTCGCGCATCGCCTGCATGGCCGCCCGCTGCCCGTCGACGGTGAGGTGCAGGTCGGTCAGGGGATCCGCGCGATGGCTGTCCACCCCGCACTGCGACACGATCACCTGGGGTCCGAAGTCGGCGACGACGGACGGCACCACGGCGTGGAAGGCGCGCAGCCACAGACGATCCGGGGTCCCCGGGGGCAGCGCGAGGTTCACCGACGTCCCGCTCGCGGCACCCTCGCCGACCTCCTCGGGGTACCCGGTGCCGGGGAACAGCGTGGCCGGGTGTTGGTGCACGGACACGGTCAGCACGCGTGGGTCGGCGGCGAACCGTCGCTGGACGCCGTCGCCGTGATGCGCGTCGATGTCCACGTAGGCGATGCGGTCGAAGCCGGCGTCGAGCAGTCGGGCGATCGCCACCGCACAGTCGTTGTAGATGCAGAACCCCGACGCGCGCCCCGCGAACGCATGGTGCATGCCGCCACCGATGTTCACCGCGCGTCGTGCGGCGCCCCGCGCGATCGCGTCGGCGGCGGCGACGGTCCCGCCGACGATCAGCGCGGCCGCCTCGTGCATGGACCCGAAGATGGGGTTGTCGTCGGTGCCGAGCCCGAAGATCCGCTCGGCCACCTGGCGGGACCACCCCGGTGGCGGATCACCCGCGGCCGCCGCACCCGCATCGCGTACTGCGGCGATGTACTCCGATCGGTGCACGAGGTGCAGCAGGGGGTCGTCGGCCACCGTCGGGGCGAGCGTCTCGACGCCGTCGAGGATGCCGAGGCCGCGTGCCAGCCCGACGGTGAGCGCGAGCCGGACCGGGTTCATCGGGTGCGACGGACTCCACCGGTAGCCCAGGAGTTCCTCGCCCCACACCACGAGGGTGTCGGAGGAACGGCTGCCGGGGACGGGCCGCGCGTCGGCTCCGGTGGTCATGGCGTCAGGGTAACGGCGCGGGGGCCCGCGGTGGACGTCCTCGCGGTGGGCCAGAAGGTACCCTGTGGAGCGAGATCGTGCCGCGCTCCTCCCGCCGCGGCGCCGTGACCGCGACGGAGGACATCGCATCGTGAACGACCTGGTGGACACCACCGAGATGTATCTGCGCACCATCTACGACCTCGAGGAGGAGGGCATCGTGCCCCTCCGTGCACGGATCGCCGAGCGCCTCGAGCAGAGCGGACCGACGGTCTCGCAGACCGTGGCCCGGATGGAGCGCGACGGCCTCCTGCGGGTGGCCGGTGACCGTCAGCTCGAACTGACCGATCGTGGTCGCTCCCTGGCGATCTCGGTGATGCGCAAGCACCGCCTGGCCGAACGGCTCCTGGTCGACGTCATCGGCATGCCGTGGGAGGACGTCCACGCCGAGGCCTGCCGCTGGGAGCACGTCATGAGCGAGAACGTCGAACGTCGTCTCCTCGAGGTCCTCGACCACCCGACCACCTCGCCCTACGGCAACCCCATCCCGGGCCTCGAGCTGCTCGGGGTCGAGGTCACCGTCCCCGGCGACGCGGTGACGCGCCTGTCCGACCTCCCCGAGGGTGAGCCCGTGGCGGTGATCGTGCGACGACTGTCCGAGCACGCCCAGGAGGATCCCGAGCTGATCTCGCGGCTGCGCGAGGCCGGCGTGGTGCCCAACGCCCGCGTGACGGTCACGAGCGAACACGGTGCGGTCACCATCAACACCCCGGGCCACGAGGGTCTGCGGTTGTCGGCGGAGATGGCCCACTCGGTCCAGGTCGACAAGGTCTGACGCCGTGAGACTGCTCGTCACCGGCGGTGCCGGCTACGTCGGCAGCGTGTGCGCCCGCGTCATGCTGGAGGCCGGACACGACGTGGTCGTCGTCGACAACCTCACCACCGGCAACCGGGACGCCGTCCCCGCCGGAGCGGAGTTCGTCGAGGGCGACATCAGTGCCGTCGCCGACGACGTGCTCGCCGGCGGTGACGTCGAGGGGGTGCTGCACTTCGCCGCGCAGTCCCTGGTCGGCGAGTCCGTGGAGGTGCCCGAGAAGTACTGGTATGGCAACGTCGTCGAGTCGCTGGCGCTGCTCGAGGCGATGCGTCGTGCGAAGACCCCGCGACTGGTCTTCTCGTCCACCGCCGCGACCTACGGTGAGCCCGAGTCGGTGCCGATCCTCGAGTCGTCCCCGACGCGACCCACGAACCCCTACGGGGCGACCAAGCTCGCGATCGACCACGCCATCACCTCCTACACCGTCGCCCACGGTCTGGCCGCGATCAGCCTGCGCTACTTCAACGTCGCCGGCGCCTACGCGGGGGCCGGGGAGAACCGTCGGGTAGAGACCCACCTGATCCCGATCGTGCTGCAAGCCGCACTGGGACACCGGGATTCGGTCAAGATCTTCGGCACCGACTACCACACCGACGACGGGACCGCGGTCCGCGACTACATCCATGTCCACGATCTCGCCCAGGCCCACGCTCTCGCCCTCGACGCCGCCGTCCCCGGGCGCCACGCCGTCTACAACCTCGGCAGCGGTGCGGGCTTCTCGGTCCGTCAGGTCATCGAGACGTGTCGCGAGGTGACCGGCATCGACATCCCCGTCGTGGAGGCGCCGCGCCGTGCAGGTGATCCCGCCGTGCTGATCGCGTCGAGCGACAAGGCGATCGACGAGTTGGGGTGGTCGCCGACGAACACGGCGCTGCCGACCATCGTCGCCGACGCTTGGGAGTTCCTCAGGGACCTCGGGGACTCCGCCCACTCCGCACGGACCTGACACGCCCGACGACCGCGAGGGGCCGGGTCAGGCGCCCGGATCCAGCGCCTCCGGCACGACGGGCGGCATCCGGACCCCGAGATCGTCGGCGACCCCACACGAGGTGACCAGCAGGCCGGTGAGCATCGACGGCGGCAGGCCCGCACGCAACGACTGGTCGAGCAGACCCGCCATCGAATGCGGGGGGAACGCCGTCAGCGCCGCGTCCAGCGCGATACCGGCGAAGGTCCCCTCACCGCGCGTGTAGTACCAGTGCGCGAGCAGGGTCGCGGCGTCGGCGCGAGCCCGTCCGCGACAGCGTCGTGTGAGATCGGTCCACAGGGCGCCGGCCTCCTCGGCGCGCGACGACGCCGACAGCGCCAGCAGCGCGTCCCGCACCCGCGGCACCGCGATGGCCGCGGCGAGGGTCGCGGTGTCGGCACAGCTGAGCACCCGACCGTCGAGCATCACCAGGACCGACCGCAACCGCGCGGCGTCGGCACGGCGACTGCCGTTGCGCGCCGGCGTGTCGCGGACGTCGTGGTGGGGGCAGTCGACGTCGGTGCAGGGCGCCGTCGGGTCCAACGCCGCGACCATCGCAGCCCGTGAGGGGCGCACCGCTGTACCCGAGGTGACCGCGCGGGCGAGCGCGGTCGGTGTCGTGGCCGGGTCCGGGAGCAACCCCGTCCACGCGCCGCGTCCGCGACCGACGGCGTACCACCGTGCCCCGGCCCGCATCTCCGGCACCGCGAACGCCGCACCGAGATCGATGGCGCCCAAGCGCATCTCGACGTCGGCGACCAATGCCTCCCATCGGGGGTCGTCGGCGGGTGCGCGGTCGTCCACGACGATCACGGCGACACTCGACGCGCCCTCCCGGGCGGCGACCGTCACGAGATGGTCGACGACGTCGCACATCACCGCCGCGGGCCCGCCGTCGTCGTCGAGGACGATGTCGTGGCGCATGGTGATCCCCAGGCGTGAGCCCGGTCCGCTGAAGGATATGACGACGAGCGAGCGCGCCGGGACGAAGCCGAGCATCGGCGGCACCGCGGCGATGAGATCGCCGGGGTCGCGGAGGGTGAGGGTGTGGTGGTCGATGTCCATGGGCCGAACACTCGCCCACCGGGCCGACCGTCCCCGCCTGCCCGGCGGTCGTCGCGCCGGGCTGTGCACAGAATCGTTCACCTCAATAGATCTCCCCGGCCCGGATCACGGACGCAGGGATCGTGTCCGGCCTAGCGACCGCGCGAGCGCGCCACCGCCGTGGTGAACACGGCGTCGAGCGCGGCACCGTCGAGCGGGGCACCGGAGAACGCGACGTACGCGGCGTAGACGCGCACGCCGTCGTTCTGGGCGGCCAGCACGGTGGTGGTCTGCGCGATCGTCACCGGCGCGCGCCCGGACGTCGAGGTCCGTCGGAAGGCGAGCGACTCCTGGGAGTCGATCGGCGACGGCGGCAGCACCTGCGCCGTGACGGTGGAGCGGACCGCGCCGACGTCCATGGAGTAGGACCCGCACCGGGCGACGGCGTCGGCGAGGTCGGCCAGGGGCGACTGCGCCCGTGTCACGACCACGGTCAGGTTGCCGCCGGAGGTCGACTGTCCCGTCACCACCACGGTGCGCGCCGAGTCCTGCACGAGAGCAGGGGGAAGGCAGTCCGACGGCGTCACCGATCCGCCGTTCGGGCGTCCCGACAGGTCCTCGAGGACCTCGCCGGCCTGCGCGGACGGCAGGCGGGTCGCCGGGTACCCGGCGGGGAACTCCCGGGGGCTGATCGTCAGCCGGTCGATGTCGCCGGCTGCCGAGGACCCCGACGCGGCCACGGGTTCCCCGTCGACGCTCTGGGTGCAGCCGCCGACCGCACACGCCACGACGATGGCGACGAGCACGGCGCGGAGGCGGCGGGGTGCGGTCACGTCTGCGCACTCTGCCACCACCGGCGCCGGACCCCAGGGACCGACACCCGCCCGACACGGGGGGCCTACTCGCCCCGGGCGATCCACTCCTCGAGGTGCGGCGCCTCGGTCCCCACCGACGTCGAGTCGCCGTGCCCGGTGCGGACCTCGGTGGCGGGGTCGAGGGTGAAGATCTTGTCGCGGATGGACTCGATGATCGTCGGGAAGCTCGAGAACGACCGACCGGTCGCGCCGGGCCCGCCGGAGAACAACGTGTCGCCGCTGAAGAGGACACCGAGTTCCGGCGCGTACAGGCAGCACGACCCGGGCGAGTGTCCCGGGGTGTTGATCAGGATGAGCTCGGTGCCGGCGACGGCGATGCGCTCACCGTCGGTGATGTCGCGGTGGCCGACCTCGGGGTGGGTCTGCCGCCACAACATGTCGTCACCGGGATGCAGCAGGATCGGGGCGTCGAACCGCTCGGACAGTTCCGGGGCGACGGTGATGTGGTCGTTGTGACCGTGGGTCGCGACGATCGCCCGCACGGTCCGGCCGGCGACGGCCTCGACGATCGGCGCGGCATCGTGGGCGGCGTCCACGATGACGACCTCGGAGTCGTCGCCGACGATCCAGATGTTGTTGTCGACGTCCCAACTGCCGCCGTCGAGCTCGAACGTGCCGGAGGTGACGACGTGGTCGATGCGGGCGGTCACAGGATCACCACCGAGCGCAGCACCTCGCCACCCTCCATCTTGTGGAAGGCGGACTCGACGTCGTCGAGCGAGATCCGCTCGGACACGAACTTCTCCAACGGGAGGCGTCCCTGCTGGTACAGGTCCACCAGCATCGGGAAGTCCCGTTCGGGCAGACAGTCGCCGTACCAGGACGACTTCAGGGCACCGCCCCGCGAGAAGAAGTCGACCAGGGGCAGCTCGAGGCGCATCTGGGGTGTCGGCACGCCGACGAGGACGACCGTGCCCGCCAGGTCGCGGGCGTAGAACGCCGTCTCGTAGGTCTCCGGGCGTCCGACGGCGTCGATCACGACGTCGGCACCGTTGCCGTCGGTGAGTTCCTGGATCGCGGCGACGACGTCGTCGACCTGCGACCCGTCGATCGTGTGGGTCGCGCCGAGGTCGGTCGCCCACGCCAGCTTCCGGGCGTCGCGGTCGACGGCGATGATCGTGGACGCGCCGGCGAGACGAGCACCGGCGATGGCCGCGTCGCCCACGCCACCGCATCCGATGACGGCGACGCTGTCACCCCGCCCGACCTCGCCGGTGTTCATCGCAGCCCCGAGCCCGGCCATCACGCCGCAACCCAGCAGACCCGCCACGGCGGGATCGGCATCCGGGGCGACCTTGGTGCACTGGCCCTCGTGGACGAGGGTCTTGTCGGCGAAGGCACCGATCCCCAGGGCGGGGGTCAGTGCGGTCCCGTCCTCCAGGGTCATCGGGACGCTCGCGTTGTGGGTGTCGAAGCAGTACCAGGGGCGCCCCCGCTTGCACGCCCGACACTGACCGCACACCGCACGCCAGTTGAGCACCACGAAATCGCCGACGTCGACATGGGTCACCTCGTCGCCGATCGCCTCGACGACGCCGGCCGCCTCGTGGCCCAGCAGGAACGGGTACTCGTCGTTGATGCCCCCGTCGCGGTAGGCCAGATCGGTGTGGCAGACACCGCATGCCTGCACCGCGACGACGACGTCACGCGGTCCCGGATCCGGGATCACGATGGTGACGACCTGCGTCGGCTCCTTCGTCGACATCGACACGACACCTCGTACCTGCTGCGGCATTCTCCGTGTGTCCTCTCTCGTGGGTCACGCACCGAACATGCGCATGCGACGATCCTTCCACGCCTGTGCGTGACCCGGGTGAGGCGTGTCACGCCCCGTGACGACGCGACGACCTCCCACCAGGAACACGGAGCCCGGGTGGGATCGTTGTACCGCTGATGACGACGGAGGTGTGCTGATGGACGACGAGTCGACTCTCTACGAGTTGGAGTTCCCGGTGCCGCACGTGAGCGGTGACGAGGGCGACGGGCCGGTGCTGGTGCACGCCCTGGAGGGATTCGCCGACGCCGGACACGCGGTGGCCCTGGCGGCCGAACACCTCCGGGACAGCCTCGAGTCGGAGTTGGTCGCCACCTTCTCCGCCGACGACCTCATCGACTACCGCTCGCGGCGGCCGACGATGACGTTCTCGGGACAGGAGTTCACCGACGTCGAGATGCCGTCGCTGACGATCCACGCGGTCCGCGACAACGCCGGGCGGCCGTTCCTCCTCCTCGCAGGCGCGGAACCCGACCTGCGGTGGAACCACTTCGTCGAGGCCATCCGCCGTCTGTCCGACCACTTCAACGTGTCCTCCGTGGTGGGTCTCAACGCCATCCCGATGGCCATCCCCCACACCCGGCCGCCGACGGTGACCGCGCACGGTTCGTCGCCGGAGATGCTGGGTGACCTCCCCCGCTGGGGCAGTCCCCTGAAGATCCCCGGCAGCGCGTCGATGTTGGTCGAGCTGCGGATGGCGCAGCACGGCTACACGACCGCCGGCCTGTCGGTGCACGTGCCGCACTACCTGTCGCAGGCCAAGTACCCGGCTGCGTCGGCGACCCTGATCGAGTCGCTCGCGACCGTCACCGGCCTCGACCTCCCGATCGGCGCCCTCGAGAACGCGGCGTCGACGGTGCGGACCCAGATCGACACCGAGGTGTCCGGCAACGCCGAGGTGGAGGCCGTGGTCGCGGCCCTGGAGACCCAGTACGACGCGGTGACCCGGGCCGAGGAGGCCCCGTCGTTGCTCGCCTCCGACGAGGCGCTGCCCAGCGGTGAGGAGTTGGGTGCCGAGGTCGAGAAGTTCCTCGCCCAGGCCGCCGCGACCGGTGAGGGCACCGACCCCGTCGACAACGGTCCCGAGGACCCCTCCGACGACGGCGACTCCCCGGGTGACGACCGGCAGTAGGTGACGACCCCGACCGGTGACACCGCCGTCCTGACGCGCCCGTCGGACGATCCCGACCACGCCTTCGACACCTTCGCCGACTGGGTGTCGGGGCGTGGGCTGTCGCTGTATCCCGCGCAGGAGGAGGCCCTGCTCGAGCT
Source organism: Williamsia deligens (assembly GCF_024171765.1). GTDB lineage: Bacteria > Actinomycetota > Actinomycetes > Mycobacteriales > Mycobacteriaceae > Williamsia_A > Williamsia_A deligens. The sequence goes on from NZ_JAMTCI010000002.1 coordinate 337,264, forward strand.
GGTGTCGGGATCGAACGTGATCCTGTCCACACCGACGGGGTCGGGCAAGTCGTTGGTGGCCACCGGCGCAGCACATTTCGCCCGGAGCCGTGGGGTGCGGACGTTCTACACCGCCCCCATCAAGGCGCTCGTCAGCGAGAAGTTCTTCGATCTCTGCGCCGTGTTCGGCGCCGAGAACGTCGGGATGATGACCGGCGACGCGACGGTGAACTCGTCGGCCCCGATCATCTGCGCGACCGCCGAGATCGTCGCGAACCTGGCGCTGCGGTACGGCGCCGACGCCGACATCGGGCTCGTGGTGATGGACGAGTTCCACTACTACGGCGACCCCGAACGGGGATGGGCGTGGCAGGTGCCGATCGTCGAGCTGCCGCATGCGCAGTTCCTGCTGATGTCGGCCACGCTCGGCGAGATCGACTTCTTCGTCGACGACATCACGCGGCGGACCGGTCGCCGGACGGCCGCGGTCACCGGCACGCAACGGCCTGTGCCGCTGGAGTTCTCCTATGTGACGACGCCGGTGCACGACACCATCGAGGGCCTCATCGAGGCGGGCCGGGCGCCGGTGTACGTCGTCCACTTCACGCAGGCGTCGGCGGTGGAGCGGGCCCAGTCGCTGCTCAGCGCCACACTCGTCGACCGCGCCGGGCGGGATGCGATCGCCGCGGCGATCGGGGACTTCCGGTTCGCCTCGGGGTTCGGGACGACGTTGTCGAAGCTGGTGCGCGCGGGCATCGGGGTCCACCACGCCGGGATGCTGCCCCGGTACCGGCGCCTTGTCGAACGACTCGCCCAGCAGGGACTCCTGCGTGTCGTGGCCGGCACCGACACGCTCGGCGTCGGGATCAACGTGCCGATCCGCACCGTCCTGTTCACCGGCCTCACCAAGTACGACGGCACCCGCACGCGGCACCTGCAGGCGCGTGAGTTCCACCAGATCGCCGGCCGCGCGGGACGCGCGGGATACGACGACCGCGGATACGTCGTCGCGCAGGCACCCGAGCACGACGTGGAGAACGCGCGACTCGTCGCCCGGGCCGGCGACGACCCGAAGAAGCTCAAGAAGATCCAGCGCAAGAAGGCCCCCGACGGATTCGTCTCCTGGGGGGAACCGACGTTCGAGCGCCTCATCGGCGCGCAGCCCGAGCCGTTGCGGTCGCATTTCCGGGTCAGCACGGCGATGGTCGTCGACGTCATCGCCCGACCCGGCCCGTGTTTCCCCGCCATGCGACATCTGCTGGAGGACAACCACGAACCCCGGGTCCGCCAGCGTCGTCACATCCTGCGCGCCATCGACATCTACCGGGGTCTGCGCACCGCCGGACTCGTCGAGCTGACCGACCCCGACGAGACGGGCGCGACCGTCCGTCTGACGACGGAGCTCCCCCCGGACTTCGCCCTGTCGAACCCGTTGTCGTCGTTCGCGATCGCCGCGCTCGAGTTGCTCGACGTCGACGACCCCGACTACGCGCGCGACGCGCTGTCGGTGGTCGAGTCCATCGTCGAGGACCCGCGCCCCGTCCTGCGCGCGCAGCGGGACCTGGCGCGGGGTGCCGCGGTCGCGCAGATGAAGGCCGACGGACTCGACTACGAGGAACGCGTGGAGCGGGTCGAGGAGATCACCTGGCCGAGACCCCTGGCCGATCTCGTCGAGGGCGCCTTCGAGATCTACCTCCGTGGCCACCCCTGGGTGGGCGGTACACCGCCGTCACCCAAATCGGTGGTCCGCGAGATGCTCGAGCACGCCGACGGATTCGGTGACGTCGTGGCCCGCCTCAAGATCGCCCGCAGCGAGGGCGTGCTGCTGCGATACCTCACCGACGTCTACCGCATCGCGCGGCACGGCGTCCCGCCCGACCGGCACACCGAGGAGTTCGACGACATCGTCTCGTGGCTCGGGCAGGTCGTCCGCGGCACCGACTCCAGCCTGATCGACGAGTGGGAGCAGCTGACGTCGGCGGACCCCACCTCGCCGACGGCGGTCCCTCCGTCACCGCCGGGGCCGGACCGGCGCGCCTGGCGCGTGCACATCCGCAACCAGATGTTCGCGCTCGTCACCGCGTTCGCCCGCGAGGACGAGGACACACTGCGTCGACTCCACCCCGACGTCGACTGGCCCGCGGCCCTCGACGACTACTTCGACGAATACGACGACCTCGGGACGGCCGGCGACGCCCGCAGCCCCCGGTTGTTCTCGCTCGACGAGTCCACCACCCCGTGGACGGTCCGTCAGACACTCGCCGACCCCGCCGGCGACCACGGGTGGGCCTTCGTCGGCCACGTCGAGGCTCCCCCGGCCGACGAGCCCGATGCCATGCCCCGCGTGGTCGACCTCGAGGTCGTCGAGGGCTGAGCCCGCCGTCGCGGGCGGTCAGCCCATCTGCGACAGCGCCGCGTGGATGCGCGAACTCATCTCCCCCACCTGCTCGGTGGTCATGATGAGCGCAGGCGAGATCTGCAGCGCGCCACCACCCGCGACGCGCGTCGAGACCCGGTGGCGTCGGAGTGCGGTGACCGCCGCGGGGCCCGCGCCCGGGTCGGCGAGTTGGATCCCGGCCACCGCGCCGACACCGCTGCGGACCTCGGTCACCACCGGCAGATCCGCCAACGGCGCCAACGCCGTGTGCAGGTCGTCCTGGAGGCGCAGCGCCGCACCCAGGAGGTCCTCCGACTCGACGATGTCGAGGTTGGCCATCGCGGCGGCCGCAGCACCCGCGTGCCCGCCGTAGGTGTATCCGTGGCGCCACCAGACGCCACCGCTGTAGAACGGCTCCGCGACGTGCGGGGCGACGAACAGCGCGCCCATCGGCACGTACCCCGAGGTCAGCCCCTTCGCGGTGGTCATCATGTCCGGTTGCAGGTCGAAACGGCTCGAGGCGAACCACGATCCGCCGATCCGACCGAACCCGGTCACCACCTCGTCGGCGACGAACAGCACGTCGTGCTCGCGGCAGATGTCCCGCACCTCACGCAGGTACCCCTCGGGCGGCGGGTAGATGCCACCGGCCCCGATCACCGGCTCGCAGAAGAACGCTGCGATCGAATCGGCGCCCACCCGCTCGATCAGACCGAGCAGACTCTTCGCGTCGTCCCAGTCGACCGTGGCGGCGTCGGACATGAGCGTCCCGTAGCCCTCACGGTTCGGCGGCAGGCCCGACAGCGCCGTCCCGGCGACGTGCATGCCGTGGTACGCCTTGGTGCGGCCGACGATCACCGTCTTCTCCGGTCGGCCCATCTCGTGCCAGTAGCGACGGGCCAGCTTCGCCGCCGAGTCGACGGAGTCGCTGCCGCCCGAGGTGAAGAACACCTTGCTGCCGGCGATGGGTGCGAGCTCCCCGAGGCGGTCGGCCAGATTGATGGTCACCGCGGGCATCACGTCACCGAAACCGGACACGTGGGCAAGCGTGCGGAGCTGTGCCGCAACGGCATCGGCGATGGCAGCGCGTCCGTGGCCGACGTTGGTGAACCACAGACCGGCGGTCGCGTCGAGGTACTCGACACCGTCGGTGTCGACGATGTGCACCCCCGACCCGCTCGCGATGGCGAACGGGCCGTGTTCGCTCACCGCGCCCATGTCGGCGAAACCATGCCAGAGGGTCGACGTCATGCGCCCATCATGCCCGGCAGCCCGACGACCCGGTGCGGTCGGACCTGGGGGGTGGCCGAATATCCTGGACGCACCATGCCCGAAGAGTCCCCGCGTCCCGCCCGGCGACCCCGCCGCGGTCGGAGACGATCCGGGGGGAATCGCCGGCCCGACGGTGTCGCGAGGGACCCCGCGGCCGCCCGGGATCCGGGAGCCGTCGCCGTCGCCGGCGAGACCGTCTCGGTCGACGACGTCGTGATCACCGACGACGAGGTGACCATCGCCGACGCCCATCGGCTCCAGCGCCGGGCGCAGCGTCTCCGCACTGATGCCGACCGTGATCGGCTGGGCCAGGAGATCGCCCGCGCCCGGGGGCGACTCGAGTCCCGGCGGGCCGCCGTACCGACGCTGTCGTATCCGCCGGAGCTACCGGTGTCCGCGGCCCGCGACGAGATCAAGGCCGCCATCGCCGACCATCAGGTCGTCGTGGTGGCGGGCGAGACCGGGTCGGGCAAGACGACACAGCTGCCCAAGATCTGCCTCGAACTCGGGCGCGGCGTCCGCGGCGCCATCGGTCACACGCAGCCGCGCCGCATCGCTGCGCGCTCGGTCGCCGCACGGATCGCCGACGAGACCGGGACCGAGCTCGGCGGCGCGGTCGGTTTCGCCGTCCGCTTCGACGACAGATCCGGTCGGGACACGCTCGTCAAGGTCATGACCGACGGCATCCTGCTGGCCGAGCTGTCGCGCGACCGGCTCCTGCGCGCCTACGACACGATCATCGTCGACGAGGCGCACGAGCGGAGCCTCAACATCGACTTCATCCTGGGCTTCCTCAAGCAGCTGCTCCCCCGCCGACCGGACCTCAAGGTCATCATCACCTCGGCGACGATCGATCCGGGACGCTTCGCCGACCACTTCGCGACGCCGGACGCCCCGGTCCCGGTGATCTCGGTGTCCGGCCGCACCTATCCGGTCGAGATCCGCCACCGGCCGCTGTCCGTCGCGTCGGACGACCCCGAGGGCGATCACGTCGACCTCGACCAGATCCAGGGCATCGCCGCGGCGCTGAGCGAGTTGCGTCGGGAGGGACCCGGCGACGTCCTGATCTTCCTCGCCACCGAACGCGAGATCCGGGACACCGCGGACGCATTACGCCGCAGTCATCCCGACGAGGAGATCCTCCCCCTGTTCTCGCGCCTGTCGACGGCGGAACAGAACCGGGTGTTCTCGACGAGTTCGGGTCGCCGGGTCGTGTTGTCCACCAACGTCGCCGAGACCTCGCTGACGGTCCCCGGCATCCGCTATGTCATCGACGCGGGTACCGCCCGCATCTCGCGGTACTCCACCCGAACCAAGGTGCAACGACTCCCCGTCGAACCGATCTCGCAGGCATCGGCCCGTCAGCGCGCCGGCCGATGCGGCCGCGTCGCCGACGGCATCTGCATCAGGCTCTACTCCGAGGAGGACTTCGACGCCCGACCGGCGTTCACCGACCCGGAGATCCTGCGGACCAACCTCGCCTCGGTCATCCTCACCATGGCCGCCCTCGACCTCGGCGACGTCGCACGCTTCCCGTTCGTCGACCCCCCGGATCCCCGCGCCATCCGGGACGGCGTGGGCCTTCTCGAGGAGCTCGGCGCACTGGCCGGCGGTGCGCAGTCGCGCACCCTGACCCGGGTCGGACGCGACATCGCCGACCTCCCGATCGAACCCCGATGGGCCCGGATGGTGGTCGCCGCACACGAGCAGGGAGCGCTGGCCGAGGTGCTCGTCATCGTCGCGGCGCTCTCGCTCCCGGATGTCCGCGAACGTCCCGCCGAGCACCGCCAGGCCGCCGACGAGATGCACGCCCGCTTCACCGTCGCGGGGTCGGACTTCCTCTCGATCCTCGCACTGTGGCGCCACATCGAGGAACAACGACAGACCCTGTCGGGCAACCGGTTCCGCCGCGAATGCGCCCGCGAGTTCCTGCACTACCTGCGGATCCGGGAATGGCGCGACCTCGTGGGCCAGCTCGAGCGGATCGTCACCGACAAGGGGTGGCCGGTCACGCGCATGTCCGCCGACCAGGAGGGCTCGTCGCCCGCGGCGATCCACCAGTCGGTGCTCGCTGGACTGCTCGGGCAGATCGGTGTGCGCGAGGGCGACACCCGCGAGTTCGCCGGGGCCCGCGGCACGAAGTTCGTGGTCTTCCCGGGGTCGGGACTGGCCCGCAAGCCGCCGCGGTTCGTGATGGCGGCCGAGGTCGTCGAGACCTCCCGCCTGTTCGCCCGGACGGTCGCCGGCATCGAACCCGAGTGGGCCGAGCGACTCGCCGGGGATCTGGTCAAACGGCAGTACAGCGAACCGCATTGGTCGATCAAGCGGGGTTCGGCGATGGCGTGGGAGCGGGTCACGCTCTACGGCGTCCCCCTGGTGGCCCGTCGCGCCGTCGCCTTCGGCGCCATCGATCCCGTGGCGTCACGGGAGTTGTTCCTCCGGCATGCCCTCGTCGAGGGCGAGTGGCGGACGAACCACCCGTTCTTCCTGCGCAACCGCGCCCTGCTCGACGAGGCCCGCGAACTCGAGGACCGCGCGCGGCGAGGCGATCTCGTCATCACCGACGACCAGTTGTACGACTTCTACGACGCACGCATCCCCGCCGAGGTCGTCTCGGGTGCCCATTTCGACACCTGGTGGAAGAAGGCGCGTCGCACCGACCCCACCCTGCTCGACCTCACCCCCGAGGACGTCGCCGACACCACGACGGTGTCCGCGTCGGAGTTCCCCGACGTGTGGCAGCAGGGCGAGGCACGGCTGCGGCTGGTCTACCGCTTCTCCCCGGGGAGCACCCACGACGGCATCACCGTCCTCGTCCCCCGCGCGCTGCTCCCGCGTATCCGGCCGGCGGGGTTCGACTGGCTCGTACCGGGACTGCGCGACGACCTCGCGGTCGCGCTCGTACGCACCCTGCCCAAGAGCATCCGGCGGCAACTCGGCCCCGCCGCCGACGTCGGGCCCCGAGCGATGTCGGCACTGACACCGCGCCGCGAACCCGTGGTCGTGGGTCTCGCCCGCGAGATCACCCGCCTGACCGGTGTCCCGGTGGGTTCCGACGACTTCGACCCGTCCGCACTCCCCCCGCACCTCGTCGTCCGCTATGCGGCCGTCGACGACTCCGACGAGATCGTCGCGGAGGCCGACTCGCTGGCCGGTCTCACCGCGGCGCTCGCCGGACCACCGTCGAACCGAGCGCCGGCCGGCGGTGGCGCTCCGTCGAGGCGTACGTCCGCGCCCACCACTGCGGCCGTCACCACCTGGACGGCCTCGACCATCGGGACTCTCGCCGACGAGGTGAGCGAGGTCGTCGCCGGCCAGCGGGTCACCAGTCACCCGGCACTGCGCGTCGTGGACGGCGGGGTGTCGGTGGGACTGGAGACCACAGCAACGCAGGCGCGGGCCGTGACGCGTCGGGCGATCCTGCGGTTGCTGCAGCTGTCGATCCCACCGCTCAAACAGTCCGCCACCTCGGCGCTCCCCGTCGCGTCCCGACTCGCGTTGTCGCAGAGCCCCTACCCGACCACCGACGCGCTGCTCGCCGACTGCACCGCCGCCGCGATCGCCGAACTGGCCGGGGATGTCGACGGTGTGCGTGACCCCGAAGCATTCGCCGCTCTGCGTGCCCGGGTCAACGGTGCCGCGAACCAGCGGGCCCGGGCGATCCTCGGCGACGTCGCCGACGCCATGACCCGCGTCCCGGCCATCCGCGCGGAGATGTCCCGTCTCGGGGACGGCCGGGCGACGCGCGATGTGGCCGACCAGCTCGACCATCTCGTCTACGCGGGGTTCGTCGTGGACACCGCCGATGCGCACCGACGCCGGCTGCCCACCTATCTCGACGCGATCGTCGTGCGTCTGGGGCGACTGCCCGCGGCGACCGCGAACGACGACCGCGGGATGGACACCGTCGACAGGGTCGTCGACCACTGGGCGCGCGTCGTCGCGCGATGCACCCCTGCTCGACGTGAGGCCGTGAACGAGCAGGCGCACTGGATGGTGGAGGAACTGCGGGTGGGTGTGTTCGCCGAGAGGATCGGTACCGCGTACCCGGTCTCGGAGAAGCGGATCCTACGGGCGATCGACGCCCTCGCCGGCTGACCCGGCGACCGCACCGACCTGGGTGCCGGAGCGCAGCTCGTCGATCTCGCGCTGGAAGTCCTCGACCGACTCGAACGAGCGGTAGACGGATGCGAACCGGAGGTAGGCGACCTCGTCGAGCTCACGCAGCGGCTGCAGGATCGCCAGCCCCACCTCGTTGCTCGGTATCTCTGCGGACCCCGACGCCCGCACAGTGTCCTCGACGCGCTGGGCTAGCACCGCCAGCCGGTCCTCGTCGACGGCACGGCCCTGGCAGGCGCGCCGTACGCCGCGCATGACCTTCTCCCGCGAGAAGGGCTCGGTGACGCCGTTGCGCTTGACGACCGCCAACACCGCGCTCTCGACGGTGGTGAAACGTCGACCGCATTCCGAACACGAGCGCCGGCGGCGGATCGCCTGACCCTCGTCGGCCACCCGCGAGTCCACGACACGCGTGTCCGCATGTCGGCAGAACGGGCAATGCATCGCGACGTCCTCGGGGGTCGGCGGATCCCGTCGATCCCGGGGCGGTACCGCAGCGGGATCGCAGGTCGGATCGGATCGATCCGTACCGGCCGAGGATACCGGGCGGAGCAGGGCCACCGTTCCGGACGGGGGGCCGAGGACACCGATGCCGATCACGTCGCGCATGACGGTCGCCGGACGCCGATCCCGGTCAGCGCGCGTAACGCGGTGCGAGCAGAGGCTGGCCCGGGGTGACGGCCGACCCCGACAGGTGGTTGAGCTCGCGGATGTCCGCGACGACCTGGGCGACCGGGGCGTCGGGCACAGAGCGCGCCGCCAGCGCGCTCAGCGACTCACCGCCCCGCACGTGCACGACGCTGCTGCCCACCACGGCCGGCTCGGCGTGGTCGGTGAGGACGGATCCGCCGACGACGACCGCGAACACCGCGACCGCCAGGGCCAGCCCGGCGATGATCGCCGCGCCCCACCCGACACGCGCGGTGCGGACGCTGCCACCCCGCCCCGACCCGGTGCGGCACTCGGTGCCGACGACCGCCGGTCGGGCGGTGCGTGCGGTCGCGGGGCGGCTCGCACCCGGCCGTCGCACCGAGGGGTCGAGGGGGTGACGGCGGTCCGTGCGCGTCACCGACTCCGCACGAGGACGCGGCTCCGGGTGTGGACGCGACACGGCGCGGACGACGCGGCGGGGAGCAGAGGTGGGGGTGGCGCCGGGTGCCATGAGGGTCGGGCTCATCGCGGACTCCTTCTCGATCAGGCGTTCGAAAGAACGTGTGTTCGAGTTCTATCACGCGGCTCCGACAAGGTCGACACGCCGTCGAACAAATGTTTGAAAGTCGTGACCCGGTCCACTACCGTCGCTCGTACGAACAGGACAGATGCCCCGGTACGTCGCGTGCAGCCCGCCGCCCCGCACCGGGTCCCTACGGAGAGGACACCGTGTCCGACACGACCATCACCCCCGGGGGCCCCACCGCCCCTCTCGTCGAGGCCGAGCTCACCGCGCGGCAGCTGGAGGTGCTGCGGGTGATCCGGGCCTCGGTGCGCGAGCGGGGATACCCGCCGAGCATCCGGGAGATCGGTGACGCCGTCGGTCTCACGTCGACGTCCTCGGTGGCGCACCAGCTGCGCACACTGGAACGCAAGGGCTTCCTCAAGCGCGACCACAACCGCCCCCGCGCGGTGAACGTCCAGGAGAACGATCCGGGTGACGGCGGCGACGGCGGCGCGAACCCGTTGCCCACCCCGACCTTCGTGCCGGTGCTGGGCAGGATCGCGGCCGGCGGCCCGATCCTGGCCGAGGAGGCCGTCGAGGACGTCTTCCCCCTCCCCCGAGAGCTCGTCGGCGACGGCGCGCTCTTCCTGCTGCGGGTCGTCGGCGAGTCCATGATCGACGTCGCCATCTGCGACGGGGACTGGGTGGTGGTCCGTCAGCAGAACGTCGCCGACAACGGCGACATCGTGGCCGCGATGATCGACGGCGAGGCCACGGTCAAGACCTTCAAGCGGGCCGACGGCCACGTCTGGCTGATGCCGCACAACCCTCTCTTCGACCCGATCCCCGGTGACGACGCCGCGATCCTGGGCAAGGTCGTCACGGTGATGCGCCGCATCTGACCCGAGCTCGTGTCACACTCTGCACCGCCGACGGCATCCGGTCGTCGCGCGGACAGATCGGACACGTGATGCCCCTCGGACGCTCCTCGGTCGCGCCGCTTCCTCTCGACGGTGCTGTCGTCCTCATCACCGGCGCCGCCGGCGGGATCGGTCGTGCCACGGCTCGGGCACTGCACGACCGGGGAGCCCGGGTGGTCCTCGTCGACCTCGACGCCGCCGCGGTGGCGGATGCCGCCCGAGGGATGTCGGCCGACCGGGTCCTCACCCGCGCCGCGGATGTCACCGATCGCGCCAACCTCGATTCCGCGGTCGCCGACGCCCTCGACCGCTGGGGGCGGGTGGACGTGGCGTTCGCGAACGCGGGCATCTCCAGCGGTGACACCGCGGACACCATCGCAAGCGTCGCCGACGGCACTTTCGAGAGGGTCGTCGCGGTCAACCTGACCGGCGTGTGGAACACCGTGCGCGCCGCACTCCCCTCGATCATCGAGGCACGCGGACACGTCCTGGTCACGTCCTCGACCTACGCCTACCTCAACGGGATGGTGAACGCGCCCTACGCCGCCACCAAGGCCGCCGTCGAGCAGATCGGGCGGGCACTGCGCGTCGAGCTCCGCCGCCACGACGCGAGCGCCGGGGTCCTGTACCCCGGGTGGGTCCGCACGCCGATCGCGGACGTGGCGTTCGGGAAGGACGCACTGGCGACCGATCTCGTCGCCCGGGCCTTCCCGTCGCCGTTCCGCCGCCCGATCGACCCCGACCGGGTCGGCCGCGCGGTCGCCGCGGGCATCGAGCGGCGGTCGGCGCGGATACAGGTCCCGCGTCGATGGATCCCGGTCTCGACGATGCGCGGCATCGTCAACCCCATCTCGGACGCGGCACTGGCCTCCGACGCCCGGTTGGCGGCACTGGTCGGGCAGGTCGAAGCCCGGTCGGGCCGGATGGGTCCGCCGCGCGTCTGACCGGTCGGATCAGGCGTGCAGGGCGGCGGTGGCCGCTGCGCGCGCGTCCGCGGGGTCCGCGGTCGCCAGGACGGCATCGGCCGCCGCCCGACAGGCCGCCAGGGTGACCCCGCCGACAGCCGCACCGACAGCCGCGGCCGCGGCAGGGGCACTCGACAGCGAGGTGACACCCATCCCGACGAGCACGCACGCGAGCAGTGGGTCGGCCGCGGCCTCCCCGCAGACCCCGACGGGTTTGCCCGCCACCGCCCCCGCGGATGCGACCGTGTTGATGAGCGCGAGGACGGCCGGCTGCCAGGGGTCGGTGAGGGTCGCGAGATCGGCCGACATCCGGTCGGCGGCCATCGTGTACTGCGTGAGGTCGTTGGTGCCGATCGACACGAAGTCGACCTCGGCGAGGATGGCCGGCGCCAACAGCGCCGCCGACGGCACCTCGATCATCACGCCGGCGACCAGACCGCGGTCTCGGACGGCCGCGGCGAAGCCCCGCGCCTCGGCGGCGGTCGCGACCATCGGCGCCATCACCCACGGGGTGGTACCCGACTGGCGTGCGGCCGCGGCGATCGCGTCGAGCTGATGCTCGAGGAGTTCCGGGTGGGCGGTCGCGACGCGCAGTCCACGCACGCCGAGAGCGGGGTTCGCCTCCGCGCCCGCGTCGACGAACGCCAACGGCTTGTCGGACCCGGCGTCGAGCGTGCGGATCACGATCTTCGCGGGCTCGGCGGAGCCGGAGAACGCCTCGATGACCTCCCGGTACAGGGTGGTCTGCTCGTCCAGGGACGGCTCCGATGCCCGGTCGAGGAAGGCGAGTTCGGTGCGGAACAGGCCGATCCCCGCGACCGGGTGGTCGGTGGCCGACCTCGCCGACGCGCCGTCCTGCACGTTGGCGAGGATCGCGACCTCCTTCCCGTCGGCCGTCCGCCCGGGGCCCGCCCACCGGGCGACCTCCGCGGCGGCGTGCCGTGAGCGCTGGACCTCCGCGTCCGCCACTGCCGGGTCGGGGGCGATCGTGATGCGACCCGTGGCACCGTCCACCATCACCGGCGTCCCGGCCGCGACGGCCTCGAGCCCGTGCACCGCGACGATGCACGGGATGCCCAGCTGGCGGGCGATGATCGCGGTGTGGCTGGTCGGTCCGCCCAAGCGGGTGACCAACGCGGTGACCACGGCGGGATCCAGTCCGGAGGTGTCTGCGGGCGCGAGGTCGTCGGCGCAGAGCACGACGGGGTGATCCGGCAGCGAGATCCCCGGCTCGGGCTCGCCGGCGAGCTCGGCGAGGACGCGGTCGCGGACATCGTGGAGATCGGTGACCCGCTCGGCCATGAGCCCACCGAGCTTGGTGAACACGGCCGCGAACTGTTCGGTCGCGGCGACGGCGGCGTTCGGCGCGGGTGCGCCGGCGCGGATCTCCTTCTGCGCGGCACCCACCCATCCACGGTCCTCGGCGAGCGCCGCGGTCGCCGACAGCACCTCCGAGGCGACTCCGGTCGCCGCCGACGCCCGGGATCGCAGCCGGTCGGCGACAGCGGTCGCGGCGCGGGAGAACCGCTCGCACTCGGCCTCGACGTCGGCGGGTGGTGTACCCGGCCCGGGGAGGGCGGGACGGGCGCCCGGCCACATCACCGGTGCGTGCGCGACACCCGCGACGACGGGCGTGCCCACGAGAACGGCCTGGTCGGTGGCGATGTGCGCGGTCATGGAGTTCCACCTCTGGTCTGTGCGTCCGATCCCTGGCGACCGACTGCTGTGACTCAAATTACAAGAAATGCTTGACTTGTCAACACAGTCAAGCGTAAACAGAAACGAACCAACATCCAGACCCACGGAAATCCACATCCGGACGACGGGTCGAGACGACAGGAGCCGCGGTGTACGCCGAGGAACGACAGCAGGCCATCGCCGATCAGGTGATCAGCCGGGGTCGGGCGTCGGTGACGGCGCTCGCGGAGGAGTTCGCCGTCACCAGCGAGACCGTCCGCCGCGATCTCGCTGCTCTCGAGCGTGCGGGCTACCTGCGGCGGGTCCACGGCGGAGCGGTGACGGTCGACGCCGTACGCAGCGGCGAACTCGACGTCACCGCCCGTGCCGGGGCGCACCCGGACGAGAAGCTGCGGATCGGCACCGCCGCGTGCCGCTTCGTCCCGTCCGACGGGGGGAGCCTCGTCATCGACGCCGGGACGACGACGATCGCCGCCGCGGCCCGACTCCCCCGGGACCGGTCGCTGACCGTCTTCACCAACTCACTGTCGGTGGCCTCGACGGTCGCCGACCACCCCGGCACCGATCTCCACTTCCTCGGGGGCCGCATCCGCGGCATCACCCAGGCGGCGGTCGGTCCGGCTCCACTGGCCGCGCTCGGCGCCCTCCGGGTCGACGTCGCGTTCATCGGGACCAACGGCCTCACCGAGGGACACGGCCTGTCGACCCCGGACATCGAGGAGGCCGCGGTGAAGTCGGCGATGATCGCTGCCGCCCACCGCGTCGTCCTGGTGGCCGACTCCTCCAAGATCGGTCACGAGGACCTCACCCGCTTCGCCGACGTCGACGAGGTCGACGTCCTCATCACCGACGAGGGCATCGATCCCGCCCTCTCGGCACGACTGTCCGCCCGCGGCGTCGAGGTCGTGATCGCATGATCGTCACCGTCACGGCCAACCCCAGCCTCGACCGCACGATCGTCCTGCCCGGCCCGCTCGATCGCGGGGCCGTCGTGCGGGCGATCGGTGCGCGGAGCGAGCCGGGCGGCAAGGGCATCAACGTCTCCCGCGTCGCCCAGGTCGCCGGCGTGCCCACCGTCGCCCTCCTGCCCGCCCCCTCCGGCGATCCGCTGCTCGTCGCCCTCGACGCCGTCGGCCTGCACTACCGGACCGTCGCGACGGCCGACGAGGTGCGCAGCAACATCACCGTCACCGAACCCGACGGCACGACCACGAAGCTGAACCTCCCCGGGACGACACTCGACGCCGGTCAGATCGACGCGTTCGCCGCGCTCATCCTGGCGGCGTCCGCCGGCGCCGAGTGGGTCGCACTCTGCGGGTCACTGCCCCCGGGCGTCCCAGCGGACTTCTACCGCCAGGTCGCGGCGTCCCTCGCGGGCTCGGGATGCCGGGTCGCCGTCGACACCTCCGGCGCGCCCCTCGCGGCGCTGCTGCCCGCGGTGGCCGACGGCTCGGTCCACCTCATCAAGCCCAACACCGAGGAGCTGTGCGAGATCACCGGCGGAGACGTCGCCCATCTCGACGGGTCGGCCGCGGCGGGGGACTTCTCCCCCACCCTCGAGGCCGCGCGGTCGGTGATCGGCTCGGGTGACTGCGTCGTCCTGGCCACCCTCGGTGCGGCCGGCGCCATGGTGGTCACCGCCGACGGCGCATGGCAGGCGACACCGCCCCCGATCACCCCCGTCAGCACCGTCGGGGCCGGGGACGCGACCCTGGCCGGTTACCTGCTCGCGTCGATCGCCGGCGCAGCACCCGCCGAGGCCCTGCGCGCAGCGGTCGCCCACGGATCCGCCGCGGCCGCGCTGCCCGGAACCCAGCCACCCAGACCCGGGGATCTCGCACCGCACGCGGTGCGGGTGAGCGAGGTGTCCACACCATTCGTCTGACACCACCGACCGCCGAGACCCCCGACGGTCGAGCATCCAGTCCCACCGACACACACCATCAGTCACCGACGACCAGAAGAGGCGACATGTCCACCACCCACAGCGATCCGGCCGCACCGGATTCCGGCTCGCAGCCGGTGTCGATCATCGAGGCCGCGACCGTCGCGCTCGACGTCGACGCCGGTACCGACACCACCGCGGTCATCACCCATCTCGCGGGCCTGCTCGTGAACACGGGCCGCGCCACCGAGGCCGACGGCCTCGTCGCGGCCGCCCTCGCCCGCGAGGCGCAGTCCCCGACCGGCCTGCCCGGCGGGATCGCGATCCCCCATTGCCGCACCGAGGGTGTGAACCGCGCGAGCCTCGCGTTCGCACGTCTCGCCCCGAAGGTCGACTTCGGTGCCTCCGACGGTCCGGCCGACATCGTCTTCCTCATCGCCGCACCCGCGTCGGGCGGCTCGGAGCACATGAAGCTGCTCAGCTCCCTCGCGCGGGCCCTCGTCCGCCCCGACTTCGTCGCGTCGTTGCGGGCCGCGCCCGACGCCGCCACCGTCGTCGCCCTCGTCGGCGAGGTGGTCGCGCCCGCACCGGCCGCGGGGACCTCCACCTCCACCGCCGCCGCCGCGCCGGCCGCCACCGCACCGGCCGGTGTCGAGCCGGCCGGATCCGCCACCGGCGGGAAGCGCGTGTCGATCGTCGCGATCACGGCATGCCCCACCGGCATCGCCCACACCTACATGGCCGCCGACGCGCTGACCTACGCGGCGCAGCGCGCCGACGTCGACTTCGTCGTCGAGACGCAGGGGTCGTCGAAGTCGACCCCCGCGGACCCGTCGGTGGTCGCCGCCGCCGACGCCGTCATCTTCGCCACCGACGTGGGTGTCAAGGGCCGCGAGCGGTTCGCGGGCAAGCCCGTCGTCGAATCCGGCACCAAGCGGGCCATCAACGAGCCGGACGCGATGATCGCCGACGCGGTCGCCGCGGCCGGGAACCCCTCCGCCGCACGGGTGTCGGGTACGCCGGCCTCCGGTGGCGCCGCGACAGCGTCGACCAGCGAGCTCGGCTGGGGCGTCCGGCTGCGTCAGATCCTGCTCACCGGCGTGAGCTACATGATCCCGTTCGTCGCCGCCGGCGGCCTCCTCATCGCCCTGGGCTTCCTGCTCGGTGGATACGAGATGGCGCTCAAGCCCAACGGCGCCACCGATCCCCTGGGTGCGACGATCGCGCTGAGCAACAGCCTGACCAACCTGCCCTCGGGCGGGTTCGCCCAGTACCTCGGCGGGGTGTTCTTCGAGATCGGCTCGCTCGCGTTCTTCTTCCTGGTCCCCGCCCTGGCCGGCTACATCGCGTTCGCCATCGCCGACCGTCCCGGTCTCGCACCGGGTTTCACCGCCGGCTACATCGCCTCGACGGTCGGTGCCGGCTTCATCGGCGGTCTCGTCGGTGGTCTGATCGCGGGCTTCGTCGCGCTGTACATCGGTCGGATCCCGCTGCCGCAGTGGGCCCGTGGGCTCATGCCGGTCGTGATCATCCCGCTGCTGGCCACGCTCGTCACCGGTGCGCTGATGTTCATGGTCCTCGGCCGCCCGCTCGCCTGGGTCACCACCGAACTGCAGGACGCGCTGTCGAACATGACCGGCAGCTCGGTCATCATCCTGGGCATCATCCTCGGTCTCATGATGTGCTTCGACCTCGGTGGCCCGGTCAACAAGGCCGCCTACGCGTTCGCCGTCCAGGGTCTGGCCGTCGGCGCCGCCCCCGACCTGCGGATCATGGCCACCGTCATGGCCGCGGGCATGGTCCCGCCGCTCGCGATGGCTCTCGCCACCCTCGTCCGCCCGAAGCTCTTCACCGAGCCCGAGCGCGAGAACGGCAAGGCCGCGTGGCTGCTCGGGGCGTCGTTCATCTCCGAGGGGGCCATCCCGTTCGCCGCGGCCGATCCCCTGCGGGTCATCCCCTCGATGATGGCCGGCGGCGCCGTCACCGGCGCGCTGACGATGGCGTTCGACGTCGGCCTGCGCGCCCCCCACGGCGGCATCTTCGTGTTCTTCGCGATGAGCAACGTCCTCGGGTTCCTGATCGCGCTCGCCGCGGGCACCGTGGTGGCCGCAGCGATCGTGGTCGCGCTCAAGGAGATGCGCACCCGCTCCACCAAGACCGCGGTGGCGGCTCCCACCACGGCCGCCGCGCCCGTGGCAGCCTGACCGACATCCGTCACACCCCCACCACCTGAAGGAACTCCGCAGATGCCCAGCACCACCATCGCCGTCGGCTCCGCCGTCGGTCTGCACGCCCGCCCCGCCACGATCATCGCCGAGGCCGTCGCGGCCGCCGGATCGCCCGTCACGCTCGCCGTCGAGGGCGGGGAACCCGTGGACGCCGGTTCCGCGCTGATGATCATGACCCTCGGCGCCGAGAAGGGGACGCAGGTCGTCGTCACCGCCGACGACCAGCCGACGCTGGACTCGATCGCCGAACTGGTCGCCAAGGACCTCGACGCCGAGTAGGTCCACCCGACGACGACAGCGGCCCCCGGGGAATTCCCGGGGGCCGCTGTCGTCAACTGCTGTCGTGGGGCTGGTGTCGGTGGCCGATCACACGGCGAGGGTGGACAACTCACCCGCGAGCGCGGCGGGCACCCGTACCCGCAGGCGCGTCCCGTCCGCCACGTGCTCGGTCTCGAGCACATCGCCGTGGGCGTGGATCCGCGACACCAGATCGCCTCGCGAGTACGGCACGAGGATCGTCATGTCCACGTCGTCGCGGCCGGCCACGTCACGCACCCGGGTGAACAACTCGGGCAGGCCCTCGCCGGTCGTCGCGGACACGAACACCGCGTCCGGGAACTCACCGCGCAGGGTGGTCAGGACGACGGGGTCGGCGGCGTCGATCTTGTTGATCACCAGGATCTCCGGCGGCGCGGACGCGTCCTCGTCGGCGACGACGTCGGCGATGACCTTGCGCACCGTCGAGATCTGGTTCATCGGCATGGGGTCGGACGCGTCGACCACGTGCAGGACGACGTCGGCGTCGACGACCTCCTCGAGGGTGGACCGGAACGCCTCCACCAGCTGCGTGGGCAGGTGACGGACGAACCCGACCGTGTCGGTGAACGTCACCTCGCGACCGTCGTCGAGAGTCGCGCGGCGGGTGGTCGGGTCGAGGGTCGCGAACAGCGCGTCCTGCACCAGCACACCGGAACCCGTCATCGCGTTGATCAGACTCGACTTCCCGGCGTTGGTGTAACCGGCGATCGTGATCGTCGGGACCACCGACTGCCGGCGACGCGTCCGACTGACGGTGCGCGCGGTCTTCATCTCCCGGATCTCCCGGCGCAGCTTGGCCATCCGCTCACGGATGCGGCGACGGTCGGTCTCGATCTTCGTCTCACCCGGACCACGCAGGCCCACACCACCGTTGCTCCCCGCCCGGCCACCGGCCTGGCGCGACATCGACTCACCCCAGCCGCGCAGACGCGGGAGCATGTACTCCATCTGCGCGAGGGCGACCTGCGCCTTGCCCTCCCGGGACGTCGCGTGCTGGGCGAAGATGTCGAGGATCAGCGCGGTGCGGTCGATGACCTTCACCTTGACGACCTTCTCGAGCGCGGTGAGCTGCGCCGGGGTGAGTTCACCGTCGCAGATGACGGTGTCCGCTCCGGTGGCGATGACCACCTCGCGCAACTCGTGGGCCTTGCCCGATCCGATGTACGTCGCGGGGTCGGGCCGGTCGCGTCGCTGGATGACGCCCTCGAGGACCTCGGACCCCGCCGTCTCGGCGAGTGCCGCGAGCTCGCTCATTCGGCTGTTCGCGGCCTGCTGTGAGCCCTCCGTCCACACCCCGACGAGCACGACGCGCTCGAGGCGCAGCTGCCGGTACTCGACCTCGGTGACGTCGTCGAGCTCGGTGGACAGACCGGGGACGCGCTGCAGCGACGTGCGTTCGTCGAGCTGGAGCTCACCGGTGGTGGGGGTCCGACGCGGCGTCCACGCCGCCGGGCGGGCGGCCGCGGCGTCGTCGGTGTCCTGGCCGTCGGTGTCGATCCCGGGGTCAGTGTCTGCGGTGGGGTCGGCGTAGGCCAGACCCTGGTGTTCGGTGAAGAAGGTGGTCTCCTCGGTGGGTGTGTCCGCCGCGAGGTCGTCGCGGTCGGGGTACGGCTGGTCGTCGGGTACGGGCGTCGCCATCAGTGATCTCACACGGCCGGGGTCGTGTGCATCCCTTTTTCCTCGGCGACGGGGGCGGGCTCCGGTCGGGTGACGGTCCCGATCGCGACGATGCGTGACGGACCGCGCAGTGTCGCGCCATCCTCGGTGACCGTGACGGTCACGGTGCCTCCGGGTATGTGAACGTCGAGGGTGCCCGTCGGCTTCCCGTCGTGGGCGAGCAACGACGCCGCCGCCGCCGCGACGGTGCCCGTCCCGCAGCTGCGCGTCTCCCCGACCCCGCGCTCGAGCACCCGCATGTGGATCGCCCCGTCCTCGACCGGGGTCAGGATCTCGATGTTGACCCCGTGGGGGAAGAGGTCACGATCGAACTCCGCGCCGTCGGAGAAGTCGATGTCGCGCAGGGTGTCCGGGGTGAGGTCGTCGACGACGCAGGCCAGGTGGGGGTTGCCGACATCCACCGCGACGCCCTCGAGCGTGCGGCCCAGGGTCGCCGGGCTGCGGTCACCGACGGTGACCGGACCCATCTCGACGGTGACGTCGGCGGAGTGGGCGTCAGCGGAGTGCACATGCACCCGACGACCGCCCGCGCGACTGCCGACGACGAACTCGGGGCCGTCGACGAGTCCCGCGGCGACGAGGTGGTGGGCGAAGACGCGGACGCCGTTGCCGCACATCTCGGCGATCGACCCGTCGGCGTTGCGGTAGTCCATGAACCAGTCGTCGGTGGCGACACCCGCCGGGATCTCGTCGAGGACCCCGGCGATGCACAGGGCGTCGGTGCGGGCGACCCGCAGCAGTCCGTCACCGCCGATCCCGGCGCGGCGATCGCAGAGCGCCGCGACGAGCTGCGGCGTGAGGTCCAGCTGTGCCCGATGGTCCGGGAGCAGCACGAAGTCGTTCTCTGTCCCGTGGCCCTTGACGAACGGGAGCTCGGTGTCGACGCCGTGTGAGCTCATCACCCCAGCGTAAACGTCCGCGGTCGTGCCATCGGGTCGAGTGGGATCACACCGGGTCCACGAGCGTGCACACCGCGTCGGCCAGGTCGGTCCGGCCCGCGTCGAACCAGTGCAGGCGGGGGTCGCGCCGGAACCAGGAGCGCTGTCGTCGGACGTAGCGTCTGGTGCCGACGAAGGTCGACTCGACCGCCGTCGCGATGTCGGACACGCCGTCGAGGACATCGAGGGCCTGCGCGTAGCCGATGGCCCGCGATGCGGTCCTCCCCTCACGCAGCCCCTGGTCGACCAGGCCGGACACCTCGTCGACGAGGCCTCGCGCGAACATCGCCTCGGTGCGTGCGCGCAGCCTGTCGTCGAGGTCTGCGGTCTCCCGGTCGAGCGCGACGATCACGGTCGACCAGCGCGGCTCACCGATGGTCGGCGCCGACGCCGCGAACGGGCGACCGGTGAGTTCGACCACCTCGATCGCCCGGACGATCCGCCGGCCGTCGGTGGGGAGGATCGACGCGCCCGCGGCCGGGTCGATCTCGGCGAGCCGCCGGTGCATCGCGGCGACACCCTGGGCGTCGAGTTCCGCCTCGAGCCGTGATCGCACCGCGTCGTCGGTGGCGGGGAACGTCCAGTCGTCGAGGAGGGACTGGATGTACATCATCGACCCGCCCACGATGACCGGGCGTCGGCCGCGGTCGAGGACGTCCTCGACGTCGGCGCCCGCGGCGGCCTGGTACCGCGCGACCGTCGCGATCTCGGTGACGTCGAGGACGTCGAGCTGGTGATGCGGCACACCCCGCCGCTCCGACGGGGGGACCTTCGCGGTGCCGATGTCCATCCCGCGGTACTGCTGCATGGCGTCGATGTTGATGATCTCGCCGTCGCACCGCTGCGCGACGTCGAGGGCGAGGTCGGACTTCCCGGTGCCCGTGGGGCCGATCACGGCGATCGGTGTCGGGCGCCCGCTCACCGCGGGTGCCACAACGCCGCGTGGTACCCGACCCCGAACGGCGCTCCGCGATAGAACGACTCACCGACGGGCTCGTCGGGGCGCGCCGCCCGCCAGGTGAGCGCCGCGACGCGCAGCGCGGCACGACCGGTCAGGCCGACGCCCGCACACTCGGCGGCGTCGAGTTCCAGGAGGGCGTCGAGGTCGGCCGCCGCGATCGCGTCGTCGACGATCGCCTGCACCGCGGGCGCCCCCTCCACGAACCCCCCGGGTGCGCGCGGTGTCAGCGAGGTCG
This sequence comes from Williamsia deligens, assembly GCF_024171765.1. Classification (GTDB taxonomy): domain Bacteria; phylum Actinomycetota; class Actinomycetes; order Mycobacteriales; family Mycobacteriaceae; genus Williamsia_A; species Williamsia_A deligens. The sequence goes on from NZ_JAMTCI010000002.1 coordinate 357,992, forward strand.
ACCCGTCCGCCACGACGAGCATCCCGACGGGTTCGTCGTCGGCGGTGACGATCCGGGCGATCTCCCCTGCCAGCGTCCGCAACCGGTCGTCGTCGGCGTCGGCGGCCACCACGTACGGGCTCACCGCGATCCCGGGTGCCACGTCCCCGCGGAGCCACGCCGCAGCGAGGATCGCGGTCGGCATGGCGTCCTCGATCCCCTCGGGGACCTGCCCCGGACTCAACCGCACCCGCACGTCCACCCCGAAGCCCAGATACGTCCCCTGCGTAGGGATCTGGTCGGGTCCGGTCACACCCGGCGGCCCCGGCGCGACGCCGGGGTCATGGGGGTCGGCCACCCCCACGGCGACCCAGCGGACGGGGGCGACCTCGGCGAGGCGGGAGACGGTCCGGAGGGTGCCGGTGCGGACAGGCTGCACGTCGTCGTCGCGGGGACCGGTGAGCGCGGGGACGAGCAACGGCGACCCGGGCACGAGGGCGACGGCGGCGAGCACGTCCGCACACGCTACCGGCGGGGGGCCGACCGCGGCCCGTGCGCAGGTCCGACGACTGCGCACGAAACCGGACGGCACCTGTTTGAATGGTCCCCACGCCGCGCCCGACCGCGCGGGGACGCCGCGGGACGCGGCACGAGGAACGGCGGCCGTGACGCGCGGCAGGGACGAGGGACGAGACCGATGAGCGATCACGTGGAGCAGACGCCACACGATCCCGGCGTGACCGACGCGCCCGCGCCGGCCGGCGACGAGGCCCGCGCCGACGCCGGTGGACAGACCGGGGTCGTCGACCCGATCACCCCCGCACCCACGCCCCCGGCCTCCCCACCGGCAGCGACCGCTCCACCCGCCCCCGGCCCCAGGCCGGGTCCCCGCCCGGGCCCCCGTCCCGGGCCACGCCCGTCACCCGCACCGCGATCGGGACCCGTGCCCGTCGTCGAGCACGTGCGGCCGGCGTCGGATCCGTCGGCATTCGGCCGCGTCGACGACGACGGCACGGTCTGGCTGATCGAGGGCGACGACGCGCGGATCATCGGGTCCTGGCAGGCGGGGACCCCCGCGGAGGGCCTCGCGCACTACGGGCGCCGCTTCGACGACCTGGCCACCGAGATCGAGTTGCTGGAGGAGCGCCTGACCGCCGGCACCGGCGATCCGCGCAAGACGAAGACGTCGGCGGTGGCGCTGCTGGACACGCTGCCCGAGGCCGCGGTCATCGGTGACGTCGCGGGGCTGCGTACCCGGCTGACGGCGATCGTCGAGGGTGCCGACACCGTCGCCGTCGAACGCAACCGGGCACGCGACGCCGCGCGCACGGCGGCGATCGCCCGCAAGGAGGAACTGTGCGCGGAGGCCGAGACGATCGGCGCCGAGAGCACCCAGTGGAAGCACGCCGGGGACCGGCTGCGGGCCATCCTCGACGAGTGGAAGACGATCAAGGGCGTCGACCGCAAGACCGATGACGTGTTGTGGCGGCGGTACGCGAAGGCCCGTGACGCCTTCAACCGCCGCCGGGGCGCCCACTTCGCCGAGCTGGATCGCGACCGCGCGGGTGCCCGAGCCCGCAAGGAGGAGATCATCGCCGAGGCGGAGACCCTCGCGAATTCCACCGACTGGGGGCCGACCGCGGGTCGGTTCCGCGACCTGCTGGCCGAGTGGAAGGCCGCCGGACGCGCGCCGCGCGACTCCGACGACGCCCTCTGGGATCGCTTCAAGGCCGCCCAGGACGTGTTCTTCGCCGCCCGCAACGCCGCTCAGTCCGAACGGGACGAGGAGTTCGGCGCCAACGCCGACGCGAAGCAGGCCCTGCTCGACGAGGCCGAGAAGACGATCGACCCCGCGGGCGACCTCGACGCCGCCCGCCGGGCGTTCCGTGACATCCGCGAACGGTGGGATGCGATCGGCAAGGTGCCGCGGGATCGGATGCAGCCCCTCGAGCGCGGTATACGGGCGATCGAGAAGCGGGTCCGCGACGCCGAGGAGACCCACTGGCAGCGCACCGACCCCGAGGTCGCCGCACGGGCCGAGCAGTTCCGGTCGCGGGTGGCCCAGCTCGAGGATCAGGCCGAGAAGGCCGCGGCCCGGGGCAAGGACAAGGACGCCGCGGACCTCCGGGCACAGGCCCAGCAGTGGCGGGAGTGGGCCGCCGCCGCCGACAACGCCGTCGGCGGTCGCTGACGACTCAGGTGTGACCGGCCCCGGCCCATCGGAACCCGAACCCGGGCTCCCGAACCGCGGCTCTCAGGCCGGGTCCTGCTCCTGCCCGGCGTCGGACCCGGGACCCTCACCGTGCGACGGCGACGTGTCGCCCGCGTCGGATCGGCGGGCGGCGGCGCGCTGCAGCGAGCGCGCACGATCCTCGGCCGCCGCGGCGTCGTCGCGTCGCTGCGCCTCCAGCGCGAGGTGGTAGGACGTGCGCGCCCAGACCACCCGCGCCCAGTGGAACGTGATGACGATGAGCGCCAGCCACCCCAGGACGAGGCCGGGACCGACGCCGTGCGGTGGTGCGATGCCGTTCACGCCGGGCGTGTTGCGGGACCACCAGGCGAGCATGCCCGCGATGCACCCGACGGCGCTGCCGCACAGGGCCACGAAGGCCAGCACCCAGCGTCGCGTGACCAGCGCGAGCATCGAGAAGCCGATCCCGAAGATCACCAACAGGTAGAGGAAGACCCGCGAGACGATCGTGACACGCTCGGCGGAGGAGGTGCTGGAGAAGGTGAGCACGTCGATCCCGTTCGCGGAGCCGGTGTGCGGCAGCACGATCGCGACCATCGCGACCAGGACCGCCGCGGCGACGACGACCGCCCGCGCGCCCGGTTCGATCTCCCCGGCGATGCGTTGTTCCGCGCGGCGCAGGTCTCCCTCGAGGTGTTCCAGACCCGTCGGGGTCGGTTCCTGACTGCTCGTCATCACGCACATCCTTCCGAACACGACACGGCCACACGGTCCCGGACTGCGGTGTCCCCCGCGTCGGGCGCACCGATGGACGGGATACCCAGGCCCACACCGACCGGCGGGGTCGTCGGGGTGCGGCCCGCTGCCCAGGCATCACCGGCGCGGGTGCGGCGATGCGACGTCACGGGGACGTCGGCGACGAGGTGGTGGGGTGCGGCCGCGGTGACGACGGTCTCGACGACATCGCCGGCCCGGACCGTGTCGCGGTCACCGATGAAGTGGACGAGCCTGCCGTCGCGTGCGCGCCCGGTCAGGCGACCCGTCGACGCGCCCTTGCGACCCGTCTCCGCCATGGCCAGCACCTCGACCGCGGTACCGACGAGGCGCTCGTTCTCCCGGAGGCAGATCGCGTCCTGCAGTGCGGTCAGTCGGAGGTAGCGCTCACGGACGACGTCGGGCGGGACCTGGTCGGGCATGTCAGCCGCAGGTGTTCCCGGACGCGGCGAGTACTGGAACGTGAACGCGGAGCTGAACCGGGCACGCTCGACGAGGTCGAGGGTCGCGGCGAAGTCCTCCTCGGTCTCGCCGGGGAACCCGACGATGATGTCGGTGGTGATCGCGGCGTGCGGCATGGCGTCGCGGACCTCGTCGAGGATGGACAGGAACCGCTCGCGCCGGTAGCTGCGACGCATGGCGCGCAGGATGCGGTCGGATCCCGACTGCAACGGCATGTGCAGCTGTGGACACACCGACGGCGTCTGGGCCATCGCGTCGATGACGTCGGAGCGGAACTCGGCCGGATGGGGTGAGGTGAACCGCAGACGCTCCAGTCCGTCCACGGATCCGACCGTGCGCAGGAGGTCGGCGAAGGCCGACCGGTCACGGGGAATGTCGGGGTCGGCGAACGACATCCCGTAGGCGTTGACGTTCTGGCCGAGGAGGGTGATCTCGACGACGCCCTGGTCGACGAGGGCCTGCACCTCGGCGAGCACGTCCTCGGGGCGACGGTCGACCTCTTTCCCGCGCAGCGACGGGACGATGCAGAACGTGCAGGTGTTGTTGCAGCCCACCGAGATCGACACCCAGCCGGCGTACGACGACTCGCGACGGGCGGGCAACGTCGAGGGGAACGCACTGAGCGACTCCTCGATCTCGACCTGTGCGACCTCGTTGTGGCGGGCGCGCTCGAGCAGTGCGGGCAGGGACCCGAGGTTGTGCGTGCCGAACACGACGTCGACCCAGGGGGCGCGGTCGACGACGGCCGACCGGTCCTTCTGCGCCAGACACCCGCCCACCGCGATCTGCATGCCGGGTCGGTCGGCCTTGACCGGCGCCAGGTGCGAGAGGTTGCCGTACAGCTTGTTGTCGGCGTTCTCGCGCACCGCGCACGTGTTGAACACGACGAGGTCCGCGTCGTCGCCGTCGGCGGCGCGTTCGTATCCCGCGTCCTCCAACACGCCGCGGATGCGTTCGGAGTCGTGGACGTTCATCTGACACCCGTAGGTGCGCACCTGATAGCGGCGCGGCGCGGTGCCGACGTGTGTCGAGGGGTGGGTGACCGGGGCGTTCATCGGTCTCCAGGGTACGTCGACCACCGCCGGTCCCCGTAGTCGCCGCCGGCGCCCCGACGCGCTCCTCGGCGCGTGAAGAACCGGCGGACGGGACACCGCAACAGTAAGGTCCTCTTTACCCATCGGCAGACCCCGCCGAGGGCGAGCACCGTCGAACAGCGAGGTTGCACTCTCATGACCGTTTCGCAGACCGGCCCGGCGACACCGGCCACCGGGCAGGCGCCACCGATGATCTCCCTGCGGGGTGTCGAGAAGTACTTCGGCGACCTGCACGTCCTCGACGGGATCGACCTCGAGATCCCGGCCGGCCAGGTCGTCGTGGTGCTCGGACCGTCCGGATCGGGCAAGTCCACCCTCTGCCGCACGATCAACCGTCTCGAGCCTGTCGACTCCGGTGAGATCCGCGTCGACGGGACGCTGCTGCCGTCGGAGGGCAAGGACCTCGCGCGCCTGCGGACCGACGTCGGCATGGTGTTCCAGTCGTTCAACCTCTTCGCGCACAAGACGATCCTCGACAACATCACCCTCGCCCCCATCAAGGTGCGCAAGAAGTCGAAGGCCCAGGCGCGGGAACACGCCGAGCAGCTCCTCGAGCGGGTGGGCATCGCCGCCCAGAAGGACAAGTACCCCGCACAGCTCTCCGGCGGACAGCAGCAGCGTGCCGCGATCGCGCGCTCGCTGGCGATGGAGCCGAAGGCGATGCTGTTCGACGAGCCGACCTCCGCCCTCGACCCCGAGATGGTCAACGAGGTGCTCGACGTCATGGTGTCGTTGGCCCGCGAGGGCATGACGATGGTGGTCGTCACCCACGAGATGGGGTTCGCGCGGCGCGCCGCCGACCGCGTGGTGTTCATGGCCGACGGCGCGATCGTCGAGGACACCGACCCCGACACCTTCTTCACCGCGCCGAAGTCCGACCGGGCCAAGGACTTCCTCGGCAAGATCCTGGGCCACTGATGCGCGGGACCCCCCGACGCAGATCGCTGCGTGCCCCGCTCGTCGTGGCGGTCGCGATCGCCGTGTGTGCCGCCACGCTGACCGCCTGCGGCAACACCAATCCCCGCGACCTCGTCGGTTCCATCCGCGAGGGGTCGGTGATCCTGGGCACCAAGTACGACCAGCCGGGGCTCGGTCTGCGCGAGCCCGACAAGGACTTCACCGGCTTCGACACCCTGGTGTCGCGGTACGTCGTCGACTCGATCGCGCGCAGCATGGGCGTGCACTCCCCCAAGATCACCTGGCGGGAGACCCCGTCCGCGCAGCGCGAGACGCTCATCGAGAACGGCGAGGTCGACATGATCGCCGCGACGTACTCGATCAACGCCGCCCGGTCCAAGCGCGTCGCGTTCGCCGGGCCCTACCTGGTCAACTACCAGGGCCTGCTGGTCCGCCGCGACGACACCGGGATCACGACGCTGACCGACCTCGACAAGGGCAAGAAGCTCTGTTCTGTCACCGGCTCGACACCGGCACAGAACGTCAAGGCCCAGCTGCCCAGAGTCCAGTTGCAGGAGTACGACTCGTACTCCGGATGCGTGGAGGCCTTGCGGCAGAGCAAGGTCGACGCCCTCACCACCGATGAGGTGATCCTGGCCGGCTTCGCCGACTTCGACATCTACCGGGGCGATTTCCGCGTCGTCGACATGACCTATCCCAAGGACGCCTGCACCACCTCCTCGGGCAAGAAGGTCCTGCGCAAGAAGGGCACGCCGTTCTCCACCGAGCGCTACGGGATCGGCATGGCGAAGAACTACCCGAAGTCGGTGGCGGCGGTGAACACCGCACTGACGGCGATGCTGGCCCCCGACTCCTCGGGCTCGTCGCCGTGGGAACGGGCCCTGCGCGAGTCGATCGGTGACACCGAGGTCGACAAGCTGATGTCGCGCGCGGATCGCCCGGACTCGCCGTTCACGTTCACCCCGAAGCCCGGTGACCTGTCCTTCCTCGACTCGACGTCGACGCCGTGCCCGGCGGGTCTGTCGTGAACGAACTCTGGTTGGACATGGGTCCCCAGCTGTGGCCCGCGTACTGGACGACGATCAAGCTGACGTTCTACGCCGCCATCGGGTCGCTGGTGTGGGGCACGATCCTCGCCGGCCTCCGGGTCTCCCCCGTCCCCGTGATGCGGGTGTTCGGGACCGCGTACGTGACCATCGTGCGCAACACCCCGCTGACCCTGATCATCATCTTCTGCTCGATCGGGCTCTACCAGAACCTCGGCCTGACGTTGGCGCCGGAGAACGCGAACTTCGTCGACAACAACAACTTCTGGCTCGCGGTCCTCGGCTTCGTGCTCTACACGTCGACGTTCGTGTGCGAGACGCTGCGGTCGGGGTTCAACACGGTCCCCATGGGTCAGGCGGAGGCGGCGCGGTCGCTCGGGTTGGGCTTCGGACGGGTCTTCGGACTGGTCGTCCTCCCCCAGGCGGCGCGATCGGTGATCGGGCCGATGGGCAGCGTGCTCATCGCGTTGACGAAGAACACCACCATCGCCTCGGCGATCGGTGTGGCCGAGGCGTCGCTGCTCATGAAGGAGCAGATCGAGAACCACGCCGACCAGATCATCGCCATCTTCGCGATCATCGCCGTCGGATTCATGATCATCACGCTGGCCGAGGGTTTCGTGTTCGGCCGGCTGGCTCGACGATTGGCGGTCCGACGATGAGCGGCGCGACGGTTCTCTACGACGTCCCCGGGCCGAGGGCACGCCGGCGCAACGCCCTGATCGCGGTGGTGTTCGGATTGATCCTCGCCGCCGTCGTGGCGTTCGTCCTCGTGACCCTCGCCGGCAACGACCAGCTGACGGCCCAGAAGTGGAAGCCGTTCGTCACAGCGACCACCTGGACGACCTATCTCCTGCCCGGGCTCTGGGGCACCCTCAAGGCCGCCGCACTGTCGATCGTGTTCGCGCTCGTGCTCGGCGGTGTCCTCGGTGTGGGGCGACTCTCCGAACACCGATGGGTCCGCATGGTCGCCGGGGCCGTCGTCGAGACGTTCCGCTCCATCCCGGTGCTGATCCTGATGATCTTCGCGTACTACCTGTACGCGGAGTACGCGGTGTTCCCGTCCCTGCAGCTGTCGTTCGCGGCCGTGGTGACCGGCCTGACGCTGTACAACGGGTCGGTCATCGCGGAGATCATCCGCTCGGGGATCCTCTCGCTGCCGTCGGGCCAGTCGGAGGCGTCGCAGGCCCTCGGTCTGCGGCCCGGTCAGACGATGCGGCTGATACTGCTGCCGCAGGCGGTCACGGCCATGCTCCCCGCGCTGATCTCGCAGATGGTCATCGCCCTCAAGGACAGCGCCCTGGGCTATGCGATCGGCTACATCGAGGTCGTGCGGTCGGGCATCCAGTCCGCGTCGTTCTACGGCAACTACCTGCCGGCGCTGGTGATCGTGGCGATCGTCATGATCCTGATCAACTCCGGCCTCTCCTTCACGGCGACCCGGGTGGAGCAGCGCATCCGCACGGGTCGACGCAAGGAGACCGTCATGACCGCCGACGCCACGGGCAGCGCTCAGGCCGCCTGACCTCCGTCCCGTGGTCGGGCGGTCAGCACACGGGGACCGTCGTCGGTGACGGCGATCGTGTGTTCGCTGTGGGCCGTCCTGGAACCGTCCGCGGCGCGGAGGGTCCAGCCGTCCTCGTCCACGACGAGGTCGGGTGCGCCGCGTGACCACCACGGCTCCAACGCCAGCGTCATGCCGGGGCGCAGGCGCAGACCCTTCCCGGGGCGACCGCGGTTGGACACGTGGGGGTCCTCGTGCATGGTGCGGCCGAGTCCGTGACCGCCGAAGTCGGTGTTGACCCGGTAGCCCCCGGCGTCGGCGACCGCCCCGATCGCCGCTGACACGTCGCCGAGCCGGTTGCCGGGTACCGCCGCGGCGATACCCGCGTCGAGAGCGCGTCGCGTCGAATCGACGAGGGCCACGTCGGCGGGATCCGCGGGATCCCCGACGACGACGGTGACCGCCGAGTCCGCCACCCACCCGTCCACGGAGATCGCGAGGTCGAGGGAGAGCACGTCACCGTCTCCGAGGACCTGGTGACGCGGGCGGCCGTGCAGGACGGCGTCGTTCGGCGACAGGCAGATGACGTTGCGGAAAGGCCCACGCCCGAACGAGGGCGCGTAGTCCCAGTAGCAGGATCGCCCACCGGCATCGGCGAGGAGGTCCCGGGCGGCCGACTCCAGGGTCATCAGGTCGACGCCCGGCACGGCCTCTGCGGTCAGCGTGTGCAGCATCTGCGCGACCACCTTGCCCGTGACCGCCATGGCGTCGATCTCGCCTGCTGTCTTCAGTTCGATCACCACGTACCCCGTCCGTCGTCACGCATTCGGTATTTCTATACCGGGACCGACGGTACCAGCCGCGGTACAGGAATACCGGATACGATCAGCGCATGGTCCGCATCCCGCTCACGCACGAACAGCTCGAGGCAGGCCGGCGTCTCGGCGCACTGATCCGTGAGGCCCGGGGCGGTCGCGATTCGGCCGAGGTCGCGGCGGCCGCAGGGATCTCGCCGGAGACGCTGCGCAAGATCGAGGTCGGGCGCATCCCGAGCCCCGGCTTCGGCACCGTCCTGGCGGTCTGCGAGGCGATCGGCCTCGGCGTGGACGAAGCGGTCGAGGCGTGGAGAGGTGCGCGTTCCGGTCGACTCGCGGGCTGACCGCCGGTCGTCAGGCGAGGTCGTCGAGCGCTGACCGGACGAGATCGAACGCCAGTCCCGCCGGGTACCCCTTGCGGGCCAACATCGCCACCAACCGACGGGTGTGTCTGTCACGGTCCCCGCGGTCGGCGACATCGTCGGCTGTGAGCGACCCGACCTTGCGGGCGAGGAGATCCTCGGCACGCGCCCGTTCGTCCTCGTCGTCGACGAGGGCCAGGGCACTCTCCGCCACCGCCGGATCGACCCCTTTGGTCCGCAATTCGTTGCGGAGGGCGATCCGGCCTCGTCCCTGCGTGCGGTGCCGCGACTCCACCCATTGACGGGCGAACTCGGCGTCGTCGAGAAGTCCGAACTCGGCGAGGCGTTCCAGGGTCCGATCGACGTCGGCCGGGGGGAACTCCTTGTCCAGCAGACGCGTCCGTAGCTCGGAGCGTGACCGGGCCCGGACGCCGAGCAGTCGCAGCGCACTGTCCCAGGCCGACGGGCCATCGGCATCCTTGCCGCCGGCCCCACCGCGTGATCGTGTCGGTGTCGACGTGGGGTCGTCGAGACGGTCACGCCCCCGTGCCGAGCCGGACGGCTCGACGCGGGGGCGGGACACGATCTCGTCCGCAGCGGCGCGCAGGCGGTCGACGGTGTGCGGATCCACCGCCGGTGTCAGAAGTCGACGGGCGCCGGCGCGATCTCGTCGGCGTCGAGCACGGCTCCGATGCCCAGCTTCTCCTTGATCTTCTTCTCGATCTCCTCGCGGATGTCGACGTTCTCGATCAGGAACTTGCGGGCGTTCTCCTTGCCCTGCCCGAGCTGGTCACCCTCATAGGTGAACCAGGATCCCGACTTCCGGATGAAGCCCTCGGCCACGCCGAGGTCGATCAGGGAGCCCTCACGGCTGATGCCGTGGCCGTAGAGGATGTCGAACTCGGCCTGCTTGAACGGGGGCGACACCTTGTTCTTGACGACCTTGACGCGGGTACGGCTGCCGACCGCGTCGGTGCCGTCCTTGAGCGTCTCGATGCGACGGATGTCCAGACGCACCGAGGCGTAGAACTTCAACGCCTTGCCGCCCGTGGTGGTCTCGGGCGAACCGAACATGACACCGATCTTCTCGCGCAGCTGGTTGATGAAGATCACGGTGGTCTTGGAGTTGTTCATCGCGCCGGTCATCTTCCGCAGCGCCTGGCTCATCAACCGGGCCTGCAGGCCGACGTGGCTGTCACCCATCTCGCCCTCGATCTCCGCACGGGGCACCAGGGCCGCCACCGAGTCGATGACGAGGACGTCCAGCGCGCCGGACCGGATCAGCATGTCGGCGATCTCGAGCGCCTGCTCACCGGTGTCCGGCTGGGACACCAGCAGGGCGTCGGTGTCGACACCGAGCTTGGCCGCGTAGTCGGGGTCGAGCGCGTGCTCGGCGTCGATGAAGGCGGCGATGCCCCCGTTGGCCTGGGCATTGGCCACCGCGTGGAGGGCGACCGTGGTCTTGCCCGACGACTCCGGGCCGTAGATCTCGACGACACGGCCTCGGGGCAGCCCACCGATGCCCAGCGCCACGTCCAGGGCGATGGAGCCGGTCGGGATGACCTCGATCGGGGGGCGGACCTCGTCACCGAGGCGCATCACCGATCCCTTGCCGAAGTTCTTGTCGATCTGGGCCAGCGCCAGATCGAGGGCCTTCTCGCGGTCCTGCGGTGCGGTTGCCATGATGCTCCTCGCGTCTCATGCGGCCCGTCTGCGAGCCGGTCGTCCTCTGTTGTGCGTCACGCTAGGGCCGACCACCGACAGGAACGATGTCGACGGCGATCAGGCTGTGGACGACGCGCATCTGTGGATGACCGTCGTCGTGGAACGTGCTCGAACAGGACTCACGATATCCCGAACACGTGTTCGACGCCCGGACCGACACACCGGCGTGTCACCACCGATCGCGGGGTACGTCGAACTCGCGGCAGTAGGCCTGCCAGACGGTCTTGGGATCGACGCCGGCGTCCAGCGCGTCCGCACCGGACCGGCCGCCGAACTCGACGAAGACGTGGTCCCGGAGCATCGACTCCGCGGCCACGGGTCCGAACTCGGTGGACATCAACTCGCTGAACTCGGTGAGGCGCATCGCCGTCGACTCTAGTGGCGGGCCGCGGCCGCACGGCACACCGCGACGGGGTCGGCGACGTCGTGGACACCCGCCGCGGCACGGCCCGCTGCTGCGCGGACGGCGTCGTCGTCGAGGGCGCGGGCACACGCGGCGCGGATCGCGTCCACCGTCAGCGGGCGGACACACGAGCCCACCCCCGCCCGGGCCACCCGGTTCGCCAGTTCCCACTGATCGCCGCCGCCGGGCACCGCGACGACCGGCACCCCCGCGACCAGGCTCTTGGCCAGCATCCCGTGACCACCACCGCAGACCACCGCCGCAGCCCCCTCGAGCAGCAGGTCCTGGCGTGCCGTGCCGGCCACAGCCCACGGAGGGAGAGCCCGGTCGTCGACGTCCAGCGCCGAGATCACCACGCGCACAACGCGTCCCGTGACCGCGGGGTCCAGCGCGGCGAGCGTGGTCTCGACGAGCCCCGTCACACCGGTCGCGGCGGTGGACGGAGCCACCACCACCAGCGGGTCGTCGCCGGGGGGTGGCTCGAACACCGCATCCGTGGGCTCCCAGAGCAGCGGACCCACCACATGGGCGTCGGCGGGCCAGTCCGGACGGTCGACCTCGAGGGCCGGCAGTGTCGCCACCAACCGCGCCGACGGTCCCGGCGCGGACGCGGGCAGGCCGATGGCGACCCGGGCCGCGCCGCGTTGACGCTCCCCCACCGCACGCGACCGTGCCGTGAATGCGCGCATCGTCGCGTCCCGCAACCGTCCGCGCACGCCTCGTCCGGGGGCGAGTCCGCTGCCGATCGGGGGCAGACCCCGCGACGGCTCGTAGAGCGGGTGGGGCGACAGCTCGACCCAGCTGATGCCGAGGGTCTCCGCTGCCCAGCCACCACAGACCGTGATCACATCGCCCACCACGAGGTCCACGTCGGCGGCGCGCAGCGGCTCCAACAGATCGGTGGTCATCTGCGCCGCCCGCACGCTCAGCCGTGCGCCGGCGTCGGTGTCCTCACCACCGGTGTGATGCAGACCCGGCAACGGCCGCAGCGACACCCGGCGGTCGTCGGCGGTGCGTGGCGACCACCGGTCCGCCCAGGGATCGCCGGTGAAGACCACGGCCTCGTCTCCGGCCGCCGCGAACCGCCGGGCCAATGCGATCGCCGGGATGGCATGTCCCGCATCGGGACCCGCGACCACGGCGATCCGCATCGAGCCGACACCTCCCAGACGGGTCTAGACGCTCGGGTCGGCCACATCGGCGCGGCCGGCCCGGGTGAACCACCGGACGACGGACACAGCACCGATGACCACGAGCGCGACCACGGCCAGCGCGGCGACACCCTTCACGAGCGCCACGATCAGACCGAACAACAACCAGACGGCCACGACGGCCAGCGCGATCTTCCACCACATGACGAGCTCCTCACCTGCGTCCCCGGGCGGCGTGATCGCCGCCCTCTGCACACCAGCGTGGACTCCGCGAGCGGCGGCGTCAGCGGAGACGACCGGAACCGGGGGGAAGATCAGGGGACACCCCGACGCCGCCCTGCGACGCCCTCGGGGCGCGGGTCAGGCGTTCTCGGGGCCCTTGGTGAGATCGGTGCGTCCGCCCTCGACAGCGGGGGTCGTACCGGACGACCCGGAGGGCAGTTCGCCCTTCATGTTCGCGCGGATCTGCTCGAGGCGGGAATGCCCGGCCATCTGCACCGAGGCCTGCTGCACCTCCATCATGCGACCACCGACGGTGCTGCGGGAGAGCTCCGCCGAGCCGAGCGCGGTGGCGTAGCGACGTTCGATCTTGTCGCGGACCTGCTCGAGGCTCGGGGTGTTGCCGGGCGCGGACAGCTCGCTCATCTGCTGCAGCGAGCTCGACACCTGCTCCTGCATCTTGGCCTGCTCGAGCTGCGACAACAGCTTGGTCCGCTCGGCGAGCTTCTGCTGCAGCATCATCGAGTTCTGCTCGACGGCCTGCTTGGCCTGCGCCGCGGCGTGCAGCGACTGGTCGTGCAGGGTCTTGAGGTCCTCGACGCTCTGCTCCGCGGTGACCAGCTGCGCGGCGAACGCCTCGGCCGCGTTGGTGTACTCGGCCGCCTTGGCCTGGTCACCGGCGGCGCTCGCCTGATCGGCGAGGGTGAGTGCCTGGCGGGTGTTCGCGTTGAGCTTCTCGATGTCCTCGAGCTGACGGTTCAGTTTCATCTCGAGCTGGCGCTGGTTGCCGATGACGTTGGCAGCCTGCTGGGACAGCGCCTGGTGTTGGCGTTGCGCATCCTCGATGGCCTGCTGGATCTGGATCTTCGGGTCGGCCTTGTCGTCGATCGTGGCGTTCCCGTAGGCCATCATGTAGCGCCAGGCCTTGACGAATGGGTTCGGCATGGATGCCCCTGTCCTCGGTGAGCCGCGGTGTCCGTGGACCGCAGGGGTCCGCGCCGCATCGTGTGCACCAATCTAGTCGTCCCGACGACATCCATCGTGCAGACGTCCGCCATCGACCCGACTGCCCGTCCTGATCAGGCCGCGGTCAACGCCCCCGCGTCCGCGGGCGCGGGGATGACCACGCGCGTGTCCGCGTCGATCCGGGTGGGGTCGATGCGGGTCTCGGGCGCCACGGCCCGCCGCAGTGCGGTCCCCGCGTCGCGGACGACGTCACCGATCTCGACGTGCAGCGCATCGCAGATCGACGCCAGCAGCTCGCTGGACGCCTCCTTCTGACCGCGCTCGATCTCCGACAGGTACCCGAGGCTGACCCGGGCGTCGGTGCTGATCTGACGCAGCGTGCGCCCCTGGTCCATGCGGACACGACGAAGACTGTCGCCGAGCGCCTCGCGTAACAACGCTGCCATGTTGCCCTCCTGGTCTCCCCCGGTGGAACGCATGATGACGACGATGCGTTCCCACCTGAGTGCGGACGACTCTAGTCCGCGGGACCCTGCCCCGCCGCGCGCGTCCGATCGGCCTCACGCTGCCGGCCCTCGGCGCGGACCCGCACCGCCTGCCAGATGTAGTCCAGGCCGGTGACGATGGTCATCACCACGGCCGCGGCCATCATGACGATCGCCGCCCAGTGCACCGGTCCGGGCAGGGGAAGGATGTAGAGACCGATGGCCAGCACCTGCAGCAGGGTCTTGAGCTTGCCACCCCGGCTGGCCGGGATGACGGCGTGTCGGATCACCCAGAACCGCAGACCCGTCACGCCGAGCTCGCGGACGATGATGAGGACCGTGGCCCACCAGGCGAGGTCGCCCAGGAGGGACAGTCCGACCAGCGCGGCACCGATGAGCGCCTTGTCGGCGATCGGGTCGGCCATCTTGCCGAAGTCGGTGATGAGCCCGCGACTACGTGCGATCTTGCCGTCGACCTGGTCGGTCACGGCGGCGACGGCGAACACCACCCAGGCCGCCACCCGCCACAGCGGTTCGTGTCCGTCGCCGACGAACAGCGCCACGAGGAAGACGGGGACGAGCAGGATCCGGAAGATGGTCAGCGCGTTCGCAAGGTTGACCACGGGGACATCGCTGACGGGGTCGGCGATGGGGTCGTCGGGGCGCGCATGCAGCGACTGGCGCAGGCGATCGGTCACCGGTACCACCCGCCCCTCAGGACGGTCGCGGCACCGGGCGCGCACGGGCGCTCGCCGATCGTCCCGTGTCCCGCGTCACCCACGGTGACGAGCCTATCGGCCGGTCGTGCCCGGATACCGCGCAGGTCACCGATTACTGTGTCGCGCATGGCAGACGACGACCCGCGGCCCGTCGTGTCGAGTCCGGTCGCATCGGCGCCCGACGGGGTCCTCATCCGGCGCGCGCGCACGTCGGATGTGGCTCGCATCAAAGAGATCATCGACATGTACGCCGGCCGCATCCTGCTCGAGAAGAACCTCGTCACGCTCTACGAGGCGGTCCAGGAGTTCTGGGTCGCCGAGCTCGACGGTGTCGTCGTCGGGTGTGGTGCCCTGCACGTCCTCTGGGCCGATCTGGGCGAGGTGCGCACGGTCGCGGTGGACCCGTCCTGTGTGGCACACGGCATCGGTCACCGGATCGTCGAACGGCTGATGGAGTGCGCGCGGGACCTGCAGCTGACGAGGGTGTTCGTGCTGACCTTCGAGACCCGGTTCTTCGCACGCCACGGTTTCACCGAGATCGACGGCACGCCCGTCACCGCCGAGGTCTACGAGGAGATGTGCCGCTCCTACGACGCGGGCGTCGCGGAGTTCCTCGACCTGAGCTACGTCAAGCCCAACACCCTCGGCAACACGCGGATGCTCGCGACCCTGGCCTGAGGGGCCGGGGTCGCGAGCACCGGTGTGACTACTTCTCCGACGCCGCCGTGGACGGCTCGGTCACGGTCGGCGTCCCGCCTGGTCCACCGGTCTTGTCCGCGTCCCGCTTGGACTTGACCAGGCTCGCGACGGTGGTGATCACCAGGACGCCGATGATGATGCTCAGCGACAGCCCGGTCGAGATCTCGGGGACCGCGATGTGCTCGCCGCCGTTGAGGAACGGCAGTGTGTTCTCGTGCAGTGCGTGCAGCACCAGCTTCACACCGATGAAGCCCAGGATGATCGACAGACCCCACGACAGGTAGACCAGCTTGTCGAGGAGACCGTCGAGCAGGAAGAACAGCTGACGCAGCCCCATGAGGGCGAACGCGTTCGCGGTGAACACGATGTAGGGCTCAGTGGTGAGGCCGTAGATCGCCGGGATCGAGTCGAGCGCGAACAGCACGTCGGTGAAGCCGATGACGATGAGGACCATCAGCATCGGGGTGGCCAGGCGCTTGCCGTTGATCTTGGTGAACAGCTTGTCGCGGTTGTACTCATCGGTGGTGCGCAGGTACTTCTTGACGAACTTCATGATGGCGCTGTCGGCCTCGTCGTCCTCGTCCTCCGACGAGGTCGCCTCGCGGACGAGCTTGACGGCGGTGTAGATCAGGAACGCACCGAACAGGTAGAAGACCCAGCTGTAGGCGTTGATGGCCGCCGCGCCGACTGCGATGAACGCACCGCGCATGACCAGGGCCATCACGATGCCGAGCAGCAGCACCTTCTGCTGGTACTCCCGCGGCACCGCGAACTTCGCCATGATGATGACGAAGACGAACAGGTTGTCCACCGAGAGGGCCTTCTCGGTGATGAAGCCGGCGTAGTACTCACCGCCGTAGGTGCCACCCCACTGCCACCAGACGTAGCCACCGAAGATCAGCGCGATGGTGATGTAGACGGCCGACCACGCTCCGGACTCCTTGAGCGACGGGGCGTGTGGTGTTCGGACGTGGGCGAAGAAGTCGAAGACGAACAGTCCGGCGATCACCACGATGGTGACCAGCCAGACGGTCAGGGACACGTTCACGACAGGATTCCTCCAGCTCTCCATGCAAGGGCGCCAGAGGTCTCTCCCACCCGATCATCGATCGGGCCGACATCCCGGAACAGGGGCGGACATCGGTGATCTGCACCGATGGAACCCGTGAACGTATTGACGAGACTGCCGCGACAGGGATACTCCCCTCGAAAGCAAAGACTACTTTACCTTTGGTTTGGCATGCGTGCATCATCGCAGGTCAGAGGCATGGTCAACCGGGCGCGTCGGTCATTCGTCGTCGTCGGCACCTGCGACCCCACCGCGGATGGACGCCATCACCCCCGCGAGGTCCTCGGGCTTGACGAGCACCTCGCGCGCCTTGGACCCCTCGCTGGGGCCCACGACCCCGCGGGTCTCCATGAGGTCCATCAGGCGGCCGGCCTTGGCGAAGCCCACGCGCAGTTTGCGCTGCAGCATCGACGTCGACCCGAACTGGCTGGACACCACCAGCTCGATCGCCTGCAGCAGGTCGTCGAGATCGCCACCGATGTCGGCGTCGATGTCCTTGGCGTCCGACGCCTTCTGGGAGGTGACACCCTCGTCGTACTGCGGCTGCGCCTGCTCCTTGGCGAACTCGACGACGGCCGAGATCTCCTCGTCGGTGATGAACGCGCCCTGCATGCGGATCGGACGGTTCGCACCCATGGGGATGAACAACCCGTCGCCCATGCCGATGAGCTTCTCCGCACCCGGCTGGTCGAGGATGACGCGCGAGTCCGTCAACGACGACGTCGCGAAGGCGAGCCGCGACGGGACGTTGGTCTTGATCAGTCCGGTCACGACGTCGACCGAGGGTCGCTGCGTCGCGAGCACGAGGTGGATACCGGCCGCACGGGCCTTCTGCGTGATGCGGACGATCGCGTCCTCGACGTCCTTCGGCGCGGTCATCATCAGGTCGGCGAGCTCGTCGACGATCGCCAGGATGTACGGGTACGGGCGGTACACCCGCTGCGACCCGAGCGGTGTCGTGATCTCGCCGGACCGCACCTTGCTGTTGAAGTCGTCGATGTGGCGCACCCGCGACGCCTTCATGTCCTGGTAGCGCTGCTCCATCTCCTCGACCAACCACGCGAGCGCGGCCGCGGCCTTCTTCGGCTGCGTGATGATCGGGGTGATCAGGTGCGGGATGCCCTCGTACGGCGTCAGTTCCACCATCTTCGGGTCGATGAGGATCATGCGGACGTCGTCCGGCGTGGCCCGTGTCAGCAGGGAGACCAGCATGGAGTTGACGAAGCTCGACTTGCCCGAACCGGTGGAGCCCGCGACGAGCAGGTGCGGCATCTTCGCGAGGTTGGCCGAGACGAAGTCGCCCTCGATGTCCTTGCCCAGGCCGATGACGAGTGGATGGGTGTCGGTACGGGTGGCCGGCGCCTTGAGGACGTCGGCCAGGCGGACCATCTCGCGGTCGGAGTTGGGCACCTCGATGCCGACGGCCGACTTGCCGGGGATGGGTGCGAGCAACCGGACGTTGTCGGTCGCGGCGGCGTAGGCGATGTTGCGGGCCAGTGCGGTGATCTTCTCGACCTTGACGCCGGGACCGAGCTCGACCTCGTATCGGGTGACGGTGGGGCCCCGGGTGAACCCGGTGACCGCCGCATCGATCTTGAACTGCTCGAGCACCGCGGTGATGCGGTCGATCATGTCGTCGTTCGACGCGCTCCGCGTCCGCGGTGGGTCACCGTCGACGAGCAGCGACGCGGGTGGGAGGCGGTAGTCCCCCTCGAGGGGACGATCGACGAGCTCGTCGGTGTCGGTGTGTGTCGCGACCGGCGCCGGCGGTGGCGGGATCCGGGTCGGGGTCGGCGTGGCGGCCCTCGGGGTGGACGCCCGTCGGCGACGCGGCAACACCTCGGTGAGCTTCTCGTCGACACCGGGTGCGGAGTCGTCGATGAGAGGTTCGGTCAGTGCCTCGCTCGCTGTCACCGGGCGGTGGCGGACGGGCGGGGTGTCGATCGGGTCGGGCGGGTAGTTGTCGTAGGGGTCGCGGGGGTGGGCAGCGCTGTAGGGGTCGTCGAGATCAGCGACCTCCCCCGTGTCCCACTCGTCGTCGAGGAGATCGTGGTCGTCGTCCGCGGTCGCGTGGGCCCGCATCACGCCGAGGTAGTCCCCGACGCGGGTGACCGCCTCGCGCACCGTCATCCGCAGGGCCAGAAGCACCCCGAACATCATGCACAGCAGCAGGATCGGCACCGACACCCACGCGGTCAGACCGGTCGTGAGGGGTCCGGCGGCGGCGAAGCCGAGGAAACCGCCCGCACGCAGGCGGCCGTCGAAGTCGATGGGTGCGCCGGCGAGGAGGTGCCACAGTCCGAGCACCGGCAGGCCGGTCAGCAGGGCCACCCCGATGCGACGTCCACGGTCGGCGGGGTTCGGTCCGCGACGCATGAGCGCGACGGCCGCGACGACCGCGAGGATCGGGACGACCACGGCGGCGGACCCCACGACCGCCCGGACGAGGGTGTCGACGAACGCACCGACGGGGCCTGCGGCGTGGACCCACACCGACGCGCCGACGAGGATCGCCACCGCGAGCAGCCCCAGGGCGACACCGTCGCGACGATGACCGGGCACGGCCGGGGCGCCGCCCGGCCCGGCGACAACGTCGTCGGAACCCGCGAACGGGTCGGCGAATGCGCCGGTGTCGAGATCGTCGTCGCCGTCCCAGTCCTCGGCGTCACCGACAGCCCGTCGTCCCGCACCGGCCGAGGCCGGTTCGGCGCCGATCCGGGCGACCGCGCCGACACCGCGCGCCAATGCCATCCAGCCGGCCCCCACGCCTCGGCCCACTCCCCGACCGACCGCGCGCGCCGCGGCGCGCGTCTGCGGGGCCTGACGCTCCTCGACCATGGTCGCCGCGGGGGCGCGACGACCGGTCGACGTGGTCGGCGACTTCTTCGTCGACGCGGTGCGTGCGGACGCGCCGCCCCGGGTGCCGGCGGAGGCCCGCGATCGCGATGCGGTGGATCGGGATGCGGTCCCCCGGCCCGTCGTGCTCGCCGTGCCGGCCGACCGTCGCGTCGACGAGGTGCGCCGTCCGGAGGCGGCGGTCTTCGACTTCGAGGTGGACGCGGCGGACCCGCGGGCCGTCGACTTGGGGCTCATGACCGTCAGGATAAACCGCAACAGCCACAGAAGCCCCGTGCACCTCACCGGTCACACGGGCGGTGTGTCTGTTTCGTGACGTGCCGGGTGATCAGAGTCCGCGCGACGCCCCGCGCACCGACTCCACGGCGGAGTCGGATCCGGTGAACTCCACGCGGACGGCGTCCCTGCCGAAGGCGAACAACATCAGCTCTCCGATATCGCCGGTGATGGTCACGGCGGGGCCGGAACCCGTGGTCAGCACCTCGCCGCCTGCAGGGTCCACGAGGGTGAGACGGGCCGGGACGGAGCGCAGGAGCGGCTTACCCATGCGCT
Organism: Williamsia deligens; assembly: GCF_024171765.1. GTDB lineage: Bacteria > Actinomycetota > Actinomycetes > Mycobacteriales > Mycobacteriaceae > Williamsia_A > Williamsia_A deligens. The sequence goes on from NZ_JAMTCI010000002.1 coordinate 377,981, forward strand.
TGAGCGTGGACGTCAGGGCCGAGTGCAGGCCGGTCGGGAGGGTCCGGGGCTCCCACCCGGTCGACCCGCGCCGCACGTCCTCGTGATGCACGAAGAACTCCGCCGTGTTCGCCAGCCCCTCGACGAGGCGGAACGGCGACCACAACGGCGGCCCGGACGCGAAACGCCCGACGAGCCCGGCGTAGTCGCCGCGGGCGTACGAGTTCTGGACGCGCTCGGTGTACCCGGCGAGGAACGGGACGAGGATCCCCGGCGCCGCGTCCGGTCGGGACTCGCGGACGACGAGATGCGCGAGCAGGTCGCGGGTCTGCCAGCCCCCGCAGAGGGTGGGCGCGTCGGGCCCCGCCTCGCGGAACGTCTGGGCCAGGGCTGCGCGTTCATCGGAGACGACACTCATGCGACGACCCTATCGCCGAGCCGCGCGAGGAGGGGCCGCACGATCGGCGAACCTCCGCGTGTCAGCGCTTGTCGTTGCCGGAGACGCTCAACACCGTCGGGACGATCATGGGACGGCGGCGGTAGGTGTCGCCGACCCAGCGACCCACGGTGCGACGGATGGCCTGGGCGATCCGGTGGGTGTCGGTGACCCGCTCCGCGGCGAGATCGGCGAGTGCGGAGTCCACGAGCTGCGCGGCGTCCTTGAGAGCGGCCGGGTCGTCGGAGAAACCGCGCCCGGACACCTCGGCGGGGCTGACGAGACTGCCGTCGGTGGAATCGATGACGACGGTGATGGAGATGAAACCGTCCTCCCCCAGCACCAGCCGCTCGGACAGCGTGGACTCACCGACGTCACCGACCGACAGGCCGTCGACGTAGACGAACCCGACCGGGACTCGTCCGACGATCGAGGCGACCCCGTCCACGAGGTCGACGACGACACCGTCCTCGGCCAGCACGACGCGCTCGGGGTCGACGCCGGTGGCCTCGGCCAGGGCCGCGTTGGCGCGCAGATGGCGCCATTCGCCGTGCACCGGCATGGCGTTCGCCGGGCGTACCGCGTTGTAGAGGTACAGCAGCTCACCCGCGGAGGCGTGACCGGACACGTGCACCTTCGCGCTGGCCTGCGTGACGACGGTCGCGCCCCGCTTGGCCAGACCGTTGACCACGGCGAACACGGAGTTCTCGTTGCCGGGGATCAGCGACGACGCGAGGACGACGAGGTCGTCGGCGTGGATGTTGATCTGACGGTGCTCGCCGCGCGCCATGCGCGAGAGCGCCGACAGGGGTTCGCCCTGGGATCCCGTCGACACGAGGACCACGCGGTGATCGGGCAGCGCCGCCGCGGTGTCCATGTCGACGACGACGCCGTCGGGGACGGTCAGATACCCGAGGTCCTGGGCGATCTGCATGTTGCGGACCATCGAGCGGCCGACGAAACACACCCGCCGGTCGTGCGCGGCCGCGACGTCGACCACCTGCTGGATGCGGTGGACGTGGCTGGCGAACGAGGCGACGATCACGCGCTGGCGCGCCTTGCCGATCACGGTGTCCAGGACGCCGCCGATGTTGCGTTCGGGGGTGACGAAGCCCGGTACCTCGGCGTTGGTCGAGTCGACGAGGAACAGGTCGACACCCTCGTCGCCGAGCCGGCTGAACCCCGCGAGGTCGGTGAGGCGGCCGTCGAGCGGGAGCTGGTCGAGTTTGATGTCGCCGGTGTGCAGGACCAGTCCGGCCGGGGTGCGGATCGCGACGGCGATCGCGTCGGGGATCGAGTGGTTGACCGCGAAGTACTCGCACTCGAACGGGCCGTGGTTGGTGCTGTCACCCTCGGCGACCTGCACGAGTGTCGGGCGCAGGCGGTGTTCGCGGCACTTCGCCGCGAGCAGCGCGAGGGTGAAGCGGGATCCGACGACGGGGATGTCGTTGCGTAGACGCAGGAGGAACGGCACCGCGCCGATGTGGTCCTCGTGACCGTGCGTCAGGACGATCGCCTCGACGTCGTCCATGCGGTCCTCGATGTACCGGAAGTCCGGGAGGATCAGGTCGACACCGGGCTGCTGGTCCTCGGGGAAGAGCACCCCGCAGTCGACGATGAGCAGTTTGCCGTCGTACTCGAAGACGGTCATGTTGCGACCGATCTCGCCGATGCCACCGAGCGCGACGACGCGGAGGCCGCCGCGCGGCAGCTTCTTCGGTGCACCGAGACGGTCGACCGCGTCGCCGACGGGCTGCGACGCCGGTCGCTTCGTGCGGTCGCGGGCCGGCTCCGTCGAGGCCGGGCGGGACTGCTGGCGCGGCGCTCCCGAGCGCTTCGACGGGCGCGGGTCACGCTGGTCGGCCCGCGGGGCGCGGTCGGCGTTCTTCGCACCGCCGCGGCGCGACCGTGAACCGGACTGCGAGGCCTGGGAGTTCCGGGGTGCCTCCGCCGTGCCGGAGGCCGGCGCCTGCACCTCGGGCGCGGGGGGCGCGGCCTCCTGCGCGGGCTCGGGCGTCGCGGCCTGCTGGGTGGGCTCGGGCGTGGGGGCGGGCGGCCCGGACGGACGGCTCACGCGCTTGCGGGGACGGTTGCTGCCGGTGGGGCGTGTCATGAGAGCACCTGTGCTGCACGGAGATCGGCGATGAGCTGCTCGATCTGGGGGCCGGTTGCGGGCATCTGTGGGAGCCGGGGCTCGCCCACGTCGATCCCGAGGATGCGCAGTGCCGCCTTCGCCATGGTGACGCCGCCGAGGCGGCCCATCGCGTTGACGAGCGGGATCATCGAGATGTTCAGTTCGCGAGCGGTCACCATGTCTCCCTTGCACACCGCGTCGAGGAGATCACGGAGGCGGTCCGGCACGAGATGCCCGATCACCGAGACGAACCCACTGGCCCCGACGGCGAGCCAGGGAAGGTTGAGGGCGTCCTCGCCGGAGAGGTACTCCAGGCCCGCATCCGCGATGAGGGCTGCGGCGGAGTTGAGATCACCCTTGGCGTCCTTGACCCCGACGATGTTCGGGTGACGCGCCAACTCGAGCAGCGTGCGGTGTTCGATGGGCACCACCGACCGCGGCGGGATGTCGTACAGCAGCACCGGGAGGGGGGTCGCGTCGGCGATGGTGGTGAAGTGGGCGAGCAGACCGGTCTGCGGGGGACGCGAGTAGTAGGGCGTCACCACCAGAAGCCCATGGGCGCCGCGACGGTGGGCCTCGACCGCGAAGCGGACACTCTCGGCGGTGTCGTAGCTGCCTGCGCCCTGCGTGATGCGCGCCCGGTCACCGACGGCCCCCACGACGGCCGACAGCAGATCCAGCTTCTCGTCGACGGTGGTGGTCGGCGACTCACCCGTTGTCCCCGACACGACGAGTCCGTCGACCCCGCGCGACACGAGGTGTTCGGCCAACTCCACGGCCCTCGGGAGGTCCAGGGATCCGTCGGGCCGGAACGGCGTCACCATCGCCACACCCACCGTTCCGAACGGGTGCGGCCCGTGCAGGGCAGGGGCGCTGTTCATGGTCGCAAAGGCTACCGCCCGAGGAGTCGGTCTCACGAACAGCCCACCCCGGCCGACCGTGGGCCCACCAGCGGCGCGGCGGCGCTCCGGTGTGGGGCTCAGGCGTCCACGACGTACGGGGAGGTGGCCACCTCGGTCCCGTCGGCGAGCGTGCCGATCTCGAAGTCGCCGAACACCGTCGGGGCGAGGTCGACGAGGTGCCGGAGGCATTCCACCGCGAGGTGCCGGATCTCGACGTCGGCGTGCTCGGTGGCCCGCATACCGACGAAGTGCCGCCAGGCGCGGTAGTTGCCCGTCACGACGATCTTGGTCTCCGTCGCGTTGGGCAGCACCGACCGTGCGGCCTGTCGCGCCTGCTTGCGGCGCAGGATCGCGTTGGGGACGTCCTCGAACTTCGCCTCGAGAGCGGCCAGAAGGTCGGTGTACGCCGCGCGAGAGGCGTCGGTGGCCGCGGTGAAGAGGGCCTCGAGTTCGGGGTCACCGACGATCGCCGGCGGCGGCACGACGTTCGAGTCGTGCTCGGGCACGAACCGCTGGGACAGCTGCGAGTAGGAGAAGTGACGGTGCCGGATCAACTCGTGGGTGCACGAGCGGGAGATGCCGGTGATGTAGAAGGTGACGGTGGCGTGCTCGAGCAGCGACAGGTGTCCGACCTCGAGGATGTGACGGAGGTAGCCGGCGTTGGTCGCGGTCCTGGGGTTGGGCTTGTCCCAGCTCTGGTAGCAGGCGCGTCCGGCGAACTCGACGAGCGCTTCACCCGCCGACGCGTCGGTCTCCCAGTCCACGTCGGCCGGTGGATGGAACTCGCTGTGTGCCACCAGAGCGACCTGCAGACCCACCATCTCCGACACCGTCACACTCCTCGTCCGCGGGGCGTCCGCGGTGTCGATTGTCCGGGGTGGGGCGCGCGGCGGACCCACCGGCCCCACCGGGCGGTCGTGCGCGAGACTGGTCGGGCGACCACGTCGACACCGGAGGCCACGATGATCACCACCTCGATCCGTTCGGCGACGTCCGCGCTGCTGGCGGTGGTCGTCATCGCCGCACCGGTCGCGACGACCGCCGTCGCCGACGCGTCGCCGGCCGCGTCCGCCGCCGTGACGCAACGCTCGCTCGACCTCGTCGGCGCCCCGAACGCCCGCACGCTCGCCGGGTACACCGGCGCTGACGGGCGGGTCGTCGACGATCTCGTCGTCCGCAGCGACAACCTGTCGCGTCTCACGACCGACGACCTCACGCGGCTGAGGTCCCGTGACGTGCGGCTCATCGTCGACCTCCGGACCCCGGTCGAGCGCGCGCTGCAGCCGGATCGCCCGGTGCCGGGCGCGACGACGCGTGTCCGCGACGTGCTCGGGCGGGCACCGATCACGACACTGATCGACCTGCCCGCCGCGTACCGGGCCTTCGTCACCGACCCCGGCGCGCGCTCGGCCATCGGGGCGACCCTGCGCGACATCGCCGCCGAGACGACGCGTGGGCATCGAGTCCTGGTCCACTGCACCGCGGGCAAGGACCGCACGGGGTGGGTCGCGGCGGTCCTGCTGAGCATCCTCGGCGTGGACCGCGCGACCGTCGACGCGGACTACCTCGTCAGCAACGCCTCTCGGCACACGACGTCGCGGGACCCGGTGAACGGCGTCTCCCTCGACTGGCTCCGGTCGTCGTTCCGTCTCGTCGACACCCGGTACGGCGGGATGGACGGGTACGTGCGAGAGGGCCTCGGACTCGACGCGTCGGTGACGGGTTCACTGCGTTCAGCACTGCTCGCGCCGCGCTGACCCGTCTCACCCCACTGCCGTGCGCAGCTCCCGGGCGAGATCGCCGCGATCGGCGACCACGACACCCTCGGCGCCGAGCCACTGCGCCATCGACTGCAGGTCGGCCGCCAGCGCGATGCTGATCCCGACGCGGTCGACACCGTCCTCGGCGTGTGAGGCCTGCACCCGCAGCACACGCTCGCCGCGATCGTGCTTGAGATCGACTCGGGCGCCGATGGTCTCGTCCCACAGGTACGGGAAGACGTAGTAGCCGAAACGCCGCTGCGGTTCGGGGACGTAGATCTCGATGCGGTAGTCCATGCCGAACAGCCGCGCGAGCCGGGGCCGGAAGAAGACAAGCGGGTCGAACGGCGCCAGCAGGGCCGTCGCCGTGACCGACCGCGGGGCGCGCGCTCCCGGGTGCAGGTACGCGGGCACGTCCCAGCCCCGAACACCCACCGGGGTCAGGTCACCGGCCTCGAGCAACCTGGCCAGAGAGTCACGGGCATCGCGCACCGGGAGTCGGAAGTAGTCGCGCAGATCCGTCTCGGTCGCGACACCGAGCGCCGCTGCCGCGCGGCGCATCAGGGCGTCGATCGCGTCGTCGCGGGGGATGTGCCGGGCGTGACGCTCCTCTCCCACCACGCGCTGGGCGAGGTCGTAGTGGCGGGCGAAGGTGCTGTCGCGGACGGCGGCGAGTTCCCCGGCGGCGAGCATCACCTCGCAGGTGTGTTTGACCTCGCTGCGGTCCCACCACGATCCGCGTCGCGGTCCTTCGCGCCGGCGCCCGAGCGCCTCCTCGAGCATCCCGCCGGTGGACGGACCCAGGTCGGCGATGGCGGCTCGGACCTCGGCGCGCAGTCGCGTCTGAGACGTGCTCTCCGATGTGGCACGGGTGTACCGCCCGAAGCGGTAATCGTCCATACGCCACCCGAACAACGGCCAGTCCTCGACGTCGATGAGCGCGGCCTCGTGCGCCCAGTACTCGGTGAGCAGGCGCGGGCGACGAGCGGTCGAGCGCCACGCGGCCTCGTCCAACAGGCCGACGTCGTAGCCGCCGAGTCGACTGAACACCGGCATGTAGTGGGCGCGGACGGCGACGTTGACCGAGTCGATCTGCAGGACACCGAGTCGGTCGACGACACGTTTCAGGTGGCGACGGGTGGCCTTCCCGGTGGGGGGCTTGTCGGCGAATCCCTGAGCGGCGAGGGCGATTCTGCGAGCGGTGGCCGGCGACAGCGTGCGCTGCGGAACCGCGGGACTGCTCACGCCCGTCGGACGAGGTCGCGGTAGCGGTAGCGGACCCCCGAGCTCGAGGTCTGCCACCCGTGGTCGGTCGTGTCCCACCGTTCCTCGTCGACGACGGGCGCGTACGCGTCCGGGTCCTCGACGGTCACGTCCACGTCGGTGATCCAGAGGGTGTCCGCGTACTCCATCGCGGCGGCGTAGATCTCGCCACCACCGGTGACCACGACGGTGTCGTCCTCCCCGCGGGCGAGATCCAGCGCCGACTGCACGTCGTGGACTGTCGTCGCACCGACGTCGGACCACGACTCGTCCCTGGTCACGACGATGTTGTGGCGGTTCGGCAACGGACGGAACCGGGGCGGGAGCGAGTCCCACGTGCGACGACCCATGACGACGGGGTGCCCGGTGGTCAGCTCACGGAAACGGCGTTGGTCCTCGGGGACCCGCCACGGGATGGCGTTCCCGCTCCCGATGGCACCGGCACGATCAGCGGCCCAGATGAGCGCGACGGTCATACCGCGACGGGCGCCTTGATGGCCGGGTGGTGCTGGTAGTCGACGACCTCGATGTCGGAGAAGGTGTAGTCGAACAACGACTCCCGAGGCGGGAGCCGCAGTGTCGGGTAGGGGTAGGGGTCGCGGGTGAGCTGTTCGCGGACCTGCTCGTGGTGGTTGTCGTAGATGTGGCAGTCGCCGCCGGTCCACACGAAGTCGCCGACGCCGAGGCCGGCCTGCGCGGCCATCATGTGCGTCAAGAGCGCGTAGGAGGCGATGTTGAACGGCACGCCGAGGAACAGGTCCGCCGAGCGCTGATAGAGCTGGCAGGACAGCTTGCCGTCGGCCACATAGAACTGGAAGAACGCATGGCACGGCGGTAGGGCCATCTGCGGGATCTCCCCCACGTTCCACGCGGAGACGATGTTGCGACGGGAGTCCGGGTCGCTGCGGAGGAGGTCGAGGGCTGCGGTGATCTGGTCGATGTGCTCGCCCGACGGGGTCGGCCAGCTCCGCCACTGCACGCCGTAGACGGGTCCGAGTTCGCCGGACGGGTCGGCCCATTCGTCCCAGATCGTCACGCCGTGGTCCTGCAGCCAGCGGACGTTCGAGTCGCCGCGGAGGAACCAGAGCAGTTCGTACACGATCGACTTGAGGTGCACCCGCTTGGTGGTGATCAGCGGAAACCCCTCGGCGAGGTCGTAGCGGAGTTGTCGCCCGAAGACGCTGCGGGTGCCGGTGCCCGTGCGATCGGACTTGGGCGTGCCGGTCGCCAACACGTCGCGCAGGAGGTCTTCATACGGGGTCGCGATCATCGCGGACAGTCTACGAGAGAGCCCCCGGTCGCGGCGGCAGCCACCGGGCTGCGCGCCGCGATCCACTCTGTGGAGTTGTCAAAGGACTACTGCGGTCCTGCCGGCTGGGCAGGGGCGGGTGGTGCTGGTCTGTGGTCGGTCAGGCGGCGATGGGGTCGAGTCGCAGGGTGCGGCGGTTGTAGGCGGGTTGCAGTTCGCGTCGGGGGTCGACGGTGGCGGGTGGTCGGATCCAGGGATGCCGGTCGGGTCCCATCTCGATCTCCCAGCCGTGCTGGTGCACGGCGATGTGGCAGGTCCGGCACAGCAGGCACCCGTTGTCGCAGGTGGTCGGGCCACCGTTGGAGTGGAACACAATGTGGTGGACGTCGGTCCACGAACCCGGGCTGCCGCACTTGATGCAGCGTTGGTCGCGGGCGATGACGGCTTTGCGGACGCGGCCGGTGAACAACCGCGTGGACGTGGTGATGTCGGCCGGCGCGTCGTCGATGTCCATGCCGATCCGGGTCACTGCGGCGTCGCAGGAGAGCAACGACACCGCGGTGTCGGTGACGGTGCCCAGCCACTGCAGACTCGGTGCCCGCCACGGGACGATCTCCCCGCCGGCTCCTGTGGCCGCGGTGGTGGGCACGGTCAGGATCACCTCCGTTCGCGCCGGCGCCACCAGGCCACCGTCCCCGAGGGCGCGGGAGGCGGATTCCAGGACCTGGGCGAACGCATCGGCCCTGCGCTGGGCCGCGGACCGCGGATCGGGAGTGCCGTCCGGCAGCGGTCGCGGTCGTGAGGCGGTGTCGATGCAGGAGATCAATCGTTCACCGGTCACCACGTCGAGATCGAACGTGCCCGCGAGTCGCCCGTCGTCACGTTGGCTCCAGGACACCTCGTTGAGCGTGGTGTTCTCGGCGACCGGGATCGGCGACTCCTTGTCGTTGTCCTCCTCCTTCGGCTCGTGCTCGACGGCGATCGCCCGGGCCCGGTCGTCGATCTCCACCGGCGTCCGCCCCGCCAGGGCATGCCCGATCAACGAGGCTTCGGTCTCGACCGCCAACTCCGAGCCGAGCGGCGACCGCGTACGCACAGCGACCTGCTGCACCCCGCGTGCGACGGCGTCGGCGTACTCCGCCGACAACGACCCGTCCCGCAGATGCCGCGCCAGGGCCGGCAGGTGCTCGATCGCCCGCCCCAACCGAATCGCCCGCGACGCGACCGCTGGAACGCATCCGTTGCGCCGCAGCAGCTCTCGCACCGACATCCCGAGCCGCTTCGCCGTTCCCTGGCATTCGATCTCCCCGGTCAGCCGGGCCAACAGTCCATCCGCGGCATTGCGCGCCGCGACCGCAGCACGCAGCCCCGCCACCAACGCCTCGTCGTCCACAGGCATCTCGCACTCGCGAATGGCATCAGCGAGGCGATCCGCCACCTCCACCACCGTCTCGAACATGTGTACGACACTAGCGGCGGCCACCGACACCTTCCGGCCGCAACGAGGCCCCAACCCAGAACCTGTTGACAGCCGGCCATCTGGGGATATCGGTGGGTTGCGGACCGCACGATGCCAGAGCGGTTTTGGACAATCGTGCACATGACCGATACGCGGAACGATCGAGACGTGCCGGTGCTACGCGCGGCCGTAGAGCCTTTCGGTGCCAATGGCCGACATGCGCAGACCAGCGAGCTCGCTGAAAAGTGCGGATTCGATGTGGGCACCGTGAAGCGCACAGTCCGCGCTCTTGGCGATAAACCGTTTTTCGAAGTGGTCGAGGACTACGACGGCGACGTCTCGATCACCGGCCCCCAACGGGTCACGAACTACGGGTCGCAGGACAGTGGCCCTCCCCGGAGTCCCAGCTGGGGCAGATCATCAACGCGCTCGAGATCGCCGCCGACGACGACGCTCACCCAGAGGAGGAGCGCAGCCGCTTTCGTCAGGCCGCGGCCGTACTGGGTGGAGCAGCGTCGCAGATCGCCATCGGCGCACTCGGTGGCGCCGGCGGGAACATGCTGTCGTAGCCGAAATCAGTCCATCAGCTGCGCGGCGACGGTGGCACCGAGTTCCCAGCAGGCCTCGAGGTCGGTCTTGCTCGGCGCACCCGAGACGACGACTGTCGCCGCCGCGCGCGCCCACCCGAGACCCGTCGTGATCGAGTCGACTGCTCGTTCCGCACCCTCGGTGCCCTCGTTGCCGTGGAGGTACAGCCCGAACGGGCGGCCCTTCGTCGCATCCAACAGCTGGTAGTAGGACACGTCGAACGCGTGCTTCAGCGCGCCCGAGATGTAGCCAAGGTTCGCCGGCGTCCCGAGCACATATCCGTCGGCTTCAAGCCACTCGACCGGGGACACGACGAGCGCGGGGCGGCGGACCACCTCCACGCCCTCGATCTCGGGATCGGACGCACCCGCGACGACGGACTCCAGCATCTCCTGGCAGTGCGGCGACGGCGTGTGGTGCACGATCAGCAGCCGGCTCACGCCGATTCCTGCCGCTCCGTCTTCTCCTGCGCCACGGCACGTTTCATCATCTGACGGGCACGGGTGCGATCGCCGGCGTAGTCGTAGGCGCGCGCGATCCGATACGTGTTCCGCCAGTTCTCGGGATCGGCTTCCCACTCCGTGCGGACCTGCGCGAACAGCTCGTCCGCGGCGTCCCGCTCGATACGACCCGACGGACGGCGGGGCAGGTCGGAGACGTCGATCTCCCGCCCCTCGTCGCGCGCACGCCGCGCGAGGCGCTGGTGGGTGATGCCCGCCCGAACCGTCGCGACAGCCATCCACACCCCGAGCAGCGGCAGGATGAGCACACCGACGCCGAGCCCCACCCCGACCACCCCGCCGTCGCGGATGAGCTGCACCCCACGGAACCCGAGCAGCCCGATGTAGAAGCCGAGCAGCACCAGGATCACGACGATCGTCACGACGATCGGACGGGCGTCGCGGGTGTAGAAGTCGCGGCGGGCCATCGTGGTCAGAGGTCCAGCAGGTCGTCGAGACCCACGGTCAGACCCGGACGCCGGGCGATCTCCCGGACGCCGAGCAGGACACCGGGGGCGAACGAGGTGCGGTCGATCGAGTCGTGGCGGATGGTGAGGGTCTCTCCCTGCGTACCCAGCAGCACCTCCTGGTGGGCGACGAGACCGGCCACCCGCACCGAGTGCACGCGGACGCCGTCGACGTCGGCACCGCGGGCACCGTCGAGTTCGTCGGATGTCGCGTCGGGCATGGGCGCGCTGCCGGCGTCGGCGCGGGCCTGCGCGATCATCCGTGCGGTGCGGTAGGCGGTGCCCGAGGGCGCGTCGGCCTTGTGCGGGTGGTGGAGTTCGATCACCTCGACGGAGTCGTAGAACCGGGCGGCGGCGGCGGCGAACCGCATGCTGAGCACGGCGCCGATCGCGAAGTTCGGGGCGATCAGCACACCGGTGCCCGGTGACTGCTCCAGCCAGAACCGGACCTGCGCGAGGCGGTCGTCGTCGAAGCCGGTGGTCCCGACGACGGCGTGGATGCCGTTGCCGATGAGGTACTCGAGGTTGTCCATCACCACCGACGGGTGGGTGAAGTCCACGACGACCTGCGTCCCCGCGTCCACGAGCGCCGACCGGTCGTCGCCCTTGTCGATGCCGACCGTGAACTCGAGGTCGTCGGCGGCACCGACCGCATCGACGATGGCCTGGCCCACCTTGCCGTCGCTGCCGAACACACCGACACGGATCCGATCACTCATGGCTCCATGATCCCCCACGCGCCGGGAGGTCCCGCCACGACCGTGTGGTCAGGCCCCTCGGATCAGGTCGGCGCACTTCTCGGCCATCGTCATGACCGTGATGTTCGGGTTGACCGTGGGCAGCTTGGGCATCGCCGACGCGTCGACGACCCGGAGGCGCTGCGTCCCCCGGACGCGGAGCTGCGGGTCGAGCACAGCCATCCGGTCCCCGTCGACGCCCATCCGGGCCGTCGCGGCCGGGTGGTACACGGTGTTGTGCGTCTTGTGCATGTAGTCGACGAGGTCGTCGTCGGTGACGGCGTCGGGCCCGGGCGCCAGTTCCCGCGCGATCCACCCCTTCAGGGCCTCCTGCTCGGCGATCTCCCGCGCCAGGCGGATGCCGGCGGTCATTACGCGCTCGTCGTGGTGGTCGGGGTCGGTGAAGTACCGCGGGTCGACGCGGGCGCGGTCCCGGAAATCGCGGCTGCGCAGCTTCACCGTGCCGCGGGACCGCCCCTGGGTGACGTTGGGCGTCAGGCAGAACCCGTTGTCGGTGGTGGGGTATCCCCACCGCAGGGTGTTCATGTCGAACGGGACGCTGCCGTAGTGCATCATCACGTCGGGCAGCGGCAGGTCGGGTTCTGTCGTCGCGAACACCCCGATCTCCCACCACTGACTCGAGCTGGTCACCATCGGCTTCGACGCCTCCCAGAAGACGAGGCCCTCGACGTGGTCGTCGAGGTTCTCCCCCACCCCCGGCGAGTCGACGCGGACGTCGATACCGAACTCCCGCAACTGATCCGCAGGGCCGATGCCGGAGAGCATGAGCAGCTTGGGGGTGTCGATCGCACCGGCGGTGACGATGACCTCGCGGCGCGCTCCGACGACGTCGAACCCGGTGAGGTCGGGACGCTGGTAGCGCGCACCCGTGGCGGTCGTGCCGTCGAAGGTGATCTGCTGCACCCAGCAACCGGTGCGGATCTCGAGGTTGGGTCGTCGTCCCATGATCGGGTGCAGGTACGCATGCGAGGTCGACATGCGCTTGCCGTCCTCACCGGCGTTGATCTGGAACCAACCGGCACCGTTGCGGACGGTCTCACCCCGGTTGAACCCCACCGTCGGCAGGCCCACCGCCGCGGCTGCGTCGAGAAGTGCTGCACCACAGGGGTCGAGCGGAGGGATGTCGCGCAGACGCACCGGCCCGTCGTGGCCGTGGTCGCCGGGCGCATCGTTGTTCTCCACACGCCGGACCAGCGGATGGACGTCCGCGGAGCCCCACCCGGTGAGACCCATCTGCTCCCACTCGTCGAGGTACTCCGCGGGCGGCCAGAAAGCGATGCACGAGTTGTGCGACGAACACCCACCGAGCACCTTCGCCCGGGCGTGCCGCATGAAGCTGTTGCCCCGCTCCTGCGGTTCGATCGGGTAGTCCCAGTCGTACCCGGAGTCCAGCAGGTGCATCCAGTCGCTGAGGATGAGCACCGCCGGGTCGTCGACGTCGCTCGGTCCGGCCTCGACGAGACAGACCGTCACCGACGGGTCCTCGGAGAGTCGGGCGGCGAGAACACATCCGGCGGTTCCCCCGCCGAGGATGACGTAGTCGAACTCCCCTGCGGTGACGGTGGTGTCGGTCAACGGATCGGCCATGTGCTCAGACTCCCTCGGGTCCGGGGAACGGTTCGGCGGCGACGGCATCGGACTTCGTCTCCGATGCGTGGGATCGAAGCGTGCCCATCCCGCGGCTGCCGACGGTGAAGTACCAGAGGAGACCGACGCCCCCGATGACGCCGATGTAGATGAACGCGGCCCACGTGTTGTACCAGGGTGCGCCGTAGACGGCCGTTCGCGGCCAGGCGAGGTTGATCGCCATCCCGATGCCCCACAGCACGGCGACGATGTTCACGGGCAGGCCCCAGCGGCCCATCGTGAAGTACCCGCCCGCCTTCAGGTCGGGCGGTGGCCACTGACCGCGGAAACGCTTGAGCAGCAACGGACCCGTCACCATCAGGTAGGCGATGTAGATCATTATGATGGCCACCGACGTCAGCAGCAGGAAGATGGTCGGCTGGTTGATGTTGATGACAAGGATCAGGATCGACAGGACCCCGATGAGGACCGACGGGATGACCGGCGCCTGGGTCCGCGGGTGCACCTTCGCCAGCGACTCGCCGAACGGCAGCGCGTTGTCGCGGGCCATGGCGAAGGTGAGCCGGATGGCGGCGGTGTGCACGGCGAGCGTGCACACGAACACCGCGACCACGATGCATATCAGGAAGATCTTGCCGACGGGCCCGTACATGACGTCGAGGACGATCTGTTGCAGTCCACCCTGCGCGCCGAGCGCCGGGTCGGACAGGTTCGGCGCGGCGAGGATGGCGAACACGAGGATCGCTCCACCGATCACGAACGACGCCAGGATGGCCCGCAGGATCGCTGACGGCGCGGTCTTGCGCGGGTTGACCGTCTCCTCGCCGAGCGACGACGCGGTGTCGAAGCCGTACATCACGTACCCCGACGCCAGTGAGGCGATGAGGAACGCACCGAGGTAACCGCCGCTCTCCCCCGCGCCGTACCCGTTGGTGGAGAAGAACACCGCGGGGGTGCGCTCGATGTTGAACGCGAGGATGACCGCGATCAGCACGGCGGCGATGAGTTCGATGAACACCCCCGTGCTGTTGATGATCGACATCAACCGGACACCGAAGGCGTTGATGGCGGTGGTCGCGAGCACAAGGATCGACCCCAGCAGAACGGCGTTCGACGGCGACACCACGGAGAGGTCGTCGGATCCGATGAGGCGGAACCCGCTCCAGATCTTGGGCAGGGTGGAGTCGATCGCCAGCACCACCGCCGACATCGTCACGATCGAGGCGGTGAGCATCATCCAGCCCGAGAACCACCCGACGACCTTGTTTCCGAGGATCTTCGCCCAGTTGTAGACCGATCCGGCGATCGGGTACTTCGCGGCGAGCTCCATGAAACACAGTGCGACGGCGAGCTGTCCGACGAAGACGATCGGCCAGCTCCACAGGTACGCCGCCCCGGCGGTGCCGAATCCGAAGTAGAAGAGCTGGAAGGTGCCGGTGAGGATGGAGATGTAGCTGACACCCGCGGCGAAGCTGGCGAACTTGCCGATGCTGCGGTCGAGGCTCTCCTTGTATCCGAAGTGCTCCATCCCGGTGTCGGGCGGTGACTGTGTCATGACTCGAACCATCCTGCCGTCGGTGCCGCGGTGTTGTTCCAGATGTGTTTGGTCTCCTGGTATTCCGCCAGTCCGGACGGGCCGAGTTCACGGCCGTTGCCCGATCGGCCGTAGCCACCCCACTCCGCGGCCGGTGTGTAGTAGCCGAAGTCGTTGATCCACACGGTCCCGTGGCGCATCCCGCGTGCGATGCGTTCGGCCCGTGCGGGATCGGCGGTGCGCACGCCGCCCGCCAACCCGTAGTGGGTGTCGTTGGCGAGCTCGAGCGCCTGCGCCTCGGTGGTGAACCGTTCCACGGTCAGGATCGGACCGAAGGTCTCGTCCTGGACGATGCGCATCGTGCGGTCGCAGTGGTCGAACACCGTGGGGGCGTAGAAATAGCCGTCCGCGAGGCGGGGGTCGTCGCGCTCGGGGTCGTCGAGCCGGCGACCACCCGTCACGAGCGAGGCGCCCTCGGCCAGTCCGGACGCGACATGGTCGACGATCTTCTCGAGCTGTTGCTGCGAGACGAGCGGTCCCGTCCTGCTCGCGGGATCGGTTCCCGGGCCGACGACGATCGACTCCGCACGAGCAGCCACCGCGGCGACCAGACGGTCGGCGACGGACTCCTCGACGATCAACCGGGTGCCGGCGGAGCAGACCTGTCCGGAGTGCAGGAACACCCCGGTGACCACCTGGTCGACCGTTGCCGCGAACTGCTCCTCGGTGCCGCAGGCGTCGGCGAAGACGACGTGCGGGTTCTTGCCGCCGAGTTCGACGAGCACGCGCGTCACGTGTTTCGCCGCGGTCGCCGCGATGACCTGGCCGGTCGCGAGACCACCGGTGAACGAGATGAGGTCGACGTCGGGGTCGTCGTTGAGTGCGTCGGACAGATCACGTCCCGCCCCGAGGACGAGGTTGGCGACGCCGGACGGGACGCCGGCCTCGACGAGCAGCCGTACGAAGGCGATGGTCGTGAGCGGGGTGACCTCGCTGGGCTTGAGCACCATGGTCGCCCCGGCGGCCAACGCCGGCGCCACCTTCCAGGAGATCTGCAGGAGCGGGTAGTTCCAGGGCGCGATCATCACGCAGACACCGACGGGTTCGCGGACCACCCTGCTGACGACGGCCGGGTCACCCACGTCGACGACGCGATCGGCGACTGTGGTGACGAGGTCGGCGTAGTAGCGGAACACCGCGGTGACGTCGTCGACGTCGATGCGGCTCTCCTCGAGGGTCTTGCCGGTGTCGCGGGTCTCGGTCTCGGCGAGGGACTCACGATCGCGCTGCAGAAGTTCCGCGACCCGCCGTAGGAGGTCCGATCTCTCGGCGACGGTCGTGGACCGCCACGGTGAGTCGTCGAATGCTCGGCGCGCGGCGACGATTGCGGCGCGGACGTCGGCGGGATCGGCCTCGGCGACCTCGGTGATGACGCTCCCGTCGGCCGGGTCGATCACCGCGCGCGTCCGACCCGACGACGCCCCCCGCCACTGTCCGTCGATGTACAGATCGTCCACGTTCTCGATCTTTGCGCCTACGAGCACATGTCGCTCACCCATTGGTGAAATTGCGCTATGTGGTGCTCGGCGGGCACCAACACCCCACCGGCGGCGTAGGCCCGTGAGGACATGCCCGGCTGCGTCCGTTCACAGGCGTCGAAGTCCTGGACGTTCACGCGATGGAACAGGTCGACCCCGGCGGACACGTCCGTCCCGTCGGCGACCACATCCGGTGCGTAGAGCCAGTCGCAGACCACAGTGGTGCGATCCACAGCACGAGGGAACATGCGGTGCACGATCACGTGGTCGGGCACGAGGTTGACGAAGACGGTGGGGTTCACCGTGATCGCGTAGTAGCGACGGTCGACCTCGGATCCGAGCCCGGGCAGCGCGGCCGCCCCCGCCGACCCGTCCACGGTGAACCCGTCGACCTCGGTGGCGAACTCGGCGCCGTGGCCCACGTAGTACTGCGCGGCGAGCCCGTCGGCGAACTCCGGGAGGACGGCGGTGAGTTCGGGGTGGATGGTCGCGCAGTGGTAGCACTCCATGAAGTTCTCGACGATGAGCTTCCAGTTGGCGGCCACCTCGTAGGTCTCGCGGTGTGCGAGCGCCAGATCGTCGACACCCCACCGGTCGATCATCGTCGCGTCACCCAGCCGATCGGTGACGGCCCCGATCACGGTGTCCTCGAACGACGGCGGGTCATCGGCGAGGCAGACCCACAGATATCCCAGCCATTCGCGGGAGGTCACCGGCACCAGGCCATGGCGGGTGCGGTCGATGTCACCGAGGCTGGTCATGTTGGGCGCCGCGACGAGCGCGCCGTCGAGTCCGTAGGTCCAGGCGTGGTAAGGGCACTGCAGGTTTCGCCGCACTGCACCCGTCTCGTCGGTGCAGATCAGGGCCCCACGGTGGCGGCAGGCGTTGAGGAAGGCACGCAGTGACCCGTCACGCCCCCGGACGGCGAGGATGCTCTCGCCGCCGACCTCGACGGTGGCGAACCGGCCGGTCGAGGGCACGTCGGCGACGCGGACCGCACACATCCACCGCCGACCGAAGATGCGGTCGGTCTCGCGGGCGAAGACCGCCGGGTCGGTGTAGGCGGACCCGGGCAGGGTCGGCAGCAGCAGGTCGTCGGTGGTGTCGGGCGTGGCGGTGGTGATGTCGGCGGTCACTCAGGTCCCCATTCCTGCGGTCTGTGCGGCGAGCGCGGGCCGGCGCGGGTCGAAGATGCCGATCGGATGCCGGGTGGTCCCCTCGAGCACGAGGTCGGCGAGGATCTCGCCGACCACCGGGACGAACTTGAACCCGTGGCCGGAGAACCCGCACGCGACGGCGACACGCTCGTGTCGTGGGTGGCGCGCGATGACGAAGTCGTGGTCGGGCGTCGTCGAGTACATGCAGGTGGCGGCGTGCAGCATCGCCGAGGCCGCGTCGTCGGACGATCCGACACCGGGGATCAGCCGTCGGACACGGTCGAGCATGGCCTGGGCCTCGTCGCCGTGGACGACGCGGTCGATCGTGTCCGGCGAGCAGTCGACGCCCTTGCGGAAGAACGCCGTCTTGACCCCGCCGTCGGGCCCGTCGATCGCCGGGAAGCCGTAGATCTGCTCGCCGACGTCCGTCTCGTGGATGTAGATCGGCGAGTCGTCCATCCGCGGTGCCGTCGGGGCGAGGTCGAACCAGTACATGACCTGGCGCTCGATGCGGATGCCCGTCTTGAGGTCGGCCAGCAGCTCGGGCGCCCAGGCGCCCGGGCAGACGACGAGCCGGTCGGCGTGGACCACCCCCTGGTCGGTGGTGACCCGGACGGAGTCGCCGGTGTCGGCCCAGTCGAGCACCTCGATCCCGAATCGCAGGTCGGCGCCGGCGCGTTCGGCGAGTTCGAGATGGGCACGCACCGTCTCCTCCGGGCGCGCGAACCCGGCCAGGTGCTCGTACACCCCGATCTGGTCGCTCGCGGGCGCGAATCCCGGGAACCGGCGGGGGATCTCGTCGGCTCCGAGCACGTCGTGGCGCAGGTCGTACTCCCGTGCGGCGCGCAGTGATCCGTCCACGGTCACCGACGTCTCGGGCCCCGCGTAGAGCCCACCGGTGATGCGGTGCACCTCCCGCCCGGTGTCGGCGCCGAGCGCATCCCACAGCTCGTAGGCACGCAGCAGGAGCGGCACGTACGCGGGGTCCTCGAAGTAGGCCTGCCGGATGATGCGCGAACCACCGTGCGACGACCCGCGGTCGTGGGCGGGGTGGAACCGCTCGAGTCCGACGACCGTCGCCCCACGCGACGCGAGGTGGTATGCCGCAGCCGATCCCATCCCCCCGAGGCCGATGACCACCACGGTCTCGTTCATGGCGCGATCCCCTTCACTCGTCGGTTCTCCGGATCGACGGACACCGGTGGTGCGATCTGCAGGGCCTGCGGGGTGCCGAACCAGTCGACGTCGACGGCATCTCCGGGCCGCAGTTCGTCGGGCCCCCACGCGTAGGCGATCGTGCGGCCCAGCGTCGGGGACCACGTCGCCGACGTGACGTATCCGACGTCGGATCCGTCGTGCCGCATCGGTTCACCGCCGAGCATCACCGTGGCGGGGTCGTCGGCGACGATCGTGTGCAGTCGCCGCCGCACCGGCCGCTCCCGGACCGCGCTACGGCCGACGAAGTCGTGTTCCTTGCCGACGGCGAACGCCAGGCCCGCCTCGTGGGGTGAGTCGGTCCGCGACATGTCGGTCCCCCACGACCGGTACCCCTTCTCGATCCGCAGGCAGTCCATCGCGCCGCGCCCGGCCCAGACCGCCCCGACATACTCGGCGCGCTCGGAGAGGGCGTCGGCGAGGCGGACGGCGTCACAGCGACGAGTCGAGATCTCCCAGCCGAACTCGCCGACGTAGGACACCCGGGACACGACCGCGGGCACTCCTGCGATCGTCGTCTCGGCACACCGGTAGTAGCGCAGTCCCTCCGGCGACAGGTCGAGATCGGTGAGCGGCCCGACGATCTCGCCGGCGCGCGGCCCCCACACCCCGACACACGTGGTGTCGTCGGTGATCTCGCTGATCGCCACGTCCGCGCCGTCGGCGCGTGCCCGGCAGATCGCCGCGCCGAGACGGGTGACGTCGAGGGGACCGTTCACTCCGACGAGGAGCCGGTCGTCCCCCAGGCGTGCGACGGTGACATCGCTGAGGATCCCGCCCGACTCGTCGAGCATGAGCGCGTAGACGACCGCGCCGACCGGGCGGTCGAGATCGCGGGTCACCAGGGGTCCCAGGACCGCGACGGCGTCTGTGCCGGTGACCTCGACCCGGGTGAGCGAGCTCATGTCGTACATCGCGCCGACGGCGCGGGTCGCGACCGCCTCGGACAGGACGATCGGCGACCACTCGCGGGTGAACCACTCCGGGAACGCCGGCGTGTCGACCGTGAACCGTTCCCGCAGTGCGGCGTTGGACCCGAACCACAGGGGCCGCTCGAGTCCGTGGGACACGCCGAGGTGGGCGCCGCGGCGCAGATGATCGGCGTGCAGCGCGGAGGTCCGCAGATCACGGGCGTCGCGGGGTTGCGCACGCGGGTGGACGATGTCGTAGACCTCCACGAACGCGCGCGACGACCGCGCCACGACCGCCTCCGCCGACAACTCCGCGTCCGCGAACCGGCTGACGTCACACCCGGAGACGTCGACGCCGGGCGTCCCGTGGACCATCCAGTCGGCGACAGCCGACGCAGCACCCGCCGACTGTGTGACCCAGATGGCCTCGGCGACCCAGAACCCGGCCAGGTAGGGGTGGGGACCGAGCATGGGACCACCGTCCGGGGTGAAGGAGAAGATCCCCGTGAAGCCGTCGCCGATCTCGGCGTCCCGCAGCGCGGGCAGCACCCGCTGCGACTCCCGCCAGGGGTCGTCGAACGACCGTGGGTCGAAGGGCAGCATCGACGGCATCGGCTGTCCGGCGGTGTCGTCGTAGAGGGTCGCCATGTCGACGACGACGGGATCGTGCCCGTACCACCCGATCCCGATCCGATCGCCGTGCTGCCGGTAGTACAGGTCGGCGTCCTGGTGGCGCAGGATCGGCGCGGTGGCGGCCGCGTGCCCCGACCGGCGGTCGGCGATGGCCCGCGCCCCCGGCACCGGGGTCGTGGTGACGTAGTCGTGGCCCATCGGGACCAACGGGACAGTCAGCCCCACCATCCCGCCGAGCTGAGCACCCCAGAAGCCACCACAGGACACGACGATGTCGGCGTCGAGGACGCCGGCGTCGGTCCGTACACCCACCACATGGTCGCCCGAGGTGAGCACGCCGAGGACGCAGGTGTCGCCGAGGAAGCGCGCCCCACCGGCCTCCGCGCGCCGACGCTGCACCGCGATACAGGTCAGTGCGTCGGCGAGACCGTCGTCGGGGGTGTGCAGACCGCCCAGCACGACGTCGCGGTCGAGGAGCGGGTGCAGACGAGCGCACTCGTCGGCGTCGACGACGCGGGCCCGCCTCCCCCAGGCCGCCGCCCAGCCGGCCTTGCGATGCAGTTCGTCGAGACGTGCAGGCGTGGTCGCGATCTCGAGGCCGCCGACCGCGTTGAAGCACAGGTCTGCCTCGCTGGTCAGACCGCGGAACTTCTCCACCGTCGCCGCGGCGAGATCGGAGAGCGTGCGCGAGACGTTGGTCGCGAACACCAGCCCGGGTGCGTGACTGCTGGATCCGCCCGCGGCGGGGAGCGGTCCGCGGTCGATGACCGTGACGTCACCCCAGCCACGCAGGACGAGTTCGTCGGCGAGCGAGGTACCGACGATCCCGGCGCCGATCACCACGACCCGCGGTCCGTGCCGCGCATCGACCCTCATGCGTCACCCCTGCCCGTGGTGGTTGCTCACTGCGCAACCGGTTGCTCAACACGCAACAGGATGGGGCCCGTCGGCCCGGCCGTCAATCCGACGCGCGGATCAGGCGGTGTATCCCAGACGCCCGCTCACGGCATCGGCCGCGCTGATCGCCGCCGCGGACAACGCGGGGATCCGATCCGCCCCCATGCGGAAGGTGGGTCCCGAGATGCTCAGCGCCGCCACGACATCACCGGTGTGGTCGCGCACCGGCGCCGCGACCGCGGTGAGCCCGTCCTCGAGCTCGTCCCGCGCGGCCGCCCACCCCTGACCGCGCACCGTCGCCAACTCCTCACGCAGCGCCGGTTCCGTGACGATGGTCGCGGGCGTGAAGCGTTCGAGCGCGCCGAGGTACGGGGCGAGACGGGCCTCGGCGAGTCCCGCGAGGAGCACCTTGCCGCTCGAGGTGGCGTGCGCAGGGCAGCTCTGGCCGACGAACGTGCGTAGCGCGATACCCGCGCCACCGTTCGCCTCGGTGACGTTGACCGCCCGATCGGCGTCGAGGACCGCGAGGTTGACGGTCTCCCCCACCTCGTAGGCGAGCGGTTCGCAGATGTCGCGACTCTCGCGGCCGAGGTCGCGACGCGACATGGTCGCGCCGGCCAACCGCACCACGGTGAACCCGAGGCGGTACTTGCCCCGGTCGCTGATCTGCTCGACGAAACCGCGCGACTCGAGCACCGACACGAGGCGCGACACGGTCGATTTGTGGACGCCGAGGGCATCGGCGATGTCCGAGACACCCCCCTCACCGTCACGGCCCAGGATCTCGAGCACCTCGAGGGCCCGGTCGACCGACTGGACCGATGCGGCCGGTACGTCGCGTTTCGTCATGTTCCCGTCACTGTAGTTCGCGAGCCGCGCCGAGCCGCGCACTTGACGCGATGCCTCGCCGCTGCGACAGTGTTGCGCAATACGCGCAGCGTTGCGTGCAACGCAACAAGACAGGAGCTCCCCATGACGCTGAGCGACATCACGACATCGCGCGGACCCCACAGTGCCCCTCACGGGGACTGCGCCGGGTATCTGCCCGTCGCGGCTGCCGACGCACTGGCCATCGACACACCTCTGCGCGTCGAGCTGACGGGACGGCCGCCGATCACCGTCGTGGCCACCGCGGACGGCATCTTCGCCGTCGACGACACGTGCTCCCACCAGGACACGTCCCTGTCGGCGGGGTGGGTGGAGGACTGCGCGATCGAGTGCCCGCTGCACGAGGCGTGCTTCGACCTGCGTACCGGCGCGGCGATGGGGCCACCCGCCACCCGGCCCATCGCCACCCATCCGGTGCGGGTCGTCGACGGCATCGTCGAGGTGTGGATGGACGACGCCGAGACCGACGCGGCGTGATCGGGATCGTCGGGGCGTCGCTGGCCGGGCTCACCGTCGCGCGCACCCTCCGGTCACTCGGCGTCGACGAGCCCGTCGTGTTCGTGGGGGCCGAACCGTG
Source organism: Williamsia deligens (assembly GCF_024171765.1). Taxonomy (GTDB): domain Bacteria; phylum Actinomycetota; class Actinomycetes; order Mycobacteriales; family Mycobacteriaceae; genus Williamsia_A; species Williamsia_A deligens. The sequence continues at coordinate 400,413 of NZ_JAMTCI010000002.1, forward strand.
GCATCCCTACGACCGCCCGCCTCTGTCGAAGGAACTGCTGAGCTCCACGTACGAGGCGGCTCCGACGGCTCCGGACCCCGGGTGGGCGACCCTGCTCGCCGACGGCGAGCACGACGCGTTCGACTGGCGCCTGGGCGTGTCCGCCACCGGGCTGTCACGCACCGGCGACGACGTGTCGATCCACACCGACCACGGACACGTCCCCGCACGGGCGGTGGTGCTGACCACCGGCGCGCGGGCGATGCGACTGCCCGGGGATGACCTCGTCGGCGTCCACGCGGTCCGCACCATCGACGACGCGCGACGGCTCGCCGCGGAACTGACGTCCGCTGAGGACGTCGTCGTCGTCGGCGCCGGGTTCATCGGGGCCGAGATCGCCTCGACCGTCACCGGTCAGGGCAGACACGTCACCGTCGTCGAGCGCGCACCCGACCCCGGCGCCAGGGTGCTCGGACGCCGCCTCGCGTCCTGGGCTGTCGACCTGCAACGACGCGCTGGGGTCGACGTGCGCACCGGCACAGGGATCGCCGGGTTCGAGTCCGAGGGCGGCGTGGTGCGGGGGGTGCGGTTGGCCGACGGGACGTCACTGCGCGCCGACGTCGTGGTCGTGGGTGTGGGCGCTGTGCCGAACACGTCCTGGGCGGCGGGATCGGCGGTGGCCGTCGACGACGGGTTCCTGACCGATCAGCGTGGTGCGACATCGATGCCCGGGGTGTGGGCCGCCGGTGACTGCGCGCGGGTCGTCGACGCCGCCTCCGGCGTCTCGACGCGCCACCAGCACTGGTCGGCGGCGATCGAATCCGCCCGCACCGTCGCCCACGGCATCGCCGGACTGGCCCCACCATCCCCGCGCGCGCCGTATGTGTGGAGCGAGCAGCACGGTCACCGCGTCCAGATCTGCGGGACCATTCCGCCCGACGCCGAGCCGACGGTGCTGGAGGGCTCGCTCGACGACGATGCCTTTCTCGCCGTGGTGGGCGATCCCGACGCGCCCGACGCCGTGGTCGGTGTGGACTCACCCCGCAGCTTCACCCGTCTGCGCAAGTCGATGGACAGGCGGATGTCCGCCGTCGCCGCCGTCCACGCCTGAACCGGACGGGCCCGGACCCGGGAGAGGTGTACGGCTCAGAACACGGGAGCCGCTGCACGAACGTGCTCGAACACCAGCGACGTCGTCGTGCCGGCGACCTCCGGCCGGGAGTTGAGTGTCTCGACGAACTCCCGGAGCGCCTGGGTGTCCGGTACGGCCACGTGCAGCAGGTAGTCGTCGGTACCGGCGAGGAAGAACACGTCGATGATCTCCTCGCGGTGGCGGATCTGGCCGACGAAGTGCCGGATCTGACCGCGGGCATCGGACTGCAGGCTGACGGCCACCATCGCGCGGAGCGTCTGCCCGACCGCGGCGGGGTCGATGTCGGCGAAGAACCCGCGGATGACGCCGATCTCGACCAGTCGGCGCACGCGCCCATGGCACGTGGACGGGGCGATCCCCACGCGATCCGCGAGCTCCCGGTTGGCCATGCGGCCGTCTGCCCGCAGCAACCGGACCAGTGCCCGGTCGACGTCGTCGAGCTCGACGAGCTCCGAGGGCCGAAGATCCTTCGGCATGGTGGTCATGGGAGCCGATTCTATCGGACGAACTTCGCATGAGCGGTCGTCTACAGAATTGTGTTCAGCGATGTTGCCCCTGTGCCGAACACCCTTCACGATTTCTTCACGAGCAAAGCCGCATCAGACGCGGCCCGAGGATCGACTGGAGGAGGCGGATCATGCGCGTGGGCATCCCTCGTGAGGTGAAGAACAACGAATACCGGGTGGCGATCACCCCCGCAGGCGTCACGGAGCTGACCCGCCGCGGCCACGACGTGGTCGTCGAGTCCGGGGCCGGCGAGGGCTCGGCCTTCCACGACACCGACTTCAAACAGGCCGGGGCACAGGTCATCTCGGGTCCCGACGCGGTGTGGGACCAGTCCGACCTGGTCCTGAAGGTCAAGGAGCCCATCGCCGAGGAGTACGGCCGGATGCGGTCCGGCCAGACCCTGTTCACCTATCTGCACCTCGCCGCGAGCCGTCCGTGCACGGACGCTCTGCTGGCCTCGGGGATCACCTCCATCGCCTACGAGACCGTCACCGCCCCGGATGGTTCGCTCCCGCTGCTGGCGCCGATGAGCGAGGTCGCCGGGCGGCTCGCGCCCCAGGTCGGCGCCTACCACCTCATGCGGTCCGCGGGTGGGCGTGGCGTCCTGATGGGCGGCGTGCCCGGCACCGAGCCCGCCGATGTCGTCGTCATCGGTGGCGGTGTCAGCGGCGTCAACGCCGCGACCATCGCCCTGGGCATGGGCGCCCGGGTGACCGTCTTCGATCTCGACATCACCAAGTTGCGCGCCATCGATGCCCGGTTCGGCGGGCGCGTCCACACGCGCTACAGCACCGCACTCGCGCTCGAGGAGGCCGTCGTCACAGCGGATCTCGTCATCGGCGCCGTGCTGGTCCCGGGCGCGAAGGCGCCCGTGGTCGTCTCCAACGCGCTGGTGGCGCGGATGAAGCCGGGGTCGGTCCTCGTCGACATCGCCATCGACCAGGGCGGCTGCTTCGAGGACTCGCGTCCCACCACGCACGACGATCCGGTGTTCACCGTGCACGATTCCGTCTTCTACTGCGTGGCGAACATGCCCGGGTCGGTGGCCCGCACCTCCACGATGGCGCTCACCGGCGCGACGCTGCCCCACGTCGTCGCGCTCGCCGAGAAGGGGTGGGAGGCCGCGTGCCGTGCCGACCGGGGACTGGCGGCCGGACTCAGCACCCACGCCGGCGCCCTGCTCGCCCCGTCGGTCGCCGACGCACTCGGACTGCCGGTGTCCCCCTCCCCGATCTGACCTCCGCTGCAAGTGATTCAGTCCTCCGGGACCAGCGGCGTGTAGTGACTGACGGTCGCCATGCGCCGCTGGACCGAGGAGATCTCGCGGACGGCCTGCCCGACGAGCCCGCGGTCGAGCGGTGAGAGTCGTCGCATCGTGATCACGTCCCCGACGCGCTCCGCGCGGTCGAGTTGTGCCACCTGGTAGGACAACCGCACCTTCTGCAACACGTCGAACACCTCGACGAGCGTGGACGCGTTGTCCTCGGTCAGCATCGGGGTCCCGGCCGCCGCGCGGAGGCGCGATCGTGTGTCGAGTTCGGTCGACTCGACCGACAGCGCCGCCCACCGGGCGATGTTGATCAGCGGCGTCAGGGCATGGGTCTTGATGTCGAAGGTGCCGCCGCGACCGACGAGAACATCGCGGGCGGAACGGATCCGGGCCCGGTGCGACAACGATTCCGCCAACAGCAGACGCAGCGTCGACGGGTGTGATCGCAGGTCGGAGAACACCTGGGTCACCTCCGACAGCCCACGGTCGCCCCAGATGGGACGCTCGTCGAGCATGAGTGAGGTCATGATCATGCCCTTGTTCTCCAGCGGCGCGCGCAACCACTCCCCGGCCGCCGCCCGCCACTGCGCGTGGGTCCTCGCGAACAGCGCCGACGAGGCGATCGCACCGTTCGGGTCGATCTCGAGTCCGCAGTCGCGCAGGATGTCGTCGACCCGGGCGAACACCGCTCGGTAGGCGGCGTTCTCGGCCGGATCGGTCAGGCTGTCGTCGAACGCGACGGCGCTGTCCACGTCTGAGCTCAGCACGGCCTCGCGGCGCGCGTTGGACCCGAGGGAGAGCCACGTCAACCGGTCCCCGTCGAGCTCAGGGGCGTCGTCGAGGGCGAGTTCGAGTGCTCGTCGCACCATCGCGTCGTGTACGAGCGAGAGCACTGTGGTGATCTCGTGCGAGGGCTGCCCGCGTCGGACGAGTTCGCCGAGCACCCACGGCATCCGCCGCGCGTGTTCGGCGAGTTCGGGCACCGAGGCGGCGCGTCGGATCTGGGCGCGGAGTCCGACGGTCGCGCCGCCGGGAGCGGAGACGAAGTCGCCGGGACCGACGACCCCGAGCAGCCGCCCGGCGGAGTCCACGACAGGCAGTCCGGTGAGGTCGTGTTCGAGGATGAGAAGGAGGCCCTCCGTCGCGGGCGTCCCGCTGAGGACCGTGCGAGCCCGCTGCGTCATGATCTGCGCGACCGGGGTGCTCGGCGGCAGGCCCTGGGCCACCAGTCGGGCCCGGATGTCGACGTCGGTGAGGATGCCCAGCGCACCGTCGGGCCCGGGGACCACCAGGTGGTCCCGTCCGCGGTCGGTCATGACGCGTGCCGCCTCGGCGACGGTCATCCCCGGTGTCCCGACCGCCGGGGTGGTCCGGATCAACTCGTCGACGGTGCCGCGCGTCGGGGCGGTCACAACCCGCCGCGGGAACTGCAGCTGTCCGGCGAGGAACTGTGCGCCGGCCATCGTGGAGAACACCGCCTGCACCGATTCGCTGGGCAGCGCGAGGACCGTGGCGTTCGTCAGCGCCACGGCGCGCGGACCGGAGGCGGCCCGCGTCAGCAGCGACAGGTAGCCGAACACGCCACCGACGCCGAGGATCTCGTCGGGGTCGGTCTCGGGCATCCCGTGCGGCGCGTCGACGGGTCGGTTCCAGAGCCCGACCTCGCCGGACACCACCACCGTCAGCTCGACCACGTGTTGCGCGAACCCGTCGACGATCACCTCGCCCGCGACGTGGTGTCGCTCCCGGACCGCAGCGGCGAGACGCTCGCGCTGGCGCGTGTCGAGTGCGTCGAACGGCGGGTGTCGCCCGAGGAAGCCCGCGACGTCGGTCATCGCAGAATCGTGACACATGCCGGGTGTGCTCGCGTGCAGGTCGCGTGTCCGAATCGTACGGTTTGTCCGCCGGGGCAACATCGTTCGCGCGCCCCGGAAACACCGATGACACATCGTGTGCGCATACTCACACCCCATGACTTCCGACACCGCTTCGGCCACGGCACATCTCGACGCCGAGAAGGTCGGTTACAAACAGTCGCTCGGACGCCGTCAGGTCCAGATGATCGCGATCGGCGGTGCGATCGGTACCGGACTGTTCCTCGGGTCCGCGTCGAGACTGAACAGCAACGGACCCGCCCTCCTGGTGAGCTACGCCGTCGCCGGTCTCGTCGCCTACTTCCTGATGCGCGCCCTCGGCGAACTCGTGCTGCACCGCTCCACCAGCGGTGCCTTCGTGTCGTACATGCGTGAGTTCTTCGGCGAGAAGGCCGCCTACGTCACGGGCTGGATGTACTGGCTCAACTGGGCGCTCACCGGTGTGGCCGAGCTGTCCGCCGTCGGCGTGTACGTCCACAACAAGTTCACGTCCATGCCGAACTGGGCGTCGGCGCTCATCGCCCTCGTCGTCGTGCTGGCCGTCAACCTCCTCAGCGCGAAGGCGTTCGGCGAGTTCGAGTTCTGGGCGTCGATCCTCAAGGTCGGCGCGATCGTGCTCTTCCTGATCGTCGGACTCGTCGTGGTGCTCGGTGCCGTCCACGTCGGTGACCACCAGGCCGGGTTCTCGAACCTGTGGGACAACCCGGGCGGCTTCTGGCCCACGGGCGGCGCCTACAACTGGTACGGCCCGATCCTCGTGATGTCCGGTGTCGTCTTCGCCTACGCGGCCATCGAGATGGTCGGTGTCGCCGCCGGCGAGATGGAGGACGCGGACACCGAGGTCCCGCGCGCGGTCAACGCCGTCATCTTCCGCATCGCCGTCTTCTACATCGGGTCGATCCTGCTGCTCTGCGCGATGCTCCCCACGACCTCGTACACCTCGGGCACAAGCCCGTTCGTGACGGTGTTCCAGAAGCTCGGATTCGGGTGGATGGGCGATGTCATCCAGGTGGTCCTCATCGTGGCCGCCATGTCGAGCCTGAACTCGGGGCTGTATTCGACCGGCCGGGTGCTGCGCAGCCTCGGGATGAGCAAGCAGGCCCCGGGCTTCACCACGAAGATGAGCGACGGCGGTGTCCCCTGGGCCGGTATCGCCATGACCACCATCGTCTACGTCCTCGGCGTGGTGCTCAACGTCCTCGTCCCCGGCCGCGCCTTCGACATCGCCCTGGAGGCTGCGTCGCTCGGCATCGTGTTCACCTGGGGGACGATCTTCGCCTGCCAGCTCAAACTCCGGTCGCTGGTCAACAAGGGCATCATCCCGCGGGGCAAGTTCCAGGCGCCGCTGTACCCGTGGGCCAGCATCGCCGGACTGATCTTCCTCGCCGCCGTCATCATCGGACTCGCCATCTCGGGCTACCTCGACCACGAGGGCGGACAGGTCGACTTCTGGGTCGTCGTCGTCGGCATCCCGGCGCTCGCCGCGGCCCTGACCGCCGGCTGGTACTTCATCCGGGGCAACGTCGCCGAGCACACGGGCGGTCGTATCGGTTCCGCGTGGGCCGAGGCAGAGGCGGAGCACAAGACCCGCACCGCCGGCTGACGGATTCTCGCCTGTCGTTAGGGGTGCTAACTTGAGCTCGTGGGGGCCACGACCGAGACGCTGAGCGAGGACCTGACGCGGATCGGGGTCACCGGCGGCGACACCGTCCTCCTCCACTCCTCGCTGTCGAGCATCGGACGTGTCGACGGCGGCGCCCAGGCTGTTGTGGCCGCGTTTCGACGGGTCCTCGGTGACGAAGGAACACTGGTGACGCCGGCGTTCAGCGCCACCGTCACCGACCCGTGCAGGTCGGCGGAGCTCGGAGCCGTCGACCCATCGGTCACCGCCGCGCGAGATGCGGTACCTCTGTTCTCCGCGTCCTCGACACCGACCGAGACCGGCGCGATCCCGACCGCGGTGCTCGCCGACGACGATCGCCGTCGGAGCACCCACCCGCAGGCCTCCGTCGCCGCGATCGGACGTCACGCGGGGTTCATCTGCGGCGCACAGCCGTTGTCCTTCGCTCTCGGGCGGGACTCGCCCTTCTCGCGCCTCATCGATCTGGACGCCACCATCGTTCTCGTCGGGGTCGGACACAACCGCAGCTCGATGCTCCATCACGTCGAGTCGCTCCTCGGCCCAGGTGTTCGCCGGCACTGGGTGCGCCGCTTTCCTCACCTCGTGGACGGGGAACGGGTGTGGGTCGAGGCGATGGATGTCGGTGCCGACAACAGCACCCACTTCCCCGCTGTCGGTGCCGCTTTCGCGTCTGCGTCGACGTCGCATCGGCGTGGTCGCATCGGCGATGCGACCACGGAAGTCTTCTCCAGCCGCGACTATGTCGACTTCGCGAGAACGGAGCTCGGTCGGCGATTGAGCAGGGTCTGACGGGTTTCAGCCCGTGAGCGCGCGGATCGACGGGGGCAGGTCGCGGGTGCGCCGGTATGGACCGACCACCGCGACCGACGGTCGGGCCGAGAGGACCTCGCGGGCGATCCGGGACACGTGGGCGGGGCGGACCCCGTCGATGCGTCGCAGCGACGTCGTCACCGGACGCGAACGGCCCTGGTCGATCTCGCCGACGCCCGCGCGATGCATCCGCGACCCGGTGTCCTCGAGCCCCAGGAGCATCGATCCGCGCAGGGATCCCTTGGCCCGGTCGATCTCCTCACGGTCGATGCCGTTCTCGGCGACGTCGGCGAGGATGTCGGTGACGACCGCCGCGACCTCCCCGACACGCTCGGGGTTGCAGCCCGCGTACACCGAGAAGGTGCCCACGTCGGTGAAGGTGTCGAGCGAGGAGTACACGGAGTAGGCGAGCCCCCGCTCCTCCCGGATCTGTTGAAAGAGACGGGAACTGAGGCCACCGCCCACGGCGGCGTTCAGCACCGACAGCGCGGGCAGAGCGGGATCGTCGACACCACCGGTCGGCATGCCGATCATCAGGTGCGCCTGCTCGCTGTCGCGGTCGAGCACCTGGGCTGATCCGGACGCCCGGGCCGGGCGCGAACGGCGCCGCGGTGGGGCGACGACCGTCCCGGGGTGCAGGTGCGGCCCGAACGATCGGCGGACATGGGCGAGAACCTCTGCGTGCGTGATGTTCCCGGCCACCGCCACGACCATGCGTTCCGGGGTGTACCGGCGACGGTGGAACCCACGGATGCGGCTCGCCGAGAGCGACCCGACCACCTCGGCGGAGCCGATCACGGGCCGCCCGATCGGCTGGTCGCCGAACACCGCGGTCATGAACGCGTCGGCGAGGAGGTCTTCGTGATCGTCCTCGCGCATCGCCATCTCCTCGAGGACCACCTCGCGCTCGACCTCGACGTCGGCCGCCGCGCACTCACCGCGGATGACGACGTCGGCGAGGGTGTCCACGGCCAGCGCCGCGTGCTCGTCGAGGACGTGCGCGTAGAAGCAGGTGTGTTCCTTGCCGGTGAAGGCGTTGAGTTCTCCCCCGACGGCGTCGAGGTCCCGCGCTATCGACGCGGCGGTCCTCGTGGGGGTCTTCTTGAACAGCAGGTGTTCGAGGAAGTGCGCGGCTCCGGCGAGACCCGGTGTCTCGTCCCGCGATCCGACGCCGACCCAGACCCCGACCGAGACCGACCGGACGCCGGGTACCCGCTCCGTGACGACCCGCAGCCCACCGGGGAGGACGCTGCGCGAGACAGCGCCGCCGGTGGGCTGCGGGGTACGTGTGCCGGTCAGTGTCAGCCGGCGTCCGCGGGCGCGTCCGCGCCCTCTACGGGGGTGTCGGCGACGGGGACGAGGCTGATCTTGCCGCGGTCGTCGATGTCGGCGATCTCCACGCGGAGCTTGCTGCCGACGTTCACAACGTCCTCGACCTTGTTCACGCGCTTGCCCTGGCCCAGCTTCGAGATGTGGACGAGGCCGTCACGACCCGGCAGCAGCGACACGAAGGCGCCGAAAGCCGTTGTCTTGACGACGGTTCCGAGGAACCGCTCCCCCACCTTGGGCAGCTGCGGGTTGGCGATCGCGTTGATGCGATCGATGGCCGCCTGCGCCTTGAGACCATCCGTCGCGCCGACGAACACGGTGCCGTCGTCCTCGATGGAGATGTTGGCGCCGGTCTCCTCGGTGATCGCGTTGATGTTCTTGCCCTTGGGCCCGATCAGCTCGCCGATCTTGTCGACCGGGACCTTCACGGTGGTGACGCGAGGAGCGAACGGGCTCATCTCGTCGGGCTCGTCGATCGCCTCGGCCATCACCTCGAGGATGGTGGTCCGTGCGTCCTTGGCCTGGCTGAGCGCGCCGGCCAACACGGCCGACGGGATGCCGTCGAGCTTGGTGTCGAGCTGCAGGGCCGTCACGAAGTCCTTCGTGCCGGCGACCTTGAAGTCCATGTCACCGAACGCGTCCTCGGCACCGAGGATGTCGGTGAGGGCGACGTAGCGCGTCTCCGATTTTCCGTTGCCCAAGTCCACCTCGTCGGAGACGAGACCCATGGCGATACCCGCGACCGGGGCCTTCAGGGGCACACCGGCGTTGAGCAGCGACATGGTCGACGCACAGACCGAACCCATCGAGGTCGAGCCGTTCGAGGACAGCGCCTCGGAGACCTGGCGGATGGCGTACGGGAACTCGTCGACGCTGGGCAGCACCGGCATGAGCGCACGCTCGGCGAGCGCCCCGTGGCCGATCTCGCGACGCTTCGGCGACCCGACGCGACCGGTCTCACCGGTCGAGTACGGCGGGAAGTTGTAGTGGTGCATGTAGCGCTTGGAGGTCTCGGGCCCGAGCGAGTCGATCTGCTGGGCCATCTTGACCATGTCGAGGGTGGTGACGCCCATGATCTGGGTCTCGCCACGCTCGAACAGTGCGCTGCCGTGCGCGCGCGGGATCAAAGCGACCTCGGCCGAGAGCGACCGGATGTCGGTGATGCCACGGCCGTCGATGCGGAAGTGGTCGGTGAGGATGCGCTGACGCACGAGCTTCTTGGTCAGCGAGCGGTAGGCCGCGCCGATCTCCTTCTCGCGCCCGGCGAACTGCTCGCCGAGTGAGGCGAGGATGTCGCCCTTGAGCTCGTCGGTCTTGTCGTCGCGCTCGGTCTTGCCCGCGATGGTCAGGATCTCCGAGAGGCGGTCCTTGCCGGCCGACTCGACGGCGTCGTAGACGTCGGACTGGTACGCGGGGAACAGCGGGAACTCGCCGGTGGCCTTGGCGGCCTGCGCGGCGAGCTGCTTCTGCGCCTCGCACAGCGAGCGGATGAACGGCTTCGCGGCCTCGAGGCCCTCGGCGACGATGGCCTCGGTGGGGGCCTGTGCCCCGCCCTCGATGAGCTCGATGACGTTGTCGGTCGCCTCGGCCTCGACCATCATGATCGCGACGTCGGCGGTGTCACCCTCGCCGACGATGCGACCGGCGACGACCATGTCGAAGACGGCGCCCTCGAGCTGCTCGACGGTCGGGAACGCGACCCACTGGCCGGCCCGGTTGGTCTCGGTCGGGATGAGCGCGACGCGCACGCCGCCGACGGGGCCGGAGAACGGCAGACCAGCGAGCTGGGTGGACGCCGACGCGGCGTTGATCGCGACGACGTCGTAGAGGTCGTTCGGGTTCAGCGACAGGACGGTGATGACGACCTGGATCTCGTTGCGCAGGCCGTCGACGAAGGACGGGCGCAGCGGCCGGTCGATGAGGCGGCAGGTGAGGATCGCGTCGGTCGAGGGGCGGCCCTCGCGGCGGAAGAACGACCCGGGGATGCGCCCGGCGGCATACATCCGCTCCTCGACGTCGATCGTCAGGGGGAAGAAGTCGAAGTTGTCCTTGGGGTGCTTCCCGGCACTGGTGGCCGAGAGCAGCATGTTCTCGTCGTCGAGGTAGGCGACGACGGCGCCGGCGGCCTGCTGCGCGAGGCGGCCCGTCTCGAAGCGGATCGTGCGGGTGCCGAAGGCGCCGTTGTCGATGACGGCGGTCGCCTCGGTGATCTCGTCGTCGTACTCGAGTTCGTCGGCCGGGGCGGTGGTGACATCTGTCATGGGTGGGAGAGATCCTCTCGATCGAGCGGCGCCCGCGCAGACGGCGGGCGCGCGTCGGTGACGTCGGTGCCGTGACGGCGACCGGCGTGGGTCCGATGGGTGCGAGGAGACGGCGGTGCGGGAACCCCGGCAGTGCCGGACGGCGTCGGGACGACGCGTCCTGCGGCCGCGTGGTGCCGGAGCACGCAGACGGCGGCGGGGTGTTTCACGTGGCGACGGCCGTCGATCGAAGCGGTCGGAACAGGAGTTCCGGCAGCCACTACCGAAGACCGATCGCCCGAGCGTGTACCGCGAGGCGACCCCTCACGAGATCGGGTCCCCGGCGAGACTACCACCGGGGACCCGAGAGTCCGTGCAAGACGCCCCGCCTCAGGTGGAGGCGGGTGTCGTGTCAGCGACGCAGACCGAGGCGCTCGATCAGCGCGCGGTAGCGCTGGACGTCGACGGCCGCGATGTACTTGAGCAGACGACGGCGACGACCGACGAGGAGCAGGAGCCCGCGACGGCTGTGGTGGTCGTGCTTGTGCTGCTTGAGATGCTCGGTCAGGTCGCTGATGCGCTTGGTGAGCATCGCGATCTGCGCCTCGGGCGAACCCGTGTCGGTCTCGTGGAGGCCGTACTCGGACAGGATCGACTTCTTCTGCTCGGTCGTGAGAGCCATGTGTTCCTCTACATCGGTACCGCGTTCATGAGATCCCCTCGCCCACCAGGGCGGTCCGGGGGTGGTGCGCCACCGCGGACTGCAGCAACACCGACTGGCCAGGGTACCCACGGGTCGGGACGGTCCCCAAATCGCGGAGCCGCTCACCGCCCACGCAGCGCCGGCACGGACCACCGGCGACAGATCACCGCCGCGATCGCCGCCCAGGCCGCGAGCGACCACCAGGGCACCGCCGCGCCGATGCCCTCCGCCGGCAGGTGGTCGACGAGTGCCCCGACCGCGGCGGAGCACGGCAGGACCAGGATCCCGCCCACCGAGGCGCACAGTCCGTAGTGCGTGCCCAGGTGGCGGCCCCGGGCCAGCGCCGGGATCACGGCGCGCAGCGCCGGACCCACGATCATCTGTCCGCCGACCGCGGAGAACACGAAGACGGCCAGGACGACGACGGCGGGTGGACCCGTCAGTCCGGACACCGGGACCAGCGCCGCGACCAGGGGGCCGACAGCGACGACACCGAGACCGGCGGCGAGGACATGGCCCGGCGCCCGGTCCACGACCTGCGCGGACACCCGCAGCTGCGCCACGACGACGGTGATCGCCGCGATCGCGAACAGGACACCCATCGGGGTCTGCGAACCCCAGGCGCCCTCGACGGCGTCGGGGAGCAGGAAGTACAGCTGGTTGTAGATCACCACCTGCACGCTGACGACCAGCGCGAACGCGACGAACGTCCGGTCACGCAGGATCCGTCGCACCTCCCCCGAGGTGCGGTCGATCCCTGACTGTCGCCCTCCCGTGGGGAACATCCGCAGGTGGACCACCGACATCACGACGAACACCGCGGCCGACGTGACGCACACGACCCGGAAGTCCACCGTGAGCAGCGCCGCCCCGATCACCGGGCCTGCCGCCGCACCCACCTGGCCGCCGAGGTTCATGAGGGCGAACCCCTCCAGCCGGGCGGCGTGTGCGGTCCCGGCGCTCGCACCGTCGGTGGTGGCATGCGCGAGTTCCGCGTCGACCGCGGGCGAGAACAGAGCCCCCGCGAACCCGGTGAGACACACGCTCACGACGATCGCGGGGAGTGAACCCGCCCACCCGAGGGCGATGAATCCCGCTGCCCGGCAGAGACATCCGGTGACCACGACCGGGCGCGCGCCGAACCGGTCGGCGACAGCGCCCCCGACCACGAACAGTCCCTGCTGCATGAGCGTCCGCAGACCCAGCACCGCCCCGACGACAGCGGCGCCCTGCCCCACCCCGTCGGTGAGATGCACCGCCAGATACGGCAGGACCATGAAGAAGCCGGTGTTGAAGACCAGCTGCGTGAGGACGAGCAGGCGCACGGTGGACGACGAGCGCACGACGCCGCGCACGACGGCCGCCGGTGTGGGGGCGGTCATCTCCCCGTCGACAGGCGCGTCCGCCCGTACCGGACCGTCACCGTGCCGTCGGCCTCGACGACGACGTCCGCGGTCACCTCGTAGACGTCCGCGATGAGGTCGGACGTCAACACCTCCGCCGGGCGCCCGGCTGCGACGACGCGACCCGCCCTGAGCACCACGATGTGGTCGCAGAACATCGCGGCGAGGTTCAGGTCGTGCAGGGCGACCACTGCCGTCACCGGTAGCCGTGCCACCAGGTCCAGCAGGTCCAGCTGGTGGCGGATGTCGAGATGGTTCGTCGGCTCGTCCAGCAGGAGGTGGGTGGGTTCCTGCGCGAGCGCCCGCGCGATCTGCACCCTCTGACGCTCACCGCCCGACAGCTGGTGCCAGAGCCGGTCCGCCTTGTCGACGAGGCCGGCGTGGGTCAACGCTCGGTCCACGGCGGCGCGGTCGGACGCGTGGTCGGGACCGAGAGGTCCTCGGTGCGGGAGGCGACCGAGCGCGACGACGTCGCGCACGCGGATGGCCACGTCGGTGCCCGACTCCTGGGCGACGACGGCCAGTGACCGGGCGATCTCTCGCCGCCGGACCCCGCGCAGGTCGGTGTCACCGAGGCGGACGGCGCCGGCGCTGGGGCGGTCGAAGCCGGCCAGCAGTCGCAGCAGCGACGACTTCCCGGAACCGTTGGGCCCCAGCAGCCCGACCGTCTCCCCTGTCTCGGGTTCGACGGAGACACCGTCGAGGACCATCGCCCCACCGCGGTCCCACGAGACGTCGAGCGCGCGCAGGGTCATGGCCGCGCACCCCGCCGGGACATCAGCGCGACGAAGGCCGGCACGCCGATGAGCGCGGTCGCCACACCCACGGGCAGCGGGGTGGGTGAGAACGCGACCCGCGACACCGTGTCGACCCAGACCATGAACACCGCACCGACGACCGAGCAGACCGGGATCAGACGTGCGTGGCCGGGGCCGACCAGGAATCTCGCGGCGTGCGGGAGGACCAGCCCGACGAAGCCGATCGCACCGGTGACGCTGACGAGCGCAGCGGTGACGAGGGCGGTCACCACCAGCAGCGCCGACCGGACCGCGGTCACGGGCACGCCGAGGGAGGAGGCGACGTCGTCGCCGAAGGCGAAGGCGTCGAGCACATGCGCCAGTGCCCAACACACGGCGACGCCGAGGACTGCCGCGGCGGCGGCCACCTGCACATCCCCCCACCGCACACCGTCGAGCGAACCGAGGAGCCAGAACATCACGCCGCGGGTCTCGTCGGCGTCGGCGAAGGCGAAGATGACCAGCGAGGTCAGGGCCGAGAACAGTTGCGTCACAGCGATCCCCGCGAGTACCAGACGGTCGGTGGTGCCTCCGGACACCCGGGCCAGGAACACGACCAACGCGAATGCGACCAGCGCGCCGATGAACGCACCGCCCGACAGTCCCACCGCACCGGCGCCGAGCCCGAGGATCCCCAGCACCACCGCCCCGGTGGACGCTCCCGATGAGATGCCGAGCAGGAACGGGTCCGCGAGCGGGTTGCGCAGGAGCGACTGCAACACGACACCGCAGATCGCGAGACCCGCGCCCGCCGCCGCCGCCACGAGGGACCGCGGCAGACGGTCCTGCCAGACGATGGCGTCCTCGGACCGCCGCACGGGGATGTCGGTGACGCCGAGGTGGTTCCCGACGATGTCCCGCACGTTGACCAGCGAGATGTCCGCCGCTCCGAGGGTGATTGCCACCATCACCGACAGCACACACGCGACGAGACCGACGACGACCAGGACACCGGTGATGACCATGGGCGTCGCCGACCGCACGCTGCTGCTCCGTGCCACGAGAGCGGGATCCACCACGGGTGCGTTCACCTCTGGGGCAGGCGGGCCAGACCCGCGGCCAGCTTCTCGATGCCGTCGACGAGTTGGATCGAGGCGTTCATCTCGGCGCCGTGCAGCGCGACATACCGCTGCTCCCGCACCGCGGGCATCGTCCGGGTGACGGGGTCGGTGGCGAGGAACCGCTTCTTGTCGTCGAGACGGTCGCCGGGGAACCGATCCCGGGTCAGGTCACCGAGAACTATGACCGTGGGATCGCGGTCCACGACGCTCTCCCAGGTGGTGGCCGGCCAGTCGTCTCGGACGTCGGCGAACACGTTGCGCGCCGTCACCGACTGCGCGAGCAGATTGCCCGAGCCGAGTCCGGCGGCGAAGTACGGCGTGCGGGTGTCGGCGAACCAGAACCCGATCGACGCACCGGACGACGCAACGCTCGAACGCGCCTTCTCGACGCGTGCCCGCAGGCTCGCGACGAGAGCCTCACCGCGGGCGCGGACGTCGAACAGGGTTGCCAGTTCGGTGATCTCGCGGAACACGGAGTCGATGGTCTGCGGGGTCGTGCGCTTGGCGCCGCCGTTGACGCTGCGGCCGTTGTCGCAGTCGGCCGGGGACAGGTAGGTGGGGACACCGCTGGTCGCGAACCGCTCCCGCGACGCCACGCCCCCCTTCTCCCGCAGGTGGCGACCGAAGGATGCCGTCACCAACGTCGGCTCGGTGGCCATCACGGCCTCGAAGCTCGGTGCATTGTCGGCCAGTCGCGGTACACGGGCGTTCTCGTCGGCGAGATCGGCCTTGACGGGATCCGTCCAGGACGCGGTCCCGACGATGCGGTCGGCCAGACCGAGCGAGAGCAGGATCTCCGTCGACCCCTGGTCCAGGGACACGACCCGCGTCGGCGCCTCGTGGACGGTGAGCCGTTCGCCGCAGTTGTCGAGCGACTGCGGGAACGTTCCCGAGGGCTCCCCCCGGCCGGCAGGCCGATCGTCGAGCGACTCCGATGCCCCGCAGGCGGCGACGGACGCCGCACACACCGTGACCAGGGCGAGGCTCATCGCTCGCCCGAGAAGTTGACGCATCCGGCATTCCTCCACCGCCGACGGACCGACTGACCGTCGGTTTGGATAGCCAAACCTTATCGGTCGTGTCCGAATCGCCGTGAATCGGCAGGTACGAGCGGGGTGCTCAGGGGGCGAGCGCCTCGCGGGCCACCTCGACGTCGCGATCCATCTGGTCGATGAGCTCCTGCATGGAGTCGAACTTCTCCATGCCCCGGATGCGGGCGACGAAGTCGACGGCGACGTGCTGTCCGTACAGGTCGGCGTGGGTGTCGAGGACGAAGGCCTCCACGGTCCGTGTCCGACCGGAGAACGTCGGGTTCGACCCGACGGACACCGCCGCCTGGTAGCTCTCGCCGGGGACCACCTGCCCCACGACCGGGCCCGGGCCGAGCACCGTGAACCACGCCGCGTAGACCCCGTCGGACGGGATGGCCGAGTACATCGGCGGTGCGACGTTCGCTGTCGGATAACCCATCTCGCGCCCGCGGCCGTCGCCACGGACCACGACACCCTCGACACGGTGCGGGCGGCCCAGCGCCTCCGCCGCGGCCTCGACGTCGCCGGCGGCGACGCAGGACCGGATGTAGGTCGACGAGAAGGTGACCGCCGGACGCTGCGACCCCGAGTCGCCGGTCCCGTCCCCGAGCAGCGACACCGCCTGTACCTCGAAGCCGAACGTGCGGCCGAGATCGGCGAGGACCTCCACCGTGCCTGCCGCCTTCTTCCCGAAGGTGAAGTTCGCGCCGACCACGACATCGGCCGCGTGCAGGCCCTCGACGAGCACCTCGTGGGCGAAGTCCTTGGGTGACTGCGCAGCCAGCACCGGCGTGAAGGGCATCACGCAGAAGACGTCGATGCCGAGTTCCTCGGCCAGTTCCGCGCGCCGCGTGAGGGTGGACAGCTGCGGGGGATGCGTCCCGGGCCGGACCACCTCGGCCGGATGCGGGTCGAAGGTCATCAGCACGGCCGGGACGCCGCGCTTCTTCGCGGCCGCCGTCGCCGTCGCGATCAGTTGGGCATGACCTCGGTGCACCCCGTCGAAGACGCCGATGGTGACGACGCAACGGCCCCATCCCGCAGGGATGTCCTCCAACCCTCGCCATCGCAGCACGCCCCCAGCGTACGGGCAGGGCCGCGGGCGAGGAACACCTCCCGTACGCCGACGTCCCGTGCGTCACACGCGCACCGATCCGGGTGCAATAGGCTCGCGGGGTGTCTCCCAGCGACGGCCGCCCCGGCACCGACGGCACGGCGGACCCCGCCGTGGTCCCCGTGGCGGACCTGTCGACGGTCGCGCAGGACTACCTGAAGGTGATCTGGAGTGCGCAGGAGTGGTCGGAGGCCAAGGTCACGACCAAGCTCCTCGCGGAGAAGCTGACCGTCTCCCCGTCGACGGTGTCGGAAGCGGTGCGCAAACTCGCCGACCAGGGCCTCGTCTCGCACGCCCGCTACGGCGCGGTCACCCTCACCGAACGGGGCCGCTCCGCCGCAATCCTCATGGTGCGGCGTCACCGGCTGATCGAGACGTTCCTGGTCCGCGAACTCGGCTACGGCTGGGACGAGGTGCACGACGAGGCGGAGATCCTCGAACACGCCATGTCGGAGAAACTCGTCGACCGTCTCGACGCCAAGCTGGGCCACCCCACCCGGGATCCGCACGGCGACCCGATCCCCGACCGGACCGGTGATCTGCCCACGTCGCAGGCACGTCAACTCGCCGACTTCGGCCCGGGCTCCGGCGGTCTCGTCGCGCGCATCGCCGACACCGACCCGGCCATGCTGCGGTACTTCGACTCGATCGGCATCGCGCTGGACCGACGGATCGACGTCGTCGAGCAGCGCCCGTTCGCGGGCACCGTCTCGGTGTGCGTGGACAACGGCGACCCCATCGATCTCGGCGACCCCGCCACCCGCGCGATCTGGGTCGACCCCGTCCGCGAGCCCTAGCGGAGCGTGGCGGGCCGGACCACCATCACCGACGCCGCACGCCGCCCCTTCTCCTGCAGGAGTGCGATCACCCGCCCGTCGGCGGTGACCGCGGCGTACACACCCGTCATGCCGACGGGTTCGAGCCAGCGGCCCTGACTGATCGACTCCGCCTGGTCGTCGTCGATGACGCGGTGGGGGAACGCGACGGCGATCGCCTGATCGATGGGCAACGACATCCGCGGATCGGTCTCGAGTTCGTCGAGCGGGGTGGCGGTGTCGATCGTGAACGGCCCGACGGCGGTGCGGCGGAGCACCGTGAGGTGCCCGCCGACCCCGAGAGCGGCACCGAGATCGCGTGCCAGCGAACGGATGTAGGTCCCCGACGAGCAGTCGACCTCCACGTCCGCGTCGAGCCACCCGTCGGTGAAGCGGTGGCCGACGATCGCGAACCGGGAGACGGTGACCCGCCGCGACGCGAGGGTGACCTCCACCCCGTCGCGCACCAGGGCGTGCGCACGGCGGCCGTCGACCTTGATGGCGCTGACGCTCGCCGGGACCTGGTCGATCTCCCCCTCGAACCGGGCCGCGGCGGCGCGGACCCCGTCGATGTCGAGGTGATCGACGTCGACCCGGTCCCCGACCGTCCCGTCGGCGTCGTCGGTGTCACTGCCCGCGCCGAGCCGGATGGTCGCCGTGTACGACTTCGTCGTCAGCGACAGCAGCCCGAGCAGTTTCGTCGCGCGTTCGATGCCGATGACCAGGACACCGGTGGCCATCGGGTCCAGGGTCCCGGCGTGGCCGACCTTGCGGGTGGAGAACGCCTTCCGGCAGCGGGCGACCACGTCGTGGCTCGTCATCCCGCCCGGCTTGTCCACCAGGACGAGTCCGGCGGCGGTCACCGCTCCGGCGTCGGAGCGCCTGTCGTCGGCCGTCACAGCGTGATCGAGGTGACGATGAGGCCGTTCTCGACGCGCCACGCGCCCTCGAACTCGGTGAGCGGCGTGCCGCCGTCGGTGACGGACCCGTCGACGAGGAGCCGGGAGCGGAACGACCCCGAGTAATCGTCGGCGCGCTCGAACTCGATGTGCGCGTCCTCGAACCCGAGCCACCGGCCGGTCAGCGGGAACCACGTCTTGTAGGTGGCCTCCTTGGCGCAGAACAGCAGTCGGTCCCAGTGCAGGCCGGGATCGCGACGCGCGAGGACCTCGCGTTCCTCGGGGAGGCTGACGTGGTCGAGCACACCGTCGGGCAGCGGTCCGTGGGGCTCCGCGTCGATCCCGACCGACCGGATCCGCAGTTTGTGGCCGACGACGGCGGCGCGATAACCGTCGCAGTGCGTGAGGCTCCCGACGACACCGCGCGGCCACAGCGGTTCGCCCTTCTCCCCGCGCAGGATCGCCACCGGTTCCTCCCCGAGATGCGACAGCGCACGACGCGCCAGGGTCCGCACGGTCGCGAACTCGCGCCGTCGCTTGTCGACGGCGCGGGCCACGATCGACTCCTCACCGGGGAGCAGCCCCGCGTCCTGCGGGTCGTCGAAGGCCTCGGCGCACACCGCACCCGAGGCGACCACCTTCTCGATCACGATGCGCCCCCGTCGCGCTGCGCACGCTTCTCCGCACGGAGCTCCCGCTGTCGGGCCACCCGCTCGGTGAACTCCTTCGCGCGTTCGCGGTAGTCCGGGGGCAGCTCGAACCGGGCGCCGTGCTCGGGCAGATCCTCCGGGCGGGTGCCGTCGTCGGGGGTGATGCGCCGCAACAGCGGGTCCGGCAGTCCGCGTCGCTTCCACTCGCGGGGGTATCCGACCGACACCTCCTCGAAGCGGATGTCGTCGTACCAGGTGGTGCGCGGGATGTGGAGGTGGCCGTACACGCAGCAGGCCGCGTTGTAGCGGGTGTGCCAGTCCTCGGTGAGCTCACTGCCGCACCACAGCGCGAACTCCGGGTACATCAACGCGTCCGTCGGCTCGCGCCGCAACGGCCAGTGGTTGATCAGGATGGTCCGCTCGGACGGGTCGAGGGCGTCGAGGCGGGTCCGGGTGGCCTCGATGCGGGCGCGCCCCCAGGCGTCGCGGGTGCCGTACGGCTCGGGTGAGAGCAGGAACTCGTCGGTCGCCACGACGTTGTTCTCGCGGGCGACGGCCAGCGCCGACAGCGCCGTGTGGGTGCCCGGTGGACGGAAGGTGTAGTCGTACAACAGGAACATCGGGACCACCCGCACCGGGGGCGTCCCGTCGCCGGGATCGAAGAGCGGGTAGATGTCCTCGGGGGTGACGACCCCCAGGTCGCGGCACGCCTGGACGAGGTAGTCGTAGCGGGCGACGCCGTGGATCTGCAGCGGGTCCTTCGCTGTGGTGTACAGCTCGTGGTTGCCGGGCACCCACACCACGGTCGCGAACCGCGTGCGCAGTCGACGCAACGTCTCGGCGATGTCGTCGGTGCGTTCGGCGACGTCACCGGCGACGATCAGCCAGTCGTCGGGAGAGTCGGGTGTGATCCGGTCCACGATCTCGTCGTTGCCGCGATGGCTGACGTGCAGATCGCTGATCGCCCACAGGGTTGCCATCCGATCGACTCTATCGATGCTGTTCAGCCCAGCTCGATCCGCGTCCACCGTCCCGAGGCGAGTCGCGCGGTCACGGCGACGAGCCGCAACGCCATGAACGCCGCCAGCCCCGTCCAGATGCCGGCCAACCCCCAGTCGAAGGCCAGCGACGCCCAGATCAGCGGCAGGAACCCGACGAGCGCACTCGCGACGGTGGTGGTCCGCAGGTACGCCGCGTCACCGGAACCCAGGAGCACCCCGTCGAGCGCGAAGACGACCCCCGCGACCGGCAACATCCCGACGAGGAACCACCAGGGGGTGGCCGACGCGTCGAGCACCTCGGGGTCGGTGGTGAAGATCCCGGCGATCGGCGTGCGCGCCGCGGCCAGCACCAGCAGTGCCACGGCGGCCACGGCCACCGACACCAGGGTCACGCGTCGGGCGACGATGCGCGCAGCGACAGCGGTCCCGGCACCCAGCGCCGCCCCGACGAGCGACTGCGCGGCGATGGCCAGGGCGTCGAGCAGCAACGACAGGAAGTTCCACAGCTGCAGCACCACCTGGTGGGCCGCCAGTGCGGCGACGCCGAACCGGGCGGCGACCGCCGCGGCGGAGAGGAAGCAGACCTGGAACGACAGGCTCCGCACGACGAGGTCGCGGGCGAGGACGAGCTGCGCCCGCACCACCGCGAACACCGGCCACGGCGAGATCGCACCGCCCGACTCCCGCGTCTCCCTCAGGAGTCGGACCGCGAACAGCGCCCCCGCCACCGACTGTCCGACGACGTTGGCCACCGCGCTGCCGTGCAGACCCAGATCGGGTGCACCGAGCAGCCCGTGGACGAGCAGTGGGCAGAGCACGGCGCTCAGCCCCAGTCCGAGGGCGACGTACACGACAGGCCGTCGGGTGTCGCGGACGCCGCGCATCCATCCGTTGCCGGCCATGGTCAGCAGGATGAGCGGGACACCACAGACGGCGATCCGCAGCCATCCGGCGGCCTCGCCCGCGACGGCCCCGTCGGCGGCGATGAGACCGACGATCGGTCCCGCGAGTGACGCGACGACCGCGACGATGGCCAGACCGACCCCGATCGCGAGCCAGGACGCCGACACCCCCTCCCCGACCGCCGCGGAACGATCGCCACGACCGAACCATCGCGCCGACCGCGCGGTGGTCCCGTAGGACAGGAAGGTCAGCTGGGTGCTGACGACGCCGAGGACGACGGTGCCGACCCCGAGCGCGGCAAGGGGTTCCGTGCCGAGCCTGCCGACGACCGCGAGGTCCTCCATGAGATACAGCGGTTCGGCGATCAACACCACCAACGCCGACGCGGCGAGATGGCCGATCGCGGGGAAGGAGGTGGTGGACCCGTCGCTCACGCCGTGGTGAACGAGGCCACGACCTCGTCGACGGAACCCGTGAACCCGAAGCCGGCGGCATGCGGATGTCCACCGCCGCCGTGCGCACGGGCGACCGGGACCAGATCCGTCACCGACCGGGACCGCATCGACACGGTCCACCGCCCGGGGGCGGACTCCTTGAAGACCACCGCGACATCGGCGTCGCCGATCGTGCGGACGAGGTCGATGACGCTCTCCGCCTCGTCCCACCCGATCGCGTCGCGCCAGGTGTGGTCGACGCAGGCGTAGACCAGGCCGTTGCCGCCGAACGCCTCCGGGACGAGGACCGCCGATCGGAGTGCGTCGGCGACCATGGCGAGCCACCCGAAGCGGTGGGTGTCGAGCAGGGTGCGCGTCCACCCGGGGCCGTCGACACCGGCATCGAGCAGTCGGGCGGCGATCGCATGCGACCCGGGACGCGCCCACCGGAACGACCCGGTGTCGGTCACGAGTCCGGCGTACAGACAGGTCGCGACATCCACGTCGACGTCGGCGCCGTACCCGTCGAGCACCTGCAGGACGATCTCGGCGGTGCAGTCGGCGTCGGGGTCGATGAGGTCGACGTCGCCGAACCCGACGTTGGAGGCGTGGTGGTCGATGACGACGCGGGTGGTGCCCGAGTCGAACACGTCGCGCAGGTCGTCGAGGCGTTCCGCGCTCGCGCAGTCGAGCGCGACGACGGTCCGGTTCCCCACGATCTCCGGGGCCGGGACGATCAGCTTCGCCCCGGGCAGTCGACCCAGCGCGTCGGGCAGGGGCATCGGACCCGGGACACCGACCTCCACGTCGACGCCGGATCGGTCGAGCGCCAGCGCGAGGGCCAGTGCAGATCCGACCGTGTCCGCGTCGGGGCGTACGTGGGTGAGCAGGGTGACGGCGGGCGCCTCACGGAGCACCTCGACGACGCGATCACACGATCCGATGTCCGGCACCCCCACCTCCGATCCCGTCGTCCCCCCGCGGTCCGGGCCCGTCACGGCGCGGACGATCGTGGCCCATCGTAGCCGTGCGCACCATCCGATCCGGCGTCATCGTCGTCGTGATCGGAACTGTCCGCGTCGCTGCGGTACGGGTCCGGATCGCCCGCGGGCACCGCCTCGGCGGCCCGACGGGCGACCATCTCGTCCTGGGCGCGCGCACGCGCGACGAGTTCCTCCATCTCGCGGGCGGTGTCGGGGACGGTGTCGAGGACGAACCGCAGTGTCGGGGTGAACCGCACCCCGGTGCCGGCACCGACCTTGGAGCGCAGCACCCCGGTGGCGCGGGCGAGCCCGGCCGCGGCCGCGTCGAGGTCGGGTTCGGCGTCGATCGACTCCCCCATGACCGTGTAGTAGACGGTCGCCTCGTGCAGGTCGGCGGTGACGGTGGTGTCGGTGACGGTGACGTACGCCAGACGGGGATCCTTGATCTCCCCGCTGATCGCAGACGCCACGATCGACGAGATGCGCTTGGCGAGTCGCTGTGCGCGGGCCGGATCGGCCATGGTGGTGCTCCTTCCTCGCTCCCTGCCCGGGGAGCCCGACGCCCGGGCACCTGATGGATCGGGTGCCCGGGCGTCGGGGGTGTGAACCTCTGTCGTGTTGCGGACCGCGACTCTAGGTGCGGGCCTTCTCCTGCAGCTCGTAGGTCTCGATGACGTCGTCGACCTTGATGTCGTTGTACGTCAGGGTGAGACCGCATTCGTAGCCTTCGCGGACCTCGGTGGCGTCGTCCTTCTCACGCTTGAGCGAGGAGACGGTGAGGTTCTCGGCGACCACGACGTTGTCGCGCAGCAGGCGGGCCTTGGCGTTGCGCCGCATGATGCCCGACTGCACGAGGCAACCGGCGATGTTGCCGACCTTGGAGGAGCGGAAGATCGCGCGGATCTCCGCCCGCCCGAGCTCGACCTCTTCGTAGATCGGCTTGAGCATGCCCTTGAGAGCGTTCTCGATCTCCTCGATCGCCTGGTAGATCACCGTGTAGTACCGGATGTCGACGCCCTCGCGGTTGGCCAGCTCGGTGGCCTTGCCCTCCGCGCGCACGTTGAACCCGACGATGATCGCGTCCGAGGCCGTCGCCAGGTTGACGTTGGTCTCGGTGACGCCACCGACACCGCGGTCGATGACGCGCAGCTGCACCTCGTCGCCGATGTCGATGTTGAGCAGCGCCTCCTCGAGGGCCTCCACCGTTCCGGAGTTGTCGCCCTTGAGGATCAGGTTGAGCTGCGACGTCTCCTTCAGCGCGGCGTCGAGGTCGTCGAGGCTGATGCGCTTGCGGCTGCGTGCGGCCATCGCGTTGCGCTTGCGCGCGTTGCGACGGTCGGCGATCTGACGGGCGATGCGGTCCTCGTCGACGACGAGGAGGTTGTCGCCGGCGCCGGGCACCGAGGTGAACCCGATCACCTGGACCGGACGCGACGGCGTCGCCTCGGCGACGTCGTCACCGTGCTCGTCGACCATGCGCCGGACTCGACCGTAGGCGTCACCGGCGACGATCGAGTCACCGACCTTGAGCGTGCCGCGCTGGACGAGGACGGTGGCCACAGGGCCGCGACCGCGGTCGAGGTGGGCCTCGATGGCGACACCCTGGGCGTCCATGTCCGGGTTGGCCCGCAGGTCGAGCGACGCGTCCGCGGTCAGCAGGACGGCCTCGAGCAGGGCGTCGATGTTGGTGCCCTCCCGCGCGGAGATGTCGACGAACATGCTCTCGCCGCCGTACTCCTCGGGGATCAATCCGTACTCGGTGAGCTGACCGCGGATCTTGGCCGGGTCGGCGCCTTCCTTGTCGATCTTGTTGACCGCCACGACGATCGGCACGTCGGCCGCCTGCGCGTGGTTGAGCGCCTCCACCGTCTGCGGCATGACGCCGTCGTCGGCGGCGACCACGAGGATCGCGATGTCGGTCGCCTTCGCACCACGGGCACGCATGGCGGTGAACGCCTCGTGACCCGGGGTGTCGATGAAGGTGATGAGACGGTGCTCGCCGTTGAGGTCGGTGTCGACCTGGTAGGCACCGATGTGCTGGGTGATGCCACCGGCCTCGGCCTCGCGGACGTTGGCCTTGCGGATCGTGTCCAGCAGTCGGGTCTTGCCGTGGTCGACGTGACCCATGACGGTGACCACGGGCGGACGCTGCTCGAGGTCCTCCTCGCCACCTTCGTCCTCGCCGTAGGTGAGGTCGAAGCTGTCGAGCAGCTCGCGGTCCTCGTCCTCCGGGCTGACGACCTGGACGACGTAGTTCATCTCGCCGCCGAGCAGCTCCAGCGTCTCGTCGTTGACCGACTCGGTCGCCGTGACCATCTCACCGAGGTTGAACAACGCCTGCACCAGAGCTGCCGGGTTGGCGTCGATCTTGTCGGCGAAGTCGACCAGCGAGGCACCGCGGGCGAGACGGATCGTCTCGCCGTTGCCGCGGGGCAGACGGACGCCGCCGACGGCCGGGGCCTGCATCGATTCGTATTCGGCGCGCTTCGCCCGCTTCGACTTGCGGCCGCGACGCGGCGCTCCACCGGGACGACCGAAGGCACCTGCGGCACCGCCGCCGCGACCTCGACCGCCACCACCGGGACGACCCCGGAAACCGCCGGGGGGACCACCGGTCGGGGCACCCGTGGGTGCACCGCCACCGCGGTAGCCACCACCGCCGCCGCCGGCACCCGGACGACCGGGGCCGCCGGGACGGCCGCGGCCGGGAGCACCGGCAGGGCCGGGACGTGCTGCGCGTGCCGGCATGGCGCCGGGGTTCGGGCGCGGGGGCATGCTGCCGGGGCTCGGACGGGGTCCGCCCTGGCCGGGCGCCGGGCGCGGACCGCCGGGGCCGGCTGCGGGCCGCGCACCCGGACGGGGTGCGCCGCCACCGGGCTGCTGGCCCGGAGCCGGGCGAGCAGCGGGACGCGGTGCGGGCGTCGACGAGAAGGGGTTGTTCCCGACACGCGGTGCACGCGGGCCGGGCTTGGGGCCCGGACGTGCGGGCCGCGGACCCGGGGCCTGCGGGGCGGCGGTGCCGCCGGCGGCCGGCGGGTCGGCCGGGGCCTGCGGAGCCGCGGGCGGGGCGGGCTGCGCCGGGGCCGGGGTCGCCGCGGCGGCCGGTGCAGGCTGCGCGGGAGCGGCCGGAGCCGCGGGCGCCGCCGGAGCGGGTGCCGGCGGGGCAGCGGGCCTCGGAGCACCCGGCTTGGGACCACTGGACTGGGGTGCCGCGGCCGGGGGTGCGGACTGGGGTGCCGCCGACCGGGGGCCGGGTGTGGCACCGGGCTTGGGAGCGGACGACGCCGCACCGTTGCCGGTGGACGAACCGCCGGACTTGCCTCCGCCGGCGGACGGGAACGACTCCCGGAGGCGTCGGGCGACGGGGGCTTCCACCGTCGACGACGCGGACTTCACGAACTCGCCCTGCTCGCTCAAGCGAGCCAGGACTTCCTTGCTGGTGACACCGAGTTCTTTGGCCAACTCGTGCACGCGGGCCTTGCCTGCCACTGCTCTCCTCACTGGTGAGGCCGAGCGGGCTGCCCGCTACGGCCTCGGATTACGTCCGAAACGTGCTCATCGTGGGAACTTCACGGTGTGCTCATGTCTTCTGCTACCTGTCCTGTCGTGGGCCGGTCTGCCCTCGACTCTCCCCGACCGCCGTCGGCGGCCGGTCGTCCCTCTCGGTCTGCGAGCACCGCGTCGATCTCGTCTCCGAGGACCGACTCGTCCACTCGCGCATCGGGTGCCCGCAGTGCGGGGATGAAGGCCCGGCGTCGCACCGCCGATCGCAGACACTCACGATCGGGATGCAGCCAGGCGCCTCGGCCCCCGAGATCCGACGCACGGTCGAGTGTCACCGTCGTCGTGACGGCCTCGGTGATCGGATCCGCGGACACCACCGCGGCGAACCGAATCAGATCGGCCACCGCGGCGCGCCGGCGACACCCGACACACGTTCGCACGGGGCCGGTGGTCGTCAGCGCTCTGTCAACCATCGAGCAGTCTACCGCCCGTCGCAAATCCGAGGTGACCGCATGACGACGTCCCCATGGCGTGTCGTCAGCCGTCGGAGGTCGTCACACCCGGGGCTGTGCGCCCTGCGACGTCGCCTGCACCCCTCGCGGCCTGCGCCTCGCGTTCCTCGGCGTCGGACCGGATGTCGATGCGCCACCCGGTCAGCCGCGCCGCCAGCCGGGCGTTCTGCCCCTCCTTCCCGATCGCCAGCGACAGCTGGTAATCGGGGACGACGACGCGGGCGGCCTTGGTCGCGAGGTCCACGACCGTCACCGACACCACCTTCGACGGCGACAGGGCGTTGCCGACGAAGACCGCGGGATCGGTGCTGTAGTCGATGATGTCGATCTTCTCGCCGGCGAGCTCGCTCATCACGTTGCGCACGCGCTGGCCCATCGGGCCGATGCACGCACCCTTGGCGTTGAGACCCGCGACGCCGGTGTGCACGGCGATCTTCGACCGGTGGCCGGCCTCACGGGCCACCGCGACGATCTCGACCGAGCCGTCGCCGATCTCGGGGACCTCGAGAGAGAAGAGCCTGCGCACCAGGTTGGGGTGGGTGCGGCTCAGGGTGATCTGCGGTCCGCGGGTGCCGCGGGTCACGCCGACGACGTAGCACTTGATGCGGTCGCCGTGCTTGTAGGTCTCACCGGGCACCTGCTCCGCGGGCGGGAGGATGCCCTCCGCGCCGGTCGCCTCGCTGCCGATGCGCACCACGATGAGTCCGCGGGCGTTGGCCCGCGCGTCCTGCTGCACGACGCCGCCGACGATCTCGCCCTCGTGCGTGACGTACTCGCCGAAGCTCTTCTCGTTCTCCGCGTCACGCAGTCGCTGCAGGATGACCTGGCGGGCCGTGGTGGCGGCGATGCGACCGAATCCCTCCGGGGTGTCGTCCCACTCGCTGATGACGGTGCCGTCCTCGTCGAGGGTCTGCGCCATCACCCGGACCTCGCCGGTCTTGCGGTTCACGTCGACGCGGGCGTGCGGGGCGAACCCATCGGTGTGCCGGTACGCGGTCAACAGGGCCGTCTCGATGGCCGTGATGACGGTGCCGGCGGGGATCCCCTTGTCGGCCTCGATCATGCGCAGAGCGCCGATGTCGATGTTCATCGTCCACCTTCCCGGCGCGTGTCGGCGCCATCGAGTCCACAGAGTGCGAGTTCGGTCGGTCCGGGCGGCGAGAAGTCGACCCCGACGACCGCCGAGGCGACATCGGCCAGCGACACCTCGCGGACCTCGAAGCTCCCGCGACGCGCCGGGAGCACGATCTCCACGCCCTCGCCGTCGGCGACGAGACGTCCGATCCGGCCGGCGAGGCGCTCGCCCCGCGTCGCCGGTGCTGCTCCCTGGGACGGTCGGATCTCCACCGAGACCCGGCGGCCCTGAGCGCGTCGCCAGTGCCGCGGCGCCGTCAGCGGGCGGTCGACACCCGGCGAGGTGACCTCGAGGGTGTACTGCCGGTCCCCGAGCGGATCGGGGTCGGCGGCGTCGAGCGCTTCGGACAGCAGGCGGCTCAGCGCCGCGAGATCGTCGAGTTCGGCGCCGTCGTCGGCGTCCACCACGATGCGCACCACGGTGGAGTTCCCCGACCCGGACAGCTCGACCGCCTCGAGATCGATCCCGCGTCCGGCGACCACGGGGGTCACGACCGCCGCGACGAGACCGTCGGTGCCGTCCACACGGGTTCCGGGATCGTCATCGCTCTGCCGGTCGCTCTCCGACCGATCGTCGCCCGACATACCCGGTGCCTCCTCGTGTGCAGTTGTGTCCCGCCGGCTGCGTCGCCACCGGTGTCCCGGCTCGGCGCGCTGACGGAGTTTACCCCGCTTCGCGACGCTCCCCCGTCACCCTCGGCGCCCGACGGGGTGACTCGCACACGGCATCTCGGCCCGGTGCCGACGCACCTGGCACGATGGTCGCTCGTGGCCCTGCTCGAGTCGTCCGACGTGACCCATCTCTCCCCTCCCGGTCGACCGGGGAGGGGGTCTGCACCGAGTCGTCGCGCCGTGCTCGGCGGCGTCCTCGCCGCGGGCGTGGCCGGGACGCTGCTCGCCGGGTGCTCCACGTCCTCCGGCCCCGATGCCGCCACCCGTGCAGCGCAGCAACTGGTGCCGTTGGCGCGCGCCGCGGCGGACGACGCGGTCGCGGCTCGCGACCTCGCCGCGCGGACCCCTGATCGTGCCGCCGCCCTGCGCGTCGTCGCCGACGAGCGGACGGTGCACGCGCAGGCCCTGACCGACGAGATCGCCCGCCTGTCGGGTGATCTCGCCGCCGAGGTGTCCGCCTCCCCCACCCCCTCCGGGACCGCGCCGTCCGGCACGACCGCGCAACCGGTCGCATCATCGGTCGATCAGCTGCGGTCGCGACTGGCCGGCGCCCGTACCGACACGACGACGGCCGCGGTGTCCGCAGACGGGTACCGCGCAGGACTCCTGGGGTCGATCGCCGCATCGCTGGCCGCGCTCGTGGAGGTGCAGCTCGGATGAGTGCCACCACCGACGCCCTCGCCGGTACCGTCCGGGCCGAGGACGCAGCCGTCTTCGTCTACGGGATCGCCGCGGCCTACGCCGCCATCCCCCGCCGCGACACGGTCGCGGAGTACACCGCCGACCACCGGTCGCGGCGCGACGAATGGGCCCGCCTGCTGACGGCGGCAGGCGCTACGCCCCCGGAGGCCGCCGTCGGCTACGTGATCCCGGTCCCGGTCACGGATCCCACGTCGGCGATCCGCGCCGTGCTCACCGCCGAGGAGGACTGCACACGCGCCTACCGGGTGCTGCTCGAGAAGGCCGATTCCGAGGCCGTCCGCCGTGCGGGCGTCGACGCGCTGTCGGGCGCAGCGGTCCGCGCAGCCCGGTGGCGACTGGTCCTGCAGATCTCCCCGTCGACGACTGCACTGCCCGGCACCGCCGTCTGATCGACGCCCTCAGCGCCGGGTGGTCGGCGCGGTCAGCGCCGCGCGTCGAGTGTCGCCACGAGGTCGTCGACGGCGACCTCCGCGACGTCGCCGGTGGCCCGGTGACGGACCTCGACCAGTCCGGTGGCGTATCCACGGCCGACGACCACGATTGCCGGCATCCCGAGGAGCTCCGCGTCCTTGAACTTCACCCCGGGTGACGCCTTGCGGTCGTCGAGGAGGACCGTCCGGCCGCTGCGTTCGAGGGCGGCGGCGACGCGACCCGCCCCCTCCACCAGCGTGGCGTCCTTGATGTTGGCGATGACGACGTGGACGTCGAACGGGGCGATGGCGTCGGGCCAGCTCAGACCCTTCTCGTCGTGCGTCTGCTCGGCGACGACCGCCACCATGCGCGAGACGCCGACGCCATAGGACCCCTGGATCAGCCGGACGGGGGCACCGTTCTCGCCGAGCACGTCGACCTCGAAGGCGTCGGTGTACTTCTGCCCGAGCGCGAAGATGTGCCCGATCTCGATCCCGCGGGCGCTGACGAGCGTGCCCATGCCGTCCGGTGAGGCGTCCCCGTCCCGGACCTCGGCCGCCTCGACGGTGCCGTCGGGGGTGAAGTCGCGGCCGGCGACGAGGTCGATGACGTGTTTGCCCCGCTCGTCTGCGCCGGTGATCCAGGCGGTGCCGTCGACGACGCGCGGGTCGACGAGGAAGCGGACGCCGTTGGCCTGCAGTCCACGCGGTCCGATGTAGCCCTTGACGAGGAACGGGTTGGCGGCGAAATCGGCCTCGTCGAGGAGGTCCACCGTGCTCGGCTCGAACGACGCCTCGAGCCGCTTCATGTCGACCTCACGGTCACCGGGGACGCCGATGCCCACGATCTGGGGCGCCTCACCGGGGTGGGTGACCTTGACCATGACGTTCTTCAACGTGTCCGCCGCGGTGACGGTGCGGTCGAGGGTGCGGTTCGCCCAGTCGACGAGGGTCGCGATGGTCGGGGTGTTCTCGGTGTCGTGGACGACGGCCTCGGGCAGTCCGTCGATCGGCCGCGCGGGCGGAGCCGGGGTGACGACCGCCTCGACGTTTGCCGCGTATCCCGAGTCCGGGCACCGCACGAACGTGTCCTCACCGACCTCGCTCTCGGCCAGGAACTCCTCCGAGGCGGACCCGCCCATCGCACCCGAGGTGGCCGCGACGATCACGTAGCGGACGCCGAGGCGGGCGAAGATGCGCTGGTAGGCCTCACGGTGGGCGGCATAGGACGCCTTGGCACCGGCGTCGTCGAGGTCGAAGCTGTAGGAGTCCTTCATCACGAACTCGCGACCGCGCAGGATGCCGGCGCGGGGCCGTTCCTCGTCGCGGTACTTCGTCTGGATCTGGTAGAGCGTGACGGGCAGGTCCTTGTACGACGAGTACTCGCTCTTCACCAGCTGCGCGAAGAACTCCTCGTGCGTCGGGCCGAGACCCATCTGCACGCCCTTGCGGTCGGTGAGCCGGAACATGTTGGGCCCGTAGTCCGTCCAGCGACCGGTCGCCTCGTAGGGCTCCTTGGGCAGCAGCGCGGGCAGCAGGATCTCCTGGCCGCCGATGGCGTCCATCTCCTCGCGCACGATCTGTTCGACCCTGCGCAGGACCCGGAGCCCCAGCGGCAGCCAGGTGTAGACGCCCGGCGCGACGCGGCGGACGTAGCCCGCGCGCACGAGGAGCTTGTGGCTGGGGACCTCGGCGTCGGCCGGGTCGTCGCGGAGGGTGCGCAGGAACAGGCTCGACATGCGGGTGATCACGACTGGTCAGCCTAGTGGGCGCGACGGCGAGGGACGGCTCCGCCATGGCCGGGGCCGCCCGGCTGTCGCGGGCGGGGTTGTTAGCGTGTGCGCTCGTGCTCATCGTGCTGCCGCCCTCGGAGACCAAGGCCGACGGGGGCTCGGGTGCGCCCCTGGACCTCGACGCGCTGTCGCTGCCGGAGCTCACCGACGTGCGTCGTCGGATCGCCGGGACCGTCGTCGACCTCGCGGCCGACACCGACGCCAGCTTCGCGGCGCTCGGCATCGGGGTGTCGCAGCAGCATGAGATCGCGCGCAACGCCGCACTCTTCTCGTCACCGACGCGGCCGGCGATCGAGCGCTACACCGGCGTGCTCTACGACGCCCTCGACCACGCGGGGCTGACCCGGGCGGGCAAGCGCAAGGCCGCCGAACGCCTCGCGGTCGGGTCGGCGCTGTTCGGTGTGGTCCGCGCGACGGACCCGATCCCCGCCTACCGGCTGTCGTCGGGATCGAAGCTGCCGGGGATGGGCACCCTGGCGTCGGTGTGGAAGCCCGTGCTGACACCGGCGCTGGCCGCGCTCGACGAGGACGTGGTCGTCGATCTCCGATCGGGCGGCTATCGGGCCCTCGGGCCGATCCGCGACGCCGTGGAGGTCACCGTCCTCCACGAGGCACAGGACGGGTCACGGTCGGTGGTGAGTCACTTCAACAAGCACCACAAGGGGCTGGTGGCCCGCAGCATGGTCACCACCCGGCGCGCGGTGCGCGACGTCGAGGCCGTCGCCGCGGTCATCGCCGACGGCGGTCAGCAGGTGGAGGTCACCTCGGACACCGAGATCACCGTCGTGACGACGTAGACGTCGCAGGGCTCAGCGGTCGGCGGCGACCGTCTCCGGATCGCCTTCGTTGGCGGCCTTCTGCGCGAGCTGCCCCTCGGCGACCTCCTGCGGCGTGAACCGCATGAAGAAGACGACCACGCCGGTCACCACGGCGATGCCCGCCGCGCACAGGAACGCCAGGCCGTAGCCGCCGGCGAGTGCGTCGAGCTGCGGTGCCGTCATGTCCTCGACGGGTCCTGTGGTCCCTCCGAGCGACAACGTCCGCGACGTGACGAAGGCACCGACGATCACCAGCCCGATGCCGCCGCCGAGGTTCTGTGCGACCTGCACCATCGCCGTGATGGGCCCGACCTCGTTCGGGCCGACACCGGCGACGGCACCGAGCGTCAGCGGCACCGAGGCGGCACCCACGCCGAACCCGATGACGACGACGGGGATGAAGATGGCCGGGAAGTACGAGGGTGAGGTGGTCGCGATGTGCGCGGCCCACAGACACCCGGCGATGATCGACACGCCGCCGACCATGACCAGCCAGCGACACTGCACCCACATGGCCGCCTTGGAGGCCACGAGCGCGGCGATGCCGAGCCCCCACGCGAAGGGCACCACGGCCATGCCGCTCTGCAGCGGGCTGTAGCGGATGATGCCCTGCAGGAACAGCGCGATGTAGACCGCCATGCACATGAGGATCGCCCCGGACAACAGGATGCTCACCAGCGCGGCGACCCGGCTCAGGCTGCTGAAGAGGCTGAACGGGACGATCGGGTGCTCGGCGCGACGCTCGACCACGACGAAGGTCACCCAGGCGACGGCGGCGAGGATGGCGGGCACCCACACGATCGGCCGCGCCCACCCGCCGGGGCCCTCGTTCACCGCGAACACCAGGAGCGAGGCACCGAGCGTGGCCGACACCGCCCCGGGGATGTCGAGCTGCAGGCGTTCGCCCTGGGACTCGCCGAGGACCGCGATGGCACCGATGACGATGAGCACGCCGATCGGCACGTTGATGAGGAACACCAACCGCCATGAGATCTCGGTGAGCGCGCCGCCGGCGATGAGCCCCGCAACGGACCCGACCGCACTCATGGCGGCCCACACGGCGAAGGCGCGACTGCGGGGCTGACCCGGCGCGTAGGTGGTGGTGACCAGCGCCATCGCGGTGGGGGCGGCGACCGCCGCCGCCGCACCCTGCAGGGCTCGGCCGATGACGAGGCTGGGTTCGTCCCACGCGAGTCCACAGAGCAGCGAGGTCAGCGTGAAGGCGGCGACACCGCCGATGAACATGCGCTTGCGACCGAAGGTGTCGCCGAGCCGACCGCCGAGGAGCATCAACCCGCCGAAGGCGATGACATAGGCGGTGATGATCCAGTTGGCGCCGGACTCGGTGAGGTCGAGCGCGTCACGGATGCGGGGCAGCGCGAGGGCGGCGACCGTGCCGTCGAGCACCACGAGCAGCTGCATGCCGCCGAGCACCACGATCGGCCACCCGAACACGCGTGTGGCGCCGTCGGCGGCCGCTGACGTGGGGGAAAGGGTGGACACGACACCCGACGCTACCGGGCGGTCGCCGACGGGGGTAATCCCCCGCGCATGCGTGAGCGGTCTCACGCGGCGTCTCACGACGGGACGCGACCCAACGATCCGGTGAGCGCGTCGAACGCGGCCACCTCGCCGATGACCACGATGGCCGGCGGCCGGACGCCCGCGGCCCGCGCGTCGTCGCCGACCGATCGCAGGTCGCTCGTGATGCGCCGCTGGCCCGGCATCGAGCCGTTCTCGATGACCGCGACCGGGGTCGACGCGTCCCGACCGCCCGCCATCAGCGCCTCGGCGAAGACCTCGAGGCGTTCCACGGCCATCATCAGCACGATCGTGCCGCGCAGACGCCCCAGTGCGGACCAGTCGACGAGTGAGTCGGGGTGGTCGGGCGGGATGTGGCCGGACACGATGACCACCTCGTGGGTGACCCCGCGGTGGGTCACGGGGATGCCCGCGGCGGCGGGTGCCGCGATGGGGCTCGACACCCCGGGGACCACGGTGACCGGGACGCCGGCCTGCACACAGGCGACGACCTCCTCGAAACCGCGGCCGTACACGTAGGGGTCGCCGCCCTTGAGCCGGACGACGAACTTGCCCGCCTGCGCGTGCTCGACGAGGGCGGCGTTGATCGCCTCCTGCTTCATCGCGCGGCCGTAGGGGACCTTCGCGGCGTCGATCACCTGCACCCAGGGTGCGAGCTCGGCCAGCAGCGCCGGCGGAGCGAGTCGGTCGGCGACGACGACGTCGGCCGCGGCGAGCAGTCGACGCCCGCGCACGGTGATGAGGTCCGCGTCCCCCGGTCCGCCGCCGACCAGTGCGACACCGGCGGGATGCGTCCCGCGACTCGGCGTCCCCAGCGAGCCGTCGAGGAGGGCGTCGGCGATCTCGGCGCGGATGCGGGCGGAGCGTCGGTGGTCGCCGGAGGCGAGGACCCCGACGGTCAGCTGATCGTGGTGGACGGTGGCCGGTGTCGCGGCCGAGCCGTGGTCGGCGTCGTCGGCGCGGACACAGAAGATGTGGCGCTCCTCGGCCTCGGCGACCACCGCGGCGTTCACCTCGGGGTCGTCGGTGCAGGCCAGGGCATACCAGGCGCCCTCGAGGTCGCCGTGCCGGTAGGGCCGGGTGCTGACGGTGATGCCGGGGAACGACTCGACCGTCGGCGTGGTCTCGACCGCCACGACGTGGATGTCGGCGCCCGCCGCGGCGAGTGTGCCCAGTCGGCGGGACACGACCGACCCGCCGCCGACGAGGACGACCTTGCGTCCCCGCAGGTCCAGCCCGACGAGGTAGTGGGAGTCACCGGTGGGCGCGCCACCCGACTGCCCGGGCGTGGTCATGTCCGGGCTCCGGCCCGGGACCCGCGTGCGACGACCGCCGCGCGGTCGACGAAGCGGGCGATCGCACCCGGGGTGGCGGCGGGATGCGTGTGCAGGTACGACGCGTGCACCGATCCGGACACGACACCGTCGGACGGGGTGGCGTCGCCCCGGCGCCACCGCCATGCGGGGTCGACGTCACCGATCGGTGTCACCGTGCTGCGGTGGAACTCGTGTCCGGTGACGCGGTCCCCGGCGGCGTAGAGGACCGACTCCGTCGTGGCCACGGCGTCGCGGTAGCCGAGGGTCAGGGTGGGACCGAAATGCCCGCTGACGCCGACGACGTCGGCCATGCGGTGCCCGTCGAGATCGCGTGCGAGGTACAGCAGACCGGCGCACTCGGCGGCCACGGGCCGCCCGGCCCGGGCGTGCGCGCGGACAGCGTCGAGCAGGGACCCGTTCGCGGCGAGTTCGTGGACGTGTTCCTCGGGGAACCCGCCGCCGACGACGAGGGCGTCGGTGCCGGCGGGGAGTTCGGTGTCGTTGAGGGGGTCGACGG
This sequence comes from Williamsia deligens, assembly GCF_024171765.1. GTDB lineage: Bacteria > Actinomycetota > Actinomycetes > Mycobacteriales > Mycobacteriaceae > Williamsia_A > Williamsia_A deligens. The sequence goes on from NZ_JAMTCI010000002.1 coordinate 435,931, forward strand.
TGTGCACCTGCGCGCCGGCGGCGGCGAGCATCTCGGTGTGCTCGGCGTAGCCGAAGGTGAACGCCGCGCCACCCGCCATCGCGACCACCACGGGATCGGTGGGGCCGTCGATGCCGGACCGCTCACGGACGGCGGCGATCTCGTCGCCGGGCGACCACGGTGTCACGTCGGTCATGCGGCGCCCGCGGGCCGCGGCGAGGATCCCCGGCAGGTCGGCGTCGGCGGTCACCAACCCGGCCATGGCCTCGACGGCGAGCTGCGCCGCGTGTCCGTGCTCCACCGCGGGGATGAGACCGAGATGCCGGGACGGGACGGCGAGTTCGGGGGCACGCCGGAGGACGGCGAACACGGGGAGCCCGACGCGCCGGCATGCGTCCCGCAGCACCTGCTCGTGCCGGGGCGACCCGACGCGGTTGAGCACGACCCCGCAGATGTCGACGCGGGGGTCGAACGCACGCAGCCCGTGCAGGATCGCCGCCAGCGTCTGGCCGTGGCCGGCCGCGTCGATCACGACGACCACCGGCGCGCCGAGCAGAGCGGCGACGTGCGCGGTGGACCCGTGGGCGATCTCGTCGGGATCGGCGGCATCCGGGTCGTCGGCGATGCGCCCGTCGAACAGCCCCATCACGCCCTCGATCACGGCGATGTCGGCCCCGACGGACCCGGCCGCGAACAGTGCCGGGACACGGTGCGCCCCCACGAGGTTGGGGTCGAGGTTGCGACCCGGGCGGCGCGCGGCGACCGCGTGGTAGCCGGGGTCGATGAAGTCCGGTCCCACCTTGAACGGCGCGACGCGGTGACCGGCGGCGGTGAGCGCGCCGATCAGCCCGGTCGCCACCGTCGTCTTGCCGCTGCCCGAGGCGGGCGCGGCGATGACGACGGTGGGTATGCCCGCCACCCCTCCCCAGCTCACCATTCGATCCCCCTCTGCCCCTTGCGTCCTGCGTCCATCGGGTGCTTGGTCTTGACCATCTCGGTGACGAGATCGGCGGCGTCGAGAAGCTTCTCGGGCGCCCGGCGTCCGGTGATGACGACGTGTTGCCGTCCGGGCCTGCCCACGAGCACGTCGAGCACCTCGTCGACGTCGATCCACCCCCAGCCGAGGGGATAGGTGAACTCGTCGAGCACATAGAAGTCGTGCCGTTGTGTGGCGATGCGGTGCGCGATCTCCGTCCACCCCGCCCGGGCCTGCTCGGCGTGGTCGGCCTCGGCGTCGTCGTCGCGGCGGATCCACGACCAGCCGGACCCCATCTTCTGCCACTCGACCGGCCCGCCCGCGCCGGTCGCGGTGTGGACGTCGCCGAGCGCGGTCAGCGCGGTCTCCTCCCCCACACGCCACTTGGCGTTCTTGACGAACTGGAAGACCCCGATGTCCATGCCGGCGTTCCACGCGCGCATCGCCATGCCGAACGCGGCGGTCGACTTGCCCTTGCCGTCGCCGGTGTGGACCGCGAGCACCGCGGCGTTGCGGCGCTGACGGGTGGTGAGACCGTCGTCGGGCACGGTGGCGGGGACTCCCTGGGGCATCGGCGTTCTCCTCTCGCCGCTCAGGCGGCCGAGCGGACGATACCGGTCATCGCGTCCCCGGTGATCTCCGACAGGGGCATCCACGTGGCCGACAGATGTGTTGCGAGCGTGCGGGCGAGGCCGAGACGGACGACACCGGCCTCGCAGTCGACGACGACCGACGTGATCCCCCGCGACCGCACCCGTCCCGCCGCCTCCCAGGCCCGGGTCGGAGCGTCGCGGCCGGCGGTCGCCCGTCCGTCGGTGACGACGACCAGCAGCGGACGCCGCCGGGCGTCGGTGTGCCGGGCGCGATCCATCAGCGCGAGGCTCTCGAGCATGCCCTCGGCGAGGGGTGTGCGTCCCCCTGTCCGCGCGCCGGAGAGTCGCTGTGCAGCGATGTACGACGACCGAGTCGGCGGCACCAGCACCTCGGCGCCGTCGCCGCGGGCGGCGACCACCGCCACGCGGTCACGCCGCTGGTAGGAGTCGCGCAGCAGGGAGGCGCAGGCCGCACCGACCGCGTCGAGGCGTCGACGTGCGGTCATCGAGCCCGACAGGTCGACGCAGAACACGACGAGGTTGCCCTCGCGGCCGACACGCACCGGCGAGCGGAGGTGACGGGGCGCGACGGTCACCGCGGTTGCGGGCGTGCGGGCGACCACGGCGATGTCCGTCACCGCGGCGAGCACCGAGGCCGTGATGTGCACCCCGGTGCCGTCGTACGCCCTGCTCCCGACGGCGGCACCGCGGCGACTCCACGCCGCGGAGCGTCGCCCGGGATCCCCGTCGCCGATCCCCGTGGCGCGGACGCTGCGCGCGACCGACGGGCGCAGCGACGCCGACGCGGTGTCGACGCGGAGCGCACCCGTCCGTGCGGGCGCCGAGGACGGGGATGTCGATGTCTGTGATCCCGACGTCCGGGAGGTGGAGGACGGCGCCGGGTCTCCGGGGCCGTCGGCGGCCTGCCCACCCGAGCCGGGTCCCGGATCGTCGTCGTCGGGTCCGCGCCCGTCGAAGTCACCCCCGTCGAAGTCACCCCCGTCGGGTCCACCGCCGGCGCTGCCGGGCGTCGGCCCCGCCACGTCGCTCGTCGGGGATTCGGGACCGTGCTCCGACTCGGAACCCTGGCCGTTCGAGGGCGGGGGTTCCGGGGTGCGGTCCGGTGGGGTGGACTGCGCGGCGTCGTCGCCGGCCTGCAGTGCCGAATCCAGGGCGTCCTCGCCGAGGTCGGCGTCGTCGAAGGGGTCGCGCCGGCGACGATGGGGCGCGGCGAGTTCCAGCGCCACGCGGATGTCGTGGGCGTTCACGGCGTCGGCACCGCGCCACGCCGCGTGCGCCCGGGCCGTGCGTGCGACGACGATGTCGGCCCGCAACCCGTCGACACCCAGGGCGGTGCACGCTGCCGCGATACGCCGCAGCTCCGACCGCGGCGTGCGGACGTCCGCGATCAGCGCACGCGCTCGGGCGATGTCCTGCGCCACCGATGCGTCGGCGGCCACCCACCGGGCGGCGAACGCCGCGGGATCCGCGTCGAACTCCATGCGCCGGGTGACCACCTCGACGCGCTCGTCGACGTCCTGGGTCGCCGCGACGGCCACGGCGAGACCGAAGCGGTCCAGCAGCTGCGGCCGCAGTTCCCCCTCCTCGGGGTTCATCGTCCCGACGAGCACGAACCGCGATCGGTAGGACCGCGAGATCGCATCGCGTTCGACCGTCACCTGACCCATCGCGGCGGCGTCGAGAAGTAGGTCGACGAGGTGGTCGGCCAGGAGGTTGACCTCGTCGATGTAGAGCACGCCGCCGTCGGCGTCGGCGAGGAGTCCCGGCGTGAACGCCGTCTCGCCGTCGCGCAGGATCTTCTGCACGTCGAGCGACCCCACGACGCGGTCGTCGGTGGCTCCGATGGGCAGTTCGACGAGGCGACCGGCCGCACCCGTGTCAGGGTCGGGCGGTAGCAGCGGTGTGAGCGCACGCACGACCGTGGACTTGGCCGTGCCCTTCTCACCGCGGATGAGGACCCCGCCGATCTCGGGGGCGACGGCGCACAGGATCAGCGCGAGCTTGAGTCGGTCCTGTCCGACGACGGCACTGAACGGGAAGAGCGTCGAGGTCACGCCGGCTGCCAGGGCGCCCCGCCGCCGCGCCGCATGGGCACGTGCGGGATGCCGTCGAGCAGGTACTCCGGGCCCTCCGGGGCGAAGCCGTGCTTGGCGTACATGTCGACGAGGTAGGTCTGCGCGTCGATGCGGCACGCGTTCGAGCCGACCTCGGCGAGCGCCGTCCGCAGCAGGCGGGTCGTGTGGCCCTGCCCGCGATGGGCGCGCTCGGTGCACAGACGACCGATCCGGAACGACTTGCCGTCGTCGTGCTCCTCGAGCAGGCGCAACGTGCACACCACCTGCCCGTCCTCCTCGAGCCACAGGTGACGGGTGTCCTGAGCGAGGTCGCGACCGTCGAGTTCGGCATACGGGCACGACTGCTCGACGACGAACACGTCCACGCGCAGCTTGAGGATCCGGTACAGCGTGGCGGTGTCGAGGTCGAGAGCCCAGCTGCGATGCAGGGACGCGGTGACGGTCATGGGTCCCATGGCTATCACACGGCCGAGGGTGCGGCCATTCGACGTTCGCCCTGCTCGACCGAATCGTCGGCGGGGGTCTCGGTCAGCGACAGCACACGCGAGCTCCAGTCGAACACCTCGCGGAACAGGTCCGGTTCGGAGTTCAGGGTGCGCCCGAACGACGGGATCATGTCGGTCAGTCGCGGCTTCCAGGCGGCGAACTGCGACGGGAAGCAGCGCTCGAGCACGTCGAGCATCGCGGGCACGGCGGTCGAGGCGCCCGGCGAGGCACCCAGCAGGCCGGCGATGGTGCCGTCGGCGGAGTTGACGACGGCCGTACCGAACTCGAGGGCACCGTTGAAGGCGCTCTTCTTGCGGATGACCTGGACGCGCTGGCCGGCGGTGATGAGTTCCCAGTCGGAGCCGACGGCCCGCGGCACGAACTCGCGCAGCGTCTCCACACGATCGGCCGGACCGGCGGCGAGCTCGCTGATGAGGTACTTCAGCAGGCCGAACTCCTTCGGTGCGATGCTGGCCATCGGGAACGCGTTGAACGGCGTCACCGACGTCAGCAGGTCGGTGTTGCTGCCCTCCTTGAGGAACTTCGGCGACCACCCCGCGTACGGGCCGAACAGCAGACCCGGCTTGTGGTTGATGACGCGGGTGTCGAGGTGCGGCACCGACATCGGCGGCGCGCCGACCGCCGCGCGGCCGTAGACCTTGGCCTTGTGCTCGTCGACGAGTTCGGGGTTCGTGCAGCGGAAGAACGCCCCCGACACCGGGAAGCCACCGAACTGACGCGCCTCGGGGATACCGGACTTCTGCAGCAGGTGCAGGGCACCGCCACCGGCGCCGACGAACACGAACTTGGCCCGCACGGACGACTTGCGCTTGGTGCGCAGGTTGGCGACCTTGACGACCCAGCTGCCGTCGGACTGCTGCTTGAGGTTGGTCACCGAGTGACCGAAGTTGACCGTCCCACCCTCGGCGACGATGTTGAGCAGCTTCTGGGTGAGCGCGCCGAAGTCGACGTCGGTGCCGTTGGTGTACCAGTTCAGGGCGACCGGGTCCGAGAAGTCACGACCGGCCGACATCAGGGGCAGACGCCGCTCGAACTCCGCGTCGTCGTCGATGTACTCCATGTCGGCGAACAACGGCTGCGAGGCGAGCGCGTCGTAACGCTTGCGCAGGTAGTCCACACCGTCGGCGCCGTGACAGAAGCTGACGTGCGGGATCGGGTTGATGAACTCGGCGGGGGTGTCGAGCAGACCCTTCTCCACCGAGTGCGCCCAGAACTGACGGGACACCTGGAACTGCTCGTTGATGGTCAGCGCCTTGGCGATGTCGACACCACCGTCGGAGTTCTGCGGCGTGTAGTTCAGCTCGCACAGGGCGGAGTGGCCGGTGCCGGCGTTGTTCCACGGGTCGCTGCTCTCGGCGGCGGCCGCGTCGAGGCGTTCGTAGACCGCGATGGTCCAGTCGGGCTGCAACTGACGGATGAGCGCCCCGAGGGTCGCGCTCATGATGCCCGCGCCGATGAGGACGACGTCTGCCGTCGTGGTGTCGGATCCTGCGGTGTCGTCAGCCACTGTGAAACCCCTGTCGCCGTCGGGCGGCGCCTCGCCGAGCCGCCCATGTGTGTCTCGTGAACCCATTGTCCACCTTCTCGGTGATTGTCCACCCCGGGCCGGGTCGCAGACCATCCACCTGTGGGCGATTCCGCAGGTGTGATCGGTCACCATCTCCTCGTCGCGGGCGCGACGGGGACCGGTGTCTACAGTTGGCCCGGTGACCTCGGTGCACTGGGACCCCGACCTGCTCGGTGACGGATTCACCGCCACCACCGTCGACCTCGGGGCCGATCCCGACGGCGAGACCCCGGTCGTCGCCACGGTGATCCGCCATCGCCCCGACCCCACCCCGCCGACAGGTCAGGCCCCCCGTGCGGCTGTCCTCTACGTGCACGGCTTCACCGACTACTTCTTCCAGGCCCCTCTCGCCGAGGCGTTCGCGGCGACGGGGTTCGACTTCTTCGCGCTCGACCTGCGCAAGTGCGGCCGCTCGCGACGGGACGGCCAGACGCCGCACCACATCACCGACCTGGCGACCTACGACGCGGATCTGAACGCAGCCCTCGACATCGTCGAGGCCGAGACCGGCGGGGCGCCGGTCGTGGTCGCCGCGCACTCCACCGGTGGGCTCATCACCCCGCTGTGGCTGGACCGCCTGCGCCGCACCGACCCCGTCCGACACGCCCGCGTGGCCGGACTGGCCCTCAACAGCCCGTGGTTCGACCTCCAGGGCGCGCCGGCGCTGCGCTCCTACGGCACCCTCCTCGTCCACGCGGTGGCGGCGGTCGCGCCGACGCGGGAGATCCCCCAGCGGCTCCCCGGCGGGTACGGCGAGAGCCTGCACGTCTCGGCCCACGGTGAGTGGGAGTACGACCTCGACCTCAAGCCCCTCGGCGGGTTCCCGGTGACCTTCGGGTTCCTGTCCGCGGTCCGACGCGGCCACGCGACGCTGCACCGCGGGATCGACGTGGGCGTCCCGTCGCTGGTCCTGCGATCGGACCGATCGGTGCTCGGCGGTCCCTACCGTGCCGAGATCGACTCCGCCGACGCCGTTCTCGACGTCGCCCAGATCGCGCGGTGGAGCGGATGCCTGGGCAACCGGGTCACCGTCGTCCCCGTCCCCGGCGCCCGGCACGACGTCTTCCTGTCGCGCTCCCCCGCCCGCGACATCGCCTACGCCGAGCTGACCGACTGGCTGGCCAGGGCGACCCCCACCCTCTCGTCCCGTCGGTCGGTGCACGCACCGTCGACGGGATCCGCACCATCGTCAGGAGCTTCTTCATGACCGTCGTCGACCTCGCCGTGATCGGTTCGGGCAGTGGCAACTCCATCGTCGACAGCAGGTTCGACGACTGGTCGGTGGTCATCGCCGACCAGGGCGTCTTCGGCGGCACCTGCCTCAACGTCGGGTGCATCCCGTCGAAGATGTTCGTCTACGCCGGTGAGGTGGCGACGACGATCGCCGAGTCCTCGCAGTACGGGATCGACGCCCACGTCGACGACGTCCGCTGGCGCGACATCGTCACCCGGGTGTTCGGACGCATCGACCCGATCTCGCAGGGAGGCCTGGACTACCGCGAGAACCGGTGCGACAACGTCACGGTGGTCCGCTCGCACGTCCGCTTCGACGGACGCACCGACGACGGCTACCGCCTCACCGCCGACGACGGCACGGAGGTGATCGCGCGCCGGGTGGTGATCGCCGCGGGGTCGCGCCCTGTCATCCCGCCCGCGATCGCGGATTCCGGTGTCCCGTACCACACCAACGACGACATCATGCGGCTCGCGAACCTGCCGGAGCGGCTGCTCGTGATCGGCGGCGGGTACATCGCCGCCGAGATGGCGCACGTGTTCGGGTCGCTCGGGTCGCACGTCACGATGATCGTCCGCGGCGACCACCTCCTGCGGGCCCACGACGAGGACATCGCCGCCCGCTACACCGAGATCGCCCGGGAGCGTCACGACGTGCGCACCGGCGTGGAGGTCACCCGGGCTCGCCTCGGCGACGAGGGTGCGGTGATCCTCGAGCTGTCGGACGGCTCGTCGGTCACCGGCGACGCGATCCTGGTCGCGACCGGCCGCAAGCCCAACGGCGACGGTCTCGCCCTGGACACGATCGGCGTCGAGCTCGACGACGCGGGACGCGTCGAGTGCGACAGCCACGGCAGGACCGCGGCGCGGGACGTGTGGACGCTGGGCGACGTCAGCTCTCCGTACCAGCTCAAGCACGTCGCGAACGCCGAGGCGCGGGTGGTGCAGGCCAACCTCGAGCGCGACTGGGATGCCGACGACCTCGACACCTTCCCGCACGACGTCGTCCCGTCGGCCGTCTTCACCCACCCGCAGATCGCCGCCGTGGGTCTCACCGAGAAGCAGGCGCGCGAGCAGGGCATCGACATCACGGTCAAGGTCCAGGCGTACGGCGACGTCGCCTACGGCTGGGCGATGGAGGACACCACCGGGCTGTGCAAGGTGATCGCCGAGCGCGGGACGGGCCGCATCGTCGGCACCCACATCCTCGGCCCGCAGGCGCCCACGGTCATCCAGCCTGTCGTGCAGGCGATGTCGTTCGGCCTCGACGCCCACACGATGGCCCGCGGTCAGTACTGGATCCACCCGGCGATGCCCGAGGTGCTCGAGAACGCGCTGCTCGGACTCGACATCTGACCCGCCCCCTCCTGGGCGGTCGCGGCCGCTCAGGGGAGGTCGACGTGGTCGCCGACGTCCGGGACACGCCCCGTGCGTGCGACATCGGCCCAGTGGCGGCGCATCATCGGACCGTGCTGGCGCAGGGCGGCGTCTGGGTCGTCCCCGAGCATCGGTGCCCGCGACCACGCGTCGTCGGCACCCATCAGGAACGGCAGTTCCACGCTGTGGCAGGCGCCCTCGGCGAATCCCGCCGCGCGCCAGGCGAACCGGTACGTCTGTGCCGACCCGCCCGCGGCACGGTGATCCCCGGCGACGCGACGTGCGGGCCCGGAGAACACGCGTCGGGTGATGCCGCGGGTGATGAGCGATCGTGCGGGGCGTCCCACGACGGGCAGTCCGGCGATGCGGGCCAGCGGTGGGACGAGGTCGACGTAGGGCGAGCCGTCGTCGGCGGCCCACCCGACGACCATCGCGACGCCCGGTGCCGCCGAGGCCCGATGCGCGATCGCCTGCCCGCGGGTCGGCAGGGGCGCATGGCCGTACAGCGGACCGTAGGCGACCCCGGCACCCGGGTGTCCCTGCGCCGCGGACAGGGCGGCGACGTGCGCCGCCAGGACGTCGTCGACGGACAGGCCGGCCGGGTCGTCGCCGAGCGCCTCCGACGCCGCCGCGGACATCGCCGCCGTCATGGCGTCGACGTCGCGCCGGATGTCGAAGGGACCGCTCTGGAGGATGACACCGGACAGCATGTCGGTGACCTCCTCGAGCCCCATCAGGGCGTACAGCGCGTCCGCGCCGGCGGAATGCCCCATCGCCGTGATGCGGTCCGGGTCACCGCCGAACGCGGCGATGGTCGAGTGAACCCAGCGCAGCGCAGCCAGGATGTCGGAGAGCCCGAGGTTCGCCGGGGCGACCCCGTCGATCGGCAGGAAGCCGAGGATGCCGAGTCGGTAGGTCACCGACACCACCACCACGTCCTGTTCCGCGACCATCGCGGTGAAGTCGTGGGCGACCGCCTCGCCGCCCCCGGAGACGTACGCGCCCCCGTGGATCCACACGATCACCGGGCGCGCCGGCTGGGCGGGGTCCGCGTTCTCCGGGGTGTGGAGTGCGAAGACCGACAGGACGAGGCAGTCCTCGGACTGCTCGAGCTCGTCGGCGACAGGCCCTGTGACCGAGGCCAGCCGCGACACGATCTGCGGGCACGCCGGGCCCGGTCGCGTCGCGTCGACGACCTCGTCGGTCCGGACGACGGGTTCGCACGGCGCGAACCGTTCTGCTCGGGCGTACCGCACCCCGGACGCGTGCAGGACCCCACCCGCGACGCGGACACGGAACCGCCCGGCCGGTGCGTCGACGACCGTGGTGTCCGCCGGAGTCACCATGTGGAGGAGCGCAGCGCGATCTCACTCGCGAGCGAGGCCGCGGCGTTCTGCGGCACCCAGTGGTCGACGCCGTGGAGCTCGGAGAAGCGGTAGTCGGAGTAGACGAACCGGCCGCTGGCCTCCGCCTGGGCACGGCCGAGTGCGGGGTCGCCGTCACTCCACACCATCGTGGTGGGGACCTCCACCGGAGGGCACGCCAGGTTCCCCGCGATGTCGCCGGTGAAGTTGGCGCGGTACCAGTTCAGGGCACCGGTCAGCGTCGGCCGGTGCAGCAGCGGCAGGACCGAGTCGTCGGGGACGAGTGCACACAGGCGCGCACCGTCGTCGGCGAGAAGGGTGTCCTCGGCCGACGGGTCGATGAACCCGGGGATGTACGACGACCGGCGGCGCTGGTCGTCATCGTGCGAGAGGGAGCCCGCGATGGCCGACGGGTGGCCGACGCTGGCGGCGACGAGGCCGGTCAGGCGTTCCGGGTGCCGTCCCGCGAGGTGCCAGGCCACCAGCGCACCCCAGTCGTGCCCGACGGCCAGGGCGTAGTGGACGCCCACGGCGTCGAGGATTCCGATGGCGTCGTCGACGAGATGCGCGATGCCGTACGCCTGCACCTCGGTCGGCTGTGCGCCCGGTGAGTACCCGCGCTGGTCGGGCACGATCGTGCGCAGACCGGACTCGTGCAGACGAGCCACGACACCGTCGTAACACGTTCCGACATTGGGGAATCCGTGCAGCAGCAGGACCGCGGGACCGGTGGGCGGGCCGCCGGTGCGGACGGTGAAGTCGAGGTCACCGACGGTCACGGTCTGGGTCTGTACGTCCATCGCGGTCAGCCTACGTCGGCGCAGGCGGTGACGGCGGGGGTCCGCCGAGGTGTCACCGGCCCTCAGCCGATGACGGTGGTGTGCACGGTGGACGCGCTGCGCGGCGGACCGTCGGTGATCAGCGCGTCGACGGCGTCGAGGTCGAGATGCTCGTCGACGGCGTCGGCGAGCCGGTCGAGTTGGGCGACACGCGCCGCCTCGACGTCGGTGTCCGGGGCGACGCGGAAATCCGCACGCCGGGCGGCGGTGGCGACCTCGTCGAGCAGGACACGACGGGCGTCGTCGTTCGCGAGCAACCCGTGCCAGTGGGTGCCCCAGACCGCCTCGCCGACACTGCCTTCGGGACCGTGGTCGTCGTCGACCAACAAGGGCCTGTGCCCGTTGTCGACGACGCGCCCGTGGTGGATCTCATAGCCCTGCACGCGGTGGGTCCCCCACGTGCCGGTCACCGGGCGGACGGTCTTCTCCTGCTCGAACCGGATCGTCAGGTCGAGGATGCCCAGGCCGTCGACCACACGGGCACCGCTCCCCGTCCCCGACGACTCGACGCCGTCGACGATGGTCTCGCCGAGCATCTGGTAGCCACCGCAGATCCCGACGATCGGCCGGTGGTGCCGCGCCCGGTCGAGCAGGGCGCGGTCGAGGCCACGCCGCCGCAGCCACGCGAGGTCGTCCACCGTCGCCCGGGTCCCGGGGAGCACGGCGAGGTCGGCCGCGGCGACGCTGGCGATGTCGTCGACCCAGCGCACGTCGACGCCCGGTTCACACGCCAGGGCCTCCAGATCGGTCGAGTTCGACAGGCGCGGCAGGCGGATCGCCGCGACCGACAGACGATCGCCGCCGACCGCCGGGGTCGACGGTCCGATCGGACGTCCGATGGGCGACGACAGGGAGTCCTCGGCGTCGAGCCAGAGATCGTCGAGCCAGGGCAGCACGCCCAGCGTGGGCCGCCCGGTCCGCTCGGCGAGCGCGTCGAGTCCCGGCTGCAGGATCGACCGGGCGCCACGGAACTTGTTGACGACGAACCCGGCCACCAGGCGCTGGTCGGCGTCGGACAATGCGGCCATCGTCCCGAGCAGATGGGCCAGCACTCCCCCGCGGTCGATGTCGCCGACGACGAGCACCCCGATGTCGGCCGCGGTCGCGAGCCCCATGTTGGCGATGTCGGTGTCGCGCAGGTTGATCTCGGCGACCGAGCCGGCACCCTCGCAGACGACGACGTCGTAATCCGCACGCAGCGAGGCCAGTTCGGTGTTCACCACGTCGGCGAGGGCGGCCCGTCGATCGTGGTAGTCGGCCGCGCCGATCCACCCGTCCGGTCGTCCGCGCACGACGACCGCCGAGCGGCTGTCGCTGCCGGGTTTGAGCAGGACCGGGTTGAAGCGCGTCGAGGGCTCGAGGCCGCAGGCCTGCGCCTGCATCCCCTGCGCGCGTCCGATCTCACCGCCGTCGGCGGTGACGACGGAGTTGTTCGACATGTTCTGGGCCTTGAACGGGGCCACCGCGACGCCCCGACGTGCCAGCGACCGACACAGTCCTGCCACGACGAGACTCTTGCCGGCGTCGGAGGTCGTGCCCCCGACGAGCACCGCACCACGCATCGACGCCCTACTCGGACGGCAGGGTGAGGATCTCCGCGCCGTCCTCGGTGACCACCAGGGTGTGCTCGAACTGTGCGGTCCACTTCCGGTCCCGGGTGACGACGGTCCAGCCGTCGTCCCAGATCTCGTACGGCAGCGACCCGATGTTGATCATCGGCTCGATGGTGAACACCATGCCGGGTTCCAACACGGTGTCGACGTTGGGCTGGTCGTAGTGCAGGACGACGAGTCCGTTGTGGAAGGTCTCGCCGATGCCGTGCCCGGTGAAGTCGCGGACGACGCTGTAGCCGAAGCGGTTCGCGTACGCCTCGATCACCCGACCGACCACGTTGAGTTCGCGACCCGCGCGCACGGCCTTGATGGCGCGCATCGTCGCGGTGTGGGTGCGCTCGACGAGGTCGCGGTTCTCCTGGCTCACGTCGCCGGCGAGGAACGTGGCGTTGGTGTCCCCGTGGACACCGTCGATGTAGGCGGTGACGTCGATGTTGACGATGTCGCCGTCCTCGATCACCGTCGAGTCCGGGATCCCGTGGCAGATCACCTCGTTCAGCGAGGTGCAGCACGACTTCGGGAAGCCGCGGTAGCCCAGCGTCGACGGGTACGCGCCGTGATCGACCATGTACTCGTGGGCGATGCGGTCGAGGTGGTCGGTCGTGACGCCGGGGGCGACGGCCTTGCCCGCCTCGGCGAGCGCGTCGGCGGCGATACGTCCTGCGACCCGCATCTTCTCGATGGTCTCCGGCGTCTGCACCCACGGCTCGTTGCCCTCGTTCACCGTCGGGCGCCACGCGTACTCGGGCCGCGGGATGGAGGAGGGCACCGGCAGCGTCGGGGAGACGACGCCGGGCGCCAGGGCGGTGCGAACAGACATGTCGCCCAGCTTATCGCGCGCGATCAGCGCGGGTCCGCGAGGAAATCCGTGGGCAGGTCGGCGAAGAAGTCGCGGGTCACGCCGACGGCGTTGTCGGAACTCGCGCCCAGCACCACCAGGGTGGCGAAGGCCAGATCGCCCCGGTAGCCGGCGAACCACGCGTGCGACCCGCCGGGGACCTCGGCCTCCCCCGTCTTGCCGAACACCTCGCCCTGGTCCTTGATGCGGTCGGCGGTGCCGTCCTCGACGACCTGGCGCATCATCGGCCGCAGGTTGGTGATCACGGCGGGGTCGATCGTCGGGTGCGGTCCGCTCACCGTCGTCGCCCGGTCGAGGATGAGCTGCGGCACCGGGGTCGACCCGTGGGCGACGGTGGCCGCCACCATCGCCAGGCCGAACGGACTGGTGAGGACCTTGCCCTGACCGAAGCCGTCCTCCGTGCGTTGGATGAGGTCGGGTGCGATGGGCACGGACCCGGAGTCGACGGGGATGCCGGGGATGTCGTAGTGCGGGCCGATGCCCATCCTCGCGGCCGCCGCGGCGAGGTCCGACGGGCCCATCTCACTGGCGAGCTTGGCGAAGGTGGTGTTGCAGGACTTCGCGAACGCGGTCTGCAACGGCACGGTGCCGAGCGCGAACTCGTCGTAGTTCGGGATCGTGCGGGGTCCGATCGTGACCGTCCCCGGACACCCGACCATCGTCGACGGCTTCGCCAGCCCCGTGCCGATCGCCGCGGCCGACGTCACCATCTTGAAGGTCGACCCCGGGGGGTAGAGACCGATCGTGGCCAGCGGGCCGTCGGCGTCCGCCATGCGGTTCTGGGCGATCGCGAGGATGCGACCCGTCGAGGGCTGCACCACCACCATCATCGTCTTGAACCGGGAGGCCGCGTCGACCGCGCGCTGGGCCGCGGTCTGCACCTGGCGCGACAGGCTGATCGCGACCGACGGTGACGGTGCCGGGTCCACCTCGGCGAGCACCCCGGCGGTCGCGCCGTTCGGGTTGAGCGACACCACGCGCCACCCGGACTTGCCGTCGAGATCGGACGCGACCTGCTTCTTGATCTGCGTCATCAGGTCGGGGGCGAAGGTGGGATCGGTGGGCACGAGGTCGGCCTGGTCGGAGGCGGTGACCCCCGGGATGGCGGCCAACTGGTCGCTGACCTGGTCGTACTGGTCGCGACGCAGGGTCATCACGACGTATTCGCCGGACCGCGCGGTGGACTCCTCGGCGATGGCCTGCGGGTCCACCGTCGGGTCGAATCGCCGCAGCACGTCGGCGAGGCTCGTGGCGGAGTCGGCCGCGGTCGACGTCTGCGCCGCCGTCGACGCGGTCAACCCCACCCGGTACACCGATCCGGGGACCAGCACCGACGACCCGTCCGACTCGTTGACCGACCCGACGGGCGCCGTGATCGTCTGCAGCGACATCCGTTGTGTCGCACCGAGGTCCGGGTGGATGTCGGTGGACGTCCACCGCACCCGCCACCCGTCGTCGGTGCGGGCCATGTCGAGGCGGCCGTCGTAGGTCCAGGTCGCCTTCCGCGGCAACGCCCACGACCAGCGGACGTCGACGGTGGCGGTGTCGCCGTCGACGCGACTGCGACCCACGTCGGTGCGCAACCCGTCCGCCTGCAGGCCGCTCCAGGCGGCGTCGAGATCGGTGCGGGCCTGACCGGGGGTGTCGGTCTGTGCGGCCGCCGCGTCGAGTCGGCGGTCGGCGACGACCCCGAGGAACGACGACGCCGCCGCGCGGGGCCCGTCGTCGGTCGTGGAGCAGGCCACCGCGAGGGGTACGCAGACGGCTGCCGCCACCAGCACGGTCAGCACCCGCACCCGTGTGGTCGCCCGTCGTGTTCTCGTCATCGCGCCTGCGATGCTAGGGCCCGGGTGACCCGGTTCCGGGATGCCACGCAGCGCGCGGACCTGTGAAGTGGGTGAGAGCGCCCTGATCGACGAGGGTGTCAGTCCACCAGGACGGTGGCGAAGGCGCCCACCTCGGTGAGCCCGACCCGCCGGTAGATCTGACGCGCCGGGCCGTTGAAGTCGTTCACGTAGAGGCTCGACACCCGTCCCTGCGCGGCGATCGCGGCGACCACCGCAGCGGTACCGGCGGCACCGAGCCCACGCCCCCGCTTGTGTTCGGCGGTCCACACACCCTGGATCTGGCCGACCCGCGACGACATCGACCCGATCTCGGCCTTGAACACCACCTCGCCGCCTTCGAATCGTGCGAACGCTCGGCCCGACGAGATGAGGGCGGCGATCCGACGTCGATAGGACCGGCCACCGTCACCGGCGCACGGGTCCACGCCGACCTCACCGCGGAACATCTCGACGGCCGCGGGGAGATAGGCGTCGATCTCGGAGAGACGTACCCGACGGACCCGCGGATCCGGCGCGATGGCGGGTGGCCCCGACACGGCGAGCAGCGGCTGGCGGTCCCGGATCTCGCGGGCCGGGCCCCACTCCTGACAGGCGTGCTCCCAGAACGGCAGGACGTACTCGGCGCGGCCGACGACCGACGAGCAGTGCCGCGGCGAGCGGATCGCACGGGCCGCGAACGAGGCCATGTCGGCGGCGTCACCGAGGAGCGGGATGAGGTTGGCGCCCGAGAAGCACAGAGACGTGGCGGGGTCCCCGGCGGTCCACAGTTCGCCACCGAGCATCCTCGGCGCGAGCCCGTGTTCCTCGACGCGGGCGGCCACCATGCACATCGCGACGGGGTCGCTCTCGAGCGCACGCGTCACCGCGGGCGCGTCACGCGCACCGAGTGGCTTGTCGCCCACCAGCTTCAGCACCGTCTCTCCTGGCCGACCGGGTGCGGACCGTCTCGCCGGTCGGCGGGGCGGAAGGGGGTCACCGGGTGGGTCGCGCGTCGGCTATCCGACGCTGACGACCGGAGACCCGGCGGTGGTCCCCTCGCCAGTGTCCCCTGTTTCCTCGGCGATGCGTAGGGCTTCCTCGATCAGGGTCTCGACGATCTGCGCCTCGGGCACGGTCTTGATGACCTCGCCCTTCACGAAGATCTGTCCCTTGCCGTTGCCCGACGCCACACCGAGGTCGGCGTCGCGGGCCTCGCCCGGGCCATTGACGACGCACCCCATGACCGCGACCCGCAGCGGGATGTCCATGCCCTCGAGCCCGGCGGAGACCTGGTCGGCGAGGGAGTACACGTCGACCTGCGCACGACCGCACGACGGGCAGGACACGATCTCGAGCTTGCGGGGCCGCAGGTTCAGCGACTGCAGGATCTGGTCGCCGACCTTCACCTCCTCGGCGGGCGGCGCCGAGAGGGACACGCGGATGGTGTCGCCGATGCCGTCGGCCAGGAGCGAGCCGAACGCGACCGCCGACTTGATGGTGCCCTGGAAGGCCGGTCCCGCCTCGGTGACACCGAGATGCAGGGGGTAGTCGCTCTGGGCGGCGAGCTGCCGGTAGGCCTCGACCATGATCACCGGGTCGTTGTGTTTGACCGAGATCTTGATGTCGCCGTAGCCGTGCTCCTCGAACAGGCTCGCCTCCCACAGCGCCGACTCGACGAGTGCCTCGGGGGTGGCCCGTCCGTACTTCGCGAGCAGGCGGGGATCCAGCGACCCGGCGTTCACGCCGATGCGGATGGGGATGCCGGCGTCCTTCGCGGCGAGGGCGACGTCCTTGACGCGGCCGTCGAACTCCTTGATGTTGCCGGGGTTCACGCGCACTGCCGCACAGCCGGCCTCGATCGCCGCGAAGATGTACCGCGGCTGGAAGTGGATGTCGGCGATGACCGGGATCTGGCTCTTCCTCGCGATCGTCGCGAGGGCGTCGGCGTCCTCCTGACGTGGGCACGCGACGCGGACGATGTCGCATCCCGACGCGGTCAGCTGCGCGATCTGCTGCAGCGTGGCGTTGATGTCGTGGGTCTTCGTGGTGGTCATCGACTGCACCGAGATGGGGTGGTCGCTGCCGACGCCGACCGACCCGACCATGATCTGCCGGGTCTTCCGCCGCGGGGCGAGCACCGGCGGTGGCGGTGCGGGCATGCCGAGACCGATTGTCGGGGCCGAGTTCTCGGCGTTCGTGTTCCCGGAGGTCATCGAGGTCACCTTCTAGAAGAGCTTGAGCGGATTGACGATGTCGGCGGTCAGGGTGAGGACCATGTAGGACCCCATCACCGCGAGCACCGCATAGGTGGCGGGCATGAGCTTGAGGTAGTCGACGGGCCCGGCGCGGCTCATCCCGAGGCGTCGACGGATGGTGTCGCGGATCTTCTCGTATCCGACGATGGCCATGTGCCCGCCGTCGAGCGGGAGCAGTGGCACGAGGTTGAACAGGCCGAGGAAGAAGTTGATGCTCACCAGCAGCAGCACGAACGTCTGCCACAGGCCGCGTTCGGCGGCCTGTCCCCCGATGACCGTCGCGCCCAGCACGCTGACCGGGGTGTCGGCGGCGCGTTCGCCACCGGTGACCGCGGTCCACAGCGCCCCGACCTTCTGCGGCAGCGCGATCAGCGAGTCCCAGGTGGCGTGGGCGAGCTGGCCGGTGAAGACCACCGCTCCGGGGACGGCGCCGACGACGCTGAAGTCCTTGTGGGAGGTCTGCGGGTAGGAGATGCCGATCTGGCGGACGGTCAGCGGTGCGTCGAGACCGGTGCCCGTGCCGGGCTGGTAGGTGACCGTGTCCGGCGTGATCTGTACCTGCCGGACGACGCCGTCCCTGCGGATCGCGAGATCGAGCGGACCCGAGGAGTACCGGACGAGTGGCGTCATCTGGGCGGCGGTCGTGACGTTCGCGCCGTTCACCGAGAGGATCTGGTCACCGGGGAGCAGACCCGCGGCCGCGGCGGGCCCGGTCCCGGTGCACGGTGAGGAGGTCCCGTCACCGGCGATGGTCGACGAGACGCAGTCCGTGGTCGCGACCTTCGCGGGCGGCGGTGGCGCGTTCAGGTTCGGCAACCCCCACCCGATGGCGAGGATGACGATGAGGACGAACCCCAGGATGAAGTTCTGGGCCGGTCCGGCGAGCAACACGACCAGCCGCTTCCACGCCTTCTGCCGGAACATGGCGCGGTCGGCGTGTTCGGGTGCGACCTCGTCGTAGGTGGTCATCCCGGCGATGTCGCAGAAACCACCCAGCGGGATCGCCTTGATGCCGTACTCGGTGTCCCCGCGCCGCGTCGACCACAGGGTGGGGCCGAAGCCGACGAAGTACCGCCGGACGACCATGCCGGTGCGCTGCGCGGCCCACATGTGGCCGCACTCGTGCCATGCGATGGACAGCAGCAGTCCGAGCGCGAACACGACCACGCCGATGATGAAGCCCACCTGCCCGTGTCCTCCTGCCCGAGTTCGCCGTGGGTGGGATCAGCGCGACTGCGCCGCCACCAGGTCCTCCGCGCTGCGCCGCGCCCATGCGTCGGCTGCGAGGACGTCGTCCACGGTACCCGGTTCCCGCGACCACTCGTCGGCTCGCTCGAGGACGTCGGACACGATCCCGACGATGCGCGGGAACGTGATGGCGCCGTCGAGGAAGGCCTGCGCAGAGATCTCGTTCGCCGCGTTGAACACGCAGGTCAGCGAGCCACCCCGCGTCCCGGCCGCACGGGCGAGGTCGATCGCGGGGAACACCTCGGCGTCGACGGGCTCGAACGTCCACTGCGACGCGGTGGTGAAGTCGCAGGCGCTCGACGCGCCCGGGACCCGGTCGGGCCAGCCCAGGGCCAGCGCGATGGGCAGTTTCATCGACGGCGGTGAGGCCTTGGCGATGGTGGCGCCGTCGACGAAGGTGACCATCGAGTGCACGATCGACTGCGGGTGCACGGTGACGTCGATGCGGTCGTACGGGACATCGAACAGCAGGTGCGCCTCGACCACCTCGAGCGCCTTGTTCACCAGCGTCGCCGAGTTCAGGGTGATCATCGGACCCATCGACCAGGTGGGGTGCTTGCCGGCCTGCTCGGGGGTGACGTCGGCGACCTGCTCGGCCGTCCACCCGCGGAAGGGCCCGCCGGACGCGGTCACGACGAGCCGCTCCACCTCGGCGGCCGTCCCCGACCGCAGGCACTGCGCGATCGCGGAGTGCTCGGAGTCCACCGGGACGATCTGACCGGGCGCGGCGGCGGCCAGGACCAGCGATCCCCCGGCGACGAGTGATTCCTTGTTGGCCAGGGCCAGCTGAGCACCGGAGGCCAGGGCGGCCAGGGTGGGACGGAGGCCGAGCGAGCCCACGACCCCGTTGAGGACGACATCGGCGGGGACGTCGCCGACGAGGTCGACGAGGGCGTTCGCGCCGCTGCGGACCGGCCCGCGGGCGAGTGGACCGCCGTCGAGGAGTGCGTCGAGACGGCGGGCGGCGGACGGGTCGGCGATCGCCACCCTGTCCGAGGCCACCCCCGTCGCCGCCATCTGCTCGGCGACGAGCTGCGGGTTCGACCCGCCGGCGGCCAGCGCGACGACCTCGAACCGCTCGGGGTGCTCGGCGACGACCTCGAGGGCCTGCACCCCGATCGACCCCGTCGAGCCGAGGATCGTGACCCGGATGCGGCGCCCGTCCGACGGCGTGGTCGACGGGGTGGTCGACGGGGAGCCCGGCGGGCGCGGGGGTGATGGCACGACGGTCATTGTGCCCCCCGATATGCTGTGGCTACTACACGCCATCGTTGACGGCGCCGCGCCGCGTGGCCGGTGCGGGAGATCCAGGAGGAACCGTGGCCGACACCGAGATCGCCCAGACCGACGACCACTCGCACGAGGTGCAGGTCGTCGACACCGGTTGGCGTCGCGAGCCCACGGACGCGCCGTCGGCGAGGTTCGGGTGGCACGGTGAGTCGAAGACCGCGATGCGCATCGCGGGCTGGATCTCCGGTCTGGCGCTGCTGGCGATGATCATCGGCAACCACAAGGGTCACGTCGAGGACCTGTACCTCATCGGCGTCACCGCCGTGCTGTGGTTCGTCCTGCTCCGCGACCTCGTGCTCTCGCGCGGCAAGTGGAAGAACTGACCCAGAGTCTTCTGGGTCTCACCCTTCTGCGGCGAGCTGCCCGCACGCGGCAGCGATCTCCTGACCACGGGTGTCCCGCACGGTGCACACCACACCGCCCTCGTTGACCCGGCGGACGAACTCCCGCTCGACGTCCTTGGGCGCGGCGTCCCACTCGCTGCCCGGTGTCGGGTTCAGCGGGATGACGTTGACGTGCACCAGATGTCCGAGGTGCTTGCGCAGGCGACGGGCCAGCAGATCCGCCCGCCACGGCTGATCGTTCACGTCACGGATCAGGGCGTACTCGATCGACACCCGCCGGCCGGACACGTCGGCGTAGTACCGGGCCGATTCCAGCACCTCCTCGACCGACCAGCGGTTGTTCACCGGGACGAGGGTGTCGCGGAGTTCGTCGTCGGGCGTGTGCAGGGACACGGCCAGCCGCACCTGCATCTTCTCGTCGGCGAGACGCCGGATCGCCGGGGCGAGGCCGACCGTCGACACGGTCACCGACCGCTGCGAGATCCCGAGTCCCTCGGGTGCCGGTGCCGTGATGCGGTGCACGGCGTCGCGCACCCGCGTGTAGTTGGCGAGAGGCTCGCCCATGCCCATGAACACCACGTTCGACAGGCGTCGGGCGCCGGTCAGCTCCCCGTCGGCGACGGCACGCGCCGCCGCGCGGACCTGGTCGACGATCTCGGCGGTGGACAGGTTGCGGTCCAACCCGCCCTGGCCGGTCGCACAGAACGGGCAGGCCATCCCGCAGCCCGCCTGACTCGACACGCACACCGTCGTGCGGCCGGAGTACCCCATCAGCACCGACTCAAGCATGGTGCCGTCGTGCAGACGCCACAACGTCTTGCGCGTGGTCCCGTC
Source organism: Williamsia deligens (assembly GCF_024171765.1). GTDB lineage: Bacteria > Actinomycetota > Actinomycetes > Mycobacteriales > Mycobacteriaceae > Williamsia_A > Williamsia_A deligens. Next base: position 456,731 of record NZ_JAMTCI010000002.1, read on the forward strand.
GTCGCACGCGATGTGCCGCACCGGGGTCATCAAGGTCGGGAACAACGCCTGCGCGACCGCCGCCCGCATCCCCGCAGGCAGATCGGTCATCTCCTCGGGATCGGCGCACAGTCGGCTGTAGTACTGGCGAGCGAGCTGATCGGCACGGAACGTCGGCAGACCCAGGGCGGCGACCGCCTCCCGTCGCCCGGCCTGGTCGAGGTCGGCGAGGTGGGTCGGCGGACGACCCCGTCGGGGTGCGTCGAACACGAGGGGAAGTGCGGGGCCTGCCATACCCGAAACGGTCCCCCACCTGCGCGCAGAAATCCAATCGTCACCGCGGCGGATGCCTGGTCACGATCGGTCACCATCCCCACGCGAGTCGTCGCGCGGCGTGGGGCGACGGTGGATGATGACTGCCATGACGAACCCCCAGTCCTCCGCCGCATCGGACCCCGACCCGACCCGGGACGACGGTCCGCCCGCCCCCCACGGCGACCAGCCCGACTCGGTCAAGCAGGCACTCGCCGAGGTCCGCCACACCCGGACCAAGTCGGCGTGGGTCGGCATCATCGTCGGGGCGATCGTGCTGATCCTGCTCCTGGTCTTCATCCTGCAGAACCTGGACAAGCAGGAGATCCAGCTCTTCTTCTGGCAGGTGAACCTGCCGCAGGGTGTGAGCCTGCTGATCGCCGCCATCGCCGGCGCCCTCATCACCGCCGTCGTGGGCGGCGCGCGGATGTTCCAGGTGCGTCGGGCGGTCCGCAAGGCCTGACCCGTTCCGCCGCGCCCGGTGCCCGGGCGCGGCGGGCGCGTCACAGCAGGGCGCCGAGGATCGCCCAGACCACGAACGCGCTGGGCAGGATCGAGTCGAGACGGTCCATGATTCCGCCGTGGCCGGGCAGCAGCGTGCCCATGTCCTTGATACCGAGGTCGCGCTTGACCTGCGACTCGACGAGGTCGCCGAGGGTCGCGCAGATCACCAGCACCGGGCCGAGGGCCAGGCCGATCCACCAGTGCGCGTCGAGCAGGAACGTCACCAGGAGCACCGAGCCGACGGTGCCGAACACCAGCGACCCGCCCATCCCCTCCCAGGACTTCTTCGGACTGATCGCCGGCACCATCGGGTGCCGACCGAACAGCACACCGGCGGTGTAGCCGCCGACGTCGGAGCACACGACGACGATCATGAGGGTGAGCACACGCGCCCAGCCGTGATCCTGGGTGACCATGATGATGGCGAACGCCGCGAACAGCGGCAGCCAGGCGAGCACGAACACGGTGACCGCGAGATCGCGGAGGTAGTTGACCGGGGCCGTGGTCCGTCCGCTGCTCAGCAGCTTCCACACCATCGCCACCAGCACAGTCGCCGCGAAGGCGACCAATGCCCCGGTGGGTCCCCACGGCCACGCCGACCACATGATCGCCTGCCCACCGAGCATGAGCGGCGCCACGCCGACGGCGTAGCCACCGTCCCGGACGCGTTTCACGACCTCCCAGGTGGCGACCGCGATCGACACGGCGACGACCGGGATCCAGACGAGGGGGACGAACACCAGGACGAGGATGACGCCGACGCCGAGCGACCCACCGACCGCGATCGCCGCCGGCAGGTCACGACCCGCGCGGGACGTCTTCTGCGCCGCGGTTTCCTGCGTCTCCTCGGTCACCCGAGCGCCCTCGCTGTCGGTACTCACACCTCCAGCAGCTCGCTTTCCTTGTTCTTCACCAGCTCGTCGACCTGGGTGACGTACCCGGCGGTGGTCTTGTCGAGGTCCTTCTCCGCGCGGTTCACCTCGTCCTCGCCGGCCTCGCCGTCCTTCTGGATGCGCTTGAGCTCGTCGACGGCCTTGCGGCGCACGTTGCGGATGGAGATCTTCGCGTCCTCACCCTTGGACTTCACCTGCTTGACCAGTTCGCGGCGACGTTCCTCGGTCAGCTGCGGCACGGCGACACGGATTATCGACCCGTCGTTGGTGGGGTTCACGCCGAGATCGGAGTTGCGGATGGCGGTCTCGATGGCGTTCAGCGACGACGCCTCGTAGGGCTTGATGACCACGAGCCGCGCCTCCGGGGTGGAGATGGAGGACAGCTGCGTGATCGGGGTGGTCGCGCCGTAGTAGTCGATGACGATGCGGTTGAACATCGACGGGTTCGCGCGACCGGTGCGCACCGACCCCATGTCGTCGCGGGCGACGCCCACGGCCTTCTCCATCTTCTCCTCGGCGTCGAAGAGTGTCTCGTCGATCATGTTCTCGCCCTTCGTCGTCGTCGCTGATCTGTCGTCGCCGGCCGGTGGACGGCGGCGGGGTGACGATCAGATGACCAGTGTCCCGATCTTCTCACCCGCGACCGCGCGGGCGATGTTGCCCTCCTGCAGCAGGTTGAAGACGAGGATCGGCATCTTGTTGTCCATGCAGAGGCTGAAGGCCGTCGAGTCCGCCACCGCGAGGCCCTTCTCCAACACCTCGCGGTGACTGATCTCGCGGTAGAGGGTGGCGTCGGGGTCGGTCCGGGGGTCGGCGCTGTAGACCCCGTCGACCGCCTTCGCCATCAGCACCACCTCGGCCTTGATCTCCAACGCCCGCTGGGCGGCGGTCGTGTCGGTGGAGAAGTAGGGCATCCCCATCCCCGCACCGAAGATGACCACACGGCCCTTCTCGAGGTGCCGCTGCGCCCGCAACGGGATGTACGGTTCGGCGACCTGACCCATCGTGATGGCCGTCTGCACGCGGGTGACGATGCCCTGCTTCTCCAGGAAGTCCTGCAGCGCAAGGCAGTTCATCACCGTGCCGAGCATCCCCATGTAGTCCGAGCGGGACCGCTCCAGGCCGCGCTGCTGCAGCTCCGCGCCGCGGAAGAAGTTGCCGCCGCCGATGACGACGGCGACCTGCACCCCGGTGCGGACGACCTCGGCGATCTGCGCCGCGACCGTCGAGACGACGTCGGGATCGAGTCCGACCTTGCCGCCGCCGAACATCTCGCCACCCAGCTTCAGCACCACCCGGGAGAAGCCCGGTCGGGCCGGCGCGCCGGCCGGTCCGGTCGTTCCCGCAGAACCGTCGCTCACTCGTGCTCCTTCGCGGTGGTGGTCGGTCCGGGCGTCGCGCCGCGGTCCGCGGACAATCCTATGCGGTGCACTCACCCCGTCATGCCCCAGACGCGGACGAACCCCGGAGCACGGGGCTTCCGGGGTTCGTCGCTGGACTCGGCCGACTCAGGCCTGACCGACCTCGAAACGCGAGAAGCGGGTGATGGTGACACCGGCCTCGTCGAGCAGAGCCTTCACCGTCTTCTTCGAGTCCTGCACCGACGGCTGGTCGGTGAGGACGACGTCCTTGTAGAAGCCGTTGACGCGACCCTCGGTGATCTTGGCCAGGGCCTGCTCGGGCTTGCCCTCCTCGCGCGCGGTCTGCTCGGCGATGCGCCGCTCGTTCTCGACGATGTCGGCGGGCACCTCCTCGCGGGTGGCGTAGCGGGCCTTGAGCGCGGCGACCTGCATCGCGGCGCCGCGTGCGGCCTCCGCGGCGTCGGGACCGTCGCCGGTGTACTCGACGAGCACGCCCACGGCGGGGGGCAGATCCGACGCGCGCTTGTGCAGGTAGCTCGCGACCGAGCCCTCGTAGCGGACGACGCGACGCAGTTCGAGCTTCTCGCCGATCTTCGCCGAGAGTGCGGCCACGGCGTCGGCGACGGTCTGACCGTCGAGCTCGGCTGCGGACAACTCGTCGAGGTCAGAGGCCTTCGACGCCACCGCGGCGTCGACGATCTTGTCCGCGAGTTCCTGGAACTCGGCGTTCTTCGCGACGAAGTCGGTCTCGCTGTTGATCTCGACCATCACGCCGTCGCGTGCGGCGACGAGGCCTTCGGCGGTGGACCGCTCGGCGCGCTTGCCGACGTCCTTCGCGCCCTTGATGCGCAGCTCCTCGACCGCCTTGTCGAAGTCGCCGTCGTTGTTGGCCAGGGCGTTCTTGCAGTCCATCATCCCCGAGCCGGTCAGCTCACGGAGCCGCTTGACGTCGGCGGCGGTGTAGTTCGCCATGAGTGGCGAGCCTCCTTCTCGTGTGACGGGGACCGCCCCACCGGAGATCTCCGATGGGGCGGGCACCCGTGGGTGGTGTGTCGAGCTGTCAGGCCTGCGCGGTCGGCGCCTCGGTGGCGGCGGGAGCCGCTGTCGCCTCCGTGGCGGGGGCCGCGGTCGCCTCGGCCGCGGGGGCGTCGGTCGGTGCGGACGCCTGGGTCAGCAACTCCTGCTCCCACTCGGCCAGCGGTTCGCCGGCACCGGCCTCGGGCTTCGCGTCGGCGTCGGCCGACTGGCCGGCGCGTGCCTGGACACCCTCGGCGACGGCGGAGGCGACCACGCGGGTCAGCAGCGCCGCGCTGCGGATCGCGTCGTCGTTGCCCGGGATCGGGTAGTCGACGAGGTCGGGATCGCAGTTGGTGTCGAGGATCGCGATGACCGGGATGTTCAGCTTGCGCGCCTCGCCGACGGCGATGTGCTCCTTGTTGGTGTCCACGACCCAGATCGCGGACGGCACCCTGCCCATGTCGCGGATACCACCGAGGGTCCGGTCGAGCTTGGTCATCTCACGCGTCAGCATGAGGATTTCCTTCTTGGTGCGACCCTCGAAGCCACCGGTCTGCTCCATGGTCTCGAGCTCCTTCAGGCGCTGGAGGCGCTTGTGGACCGTCGAGAAGTTGGTGAGCATGCCGCCCAGCCAGCGCTGGTTGACGTAGGGCATGCCGACGCGGGTCGCCTCTCCGGCGATGGACTCCTGGGCCTGCTTCTTGGTGCCGACGAACAGGATGGTGCCGCCGTGGGCGACGGTCTCCTTGACGAACTCGTAGGCGCGATCGATGTAGGTCAGCGTCTGCTGCAGATCGATGATGTAGATGCCGTTGCGGTCGGTGAAGATGAACCGCTTCATCTTCGGGTTCCACCGTCGTGTCTGGTGGCCGAAGTGGGCGCCGCTGTCCAGCAGCTGCTTCATGGTGACGACAGCCATGTCGTTGTCTTCTCTCGTGTGCAGTTCGACGTCGGCCGCGGGGTGCGACCGACCCTGACGCCTGCTCCGGTCAGAACCCGGCGCTCCAGTGAGTTCCGGGACCGCCTGACCGGGGTGTGTGCGATGACCGAGCCCCTCTCGGGGTGCTCACCGTGTCCAGGCGTGCGAAGTCACCCCACCGCCAGGTGGAGTGCGTCGACCAGTCTAGACACCCGGCTCCGTCACCACGAAATCCGTCGACCCGCCGTGGGCTCCGGACGGAACCGTGGGTGCTGCCCCTGCGTCCGATGAGGGTGGAGACAACTCGGGGCGCCGCACTGCGACGGCCGGTCGCGCAGGTCCTCTGCGTCGTCGCGCTGGTCTCGGGTGGGGCGGGGTCCCCGGCGGATGCGGCGATCCCCGGTGGCTACGGCTGGCCGATGGACCCGAGACCGTCGGTGGTCCGCGTCTTCGACCCGCCCGCCCAGCGATGGCTCGCCGGACACCGCGGTGTCGATGTCGTGGGCTCCCCGATCGTGGTGTCCGCCGGGGCGGGCACGGTCCACTTCGCGGGATCCGTCGGCGGCAAACAGGTCGTCTCGGTTCTCCACGCCGACGGCATCCTCACCACGTACGAGCCCGTGGAGCCCTCGGTGAGGGTCGGGGACGTCGTCGCACGCGGGGATCCGCTCGGGACCCTGATGCCCGGTCACCCGGCGTGCGCGTCGACATGTCTGCACTGGGGTGCGCGCCGCGGGACCGGTTCCAGCGCGGTCTATCTCGATCCCCGTGCGCTCGTCGGCGCCGTGCGGGTCCGGCTGCTCCCCCTGCGCGACAGGTGACCCTCAGGCGCGGGGATGTGCCTGTCGGTGCACGGCGCGCAGACGTTCCACGCCGACATGGGTGTAGAGCTGTGTGGTCCCGAGCGAGGAGTGGCCGAGGAGTTCCTGGACCACCCGCAGGTCGGCGCCGCCCTCCAGCAGGTGCGTCGCCGCGGAATGGCGGAGGCCGTGCGGACCGATGTCCGGCGCACCGTCGACCGACGACACCGCCTCGTGCACAGTGCGACGCGCGGCGCGTTGGTCGAGCCGACCCCCGCGTGTGCCGAGGAGCAGCGCATCGCCGGATCGCTCGGTGGCCAGTGCGGGCCGGCCCCGCGTCCGCCACAGGTCGAGGGCCCGCGCGGCCGGTACGCCGAAGGGCACCCGCCGTTCCTTGTCGCCCTTGCCGACCACGCGCAGGACCCGCCGGTCGTCGTCGACGTCGCCGAGGTCGAGTCCGCACAACTCGCCGACCCGGATCCCGGTCGCGTAGAGCATCTCGACGACGAGGGCGTCGCGCAGCCGGACGGGGTCCCCGTCCGGGTCGGCGGTCGCAGATGCGGCCACCGATCTCGCCTGATCGGCCGACAACACAGCCGGCAGCGTCCGGTGGGCGCGCGGGGCGGTCAACCGCAACGACGGATCGGCGGCCAGCAGGCCCTCGCGAACGGCCCAGGCGCAGAACGTCTTCGCCGACGACACGTGACGGGCGATCGTCGTCCGCGCGGATCCGCGGCGGGCGGACTGCGCCAACCATGCCCGCAGGACGTCGAGGTCGATGTCCGCGACGGCGACAGCGCGCGACCCGGCGAAGGCGATGAGCGACCGCACGTCTGCGCAGTAGGCCCGGACCGTGTGGGCGCTGCTTCCCCGCTCGTGACGCAGGAAGGACTCGAACGCGGCGACGTGACCGGTGCCGTCCACGGACTCGCCGTCGACCGGCGACGCGTTCTGCGGATGCATCTGTTCACCCCACGTCGTCGACGGCGCGGCGGCAAGCCGACGCGCGGATCGTGATCGCAGTGATGCGCGCTCGTGTCAGGCGGTGGGGACAGGCTCCTCGGCCCGGCGCAGCTCGGCCTTCCACTGCCGGAAGCCCTCCTCGGTCCGGCCGCGTCGCCAGTACCCGGAGATAGACGCCCGGCGCGCGCTCACACCCCGCTCCTTGCGGATGTAGGGACGGAGGTGGTGCATGACCGCCTGCGCCTCACCGTGGATGAAGACCTGCGGTTCGCCGTCGAGCCAGGGCGCGGTACGGACGGCCTCGATGATCGGTGCCCGATCGCCTGCCACGGAGTCGTCGGCGACGTCGGAGCCGACGCCGCGGTGCACCCAGGTGATCGACGCGTCCGCGGCGGTCTCGAGTGCGATCTCGTCCTCGGGTCCGGCCACCTCGATGAAGGCCTGTGCGGTGGCGGTCGGGGGCAGCGCGGCCAGGGCGGCGGCCAGGGCGGGGAGACCGGCCTCGTCCGCGGCGAGCAGGTGCCAGGGCGCGTCGGGGTCGGGTCGGTACCCGCTGCCCGGTCCGAGGAACCGCACCGTCTCGCCCGGGACGGCGGATGCCGCCCACGGTCCGGCGACGCCGGCGTCGCCGTGGACGACGAAGTCGACCGCGATCTCCCCGGATGCCTCGTCGACCGAGCGGACGGTGTACGTCCGCAGCACCGGCTGCTCGTGCGGGGCGAACTCGGCCCGGATGCGGTCGAGGTCGAACGGTTCGGGGTAGGTGACGCCCGGTGCCCCGAAGATGATCTTGATGTAGGCGTCGGTGTCGCCGGTCGCCGCGAAGTCGGCGAAGCCGGGTCCGCCGAGGTGCACCCGCACCATGTGCGGGGTGATCCACTCGGTCCGGCGGACCTCCATGGTGTTCAGTCGCTTGCCCATGCCACGCAGCCTACACCCGAATTAGGCAAGCCTAACCAGATCTACCCATACCCGGCATGGACCGCCCTGTCAGAACAGACGCTGCGCGGATCCGCGGTCATCCCCACCGGCGCCACCTCTCCCGACCCGGCGAGACCGCGCCAGCGACCACCCGGAGCCCTGTGCCGCGACCAGTCCCAGCATGTCGAGCCGGGCGAGAGCACTGCGCGTCTCGGCGACGTCCACACCGGCGGACACGGCGATCTCGGCGACCGTGACCGATCCCGCGGCCGGGATCGCCTCCCGGACGCGGGCGACGACGGGGTCCAAGGCATCGGTCGTCGACCGTTCTCCGCCGACGTCGCCACCCCCGTCCGGTTCCGCGAGCCTCTCGACCGCATCGACGCCGTCGACCAGTTGGGCGTAGCCGTCGGCGATGAGACCGTGGCACCCCACCGACATCGCCGAGGTCGCCGGACCCGGGACCGCCCCGAGCGGCCGACCCGTGACACGGGCCCATGCCGCGGTGTTCTTGGCCCCGCTGCGCCGGCCGGCCTCGACCACGACGACCGCGCAGGACAGCGCGACGACCAGACGGTTGCGGGCCAGGAAGCGATGCCGGGCGGCTGTCGTCCCCGGCGCGTACTCGCTGACGACGGCGCCGGTCCGGGCGATCTCGGCCAGCAGCGCGGAGTGGCCTGCCGGATAGTCGACGTCGACACCGCAGGCCAGTACCGCGACGGTGCATCCGCCGCCGGCCAGGGCACGGCGATGCGCGGCACCGTCGATCCCGAAGGCACCCCCGGACACGACCGTCCGACCGTGGTCGACCAGTCCCCCGGCCACGGTCGCCGCCATCCTGGTCCCGTACGACGTGGCCGCACGCGACCCCACGACCGCGACAGCGCGGCCGCTGACGTCCGCGAGGTCCGCCGGACCGCGGACCCACAGAGCGAGCGGCGGTCCGCCCCTCGACGCGGTGTCCGCGGTGGCCAGGGCATGCAGTGCCCACCCCGGCCACTCGTCGTCGTCGGGGGTGACGAGCCGACCGCCCAGCTTCTCGACGAGCGTCAGATCGATATCGGCGCAATCGGTGTCGTGACGAGCCTCGGTCGGCCGCAGCACACCGCGGTGCGCGGCGGGGACGGTGCGCGTTCGGACCGCGTCCGCCGCCGCGGACGCCCCGATGTCGTCGACGAGGCGGGCCAGTGGGGCGCAGGGCGGCTCCGCGACCCGCGACAGGTACGCCCACGCGCGCAGCTCCCGGGTGTCCGCCCCGGACGGCGACGCGCTCACACCCGCTCGCGATCACGGAACATGAGCGCCTGCGCGACCTCGTCCTCGGTCGGCGTGACCCCGCCCCGCAGATCGCAGAGGGTCCACGCCAGGCGGAGGGCGCGATCGGCCCCTCGGGCCGTGACCCGGCCGTCGCGGAGGTAGATCCCGATCGGACGGGTGACGGTGGAGGGGAGGCCGAACCGGGTGCGCAGGGCGGACCCGGGCACCTCGGCGTTGGTCGACCACCCGTGGGCCGACCACCGTTCGCGGGCGGCGCCGCGCGCGGCGATCACCCGGGCGCGGATGACGGCACTGGACTCGCCGCCGTGGCCGGTCAGCGCGGCGGTACCCGGCGGGTCCATCCGGATCCGGATGTCGACGCGATCCATCAGCGGCCCCGACAGCTTGCCGAGATACCGGCGACGGACCTGCGACGAGCAGACACAGTCGACGTCCTGGGCCGGTGCACACGGACACGGGTTCGCCGCGAGAACGAGCAGGAACCGGGCCGGCAGGACCGCGACGCCGTCCCGTCGCCACACGCGGGTCTGACCGTCCTCGAGGGGTGTCCGCAGCGATTCCAACGCCTTGACCCCCATCTCGGCGCACTCGTCGAGGAAGAGGACACCCCGGTGCGCCCGCGAGACGGCACCCGGACGTGCCATCCCCGTCCCGCCACCGACGAGCGCCGTGTGGGACGTGGAGTGATGGGGCGCGATGAAGGGAGGCTCCACCAGCAGCGGCCCGCCCACCGGCAACGTGCCCGCCACCGAGTGGATGACGGTGGCCTCCAGCGCCTCGGACTCGGTCAGCGGCGGGAGGATCCCCGGCAGGCGGCGGGCGAGCATGGTCTTGCCGATGCCCGGGGGCCCGGCCATGAACACGTGGTGCGCCCCGGCGGCGGCGATCTCCAGGGCGCGGCGGGCCTCGTCCTGCCCGACCACGTCGGCCATGTCGACACCATCGGTCGCCGGCGGTGCCGGGGCGGGCGCGTGGGGGTCGACGGAGTCGAGCGCCCGGTTGCCCAGCAGCCACGCGATGACGTCACGCAGATGGTCGACGGCGCCGACCTCGACCCCGGGGACGAGGGCGGCCTCGGCGGCGTTGCCGCGAGGGACGACAACCCGCTGCACGCCGTCCTCCACCGCGGCCATGACCGACGGCAGCACACCGGCGACCGGCCGTACCCGCCCGTCGAGGGCGAGTTCCCCGAGGAACAGGCACTCGTCGAGGAGGGCTCCCGGGACCTGCTCGCCGGCCGCCAGCACGGCGACGGCGATGGCGAGGTCGAACGACGACCCGCTCTTGGGCATCGTCGCCGGCGACAGGCTCAGGACCACACGGCCGTCGGGCCATTTGCAGCCGCTGTTGCTCACCGCCGCACGGACCCTGTCCTTCGCCTCCCGCAGCGACGCGTCGGCGAGGCCCACCAGCGACGTCCCCGGGAGACCCTGGTTGACGAACGCCTCGATCTCGACGAGGCAGCCCGCCACGGCGATGACCGCCGCCGACCGCGCGCGCCCCAGACCGCTCACGCCCGACGCCCCGCGGTCACGAGATCCCCCGGATGTGGGTGACGGCGCAGGCATCGGTCCGCAGGTCGAGGCGGACCGCGACGATGTCGAACCGGATCGACGCCCAGCCGCGCTCCTGAGCCTCCAACCACAGGCACGCCAGTCGCCGCAGACGTCGGTACTTGGCGGTCGTCACCGCCTCGGCCGGTGCGCCGAACCCGTCCCCGGTGCGTGTCTTGACCTCGACGATCACCAGCGTCGGACCGTCTGTCGCGATGATGTCGAGTTCGCCGTGGCGACACCGCCAGTTGCGGTCCAGCACGACGAGTCCCGCCTGCCGGAGATGCTCCGTCGCGGCGTCCTCGCCGCGGCGGCCGATCAGTTGTCGGCTCGGTGGCCGTGCGCTCTGCTCCACGGACAGGACTGTGCCGGTCGGCTCCGGCAGGACGGTGCCGCATCAGGCCGACCCGGAGACGATCTGTGGACGCGGCCCGTCCTGTGGGCGATCGGGCCCGTGGGGGTCAGATGCCCAGTGCCCGGGCGAACAACGGCCACGACCGGTGCAGGCTGTCCTGCCAATACGGCCAGCTGTGGGTGCCCGCCAGTGGCAGCGAGAACGTCGCCGGGATGTCGAGGCGCTCCAACTTGGCCTTCAGCGCGACGGTGCACCGTCGGACGGAGCTCTCGATGACGGCGCCGACCCCGATACGCGAGACCAGCTCGGCCACGTTCCCGTCGATCCCGGGCCCGTCGATCCGGTCGTAGGGGCCCGGCGCGCCCGTGGCGGCGGAGACGTACAGGGCGGTGCCCCGCAGCTTCTCGGCGTTGACGTACGGGTCGTGTCGGGCCCATTCGGGGTCCCCGACCGGACCGTAGAGGTTGTCGGCGTTGCCGCCGCCGCGGGCGACGGTGAGACGCACGTAGGCCTCGCCCATGGGGTCGCTGGTCTGTGCGCATCCGCTGTAGGCCCCGACGGCCCGGTACAGGCCGGGTGCCGCGATGGCGAGCTGGAGCACCGAGGTCCCCGCCATCGAGATGCCGCCGAGGGCGTTGCGTCCGTTCCCACCGAACTCCGCGTCCATGACCGGGGGCAGTTCCCGGGTGAGGAAGGTCGTCCATTTCTGGTGTCCGAGCACGGGGTCGTCGCGCTCCCAGTCGGCGAAGTAACTGGCCTGGCCTCCGACGGGCACCACGACCGTCACGTTCTTGTCCGCGAAGAACGTGCGGATGTCGGTCTGGTCGAACCAGCTGCTGCCGTTGAGCCCACCCTGCGCGCCGTTGAGCAGATAGACGGTCGGGTGCGGAGTCGCGGGGTCGCGCGCAGGCAGCACGTCGATGGCCATGCGCTCGCGCATCGCGGGCGAGAACACGGACAGATGACGGACGCCGTCGCGTCCGGTCGCGTCCGCGACGATCGCGGGGACGGCTGAGGCAGAGTTCCCGGGAGCCGCCGCGGCCGGAGCCCCGACCGACAGGGCGATGATCGACGACACGGCGATCGCGAGGCAGGTCGCCACCGTGGTCCTGCGGCGCAGGCGTGCCGGCGCCGAGATGCGCGCCCGTCTCGTGTCCACCCTCGCCGCCTCGCTCCCCGTCGCGCGCCGCCCCGAGCGCGGTCGCGACCCTACCGGACCGTAACCGCCGTCACACACCATGTCCGACCTCTTCGTCGGGCGTCCAACGGAAGTTGCCGCCGCTCAGGTGTCCGTATTAGCGTGCCCTCGTGTGTGGGGGCGATCACGCCTCAACACCTGTTGTAGCACAGCGTGTCTCGACCCGGAATCCCGTCGCCGACCGCGACGCGACCGCGACCGGAGACCGCCGTGCACCAGGTGGCACGCCGCTGGGGGCCACAGGCGCTGGTGCGTCGGAGGGGATGGACGACCGTGATCGATTTCGGGCTGATCGACGAGTGGACGCCGGCACCGGGACGGGTGACCACCTGGAGCGCGACCCCGGCCGCGGTGACCGCCGCCTCCGCAGCTCCTCCGCACCCTGTCCCCGCGTCCTACCAGCAGCAGGCCTACCTGCGCGCGGCGCGGCGCAACGAGAACGCGGGGTTCCGTTTCTCGCGACTGTGCCTGATCTCGTTCGACATCGGAGGGCGCCTCGACGTCGACGCCATGACCCGCACCGTCAACGCGTTCATCCGTCGTCACGACACCTTCCTGAGCTGGTTCGACATCGACGACGACGACACCGTGACCCGCCATGTCATCGAACCCGACGGGGTCGAGCTGGCGCCGGTCGACCACGGCGACTTCGCGGACAGCGAGTCGATCCTGGCGCACGTGCAGACCACGACCCCCGGCCCGTTCCACTGGGACTGCTTCACCGTCGGGGTGATCGAGCACGAGAACGACTTCACGGTGTACTTCGCCGTCGACCACCTCAACTCCGACGGCGTCTCGCAGGCCCTGGCCTGCGTCGACCTGATCTCGCTGTACGGCAGCTCCGTCGGGGGCACCGAACCCGCCCTTGCGCCCGCCGGCAGCTACCTCGACTACTGCGTCCGTGAGCGGGACACCGGTGCGGCGCTCGACGCCTCGGACGAACGGGTCGCGCGGTGGCAGTCGCTGTTGTCGGCCAACGGGGGGTCACTCCCCCGGTTCCCGCTCGACCTCGGCGTCGCCGAGGAGGGCTACACCCGCAGCCGCATCCTGACGGTGCCCGTCCTCGACGGTCCGGCCGCCGACCGGGTCGACGCGGTGTGTCGCGCCAACGGCGCCGGGATGACCGCAGGCGTGCTGACCGTCGCGGGCATGGTCGCCCACGAGATCACCGGGTCGTCGCGCTACCTCGGCTTCACCCCCAAGAACACGCGCATGACGCCGGAGGAGTTCAACTCCGTCGGGTGGTTCACCAACCTCATCCCGGTGACGACGGACTTCGGTCCCGACAGCAGCTTCACCTCGCTCGTCGGACAGACGCAGCAGTCCTTCGACGCCGGCAAGGCGCTGTCGGAGGTGTCGCTGCACCGCGTCGTCGAACTCATCGGCGACGACGCCGGGATCGACGTCCCCGAGGGCTGGGTGGTGCCGATGGTCAGTTTCATCGACGTCCGCAAACTCCCGGGTGCCCAGATGTTCGACCACATCAACGGCGGCGTGTTCGGCAACCGCGGCTCGTCGGAGGAGGTCTACCTCTGGGTGAACCGCTTCCCCGAGTACACGGTCATGACGCTGCTCTACCCCGACACCGAGACGGCGGCGGCCTCGATCCAGCAGTACGTCGACCGGTTCACCGGGGTCTTCTCCTCCATCGCGACGACCGGAGACTACACACCGGCAGCCGTCTCACTCGCCGCACGCTGAGCGACGTGGCGGACCTGCACGCGGGGTCGGCGGCCGATCGCAGACCGACTCCCGACGACGCCGCCCCACCGGCGGCCCATCCGCGACCGGGACGGGCCTGGGCGGCGTTCGCGGCCTGCCTCATCGCGGTGTTCATGCAGATGGTCGACACCACCATCGTCAACATCGCCCTGCCCGACCTGTCGCGGGACCTCGCGGCGACATCGTCGGACCAGCTGCTCGTCCTGACGGTCTACACCCTCGCGTTCGCGTGCACCCTCATGACCGGGTCGCGGATCGGCGAGCGCGTGGGGCGCCACCGGATGTTCGTCGGCGCCCTCGCCGCGTTCACCGTGGCCTCGGTGCTGTGCGGCACCGCGACCGGGCCGACCGAGTTGATCGTGCTGCGGGGCGTACAGGGTGTCGCGGCCGCCTGCGCCTCGGCGCAGACGATCGCGGTGATCGCGGCGATGTTCCCGCGCGCGCGACACGGCCTCGTGTTCGGCGTCTATGGGGCGACCGCAGGCGTGGCGGCGATCTGCGGTCCGATCGTGGGTGGCGCGCTCATCTCCGCCGACGTGGCGGGCCTGGGCTGGCGCAGCATCTTCCTCGTCAACCTGCCCTTCGGGGTCATCGCGTGCGTCGTGGCGTGGCGGTGCCTGCCCCCGATGGTCGCGACACGACGGGTTCTGTTCGATCCCGTCGGGGTCGTCCTCTCGTCGGTCGGCCTGTTCGCGCTCATCTATCCCCTGGCCGTCGGTCGTGAGAAGGGCTGGCCGGCGTGGTCGTTCACGCTCATGGGCGTGGCCGTCGTCGTCCTGTCGGCGTTCGTCGTCCACGAACGTCGCCTGCTCGCGCGCGGTGGTGACCCCCTCATGCGGGTCGACCTGTTCCGCAGCCGCGCGTTCGCGGTCGGATGCGTGCTGTCGGTGGCGTTCTTCGGGGTGTTCGCGGCGTTCTTCTTCGCCATGTCCGTCACCGCCCAGTTCGGCCTGGGGTACTCCGCGCTGCGGACCGGTCTGATCACGCTGCCGTTCGCACTCGGAGCCGCCCTGGGATCGGTCGGGTCGCCGGTGCTCGTCCGTCGCATCGGAGCCCGCACGCTCGCCGTGGGCATGGTCGTGTTCGCGGGTTCGGTGGCGTGGACCGCGGCACTGATCGCTCCGGCGTCGGCCGCCCTCGACATCGGACCGTTGATCCCGGCCCTCGTCGCCGGCGGGGTCGGCGTCGGCCTGTTCGTCGCGCCCCTGCAGGCGACGATCGTCTCGGGAACGACGACGGAGACCGTCGGGTCGGCCTCAGGGATGGTGCCCACCGTCCAGCAGATCGGCGCGTCGGTGGGGCTCGCCGTGGTGGGGGTCTTCTTCTTCGCGCAGCTCGCAGGCGCCGCGTCGACGGCGGCGTCGGAGTCGTCGCAGCGGTTGTCGGCGTCGCTGCGATCGACATCGGTCCCGGCCCAGGTCACACCGTTCGTCGTGGGCTCGTTCGCGGACTGCGCGCGACGGCAGCTGTCGTCACCGCGACCAGAGGTCGCCCCGCCCGGGTGCTCCACCGACCGCTCCGCTGCGAGCGGCCCGCGCGCGGAGATCGTGGCCGCGGCGGCACCCGCACTCCGCGTCGCTGCCCACGACGCCGCCGCACGGGCGTTCCTCGCCGCGTTCGTGACCACCCTGTGGACCATCGCCGGCACCGCGGTCGTGCTCGCCGGCGCGTGCCTCGCACTCGGGCGCGGCGGCGGGGAGTCGCCCGGGGTCAGCCCGGCAGCGCGCCGTCTTCCGGCAGCCTGAGCTCCGAGGACTCGAGCTCCTCGATGTTGACGTCCTTGAAGGTGATGACGCGGACCTGCTTGACGAAGCGGGCGGGCCGGTACATGTCCCACACCCAGGCGTCGGACATCCGGACCTCGAAGTAGACCTCGCCGTCGGCGTTGCGGGGCACCATCTCCACGGTGTTGGCGAGATAGAACCGGCGCTCGGTCTCGACGACGTACGTGAACTGACCGACCACGTCCTTGTACTCGCGGTACAACGACAGCTCCATCTCGGTCTCGTACTTCTCGAGATCCTCCGCACTCATGGGGTCAGCCTAGCCAGTGCGGTCCACGGCCTCGGGGCGGGACGCGACAGCGACGCGGTCGCGGACGTTGCGGTAGGACATGCGGTGTTGGGCCGACGGACCGAGGCGGTCGATGCAGGACATGTGCAGCTCGGTGCTGTAGCCCTTGTGGACGGCGAACTCGTACCCCGGGAGCTGCTCGTCCATCTCGACCATGATCCGGTCCCGGGTCACCTTCGCCAGGATGCTCGCCGCCGCGATGCACGCGGCGGCACCGTCACCACCGATGACGGGCAGCGACGGCGCGGTGAGGCCGGGGACGGGGAACCCGTCGGAGAGGACGTAGCCCGGCGTGACCCCGAGCGTCGCCACCGCGCGCCGCATGCCCTCGATGTTCGCGACGTGGATGCCGATGCGGTCGACCTCGTGGGAGTCGACGACCACCACGCTGTGCGCGAGAGCGTGCCGGATCACCGAGGCGTACAACGATTCCCGGACGGCGGGCGACAACCGTTTGGAGTCGTCGAGATCGGCCAGCGACACGAGCTGGGTCGGCTTGAGGATGCACGCGGCCACCACCAACGGGCCCGCACATGCCCCGCGTCCGGCCTCGTCGACACCCGCCACCGGGCCGAGGCCGCTGTTGTGCAGGGCGAATTCGTACGTCCGCAGGCTCGCGGCCCGCCGGACCGGCGCACGCGGCGGCCATCGCATCGGTCCGCGCGCCGCGGGCGTTCTTCTCACCGCCACGCCTCAGCCCTGCGGGTCGTGAGCGCCGACACCACCGATCCGGGAGAACGGATAGATGATGAACCGCACCTTGCCGCGGACGTCGGAGATCGGCACGGTCCCCTGGAGTTCGTCGGTGATGTGGTAGCGCGAGTCGGCGGAGTTGCCACGGTTGTCGCCCATCACCCACAGGTTGCCCTGCGGGACGGTGATCGGGCCGAAGTCCGGCCCGAGGCAGCTCGAGAGGGCGCCGCCGCTGCCGGAGGTGAGGCCGGGGTTGATCCCCGCGTCCTGACGCTGCAGGGCGAGGTCGACGTAGGGCTCGGTCAGCGGCTTGCCGTTGACGGTCACGCCCTTGCCGTCGGCGTTGCGACACGCGACGGTCTGCCCGCCGGTCGCGATGACCCGCTTCACGAGGTCGTTCTCGTCCGGGGGCGCGAACCCGAACCAGGACAACGCATCCTGCAGGCCGCGCACGACGGTGTTGCTCGACCGCGGTGAACTCCAGCCCTCGTCCCAGGACGCGGTCGGCGCCTTGAACACGACGACGTCACCCGGGGTGGGATCGCCGAACCGGTAGGTCAGCTTGTCGATGACGATGCGGTCGTTGGTGCATCCCGTGCAGCCGTGGAGGGTGTTCTCCATGGACTCCGACGGGATCACGTACTGACGGCCGATGAACGTCTGCAGGACCCAGGTCAGCACCAGCACGCTGATGATGATGATCGCCGTCTCGCGCAGGGCCGATCGACCGCGTCCCTCACGCTTCGGGGTCGTGGAACGCCACGGCTTCTCGTCGCCGTCGGGATCGGCGGAGGCATCCTGCGGTTCGTACCGCGACTCGTCGTCGAGCGGTGGATCCTGGTCGGGATGTCCGTGGCGAGGTGTGTCGGGCACCGCGTCAGCCTAGTCGAGCGGTCACCGTGGCCGCCGCGACGGCACGCGTCGCGGCGGCGGGTGACAGCGTCAGCGCTTCTCCTTGATCTTCGCGGCCTTGCCACGCAGATCACGGAGGTAGTACAGCTTCGCGCGACGGACGTCACCTCGGGTGACGACGTCGATCTTGGCGATGGTGGGGCTGTGCACCGGGAAGGTGCGCTCGACACCGACGCCGAACGAGACCTTGCGGACGGTGAACGTCTCGCGGACGCCGCCGCCCTGGCGACGGATCACGACGCCCTTGAACACCTGGACGCGCTCCTTGGAGCCCTCGATGACCTTCACGTGCACGTCGAGCGTGTCACCGGGACGGAAGTCGGGGATGTCGTCGCGCAGCGACTTCTGGTCGAGGGAGTCCAGCGTGTTCATCGGTCGTGTCCAATCTGGGGTACATGGCGTGAACAGAGGACCCGGCGCGCGCACCTCGCGATGCGCTCCGACGCCGGTTCATGCTCCAGTCGTGGGTTCACCGCTCGACTGACCGGATGGGACACCCGGCGCGGGTGTCGCGGACGACACCGGGATGCGACCGTCGAGCGGCAACCCAACCATTGTGCCAGAGCCCCCCAGGCGCGACGAAATCCGTCCGCCGGCCTCCGGCGGTGGGGCGGGCTGCACCACGCGGTCGAGTTCGGTCTCGGCGGCCTCGATCGCGTGGCCGACGTCCGGCCTGCCCGCCATGAGGTCCTGCAGGAAGATCTTGGCGCGCACCAGCGGTCGACGCTGGCGCCGTTCGCGGCGCACCGCACGCGCCATCCGTTTCGGACGGGACGTGTACCGCCACCGCGCCCACGGCGACGACGGACTGGCCAGGCGGATGGCACCGACGACCAGCACCGGCAACACGAAGACACCGATCAGGGCGGTCCAGGGCTTGCCCTTCGCGACGACGACCGCGGCGATCACGAGGCCCACCAGTCCGGCGGCGATCGTGATGACGCCCTCCACCCATCCGTCGTCGAAGACGCCGGACACGCTGATGAGCTCGAGCGGCCGGAAGCCCAGGAGCGCCATCCCGGTGGCGCCCACCGTGGCGAACACGGCGTCCACCGAGGCGCGGCCCTCCTCGGCCCAGTACACGTCACGCAGATAGAACAGTAGGGCGAACTCGTCGAGGACGAGGGCCGCGCCGATGCCGAACACGCAGGCGAGCCAGGACAGCTGAGCCTGGGTGGCGGTCATCGAGATCGCGATGATCCACACGCCCGACACGAGCGACAACACGACGCCGAAGACCATATGGTGCACATGGGTCGCGCCGGCACTGACGTTGGAGAACCACCACCGCACGTCGGCGCGGATCAACCGGACGCTGACCCGGGTGCAGACGAACCCGCCGACGAACCCGGCGAAGAACAGCAGCAGCGGCAGTTTGCCGCCGCCGACGATGTCGTGGGTGTACCAGTGGTGCACCCGCCGACATTATCCCCGGCGCTCCGGCGATGTGTCCGGATCGTCGGAGGCGACCGACGGGTCGACGAGCAGGTCCGGGCGCCGCTCCCGGGTCCGGCGCATCGACTCCGTGTGTCGCCATGCGTCGATGGCGGCGTGGTCACCGCCACGCAGGACGTCGGGCACCGACAGCCCGCGCCAGGTCTGCGGACGTGTGTAGGCGGGCGCCTCCAGGAGTCCGTCGGAGAAGGAGTCCTGACGGTGGGACTCGGCGTTGCCCAGCACCCCGTCGACGAGACGCACGATCGCCTCGACCATCACGATGGTCGCCGCCTCGCCGCCGATCAGGACGTAGTCGCCGATCGACAACTCGAGCACCCGGACCCGCCGCGCCGCGTCGTCGACGACCCGCTGGTCGATCCCCTCGTACCGTCCGCACGCGAACACCAGGTGCGGTGCCGCCGAGAGCTCCTGCGCCAGGGCCTGCGTGAACGGGATCCCGGCGGGGGTGGGGACGACGAGGATCGCGTCGTCGGGACAGACGTCGTCGAGGCACGGTCCCCACACCTCGGGCTTCATCACCATCCCGGGCCCGCCGCCGTACGGCGAGTCGTCGACGGCACGGTGGACGTCGTGGGTCCACTCCCGCAGATCGTGCAGGTGCAGGTCCAGGATGCCGCGCGCGGCCGCCCGACCCGGCAACGCCAGGCGCAGCGGCTCGAGGTACTCCGGGAAGATCGACACCACGTCGACCCGCATCGTGGGTGTCACAGATCGAACAGACCGTCGGGCGGATCGATCTCGACGACGTCGGTGCCGACGGTGGGGACGATCTCGGCGACGAACGGGACCAGCACCTCACGGGTGGCGTCGCCGTCGGTCACCGTGACGACGAGGGTGTCGCCGCCGGGCAGGTGCAGGATGTCCGCCACGGTCCCGACCGGGTCGCCGCCGACGGTGCGCACGGCGACACCGATCAGTTCGTGGTCGTAGAACTCGTCCGGGTCGTCGCCGGAGGAGACCGAGTCGCTGTCGACGACGAGCACGACGCCGCGCAGGGCGTCCGCCGCCTCACGCCCGTCGACCCCGTCGAACCGGACGAGCAGACGTTCGCCGTGGGTCCGTGCACCGACGACGGTCAGGGTCTGCTCTCCCCCACCCCGGGCGCGACCGCGCAGCACGCTGTCGGGCGCGAACCGGGCGTCGGGGTCGTCGGTGCGGACGTCGACGACGACCTCACCGCGAACACCGTGGGACTTGACGATCCGACCGACCGCGAGATCCATCCGGTGCTACGCGTCAGCGGTCGGTGTCGACGATGTCCAGACGGACGCCGCGGCCACCGATCCCACCGACGAGGGTGCGCAGGGCGGTCGCGGTGCGGCCACCACGGCCGATCACCTTGCCCAGGTCCTCGGGGTTGACGTGGACCTCGACCATGCGGCCGCGTCGGCCGGTGATGAACTCCACCCGAACGTCGTCGGGGTTGGAGACGATTCCGCGGACGAGATGCTCGACCGCGTCGGCGACGACTGCGCTCACTCGGCGGTCCCGGCGGCATCGGCCGCGGTGTCGTCGGCCTTCTTCGGCGCACGCTTCTTCGGGGTGGTCGCCTCACCGGCGGGCTCGCTGTCGGCCGACGCGAGCGCGGCGTTGAACAGGTCGAGCTTGCTGGGCTTGGGCTCCTTGACCTTCAGGGTGCCCTCGGCGCCCGGGAGACCCTTGAACTTCTGCCAGTCACCGGTGATCTTCAGCAGCGCCTGCACGGGCTCGGTGGGCTGGGCGCCCACGCCGAGCCAGTACTGCGCGCGCTCGGAGTCGATCTCGATGAGGCTGGGGTCTTCCTTGGGGTGGTACTTGCCGATCGTCTCGATGGCGCGGCCGTCGCGGCGCGTACGGGCGTCGGCGACGACGACGCGGTACTGCGGGTTGCGGATCTTGCCGAGCCGGGTGAGCTTGATCTTGACTGCCATGAGGTTCTCTTCTCTGGTCACAGCGCAATTCAGCGACCCACCCGGTGTGGTGGGCCCGGTTTTGCGGTTGATGTCGGTGTGACCGTCGGGCGGCGCATGACCGGGTCCGACGTACCGGCTGGTCATTGTGCCAGAGGACCGCCACGCGCCCGAAATCGTCGGCCCCGCGGCGGTCAGAGGACCGCGCCGCCGGAGATCACGGCGTCGGGCGCGCGCAGGACGTCGAGGTCGGCGCGGGGGTCGGCGCGCAGCACGATCAGATCGGCGCGGTCGCCGTCGGCGAGCGCACCGGCCGACAGCCATCGCCGCGCGTCCACGGTGGCCGCCCGCAGCACGATCGTGGTCGACAGCCCGGCACCCGTGAGGGCGACGATCTCGTCGACGATGCGGCCGTGCCCGACGAAGCCGCCCGCATCGGTGCCGGTGTAGACCGGGACACCCGCCTCGACCGCGGCGCGCACCACCGAGGGCGCCGCCGCGTGAAGTGCGCGCATGTGGGCCGCGTAGGTCGGGAAGCGGTCCGCGGAGTCGGCGATGCCCGGGAAGTTGTCCACCTGGATCAGCGTCGGCACGAGCGCGGTCCCCCGCTCCGCCATCGCCGCGATCAGGTCGTCGGTCAGGCCCGTCCCGTGCTCGATGCAGTCGACGCCGGCGGCGATCAGGCCGGGGAGCGCGTCGGTCCCGAACACGTGCGCGGTGATCCGCGCACCCTCGTCGTGGGCTGCGTCCACGGCCGCCGAGACCTGCGCGTCGGTCCAGAGCGGTGCCAGATCCCCCACCTCACGGTCGATCCAGTCGCCGACCAGCTTCACCCACCCGTCGCCGGCGCGCGCCTGTCGGCGGACCTCGTCGGCGAGGGAGTCGGGGTCGTCGAGTTCGACGCCGTAGTCACGCAGGTAGCGCTTCGGCCGGGCGATGTGCCTGCCCGCCCGGAGGAACCGGGGACACCGCGGGTCGGCGTCGAGCGGATGGGTGTCGACCGGGGAGCCGACCTCGCGGATGAGCAGGGCGCCCGCGCGGGCGTCGGCGAGCGCGAACTCGCGCGCCTGACCCATGGTCACGCCCAGCCCGGGCGCGATGCCGACATGGTTGTGCGCGTCGACGAGCCCCGGCAGCAGCCAGGCGTCGTCGGCGACGGTGACCGCACCGGGGACCGCGTCGTGCCGGATGACCTCACCGTCGGTCCACAGCTCCAGCGGCTCACCGGTGAGCGCATCCCGCCCACGCACGTGCAGCGGAGGCGTCACGGTGGTGGTCAGCGCTGCTTGGGGCGCAGGCTCGACAGGTCGATGCCCTCGAGACCCGGGGGCAGCTCGTCGAGACCGGCGGGCATCCCGGACAGGTCCGGGAACCCCGGCGGCATGCCGGGCATGCCGCCCCGCATCTTCGGCGGCGTGGGTCCGCGACCGCTGCCCTTCTTCCCCTTCTTGCCGCCCTTCTTGCGGTTGGAGCGGCGGTTGCCGCCGGGCATCCCCATCCGCCCCGACATCTGGGCCATCATCTTGCGGGCCTCGAAGAAGCGGTCGACGAGCTGGTTGACCTCGCTGACGCTGACGCCGGAACCGTTGGCGATGCGCAGGCGACGTGAGGCGTTGATGATCTTGGGGTTGTCCCGTTCGGCCGGGGTCATGCCGCGGATGATCGCCTGCACGCGGTCGAGCTGCTTGTCGTCGACCTGGCTCAGGGCGTCCTTCATCTGGCCCGCGCCGGGCAGCATGCCCAGCAGGTTCCCGATGGGACCCATCTTGCGGATCATCAGCATCTGCTCGAGGAAGTCCTCCAGCGTCAGCTCACCCTGGGTGATCTTCGCCGCCGCGGCCTCGGCCTGGTCGGCGTCCCAGTGCTCCTCGGCCTGCTCGATCAGGGAGAGGACGTCGCCCATGCCCAGGATGCGGCTGGCCATGCGGTCGGGGTGGAAGACGTCGAAGTCCTCGAGTTTCTCGCCCGACGACGCGAACATGATCGGCCGACCGGTGATCTCGCGGACCGACAGCGCAGCACCACCGCGCGCGTCGCCGTCGAGCTTGGTGAGCACCACACCGGTGAAATCGACGCCCTCGGCGAACGCCTCCGCGGTCGTCACGGCGTCCTGACCGATCATCGCGTCGACGACGAAGAGCACCTCGTCGGGCGAGATCGCGTCGCGGATCCCCTTGGCCTGCGCCATGAGCTCGGCGTCGATGCCGAGCCGGCCGGCGGTGTCGACGATGACGACGTCGTGCTGTCGGGCGCGGGCGTGGGCGATGCCGTCGCGGGCGACACCGATCGGGTCCGCGGCGCTGACACCGAGGACACCGGCCCCGCCGACCGAGGTGCCGGGATGCGGCGCGTACACCGGCGTCCCGGCCCGCTCGCCGACCACCTTGAGCTGGTCGACGGCACCGGGCCGCTGCAGGTCGCACGCGACGAGCAGCGGGGTGTGCCCCTGCTTGAGCAACCAGGCCGACAGCTTGCCGGCAAGCGTCGTCTTACCGGCACCCTGCAGACCCGCGAGCATGATCACCGTCGGCGGTGTCTTGGCGAACGCGATGCGCCGGGTCTCGCCGCCGAGGACGGTGACGAGCTCCTCGTTGACGATCTTCACGATCTGCTGGGCCGGGTTGAGGGCTCCGGAGACCTCCGAGCCCTTCGCCCGCTCCTTGATGCGCGCGATGAAGCCGCGCACCACCTGCAACGAGACGTCGGCGTCGAGGAGCGCGAGCCGGATCTCCCGACAGGTGCGGTCGATGTCGGCGTCGGACAGCTTGCCCTTGCCGCGCAGGTCCTTCAGGGCACCGGTCAACCGGTCGGACAGGGAATCGAACATGACGACCAGCGTATTCGACCCGGGTCGCGGCCCGCGCCACGACCACGGACGCGCGAGGCGTCTCAGGACCCCGGGATGCCCCCGCGCGCGCTGTCGGACACCGGCGGGGCGGACGTGTCGGTCTCGCGGCGTGGCTCCGGCGCGGGGACCACGGCCAGGACCGCGTCGCCCAGAGCCGCCCGTCGCTGCGGGGAGTCGTCGTCCAGACGCAGGCAGAACGTGTCCACCACGGTGCCGCCGAGGGTCTCGACCATCGCCCACACCACGTCGACGCCCTGACGCTCGAGCACCGCGGATACCCGGCTCAGCAGTCCGAGGCGATCGGCGGCGCGCAGCTCGAGGATCGGGGGCGTGCTCTCACCCGTCCCGCCCGTCGGCCTGTCGATCCACAGCACCCGGGGTGGCGCGATGGCGAACAGCGCGGGCACTGCGACCGGGGTGTCCTGCGGATCGGTGATCGACGGCGGCGCCACCGGAACCGGCGACTCCGCCTCCCGTGCATCGAGGCGCCGGATGACATCGAGCGTCCCGGCGGTCGCCTGCACGACCTGCTGGCGCAGCAGTCCGGGATCCGGGGGGTCGCCGAACGCCGGGATCACCCGGAAGGTGTTGACGACGCTGCCCGCGTGCGACTGCACCGTGGCGGTGTGACACCGCAAGCCGTTGAGCGCCAACACCCCCGAGGTCGTCGAGAGCAGACCCGGGCCGTCGGGGGCGATGACGGTGACGATCCTGGTGTGTGAGCCGGGTACGGCGACGATGTCGACGTGCACTCCCCCGGCCTCGGCGCGGGCGCGCTGCAGGTCGGTCAACGGGTCCGGACGGTGCAGTTCCTCGCCGTCCATCACCCGCAGACACCGTCGGACCAGCTCGGCGATCAGCGAGGCCTTCCAGTCCCCCCACACACCGGGTCCGGTGGCCAGGGAGTCGGCCTCGGCCAGGGCGGCGAGCAGTTCCAACAGCACCCTGTCGCCGCCGAGCGTGTCCACCACGAACTGTGTGGTCGCCGGGTCGTCGGGGTCGCGCCGCGTCGCGGTGGCCGGCAGCAGCAGGTGGTGACGCACCATCGCCGACAACGTCGCCACGTCCTGCGGCCAGAGCCCGAAGCGCCTGCCGATCTGCGTCGCGAGTTCCGCCCCGACGACGCTGTGGTCGGCGCCGCGACCCTTGCCCAGGTCGTGCAGGAGCGCACCGAGGACCAGCAAATCCGGCCGCGACACCCGTGTCGTCATCGCCGAGGCGTACACCGCGGTCTCCACCAGATGCCGGTCCACGGTCCAGGTGTGGATCGCGTCGCGGGGTGGCAGGTCGCGCACCGCACCCCACTCCGGGAGCAGTCGGCCCCACAGTCCGGTCCGGTCGAGCGCCTCGATCGGCGCCACCATGTGACGCCCTGTGCCCAGCAGCACGAGGAGGTCCGACAGCGCCTCCGACGGCCACGGCTCGCGCAGCTCCGGGGCGTGGTCGGCCAGCCGCGACAGCGTCGACGCGCTGATCGGGAGCCCCGTTCGCGCCGACGCACCCGCGACCCGCAGGATCAGACCGGGGTCCTTGCTCGGGATCGCGTTGCGCGCCAACACCACCTCGCCCAGGTGCTCGACCACACCCTCGTCGAGGGGTCGTCGGACCGGCGGGCGTCGGAGCTTGGACAGACCCCGGCGCGGCAGCGAGTTGCCCGCCGTCCGCATGCCGACGTCGACCGAGTACCCGATGGTGCGTGCACTGTCGCTGATGACGCGGGCCAGGTCGAACCGGTCGCCGATGCGCAGCGCGGCCCCGATCTCGTCGGCGTCCTGGGCCCGGAGTTGCTCCCGGGGTCGTCCGGCGATGCGGTGCAGTTCGGTACGGATGTCCAACAGGCGCGTGTAGGCCTGTTGCAGACCGGCGCCCGGGGAGTCGGGCCGCAGTGCGCCCATGCCGTCGGTGAGCTGGGCCGTGGCCAGCGCCCCCAACATCTGGACGTCGCGCAGTCCACCGCGGCCGTTCTTCAGGTCGGGCTCGGCGCGGTGGGCGATGTCGCCGCTGCGCCGCCATCGATCGCGCGCGGACTCGACGAACTGCGGGAAGCGGGTCCGGATGTCGGCGCGCCACTGCCGCCGCACACCGGTGATCAACAGGGACGTCAGCGACTCGTCCCCGGCGATGTGGCGTGCCTCGAGCAGACCGAGTGCGGCGCTCATGTCCTGCGAGGCGACCTGCAGGGCCTGACCGACGGTGCGGACGCTGTGGTCGAGCTTGATGTGGGCGTCCCACAGCGGGTACCAGAGCCCGTCGGCGACCTCGGACACCCGCGCCGGGTCCATGTCGTCGTGCAGGAGGATCAGGTCCAGATCGGAGTGCGGCAGCAACTCCTCACGGCCCAGGCCGCCCACCGCGACGATCGCGAAACCGCTGTCGGGGCGGATGCCGAGCTCGGCACCCTTCGTGGTGAGCCAGAAGTCGTGGAGGTCGACGAGGACCCGGCGCAGGCCGGCGGCGTCGACGCGGGCGGAGTGGTCGGCGCGGTTGTCGGGGTCGACACGGGCGAGGATCTGTCGGCGCGCGGCCACGAGGTCGCCGGCGGCCGCAGACGGCACAGGCCCCGATCCCGGCGTGGTGCCGGGACCGGAGCCTGTCGCGTCGTGCTCGCCGTGCGAGTCGGAGCCACCGGAGGTGACGAACGGCACGGGGTCGGTGTCTCCTACAGTGCGTCGGTGCCGCGTTCGCCCGTGCGCACCCGCACGACCGAGTCGACCGGGGACACCCAGACCTTGCCGTCACCGATCTTGCCGGTGCGGGCGGCCTCGACGATCACGTCGACGACCTTGTCCACGGCGGACTCGTCGACGACGACCTCCACGCGCACCTTGGGGACGAAGTCCACGGAGTACTCCGCACCGCGGTAGACCTCGGTGTGGCCCTTCTGACGTCCGTAGCCCTGGACCTCGCTGACCGTCATGCCGAGGACACCGGCCTGCTCGAGTCCTGTCTTGACGTCCTCGAGCGTGAACGGCTTGACGATTGCTGTGACGAGTTTCACGTGCTCATCCCTCCTTGCCGAGAGCGATCCCGCTCTGGCTCAGTGCGCTGGTACCGGAACTGCCGCCCAGGGCGGCGAAGTCGTACGCGGACTCTGCGTGCTGTGACTCGTCGGCTCCCTCGGCCTCGGCCTCAGGGTCGATCCGCAGGCCGATGGTGAACTTGATGATCAGACCGATTATGGCAGTTGCCACCGCGGAGTAGGCCAGCACGGAGAACGCACCGACCGCCTGGCGCCACAGCTGGTCGGTACCGCCGCCGTAGAACAGGCCGTCCACGGCCGCCGGCGCCTGGTGCGTCGCGAC
This sequence comes from Williamsia deligens, assembly GCF_024171765.1. Taxonomy (GTDB): domain Bacteria; phylum Actinomycetota; class Actinomycetes; order Mycobacteriales; family Mycobacteriaceae; genus Williamsia_A; species Williamsia_A deligens. The sequence continues at coordinate 483,681 of NZ_JAMTCI010000002.1, forward strand.
GAGACCCACCATCAACGTGCCGATGAGTCCGCCGACCAGGTGGACGCCGACGACGTCGAGCGAGTCGTCGAAGCCGAGCTTGAACTTCAGGCCCACCGCGAGCGCACAGATCGCGCCGGCGACGACACCGATCACGAGCGCACCGAGCACGTTGACCGAGGAACACGACGGGGTGATGGCAACCAGACCGGCGACCACACCCGACGCCCCACCGAGTGAGGTGGCGTGGCCGTCGCGGATGACCTCGACGACGAGCCAGGCGAGCATCGCCGCGGCGGTCGCGACGGTCGTGGTGAGGAACGTGGTGCCCGCGGTGCCGTTCGACGAGGTCGCCGAACCCGCGTTGAAGCCGTACCAGCCGAACCACAGCAGACCGGCACCGAGCATGACGAACGGGAGGTTGTGCGGGCGCATCGGCGACTGCGGCCATCCGCGACGCTTGCCCAGCAGGATCGCGAGGACCAGACCGGCGACACCGGCGTTGATGTGGACCGCGGTACCACCGGCGAAGTCGATCGCCTTGAGCTTGTTGGCGATCCAGCCGCCGTGCTCACCGGTGTAGCCGTCGAAGGCGAACACCCAGTGTGCGACCGGGAAGTAGACGATGGTCGACCACAGGACCGTGAACGCCGCCCAGGCACTGAACTTCATGCGGTCGGCGACGGCGCCGGACACCAGCGCGACGGTGATGATGGCGAACATCAGCTGGAACACGACGAACACCGACAGCGGCAGGGTCCCGAAGAGCGGGACGTTCACCGGATCGGCTGCGGCGGTACCGGCGGCCGGGTCCGCGGCGACCGCGGCGGCCCCGTTGCCGCTGATGACGCCCTTGAGCCCGAGGTACTGGCCCGGGTCGCCGATGATGCCGCCCTTGTCGTCGCCGAAGGCGAACGAGAAGCCGTACAGGGCCCACAGCACCGTCACGATGCCCATGGCCGAGACGCTCATCATGATCATGTTGAGGACGTTCTTCGCGCGGACCATGCCGCCGTAGAAGAACGCCAGACCTGGCGTCATCAGCAACACGAGCGCAGCGCTCGCGAGCATCCAGGCGGTGTCACCGGTATCCGGGACACCCATTGCGGGGTAAGCCACCAATTCCTCCTCGTGTCACACCGGAGGACCCACATGGGTGTCCGGCTTCGATCTGCGACGAGGTTGCTATCCCCATGTTTCGTCGATGGCTATGCCATGTTTCCCGGGTGTGAACGGAACGACCACCCAGATGACGTCCATGTATCGCCGCAGGTCACCGAACACGTTCGGGCGGCTAACCAGCCGCCGTGGGGGTCAGCCGAGCAGTGCGTCGACGAAGGCGGCCGGTTCGAACGGGGCCAGATCGTCGGCACCCTCCCCCAGTCCGACCAGCTTCACGGGCACACCGAGCTCACGCTGGACGCGGAAGACGATCCCGCCCTTCGCCGTGCCGTCGAGCTTGGTGAGCACGACGCCGGAGATGTCGACGACGTCGGCGAACACCTTCGCCTGCGTGAGCCCGTTCTGGCCGGTGGTGGCGTCGAGCACGAGGAGCACCTCGTCGACGGTGGCCTTCTTCTCCACGACCCGCTTGACCTTGCCCAGCTCGTCCATCAGGCCGGTCTTGGTGTGCAGTCGTCCGGCGGTGTCGATCACGACGACGTCGACGCCGTCGGCCACCCCGCTCGCCACAGCCTCGAAGGCGACCGACGCGGGGTCGGCACCCTCCTTGCCCCGCACGGTCGGGGCGCCGACGCGCTCGCCCCAGGTCTGCAGCTGGTCGGCGGCTGCGGCCCGGAAGGTGTCGGCCGCGCCGAGCAGCACCCGGCGACCGTCGGCGACGAGGACCCGCGCGAGCTTGCCGACGGTGGTGGTCTTGCCGGTGCCGTTCACGCCGACGACCAGCAGCACGGCGGGGTTGCCGGCGTGGGGCAGCGCCCGGATCGACCGGTCCATCGAGGGGATCAGCTCGTCGACGAGGACCGTCCGCAGGACCTCGCGCGCTCCGGCGGGTGTGCGCACCGATGCCTCCGCGAGACCGGTCCGCAGTCGGTCGACGATCGCTGTCGTCGTCGCGGACCCCAGGTCGGCGCCGAGGAGGATGTCCTCGACCTCCTCCCAGGACTCCTCGTCGAGGTCGCCGCCGCCGAGCAGTCCGAGCATGCCCTTGCCGAAGGTCGACTGTGACCGCGCGAGCCGCCCGCGCAGCCGGGTGAGCCGCCCCTCGACGGGATCGATGACGTCGCGGTGTGGGATCTGCTCGTCGAGCGTGGCGGCGTCGTCGGGGACGGTGACGATGTCGTCGGGCACCGACGGCCGTTCGACGACGGGCGGGGTCTCGGGCAGCGGCTGGGAGACCTGCGGTTCGGTCGAGCCGGGTGCGGGGACGTCGGTCTCCGGCAGCGACAGGTCGGTGAAGGACCGCTTGGGCGCGTCCCGTGGGATCGACGCGTCGTCGCCGACACGCGGCTGTCCGTCGGTGTCCGTGCGCTCGGGGAGCACGTCGCCGCCGGTGGTGGGGCCCGGCTCCGCAGGCGGGGCGTCGACGGTCGCCGTGTCACCGCCCTGGGTGAACGAGAAGCCTCCGCCGGCGCGGTAGGCGCCGGAGCGGTCGACCTCGCGCGGCGCGGTCTCGGTGTCGGCCTGTCGCAACGAGACACGACGTCGACGGCCGATGACGAGGCCGACGACGAGGGCGATCAGCAGGACCGCGACGACCGCGACGGCGATGACGACGATCAGTTCGGTGCTCACCGGTTCATTGTGTCAACCGCGCCCGGTGTGCGACGTCAGCGGGCGGCAGCTCCGGTCTCGATGCCGCGCAGCCGCTGCGAGATCACCGTGGTGATGCCGTCGCCCTGCATGCTCACGCCGTAGAGGGCGTCGGCGATCTCCATCGTCGGCTTCTGGTGGGTGATGACGATGAGCTGCGACCGCTCCCGAAGCTGTTCGAACAGCCGGATCAGGCGCCGCAGGTTGGTGTCGTCGAGCGCCGCCTCGACCTCGTCCATGACGTAGAACGGGGACGGTCGGGCCCGGAAGATCGCGACCAGCATCGCGATCGCCGTCAGCGACTTCTCGCCACCGGACAGCAGCGACAGGCGCTTGACCTTCTTGCCCGGGGGCCGCGCCTCGACCTCGATACCCGTGGCCAGCATGTCCGACGGGTCGGTGAGGATCAGTCGCCCCTCACCGCCGGGGAACAGCGTCCGGAACACCTCGACGAACTCGCGTTCGACGTCCGCGTAGGCCTCGGTGAACACGCGCAGGATGGTCTCGTCGACGTCGGCGACGACGTCGAGCAGGTCCCGGCGGGCGCTGCGCACGTCCTCGAGCTGCGTCGAGAGGAACGTGTAGCGCTCCTCGAGGGCGGCGAACTCCTCGAGCGCGAGCGGGTTCACCTTGCCCAGTGCGGTCAGGTCGCGCTGGGCGGCCTTGGCCCGCCGCTCCTGCGCGGCGCGGTCGTACGGCATGGGTGCCGGCGCCACGACGATCTCGCCGCGCTCGCGGGCCTGCTCGTACTCGGCGATCTCCAGCGCGCTCGGCGGCAACGCGACATCGGGTCCGTACTCGGCGACGAGGTCGTCGAGGCCGATCGACCACGTCTCGGTGATCTGGGCCTCGAGCTGTTCCACGCGCAGCGCGAGTTGGGCGCCCGCCACCTCGTCGGCGTGCAGCTTGTCGCGCAGGGTCGACAGTTCCGCGGTCAGCTCCGCCACGCGACGTCGCGCGACGTCGAGCAGTGCGCTGCGCTCGGTCCGGGCCGTCTCGAGGCGGTCGCGGGCGGCCTGCGCGGCGGTGACCGCGATCCTCAACCGGCTGTCGACCTCGTCGCAGGCGGCGACGACGGCGGACGCCACCTCGGCGGCATGTGCACGCGAGGCGTTCTGGCGTTCGGCGCGTGCCCGTGACTCGCGTTCCGCGGCCGCCGACCGACGCAACTGGTCAGCGCGGCCGCGGACCGCGGCCAGCCGCTCCTCGGCCGTGCGCACGGCGAGACGCGCATCGGTCTCCTCCGAGCGCGCCTGGGCGACGGCCGCCGCCGCCGCGGCGCGTTCGGCGTCGGCGCCGGTGTCGGTGACGTGGTCGTCGGGATCGACGCGGGCGGCCTGCAGTCGCTGCTCCATCTCGGCGAGCTCGGCGATCGCCGCCGCCCGGTTCGACTCGACCGCCGCGCGACGCATGCTCAGGCGCTCGGCCTCGCCGTGCGCGGCGCGGACGGCCTGGCCCAGCCGCGCGAGCTGCTCGTAGACGGCCCCGACGGCGGCGTCGGACTCGTGCAACGCGGTGACCGCGTCGTCGGCGGCGCGGCGGCGCACGTCCTGGTCGGCCAGAGCTCCCGACAGCGCGGCGGACAACTCCTCGCCGCGATGGCGCGCGATGACGAGATCGGCCTGCGCCGAGTCGATCTCGGCCTGCAGCTCGAGCGCCGACGGTCGACGGTCGGACCCTCCGCTGATCCAGCCGGGTCCCACGACGTCACCGTCGCGGGTGACAACGGTCCACCGGTCGCCGCGGTCGTGGGCTTCGCGCGCGATGCGGGCCGCGGTCGGCAGGTCGTCGGCGACGACGGTCTGCGCCAGCAGAAGGTCCATCGACCCCTGCAGGTCGTCGGGAGCGGTCACGAGATCGGCGACCCGGCGGCACCCGGGCGGCGGCGACAGCTCCGGTCGGTGCCGGGGCATCCCCCCGACGACGAGCGCGGCACGCCCGGCGTCGGCCTCCTTGAGCCGGCGCAGCGCGGACTGGGCCGCGGTGTGGTCGGTGGCTGCGACGGCGTCCTCGGCGGGACCCAGTGCGGCGGCGACGGCGGCCTCGTAGCCCGGTTCGATGCGCAGGACGTCGGCCAGGGCTCCCCGGAGTCCCTCGGGCGGGCCGTCCGTGCCGGACAGCAACCACGCCCCACCATCGCGACGGCTCAAACCCGTGGTCAACGCCTCGATCCGCGCGGTCAGCGACGCCACCTGCTGCTCGGCGGCCCGTTCTGCGGCCTGCAGTTCCCGGACCCGGGCGTCGGCCGCGTCGACCGCGGCCACGGTGCGTTCGTGGTGCTCGTCCAGACCACGCTCGGTGGCGTCGAGCTCGGGGACACGCGCCTGGACGGTGTCGAACTCGGCCTGCGCCTCCTGGGCGCGCTGGGTCGCCTCGACGATCGCCTCCGACAACCGGGTGTCCTCGGCCTGCGCCGACTCGACGCGGGCGGCCAGTGTCGTCACCTGGCCCTCCAGTCGGACCAGGCCCTCACGCCGATCGGCGACGGCCCGCACGGCCGCGAGGTGCGCGCGTTCGGCCTCGGTCGCGACGGACTCCGCGGCGAGCAGTGTCGCGCGGGCCGTCTCCAGGCTGTCCTGGGCGACCTCGAGTGCCTCGGCGCGGATCTCCTCGTCCTCGGCGGCCGCCTCGGCCGCCGCCTCGAGCTCGTCGGGGTCGCGCCCGGTCTCGACCACCACGGGCTCGGCGAGATGTCGGGAGCGCTCCGCCGCGACCCGCCGGGTGGCGTCGATGCGTTCGGCGAGGGCGGACAGGCGGAACCAGCTCGCGGCGGCGGCCTGCGCGGCGGGCGCGATCGCGGCGACCTTCTCCTCGTGTCCGGTCATCTCCGCGGTGGCGGCGTCGAGCGCGGCGGCGACCGCGTCGGACCGTTCGCGGATGGATGCCTCGACGGCATCCCGGTCGGCCCGCGACGCCCGGAGCGTGACGAGGTCGTCGGCGGCGAGACGCAGGCGCGCGTCGCGCAGATCGGCCTGCACGGTCTGGGCACGCCGGGCGACCTCGGCCTGGCGACCGAGCGGCTTGAGCTGACGACGCAGTTCGTCGGTGAGATCGGTCAGCCGCGCGAGGTTCGCCTGCATCGACTCGAGCTTGCGGACCGCCTTCTCTTTGCGCTTGCGGTGCTTGAGGACACCGGCGGCCTCCTCGATGAAGGCGCGACGGTCCTCGGGCCGGGACTCGAGGATCGCCGACAGACGACCCTGGCCGACGATGACGTGCATCTCGCGACCGATGCCGGAGTCGCTCAACAGTTCCTGCACGTCCATCAGGCGGCACGAGCTGCCGTTGATCTCGTACTCGCCGGCGCCGTCGCGGAACATCCGCCGCGTCACCGACACCTCGGAGTAGTCGATGGGCAGCGCGCCGTCGGCGTTGTCGATGGTGAGCGTCACCTCGGCGCGACCCAGCGGCTGGCGACCGGACGTGCCGGCGAAGATGACGTCCTCCATCTTGCCGCCGCGCAGGGCCTTCGCGCCCTGCTCCCCCATCACCCAGCTCAGGGCGTCCACGACGTTGGACTTACCGGAGCCGTTCGGGCCCACGACGCAGGTGATCCCCGGCTCGAAGCGCAGGGTGGTGGCCGACGCGAAGGACTTGAATCCCTTCAACGTCAGGCTCTTGAGGTGCACGACGGTAGAGGGTAATCGCCGGGGCGCACCCCGGGTGACCAACCCGTGCCGGACGTCAGCGTTCGACGAACCCGGTGAACTCCCCGGTCGCCGGTCGGGTGTCGTCGACGACGAGGTCGACACGGCCAGGGGTCTGTCCTCCGCGCAGCCACGCGAGCAGCGCCACGGTGTCCTCTATGGAGCCCTCGGCGACCACGAGCACCCTCCCGTCGGCCTGATTCGCGGCGTAGCCGGTCAGCCCCAGCTCGAGCGCCCTCGACCGTGTCCACCACCGGAACCCGACGCCCTGGACGTGGCCGTGGACCCAGGCGGTCAGTCGCACCGCGGCCGGGTCGGTCACCGCGCGGCGTCCCCGACGGGGATGTCGAGATCGACCGTCGTCCCCGCCTTCAGGGTGCGACCGACGGTGCAGCTGGCGTCGACCGAGCGTCGGACCACGGTCAGGAGCCGCTCGAGCGCGGTCGCGTCGAGGCCGGACAGGTCGAGTTCGAGGGACTCCTCGAGCCGCGGGTAGACCTCGTTCTCGCGGTCGGCGTCGCCGGAGACGCGCACGGTGGCGGCGTAGTCGTCGCCGAGGCGCCGGGCGAGCGTGGCGTCCGAGCTCATCCCGGTGCACGCGGCGAGGGCGATCTTGAGCAGCTCGCCGGGTGTGAAGACCCCGTCGACGTCGACCGATCCGATCTGCACCGACGCGCCGCGCGAGCTGTGGCCGGTGTAGAGCCGGGTCCCGGTGCGTTCCACCCAGAGGTCGGTGGGTGCGGGTGTCGCTGCGGGGGTGTTCTCGACGGTCATACCAGCAGTGAACACGCCGTCGGCGGCGGCGATTCCGGCGGTCCCGCCGCGGTCTCACCGGACGAAGCGGTACCCCATCCCGGCCTCGGTGAGCAGGTGGCGGGGGTGCGCCGGGTCGGGCTCGAGCTTGCGACGCAGCCCCGCGAGGTAGACCCGGAGATAGTGCGTCTGCGAGTGGTACGACGGACCCCACACCTCGTGGAGCAGTTCGCGTTGCCCCACCAACTTCCCCTCGTTGCGGACCAACATCTCGAGCACACCCCACTCGGTGGGTGTCAGGTGCACCGGCTCGCCGTCCCGGGTGACCATCTTCGCGGTCAGGTCGACGACGAACGAGCCGGCGTCGACGACGGGCACCTCGACACCCGGCGCGGGTGCCGCGGCCCGGCGGACCGCCGCGCGCAGCCGGGCGAGCAACTCCTCCATCCCGAACGGCTTGGTGATGTAGTCGTCGGCACCGGCGTCGAGCGCGTCGACCTTGTCGGCGGAGTCGACGCGGGCCGAGAGCACGATCACCGGCACCGAGGTCCACCCGCGCAGGCCCGACAGCACCGACATGCCGTCCATGTCGGGCAGTCCGCGGTCGAGGATCACCACCTGCGGATCGGTCTGTGCCGCGGCCCGCAGCGCGCCGGTCCCGGTCGAGGCCGTGGTGACCTCGAAACCGCGCGCCCGCAGGTTGATCCGGAGCGCGCGCAGGATCTGCGGCTCGTCGTCGACGACGAGGACGCGCACGGGCTCAGGAGCCGGCGGCTGCGACATCGCGACCCCCGTCCGCGTCGTCCGGGACCACACCGTCGCCGACCCCGTCGGCCGGGAGGTCGACAACCATCGTCGAACCGCCGCCGGGGGTCTCGACCACCTCGAGTCGACCACCCATGGCCTCGGTGAACCCCGCGGCCACCGACAACCCGAGACCCACCCCGGAACTCGCGTTCTGGTCACCGAGTCGGTGGAAGGCGGCCAGCACCGACGCGCGGTCGGCCTCGTCGATACCGATGCCGTGGTCGACGACGAGGACCCGCACGCGGGCACCGCTCGTCGCGGTGTCGCCGGACGCGGTGTCGGCGTCGTCGGTCCGCGCCGCGACGGTGACGGTGGCGTCACCCGAGTGCCGCAGGGCGTTGTCGATCAGGTTGGCCAGCACCCGTTCCAGCAGGACCGGGTCGGCACACACCAGGGTGTTCCCGCCCTCGACGCGGACGCGCTCGGTGGCCGTGGTCGCGTAGCTGGCCATCCCCACCAGCACGCGGCCGACGACCTCACCGAGGTAGACGTGCCGCATCTGGGGGCGCACCACACCGGCGGCCAGGCGGGAGGAGTCGAGCAGGTTGCCGACGATCGCGGTGAGGTGATCGGTCGACTCCTCGATGGTGGCGAGGAGTTCGGCGGTGTCCTCGGCCGAGAAGGAGACGTCGGTGCTGCGCAGGCTGGACGCGGCGGCCTTCACCGCGGCCAGCGGGGTGCGCAGGTCGTGACTGACGGCCGAGAGCAGCGCCCGGCGGAGTCTGTCGGTCTCGCTGAGAGCGCGCGCCTCCGACGCCGCCTCGGCGAGGCGACGCCGCTCCACCACACCGGCCGCCTGCGTGGCCACCGCGGTGAGGACGCGCCGGTCGCGCCCGGTCGGGGCGGGACCACGCAGGAGCAACGCGTATTCGCCCGAGGCGACGGTGCAGACCGTGTCGGCATCGCCGGGGCGGGTGGGGGGATCGGTACCGACGGCGTTCTCGACCACAGGAAGGGCGTCGGGTGTCAGACGGACCACCGACACCGAGGTCTGGTCGAAGGTCTCGCGGACGAGGTCGAGCAGTCGGGTCGGGCTCGTACCGCTGAGCACCGCGCCGGCGAACGTCGTGAGGAGTTCGGCCTCGGCCGCCGCGCGGGTCGCCTCTCGACGACGGCGTGCGGCCGAGTCCACCAGGGCCGCCACGGCGACCGCCACGACCAGCAGGACGATGATCGTCGAGGCGTTCTCGGCGTTGTCGATGGTGAAGCTGTAGCGCGGATCGGTGAAGAAGTAGTTGAGCAGCAACCCCGACACGATCGCCGTCAGCGCGGCCGGTGCGATCCCGCCGAGCAGCGAGATCGCGAGCACCACCAGGAAGAACACGGCCGTCTCGGTGGCGAACCCCATCCACCGGTCCGCCCAGACCATGACCGCTGCGGCGGCCCACGGCACCACGACGGCGAACACCCACGTCAGCGGTCGGTGGAACCGGCTTCGTCGGATGTCGAGGGGGTTGCGGCGCCGGGCCTGTTCGTGGGTCACCATGTGGACGTCGATCTTGCCCGACATCCGGACGACGGCCGCGCCGGTCCCCTCCGACACCAGGCGTTCCCACCGGGACCTGCGTGACGTGCCCAGGACGAGCTGGGTGGCGTTCACACCGCGCGCGAAGTCCAGGAGTGTCTCGGCGATGGAATCGCCGACGGCGGTGTGGATCCGGGCACCGACACCCTCGGCGAGCTCGGCCAGAGAGGGCAACTCCCCCGACAACCGGTCGAGGAGGCCGTCTCCGCGCACGACGTGCACCGCGATGAGTTCGGCACTGGACCGTGACGCGATCCGGCTCGCCCGCCGCAGCAGCGTCGCCGATTCGGGGCCGCCGGTCACCGCCACCACCACGCGCTCGCGGGTCTCCCAGGTCGCGGTGATGGCGTGCTGCTCGCGGTAGTCGGCCAGGGAGTCCTCGACACGGTCGGCGAGCCACAGCAGGGCCAGTTCGCGCAGGGCCGTGAGGTTGCCCTGTCGGAAGTAGTTGACCAGCGCCCCCTGGATGCGGTCGCCGGCGTAGACCTTGCCCGCGGCCAGTCGCCGACGCAGCGCCTCCGGCGCGATGTCGACGAGCTCGATGGCGTCCGCGGCGCGCACCACCTCGTCGGGGACGGTCTCCTTCTGTGTGACACCGGTGATCTGCGCGACGACGTCGTTGAGGCTCTCGAGGTGCTGGATGTTGACCGTCGAGAGGACGTCGATGCCGGCGTCGACGAGATCGCGGATGTCCTCCCACCGCTTGCTGTTCCGCAGACCCGGCGCGTTGGTGTGGGCCAGTTCGTCGACGAGGACCACGTCGGGTCGCCGGGCGAGGACCGCCTCGACGTCGAGCTCGTGCAGCACCGTCCCGCGGTGCTCGACCGCCCGGGTCGGGACGGTCTCGAACCCGACCGCCATCTGCGCGGTCGCACTGCGGCCGTGGGTCTCGACGATCGCCGCGACGACGTCGGACCCCTCTGCGAGCAGCGTCCTCGCCTGGGCGAGCATCTCGTAGGTCTTGCCGACGCCGGGCGCGCACCCGAGGAAGATCTGCAGCGTGCCGCGGCGCTCGGCGTCACGGGACGAGGTCTGCGGGGCGGGCACCGCCCGATCCTGCGCCGGGGAGGTCACGCTGCGCTACCCGCATCCCGGGGCGGTGAGACCGAGCCCCCGGTTGACGCCGAGGACGTTCACGACCGGCTGACCGAGGAACCCCAGCTGTCGGCCGTCGGTGTTGTCCGCGATCACGGCGCGGACCTCGGCGGGCGTCCTGCCGGTCACCCGCGCGATCCGCGCCACCTGGATGGCCGCGTAGGCGGGGCTGATGTCGGGGTCGAGGCCCGATCCGGACCCGGTGACCGCGTCGACCGGGACCTGATCGGGCGGCACGCCCTCACGGACGGCGATCGCAGCGCGGCGCGTCCGGATCCACTGCGCCAGCATCTCGCTCGACGGACCCTGTTGGCTCGCCGCCGATGCCGACGGGTCGCCGGGCGCGAACGGGTCGTCGTCGGACCCGACGACGCGGGCGTGCAGATACGGATCGGGCGCACCCGTGGCGGGACGTGGGTCGATGCCGAGCAACGCCGACCCGACCGGGCAGCCGGCGCGGTCGGTGACCGTCGATCCCTCCGGGCCGCCGGGCGCGATGCGTGAGACACCCCACACGACAGCGGGATACGCGACGCCGACGACGACGGTGAGCGCAACGAGGACCGCGAGACCCACGATCGACTGGCGGATCACCTGCTTGAGGACGAGCACCACTACCCCATTCCCGGGATGAATCGGACGACGAGATCGATCAGCCAGATGCCGACGAACGGCGAGATGACACCACCGACCCCGTAGACGAGCAGGTTGCGACCGAGCAGCCGCGACGCCGACGAGGGCCGGTAGGCGACACCGCGCAGCGACAGCGGGATCAGCGCGATGATGATGAGCGCGTTGAAGATCACCGCCGAGGTGATCGCCGACTGCGCGGAGTGCAACCGCATGACGTTCAGCCCGTCGAGCTGCGGGTAGATGCCGCTGAACAGAGCGGGCAGGATCGCGAAGTACTTGGCGAGGTCGTTGGCCAGCGAGAACGTGGTCAAGGCGCCCCGGGTGATCAGCAGCTGTTTGCCGATCGCGACCACGTCGATCAGCTTGGTCGGGTCGGAGTCGAGGTCGACCATGTTGCCGGCCTCCTTGGCGGCCGACGTACCGGTGTTCATCGCCAGACCCACGTCCGCCTGTGCGAGCGCGGGGGCGTCGTTGGTGCCGTCGCCCGTCATCGCGACGAGCTTGCCCGCGGCCTGCTCGGACCGGATGACCTCGAGCTTGTCCTCGGGTGTGGCCTCGGAGATGACGTCGTCGACGCCGGCCTGCGCCGCGATCGCCGCGGCGGTGCGCGGGTTGTCGCCGGTCACCATCACCGTGCGGATGCCCATGGCCCGCAACTGCGCGAAGCGTTGTGCCATGCCGGGTTTGACGACGTCGGACAGGGCGATCACACCGAGGACGCGGACCTGTCCGTCCCGTCGGCGCTCGCCGACGACCAGTGGTGTGCCACCGCCGGCGGCGATCTCGTCGACGGCGTCGGACACCTGGGTCGGGACGCTCGCGCCGGTGGAGCGGGCCCACGAGATCACGGCGTCCGCGGCGCCCTTGCGCAGGGCGACACCCTCGGCGAGGTCGAGTCCGCTCATCCGCGTCTGCGCGGTGAACGGGACGAGCGTCGCCGACCCCGGTTCCGGACGGACCGCCTCGACGTCGACGCCGTGCGTCCGGGCGCAGAACTCGACGATGCTGCGTCCCTCGGGGGTGTCGTCGCCCAGGCTCGATCGGCATGCGGCCAGGGCGATCTCGTCGACGGTCACGTCCGGCGCGGGGACCACCGCGGTGGCGCGACGGTTGCCGAACGTGATGGTGCCGGTCTTGTCCATCAGCAGGGTGTCGATGTCGCCGGCGGCCTCCACCGCACGCCCCGACATCGCAAGCACGTTGCGCTGGACCAGGCGGTCCATCCCGGCGATGCCGATCGAGGACAGCAGCGCACCGATGGTCGTCGGGATGAGGCACACCAGCAGGGCGATCAACTTGATCGGGTCGGGCGTGGACCCGCCGTACTGCTGGACCGGGCCGATCGCGACGACGGCGAGCAGGAAGATGATCGTCAGGCTCGCGAGCAGGATGTCCAAGGCGATCTCGTTGGGCGTCTTCTTCCGCGACGCGCCCTCGACGAGCGCGATCATCCGGTCGACGAACGACTCCCCCGGTCGGGTGCTGATCTGCACGACGATGCGGTCGGACAGGACGACGGTCCCGCCGGTCACAGCGCAGCGGTCGCCACCGGATTCGCGCACGACGGGTGCGGACTCGCCCGTGATCGCCGACTCGTCGACGGTCGCGATGCCCTCGACGACGTCCCCGTCGCCGGCGATGGTCTCGCCGGCCTCGACGACGATGCGGTCGCCGATGGCCAGGTCCGACCCCGACACCTCGACGGTCGACCCGTCGGCCTCGAGGCGGCGGGCGATCGTGTCGCGCTTGACCTTCCGCAGGCTCTCGGCCTGCGCCTTGCCGCGCCCCTCGGCGACCGCGGTGGCGAGGTTGGCGAACACGACGGTGAACCAGAGCCAGAACGCGATGGCCCAGGCGAACACCGAGGGCCGCACGATCGCAAGGATCGTCGTCACGATCGAGCCGACGAAGACCACGAACATGACCGGGTTGCGGACCTGCTTGCGCGGCGTCAGGGCCCGCACGGCGTCCGGCAGCGCGGTCACGAGAGACCGCGGGGAGAACGAGCCGTGGCCCGCGAGATCGGCCGGGGGCGTGTCATTCCCGGGCTCGGGGGTGCCCGGCTCAGGGGTGCCGGACTCCAGGGTGACGGTCACTGCATCGCCTCCGCGATCGGTCCCAGCGCCAGGGCCGGGAAGAAGGTGAGTCCGGCGACGAGCACCACGGTGCCGAAGAGCAGTCCGCCGAACAGGAGTCCATGGGTCGGCAGCGTCGCCGTCGACGACGCGGCCGGGCGTTGCCGGGCGAGCAGACCGGCGAGCGCGAGGGTGAAGACGATGGGCAGGAACCGGCCCAGCATCATCGCGACGGCCAGGGACGTCTGGAACCAGTCGCTGGTGACGGTGAGGCCGCCGAACGCGCTGCCGTTGTTGTTGGCCGCGGAGGCGAAGGCGTACAACACCTCCGAGTAGCCGTGCACCGACTGTGGGGATCCGGGATCGCCGCTGTTGCCCTGGAATCCGGTCGTCGACGACAGCGTCATGGTGATGCCCGTGCCGACGAGGACCAGCGCCGGCATCACCAGGATCGACAGCGCCGCCATGGTGATTTCCCGTTGCCCGATCTTCTTGCCCAGGAACGTCGGTGTGCGTCCGACGAGCAGCCCGCCGACGAAGACGGCGATCACCGCGAGCACCAGGATCCCGTACAGACCGGTGCCCACACCGCCGGGCGCGACCTCGCCGAGCAGCATGTTCCAGATCAGCGCTCCCCCACCGGCCGCGGAGAAGCTGTCGTGCTGGGCGTTCACCGCGCCGGTCGACGTGCCGGTCGTCGCGACCGCGTAGAGGACCGACCCGGGGATGCCGAACCGCTGCTCTTTGCCCTCCATCATCGCGCCGGCGGCCCGCGCCGCGACACCGGTCGTGTGCTGCTCGAAATACGCGGTGATCGCGAAGATCACGGTGAGCAGCGCTGCCATCACGCCGAGGATGGTCAGGCCCTGGCGACGGTCCTTCACGAGCGTCGAGTAGGTACGGGTCAGGCAGATCGGGATGAGCAGGATCGCGATGATCTGCGCGATGTTGCTCAGCGGGGTGGGGTTCTCGAACGGGTGGGCCGAGTTCGTCGCCAGCGATCCGCCGCCGTTGGTACCCAGTTCCTTGATGGCCTCCTGGGAGGCGAACGGCCCCACCACCGCATGGCCCGTCGACCCGTCGAGGTTGGTGAAGTCGAATCCGGAGTGGAACGACTGCACGACACCCTGCGTGAGGAACAGGATCGCGAACAGCACCGCGAGCGGGAGCAGGATGCGCAGCGTCGCGCGGACGAGGTCGACCCAGAAGTTGCCGAGTCCGTCGCCACCGGTCTTGGCGACGATGCCGCGGATCAGCGCGACGGCCACGGCGATGCCGACGGCCGCGGACAGGAAGTTCTGCACGGCGAGGCCACCGGCCTGCACCAGGTTCCCCATGACGGTCTCGGGGCTGTAGGACTGCCAGTTCGTGTTCGTGACGAAGGAGACCGCGGTGTTGAACGCCATCGCGCTGGGCACGTCCGGTCGCCCGCCCGACATCGGCAGGACGGCCTGCAGTCGTTGCAGCGCATAGAGGAACAGCACGCCGACGAGTGAGAAGCCCAGCACCGCCGCGGTGTACCCGACCCAGGTCTGCGGTCGAGAGGCGTCGACGCGGACGACGCGATAGAGCAGCCGCTCCACGCGGAGGTGGCGCTGCGAGGTGAGGACACGGGCCATGTGGTCGCCAAGAGGGACGTAGGCCAACGCGAGGATCAGGACCACCACACCGACCTGCAGCGTGGCGGCGAGCGCGGGATTCACGGCGGCGTCAGAACCTCTCCGGGAACACCAGGGCGGCGACGAGGTACAGCACCAGGGCCGCGGCGACGACGAGCACCACCACCGTGGTGGTGCCGGTGAGCGTCACCGCGACACCCGGGACGCCACGGCGCGCAGGGTCAGTGCGCACAGCGCGAACAGCACGAGGATCAATGCCACGAAGGCGAGGTCCGCCACGTCGGTCACTCCTGAGGACAGCGCCACCCGGGTCGGGCGGCTCGCATCGGCGATGCTGCCGCGCCCGTGCGCCTCCGACGTCGGCGTTAACGCCCTTTCGACACCGTGACCTGGGGTCTTGACGGGATCTTCACGCCGGGACGACACCTGGGGGCGGTATCATTCGCGGGAGTAATGACTTCCGCGGGTGGTCAGTCCCGCGGGACGCGCGGGCGGACCTGGCACCGCGGGCAGCTGAACGAGCTGCGGTTCATGAACTGCTCGCGCCGCATCAGCGTGCCGCAGCGGCGACACGGTTTCCCCTCGCGGCCGTAGGCGTCGAGGGATCGCTCGAAGTACCCCGACTGCCCGTTCACGTTCACGTAGAGCGCGTCGAATGACGTCCCGCCGACCGCGAGAGCCTGCTCCATCACCTCACGCGCCGAGTCGAGCAGGCGACCCAGCACCCGGGGACCCAGGGCGTCGGTCATCCGTGCCCCGTGGATCTTGCTGCGCCACAGTGATTCGTCGGCATAGATGTTGCCGACGCCGCTGACGATCGTCTGGTCGAGCAACGCGCGCTTGATCTCGGTGTGCTTGGCCCTCCACGCGGTGATCACCGCGCGGCGGTCGAACGCGGGATCGAACGGGTCGCGCGCGATGTGGGCGATCGACGACGGCACCGTGTCGCCCGTCCGCGCGCCGCCGTCGGGGACGACCAGCTCGTCGAGGAACCACCCCCCGAACGTGCGCTGGTCGACGAAGCGCAACTCCTGCCCGTCGTCGAGACGGGCACGGATGTGCAGATGCTTCTGCGCGGGAGCGTCGACGTCGGAGACGAGCATCTGCCCGCTCATGCCGAGGTGCACGACGACAGCGAGGTCCGCGGGGGCTCCTGCCGGGGCGGTGGCGTCCGCGACGTCGAGCCAGAGGTACTTCCCGCGCCGACGGGCCGCGACGACGCGTGTCCCCGCCACCGCGTCGGTGAGATCCGTGGCGCCGGCGACGTGACGGCGCACGGCCCGGGGGTGGGTCACCGCCACCGACTCGACGACGTGGCCGACCACGTGCGCGTCGAGCCCACGACGGACGACCTCGACCTCGGGGAGTTCGGGCACCTCAGGCCGGCGGTGCGGCGGGTGCGACGAAATCGCCTGTCGCGGCGGCGTCGTCGGACCCGGCCGTCAGCGAGGCGTAGGCGGCCGCGGCAGCCTTCTGCTCGGCTTCCTTCTTGGTGCGCCCGGTGCCCTCACCGTGGCCGCTCCCGGCGACGACGGCGACAGCGGTGAACACCTTGTCGTGATCGGGCCCGGTGGAGGTGATGCGGTACGCCGGCACCCCGAGCCCACGCGCCGCGGTGAGCTCCTGCAGCGAGGTCTTCCAGTCGAGGCCGGCGCCGGCGACGGCGGCACGGTCGAGCGACGCGGCGAAGAGGGCTCGGACGACGCGGCGTGCGGTCTCGAATCCGTGGTCGAGGTACAGCGCACCGAGGATCGACTCCATGCCGTCGGCCAGGATGCTGGCCTTGTCGCGACCGCCGGTCATCTCCTCGCCGCGGCCGAGCAGGATGTGACGACCGAGACCGCCGTCACCGAGCCCGCGGGCGATCTCGGCGAGCGCGTACATGTTGACGACGCTGGCGCGGATCTTCGCCAGCTCACCCTCGGGTCGGTCGGGGTGGGTGAGGTAGAGCTGTTCGGTGACCACCACGCCCAGGACGGAGTCCCCGAGGAACTCCAGGCGCTCGTTGGTCGGGAGCCCGCCGTTCTCGTAGGCGAACGACCGGTGGGTGAGCGCGAGGGTCAGGAGCGGCGGCGCGATGTCGACCCCGAGTGCCGCCAGCAACGGGGCGGGATCGGCGATGAGCGCCGGCATGGGAGCGGCGGAGGACGTGACGACCCTGTTGTCGCTCATCGGTCGCTCTCCGGGCCGTCCTGTCCCCCGGTCTCCTCCGTGATGGCGTCGGGGGTGGTCGCGAAACCCTTCAGCGCCGCCCACCGGGGATCGATGAGCTCGTGACCGTGGTCGGGTCCGGCGGCGTCGAGGCGTACGCCGCATTCCGCGCACAGACCGGCGCAGTCCGGCCGACACAGGGGGGCCATCGGCAGATCGAGAGCGATCGCGTCGATCACGGCCTGCTCGAGGTCGATGTGGTCGTCGGCGATGCGGTGGACGTCATCGGCGTCGGACGTCTTGTCGGTGGTGCTGGCCGGGTAGGCGTACAGCTCGGTGAGGAACACGGTCACCGTGTCACCGAGGGGCTCGAGACAGCGGGCGCACTGTCCGGCGGTCTCGCCGCTGACGGTGCCGGTCACCAGGACACCCTCGGACACCGCTTCGAGTTTCAGGTCGAGATCGATGTCGCTCTCGGCGGGGATGCCGATGAGGTCGAGACCGATCGCGTGATCGCAGGACACCGTGCGGTGTACCTGGGTCATGGTCCCGGCTCGACGTCCGAGGGATCGGATGTCGAGCACGAACGGGGACATCGTCGAACTGGATCGCTGGGCGGACACGCGCAAAACGATACGTGAACTGCGGTGGTCTTCCCACCCGCCTCGCCCGACGCGAACCGGTCGGAACCGGGCGTCGGGCGCAGCGGGTCGGGTCAGACCGCGACGCCGTGCGGGAAGTCCCGCCCGTGCAGGTCGACGGGGTGATCGGAGTAGTCGTGCACACCGGCGCCGGTGCGCAGCTGCTGACGACCCCGCCCCACCGACCGCATCGTGGTGGTGAGGACCTCCTCGAAGTCGGCGAGCTTGTTGTCGACGTACACGTCGCACTCACCGCGGAGACGATCGGACTCGGCGTGGGCGGCGTCGATGATGCGATCGGCCTCGGACTTCGCCGCGGCGACGACCTCGGTCTCGGAGACCAGACGCTGCTGCTCGGCGATGCCGTCGGCCACGGACTTCTCGTAGGAGGCGTTGCCCGACTCGATCATCCGGGCCGCCTCCGCGCGGGCCCGTCCGGTGACCGCCTCGAACTCGCGGGCCGCACCGGCCGCGGTGCGCTGGGCGTCCTCGCTCGCGTCGCCGACCAGCTGCGTCGCGTGCGCCTGCGCCTCGGCGACCATGCGGTCGGCGTGGGACTTGGCCTCCGACAGGATGCGGTCGGCCTCGGCCCGGGCGTGCGACACCATCGCGTCGGCCTGGGAGGTGGCCTCGGCGATGGCGGAGTCCGCGTGCTCGCGGGCGTCGCCGACGAGCTTGTCGCGCTGGTCCAGCACGTCCTGGGCGTCGTCCAGCTCGGCGGGGATCGCGTCCTTGACGTCGTCGAGGAGTTCGAGCACGTCGCCACGGGGGACGACGCATCCCGCTGTCATCGGGACGCCGCGTGCCTCCTCGACGATGGCACCCAGTTCGTCCAGAGCTTCGAACACGCGGTACACGGCTACCTCACTTCGTTCGGGCCTGACGCACCACCGCCATGGGAGATGGGTGGTGTCTGTGTGAACAGTGTGCCGTCTGTGACTCGTGTTTCTCAGGAGGCGCGCGGGGCGTGTCGGGTCAGCGTGCCGCCGCGGCGATGGCCGACGCCACCGGGGCCGGGACGTAGGGGCTGATGTCGCCACCAAGGCGCGCGATCTCCTTCACCAGCGAGCTCGACACGTGGGCATGACGGGGATCCCCGAGCAGGAACAGCGTCTCGACGTCGGCGAGTTCCCGGTTCATCTGCGCCATCGGCGACTCGTACTGGAAGTCGACGACGCTGCGCAGCCCTTTCACCAGGGTCGGCGCCGGCTGTCCGCGCAGGTAGTCGACGAGCAACCCCTCCCATCGGTCCACGCGGACGTTCGGCAGGTGGGCGGTGCTCGCCTCGATCAGGGCGACACGGTCGTCGATGTCGAACATCCCCCGCTTGGACGGATTGACCGTCACCAGGACGACCACGTCGTCGAACCGGTCGACGCACCGTTCCACGACGAACAGGTGGCCGCTGGTGATCGGGTCGAACGAACCGGGGCACACGGCTGTCGTCATGCCGGTCAAGCTAGCAGCGCGAACTCGACCCGCGTGTCCCCGTAGCGGCGGTCACCGTCGGCGACGAGGCCGGTCGGCCACGTCGTCATCGGCGACCGTGCGGAGCGTTCCACGACGACCAGGGCGTCGGGCGCCAGCCGTCCTGCGTCGGTCAACCGCACCATGTGCTCGTCGACCACCGCCGAGGCCACGTCGTAGGGCGGATCGCAGAACACGAGATCGACGGGCTCGGCCGGCGACGCGTCGAGGAACGCCTCCACACGTCGACGCACCACGGTCACGGCGTCGGTGCCGACGCCGACCGCCCGCATGTTCGCGCGGATCGTCGCCACCGCCCGCCCATCGGAGTCGACGACCGTCGCGTGCCCCGCCCCGCGCGAGAGCGCCTCGAGCGCCAGCGCCCCCGATCCCGCATAGAGGTCGAGCACGCGCAGCGCGGTCAGGTCGCGCCGGGCCTCGAGCATGGCGAAGACCGACTCACGGACGCGGTCGGTGGTCGGGCGGGTCCCGGCCGGGGGCGCCGCGATGGGCCGCCCGCCCGCGTCACCGGCGATGATCCTCATGGCCCGATTGTCCCCGTACCGCCCTGCACGCCCATGCGCTGCGGGGACCGTGTCGTGACAGGTATCACAACCGCCCGATATACTGCC
Organism: Williamsia deligens; assembly: GCF_024171765.1. Classification (GTDB taxonomy): domain Bacteria; phylum Actinomycetota; class Actinomycetes; order Mycobacteriales; family Mycobacteriaceae; genus Williamsia_A; species Williamsia_A deligens. The sequence goes on from NZ_JAMTCI010000002.1 coordinate 503,477, forward strand.
CCTTTACCGAGGCATCACCTCGACGGGTGTGTCCGTCGTGTGACATCGGTGTGACCCGTTGTTAGCTTCGTTGATGCCATGACAACCGCACAGACAGGCGCGACACTGACCACGACACCGGAAGTCACGTTTCGCCTCCCCGACGTCTCCGACGGGGTGCGGTTGTGGGAGATCGCCCGCGACTCGAAGGTCCTCGACCTCAACTCCAGCTACGCATATGTGCTGTGGTGCCAGGACTACGCCCGGTCGTCGGTCGTGGCCGAGGTCGACGGCCGTGTGGTCGGGTTCGTCACCGGCTACGTCCGCCCGCAGGCCCCGGACACGGTGATGGTCTGGCAGGTCGCGGTCGACGCCGACCAGCGCGGGCTCGGCCTGGCAGGCCGCATGCTCATGGCGCTGATGGACCGCGTCGAAGAGGACGCCATCACCCGGATGCAGACGACCATCAGCCCCGACAACGAGGCGTCGCAGAAGCTGTTCACGTCGTTCGCCGACAAGCGGGGCATGACCATCACCCGCCGCGACTACTTCGCGCCCGAGGACTTCCCGGACTCCCACGAGCCCGAGGACCTCTACACCATCGCGCCGCGCGTCTGAGGCGACCGCCGTGATCGCGTCCGTCGCACCACCGGTCGCGGACGCACGGACCGTCGCGCATCGCGTCACGCGTGCGTCGGACGGGACCGCCCAGCCCGGGCATCCCGCCGCCCCAGCGACACCGCCGCGAGACGCGACCGGCGAGAACCGAACCACGAGTGAGGAACACCGATGAGCTTTCCCGACAACATCTTCGCCGACCGCGAGTCCGAGGTCCGCAGCTACAGCCGCGGCTGGCCCGCGGTGTTCGACACGGCCTCCGGCTCGTGGTTGACCGACCGTGACGGAACCCGGTACCTCGACTTCTTCGCCGGCGCCGGTGCCCTCAACTACGGCCACAACCACCCCGTGCTCAAGGAGGCCCTCCTCGAGTACATGTCGCGTGACGGCATCACCCACGGCCTGGACATGATGACCGTCGCCAAGGGCGAGTTCCTCGCGAGCTTCACCGACAAGATCCTCACGCCGCGCGGACTCGACTACAAGGTCATGTTCCCCGGCCCCACCGGGACCAACACCGTCGAGGCCGCCCTCAAGCTCGCGCGCAAGGTGACCGGGCGCGAGGCGATCATCAACTTCACGAACGCCTTCCACGGCATGACGCTCGGCGCCCTCTCGGTGACCGGCAACTCGATGAAGCGCGCGGGTGCGGGGATCCCGCTCGTGCACACCACCCCGATGCCGTTCGACGACTACTTCGACGGCTCCGTCGAGGACTTCGGGTGGATGGAACGCATCCTCACCGACTCGGGCAGCGGGTTCAACAAGCCCGCCGGCGTCATCGTCGAGACGGTCCAGGGCGAGGGCGGCGTCAACGTCGCGCGTGCCGAGTGGCTGCGTGGCCTCGCCGACCTGTGCAAGCGCCACGACATCCTGCTGATCGTCGACGACGTCCAGATGGGTGTCGGACGCACCGGCCCGTTCTTCTCGTTCGAGATCGCCGGCATCACCCCCGACATCGTGACGCTGTCGAAGTCGATCGGCGGCTACGGCCTGCCGATGGCGCTCACGCTGTTCAAGCGCGAACACGACATCTGGGGTCCCGCCGAGCACAACGGGACGTTCCGCGGCAACAACCCGGCGTTCGTCACCGCGACGGCCGCCGTCGACCACTTCTGGAGTGACGACACCCTCGAGAAGGACGTGCTGCGCAAGGGCCAGAAGATCCACGACGCCTTCGCGAAACTCGACGACGCCCACGAGGGCGTGTCCACCCGCGGTCGCGGCATGGCGCAGGGCCTCGTCTTCGAGACCCCCGAACACGCCGGCAAGGTGTGTCAGCTGGCCTTCGATCGCCACCTGCTCGCCGAGACCTCGGGCCCGCAGGACCAGGTGGTCAAGCTGCTCCCGCCGCTCACCATCACCGACGACGAACTCGACCAGGGTCTGGAGATCCTCTCCGAGGCGACCGCACAGGTCGTCTGACCCGACAGCCGTCCGCAGTCCCCGCAACGACAGGAGAAACAGTTGATCGTCCGCACCCTCGACGAGATCACCGACACCGATCGCGACATCGTCGCCGAGAACGGGAACTGGCGGTCCAAGCGGATCATCCTGGGCGGGGACAAGGTCGGATTCTCCTACCACGAGACCGTCATCAAGGCCGGTACGGAGAACGAGTTCCACTACGCGAACCACATCGAGGCGGTGTGGCTGATCTCGGGTACCGGGCGGCTGCTCGATCGGGAGACCGGCACGGAGTACCCGCTGGCCCCCGGCACCATGTACCTGCTGAACGAGCACGACCGGCACACCGTCTTCGCCGACACCGAGCTCCGCATGTTCTGCGTGTTCAACCCGCCCGTGGTGGGCAACGAGACCCACGACGAGAACGGCGTCTACCCGCTCATGACCGTCGAGGACTGAGATCGCCGTGGACCCGGCGTCCACCGGCGACGACGGGTCGTCGCGACCTACCCGGGTCGCCATAGCCCCCGCGCCGGACGATCACATCGCCGCGGCGGTGTCGTCCGCGGGCGGTGAGGTCGTCACCGACCTCGCAGACGCCGAGGTGCTCGTCTGGCTCGGTGGCGAGGTCGATTTCCCGCGGGATCTCGGTGACGACATCCGGTGGGTGGCACTGAGACTGGCCGGGATCGAGGCGTTCCTCGCCGCCGGGATCGTCGACGATCGACGCATCTGGACCAACGCCTCCGGGTTCTACGCCGAGAACGTGGCCGAACACGCGCTCGCCCTGCTGCTCGCCGGCCTGCATCGCATCCCGGACGCCGTTCGCGACGGGTGGGACAAGGACCGCGTCGACACCGCGGTCCGACAACTGCACGGCGCCACCGTGGGGATCGTCGGCGCCGGAGGCATCGGGCGTGCGCTGATCCCCCGCCTGATCGCCTGTGGTGCCGATGTCATCGCGGTCACCGCGTCGGGGCGGACCGTCGACGGCGCCCGGGCGACCCTCCCGTCGGATCGTCTCCCGGAGCTGTGGTCACAGGTCGACCATGTCGTGGTCGCCGCACCGTCGACCCCGGAGACCCGGCATCTCGTGGACGCCGCCGCCCTCCGGGCACTGCCCACTCATGCGTGGGTGGTGAACGTCGCGCGCGGCACCCTCATCGATCAGGGTTCGCTGCTGGAGGCGGTGCGATCCGGCGAGATCGCCGGGGCCGCCCTCGATGTCACCGATCCCGAGCCCCCGGACGCCGACGACCCGATACTGCACGAACCCCGCATCGTGGTGACACCGCATGTCGCCAATCCGGCGTCGGGCCTCACCCGCACGCTCGCGCCGTGGGTGGCCGAGAACCTGCGCCGGTTCCGTGCCGGGACGCCGCTGTTGTCGACGGTGCGACCGGACAGCTCGTACTGACCTGCTCGACCACCGACCTGCTCGCTACTGGCCGGCGGCGAGATCCCTGGTCGTCCGGAGCACGGCGAGGACCCGATCCATCGCGCGCCCGTGAGCGCAGTCGGCATGGGGATCGGTGTGTGCGCGATCGTGGTCGTCGAAGTGGGAGTTCGTCGAACAGCCCCGCGGGAACCTGCCACTGGGGTCACGGACCACCAGCGTCGGCTGCGCGACGTCGTCACCTGTCACGGGTGCGCCTCTCTCGCGCAGATCCGCCACCAGGGCATCGTGTTCACGGGTGGCATCACCCATGACGTCGGGATCGACTCGACCGGCCCACCAGGTCCGATCCGACGGCCGGTAGACGGCGACCGTCGCATAGCTGTTCTCTCGCACTCGCGCTCTTTCTCGACTCCCCGCGTACAGAAGACCACCTGGTCCGGCGACACGGCGAATTCTCCGACGATCCGTCATCGCAATTCCACTGTTCGACGGACAGCATCGGTGGGCGCCCCGTCGCAGAGAGACCGTCAGCTCCCCGGCCCCGCTGCTGTCGACCGTGCGACCGGGGCGGGCATGTCGATCGGGGCAGGCGTGTCGGCCGGGCACTCTCCCCGCCCCTGCGCCTGTTCGCGCGCCCCGCGCAGCACCGCGATGACCCGATCGATCGCCCGCCCGTGGGCGCAATCGGCGTGGGGATCGGTGTCCTGGTGGTCGCGTGCGTCGAAGTGGGAGTTCGTCGAGCATCCCCGGCCGTACCGACCCAGAGGGTCCTGAATCACCAGCAGTGGCGGCCGGATGTCCTCGACGGGAACTTCGATCCCACGGCGCCCCCAGTCGATCCGGAGGGCATCTGTCTCCTGGCGGGCATCGCCCAACACCGCGGGGTCAACCCGCCCGACCCACCACGACCGGTCACTCGACCTGTACACGGCGACGGTCGCCATCATCGTCTTCCGCACTGCACTCTTCTTCGTGGACGTCCCGGCCCACGCACAGCAGATCACCTCCCGGCCACCGGTGACCCCATGTCCGAGATGTTGAACAGTAATTCCACTGTGTGCAGTACAAAATCATCGACCGGTCCGCGCCGACCCCGCCGGTAGGCTGGTGGACGATGCGGACACGACTCCAGGTCGCGTGGACGCCGGGGACACCGACAGACCCCGACGACGACCTCCCAGCTCGGATCGGGCAGGCCCATGCCCTGCTGAGCGGCCGTCGGACCGTGGTCCTGTCCGGCGCCGGCATCTCGACGGACTCGGGCATCCCCGACTACCGCTCCCCCGACGCCGCACCCCGCACACCGATGACCATCGACGCGTTCCTTGCCTCACCCGACTTCCGGCGTCACTACTGGGCGCGCAACCATCTCGGGTGGCGCCACATGGACGCAGCCACCCCCAACGCCGGGCATCGCGCGGTGACCGCGCTGCAGCACCGGGGGCTGGTGAGCGGCGTGATCACGCAGAACGTGGACATGTTGCACACCAAGGCGGGCTCACGGCCCGTGATCGAACTCCACGGCTGCTACGGCCGTGTGTGCTGCCTGCGGTGCGGATGGCAGATCTCGCGGCACCGCCTCGCCGCCGTCCTCGATCCGCTCAACGCGGCCTTCACCTCCCGGATCCGCGCGGGCGGAGCGATCGACGTCGCCCCCGACGCCGACGTGGCCGTCGACGACACCGGCGACTTCCAGATGATCGACTGCCCGGAGTGCGGCGGGGCCCTGAAACCGGCCATCGTCTACTTCGGGGAGAGCGTGCCGCGTCCTGTGGTGGACGAGGCGTTCGCGATGGTCGACGACGCCGACGCTCTGCTCGTCCTCGGGTCCAGCCTGACCGTCATGTCCGGGCTGCGCTTCGTCCGCCACGCCCGACGGCGTGGGATGCCGGTCGTCATCGTCAACCGCGGGGTCACCCGTGGCGACGACTGCGCCACGCTCAAGATCGACCACCGGTGCGCCGAGGTGCTCACGGGTCTCGTCGCGCGCATCGACGCCGAGCGGTCCACCGGCGGCGACCGGTCAGGCGGTCGCGACGAGATCGTCAGCGTGCACGACCGCGCGTCGTAGCCCCTCGGGTAGGTCGGCGGTGCTGCGACCGATCATCGCGGTGACCTCGTCGGAGTCGTAGGCCGTGACGCCGCGTGCCCGCAGCACGCCGTCCGTCCCGACCACCTCGACGACGTCCCCGGCGCCGAAGACGCCGTCGGCGCCGACGACCCCCGCGGGCAACAGGGACGCGCGGCGGGCGATCGCCGCCGCGGCACCGTCGTCGACGATCAGGCGGCCGCGCGTCTCCGCGGCGTGACGGACCCAGAACCGACGTGCCGACATCCTCGCGGGACGTGCCGCGAAGGCGGTCCCGACGTCGGCGCCGCCCAGCGCGGCGGCGGCATCGGACGCAGCCGCCAGCAGCACGGGGACCCCGGCGTCGGCGGCGAGGCGCGCCGCGGACAGCTTCGACGCCATCCCACCCGTGCCCAACGCCCCACCCGACCCGGCGACGACGCCGTCGAGGTCGGCGGCGCCGGCGACCTCGGGGATCAGCCGGGCATCCCCCTTCCGAGGGTCACCGTCGTACAGACCGTCGACGTCGGAGAGCAGGAACAGCGCGGTGGCCCCGGCCAGGTGGGCGACGAGGGCCGCGAGACGGTCGTTGTCGCCGAAGCGGATCTCGTCGGTGGCGACGGTGTCGTTCTCGTTCACCACCGCCACGGCACCGAGCGAGCGCAACCGGTCGAGCGTGCGCTGCGCGTTGGCGTGGTGCGACCGGCGGGAGATGTCGTGTGCGGTGAGCAGCACCTGACCGACGGTGCGTCCGTGGCGGGCGAACGACGTACCCCAGGCGTGGGCGAGTGCGAGTTGGCCCACGCTGGCCGCCGCCTGCTTCGTGGCGAGATCGGTGGGACGCCGACGCAGCCCCAGCGGGGCCAGTCCCGCGCCGATGGCACCCGAGGAGACGACGATGACGTCGGTCCCCGCCGCCATGCGTGCCTGCAGTGCGTCGGCCAGCCGATCGAGTCGGTCGAGCGCCAACCCCTCGTGCAGGTCGGTCAGCGCCGACGACCCGATCTTCACGACGATGCTGCGGGCCGTCGCGATCTGCGTCCGCACCGGCGAGGTCAGGGCGGTCGGGTCGACCGACCGGTCAGTCGTCGCCATCGGGACCCGACCAGTCGTCGGGCCCGTCCACGGGACCCAGTCCGTCGTCGGCATGGTGGCGGCGGGCCTTGCGCGCGACCTTGCGGTCGGCCGCACCGACACGGTCGGTGCGGTCGAGTCGGATGTCGGTGCCGCGTCCGGTCACCGGCACGGCGTCGCCGCTGGGCAGCTGGGGCTCCCAGTCGAAGGAGACGTCCCCGATGGTCACCGGGGCACCGGGGACCGCACCCTGCTTGACCAGCTCGTCCTCGACGCCGAGGCGGTTCAGCCGGTCCGCGAGGTAGCCGACGGCCTCGTCGTTGTCGAAGGCGGTCTGCTTGATCCAGCGCTCGGGTCGCGTGCCACGCACGATGAACCCGCCCGGGACAGCCGGATCCGGGGAGACGGTGAAACCGCTCTCGTCCACCGCGATCGGTCGGATGACCGCACGCCGGGCGACGGGGGTCGGCGTCGCCGCGCGGTGGTCGGCGACCTTCTGCGCCAGCGCGAACCGCAGCGTGTCCAACCCGACATGGCCGACCGCGGAGATCGCGTAGACCGGCCATCCGCGGGCCTCGAGGTCCGGGGTGACCATCTCGGCGAGTTCGGCGGCCTCGGGGACGTCGATCTTGTTCAGGATCACCACTCGGGGACGGTCGGCGAGGTCCTGCAGGCCGTGGTCGGCGGAGAGTGCCGGCGTGTACGCCGCCAGCTCGGCCTCGAGTGCGTCGATGTCGGAGATGGGATCGCGTCCGGGTTCCAGTGTGGCGCAGTCGACCACGTGCGCGAGGACCGCACAGCGCTCGAGGTGCCGCAGGAAGTCCAGTCCGAGTCCACGCCCCTGCGAGGCGCCGGGGATCAGTCCGGGGACGTCGGCGACGGTGAAGACCGAGGCACCGGCCGTCACCACGCCGAGGTTCGGGGCCAGCGTCGTGAACGGGTAGTCGGCGATCTTCGGCTTCGCGGCCGACAAGACCGACACCAGCGACGACTTGCCCGCGGACGGGAAGCCGACGAGGCCGACGTCGGCGACGGACTTGAGCTCGAGGACGAGTTCCCGCGTCTGCCCCTCCTCGCCGAGGAGCGCGAAACCGGGTGCCTTGCGCGCCTTCGAGGCCAGCGCCGCGTTGCCCAGCCCGCCGCGGCCGCCGGATGCGGCGACGAACGTCGCGCCCTCGCCGACGAGGTCGGCCAGGATGCGCCCGTTCTCGTCGAGCACGACGGTGCCGTCGGGGACGGGCATCTCGAGGGTCTCCCCGTGACCGCCGTCGCGGTTGGAGCCGGCACCGGGCTTGCCGTTCTGGGCCCTCGCGTGCGGGCGGAAGTGGAAGTCGAGCAGGGTGTGGACCTGCGGGTCCACGCGCAGGATCACGTCGCCCCCGTTGCCACCGTTCCCGCCGTCGGGACCGCCGAGCGGCTTGAACTTCTCACGGTGCACCGACGAGCAGCCGTGGCCGCCGTTGCCCGCCACGGCGTGGATGGTCACGCGGTCGACGAAACGCGACATGCTCGGTCCTTCTTCGATGTCGGTGCTGATGAGGGGGTGGAAAACATCAGGGGCGGGCGGTCTCGTCTCGGAGACCTGCCCGCCCCTGATGGACGTGTGTCGTGCGACGTCGCGAGGTCAGGCCTGCGCGGGCGCCGGGACGATGTTGACGGTCTTGCGACCGCGCTTGGTGCCGAAGGCGACCGCGCCGGTCTCCAGGGCGAACAGGGTGTCGTCGCCACCGCGGCCGACGTTCACGCCCGGGTGGAAGTGGGTGCCGCGCTGGCGGACCAGGATCTCGCCGGCGTTGACCTGCTGGCCACCGAACCGCTTGACGCCGAGCCGCTGGGCGTTGGAGTCACGACCGTTGCGCGAGCTGGACGCGCCCTTCTTGTGTGCCATGTCTTCGGTCCTCTCGAGACGATGAGTGCTGCAGGTCTACTTGATGCCGGTGACCTTGAGGACCGTCAGACGCTGACGGTGGCCCTGGCGCTTGTGGTAGCCGGTCTTGTTCTTGAACTTGTGGATCCGGATCTTCGGGCCCTTGACGTGCTCGACGACCTCACCGGTCACGGCCGCATTCGCCAGGGCCGCGGCGTCGGTGGTGAGCGACGCACCGTCGACCACGAGGGCGACCGGGAGAGAGACGGTGTCGCCGACAGCGCCCTCGATCTTCTCGACCTTGACGAGGTCACCCTCGGCGACCTTGTACTGCTTACCGCCGGTCTTGACGATCGCGTACGTTGCCATCGCGAAAACCACCTTCTCACTGTCGTTGTCCTGCGCCCGCGCGGGTGCGCCGGCATTGTGCTGTGCGGGGTACGCCCGCGCCTGCGGATCTCTCGATACCGTCCGGCGCCGGACGTGGTCCTGGCTGCCCCTGGGATCGACGTGCCGGGGCGGAGTGATCCGCACAGCACTGTCCGACCCGCGATGAGGCGACCGTGTGAGGTTACGGGAGCAGCGACGACCGGGTCAAACCGTGGTCACCCCGGCGCGTGCCCCGCATCCGGGTGTCGGGGTCAGTCCTCCACCGGGGGGCCTGCCGGGCGACCGGCAGCGCGGCGACGGGCGGTCCGACGCACGGCGACCACGGGGGTGTCGGGCTGCTGGGCGACGACGGTGGTCGTCGGCGCGGACGGCGCCTCCACCACGATCGTCTCGACGGTGCCCGCGACGGCGTCGCCGCCACCGACGGGCGCCGAGGCCGGTCGGCGCGCGGCGCGTCGTCGTCGACGCGGCGCCGCGGGATCGGCGGCCTGCTCGGGCTCACCGGCCGCCACGGGTTCCACGCTCGGCTCGGACGGCGCCACCACATCGGGTTCCGGGGTCGGCTCGGGCGCGCCCTGCGGTTCGGGTGCGCTCTGCGTCTCGGGTGCGCTCTGCGGTTCGGGCGCCTGCTTCGGCGCGGCCTTCTCGCGCCGCCCCGATCGCCTCTCCGCCGGGGCCTCGGCCTCGGTGTCCGGGGCGGTGGCCTGCTCGGCGCCGCCGCCGTCCTCGCCGTCGCCGTTCTCGCCGTGTCCGGCCATCGCACGGAACATGGGGTGCTCGGCGGGGTTGTGGGCCTTGCCGTTCGCGTCGGACTGGTCGGCCTGACCGGAATCGGACTTCTTGCGACCCGAACGGCGCGACCGCTTCGAGCCGCCCTGGTCGCGACCGGAGTCGTCACCACCGCCGCCGCCGGTCACCTCCACGGGGTTGGCGTGGACGACGATGCCGCGGCCGTTGCAGCAGGTGCAGGTGGAGGAGAACGCCTCCAGCAACCCGGTGCCCAGACGCTTGCGCGTCATCTGCACCAGACCCAGCGAGGTCACCTCCGACACCTGGTGGCGCGTCCGGTCCCGCGAGAGCGCCTCGGTGAGCCTGCGCAGCACCAGGTCGCGGTTGGACTCGAGCACCATGTCGATGAAGTCGACAATGATCATGCCGCCGATGTCGCGCAGACGCATCTGCCGCACGATCTCCTCGGCGGCCTCGAGGTTGTTGCGCGTCACCGTCTCCTCGAGGTTGCCCCCCGAGCCGGTGAACTTGCCGGTGTTGACGTCGACGACGGTCATCGCCTCGGTGTGCTCGATGATGAGCGTGCCGCCGGAGGGCAGCCACACCTTGCGCTCAAGCGCTTTCGTGAGCTGCTCGTCGATCCGGTGGACGGCGAACGCGTCCGGTGCGTCGGCGTGCGCCCGCTCGAACCGGGTGACGCGGTCGAGCAGGTCGGGAGCGACCGCCTGCACGTATCCGTGGACCTGGTCCCAGGCACCGTTCCCGTCGATGACTAGCTTCGAGAAGTCCTCGTTGAAGAGGTCGCGGACGACCTTCACCAGCAGGTCGGGCTCGGAGTAGAGCACCTGCGGTCCCGAGGGACCGCCGCCCTTGCCGCCGTTCTTGCCCGACGACGAGCCCTTGGCACCCGCGGCCGCGGCCTCGATGGTCTCCCACTGGGCCTTGAGGCGCTCGATGTCGGCGGCGAGTTCCGCTTCGCTGACACCCTCGGACGCCGTGCGGATGATCACGCCGGCCTCGGCGGGGACCACCTTCGACAGGATCTGTTTGAGCCGCTTCCGCTCGGTGTCGGGCAGTTTGCGCGAGATGCCGGTGGACGAACCGCCGGGGACGTAGACGAGGTAGCGACCCGCCAGCGAGATCTGGGTGGTCAGCCGGGCACCCTTGTGACCCACCGGATCCTTGCTCACCTGGACCACGACGTGGTCGCCGGGCTTGAGCGCCTGCTCGATCTTGCGGCTGCCGCCGTCGAGACCGGCCGCATCCCAGTTCACCTCGCCGGCGTACAGAACGCCGTTGCGGCCGCGGCCGATGTCGACGAACGCCGCCTCCATGCCGGGCAGCACGTTCTGGACGCGGCCGACGAAGATGTTGCCCACCATCGACGACGAGGTCGACGTGGTGACGAAGTGCTCGACGAGGACACCGTCCTCGAGGACGGCCACCTGTGTGTAGTCCTCGGTGGCCGCGGAGCCGTCGTCGGCGGTCAGCGCGGTGTTCGCGGAACGCTCCCGCACCACCATGACGCGGTCCACCGCTTCTCGACGGGCCAGGAACTCGCTCTCAGTGAGGATCGGCGGACGTCGACGACCGGCGTCACGACCGTCGCGGCGACGCTGGCGCTTCGCCTCGAGACGCGTCGACCCCGAGATGCCCTGCACCTCGTCGCGGTCGCGCTGACGCGACTTGTTCCGTGGCTCCCGCTCGTGGACGACCGTGTTCGGCGGGTCGTCGTCCCCACCGCCGGACTCGTCGGCGTCGGCGCCACCCTTGCGACGACGCCGACGGCGGCGACGGCGGGTGCCCGAGCCGTTCTCGTCGTCACCGTCGTCGGAGCCGTCGTCCGCGTCGGACTTCTCACCGTCGGTGTCGGACTCGGCGGTGTCGGGCTTCTCGGAGTCGGACTTCTCGGCCTCGGACTTCCGGGTGTCGGGCTTGCCGGTGTCGGTCTTCTCGGTGTCGGACTTCTCGGTGTCGGACTTAGCGGTGTCGGACTTCGCGGCGGCGTCGTTTCCGCCCGCGGAGTCGCCGGACGCTGCGGAGGCCGACTCGTCGGAGCCGCCCGAGCCGGTCTCGTCGCCGTTCTCGGAATCGTTCTGGTCACCACGACCACGACCGCGTCCACGCCGACCACGACGACGACGGCGACCGCCCGATGTCGAGTCGTCGTCGCTGTCGTCCGCTGCGGAGTCGTCCGGTCCGGAGGTGGGGGTGGTGTCGGCGACCTTCTCTGCGTCGACGGTGCCGTCGGAGGAGCCGGAGGTGTCGGCACCACCGCGTCGCCGCGGCGCGTCGGGCGCGGGCGTCGAGGGGGTCGAACCGTCGGTCTCGGCGTTGTCGGCGGTCTCGGCGGCGCGGGGACGTCGGCGGCGTGTCCGCTCGACCTCCTCGGGCGCCGGTGGCGGGAGGAAGAGGGGCGACGCCGCGGCGTCCGCCGCGGGCGTCGCGGGTGCGGCGTCGTATGAGGTCGCTGCGGAGAACAGCGACGGCGCAGGATCGGCCGATGCCGTGCCCTGTGGCGGGTCGCCCGCACCCGGCGCCTTCGTGGAGGTCGGGCCGGCAGGGGCGTCCGTCGCCGCCGCGTCGCTCGTCGCCGGGCCGTCCGCGGCCGCCACCTGGGCGTCGCGCACGGCGATGGCAGCACTGCGGTCGATGCTCGACTGCGGACTGCGGGCGGTGATTCCCAGGTCGGCGAGGTGCGCGAGCACCTCCCGGCTGGTCAGCCCGATCATGCGGGCGAGGGCGTGCACCCTCATCTTGTGCGGGAACTCCTGCGCCGGTGACGTGTCGCTGCGGTCGTCCGGTGTGCCTGTGTCGGCCACGTATTCTCCTCGACCCTCGGGCGCATCAGTTCGACGCGGCCGCACGAGGGTTCTGCTGTGTGTCGGGAACGTCAGGTGACGCCCGAGTCTGTCTGGTCTCGCGTCGTCCGTGACCGGGGGTTCCAGGTCGCGGTACGACACCTGCTGGTGTCCGGCCCCAGGCCGGCGGGCCCCGTGTCCGGTGCACCTGTCACACGTTGCGTGCGAGCGGCGGGAGCCGCGATGTCCGGGGGATCCGCGGTGAACTGGACTGGTCACCGTGACCGCCGACTCCTGTGTCGTCGACGACACCCGAGTATCCCACACGCGTCACACCGTTCCGCGGACGCCTCGCGGGACGACACGGCCCGCCGGGACCGATGGGTCCGGGCGGGCCGGGGTTCGACGGGGTACGGCCGGTCTCACGACCGGCGGGGTGTCAGGAGAGGTGGGGTGTCAGGAGAGACCGGGGAACCACAGCGCGATCTCGCGCTGCGCCGACTCGGGCGAGTCGGACCCGTGCACCAGGTTGTTCTGCGTCTCGAGGGCGAGGTCCGCGCGGATGCTGCCGGGCACGGCCTTCTCCACGGGATCGGTCCCGCCGGCGAGTTGGCGGAACGCCGCGATGGCCCGCGGTCCCTCGAGCACGGCGGCAACGAGCGGACCCGACGTGATGAACTCGAGGAGGGAGCCGAAAAACGGCTTGTCCTCGTGCTCGGCGTAGTGGCCCCGGGCCACCTCGTCGGTCGCGGTGCGCAGGTCGAGGGCGACGATCGTCAGCCCCTTGCGCTCGATGCGGGAGATGATCTCGCCGACGAGGCCGCGGGCCACACCGTCGGGCTTGATGAGAACCAGAGTCCGTTCAGTCACGGCGTCACCCTAGCGGCCGTGTCGGATCCGTCACTCCCCGGCGGTGGGGGCTGCGCGACGTGACGCGGGGTTCAGGAGCAGTACTCGCCCGCCACGGGGAAGAACCCGTAGTTGAAGAGGTTGCCGTCGCGCGACCGCGGATCGACGACGACCTGCACACAGCCGCCGGGTGACGCCAGCGCTGCGTCGACGGTCGCGTCGAAGCGGGCCGCGAGCGCCAGGTTCGCCGCCCGGTACTGCGCGGGCACCGGGATGTCGGCGACGAAGCGGGCCAGGTCGATCGAGTCGGCTCGGACGGTCAGGTCGTGGGTGGCGGTGTAGGAGTACTCCTGCGACGAGACCGGCACCGGCGGGCCGGCGGGTACGACCACGACGTCGGTGTCCGCCCCTGCGGTACCCGCTCCCAGGCCGGTGGCCGCTGTCGCGGCCATCGCCAGGGCGATCCCGGCGGTGCGGACGAGGGCGGGGACGGTGGTGCGCGCCGACTGCATGGGGTGGGGGGTCCTCTCGCTGACGACGCCCCCGGCGGATGCGAGGGCGGTTGTCGGAGATGGTGTCAGCAACCCGCGGGCGCCGTCATCCGCACGGGCGTGCCGCGAGGTCACGAATCGGACACGTCTCCGGCGTCCTCAGGTGTCCCGGACCCGTCGAGACGGACCTGGCCGGGGAGCCGCCCCTCCTCGATCCGGCGGGCCACGTCGCGCCGGATGTAGGCGATGTAGACCCACACCAGCGCGAACACGATCCCGACGGCGCCGATGGACCAGTGCAGGACGAACCCGGCGATCAGGAGCACCTGGAGCAGGAGGTCGTAGCCGAGCGCCCACGACCGGCCCTGCAGACCGGAGCCCAGGATCATCGCGACGGTGACGACGAGGAGGAAGGTCGTCGACGCGGCCGTGAGGCCCCCTCCGACCTTGGCGACGATGGGGAGCGCGAGCAGCACCACGATCGCCTCGAGGATGAGCGTCCCCGCCATCACGCCGCGCAGACCGCGCCACGGGTCGTTGACCGGCGGCGAGAACCGGGGCGCGCTCCCCGAGGCTGAACCCGCGTCCGACGAGGTCATGCCGGATCCTTCCCGAACAGGGTGCGCGCCGCGCCGGCCGTCACGACCGATCCGGTGATCACCACACCCACCCCCGACAGTCCGGCGTCGGAGTCGTCGTCGACCTCCTCCGCCGAGATGATCGCCGCCTCGACCGCGTCGGGCAGGAACTCGCGCACCTGCACCCTGTCCTCGCCGAACACCGTTGCCGCCACATCACCGAGTGTGTCCGCGTCCAGCGCGCGGGGTGAACCGTTCGTGGTCACGATCACCTCGTCGAGCACGGGTTCGAGCGCGGTCAGCACACCCGTCACGTCCTTGTCCCCCATCACGCCGACGACCCCCACGAGGCGACGGAAGTCGAACTCCTCGGAGATCCCCCGCGCGAGCGCCGCGGCTCCGTGCGGGTTGTGGGCGGCGTCGAGGAAGACCGCCGGGGCGCTGCGCACCCGTTCGAGCCGCCCGGGGACGGTGACCGCGGCGAATCCCGCGCGGACGGCGTCGATGTCGAGCTGTCGATCCGCGCCGGCACCGAAGAACGCCTCGACCGCCGCGAGGGCGACGGCCGCGTTCGCCGCCTGGTGGGCACCGTGCAGCGGCAGGAAGATCTCGTCGTAGACGCCGCCGAGTCCCTGCAGCACCACCATCTGACCGCCGACGGCGGTGCGCCGTTCGACGACGCGGAACTCCGAGTCCTGTCGCGCGACCACGACGTCGGTCTCGGCGACACGGGCCATGAGGACAGCAGCCGCCTCGGGCTCCTGCGCGGCGAGCACGACGACGGGGTCGACCGGGACGAGATCGTCGACGGCGGGCTTGATGATCCCGGCCTTCTCCCCCGCGATGGCCGTCAGCGTGTCCCCGAGGTAGTCGGCGTGGTCCATCGCGATCGGGGTGATCACCGCGACCGACGGCTCGATGACGTTGGTGGCGTCCCACGTACCACCGAGACCGGTCTCCACGACGGCGACGTCGACCGGGGCCTCGGCGAACACTGCGTACGCCATCGCCGTGAGGACCTCGAACTTGCTCATCCGGGGTCCGCCCGCCGCGACCGACGAGTCGTCGACCATCGTCACGTAGGGCTCGAGGTCACGGAACGCGTCGACGTACTGCCGGGGCGTGATCGGCCTCCCGTCGAGCGCGATCCGCTCGGTCGCCAACTGCAGGTGCGGGCTCGTGATGCGACCGGTCCGTCGGTGCAGCGCGGTCAGCAGCGCGTCGATCATCCGGGTCACCGACGTCTTGCCGTTGGTGCCGGCGATGTGGATCGAGGGATATCCGCGATGCGGGGACCCCAACAGGTCCATGAGTGCCGAGATCCGGCTCAGCGACGGCTCGATACGCGTCTCCGGCCACCGGCCGTCGAGTTCGTTCTCGACCTCGGCGAACTCCGCGAGGTCTTCCGGGGTCGGGGTGGACGACGGGACGGTCACGAGTCGCCCAGCGCTGCCAGTGCCGCGGACAACCGGTCGATCTCCTCCAGCGCGAGCACGTTGCGTTCACGGATACGTGCGACGACGTGGTCGGGCGCCTTGGCGACGAACTGCTCGTTGTCGAGCTTGCCGCGGGTCTGGTCGCGCTCCTTCTCGGCCGCGGCGAGATCCTTGGCGAGACGGCGCTTCTCGGCCTCGACGTCCACCGCACCCGAGGTGTCGAGCGCGACGCGGACGGTCCCCGAGCCGGCCCGCACCTCGACGGTCGCCGAGGCGGTGAAGTCCTCGCCACGGGGTTCGAGGCGCGCCAACGTGTCGACGTACGGGCGCAACGTCGCGATGCCGGCGTCGTCGAGGCCGTCGATGTCGGCCGGGACACGCTTGCCCGGCGGCAGACCCTGGTCGCTGCGGAAGCGCCGGATCTCCGTGACCAGCTGCTGCACGGCCGAGATCCTCTGCGCCGCTGCGGTGTCGGCGACGTCGTGGTCCCCGGACGGCTGCGGCCACGCGGCCAGCGTCACCGTCTCCTGCCCGGTGAGCGCGGTCCAGAGCACCTCGGTGACGAACGGCATGACCGGGTGCAGTGCCCGCAGCAGCGAGTCGAGGACGGTGCCGAGCACGAGCGCGGTGACATCGGCGGCCGAACCGCCCTGCGCCACCTGCACCTTGGACAGTTCGAGATACCAGTCGCAGAACTCGTCCCAGGCGAAGTGGTACAGCGCCTCGCACGCCCGGGAGAACTCGTAGGTCTCGAATCCCCCGTCGGCGTCGGCGAGGACCTCGTCGAGGCGCCGCAGGATCCACCGGTCGGCGTCGGTCAGCTCCGCGTCGGCCGGGATCTCACCGACCCGTGCGCCGTTCATCAGCGCGAACTTCGTCGCGTTGAACAGCTTGGTCGCGAAGTTGCGGCTGTCCTGGGCGTTGGTCTCCCCCACCGACAGGTCCGCACCCGGACGCGCACCCCGGGCCAGGGTGAACCGCAGGGCGTCGGCGCCGAAGCGGTCGACCCAGTCCAGCGGGTCGATCCCGTTGCCCTTCGACTTCGACATCTTGCGACCGTGCTCATCGCGGACGAGGCCGTGCAGGAACAGGTGTCGGAACGGCACGGGGGCGTCGAAGTCGAGGGTGCGGCCGACGTAGGTGCCGAACATCATCATCCGCGCGACCCAGAAGAACAGGATGTCGTACCCGGTCACCAGGACGCTGGTGGGATAGAAGGTGCGCAGGTCCGCGGTGTCGTCCGGCCACCCGAGGGTGGAGAAGGGCCACAGCCCGGACGAGAACCAGGTGTCGAGGACGTCGGGGTCCTGCTCGTAGCCGACCGGGGGCTGTTCGTCGGGGCCCACGCAGACGACGTCCCCGTCGGGGCCGTACCAGATCGGGATGCGGTGGCCCCACCACAGCTGCCGAGAGATGCACCAGTCGTGCATGTCGTCGACCCAGGCGAACCAGCGGGACTCCATGGACGCGGGGTGGATCTGCGTCGACCCGTCACGCACGGCGTCACCCGCGGCCTTCGCCAGCGACTCCACCCGCACCCACCACTGCATGCTCAGACGCGGCTCGATGGGCTCCCCGCTGCGCTCGGAGTGTCCGACGCTGTGGACGTACGGTCGGATCTCCTTGACGATCCGCCCCTGCTCGGCGAGCGCCTCGCGCACCGCGACCCGCGCCTCGAACCTATCCATCCCGTCGAAACGTGTTCCGGTGTCGGCGATCCGGCCGGTGGCGTCCATGATCGTCGGCATCGGCAGGCCGTGACGCTGGCCGATCGCGAAGTCGTTCGGGTCGTGGGCGGGCGTGATCTTGACCGCGCCGGTGCCGAACTCGGGGTCGACGTGCTCGTCGGCGATCACCGGCACGGAGGTCTCGAGGAACGGGTGCGGGAGCTCGGTGCCGACGAGGCCGCGGTAGCGCTCGTCGTCGGGGTGGACCGCGATTGCGGTGTCGCCCAGCATCGTCTCCAACCGCGTCGTCGCCACCACGATGTGCGGCTGCGCGTCGTCGGTCGAGCCGTACCGGAAGCTGACGAGCTCGCCCTCGATGTCGCTGTAGGACACCTCGATGTCGCTGATGGCGGTCTGCAGAACCGGCGACCAGTTGACGAGGCGCTCGGCGCGGTAGATCAGACCGTCGTCGTACATGCGCTTGAACACCGTGTGCACCGCGCGCGACAGGCCGTCGTCCATCGTGAACCGCTCCCGCGACCAGTCGACGCCGTCGCCGAGGCGACGCATCTGTCCGCCGATGTCGCCGCTGATCTCCTCCTTGGCCTGCCACACGCGGTCCAGGAACGCCTCACGGCCGAGCGCATGACGATCGGTGCCCTCGGCGGCCAGTCGCTTCTCCACCATGGCCTGCATGGCGATAGCCGCGTGGTCCATGCCGGGCAGCCACAGCACCTCGTACCCCTGCATCCGCTTGCGTCGGCTCAACGCGTCCATCAGGACGTGTTCGAACGCGTGGCCCATGTGCAGGGACCCGTTGACGTTGGGCGGAGGGATGACGATCGAGTACGGCGGCTTACCGCTCCCGGGGTCGGCGGTGAAGCACCCGCGCTCGACCCACCCCTGGTAGAGGCGGGACTCGTGCGCGCCGGGCTCCCAGGTCGCGGGCAGCGCAGGTGCGGCGGGAGTGTTTCCGGCGGTCTCGGTGGGCGAACTCACCGTTCGAGTCTAGGGAACGGCGATCTTGTCCCTGCGCAGCCGGTGCACGTCCTCCGGCGCGTTGACGTTCGTGAGCCAGGTGGGGTCGGTGACGCTGACCCGGTGCACGACCATCTCGTCGAGCGCGGCGAGCAGGCGACGTTCGCCGCCGGCCACGAGTTCGGTCAGGCGCGCGGCGCACGACGACCGGTAGATCGCGGCCAGCGGGTGCTGGCGCTGGGCGTCCACCGCGATCACCGCGTCGTCGTCGGCACCCAGTCCCGCGAGGAGCTCGTCGACCAGGTCCGCGCGCAGCAGCGGCATGTCGGTGGCACACACGAACGCGACGGGGACGTCGTGCGCGGCGGCGTCGGTCAGTCCGGCGGCGAGGGCGCCGAGCGGCCCCGTGCCGGGGTCCTCGTCGGTGACCCACCGCAGTCCGTCCTGCTCGGCGAACGCCGCGTAGGCCGCGGAGTCGGTCGTGGCGACGACCGTGATCGGATCGCAGCGTCGTCGCAGTTCGGTCACGATGCGCGTGAGCATCGGCTGTCCGCCCAGGTCGAGCGCCGCTTTGTCCTCCCCCATCCGGCGCGATGCGCCTCCTGCGAGCACGATCCCGGCCAGTGGTTGCGACATCGCTCGAGTATCGCGTGACGGGACCCCCCGGTGAGGCCACTATGGGGAACATGACGACAACCGGTTCCCGGCAGGACATCCCCGGGGACGGCTACACCCCCCAGACCACCCCGCGGGCGATCGACCCGGAGACACCTGTGCGCGAGCCGGAGGTGACGTCGGTGCACGACATCAAGTCGCATGCGGCGGGCATACCCGCGGTCGCGGTGTCGATGCAGCGGGGCTTCACCCAGATGGGCCCGTTCCGCACGGCGAAGACGTTCCTGGAGCTGAACCAGCGCCATGGGTTCGACTGCCCGGGATGCGCGTGGCCGGAGAAGCCGGGCGGTCGCAAGCCCGCCGAGTTCTGTGAGAACGGCGCCAAGGCCGTCGCCGAGGAGGCCACCCGGCGCACCGTCACCCCGGCGTTCTTCGCGGCCCATCCGGTCGACGCGCTGCGCGAGCGTAGCGAGTACTGGTTGAGCCAACAGGGGCGCATCACGCACCCGGTGATCCTGCGGGAGGGGGCGACGCACTACGAGCCGATCGACTGGGACAGCGCCTACCGCCTGATCGCCGACGAGCTCACCGGGCTCGACGACCCCGACCGCGCCGTCTTCTACACATCCGGGCGCACCAGCAACGAGGCCGCGTTCGTCTATCAGCTGCTCGCGCGGTCCCTGGGCACGAACAACCTGCCCGACTGCTCGAACATGTGCCACGAGTCCTCAGGCCACGCGCTGACGACGACCATCGGCATCGGCAAGGGATCGGTGACGGTCCTCGACGTCGAGAACGCCGATCTCATCGTCATCGCCGGACAGAACCCCGGCACGAACCACCCGCGGATGCTCTCGATCCTCGGCGACGCGAAACGCAACGGCGCCACCATCGTCGCGGTGAACCCCATGCCCGAGGCCGGGCTCATGCGCTTCCGCGACCCGCAGCGCGTCGGGGACATCCTGTCCGACGGCACGCAGATCTCCGACGAGTTCCTCCAGGTCCGCCTCGGCGGGGACATGGCACTGTTCCGTGGACTCGCCGCACTCCTGCTGCGCGACGAGAAGCGTGCTCCCGGAACCGTGTTCGACCACGCGTTCCTCTCCGAGTACTGCGACGGACTCGACGACTACCTCGCCGCTGTGGCCGAGACCGATCTCGACGAGGTCTGCGAGGCCACGGGGCTGTCGATGGACCAGCTCGAGACCTTCGCGCGTCTGTGGGAGCGCTCGGAGCGCACCATCGTCTGCTGGGCGATGGGCCTCACCCAGCACAAGCACGCCGTCGCGACCATCGAGGAGGTGTCGAACGTCCTGCTGCTGCGCGGGATGATCGGCAAGCCCGGCGCCGGCGTCTGTCCCGTCCGCGGCCACTCCAACGTCCAGGGCGACCGCACGATGGGCATCTGGGAGCAGATGCCCGAGTCGTTCCTGTCCGCTCTCGACGACGAGATGGGCATCACCAGCCCGCGCGATCACGGATGGGACGTCGTCGACGCCATCCGCGCGATGCGGGACGGCAAGGTCGACGTCTTCATGTCGATGGGCGGCAACTTCGTCTCCGCCACCCCGGACACCGCGGCGACCCGTGCAGCGCTCGAGAAGTGCCGTCTCACCGTGCAGGTCAGCACGAAGCTGAACGCCTCCCATCTGCACACCGGGACGACCAACCTCATCCTCCCGACCCTGGGACGCACCGACCGCGACATCCGCGACGGCAAGAAGCAGCAGGTGTCGGTGGAGGACTCGATGGGGTCGGTCCACCTGTCGCGAGGATCGCTGCGTCCGTCGAGCGACCAGATGCGCAGCGAGGTCGGTATCGTCTGCGAGCTCGCCGAGGTGATGTTCGGGAGCGGTCACCCGGTCGACTGGGCGGGGCTCGCCGCCGACTACGACCGCATCCGCGATCACGTCTCGCGGATCGTGCCGGGATGCGAGGACTTCAACACCCGCGTCCGCCAGCCCGACGGGTTCTTGCTGCCGCACCCGCCCCGCGACGCCCGCGAGTTCCCCACCGAATCCGGCCGCGCACAGCTCACCACCAACGAGCTGATCTGGCTGCCGACACCGGAGGGACGACTCATCATGCAGACCCTGCGCAGCCACGACCAGTACAACACCACCATCTACGGCCACGATGACCGCTACCGCGGCATCAAGGGCAACCGCCGGGTGGTGATGGTGAACCCGGACGACATCGCGAGCCTGGGACTGACGGCGGGACAACGGGTCTCGATCATCTCGGAGTTCGAGAACGACGGCCGCCTGGAGGAGCGTCGCGTCGACGACTTCACCGTGGTGTCCTTCCCGACACCCCGGGGCAACGCCGCCGCGTACTACCCCGAGACGAACCCGTTGGTGCCGTTGGACTTCGTCGCCACGAAGTCCAACACCCCGGTGTCCAAGGGGATCACCGTCCGACTCGTCGCCGCCTGATGGGACGCGTCACCACGCGGGCCCCGGTCCGCAGGATCCGCCCGACGGGCGAGGTGACCCGCCCCGACACCCTCGCGGTCGAGGAGCCGTTGGAGATGCGGGTCGACGGGCGCGCGCTCACGGTCACGATGCGCACCCCCGGCGCGGACGTGGATCTCGTGCACGGTTTCCTCCTGGCCGAAGGGCTCATCGCCGGCGGGGCGGACATCGCCGAGGTGCGCTACTGCGACGGCGTCGACGCTGCGGGCGCGAACACCTACAACGTCCTGGACATCACCACCGCCGGGGACAGTGCGGTCGACATGGTCCCGCGCGCCTTCGGGACGACGTCGGCGTGCGGTGTGTGCGGCACCGCTGAGATCGACCGGATCACCACGTCCACGCCGTGGGATCTGACCAGCGACGACTGCCGGGTGACCACCCAGGTGCTGGCGGGCCTGCCGGACACCTTGCGCGCGGCGCAGAAGACGTTCGCGACCACCGGGGGCATCCACGGTGCGGGCCTGTTCCGCACGGACGGCACGCTCCTCGTGGCGCGGGAGGACGTGGGCCGCCACAACGCGGTCGACAAGGTCATCGGGTGGGCGGTCCGGGAGCGCCTGCTCCCCCTGCGTGAGGTCGTCCTGATGGTGTCGAGTCGGGTGTCGTTCGAGCTCGTCCAGAAGGCCGCGATGGCCGGGATCCCCGTCATCGCCGCGGTGTCGGCGCCGTCGTCCCTGGCGGTGTCGCTCGGCGACCAGCTGGGCATGACCGTGGTCGGGTTCCTCCGCGGCGAGTCGATGAACGTCTACGCCGGCGGGGACCGCGTCGTCTGAGGCTCAGGCGGTCTTGTCGCGACGCTCGTCGCGGCGCGGCTTGCGCGGGACGATCGTCGGGAGCACGTTGTCGCGCACGGTCTCCCCGGTGACGACGACCTTGGCGACGTCGTCGCGGCTGGGGATGTCGTACATGACCGGGAGGAGGACCTCCTCCATGATGGCGCGCAGGCCACGAGCACCGGTGCCACGGTGGATCGCCTGGTCGGCGACAGCCTCGAGGGCCTCACCGGTGAACTCGAGTTCGACGCCGTCCATCTCGAACAGGCGCACGTACTGCTTCACCAGCGCGTTCTTCGGCGTCGACAGGATCGAGACCAACGACTCCTTGTCCAGGTTCGTCACCGACGCGACGACCGGCAGACGACCGATGAACTCCGGGATCAGCCCGAACTTGATGAGGTCCTCGGGCATGACCTCGGCGAAGGCGTCGGTCATCTCGTCGTCGTTCTTCTTCGCCACCTCGGTGCCGAAACCGATGCCGCGCTTGCCGATGCGGTCGGAGACGATCCGCTCGAGGCCCGCGAACGCACCGGCCACGATGAACAGCACGTTGGTGGTGTCGATCTGGATGAATTCCTGGTGCGGGTGCTTGCGCCCACCCTGCGGCGGGACGGATGCCTGGGTGCCCTCGAGGATCTTCAGCAGTGCCTGCTGCACACCCTCGCCGCTGACGTCGCGGGTGATCGACGGGTTCTCGCTCTTGCGGGCGATCTTGTCGACCTCGTCGATGTAGATGATCCCGGTCTCGGCGCGCTTGACGTCGTAGTCGGCGGCCTGGATGAGCTTGAGGAGGATGTTCTCGACGTCCTCACCGACATACCCGGCCTCGGTCAGGGCGGTGGCGTCGGCGATCGCGAACGGGACGTTGAGCATCTTGGCCAACGTCTGCGCGAGGTAGGTCTTGCCGCAGCCGGTGGGGCCGAGCATCAGGATGTTCGACTTCGCCAGCTCGACGGCCTCGCCACCGCGGACGTCCTTGCGGTCGCCCGCCTGGATCCGCTTGTAGTGGTTGTAGACGGCGACGGCCAGCGTGCGCTTGGCCGTGTCCTGTCCTATGACGTAGTTCTCGAGGAAGTCGCGGATCTCGGAGGGCTTCGGCAGCTCGTCGAGCTTGACCTCGCTCGACTCGGCGAGTTCCTCCTCGATGATCTCGTTGCAGAGGTCGATGCACTCGTCGCAGATGTACACGCCGGGTCCCGCGATGAGCTTCTTGACCTGCTTCTGGCTCTTACCGCAGAACGAGCACTTCAACAGGTCGCCGCCGTCACCGATTCGCGCCATCGTGTGCTGTACCTCTTCCTCGTGCACTGCCGTGAGGGACCTCGCGACAGGCGGACCGACCCGGTGGCCAGTATCCCTGACCGTACCCGCGGGTCGTCCGAACTTCGACCGATAACCACGATGTCGTGCGGGCCCGCCACCGGTGGTGGCGATCCGTCGTCCGTGGTGTCACGACACTGTCGTCGGGGCCCCGCCGGCCCGGACGTACAGGATCGCCCCTGCCCTCCCGCACCGGGCGCATCCGTGCGCCCGGGCGTGTCGGCTCAGCTCGAGCGACGGGCGGACTTCTTGCGGTACTCGAAGACCTCGTCGATGATCCCGTACTCCTTGGCCTGGGCCGCGGTGAGGATGTTGTCGCGATCGGTGTCGCGGCGGATCTTGTCGGTGTCCTGGCCGGTGTGGGTCGAGAGGATCTCGTCGAGACGACGACGGATGCGCTCGATCTCGGCGGCCTGGATCTCCAGGTCCGAGACCTGGCCCTGGTAGGCGCCGCCGGTCCGCGGCTGGTGGATCAGGACGGTCGCGTTCGGCAGCGCCGCGCGCTTGCCCGGCGTGCCGGCGGCCAGCACGATCGCCGCTGCCGAGGCCGCCTCACCGAGG
This sequence comes from Williamsia deligens, assembly GCF_024171765.1. Taxonomy (GTDB): domain Bacteria; phylum Actinomycetota; class Actinomycetes; order Mycobacteriales; family Mycobacteriaceae; genus Williamsia_A; species Williamsia_A deligens. The sequence goes on from NZ_JAMTCI010000002.1 coordinate 527,557, forward strand.
CAGACCGTCGCGATGTCGCAGTGGACGTACTGCATCGTGTCGTAGATGGCCAGCATCGCCGGGACGCTGCCGCCCGGGGAGTTGACGTACATGATGATGTCGCGGTCGGGATCCTGGGACTCCAACACCAGCAGCTGCGCCATGATGTCGTTGGCGACCGTCTCGTCGATGGGGGTGCCGAGGAAGACGATGCGCTCCTCGAAGAGCTTCGCGTAGGGGTTGTACTCCCGCATGCCGTTGGGCGTGTGCTCGATGAACGACGGCAGGATGTACCGACTCTGGGCGCCCGCGGGGGCGATGCCCGCGGGTGTCTGACTGGACGAACCGAACATGCTCATGTGGTCTCTCCGAAGGCTGTGGGCCGCGACGCGGCCGGGGAAGGGATGGGCTCGTGGCCCTCGCGGGCCGAGGGGTCGCTCAGGAGCGGGTGATCACGTGGTCGACGAAGCCGTACTCCTTGGCCGCGTCGGCGGTGAACCACTTGTCACGGTCGGCGTCGGCCTCGATCTTCTCCAGCGGCTGGCCGGTGAACTCGGCGTTGAGCCGGTTCATCTCCTTCTTGGTCAGCGCGAACTGCTCGGCCTGGATCGCGATGTCGGCCGCGGTGCCCCCGATGCCCGCCGACGGCTGGTGCATCATGATCCGCGCGTGCGGCAGCGCGTGGCGCTTGCCCTTGGCGCCGGCCGCGAGCAGGAACTGCCCCATGGAGGCCGCCATCCCCATCGCGTAGGTCGCGACGTCGCACTGGGCGAGCTGCATGGTGTCGAAGATGGCCATGCCCGCCGTCACCGACCCGCCGGGCGAGTTGATGTAGAGGTTGATGTCCTTGGTGCTGTCCTCGGCGGACAGCAGGAGGATCTGCGCGCACAGCCGGTTGGCGATGTCGTCGTCGACCTGCGTGCCGAGGAAGATGATCCGCTCACGGAGCAGCCGCTCGAAGACCGAATCGCTGAGGTTCAGACCCGCGACGCCGGAGCTCGCGCTGATCGGCGAACCGCTCGCGGTCAGGAGGTTCTTCGGGTCGGTCACGGTTCCTACTTTCACCAAGATCGTGTCCAGGGGACCCGGGCCGGGTCCACTGCTCATGTGCTGACTCCGACACTAACGAATGCGGGTGGCCACCGACCCTCGGTGCCACCCGCATTCGCTGACAGCGGAAACATGTCCCGCTCGAGACGACTCAGTCGTCGGTGCTCGTCGCGTCCCCGTCCTCGGCCTCACCGGTGCCGAAGAACTCGGAGGTGTCCACGCTCGCACCCGTGGTGTCGGTGACCGTCACCTGTCCGACGATCCCGGCGAGTGCCTTGCTGCGCCGGATGTCGGCGTAGATGGCGCCGAGCTGGTCGGCCTGCTGCAGCTGCTGGATGAAGTCCTGCGGCTGCATGCCGTAGCGCTGGGCCTGGAAGATGATCTGCTGCGTGAGCTCGTCCTGGCCGACGGTGGTCTCCTGCTGCTCGGCGACGGCGTCGAGCAGGAGCTGGGTCTTGACCGCTGTCTCCGCGGCCGCCCGGGCCTCGCCCTCCCAGTCCTCACGGGTGGTCCCCTGGGCGGCGAGGAACTCGTCGACCTTGGCGTCGTCGTGGTCGAAGGCGTGGACGACCTGGTGCATCTGACCGTCGGCCTCGGCCTCCACGACCTTCTCGGGCACCGGGATCTCGACGGCGGCGAGGAGCTTCTCGAGCACGGCGTCGCGCACCGCGGACGCCTGCTCGGCGCGCTTGGAGCGACCGACGCGCTCACGCAGGTCGGCGCGCAGCTCGTCGACGGTGTCGAACTCGCTGGCCATCTGGGCGAAGTCGTCGTCGGCCTCGGGCAGCTCGCGCTCCTTGACCGACTTCACGGTGACGGTGACGTCCGCCTGCTCGCCGGAGTGCTCGCCCGCCACCAGCGTGGTGGTGAAGGTCTTCTCCTCGCCGGTGCTCATGCCGACGAGTGCCTCGTCGAGACCGTCGATGAGCTGGCCGGAGCCGACCTCGTGCGACAGGCCCTCCGTGGAGGCCTCCTCGACGGGGGCGCCGTCGACGGTGGCCGCGAGGTCGATGGAGACGAAGTCGCCGTCCTTCGCGGGACGCTCGACACCGGTCAGCGTGCCGAAGCGGGCGCGCAGGGCCTCGAACTGCTCGTCGACGGCGGCGTCGTCGACCTCGACCGGGTCGACCTCGACCGTCAGCGACGAGTAGTCGGGCAGGGTGATCTCGGGACGGACGTCGACCTCGGCGGTGAAGGTGATCGACTTGCCGTACTCCAGCTCGGCGAGATCGATCTCGGGCTGGCCGATGGGCGTGGTCTCGGTCTCGGCGATCGCCTGCGAGTACTTGGCGGGCAGCGCGTCGTTGACGACCTGCGCGAGCACGGAGTCACGGCCGACGCGTGCCTCGATCAGCTTGGCCGGCGCCTTGCCCGGTCGGAAGCCGGGGATGCGGACCTGCTGCGCGAGCGACTTGTAGGCGCGGGCGAAGTCTCCCTCGAGTTCCTCGAACGGGACCTCGACGTTGAGTTTGACCCGCGTCGGGCTCAGCTGCTCGACGGTGCTCTTCACGAAACTCGACTCCTTGCGTGGTGGACATGTGCCCTGATTGCGGTGGTGCCCCGGTTCGCGGTGGGGCGCCGGCAGTCGTCTGCCGACCACCACCGCCGTGGGTGATGCGGCGTCTCCGCCTCCGTCGGGATGACAGGATTCGAACCTGCGACCCTCCGCTCCCAAAGCGGATGCGCTACCAAGCTGCGCCACATCCCGGTCTCGGTGACGACGCCACCGCCACTCCGCGACGGGAGCGGTGGAGCGGGTGACGGGAATCGAACCCGCGTAGCCAGTTTGGAAGACTGGGGCTCTACCATTGAGCTACACCCGCGAGCACACCACGCCAGGGGGGATCGCCTCCCGACGTCGCATGCAGCGGCGACTCTACCGTGCTGGTCGCGTGCCACCGAATCTGCGGTCACCGGACGCCCGCCACCCGCCGGCAAGGCAGTGCGCCGACGCGATCGTCGTCACATGCGTCACTCCAGCCACATGCGTTGGCAGAGTTCACAACCACCAGGGTGTCCGTGTTGGACACACCGCCCTCGCGTGCGACGATGACGACGCGCGGCGGGGGTCTCGCGCAGCCATCGCACACGCCCAACCGCCACCGTTCTGCCCGACAGGGCACCGACACCGAAGGTCAGGTCCGAACTCGTGCCGACTCCCACGTCCACCCGCCGCGGCGCCACGCGCGCCCGTCTCGTGACGGTCGTCGCCGGTGCAGCGATCGCGTTGTTCGCGATCCCCGCGACCGCGGGCGCAGCTCCCGTCGCCCCGCAGCCGACGATCCCCGGTCTCCCCGGCGTCGTCGCCCCCGACTTCCTCAAGCCGTTCCTGCCGCCGTCGTCCACGGCGCCGGCACCGCAGGCACCGCCCGCCACCGAACCCGCCCCGGCCCCGGCCGATCCGGCTCCGCCGGTGGCCACCAAGACCGGCTGGGTCGCCCTCGCCGACGACGCCACCCACACGATGACCGTGTGGCACGACGGCAAGATCGCGCGCAAGGACATCCCCATCTCGATGGGCTCCAACGCGCACCCGACGCCCAACGGCGTGTACTTCACCAAGGAGAAGTACCGCGACATGTACATGGACTCGTCCACGTACGGCGTCCCGGTCGACTCCCCCGGTGGCTACCGGACCTACGTCGAGTACGCGATCCGCATGAGCTGGGACGGCATCTTCCTGCACGCCGCCCCGTGGTCGGTCGCCCAGCAGGGCAAGACCAACGTCAGCCACGGCTGCATCAACGTGAGCACCGACAACGGCAAGTGGGCCTACGAGAACTTCCCCGAGGGGACACCGATCGTGGTCCGCGGCACCGTCGGCGGCCAGTACGTACAGGGCAGCTGACCCGCACGACGCCTCAGTACCGCAGACATCCCCCGTCGGCCTCGGCCGGCGGGGGATGTCTCATTCGGTGCCCAGTTCGTGGCCGTCGCCCGACCCGGTGACGCGGGAGATCGCGCGCATCTTGTTGACCGCGTCGAGCGCGGCGACCTTGTACCCCTCGGCCAGGGTCGGGTAGTTGAACACGGCGTCGACGAGGTAGTCGACGGTGCCACCGCACCCCATGACGGTCTGACCGATGTGCACGAGCTCGGCCGCGTTGCTGCCGAAGACGTGCACCCCGAGCAACGTCCGGTCGTGCGCGTGGACGAGGAGTTTCAGCATCCCGTACGAGTCGCCCATGATTGCGCCCCGCGCGAGTTCGCGATAGCGCGCGACGCCCACCTCGAACGGGACGGTGTCGACGGTCAACTCCTCCTCGGTCCGGCCGACGTAGGACACCTCGGGGATCGAGTAGATGCCGATGGGCTGGATCCCCTCGCCGTTGCCGACCGGCTCACCGAAGGCGTGGTACGCGGCCCGTCGCCCCTGCTCCATCGACGTCGCCGCCAGGGCGGGGAACCCGATGACGTCGCCGACCGCGTAGATGTGTTCCACCGACGTGCGGAAGTGCTCGTCGACGACGAGCCGTCCGCGCTCGCCGGTCTCGAGACCCGCTGCGGCGACGTCGAGTTCGTCGGTGACACCCTGACGCCCGGCGGAGTAGAGGACGGTGTCGGCGGGGATCTTCTTGCCCGACTCGAGGATCGTCAACGTGCCGGACGGATGGCGTTCGACGGTCTTCACCGACTCGGAGAACCGGAACGTCACCCCGCGCTCGCGCAACTGGTACTGCAGGGCCTCGATGATCTCGCGGTCGCAGAAGTCGAGCATCGTGTGGCGCTTCTCCACGACCGTGACCTTGGTGCCGAGAGCGGCGAACATGGACGCGTACTCGATGCCGATGACGCCCGCCCCGACGACCACCATGGACTGCGGGACGTGGTCCATCCCGAGGATCTGATCCGAGTCGACGATCGTGGCGCCGTCGAAGTCGACACTCGACGGCCGCGCCGGGCGGGTGCCGACGGCGATCACCACGTGGTCGGCCGTGACGGTCTTCATGTCCCCGTCGGGTCCGTGGACGGCGATCTGGTGGCTGTCGACGAACTTTGCGTCCCCGATGAGCAGGGCGACGCGGTTGCGCGCCAACTGGTTCTGGATCACGTCGACCTCGCGGCCCACCACGTGCTGGGTCCGTGACGACAGATCGGCCACGGTGATGTCGGACTTGAGCCGGTACGACTGTCCGTAGAGCTCGCGCTGGTTGAGTCCGGTCAGGTACATGACCGCTTCGCGCATCGTCTTCGACGGGACGGTGCCGGTGTTGGTGCACACCCCACCGACCATGTCGCGGCGTTCGACGACGGCTGCCCGCCGACCCAGCTTCGCCGCGGCGATGGCGGCCTTCTGGCCCGCCGGCCCGGATCCGATGACCACGAGGTCGTAATGGTCCACGTGCACGCTCCCGCTGCTCGGGCAAGGACGATCGCCACCGGGGCGGCGGCTCACCCAGTCTCGCCCAGTCCGGCCTGTCGCGCGTGTCGAGCGGATGACGACGGCGAGAACGCAGCCGGGAGTGTGTCCCCGGGTTCCACGGCGGCGATGGGCCCCAGATGCGCTGTCGCGATGACCTGCAGCCACGCGGCGAGCGCGGCGCAGCCCGTGAGGCCGGCGGCGTCGTCGCTGCGGTCACTGGCGTAGGCCACGTGCCGACCACCGGTCGGGTTGGGCAGGGTGAGCGGGCCGATCCGCAGCGTGCACGGCAGGTAGCCGCGGATCTCGCGCGCGGCGACGGCGAGTCGCGTGACGTCGCGGCGCCACTGGGCCGGGCGGAACGACGTGGCGCGCGCGTTCTGCAGGGCGCCGGTGCGCACGGCCCGCAGCATCATCGTCACCCAGGACCCGGGATGCGTGGTCGTCAGCGTCCGTGTGAGATCGGCGATGTCGCGCACGAGCGAGTCCGGACTGGCATTGCAGATCACGTCGGCGCGGTCGCCGATCCACATGGTCGGGACGTCGGGCAGCGGTCGTCCCGGGCCGGCGACACCGTGCCCGTCGCATCCGCGGACGCATCCGGCGGGTTGGTGCGGGTCGGCCACGAGTCCGATCGCGACGGGCGGCCGGGAGGCGTTGTCGGCCAGCATCTCCCGGATCACCACGCACCCCTGCGAGTACCCGATGGCGGCCCACGGCCCGTCGATGTGGGAGACGGCGGCCCGCAGCGACGCGACGCCGGCGGCGACGCTGTCGGCGAAACTGGGCCCGTCGGGCACGGGCACCGGTCCGTAGCTCGCGGGGTACGCGACCCATCGGGCGACGAACCGCGGGTCGAGGTCGTCGACGACGCACCGCAGCAGGCCACGCACCGGCAGCGCCGGGTCGGAGGATGTCGCCTCACCGGTTCCCCCGACGACGAACACCGCGATCTTCTCCATGCGTCGATGATGCGCCGCGTTCGTGAGAGAACGCCAAGGAACGCCTGACGCCGCGGTGAGGATCAGTCGGGCTGACAGGTGGGGCACCAGAACAGGTTCCGACCCTCCATGACCTCACCGAGGACGGTGGTGTCGCAGATGCGGCACGGTTCGCCGCGCCGGCGGTAGACGTAGCTGCGGGGACGGCCGCGGGTTCCGACGGGGCCGTGGTCGTCCTGGGGGCGGATGGTGATGATCTTCCCCTTCCGCACCCCGACGGCCATCAGGTCGACGATGTCGTCCCACATGTCCTGCCACACCGCCTCGTCGACGGCGGTCCCGGGTCGCATCGGGTGGACCCCGGCGCGGAACAACACCTCGGCCCGGTAGACGTTGCCGACCCCGGCGATGACCTTCTGGTCCATGAGCATCGCGCCGAGCGCTCGCTTCGACTTGTGGATCCTCGCGAACGCCTGATCAGGGTCGGCGTCGGGGCGCAGCGGATCCGGTCCGAGGCGGGCGACGAGGAGGTCCAGATCCGCGGGGGTGAAGTACTCGCATGCCGTGGGACCACGCAGGTCGGCGCCTCGCGTGTCGCTCTCGATACGCATCCGCACCTGCCCGACCGGTGGGTCCATCGGGGCGGGGACGTCGCTGAACTTCCCGTACAGCCCGAGATGGACGTGCACCATGTCGCCCGAGGCGTACTCGTGGATGAGGTGTTTCCCCCACGCCTGCGCACGGGTGAACACCTGACCGTCGAGGCGCTCGGCCTCGGCGACGAACCGGCCCTGCGGGCTCGAGACCCGCACGGGCGACTTGCGGAACCGGCGTGTGTGCAGGCGCGCGAGGCGGTGCACGGTGTGCCCCTCGGGCATCGCTCCTCCTGGTCCCCCGCCTCGGACCGCCGACTGCGACGGCGGGGGCCGCCGTCAGGCCTGCGGGACCGGCGGGGCCTCGTGGGTGGTCTCGTACTCGGCGAGGATGTCGATCCGACGCTGGTGGCGCGGTTCGTCGGACCAGGCCGTCGCGACGAACGCGTCGACGATCGCGAGCGCGTCCTCGGTGGAGTGCATGCGGCCGCCGATGCCGATCAGCTGGGCGTTGTTGTGCTGCCGCGCGAGCTGCGCCGTCTCGACGCTCCACGCCAGTGCGCACCGCGCACCGGGGACCTTGTTCGCGGCGATCTGCTCACCGTTGCCGCTGCCGCCCAACACGATGCCGAGACTGCCCGGATCGGCGACGGTGCGCTCTGCGGCCGCGATGCAGAAGGCCGGGTAGTCATCGGCCGCGTCGTAGGCATGAGCGCCGCAGTCGACGACATCGTGTCCGCCGGACCGGAGATGGTCGGCGATGGTGTTCTTCAGATCGAAGCCGGCGTGGTCGGCACCCAGGTAGACGCGCATGGCGACCAGTCTGACAGGTGCCCCGCCGACGACGTCCGGATGGTCGGCGCGCCGGCGGGGCGGGTGCGGTCAGTCGAACTGGGGGCCTTCGTCCCGCGACCGCTTCAGCTCGAAGAAGTGCGGGTAGCTGGCCAGGGCGACAGCCCCGTCCCAGACCCGTCCGGCGTCGTCGCCGCGCGGGATGCGCGACAGCACGGGACCGAAGAACGCGATCCCGTTGATGTGGATCGTGGGTGTGCCGACGTCGTCGCCGACCTTGTCCATGCCCTCGTGGTGACTCGCCCGGATGGTCTCGTCGTACTCGTCGGAGTCCGCCGCCGACGCCAGGTCGGTCGGCAGCCCGGCGTCCGCGAGCGACGCGGCGATCGCGGCGTCGAAGTCGGAGACGCCGCGGTTGTGGATCTGGGTGCCCATGGCGGTGTAGAGCGGGTCGAGGACCTCGTGGCCGTGCGCGTTCACCGCGGCCTGCAGGACGCGGACCGGCCGCCACGCGTCCTTGAGCTTCTCCGCGTACTCGGCGGGGATGTCCTTGCCCTCGTTCAGCACCGCGAGGCTCATGATGTGGAAGGTGACGTCGATGTCGCGCACCTTCTCCACCTCGAGGATCCAGCGCGAGGTGATCCAGCACCACGGGCAGAGCGGGTCGAGCCAGAAGTCGACGCGGTCGCGGGTGGTGTCCCCGGTCGCGGACGGGGCGACGTCGGTGGCTGTCATGGTGAGCTCCTCATCTTCTCGGTCTGCGGGCCGGTGCGGTACGCACACGGGCGACCGCGGTCCCCATGATGACAACCCCGGTGCGTCCCCGACATTCCCCGGAGCCGGTCCCGCGGACACCCGGCCGCGGGCCGATCGCCACGACGTGGTGCGGTAGGACACAACCCGCTCCACCCGACGCCTCTCGATGGGACCCCCGTGACCGCACCCAACCTGACCCGTGACGACGCCGTCGCGCGCTCACAGATCCTCTCGATCTCCGGCTACACCGTGGATCTCGACCTCACCGACGGCAACGGCGCTCCCGGCGAACGGACGTTCCGATCGACGTCCACCATCACCTTCGACGCCACCGACGGCGCCGACACCTTCGTCGACATCGTCGCCGACACCATCGAGTCGGCGACGCTGAACGGCACCGACGTCGACGTGTCGGACTACTCCCCCGCCGACGGCATCGCGCTGACGGGGTTGCGCGAGCACAACGAACTCACCGTGGTCGCGCAGTGCCTCTACTCGAACACCGGCGAGGGGTTGCACCGCTTCGTCGATCCCACCGACGACGCGGTGTACCTGTACTCGCAGTTCGAGACCGCCGATGCCAAGCGGATGTTCGCGTGCTTCGACCAGCCGGACCTCAAGTCCACGTTCACCGTGTCGGTGACCGCACCGGCCGACTGGGAGGTCATCTCCAACGCCGCCGCGCAGGACTCCGGCTCCGACGAGGCCGGGGTGCACCGGTTCGCCACCACCGAGCCGATGAGCACCTACCTCGTCGCGTTGATCGCCGGGCCGTACGCGAAGTGGGAGGACTCGTACTCCGACGATCACGGCACCATCCCGCTCGGGATCTACTGCCGCGCATCGCTGGCCGAGCACATGGACCCCGAGCGCCTGTTCACAGAGACCAAGCAGGGCTTCGGTTTCTACCACCAGAACTTCGGGACGCCCTACGCCTTCGGCAAGTACGACCAGCTGTTCGTGCCCGAGTTCAACGCGGGCGCGATGGAGAACGCCGGCGCGGTGACCTACCTCGAGGACTACGTCTTCCGGTCGAAGGTCACCAAGGCGCTCTACGAGCGTCGTGCGGAGACGGTGCTGCACGAGATGGCGCACATGTGGTTCGGCGACCTCGTGACCATGAAGTGGTGGGACGACCTGTGGCTCAACGAGTCCTTCGCGACGTTCGCGTCGGTGCTGTGCCAGTCGGAGGCCACCGAGTACACGACCGCGTGGACCACCTTCGCCACCGTCGACAAGTCGTGGGCCTATCGCCAGGACCAGCTCCCCTCGACCCACCCCGTCGCCGCCGACATCCCCGACATCGCCGCGGTGGAGGTCAACTTCGACGGGATCACCTACGCCAAGGGCGCGTCGGTCCTCAAGCAGCTCGTCGCCTACGTCGGTCTCGAGGACTTCCTCGCCGGTCTGCGCGAGTACTTCGTCGATCACCGTTTCGGCAACGCGACCTTCTCGGATCTGCTCGGCGCACTGGAGCGGTCGTCGGGTCGGGACCTGTCCGACTGGGGCGACCAGTGGCTGCGCACCACCGGGATCACCCCGCTGCGCGCCGAGTTCGAGACCGACGACGACGGCCGGTTCACCTCGTTCGCGATCGTGCAGGGCGGCGCGCAGCCCGGCGCGGGTGAGACCAGGACACACCGGATCGCGGTCGGCATCTACGACGACGACGACGGCAAGCTGGTCCGTACGCATCGGGTGGAGCTCGACGTGGAGGGCGAGCGGACCGACGTCGCCGATCTGGTCGGCGTCGCGCGCGGCCAGATCGTCCTGGTGAACGACGACGACCTGACCTACTGCACCATCGGTTTCGACGACGACTCGTGGCGCGTGGCCACCGACCGCGTCGGCGACATCAGCGAGTCGCTGCCCCGCACGCTCGTGTGGTCGACCGCGTGGGAGAACACCCGCGACGCCCGCATGCGGGCCCGTGACTTCGTCGAGTTCGTCCTGCGCGGAGTGGGCGCGGAGACCGAGATCGGTGTGCTGCAGCGCATCCTGATGCAGACGCAGACGGCGGTCGACCGATACGCCGACCCGCAGTGGGCCGTCGAGACCGGGTGGCCGCGGTTCACCGCCCGGATGCTGGAGCTGGCGCGTGAGGCCGACGCCGGGTCGGACCATCAGCTGGCGTTCACGGGCGCCCTGCTGGCCGGGCTCGTCGGGGACGAGGACACCCTTGCGGTGCTGCGCTCCCTGCTCGACGGTGACGACCCCGCGACCGTCGGGTTGCCGGGACTGGTGGTCGACACCGACCTGCGGTGGTCGATCCTGACCGCGCTGGCCACCGCCGGTGCCGTCGACCCCGATCCCGACTCCACCCCGGTGATCGACGCCGAGGCCCGGCGCGACAACAGTGCAGCGGGAGCGCGCAAGGCCGCCACGGCGCGCGCGGCGCGGCCCCTCGCCGAGGCCAAGGCCCACGCGTGGGCTCAGGTGGTGGAGGACGACTCGTTGTCGAACACGCTGGGGCGCGCGGTCATCGCGGGCTTCGCGCGGCCGGGCCAGCAGGAGTTGTTGGCGCCGTACGTGGAGAAGTACTTCGACGCGGTGCCCGACGTGTGGCGGCGCCGGTCCAGCGAGGTGGCGCAGAGCGTGGTGGTGGGTCTGTATCCGCAGTGGGCCATCGACGACGCGTCACTGGCCCGCGCAGACGACTTCCTCTCGGCGGATCACCCGCCGGCACTGCGCCGACTGGTCCTCGAGGGCCGCGACACCGTCGCGCGCTCGCTGCGGGTGCGGCACGAGGACGCCTCGGGAGCCTGACGCCGACCCCCACAGACGCCTCCGGCGCCCGACGATCACGTCGGGCGCCGGAGGCGTCTGTGGGCTGGTGCGGATCAGGAACGCGCGATGGCGGTCGCCATCACACGCAGCGCCGCGATCAGGCCGTCGATCAGGTCGTTCTCGCGGAAGCCCGCGATGGCGGCGGTCACACCGAGCTGCGCGACCCGGTCGTTGACGCGACCCGCGACGCCGCGGCCGGACACCACGACGATCTCGTGGGAGTTCGGCGACACGGCGATCAACGCCGCGTGCTCGGGCTCGGGGACCTGCGGGAGGATCTTGCCGGCCTCCGCGACCGCGTCGCCGCCGAGATCACCGATGTAGATCGAGAACCGCACACCCGCGACCTCGGTCGCGTGGGTGAGGGCGTCGTCGAGGGCGACGAGTTCGTCGCGGTCGAACGGCGGCGTCTCGGGCGCGGCACCGGGTGTCCGCGCGGCGGAGATCCGACCGCTGGTGGTGACGACGGCACCCAACGGCAGCGCGTCGGGGTCGGTCACGACCGGCTTGATGTCACCACTTGCCATGTGCGGACCCTCCGGTCAACTCGTCGGTGGACAGGTCGTCGTGGACGGGCGGCGCCACCGGCGCGACGTCGACGGCGCTCAGCAGCAGAGGACCGCGGTCCCACTGCTTGTCCAGCGTGTAACGGACGGTGCGCTGGTGTCCCGATCCGAAGGCCCACGCCATGGACAGGACGCAACCGATGACCGCGACGATGCAGATGATCGTGACGGGCAGCCCGATCGCGATGATGAGATCTTCCATCAGCCTCGTGACCCTTCTCCGGGAGTGTTCTGCGGGGAAATCTATCCGAAGCGGACCCCGAGGGCCCAGGCGGGTACGACGCCGTGTCGTTGGTCTCCGGGACCGGTGGCCCGGGCGATGGCGGTGACAGAGGTCAGGCCGCGCCGACGTCGATGTACTGCGACCAGGCGGGGTCGATCTCCTTGACCGTCGCGAGCAGTCGCCAGTGCCGTCCCTTGGGCGGGGTGAGGGATGCGCGCAGCGTCCACCCCAGTTCCGACAGCAGGCGGTCGGCCTTCTTGTGGTTGCAGGACGCGCAGCAGGCGACGCAGTTCTCCCAGTTGTGTGCCCCGCCGCGGCTGCGTGGGACCACATGGTCGATGGTGTCGGCCTTGGCACCGCAGTACCCGCACCGGAAGCGGTCCCGGTGCATCAGCGCGGCACGCGTCATGGGGATCTTGGCGCGATACGGGACACGGACGTAGGTGCGGAGGCGGATCACCGAGGGGACCGCCATGCTGACGTCGGCGGAGTGGATCTGCGACCCGCGCTCGTCGGAGTGGACGACATCGGCGCGTTCCCGCAGCACGAGCACGACCGCACGGCGGATGGATATGGCCGTCAGCGGCTCGTACGTCGCGTTCAACAGCAGCACCCGGTGCTTGCCCCAGACGGGGCCACCGCGTCCGACGTCGGGCCGATGCGGCGCGTCGTCGGCGGGAGGCGCACCCGCGTGGTGGCGCGCGGCGCCCACGAGGGAGGTCACGACCTCCGACTGTTGCGACCGCGTGCGCGCCATCCGTCCTCCGAGCGTCCGAGGGTGTCGATGCCCTCGGCACACCAGTGCACCACGAAGACGGTCCCTGTGCATGGCATTAATGCATGGACACGGTGTCGGGACGGTGACGCGGATGGCCGGCGGGTGACGGCGCGGTGACCTCGTGTCGACGACGGCCGGGTGGCGTCGGCCCGGGCGGTGTGCGCGACACTGGAGCGGTGACCGAGGCCAGCGAGACGTTCTACGACGCGGTCGGTGGTGCCGCCACCTTCGCCGACCTGACGCACCGCTTCTACGCGGAGGTGCGCCTGGACGAGATCCTGCGTCCGCTCTACCCCGAGGACGATCTCGAGGGTGCCGAGGTGCGGCTGCGGATGTTCCTCGAGCAGTACTGGGGTGGTCCGCGCACCTATTCCGATCAGCGGGGCCATCCGCGATTGCGGATGCGTCACCAGCCCTTCCGCATCGGTGAGCTCGAGCGGGACGCGTGGTTGCGGTGCATGCACATCGCCATCGGCTCCATCGGCGAGGACCGACTCGATGCGCAGCACCGTCGAGCCCTCGTCGAGTACATGGAGATGGCGGCACAGTCGATGGTGAACAGCCCTCTGTGACAACGGGAATCGTCGGCGCCGGCCTCTCCTGAGACGGATCGGGGCCCGTCGACGCCGGTGTGAGCGCCACCACGCCGGGCGGGCGTGGACACCGTGCCAGGTGGGTCGGGTGAGGCAAGATGGGCGACGTGAACGACGAGTCACCGGACGTCTCCGTCTCCGACGGTTCCCCGGACAGCCCCGACGCGCAGGCCGCGCCGACGACGATCGCCGCCTCCCGCCCCGAGGGCGCCGGACCCGGCGCGGACGTGCCGTGGTGGGCGACCGCCGTCTTCTATCAGATCTACCCCCGCTCGTTCGCCGACAGCGACGGCGACGGCGTCGGCGACCTGCCCGGCGTCCTGGAGAAGCTCGGATACCTCGAACTGCTGGGCGTCGACGCGCTGTGGATCAGCCCGGTGATGCGCTCCCCCATGGCCGACCACGGCTACGACGTGTCCGATCCCCGCGACATCGACCCGCTGTTCGGCGGGATCGAGGCCCTCGACGCGCTCATCGAGGAGGCCCACGCCCGCGACATCAAGGTCACCATGGACCTCGTCCCGAACCACACGAGTGACCAGCACCCGTGGTTCGTCGAGGCGCTCGCCGCGGAGCCCGGCAGCGCAGCTCGTGAGCGCTACATCTTCCGCGACGGTCTCGGGGAGGACGGTGACCAGCCGCCGAACAACTGGCCGAGCATCTTCGGCGGTCCGGCATGGACCCGCGTCACCGAACCCGACGGCACCCCCGGCCAGTGGTACCTCCACATCTTCGCAGCGGAACAACCCGACCTGAACTGGGAGAACGACGAGGTCTTCGAGGATCTCGCCACCACCCTGCGGTTCTGGCTGGACCGTGGTGTCGACGGTTTCCGCATCGACGTGGCGCACGGCATGGCAAAGCCCCCGGGTCTGCCGGACATGCCCGAGGAGTTGCAGACCGGGCTGCTCATCAACGACGACGACGACCCGCGGTTCAACAACCCCGGGGTCCACCCGATCCACCGACGCATCCGTGCCGTGATGGACGAGTACCCCGACGCCGTCACCGTCGGCGAGATCTGGGTGCGCGACAACGCCCGCTTCGCCGAGTACGTCCGCCCCGACGAATTGCACCTGGGGTTCAACTTCCGTCTCGCCGAGGCCGACTTCACCGCCGAGTCCGTCCGCGACGCGATCGAGAACTCCCTGGCCGCGGTCGACTCCGTCCAGGGTGTCCCCACGTGGACGCTGTCGAACCACGACGTCGAACGCGAGGTGACCCGGTACGCCGCCGACACCACCGAGGCGGTGGGTCTCGACCGGGCGCGGGCGATGGTGTTGGTCGAGCTCGCCCTGCCGGGCGCGGTGTTCCTCTACAACGGGTCCGAACTCGGCCTCCCCAACGTCGACCTCCCCGAGGAGGCCCTGCAGGACCCTGTGTGGGAACGCTCCGGGCACACCATCCGTGGCCGCGACGGCTGCCGGATCCCGGTGCCCTGGCTCGGCGACACCCCGCCCTACGGCTTCAGCACCACCGAGGACACGTGGCTGCCCATGCCGAAGGACTGGGACGTCCTCACCGCCGAACACCAGCTCGAGGACGTCGACTCGACGTTGTCGCTGTACCGCCTGGCCATCGAGCTGCGCAAGACCCGCCCGGAGTTCGCGGGCGAGGAGGTCGAGTGGTACGGCGCGCCTCCCGGTTGCCTGGCGTTCCGTCGGTCCGAGGGACGACTCGTGTGCGCCCTGAACACCACCGACGCGCCTGTCGGACTGCCCGGTGGCGAGGTCCTCATCTCCAGTGCCCCGCTGCAGGACGGTCGGCTCCCGGCGAACGCCGCGGCCTGGCTCGTCTGAGTCGACCCGCGCGACCGGCGCCGAGTGGGCTGAAACCCACCGCCGAGCGGGCGGAAACCCACCGCCGAGCGTGCACTTGTTCGCGTCGAGCGTGCGGGAACCCACCGCCGAGCGTGCACTTGTTCGCGCCGAACGTGCACTTGTTCGCGTCGAACGTGCGGACGATGCCGGCGACGGGTCAGAACTGCTCGTTCGGCGGTATTCACTGCACGGTCGACGGGATCTACTGCACGGTCGACGGGATCTACTGCACGGTCGACGGGATCTACTGCACCCTCGACGAATGGTCTCGGCACGCTCGGCGGCGGGTTCGGCCCGCTCGGCAAGTGGTTTCGGCCCACTCGGCGAGGTGGACCAGAGTCGGTGATCGGTAGTCGGCGGGAATCAGATCGGGGTGAGCGGGATGGACGCCGCACGGCGGAAGCACACCGACCCGAAGCGGGCGTCGAGGCGTGCCCACGTGGCCGTCGCGCGGACCCGCACCGGCTCGGCGGGGTCGATCGACTCGACCGGTGTGGTGCCGGTGACCATCCGGCCGTCGGCGTCGGTGACGAAGCCCATCGCCGTGACCGCGAACACCGCGCGCATGGGCACCCCGACGACGACTCCGTCGTCACCGCCCCCCGTCACGTCGAGGACGGTCTGCTCCAGCAGGGACGGTGGCGGACCCTGCGGCCCGCTCTCGGTCCGCGCCACCTCCGCCCCTTCCCGGGACAGTGCGACGACGGTCCGCGCGGGGACGTCGTCGACGTGGACGAAGCCCGTGTCGGGCGGCAGCGCACCCCACTCCCACGCGCTCGGCATGGAGAACCCCGGGTCGATGCGGGCCGGACCCGCCGGACCGTCGAGGGGCGATCGCGGCGGTGGTGGCGTGCGCAACGCGGTGACCAGGGCCGTGGCGTCGTGGACGACGTCGGGGTCGTCGAGTCCGATGCGCACCGACCGGGTGGCGAGGACGTCGAACGGGGTGCGTACCCACACACCGACAGCCCCGTCGGGCCGGCGGCGGAGACGGACGACGCACGTCTCGTCCAGCGATCGCGCGCGGGACACGAACGCCGAGAGGTCGTAGCGGTCCATGAGGTCCGGGAGGTCGATCATCGGGCCCGCAGACCGGGGGTGCGCGCGTCGGGGCGGAGGAACTCGCGGAGGTAGTCCTTCTCGGCGTCGGTCATCCGACGGGGAGCCTGGGTGTCGATGTCGAACGACACGAGCTGCGTGGTCGCCACGACGGACGGTTTCGCGTCCGGCGGACCCGCCGCCGGGCGGACCTCATACCCGACCGTGAAGTCGGCGGCGCGGACCGCGGTGGTGAACATCGTGACGTCGATGGGCGTGTCCTCGTGCCGGATCTGTCCCTGGTAGCGGACGTGGAGATCGGCCAGCAGGCATCCGGCGCGCATGTCCCGGGTGGGCCGGCCCTCGACGAACAGCCACGGGATCCGCGCCTCCTCGAGCAACGTCACCATCCGGGCGTGGTTGACGTGTGCGAAGACGTCCATGTCCGACCAGCGGATCGGCACGGACACGACGAACCCTCGATCGGTGCGCCGTCCCTGGTCCTCGCTCATCGGAGGATGCTCCGGAGGGCACGTGCCGCGACGGACAACGTCGCGAGGTCGTGATGGCCCGACGCCGCGATCTCCTCCAGCGTGCTCTGCGCACGGGTCAGACGGCTCGCCGTGTGCACCCGCCACTCCGCGATCTTCTCCTCTGCGGTCTCGTCGGGTTCACCGATCTCCGCCACCGTGAGGGTGATCGACCGCATCACGGCGAACAGGTCGTCCCGCAGCGCGAGACGCGCCAGCGACTGCCAGCGATCCCCGGAGTCGAGCCCCGACACCGCCGTCAGCAGTTCCTCGACACCGAGGAAGTCCATGACCGCGAAGTAGAGCTCCCCCACCTCCCGTTCGTCCCGGTCTGCGATCTCGGCCGCGTCGACGATGTCGAGCAGGCAGAACCAGTGCAGGCACCCGGCCACGGTGTCGACCACCGGTCCGGACGCCCCCATCTCGGAGAGGTGCCGCGCGGCCTCGTCGACCTCGCCGCGGGATCCCTCGCCGAGCCACGACGCCAGGTGGGGCCGCAGCGCCTCCACCCGCCGTGCGTACCGGGTGATCTCGGCGGAGACGGCCAGCGGTTGCGGACGGGTGGCGAGGAACCACCGGGACGCCCGGAAGAGCAGCCGCCGCCATCGGACGACCATCTCGTCGACGGCCGCGATCGGGGCGTCCGCGGTGACGATGTCCTGCCACAGGTCGTCGAGTCCGAAGATCTCCGACACCACCACGAACGCGCGGACGGCGTCGGTCTCCGATGCCCCCGACCCCTCGGTGAGCGAGAAGATGTGTTCCAGGCCCGCCGAATCCACGATGTCGTTGACGAGGGTGGTCACGACGATCTGGCGTCGCAGGCGATGCCGCCGGATGCCCTCGGCGAACCGGTTGCGCAGCGGCTCCGGGAAATAGGACGACAGTCGTTCGTCGAAGACGTCGTTGTCGGGCAGATCACCGGTCAGCAGTTCGGATTTCACGGCCAGCTTGACGTGCGCCATGGTGGTCGCGAGTTCCGGTGACGTGAGCCCGGTGCGGGTGCGGTCGGGACCGCGGCGCGCCAGCGAGCGCGCGGTCGGCAGCACCTCGAGCTCGAGATCGACCCCGTGGTGCCGGGCGAGGTGCCGCAGCAGCCGCACGTGGACCTCGGCCATGTCGGCGGCCTGTGCCCGCGCGATGCCCACCGCCGTGTTCTGGGCGATGTTGTCCGCCAACACCAGTCGCGCGACCTCATCGGTCATCGACGCGAGCAACGTGTCCCGGTCGTCGGTGTCGAGATCGCCCGCTGCGACAGCCGCGTCGAGCAGGATCTTGATGTTCACCTCGTGGTCGGAGCAGTCGACGCCGGCCGAGTTGTCGAGGGCGTCGCTGTTGATGCGGCCCCCGTGCAGGTCGAACTCGACCCGACCCCGTTCGGTGACGCCGAGGTTGCCGCCCTCGCCGATCACCCGCGCACGCACGGCCGGCGCATCCACGCGGATCGGGTCGTTCGCCTTGTCTCCCACATCCGCGTGGCTCTCGGTGCTCGCCTTGACGTAGGTCCCGATGCCGCCGTTCCACAGCAGATCGACCGGCGCCGAGAGGATGGCTGTGATCAGCTCGGGCGGGCTCAGCGTCTCGACGCCGTTGTCGATCCCCAGCGCGGCCCGCATCTGCACGCTGACGGGGATGGTCTTGGCCTCCCGAGACCAGACACCGCCGCCGTCGGAGATGGTGGAGGTGTCGTAGTCCGCCCATGAGGACCGTGCCAGCGCGAACAGACGTCGCCGCTGCGCTGTCGCGGCGGCGCGGTCCGGTGTCGGGTCGACGAACACGTGGCGGTGGTCGAATGCGGCGACCAGCCCGATGTGGTCGGAGAGCAGCATGCCGTTGCCGAACACGTCGCCGGACATGTCACCGATCCCGACGACCGTGAAATCGTCAATGTCGACGTCGATCTCGATCTCCCGGAAGTGACGGCGCACCGATTCCCACGCGCCGCGGGCGGTGATCCCCATCGCCTTGTGGTCGTACCCGACGGATCCACCGGAGGCGAAGGCGTCGCCCAGCCAGAAGCCGTGGTCCGCGGCGACCTCGTTGGCGATGTCGGAGAACTGCGCTGTGCCCTTGTCGGCGGCGACCACGAGGTACGTGTCGTCGCCGTCCCGACGAACGAGACCGGCTGCGGGACGGACGGACCCGTCGGGTGCGACGTCGTCGGTGAGGTCGAGCAGGGCGGAGATGAACTCGCGATAGCAGGCGACGCCCGCGGCGCGCGTCGCCTCCCGGTCGGCCGCCGGGTCACCGGTCGGGACGGGCGGACGACGCACGACGAAGCCACCTTTGGCCCCGACGGGGACGATGACGGCGTTCTTCACGGCCTGCGCCTTGACGAGACCGAGGATCTCGGTGCGGAAGTCCTCGGCGCGGTCCGACCAGCGGATCCCGCCGCGCGCCACTGCACCGAACCGCAGATGCACGCCCTCCACGCGGGGCGAGTACACGTAGATCTCGCGGTGCGGCCGCGGCTGCGGGGCCTGGGGCAACTCGTCCGGGACGAGTTTGACCGCCAGCGCCCGTCGCAACACGCCCTCGGTGAAGAAGTTGGTGCGCACGGTCGCCCCGATGAGGTCGACGAAGGCCGACACGATGCGGTCGGCGTCGAGGCTGATCACCTCACCGGACAGGGCCGTGACCCGTTCGGTCGCCGCGTCGCGTGCCGCGTCGTCGGCCCGGGCGGGGTCGAACGTGGTCTCGAGCAGCTCGATCAACGCCTCCGCCAAGTCGGCGTGGTCACCGAGCACCGTCGCGACACGGCGCGCGCTGTAGGCGAAGCCGCACTGGCGCAGGTAGTTCGCGTACGCGCGGAACATGACGATGGACCGCCAGTCCAGCCGGGTCCGGACGACGAGCTCGTTGAACTCGTCGACCTCGGCGATCCCCGACCACAGGTGCGCGAACGCATCGGTGAAGCGGTGCTGCAGATCGTCCCGACCGCGCTCGCTGACGGTCAGCCCACCGGCCGGTACCAACGTGAACTCGTAGATCCAGCAGTCGATCCCGTCCGGACGGGTCACCGCGAGAGGCTGCTCGTCGAGCACGTCGACGCCCAGACTCTGGATCATCGGCAACACTGCGGTCAACGACGCCGACCGCCCACAGAGGTAGAGGTCGAACGTCCACCGCTCGGCGCTGTCCGCGTGGCGTGCCAGACGGACGTCGAAACCGCCCGGCTCGAGCGCCGACAGCACGGCAGCATCGGCGAGCGCGGTGCGCGGATCGCGCTGGTCCTTGTACGCCTGCGACAGCACCGCCGCGTACGCCGCAGCGGTAGGGGCGTCGACAGCCGTCTCCCCGAGACCCGCGACAGCGCAAAGGTTCTCGTCCCAACTGCGGGCGGCGTCGGCGAGTTCGGATTCGATGGCGCGGCGGAGGTCGGCGTCGATCTCGACCTGCGCCGCATCGGTGCCGTCACCGCCGGTGCGCATCAGGACGTGGATGGCGGCCAGTGGGGCATCGGTGATCCGCGCGGAGTACTCCACATCCTGTCCGCCGAGCCGGTCGGCGAGGTGGTGCTGCATGGTGGCCCGGAGCCGGGTGGTGTACCGGTCCCGCGGGAGGTGGATCTGCGCGCTCACGATCCCCGAGTCCGGGTCGGACCGCAGGAACACCCGTACCTCACGCGCGGTCACCGCCTCGAGCGCCTCGGCGAGGTCGTGTGCCAGCGCCGCCGGGTCGGCCGAGAAGAGATCGGTACGGGGATGGTTCTGGAGCAACTCCACCATCGTGGCGCCCGAATACGAGTCAGGTTGCACCGCGGCGTGTTCCAGGGTGCGGCGAACCACGGCACGCACCACCGGGATCGTCGTCACGTCGGCGCTGACCCCCGCCGTCGTGAACACACCGACCACGGCCAGTCTCGTCCGGTGTCCGGACTCACCGGTCACCATACGGACGACCGTGGGGTAGTCGGTCCGGTGGACGCCGGCCGGGAGATGCATCCACCCGACCGTGACACCCGGCGCCCCGTCCGGTCGAGCGCCTGGACGGGGCACGTCGGGATCGGCGAAGACGCCGAGTGCCGTCGTCCATCCCTCGTCGTCGGCGTACGAGAACACGACGCCCAGGGGCTGGAAGTGCCTGTCCTGCAGCCAGTGCAGGAGTGCGGAGTTCTCGTCGTCGGCCGGGAGTCCCTGCGTCGCCGCACCGAGCGCGTCCGCCATCGCGCGGGAGTCGTCGTGCACGGCGACCACACGAGCGATCACCGCGCGCGTGGCGTCCCGGAGCGGCGCGGCCTCCTCGACCTCGACCCCTCCCACCTCCAGGCAGATCCACGACTCGCGGATGGCCGACCCGTCGCCGGGGCCGTCGGCACTCACGAAGCGCAGCGTCCCGTCGGCGTCGCGGCGTACCCACAGGATCGGGTGGTCGACGCGGTCGACCGTGTGGCCGCCGCGCTCCACCGCACCGACGGCGGCCTCGACCAGGAACGGTTGGTCCTCCACCACGATCAGGACCGCGCAGCCGCCGCCGGGTGTGGCGACGACCTCGACCACCTGCTCGCCCGGTGCCCGCGTCTGCGCCACCGCGAGGTGTTCGCGCACGCGGTCCCGGTCGAACGACGACGTCGAGTCCGCACGCCGGGACGCACGCGCGTCGTAGCTGCGCGCCACCTCCGCGGGGCTGACCGTCGTACCGACCTCCCCGGGCGCGCGGCTCATGGCGTCAGTCCCGGGTGAGCTTGCGGTGGGTCACCGAGTGCGGACGGGCGGCGTCGGCGCCGAGGCGCTCGACCTTGTTGGCCTCGTAGGCCTCGAAGTTGCCCTCGAACCAGAACCACTGCCCCTCGGAGACGTTGCCCTCCCACGCGAGGATGTGGGTGCAGGTGCGGTCGAGGAACCACCGGTCGTGCGAGATCACCACGGCGCAGCCGGGGAACGTGTCGAGCGCGTTCTCCAGCGAGCTGAGGGTCTCGACGTCGAGGTCGTTGGTGGGCTCGTCGAGCAGGATCAGGTTGCCGCCCTCCTTGAGGGTCAGCGCCAGGTTCAGCCGGTTGCGCTCACCACCGGAGAGCACCTCGGCCTTCTTCTGCTGGTCGGGGCCCTTGAACCCGAAAGCGCTCACGTAGGCGCGCGACGGCATCTCGTTCTGGCCGACCTCGATGAAGTCCAGCCCGTCGGAGACGACCTCCCAGACGTTCTTCTTCGGGTCGATGTTGGCGCGGTTCTGGTCGACGTAGCTCAGCTTGACCGTGTCACCGACCTTGACCGTCCCGGAGTCCGGCGACTCGAGGCCGACGATGGTCTTGAACAGCGTGGTCTTGCCGACGCCGTTGGGGCCGATGACGCCGACGATGCCGTTGCGGGGCAACGTGAACGACAGGTCCTTGATGAGCACGCGGCCGTCGAAACCCTTGTCGAGGTTCTTGACCTCGACCACCACGTCGCCCAGGCGGGGCGGCGTCGGGATCTGGATCTCCTCGAAGTCGAGCTTGCGCATCTTGTCGGCCTCGGCAGCCATCTCCTCGTAGCGTCCGAGGCGCGCCTTGTTTTTCGTCTGCCGGGCCTTGGACCCCGAGCGGACCCAGGCGAGCTCCTCCTTCAGGCGGCGCTGCAGCTTCTGGTCTTTCTTGCCCTGGACCTCGAGACGCTCGGCCTTCTTCTCGAGGTAGGTGGAGTAGTTGCCCTCGTAGGGGTGCAGCTTGCCGCGGTCGACCTCGCAGATCCAGCCGGCGACGTGGTCGAGGAAGTACCGGTCGTGGGTGACGGCGAGGACGGCGCCGGGGTAGGCGGCGAGGAACTGCTCGAGCCACAGGACGCTCTCCGCGTCGAGGTGGTTGGTGGGCTCGTCGAGCAGCAGCAGGTCGGGCTTCTGCAGCAGCAGCTTGCACAGCGCGACGCGACGCTTCTCACCGCCGGAGAGGTGGGTGACGGGCTCGTCGGCGGGCGGGCAGCGCAGCGCGTCCATGGCCTGTTCGAGCTGGGAGTCGAGGTCCCAGGCGTCGGCGTGGTCGAGCGCCTCCTGGAGCTTGCCCATCTCCTCCATCAGCTCGTCGGAGTAATCGGTCGCCATCAATTCGGCGATCTCGTTGAAACGGTCGAGGTCCTCCTTGACCTTGCCCATCCCCTCCTCGACGTTCTGACGGACCGTCTTCTCCTCGTTGAGGCGCGGCTCCTGCATGAGGATGCCGACGGTGGCGTTGGGGTCGAGGAACGCCTCACCGTTGGACGGCTGGTCGATGCCGGCCATGATCTTGAGGATCGACGACTTGCCGGCGCCGTTGGGTCCGACGACGCCGATCTTGGCCCCGGGGTAGAACGACATGGTGACGTCGTCCAGGATCACCTTGTCGCCGTGCGCTTTCCGCACCTTCTTCATGGTGTAGATAAATTGCTCAGACATCGCCCGTCCTAACCTGGCTGTTTGCGGCTATCTGCGCCTGTAGCTCCCCCAGACCTCCCACCAATGGGAGGCGGGAACACTCCGAGGTCAGGGAGCTACGCGCATGCATCGTCCACCACTCTATCGGCGCGTCTGCGAGTCGTTGGCCGGCGTCTGCTCGCCCAGCCACGAGCAGGTCGCCAAGCGTCGCCAGGTGGCGGGCGCGGTCCTCACCGTCACGTTCTGCGTCGCCCTGTACGGAGGCACGTACGGTCTCGCGGCGCTGCTCGTCGTGCTGGGCTTCCACGCATGAGGATCAGCAACGAAGTCGTGGACGACCTGACCTTGCGCACTGGTCTTCTCTGGGACCCGCTTCCCCGTGGCGAGATCATCACCACCCGCACGCACGACGGCATCGACGTGTGGGTGGGGTCCGAGGAGTGCCGTCGTCCCGGTCTCGTGCGTTGTGATGGCCCGCCTGGACGACGAGGCGCGGTCGATCGAGGAGTGCGTAGTCCTGGAGGGCGCCGGGTGGACGGTGCAGCAGTGGGCTGGTGCCGTCGAAGAAGCCCTCATCCTGTTGCGGGCACTGTGCGCATGAGCGCCTCGCAGAGAGCCGCCCCCGTAGTTGCCACACCCGTTGTCGCGGAACGACTTCTGGGCCGTATCCGGCGCTCTCAGGGGGTGATACGCGGCCACTAGCCCCCGCACGACGTCGCTCCTGCACAGCCCGACGGAAACCGGCTGACGTGCCGTCACCACAGTCCCCCAACTCATCGACCATCCGGCACGTGGTCACCCAACGCGTCACCTGATCAGTGACGTGTTGGGCATAGCGCATCCCACCGCACCCCTGCCAGGTGCGGCGATGCGGCGCGGGTTGACCACCGTGGGGACGGGTAGGGGCGAATGCCCGGTGGAGGGGTCAGGACGGAACGAACTACACGTCGAACTCGGGCATTGGTGGTGGCGCGGGCAACGTCGCGACGAACTTCGTGAGCAGGCCTCGGGTGAGTCCGACCGCCTCGTGTCTTTCCCTGAACTCGCTCGCCGTGTCCCCGCCGTGTCGGCGAGCGTTCGCCTGGACGTGCAGGGCCTCAAGAGTCGCCTGGTCTACGTCTAGCGCCGCTCGCAGACGCTCCCACGACTTCTTACGTGCAGCACCGTCGTCGGTTGCCTGCGCGTCGTCAAGGAAGTGGTGCCTCATACTTTCGACCGCCCTGTAGCAGTAGAAGAAGCAGTCGTCGGTGAATCCCATCGCCATCCTGAGGTCGGCTAGGGCGTGTCTCACGTGAGCGTTGGTAACAGCATGACCGAGGTACTGCCCGAGCTGGTCGCCGCTGACTTCATCGTTGTCGGCGATTGACAAGTCGGGCATGGACGGCTTCCCCATGATGAGTGCGTCGCGGCCGTCAATCGATCCGGTTATGAGCTGAATGGTCAGCGGGGCAGCGAGACAGAACCCGAGGGCGTCCAGGACGCTCATGACGACTGCGTCCGTGTCGTACCAAAGCCTGGATACGAAACCCGCGACGTCTGAACCGACCTCCGGGGGTTCCTTGACTACGGCTCGAACGCTGAAGGTCGAATTCATCACTGCGATCCGCAGGTCCGTGGTGTCGCGCCGGACGTTCACAGGGCCGTAGAACCGCCAGCTTCCTGATTGCGGGTGGACCACGCCGCCGAAATGGACGACGAGTGGGGCGACCGCGTCAGTCATGCGGGGTTGGCCCCGGTGTCGACAGTCCGAGAATGAACGACCTCACTCTGGCGGCAGCTCATCCATGGCCTCCTCCAAGCCGGGATAGTTCCGGTCACGCTGATACACATTGCGGAAGTACATGCGCGCGGCTGACGCCCCATACGGGGTGACGGCCTCGGTGCGGCCTCTCTCGAATTCGTACAGGTTCCACAACACGGGGTGACCGATCGAGGCGTGAACAGCCATATCGAACGCCATTCGCGCCTCATGGGCCTTGCCCTGCTCCCGGAAGGCGACACCTCGCAAGATCGCGGCCAGCGCCTCCACGGGATCGTTGATCGGTCCAGACAGCCACCGGGTGGCGTGCAGGACACCGTCGTAGTCATCCAGGTTGATCAGACAGAGCGCTTCCAGAGCCACCGTCAGGGGACTGTCCCCGGCGTGGGCCAGGGCCTCGCGCATGGGTTGCCATTCGTGGCGGCGGTTGTGCACGCTCGCCACGAACACGGCAGCGGCGGCGCGGGACACCACCACATGCTGAGGCACGCCCAGGATGTCCAGTGTCAGCACGAACGGGTGGCGGGCGAAGTAGCCCTCGGAATGGGGGCTCGGCGCTGACCGCACCACGGCGGACAGCAGGTTGAACGCCATCGCCTCGTTGCCCGCGATGTCGCGGCGGACACCAAGAACGACATGCGCGGCCTGGCCGAGCTCCGGGTGCTGAAGCCAGTCAGCGAGCACGTCAGGCTTCTTCGCCGACCTCTCGACAACCTTCGCGAACTTCTTCTCATCGCTGCTAGTCGGGTAGGCGGCAGGATCGAGAAAAGGCCCCGAGGTGACCGGGCTACCCGTCGACCCGGGTGCGCTCGGACCGACTGCCGGCTGCGCAGCGGTGGACTGTCGCCCGCGAGACGACGACGTGGTGCGGTACGACAGCCCCGTCCCGGGAACGCCAACCGACGTGGTCCGCTGGCCCTTCGTATTCAGAGTGACTCGTGCCCCAGGCACCCCGCCCGAGATGCTCGCCGACTTCGCATTCAGGTTCAGCTTGAACCCGCCCCCGAGGTTGATGCTCTTCCGATACCGACCCGTCACTGACGACCTCCCGCGCTGGAGCTACACAACGTGGGAAATCGTACGACCGTATGGACGGCACAGCGCGCTGTTCGCCCCGTGTAGCTCGCTGGACCGACAGACCGCTACCCGCCGCGTCATCTACTGTCCGGCCATGAAACGGACATTGGTCGTTGCCGTCCTCGCGGCCACCGTCAGCACGGCGGCTGCAGGATGCGCCAATGACAGCTCATCGAGCGCGACCAGCCGAGCGTCCACAACGACAGCTGACCCGTTCAGCGACACCTACACGCCCGCCCCAGCGCAAGACATCCCCGGCAAGGTCGTCGTCCGAGGGGTCGATTCCTCCTGCAGGAGCACAACTGGGTCGACTGCTGGAGTGGCCCTGACAGGAGTCGACGTTCACCTCGGTGTGGCGGGTTACGCGGGAACCGCCGCGCGCGTCACCTGGAAGGTCACCACACCCCTACCGACGAACGGCACAGTCCTGCTGTCGCTGCTCGCCGCAAGCCAGGACGGCTCGACTACACGGCAGCTCGGTTGGAAGACGCAGAACGGGCAGCAGGTCTCCTACTTCGTGTTCGAGAGCTACACCCAACGCTCACTGGACGGTTACCCCGACACCCGCGTCCCCAACGAGGTGTCCGGGGTTCTTCCTTCGGGTGATGTGGAGGCCCTCGGCGATAACTGGCACTGGTCGGCCACCCTCAACGTGGACGGCGAGGATGTCGCCGCCTGCCCGGGGTAACGGAAGCGAGCGAACCTGATGCCCATCGGCCCAATCGCACGCCGATGAGTGGTCACTGACACCACCCGAGTCGTCCACCCCATCCGGAGGTACAGGACCACCACTGGCCAGCCGTGCCGTTCCCGCTTGCCCGTCCTCGCACAGAGTTGATGCGCGTTTCACTACGCATCTTCGCGACGCGCACAGAGGGTCTGAGACACCCGTGCCGTCATCGCGACCTGACCACCCCGACCCCAGTCATCGCCGCGACGACTTCGGGACCAGATAGAACTCGTCGCGCATCGACTCAACAGCCTCAGCCAGCTCCCGCGCGATGATCTGCTCGCGCTCCCGCTCGTATTGCTTCACCACAGTGCGCCCGTACGGCGTCGCAGTCGCCGGCCTCCCCGCAAGGCGCATCCCGTACAGACCCAGGGCGATGAACGCCACAACGCCACCGACGAACATCCAGAACAGGAACACCATGACGAACTCCTCTGACTCACCCAACGACCCGATAACACTCATCGTCACAGACACGGGAGCACAACGTCAAGCGTTGTCCAACAACGTATTTCGAGGTTCCACACAGAATTCTACGCCCCACCCTGGGGGGTATCCCTTCGCCGGGAAAGCGGTCCATATCCACACCACCAGCACCCTTTTCTCACGGCCCGAAATCTGTACGGGGTAAATGGCCGATTGCTGGCTCTCAGTTGCTTCCTGCGGGCCGTTTGGGGGCGTCTGGTGTATTGGTTCGCCCCGGTTCGGGAGAATCGATCTGAGGGCGTTTCCGGTCGTCCTGGCATGCACGGCATAACCGGGTCAGTTGTGGTGTCCAGTAGGTGTTTTCGGGTGTCATCTCGTGTCGCCCGCTTCGACAACGGGTCTGTTGCGCAAGGCTGCGACCGTGGCGTGACTTCAAGCGCTCGCGATCAGCGTGGGTGCCCCATCGGAGGTTGTTGTGGTCGTTGTTGGTCGGGTCGCCGTCGAGGTGCAGGGCGAGCCTGCCTGACGGGCATGGTCCTGTGTGTGCGGTCAGTACGAGGCGGGCCACGGCCTGGAAGCTGCGTCCCCCGCTGTCGCGAGACAGACAGACTTCGGCCCGTCCCCCGTTACGGCATCGTGGAGTCAGGATTCGGTCGCCTCTACGGACCCGGCCACGAGTCGAGACCTCGTAGCGGGGGAAGTTGGGCACGGTTGCCCACTGTTCGGTCATGCTCATCTCCAGATAGACGACGAGACCCCCGCCAGCGGTGAGCTGAGCGGGGGTCAGGTTGTCAGGGGTCGGTGGGTTCTCGAACGTCTCCGGGTCGTTCTCCGCGACGAACTTGGCGTCACGCACGGAGCGCCCGGAAACCTGGAACAGGTCGCCAGCCTCGTCCGACGCTTGCGGCTTACATTCAGGCAAAGTTTCCTGAATGTCGGTCCGCGCACCCTGTCGCTTCTTCGCTTCTTCCGCGAACACCTTCTCGTACTCGACTGCGATAGCTGCCCGCTGAGAAGCCGACAGATGACGACGGTTGTGCGGCATTCGTCAGGTGCGGGCCTTCTCCGCCCCTCCACCCACCCACTCAGGCCCGCGAGTCCGGATGTCGCTCGCGCCACTCCTGCACATGTGGTGGACGTGCAGTCCGCGATCGGGGCGTATTGGGCGCCTTGATGGTGTGCCGGTCGATCGCAGCGACTTCGGCGTCGATTTCTGCGACTTCTTGAGCCGTCAACGTGTGGATGACGCGGTCGAGTGACTCGCCCTCGGAAACTTCGTCGCGCTCGGCGATCCGGGCGTCGGCCTCGGCCACGGCGTCATCGACGCGGGTCACGCGAACACCAGCTCTCCGGCACGATGGGCGGCGATCACGGCCTGGACTTCGTCGCGGCTGGCGGGGACGTACGGCTCGGAACGCAGCTCCTCCACCAGGACCGTGCGCTTCTCGGTGTCGCTCGACGGCGTCTGCCGGAACCCACCGCGCACCACCTTGTTCGGCGGTCGCCGGAACCTGAACGCCCATCGGTCCGTGTCCGTGGGTTTGGGACCGGCGAGCAAGTTGTCTGCCCGAAGGGCCGACACAAGGCGATCGATAGCGGCGTACTCGGCGGCAGCGGACCGCAGGGCCGACCACTCGCCCACTCGACTGGCAGCGATTGCCTCCTCGGCGTTCGTGATCCCGGTGAGTGCGTCAGCGGCGGCGATACCGTCAGCAGCGACCCGCGCGAGTGCATCGGTGAGGACTTCCGGAATAGAACGAACTCCGTCGAGGACGATGGCCTTCGCGGCGGCGACGTGCAGTCGCCAGACGGCGAGTGCCAGGTCATGAACATCCTTGTCGGCGGCGAGCTTCGTCGCGGCGGCGGTGAGCTTCTCCGATGTCACGTCACCGTGCGCGATCGTGGCGGCGGACGTGGCGATGGCGTCCGCGCGGCGCGCCTCGATGCCCGCGACCGTGACGTTGGCCTCCTCGGCCTGCGCCATGTGCTCCTGAAGCGATTGGTAGTCCTCGGACGCGATGACGCCGAGGGCCGCGAACTCGTCCGCGTAGTCCTCGATGAACCGCCGAGTCTTGTCGTCAGTATGAGTGATGGTGTTCAGGATCATGATGTTTCCTCGGAAGTCTGGTGGGTGCTCAGCACCCAAATACCCGGTGCGGGTTGGTGTTTGCGAAGTTCGTCCAGTTCACCCGGCAGGAAGATGTCCCCGTTGAAATCACCGTTCACCAGCGTGGCCTGGAAGGTTCCGGCCATGTTCGAGAGGTAGCGATCAGGGTTGGTGAAGATGCGACGGGCAGCGGCGAGAACCACGGTGACCACAGCGTCGGGAACCTTCGTAGGGTCCGTCCACGCCTGCTCGGCGACCGATCGCGCACGAGCGGACACATCGACTAGCGCTGATTCCGCGCGGACGTAGTCAGGGGTCTCAGGGTCGAACGTGCGGCCCAGACGAGCAGCTAGGGCGTCGATGGTTGCGAGTGGTGTGGTCATCGGCCCTCCAATCGCTCAGCGGCATCGACAAGTGCATCGGCGAGAGCCGTCAGGGAGTCGACCGGCACCAGGACCGACGATCGAGGGTTCTGCCGGACGCGAACGACGACGCCCATCACGGGATGTCGGTCGCGCACGATCTCTAGGACAGGGTCGCCGGCGGGGGTTGAGACGATCACTGCGCTTCCGCCTGATGCCAGGCGCGGCGCTGCTCGCGTAGTTCCGCCCGATCGACCAACGCATCCGCGAGGGGCACCACGAGGGGCCAGGGGATGCGGACGAACCGCTCGTCACCGTCCCGGCTGCGAGTAATCACCTTCACGTGCCCGCCCTTGCCCGACCGCGTGCGGAGGTCCACGGTGACCTGGAAGTCGCCCGAGTGGTGAGTGCCGACCGGCCGCGGTGCGGTCACGCCCGCTGCCATTGGCTCGGGCGAACGACGTCGGGGCGCGGGAACTGCTCGACTCGACCCAGTCTTGGGTCACCGTCCATCAGCAGGTCCACTACGTCGACCAGCGACTCGAACCCTTCCTCGTCCAACCAGACCCAACTAGCTCCCTGGCACACCAGAACCCCGTCCACGCCGCGCCGAGACGAGCGCGACACCCTCACGGGATGGTGGTTACCCGAGACCGCGATCTCGACTTTCGCGCTCATGGCCGAACCCTGCCCGTCAAGATCGCGCACGCGATCACGGACCAAATGAATTCTGTCACTACAGTTCTCGTTCCTCGGCCTGTCCCCGGTAAGGTAATACCGGACTGGTCCGGCTCTGTACTGCACAAACCCGCGTAATAGGGCCTGGCTTCGCTTCCGAGCGGCTAAACCCCCGCTCGTGGGTAAACTTGTCGAACCAACGTCTCCCGTTGCGCCAGCGTCGATCTCAGGGCGTCAGAGCACCCTGTTCCGGTATCGTTCTGGATGGAGGCGGATCGCAGTCCACCTGTGAAGGCGTGGACGACAGACGGCGTCACGGCTCTTGCACCAGCGCCCCGGCCCCACACCGCAGGCCACGCACGAGATGTCCCACACCGACTCTGGCGGGGCCGCTTCGCGGACGAGCACGCGTACTCCTCCCTGACGGTGCCAGGCGACCTCCGCCTCTGCTCGTCGTACTGCCCTGGTCGAATCCGTCATCCCCATCGCACTGGAACTTGGATCGGGGCGTGGCGGTCGGCTGGCTACTGGGACGCGTTGCGGGACGCGATCTTCCATCCCTGCCTTGCGTACGGCGTTCGGGGTCAACATCGAGATCCCTCGAAGTTGTCGACTTCAGGTCATTGCGCACTGTCCACTCGCTGACGCCGATGGCCTCAGCGACACCGACGTTGCTCATGTTCTGCGCAAGCTGCTCGACCACCGCAGGCCGCTGCTCCCGCGACGGGAGGCGGAACCCGTCCAACCCAGAGCGCCCTCAGATGAGGCACCAGACTCCCGGACGACGCAGACCCAGAACCATCCGCAACCCAACCCCCGACATGAGATTCTAAAAGGGCGCGATCAAACGCCCTGGTCAGAGAGTTTGGCTTTCCGGATTATCCGGAAACCGTTTCCGGTATTTCCGGAAGAATCTCGCCGTGCTGCACGGACTTGATCAGTCGGTCCACCTCGGCCCGAGCCTTCCGCTGATGAACACGGCAGGGCTTCCACGGGTCCCCGATCCCGCCACCAAACTTCCGCGCCGGTATGACGAGACACGCCGCACACGAGTCGTCGTCCAGATGCCGGTACTTCTTCGCATCTCGGATCGCATCAGAGACCCGGCTTTGCGAGATGCCCAGTGTCTCAGCGATCTCCCCCGGCTGGAACGTCGCGTGGCGATTGGCCTCCGCCTTCCCGCAGGCCAGGTAGAACACCCGCAACCAGACCGCCGGTAAGTCAGCGTTCAGCGCATCTTCAAGACACGCCTTCTGGTACACCCTCAGCCACGGGTTCTGCACCGCCGCCATCAGAACAGCATCCCGTCGTCAGGCGTCCGCACATCCCCGCCGACTGCGAGACCCGCGCCCCGCAGCAGCACCGAGAACAGGTCCGTAGGCCCCTCACACCGAGGCAGCCCCCGAGTGCCACCCCGGTACACCAGACCACGCGGATGCCGGTACAGCTTCACCGACTCGTCGGGTCCGGCACCCCATCCCATCGGGACACCTGTCGCGCCACATTCGGGGCACGTCACCGTGACGCCTGTGCGCAGGTACTTGCTCATGCTGTCCTCAGTCCTTCTCGGTGAGTCGTAGGAGAACCCGGTAACCCTCAGAGGCAGTCAGCTCGCCCGTGATGACACGGCGACGAATGTCTACCGCAACTGCGCGTAATCGATCGGTCCCCACGTTGGGCCGTGCCGCGAAATTGATCTCCAGAACGGCGGTTCCGGCCCCGGCCACTGAGACCAGAGACCGCGCCATGTCCGCGTCACCCGCCAGCGCCGCGACTACCGCCGAACGGTCGTCTACGTCCTCGGAACTGTCAGGTTCTCTACGTCGGTGGTCGAGACCACGAGGATCTTCGGGCCGCGACGACTGGCCGGGAGTCGACCGCTTCGGATGTAGTTTCGAAGCGTGCCGATCGAGAGGCCGGTCGCTACCGACGCCTCCCGTAATGTCATGTAGGTCATGCCGATTCACCCCCTCGTGGTCGTTCATGGCAATTGTTGCAAACTGCTGTAGGCCGACGTTTCCGTTCTTGCGCTTGTTGCCGCTCACGCGATCGCCGCCCGCTCGAACTTCTCCAGGCGATCCAGCGGGAACCGCCACAGGCGACCAAACCGCGCCGCCGGCACCTCCCCCGCCTGAGCCATCTCCCGCACCGTCCGCGCCGCCATCTGCCAACGCTGCGCGACCTGCTCAGCGGTCAGAAACTTCTGCTCGTTGTCCATCTGCTTGCCTTCGTCCTGCGGGCACACGAGTACCCGACGTTCATGGGGATCGGCGTCCTGGACGGGGAGCGCGCGCCTCGCGGTCGTGGCGCTCAACCTCGGTTCCTAGGAGCCAACGAGAACGATAAGCCGTTGAACCGACACATCAACGGTCACGAACGGCCATTCACGCACCCCGAAGACCGTCAGATAGGCGGATCAGATCGGGTGTGTTGTGCTGCTCGACGCCGACCACCGGCAGGTTTGTGAGACCACGGGACGGGTCGTCGGCCCTTCTGACCTTGTGCTCGGGAACGTCGAACTTGTCGAGGTATAGCTTCCCCTAGCTGGCTGTCGCGCAGTAGAACCCGAACGACTTCTATCTTTCTTGATCAGCGGGACGAGCTTGCCGAAGATGTCCCTGCGTTCTCGTGACCGTGCTGCACGAACTCGCGCTCATGGTTGATGTCGGCAAGCCGAACTTCTTCTCGCCTAGGTCCCTGCGTCGATGCCGCCCTTCGGCTTGATCTTCGCGCGCGTTCTCCGACACCGTCGAGAAGTAGACGACCGCGATGCCGATCTAGAACAGACCCTCGACCGCCGCCCTAGTCGTATCTCCCGCGTCCTCCCACAGATGGGTATAGACCGACAGCGTGACCATCGGGGAGGCATGTCCTAGACGAGCCTGCACGACGGCCACGGACTCACCCGCACGGATCAGTCGGGATGCGTAGAAGTGACGTAGGGACTTCGGTGACTGGCCCGTCACCCCGGCCTTGTCCGCTGCTTTCGAGAACGCCCGGTAGAAGTGCGCCGAGGACCACTGATACCCCCGCTCGGTACGGAACAGCGGAGTTCCGGGCGCATAGTCGGGGTGGGCCTCGACGTGCTCCCGGAGACGGGCCACAGTGGACGACGGGAGCGGTATTGACCGTCGCGCCTTGACGGACTTCAGCGGCTTCCATGCCCAGTCGCCGTAGAGTCCCGCCGCCTGCTCCTGCACGTGCAGAGTTCCGGCGTCGAAATCGACGGAATTCACCCGTAAGCCAGCCATCTCGTTGGGGCGAAGGCCCGTAGTGGCGATGAGTTCCAGGGCGACGCTCACCGAGTCATCATCAGCAGACCGGATCAGCGCGCCGACCTCGTCAGTCGTCATCAACTTGGCGGGGTCCACAACCTCCGCTGTGCCGTCGACCCTCCCGGCCCCCGACCGTGCACCCAGAACCGGATTACGGGCGATCTGGTCGCGAGAGACAAGGTCGTTGAAGAACGCGCTCAGGTGACGAGTCAGTGTGGAGACGGTCGATGACTTGAACGGTTGACCATCCGCCCAAGGGCGACCCTCGACTAGGACCCGCCTCCACGCGCGCACATCGTCGGTGTCGACGTTCCCGACCTTCATGTCCGCGAGCGGACCTAGGTTCGAGTGCAGATGCTTGCGGCCCACACCTGTGGACCCGTCCGCCTGGTCCGACCACGACTCGACGGCCACGGACATGATCTTGTTGTCGGTGCGGCTCCCTGCGGGCTTCCGCCCCTGTTGTTCCTGCTCCCAGTCGCGGGCTTCACGGAGGGTTGCGAACGACTTGGACCGCTGCTTGCCACCCACCCGTATACGGGCGATGTAGCGGGGCCTCTTGCCCTCGCTCCATGTCCGCTTCTGAATGCTCACGCTTCGGAGACTAGCGCGTCAGGGTGTGGGAGGCTCCCCCGTTCCTCCCCACCACTGCCGAATCTGACCGCTCTCAGCGCCGCAGACGACTACCGCTCCGAGGCGAGAGACACGCGGGTTGAACTGCAGAAACGAGCCCGACCTTGACGGTTCTCTAGATCGTGTGCAGGATGACAGCGAGCTTCATGGTGTAGATGAATTCGGCCATGGGTCTCACCTTCCGTGCGCGCGAGTCATGCGCGAGTGCTCGAGGGTCTGCCGTCGTCGCTGCGGCCGGTGCGTCGGGCGCGCGGCGCACGCGTCGACTGGAGCAGAGGTCGTCACCGAGCTTAGCGGTCCGCCCGGGGCCTCCGGGAACACCGCCACGAGGTCACCGCTCGTCGTCACCGGCGGTGGTGGACGACGCCGGCGCCGGGGCACGCGACCCGTCACCTCGGGTGGCCAGGCCGGCGAGCATGGCGTTGTACTCGGTGAGTTCGGCGTCGTCGTCGCGGTCGGCGCGACGATCCAGCCGGCGGGCGACCCGCTGGTCGTGCCGGGTCCACTGGATGAACAGGGCGATGAGGACGATCACGAGCGGCACCTCGCCCGCGGCCCACGCGATGGAGCCACCGACGCGCTGGTCGGCGAGGAGATCGGTGTTCCACGGCAGGCGCAGCTCGCCGAACCAGTCCCGTGCGATCACCGTGTCCTGCGACATCAGGATGACGCCGAAGAACGCGTGGAAGGGCAGCGCCGCGAACACCATGGCCACCTTGATCAGCGGCTGCACCGCACGGGGTGACGGGTCGATGCCGATGACGACCCAGTAGAAGAGGTAGCCGCTGACGAGGAAGTGGATGTTCATCAGGATGTGCGCCGCGTGGTACGTCGCGACCGCGTCGAGCAGGCCGCTGAAGTAGAGGATGTAGAAGCTGCCGACGAACTGGGCGAACGCCACCAGGGGGTGGGTCAGGAAGCGCGAGACGGGACTGTGCAACGCCGCGAGGATCCACTCGCGCGGGCCCGGCGGGGACGCCGAACCCGCCGGGGTGAGGGCGCGCAGCGCGAGGGTGACGGGGCCGCCGAGCACGAAGAGCACCGGGATCAGCATCGACAGCAGCATGTGGGCGATCATGTGGATGCTGAACATCGCCGGCGAGTAGGCACCCAGTCCGGACGACGTGGTGACCAGCAACAGCACCGCGCCCAGCGTGAACGAGACGGTCCGCCCCACCGGCCACGCGTCGCCGCGCCGCCGGAGACGCAGGACGCCGCGCAGGTAGGTGGCGCCGAGGACGATCGCGGCCAGCCCGAGGATGAGGTCGGGGCGCCAGAAGGTCGCGATGGTCTCCAGCGTCGGCTTGCCGGGCAGGTCGTACCCGAGTTCGACCGCCGTCACCGAGATCGACGAGGTGTCGCGCGCCGGCGGCGGGGTGCGCGCCAACCCGACGGCGAGACCGAACGTCGCCGCGAACACACCCAGCTCGACGAGGGCGAACCGCATGAACGCACCGCGGTCGCCGGGGTCGGCCGACAGCGCCGTCACCGTCCGACGACGGTGCACGGCCCCGAGCGCCCCCAGGACGACGAGCGCGAGCACCTTGAGCAGGACGACCCGGCCGTAGGTCGTGGTGAACAGCTCGTCGAGGTGTACACGGATCAGTGCGTTGATGACGCCGCTCACCCCGACGACGACGATGCACCACAGGGCCACGCGGGAGAACCGCTGGACCGCGAGCGCCGTGTGGCCCCCGAGCCCGCGTGCGTAGGCCAGCACCGCGAACAGCCCGCCCATCCAGACCGACGCCCCCACGATGTGCAGGATGAGGCTGTTGGTGGCGAGGTCGTGGTCGCCCCCGGCAGAGGAGTGGCCGCCCAGCGCGAGGGGCATCAGGCTCAGCACCGCGATGGCGAGCGCCACCAGCGTGGTCCACCAGCGCAGACCCACGCGGGCGACGATCGCGGCGAGGACGGCGAACACCGCCGTCCACAGCCAGCTGCGGGCGTCGGCGACCTGGTCGAGGGCGTCGGCCCACCGGCCGGGCGACAGCGTCTCCGACAGCGGCAGTCCCGACACGTTCGAGAGCGACAGCGGGATCATCAGCACCGACGCGACCGCCCACACCAACGCCGACACCGCGGCCCATCGCATCGCGCGATACCCGCCCACGTCGAGGACACCGTCGCGCTGTGGGGGGACGAAGAACGCCGCGAAGAGCACCGATCCGACGGCCAATGCCGCGGCGACCTCACCGATCCCCTGCACCGCGGCGATGCCGTACGTGGTCACCCATCCGGGATCGGGGATGCCGAGCAACTCGACCGCCGTCGACGCGGACACCGCGGTGACGATGACTGCGACAGCCACGGCGCCCCACGTGACAGCCCACGCGACTGCGCCGGCGGCACTGCGTCGGAGGTCGATGGTGTCGACGGGAGGCGTGCTCATGATCGCCCATCGTAGGCCCGGCCTCCTGCGATACCGATCCGCTCCCGCGACGGTGATCACAGTCGCGAGGTGGACCCGTGTCGCGGGAGATGGCGTCGATCGGCGTCGTCGTTACACTTGCCCGCGCGCC
This sequence comes from Williamsia deligens, assembly GCF_024171765.1. Taxonomy (GTDB): domain Bacteria; phylum Actinomycetota; class Actinomycetes; order Mycobacteriales; family Mycobacteriaceae; genus Williamsia_A; species Williamsia_A deligens. The sequence goes on from NZ_JAMTCI010000002.1 coordinate 564,256, forward strand.
TCCGTAGCTCAGGTGGATAGAGCAAGGGCCTTCTAATCCCTAGGTCGCAGGTTCGAGTCCTGCCGGGGGCACATCACCGGCGCCCCGGGGCGATCACTCCCCGACGCGACCGTCGATCGCCTCACGGATGAGGTCGGCGTGCCCGTTGTGGCGGGCGTACTCCTCGATGAGATGGACCAGGACCCAACGTGCGCTGACGAGCGCACCGTCACCGCGCGGTCGGCGGGCGACGCGCTCGAGTCCGTCGGCGTCCACGACAGCCGTCAGCTCGGCGTCCGCGACGGCGACCGACTCCCGCCACAGCGCCCACAGATCGTCGGGGCTGTCATCGGCCGCGGAATGCCAGTCCCAGTCCGCGTCGGCACCCCAGTCCGCGCTCGCCCAGGGCTCGGGGAGGTCCCGACCGACCAGCCGCTGCACCACCCACTGCGTCTCGACGAACGCGAGGTGTTTGAGCATGCCGCCGAGCGTCATCGAGGACGCGGCGACGGTGGTGGCGAGGCCATGGGCGTCGAGTCCCTCGCACTTCCACGCGAAGGTCGCCCGCTGGTAGTCGAGGAATGCGCGCAGGGTGGTGACCTCGTCGGCAGCGAACGGCGGTTCGACGCGGCCCGGCGGCTCGGTGTCGGTCATGACGGAAGCGTACAAATCCCGTCCACTCGGCCGCATATGCACCTTGTTGCACAGTGCGCGGTTGCGTATTACCGTGCGTCCATGGCCCTCGAGCACGCGATCATGGTGTCGCTCGCCGAACGTCCCGGGACGGGATACGAGATCGGCCGGCAGTTCGAGCGCTCGATCGGCTACTTCTGGTCGGCCACGCACCAGCAGATCTATCGGACACTGAAGAAGCTGCACGCCGACGGCCTGGTGGACATGGAGGACGTCGCCCAGGACGGCCGACCGGACAAGAAGGTCTACACGCTGTCCGCCTCGGGGCGGGATGCGCTGCGCGCGTGGATCTCCGAGCCCGCACCCGTCCCCCGGCTCCGCGACGAGCTGAGCGTGCGTCTGCGAGCAGCCGAACACGGCGATCTCGCAGCCCTGTCCACGGAGTTCCGCCGCCACCGCGACGCGCACGCCGCACAGCTCGACCTGTATCGACGCTTCGCCGAGACCGACCTCACCGAGGGGTCCGCGACGCGCGGCCGCCGGCTGCACCAGCGACTGGTGCTGCGGGGTGGCATCCGGATCGAGGAGGGCCTCATCGCCTGGTGCGACGAGGTCGTCGACGCCCTCGAGGCGGAGATCGCCGACCAGAACCAGAACCCCCAGCTCCAGCCCACCACCCCGACAGCGGAGGCCCCACGATGACCGACACCTACCCGAACCTGTTCGAGCCCTTGGCGATCGGCGGGATGACCATCCGCAACCGCATCGTCATGGGATCGATGCACACCGGCCTCGAGGAACGCTTCTTCGACGGCAAGCGCCTCGCCGCGTACTACGCCGAGCGGGCGCGCGGTGGCGTCGGGCTCATCATCACCGGCGGCATCGCGCCGACGCGCACCGGTCTGTTGCTGCCGTTCGGGGCCAAGCTCACGAACCGGTTCGACGCCCGCCGGCACCGTCGCGCCACCGCAGCCGTGCACGCCGAGGGCGGCCACATCGCCATGCAGATCCTGCACGCGGGCCGCTACGGCTACACCCCGTTCAAGTGGTCCGTCGAGTGGGAGAAGTCGCCCATCCACCCGTTCCGACCGATCAAGATGACCGACGCGATGATCCGCCACGTCATCCGGTCCTACGGGCGCACGGCCGTGCTGGCGCGCGACGCCGGGTACGACGCGGTCGAGATCATGGGTGGCGAGGGGTACCTGCTCAACACCTTCCTGTGTCCCCGCACCAACCGTCGCACCGACCGGTGGGGTGGCTCGACGGAGAACCGGCAGCGGATCGTCGTCGCGATCGTCGACGAGATCCGGTCGCGGGTCGGCGCCGACTTCCCGATCATCATGCGGCAGTCCATCGCCGACCTCGTCGAGGGAGGACAGACCTGGGACGAGATCGCCCTGCTGGCCCGCACCCTCGAGGCGCACGGTGTGAACGCGATCAACACCGACATCGGATGGCACGAGGCGAAGATCCCGACCATCGCGACGTCGGTCCCGCGCGCCGCGTTCGTGCGGTTCACCGAACGGCTCCGCGACGAGGTGTCGATCCCGCTGATCGCGTCCAACCGCATCAACACCCCCGAGGTCGCCGAGGAGGTGCTCAGCGGTGGACGCGTCGACGCCGTGTCGATGGCGCGTCCCCTGCTCGCCGACCCGCACCTGCCGGCCAAGGCGCAGGCCGGGCGCGCCGACGAGATCAACACCTGCATCGGCTGCAACCAGGCCTGCCTCGATCACGCGTTCGTCGGCAAGAAGGTCTCCTGCCTCGTCAACCCGCGCGCGGGTCACGAGACGGTGCTCGTGCTGTCCCCGACGCGCAGCGCTCGCCGCGTCGCCGTGATCGGGGCCGGCCCCGCCGGACTCGCCGCGGCGGTGTCGGCGGCCGAACGCGGTCACCGGGTGACCCTGTTCGAGGCCGGACCGAGCATCGGCGGCCAGTTCTCCATCGCAGCCCGGATCCCCGGCAAGGAGGAGTTCTCCGAGACGATCCGCTACTTCACCCGCCGGCTCGAGATCCTCGGTGTCACGGTGCATCTCGACACCCGGGTCGACGCGGACCGGCTCGTCGCCGAGAAGTTCGACGACGTGGTGATCGCCACCGGTGTGACACCCCGGATGCCGAGCATCCCCGGGATCGACCACCCGTCGGTCATGACCTACGCCGACGCCGTCCTCGGCGACCGCGAGATCGGGGACCGGGTCGCGGTCATCGGCGCCGGCGGCATCGGGTTCGACCTCACCGAGTTCCTCACCGTCACCGACTCCCCCACCCTCGACGCCAAGGAGTGGGACCAGGAGTGGGGTGTCACCGACGATCTCGACACCCCGGGATTCGTGACGAAGCCCCGCCCGACAGCGGCGGCCCGCACCGTCTACCTCGTGCAGCGCAAGACCGGCTCGCAGGGGAAGTCACTCGGAAAGACGACCGGCTGGGTGCACCGCGCGACCGTGAAGATGAAAGGCGTCGAGCAGATCTCGGGCGCCCGCTACGACCGGATCGACGACGACGGCGTGCACCTGAGCTTCCCCGACTCGGAGAAGGACCCCCGCGTCCTGGCCGTGGACACGGTGGTGGTCTGTGCCGGCCAGGAGTCCGTCCGCGATCTCGTCGACCCGCTGACGGTCGCCGGCGTCGCCACGCACGTCATCGGCGGCGCGGACCTCGCCGCCGAACTCGACGCGAAGCGCGCGATCCGGCAGGGCACCGAGGTGGCCGCGGCCCTGTAGGTCCCCGATACGATCGGCGCCATGGCACTGACCGCACCGACGCAGTCCAACCGCGCCGTCGTCACGGGCGCCTCGTCCGGCATCGGCGACGCGCTCGCCCGGGAGCTGGCCCGTCGCGGCTACTCCCTGATCCTCGTCGCCCGCCGCGGCGAGATCCTCGAGGCCACAGCCGCCGAGCTTCGGGCGGCCCACGGCATCGACGTCGAGGTCCGGCCGACCGACCTGTCCGACCCCGCCGCCGTCGAGGTGTTGTGCGCCGAGTTCGCCGAACGTGAGATCGCGATCCTGTGCAACAACGCCGGCATCGCGACCTTCGGTGCGCTCGTCGACCTCGACGCCGACTACGAGCGCGCTCAGGTGCGCCTGAACGTCGGCGCGGTGCACGACCTGACGCTCGCGGTGCTGCCGCAGATGGTGCGGCGCGGGTCCGGCGGCATCCTCATGGTCGGGTCCGCGGCGGGGAACATGCCCATCCCGAACAACGCCACCTATGCGGCGTCGAAGGCGTTCGTGAACACGTTCAGTGAATCGGTGCGCGGCGAGGTCTCCTCCGCCGGCGTCCACGTGACGCTGCTCGCGCCGGGGCCGGTCCGCACCGAGGAGCCGTCACCGGAGGACGCGAGCATCGTCGACAAGATGGTCCCCGGGTTCCTCTGGGACGACAGCGCAGGCGTCGCCCGTCTCAGCCTGGACGCGTTGGCGCGCAACAAGATGCGCGTCGTGCCGGGGGCGCTGTCGAAGGCGATGTCGGTGGCCGGTGGGTACACCCCGCGCGCGATCGTCGCTCCCATCGTCGGTGGCTTCTACCGCAAGCTCGGCGGCTGAGACCCAGCTCGGTGACCTACCGGCCGACGGCTACCGACGCCGTCGACCCGTCCCGAACAACGACCGGGTGATCTCCCGGCCCAGCGCGCTCCCGGCGGACCGCATGAAGCTCTTCACCGCCGGGTTGCCCAGGATCTCCTGTACTGCACCGGGTTCCGACCTGGGCGGCTTCGGCGCCGGCGCGGGAGCCTGCGACGGGGCGGGCGTGGGCGGGGCCGGAGCCGTAGGGGGCGCAGGTGTGTCCGCGGGAGCGAGCACCTTGGCGTTCAGCTTCTCGTAGGCCGATTCCCGGTCGATGGTCTCGGCGTACCTGGCATGCAGGGGGCTCGCCGTCGCGGCGGCGGTGATCGCCTCGGCCCCGATGCCCGCCATCAGCGAGCGCGGAGGGCGGACGACGGTCCACGCGACGGGGGTCGGCGCGCCGCGTTCGGACAGGACGGTGACGATGGCCTCGCCGATACCCAGGGATGTCAGCGCCTTCTCGACGTCGTAGGCCGTCGATGTCGGATAGGTCTTCACCGTCTTCGACAGCGCCTTCTGGTCGTCCGGGGTGAACGCCCGCAGCGCGTGCTGGATCCGCGCACCGAGTTGCGACAGCACCTGATTCGGGATGTCGGTGGGCAGCTGCGAGCAGAAGAAGACCCCGACGCCCTTGGACCGGATCAGCTTGACCGTCTGCTCCACCTGTTCGACGAACGCCTTCGACGAGTCGGCGAACAGCAGGTGCGCCTCGTCGAAGATGAAGACCAGCTTGGGCTTGTCGGTGTCGCCGATCTCGGGGAGGAACTCGAAGAGGTCGGCCAGGATCCACATGAGGAAGGTGGAGAAGAGCGCGGGCCGCGCGGACTGGTCACCGAGTTCGAACAGGGTCACCACACCGGCGCCCCCGGCCGTGGTCCGCAGCAGGTCGGCGGGGTCGATCTCGGTCTCGCCGAAGAACGTGTCACCACCGTCGGCCTCGAGGGTGGTCAACGCGCGCAGGATGACCCCGGCCGTCGCCTTCGACACGCCACCGAGCTCCGCGAGGTCGGCTTTGCCCTCGGCACTCGTGAGGTGGGCGATGACCGCCCGCAGGTCCTTGAGGTCCAGCAGCGCCAGTCCCCGGGTGTCGGCCCAGTGGAAGATCAGCCGGAGCGTCGACTCCTGGGTGTCGTTGAGCCCCAGGACCTTGCTCAGCAGGATGGGACCGAACGAGGTGATGGTGGCGCGCACCGGGATGCCCACGCCGCCGGTGCCCAGTGACAGGAACTCGACGGGCGCCGCGGCGGGTGCCCAGTCGTCACCGATCTCGGCGACCCGCGCCGCGATCCGGTCGCTGTTCTCCCCCGGCCTGCTCAGCCCGGACAGATCACCCTTGATGTCGGCCATCACCACCGGGACCCCGGCTGCGGAGAGCTGTTCGGCGATGACCTGCAGGGTCTTGGTCTTGCCGGTGCCGGTCGCACCCGCGACGAGCCCGTGTCGGTTCATCATCGCCAGCGGGATCCGGACCTGCGCCTGCGCATCGACGACACCGTCGACGCTGACCGCGCCGACCTGCAGTGCCGGACCGTCGAACGCGTAGCCGGCACCGATCTCCTGCGCCGGGGTCCGCGCCCCGCCGGCGTCTGCCTGTGTCATCGCGCTGCCCCGTCCCTCGTCCCGCCACGAACTCGACCGGGGACAACACTAACGGCCCGCTAAGGTTGTCGGGTGCAGGACAAACTGGTGTGGATCGACTGCGAGATGACCGGTCTGCGACTCGACTCCGACAAGCTGATCGAGATCGCGGCGCTCGTCACCGACAGCGACCTGAACATCCTCGGCGACGGCGTGGACGTCGTGATCCACGCCGAGGACGCCGACCTCGACGCCATGCCCGATGTGGTCAAGAAGATGCACTCGCACTCCGGTCTCACCACCGAGGTCCGGCAGTCGACGGTCTCGATCGCCGACGCCGAGAAGATGGTCCTCGACTACATCCGCGAGCACGTGACGTCGTCGGGTGCGGCGCCGCTGGCCGGCAACTCCATCGCCACCGACCGCGGTTTCATCGCCCGGGACATGCCCACCCTCGACGCCTACCTGCACTACCGCATGATCGACGTCAGCTCGATCAAGGAACTGTCGCGCCGGTGGTACCCGAAGATCTACTTCGGACAGCCGGAGAAGGGCCTCGCCCACCGCGCTCTCGCCGACATCCGCGAGTCGATCCGCGAGCTGAAGTACTACCGGCAGACGGTGTTCGTCCCGGCCCCCGGACCGGACTCCACGCAGATCCAGCAGGTCGTCACCGACCTCGGCGATGCATAGAGACCGCCGCAGCGGAGCTCGGCGGGGCGTGAGGACACGCGCGGGCGAAACCGATTGGTCTTGCGCGCGCGACTGCGGATAGAGTGTGACCCTGGTTCCGGGCAACCGGGATCGATGGTGGATGTAGTTCAGTTGGTAGAGCACCAGGTTGTGATCCTGGCTGTCGCGGGTTCGAGTCCCGTCATCCACCCCACGAGGAACAGCGCCTCATCCGCCGGTCGGCGGATGGGGCGTTGTCCGTTTCCGGACGCCGACAGTGCGTCGCGCACACCGTCGTCATCTGATGCGGAGGACAAGGCGCAGCCCGGCCGACTCGGTGTAGGTCCACTCGGCGTCCCAGCCCGGCCACTGCGCCGCGTCCCGTGCGCGGGTGCCCTCCTGGACACGGAACTCCACGTCCGACGGCATCCGCGTCTCGCGGATCAGACAGTCCAGGGCCGTGGCGAAGACATCGGTGGGCTCCCCACCCGGGTAGGAGATCGTGACGGGAGTCGGTTCGGCGGTGGACCGTGTCACGAGGTCTGATCCCCACCCGGCACCACGTCGCCGGTGGTGTCGCGCCACTGCTCGAAGTCGACCTTCCCGCTCCCCTGCCGGTGACGTCCCTCCGGCTCCGACGCATCGGTCTGGTCGACGGCCGTCACCCGGGCCGTGTGCGACCACGGCGCCCACCAGTTCGCCCGTCCGAACCCGGCGACGAGGGCGGGCGCGAGGACCCCGCGCACGATCGTGGCGTCGATGATGATCCCCAGGGCCAGCGCCGTCGCGAGGATCTTGACGTCGGTGGCCGGGACCCGCGACAGCGAGATGAACGCCAGGAACAGGATCAGCGCAGCCGAGGTCACCAGTCGTCCGGTGCGGGTGACCCCGGTGACGGTGGCCGAGTCGGTGTCGGCCCCCGCGTCGTACTCCTCACGGATACGCCCCAGCAGGAATACCTCGTAGTCCATCGACAGGCCGAAGAGGAACGCGAACACCGCGATCGGGATCCAGACCGTGATCGACCCCGACGGCTCCTGACCGAAGAGGACCTCGGTCAGGAACCCGTCCTGCCAGATGAACACCGTGATCCCGTAGGCCGCGGCCAGAGAGATCACGTTGAGCAGCAACGCCTTCAGCGGCAGGATGACCGATCGCAGCGCGCGGGCGAGGAGCGCGAAGGTCACCAGGACGATGAGACCGATGATCCACCAGGCGTTCCCGTAGACAGCCGAGATGAAGTCGTCGTTCTGTGCGGCGAGTCCGCCCACGGACGCCCCGGTTCGCTGCGCCGCCGAGCGCACATCAGCCGCCACCTGCGCACCCGCGGACGTCGAGACGTCGTCCCGGGTCCACACGTCGACGACGTGCTGCTCGCCGCGCGTCCACTGCGCGGGGGCGATGACGGCCGCCACCCCGGGCACCGGCCGGAGTGCGGTCTCGAGCTGCTGCGGCGAGGTGGTGACCACCTCGACGGGTGCGGTGATGCCCTGACCGAGCCCGGAGTCCCGGATCGCGGTGAACGCCGTGGCCGCCGGTCCGCCGCGCGAGGCCAGGGAGTCGTTCGTCGGGTCGGCCAGGTTCAGGCCCGACAGCGGTGCGGCGAGCGCGACGAGGACCGCGGTGGCGGCGATCGCCGCGAGCCACCGTCGCCGCACGACCGCCGTGCCGACGACGCGCCACAGCCGGCTGTCGGGGCTCGTCGTGCGCCGGTGCGGCCACTCGAGCCGTCGACCGGCGAGGACCAACAGAGCAGGCAACAGCGTCAGCGACGTCGCGACACTGATGAGCGGGATCAGCAGGCCGGTGAACCCGATCGACCGCAGGAACGGCACGGGCAGGGCGATGAGGGCGGCCAGGCTGACCGCGACGGTGAGCCCGGAGAACAGCACCGACCGCCCGGCGGTGACGATGGCGAACCGGACGGCGGCGACGTCGTCGAGGCCGTCTCCGCGCGCTTCCCGCCATCGCGTGACGATGAGCAACGAGTAGTCGATCGCGACGCCGAGACCGATGAGCGCCAACAGGTACTGCACGATGAAGGACACGTCGGTGACCGCCGTGAGACCCCACAGGATGAGGAACGTGGTGAGGATCGACGCCGCCGCGACGACGATCGGCATGACCGCCAGGAACGATCCGAACACCAACGCCAGCACCACGAGTGCGCCGACCCCGCCGAAGATCGTCTCGGCCAGGATGTCGATGCCCCCGCCGGCCCCCGCCGCGGTGAGCGCGTCGGCTCCTGTCAGCGCGACCGGCACCCCGAGCCGACCGGAGCTGCCGGCGGCCACCGCCGCCAGGGCGGGCAGCGCCTTGCCGTAGCGATCGGGACCCGTCGACGGTGGCGGGTAGACCATGACCACCCCGACCGACCCGGTGCGTGCACGCAGCGCCGACTCGTCGGCGAACGACGCGATCCGCGCTCCCGGCACGGCGTCGTGCGCGGCGTCGGCCACAGCCCGTCCGGCCGCGTCGGTAGCCGGCCGGGAGCTGTCGCCGACCGCCAGCAGCACCGGCGGGTTCGCCCCGCCCGACCCGAACGTGGCGACGATGTCGGAGTTCGTCTCGAAACCGGGCTGTCCGGGGAGGCTGAAGTCGTAGCTCAGCGCCGAGACCGCCTGCGAGGCACCGAACCCACCCAGAGCCGCCAGCAGGATCCACGCGACGACGACCCAGCGACGTCGCGCGACGACGAGGTCCGCCAGGGCGTTCACGCGCCGAACGTAACACCGCTGCCAGGTCGGCGGGTCAGAGTGACCGGGCGATGATCTCCTTCATGATCTCGTTGGTCCCGGCGTAGATCTTCTGCACACGGGCGTCGGCCCACATGCGGCCCACCGGGTACTCGCTCATGTAGCCGTAGCCGCCGAAGAGCTGCATGCACTCGTCGAGGACGGTCATCGCACGGTCGGTCGTCCACCACTTCGCCATCGCGACGGTCGGGATGTCCAGCGCACCGTCGAGGTGCTTGACGATGCAGTCGTCGACGAAGACGCGTCCGATCCGGGTCTCGGTGGCCGCCTCGGCGAGTTTGAACTTCGTGTTCTGGAAGCCGAACACCGGCCGTCCGAACGCCTGTCGCTCCTTGGTGTAGCGCAGCGTGTGGTCGATCGCCGCCTCCATCCCTGCGATCGACGCGACGGCGATGATGAGGCGTTCCTGCGGCAGCTGCTGCATGAGCTGGATGAAGCCCTGCCCCTCCTCGGCCCCGAGGAGGTTCGACGTCGGCACGCGCACACCGTCGAAGAACAGCTCGGAGGTGTCCTGGCCGCGCTGGCCGATCTTGTCGAGCACGCGTCCGCGGCGGAACCCGTCCCGGTCGCCCTCGACGAGGACCAGCGAGATGCCCTTGGCGCCCTCGGAGGTGTCGGTCTTCACCACGACGATGATGAGATCGGCCTGGGAACCGTTGGTGATGAAGGTCTTCGACCCGTCGATGACGTACTCGTCGCCGTCGCGGATCGCCTTGGTCGTGATGCTCTGCAGATCCGATCCCGTGCCGGGCTCGGTCATGGCGATCGCTCCGACGACGTCACCGGAGGCCATCCTTGGCAGCCAGGTCTGCTTCTGCTCCTCCGAGCCGTAGGCGAGCAGGTAGTGGGCGATGATCCCGTTGTGCAGCGTCACGCCCCACGAGGAGTCGCCGATGCGCGCCTGCTCCTCGATGAGCACGGACTCGTGGGCGAAGGTCCCCCCGCCGCCGCCGTACTCCTCCGGGATCGACATGCAGAGCAGGCCGAGTTCACCGGCCTGGTTCCACAGGTCCCGGTCGACGTGGTGCTGCTCGATGTACTTGTCGACGTTGGGCGCCACCGACTTGTCCATGAACTTGCGCACCATCGAGCGCAGGTCGTCGAGATCGTCGGTCATCCAGGGAGAACGGGGTGCCATCAGGGGAACTGCCTTTCCACGGGCGCAACGCGCCGCCGGGACGGCCGAACGCCCGGCCATCATGTCAACGCGGAGCGTAACACTGGCCGATGGCAGCGTGGGGGTCCCGATCAGGCGTTGCCGCCCGCGTTCCCCTTCTTCCAGACGTCCCACGGGATGTTCCAGTCCCCGAGTCCGTCGGTACCCGGCAGCACGTCACCGACGGTGTTCTTCACGATGACGATGTCGCCGCGCAGAGCGGTGTTCATGAACCACTCGGCGTTCTCGGGACTGACGTTGAGACACCCGTTGCTGACGTTGGTGTTGCCCTGGTCGCCGAGGGACCACGGCGCGGCGTGCAGGTAGATCCCGCTCCACGACATCTGCGTGTCGAAGTACACGGTCTCCCGGTACCCCCCGGGGGAGTTGACCGGGACGCCGTACGTCGACGAGTCCATGATCAGGCTGGGCAGGCGGTCCCCGACGATGTACGTACCGGGGTTGGTGGGCGAGCTCTCCTTGCCGAACGACACCGGCATGGTGCGGACGACCTTGCCGTCGATGGCGACCGACACCTGCTTGGTGCGGTCGTCGCCGGTCGCCACCAGCGCGCGACCGACGCGGAAGTCGAGCGTCTTGTTCTGCTGACCGAAGACACCGTCACCCAGGTCGATGCCGTAGGTGTTCACGTCGACGTGGACCTTGGTGCCCGGCTTCCAGAAGTTCTGTGGGCGCCACCGCAGCTCGCTGTCGCTGAGCCAGTAGAAGGCGCCCTCCACAGGCGGGTCGGTCCGCACGGTGATCGCGTTCTGGGCCGCGCGCTTGTCGCTGATCGGCTCGTCGAACCGGATCGCGACCGGCTGCCCGATGCCCACGGTCGAGTTGTTCTCCGGGAGGAGGTAGGCGTCGGTGAGATTGGTCGGCGAGCGCGTCGTGAACGACATCTGCGTCGCCGCGGCCCCCGCGATCCCCCGCGCGTCGGCGGACAGGGTGTAGGTACGCCCGTACCCGAACGGTTCGGTGGAGGTCCACGTCGTCCGGTCGGAGTTGTAGACGCCGGCGACCATGCCCCCGTCGGCCTTCGGGATGCGCACGTCGGTGAGCCGTCCCGAGGCGGCGGTGACCCGCAGCGGCGCACCGGGCTGGACACCCGCCGCACGGTCGGTCAGCGGCGCACCGGCGAAACCGGTCACCGAGATGCTGGGCCGGATCAGGTCGTCGAACCCGACGTTGCTGCCGACCTTGTCGCTGTACGTGGGGGCGGCACTCCCCGATGAACACGCGGTGGCGATCACCGCCACGACGGCCACCACCATGGCCGCCCACGAGACACTCCGACCCGAACGCCCGAACCTCATCGCACTCCCGAAAACATCTGTCGTACCGGTCAGTTCACGCAGCATCGCGTGGTGGTGTCCCGTCGGCCGCCGGCTCGACGGATCACCTCGTGCCCGACCCCCTCAAGCAGACGTGATCAGTGTACGAGAACAGACGACCGGCGCCGTGGCGGCGCGCTGCGCCGGACCCGACGGCCCCCACGACGAAGGCCCCCACCTCGACCGGACGGTCGTGACGGGGGCCTTCTTCGTGTGCGCCATCAGGGACTCGAACCCCGAACCCGCTGATTAAGAGTCAGCTGCTCTGCCAATTGAGCTAATGGCGCGTGGTGATGCGAGAACGAACACTAACAGGTGCGGGGCGCGCCGGAAAAATCCCGTGGTCGCGCCGGGGGACCCGGTGTCGGGACCACCGTGCAGAGTGGAGCCACGATGACCGACACCCTCTTCGCCGACGTCTCCTTCTACCAGCCCCCCGTCGACGACTCGTACCCGTATCCGATCCTGTCGATCCGCTCGAACGACGGGACGTTCCGGGACCCGAACTTCCCGGCGAACCACGCGTGGGTGCGACGGTCGCTGGACTCCGGGCGGCTCACGGTCGCGATCGTCTACTGCTACGTACGCCCGAACTGGCAGGAGACCACGGCCACCATGCGGGACATGATCGAGCGCGCCGGCGGCCTGCACCCCCGGGTCGTCCTCATGCTCGACGTCGAGTCGGGGGGCAACCCGCCCGGCGACGGGTCCGACTGGATCAACCGGACGTACTGGGACCTGGTCGACTACTGCGGCGGCAATCCCCGGCGGGTCATCGGGTACGCGAACGCGGCGGACTTCACCGCGATGTGGCGCACCCGCCCGCCGGGACTCCGGGTGATCGGAGCCGGGTACGGCCGCAACCCGAACCTGCCCGGCCAGATCGCCCACCAGTACACCGACGGTCAGGGGTGGGGAGGCGGACTGCCCGAGGGGGCGCCGCCGTTCGGTCGGTGCGACATGAACTCCGCCGACGGACTCACCGCCGAGCAGTTCGCCGTCGCCTGCGGGATCGGCACGCTCTCGGCGGTGAACGAGATCGACGAGGCCGCGCGCATCGCGGCCTCCTGGATCGGGCGTCGCATCACCGTCGGGGAGACGCCGTGCCCCGACGGGCTGGGACGCTTCGCCGCGTTCGAGAACGCCCACGTCTACTGGTCCCCCACCATGCCCAGGACGTCGGACGGGCGCGTGCACGCCATCCCGATCCCCCACGCCGGACTGTTCGAGGCATGGGCCGCGCTCGGGTTCGAGGCCGGTCCGCTCGGCTACCCCGCGGCCGTGCACACGGTGCTGCCCGACGGCGGGGTCCAGCAGTTCGCCGGCGGGACACTGTTCCGGCGCAACGGCTCTCCCGCGGGCCGGTGGACCCACGGCGCGATCGGCGCCCGGTACGCCGAGCTCGGCGGGCCGGCGGGTGGTCTCGGTTGGCCGGTGACCGACGAGTACGCCGACGGGGCCGGACGCCGACAGGACTTCGACCGGGGGACCCTGCGCTGGACGCCCTCCGGCGGCGTGACCGAGGTACCGATTCCCGTCGAGAAACCCGCGGGGACAGGCCTGCGCGACCGACTCCGTCAGCTCCTGCGTCGCCTGCTCACCCGCGCACGACCGCCGCGTCCGGGGGCGTAGGCCACACCGCGCGGTCGCCACCGCTCGCCGGGATCGGTCGTCGGCTCCAGCACCAGGTCGTCCAGCATCGTCGACAACACCACCGACAACTCCATCGACGCGAACGCAGCACCGATGCACCGACGCGACCCGCCACCGAACGGGATCCAGTCGGTGACATCGGGCCGGGACCCCAGAAAACGGTCGGGGTCGAACCGTTCGGGATCGGGCCACACCGCGGGGTCGGCGTGGATCAGCCCGATCGCGACCATGACCGATTGCCCACGTCGCACGGTCCATCCGCCGATCTGCGCCTCGTCGGCCACGACGGTCCGGAACGTCACGTCGATCACCGGCCGCGACCGCTGCACCTCCGTGATGGTCGCCTCGAGCAGTTCGCAACCACCGGCGTCGCGTTCGGCGACGAGACGCTCGAGGACGTCGGGGTGCCGGCGTAGACGCTCGACCGCCCAGGCGAGGGTGGTGGCGGTCGTCTCGTGCCCCGCCGCGAGCATGGTCAGCAGTTCGTCGGCGACCTCGGCGTGGGTCATGCGGCTGCCGTCGTCGTAGCGACTCGCCACCATCATCGACAGGACGTCGTCGCGTGCGTCGACGTCACCGTCGGCCATCGCGGAGTCGATGAGCCGACCCACGATGGCGTCGTACTCCCGTCGCAGGCGCCGCATCCGGCCCCACGGACTGTGGTCGCCGAGGGCGTGCAGTGGCGGCATCGGCACCAGCGCCAACCACGACCCCAGTTCGACGAGGCGCGGCAACAACTCTCGCAGCCGGTCGAACTCGGGCCCGCTGGCACCGAACACGGCCCGGATGATCACCGCGAGGGTGATGCGCATCATCGAGGGCATCGTCGCGAACTCGCGGTCGGTCGGCCACGTCGCCATCTCGGTGCGCGCCGCGGCCTCGATGACGTCGTGGTAGGCGCGCAGCCGTCGTCCGTGGAAGGGCGGAGCGAGCAGTTTGCGTTCGCGACGGTGACGATCGCCGGTGAGGGCGAACATTGAGTTCGGCCCGAGCACCCGACCGAGATTCTGCTCCACCGACTCGAGCACGTCGGTGGGACTGCGGAACACCTCGCGGGCCGTGGTCGGGTCCGCGAAGACCACCGTCGATCCGAACACGGGGATGTCGATGGTGAACGCGGTGCCGTGTCGGGCGCGCAGCCAGGACAACCCGGCCTGCCGGTTGACGACGGCCGTGGCCGCCATCAGCGCTCTCGGCACCCGCGGGCGTGGGGGGATCGCCGGGACGTCGACACGTCCGTCGGTCTGAGTGGTCATCCGGTGGCCTCCTGCACCCGCCGAGGTCGTGCGCGACCCGGCACCGGCGATGGTACGCACACGTACCACGGCGTCACAAGGATCGGTTCCGCTCACCGTCCGATTAGCCTCGTGTCCCATGAGCAGCGATGCCGCGGGGGTCGGCCCGCAGCCGTCACCGCGCGAGACGGCGCGCACCGACGACGTCCGCGGTCGACTGATCGACGCGCTGGCGACGTCGATCGTCGACCGCGGGTACCGCGACAGCACCGTGGCCGACGTCGTGCGCATCGCGCGGATGTCGCGCCGGACGTTCTACGAGCACTTCTCCGACAAGGAACAGTGCTTCGCGGCGATGCTGGAGACGATCAACCGCGGACAGATCGATCTCATCTACCGCAGGGTCGACCGATCCGCGCCGTGGCGGGCACAGGTGCGCGCCGGGATCGAGTCGTGGATCGAGGGCGCGTCGGCCGAGCCCGCCCTGACGCTGTCCTGGATCCGTGACGCCCCCACCCTGCGCGCCGGCGCGCGAACGGTGGAACGGGCCACGCGGGAGGGTTTCGTCGACCTCGTCAGCGAACTCGCCGACAGCGAGGACCTGCGCCGCGAGGGCCACACACCGCCGTCCCGACCGATGGTGGTGCTGTTGGTGGGCGGGCTGCGCGAGGTGATCGCGTCACAGGTCGAAGCCGGTCACGACCCCGCGGAGATCACCGAGATCGCGGTGGCCGCCACCGTCGCACTGCTGGTCGCGCAGAGCGCGGTCGACGCCTGAGCCGACCGCGACGAGCGGTGTCAGTTGACGAGCTTCTTCACCGTGAGGGCGAGGATGAGGACACCGACGCCGATGAGCGGGTACTTCACGGCGGGTGCGTTGAGCGTCGCCACGACACCGGACTTGGCGTCCTGCGCCAGCCGCTGCGGGTTCGCGCGCTCGGCGAGCGAGTCCAGGGTGGTGGCGAGGTCCTCGCGCGCACGGACGATGTCGCGCTCGATGCTGTCGGGGTCGCGTGCCACGTGTCCTCCATCGTCGGCCCGGGTGCGCCTGTCGACGACGCCCGGTGAGGTGATCGTGTCCGGTGGTACTCCCGGACCGCTCTCGACTGTTCACCGTAGTTCACCCGCGCCCGCGAGTTCACCGGTGTCCGGGCCCGACACGACCCGCACCGGCCGCCGAGGGTGCTCGACTACGGTGTCACGCGTGACGACACGACGGCTCGCCCCCGGGGACACCGCGCCCGCCTTCACCCTGCCCGACGCGGACGGCGACCCCGTCTCCCTCGCGGACTACGCCGGCCGCAAGGTGGTCGTCTACTTCTACCCCGCCGCGTCGACGCCGGGATGTACCAAGCAGGCCTGCGACTTCCGCGACAACCTCGCCGAACTGTCCGGGGCCGGTATCGACGTCGTCGGCATCTCCCCCGACAAGCCCGCCAAGCTCGCGAAGTTCCGGGACGAGCAGGGACTGACGTTCCCTCTGCTCAGCGACCCCGACAAGACCGTGCTGACCGAGTGGGGCGCGTTCGGCGAGAAGACGATGTACGGCAAGACCGTCACCGGGGTGATCCGCTCGACGTTCCTCGTCGACGCCGACGGGACCATCGAGGTCGCGCAGTACAACGTGCGCGCCACCGGCCACGTCGCCAAGCTCCGCCGCGACCTCGCGGTCTGACCGACTCGTCCCATGGGTGATCCGACGGCGCCCCTCGTCCCGCGGAAGCGACCGACACAGGAGCGCAGCCGGCGCCGGTTCGAGGCCATGCTGGTCGAGGCACGGGCGCTGCTCATCGACGTGGGGTTCGAATCGCTGACCTGCGACGAGATCGCAGCCCGCGCGGACGTCCCGATCGGGACGCTGTACCAGTACTTCGCGAACAAGTACGTCATCGTGTGCGAGCTGGACCGTCAGGACGCCGTCGGGGTGCAGGACGCGCTCGCGGAGTTCGGCCGGGAGATCCCGTCCCTCGACTGGCCGCGACTGCTCGAGAAGTTCCTGGACCACCTCGCCTCGCTCTGGCGCGACGACCCGTCGCGTCGTGCGGTGTGGCTCGCCGTGCAGTCGACCCCCGCGACCCGCGCGACCGCGCTGGTGCACGAGCGGGCGCTCGCCCAGATGGTCGCGCGCATCATCGCGCCGCTGACACCGAGCCAGCACACCCGGCGCGCGATGATGTCGGAGGTGTTGGTGCACACCGCGTATTCGCTGCTGAGCTTCTCCGTGCAGGACGGGCACGACCACGCGCGCACCGTCGCCGAACTCAAGCGCATGCTCACCGGTTACCTCGTGCTCGAGGATCCCGGTGCCGATCACGGAGCCGATCCCGGCGGCGACGACGCCTCGTCCGGGGTGACCGCAGCGCGCTGAGGGGGTCAGGCGCCCTCGATCACCGCCATCGCGGCCGCCGTCGGGCCGTCGTGCGTGAGCGAGATGTGGATGCGGACGTCGGTCAGGTGCTCCGCGATCGTCCCGGCGAGGCGTATCGACGGCCGTCCCCACACGTCGGTGACGACCTCGATGTCGGCGAGTTCCACGGCAGCCACGGCGGGGGCGAGCGCGAACCGGCTGACCGACCACGCCTTGAGCACGGCCTCCTTGGCGGCCCACCGCGCGGCGAGGTGTCGCGCGTCGTCGCCGGTGCCTGCGGCGGAGTCCCGACGTTCGCCGACCGTGAACCGGTCGGCGAACGTCGTGCCCGCCTGTGTCATCTGCTCGGCGAACTCCGGCACCGACACGATGTCGATCCCGATCCCGAGGATGCTCACCGGGCCGAGGACTCCGCGAACGCCGGGTAGTCGCCGTCGGCGTCGAGCCGCACACCGTCGTCGAGGAGCATCGCCGCCTCCCGGTCGGGGTCGGGACCGTCGTCGCCGAGGCGACGGTTCGGCGGCCGCTGGTACAGCGCCTGTCCCCCACACATCGCCTCGAGTCGACGCCGGCCGCCCTCCCTCGACCGATCCGCAGCGGCACGGCGGTAGGCCGCGCGACGCTCGGGATCGAGTGCGGCGACGAACGCCTCCGGGTGGACCACCGCGACCAGACCCGACACGTGACCGAACCCCAGGCTCGTCAGCAGACCGGCCTTGAGCGGGAACCGGTCCCCGAGGCGCAGCGCCTCGGTCACCCACACCAGGTGCGGATGGCGGCGCATGGCGTCGTCGACGCAGTCCAGGCTCCGGTTGGGCGGGATGACACCCTCCCGCAGCATCTGGCACAGACCGATCAGCTGGAAGGCGGCCGCGCCGCCTTTCGCATGGCCCGTCAGCGACTTCTGCGACACCACGAACAGCGGCGCACCGTCGTTGCGGCCCAACGCGCCCGCGATCCGCTCGTGCAGGTCCGCCTCGTTGGGATCGTTGGCCTTGGTGGACGTGTCGTGCTTCGACACCACCGCGACGTCGTCGGGGCTCACCCCGAAATCGCGCAGTGCCCGCGCCATCGGCGACTCCGACCGTCCGCGCGCCGCTCCGAGCGCACCGATCCCGGGGGCCGGGATGGAGGTGTGCACGCCGTCGCCGAAGCTCTGTGCCCAGGCGACGACGCCCAGCACGGGCAGGCCCATGTCGGCAGCCACGTCACCGCGGGCGAGGAGAACCGTTCCGCCGCCCTGGGATTCGACGAACCCGCCACGTCGGCGGTCGTTGGCGCGGGAGAACCGACGCGGGTCGATGCCGCGTGCGGCCATCGCGGCCGAGTCGGCCGTCGCGGACATGTCGCCGAACCCGACGATGCCCTCGATGGACAGGTCGTCGAAACCACCGGTGACCGCGAAGAGTGCCTTGCCGAGCCTGATCTTGTCGACACCCTCCTCGACCGAGACCGCGGCGGTCGCGCATGCCGCGACCGGATGGACCATCGCGCCGTAGCCACCGACGTAGGACTGGACGACGTGCGCGGCGATGACGTTCGGGAGCGCCTCCTGCAGGATGTCGTTCGCCTTCGACTCGCCCAGCAGCGTGTCGATGTACAGCGACCGCATCGACTCCATGCCTCCCATACCCGTGCCCTGGGTGTTCGCGACGAGACCCGGGTGCACCCAGCGCATCAGCTCGGACGGGTCGAACCCGGACCCGAGGAACGCGTCCACCGTGGCCACGATGTTCCACAGCGCGACCCGGTCCAGCGACGCCGCCATGTCCGCGGAGATGCCGTACACGGTGGGATCGAAGCCGGTCGGGATCTGCCCACCGACCGTGCGCGACAGGGTGAACCGTCGCGGCACGCGGATCTCGGTGCCCGCCCTGCGGGTCACCTCCCACTCCCCGCCGCCGGCCACCGGCGCCACGACCGTGCGCTCGGGATCCGACGCCGCAAACGCTCGCGCCTCCTCCTCGGTGGACACGGTGAAGGTGAGGTCCTCGTCGAGGAAGACCGACTCCAGCAGCGGCGCGGTGTTGTCGACCATCTCGCCGTCGTCGGCGTAGCGGCGGATGCCGCACCGCTCGACGACCGCATCGTGGTAGCGGTCGGCGATCTCGTGTTCGGCCACCGGATCTCCGGTCTCCGTGTCGTACCACCCGGGCTTGGGGGTCTGCTCCCAGGTGATCAGCCCTGTGCTCCAGGCGAGTTCGAGGACGCCGGCCGCCGAGAGCGTCTCGGAGACCTCCATCTCGAACCGGGTGCGGGAGCTGCCGTAGGGACCGAGTTCCCCGGCTCCGACGACCACGACGAGATCGGCGGGGTCGACGGTCAGCTCGGGCCAGGTCGGCGTCGTGCCCGTGACGGGCCGCGCGGGCGCGGGGAGGGCAGGGACGGTGGGCACAGTGGTCTCGACGACGTCGTCTGCGACCGTCTGCGCCTGGGCCTGTGCGGCGAGCGCGGCGAGATCGAGATCGACGTTGGCCAGGCCCGCGGTGAGATCGGCGACGATCGGGGCCTGCAGCGCGGCCTCACGACGGGGCGCGGTGCACAGCGACACGAGCTCGTCGGCCATCTGCTCGGTGGTCCAGGTGCGCACACCGGCGGCCTCCACGGCGGCGACCATGCCGTCGTTGTGGCCCATGAGTCCGGTGCCCCGCACCCAGCCGATGATGGCGTGGGCCAGCGTGACGCCGGAGTTCCA
Source organism: Williamsia deligens (assembly GCF_024171765.1). Classification (GTDB taxonomy): domain Bacteria; phylum Actinomycetota; class Actinomycetes; order Mycobacteriales; family Mycobacteriaceae; genus Williamsia_A; species Williamsia_A deligens. The sequence continues at coordinate 583,893 of NZ_JAMTCI010000002.1, forward strand.
CGACGACTCCGAGGACCACCGCGCGACGAGCGCGTCGAGGGCGGCCTTGCTCTCGCCGTACGCGCCGTCCCCGCCGAACATCCCGCGGTTGGGCGATCCCGGCAGCACCACGTGCACACGACCGTCGATGTCGTGGTCGGCGCCGATGGACCCGAGGCCGGCGATGAGACGCTCCACCGACCACAGCAGGACCTTCATCTCGAGCTCGGCCCGCGGCCCGACGTCGGCGAGGTCGCCGGCCACCCGCGGCGCGGCGAACGGGAACAGCAGGGTGGGGCGCAGTGCGGGTTTCACGACGGTGGTCGATCCGCCTGCGGTCTCGGTCTGCTCCGCGCCGATCCACTCGACCAGGTCGTCGACGTCGGTGTAGGAGTACATGTTCGCCGAGGCGAGCCACAGGACCGCGCCGTCGCGGGCGCTGTCGCGGTAGAGCTGCTTGAAGAAGGCGACCCGGTCGGCGTCGAGACGGGAACTCGTCGCGACCACCGTGGCGCCGCCGGCGAGGAGACGCCCGACGACGGCGGCCGCGATGGATCCGGCGGACGCGCCGGTGACCACGGCCACCTCCCCTTCCCAGACACCCGGGGCGGGATCCTCGGCCTCGTGGGCGATCTGGGCGTAGACCCTCGCCCGGACACCGTCGCCCACGCGCAGCGCCTTGCCCTGCCACCAGGTCGCCTGCTGGGCGATCGTGTGACCGGCACCGGCGAACCGTGCGGTGACGACGTCGAAGTCGCTGTCGAGTCGGTGCTCGTCGGCGAGCCACAGACGGGCCAGGTCCTCGCGGGCACTCGCCCACCGGTCGTCGACGAGGACGGTTGCCTTCTCGTCGAAGGTCGGTGTGACGATCCGCAGCCAGTCCGCGCCGAGTTCGGCGGAGACGCGGTCGGAGAGAACGCGTGCGGCGTGCGCGTCCTCGTCGACGGCGTCGGACGGGTCGAGGTCGTCGTCGAGTCCGAGCTTGCGCAGCACCGTCCGCGCCGCGGAGGCCAGTGCCCCGCTGCGACCGGTGAACTGCTCGGTCAGGGCACCCAGTGCAGCGGCGTCCACCGTCGCACCCGCACCGGAGTCGTTGGCGGGCTTGCTCACCGCGACGCCCTGCTGCGTGCCGACCGCGGCGACAGCGGCGTCGATGGCGGCGTCGAGAGCGTCGACCGACGCCACCGGACCACCGGTGAGGCCGCCGAGGTCGCCGCCGCGCACCGATGCGCCCTCACGGGTACCGAGTGCCAGCGCCACCGTGGCGTGCCGCGCCCACCCGGGGCCCAGCTGCCAGACCGAGGTGACCCGGTCCTCGATGTACGCCGGGCGCTTGTTCAGTGGTCCGAGCACCTTGCGCAGTGCATCACCGACGGCGTCGGACAGGACGGCCCCGAAGGGCTTGTAGCCACGGGCGAGCGCGTCGACCGTCGACGCCAGGCCGGCCATGTCGGCCTCGGCCGCTCCGTCGATGGCGCCGAGACCGAGCTCGGCGCCGACGTCGAGCAGGAGTTGGTTGCGTCGCGACGAGACACCGTCGCACAGCGCCTCGATCGTGTCCGCGGCACCGATCTGGTCCGGGCGCATCTTCGTCCAGATCGCGATGACCGCGCGGACGGCGTCCGACGGGACGAAGGCGATGTCGTCGGGACGGGGGCCCGACGGCGCTGGCGCGGTCGGGGCGACGACGGTCGCCGTCGGTACGGCCGGGGTCTCGGCGGATTCGACGGGCGCCGTGTCGGTCTCGTCCTCCGGCTCGTCGGGTGCCTCGTCCTGGGCGAGGATCACCTGGGTGTCCCGCTCGACGTTGAGCACCTGCACCGCCACGTCGGCGAAGTCCGGCAGCTTGAGGGTGTTCGTGGCCAGTCCCGCCAGGGTCGGTGCGGTCGCCACCCCGACCTCGACGAACCGCTCGACACCGAGACCGCCGGTGTCGGGTCCGGCGAAGAGCAGGTCCTGGGTCTCGATCCACCGCACCGGGCTCGCGAACTGCCATGCGAGGAGCTCGATGAGGATGGTCCGGGCCAGCGCGGACCGGTCCGCGGATGCGGTCTCGAAGTCGGCGAGCACCGCCGCGAGCGGCTCCGACGGAACGAGATCGGCGATCTCGGCGACGAAGGCGCGGTCGAGCGAGAACGGCCGCGGCACCAGGTTCGGGATGTAGCGACCGATGAGGACGTCGGGGTCGAGCGACTCCGGCAGCAGTTCCTGCAGTCGGGTCCGGAACTCGGGCACCCCGTCGCGCAGGACGCTGGAGTGGAACGGCACGTCGATGCCCGGGATGACGATGAACCCGCGCTTGCCGCCGAACTCGGCCCGGCGACGTTCGATGTGCGCCTCGAGGTTCTCCAGACCCCGCACCGTGCCCGCGACCGCGTACTGCGTGTCCCGCTGGTTGAGGTTCACGACCTCGAGGAACTCCCCGCAGGTGCGTGCGACCTGCTCGACGAAGGCCACGACCTCGTGGTCGGCGACGCCGAACTGGCTCGGGCGGATGGCCGCCAGGCGGTAGTCGCTGCGTCCCAGCTCATCTCGGGGGACGAGGTGGTGCATCGCCTCGCCACGTTGGAAGACGACCTCGAGCACGGCCTCCAGCGGCAGCACGCCGGCGCACGCGGCCAGCGCGTTGTACTCGCCGACGGAGTGACCACAGGTGATGGCGTCCTCGACGAAACCACCGGCCTCCGTCAGTTCCGCGATCTGCGCGACGCCGAGTGTGGCCATCGCCACCTGGGTGAACTGGGTGAGGAACAGCACGCCGTCGGGATGGGTGTAGGTGGTGCCGCGCGCCACGAGCGTCGTCGGGTTGTCGCGGACCACCGCCAGGATCGAGAAGCCCAGTGCCGCGCGGGTGTGCGCGTCCGCGCGCTCCCAGACGTCACGGGCCGCTGCCGATCGTGACCGGGCCGCGAGTCCCATCCCGGCACTCTGGATCCCCTGGCCGGGGAAGGCGTACACGGTCCGCGGTGCGGCGAGACGGCCGGTGGCGGCGAGCACGAGGTCGCCGTCGACCGAGCAGGTCACCTCGACGACCTCGGCGCCGTGATCGAGCCCGACACGGTCCACGCGCACGGTCACGTCGTCACCGGTCCGGACCATCCCGAGGTAGCGCGCCGTCCAGCCGAGGAGCGGACGGGGGGCGGGGACGGGCCTGTCGGAGTCGGTGGCGGTGACGACGTGCTGGGCCAGTGCCGACAGCCACATCCCGTGCACGATCGGATCGCCGAGACCGGCGAGCCGCGACGCGCGGGGATCGGTGTGGATCGGGTTGCGGTCACCGGAGACGGCGGCGAAGCCGTGCATGCGGGCCGGTGCCCGCACCGTCGCGGTGCGTACGAGTGCGCGGGTCGCGGCGCGCTCGTCGTCCGGGACGCCGCCCGCGCGGACGGGATCGGTGAGCTCGGCGGGGCCCTGGCGGCCGCGGATGGCGAACCGCTCGGTCGCGGCGACGAGGATCGCTGTGTCGGTGGCGATCTCGACGTCGACGGCGATGACCCGACCCACGGAGGCGTCGCTCACGGACCGCAGCGACGCGGTGACGCGGACCTCGGTGTCGGTGCGCGGCAGCACACCGGTGGTGGCGACGGCGTGGTCGAGGTGGACGAGGTCGAGCAGGCCCTCGACGACAGGGCGGTCGTCGGTGGTGCGGGCCGCACCGATGACGGCGAACACAGACGGCCACGCGAGCCCGATCACCGCGTCCGGGACGGCGAACCCGCGACTGCCCGACGGTGTCGACGCGGACAGTCGCGACGGGAGCCCGTGCGCGGTGACGCCGGCGTGGTCGGCGGCGAGGTCGGCGGCCCAGTGGGCCGTGATGGTCGCGACCCCGTCGACGACCTCGGGCAGGTCTCCCCCACCCGCGACGGTCAGGATCGTGCGCATCGCGTCCGACGCCGCGTCGAGATCGACACGGGGGCAGGCGCCGTCGGCGAACCCGTCGTCGACGGTCAGCGGAATGGTGACGCTCGTGACGGCGATCGGCACGACGAGATCCACACCGGTCGCGGTGCGCGTGAGGGTGGCGCCGGTCGGCGCGTGCTCCGCGCGGTCGTCACCGTCGTCGAGGAAGGACCACCGGTTCAGGTCACCGAGGCGGGCGATCGGGTTGGTCACCATGCGTCCAGCCCACTCGACCGAGTCCGCGGCGATGACGGCGGCCAGGAGACCGTCGTGGCCGGCGATCCCGGCGCGGCGGGACACCGTCGACGAGACCGTCGCGCCCCGGGCGAGCATCTCCTGGGCGAGGTGCGACTCGAAGCGGTCCAGCAGCTCACCGACGGGCTCGTCGACGCGGGTGATGCCCGCGACCGCGACCGGTCCCGGGATCACGCAGACCTCGTCCGCGCCGTAGCGCGCGTCGTGGGCCTGCCACAGGGAGTCGCTGCGCCACCAGCGGCGCACGTCGGCGTCGACCACCGGCACGAAGTTCACCGGCTTGCCGGGGGTACGGCACAGCCCGAGGAAGAACGCGACGTCGGCGGGATGCAGGACGTCGGCGTCGATCTCGGGGAACAGGCCCCCGAGGACGTCGATCGCGGCGTGCGGGTTGTCGGTGGACGCGTCGTCGGCGAAGACCGTCTCGACCTCACCACGGTCGGCGGGATGCATGCGGGCCTCGGTGCGCTGCAGCATCTGCCGGAAGCGGTCGCGCCAGGTGAGATCGGCCCATTCCGGCGCAGGACCCGGGTCGGTGCCGACGGCCAGGTCGGCGTAGCGGGTGAGCCACGCCCGATAGGTCATCGCGGCCACGTCACCGAAGTAGGGCTTGGCCGTGGCGTCGAGGGCGGCGATGATCTCGCCGCGGCGCTGCGCGACGGCGTCGGCGTCTCCGGCGACCTCGTCGAGCAGGCGACCGCACGCCGACGCGGCGTTGTCGATCTCGTGGATGTCGGCACCGAGTTGGCTGCGGCCCGAGGCCATCCCGTCCGCGGCGTGACCCGCACCGATCCACCGGTCGGATCCGGGTGTGTCGACGAGCAGCTGCTTGACGGCCGGGGACGTGGTCGCCTCCAGCACCGCCATGGTGACGGTCCCGAGGAGGATGCCGTCGACCGGCATCGCCGGGAAGCCGTGGGCGGTCGACCAACGGCCGGTGAGGTAGTCCGCGGCGCGCACGGGTGTGCCGATCCCCCCGCCGACACAGATCACGGCGTTGGGTCGGGCACGCAGCTCGGCGTAGGTGGCCAGGACGAGGTCGTCGAGGTCCTCCCACGAGTGGTGGCCGCCGGCGCGCCCGCCCTCGATGTGGACGATGACCGGGTGCGCGGGGACCTCGGCGGCGATGCGGACCACGGAGCGGATCTGCTCGACGGTGCCCGGCTTGAACGCGACGTAGGGGATGCCGGCGTCGACGAGTTCCTCGACCAGGGCGACCGCCTCGTCGAGTTCGGGGACGCCGGCCGACACCACGACACCGTCGACGGGGGCGCCGGCCGCACGGGCCTTCTGGACCAGTCGCTTGCCGCCCAGCTGCAACTTCCAGAGGTAGGGGTCGAGGAAGAGCGCGTTGAACTGCGCCTGACGACCGGGCTCGAGCAGCGCGTCCAGCCGGGCCAGGTTGTCGGCGAGGATCTCCTCGGTGACCTGTCCGCCGCCGGCGAGCTCGGCCCAGTGACCGGCGTTGGCGGCCGCGGCCACGATGGCGGGGTCCACGGTCGTGGGGGTCATCCCGGCCAGCAGCATCGGCGACCGGCCGGTCAGCCGCGTGAACGCGGTCTCGACGACGGTCCTGCCGTCGGGGAGCTGGGCGACCGTGGGGGCGTGGACGCTCCACGGAGCGGGCACCGACGGCACACCGCCGGGGGCGAAGACGTTGCGCTGGCCGCCGCGCAGCGCGGCCGGGACACAGCCGATGCCGCGCCCGCGGACGTTGGGCACCGACAGGCGCGTCGCCGAGTCCGACGGACCGAGATCGAGCAGCCACCGCACTCCGCTGTCGGCGACCTCGTCGAGTTCCGCGACCCAGTCACACGGGCTCACCAGGACCGCATCGGCGCGATCGCGGGCCCATCCGGTGTCCAGTCCGCAGAGCTGCGCCCACTCGACGACGAGCTCGACGGCCTCGACCATCGCGGGATGGTGGAAGGCGACCGAGACGTCGACAGTGTCGAATGTCGGCGCGAACGGCGCGCCACCGGTGATCTTCGCCTTGCGGTCGGCGGCCTCGGCGGACGCGATGGCGGCGCACCGCTTCTCCAGGGCGCGCAACTGGCGCGGTGAGCCGGACACGGCGACCGACCGTCGGCCGTTGCGGATCGCGACGACCGGGGCGATCGCGGCGTCCTGCGCGACGAGCTCGGAACGGTGGTCGGCGAGGATCTCGGCGAGGCGCGCGGGGTCGACCCGGCTGATCGACAGCATGGGGCTGCCGTCGGCGCCGGCGGCGAGCCCACGGCGACGGGCGACGGTGGCACCCGCGGCGCCGATGAGGTGTGCCAGGGCCAGGAGCCCACCCGCCGCGCCGGCCCCCGATGAGTCGGTGACCGCATCCGCGGCCAACACGCCCTGCGAGTGACCGGCGACGGCCTGGGGGCGGATGCGTGCGGTGTCGAGTCCCTGTTTCGCCAGCGCCGCGAGGGCCGCGATCTGGGTGAGGAGGATGCCCGGGACGGACTGCGCGGCGCCCGCGAGGACGTCGGGTGCGGGGACATCCCTATCCGCGGCGAGGGCGTGCACCCAGGTGAGCGGATCGAACCCGTCGGGGCGGACGGCGTCGAGCTGCGCGGTCACCGGTGCGACGAGACGTTCTGCCGCCTCGACGGTCTGCGCGAGCGAGTGGTCGAGTTCTGCGTCGATGACGAGTTCCGCGAGGGCCGGGAGCCACGGGGTGCCCTGGCCACCGAAGGTGACGGCGTACGGCGTGCCGGACATCAGGCGCGCGATCAGGGTGTCGGTGTGTCGACCTGCCGACGGGGTGCCGTCGGTGTTGTTGCGGTACTCGTTGACCGTCACAGTGGAGTTCTCCTCGGGGGTGGGGGTCGGCGGGGTGCAGGCGACATCGATGTCGGGCAGCAGCGGTGGCCGCGGTCCGGGCCGTCGCGGCCCGAGATGACCTGTCGCCCGGGCTCTCCCGCCGCGATGCGGGTCAGAACCGTTGTCACGGTGGCGATTGCGCGGGGGGCGCTGCGCGATCATGGGATTGCTGCCGTGCGGACGCGGACCATCGTCGCACACGAAAATGAGGGATCCCTCATGTTCTGGGGTGACCCGTGGGTATACCCGCGGGTAACCCCGTCGGTAACAAGTGCGGTTCGCGCCGGGACACCGGGGGGCCTCGGATACCGCGCAGGTCAGGGCCGGTGTCGCGCGCTGAACCGGGCGGTCACGACGCCGGTCGCAGTTCGTTATCAGATCGTGATGTGTTCACGCTGCGTCGCGTACGACCCCGACGGGTTCGTACTGTGAGCGCCATGGACTGCGTCTTCTGCTCGATCGTCGCCGGCGTCGCACCGTCCCGACAGGTCTACGCCGACGACGACGTGGTGGCGTTTCTCGACATCCGGCCCGTCAAACCCGGTCACACACTGGTCATCCCCCGGTCCCACACCCCGGATCTGGCCGGCCTCCCGGCCGCGGACGGCGCCGCGGTCTTCGCCGGCGCGAGCCGCGTGGCCGCAGCCCTGCGCCGGTCGAGCATCGCCGCCGACGGCGTCAACCTGGTCCTCAACGACGGCCGGGCGGCGTTCCAGACCGTGTTCCACACGCACATGCACGTCGTGCCGCGACACCATGGGGACCGGTTGTCGTTCGCGAAGGGTTTCGTGACCCGGCGCGACCCCGATCCGGACGCCACCGCGGCGGCCATCCGGGCAGCCATCTCTTCCTGAGCGCGGTCACGGGCCGGGATGCCGACGCCGCCCCCGGCTCGGCGGTGTGACTACTCGCTGCCGAGGTCGATCGGTTCCCAGGGCTCGGCGACGGCGACACCGTCCCCGGTGGTCACAGCCTCGGGACGCACACCGCGCGCGTCGAGCTCGGACCACAGGCCCGCCAGCGCCCGGTCCGGGTCCAGCAGGTACTCCGACTCCCGGACGCGCCAGAACCGCCAGCCGCACCGTCGCAGCTCGCGCTCGCGTTCCATGTCGGCCCGCGCCTGTTCCGGGGTGCTCGTGAACTCGTCTCCGTCGCACTCGACGGCCAGCCGGCCGTCGGACCCGGTCACCACGAGGTCGATGACGCGGTTGTTCACCGACACCTTGGGGTTGACGTGGTACCCGCGGTCGCGGACATCGCAGAAGATGCGCTGCTCGAAGAGACTCTCGAACGGTTCCCGCCGCTCGTCGATCCCCACGTCGGCCGGCATCGGATCGACGAGGGCCTTCTGCGTGCGCTCGAGGTAGGTGAGCAGCGAGTAGCGGAGGTCGTTGCCGCGCAGGTCGTCCGACGTCACCGAGTGGAACAGCCACAGCTGCTCCATGGCACGCGACGCGGCCACGTTGAAGCGTCGCTGGGATTCGCTGCGGGTCAACGAGACCGGGTTGCGGTCGGTGGAGACCACCATCGACAGGAACACGACGTGGCGTTCGTCGCCCTGGAAGTCCGGTGGGGTGCCGACCCGGAGGAGACGGTCGTGCCACTCCTGCACGCTGATCGCCGACCGCAGCTTCTGGGTGATGACGTCGACCTGGCGCTGGCCCTGCAGGACCACGACACCGAACGTGAGACCGTCGTACCGCTCGTCGCCGATGCACTCGACCACCTGCGCCACCAGCGCATCGGCCTCGTCGAGATTGGTCAGCGCCGAGCCGTCACCGGTCGCCACGGCGTCGGACACGTACACCGATCGCAACGGCGGGAGGCGGTCCGCGCCGAACTGGCGCACGGGGACCAACGGCGAATCCGGGTAGAACTGGCGCGACGAGTACTCGATGATCTCGGGCATCGACCGGAAGTGCTCCCGCAGCCGCACGACGTGACCGAACCGGGTGCGCAGCATGGAGAACAGACTCGACCGCGGGGTGAGGCTGTCCCGCATGTACTGCGGCACGTCGTGCAGGTAGGAGTCGAGTTTGGTGAAGACGTCGTCGAGCCCGGCTCCCGCGAAACCGCCGGGGGCACACTGCCGGTCGTCACCGACGACGATGACGCGCGGGGCGAGCCACAGCAGGAACAGGCTGGTGATGTCGGCCTGGGACGCCTCGTCGACGATGACGACGTCGAACGAGTTCTGCTCGGGGGCGATCGACGACAACACCTGGGAGATCGGCATGATCCACGCGGGCACGGCGCCCTGCGCCTGCGTCATCGCCGACCGCGCCGCGGTGCGGAACCGCTCGGCGTGCTTGCCGGATCCCTTGCCCAGGTTGGTGATGTGGTCCCGGTAGGACTGCAGCGCCTGCACCTGGGTGACCGTCATCTGCTCCAGGCACTCTCGCCACGCGGCGGCGGCGGCGAGTCCCGCGGTGAAGTGGGCGATGTCGGCCTCGACCGCGTCGAGGTCGGCGGCCAGGCGCGCCTCCCGGTCGGGATCGCTGCGGTCCTGTGCCCATGCGTACGCGCGCCGCCACGACCACGCGTCGCCGAGGTCGCGCAGCCGCGCATCCCACGCCGGGTCGTCGGCGGTCTCGGTCAACACCCGGTGCAGCTCGGGCGCCTTCTGCTTGAGCCGCAACTCGAGCAGGTCCAACGCGCCCTGCCGGTCGCGTTCCGCTCGGGCGGTCGTGAACGCCCGCCGCGCGTCCTTGATGGCATCGATGTCACCGGCGGTCAGCGCGGCGATGAGCGCGTCACCCTCGACCGACGGCCCCTGGTCGGTCTCGGCGGCGAGGCTGCGCGCGCACTCCTCGAGTTCGCGGCGCGCGAGGACACCGTCGTTGGTCGCCGCGATCGCACCGGTCTGACGCGCGACCTCCTCGACCTCGTCGATCCCCTTGGGGCGCGGGCCACCCGGACTGATCGCCTCCAGCTGTCGGATGAGGGCATCCCGTCCGGTGAGCAGCTCGGAGATCCAGCCCAGCTGGGAGTCGAGCGACACGAGTCGACCCAGTTGCGCCGACCGCGACCCCGAGGTGTCCACGGAGACCTCGACATCGGCGAGCACCGCCTGCACGGTGGCGACGTTCTCCAGGACGCCGAGGTGATCGGCGACCATCTGGACCGACGCGGCGTCGGTGGCCGGGCGGCCGTCGACCGTCGCGGTCACGCCCAACGCCTCCACGGCCCGCTGCTGAGGCGATTTGCGGAAGCGCGAGCGCCACACGCCGCCGGAGCGCAGGTACTGCGCGGCCTCGTCGAACACGGCCGCGGCACCGGGGACGACGGGCTCGACGACGACGTCGTGGGTACCGATCTCGGCGTCACGTCGGGTCGCCTCGTCGATCACGGCAGAGATCTGGGTGACCCGGTTCCACAGGTAGGCAGCCGATCCCGACAACAGGCGCTCGGTCATCTCCTGCATCGGCGCGTCGAAGGTGCGCACCTCGCGCACAGCGGCGGCCAGGCGATCGCACCGCTCCTTGATGGCCGACAGGCGGGCGCTGTCGACATCGGCCAGGATGGCGAGCAGGGAGCCGTTGCCGGTCATCTTCTCGTGCGGTTGAGCGCGGAGTCGCGCGCAGATCGCGTCGAGGTCGACCGAGTCCGGCAGATGGTTCTCGAGGTCCGGGAGGTTCTGCCCCAACCGCTGCGCCCACGTGTCGTCGCGCTCGCGCAGCAGGGTCAGCAGCCGCGACATCTCGTCGGTGTCGAGTGGGGGCAGGACCGAGTCGAGCGGTCCCGGCAGCCAGTCGAAGCGGTCCTCGACGGCCTGGCACGCCCGCACGATCTGCGCCGCGGTGCCGCTGTAGCCGGGGGCCACCCACTCGTGCTTCTCGGTCTCGGACTCGCGCAGCTGCCAGATCTCCCGCAGTGTCTGCTCACGCTTCGCGCGGGCCTGATCGCGCTTGGAGCGCAGGTTCTTGATCTCCGAGGTGGCGACTCGCGACTGGAAGGAGCCCTTGCGCGCGGCGATCGCCGAGACGCTCTCCGCCAGGGAGGCGGACCCGTCCTTGGTCACGTCGGTGATGGCGACCGCCAGCTCACGCAGCTCGGGCGGCAGCTTGTCACGGAGGACCTGCAGGGCCTGCGCCTTCTCGCTGACGACGAGCACCCGCTGGCCCTTCGCCAGCAACGCCGACATCAGGTTGGCGATGGTGTGGGTCTTGCCCGTCCCCGGGGGACCCTCGACGACGACGCCGGAGTCGACGCCGAGCTGCGCGAGGATGTCGCGCTGTTCGACGTTCGACGGCAGTGGGTACAGCGCGTCCTCGACGAGCTCACCGGCCGACATCGCGCCGCTCGCGGCGAGTCGCTCGAGCCGTTCGGGTGCCTCGATCGGCTCCACCAGCTGGGCGAGGCCGATCGGGATGTCGGCGGAGGAGTCCCGCAGGGACGCCATCATCGTCTCGTAGTAGGCGAGGACAGCACTCGAACCGCGGTCCCGCAGGACGAGCGCCGGCCGCGGGGACACCGAGACACCCTCGGCGTCACCGGCCACCGTGGACCGCCACGACGCCAGGATCTCGTCGACGCCCGGCGCCACCGCCGACGCGACCGTGGCCAGGCGGTCGGCGATCGCGGCGGACCGACCGAGGTCGAAACCGTCGAGTCCGGTCAGGAGGTGGCCGTCGTGCAGTCGGGGCACCGAGTCGCCGGCGAGCCGGACCGTCACGACACCCGCGGTGTGGTCGTGCTCGGCCACCACGGCCTGGGTGATGAGGTGCTCGTCGAGGGTCGGTTCGGTGTCGGGTTCGGAGGGGTCGGTCACGGTCAGCAGACCCTGCGCGAGGACGATCTCGAGAGATTCGGGCCGCTCCGCGAGGTCGTCGAGCATCGCTGCGGCCTGGGCGTAGGCATCGGCGGTCGGGCCGGTGGACCGCACCTCGACGACCACGCCGCCGGGGGCGGCGCCGGACTTCACCGGGAGGTTCCACTCGTCGCCGAGCCAGAGGACCGACGGATGGTCACCGACGTCGCGGACCACGGTGGACCGGGCCGCGACGAGCTCGTGCAGGAACTGCAACAGACGGAGCACTCGGCCCCGTCGGTCGTCCCCGGACATCGCTTCGGTCATCAGGTCCTCTTCGCCCGCGCCACTCCTGCGTCGAGGTCGACGTTCTCCCTCGAGGTCGAGCTCAGGTCGACACTCCACCCGAGCAGGTAGAACGCTACCTGGTGAACGGTTGTCGGACGCAATGCACGGACCACGACACGACGAGGCGTCGGGAGCGTCCGGGGCGCGGGACCGGCGTCCTCAGGCGAGCAGCGCCGACCGGAACTCCGGATACCCGCCGTCGACCCATCGGACGTTGGTGTAACCGAGTTCGGCGATGCGTTCGGCGACACGGCGCGCCTGGGCGCGCACCGACACCACGGCGATCTCGGTGTCGAGGTCGGCCACGCACGACATCCGTCGTGGCGAGGTCGGGGCGAGGGCGTCCTCGAGGTCCGACGGCTCCACCACCACCGCACCGGGGAGCGATCCCTGGTGCCGCGCCACCTGCGGGCGGGTGTCGAGGACCACGGCGTGTCCCTCGTGGGTGTGTTCGACGGCCTCGGCCGCCGAGATGCGATCCACCACGGTCATGTGGTCCACCGGTCCTCGTATAGCGATTGTCATGGCGTCCGAGACGCCACCTCTCACCAGGGAGTCGTCCCACGCGTGCCGCGTGTTACGGCGCCGTGATCCGCGACGGGTGTCGCCGAGGCGTGCGAACCCGGATCAGCGCTTCGCGCCGCGACCGGCGACCTTGGGGGCGCCGCGCCGCCCGGGGCCGTCGAACCGACCGCCGCGACCCGACGACCGCTGCCTCGGCGGACCCTGGTCGGGGCCGATGTTGATGGGCTTGTTCGAGATCCGCGTCCGCCGCAGGGTCTCGAGGGTGTCGCGGGCGAGGTCGTCGGGCAGTTCCACGAGGCTGTAGTCGTCGCGGATGCTGATGTTGCCGAAGTCCGCGCGCGTCAGGCCGCCCTCGTTCGCGATGGCACCGACGATCGCGCCTGGTGTCACGCGATCACGCCGGCCGACTGCGATCCGGTAGGTCGCGAAGCGAGGCTGTCCCTCCCGGCGGGGGCGCTCCGGCCGATCGCCGCGCTGCGGGCGCTCCCCGGCGGGCGGGTCGGGGGTGAGGAAGAAACCGCCGTCGCGGGTCTCGAGCGCCAGTGCCGCCGCTATGTCGGCCATCGCCACGTCGTTGTCACGGGCGTAGTCCTCGACCAGCTTGCGGAAGGTGTCGAGGTTGTCCGACGCGAGGTTCTCGGTGATCGACTCCCCGAACTTGGCGACGCGCTGCGCGTTGACGTCGTCGACGCTGGGCAGGCTGATCTCGGTGAGGGGCTGGCGGGTCGCCCGCTCGATGGACCGGAGCATGTGCCGCTCCCGGGGCGAGACGAACAGCAGGGCGTTGCCGGACCGTCCCGCGCGTCCGGTCCGGCCGATCCGGTGGACGTAGGACTCGGTGTCGTGCGGGATGTCGTAGTTCACGACGTGACTGATCCGGTCCACGTCGAGGCCGCGCGCCGCGACGTCGGTGGCGACGAGGATGTCGACCGAACCCTTCTTCAGGGCGCTGATGGTGCGCTCGCGTTGCGCCTGCGCGATGTCACCGTTGATGGCGACGGCGGAGAACCCGCGCGCTCGCAGCTTCTCGGCCAGTTCCTCCGTCGCCGACTTGGTGCGGACGAACACGATCATCGCGTCGAACTGCTCGACCTCCAGCACCCGCGTCAACGCGTCGAGCTTGCGCTGGTGCGAGACCTGCAGGTAGCGCTGCGTGATGTTCTGCGCCGTCGCGGTCTTGGACTTGACGGTGATCTCGACCGGCTGCTTCAGGTACTTCTGCGCCAGGCGTCGGATGGAGCTGGGCATGGTCGCGCTGAACAGCGCGACCTGCTTCGAGTCGGGGGTGTCGGACAGGATCCGCTCGACGTCCTCGGCGAACCCCATCGTCAGCATCTCGTCGGCCTCGTCGAGGACCAGGAACTCCAGCTGCGACAGGTCGAGCGTGCCCTTGTCGAGGTGGTCGATGACGCGACCCGGTGTGCCGACGACGATCTGGGCGCCACGCCGCAGGCCCGAGAGCTGCACCGTGTAGGACTGGCCGCCGTAGATCGGGAGGACGCGCACGTCGGGCAGGTGGGATGCGTACTTGCCGAACGCCTCGGACACCTGCAGGGCGAGCTCACGGGTCGGCGCGAGGACGAGCGCACGCGGGGCCTTGCCGTCGGTGCTGATCCGCGACAGCACCGGGATCGCGAAGGCTGCGGTCTTGCCGGTGCCCGTCTGCGCGAGACCGACCACGTCGCGACCCTGCATGAGAGGCGGGATGGTCTCGGCCTGGATCGGCGACGGGCTCTCGTACCCGACGTCCTCGAGCGCCCGCAGAACCGGGAACGCGATGTCGAGGTCGGCGAACGTCACCCCGGTGTCGGGGGCACCGGATCCGTGCGAGTCACCGCCCGAGGTGTTCTCGTCGCCACTGCCTGAACCACTGCCGTCCACGTCTCACTCCGCTGTTCTCGGCCCTGACGGCCGTCGATTCGATCGTGTCGAACCGTTGCCCGCGTCCCCCGGTGAGCGTGTCCGACCTGCCCGTAGCACTCTAGACGCCGACCGGGCGCCCGGACGTATCCGCGAGAGTGCCCCGACGGTGACATCCATGACACCGCGACACGGCCTGTCGATGACACACCCGGACCGATACGTTTCATCCGCTGTTGCTACGGTCGTCGCAGCCCCGCCTCCGGGTAATCTGGATCACACTGTCGTCGCGACCGGATTGGCCGTTTCTCCGGCGGACGGCATCCATCGATCGGAGGCTCCCCCAGTGACCGCAGCAGCGACCAGTCCCCACGAGATCGTCGTGGACGACGACACGATCATCGTCGACTGCCCGATCCGACTGCGCGACGAGCGCGGGTCGATGAAGCTCTTCCGCCGCCGCGTGGACGGTGTGTGGACCGACGTCACCGCGCGGGAGTTCGCCGATCAGGTCGATGCCACCGCCAAGGGCCTCATCGCCTCCGGCGTCGAGGCCGGCGACCGCGTCGCCATCCTGTCCTCCACCCGCTACGAGTGGACAGTGCTCGACTACGCCATCTGGCGCGCGGGCGGTGCCACGGTCGCGATCTACGAGACCTCCGCGTCCGACCAGGTGAAGTACATCCTCACCGACTCCGGCACGACGGTCCTGCTCGTCGAGTCGACGAAGCAGCACGAGCAGCACAAGGCCGTCGTCGACGCCGCCGGGCTGCGCGAGACCCTCGTCATCGACGACGACATCCTGGGTGTCCTCGGTGCCCGCGGCGCCTCGGTCGACGACGCCGAGCTCGATCGCCGCCGCGCGGGCATGCACGCCTCGGACATGGCGACGCTGATCTACACCTCCGGCACCACCGGCAACCCCAAGGGCGTCGCCCTGACGCACGCCAACTTCCTGGGCGAGTGCCACAGCGTCCGCAAGACGCTGGGCCACGTCATGGCCGAGGGCCGCTCGACCCTGCTGTTCCTCCCGCTGGCGCACGTGTTCGCGCGGATGGTGGCCGTGGGTGCGATCGAGAGCGGCGTCGTGCTCGGCCACACGAACGACATCGCGAACCTGTTGACCGACTTCGAGAAGTTCCAGCCCAGCTACATCCTGTCGGTGCCGCGCGTGTTTGAGAAGGTCTACAACAGCGCCAAGCAGAAGGCCTACGACGGCGGCAAGGGCAAGATCTTCGACCGCGCGGCCGACACCGCGATCGAGTACTCGAAGGCCCTCGAGAAGGGCTCGCCCGGTCTCGCACTCAAGGCCAAGCACACCGTGTTCGACAAGCTCGTCTACTCGAAGCTGCGCGCTGCGCTCGGCGGACAGTGCGAGGACGCGATCTCCGGTGGCGCCCCGCTCGGTGAGCGGCTGGGCCACTTCTTCCGCGGCATCGGCGTCCCGGTCTACGAGGGCTACGGACTCACCGAGACCACCGCGGCCGTCACCGTCAACGCCCCCGGGGCGCAGCGCATCGGCACCGTCGGTCGTCCGGTCGCCGGCGGTGCGGTGAAGATCGCCGACGACGGGGAGATCCTGCTCAAGGGTCCGATGGTCTTCTCCGGCTACTGGCACAACGAGGAGGCCACCCGCGACACGTTCGACGGCGAGTGGTTCCGCACCGGCGACATCGGCACCCTCGAGGACGACTTCCTGCGGATCACCGGGCGCAAGAAGGAACTCATCGTCACCGCCGGTGGCAAGAACGTCTCCCCCGCCCCGCTGGAGGACGCGATCCGCGCCCATCCGATGGTCAGCCAGTGCCTCGTGGTCGGCGACAACAAGCCGTTCATCGCCGCGCTCATCACGATCGACGCGGAGTCGGTCCCCGGGTGGCTCGACCGGCACTCGCTGCCCGCCGACACCCCCATCTCGGAGCTCGCGACCAACGAAGACCTGCGCGCCGAGTTCGACGAGGCGGTCAAGCAGGCCAACACGAGGGTGTCGAAGGCCGAGCAGATCAAGAAGTTCACCGTCCTCGACTCCGATTTCACCATCGAGTCCGGTGAGATCACGCCGACGATGAAGCTCAAGCGCAACGTGATCCACGAGGCGCACGGCGACGAGATCGAGAAGCTCTACACGAAGTGACCCGTCGAGGTGGGTGCCGTCGGGCGCCCACCTCGGTGGTGTTCGTACGTCCTCCGGCGGGCGGCCTGAGCGCCGTCCCGCCCCGTCCGGCAGGAGCCGTCCCCGTGATCTTCATCGTCGTCCGGTTCCCCGTGAAGCCCGAGCACGCCGACGCCTGGCCGGAGCTGGTCGCCGACTTCACCGCGAGCACCCGCGGCGAGGAGGGGAACCTGTTCTTCGACTGGTCGCGCGGTCTCGACGACCCGAACGAGTACGTGCTGACCGAGGGCTTCGCCGACGACGCCGCCGAGGCGCACGTCACCAGCGACCACTTCAGGAAAGCCGTCGACGAGCTCCCGCAGTACCTCGCCCACACGCCGACGATCATCAGCGAGAAGATCGGCGCCGACGGCTGGGGACCGATGGGCGAGATGCAGGTCGACTGACGACCCGCCACGAGGGGTGCGTCAGGGCCCGCCGAGGAAGTCGAGCACCAACCGGTTGACCTCGGCGGGCCGTTCCACCTGCAGGAAATGTCCTGCGTCGGAGACGATCTCGACAGCACTGCCGTCCGGCAGGACATCGTCGACGGCCGCGGTGTACCCCACCTGCATGCATCCGTCGTCCGCGCCGTGGAGGTAGAGCATCGGTGCGAGCGGCCTCTTCAGCCAGAAGTCCTGCAGTTCCCGGTACCGCGCCTGCGGACGTCGCGGACGCACCTGCGCTCGGTAGTAGCCCAGGGCGGCGCGACGGTGCTCGGCGTCGGGCAGCGAGTCGAAGACATGCGGTAGGTCCCCGCTGGGATCGTGTCCGGGCGACCAGTCGCGCCACAGGCGCGGGATGAGGCGGTCGAGGGATGCCTCCGAGACACGGGGCATCTGGTTGAACGCCATGTACCAGCTCATCCGCGCCTGGCGGGCGAGCATGCGGACGGTCTCCGCAGGCGGGGCGACGGACCGCGTCATCGCGGGCACCGGCGGCACGGCCATCGAGACCACCCGTGCGAACGGGGACTTCGGCCACGCGGCGATGCCGTTCGCCGTCACCGCACCCCAGTCGTGGCCCACGAGCACCGCGGACTCGTCACCGACGAGTACGTGGTGCACACCGACCGCGTCGTGCATGAGCGCGCCGACGTGGTAGTCGCCGTCGGCGGGGATCTCGCTGGGGGCGTATCCGCGGGTGAACGGCGCGACCACGCGGAAGCCCCGGTCCGCGAGCGCAGGCCCGAGGTGTCGCCACGTGTAGGCCGAGTCGGGGTATCCGTGGAGCAGCACCGCGAGCGTGCCGGTGTCGGGACCCCAGGTGAGCGCGGACAACCGCAGCTCCGGCAGGGCGATGTCGATGCGACGGGCCTCGCTGCTCATCGCCTCAGCTTAGGAGACGGCCCCGGACGTCCCGACCGCCACCGACGCGCGCTCGCGTCCCCCGCCCACCGAACCGAACCGCAGTGCGGGGTCGAGCACGCGACCCCGGCGCAGGATGAGCGCGTCGTGGTAGTAGTTCATCCCCAGCTGCCAGGGTCGTCGGCCGCCCGCTCGCGGGAAGGTGTCGATGGACCGCACGATGTAGTTCGCCTCGCAGTCGAGCAGAGGCTCGGTGCGGACGTCCGCCGGTGCGACGGGCACGAAGGTGTCGTGGCCGTGTCGCCGCATGTGGCGCACCAGTCGACGGAAGTGTTCCCCCACCAGGTCGGCCTTGAGGGTCCACGACGCATTGGTGTAGCCGATGGTGAAGACCAGGTTGGGCAGGCCGCTGAGCATCATGCCCTTGTAGGAAAGCGTGTCCGACACGGGCTTGTCGATGCCGTCCACTGAGAGGCGCACGCGTCCGAAGGCCAGCATCTGCAGGCCGGTGGCGGTGACGACGATGTCGGCGGGCACCACCTCGCCGGCCGACGTCACGATCCCGTCGGCTCGGACGTGGTCGATGGTGTCGGTGACGATGGAGGCCGATCCGTCCGACAGGACCCGGAACAGGTCGCCGTCGGGCGCGAGACACATCCGCTGGTCCCAGGGGTCGTACCTGGGCGTGAAGTGCCGGTCGAGGTCGAAGTCGTCAGGCAGTTGTGCGGCGTTCTCCGACCGGATGACGCCGCGCATGCGGTCCGGCCACCGTCGGCACGCCTGATACAGCGCGGTGTCGATGGCGACGTTCTTGGCGCGGGTGATCGCGGAGGCGGCGCGCCGTCCGATGAGCCGCGCGAGTCGCTCGTCGGCACTGTCCCGGCTGGGGAACGACATCACGTAGGTCGGCGACCGCTGCAGCATCGTGACGTGGCCGGCAGTCCGCGCCAGCGCCGGGACCAGCGTGATCGCGGTGGCGCCGCTGCCGACGACGACGACGCGTCGCCCCGAGTGGTCGAGGTCGGCGGGCCAGTGCTGGGGGTGCACCACCGGCCCGTCGAAGTCCTCGAGTCCGGGGATGAGGGGCTGGTGACCCCGGTCGTAGTCGTAGTAGCCCGTGCACAGGTAGAGGAAGCGCGCCCGGACGACCACCGGGTCGTCCTGACCGTCGACGCTCGCCCGCACCGTCCACCGCGCTGTCGCGGTGTCGAAGTCCGCGTCGGTCACGCGGTGCCCGAACCGGATGTTGTCGAGGGTCCCGTCGCGCCGAGCGGTCGCCTCGATGTAGTCACGGATCCGAGCACCCGACACGATCGAATCGGAGTCGGTCCAGCGGTTGTGGCGGTAGCTGAGGCTCTGCATGTCCGAGTCGCACCGCACACCCGGGTACCGGAAGAGATCCCACGTGCCGCCGATGCGGTCCCGGGCCTCGAGCACCACGAGGCTGTCGCCGACGGCCTGACGCGCATGGTGCGCCGCCCCGATGCCGGACAGCCCGGCACCCACGATGGCGACCTCGACCTCGATGGCTGACACCGACTCCCCCTGATCTCGCGCCTCACGCCGCCGATGCGGCAGGTGCCGCGAGCCTGACACGGGGGTGCGCGAGCGGGTGCATGCTCGCGTCGTCGTTGGGACGCGCCACAAGTGTGGTGGCGTCCTCGGTGCATGCAGTGAGAACGGGTGCGCAAGAGGAGACTCGAACTCCCACGGGTTGCCCCACTGGAACCTAAATCCAGCGCGTCTGCCAGTTCCGCCACTCGCGCGTGTGCAGCGCCACCTTACTCGGTTGACCAGCCCGGACTCGGTGCGCGGTACCGTCGTCGCGTGACCACCGCAGCTCGCCGACGCCACCGACCCGCACTCATCGTGCTGGTGATCGTGGCGTTCCTGGTGTGTCTCGGTCTGGCGTGGTGGCAGTGGACCCGCTTCGAGTCGACGTCGGGGACCGGGCAGAACCTGGGCTATGCGCTGCAGTGGCCCGCGTTCGCCGCCTTCGTCGTCTACGCCTACCGCCGGTTCGTCGTCCTCGAGAGCGACCCCGACGAGGTGGCGAAGATGGATCCACGCGCGCACGGTGCGATCGAGGTCCCGGCCGACGTCCTCCCCCAGCGGCCGGCCTCGACCCCGGTGACCATCACCCTCGACGACGACGCCACCCCGGAGGACCGCGCCCACGCCGAGTACAACCGGTATCTGTCCGAACTCGCCCGACGGGACCACGCATGACCGTCGGCGCACCAGCGATGCAGGAGAACACGTGACGAGCCCCGACCCCACGACGAAGCAAGCTCCCGTGGCCGCCACACCGGCTGCGGCGACGAAGATCCGTGGCGCGCTGCTGCGCTATCGGGTGCTGGCCTGGGTGACCGGTCTGTGGCTGCTGCTGCTCGTGGTCGAGCTGATCCTCAAGTACGGGTTCGGCGTCGACTCACTGGACTTCGTCCCGATCGTTCACGGCTGGGTGTACTTCGTGTACCTGATCATGGCGATCGACCTGTCGATCCGCGTGCGGTGGCCGATCGGGAAGACCGTCGTCACCCTCATCGCGGGCACGATCCCGTTCCTGTCGTTCTATGTCGAGCACATCCGCACCCGCGAGGTCCGCGCCCAGTTCGACGTGTGACCCGGTTCCCGCGACCGGTTCTGCGTCGCGCGACCGTCACACCGGTCGCGTCTGTCCGATGCGGTCGCGTCTGACCGATGCAGTCGCGTGGAGGCGGTCGTCAGGACCCCGCACCCAGCTCGCGCAGAACCGGGAGCAGATGGACGAGCGCCCGGGAGCGATGGCTGAGAGCGTCCTTCTCGGCGGGTGAGAGCTGGGCCGCGGTACGCCCGGCGACCGATCCGCCGGACAGCTCGTCGTCGTCGGGGACGAAGATCGGGTCGTACCCGAAACCGTTGTCGCCCAGAGGACCGTCGACGATCCGCCCGCGCCACTCCCCACGCACCACATGCTGTCCGCCTGCAGGCGTGACGAGCGCACAGGCGGAGACGAACGCCGCGCCGCGCCGCTCGGCGGGCACATCGGACATCTGGCCGAGCAGCAGTCGCAGGTTGGCCTCGTCGTCGCCGTGACGTCCCGCCCAGCGCGCGCTGAGCACTCCGGGCATGCCCCGCAGGGCGTCGACCTCGAGACCGGAGTCGTCGGCGAGACACGCGAAACCCGTGGCGGCGCAGCCGTCGACGGCCTTGACGAGGGCGTTCTCCTCGAACGTCGCACCCGTCTCCGGCGTCTCCGGGAACGGCGGGACCTCGTCGAGCCCGACGATGTGCACACCCGAGATGCCCTCGGACGCGACGAGACGGCGCAGCTCGGTCAGCTTCTTCGCGTTGCGGCTCGCGACGAGCAGGGTGGTCGCGGCGGGGGTGGTCACACGCCGGGGGCGGTCGGCAACGGCGCACCGAGCGCCTCGCGCTGCGCGTCGAAGAGGCGGTCGGTGCCCAGAGCGGCCATGTCGAGCATCTTGTCCAGGGTCGCCCGCGAGAAGGTGGCCCCCTCACCGGTGCCCTGGATCTCCACGAGGGTCCCCGCGTCGGTGGTGACGACGTTCATGTCGACCTCTGCGCGGGAGTCCTCCTCGTAGGGGAGGTCGAGACGCACGCGGCCGTCCACCACACCGACGCTCACCGCGGCGATGGCGCAGGAGATGGGCTGGGGGTCGGCGAGGAGGTTGCGCTCGTTCAGCAGCGCGACGGCGTCGACGAGGGCGACGTAGGCGCCGGTGATCGCCGCGGTACGGGTGCCCCCGTCGGCCTGCAGGACGTCACAGTCGAGAGCGATCGTGTTCTCCCCCAACGCCGCCAGGTCGATGCAGGCGCGCAGCGATCGACCGATGAGGCGACTGATCTCCTGCGTCCGGCCGCCGACCTTGCCCTTGACCGACTCGCGCTGCGACCGGGAGTGGGTGGCGGCGGGGAGCATCGCGTACTCGGCGGTCAGCCACCCGAGACCGGAGCCGCGCCGCCAGCGCGGGACACCTTCCTCGACGCTGGCCGTGCACATCACGCGCGTCTTGCCGAACTCGACGAGAACCGATCCGGCGGGGTGGTCGGTGAAGCCCCGGGTGATGCGGATGGGGCGCATCTCGTCGTCGGCGCGGCCGTCTGCTCGTCTGCTCACGCGGCCAACTCTAACGATCCCCGGCACGCGGGCGGTGTCGGATCACCGGCAGCGCGGTCAGACGTCGAAAACCCGTCCGGGACGGGCCACGTCGATCGGTCCGGCGAACTCGGCGGTCGCCTCGGCGACGACGTCGTCGACGGACGTCCACGGCGGGATGTGGGTGAGCACCAGCGACCACACCCCGGCCTTCGTCGCGATACGGCCGGCCTCGGTGCCCGACAGGTGCAGGCCCGGGGGCCGCTCGTCGGGAGCATGCGTCCACGACGCCTCGCACAGGAAGACGTCCGCGTCCCGGGCGAGGTCCACCACGGCGTCGCACTCGGCGGTGTCACCGCTGAACGCGAGGACACGCCCGTCGGGGTCGGTGATGCGCATCCCGTACGTCTCCGGCGGGTGCGCGACGCGCGTGGGGACCACCGTCAGGGGGCCGAGCTCGACGGGCTCGCCCTCCGCCCAGTGGTGCACGTCGAACGTGTCGGTGATGTCGTCGATCTGACCCGCGTACTCCGACGAGGCGGCGCCGATGCGCGCACCGGTCCCCTGCGGTCCCCAGAGGGGAACACGCACCGAGGCGGGCACCGGGTGATATCGCCGCCAGACGAGCAGGCCCGGCAGATCCAGGCAGTGGTCGGCGTGCAGATGACTCAGCATCACGGTGACGTCGTTCGGGTCGTGGACCCGTTGCAACGCCCCCAGGACCCCCGGCCCGAAGTCGAGGACCACCGGCTGGTGGCCGTCGACCGTCAGCAGATATCCCGATGCCGCACTCTCGGGCCCGATCACGCTGCCCGAGCTCCCCAGAACGGTCACTCGCATGCCGTTCACTGTGCCACGTGACGCGCACCACAGCGATCAACCCCGGGCCGTCACTCGGACGAGGTGTGGTCAGACGTGGTGGACGGCGCCCACCGCGGGTCCGAGGAACCGCGCCGACAGGCGGGCGAAGGACGCCGGATCGCCGGTGGCGGTGAACTCGCGCCGAGCGGGTCGGCCGGTGTGCGGTCGCAGCGTGTCGTTCTCGGTGAGGACTCGCAGGACGTCCTTGGCCGTCTCCTCGGCACTGGACACCAGGGTGACCTCGTCGCCCATGGCGAGCTGGATGACGCCGGACAGCAGCGGGTAGTGCGTGCATCCCAGGACGACGGTGTCGACGCGGGCCTGCTGCAACGGCTCGAGGTATCCCTGCGCGAGCCCGAGGATCTGTCGACCCGAGGTGATGCCCCGCTCGACGAAGTCCACGAACCGCGGGCAGGCGACCGTGGTCAGCTCGACGCCCGTCGCGGCGGCGAACGCGTCGTCGTACGCGCGGGACGCGATCGTCGCCGCGGTCCCGATCACCCCGATCCGTCCGGTCCGCGTGGTGGCGACGGCGCGGCGGACCGCGGGCAGGATCACCTCGACAACCGGGACGGGATAGCGCTCGCGGGCGTCCCGCAGACATGCCGCCGACGCGGTGTTGCAGGCGATGACCATGACCTTGACGTCCCGTGCCGCGAGGTCGTCGCCGACGGCAAGCGCGTGCCGCCGGACCTCGGGGATGCGTAGCGGTCCATAGGGCCCGTTCGCAGTGTCCCCGACGTAGACGATGTCCTCGTCGGGGAGTTGGTCGACGATGGCACGCGCGACCGTCAGACCGCCGACGCCGGAGTCGAAGATGCCGATCGGTGCGTCGTGGCGGGGGTCGACGTCGCTCACCGGCGGGGCTCGACGAGCGGCGATGGGGCCGCGGCGCGGCGGCGGCGGTCACGCCCTGCCAGCGCCCATGCGGCGACGACGCCGCCGACCGCGCCGAACAGGTGCGCCTGCCAGGACACCTGCGGCTGACCGGGCAGCACTCCCCAGAGGACCGAGCCGTAGACGAGGAGCAGCAGCACCCCGATCCCGATCTGTGCCGGCGAGCGGTTGAACAGTCCGCGGACGAGCAGGAACGCCAGCCAGCCGAAGATGATCCCCGACGCCCCGATGGTCACGGAGGTGGCCGGCCCGAACAGGAACACACCGATCCCGGAGAAGGCCCACACGACAAGGGTCGTGATCACGAACCGTCGGGCCAGAAGGAGCAGGAAACCCAGGACCGCGGCGGGGACCGCATTCGAGGTCAGGTGGTCGAAGCCGGCGTGCAGGAACGGCGAGGTGAGGATCCCCCACCACCGGTCGGTGTCACGGGGGTGGATGCCGTCGTCGTCGAGGCGGTTGTCCGCCGCGGCGTCGAACGCCTCGACGAGGTAGAGCACCCCGATCACCAGCGCGATGACGACGGCCGATCGGATCCACAGGACCCGGCGCGGCTGCGCACCGCCGGCGGCGCTCGGCACGGCAGCCGTGCCGCCACGGGTGGTCATCGACCCGTCGTGGGGCGATCCGGGGGGAAACATGTCCGTCGCACTCCTCGGGTCGGGTCACCCGAGGATACCGACGCTGCGAGACCGGGCTGTCAGCCGTCGAACGCCGACGGCAGGGCGTCCCGGTAGGCCGGGATGTCGGCCACGCCGGTCGCGCTGACCACGGCGTCGACGATCGCGCGGCGGGTGACGTCGGCGGCCGCGGCGCCCAGACGCGCCAGCGCCCCGACCGTCGGCGACATCCCCGACGGCACCCGGGGGTCGTCGGGCAACTCCACCGCACCGGTCGCGACGGCGAACACCGTGTCGCCGTCGAGCGGGGAGTGCACGGGACGGATGGCGTGCGCGAGACCGTCGTGGGCCGCGATCGCGATCCGACGGGTGGTCGCGGGATCGAGTCGGGCGTCGGTGGCGACGACGCCGATCGTCGTGTTCAGCACCGTCGCCTTCGACCGCAGGTCCCGCAGTGCGTCGATGTCGGTCGCTGTCGGTGTCGTGAGTTCATGGAGCCGGAGTTCGTCCGGCGCTGCATCCCACGGCAGTCCGGTGCGCGGGTCGACGACGTCACCGACCGGGTTGGCAACCATCACCGCGCCGACGGTGACATGGACTCCGTCACCGAGATCGACCGTCGTCGACGCGGTGCCGACACCCCCCTTGAGAACCCCCGCCCGCGCCCCGGCGCCGGCGCCCACCGAGCCCCGCGCGACGTCCCCACCGGCCGCGAGCAGCGCCGCCCGTCCCATCGCGGCGTCAGGCCGATCTCGCCACCAGCCCACGGGGAGGTCGAAGACGACCGCCGCGGGCACGATCGGGACCACACCTCCCCTGCCGTCCATGGACAGTCCGACACCGCGCTCCTCCAGCGCGAGCATCACCCCGTCGGCGGCCGCGAGTCCGTAGGCGCTCCCGCCCGTGAGGACGATCGCGTGCACCGTCTGCACGCTGTTCGACGGGTCGAGGAGGTCGGTCTCGCGCGTCCCGGGTCCGCCCCCGCGCACGTCGATCGCGGCCACCGACCCCTCCGGCACCGTCACCACGGTCACCCCGGTGGCCCATCCCGATCCCGGGACGTCGGGGGTCGCGACGACGACGTCGGGGTCGACGCGCTGCGCATGCCCGACAGCGATGCCCACGACGTCGGTGATCGACCCGCGGGCGGTGGTCACCGCGAGGCGCCCATGACCGCGACCACCAGCAGTTCCTGCACCACGGTCAACCAGTGATAGACGTCGAGGTGGGCTGCCTGCGGGTCGTCGGGCGGGAGGTGGTCGGGGGTTGACTCGGTGACACCCAGCATCGCCCCGAGGGCCAGACGCACGTCGTTGACGGCCGTCAACCACTGCTCGGCCTGTACCCGCGTCAGCGAGATGTCGCCGCCGCCGGACGGGAGCGTCTCGAGGACCGTGTGCAGCGCCTGGGACTTCGCGGCGAGGATGTGCGGTTCGTGCACGCTGCGCAGGGCACCGTTGAGGTCGCCGGTGACGGCGTCCGCCCCGAGGTGGCGGTCCTGGTCGGGCCGGTGGAAATCGGGGAGCAGCCGTCCGAGCGTGGCGTCCTGCGGTGCCGACGAGTGCCCCACCGGGATGCCCGTCATCGCGGCGAGCTCGTCGTCGGGGGCGGTCGACGCGCGCTCGTCGAGGAGCTCGGTCATCGACGACACCAGCGACGAGATCAGTTCGCTCTCGTGGGCGTCCACCCGACTGGTGATCCGCAACGACTCCCCGCGGCCACGCCGCTTCCAGTTCTGCACCGTCTCAGCCGTCGCGCTGCATCGTCGCCCACAGACCGGCCGCGTGCAGTTTCCGTACGTCGATCTCCACCTTGTCGCGATCGCCGCTCGAGACGACGGCTTTGCCCTCGGTGTGCACCTGCATCATCAGCTCCGCCGCCTTCGCCTCGGAGTAGCCGAAGATCTTCTGGAACACGTAGGTGACGTAGCGCATGAGGTTGACCGGGTCGTCCCAGACGATGGTCATCCAGGGACGGTCGTCGGAGGTGTCGGAGTCAGCCGTGTCGGGGTCGGCGACAGCGGCCCCACCCGGGGTAGCCTCATGCCGTCCGTCGGCCACGACGACGGCGCCGCGCGACCGTCGGGACGTCTCGGAGCGGGCGCCCGCGGTCGGCCTCAGTCCGCGCATGGCCACAAGGGTAGGTGATGGTGAGCATCGAGAACACGGCTCTGTTCACCGACCGGTACGAGCTCACGATGGTCTCGGCCGCACTCCGGGACGGCTCGGCGCAACGCCCCTGCACGTTCGAGGTGTTCGCCCGCCGACTCCCCGACGGTCGCAGGTACGGCGTCGTCGCGGGCACCGGGCGTCTCGTCGAGGCCCTCGCGGGCTTCCGTTTCGGCATCGACGAACTCGCGTCCCTGCGCGGCGTGGTCGACCCCGACACCCTCACCTGGCTCGGCGACTACCGCTTCACCGGGTCGATCGACGGCTACCGGGAGGGTGAGCTCTTCTTCCCCGGCTCACCGATCCTCACCGTCCGGGCGACGTTCGCCGAGGCCGTGGTCCTCGAGACGCTGATCCTGTCGATCCTCAACCACGACAGCGCGATCGCCTCCGCGGGCGCACGCATGGTCACTGCCGCGGCGGGACGACCGATCATCGAGATGGGCTCGCGCCGCACGCACGAGTCGGCCGCGGTCGCCTGCGCCCGCGCCGCATATCTCGCGGGCATGTCCAGCACGTCCAACCTGGAGGCCACCCGGCGCTACGGGGTGCCCGGCGCCGGCACCAGCGCCCACTCGTTCACCCTCCTGCACACCGGGCCGGACGGGCCCGACGAGGCCGCAGCGTTCGCC
Organism: Williamsia deligens; assembly: GCF_024171765.1. GTDB lineage: Bacteria > Actinomycetota > Actinomycetes > Mycobacteriales > Mycobacteriaceae > Williamsia_A > Williamsia_A deligens. The sequence continues at coordinate 611,069 of NZ_JAMTCI010000002.1, forward strand.
GCCCAGATCGACGCGCTCGGTGTCGGGACGACGCTGCTCGTGGACACCTACGACATCACCCGCGGCGTCGCGACCGCCGTCGAGGTGGCGGGCACCGACCTCGGTGGCGTCCGCATCGACAGCGGCGACCTCGGCGTCCTGGCCCGCCAGGTCCGCGCCCAGCTCGACTCCCTCGGCGCCGACCGGACGCGGATCGTCGTCTCCGGCGACCTCGACGAGTACGGCATCGCCGCCCTGCGCGCCGAACCCGTCGACGCCTACGGCGTGGGTACCCAGCTCGTGACCGGGAGCGGCGCGCCGACGGCCGGGATGGTCTACAAGCTCGTCGAGGTCGACGGGATCGGGGTGGCCAAGCGGGCCAGTCACAAGGAGTCGCGGGGCGGCGCCAAGTCGGCGGTCCGGTCGGCGCGACCGACCGGGACCATCGTCGAGGAGATCGTCTACGCGGCCGGTGCGGAGGTGCCCGCGGTGCCCGGGCTGACCACCACGCCGCTGCAGATCCCGCTCATCCGGGACGGCGAGCCCGTCGCGGGTCTCCCCACGCTGACCGACAGCCGCACACACCTGGCCGACGCCCTGGTCAGCCTGCCGTGGGAGGGACTCGGCCTGTCGTCGGGCGACCCCGCGATCCCCACCCGGTACGTCCTCCCGTGAGCGCGATCCCCGGCGTCGGCGACCTCCTCGCCGACGCGGTGTCCGCGCTGGGCGGGACACGCCGCGACGGTCAGCTCGCGATGGCCACCGCCGTGGCGAACGCCATCGACACCGGTGAGCACCTCGCCGTGCAGGCCGGCACGGGCACGGGCAAGTCGCTGGCCTATCTCGTCCCCGCGCTCCGCCACGCCGTCGACTCGGGGTCCACGGTGGTGGTCTCGACGGCGACGATCGCGCTGCAACGACAGCTCGTCGACCGCGACCTCCCCCGCCTGGCGAAGGCGCTCACGAAGCCCCTGGGCCGCGAACCGGTGTTCGCGATCCTCAAGGGCCGCGCGAACTACGTGTGTCTGAACAAGATCCACTCCGGGGAGGCGCAGGAGGAGACGGGTGAGCTGTTCGACCCCTTCACCTCCTCGCGCGTCGGCCGTGAGGTGGTGCGTCTGCGGGAGTGGGTGAGCGACACCGAGACCGGCGACCGCGACGACCTGCCGACGGCGGTCATCGACCGGTCGTGGCGCCAGGTCAGCGTCTCCGCCCGGGAGTGCCTCGGCGCGAGTTCCTGCACCTACGGCGCCGACTGCTTCGCCGAGAAGGCGCGCGGACGCGCTGGGCACGCCGACGTCGTCGTCACCAACCACGCTTTGCTGGCGATCGACGCCATCAGCGGGTTCAACGTGCTGCCCGAGCACAGCGTGGTCATCGTCGACGAGGCCCACGAACTCGTCGACCGGATCACCTCGGTGGCCACGGCCGAGATGGCCCCGGCGACGCTCGGGATGCTCGCCCGCCGTTGCGGCAAGCTCGTCGACGAGGAACTCGCCGACGACGTCGCCGGTGCGGGCGAACTGCTCGCGCGACTGCTCGACGAGACCTCCCCGGGACGGTGGACCCGCCTGCCCGACGGGGCGGCGGCGGTGTTCGCCGCGATCCGCGACCGGTTGTGGCGGACCCGCTCGGCGATCGGCCCGGCGCAGTCCGGCACCGACTCCGCCGCCGCGGCCGCGCGGTCGGCCGCCATCACCGGGCTCGACGAGGCCCACGACACCGCCGTGCGCATCCTGGGCGCGTTCGACGAGCCCGACGAGTCCCGACGACGGGACGTGGTCTGGGTCGACGAGGACGCCGTCAAGGACGACCGTCGCCGCGTGCTGCGGGTGGCGCCGCTGTCGGTCGGCGGCCTGCTGCGGTCCTCGCTGTTCGCCGACGCCACCGCCGTCCTCACCTCGGCCACGCTCACCATCGGCGGCAACTTCGACGCGCTCGCGGCGACCTGGGGTCTGCCCATCGCCGGTCGCAGCGCCGCCGAGACCGTCCCGCCGACGGCGCCCACCTCCGGCCCCGCCGGGACCGACGAGTCGGTGTACGCCCTGTCCGACCTCACGGCGTCGGGCAAGCCGGTTCCGTCCGACGGCGCCTCCGTCCGGTGGACCGGCCTCGACGTGGGCTCCCCGTTCGACCACGCGAAGGCCGGCATCCTCTACATCGCCACCCACCTCGACCCACCGGGGCGTGCGGGGATGTCGTCGTCGACTCTCGACGAGATGGTCGCCCTCATCGAGGCTGCCGGGGGCCGCACGCTCGGCCTGTTCTCGTCGACGCGGGGTGCGAAGGAGGCTGCGGCGGCGGTCCGCGAGCGGATCTCGCTGCCGGTGCTGTGCCAGGGTGACGCGCCGACCGGTCAGCTGGTGCAACGATTCGCCGACGACGAGGCGACCTGCCTGTTCGGGACGCTGTCGCTGTGGCAGGGCGTCGACGTGCCCGGCCCGTCGCTGTCGCTGGTGCTCATCGACCGCATCCCGTTCCCGCGTCCCGACGACCCGCTGCTCGTCGCGCGTCAGAGTGCGGTGGCGGCCCGGGGCGGCAACGGCTTCCTCGCGGTGGCCGCACACCACGCCGCACTGCTGCTGGCCCAGGGAACGGGCCGTCTGCTGCGCAGCACCGCCGACCGCGGGGTGATCGCCGTGCTCGACCCCCGTCTGGCGACCGCCCGCTACGGCGGCTTCCTGCGGGCATCCCTGCCGCCGTACTGGCAGACCACCGACCCCGCGAAGGTCCGTGCCGCGCTCGCGCGGCTCGGGGACCGGTCCAGCGTCTGACCGGCCACCACCGACCGCGTCGATCCCCTACGGTTGAGACGACTCCCCCGACGCGTGGCCCCACGCGTCCCCCGGCAGAGAGGTGGACGACCGCGTGATCGGACGTATCGGCATCGACGACGTCGCCCCGGTGATCACCAACGGGCAGTTCGCCGCGAAAGCCGTTGTCGGCGAGTTCGTCCCGGTGAGCGCGACGGTCTGGCGCGAAGGCCACGACGCCGTCGCCGCCACCCTGCACGTCGACGGGCCCGGCCGGGCGTCGGCGATCGAGACGCCGATGGTGCGCGCGCACGAACCCGACACCTGGAACGCGGGGTTCGTCCCCACCGAGGTCGGGTACTGGACGTTCCGCATCGACGCGTGGAGCGATCCGTACGCCACCTGGCATCACGCGGTCACCGCCAAGCTCGACGCCGGACAGGGTGCCGACGAGCTGGCCAACGACCTCGAGATCGGCGCCCGCCTGCTCACCCGGGCCGCCGAGGGGGTGCCGCCCTCCGACCGTCGACTCCTCGACGACGCCGCGGCCTCGCTGCGTGACGACCGGGACCTCGCGATCCGCGTCCGTCCGGCGCTGTCCCCCGAGGTGGCGGCGGTTCTCGCCGACAACCCCGTCCGGGAGCTGCTCACGAAGGGCCGGTCCCACCGGGTGTGGGTGGACCGTGCCCGCGCGCTGTTCGGGTCCTGGTACGAGATGTTCCCCCGCTCCACCGGGGGGTGGGACGACGAGGGTCGTCCGGTCCACGGCACCTTCCTCACCGCCGCCGCCGATCTCCCCCGTATCGCGGAGATGGGCTTCGACGTGGTCTACCTGCCACCCATCCACCCGATCGGCAAGGTCAACCGCAAGGGACCGAACAACACGCTCACCCCCGGGCCCGACGATCCCGGTTCACCGTGGGCGATCGGCTCGGACGAGGGTGGCCACGACGCGATCCACCCCGAGCTGGGGACCCTCGAGGACTTCCGCTGGTTCCTCTCGCGCGCACGGGAACTCGACATGGAGGTGGCGATCGACCTCGCCCTGCAGTGCGCGCCGGACCACCCCTGGGCGATCGAGCACCCCGAGTGGTTCACGGTCCTGCCCGACGGCTCCATCGCGTACGCGGAGAACCCGCCGAAGAAGTACCAGGACATCTACCCGGTCAACTTCGACAACGACCGCGCCGGGATCTACCGCGCCGTGCTCGGCGTCGTCCTGCACTGGGTGTCGGTGGGGGTCAAGATCTTCCGGGTCGACAACCCGCACACCAAGCCGCCGGACTTCTGGGAGTGGCTGATCGCCGAGGTGAAGAAGCGCGACCGCGACGTGCTGTTCCTCTCCGAGGCGTTCACCCGGCCGGCGCGTCTCTACGGTCTGGCCAAGCTCGGGTTCACCCAGAGCTACACGTATTTCACGTGGCGCACCGCCAAGTGGGAGCTCACCGAGTTCGGCAGGGAGATCGCCGATCACGCCGACGAGGCGCGTCCGAACCTGTTCGTGAACACCCCCGACATCCTGCACGAGAGCCTGCAGACCGGCGGGCCGGGCATGTTCGCGCTGCGCGCGGCACTCGCGGCCACCCTGGCCCCCACCTGGGGCGTGTACTCCGGATACGAGCTCTTCGAGTCGCGTCCGGTGCGGGAGGGCAGCGAGGAGTACCTCGACTCCGAGAAGTACGAGCTGCGGCCCCGTGACTACAAGGCGGCGGCGTCGCGGGGCGACTCGCTGGAGCCGTGGATCACCTCGCTCAACGAGATCCGTCGCCGCCACCCTGCGCTGCAACAGTTGCGCTGCATCACCTTCCACCACGTCGAGAACGACGCGATCATCGCCTACTCCAAGGTCGACCCGGTCACGGGTGACCGGGTGGTGGTCGTGGTGAACCTCAACCCGTTCGGCGCCGAGGAGTCCACGGTGTGGCTCGACATGCCGTCGATCGGCCAGGACTGGAACGACCGGTTCTCGGGGATCGACGAGGTGACCGGGGAGCACTTCCACTGGGGCCAGGCGAACTACGTTCGCCTCGAGCCGTGGCGCGCGGTCGCCCACATCGTCGCGCTGCCGCCGGTGGACCGCGCGACGGCGACCCGCCTCGCCCACCGACTGCCGTCCCAGGAGGCGACCCCGTGACCCCGCCCGACACAGCACCCCGCCCGGACCCGGCGCCGCTGCCGGATCCCACGCTGCGCGAGGTCGACCTGCATCTCCTGCGCAGCGGAACACATCACGACCCGCACTCGGTGCTCGGTGCCCACCCGGTCGCCGGCGGGACGGTCCTGCGCACCATCCGCCCCGGGGCGACGGCCGTGGTCGCCGTCATCGGCGGTGTGGACCACCCGCTGCGCCATCAGTCCGACGACCTCTACGTCGCCGCGATCGACATCGAGGATCTCGTCGACTACCGCTATCGCGTCTCCTACCCCGACGGCGCGGGTGGCACCACCGAGCACCTCGTCGCCGACGGCTACCGGTTCCTGCCGACCCTGGGCGAGCTGGATCTGCACCTGTTCGCCGAGGGACGTCACGAGCGTCTCTGGGACATCCTCGGCGCACACCTGCGCTCCTTCGACACCCCCGACGGGATGGTGTCCGGGACGTCGTTCTCCGTCTGGGCCCCGGATGCCGTCGGGGTCACGGTGACCGGCTCGTTCGACGGATGGTCGGGGCGCGGCACACCCATGCGGTCGCTGGGGTCCAGCGGCGTGTGGGAGCTCTTCATCCCCGACGTCGGTGAGGGCACCCGGTACAAGTTCCGCGTCACCGGCCGCGACGGGGGCGTCCGGGAGAAGGCCGACCCCATGGCGCGGCGCACCGAGGTGCCGCCCGCCACCGCGTCCATCGTCGACGCCTCGTCGCACACCTGGGGCGACGACGCCTGGATCACCCGTCGCGCTGCATCGGTGCCCACCGCGGAGCCGATGAGCGTCTACGAGGTGCACCTCGGTTCGTGGCGTCCCGGTCTCGACTACCGACAGCTCGCGACCGAGCTCGGCGAGTACGTCGAGCAGATGGGGTACACCCACATCGAGCTGCTGCCGGTCGCCGAGCACCCGTTCGGTGGGTCCTGGGGGTACCAGGTGACGTCGTACTACGCCCCGACGTCGCGCTTCGGCACGCCCGACGACTTCCGCACGTTCGTCGACGCACTCCACTCCCGCGACATCGGCGTCATCGTCGACTGGGTGCCCGCCCACTTCCCGAAGGACGAGTGGGCGCTCGCACGCTTCGACGGCACCCCGCTCTACGAGCACGCCGATCCCCGACGCGGCGAGCAACTCGACTGGGGCACCTACGTGTTCGACTTCGGTCGCAACGAGGTCCGCAACTTCCTCGTGGCGAACGCCCTCTACTGGTTCGAGGAGTTCCACATCGACGGCCTGCGCGTGGACGCGGTCGCATCGATGCTTTACCTCGACTACTCCCGACCCGAGGGCGGGTGGACACCGAACGTCCACGGGGGCAGGGAGAACCTGGAGGCGGTGCAGTTCCTGCAGGAGATGAACGCGACCGTCCACAAGCTCTTCCCCGGCGTGGTCACCGCGGCCGAGGAGTCGACGTCATGGCCCGGCGTCACCCGGGACACCGCTCTCGGCGGACTCGGCTTCACCATGAAGTGGAACATGGGGTGGATGCACGACACGCTCGGCTACCTCGGGCGCGACCAGATCCATCGCAGCCACCACCACCACGAGATCACGTTCTCGCTGATGTACGCGTGGAGCGAGAACTTCATCCTGCCGATCAGCCACGACGAGGTCGTACACGGCAAGGGCACCCTGTGGTCCCGGATGCCCGGGGACTCCCGGACGAAGGCGGCCGGCGTCCGCGTCGCCCTGGCGTACATGTGGGCACACCCCGGCAAGCAGCTGCTGTTCATGGGCCAGGACTTCGGACAGACCGCGGAGTGGTCCGAGGAACGCGGCCTGGACTGGGATCAACGGACCGGGTGGGAGGGAGAACTGCACGCGGGGATCGAGTCCCTCGTGGCCGACCTCAACCGCGTCTACCGCGCGACGCCGGCGCTGTTCACCCAGGACGTCACCCCGAACGGCTACTCGTGGATCGACGCGAACGACACCGCCGGCAACATCATCAGCTTCCTGCGGTTCGGCAGCGACGGCAGCGTGCTGGCGGCGGTGTTCAACTTCTCGGGCACCACCCGCACCGACTACCGCGTCGGTCTCCCCGTCGCCGGGGTGTGGCGCGAGGTCCTCAACACCGACTCACCGCACTACAGCGGGTCCGGCGAGGGGAACCTCGGCGCGGTCACCGCCGTCGAGGACGCCTGGCACGGTCGTCCCGCTTCGGCACGGATGACGTTGCCGGCCAACGGCGCCGTGTGGATCGTCCCGGAGAGCTGACCGGCCTCAGAAGAGGGCGCTGGCCAGCTTGCGGCGCGCGGACACGACGTAGGTCTCGGCGGGGTCGAACAACTCGAACAGCGCCAGCAGCCGCTCCCGGGCCCGCGAGCGGTCGTCGCCGGAGGTCGCGCGGATCGTCGCGATGATCCGGTCGAACGCCGCGTCCGGCTGCTGGTTGAGCAGCAGCACGTCGGCCGCGGCGAGGGCCGCGTCGACGTCGGTGGGGTCGGTGGTGTCGACGACGGACGGGTCGTGCGACTGCGCCCGCACCACGAACTCGATGTTGCGTGCCGCCGAGGCCGCCTCGACGTTCGACGGGTCGCGGTCGGCGAGGGCGCGGTACGCCGCGAGCGCCCCGTCGAAATCCCCTGCGTCGAGCAGACCGGCCGCGGCGTCCATCTCCGGGTCACCCGGTTCCTCCACCGGTGCGTCCTCCGCCGCTGCGGGCAGACCGGTGAGCCGGTCGCCGACCTTCTCGAGGATGTCGTCGATCCAGCCCGAGATCTGTTCCGCCGGTTGCACACCCTGGAAGGCGGAGACCGGCTGACCGGCGGCGATGGCGACGACCGTCGGGATGGACTGCACCCCGAAGGCCTGCGCGATCCGCGGGTTCGCGTCGACGTCGACGGTCGCGAGGATCCACTTGCCGTCGGCCTGCTCGGCGAGGCGCTCGAGGATGGGCGAGAGCTGCTTGCACGGACCGCACCAGGTGGCCCACAAGTCGACGAGGACCAGCACCTGATCGGACCGGGCGATCACCTCGGTCTCGAAGGTGGCCTCGGTGATCTCGACGATCGCGGGCACCGCAGCGGGTCCACCGGCGTTCTCGCCGCCGCCGGGAGGTCCCGCGGGCGGACGGGGCGGCGCCGAGGCACGGCTCCGTTCGGCGTCGGCTCGTTCCTTGAGGCCCGAGAGGTCCACGGCACCGGACATGGCCGCGGCCCGGGCGAGCGCGCCTGCCTGCGCGCGGTTCTGAGGTCGGCTCACGCGTCCAGTCTGGCACGGATGGACGACTGCTCACCATCGCCCCGGTCACCGGCGGACCCCCTCCGCCGCACCACACCGGCGGCCGCGGACCCGAACGCCATCGCCGCCACCGCGACCCACAACGCGGTCCCCAGGGTGGTCGCTCGACTGATGAACCCGACGACCGCCGGCCCGGCGAGCATGCCGAGGTAGCCGCAGCCCACCACCGTCGAGATGATCCGCCCGCTGGGCTGCGCGGTGACGTTGCCCGCGGCCGTGAAGAGTTGCGGGACACCGCCGGCCACGCCGATCCCGAAGACGGCCCACCCGACGATGCCGACGGCCGGGGCGGGCGCGACGATCACCAGCGCCATGCCGGCCGCCGCGATCGCCGCGCCGCCGCGCACCACCGCGACGGGTCCGAGGCGGGTGGTGACCGTGTCGGCGAGGAACCGTCCCAGGAGCATCGTCGCGCTGAACGCCCCGAAAGCCACGGCGCCCACCGCGTCACCGACGCCGAAGCGCTCAGTGGTGTGCAGCGCGCTCCAGTCGTAGGCCGTGCCCTCGGCGAGCATCAGCGCGAACGCGACCGCCGCCATGAGCAGGATCCGCCCGCGTGACCCGGCGGGGAACCGCGTGCCCACGGCGCCACCCGCCGCGTCGGGCACGGTCGTCACCGGGCCGTCGTCGGACGCACCCACGCGCGCTGCGTCGAGAGCGGGGCGGACACCGGCGATCGCGGACACGCACAGCACGGCGATCACCGCGACGGTGGCCACCACCGGGATGTCCAGCACGAGTCCGATCGCGACCACCGCGGATCCGACGAGGCCCCCGAGTGAGAAGAACCCGTGGAAGGACGACATCACGGGGCGTCCGTAGAACTGCTCGACGACCACCGCGTGGGCGTTCATCGCGACGTCGATCGCACCGTTGGCGAACCCGAACACCGCGAGCGCCAGACCGAGTTGCCAGGCCGAGGTCGCCGCCACGGGACCGAGGGTCGCGAACGCCAGCGTCACCGCCGCGGCGACGATCACCCCGCGCGTTCCGTACCGGTCGATGACGGGACCGCAGACCTGCATGCCGACGAACGCGCTGCCGCCGAGCAGCAGGAGGAGACCGCCCAGGGTCCCGTGGTCGACGCCGGTCGCGTCGGAGATCACCGGGATGTGGGCGACCCACATCGCGGCCAGGAGACCGTTGACGAAGAACACCGTGGACACCGCCAGGCGGGCGCGGCGTACCGCGGTGGGGGCCCGGCCCGAGGCCGGACGCTTCACGCGAGATGCTCGTCGACGCGGCGGACCTTGGCCGTCATCTGGTCGTCGTGGCCGGGGCGGATGTCGGCCTTGAGCACCAGCGACACCCGCGGCGCCGTGGCGAGGACCGCGTCGGTGGCGGCTTTCACCACCGCCATCACCTCGTCCCACTCGCCTTCGAGGTATGTGAACATCGAGGTCGTCTGATGGGACACCCCGGACTCACGCACCACGCGTACCGCCTCGGCGACGGCGGCACTCATGCTGCCGTCGTCGGCCACGGCGGGACCACCGGACGGGGCGAGGCTGAAGGCGACGATCACGGTCCCACCGTCACACGGACGGTGCGCCCTCGGCAACACGGTTGCGGTCGCCGTCACGCTCGAGACGGCCGGTGCGCTGTGCCCACACCTCGAACACCAGCGTGCCGAACGGCGGGATGCTCGAGAAGAGCGCCCACGCCGTGGTCGGGACCGACCAGCGCAGCACCCGGGCGGTCACCAGCGACACGACGACGAAGACCACGAACACGATCCCGTGGACCATGCCGGGCACGGCGACGGCCTCGGTGTGGCCCTCGACCCATTTGAAGTACATCGCGATGAGGAGCGCCAGCCAGGTGATGGCCTCGAGGATGGCCACGACGCGGAAGACGCGGGCGATGATGCGGGGTTCCAGGACGGAGCTCATGCGTTCATTGTGCCCTACGACGTCACCCGCTACTACCGCGAGTAGTAGAGGTGTCGGTGTCGCTCAGGACCGACCGGGAACGGTGATGATCAGGGCGTCGCCCTGTCCCCCGGCCCCGCACAGTGCGGCAGCGCCGGTACCGCCACCCCGACGCTGCAGCTCCAGCGCCAGGTGCAGGACGATGCGGGCACCCGAGATGCCGATGGGGTGGCCGATCGCGATGGCGCCGCCGTTGACGTTCACCTTCTCGGGGTCGAGACCGAGCTGCTGCGTCGAGGCCAGTCCGACGGCCGCGAACGCCTCGTTGATCTCCACCAGGTCGAGGTCGGCCGGGTCGATCCCGGCGCGCCCGCAGGCCTTGACGATCGCGTTGGCCGGCTGCGCCTGCAGCGACGAGTCCGGACCTGCGACGACGCCGTGCGCGCCGATCTCCGCGAGCCACGTGAGCCCGAGCTCGGTGGCCTTCTCCTTGCTCATGACGATCACGGCCGCGGCGCCGTCGGAGATCTGCGAGGAGTTGCCCGCGGTGATGGTGCCGTCCTTGCGGAACGCCGGACGGAGCCGTCCGAGCGACTCGGCGGTGGTGTCGGCGCGGATGCCCTCGTCCTCGGTGACCTCGAGCGGGTCGCCCTTGCGCTGCGGGACGCTCACCGGGACGACCTCGTCGGCGAAGACGCCGTTCTTCCACGCTGCGGCCGCGCGCTGGTGCGACTGCGCCGCGAACTCGTCCTGCTGCTCACGGGTGAAGGTGATGACGTCGTTGGTCTGCTCGGTCAGCGCGCCCATCGGCTGGTCGGTGAAGGGGTCGAACAGTCCGTCGTAGGCCATGTGGTCGACGAGTTCGGTCGATCCGTACTTGAAGCCCGAACGGCTGCCGGGCAGCAGGTGCGGCGCCTGCGACATCGACTCCTGACCGCCGGCGACGATGCAGTCGAACTCACCCGCCCGGATGAGCTGATCGGCCAGGGCGATCGCGTCGATGCCCGACAGGCACATCTTGTTGATGGTCAGGGCGGCGACGTCCCAGCCGATCCCGGCCTTGATCGCGGTCTGTCGCGCGGGCATCTGCCCGACGCCCGCGGTGAGGACCTGGCCCATGATCACGTACTCCACGGCCGACGCCGGCAGGCCGGCCTTGTCCAGGGCGCCCCGGATGGCCGTCGCGCCGAGGTCGACTGCGCTGACGTCTCCGAACGCGCCCATCAGGCGTCCGACGGGGGTGCGGGCTCCGGCGACGATGACCGACGACATGGGTACCTCTTCGTTCTGGGGGACTGGGTGCGCATCGGCACGGGACCGTGCCCGGCCCGAGCGATCACTCGGTGACAACGGTACCGTCACGACATGTCGACCAGCGCATCCACCTCCCCGTCCCCGGCCACCGCAGCCATCGGTGACCTCGTCACGGCCATCGACCACGTCGGCATCGCCGTCGCCGATCTGGAGGCCGCGAAAGCCTGGTACGCCGACCATCTCGGGTTCGTGTGCCTGCACGAGGAGACCAACACCGATCAGGGCGTCGTCGAGGCGATGGTCGGACCCGCCGACGCGGGCACCTCGCGCGCGGCGCAGATCCAGTTGCTCGCGCCGCTGACGGAGTCGTCGACCATCGCGAAGTTCCTGGACCGCAACGGACCCGGGCTCCAACAGCTGGCGGTGCGCGTGACCGACCTCGACGAGGTCGTCCGCCGCCTCACCGACAGCGGCCTGCGGGTCCTCTACCCGCAGGCACGTCGCGGGACCGCCGACTCCCGCATCAACTTCGTGCACCCGAAGGACGCCGGCGGTGTCCTGCTGGAGCTCGTGGAACCGGCCGCGACCGAGCACTGAGGGCGGCGCCGCGGACGCGGGCGGACCCGCCGCGGGGCCGAACCCGGCAAGTAAGCTACGCGACATGCCGGAACACGATCAGGGCTCATCACACGGACTGCCGTTCGCCATCGCCATGCGCGGCTACGACCGCGAGCAGGTCGCCGAGTTCTTCGCCCGCACGGACGCCGAACTGCGCGTCATCGCCGCCGATCGCGACGCCGCCGCCGCCAACGCCCGCGAGCTCGCCGAGCATCTCGACGACGCCCGGGACGAGATCGAACAGCTCCGTCGCGAGGTCGATTCACTGTCCGTGCCGGTGACCACGGCGCAGGGCATGAGCGATCGCATCTCCCGGATGCTCCAGCTCGCCGCCGACGAGGCCTCGGAGATGAGGGCCACCGCGCAGGCCGAGGCGGCCGAGGTGCTGTCCGTGGCCCGTCAGGAGGCGGCTCAGCTCCGCGAGGAGTCCGCGGAGGAGGCCGCCGCGCAGGTGTCCGCGGCGACCGCGGAGGCGCAGCGCCTGCGCGGTGAGGCCGCCCGTCTGGAGGCGGACGCGCGCGCGGCGCACGACGAGAACGCCACGTTCATCGCCGAACGGACCGCAGCCATGGAGCACGAGCACTCCTCGACGATGGATGCGGCGAAGAAGGAGGCGGAGCGGATCGTCGCCAACGCCCGCGCGGAGGCGCAGGAACTCGACGCGCAGGCGCGTCGGGACCGCGAGCGGACGCAGGAGGACTTCGACGTCACGATGGCCGCACGCCGGGACAAGGCGGTGCAGGCGGTCAAGGAACTCGAGCTCACCTCGGAGGCCACGGCCCGCGATCTCGTCGACAACGCGCGGGCACAGTCCGAACGGCTGCTCGCGCAGTCGCACTCCCTCGCGACCGAGCGGGTCACCCGGTCCGCGGAACTGGTCCAGAGCGCGCGGCAGCTGCGCAGCCGGATGTTGGCCCAGCTGTCGGAGGTACGGTCCCAGCTCGACGAGCTCCCCCGGCTGCTGGCCGAGCTCGAGGGCGAGGACGACCTCGTCTCGCTGGACAGCACCGAGCTGCTCAACCAGGGCCTGTCGCAGGACGCGCAGATCTCACGATCCTGACGGTACGACGGGGCTTCGGCGCTACCGGAACCCGGTACGGGTCGATCGCCCCCGCCAGCACCCCGTGTGCCAGTGCCGACGGTCGTCGCCGTCGTCGTCGGTCGGCCACGCGACCACGTGCGCCGTCCCCGGCAGGATCGCCTGGTTGCACCCGGGGCACCGGTAGCTCTTGACCGCCCGATCCGCCGGGATCGGACGCACATGGTGGTCACGGTCGAGCCCGCTCGGTCCCCGCTCGGTGCGCATCGTGGCACCGCCGACCCCACCCGGGGACGGCACAGGACGACGATTACGGCGCGGCATGCTCAGAACAACCGGAACTCGGTGCTCTCGATGCCCCGCAGTGCGTCGTAGTCGACCGTCACGCAGCGGATACCGCGATCCTCGGCGAGCGTCCGCGCCTGCGGCTTGATCACCTGCGCGGCGAACACGCCGGCCACGGGCGCGAGAGTGGTGTCGCGGTTGAGCAGGTCGAGGTATCGGGTCAACTGCTCGACGCCGTCGATCTCACCTCGGCGCTTCACCTCCACCGCGACGGTGCCGCCTGCGGGATCACGACACAGCAGGTCGACGGGACCGATCGCGGTCATGTACTCACGACGCACGAGCGTGAACCCGGGACCGAAGGTCTCGACATGCTCGGCCAGGAGTTCCTGGAGATGGGCCTCGACACCGTCCTTGACCAGGCCGGGGTCGACACCGAACTGGTGGGACGAGTCGTGCTCGACAGACCCCAGCAGGATCCGCAGCTCCTCGCCGGCCTTGTTCGTCACCACCCAGAGAGCGGACGCGTCGCTGTCGGCGGGCGCATCGTGCTCGACGAGGGTGCAGGGCGGACTCATCCAGTTCAACGGCTTGTAGGCGCGGTCGTCGGCGTGCACGCTCACCGAGCCGTCGTTCTTGATGAGCAGGAGCCGCTTCGCCTTCGGCAGATGGGCCGTCAACCGCCCGACATAGTCGACCTGACATTCCGCGATCACCAGACGCACCGTGTCAGCCTAGTGGCGTGACCGAGACGCCCAACCATCCCACCCGTCCACCCGCCGTCGAGCGTGTCAGCGGGAGGGAGGTGCACCGCAACCCGTGGATGACAATCACGGAGGACGTCGTCCGGCGAGGCGACGGGAGCTTGGGCACGTACGGGGTGGTCCACCGGACGCCCGGTGTCGTGGTGATCGCGATCCGCCAGGACGGGCGCTTTGCGGTGGTGCGCCAGTTCCGCTACCCGGTCGGGAGTCGACGATGGGAGTTCCCCGCGGGCACCGTCGACCACCCCGACGAGGACATCACGCACGCTGCGCGTCGGGAACTCGCCGAGGAGACCGGGATGGTCGCCGACACGGTCACCGTCCTCGCGACACTGGACGTCGCCCCCGGTTTCACCGCCCAGCAGACGTCCATCGTGGTGGCCGAGCAACTCCAGGCCGGCAGCCCGTCCCGCGACGACACCGAGCAGGACATGACAGTCGGGTGGTGGAGCAGAGACGAGATCACCGCGGCGATCACGGACGGGACGATCGTCGACGCACAATCACTCGCCGGCTGGGCGGTCTTCGTCGCCAATGGTCGATGATCGCTTGTCCTATGAACGCAACAAAGCCCTTGGACGTGATGTCCAAGGGCTTTGTCTGGATGTTGTGTTCGGCGGTGTCCTACTCTCCCACACTTGTTAAGGTGCAGTACCATCGGCGCTGGAGGGCTTAGCTTCCGGGTTCGGAATGGGGC
>NZ_JAMTCI010000003.1 GCF_024171765.1 Williamsia deligens
AACTCGCACCGGTCGCGGTAGAAGCGCATTTCTGGGCCGACCTTGTCCTCGACCCACCGCTGGTTTCGCGCGGCGTGCTCCTCAGCCGCGCGCCGCAGTGCCTCGGCGCACCGTTGGCGTTCCTGCGCCTGCCGATACGACTTCTCGCGCAGCACGACGTATCCGTGCTGGGCGAGCAACTTCTTCGCGGACTCGATCGTCGTGTTGCTCATGCGGGAACTCGCAGCCACTCGGTGAGCTCGCCGACAGTGCGGTCGTCAGGCACCAGACCGGCGATCGCGATGAGCAGCGCCGTCATCCACGCCGTCCCGTCGCCGATCGTGTGGGCGGTGGCGATCGCGTCGAGCAGCTCGGCGGGATCGTCGTCCCGGACCGCGCCGACGATGCGCAGTGCGAGCGGGACCATGGCGTCGACGACCTGGTGCTGGAACGGGTTCTGTGGCGCGCTCACCGGGCCACCTCCGGCCCAACGAGTGCCTGCCCAACGAGGTAGTGCATCTGCAGGTCGTCGTCACACTTGAACTCGAGGTACAGCGTCGGCAGGCCGTCCCGGCACGCCTGGTCGTACTGGCGGTCGCTGACGACGAGCCAGGCGAAACCGTCAGGGACGGGGAGCGATTCGAGCGTCTCGGAGAAGTCGACCGTGATCACCGGGCCACCTCCGCGATCCACTGCAGACCGCCGAACCAGACCAGCGCGGCCAGGATGACGACACCGATAAGTCCGCCGACGATGCCGCTGAGCACGATCGTCAGCAGCCACTCGCCGATGCCGGCGGCGCGGCTGCGGGGCGCTTGGCTGATCACGCCGCGCATCAGCACCCCACCCCGTTCGTGACGGCGTCGATGAGCTTCGCGGGGTCCAGGCCTACGGCGGTGGCCTCCTCGATTCCGCGCACGATGACCGTCCAGACCGCGAGGGCCGCGTCGCTGATGTCGTCCGCGACGACGTGGCCGCTGAGGTGCCAGTAGGCGTCGCGGGCCCAGATCGCCTTCGCAACACGAATCGCCTCGTCCTCGGAGTCCGCGTGCGCGATACGTGCCGCTACGGCGTTCGTGGTTGCGGCGAGCCCTGCGATGTCGGTGATGCTGTCGCCGGCGGCGGAGGCGTCGCGGATCGTCCGGACGGTCGCCGCAGTGAGAGGCGCGTTCGTCGTCTCAGTCATCGCCGCCCCCGGTTGATCCGTCGGGACTGCTTCGCGGCGCGGTTCTTCGCACGGCGCTTCTCGACGGCGTTGTCGGCGGCGGTGTCGGCGTAGATGTGGTCCTGTGCCAGCAGCGCGCGGTTCAGGCGAGCGCGGCGCAACTGCGAGTCGGACAGCCCGCTCATCGCCGACCACCGCCGTAATCGCTCAAGTCGCGCGCCACACCCCGCGCTGCGTCGTCGAGGTCGCTCGTCTGCTGTTCGGTGATGTGCACGACCTGCGCGTCGACGGGCTCCGATGTCAGCCCGTTCACGACGTACTCGGCGATCTCGACCAGCCCATCTAGGGGCGCTCCAGTGGTCGAGAAGAGGGCCGTCGAGCGGAGCACCGAGTGTGCGACGTACAGCGCGGCGACCCGCGCCTTCTGTGTGACGTCGAGGAACTCGTCTGGCGTGGTGAGGAACTCGGGTTCCTTCATGCCGTTCGGCCAGTGGACGGCGCTGCTCATCGCTCGTCACCGCCGGCGATCTCGAAGGGGTTGTCGACGTGGGAGTGTCCGTGCAGGCTGACGCCGGTGGCGATGCCCGCGAGGTACAGCAGCACCCCGGGTCCGAGGAGCCAGTAGATGGTGTCCATTTGCAGTCCGATCTCGGTGGTTGTGGTGGTCGGTGGTGGCCCGCCGCCGATGAGGCGGCGGGCCGTGCCCGGGATGACGTGTCTCGGGCGCTCCGGCCGCGGGCGGCTTCCTCCATCCGCCCGCGGGGGAGAGATCAGGGAGAAGTGGCGGGCTCGGGCGTGGTGCTGCGCTCGGTCGACGGGCGGCACAGGTGGCCGGCATCGGCGAGGAGGCGGTCGGACGCCAGGCGGCGCTGCTGCGGGAGCCACTGGTCGGCCGGGACCGGCATCGGCGGCTCGGACAGTGCGACCGTCGCGAGGCGATACGCGCGCGGCGTCGCGAGCACGAGGCCGTCCACAGCGGGGATGGGCGACGAGAAGTCGTCGACGAAGTGGCCGTCGGGGTAGGTCGCGAGCGTGACGTGACCGGTGGTGGCGATGAGGGTCACGGCCTCGAAGTCCTGACGCCACTCCTTCACCCGCACCAGGCCGCCGCCGTGCTGCACGTAGGCGATTCGGTTCCAGGCGGTGTCGCGCAGGGTGTCGCGGAGCTCGACGGCGTTCTCGTGCGGGTCCAGCCAGACGAGCGGTGACTCCGCCCAGTTGCGGGGCCGCGAGTGCAGACGCACGGTCGCGCGCAGCTCGACGATCGGCTCGAGACCGCCGGACGGGTGCGGGACGTGCGAGTCGTAGCGCGCCTCGACGACATCGCCCGTACCCGACCAGCAGAGGACGAGCTCGTCGTTGACGACCCGGTGCAGCGCGAGCGGCGCGTCGGTGGACGACCCGGTCGACACGGGCGCGGGGCTCACGCTGTGGCCGCCTTGTCGGTCGGCTTCACCCAGATGCGGGCGAGCAGGTCGCGCTGCGCCGGGGTGAGCGGGGGAGCGTCTGCGGCGATGCGTCGCGCCGCGGCGCGGATGGACTCGCGCACCGAGTCCTCACGACCGGAGGCCGGCATCAGACCGCCACCTCGTCGAGCACGACGTCGGGGCGGCGGATGGCGATCTGCGGAACGTCGAGCGCCTTCGCGGCACGCGCCAGCAATACGTCCGTGAGGTGCTTGCGACCCGCCTCGATGTTCGCCAGGTAGGGCCGCGAGATCCCGATCGACGACGCGAAGTCGTCGGGGCGGTATCCGCGCATCTCGCGCATCACACGCAGCGTGTTGCCCACCCGAACGTCTTCCGCCGATCGGGAGGAAGTGCCCTGAAGTTCCTTCTGCATGGCCAAGAAGGTAGCGGAACAACGGGGAACACGTCAACGGAACTGGCGGGAACAACGGGAACAAGTCGCATCTATGCAGGTCAGCTCATGTCACATCAACGTAACTACGAGGGTGTTTTCCCGAAAAATCGGCCTCTGGCGCGCGCTGGCGTTGGTTGCTGTTCCCAATTGTTCCTGCAACGCTCAGGGGCATGAAACGAACTGCCGCTGAGGTTGGCGCGAAGGTCGGCCTCCGCCGGCGCGCACTGGGTCTCGACGTTGCCGAGCTGGCCCGAACCGCGGGCGTCGACGCGAAGACGATCCGCTCCATGGAAGGTGGCGACCGGTGGCCGCGTGACAGCACGGTCGCGAAGATCGAGCGGGCGCTCGGCTGGGAACCCGGATCCGTCGAAGCTGTGGCGAATGGCGGGGAGCCTGTTGTGCGGGGCTCTGACGATCTGGACGTGGGCCAGTCGGGAGTGGTCGTTGGCGACTGGCGGGCACTTGAGGCGGAGGTCGACACCCGCTGGGACGAACTCGTCAGTCTTCGGCCGCGAATATCGCGGCTCCCCGCCGCGGCCGCGCTGTATGTGTCGACCGTCGTCGACACGATCCTGCGGGAGCTGGGCGAGGATCCGCGGTACGACGTCGAGCGGATGGGAAACGGCGGCTATCGGTTGCGGTCGCACCGGCCGGTCGCGACCGAGCCGCCAGCTGATGCACTGACGGGCGAGCTGCAGTCGGACTATGACCTCGCGCGCCGAACTGCGCCGGGCAAGTCGCAGGGCCAGCTCATCCGCGAGCAGCACGACCGTGAGGCGGAGTCGGAAGGAGTCGACGAGCCCGGCTCCGATGATGGCGCTTAGAGGCAGGGTTACATCGGTGTAATTCCTGGTCAGGTGCTTTTCTGTCGGACCTGCGCCCTAGCGTCTGGCGCATGAGTTACCACCCGTGGCGGGATGCACGCAGTCGCAAGCACCTCGAGATCGCGTTCGGTGAGTCGTCGGCCGACTGCTGGCGCGGTTCGTTCAGCCCCGGGCGCATCGAGGTCGACAGCCGTCAGTCCCAGGCCGAGCGTCGCTGCACGATCGCCCACGAGCTCGTGCACGACGAGCGCCGCGTCTTCCCGCGCGATCCCGCCCTGCGCGCCCGCGAAGAGGTCGCGGTGGAGCGAATCGCTGCGCGCCGTCTGGTGGCGCTCGAGCGACTCCTCGATGTCCTGCGGTGGACTCGGCACACCGACGAGGTCGCCGACGAGCTGTGGGTCGATGTGCCGATGCTCGTCGCGCTGGTGCGGTCGCTGACGGACGAGGAGCGGACATGGATCGACGACCAGCTCGAGGCGGGTGCGGCATGACCGATGACGACCGGGCGCTCCTGGCGTTCGAGAAGCAGTGGTGGCGGACACCCGGCGCGAAGGAGAACGCGATCCGCGAGCAGTTCGGGATCTCGACGACGCGCTACTACCAGCGGCTCACGCGCATCCTCGACAACCCGGAGGCGCTCGCCGACGACCCCGTGCTCGTCCGGCGGCTGCAGCGGATCCGTGACGCGCGTGCGGTGCGTCGGGCTAGCTGACCCACTCGAGGGTGATCAGGTCCGGGTTGAAGACGGTGCGACCGACGCCGGCCCGGTGGATCGTCACCGATAGCATGGATCGCACGACGGTGCGACGTTCGACGATGTCCAACGACGCCCAGTGCTCACGTGCACCGTCGCCGACCATTGCGGCCACGAGGGGGTGACGGGCGCCCGCGTTCGCGCGGCGCTCGGCCGAGGCGATCTGCGGGAGTAGCCGAGCTTCGATCCGCGCGAGTGACGCCGCGGTCAGCTCACCGGCGGCGGCCTGGTCGACGAAGTCGTCGAGGCGGTCGCGCAGTGCTCGCGCCTCATCGAACGCCGCGGCCGTCGTGGGATCGGTGGCGGCGAGCGCCGCGGGGTCGAGTTGCTCGAGGCGAGCGAGGATGGTTTCGACCACGAACTCGTCGAGAGTCGCGATTTTGCGGGCGACACAGAACTTCTCGTGGCACATGTAGGAGTCGCAGCCGCGGTTCTTGGCCCGCACGATGCGACCACCGCACACCCCGCACGTCGCGATCCCGGTCAGTAGCCATCGTGGGCTCGACCCCCGGTGCGTCAGCCGGGCGGGATCGTTCAGCAGCGCGAGCATCTGCTGGTGCTCCTCAATGGTGATCAGTGGCTCCCATGTGGCCGGGCCGATCACCACCCCGCGGTGCTGGCGAAGGCCGGCGTATGTGGGCGACTCGAGGATGTGGCGGAGGGTGACCTGGATCCAGGGGGCGGGTGAGCCGTCGCGACGCGGCCGGGGCGCGGGGATCCCGCGGGCCTCGAAGTCCTTGCACACCGAGTAGAGCGCCTCACCGGCGAGCACGCGGCGGAACGCCTCCCGGAAGATCGGCCCTGTCTCAGGGTGCTCGACCCGGCCGATCGACTCCCCGGTGTCAGGGTCGCGAACGAGCCGGTACCCAAAAGGGACCTTCCCGTGTGGACGCCCGGCGTGGGCGTTGGCGCGCACCGCGCGCAGTACGCGTTCCCGTGTCTGCTCAACTTCCTTCTCAGACAGCAGCGCGTCGAGGCCGGTGGTGAACCGGTCGTCGCCGCGCGTCAGGTCGTAGGTGCGACCCGAGTAGGACCACAAGACCCCTCGCTCAGCGCAGAGCTCGCGCAGCTCGAGGTAGGCCGCGAGGTCACGCTGCGCCCGGGAAGCCTCCCACGTGATGAGGACGTCACCGGGGGCAAGGAGCAGTTTCAACCGGGCGTACGCCGGACGGTCGCCGCGGCTGTATCGCGATGCGCCGCGGTCGTTATCGACGAGCACGTCGCCCACGTCCCAGCCCGAGGAAGCCGCGACGGCGCGGCATTCACGTTCCTGCTCGTCGACGGACTTGCCGCGCTGGTTGGGGTCCGAGGAGACTCGGCAGTAGATGATCGCCTGCACCCCAGGAACATACGATTCCTTACCGACAATGTCCGGCGCGAACGTGGCCATCATCGGGGGATCGGTCCTGGCCCTGCTCCGCGTCTGCGGCGCCTCCCGCGCCGTGTCCGTCGCGGTGGCGGTGGCCGTGATCGCCGTCTTCGTGCTCGTGGTGCGCCCGTCGCCGAGTGTGGTGCGGGCCGCGGTGATGGGGGTCGTGGGGATGCTCGCGCTCGCCGCCCGACGCGACACCCAACCGGTGCCGGCCCTGTGCGCGGCGATCATCGTGGTGCTGGGGGTGTGGCCGGCGATGTCGGTCGACCCGGGCTTCGCGCTGTCGGTGGCGGCCACCGCGGGTCTCGTGGTGCTCGCGCCCCGACTCCGTGACGGCCTCGTCGACCGCCACGTCCCGCGGGTGATCGCCGATCCGGTGGCGATCGCGGCCACGGCACAGCTGGTCACCACCCCGCTGGTGGTGGCCTTCGCCGGATCGGTCAGCGTCGTCGGGGTCGTCGCGAACATCGTCATCGCGCCGGTCGTCGCCCCGATCACCGTCTTCGGCACGGTGGCCGCCGTGAGCACCCAGTTCTCGACCGTCGTCGCGGGTCTCGCGGCACGGGTGTGCGGCCCCGAGCTGTGGTGGATGGCAGTCGTCGCCCAGCGTCTCGCCCGCGCGCCCGGCGCGGCGGTGACGGTCCCCGGAGGTGTCCCGGGGGCGCTGCTCATGACCGCGACGGGTGTCGTCGTGGTGGGCCTGCCGCTGTGGTGGGCGAGGCGTCGCACCGCCCGCGCGGGTGTCGGGGGACGCTGGCAGCATGGTCGCCGTGAGTGACCGACTGCATCTGCTCCTCGGCGACGAGGACTTCCTCATCGAGCGCGCGGTCTCGGAGGTACGGTCCCGCGCGGTGAAGGACGCGGGGACCGACGTGCCCGTGACCCGCGTGCGCGCCGGTGACGTCGGTGAGCACGAGCTGGTCGAACTGCTCAGCCCGTCCCTGTTCGGAGACGCACGCATCGTCGTGGTCGAGTCGGCCGCCGAGGCCGGCAAGGAACCCGCGGCGGCGATCACCACGGCGGCCCGGGATCTCCCCGACGGCATCACGCTGGCGGTCGCCCACTCCGGCGGCGGTCGCACGAAGACGATGCCCGCGGAACTGCGGAAAGCAGGGGCGCAGGTGCACGACTGCGCACCCGTCACCCGGGTGGGGGACCGGATCGCCTTCGTCACCAAGGAGTTCTCGTCGTTGGGCGTGAAGGTCTCCGGCGAGGTCGCGGCGCGGCTCGTCGAGACGGTCCGGTCCGATCTGCGGGAGCTCGCCGCCGCGTGCAGTCAACTCGTCGCCGACACCGACGGGAAGATCGACCTCGCCGCGATCGACGTCTACTACTCGGGCCGGCCCGAGGTCACCGGGTTCGAGATCGCCGACGCGGCGGTCACCGGCGACAAGGCCGCGGCGCTCGAGGCGTTGGCCTGGGCGGGACACCACGGGGTCCCGCATGTCCTGGTGGCAGACGCCCTGGCCGAGGCGGTGCACGCCATCGCTCGCGTGCGGTCCGTCGGCGGCCGAGATGCGAACTCGTCGGCGGCCGAGCTGGGTATGCCACCGTGGCGGGTCCGGAAGGTGGCCGGACAGGCGCAGGGGTGGACGTCGGAGGCCGTGGCGACGGCGATGGGGGTCGTCGCGACGTTGAACGGCGACGTGAAGGGGCAGGCGGCCGACGCCGACTACAGCCTGCAGCGAGCCGTCGCCGCGGTCGCCGATCTCCGTCCGTCGATGAGGAACTCCCGCTGACTCCGGCGGGACGCACCTGCCCGGAGCACGACATCGGCCCGGACCGCCGAGGCGGATCCGGGCCGAGAGTCGTCTACGTCACCTCGAGGGCGACGGAACAGGTCAGAGCTTGTTGACCGCGCTCGCCATCGCCGACTTCTTGTTGGCGGCCTGGTTGGCATGGATGACACCCTTGCTGGCGGCCTTGTCGAGCTGGCGGCTCGTGGTGACGAGCAGCTCCGACGCCTTGTCCTTCTCGCCGGAGGCGACGGCCTCACGGAAGTTGCGGATCGCGGTACGCAGCGACGACTTGACCGACTGGTTCCGCTGACGGGCGATCTCGTTGGTACGGATCCGCTTCATCTGCGACTTGATGTTTGCCACGCGTCTAGCACCTCATGCTCGTCGTCGCGGCCGGTCGGCCGCTGTGATCGTGTCGCGACCTGGCGGCCGCGGTGTCTGTCGAATCGGTGACGTCCCGTCGAGCGGGTCGTCACGGAAGTCTGTGGTGATCGCTCACCGCCCGCAGGTGGGTCTCGAGGAACTCCAGACCCCGGCGCGGGCACCGACCGGCCAGGTTACCAGCGCGCCGGTGTCCGCCCCAAATCGTGGCGGGCCGCCCCGTACGGGTACGGATCGGCTGTGTGTCCGCTGTGCGGAACGCCGCGATTCGGGCGGATCTGGCATGGTCGAGGAGTGACCGCCTCCGATTTGTCCACCTTTGCGATCACGGTGCGCTGATGTCGCGTCCCATCGTCCTCCTGCACGTGGGCGTGCCCAAGACGGGCACCACCTATCTGCAGGACCGTCTGTGGCGCAACCGCGACACGGCGATGCGGACCGGGCATCTCCTGTACCCCGGGACCAGCGTCGACGACCACTTCCACGCCGCGGTGCACCTGCAGCCGCACCGCTACCTCGACTGGGTGGATCCCGCGCGGGCCGGGACCTGGGAGCGCCTCCTCGAGGAGATCCGCCGCTGGCCGGGCACCTCGTTGATCTCGCACGAGCTGCTGTCGACGGCCGACGACGCGGTCGTCGCGCGGGTGATGGGTGACCTCGCCGGTCTCGAGGTGCACGTCGTCGCGACCGTTCGCGACCTCGGACGACAGATCCCGTCGGTGTGGCAGGAGAACGTCAAGAACCAACACCGCGCGACCCTCGACGACTTCGTCCGTGGGCTGCAGGAGTTGCCCCGGGAGGAGCAGGACCCGTTCTGGGAGTTCCAGGATCACGTCGCGATCCTGCGGACCTGGGGCCGCGACCTCCCGCCCGCGCACGTCCACGTCGTCACGGTCCCGCCACCCGGCGCCCCCGGCGGTGCGCTGTGGGAACGCTTCTGCGGGCTGCTCGGCGTCGATCCCGCACTGCTCGACCGTGAGGTC
The DNA here is from genome assembly GCF_024171765.1 of Williamsia deligens. Classification (GTDB taxonomy): domain Bacteria; phylum Actinomycetota; class Actinomycetes; order Mycobacteriales; family Mycobacteriaceae; genus Williamsia_A; species Williamsia_A deligens. The sequence continues at coordinate 9,061 of NZ_JAMTCI010000003.1, forward strand.
CCGCCGTCGAACACTGCCCTCTCGCCGACGCAGACCGAGATGCTGCGACGTCTCAACGAACACCTCCAGCCGCAGGACGTCGGGTGGGATCGGTACGAACGTGCCGTGAAGCGCCATCTCATCGGTGACGTGCTGTTCGGTTCGACGGACAGGAGCGGCCGGATCCTGACGGCCGAGCAGACGGCGTGGGCGGCGGACCAGGCCGAGGAGATGATCGACGCCGTCGACGCCGCCGGCTTCGACGTCGTCGGCGACCTCGCGGACCTGCGGCCGGCCACTGTGCGCGCCGGCGCCGCCCGCGAGCCCGACGCCACCGAGGTCCTCGAGACCACCGTCGCCACCCTGGCCGAGACCCTCCGCCGTCTGCCGCTCCCCGAGGAACACCGGGGTGTCACCGGCCGGGCGAAGTCCGTTCTGCGGCGGGGGTATCGGCGCGTCGTCGCGAGCGGCATCCGCGCCCACCGCGGCTGATCGCGCCGGGGCGGAACCGACATGCTGGGGGGCAACCTCCTGCCCCCGCGCGACATCTGGGGCACGATGGGGCGATGAGCCCCGCCAGTTCGGTCGACAAGCGGTCCACGTCCACCAGCACCTCCACGACCCGCAGGGACGACAAGGCGTCAGGGGGAGGCAAGGTGCGCAAGGCGCCCGAGAAGAAGGTGCCCGAGAAGAAGCCACCCCCGAAGCGGGCAACCGCGACACGGGCGGCGAAGGCGAAACCGTCGGGGACGACGGGTCTCTTCGAGGGCTACTCGAAAGGCCCGTACGCCAACGCCTTCGACGAGATGTTCGACCACGCCGACGAGATCCGGGCACCGTACCGGGGCATCCACAAGGCGCTGGCCCCGTCGGACCGGAACGATCTGGAGACCCGGGTCGAGGCTCTGGGGCGGGCCTTCATCGACCAGGGCGTCACGTTCTCGCTGTCCGGCCAGGAGCGACCGTTCCCCCTCGACGTGGTTCCGCGCGTCATCTCGGCCGCGGAGTGGTCGCGGCTGGAGAAGGGCATCACGCAGCGGGTGCGGGCGCTCGAGATGTTCCTCGACGACATCTACGGCGAGCAGGAGATCCTGCGCGACGGTGTGGTGCCCAAGCGGCTGGTCACCTCCTGTGAGCACTTCCATCGCCAGGCCGCGGGGATCAAGCCGCCCAACGGTGTCCGGATCCACGTCGCCGGAATCGATCTCATCCGTGACGAGAACGGCGACTTCCGCGTCCTGGAGGACAACCTCCGGTCGCCGTCGGGCGTCTCCTACGTCATGGAGAACCGACGCACCATGGCCAGGGTCTTCCCCGATCTGTTCTCCAGTCACCGTGTGCGCGCCGTCGCCGACTACTCCAGTCAGCTGCTGAGGGCCCTGCGCGCGTCGGCGGCGTTCAACGAGGCCGATCCGAACGTCGTCGTCCTCACCCCGGGCGTCGCGAACTCGGCCTACTTCGAGCACTCGCTGCTCGCGCGTCAGATGGGCGTCGAACTGGTGGAGGGCCGCGACCTCTTCTGCCGCGACAACGTCGTGTACATGCGTACCACCGAGGGTGAGCAGCGCGTGGACGTGATCTACCGACGCATCGACGACGAGTACCTCGACCCCATGCAGTTCCGGCCGGACTCCATGCTCGGGGTCGCCGGACTGCTCAACGCCGCCCGCGCCGGCAACGTCGTCATCTCCAGTGCCGTCGGCAACGGTGTCGGCGACGACAAGCTCGTCTACACCTATGTCCCCGAGATCATCCAGTACTACCTCGGCGAGAAGCCGTCGCTGGCCAACGTCGACACCCTGCGGTGCTGGCTCGACGACGAACGCGAGGAGGTGCTCGACCGGATCGACGAACTGGTCGTCAAGCCGGTCGAGGGTTCCGGCGGGTACGGGATCGTGTTCGGCCCGGACGCGACCGGCGCCGAGCTGGACACGTTGGCGCGCAAGATCAAGTCCGATCCGCGTGGGTGGATCGCGCAGCCGGTGGTGCAGCTGTCCACGGTGCCGACGAAGATCGGCGACAAGCTGGCACCCCGCCACGTCGACCTGCGTCCGTTCGCGGTGAACGACGGCGACTCGGTGTGGGTGCTGCCCGGTGGTCTCACCCGTGTGGCGTTGCCCGAGGGATCGCTCGTCGTGAACTCGTCGCAGGGCGGCGGATCCAAGGACACCTGGGTGCTGGCCTCTCGTGCGTCGGCGTCCGAGCGGGAGCTCAGCGGCGAGGAGTTGGTCCGCACCAAGGACCTGCCGGCCCAGCATCAGACCGAACACGGACCCGAGCCCCTCGCCACCCAGTCGCAGCAACAGCAGCAACAACAACAGCAGCAGGGCACGCAGTCGCAGTCGCAGACCGAAGGGGTTTCCTCGTGATGTTGGCCCGTAACGCCGAGTCGCTCTACTGGATCGGCCGCTACGTCGAACGCGCCGACGACACGGCGCGCATCCTCGACGTCGCCGTGCATCAGCTGCTCGAGGACGCCACCGTCGACCCCGATCGCACCTGTCGCCTGGTGCTGCAGGTGCTGGGCATGGAGCCCGACCCCGGCGTGGACGAGTACGACGTCTGGTCGCTGACGGAGCAGGTCGCCTACGACCCGAAGGCATCGGGGTCGATCGTGAACTGCATCGCCGCGGGACGTGAGAACGCCCGTGGCGCACGAGAGGTCACGTCCAGCGAGATGTGGGAGTGCCTCAACACCACCTACAACGGGCTCGCCGAGGCCGAACGTGCCGCGCGCAAGCTGGGACCCTACGAGTTCCTGGCGTACGTGAAGAACCGCGCGGCGATGTTCGCCGGGCTGGCCGACGCCACACTCAGCCACGACGACGGTTACCGGTTCCTGCTGCTCGGCCGTTCGGTGGAGCGGGTCGACATGACCATCCGGATGTTGTTGTCGCGTGCCGGCGACCGGTCCGGGTCACCGACGTGGGTCACCGTGCTGCGGTCCGCCGGCGCGCACGACACCTACCTGCGGACCTATCGCGGCGCACTCGACGCCAGCCGCGTCGTCGAGTTCATGCTGCTCGACCGACTGTTCCCGCGGTCGGTGTTCCACTCGATCACGCAGGCCGAGCAGTGCCTGATGGAGCTCGACAACCGACCCAACAGCCGGGTCGGGGCGCGGGCGGAGGCGCAGCGTCTGCTCGGACGGGCCCGCAGCGCACTGGAGTTCATGCAGCCCGGTCTGTTGCTCCAGGATCTGCAGGTCCGTCTGCTCGATCTGCAGGAGACCTGCCGCGACGTCAACGAGGCCGTGACGTTGCAGTACTTCCACGTGTCGCCGTACGTCGCGTGGGCTGATGTCCGCGCCAGCTCCGCCGAGGAGCACTTCATCGAGGAGAGTGAACTGTGAGCTGGCGTCTGCGCGTCGTCCATTCCACCGGATTCGCCTACAACGCGCCGGTCACGTCCTCGTACAACGAGGCACGCCTGACCCCGCGCAGCGACAACCGACAGAACGTGATCGTCAACCGCGTCGAGACCGTTCCGGCGACACGGTCCTACCGGTACACCGACTACTGGGGCACAGCGGTCACCGCGTTCGACCTCCACGCCCCCCACGAGGAGATGGAGGTGTCGGGATCGTCGGTGGTCGAGACCGAGGCCGGTGAACGCCCCTCGGAGGCCGAGGAATTCGACTGGGACGACCTCCGCACGCCGCACGTGATCGATCGCTACGACGAGTATCTCGGTGCGACGGACTACGTGCCGCGCAACCGTCAACTCGCGACGACCGCGCGTCGACTGGCCAAGGGTCTGGATCCCGCCTCCGCCGTCGTCGCCGTCTGCTCGTGGGTGCACTCGGAGATGGAGTACGTGCCCGGCACCACCGGTGTGCACACGACGGCCGTCGACGCCTGGGGCGAACGCAAGGGTGTCTGTCAGGACTACGCCCACCTGACGCTGCTGATGTTGCGCGCCTTGAAGATCCCGGCGCGATACGTCTCGGGGTACCTGCACCCGAACCGGGACGCGGTCGTCGACGAGGCGGTCGAGGGCCAGAGCCATGCATGGGTCGAGGCGTGGACCGGAGGCTGGTGGGGGTACGACCCGACCAACGACGTGCCCATCCGCGAGCAGCACGTGTCTGTGGGTATCGGCCGGGACTACTCGGATGTGCCGCCGCTCAAGGGGATCTACACCGGTGGCGGTGCCACCGACCTCGACGTCGTGGTGGAGATCACCCGACTCGCATGAGGCCGGGTACGGCGGTGATCTCCATCGAGGGAGTGGTCACAGTGGAGATCACCCGACTCGCGTGAGGTCGCGTGCGGGCGGTCAGCTCCAGCCGTACTCGCGGCGGAGACGATCGGCGATCTCGTCGAAACGACCGCGATCGAGGATGGCGCCCTCGCGCCGGATGCCCTGCTCGGGGACGTCGAGCACGCGGTCGAGGCGGATGTAGCTGTCCTTGTGGCCGCCGTCCCACGCGCCCCGGCCGATCGGGGACCAGTTCGCGTCGTCGGCCCGGTGGGCCTGACTGGACAGCATGAGGCCCAGGAGTCGGTCGTGGTCACGTCCGACGACCAGCACCGGCCGGTCCTTGCCCTGGCTCGCGTCCTCCTCGAACGCCACCCATGTCCACACGATCTCGCCCGGGTCGGCGGCGCCGTCGAGCTTCGGCGCGTACTCGATGTGGCGGGCGGCGTCGGCCGTCGGGCGGGAGGTGTCGGTGACCGGCCGGCCGGTGGCAGTCGTGGCGCCGCCGCTGCTGCCCAGCCGGCTGGTCAGGGCGTCGCGGCCCTTGTCGATGGCGCCCGAGCGCTGCAGTTCCCGGTAGACGCGGGGGCCGTACTGCTGGGCGAGTCGGAGTGCGGTCTTCCATGCGGGCATGGGGCGAATCTAGTCGGCGCCGCCCGGGCCCCGATGTCCGAGGAGATGGTCCAGGACCGCGACGACCGTGCGCTCGATGGTCGGGGCCCGGTCGGGCCGCAGGTCGTGGCCGGTCTTCTCGATCTCGACGAGGGTCGTCGGGCCGGGGATCAGGGCGATCGCATCGGTGATCTCTGCCGTGGTGGCGAACGGGTCGGACGAGCCGTGGACCACGACCGTCGGGCACATGATGCGGGGGAGATGCTCGACTCGGGCGCGCTCGGGCTTGCCCGGGGGGTGCAGGGGATACGACGTCAGCAGGAGTCCCTCGACGATCCCGGGGTCCTCGGCGACGACCATCGACGCCTGACGGCCCCCGTAGGACTGCCCACCGACGATCAGGGGGACGGCGGCACCGATCTGTTCCCGCGCGAGGCGACACGCTGCGACGATCCCGTCGCGGTCCGCCGGGGACGTGGACGGGCTGGGCGGACCCTTCGGCCGTCGCTGTCGATAGGGGAGGTCGATCCGGGCGGTCGCCACGCCACGATCGGCCAGCGCGGAGGCGAGCAGGCGCAGGAGGGGCGCATCCCGGTTCGACCCGGCACCATGGGTGAGGACGAGGCCCGCGACGACCGCGCCCGTGGGCCGGTGCAGAACGCCCTCGACACCGTCGCCCACGAACGGCGTGGTGGCGGTCGCGGTCATGTCCGGCGACGCTACCGGCCCGTGCGAAACTTGCAGGAGCGCGACCCATCGACGAGGAGTGAGTTCGATTCCCAGTTTTGCCGACACGACGTTCACCGATCCGTCGCGGATCCGGAACTTCTGCATCATCGCCCACATCGACCACGGGAAGTCCACCCTGGCCGACCGGATGCTGCAGCTCACCGGCGTCGTCGAGGAACGGGCCATGCGGGCGCAGTACCTCGACCGCATGGACATCGAACGTGAGCGCGGCATCACCATCAAGGCGCAGAACGTGCGGCTGCCGTGGGAGGTCACCGAGGACGGCGTGACCACGGAGTACGTGATGCACCTGATCGACACCCCCGGCCACGTCGACTTCACCTACGAGGTGTCGCGTGCGCTCGAGGCCTGCGAGGGCGCGGTGCTGCTCGTCGACGCGGCACAGGGCATCGAGGCCCAGACGCTGGCGAACCTGTACCTCGCGATGGACAAGGACCTCACGATCATCCCGGTCCTCAACAAGATCGACCTCCCCGCCGCCGACCCCGATCGCTATGCCGCGGAGATCGCGCACATCGTCGGGTGCGAGCCCGACGACATCCTGCGCGTGTCCGGCAAGACCGGTGCCGGGGTGCGCGAACTGCTCGACGAGGTGGTGCGCCTGATCCCGGCGCCCGTCGGGGACGACGCGGCGCCGGCGCGCGCGATGATCTTCGACTCGGTCTACGACACCTACCGCGGCGTGGTCACCTACGTCCGCGTCGTCGACGGCCGCCTCGAACCCCGCGTGAAGGTCGAGATGATGTCGACCGGCAGCACGCACGAGTGTCTCGAGGTGGGCATCGTCTCGCCCGAGCCGAAACCGACGAAGGGTCTCGGCGTCGGCGAGGTCGGGTACCTGATCACCGGCGTCAAGGACGTGCGGCAGTCGAAGGTCGGCGACACCGTCACGACCGCACGCAACGGGGCGACCGAGGCGCTGACCGGCTACCGCGAGCCCCGCCCGATGGTCTACTCCGGCCTCTACCCGGTCGACGGCTCGGACTACCCCGACCTGCGCGACGCGTTGGAGAAGTTGCAGCTCAACGACGCCGCCCTGACCTGGGAGCCGGAGACCTCCGTCGCACTGGGATTCGGGTTCCGCTGCGGCTTCCTGGGTCTGCTGCACATGGAGATCACGCGCGAACGGCTCGAGCGGGAGTTCGGCCTCGACCTCATCTCGACCGCACCGAACGTCGTGTACCGACTCGTCGGCGAGGACGGGACCGACATGACGGTCACCAACCCGTCGGACTGGCCGGACGGCAAGGCGCAGGCCATCTTCGAACCGATCGTCAAGACGACGGTCATCGCCCCGAGCGAGTTCGTCGGCACGATCATGGAGCTGTGTCAGTCCCGCCGTGGGGAACTCGGCGGCATGGACTACCTCTCGGAGACGCGCGTCGAACTGCGCTACACGATGCCGATGGCGGAGATCATCTTCGACTTCTTCGACGCCCTCAAATCCAGGACGCGCGGCTACGCCAGCCTCGACTACGAGGAGGCGGGCGAACAGGAGTCGGCGCTGGTGAAGGTCGACATCCTGCTCCAGGGCGAGGCCGTCGACGCGTTCAGCGCGATCGTGCACAAGGATTCCGCGTTCGCCTACGGCAACAAGATGACGCTGAAGCTCAAGGAGCTCATCCCACGCCAACAGTTCGAGGTGCCCATCCAGGCGGCCGTCGGTTCGAAGATCATCGCGCGCGAGAACATCCGCGCGATCCGCAAGGACGTCCTGGCCAAGTGCTACGGCGGTGACATCAGCCGCAAGCGCAAGCTGCTCGAGAAGCAGAAGGAGGGCAAGAAGCGGATGAAGACCATCGGCCGGGTCGAGGTGCCGCAGGAGGCGTTCGTCGCCGCCCTGTCCGCCGACGCCCCCGGTGACAAGGCGAAGGGGAAGTAGGCCCGTGGCGACGAATCCTGTTCTCGCGCACAGCTCCCTGCCGCACGGTCTGCCCGACTTCGCCTCCATCGCCGACGACGACTTCGTCCCCGCGTTCGAGCAGGCGATGGCGACCCACCTCCGCGAGGTCGACGTCATCGCCGCCGACCAGTCGCCGGTGACCTTCGCCGGCGTCGTCGAGGCGCTCGAACGATCCGGACAGGACCTGGCCCGCGCGGCCGGGATCTTCTTCAACCTCGTCGGCGCGGACAGCACCCCCGAGCGCAACCGCATCGCGACCGACCTCGCGCCGCGCCTGTCGGAGCACGCGAGCACCATCGCGCTCGATCCGCGACTGTTCGCGAAGATCGCCGACCTGCACGACCGTCGCGCCGAGCTCGACCTCGACGAGGCATCACTGCGCCTGCTGGAGAAGCGTTTCCGTGAGTCCGTCCGGTCCGGCGCGGGCCTCGACGACGACGGTCAACGGCAGATGCGGGAGATCTCGTCGCGTCTGTCGGTGCTGACGACCATGTTCTCCCAGCACGTCCTCGACGAGAGCAACGCCGCTGCCGTGCACGTCACCGACGCCGCATCCCTCGACGGGTTGTCGGCATCCGCTGTCGCGGCCGCACGCGATGCGGCCCGCGACGCCGGACGCGACGACGGGTACCTCATCACCCTGGAGCTCCCGACGAGCCAGTCGGTGCTGACCTCTCTCACCGACCCCGACACGCGCGCAACGGTTTTCGCCGCGTCGACGTCGCGCGGAACACGGGGCGGCGACTTCGACACCCGCGACATCGTCACCGAGATCGTCGGCCTGCGTGCACGCCGTGCGCGCCTCCTCGGCTACCGCGACCACGCCGAGTACGAGATCGCCGAGCAGACGGCCCCGGACGCCGAGGCGGTCGAGACGGTGCTGCGCGACCTCGTCAGCGCGGCGATGCGTGCCGGAGGACGCGAGCTGACCCGCCTGCGCGCTCTCGCCGGCGAGGAGATCGGGGCGGCGGACCTGACGTACTGGTTGGCGCAGGACCGTCGCGCGACCTCCGCTGTCTCCCTGGACGACTTCACCGACTACTGCGACCTCGAGACTGTGCTGCGGGACGGGGTGTTCCATGCCGCGGGGCAGCTCTACGGTCTCCGATTCGTCCCGCGCGCAGATCTCGCCGGGTACCACCCCGACGTCCGTGTGTGGGAGGTGTTCGACGACGGTGGCGTGTCGGTCGGGCTGTACCTCGGCGACTACTACGCCCGTCGCAGCAAACGTGGTGGCGCATGGATGAACAACGTCGTCGACCAGTCGCAGCTGCTCGGAGCGCAGCCGGTCGTGGTCAACGTCTGCAACTTCACCAAGCCGCAGGCGGGTGAGCCCTGCCTGCTCGATTTCGACCAGCTCACCACGCTGTTCCACGAGTTCGGCCATGCCCTGCACGGACTCCTGTCGACGGTGCGGTACCCGTCCCAGTCGGGGACGTCGGTGCCGCGTGACTTCGTGGAGTTCCCCTCACAGGTCAACGAGATGTGGGCACTGCACCCGTCGGTGCTGGGTAACTATGCCCGCCACCACGTCACCGGGGCGCCGATGCCCGCCGACCTCGCCGACGCCGCGCGCGCGGCCACGGCCACCGAGAGCGCCCACAGCACCATCGAATACCTGGCCGCGGCGGTCCTCGACCTCGCCTGGCACCGGGTGACCGTCGAGGACGCCGCATCCGGCGTCATCGACGACGTGGAGGCGTTCGAGCAACGGGCTCTCGCGCAGGCCGGTGTCGGGAGCGACCTCATCCCGCCGCGCTACCGCACCGGGTACTTCAACCACATCTTCGGTGGCGGGTACGCGGCCGGCTACTACTCCTACATCTGGTCGGAGATCCTCGACGCGGAGACCGAGCTGTGGTTCACCGAGCGTGGCGGGCTCAGTCGCGCGGCGGGACGGGAATTCGCCGACACGACCCTGTCGCGGGGGGACAGCGTCGACCCGATCGCTGCCCACCAGAGGTTGCTGGGGCGCCCGGCTCGTATCGAACCGCTGCTCGCGCGCCGCGGTCTGGCCGCAGCGGCGTCGTGACCGCCGACGACCAGACCGTCGCCGCGCCGGGTGTGCGCGCGGACCTCACGCGGTACGCGGTGCTCAGCATCGTCGCGTCGATCGTCGTCATCGCGCTGAAGATCGTCGCCTGGCGGGTGTCGGGATCGGTGGGCCTGCTGTCCGACGCGGCGGAGTCGATGGTGAACGTGGTCGCCGCGGTGGGTGCGTTCATCGCGCTGCGGGTGGCGTCGCGTCCCGCCGACGCCGACCACAACTTCGGACACACGAAGGCCGAGTACTTCTCGGCGGTGTTCGAGGGCGCCATGATCGTGGTGGCCTCCGCGCTGATCATCGTGGCGGCGGTGGACCGGTTGCTCCACCCGAGCGGACTCGAGTCCGTGGGACTCGGCCTGGGGATCTCGGTGGCCGCCACCGTCATCAACGCTCTCGTGGGTGCGCTGCTCGTGCGCGTCGGGCGCGCGCACCGGTCGTTGACGCTCGAGGCCGACGGCAAACACCTGCTGACCGACGTGTGGACCACGGGCGGTGTGATCGTCGGGGTCGTCCTCGTCGCGGTGACCGGATGGCTGCCGCTCGACCCGCTCGTCGCCATCGCTGTCGCCGTGAACATCCTCGTCGTGGGTGGTCGCCTGGTGTGGCGATCGGGTGCGGGGCTGATGGACACGGCGCTCCCCGACGACGACCGCGCGGCGCTGGACGCCGTGCTCGACCGCTACCGCGCGGACCACGTCGACTTCCACGACGTCCGGACCCGTGAGGCCGGCCACGAGCGATTCCTGCAGCTGCACATGCTCGTTCCCGGCGAGTGGTCGGTCCAGCGTGGGCACGACCTCGTCGAGAAGGTCGAGCGCGACCTCGTCGGGACGCTCGACCACCTGCACGTCACCATCCACCTCGAACCCATCGGTGACCCCCGGGCCTACGAGCCCTGGCGCCTCGACTGACCCCGCGCCCCACCCGTCTGTTGGGCGCCAGGAACCGCCTGTTGGGCGGCCGGAGCGGATCTGGCGTGCAGGTGGAACCGTCCGGCTGTCACGTGCGTCCGATCGATATGGGCTACGCCGAGCTGTCACACACCGAGCACCCCGACCACCTCACGACGACGGGCCGGGCTGATCGCACCGCGCGCCGTGACATGGTCCGACTGCACCGCGGTGTGTTCGCCGACCCCCGGGTCGCCCTGACCCACACCGATCGGATCCGCGCCGGACACCTCAGCGCGGGACCGGGATCGGTCGTCGCGGGGTTGAGTGCGCAGTTCCTGCACGGTGTCGCGTATCCGGTTCTCGACGGCGACGTGGAGATCATCCGCGATCTCCGTGGTCAGGGGCGGCGGCGTCCCGGCGTCCGCATCATGCGGACGGATCAGCTCGGTCCCGGCGACATCGTCGACAGGGCGGGGATGCCTGTGACGAGCCCGGTGCGCACCGCCTTCGACCTCGGCCGCCGTCGGCCTGATCTCCTCGCTCTCGGCCATCTCGACGACATGGCGCGGACCGTTCCGCTCGACATCAGTGCGCTGTGGGCCTACACCCGCGACCACACCCACACCGCCGGTGTCCGTCAGCTGCGCGAACTGGTGGGCTTGATCGATCCCGCCGCCGAATCCCCCGGCGAGAGCTGGACACGTCTCATCATGCACCGACGCGGACTGCCGCGACCGGACAGTCAGATCGAGGTGTTCGACGAGTGCGGTGCACTGATCGGGCGCTTCGACCTGGGCTATCGGCGCTACAAGATCGGCGTCGACTACGACGGTGTCGAGTTCCACTCGAGCGACGAGCAGAGGGCGCACGATGCTCGGCGGGACAACGGTCTCCGCCGGCGCGGCTGGATCCCGCTGCGCACGACCGCCGCGGCGTTGTCCGACAACCCGTCCGCGGAGATGGCGAAGATCGAGAGCGCTCTGGCCCTCCGCGGACACCGCATGTGAGTCCCGACCGCCCACCAGACGGTTCCTGCTGCCCAACAGACGGTTCCTGCTGCCCAACAGACGGTGCCCGCTGTCCACCAGATGGGTGGTCAGGTGTTGGCGGGGATGAACCCTCCACCGTGGGCGTGTGCCTCCTCGGCGCGGATCACGTGCATGACGGCGTTGATCAGCGCCAGATGTGTGAACGCCTGCGGGAAGTTGCCGAGGTGGCGCCCGGTGCGGTGGTCGATCTCCTCCGCGTAGAGCTTCAACGGGCTGGAATAGCTCAGCAACCGTTCGCACAGGTGCTTGGCCCGCGTCAGCTCGCCGATCTCGACCAGCGCGGACACCAACCAGAACGAACAGATCGTGAACGTGCCCTCCTCGCCGGACAATCCGTCGTCGGTCTCCTCCACGCGGTAACGCAGCACGAGTCCGTTCTCGGTCAGCTCGTCGGCGATGGCGAGGACCGTGTTGCGGACGCGCTCGTCCTCGGAGGGCAGGAAACGCAGCAGCGGCACCAGCAACAGTGACGCGTCGAGGGCATCGCTGCCGTATCGCTGGGTGAACACCCCACGCTCGTTGACGCCGTGGGCGAGGATGTCCTCCTTGATCTCGTCGGCCTTCTCCGCCCACGTCTTCGCGTACGACTTCTCACCGTGCATCGTGGCCAGGCGCGCGCCACGGTCGAGCGCGATCCAGCACATGACCTTCGACGAGGTGAAGTGCTGTGGCTCGCCACGCACCTCCCAGATGCCGCGATCGGGCTTGTGCCAGTGCTTGATCGCCTCCTCGACCTGCGCCTTCAGCACCGGCCACAGCGTCTCGGAGATGGTGTCGTTCGACTTGGTGTTGAGGTACACCGAGTCGAGCATGGTGCCCCAGATGTCGTGCTGTGACTGGTTGTACGCGCCGTTGCCGATGCGGACCGGCCGGGCACCGTCGTACCCGGAGAGATGGAGCAGTTCCTCCTCCTCGAGCTCGCGCTCACCGCCGACGCCGTACATCACCTGCAGCGGATGGTGTTCGCCGTTCGTCACCCCCGACACGTCGGCGATGAACGAGAAGAAGTCGTCGGCCTCGCGATCGAGACCGAGGGTGTAGAGACCCCAGAGGGCGAAGGTGGAGTCGCGGACCCAGGCATAGCGGTAGTCCCAGTTGCGTTCTCCGCCCGGGGTCTCCGGCAGCGACGTGGTCGCCGCGGCGAGGAGTGCCCCCGTGGGGGAGTAGGTGAGTCCCTTGAGTGTCAGCGCACTGCGCTGGAGGTGACCGCGCCACGGGTGGTCGGGGAACGAGCCGATGTTGATCCACTGCCGCCACGACTCCGAGGTGGCCCACATCTTCTGCGCCGCCTCCTCCCAGTTCTGCGGGGCGGGCTGCGGCGACCAGCTCAGGGCGATGAACCGGTTGTCGCCCTCGGTGAGTCGGCTGCGAGCGCGCGCCTCGCGTCCCTCGAGGCCGAGCTTGAAGTTGGTTGTGAGTTTCAGCGTCGGCGCGGGATGCGTCGTCCCCGACGCGGTGGCGATCGCCTCGGAGTAGGCGGGCCCGGAGTACTCCCACGTCGTCGTCCCGCGGTGGTAGTCGAACGCCGGTTCGCAGCTCATCGCCACCTCGACGGTCCCGCTGACGCAGCGGACGGTACGCAGGAGGATGTGCTCGGCATCCCAGTCGGTGGGGGTGCGCTTGTGGGTCCGGGACCGTCGGTCGTTGTCGTGCCACGGCCCCATCACCAGCGCGTCGCGGACGATGATCCACCCCGTGTCCGTCTGCCACGTGGTCTCCACCATCAGACTGCCGGGGAGGTAGCGACGGTCCACGGGGACGTTCACACCGTAGGGAGCCAGCTTGAAGTGACCGGCGGACCGGTCGAGGACGGCACCGAAGACGCTCGGCGAGTCCGGGCGGGGGACACACAGCCACTCCACCGAGCCGTTGCGGGCGATGAGGCAGTTGGTCTCGCAGTCGGACAGGAAGGCGTAGTCGTCGATCGGCGGGAAGACGTTGCGGGTGGCCGTCGCCGGGGTGAACGAGTTGGCGTCGGCGAGGGTCCCGGTGCCGCCGTGCACGGCCGCGCTCTGCTCGACGACGCCCAGGGCGGGCGGCGCCGGGACCGGTGGACCCGACGGTGCGTCGACGGCGTGGTCGGGGATCTCGTGCGAACCCGGCGTGGAAGTCATCGGACCATCATCGCGAGCCGACGGTGTGTTCGCACGCGAACACACCGACACCTCTGCGGGTCGGCGAGTCGGGTTGCGCTCAGGATGATTTAAAGTCCGCGCGCTAGGGTGACCGGGTGAACGGCATCCGGACCTGGTGGGACGGCGTGGAGGCGTGGCTGACCGGCCTCTCGTTCCTCCCGCAGCTGCTGGTGAGCCTGGCGGTGCTCGTCCCCGCGGCGGTCATCGTGGCGGTGGCGCTCAACGCGCTGGTCAGCGTCGTCCTGGATGTCGCGTTCGGTCGCCGCCCTGTCGCCGACGACTCCGGGGAGGGCTGACATGGTCCGATCCCGTGTGACCATCGCGCTGATCGCACTCATCGCGCTGGTCGTCATCGCCTGGCTGATCACGCTGTGACGCAGGTCAGGGCGGTCTCGCGCGCGTCGTGGACGCGCCGCGAGGGCTGATAATCTCCGCGCTGTGACCGATCCGGTGTGGCAGCGCAGTCCGCTCGCCCTCGCGCTGTTCGCGGTGGAGTACCGCTGCGTCACGGACGCACTCTGTCGCTGACCGTCGTCGTCCGCACGTCGATCCCCACGGGGCGTGCGCGTCCCCGCCGGTGCCGTCCCCGAGAGGTCCTCCGTGTTCCCGTCAGTCGTCGTCCGCGCGTCCACCCGCTCGCGCGGTGTGGGGCTGCTCGCGCTCGTCCTGGGCGTGGTGACGACGCTGTGCGTCTCGGCGTGCGGCGCGGGTTCGACGGACGTGCCGGGTGGCATCGACATCTCCAGCGGCTCCCACCATCTCGACCTCGTCGCCTACGCGACACCCAAACCGGGTTTCGACGCCGTCATCCCGGCGTTCCGGAGCACACCGGCCGGCCGCGACATCGGTTTCTCCCAGTCCTACGGGGCATCCGGTGACCAGTCCCGGAAGGTGGCCCGTCGGGTCCCCGCCGACATCGTCAACTTCTCCGTCGAACCCGACGTCACGCGTCTGGTGAAAGCCGGTGTGGTGGACGACGACTGGAAGAAGCAGTTCCCGAACAACAGCACGCCGTTCGGGTCGGTGGTGGCGTTGGTGGTGCGCAAGGGCAACCCGAAGAACATCCGCGACTGGGGTGACCTGCTCCGCCCGGGCGTCGAGGTGGTGACGCCGAATCCCGGCAGTTCGGGGTCGGCGAAGTGGAACCTGTTGGCCCCGTTCGCCGCCGAGAGCGGCGGCGGGCGGAACATGGACGCGGGTCTGGATTACATCCGACGACTCGTGTCGGGACACATCCGCGTCAACCCCAAGTCGGGTCGCGAGGCGACGACCACGTTCGAACAGGGACAGGGCGACGTCCTCATCAGCTACGAGAACGAGGCCATCATGCTGGCCCGCAAGAACGACTCCGCCCCGCCCTCGCAGCGCATCGACTACGTCATCCCCCCGCAGACGTTCAAGATCGAGAACCCCGTCGCGATCGTGTCGACCAGCACGGAGAAGGCGTCGGCCCGACAGTTCGTCGACTTCCTCTTCAGCGACGAGGGGCAGCGCGTGTGGGCGCGCCAGGGATTCCGTCCGGTGACGCCGTCGGTGATCGCGGCCACGGCCGCGGAGTTCCCCGGCCGGATCGACAAGCTGTGGACGATCTCGGACCTGGGCAGGGTCCTCGGCGCGAGTGCTGCGCAGCGCACCGGCGCACCGGCCACCACGGGCTGGAAGGCCGTCGACACCGAGCTCTTCGGCACCTCGGGCGCCATCAGTGCGATCTACGACGCCGGAGGCCGGTCATGAGCACGGTGCAGGTCGATCCCACACCCCCGGCGCAGGTGGTGCGCACCGCCGGGCGCCGCCGCGTCGGCACCACCCCGCTCGGGGTGGGCGTGGCCGGTCTCTGGCTGACCGTGATCGTGCTGCTGCCGTTGGCCGCGATCACCGTGAAGTCGTTCGACGACGGGTGGAGCGGCTTCTGGGACGCCATCTCCGCCGACGCCGCCGTCGGGGCGATCGAGGTCACCGTCCTCGTGTCGATCGTCGTGGCCCTGATCAACGTGGTGATGGGGACGGTGATCGCGTGGGTGCTCGTCCGCGACGAGTTCCCCGGCAAGAAGATCGTCAACGCCCTGATCGACCTGCCGTTCGCGCTGCCGACCATCGTGGCCAGCCTCGTCCTGCTGTCGCTCTACGGGCCGGACAGCCCCATCGACATCCGTCTGAACGCGACCAAGCCCGCTCTCGTCATCGCGCTCGCCTTCGTGACGCTGCCGTTCGTCGTGCGCCAGGTGCAGCCGGTGCTCATCGAGGTCGACCGCGAGGTCGAGGAGGCCGCGGCGTCGCTGGGTGCGTCGAACTGGACGACGTGGTGGCGGATCATCTTCCCGTCGCTCGCGCCTGCCGTCCTCACCGGTGCGGGGTTGGCCTTCACCCGGGCGATCGGGGAGTTCGGGTCCGTGGTGCTCATCGGCGGCAACATCCCGAACGACACCCAGGTCGCGTCGCAGTACATCCAGCAACAGCTCGAGGTCGACGCGCCTGTCGACGCGTCGGCGGTGTCGGTGGTGCTGCTGCTGATCGCGTTCGCCGTCCTGTTCGTCCTGCGCATCGTGGGTCGTCGCGGTGCCCGACGCGAGGGGGTCGACTCGTGAGGGTCTCCCCGTTCGCGCGACTCGGACTGCGCACCGTCGCGCTGCTCTATCTGCTCGTGCTGCTGGTGGTGCCGGTGGCACTAATCTTCTGGCGCTCCTTCGAGCACGGCATCGTCCAGTTCTGGGACTGGATCACCACCCCCGCGGCGATCTCCGCCCTCCAACTGAGCCTGCTGATCGTCGTCATCGTGGTCCCGCTCAACGTCGTCTTCGGTGTGGCGACCGCCGTGGCGCTCGTGCGCGGCCGGTTCCCGGGCCGCGGGATCGTGCAGGCGATCATCGACCTGCCGTTCGCCGTGTCGCCGGTGGTCGTCGGTGTCTCCCTCGTCCTGCTGTGGGGGTACGGCGGGTGGTTCGGCGGGATCGAGTCACTCGGCTTCCGGGTGATATTCGGCCTGCCCGGCATGGTGCTCGCCACCATCTTCGTCACGCTGCCGTTCGTCGTCCGCGAGGTCGAACCGGTGCTCCGGGAGATCGGCACGGAGCAGGAGGAGGCGGCCGCGACGCTCGGGGCCACGGGGTGGGTCACGTTCCGGCGGATCACCCTGCCGGCGATCCGCTGGGGGCTCACCTACGGGATCGTGCTCACCGTTGCCCGCAGCCTCGGCGAGTACGGGGCCGTCATCATCGTCTCGTCGGGGTACCCCGGCATCTCACAGACGCTGACGTTGCTCGTGTCCTCCCGGTACACCGACGACTACAACGAGTACGGCGCCTACGCGGCCGCCACCCTGCTCATGCTCATCGCACTGCTGGTCCTCGTCGCGATGACCCTTGTCGAGCGCCGCGGGTCCACCCGCAGACCGAGTCGGACGGCCCGCCGGGACGAGACCACCGACGACGCGACCGAACTGTCCACACCACCCGGGTCCGCGCCCGGCGAGAAGGAGTACGCACGATGACGATCTCGGTGATCAACGCCAACAAGCGGTACGGCGACTTCGCCGCACTCGACGACGTTTCATTGGACATCCCGAAGGGCTCCCTCACGGCGCTGCTCGGACCGTCCGGGTCCGGGAAGTCGACCCTCCTGCGGGCCATCGCCGGTCTCGACGAACTCGACTCCGGTGTGGTGTCCATCAACGGCGCCGACGTGACCCGCCTGTCGCCGCAGCGTCGCGAGATCGGGTTCGTGTTCCAGCACTACGCCGCCTTCAAACACATGACGGTGCGGGAGAACGTCGCGTTCGGGCTGAAGATCCGCAAGCGCCCCAAGGCGGAGGTCGCCCGCAAGGTCGACGACCTCCTCGAGGTGGTCGGACTGGCGGGCTTCCAGACCCGCTATCCCGCCCAGCTGTCCGGCGGACAGCGTCAGCGCATGGCCTTGGCGCGGGCCCTCGCCGTCGACCCCGAGGTGCTCCTCCTCGACGAGCCGTTCGGTGCCCTGGACGCGAAGGTGCGTGAGGACCTGCGTCGCTGGCTGCGTCGTCTGCACGACGAGGTCCACGTCACGACGGTCCTCGTCACGCACGACCAGCAGGAGGCTCTCGACGTGGCCGACAAGATCGCCGTCCTGAACAAGGGTCGTATCGAGCAGGTGGGCAGCCCCGACGATCTCTACGACCGCCCGGCCAACGAGTTCGTGATGTCGTTCCTCGGCTCGGTGGCGCGCATCAACGGAGACCTGGTGCGTCCCCACGACCTCCGCCTCGGGCGCACACCGGACCTCGCATTCGGTGACGTCGACCCCGTTGGTGCGGAGACGGGCGTCTTCAAGGCGACGGTCGTCCGTGTCGTCCACCTCGGGTTCGAGGTGCGTGTCGAGCTCACCAATGCCGCGACCGGGGACGAGTTCCACGCCCAGATCACACGCGGAGACGCCGCCGCTCTCGGTCTGTCCGAGGGCGACGACGTCTTCGTGCGGGCGACGAGGGTCCCGGCGATCGCCGGCTGATCGTCACTGGCCGAACGGGAATCCCCCGAACGGGGAGTCGCCACCGAACGGTGACTCCTGCTGTTGCTGTTGCTGCTGCTGTTCGCGGGCCGGCACCGTGGTGGTCTCGGTGTCTTTTGCGCTGCCCAGGGTCACGGTCACCGTCTTCGTGGAGCCCCCTGACGTGACGGTGAGCGGGATCGACTGTCCCGGTTGGTGTGTCAGGACCTGCGCCATGAGGTCGGCGTAGTTGCCGATGGGCGTCCCGGCGACCTTGGTGATGACGTCGCCCCGGGCGATGCCGGCTCGGGCGGCCGCACCCCCGGAGGTCACGCCGGTGATCTGGGCGCCGGTCACCGATGCGCCCGAGCTGTCCTGCAGTGATCCGCTCACCCCGAGAACGGGTTTCGTCGCCGAGCCGTCCTGCATGAGTTGGTCGGCGACGCGTCGTGCCGTGTCGACGGGGATCGCGAAGCCGAGACCGAAGGCCTGCACGCCGCCCTGCGACGCCTGGCCGGTGTCCACGGCGGAGTTCACGCCGACGACCTGTCCCTGCAGGTTGACCAGCGGCCCACCGGAGTTGCCCGGGTTGATGGGTGTGTCGGTCTGCAGTCCGTTGTAGACGGCGACGGCCTGACCGCTGTCGTCGGAGGCGGTGACCGTGCGACTGAGGTTGCTGACGATCCCGGATGTGACCGTGTTGGAGAGGTTCTCGGGACTGCCGACCGCCACCACCTGCTGTCCGACCTGGACGCCCGACGACTGTCCGAGGACAGCGGGGGTCAGGTTCGAGACGCCCTCGACCTTCACGACGGCCAGGTCGTACGACGGCGCGACCCCGCGGACGCTCGCCGAGTGGGTCGATCCGTCGGGGAGTGTCACCTGGATCCGACCGCCCTGCCCGACGCCGGAGACCACGTGATTGTTGGTGAGCACGTAGCCGTCCCGCGTCAGGATGATCCCGCTGCCCACCGCCTCGCCGGACTGGCCGGTGACCGTGATGTCGGCGGTCGACTTCGACGCCACCTGCGCCGCGAACGGGATGGACCCGGGTGACGCGGATGTGACGGTCGCCGATGCCGTCTGCGCCGTCAGAGCTGCCGGGGCCGCGGACGAGCCGTGGTCGAGCAGAGCCACACCGCCGGCGCCCAGACCGCCCCCGAGCAGTCCGGCCGCGACGACGGCGACGACCACCGGCGCGGTGCGGCGGCGATGGGCCGTCGGGGCCGCGGTCGGCGCCGGGGGAGGGGCGTACGGCGAGAACGGGATCCGCTGGGTGGGGTCGGACGCACCGGGCGTCGACGCGGGGTGATCCCAGTTCTCGGGCTGCTGGTGACGGTGCGGGAGCGGCTGTTCGTCCATGCAGACCACCGTCCGCCGCGCACCTGAGAGGGTGCCGAGAATGTCCTCCCGATCAGCTGAGGCTTCCCGGAGAGTTCCCCGACGACCGGGTGAGGTGGACATCCAGGGCGTCCCGGACGCGCGCGACGACCACGTCGACGACGGCGGCGTGCGCACCCAGCGGGCCGGCGGTCACCCAGACGACGGGTGGATCCCGGCTGTCGAGTGTTCGTTCGAGCCGGTCGGTCAGGGTCCCCGCGGCCAGGAACCACGGTGCCACGACGAGACGCCGGCACCCCCGCACCAGGAGGTCGTCCGCGGCGGCCTCGACGCTCGCGGTCCGCGTCGCGAAGCCCACCGTCACGGGGACCGGGTGTCCGCGTCGTCGTAGGCGGTCCTCGAGATCGGCTGCGCGATCGGCGGTCCGGGCGTCGGCGTCGGGATCGGATGCGCCGACGGCGGCCATCAGCACGCCGTCGCCCGGGCGTGTGCCCACCTCGTCGAGACGGTCGACGAGTGCATCGGTGAGCGACGGGTCCGCCAGCACGGGGGTGTGGTGTACCCGGAGGCCGGGACGGGCGGTGTCGGCGATGATCCCCGGCAGGTCGACGCGGTTGTGGAACGCGTCCCCGAGCAGCAACGGCACCACGACGACCTCGCCGTCGAGGCCGCCCAGCATCTCGGCGACGGTCGGGGTGCCGAAGTCGAGGTAGGCCAGTTCCACAACGGTCGACGGACCCGGGGACGACGGACCCGGGGCCGACGCAGCGAGGGCGACCCGCACGGAGTCACGGAGACGACGCGCGGTCACCGCGAAGCGCGGATCTCTGCTGCCGTGGGCGACGAGGACCACCGTGACGCCGCCGGGGTCGGCGTGCGGTGGGGTCCCGGCCGCGGGGATCACGTACCCGGGGTCAGACGAGTGCTGCGAGCCGTAGTCCGGACAGCGCGTCTCCGACGAGGCCCGCGGCGAGCGTGTTCCCGCCCTGCGGGTCGATCAGCAGGAAGCTGCCGGTCTCGCGGTTCACCTGGTAGTCGTCGGCCGCGATCGGCTCGGCGGTCTGCAGCGAGACGCGACCGATCTGGTTGAGGGCCAACGACTCCGGCGCATCGTCGATCCGCAGGTCCTGCTCGTCGAAGAGGGCGTCGAGGGTGCCGACGATCGCCGGGGTGGTGCGGGTCCCGTGCTTGAGCAGCAGGCGCGCCCCGGGTGCCAGCGGCTTGTCCCCCAGCCAGCACAGGGTGGCGGTGAAGGCGGAGGTGGGTTCGGGGGCATCGGACACCGCGGCGATGAGATCGCCGCGCGAGACGTCGAGGTCGTCGGCGAGGAGCACCGTGACACTGCGTCCGGTGTGTGCCGAGCGCAGCGAGCCGTCGGCGGTGTCGATGCCGGTGACCGTGGTGCGCTGCCCCGACGGCAGCACGACGACCTCGTCGCCGACGTGGATCTCGCCCGCGGCGACCTGGCCCGCGTACCCGCGGTAGTCGGGGTGCTCCGCCGTACGCGGCCGGATCACGTACTGCACCGGGAACCGGGCGCCGACGGGTGCGCGGTCGGCCTCGTTCGGCACCGACTCCAAGTGCTCGATGAGCGTGGGGCCGTCGTAGAAGTCGGAGGTCGTCGCACGCGCGGCGATGTTGTCGCCGCGCAGCGCCGACACGGGGATCGCCTGGATGTGCTCGTCATCCCAACCCAACGCGTGGGTGAGATCGGCGAAGTCGTCCCGGATGCGGGCGAAGACGCTCTCGGCGTCGTCGACGAGGTCGATCTTGTTGACCGCCAACACGAGTCGCGGGACGCCGAGCAGCGCCATGACCGCGGCGTGCCGACGGGTCTGGGTGACGATGCCGTTGCGCGCGTCGACGAGCAGGATCACCAGCTGGGCGGTGGACGCGCCCGAGACGGTGTTGCGGGTGTACTGCACGTGGCCCGGGGTGTCGGCGAGGACGAAGCTGCGCCGCGGCGTCGCGAAGTAGCGGTAGGCGACGTCGATCGTGATGCCCTGTTCCCGCTCGGCGCGCAGGCCGTCGACGAGCAGCGACAGGTCGGGCGTGTCGAGGCCGCGGTCGACCGAGGCGCGGGTCACCGCGTCGATCTGGTCGGCCAGAACGGATTTCGTGTCGTACAGCAGGCGGCCGACGAGGGTGGACTTCCCGTCGTCGACGCTGCCGGCGGTGGCGATGCGCAGCAGGTCGCTCATCAGAAGTAGCCCTCTCGCTTGCGGTCCTCCATGGCGGCCTCGGACACACGGTCGTCGCCGCGGGTGGCCCCGCGCTCGGTCAGTCGCGACGCGGCCACCTCGGCCAGCACCGCCTCGTTGTCGGCCGCGTCCGACAGGACCGCGCCGGTGGTGGAGCCGTCGCCGACGGTGCGGTAGCGCACCGAGAGTCGTTGCAGCTGTTCGCCGTCGCGCGGTCCGCCCCACGGACCGGGGGTCATCCACATGCCGTCGCGCTCGAACACGTCGCGCTCGTGCGCGTAGTAGATCGGCGGCAGCAGCACCTGCTCGCGGGCGATGTAGCGCCAGACGTCGAGCTCGGTCCAGTTCGAGAGCGGGAACACGCGGACGTGCTCACCCGCGGCATGACGACCGTTGTAGAGGTTCCACAGTTCCGGGCGTTGCCGCTTGGGGTCCCACTGGCCGAAGGCGTTGCGCAGAGAGAAGATCCGCTCCTTGGCGCGGCTGCGCTCCTCGTCGCGCCGAGCTCCGCCGAACACCGCGTCGAAGCGGTTCCCGGTGATCGCGTCGAGCAGGGGCACGGTCTGCAACGGGTTGCGGACGCCGTCGGGACGTTCGGTGAGTCGACCGTCGGCGAGATAGTCCTCCACCTTCGCGACGTGCAGTCGCAGACCGTGGCGGGCGACGACCTCGTCGCGGAACGCGAGCACCTCGGGCAGGTTGTGTCCGGTGTCGACGTGCAGCAGGGCGAACGGCACGGGCGCGGGCCAGAACGCCTTGATGGCGAGGTGCAACAGGACGGTGGAGTCCTTGCCACCCGAGAACAGGATGACCGGTCGGTCGAACTCGCCGGCCACCTCCCGGATGATGTGGACGGCCTCGGACTCCAGGGCGTCGAGGGTGTCGTACACGCGATCGTCGTCGTGCGCGGCCGGGGGCACCGACGCGATGTCGGTGTCGGGAACGGTCATGCGTGCAACCCGCATTCTGTCTTCGAGCGCCCGGCCCAGCGGCCGCTGCGCGGATCGGTCCCGGGGGCGGGTTTGGCGGTGCACGGCGCGCACCCGATGGAGGGGTACCCCTCGTCCACCAGGGGGTTCACCAGCACACCGCGCCGGTCGATGTAGTCCTGCATCTGCTCGTCGGTCCAGGCGGCGATCGGGTTGATCTTCACCAGCCCGAAGGTCTCGTCGAACGAGATGAGCGGGGCGTTCGCGCGCGTCGGTGACTCGACGCGCCGGATGCCGGTGACCCACGCGCTGTAGCCGGACAGCGTGTTCTGCAACGGCACCACCTTGCGCAGGCGGCAGCACTCCGCGGGGTCGGACGCGAACAGGTTGCGGCCGAGGAGTTCGTCCTGCTGGGCGGGGGAGTGCTCGGGGAGGACGTTCACCATCTCGACGCCGTAGACCTGCTCGACGGCGTCGCGGGTGCCGAGGGTCTCGGCGAAGTGGTAACCGGTGTCGAGGAACAGCACCTTGAGCTTCTCGCCGTGCAGTGCCTCGGGCGCGATCGAGTCGACGGCGAGGTCGACCAGGGCCGCGTCCTGCATGTTGGACGCGACGACGAAGTCGGTGCCGAACGTCGCCGCCGTCCAGCGGAGCAGGTCGGCGGGGTCGGCATCGGGACCGAGGTCGCGGGCGCCCTGCTCGGCGATGTCCCGCAGGGTGGCCTCCACCCGGAGTGCAGTGCTCATCGGAGATCCTCCTCGTCGGCGCGGACCGCCCACTGGGCGAAACGCTCGCCGTCTTCGCGATACTTCACAAAGTTTCGCACCACGCGATCGATGTAGTCACCGAGTTCGCCGGTCGTGACCTTGTGCTGACGGAGTTTGCGACCGAAGCCGGCGTCCTGACCGAGGCTGCCGCCCAGGTGCACCTGGAAGCCCTCGACGTGGTCGCCGTTGTCGTCCTCGATCAGCTGGCCCTTGAACCCGATGTCCGCGATCTGGGCGCGCGCGCACGAGTTCGGGCAGCCGTTGATGTTGACCGTGATCGGCACGTCGAGCTGGGCGTCGATGTCGGCGAGACGGTCCTCCAGCTCGGGCACCAGGGCCTGGCTGCGCTTGCGCGTCTCGGTGAACGAGAGCTTGCAGAACTCGATCCCCGAGCAGGCGATGAGGTTGCGGCGCCACCGCGACGGACGGCCGTCGAGGCCGTGCGGGCGCAGCTCCACGATGAGTGTGTCGACCGCGTCGTCGGGGACGTCGAGGACGACCAGCTTCTGGTACGGGGTGAACCGGATGCGGTCGGACCCGGCGCGCTGCGCCGCATCGGCGACGGCGGACAGCGTCGACCCCGAGACGCGACCGGCGATGGCCGCGAACCCGACGGCGTTGAGCCCGTTCTTCAGCGGCTGCACACCGACGTGGTCGCGCGGGGCCGCGAGCGGCTCGGGCGCCGGACCGTCGACGAGCTTCCGGCCGAGGTACTCGTCCTCGAGGACCTGGCGGAACTTCTCCATCCCCCAGTCCTTGAGCAGGTACTTCAGGCGGGCCTTGGCGCGCAGGCGCCGGTAGCCGTAGTCGCGGAAGAGGCTGACGACCGCCTCCCACACGTCGGGGACCTCGTCGAGCGGGATCCACGCACCGACGCGCTGCGCCAGCATGGGGTTCGTCGACAGCCCGCCGCCGACCCACAGGTCGAGCCCGGGGCCGTGATCGGGGTGCTCGACACCGATGAACGCGATGTCGTTGACCTCGTGCGCCACGTCCTGCAGACCCGAGACGGCGGTCTTGAACTTGCGCGGGAGGTTGGAGTAGGTCGGGTCGCCGATGTACCGGCGGACGATCTCGTCGATCGCCGGGGTCGGGTCGAGGACCTCGTCGACGGCCTCACCGGCGAGCGGTGACCCCAGCACGACGCGCGGGCAGTCGCCACACGCCTCGGTGGTCTTCAGCCCGACCGACTCCAGGCGCTCCCAGATGGTCGGGACGTCCTCGATCCGGATCCAGTGGTACTGGACGTTCTCGCGATCGGACAGGTCCGCGGTGTCCCGGGCGAACTCCGTCGAGATCTGCCCGATGGTCCGCAGCTGCTCCGCGGTCAGGGCGCCCGCGTCGCAGCGGACCCGCATCATGAAGTGGCTGTCCTCGAGGATGTCGATGTTCTCGTCCCCGGTCCACGTGCCGTCGTAGCCCTGTGCGCGCTGGGTGTAGAGACCCCACCAGCGCAGTCGGCCCCGCAGGTCCTGCTTGTCGATCGAGTCGAACCCCTGCTTGGAGTAGATGTTCTCCACGCGGGCCCGCACGTTGAGCGGGTTGTCGTCCTTCTTGACCTGCTCGTTGGGGTTCAGCGGCTCGCGATAGCCCAGCTTCCACTGGCCCTCGGCCCGGCGCTTGGCCGGTCGGGGGCGGCGGGCGCGTGGTGCCGCGTTCTCGGCGTCGGTGGACGACGTCATCGTTGATGCTCCTGGGGCTGTCGGCGCACGCAGACGCGCACTACCGGGGAAATCTGATCCGGGGGTCGGTCATCGCCGGCTGGTCCGGTGGTCGTCGTGCCCTGGGCGAGCGGTGACGAGGGACGAGCGGGCGGTCAGGGTCGACAGAATGCGCTGCAGACGCGCTTGAGATCGATGTGCCGACGCTGCGCCAGCCACACCCCTGGTGAGATCACGGGTCCATGGTGCCACGGGCCCCACCGGGGGGTCTACTTGGGCCGATTTGGGTTCACTGTGAGCGAAACCACCCGACGTGCGGCGGGTTCGCGATGGTCGGGACCGCAGGCCGATGATGGGGAGGTGAGCACATCCGAGGCGTCGACGCCGACCCTGCACCTCGACCGGGTCGACCCGACGACACCCCTCGGCGTCTACGTCCACGTCCCGTTCTGCGCCACCCGGTGCGGCTACTGCGACTTCAACACCTACACCGCGGGGGAGCTCGGCTCGTCCTCGTCGCCCGCGTCCTGGCTGTCGGCGATCACCGTCGAGCTGAGACTCGCGGCCGCCGCGCTGCAGCCCGCACGACCCGTGTCGACCGTGTTCGTCGGCGGTGGGACGCCGTCGCTGCTGGGTGCCGACGGGCTGGGTGCGGTGATGGACGCGGTCCGCGACGCGTTCGAGCTCGACGTCGACGCCGAGGTCACCACGGAGTCCAACCCGGAGTCGACCTCGCCGGAGTTCTTCGACGGACTGGTCGCGGCGGGGTTCACCCGGGTGTCGCTCGGCATGCAGTCCGCGGCCCCGCACGTCCTGGCCACGCTCGACCGCGTGCACAGTCCCGGACGCGCCGTCGCCGCCGCCCGCGAGGCGCGCGCCGCCGGGCTGGCCCACGTCAACCTCGACGTGATCTACGGGACGCCGGGGGAGCGGCCGGCCGACATGGACGACACCCTCGACGCGGTGCTCTCCGCCGGCGTCGACCACGTGTCGGCGTATGCGTTGATCGTCGAGGACGGGACCGCCCTGGCCCGACGGGTCCGGCGCGGCGAACTCCCCGCGCCCGACGACGACGTCCTCGCCGACCGATACGAGGCCATCGACGCGCGACTGACCGCCGCAGGTCTGGAGTGGTACGAGGTGTCGAACTGGGCGCGTGCCGGCGACCCGTCCGCGCGGTGTCGTCACAACCTCGGCTACTGGGACTCCGCCGACTGGTGGGGTGTCGGCCCGGGCGCGCACTCGCACATCGGTGGGGTCCGGTTCGCGACGGTGAAGCACCCGGCGCGTCACGCCGCCGCGCTGGCGCAGGGCACCCTGCCGATCTCGGTGGTCGAGATGCTGACGGATGACGAACGTCACACGGAGCGGGTGATGCTCGCCGTCCGTCGACGGGAGGGGCTGGCGATCGCCGACCTGCACCCCGCCGAGGTGGCCGAGGCCGATCGGCTCGTCGCCGACGGCCTCATCGAGCGGCGCGACGATCGGGTGGTTCTGTCCACCCGTGGGCGTCTGCTCGCCGATGCTGTGGTCCGGGATCTGCTGACCGCGACGTGACGGGCCCGGTCGCGGCCTGCGGGGTCGCGATCGGTTCGGTGGTCACCGCGTCGGCGTCGGATGCCCCCGTCGATGCCGGTGCGTCCATGCCGAGCGCGTCGAGGTCGAGCAACCGCGCGTGGATGACGTGACGGTTGCGCAGCGCCGACCGCACGGCCCGGTGCAGACCGTCCTCGAGGTACATCTCGCCGTGCCAGCGCACGACGTGGGCGAACAGGTCGCCGTAGAACGTCGAGTCCTCGGAGAGCAGCTTGTCCAGCGCCAGCGCCGTGGTGACGGTGGTCAGCTGGTCCAGGCGGAACTGTCGGGGCGGGATCTTGGCCCAGTCGCGGGTCGACAGACCGTGATCGCGGTAGGGCTTGCCGTTGCGGACACCCTTGAAGATCACGGACACGTCCCCTCTCGGTCGAGAAGACCACGGTAGGCGATCGCCGCGAGGTGGGCGTGGGGGTCGTGCCGCGCCGACGTCCGCGACGGATGCGACCTGCGCGTCCCCGTAAACTCGACGCCAGGCCCCGAGCACCCCGACGGGGTCTGTGCCGCACGCGGACGGAGGTGTCGCCCATGTCGAGTACGGACGAACGACGGTTCGAGGTGTTGCGCGCGATCGTCACCGACTACGTCGCGACGCAGGAGCCGATCGGGTCGAAGGCGCTGGTGGACCGTCACCACCTCGGTGTCTCCAGCGCGACGATCCGCAACGACATGGCCGTGCTCGAGGCCGAGGGGTACATCGCCCAGCCGCACACCAGCTCCGGCCGCGTCCCCACCGACAAGGGCTATCGCCTGTTCGTCGACCGCATCTCCGAGGTCAAGCCGCTCTCGTCGGTCGAGCGCCGCGCGATCCTGAGCTTCCTCGACTCCGGGGTCGACCTCGACGACGTGCTGCGACGGTCGGTCCGGCTGCTGGCCCAGCTCACCCGGCAGGTCGCCATCATCCAGTACCCGGTGCTCTCGTCGGCGACGGTGCGCCACCTCGAGGTGGTCTCGCTGAGTCCGTCGCGACTGCTGCTGGTGGTCATCACCGACACCGGTCGCGTCGAGCAGCGGATGGTGGATCTCGGCGAACCCCGCGACGACACCGACATCGCGCGGATGCGCGACATGTTCTCCTCCGCGCTGCACGGTCGCCGGCTGGAGGTGGCCTCCCACGCCGTCGCCGAGCTGGCCAACGACGCCCCCGACGACATCCGGCCCGCCGTCATCCGGATCGCGACGGTCCTCGTCGACACCCTCGTCGAGCGGTCCGACGACCGTCTCGTCCTCGGCGGCACCTCGAACCTGGCGCGCGCCGCGGCCGACTTCACCCCCGTGCAGGGGTCGATGGACTCGGTGCTCGAGGCACTCGAGGAGCAGGTCGTGGTGCTCAAACTCCTGGCGGCCGCCGGCATGCCGGGGCGGGTCACCGTGCAGATCGGGGAGGAGACGAACACCGAGAACCTGCGTGGCGCCTCGGTGGTGTCCACCGGGTACGGTGCCTCCGGCACGGTGTTCGGTGGCCTCGGCGTCGTGGGGCCCACCCGGATGGACTACCCGGGAACGATCGCGTCGGTCGCCGCCGTTGCCAGATATGTCGGTGAGGTGCTGGCCGAGCGCTGAGCGCGCCCCGAGCATCCGACGCCCCCGAGCACCCGACGAACCGTTCCTCCGATCGACCGAGTGAAAGACATGGCTTCCACCGTGGCACGTGACTACTACGGCACCCTGGGCATCGCTCCCGGTGCCTCCGACGCGGAGATCAAGCGCGCCTACCGCAAGCTGGCCCGCGAACTCCACCCCGACGTCAACCCCGACGACCAGGCCCAGCAGCGCTTCGCCGAGGTCTCGACGGCATACGAGGTGCTGTCGGATCCCGAGAAGCGCCGCATCGTCGACGCCGGTGGGGACCCGCTGGCGACGGCAGGATCCGGCGGTGGGTTCGGCGGCTTCGGCGGCGGCGGTCTCGGTGACGTGTTCGAGGCGTTCTTCGGTGCCGGCGCGGGCGGCGGCGGACGCGGTCCGCGCGGGCGTGTGCAGCCCGGGTCCGACGCGCTCCTGCGCCTGCAGCTCGACCTCGAGGAGTGCGCCGCGGGCGTCAGCAAGGAGGTCACCGTGGACACCGCCGTGCTGTGCGACGTGTGCAAGGGCCAGGGCGGCAACGAGGGCAGCAAGCCCGTCACCTGTGACATCTGCAAGGGTGCCGGCGAGATCCAGTCGGTGCAGCGGTCCTTCCTCGGACAGGTGATGACGTCGCGTCCGTGCCCGACCTGCAACGGTGCCGGCCAGATCATCCCCGACCCCTGCCGCAAGTGCGCCGGCGACGGACGCGTGCGCTCGCGCCGGACGTTGACGGTCAAGATCCCCGCCGGCGTCGGCGAGGGCATGCGTGTGCGCCTGCAGGGCCAGGGCGAGGTCGGCCCCGGTGGCGGTCCGGCGGGTGACCTGTACGTCGAGGTGATCGCCAAGCCGCACGAGGTGTTCCTGCGCGACGGCGACGACCTGCACTGCACCGTGCGGGTCCCGATGGTCGACGCCGCACTGGGCGGGTCGATCGACATCGACACCGTCCTCGGCGGGCGGGCCACCGTGACCGTCGACGCCGGGACGCAGCCCGGCCAGGTCGTCACCGTGAAGGGTCACGGCATGCCGCACCTGCACACCGGCGTGCGCGGCACCCTGCACGTCCACCTCGACGTGGTCGTCCCCACCCGCCTGGACCACAAGCAGACCGAGAAGCTCAGGGCCTACCGGGCGGTCGCGACGGGTGAACACATCGAACTCGTCGACACCGCGTCGGCCACGACCGGTGGACTCTTCTCCCGACTGCGCAACGCCTTCGCCGGCCGCTGATCGGTCGGCGGGAATGACGGGACCGGTCCGATGACACCTCCGCTGTTCTGGGTCGAGGAGGTGCCCGCGGTCGGTGCCCTCGCCGATCTCGGCGGCACCGAGGGTCATCATGCGGTGACGGTCACGCGCATCGTGGCCGGAGACCGCATCACCGTCTCCGACGGTGTCGGGACGATCGCCGAGTGCGATGTCGACACCACCCTGGCCAAGGACCGGCTCCGGTACCGCGTGGTGTCGCGCCGAGCCGTACCGCAGCCCGAGCCCCCGGTGACCCTGGTGCAGGCGCTGCCGAAGTCGGATCGGTCCGAACTCACCGTCGAGCTCGCCACCGAGGCCGGTGTCGACCGGATCGTCGCGTGGCAGAGCGCGCGCTGTGTCAGCCGCTGGGTGGGATCGCGGGCCGAGAAGGGGATCCGCAAGTGGTCTGCGACCGCGGCGACGGCCGCGAAGCAGAGCCGCCGTCCCCGGATCCCGGTGGTCGACGGGCCCGTCGCGACGTCCGAGGTCCGCGGGATCGTCGCCGACGTGGTCGGCGCCGGCGGGGTCGCGCTCGTGTTGCACGAGTCGGCGCCCGCCGACCTCGCCGACCTCCCCCTGGGCGACGCCACCGGCATCGTGCTGGTCGTCGGACCCGAGGGCGGGCTCGACCCCGGTGAGCTCGACGACCTCGTCGCGCTGGGTGCCCGCGCGGTGCGGATGGGCCCCGAGGTGCTCCGCACCTCGACCGCCGCGGCCGTCGCCCTCGGCGCCATCGGGGTACGCACCCGACGGTGGTCGTCGGCTCGCTGAGGCCGGTGCGCGATGACAGGATCATCGCCATGAGGGGGTCAGCGCGATGCGACGTGTGAAGGTGCCCTACGGACCCCAGGAGTCCCAGTTCGGTCACCTGTACCTGCCCGACGAACCGGCGGTCGACGACCCGGACGCGCCGAGCGTCCCCGTGGTGGTGATCGTCCACGGCGGCTACTGGTCCACCGATTTCGGCCTGATGGTGCAGACGCCGGTCGCACGGGACCTCGCCGAGCGCGGTGCCATCGTCTGGAACGTGGAGTACCGGCGCGCCGGCGAGGACGGCGGCGGCTGGCCGCAGTCGGGGTACGACGTGACCAACGCTCTGCTCGCACTGGACGGTCCGGTGCGCGACGCCGTCGGCCGGTCGTTGCTCGCCCGCGTCGACCGCGACGTCTCCGTCGTCGCGCACTCGGCCGGGGGCCAACTCGCGCTCTGGGCGGTCGCGAGGATCGGCGCCCGCACCCGATTCCTCACCATCGCGACGGTGGTGGCCCAGGCTCCCGCGTCGGACCTCGTCCTCGTGGGCGAGCGCGGCCACGAGCGGCTCGCCGCCTTCATGGGCGCCGACTACGCGTCGACCCCACACCGGTACCGCAGTGCCTCACCGGCTCACCTCGACCCCTTCCCGGCGCACGTCGTGGTCGTCGCCGGCGACGCCGACACCGCCGTCCCCCTCGAGCTCAGCGCGGCCTACGTCGACACCGTCACGGCGCGGGGACAGTCCGCCGAGCTCGTGACCGTCCGCGGCGAGGGCCACGAGGCGTTCCTGGAGCCCTCCAGCCGGTCGCACCGGGAGACCCTGCGACACCTCGGGATCTAGTCCTGCGGAAACGAGCGGGACCCGTGCGGGTCCACACGGGTAGACTGGGAGGTCGAACACTCGTCGACCCACGCCGGGTGTCGCAGCAGACGACGAGTAGGAGCGACCACCTTCGTGACCGACGCCATCACCGCGGGTGCACCCCAGCGGGCTGAATCCAGCATGGAGGTGTCGCCGGACGTCGTCGTCGGACTGCTCGGAACCGGCGACCGCAACCTGCGCGCGCTCGAGGAACTGCTCACCGCCGACATCCACGTGCGGGGCAACCGGGTGACGCTGACCGGCATCCCCGCCGATGTCGCCCTCGCCGAACGCGTTCTGGCCGAACTGATCTCGATCGTCCGCCACGGAACCACGCTGACACCCGACCTGGTCCGGCACAGCGTGACGATGATGTCGGACGGATCCGGCGCGTCGCCCGCCGACGTGCTCAGCCTCGACATCATCTCCCGGCGCGGCAAGACGATCCGCCCCAAGACGCTGAACCAGAAGCGCTACGTCGACGCCATCGACACGAACACGATCGTGTTCGGGATGGGACCCGCCGGCACCGGCAAGACGTATCTCGCCATGGCCAAGGCGGTGCAGTCGCTGCAGGCGAAGGCGGTGAGCCGGATCATCCTGACGCGTCCCGCCGTGGAGGCGGGCGAGCGTCTGGGGTTCCTGCCGGGCACCCTCAACGACAAGATCGACCCGTATCTGCGGCCGCTGCACGACGCCCTGCACGACATGATGGACCCCGACGCGATCCCGAAGCTGATGGCCGCCGGCGTGATCGAGGTCGCCCCGCTGGCCTACATGCGCGGTCGGACACTCAACGACGCGTTCATCATCCTCGACGAGGCGCAGAACACCACCGGCGAGCAGATGAAGATGTTCCTCACGCGTCTGGGCTTCGGCTCGAAAGTGGTCGTCACAGGTGACGTCACCCAGGTGGACCTCCCGGGTGCTGCGGAGAGCGGTCTGCGGACCGCGGCCCGCATCCTCGACGGCATCGACGACATCCACTTCGCGACCCTGACCAGCTCCGACGTCGTCCGGCACCGTCTCGTCGCCGACATCGTCGACGCCTACGGCAGGTTCGAGGAGGCGCAGGACATCGCGCGCGGCGGCAATCGCACCGCTCGGCGTGCCGGTCCGGCCGCCCGCCGTTCGTGATCAGGGTCCGATTCGTGATCGGATGGACCCCATGAGCATCGAGATCTCCAACGAGTCGGGCGTCGACGTCGACGAGGTGATGCTCGTGGCGGTGGCCGGGTTCGCGTTGGAGGCGATGGACGTCCACCCCGCCGCGGAGTTGTCGATGGTGCTCGTCGACGACGAGACCATGGCCGAACTGCATCTGCGCTGGATGGACCTTCCCGGACCGACCGACGTCATGAGCTTCCCGATGGACGAGCTGACCCCCGGTGGTCGACCGGATGCGCCGGACCCCGGACCGGCCATGCTCGGCGACATCGTCCTGTGCCCGTCGTTCGCCGCGGCCCAGGCCGCGTCGGCGCAGCACCCGGTCGACCACGAACTGGTGATCCTCACCGTGCACGGCGTCCTGCACCTCCTCGGCTACGACCACGCCGAGCCCGAGGAGGAGAAGGAGATGTTCGGTCTGCAGGGCCGCATCGTCGACGACTGGTACGTCGAGCAGCGCCGCGACGAGAGTCGACGACGCCAGGAGGCCCGCGACTCGAGTCTGCTCGACCGCATCGGCTTCACCGGCGGCGACACCCGCCGGGACCGGTGACCCGATGGTCCTGACCGATCTCTGGTTGATCGTCGTGGCGATCGTCCTGGTGCCGCTCGGCGGCCTGTTCGCCGCCATCGACACCGCGCTGCTCACCGTCTCCGTCGCCCGCGTCGACGAGATGATCCGCGAGGACCGTCCGGGGTCGACCCGTCTGCGCGACATCCTCGTCGACCGCGCCACCTACGTCGGTCTCACCACCCTGCTGCGCATCGTGTGCGAGATCGCGGCCACCGCGATCGTCGCCGTGGTGCTCTTCGACGCGTTCTCGCCCGCCGTCACCGTGCTGGTGACCGTCGTGGTGATGGCGATCATCAGTTACGTGGTGGTGGGCGTGGGTCCCCGCACCCTCGGACGCCAGCACGCCTACTCGATCGGCCTGTCCTCGGCGGCGGTGCTGCAGGCGCTGGGGTTCCTGATCCGCCCGGTCACGCGTCTGCTGATCCTGTTGGGCAACGCGATCACCCCGGGCAAGGGGTTCCGGAACGGTCCCTTCGCCACGGAGGTCGAGTTGCGCGAGCTGGTCGACATGGCCGAGGCGCGGGGTGTCGTCGACGCCGGTGAGCGCCGCATGATCCAGTCCGTGTTCGACCTCGGCGACACCTCGGCCCGCGAGGTGATGGTGCCGCGTCCGGAGATGATCTGGATCGAGTCCGACAAGACCCCGGCACAGGCGATGAGCCTCGCCGTGCGGTCGGGCCACTCGCGGATCCCGGTGATCGGCGAGAACCCCGACGACGTGACGGGCATCGTCTACCTCAAGGACCTCGCCGAGCACGTGGTCTCCTCGCGGTGGTCGGAGGCGAGCGTGCGCGTCTCCGACGTCATGCGACCCGCCGAGTTCATCCCCGACTCCAAACCGCTCGACCGTGTGCTCGCCGACATGCAGCGGTTGCGCAACCACATGGCGATGCTCGTCGACGAGTACGGCGGGATCGCGGGCCTGGTGACCATCGAGGACGTCCTCGAGGAGATCGTCGGCGAGATCAACGACGAGTACGACACCGACGAGGTGCCGCCGGTCGACGATCTCGGCGACGAGCGGTTCCGCGTCTCCACCCGGTTGCCCGTCGAGGACCTCGGCGAGCTGTTCGACGTCGAGATCGACGACGACGAGGTCGACACCGTGGGGGGTCTCATCGCCCTGGAACTCGGCCGTGTGCCGCTGCCCGGTGCGCGGATCGAGACCCACGGACTCGAACTGGTCGCCGAGGGCGGCCCCAACCGCCAGGGCCGGCTGCGGATCACCTCCGCGCTGGCACGTCGTGTCGCCCCGCGGGACTCCGACGACGACACGACCGTGGACACCGACCATGATCGTCGGGAGACGGCCGATGCCGACGACCACGCGGATGCGGCGGGCCGGGCATGACCGGGCCGGATCCCGAGTTCCGTTCGGGCTTCGTGTGTTTCGTCGGACGCCCGAACACCGGGAAGTCGACGCTGACCAACGCGCTGGTGGGCGAGAAGATCGCCATCACCTCCAACCGGCCGCAGACCACCCGCCACACCATCCGTGGCATCGTCAACCGGCCCGACGCCCAGCTCATCCTGGTGGACACCCCCGGGTTGCACCGTCCGCGCACGCTGCTGGGGCAGCGTCTCAACGATCTGGTCCGCGACACCTACTCCGAGGTCGACGCGGTCGGCATCTGCATCCCGGCCGACGAGAACATCGGGCCCGGTGACCGCTGGATCGTCGACCAGGTGACCCGCATGGCACCGAAGACGCCGATCTTCGGCGTCGTCACCAAGATCGACCGGGTCACCCCGGACCGCGTCGCCAAGCAGCTGCTGGGGCTCTCGGCCCTGCTGGGTCCCGAGCGCGAGGTGGTCCCCGTGTCGGCGAAGTCGGGCCAGCAGCTCGACATCCTGACCGACGTGCTCGTCGGGATGATGGAGCCGGGCCCCGCGTTCTACCCCGACGGCGAGCTGACGGACGAGCCCGAGCAGGTCCTGATGGCCGAGTTCATCCGCGAGGCGGCGCTGGAGGGTGTGCGCGATGAGCTGCCGCACTCCCTGGCCGTGGTGATCGAGGAGGTCATCGAGCGCGAGGACCGTCCGGCCGACGCGCCGCCGATGGTCGACGTCCACGCCATCCTCTACGTCGAGCGCGACAGCCAGAAGGGGATCATCATCGGCCACCGTGGGTCCCGGCTCAAGGAGGTCGGCACCGCGGCCCGGACGCAGATCGAGAAGCTGCTGGGCACGAAGGTCTACCTCGACCTGCACGTCAAGGTGGCGAAGGACTGGCAGCGTGACCCACGTCAGCTGCGGCGGATGGGTTTCTGAGTGGGTCGGCACGAATCCGGGGAGGATTCCGGCTCCTCCCGTGATGCGGTCCTGCACCTGATCTCCACGCCCCGGTTCTGGATCGCGCCCATCGCGGCTGTGCTCGCCGTGATGTCGCTGCTCGCGGCGATGTACATGGGCGCGATCGTCGACACGGAGAAGAACCTGCACGACTTCTCCATCGACCTGGTGAACGACGACGCGGGCGCCTCCCAGGGGGAGAACGCCCCCCGGGCGGAGTTCGGCAAGCAGGTCACCCAGGGCGTCGTCGAGGGCACGAAGGGCACCGGCATCGACGTCCGTGTCACCGACCGCGGCACCGCGATCGACCGTCTCGGGTCGGCGCAGTCCTACGGCGCGATCGTCATCCCGGCCGACTTCTCCCAGCAGGCCATCGATCTCGCCGGGTCCGTGATCGGCCGGGACACCCCGACCCCGCCGACGATCCAGGTGCTCACCAACCGACGGTCGGGGACATTCGCGTCGTCGATCACCACCACCGCCATCGACCGCATCAAGACCCAGGTCAACGAGCAGTTCGGCAAGCAGCTGACCCAAACCGTCCGGGACCGGTTGTCGCAGAACCGGATCGCGTTCCCCGGTCTCGCGTCCTACGCCTTCGCCGCCCCTGTGGTGTTCGACGTCGTCGACGCCGATCCGTTGCCCGGCGGAGCCGCGAACGGCCTGTCGGCGTTCTACTTCACGATCCTGCTGGTGCTCGCCGGGTTCACCGGTGCGCTGATCGTGCACTCGCTGGTCGACGGGATGCTCGGGTTCATCCCCATCGAGATCGGGCCGCGGTTCCGTCTCCGGCCGCGGTTGCCGATCTCGCGGCGGGGGACGCTCGTCGCGAAGTGGTGGATCATGTTCGTCATCGCGATGGTGCAGTCCGCGTTGTACATCGGTGTCTGCGCCGCTGTCGGGATGGACAACCCGGCCCCGTTCACGCTGTGGATGTACTCGACCCTGGCGATCACGGCGGTCGGGGTGACGGCGTCGTCGGTGATGGCACTGTTCGGGACGCCGGGCATGATCGCGAACCTGATCTTCTTCGTCATCCTCGGCCTCCCGTCCTCGGGCGGTGCGGTGCCGCTGGAGGCCAGTCCGCGGGTGTTCGGGTGGCTGGCCGAGGTCGAACCCATGCGGCAGATCTACCTCGGTGTGCGGTCGATCCTCTACTTCGGTGGCGACTTCCGCGCCGGCCTCGGGCACTCGCTGGTGAGCACCGGGGTGGGGTTGCTCCTCGGTCTGCTGCTGGGGTCGGTGGCGACGCGCCTCTACGACGGCAGGAACTGGCGACGCGAGCCGGTACCGGAGGCGGCCGCCCCGGCCGTGTCCGCCACGGCGCAGCCGCGCACGGTGGGAGACTGACCCCGTGAGGGTGTATCGGGATCAGGCGGTGGTGGTCCGTCAGCACAAGCTGGGCGAGGCCGATCGCATCGTCACCCTGCTCACCCGCGGCAACGGACTCGTCCGAGCGGTCGCGAAGGGGGTGCGTCGGACGCGGTCGAAATTCGGCGCGCGGCTGGAGCCGTTCGCCCACGTCGACGTGCTGCTGCACCCGGGGCGCAACCTCGACATCGTCACCCAGGTCGAGAGCCTCGACGCGTTCGCGTCGCCGATCGTCGCCGACTACGGCCGCTACACCAGCGCCTGCGCCGTCCTCGAGACCGCGGAGCGACTCGCGGGCGAGGAGCGCGCGCCCGCGGACCGGTTGCACACGCTCACCGTCGGTGCGTTGCGGGCGATCGCGGCGGGGGAGCGGCCCCGGGACTACGTCCTCGACGCGTTCCTGCTGCGGGCGATGGACTTCGCCGGATGGATGCCGGCCCTCACGAGCTGCGCCCGCTGTGGAGCCCCCGGCCCGCACCGTGCGTTCCACGCCGCCGCCGGAGGTGCGGTGTGCCTGCACTGTCGGCCGCAGGGGTCGGCCACCCCCGCGCCGGGCGTCCTGGAGTTGATGGAGGATCTGCACCGCGGTCGGTGGGAACACACCGAGGGTGTGTCCGCGACCGTGCGCAAGCAGACCAGTGGTCTGACGGCGGCGCATCTGCAGTGGCATCTGGAACGTCAGCTGCGCACGTTGCCGCTGATCGAACGTGAGGCGCCGCACCGCGCCGGGAAGGACGTCACCGATGGTGGTCCGACGCCGCTCCGCGACGCGGCAGGCTGACCGGGAAGCGCACGTCGTGCGCCCCCCGACGCCGCATCCCTCGGGGGCGCGCCCCCCGGCACTGCCGAAGGAACTCGTCCCCCGGCACGTCGCTCTGGTGATGGACGGCAACGGCCGCTGGGCGACCGACCGTGGTCTGCCGCGCACGGAGGGACACAAGCGCGGTGAGGCCGTGCTGATGGACACCGTCGAGGGCTGCATCGAACTCGGCGTGACGTGGCTGTCGGCGTATGCGTTCTCGACGGAGAACTGGTCGCGCAGCCCGGACGAGGTCCGGTTCCTCATGGGGTTCAACCGCGACGTCATCCGCCGACGCCGCGACGAGATGCACGCCCTCGGTGTCCGGGTCCGCTGGGCCGGACGCCGACCGCGCCTGTGGCGCAGCGTCATCAAGGAACTCGAGGTGGCCGAGGAGATGACGCGGGACAACACCGTCATGAACCTCAC
Organism: Williamsia deligens; assembly: GCF_024171765.1. GTDB lineage: Bacteria > Actinomycetota > Actinomycetes > Mycobacteriales > Mycobacteriaceae > Williamsia_A > Williamsia_A deligens. The sequence continues at coordinate 46,637 of NZ_JAMTCI010000003.1, forward strand.
GATGTGCGTGAACTACGGCGGTCGGGCCGAGATCGCCGACGCGGTGCGCGACATCGCCCGTCGTGTCGCCGCGGGCGAACTCGACCCGGACCGGATCACCGAGGAGACGGTGGCCCGTCACCTCGACGAGCCGGACATGCCCGACGTGGACCTCTTCCTGCGTCCGTCGGGGGAGCAGCGCATCTCCAACTTCCTGCTGTGGCAGTCGGCCTACGCCGAGATGGTCTACCAGAAGACGCTGTTCCCCGATTTCGACCGCCGCGACCTGTGGGCCGCATGCGTCGAATACGCCTCGCGCGACCGCCGTTTCGGCGGCGTCGACCTGTCCCGGCCGGCGACGTGACCGCGCCCGGAGAGGGCGGTGCGCCCGCACTCGCCGAGCGTCTCGCCCAGCTGCTGGAGTCCTCGCTCGAGGTGATCCGCGGCGACGACGGGGTCTCGTTGACGCTCGCCTTCGACGGCACCCGCGCCGCGGTGCAGGCGATGTCGCTGGCGGATGGCCTCGATGTGCTGTCCCTGACGCAGGTGCTGGCGTGGGACCTGCCCAACACCGACGCACTGCGTGACGACATCGAGGCCCTCGCCGCCGAGATGAGCTTCGGGACGGTGCGTCGGGCGTCCGACGGCGTGACGACGGACGTCCTGCAGCACTACACGTTCCCCGCGGGCGGCCTCGGTGACTCGGCGTTGATCACGATGGTGACGCTGGTGCTGTCCATCGGCGCCGACCTGTCCCGGCGACTCACCGACTGAGCGGACCCCGGCGGCCGCGGGCCGCCGGCGGTGGTCAGTCGGCGGTGATCAGTCGGCCGTGGTCAGTCGGCGCAGTCCGAGCAGGTGCCGAACACCTCGACGGTGTGGCTGACGTCGCGGAACCCGAACTCCGCGGACACCGTCCGCGCCCAGTCCTCGACCGGGTCGGCCTGGACCTCGACGGTCGAGCCGCACCGACGACACACCAGATGGTGGTGGTGGCCCGTCGAACACCTCCGGTACCGGTTCTCGCCGGAGTCGGTGCGCAACACGTCGATCTCGCCCGCGTCGGCGAGGGCCTGCAGGTTGCGGTAGACGGTGGTCAGCCCGATCGACTGGCCGTCGGCCCGCAGGGCGTCGTGGAGTTCCTGCGCCGACCGGAACTCGTCGACGGTGCCCAGCAGGTCGGCGATCGCGCTGCGCTGACGGGTGGACCGCACGCCGGGGGTCACCGGGGCGACCGCGCCGTCGCGGCTCACGACCGGACCTCTCGCGCGGTGTTCTCCCGGGCATGGGCGACGGCGTCGGTGACGATGTGCGCCAGGTGGTCGTCGACGAGGCGGTAGAGGATCTCGCGACCGGTCCGTTGGCCGACGACGACACCCGCTGACTTCAGCACCCGCAGATGCTGGCTGACCAGCGGCTGGGTGACACCGAGGACGCCGACGAGCTCGTGCACGCACTGTTCGCGGTCGAGCAGGGCCAGGACGATCGCGATGCGGACGGGCGCCGCGAGTGCGCGCAGCAGCTCGCCGGCGCCCTCCAGCACGACGGGTGCCGGGCGAGCGGATGTCTCGTCCTCGGCGCCGTGTCCGCCGACCCCGGGTGCATCGACCCCGACGGTGTGTTCGGTCATGGGTGTCGCCACCTCCTTATCGGAAACGATTCTCATATGCACACCGCGCCATGTCAATCGTCCGGCGTGCGCACGACCGTCCCCGGGCGGGGTCGGGGCAGGCCCCCGGCGCGACTAGAGTTCCCAGGGTTCCCGTTCCCCTCACACCCATGGAGTGCTGTCCACCGTGGCCGGTCCAAGCAATCGTGTCGACGCCGTCGTCAATCTCTGCAAGCGCCGGGGGTTGGTGTACCCGTGCGGCGAGATCTACGGCGGTACCAAGTCGGCGTGGGACTACGGCCCCCTCGGTGTCGAACTGAAGGACAACATCAAGCGGCAGTGGTGGCGCAGCATGGTGACCAGCCGTGACGACGTCGTCGGTCTCGACTCGTCGGTGATCCTGCCGCGTCAGGTGTGGGAGGCGTCCGGCCACGTCGAGGTGTTCTCCGACCCCCTCGTCGAGTCGCTGCACACGCACAAGCGGTATCGCGCGGACCACCTCATCGAGGCCTACGAGATCAAGCACGGCCACCCGCCGGAGAACGGCCTCGCCGACATCAACGATCCCGAGACCGGGCAGCCGGGCAGCTGGACCGAACCCCGCGCCTTCAGCGGACTGATGAAGACCTATCTCGGTCCCGTCGACGATCAGGAGGGTCTGCACTACCTCCGTCCGGAGACCGCCCAGGGCATCTTCGTGAACTTCAAGAACGTGATGACGACGGCCCGCAAGAAGCCGCCGTTCGGCATCGCGCAGATCGGCAAGAGCTTCCGCAACGAGATCACGCCGGGCAACTTCATCTTCCGCACCCGCGAGTTCGAGCAGATGGAGATGGAGTTCTTCGTCAAGCCCGGCGAGGACGAGACGTGGCACCAGTACTGGATCGACCATCGCCTGGCCTGGTACGTCGATCTCGGCGTCGACCCGGAGAACCTGCGCCTCTACGAACACGCGCAGGAGAAGCTCTCGCACTACTCCAAGCGCACCGTCGACGTGGAGTACAAGTTCGGCTTCTCGGGCAACCCCTGGGGTGAGCTCGAGGGCGTCGCGAACCGCACCGACTTCGACCTGTCGACGCACAGCAAGCACTCGGGTGAGGACCTCTCGTTCTTCGACCAGGCGTCCGGTGAGCGCTACACCCCGTTCGTCATCGAGCCCGCGGCCGGCCTGACGCGGTCGCTCATGGCGTTCCTCGTCGACGCGCTGAAGGAGGAGGAGGTGCCGAACGCCAAGGGCGGCACCGACACCCGCACGGTTCTCGCCCTCGACCGTCGCCTCGCGCCGGTGAAGGCCGCGGTGCTGCCGCTGTCGCGCAACGAGCAGCTGTCGCCGAAGGCCCGCGACCTCGCGGCCGAACTGCGCAAGCACTGGAACGTCGACTTCGACGACGCTCAGGGCATCGGGAAGCGGTACCGCCGTCAGGACGAGATCGGGACGCCGTTCTGCGTCACCGTCGACTTCGACACCCTCGACGACCAGGCCGTCACGATCCGTGAGCGCGACACCATGCGCCAGGAGCGCGTCGCGCTCGACCGGGTCGCGGGGTACCTCGCGGGAGAACTGCTGGGCGCCTGAGGCGACGGTGAGCGTTCCCTGCCCCGTCCCGGTCTGGGATAGTCGGGGTCTGACGATGAGCTGTGTGAGTGTGGAGAGTGGTGAGCGTGGTGAGTGGTGACGGGCCCGTGACGGGCACTGTGGTGCATTACGACCCGAACCGTGGGTTCGGTTTCCTGGCGCCGGAGTCGGGCGGTGCGGATGTGTTCGTGCACATCAACGACCTCGACCTCGACGAGTCGGCGCTCAAGCCGGGTGCGCGGGTGTCCTTCGACGTGGAGGAGACCGACCGCGGGTCCAAGGCGGTCAACGTCTCGATCACCGGTTCGGCGCCCGCAGCGCAGGGCGGACGCGACCGCCGCGACGATCGTCGGGACGACCGCCGCGACGACCACCGTGAGCGCCCCGCCCACCGGAACGACAGTCGTGACCGCGATCAGCGTCGCCCGGCGCGGACGCCCCGCGCCGGAGACGGCCCCGTCGACGCCGCCGGTCTGAGCGACGAGCTCACCGAACTCCTGCTCGACGCGTCCGGCACGCTGACCGCCTCGCAGATCATCGCGATCCGCCGCCGTGTCATCGACTTCGCCGTGGCACGCGGATGGGTGACCGACTGAATCCCGCCTCCCCGCGCCCGGTGCGTCCCGTCGAGTACGACGAGCACGCCCGTGCGCGCAGGGTCGACGAGGCGCCGAAGTCATCGATCCTCGCCGGCACCCACAGCGACGACCGCGGAGACTTCTCGCGCGACCGCGCCCGGGTCCTGCACTGTGCCGCGCTGCGTCGCCTCGCCGACAAGACGCAGGTGGTGGGACCTCGCGAGGGCGACACCCCGCGCACCCGCCTGACCCATTCCCTCGAGGTGGGGCAGATCGGCCGGGGCATCGCCTCCGGCGTCGGCTGTGACCCGGATCTGGTGGAACTGGCCGGCCTCGCGCACGACATCGGGCACCCGCCCTACGGGCACAACGGGGAGCGGGCGCTCGACGAGGTCGCCCGGGACGTCGGTGGGTTCGAGGGCAACGCCCAGAACCTCCGCATCCTGTCGCGTCTGGAACCCAAGGTGCTCGCGCCGACGGGGGAGAGCGCCGGACTGAACCTGACCCGGGCATCGCTCGACGCGACACTCAAGTACCCGTGGACGCGTCCCCCCGACGGCGGGAAGTTCGGTGCGTACGCCGACGACGCCGACATCCTGGAGTGGGTTCGCGACGGAGTCGACGGTCGTGCCCGGTGCCTCGAGGCGCAGGTGATGGACTGGTCCGACGACGTCGCCTACTCCGTCCACGACGTCGAGGACGGGGTCATCGCCGGTCGCATCGACCTGCGGACGCTGGCCGATCCCTCCGACCGGGCCGCGCTGGCGGAGATCGGTGTCCGCGAGTTCTCCGGTCTCGACGCCGCGTCGCTCGACGAGGCCGCGGTGCGGCTCGCGGCCCTCGACGTCGTCGCCGACGCGGTCGGCTACGACGGGACGCTGCGGGGCTCGGTGGCCCTGAAACGTCTGACCAGTGAGCTGGTCGGCCGGTTCGCCTCCGCTGCCGTCGCGGGCACCCGCCGGGAGTGGGACGGTGCCCCGGTGGACCGTCGCCGGGCGAGCCTGTCGGTGCCGCCGCTGGTCGCCGCCGAGGTGGCCGTCCTGAAGACCATCGCCCTGCAGTTCATCTTCTCCGACGCCCGGCACCGCGCACACCAGGAACGCCAACGAGACCGGATCCACCGTGTCGCCGACTGGCTCGTCCACGCCGCACCCGGTGGTCTGGACCCGCTCCTGGTCCCGGCGTGGGAGGACGCCGTCGACGACGCCGCGCGCCTGCGGGTCGTCGTCGACCAGATCGCGTCGATGACCGAGGGCCGCCTCGAGCGCACCGACCGGCAGAACTCCGGGGCGCAGGCGCATCTTGGCTGACGCGCCGGCGGCCCGGGTGGTCGAGGACCGGACCTCGTCCACCCCCACCCCGGACGTAGTGTGGCGTGCGGGTGCGGTCGCGGTGGCCGCCGTCATCACGTTCGGTGTGAGCCTGCGTCTGATGTTCGGCAGCGCGTCGTCGCTCATCGACGAGATCCGCGACGGCTACCACCTGGACTCCGTCGAGGTCGCACTCCTGACGACGGGCCCCGTGGTGTGCCTCGGACTCGGCGCGAGCGTCGCCCCGCGACTGGCTCGCCGGTTCTCGGTGCTGTCGGTGGCGACGGTCGCCATGGCCGTCCTCGCCGTCGGCACGGGACTCCGCGTCATCCCGGGTTGGCCGGTCCTCGTGCTCGGCACACTGCTCGGCGGTCTCGGGATCGCGGTCGCGAACGTGCTCGGTCCGGTCATCGTCCGGCTGCTGTTCCCGCACCGCATCGGGGTCATGACCGGACTGCTCACCTCACTGATCTGTGTCAGCGCGGGCATCGCATCGGGCATCACCCCGCCCCTGACGCGGGCCGTCGGCGACAGCTGGCGCGTCGGTCTGGGGGTGTGGGCCGTCCCCGCGGTCCTCGCCGCGGCCGCCATGGCCGTCCTCACCGCCGGTCGGGCGCGCGGGCTGCGCCGACAGGCACGCGCGGCGACCGAGGGTCCGGTGATGCCACCGGTGGTCCCCACGGCGGGCATCGGCGCCCGGATGCGGTGGGCGATCACCGGTTTCATGGGCATCCAGTCGCTGCTGGCCTACGCGACGGTGGCGTGGCTCCCCACGATCTACCGCGACCGCGGTGTCAGCGCCGACAAGGCCGGGCTGATCTTCGCGGTGCTGAGCGTGAGCAGCATCGTCACCGCGCTGGGCGTGCCGGTCCTCGCGACGCGGATGCGCTCCCAGCGGGTGCTCGCCGTCGTCGTGGTCGCCCTCGCCGCAGCGGGGATCCTCGGGGTGTTGGCCACGGGGACCTGGGGTGCGTGGCCGTGCGCCGTGCTGATCGGACTCGGGCAGGGCGGGGCGCTGTCGCTCGCCCTCGTGCTGATGAACCTGCGCACCGCCTCGGCCGCGGAGGCGACGGCGCTGTCGGCGTTCGCCCAGACCGTCGGCTACCTGCTCGCGGCCACCGGACCGATCGTGATGGGCGTGCTCCACTCGCTCACCGACGGGTGGTCGGTGCCGCTGATCGCCCTCGCGGCGGTGATGGTGCCGCTGGCCGTGTGCGGTGTCGTCGCAGGTCACCCCGGATCGCGCGAACTCGCCGCGCCCGTGGTCCCGACGCCGGTCCCCTGAGCGGCGCCGACCGGCACGGGCGGGCCGCGGAGGTCGCTCCAGCGAATACACTCGTCGGGTGCCCGGCCGAATCCCTGATCGCGACATCACGGAGATCCGTGAGCGCACCGCGATCGAGGACATCGTCGGCGACTACGTGGCGCTGCGGCGCGCCGGCGCCGACAGCCTCAAGGGTCTCTGCCCCTTCCACGACGAGAAGTCCCCGTCGTTCCACGTCCGTCCCAACCACGGGCACTTCCACTGCTTCGGGTGCGGGGAGGGCGGCGACGTCTACAGCTTCCTGCAGAAGCAGGAGCACATCACCTTCGTCGAGGCCGTCGAGCAGCTCGCCGACCGCATCGGGTACCGCATCTCCTACGAGGGCGGCGGCACCAGCGTCGCCCGTGACCGGGGGACGCGCGCGCGCCTCGTGGCGGCGAACGCGGCGGCGCAGAAGTTCTACGCCGAGCAACTGCTGACGCCGGACGCCAAGCCCGCCCGGGACTATCTGCGCGAGCGCGACTTCGACGGCGCCGCGGCCACCACCTTCGGGTGCGGGTTCGCTCCGCTCGCCTGGGACGCGATGACGAAGACCCTGCTGTCGCAGGGATTCGAGTTCGCCGAACTGGAGGCCGCAGGGCTGTCGCAGCAGGGTCAGCGCGGTCCGCGCGACCGCTTCCGGCGACGCCTGCTCTGGCCGATCCGCAACCTCGCCGGCGACATCATCGGCTTCGGCGCCCGCAAGCTGTTCGACGACGACACCATGGGCAAGTACATGAACACGCCCGAGACGATGCTCTACAAGAAGTCGCAGGTGCTGTTCGGTCTCGACCATGCGAAGAAGAACATCGCCAAGGGACACCAGGTCGTGATCGTCGAGGGCTACACCGACGTCATGGCGATGCACCTGTCCGGGGTCACCACCGCGGTCGCCGCCTGCGGGACGGCGTTCGGCGACGACCACCTCGCCCTCCTGCGACGCCTGCTCATGGACGACTCGTACTTCCGTGGCGAGGTCATCTACACCTTCGACGGCGACGACGCCGGTCAGGCCGCCGCACTGAAGGCGTTCGAGGGCGAACAGAGCATCGCCGGGCAGACCTTCGTGGCCATCGCCCCCGACGGCATGGATCCGTGTGAGCTGCGCCAGCAGCAGGGTGACGCAGCGGTCCGCGATCTCGTCGCCCGACGGATACCCATGTTCCAGTTCGCGATCAAGGCCGTCCTCGCGCGCCACGACCTCGACACCGCCGAGGGCCGCGTCCACGCGCTGCGGGACACCGTGCCCGTCGTGTCGCGGATCAAGGACGTGGCCCTGCGCGACGAGTACGCCCGGCAGCTCGCGGGATGGGTCGGTTGGGACGACGTCGGGCAGGTGCTCCGCCGGGTCCGTGAGCAGGCGGGTGGCACCGCGCGCGCGACCACCGGTGCGTCGGCCCGCGCCCAGGTCCGCGACCGGGGTGGCGTCCGCGGCGCGAGTCCGACAGGGGGTGTCGCCGGTGCCGCGCGACCGTCCCCGGCCGACCCCCGGCTGTGGCCGCAACGGGAGGCGCTCAAGGGTGCACTGCAGTACCCGTCCATCGCCGGCACGGTCTTCGACTCGCTGCCGCCGGAGTGTTTCCCGGAGCCGGCCTACGCGTTGGTGCGTGCCGCCATCGACCGCGTCGGCGGGACGGGCTCCGGCATGGGTGGCGCCGAATGGGTGGACGCCGTGGGCCGGGCCGCGGAGTCCGCCGCACCGGTGGGCACCGACGAGTCGACCGCCGCCGGGCCCATGTTGTCCTCGCTCGTCACCGAGCTGGCGGTCGAGCCGATGCCGGTCGACGAGCATGCGATCCCGCGGTACGTCGGGAGTGTGTTGGCGCGGTTGCAGGAGATCTGGGTGGGCGAGCAGATCGCCGACATCAAGTCCCGGCTGCGCAGGATGTCCCCGGGCGATGACCCGGACGGCTACAACTCGGTCTTCGGGGACCTCGTCGCGCTCGAGGCGTACCGACGGAGCCTGCTCGAGCAGGCGATGGACCCGCCGTCGCAGAGCGCGTAGGCGGGACCCGCGGGGTCAGTCGCGCGGGTCGCGCGGCGCGTAGACCGTGGTGGTGTCGTCGATCTGGTGGACCTCGGTGAGCGGCGCGGTCGGACTGATCGCCTGCGACAGCTTCTGCCGACCGACGTCGATGACCTTGCGGGTGGCGGGGGAGCCGGACACGGCCTCGTATGCCCCGGCGATCTGGTCGTAGCGGCGGCGGCCCGCCTTCGCGCCGAGCACGTAACCGACCCCGAGAAATGCCAACAGTCGGACCATCGTGTGCGGTTCTCCCAAATCGTCGCGGGCTGTGCTCCCTGTGGGCCATCCTGCCCGACCTGGCGGGAGTGGGGCGGGCGGGGCTCGAACCCGCGACCTACGGATTATGAGTCCGCGGCTCTGACCGACTGAGCTACCGCCCCCGGTACGTGGCTCCCCCAACTGGACTCGAACCAGTAACCGTCCGATTAACAGTCGGAAGCTCTGCCAATTGAGCTATGGGGGAAGGTCGACCGATCGGTGGTGATGTCTCACCACGAACCGATACGAGACTGTATCCGTTCGCCGCGTTCAGCTCCAAACCGCGCGTTCGGTCGGCGGATCGTCGTTAGCGGTGTGAAGATGTCATCATCGTGCTCACACCGGGGTCGGGCATCGTTCGTTCGGATGTTTCGTTACACCTGGTGATAATGATCACGGAACGCAGTTAGAGACATGCAGTGTGGTCCATTCGCGTGACAATGAACCCGAACGCGTGGACCGACCACGAGCGGCGTCGTGGGACCGCCCAGTTTGCTCGACCTTGAGGCCATACGGGGAGCCAGGACATGACTGTCACGCAGGCGCAGTCGGAGCAGCGCACCGCGCTGCCGCGGCCGCGGATCGCGATCGCCCACGACTACCTGACACAACGCGGCGGCGCGGAGAAGGTGGTGCTGTCGATGGCGCGGGCGTTCCCGGACGCCGTCATCTACACGACCCTCTTCGACCCCGAGAACACCTACCCGGAGTTCTCGGACATGGACATCCGTGTGTCGCCGATGAACCGGCTCGGCTTCCTGCGCCGCAACCACCGGGCCGCGCTGCCCCTCTTGCCGTTCGCCTGCTCCTGGGTTCGGCCGGACGCCGACATCGTGATCGTCAGCTCGAGCGGGTGGGCGCACGCCTTCCCGACCACCGGCCAGAAGGTCGTCTACTGCCACTCGCCCGCACGCTGGCTCTACCAGGAGCAGTCCTACCTCGGTGAGTCGGCGAGCTGGATGAAGAAGGTCGCGCTCGTCCTGATGTCGTCGGGGCTGCGGCGGTGGGACCGCAGGGCCGCCCTGGCCTGCGAGCGCTACCTCGCCAACTCGAACGTCGTGCGCGATCGCATCGAGTCGGCCTACGGGATCACCGCTCCGGTGCTGCCGGCCCCGGTGGCGCTCGATCTCCCCGACGAGTTCGAGCCCGTACCCGAGGTGGAGGGTGTCGTCTCCGCCGGCGGCGGGTTCTACCTCTGCGTCTCGCGTCTGCTCGCCTACAAGAACGTCGACGCCGTCATCGACTCCTTCCGCGGCACCGACCGCCACCTGGTCGTCGTCGGTCGCGGTCCGGAGCGCGACCGACTGCTGGCCACCAAGCCGGACAACGTCACGATGGTCTCCGACCTGACCGACCGCCAGATCGGCTGGCTCTACCGCCACTGCACCGCGGTCATGGCGGCGAGCTACGAGGACTACGGCCTCACCCCGTTGGAGGGCGCAGCACACGGCAAGCCGTCCATCCTGCTGCGGTTCGGGGGCTTCCTCGACACCGCGGTGGAGGACGTGACGGCGGTGTACTTCGACGAGCCGGAACCCGCGGCCATCCGCGCCGCCGTCGCCCGCTTCGAGAGCATGACGTGGGATCCCGAGAAGATCGTCGACCACGTGTCCCGCTTCGGCGACGCGCACTTCGCCGCGCAGCTGCACGACATCGTCGACCGCCTCGACCCGCCCGCCGCCTGACGCACCGCGGCGTGGTGTGCTGTCCCCCGATCCACCGATCCCCGCCCCGGGAGTACGAACAGGAGCACAGGTAGGCGTGAGCAGCCCAGTCGACGACAAGTACACCCGCGCGCTGAGGGTCCCGCCGCCACCGCGGATGACCGAGACCGTGGTCGACGGTGAGACGGTCAAGAAGTACAAGATGCAGGACATCTCGCTGCTGCAGAAGCTCTACAACCGCATCGGCCTCGTCGGGTACAACCTGATCGTCACCTACATCCCGAGCCACACCATCCGGGTCGGCTGGCTGCGTGCGTTCGGGGCCAAGATCGGCAAGGGGTCGACCGTGCTGCGGGGGACGACGGTGTTCGACCTGCCGTACCTGACCATCGGCGAGAACAGCAACGTCAGCTTCCGCTGCGTCCTCGACGCCCGGGCCGGCATCCTCATCGGAGACAACGTCGTGATCGCCAGCGACGTGCACCTGCTCGGCGGCGGTCACGACATCAACAGCCCCGACTTCCTCCCGATGCCGAAACCCATGATCATCGAGGACTACGCCTGGATCGGGACCCGCGCGCTGCTGCTGCCGTGCCGCGTCGGTCGCGGGGGAGTGGTCGCCGCGCAGGCCATGGTGAACAAGGACGTCGGTGAACTCGAGGTCGTGGGCGGCAACCCCGCGAAGCCGTTCACCACCCGCAACCCCGACGCGCTGCAGTACTCGGGACGTTATCGCCCACTGTTCTACTGATGTCCGAGCCGCTGCAGCGGGCGCGCCTGGTGGTCGTCGCCCCGCGCGTCGGTGTGGGCGGCGTGGGTGACTACTCGCAGGACGTCATCGACGCCGTCGCCCCGTTCGTCGGGGAGGTCGTGGAACACCGGACCGGTATGCCCGGCGAGGACACCGTCGCCGACCTCCGTCGCCTGCGAACCGAGGTCGCACGGTCGGTCGAGGAGGCCCCCGGGCCGGTCGTGGTCCACACCGAACTCAGTGGTGGTGCGGTGGCGGGGTTCTGGGGGACGGCGGGCCTGCCCCGGCACGTGCCCGTCACCGCCACGGTCCACGACCCGCCGCATCCCATCTGGTGGCCGGCACGCACCCGGTTCCTCACCCATCACCGCATGCTCAACCACGCCGTGCACTTCCCGCTGCGTCCCGTGTCCCACCGCGTCCAGCGGCGACACCTGCGGGCGCAGACGCTCTTCGTCCTGACCCGCAGCGGCGCGCGGTCGATCGGCCCGCTGTACCCGGACGTCGACGTGGTGGAGGTACCGCACGTCGTTGCGCGGCGTCCGGACATCGCGCCGCCGCAGGATCGTCCGCGTGCCGTCGGGTTCTTCGGACTCGTCTACCGGGGCAAGGGGTTCGAACAGCTCGAACACCTGCGCCGGCTCCTCGACCCCGACATCGCCATCCGGGTGGCGGGCCGCGGGACCGAGTCGCTGCCGCCGATCGACGGGGTGGACATCGTCGGCGGCGTGGACGGCGCCGACGAGGATGCGTTCTTCGCGTCGATCCGCGTGCTGGTCATGCCGTACGGGCGTCGCTCCCCGTACGGGATGGGGTACCCGGCGTCGGGCGTCATGGCACGGGCTGTCGCGTACGGGACCCCGGTGGTGTGCACCGACCACGGAGCCCTCGCCGACCACGGCGACGGCGACGGAGTGACCGTCCTGCGCGACGCACCCGAGGAACCCGAACAGCTCGCGACCGTGGTCGCCGCTGCGGTGACCGCGCTCGTCGACGACCCCGACCGCCTACGCACCGCGGGCGAACAGGTGCAGCGGGTCCGGCGCGAGGCGTCCCACGAGGCGGTGGCGCGGACGTTCCGCGACACCTGGACGCGCCTGCTGGAGTCCGGCCGGTGAGCGAGGAGCCGCTCGCCACGACGACGGCGTCGGCGTCGGCGTCCAAGAGCAACCTCATGACCACTGCCGTCGCCGTGCTCTGGCTGTACGGCGGTCGTGGTGTCGGGATGCTGTGGACCGTCGTGCTGCTGTCGCAGCTCGGCGTCGCCGACTACGGCAAGTACGGCATGGCCTTCGCGCTCGCGGCGGTCATCGGCCCGCCGCTGGACAACCCGTACGTCGTCCGCTCGATGCGCGAGAGCGAGGAACGGTTCGTCACCGAACGGGTCAGCCGCTTCCTCATGGGGCTCACGCTCGTCGCCTCGGGCACCGCGGTGGTCGGCGTCAGCTACATCGCCTGGTTCGGGTTGACCGTCGCCGGCGGCGAGATCGCCTACAAGTCGTACTCGAGCCGGTTCGCCCGCGACGGCAAGGCCGACCGTGTGTGGCGGCTCGACAGCATCCGGCAGGTCGTCAGCGTCGGGCTGGCGTGCATCTACCTGTTCGGCACGGACCATCCGACGCTGCTCGGGGCCAGCGCCCTCTATGTGGCGCCCTACTACGTCATCCTCGTGCTCGCGGCGATCGAGGCGCGCGGGCACCGTCCGTCGCTTCCGGGCCCACCGCGGCTCACCGCCGCGCTCGTCGGCGAGATGCTCGGGACCGCGCTGTACCTGCAGGGGGATGTCCTCCTGCTCGGCTTCCTGACGAACAGCACCACCGCCGGTTACTACACCCTGTGCTGGACCGTCGCCGCGGCACTCGCCGCGGTGGGGCAGTCGTTCGGGATGACGTACCACGAGCCATTGCGCCTGTCGGGTGGGCGACTGTCGTCCGGGCCGCCCCCGAGACTGACGCTGATCATCGGCGGTGCATCCACCGCGGCGGTGGCGTTGTTCGCTGTGGCACTGCTGATCTCACCCGCGCCGACCGAGCTCGCCGTCGCCATGCTCATCATCTCCCTGTTCACCGGGATGCGGACGATGATCTCGATCCTCCAGGTGATCCTCTACGCGCAACGTCGCGACATCATGCGGCTGGCCGCGAACCTCGGACTCGTGCCGGTGAAACTCGGCGCGGTGGCCGCGCTCGCACCCATCGGTGCGGTCGGTGCGAGCATCGCCTCGGTCGGCGCCGACGCGATCCTGCTGGGCATCTACGGCTGGGCCATCTACCGGAGGCCGCTGCGATGAGCGACCGGCCGACCGTTGCGCTGTTGCTGTCGAAGGATCCCGTCCTCGAACGCGGCGGCGACGTCGAACTCACGCGGCTGCTCATGACGTTGGCCGCCGATGCGTTCTCGGTCACCGCGATCTGTCTGTCCGAGGAGTCCGGGGTGCTCGAGACCGATCTCGTCCCCGGCGGGCTCGTCCTGCACCGGGTGCGCAAACCCGCGATCGCGCCGGCACGTCTCGCCGCGCGCGCACTGCTCGGTCGTCGCAGCCTGGTCCACGTCCGCTTCGACAGTCCCGAACTGCGTTCGGCCATCGAAGGACTCGACGCCGACGTGTACCTCGCCGAACACAGCTACATGGCCGAGGCGTTCCTGAACACCCGACGGGCCGGCCGCGACCGTCTCGCCGTGAACACCCACGTGTCGGAGTCGTTGGTCTGGCGGGCCACCCGCGGGTTGCTGGGGCGGGTGGAGGCCCCACGGCTGGTCCGGGACGAACTCCGCGTCGCCCGTGCGGCCGGCGCGGTGGCGACCTTCGACGCCGACGAGGCCCGCGAGTACCGCGACCGCGGGGTCGAGACCGCGCGATGGCTCGACCTCACACTGCCGCCCGGCGATCAGGTCGACGTGGCCGCGACGCCACCACGCCTGGTGTTCCTCGGCACACGGGACTGGCCCCCGAACCAGGAGGCCTACGAGCGCGCGGTGGCCCTCTGGCCCAGGATCGCCGCGGGCATCGCGGATGCCGAACTGTGCGTCGTGGGCGGCCGCAGCGCGTCGGCGGCGCCGCTCGACCTCCCGGACGGTGTGCGCGACCTCGGCTTCGTCGACGACCTGCACGGGTTCCTCGCGGGCTGTCGGGGGATGGTCGCGCCCATCAGCACCGGCGGTGGGGTCCGGGTGAAGTTCCTCGACGCCGCGCGCATCGGTCTGCCCGTCGTCGGCACCCGGGCGGCCGTCGGATCACTCGACGAGGTGTTCGGGCTGCAGACCTGCGACGACGACGACGCGGTGGTCGCCGCGGCGCGGCGCCTCCTGCTCGACCCCGCGTCGGCGGCCGCCGACGGTCGGGCGCTCTACGAGGTCAACGCCCGCCGGTGGCGGGAACGGCGTCCGCATGCAGCGGTCGGGGCGTTGCTGGAGCAAGCCATGGCCGCGTCCCGCTGACCGAGCGGTCTGGGGGATCGGAGGCGCGTCGCAGACGATCCGCATGGGCGAGGAACGCGAGCAGCACCGAGAACGTGACGGTCACCGGCAGGGTCGCGACCACCGGGTGGTCCAGCTGCAGTCCGATGACGCAGAACCCGATGAAGATGCCGCCGACGAGCGCGCGGGCCAGCGACCGACCGGTGATCAGCCGCCAGCCGACGACGGCTCCCACGATCAGGACCGCGACGAACGCCAGCCCGGCGAATACGCCTCCCCGGTAGACGGTGAGCAGGGGCGCGTTCGCGACGTAGTTCACCTGGAAGGCCAGGGCGCCGTCCTTGAACTCCGGTCGCGCCCACCCGAGCCCGAAGAACCAGTGGCCCGCCAACTGGTGCGGGAAGTTGCTCAGCGCGTCCTGACGTGAGGACGAACTGACGTCCTCGCCGACGAAGGACTGCAGGAGACGGTTGCGGACCTGTGGTGTCGCCGCGCCGACGATCAGGACCAGCACGCCCAGGGCGGCGACGGCGGAACGGAGTCGACGCCGCATGCGGTGGAACAGCATCACCAGCAGGACACCGAGGACCACGCTGACGATGACGCCGCGGCTCAGGGTGAGGACGAGGGCGAACACCAGCAGCGCCGCGATCGCCCACCGACGCCATCCCTCGATGACGACGAGGCAGACGCACAGGGCGGTGAGCAGTCCGATCCCGGCGGCGTTGGGTTCCACCCACATCCCGCCGAGCCGCGCCGACTGCTCCACGCCCTGCGAGTTGTACACGTAGCGCGTCGAGGCGTCGACGATCCCGTAGCCGAACGGGCTGAACAGTTTTCGGATCGGTAATCCGGGAACCGCGAAGATGGCGATGCCGACCAGCGCGTTGAACGCGGCGGCGACCACGAACACGACGCCGACGCGACGCATGTTCTCGGTCGACAACCGCAACAGGCCGATGACGGCGAAGGTCACGATCGTCCACTTCACGTAGTCGACGTAGTCGGAGACGGACAGGGCCGTGAACACCACCGAGACTGCGGAGACCGCGACCAACGCCATCACGGCCTTCTCGATCGGGTGCCACCGTGACCCGGCACTCGGGTGGAGTGCCGCGGCCAGGACGACGGAGCCGGCGAAGACCAGATACAGCGGTAGCGGAGCGAGGGGGACGACACCGAACGGCAGGAAACCGACGGTGATCGCGAGTCCGTAGTACAGCCAGAGTGGGTGTCGCAGACCGACATAGGCGCCGACCACCAGGCCGATGAGTCCGACGACCCCGACGAGGGCCAGCTTGCCGCCCAGGACCGCGGCGGCCGCGGCGAGCGGGCTGACGACGAGGACCGCCACCACACCCCAGGTCGCGGATCGCGAGCGGACACCGTCTGTCACGGGTACATGGTGACACCCGCCTGGCGACCGTGCACCGGGGAGTGCGCGGCCGGGTGCCCGGCTGTGCGCATGAACGGTGGGCCGCCAGTCGGGGTCGTCACACTCCGGCCTCGTCGGGAGTGTGTCCCCGTCCACCCCCGGCTAGGGTGGCACCGTCACGACGGTCGTTGCCGACCGCACACAACGATGAAGGATCGGCAACCCACACACGAACGGAGTCGCCCCTTGGCGATCGGGGATTACTTGCGGGCCTTCCGGCGGTTCTGGTGGCTCATCGTCGTGGTCGCCGTCATCGGCGCCGCCGGGGGCTACGTGTGGTCGTTGGTGGCGCCGGCGAAGTACGCGTCCACGGCGCAGCTCTTCGTCACCACGCAGAGCGGCACCTCCGTCGGCGACGCGTACCAGAACAACCTCTTCTCGCAGGAACGGGTCAAGTCCTACGCGGGGCTCGCCACGAGTCGCCAGGTGGCCGCCCGCGCGGTGGAGCAGCTGAAGTCGTCGATGTCCGCCGACGACCTGCGCGCGAAGATCACCGCCGCGCCGGTGCTCAACACCGTCCTGCTCGACGTGACCGCGTCCGACTCCGATCCCGTCGCGGCACAGACCTACGCCAACGCCGTCGCCGACCAGCTGGTGCAGCTCGTCAGCGAGCTCGAGACGTCACGCCGCGGAGGCACGCCCGCCGCCGGTGCGATCCTCGTCGACGACGCCGACTACCCGTCGTCGGCCTCGGGGCCGTCGCTGGTGACCCGGATCGGGCTCGGCGCCGTCGCGGGTCTGGCCCTGGGCGTCATCGCCGTCATCGTGCTGGCGCTCGTGGACACCCGGGTCCGGCGCCGTGAGCGCGTGGAGGAGATCGCGGGCTCGCTCGTGCTGGGGGAGATCCCGGCGGACGCGCATCGTCCCGGTGTCGCGGTCGTCGACCCCGCCGCCGGGGGTGAACTGGTCGAACGCACCCGTCAGCTGGCGACAAACCTGCGGTTCGCCCGCAGCGCGGACGGCACGCGTCCCGTCGTGATCGCGGTGACGAGCCCGGCGCACGGTGACGGTCGTTCCACCCTTGCCGTCGACCTCGCCGCGGTGCTCGCGGAATCGGGTCGTCGTGTCCTGCTCGTCGACGGTGACCTCGTCTCGCCGACGCTCGCCGACCGCCTGATCGTCGGCGGTCCGGGCGGTCGGTCGCAGCCGGTGTCGGGACTGAGCACGGTGCTGCTCGGCGACGACACCCTCGACGACGCGGTGATCAACCGCGTCGGCGGTCGGTCGTTCTCGCTGCTGCCCGCTGGGCCGGTCCCGGCCTCGCGCGGTCAGCTGTGGGGCGGTGACCGCGCCCAGCAGGTCTTCGCCGACCTCTCGGTCCGCTACGACCACGTCGTCGTCGACACCCCACCTCTCGCCGACAACACCGACGGCGCCGTCGCGGCGGCTCTCGGCGACGGCGCGCTCGTCCTGGCCCGCCTCGGGCACACCCGCAGCACGGCGCTGCGGCGCGGTCTGGAGTCGATCGCGACAGCCCACGCGCAGTTCCTCGGTGCGGTCGTGACCGGCGCCGGGCAGACCCGCGGCGGCAGCGGTGACGATCGCGGGGCAGCCGACGATCAGTCGCAGCACCGATCCGATCCGGGGTCGGCGTCGAACCAGGACGGGGACGATCACCGGGGGGCACACCACCGCCGTGCGAACGACCCCGACGACGATCCCATGACCGAAGGTCGATGACTCGCATGCCCACTCGCCGGACATCCCGCCGCACCGCGGCCATCTCTCTCGTGGTGGCCGCGATGGCGGTTGTGTCCGCGTGCGCGACGGGTACGCCGGCGCCCCCGCCGGGTGACACCCCCCAGGCGACGAGTTTCGCCCCGCCGTTCGCCGGGACACCCTCGGTGTCACCGCCGGCGGTCGGCGGCACCGCGCGCGGCTCGCTCGTCTCCGTCCGGCCGCTGGACGGCAACGCCGAGCTCGAGGACGTGGAGGCCCGTGTCGAGCGCGTCGTCTACCGGTCGACGGACGCGCGGGACGGATCGCCGACCGAGGTGTCCGGCGTCGTGGCGATCCCGCCGGGCACCCCGCCGAAGGGCGGCTGGCCGGTCATGGCCTTCGGTCACGGGACCACGGGTGTGCTCGACAAGTGCGCACCCTCCGACTTCAGCACCCTCGTCGGCAACGGCTCGATGATGGCCAGCATGGTCCAGAGCGGCTTCGCGGTGACACTCCCGGATTTCCAGGGACTCGGTGTCCGCGGGTACCGCCACCCGTTCCTCGACGGGGCGACCTACGGCAACAACATGATCGACTCGGTCCGCGCCGCCCACAATCTCGACCCCTCGGCCGTGAGCACCACCTGGGTCGCCTTCGGGCACTCGCTCGGTGGCCTCGCAGCCTGGGGCGCGGCCGACCGTGACGCGACCTACGGCGGGGGCCTGACACTCAAGGGCACCCTGGCGATGGCCCCGCCCGCCGACATGTCCGGCATGGCCGACGCCGCGCAGAACGGGACGCTGACCGCCGACCAGCGGGTCGCGATGATCTTCGCCCTGCAGTCGCTGTCGTGGACGAACCCGACGCTCGACATCAACCGGTACCGCTCTCCGTCGCTCGCGCAGAAGTGGGATCTCCTCCTCGACTGCACCGCGCCGCTGCCGGACGTCCTCAAGGCGCGGGAGACCGTGACGAACGCCGATCTCAAGCCGGACACCCCGGCCGACACCGATCGTCTGCGCGCGTTGCTGGAGCAACTCGCGGTGCCCAAGAACCCGGTCACGTCCCCGATGCTCGTCATGTTCGGCACCAAGGACGAACTGGTGAACTGGCAGTGGACCGAGAAGGCCGTCGACCAGGCATGTCGGATCGGCGGGACGATCGAGATCGACAAGCGGATGGGCGAGGGCCACGGCGACCTGGAGAGTTCCCGCGGACTGCCCTGGCTGAAGGACCGCATCGCCGGGCAGGCGGCCGACAACTCCTGTCCCGCGCGGACGTGAGACCACCCCACCCCGTTCCGGGCGTCGTCGACTACGTCCGCATCGCGGTGCGCGGTTGGGCGCTGATCCTCGCCGCGACGATCCTCTCGGCGGGGGCGGGACTGGTGGTCTGGGCGACGCACACGACGACGTACTCGGCCTCGTTCGACCTCTTCGCCGTGGTCGACGGTCCCAGCAACCCGAGAGCCGCGTTCGAGAACGACCGTGGAGGGCGGTCGCGTATCCCGACCTACGCGGACCTCGCGACCTCGCCCGAGGTGGCTGCGAAGGCGAACGAGGTCCTCGGTGGAACGGCGCCGGACCTCGCCGGCCATGTCACCGTGACCCAACGACTGGACTCGGCGCTCCTCACGGTGGCGGTCGCAGCCGACGACCGCGCCGACGCGGAACGACGCGTCACCGCGCTCGCGGGGGCGATGGTCGCCGTCTCGCGCCAGTTGGAGAACAACGACGACCTCGGTCCCCAGGCGTTCCTCACGCCGGTCGGCACCGCCGACCCCGCGGTCGCGGTCCACCCCTCCCTGGTGCGCGACATGGGGCTCGCTGCCGCGGTCGGTCTCGTGTGGGGGACCGTCGGTGTCCTCGCACTGGGGCTCCTGAACGACCGCGTGATGCACCGGCGTCAGGTCGATGCCGTCGTCGCCGACGTCCGGTCGCGCACCGTGGGAACCGGCGCGTGATCGCGCAGACCCGACTGCGGCGGTCGATCGCCGCGGTCCTCGTCACGATCGCCGCCGTCGGTGGTCTGGTCGCCTGTGGTGACGACACCCCCCGGTCGGCGCCGTCGACGACCTCCGGGGTGCCCATCGCGGGCGACTTCTCCGGGTCGGGTCCTGGCTCGCTGCGGTCGGCGGAGACCCTGCCGACCGTGGACCGTCGGGTCACCCGCCTCACGTCGACCGCCGCGCGCATCACCTATCAGTCGACCTCGGGCGTCGACGGGTCGTCGGTCGTCGTGTCGGGGACCGTGTTCTCCCCGATCGGACCGGCACCGCAGGGTGGGTGGCCCGTGATCGCCTACGGGCACGGAACCACGGGGGTGCAGCACGAGTGCGCACCATCGCTGTCGCCGTCCCTGCTGGGCGCCGCCGACGCGATCGGCATCCTCGTCAAGGACGGCTACGTGGTGGTCATGCCCGACTACCAGGGCCTCGGTCTCGACGACACGTATCACCCGTATCTCGACGCGGCGACCGTCGGGCACAACATGATCGACGGCGTGCGCGCCGCGAGGCAGCTCGTGTCCGGTACCTCGGACCGGTGGATCGCGATCGGCTCGTCCCAGGGCGGCCAGGCGGCGTGGGCGGCCAACGAGTTGTCCGGGAACTATGGAGCCGGTCTCGACCTCCTCGGCTCGGTGAGCCTCGCGCCGGTCACCGACATCAGCGACATGGCCACCAAGGCGGCGGCGGGCACCCTGACGCAGCAGCAGCAGGGGATCTACCCGTGGATCCTGTGGGCGCAGGCCAAGATGCACCCGGACCTCGACCTCGACGACTACCGGCACGGGACAGCCCAGCGTCGGTGGGATGTCCTGACCGCCTGCCAGGGCGATCTGGCGGCACAGCGGGCGTCGGTGGTGCGGCAGCTGACGCCCGACGACCTGCGCCCGTCGTCCCCCGCGGCCACCACCGCCCTGCGCGACGACTTCGCCCGGATGCGGCTGCCGACGCAGCGTGCGGGTGCTCCCATGCTGGTCGTGTACGGCGCGAAAGATCAGCTGGTGGACCCGCAGTGGACCGGTGACGCCATCGGTGACGCGTGTCGACGCGGGGACACCGTGGAGAGCTACCTGCTCCCCGAAGCGGGCCACGACGACATCGACGGCACGTTCGCGGTGGCCTGGATCCAGGCCCGACTGCGGGGCACACCCCCGCTGAACACATGCGGCCGCAGCGTGCCGCCACCCACCGCCCAGATCCCCGGCGCTTCGGCCCCGGACCAGCAGTGACCTCTCGCGCTCCGTGCGGTCGGCTCCTCGTCGTGGTCCTCGTCGCGGTGGTCGTGGCCGTCGCCGTGGCGGTCGTGGTGCTCACCGTCTCGAGGCGCAGCGAGACGCGTGCGCCCACCGCCGCCTCCGTTCCGGGGGCGCAGATCGGTGGCAGCGCACCGGGTTCGCTGGTGTCCGCCGAGCCGATGCCGGGGTTCGCGCGGTCGCTCGTGGGGTCGTCCATGCGGTCGGCGCGCGTGCTCTACCGCTCGGGGTCCGGGGACACCTCGGCGCCGACCGTGGTCTCGGCCGCTGTGTTCAGCCCCCGGCGCACGGCGCCGCCGGGTGGGTGGCCCGTCATCGCGTTCGCCCACGCGACGGCCGGGATCGACGAGCCCTGCGCACCCTCGTACTCGGACACGCTCAAAGGCCAGGTCGGCGTCCTCGATGCGTTCATCCGGCTGGGGTACGCCGTCGCGATGCCCGACTACCAGGGACTCGGTGCGCCCGGCGTGCACCAGTACCTCGACGCGCGCACGGCGGGGCTGAACACCGTGGACGCCGTCCGGGCCCTGCGTGCGACGTTCCCCGACATCTCGACCCGGTGGGGGGCCTATGGCGGTTCCCAGGGTGGCGGCGCGTCGTGGGCGGTGGCCGAACTCGGTACCCGGCGAGCCCCCGACCTGACGCTCGTCGGCGCTGTCGCGATCTCGCCCGCGGCCGACGTCTCCGGTCTCGTCGACAAGGCGCAGGCGCGAACACTGACCCCGGACCAGGGGCCCACGTTCCAGGCCGTCGTGGAGTCGCTGGCCCGGACACACCCCGACGTCGACCGCGACGACTTCCGTCGCGGGGACGCCGCGCGCGACTGGGATGTGTTGTCCGCCTGCGCCGGTCCGCTGCTCGATCGACGGGACGCGGCGGTCGCCGACCTGAGCGTTGCGGACCTCGCGCCCCGGACGACCGCGGCCGCCGACACCGTGCGGCGGGTGCTCGACTCGTGGGCGTTGCCGCAGGGGCCGTCGACCACCCCGCTGTACGTCGAATACGGCGGGCGGGACACGTTCGTCGACCCGCGGTGGACGACGGCGGCGCTGGCACGTCAGTGCGCTCTCGGTGGCAGTGTCACCTACCGACTCGATCCCGACCGGGGACATGGTGACGTCCCGACCGAGCAGGCACTCGAGTGGCTCGCCCGACGATTCGCGGGGACGCCCGCGACGTCGACCTGCCCCTCGCCCGGCCGGTGACGCCGAGGGTGATCAGGGCCACCGCTCCACCTCTGCACCGCCCGGGCCCCGCTGTTAGTGTCGCGTCCATGCGCACGGAGTTCGATGTCTATGCACGCCGTGGTCGGCGCCGGGTGCGGGGCTGGGTCCAACCCGAGGTCTTCGAACTGACGAAGGTGCTCGACGCCCGTCAGCGCTCGCTCGGTGTCCGCGGTGGGGCGGCCGAGATCGGTGTCCACCACGGTCAGCTCCTGATCGGGCTCGACCTCCTGCTCCGCGACGACGAGAAGTCGGCCGCGATCGACCTGTTCGAGGACCAGGACCTCAACGTCGACAAGTCGGGGCGCGGGGACCGGGCCCGTTTCGAGGCGAACGTCTCGCGGTTCACCGAGCCCGGGCGTGTCGCGGTCCATTCCGGCGACTCCACACTGGTGACCGCCGAACAACTCCGCGCCATGGTCGACGGCGACGTCCGGCTGTTCAGCGTGGACGGCGGTCACACGGAGAACGTCGTCCTGTCCGACATGATCCTGGCCGAGGAGACGCTCTCCAAGGGCGGCATCGTCATCGCCGACGACGTGTTCAACTTCGCCTGGCCGGAGGTCGTGACCGGCACCCTGCGCTACCTGGAGCGTCCGGATGCGTTGCGTCCGTTCGCGATCGGGTACAACAAGGTGTTCTTCGCCGAGTCGGAGTTCTGCGAACGGTATTCCGCCGCGATCGCCGAGCACTACGACAAACGGACGCTGTACCACTTCCGTCGCTCGACCTTCGGCGGATCACCGGTGGTCCTCGTCGCCGACGTCAGCCGGACCCCCCGCGAGATCCTCGCGCGAAGCCCGCTGGCCACCTCGATCTACCGGCGCCTGCGCAGCTGACCGATCCGATCCGGACATCCCGGCCCGCGTCGGTTCACGACTGCGACCGCATCGCACCGCGGTCGGGCGACCAGGTGATGGACCCGTGGTCGAAGTCGACCTTGACCGATCCGCCGCCGGCCGGCATCTCGTCGGTCACCGCGGCGCCGAGCGAGCGGACCCAGCCGTCCATGACGCCGCTGCCGATCACGTGGACGCCACCGATGTCGCTGGTGAACACCGTCGTGCCGTCGGCGAGATCCTGGTGGTCGTCACCGAACAGTCCCGTCGGGTAGGTGTCCGCGGTGATCGCCGCGAGGGCCACCTGCGGTGTGGTGGTGACGAATCCGCGGGGTGTCGCGTACACCGCGGCATCGCGCTGGAACCGCGCGAGCACCCCGGACCGCGTGGCGCGGAAGACAGGGCTGACGACCTCACCTCCATCGGGAGGCAGTGGTGCGTCGGAGAACCGGGCCGCGTCGGCACCGGGCGAGACGCCGTCGCGCGCGTAGTCGGTGACGACCGACGCTGCGGGCTTGGGGGTGAAGTCGCTGCGCAGGACGCCGAAGTTGTCCTCGTCGTCGGTCCTGCCGGTCGCGCGGTCCCGCAGCGTGTACCAGAACACCGGGCCCGCGAACGGCAACTGGACCCAGTCGCGGCCGAAGTCGGCGAGCATTCTCGCCTGGCGGTCGACACCGACGGCGGAGGTGGGCAGCCCGTACTCGGTCACCCACATCTTCTTCCCGCCGTCGCCGTGATCGCCCATCAGGCGGCGCATCTCGGCGATCTGCCTGCCGGGAGAGTCCGGGATTGCCCACGCCTGCCCCAGGCCGAGGTCGTACTTGTAGGGGTGGACCGAGAGGGCGTCGAAGGACCCTGCGGCCCCGTCGGCGTACATCTGGCGCAGGAAGTCGACGGGATCGCTCGTCGTCGTGGTGTCGACCACGGTCCCGAGTGCGCCGGCGACCACCGTGGCGTCGGGGTCCGCGGCCCGGATCGCCCGGTGGGCGTCCCGGAGCAGTCGTGTGTACAGCGACGCGTCGACCCGGGGCGCGAAGAACATCGAGCTGTTCGGTTCGTTCCAGATCTCGTATGCGGCGATGCGACCCCGGTAGCGCTGGGCGAGGGCACCGACGAACCGGTCCCAGGCGCCGACGTCACGCGGCGCCGAGTAGGGCCCGGTGACGGTCGGGTCCGCGGCCCACGGCGGCGACCCCCCGACGCTGGCCAGCACCTGCAGGCCCTTCGACCGGGCGGTGTCGACGAGGCGGTCGACGACCGACCAGGTGAAGGTGTCCGGTCCGAACGGCTGCACCGCGGCCCAGAAGACGGGGAGTCGGATCGACCCGACGCCGGCCGCGGCTGCCGCGGACAGGTCGGCGGAGGCGGCGGCGGCGGCCTCGTAGAAGACCTCGGCACCCATCGCGACACCGAACCCGTGCGCGTCGCGGACGATCGGGGACACGGCCGACGACGGCGGCGCACCGGAGGGCCCGTCCGCGCCACACGCGACCGGGCCGAGCGCCGCGAGGATCACCACGATCACCGTGGTCAGGCGGCGGGGCAACGGGCGACGCATGCTGCGACCTTTCACGGGCGAGGGGTCAACCGGGACACGGGGACCCGACGCGAGGAGTGAATCACGGATGCTGGACATGCCAGGGGAGCACGGGCCACCTATGATCCACATGCACACACCGCGGAGAGCGCTCGGGGGAGGCGCTGCTCTGTTCGGCCGACAAGGGGACACCGATGACCGAGCAGCGAGTCGAGGGGGTCGCCGCGGACGGCACGGATCCCACGACATCCGAGCCCACCGCCGCACCCCGGCGGTACCGACGCATCAGCGGACTCGACGGGCCCCGCGGCATCGCGTGTGTCTGCATCCTCATCGTGCACGTGGCGGGTCACTACTCGCCCGACACCGCGACGTCGGGCAAGTTGCAGCTCCTCGGGCAGGCGTTGATCTTCTTCTTCGCCCTGTCGGGCTTCCTGCTCTATCTGCCGATCGTCCGACACCTGTTCGCGGGACGCGACCACCAGCCCGACGTCCGCAGCTTCGTCGTCCACCGTGTCCTGCGGATCATGCCGTGTTACCTGGTCGTGTTCCTCATCGCGAACTTCGTGCTGCAGGCCGTGTTCGTCCGCAACGCCCAGCAGGCGCTCGTCGTCGGCAGCGAGGCGGGCACCGGCATGATCACCGACCCCGTCACGCTGCTCGCCAACCTCTTCCTGGTCCAGACCTACATCCCGGGCCTGATCCAGACCGGCATCAACCCGTCGTGGTCGCTGACGCTGGAGTACGCCTTCTACATCAGCCTGCCGCTGGTCGGGTGGGCCGTCTTCGCGATCCGTCGCCGCCGCCGCACCACCTCAGCCCTGCGCCTGGCGCTCGCCGCGCCTGTGGCGTTCGGGGTGCTCGGCGTCGCCGGCACTGCCGTCGCCGATGCCATCGCCCGCCACCAGGGCATCGACGACGTCGTCGCGGCCAACTTCGGGCCGAACTGGTCGGCGGTCATCCTGCGTAGCTTCCTGGGTGGGTCGCAGACCTTCACCTTCGGCATGATCGCGGCGGTCCTGTTCGTCGCCGTCGAATCCGGGGCGCTGTCGTCGCGCTTCGCGATCCGCGCGCGTCGGTGGGCGGCGATCCTGCTCCTGCCCTCGCTGCTGCTGATGCTGATCCTGCTGGTGGCGGGCAGCAACCAGCAGGTGGCGGCCACGTCCCTCGCATCGGGTCTCATCATCGCGGTCATCGTGTTGCCGCTGGCCCACGGTGCGCGGTCCCGGATCGCCGAGGTGGTCGACTGGCGCCCGTTCGAGTACCTCGGCCGGATCTCGCTCAGCATGTACCTCTGGCATTTCCCGCTGCTCATGCTGCTGGGCCGGTGGGGACTGCTCGCGGGGGACACCTGGGCAGGTCTCGGGCGCAACCTCGTGCTCGTGTTCGCGGCCACCTTGGTCTGCGCGTCCCTGACCTATCGCTTCGTGGAGAAGCCCGCCATCGCCGTCGCGAAGCGGTCCCGCACCCGCTGACGGGCACGCATGAGATTCCCCTCTTCACGGGGGCGCAAATGTCGTTCGCCACCGTGAACAGTGACTAAAGTCATCTCATCGACGCTTACAGGGATCGAAACGAGCGCGGCGGGGGGCCGACCCGGAGGTCGCTCGTGCGCCGGTCACGGCCCCGTCGCGTCAGCGTCTCGACGGCCGTCGTCGGTGTTCTCCTCGCGTTCGTGACGATGTCGGCGTGCACGACGGCGCCGAGTACGGCGCCGCAGGCCCCGACGACGACCACGCCGCTCGCGCCGCCGAGCCCCCTGGCCCGTGTCGGGGTCAGCGGGGGCACCAACATCATCGGGTCGAGCCCGGCCGTCATCGACCGGTCCATGCGTGCCATGAACGGCCTTGGTGTCTCCCTGCTGCGGATGGACATCGCCTGGCCCGCCGTGGAACCCCAGGAGGGCGTGTGGAACTGGGGGGCCACCGACGCCGTCGTCGACTCGGCGCGACGCCACGGCATCGAGATCCTCGGCATCCTCGACTACACGCCCGCGTGGGCGGCGGGTGAGCCCGGACCGATCGCGCAGCGACCGGCCTCGGCGGCTCGCTTCGGGGAGTTCGCGGCCGACGCAGCGCGCCACCTCGCCGGACGTGTCGACACCTTCGAGATCTGGAACGAGCCCAACGGGGGCTACTACTTCCGGCCCGGCCCCGACCCCGCGGCCTACACGGCCCTGCTGCGTGCGGCGTACCGCTCGCTGAAGAGCGTCGACGAGGACATCACCGTGGTGGGCGGGTCGATCGCCACCGCGGTCGACAGCGACACCACCATCAACGGCCTGCGGTTCCTCAAGGGGATCTACGCCGCCGGCGGCAAGGGGTACTTCGACGCCCTGTCGGTGCACCCGTACTCGTACCCCGCGTCGTTCTCGTCCGACCCGCACAACCCCGAGGCCGCCATGCGGATGGTGGCCGACATGTACGCGGTGATGCGCGCCCACGGGGACGGGGCCAAGAAGATGTGGGCGACCGAGATCGGGTACCCGACGGCCGGCGCGTTCCCGACGACGCCGGAGGCGCAGGCCGACGTGGTGACCGCGTCGGTCCGGGAGTGGTCGCAGCTGTCGTACGCGGGTCCGGTGATCGTGCACGAGTTGCGGGACCGCCGGACCGGTAGCACCGACAAGGAGGACGCGTTCGGGATCCTGCACACCGACTTCTCACCCAAGCCCGCCTACACCCGCCTGAAGGCGCTGATCGCGCGGCACATGGTCGACGACGACGTGCACCGACGCGTGATCGCGGCGGCGGAGACCGGCGATGCGAAGGTCGGCGGGGCGGTGACGCCGTGGTACCGGGAGATCTCGCCGCGCGGGATCCCCGTGGTGCGGCAGGAGTTCGCGGGCGGCCAGGTGATCTGCAGCCGGGACGACTGTTACGCCGCACCGTCGGCGGTGGTCGACTACCTGGCCGCGCGCCGCGCGGTCCCGGACGGACCGTTCCTCGACGGTCGGCAGGACGCCCGGGGCATCACACCGATGACCGTCTTCTGGTCGCCGGCGACGGGCGTGCACTCCCTGACCGGTGAGATGCTGGACGCATGGCGACCCGAGTACGGCTTCCCGACGAGCGACGAGTACGTGGACGGCGAGACGCGAGTGGTCCGATGTGCGGACGCCGTCATGCGTAAGCCCTTCGGGGAACGGATCCGGGTGCAGGTCTCGTGACCCGCGCGCTCCGGTGGGCGCTCGTCACGATCGCGGTGCTGCTCGTCGCCGTCGTCGCGGTCGGGTCCGTGGTGCTGTGGCCGGTGTTCTTCCCCGACAGCCCCCGACTACGGGTCCCGGGTGGGGACAGTCCCGGGTCGGTGGTCGCTGCGTCGGACTACGGCGATCTCACCGTGCCGATGAAGCTGGTCCGCGCGCAGGGCGCGAGCATCACCTATGTGTCGACCGATCCCTCGGGTCGACCCATCCGCGTCACCGGCACCTCGTTCGTCCCCGGCGGTACCCCGCCGCAGGGTGGGTGGCCGGTGGTCGCCCTGGCGCACGGCACCACCGGCATCGACCAGGCGTGCGCGCCGTCGCGGTCACCCGAGCTCGGCGGACTGCTGTCCATCGCGCAGTCCCTCGTGGGGGCCGGCTACGCCGTCGCCGTCCCCGACTACCAGGGTCTGGGCGCGCCGGGGGTCCACCCGTACCTCGATTCGCCCACCGCGGGTCGCGACGTCCTCGACGCCGTGCGCGCCACCCGCACGGTGTTCGGTTCCGTGTCGGCTCGCTGGGCGGGGTTCGGGTCCTCGCAGGGCGGCGGGGTCATCTGGGCCGCGGACGAGGAGAGCGCCGGCTACGCACCGGATCTGACACCGCTGGGCGTCGTCGCCGCGGCGCCGGCCGCCGACGTCGTCGGCCTGGTCGACAAGTCGATCGCCGGGACGCTCACCTCCGACCAGGCCCCGTCGCTGCAGCTGTTCATCGAGGCGGCGGCGCGCGCGAACCCGCAGATCGTCCGAGACGACTACCGGTCGGCGAACGGTGCACGACTGTGGGACACCCTGTCGTCCTGCAGCGCGGCCGCCGGCGCGAACCGCGCGGCGGCCATCGCCGCCCTGCGGCCGGGTGACATCGCGCCGCGCACCGCGGAGGCCGCAGCCCGGTTGCGGGCGCTGCTCACGTCGTACGCCCTGCCGCAGCGGCGCGCGTCCGCGCCGCTGTTGGTCCTGTTCGGTGACGCGGACACCTTCATCGACGCCGCCTGGACGCGCGCCGCCGTCCAGCGGGCCTGCGCGCTCGGGGATACGATCAAGGCCGTCGAGCAGCCGGGCCGGGGACACGGGGACGTCGACATCACCACCGCCCTGCCGTGGCTGCGGGACCGGTTCGCGGGCCTCCCGGCACCCACGAGTTGCGGTCGATGACCGCGTCCGCGCCCACCGGGGGGTCGTCGGAACGCACCTCCCGGAGCGAGGCCAAGGCCGAACGGCGTCGTGATCTCCTCGCCGCCGCCGCGGCCCTGATGGCACGGCGCGGGTACTCCGCGGTGCGACTCGAGGACATCGGTGCAGCGGTCGGTGTCAGCGGGCCCGCGATGTACCGGCACTTCGCCAACAAGCAGGACCTGCTCGCACAACTGCTGACCGATGTGTCCGAACGTCTCCTGCACGGAGGCAGCGAGGTGGTCGCGCGCGGCGACGCTCCCCGCGAGCGGCTCGCCGACCTGGTCGCCTTCCATGTCCGGTTCGCGCTCACCGAGCCCGACCTCATCGCGGTCCAGTCCCGTGATCTCGCATCGCTCGACGAGGGCCCGAGGGCGGTGGTCCGCCGCCTGCAGCGCAGCTACGTCGATCTGTGGGCGGACACCGTCGTCGACGTGCTGGGCGTGGGCCGCGAGGACGGTCTCGCTCGCGCCCACGCGGTCTTCGGTCTGATCAACGCCGCCCCCCGCATGCCCGACCTGCCGCCGGACACGGCCGCGCGACTGCTGACCGCCATGGCGGGCCAGGCTCTGACCGCGACGACGTAACACGACGCACGCGCGAAGCGACTTCCCTGTCGACGGCCGACGCGCGGCGATCCCGCGCCACGGCCCATGCTGTCCCCGGGGACACGGCGATCGCCCATCCGCGACGCCTGGCCTGGAAGGCCCCACGACCTCGAGGCCGCTCCACCCCGGTCCCCGGTACGCCCACGACGTGGTGGGACGGCTCGGCTTCCTGCGCCCGCCCGTCCGCGCCCCCGCCCGTCACGAAGGACCATCGATGACCCGGCCCTCCCGCGCTCCCTCCGTCCGTCGCCTCCCCGGCGCCGGACGCCGCGACGAGCCCGCGCGCCGCGCCGAGTTCGTCCAGCCGCGGTCGCAGCACTGGCTGTACCAGTACTCCGCCCGCGTCCGGGTCATCGACTTCGCCGTCGTCGTGGCGGCGGTGCTCATCGCCCTGGTGGTCCGCTTCGGCTA
This sequence comes from Williamsia deligens, assembly GCF_024171765.1. Classification (GTDB taxonomy): domain Bacteria; phylum Actinomycetota; class Actinomycetes; order Mycobacteriales; family Mycobacteriaceae; genus Williamsia_A; species Williamsia_A deligens. Next base: position 76,455 of record NZ_JAMTCI010000003.1, read on the forward strand.
CGACCTCGTCCACACCCTCGGCCGCTTCCGCTGGCCCGCGGTCGCCATCGCCCTGCTGATCGCGCTGTTCTGGTACGCGATGCTGCGCGTCAACCAGAGCGCGGACCGCCGGGTGCTGGGCAGTGGGCCGGCCGAGTACAGCCGTGTCCTCACCGCCACCCTCACCACCTTCGGCGTGCTCGCCATCGTCGACCAGCTGCTCCGCCTCAGCGTCGCCCGCGGGTTCATCGCCGTCGCGTTCCCGCTCGGTGCGGTACTGCTCGTGACCTCCCGCTGGCTCCTGCGGCGCCACGTCGCGCGGATGCGTCGTGCCGGGCGCTACCTGGAGCGGGTGCTGGTGATGGGCGGCATCCGATCGGCGCAGCTGCTCATCGAGCGGCTCGACGCGAACCCGGAGCTCGGCTACGAGGTCGTCGGCATGTGCCTGCCCGTCGAGAAGCCGAGCGACCCCGAGATCATCCAGTCGGGCGCTCGTGTCATCCCGGTCTTCGGCGACTTCTCCGACGCGCGGACGGCGGTCGCCCTGTCCGGGGCGACGACCGTCGCCGTCACTTCGGCGGAGGTGCTGGGGCACTCCGCCATGCGCGAACTCTCGTGGGACCTCGAGGGCATGGACGTCGACATGCTCGTCTCACCCGGCGTGACGGATGTCGCCGGTCCCCGGATGATGGTGCGACCGGTCGCCGGTCTGCCGTTGCTCCACATCGACAAGCCTGCCTACCAGGGGGCCAACCGCTTCCTCAAGGCCGCCTTCGACCGATCGGTGACCGCACTGCTGCTGCTGGCGCTCTCACCGGTGATGGTGGTGTGCGCACTCGCGGTGAAGCTCTCGTCCCCGGGCCCGGTGTTCTACCGGGGTGAACGGATCGGCCTGGGCAACGAGCCGTTCCCGATGTGGAAGTTCCGGTCCATGGTCGTCGGTGCCGACACACAGCGCGCCCTGCTCACCGACCGCGACGCCGGCAACAGCGTCCTGTTCAAGATCGCCGACGACCCCCGCGTCACCCGCGTCGGGAAGGTGTTGCGGCGGTACAGCCTCGACGAACTGCCCCAGCTGTTCAACGTCCTGGGCGGGTCGATGAGCCTGGTGGGACCCCGTCCGCCGTTGCGCGAGGAGGTCGAGACCTACGACCACATCGTGACCCGGCGGATGCTGGTGAAGCCGGGCATCACCGGCCTGTGGCAGGTGTCGGGCCGGTCGGACCTGTCCTGGGAGGAGTCGGTCCGTCTCGATCTCACCTACGTCGAGAACTGGTCGATCATGCAGGACCTCATCATCCTGTGGCGGACGGCCCGGGCGGTCGTCTCCCGCGACGGCGCCTACTAGGCCACCCGCATCACGAGCGCCGGCGCGTCGTCGGGCGCGAGGCCGAGCGCGTCCCGGGCGTCCCGGTCCGCCGCGCACAGCTGATCGCCGCGCTCGGGCGCGATGCCCCGACGTTCGTCGTCGTCGCGGGCGTAACCGGTGATCGGTTGCGCCGCCGCGACATCCCTCCCCGTCGCCGCGAGCCGGGCCCACACGGTCTCGGCGACGATCCCCGCACGGGCGAAGTCCGCCGCCGACCAGCCGGCGGCGGTCACCACCACGAGGGCTGACGATCCTGCGACGGCACCCCGGGTGAGGTCGCCGAGAGCCTGGCCGGCATCCCAGTCCGACAGGTGTGCCATCACGTCGGCACGGGTGAGGACGCCGAGCAGCGCCGCGGCCCCGGGCGGGAGCACGGGCGGTGACGTGACGAGTTCGGCGTGGAGATCCGGTGTCAGCCACCGGATCCGCTCCCCGACGGCCAGAGCGGCGGCGTAGCGCTCGACGGCGGCCCGGTCGGCGACGACGCGGACGGTGGCCGTGTCGTCGGAGAGATCGGTGATGGTGTCCAGGGCGGCGTTCGCCCCGCCGCCCATGCCGTCGTCCCCGCGCGTCGCGGAGGGCCCCCAGACCACCGAGCCGTCGGGGTCGTCGTCGCGCCCGTCCACCACGGCCTCGCCGGACATCCCGCGTCCGGCTGCCGCGACGATCATCGCCCGGACCGTGGCCCCGAGTGCGAACGCCGATCCCCGCCGGTCGACGTCGACGCGTGACGTCGGGCGGTCGTGGTCCAGCGCCACGTGCATCGACATGCCGTCGACATCGACGACGGAGGTCCACGAGGCGTTCCCCGACCGGCTGCGTGCGGCGGCGATGGCCTCGACGTCGGACAGGGCCACCCGGTCGGGCGATGGTCCGCCGTCCGGGATGCGGGGGAGAGGCGGCGGTTCCAGCGTGTCGAGAGCACCCTCGATGTCGATGCGGGTCCGCCCCGACGGCAACGGGAGCCCCTGGACCAGCCGGCGGATCGCGGCCGCGCACGTCGCGCCGCCGAGCGCGACGTCCCCGCCGAGCTGTGGCCACGTCGACAGGGTCCGTCCCACCTCGAGCACCGAGGCGCCCATCCGGGGGGTGATGCGACTCGCGTCGAGCAGCGTCGCTGCGGCGCCGATGCGCCCCGCCGGTCCCGCTGCGGCGACGGCGTCGGGGTCGATGTCGCCGAGGAGGCCGTGGAACAGCGGACGATCCGGCTCGAGGTCGAAGCGTTCGACGTCGAGGACGCCACCGTCGCTGGACTCGGTGACGACGGGGATCCGGCGGAGCCGGGCCCGCTCGCGCACGAGGAACTTGGCCGCGAACGAGTCACACTCCTCGAGCACCAGATCAAGACCCTCGAGGAAGTCCTCGACGGTCTCGGCGTCGACGGGTGCGGCCATGATCTCGACACGGAGGTACGGGTCGATCTCGGCGATGCGTCGTGCGGCGACCACCGCCTTGTCGACCCCGAGATCGAGCACGGTCGCGGGGACACGGTTGAGGTTCGAGAGATCCAGCTCGTCGAAGTCGGCGAGACGCAGCGTCCCGGTGATGCCCTCGAGGGCGATGGTGTGCGCGATGGCGTGACCGACGCTCAGGCCGACGACCCCGATCGTCGTGGCCGCAGCCGCTCGTTGCTCCTCGAGGGTGATCTTGTTGCGGTTGCGGTCGAGCCGCACGCGCCGGAACGACTCCGGACCCAGCAGGTGCACGAGCGTGCGCCGCCACGGCAGATGGACCCACCGCGCGGTCTCGTCGAGCAGGGCCTGCTCGGGAGTCGGGATCAGCGCGGACAACTCCGCCCGCTGCTGCGCCACGGTGTCCAGCCGGGTCACGAGGGGGTCGGCCGACAACTCCGCGAGGCGCCGACGGTCCGCCGCGTCGGACTCGTCGAGGATCTCCGTTCCGACGGTGTCGGGACGAGGGTGGACGGTCATGGCAATTGCCTCTTCCCGCGCGCATTTGTTAGATGGGGATGGGGGGAGATCATTCGTGCATTTCCGACGGACTTTTCGGGCATTGTCGACGGCATTGTTGCTGTTTGTGAATCTGCACGTCACGTGCGTCGATCATGTTCGCGATCAATGACTTTCGATTCGTTATCGGCGATTTTCACGGGTAGTTCCTGAATTCATCCTCGGGGGAAAGGATTCGTCATGTCCGTCGCAACACCGGAATTCGCGGGGGTTGTTCCACACGGGTCGGTCACACCTGGATTGCGGGTGGAGATCGACGACCCGCTGGGCGGTGCCCGACTCGTCGTCGCCACCCCGGACGGCGACGCCCGCCTGTGGCGCGACTACCTCGACGGCGCGCACGCGAGCTACGCGGCCCACGGCGTGGCCGCGGCGCTCGACCGCGACGCCGTCGCCGACGGACACGACACCGCGGTGTTCTTCGCGGTCCTCGACGAGGCCGGGGTCTGCCGGGGTGGACTCCGCGCGCAGGGCCCCTACCTCCGAGCCGACGAGTCGCACGCCGTCGTCGAGTGGGCCGGCTCGGACGGGCTCGACGCGGTCGTCCGTGCGATCGAGACGCGACTGCCGGAGGGGGTGATCGAGGTGAAGGCGGCGTGGGTGGACCCGACGGCGCCCGACCCGCGCGCGACGGCCGGAGTGCTGTCGCGGCTCGCGTTGCCGCTGTTCGCCGTCACCGGCGCCGGGTACATCATGGCGACGTCGGCCGAGCACTCGCTGCGCCGATGGGAGTCCGGTGGAGGCCGCATCGACGAGACGGTCTGTGCGACGGCCTATCCCGACGAGCGCTACAGCACACGACTGATGTGGTGGGACGCGCGGACGATGGAGGTCGACGCCGACCCCCGGATGTTGTCGGTGATGCGGGATCAGGTGCGTCTCATGCGGATGCGATCCGGCGATGTCGCGGCTCGCATGGCCGCCTGACGGGGCGTCACGCAGTGGCGGGCGCGTAGAGGCGCGACTGGTCGTCGTCGCCGTCGACGAACTGGATCGGCGACGTCGACAGGCACACCACGCGGTCCCGACCGGCGCTCTTGGCGACGTACACCCACCGGTCGGCGAGGTGGGTGAGGTGATCGACGACGTGGGAGATGTTCGACGTGCCCATGCGGGTGACCGACAGGGGCGCCGCGACGGCCCCGATGCTGACGGTCACCGCGGACGTCGTCGCGACCGTCGTGCGGATGGTCTCCGCCGCCTCGGTGAGCGCGGGCAGACCGCGGATGGGGCAGAGGACGACGAACTCCTCGCCACCGAATCTGCCGATGAGGCTGCCGCGGGGCGCGGAGGCGAGGATCGCGCGGACGGTGTCGACGAGGACCGCGTCACCGGCGGCGTGGCCGAGTCGGTCGTTGACGGTCTTGAAGTGGTCGACGTCGATGAGGAGGAACCCGACCTGTACCTCTGCGTCGGCGATCTGCGACAGGAGGCGTCCGCTGCGGGCGAGGAAGCCGCGGCGGTTCAGCAGCCCGGTGAGGGGGTCGGTGTCGCCGAGGACGGCGTAGCGCTGCATCGAGACCTCGAGCGACGTCCGCAGTGCGGAGACGATGAAGACCGGGATGACGACGTTCGCGACACCGGCGCCACAGGTCACCAGCATGCCGATGAACGAGGTGACGTTGAGCAGGGCCACGACGATCGCGCAGCAGATGGCGACGCCGGCGAACGTCACCACCACCCGCCGAGACGACGCCATCGCCGCGATGGCGGGGATCGCGCCGAGCAGGGTCATGACGACTCCGGCGGCCACGGGGTCGGTCACCGCCCAGGCGGCCACCGCGATGCCCAGCATGCCGATCAGTCCGAAGACCGTGAACAACCAATCGGTCAGACGGCCGACCACAGCGGTCGTGGTGAGGACGACGAGGGTGAACACCCAGACCACGAGCAGCGCGGGCAGCCCGTTCGGGCGGAGCAGCGTCGGGTCGAGCATGCCCAACAGCGGCAGCGGCAACGAACCGCTGGTGGACAGCAGCACCGCCGCCGACCGACCGTCGAGACGTTGCCAGAACCGGGTGACGGCGCCGGGCCTGCTCCGCCGATCCCGGGGTGCCGGTGGGTCCCGACGGATCCGCGGGGCCACGAGACGGTTGCGCGTCGCGATGACGATCGGTGGCGCGACATCCGGGGAGTCGTACGCAGGACGCGTCGACTCGGACCCGGTCTGGTGCACATCCGACATCATGCCCGGTCGGGCGGGTGTTCGGACAGCGGCCACGGGTAGTCGTGGTGATGCATCACCACGCCGCAGCGCAAGCAGATCCATGTCCGTTGGGGCGGATCACATCGGTTGTCCCAGCCGACGAGCATCCGTCGCGCACCCAGGGGGTGGCCGTGAGGGCAGCGGGCGGGGAAACGTTCGACCAGCGGGCGCACGGGTACCTCTCGGACTCGGCCCGCGACGAGTTCCCCCAGTCTATGGCCCGGTCCGACACACTCCGCCCGGCCGAGGTAGAACACGTTCCATTTCTGCGCGATCGTGACTAGTGTCACCGGCAACGGCGCCGCCGGTCTTCTCCGGCGCCGTGCGGGCAGACGCGTGTGAGGCATGGAGGTTTCCGATGAGAACGAAGGCTGCGCTGCTGCGGGAGTCCAACACCCCGTGGCAGATCGAAGAGGTGGAGCTCGGCGACCCCCGGGCCCACGAGATCAAGATCCGCATGGAGGCGGCCGGGATGTGCCACTCCGATCACCACCTGGTGACCGGCGGCATCCCCATGGCCGGGTTCCCGATCCTCGGTGGGCACGAGGGCGCGGGCGTCGTCGAGGAACTCGGCGAGGGGGTCACCGACTTCGAGGTGGGCGACCACGTCGTGCTCTCGTTCATCCCGTCGTGCGGGAAGTGTCCGTCGTGTCAGGCCGGACTGGCCAACCTGTGCGATTTCGGCGCGATGCTCCTGCAGGGGGAGGCCGTGTCGGACAACACCTTCCGCATCCAGACCCCGGCGGGGGAGAACGTCTACCCCATGACGCTGCTGGGGACGTTCTCGCCGTACATGGTGGTGCACGAGGCGTCCGCGGTGAAGATCGACAAGGACATCCCGTTCGAGGTCGCGGCGCTCTGCGGGTGCGGCATCCCCACCGGCTACGGCTCGTCGACCCGTAGCGGCGCGGTCAAGCCGGGCGAGGACGTCGCCATCGTCGGCGTCGGCGGTGTCGGGACGGCGGCGCTGCAGGGCGCGGTGATCTCCGGGGCGCGCAACGTCTTCGCCATCGACCCGGTCGAGTGGAAGCGTGAGCAGGCCATGAAGTTCGGGGCCACCCATGCCTTCGCCTCCGTCGAGGAGGCCGCCATGACCATCGCCGAGGTGACCGCCGGACACATGGCGCACAAGGTGATCGTCACCGTCGGCGAGGTCCACGGCAAGGACGTCGACCTCTGGATGGGCATCACCGCGAAGGCCGGCACCTGCGTGCTGACCGGCATGGGCAACATGATGGAGACCGAGGTGACGTTGAACCTCGCGATGCTCACGCTCCTGCAGAAGAACCTGCAGGGGACCATCTTCGGCGGTGCCAACCCGAAGCTCGACATCCCGCAGCTGCTGTCGATGTACAAGATGGGCAAGCTCAACATCGACGACATGATCACCCGCCAGTACCGCCTCGACCAGATCAACGACGGGTACACCGACATGTTGGAGGGACGCAACATCCGCGGCGTCATCCGCTTCACGGACGAGGATCGCTGATCCGCCTCCGGCGAAGGACCGCTGATCCGCCTCGGCGGGTGATCGCTGTCCGCGTGATCTGATGGGTGCGTGAACGCTCTCGCGCACCTCGACGACTGGCCCGTCGACACCGTCGCCGCCGCGGTGGTGACCGCCGACGGGTCCGTCGTCGACTCCCACGGCGACCTGGACCGCCGCTTCGCCCTGGCGTCGGTGACCAAGTTGCTCAGTGCCCACGCGATCGCCGTCGCCGTCGAGGAGGAGGCGATCGCCCTCTCCGATGCCGCGGGCCCACCGGGGTCGACCGTCGAACACCTGCTCGCGCACGCATCGGGTCTCGCCTTCGACGAGGACGCGGTCGAGGCCGGACCCGGCGAGAAGCGCATCTACTCGAATCAGGGGTACGCGGTCCTCGCGGCGCATCTGACCGACGCCACCGGCATCGACTTCGCGGACTACCTCCGCGACGCCGTGTGCGCGCCGCTGTCGATGTCGTCGACCACCCTGGACGGCCCCGCGGGCCACGGCGCCACGTCCAGCGTCGCCGACCTCGCGCGGCTCGCCGCTGATCTCCTGACCCCCCGACTGATCGCCCCGGCCACCCATGCGGCGATGACGACCGTGCACTTCCCCGGACTCGACGGGTTCGTGCCGGGATACGGCCGCCACAGTCCCAACGACTGGGGGCTCGGCCCGGAGATCCGCGGGGAGAAGTCGCCGCACTGGACCGGGACACGGACGTCGCCGACGACCTTCGGCCACTTCGGACAGTCGGGGACGTTCCTGTGGGTGGATCCCGATCGCGGCGCGGCCTGCGTCGTCCTCACCGACCGGACCTTCGGCTCCTGGGCCAAGCCGCTGTGGTCGGACTTCTCGGACGCCGTGGTCGCCGAGCTGACGGACTGACGCTCGAACACACGTACCACTGGCGTATCACCCGCACCGTGAGGCACAATGGTCTCGTACCTATCTCCGGTGGGTGTCGCCAGGTCGTTGGGGAAGACGATCCTCGTCGAATCCACGGAGGGTGAGAACCGGTGCGCAGACTCGAACAGTTCGCGGACGTGACGACAGGTGTGGTCTACATCCACTCGTCACCGACCGCACTCTGCCCACATGTCGAGTGGGCTCTGTCGTCGACCCTCGACGCCCGCGCGAACCTCAAGTGGTCGGCGCAGGAGGCGGGTCGTGGACTCCAACGTGCCACCGTCGACTGGACCGGGCCTGTCGGCACCGGAGCCCGGCTCGCCAGCGCCCTGCGCGAGTGGCCGGTGTTGCGCTTCGAGGTGACCGAGAACCCGAGCGAGGGTGTCGACGGCGAACGCTACTGCCATGTGCCGGGCCTCGGACTGTGGCGCGGCTCGATGAGTGCCAACGGTGACGTCGTGGTGGGGGAGATGCAGCTGCGGTCGATGATCGACTCCGCTCCCGATGCGATCGGCCTCGCCGGTCGGCTCGACGCGGCCCTCGGCACCGCGTGGGACGAAGCCCTGGAGTCCTACCGCATGGGCGGCGCCGGCGCCGAGGTCACGTGGCTGCATCAGCGCGTGGGCTGACGCCACGCGGGTTGCATCAGCGCATGGGCTGACAGACCTGTCCCGATGAGAAAGGCCCTGGACCTCGCGGTCCAGGGCCTTTCTTCTGTCCGTCTCGGACCTCAGCGTCCGATCACAGCGGGATGTTCTTGTGCCGTCCGCGACGGGCCGGGGCCGAGGCCAAGGCCTCGGCGATGATGCTGCGCGTCTTCGCCGGGTCGATGATCTCGTCGACCACGCCGATCGACTGGGCACGCCCCACGCCACCGGCGATCGCCTCGTGCTCCACGGCCAGACGGTCGTGCAGGGCCTCGCGCTCGTCGTCGGCAGCGGCGGCCAACGCCTTCTTGTGGAGGATGCCCACGGCGGCCTTCGCGCCCATGACCGCGACCTCCGAGCCGGGCCACGCGAACACGGCCGTGGCCCCGAGGGCGCGGGAGTTCATCGCGATGTACGCGCCGCCGTAGATCTTGCGGGTCACCAGCGTCACGCGGGGGACCGTGCACTCGGCGAACGCGTGGAGCAGCTTCGCGCCACGTCGTACGACACCGTCCCACTCCTGCCCGACACCGGGCAGGTACCCCGGGACGTCGGTCATGACGATGAGCGGGATGCCGAACGCATCGCACAGGCGGACGAAGCGCGCGGCCTTCTCTGCGCTCAGCGAGTTGAGGCACCCACCCATGCGGAGCGGGTTGTTGGCGACGACGCCGACGCTGCGACCGGAGAGCCGACCGAAGCCGACCACGATGTTCGGGGCGAACTTGGCCTGGATCTCCTCGAAGCTGGAGATCTCGGTCTCGCCGTCGGCGGCGAGTTCGGTGTCGAGCAGACCGGCGACGACCGGGTGGACGTCGTAGGCCCGGCGGTTCGACTCCGGCAGCAGAGCCTTGAGGTCGGTGTCCCCGGCCTCGGCACGCCGACGGCTGAAGTGCCCCTGCTGGCTGAACGTCGCGACGAGGCGACGGGCGCGCCAGAGGGCGTCCGGCTCGGAGTCGGCGGTGATGTGGCTGACGCCGGACTTCTTGCCGTGCGTGTGCGGCCCACCGAGCGACTCCATGTCGACCTGCTCGCCGGTGACGCTCTTGACCACGTCCGGACCGGTGACGAACACCCGCCCGGCCGGGGCCATGATCACGATGTCGGTCAGTGCCGGCCCGTAGGCGGCGCCGCCGGCGGCGAAACCGACGACGACCGAGATCTGCGGGATGTAGCCCGACGCGCGGACCATCGCCTCGAAGACCTGGCCGACGGCGTGGAGTGCCTCCACGCCCTCGGCGAGGCGGGCCCCGCCGGAGTGCCAGATGCCCACGATCGGGGCCTGCTCGGCGATCGCGGTGTCGATGGCGTTGACCATGTGCGCGCACCCCACGACACCCATGGCACCGCCCATGACGGTGCCATCGGTGCAGTAGGAGATGGTGCGGACGCCGTTGACCCGACCGACGGCCGCCTGCACACCCGACTTGTCGCGGGGGTGCAGCAACGACATCGATCCCTCGTCGAAGAAGTTGGTCAAGCGCAGGATGGGATCACGAGGATCCACGGTCTCCTCCGTCGAGGTGAGCGGTGCCATTGTGGTCATCAGGTCTCCTAGCAGTTCCGGCGGAGTCGCCCCCGCACCCAGGTCGTGGTCAGTAACGACCGAAGGCGAGCGCGACGTTGTGCCCACCGAATCCGAACGAGTTGTTGATCGCGTATTCGATGTGCCCGTACCGCGGCTCACCGGCGACGATGTCGAGTGCGCATTCCGGGTCCTGGTTGTCGAGGTTGAGCGTGGGCGGGATGACGCCCTCCTCGACGGACTTGATGGTCAGGACCGATTCCAATGCGCCCACCGCACCGATGGAGTGCCCGAGCGCCGATTTGGGTGCGTACACGGAGACGTGGTCCCCGAGTGCCGCGTTGATGGCCAACGCCTCCGCGGTGTCGCCGATGGAGGTCGACGTCGCGTGTGCGTTGACGTGCGTGACGTCGGACTTGGAGATCCCTGCGGTCTCCATCGCCCGTGTCATCGCACGAGCCGCGCCGGTCCCCTCGGGGTGCGGTGCGACCAGGTGATACCCGTCGGAGGTGATGCCCGACCCGAGCAGACGCGCGTGGATGTGCGCACCGCGGGCCCGGGCATGGTCCTCGCGCTCGAGGACGAGCAGCGCGGCTGCCTCGCCGAACACGAAGCCGTCACGGTCCTTGTCGAACGGACGAGATGCCGCGGCGGGATCGTCGTTGCGCGTGCTCATCGCCCGCATCATCGCGAAGCTGGCGATCGGCACGGCGTCGATGAACCCCTCGACACCGCCGGTGACGACCATGTCGGCGTCACCGAGGACGATGTGCCGCCACGCGTGAGCGATGGCCTCCGACCCCGATGAGCACGCCGAGACGGGCGTGATGACGCCGGCTTGCGCCCCCACGTTGAGGCCGATGACGGCCGCGGGGCCGTTCGGCATGGTCATGGGGACCGCGAGCGGTGACACCTTGCGGTAGTTCTTGGTGCCGGTCATGGCGTCGTGCGCCGCGATGAGGGCGTCGCCACCGCCGAGACCGGTGCCGAGAACGACCGCGAGGCGTTCCTTCTCGACATCCGGCTCGCCGGCCTGCTCCCACAGTCGCTTGCTCATGACATGCGCCATGCGCTCGACGTAGCTCATGCGTCGGGCCTCGACGCGTGACACCTCTTCGGTCGGATCCTTGACGAGCTTCCCACCGATGCGGACCGGGAGGTCGTACTCGGTGATGAAGTCGTCTGTCAGGGCCCTGATGCCGGTCTCGCCGGCGAGCAGACCCTTCCAGGTGGAGTCGAGATCCTCACCGACGGATGTCGAGGCGACCATCGAGGTCACCACGACGTTGGGGAAGTTCCCAGCCGCGGTCGAGAACTCACGAAGAGAGGTGGTCAATTACGTCACTCAGCCTTCTTGGCGGAGTCCACCTGGGCCTGGATGGCCGCAGCGGCCTCGGGGTTCTCGGCCTCGAGCTTCTGGATGTAGGCCACCGCGTCACCGACCGTGCGCAGCCCGGCCAGGTCCTCGTCCGGGATCTTCACGCCGTACTTGTCCTCGGTCTGGACCGCGATCTCGACCATCGACAGCGAGTCGATGTCGAGGTCGTCCACGAAGGACTTGTCGATCGTGACCTCAGAGGGCTCAATGCCGGTGACCTCTTCGATGATCTCCGCGATACCGGCGATGAGTTCTTCCTGAGTCGCCACTGGGTGGCTCCCTTCATGTTCGTCGTCTTCGAGCTGTGATTTCCGGACCGATGCTCGGCATCGTCTGGACTGGCGTGTCACGCCTTCCGGGTGCTCCCGCAGGTGCGGGAGCCGCTATCCAAGTCCTGTTGCCCCGTCCAGGTCGTCGGGGGTCTTGCAGGCCCGCGTCGGGACACCCTTGAGTTCGCGCTTCGCGATGCCGGTGAGCGTGCCCGCCGGGGGCAGCTCCACCAGGCCGGTGACGCCGAGCTCGCGCATGGTGGCCGAGCAGAGGTCCCACCGCACCGGGTTCGTCACCTGCGCGACGATGCGCTCGAGGGCCTGTGCCCCCGACGTGACGGGACGGCCGTCGAAGTTCGAGAGGAGCACGGCGGTGGGCTCCCGCGGGGTGATCGACGCAGCGGCGGCCGCGACGGCGTCCTGCGCCGGCGCCATGAAGTGCGTGTGGAAGGCCCCCGCCACGGACAGCTTACGGGTTCGGGCCTTCTCCGGCGGGGTGGCGATGAGCTCGTCGATGGCCTCGACGCTGCCCGCGGCCACGATCTGCCCGGCGGCGTTCCGGTTGGCGGGGATCAGGTCGAGTTCGGCCAGACGGGCGAGCACCTGCTCCTCGTCACCGCCGAGGACGGCGGCCATCGTGGTCGGCTCCAGCGCGCAGGCCTTCGCCATCTCGGCGCCACGGACGGCGGCCAGCGAGACGGCCTCGTCACGGGTGATGACGCCGGTGATCGCCGCCGCGGCGAGCTCACCGACGGAGTGGCCGGCGACGACCAGGTCCGAGGGGAGCTCCTCACGCTTCGCCAGTTCGTCGAACGCGAGCAGGGCGGAGGCCACGACGAGCGGCTGCGTCACCGCGGTGTCGGTGATCTCCTCGGCCGTCGCGGTGGTGCCGAGGCGCGCGAGATCCAGCCCGATGGTCTTCGACCACGTGGCGATCTGATCGGCAGCGCCGGCCAGTTCGAGCCAGGGCTCGAGCATTCCCGGGGTCTGCGAGCCCTGTCCGGGCGCGAGCAACGTGAGCACGTGAACAGAGAACACCCTGAGCGGGGGTCGGCGGGCTGTCGGCGCCGATGAACCTTCGTCGCGCTATTTGTAGGGTTCCCACAAACGACTGTCGGGGCGAGTCCGGTTCGTCACCGCATCGCAACTCGTGATATAGAACAGCGCCGATCACGATCGAGTGGGCAAAACTCCACCAAATTGTGACTGGTGTTGACAGAGGTACTCATGTCAACGTTCTGTGCCGCTCCCGTGCTAGCCGTCCGACGGTCGCGGCCACTCGCAGGACGTACCCGTCGCGAGGGTTGGTCGGGTCCCGCCCGGTCACCTCCGCGATCCGTTTTAGTCGATATCTGACAGTATTCGGATGGACGAACAGTTCCCTCGCGCACGACTCGACGGACCCTCCGGAGTCGAGGTACGCATCCAGGGTGCTGGTGAGTGTGTCGCCTCCTTTGGCCAGTGGCGTTACCAGGAAGTCGTTCAGGGTGCGGACGGCGGCCGCATCGCCCAGCAGCGCGCGCTCGGGGAGCAGCTCCCAGCTGTGCACGGGCCGGGGTGCCCCCGGCCATCCCGCGACCGCCTCCATGCCCGCCAACGCCTCCGCCGCGCTGGCGTGCGCGGCTCCGAGGGTGGGGGTGGTGTGGCCGATGACGACGGGTCCCTCGGCGAAGTGGGTGAGCAGTTCCTGCACGAACTCGTCGCCGGAGGTCATGTCCCCGCTGACGATCGCGACCAGGAGGGTGCCCTGCACCACGGACAGCGCCGCGCGGTCGTGTTTGCGCGCGGTGGTGTGGATGGCCAGCGGGACGGAGACGTTCTGCTCGGGCGGGGGGTAGCCGACCACGACGGTCGCGGTCGCCTCGGTGTCCCAGTTCAGGGCGGCGGCCCGCGACAGCAGCGTCGGTCCGGTGTCGCCGCGGACGACCGCGTCGACGACGAGCGCCTCGAGTCGTGAATCCCAGGCGCCGCGGGACTCGGCCGCCGAGGCGTAGATGGCGGCGGCCGCGAACCCGATCTCGCGGCCGTAACGCAGCACCGCCTCGGTCAGCGCGCGCAGCTGCGCGTCGTTGCGGGCGAGCAGGGGGAGCCACTTCTCGAAGAACTCCATCGCCACCCGGACCATCTCGACCGACTGCAGCAGTGTGATGCGGCGGGCCAGGTCCTGGGGCACCGCCTGGAAGGCCTGCACCGTGAACGTCAGGTTGCCGTCCGGATCCTGCAACCACTCGACGAAGTTCACCACCGCCGTCTGCACGACCAACTGCACCGACGCGCGTTGCTGCGCCTCGAAATCGGCGAAGTACGGCAGCTGGTCCTGCATCGAGTGGACGGCCTCGGTGGCGAGTCGGCCGCTGTACTGCTTCACGCGTTTGAGCAGCGTGTCCGGGAGTGCGGCGTGGACGTCCGCCGGCGCCGGCACCCGGGCGCCCCGGATGCTGAGCGGGTCGCCCGATGGATGTTCTGTCGACGCCGTCTCGCTCACCAGCACACCCTAGAGCGTCGTGCCGGTGGCGAGACGTCGATCAGTCGCCCGTCACGCCACCCCGGGGTCGCTCGTCTGCTTCGGCGCGGCGAGGACGTCGGTGATGGCGTACTTCTCCGCCGCCTTCGCCGCGACCGAGTGCTCGACGTGACCCTCACGGGCCAGCGCCAGCAACGTCGCCACGACGATCGACTCGGCGTCGACGTTGAAGAACCGACGCGCGGCCGGCCGGGTGTCGGAGAAGCCGAAGCCGTCGGTGCCCAGGGTGAGGTACGTACCCGGCACCCACGCGCGGATCTGCTCCGGGACGGCGCGCATGAAGTCGCTGACCGCCACGAACGGACCCTCCGACTGCCCGAGCGCCTGCGTCACGTAGGCCTGCCCGTGGTCACCGTCGGGCTCGCGCAGGTTCGCCCGTTCGTGGGCGACGCCGTCGCGGGCCAGCTCGTTCCACGACGTCACCGACCACACGTCGGCCGAGACGTCCCATTCCTCGGCGAGCAACTCCTGCGCCCGCACCGCGTCGGACATCGTCACGCCCGAGACCAGGATGTTGGCCGGGTACTGCTTGCGCTCGGCCGCCGGATGGGCGCGGTAGACGCCCTTGAGCACACCCTCGACGTCGAGATCGTCGGGCTGCGGCGGCTGCACGATGGGCTCGTTGTAGACGGTGATGTAGAAGTAGACGTTCTCCGGGTCCTCGCCGAACATCCGGCGCAGACCGTCGACGACGATGTGGGCCATCTCGTAGGCGTAGGCCGGGTCGTAGGCCACCACGGCGGGGTTCGACGACGCGAGCAGCAGCGAGTGCCCGTCGGCGTGCTGCAGTCCCTCACCGGTCAGGGTGGTGCGCCCGGCGGTCGCGCCGAGCACGAACCCCCGCGCCATCTGGTCCGCCGCGGCCCAGAGGCCGTCACCGGTCCGCTGGAAACCGAACATCGAGTAGAAGATGTACAGCGGGATCATCGGCTCGTCGTGCGTGGCGTAGGACGTGCCGACTGCGGTGAACGACGCGGTCGACCCCGCCTCGTTGATCCCCTCGTGCAGGATCTGCCCGCTCTCGCTCTCCTTGTAGGCGAGCATCAGTTCCGCGTCGACCGACGTGTAGAGCTGACCGTTGCGGTTGTAGATCTTCAGCGACGGGAACCACGAGTCCATGCCGAACGTACGGGCCTCGTCGGGGATGATCGGCACGACGCGCTTGCCGACCTCCTTGTCGCGCATCAGCTCCTTGAAGATGCGCACCAGCGCCATCGTGGTGGCGACCTGCTGCTTGCCGGACCCCTTCGCCGCGGTCTTCACGATCGGCTTCGGATCGATCGCCAGCGTCTTCGACTTCGTGCGCCGACGGGGGAGGAACCCGCCGAGGGTCTTGCGGCGGTCGAGCATGTACTGGATCTCGGGGGAGTCCGCGCCGGGGTGGTAGTACGGCGGCAGGTAGGGATCCTTCTCCAACTGCTCGTCGGAGATGGGGATCCGTGTCGAGTCGCGGAAGTCCTTGAGGTCCTCGAGCGTCAGCTTCTTCATCTGGTGGGTCGCGTTGCGGCCCTCGAAGTGCTTGCCCAGCGTGTAGCCCTTGATCGTGTGCGCCAGGATGACCGTCGGCTGGCCCTTGTGTGCCATCGCGGCGGCGTAGGCCGCGTGGACCTTGCGGTAGTCGTGACCGCCGCGCTTGAGGTTCCAGATCTGCGCGTCGGTCAGGTTCTTGACCAGTTCCTTGGTGCGCGGGTCGCGGCCGAAGAAGTGCTCGCGGACGAACGCACCGTCGTTGGCCTTGTAGGTCTGGAAGTCACCGTCGGGGGTGGTGTTCATCAGGTTGACCAGGGCGCCGTCGCGGTCCGCGTGGAGCAGCGAGTCCCACTCGCGTCCCCAGACCACCTTGATGACGTTCCAGCCCGCGCCGCGGAAGAACGACTCGAGCTCCTGGATGATCTTGCCGTTGCCGCGCACCGGGCCGTCGAGCCGCTGCAGGTTGCAGTTGACGACGAACGTCAGGTTGTCGAGGCCCTCGGTGGCGGCGACATGCGCGAGACCGCGCGACTCCGGCTCGTCCATCTCACCGTCGCCGAGGAACGCCCACACGTGCTGATCGGTGGTGTCCTTGATGCCGCGGTCGGCGAGGTAGTGGTTGAAGCGGGCCTGATAGATGGCGTTCATGGGGCCGAGGCCCATCGACACCGTCGGGAACTGCCAGAAGTCGGGCATGAGGCGCGGGTGCGGGTACGACGGCAGCCCGCCGCCCTCGCCGGCGTGACTGTGCTCCTGTCGGAACCCGTCCATGCGCGCCTCGTCGATGCGGCCCTCGAGGTAGGCGCGGGCGTAGATGCCCGGGGACGCGTGTCCCTGGATGAAGATCTGGTCGCCGCCGCCGGAGTGGTCCTGGCCGCGGAAGAAGTGGTTGAAGCCGACCTCGTACAGCGCGGCCGACGACGCGTAGGTGGAGATGTGGCCGCCGACGCCGACACCGGGGCGCTGGGCGCGGTGCACCATGATCGCGGCGTTCCAGCGGATGAACGCGCGGAACCGGCGTTCGACCTCCTCGTCACCGGGGAACCAGGGCTCGCTCTCGGTGGGGATCGTGTTGACGTAGTCCGTCGAGGTCAGCGCGGGGATCGACACACGACGCTCGCTGGCGCGCTCGAGCATCCGCAGCAGCAGATAGCGGGCGCGGCCCGGGCCGGCGTTCTCGAGGAGCCCGTCGAACGACGCGAGCCACTCGTCGGTCTCCTGGGGGTCGATGTCGGGGAGGTAGGAGGCGACGCCCTCCCTGATCACCCGGACCCGGTCGCCGCCGGATGTCGACGATGCCGAGCTGATCTGCTGTGTCACTGGTGGGGGGCTCCTCGTGTCCTCGCGGCGTGATGTGCCTGTCGTGGTCCGTGCGGTCGGCGGGGTGCGTCGACCGGTGCGACCCCGCGAGCGGACGGGTGTGTCCGGGCGAGGTACGTCACCAATCGTGCCGTATGTGACGCGGCAGGGCACACGTTCGGGTGCCTCCGGTCGCCGGGGCGTCACCGTGCGCGGTGTCCGGTGCCCGGAACATGTTGTCGCCCACGCGGGCACTGGGGCAGGATGCGCTGCGTGAAGTCAGCCGGTCGCCGCTCGTCGCGGGCGTGTCTCGCGGGTGTGGTCGCGACGGCGACTGCGCTGATCGCGGGGTGTTCGACGGCGGTCGACGGCACGGCGCGGGTCGACGCCGCCGACGCCAGCGCCTACCGGGCCGACGTGTCGTCCTCTGCGCAGGCCGCCTCGACGCAGGCCCGGGAACGGGCCGACTACACCGCCTGCTCGACCGCCACCTCGTCGGTGGTCACGATGCTCCGCAGTTACAACTCGTTCGTGACGGCGTTGAACGCAACGCAGGACTACGCAGCGCTCAAAGGCGCGGACCTCGCCGCGGTCGACGCGCTCACCCGGGGTGCGGGTGCTGTCCGCGGGGCGCTGGCGACGGACACCGGGCCGCAGGTCCGATCCGCTGCCGTGGCCGTCGCCGACAGGTCCGACGCGCTGGCCGGGGTCGTCCGGGCGAAGGGTCGCGGTGAACTCAACGCGGCCTCGGGCGGATTCCTCCGCGCCCGCGACGACCTGCTCGCCGTCTGCCGACCTGTCGCCGCGCCGACGAGCTCGGTGCCGTCGACGAGCGCGGCCGCGCCTCCGCCGGCCCCCACCGCCCCACGCTGACCGAGCCCCCACGACTTGCACCGACACGGCGCGCGGACATCCCGCCCCGGCTTGCAAGTTGGTCGGTCACACTGTTGTCTGGACTCCAACCCCGGGCCTGTGCGCCCGTGGAAGGTCAACAGTCGGTCGCAGTCAAGGAGGTCGCCCGCGGTGGTTGCCGCGCACGGTAATCGGGCCGAGGCGCTCGGGTTCAGCTCGGGCATGGTGGTGCAGGAACTCGGGTGGGACGAGGACACCGACGACGAACTCCGCATCGACATCGAGGAGATCACCGGTGGTGAGCTGCTCGACGAGGACTCCGACGAGGTCATGGACGTCGTCATCCTCTGGTGGCGCGAATCCGACGGCGACCTCGTCGACGCCCTGGTCGACGCGATCGGCCCGCTGGCCGACGACGGTTACGTCTGGGTGTTCTCACCCAAGACCGGTACCGACGGCTACGTCGACCCCGCCGAGATCGCCGAGGCCGCTCCGACCGCTGGTCTGACGCAGACCTCCGCGATGAACCTGGGTGACTGGTCCGGCTCACGTCTCGTGCAGCCGAAGGCCCGTACGCCCAAGAGATGACCCCCTCGCCGTTGCCCACGACGTCCTCGGAGCCATCGCCGGCCGTGTCGACCGATCAGCCCACATCGATGCCCACGGGTCCGATCGCACCCGGTACCCGTGCGCCCGCCTTCGAACTCCGCGACCAGAACAATCAGCGGGTGTCCCTCGGGTCGGTCGTCGGGAGCAAGAAACTCGTCCTCGTGTTCTTCCCGCTCGCCTTCACCGGCACCTGTGAGGGCGAGATGGGCTATCTCCGCGACCACCTGCCCGACTTCGAGAACGACACGACCGCGCTGCTGGCGGTGTCGGTGGGACCGCCGCCGACCCACAAGGTGTGGTCGTCGCTGCAGGGCTTCCTCTTCCCGATCCTCTCCGACTTCTGGCCGCACGGGGCGACGGCCATCGAGTACGGCGTGTTCAACCCCCGCAGCGGATACGCCAACCGCGGCACCTTCGTGATCGACCTCGACGGCGTGGTCACCTTCTCGCACATGGTCGGCCCCGGAGAGATGCGCGATGACGCGCTGTGGGGTCAGGTGCTCGAACGCCTCGACTCCTGACGCGGATCCGCGCGGATTTCCCCGCGTGCCGCGGGGGCGTTAGATTCTGCTGTCGGCTCGACCCCGTCGGGTCGTCGCTCGCGCGCGTATAGCTCAGCGGTCAGAGCTCTGGTCTTACACACCAGCGGTCGGGGGTTCAAATCCCTCTGCGCGCACTCACCCCGCGGCCGCGGCGCGGTACCGCTGGACGATCTCCTCGTGTGCGGTGGCCTGATCGAGGCACTTGGCCCGGAGCTCCGCGGGCTCGAGGACGGTGAAGTCCGCGTCGAACCGGTGCAGCCACCACGCGATCGCGTCCAACGAGGAGCCGAACAACGTGATGTCGCAGGTGTTCTCGTCACCGGTCTCGATGACACCCCACTCCGGGTAGACCATCGGCTCCACCCGCCCGATCGGCGCGTGGATGCGCACGCGCGCGTCGGCGGATCGGGTCGCGGCGCCGATGCTGGCCGCGACATGCGCCGCGGCACCGCCGGGCGGGAGGTCCCGGGCGACGAAACGCGGGCCGGTGGGGGTCTTGGGTGTCATGCGGTCCACGCGGAACGTCCGCCAGTCGTCGCGTCCGAGGTCCCACGCGAGGAGATACCACCGGGCGCCGTTGCGGACCAGGCGGTACGGCTCGCACTCCCGTCGTGTCTCCTCGCCGGACCGCGCGCTGTAGTCGAAGCGGAGGCGTTCGCGTCGATGGCATGCGAGAGCGATGTCGGACAGCGTCGCCGCGTCCACCGACGACCGGGGCGCCGGACCGGAGACGGTCTCGACGGTCAGGGCGTCGAGCCGATGGCGCAGGCGGGACGGCATGACCTGCCGCAACTTCGACAGCGCACCCGAGGCGGCGTCGTCGAGGCCCGTCACCGACCGGGTGGCGCCGGACTGCAGCGCGACGGCGACGGCGAGGACCTCGGCGTCGTCGAGCAGCAGCGGCGGCATCTCGGCGCCGGCGCCCAGGCGGTAGCCGCCGCCGACACCCACGGTCGCGTCGACGGGGTATCCGAGCGTGCGGAGTCGGTCGACGTCACGACGAACGGTGCGGGTGGTGACGTCGAGGCGACCGGCGAGATCGGCGCCGGACCATTCCTGGCGCATCTGCAGCAACGACAGCAGCGACAACAGACGTGCGGACGACTCGATGGGCATGCCGACGATGATTGCACCGATCGAGGACAGGATCGGTCCGCTTTCGGGTCACCTGCGCCACGGCCGCGTCCGTCGAACGAGGGACACGCGGCGACGGGGTCGCAACACGCCGGTGGGTGACGGTCTCGAGACCAGCCCGTGTCCCACCTGTGCCTTTCGGCCTCATGGGCCTCGTTAGTGTCGCTGTGTCGCACAGGCGATGAAGGGAGCTGCGATGTCGTTCGAGCGTGTCCGGCGGTGCACAGCTGCCCTGATCGCCCTGGTCGCCCTCACCGGCGGGGTCGGTGCGCTGCAGGCGGGTCTGGCCGCACCGGCGGTCGCGGCGGCCGCCACCACCACGCTCTACAACTCCGCCCAGACCAAGGTCACCGACGGCGACGTCGCGGGTGGGCTCGGTGATCTCGGTGCGTTGCTGAGGATCGCGCCGAACGACGCGCAGGCACTCGCGTTGCAGGCGCTGTGGTCCGACTTCACCCTCGACCTCATCACGCGGCAGAACGCGCTCAACCGGCTCGCGGCGGTGTCGCCGGCGATGGCGGGCACGGTGGGCCGGATGTTCGGTGCGATCGGTGCCGGGGTCGGGACGATCCCGAACCCGTTGCCCGGGATCATCGGTCCGCGGACCGCGATCGTGGTGCTCGGTTACGGGCTGATGCCCGACGGCTCGATGCGCGACGAACTGACCGCCCGCATGCAGGCGGCGTGGCTGCAGGCGATCGCCGCCCCGTGGTCGACGGTCATCGTCAGCGGCGGCGCGCCGCACGCCGGCATGACCGAGGCCGTCGTGATGCGGAACTGGTTGGTGGGCCGTGGCATCCCCGCGTCGCGGATCGTCGTCGAGGACAGGTCCGGCTCGACGGTGCAGAACGCGATCAACTCGACATCGATCGCCCGATCGCGCGGGCTGGGGAACGCGATCCTCGTCTCCAGCGCGAACCACCTCCGCCGTGCCGTCGCGGACTTCACCATGGCCGGGCTGCCGGTCGTCGGGGCGACCACCCAGTTCGACGGATGGTTGCCGGAACTGATCCCGCCGCTGCGGTCCGCGCAGCGCGGCATCTACCTCGACGTGACGAGGACGGCCGGGATCCCCGCACGACGGTGACCTGCCGGCACGACTAGTCCGCGGCGAGTCCGGTCAGGTCGTGCGACGGCAGGTGGATCCAGCCCTCCCTGCGGGCGAGGTCGGTGACGTCGGCGTCGGGGAGATGCGTGCGCCCGACCGCTGCTGCTCGGGCGATGCACGACGCGATCACCGCGTCGAAGACGTCGTCGTTGCCGCGGATCGTCGCGGCGGAGGCGCCGAGGTCGAGCCACGGTGCGGCCGCGAGGACGTCGTCGACGAGACGGTCGAGGATCGCCGCTTTCGCAGCACCCTTGTACCCACGGTGGTCCAGGCCCCAGACGCGCAGCGCGGCAGCCGGATACGCCTCGACGACCGGCCCGTCGAGGCGGTCGGTCACACCGAGCGCCCGTAACAGTCCGACGCAGCGCATCGCGACATGCGCGATGAGGTCGGCGGAGACACTCAGCGGGATGAGACCGGTTCGGGTGCGCACCGCCTCGTCGGTGGTGCGGCGCACCAGGACCGCTCGCGCGGCGCGGGTGTCCGACAGCGCAGCCTCGCCCACCCCGGCGGCGGCGAGCGGGTCGGCGAGGCGATGGTGGGCGACCACGAAGGCCACGAACGGGTCCGGCCAGCCGAACGGCGCGTCGATCCCCACGCGGTCGCACCCCCGCGCCGCGTCGACGATGTCGGCGTCGGTGGCACCGAGCGTGACCCGTTCCACCTCCGCGCGCCCGGACGTCCATCGCAACACCGCCAGCGCGGTCTTCGTCGGCTCCGCGGCCAGGTCCACTCCCAGGGTGCGCACGCCCCGAACCGTATTCCCATCACGCTGTGCGACAGTGGGCGACGTGTTGCTGCCCCTGCTGACGGCGCAGGCCGTCGCCGCGTACCCCGATGTCCCCGACACCGTCGTCATCGGCGAGACCCGATTCAGTCGTGCCGACGTCGCCGGTGCGGCGACCGCCGCCGCCGAACGCCTGGGCGGTGTGCGGGTCGTCGCGGTGGAGGCGACACCGTCGATCGAGACCGTGATCGCTGTCGTCGCCGCGCTGACGGCCGGTGTCGTGGTGGTCCCGGTCCCGCCGGACTCCGGGGACGCGGAGCGGCGTCACATCCTCGACGACTCGGGCGCGCAGGGCTGGCTCGGTCCGGTACCCGCGGACGCCGCGGGCCTGCCGCATCTGCCGGTGCGTCTGTACGCGCGGTCGTGGCATGCGCATCCCCGACCGGGCGCCGATCACGCCGCGATGATCCTCTACACGTCCGGCACCACCGGCGCCCCGAAGGGCGTGGTCACCACCCACGGGGCGATCGCTGCCGGGATCGACGCCCTCGCGTCGGCCTGGGCGTGGACCGCGGACGACGTTCTCGTGCACGGCCTCCCGCTGTTCCACGTCCACGGACTGATCCTCGGTGTCATCGGACCGCTGCGCCTCGGCGGTCGGCTGGTCCACACCGGCACGCCGACACCGCAGGCGTACGCCGCGGCGCCCGGCTCGGTCTACTTCGGGGTCCCCACGGTGTGGTCGCGGGTCGCCGCC
This sequence comes from Williamsia deligens, assembly GCF_024171765.1. Classification (GTDB taxonomy): domain Bacteria; phylum Actinomycetota; class Actinomycetes; order Mycobacteriales; family Mycobacteriaceae; genus Williamsia_A; species Williamsia_A deligens. Next base: position 99,215 of record NZ_JAMTCI010000003.1, read on the forward strand.
GACCCGGACAGCGCCCGCGCCCTGACGTCGGCGCGCCTGCTCGTCTCGGGCAGTGCGCCGCTGCCCGAGAGCGTGTTCGCCCGGATCGAGGAGCTCACCGGTCACCGGATCGTCGAGCGGTACGGCAGCACCGAGACCCTGATCACGCTCAGCTCACGTGTCGACGGAGAGCGACGGGCGGGGTGGGTCGGGCTGCCGCTCGACGGGGTGCAGACGCGCCTGCGGGCCGACGACGGCACCGAGCTGCCGTCGGACGGCGAGTCGGTGGGGGAACTGCTCGTGCGCGGACCGATGCTCGCGTCGGGGTATCACCGCCGTCCGGACGCCGCCGCACAGTCCTGGTCTCCCGACGGGTGGTTCGCGACCGGTGACGCCGCTGTCGTCGCTCCCGACGGGATGCACCGCATCGTGGGCCGGATGTCGACCGATCTCATCAAGAGCGGCGGATTCCGCATGGGCGCCGGAGAGATCGAGGGTGCGTTGCTCTCCCACGAGGCTGTCGCCGAGGTCGCGGTGATCGGCGTCCCCGACGACGATCTGGGTCAGCGTGTGGTCGCTGTGGTGGTGCCGGCGGCGGGCGTCGACGCGGACGACGCACTCGCCGAGCGCCTCGTCGCGCTGGTCGCAGAGAACCTGTCGGCACACAAACGGCCCAGGGAGGTGCGGTTCGTCGCCGAGCTGCCCCGCAACGCGATGGGCAAGGTGCAGAAGAAGGTGTTGCTCGACCCGACGTGAGATCGTCTGCGTCAGATCGTGATCGACGGGGCCGGCCGATCCCCGGCCGGGTCGGCGTCGGTGAAGGGTCGGGCTCCGGCGAGGAAGTCCCGTGTCTGTGCCGTGTCGCGGGTCGTCGCGGGGACCGCGTCGACCAACAGCCCCCGGGTGAGTGCGGCCGACGCCGTCATCGGCTCGTCCGAGGCGGCGAGGACGACGTTGCCGTACCGACGACCCTTGAGCATCGCGGGATCGGCGACGAGCATGAGCTCGTCGAATCGCGCCGCGAACGTGGCGATCTGGCGCCGCGCGTAGCGCAGGTCGCGGGTGTCGGCGATGTTCATCACGGCCAGCCCGCCCGGTCGCAGGACGCGGTGGACCGCGTCCACGAACTCCACGGTGGTCAGGTGGGGCGGCGTGGTGGCGCCGGCGAAGACGTCGACGACCACGACGTCGCGGCTGTCCGGTGTCAACGACTCGGTGACCGCCCGGGCGTCCCCGACACGGATGCGGACGATCGGCGCGCGGGGGATGTCGAAGCGGTCCCGCACCAGCTGGGCCAGTGCGGCATCGACCTCGACGGCTACGTGGCGCGAGGACGGGTCGACCGCGGCGAGGTGGCGGGGGAGTGCGCATCCGGCGGCACCGAGGTGCAGGACACGCATGCCCGGGTCGGCCCCGGCCCGGTCCTCACCGTGCCGGTCGGCGACGACGGCCGCGATCCACCGCATGTACTCGAAGTCGAGTCGGGTGGGATCGGCTGCGACATGCGAACTCTGGACCCCGTTGACCTCGAGCAGCCATCCCTGTCCGTCGGCGTCGGTGGTGATCCGCGCCGTCCCCGTGTCGATGGGGAACTCCCCGGCGACGGCGTCGTCGCGGGCGTCGGCCGGCGCCGCGCGGCGGGACTGTCGTCGACGGGCCATGGCGACGACCCTGCCACGCTCCGAGCGGGGCGTGGCAGGCTGGCGGCGATGACGCGACGACGAGGTGTGGCGCGAGCGGTGGGGATCGCACTGGGTGTCGCCGCCGACCGCGTCCTCGGCGACCCTGCCCGCCTGCACCCTGTGGCCGGGATGGGCACCGCCGCGGGCGCGCTGCAGCGAGTCCTCTACGCCGACAACCGCCTCGCCGGTGCGATCCACACCGCCGTGTGTGTCGGTGGCACGGTCGGCCTGCTCGCGCCGGTGGAGCGTCGCTCGCCGGTGGTCGCCGGGCTCGCCACCGCGGCCGCGACCTGGACGGCGCTCGGCGGCACCACCCTCACCCGCGTCGCCGGCGAGTTGGGTGCTCGGGTCGAGTCGGGGGATCTCGACGGTGCCCGGGTGCTGGTCCCCAGCCTGTGCGGACGCGACCCGGCGTCCCTCGACGGTCCGGGGATGGTGCGGGCGGCCGTGGAGTCGTTGGCGGAGAACACCTCCGACGCGACCGTGGGGCCGCTGGTGTGGGCGGTCCTGGCCGGTGCCCCCGGCGCGATGGGGTATCGGATGGCGAACACCCTCGACGCGATGGTCGGCTACCGCTCGCCCCGGTATCGACGGTTCGGATGGGCGTCCGCGCGCCTCGACGATCTGGCCAACCTGGTGCCCGCGCGGCTCATGGGGACGGTGGTGGTCGCGCTCGGACCGGATCGCCGGGCCGCGGCGCGTGCCTGGCGCGACGATGCCGCCGCCCATCCCAGCCCGAACGCCGGCGTCGTCGAGGCCGCGTTCGCCGGAGCGCTGGGCGTGGGCCTCGGCGGGATCACCGTCTACGCGCATGGTGTGGAGGACCGGCCGCGCCTGGGCGACGGGCCGTCGCCGACGAGCGCCGATCTCCGCCGTGCGGTGGACCTGTCGCGACGCACGCAGACGGTGGTCGCCGCCATCGCCTGCGCGGCGGCCCTCGCCGTGCCCGACCGCGGCGGGGCGAGAGGCGTCAGGACCCGTAGCGGTCGCTGAGTTTGCTGCGTGTCGACGCCGTGGTCTGCTCCTGGCGCGGCCCGGCGCCGATACCCGTCTTCACGCGGGTGCTGCCCAGTCCGGCCGACGATGCGGACACGAGCTCGTCACGACGCTTGCGGGCACGGGCGGCGACACCGTCGTCGCGGGGCGGTTCGCCGGCCGCGACGTCGTCACCGGATCCGTTCGCCGCCGCTGCGGCGGCCCGCCGGTGCCGCACCTCGGAGACCACGAAGTAGCCGAGTCCGAGCGGCGCCATGACGCCGAAGGCGATCCACTGCAGGCCGTAGGAGAGGTAGGGACCCGCGTCGAGCTGGGGGATGGGGAGTTCACCGAGGCTGCCCGGCTGGTCGGGGGAGAGCTGGAGGTAGGCGGGCATCGCGTCGAGACCCACCGAGCGTCCGAGAGCTGTGGGATCGATCGTGTAGACCTGCAGCGCTCCGGCCTCCACCCGTGGTCCCCGGTCCGGTGCGGTCCCCTCGGACGCGCGCAGGCGGGCCGAGATCGTGGTGGTGCCGTCCGGGGCATCGGGGACCGCAGGGAGTGCGGTGCCCTGCGCGGGCCGGACGTATCCGCGGTTCACGACGAACACTCGCCCGTCGTCGAGTCGGAACGGTGTCAGCACCTCGTAGGCGGGTGCGTCGGACACCGAGCGCAGGCGCACGACGGCCTGGTCGGCGGGGAGGTACCGGCCGGAGACGGTCACCTCGCGCCACTCGGAATCCCGCGGGAACGCCCCGCGTCCGGGCCACACCGAGTCGATCGGGGCGGCGTCCTTGGACACGGCGCTCTTGATCAACGAGTTCTGGTGCTCGGTCCGCGAGTTCTTGCCCAGCTGCCACGGCGCGAGGACCCAGAAGCACGCGGCCGCGAACGCGACCACCACGAGGGCAAGCGCCACCCATCCGGGGCGGGCGAAAGTGCGCAGGAACCGCATGTCACAACGATACTGCTGCGCCCGTCGGGCGGTCCCCGCGCACGTGGGAGGAGCGACCCGGCAGGTCGACTAGGCTTCTCCTCGACGCCCGGTCCACCGACCGTCCCGACACACCCGCTGCAGCCGACCGGCGGGACGTCGTGACGCAGGCGTCACCGATACCGATCCCGTGCACCCAGCCTCCGCATGAGGTGGTCCGCGTCTCGTCCGGACCCGTCGGTCCCGCCCCCTGCCGAACGGAGCGCTCCTGTGCGCGACTTCTCCTGCCGCAACTGCGGTCAGCAACTCTCCTTCGAGAACACCCTCTGCCTGAAGTGCCGCAGCGCACTGGGGTTCCACCTGCCGACGCGGATCATCCACGTCCTCGACGCCGACGAGAACGTCGAGGTCGACGGCACCACGGTGACGCGCTGCGCGAACACGGTCATCGCCAAGTGCAACTGGCTGGTCGACGCCGACGCTCCCGAGGGTCTGTGCGAGTCCTGCCGTCTCACGCGCACCCGTCCCGCGGACGGCGACACCACCGCGCTCGCCGAGTTCGCCCGCGCCGAGAAGGCCAAGCGGCGGGTGATCCTCGAGCTCGACGAGCTCGGGCTGCCCATCGAGGGACGTGACGAGGACCCCGAGACCGGTCTCGCCTTCGACCTGTTGTCGAGCGAGAACGAGAAGGTCATCACCGGTCACGCCAACGGGGTCATCACGCTCGACCTCGCCGAGGGCGACGACGTGCACCGCGAGCAGCTCCGTGTGTCGATGGACGAGCCCTACCGCACCCTGATCGGCCACTTCCGGCACGAGATCGGGCACTACTACCAGATGGTGCTCGTCGGCGACGGGCCGCACCGGCCGCGCTACGAGGAGCTGTTCGGCGACCCCGACGCGAGCTACCAGGACGCGCTGGACCGTCACTACAACCAGGGTCCGCCGGAGGACTGGAAGCGCGACTACGTCTCGTCGTACGCGACGATGCACCCGTTCGAGGACTGGGCCGAGACGTTCGCGCACTACCTGCACATCCGCGACACCCTCGACACCGCCGCCGCGTTCGCCATGGCACCCGCCGGTGCCACTCTCGACGCGGACCTGCCGGGTGCGGTCGGGTTCGACCGGATCATCGAGCTGTGGCTACCGCTGTCCTGGTCGCTGAACCAGATCAACCGCTCGATGGGCCACCAGGATCTCTACCCGTTCGTCCTGCCGGCGAAGGTCCTGGAGAAGATGTCGTTCCTGCACCAGCTCATCGCGCCGGGTCCGGACGCGTCCTGACCTGCTCTCGGATCCAGTCGACGATCCCGGGCGTGGCCGCCTCCACCTGATCCCGCACGACCGCGAAGTCGTCGGCGTCGCCGTAGTACGGGTCGGCCACGTCGAGGTCGTCGCCGTCGGCGTCGGGGTCGAAGCTGCGGAGCAGGCGGGTCCGGTCTCCGTCGCCGCGGCGCGCGAGCGCGCGGCGATGGCCCGAGTCGAGTGCGACGAACAGATCGGCGTCGTCGTGCTCCGGCCCGAGCACCGCCGCGCTGTGGGTGTCGTCGTAGCCGCCCTTGCGCAGCTCTGCGCGGGCGCGGTCGTCGGCGGGGTCGCCGACATGCCACGACCCGGTGCCCGCGCTGTCGACGCGGACCTCGTCGGCGAGTCCGGCCTGCTCGACTGCCGCCGCGACGATGTGCTCGGCCATCGGGGACCGGCAGATGTTGCCGGTGCAGACGAAGGTGATGTGCAGCGGTGCGGTCATCGCGTCGCCGCCCCGGAGGTCGTGGCCTCGTCGAGGCCGAGGATCGCGCGCAGGTCCGCGACCGAGGCGACCGACCACTGGGCGTCGTCGACCTCGCCCGGGCGCGCGTACCCCCACTCGACGAAGACCGCCGGGATCCCGAACTCACCGGCGCCGTGCACGTCGTGGGAACGGTCGCCGACGATGATGACGTCGGCCGTCGGGTCCCCGGATCCGGCGGCGGTGACCCCGAGTTCGGCGAGGGCGTGGGCGACGACGTCACTCTTGCTGCGGCGGGTGCCGTCGTCGCTCGCGCCGGCGATGACGTCGAAGTGGCCGTCGAGGCCGAAGTGCTCGAGGATGCGTCGCGCGGTGGTCTCGTTCTTCGACGTCGACACGGCCATCCGGCGTCCGCTCGCGCGGAGGTCGCGCAGGAGGTCGTCCATCCCGGGGAACACGGAGTTCTCGCGCCAGCCGATCGTCGTGTAGCGGCCGCGGTAGGCGGTCATGGCCGCCTCGACGGTGTCGTCGTCGAGACCGAGTGCTGTGAACGTGTCCGACATCGGCGGTCCGGCGATCCCTGCCACCACCTCGGGGTCGGGCTCGGGCGCGCCGATCTCGGACAGTGCGTGGCGGAAACTGGCGGCGATGCCGTCGAACGAGTCGGTGATGGTGCCGTCGAGGTCGAAGAGGACGGTGGTGGACGGCGCGGCAGGGTCGGCGGGTACGGGCACGGTCCCATTGTCCCCGTAGGCTGGGCTGCCGTGACGCCCGGTGTGACGAGGTCCGACGATCTCGGGGACCGCTGGGTCGATCACGCCGGGGTCGAGGACCTCCGCCACCACGGTGACGTCGACGTCCGTCCCGGTATGCTGGATTTCGCCGTGAACGTCCGCGGCCGTACCCCGTCGTGGATCCGGGACATCCTGCGTGACCGCATCGACGACCTGTCGGTGTACCCGACTCCCGACGACGAGCAGGCGGCGGTCGACGCGATCGCCGTCGCCCACGGTCGCGACGCCGACGAGATCGCCGTGTTGGCCGGGGCCGCGGAGGGTTTCGCACTCGCCGCCGCGCTGCGGCCTCGACTCGCGGCGGTCATCGCCCCGTCGTTCACCGAGCCCGAACGCGTGCTGCGCGCGTCGGGGGTGCCCGTGACGCGGGTGGTCCTGCCGCCGCCGTGGCACCTGGAGGACGCCGTGGTCCCCGACGACGCCGACCTCGTGGTGATCGGCAACCCGACCAACCCCACGTCCGTGCTGCACGCCGCCGATGTGGTCGCGGGGATGTGCCGTCCCGGCCGGGTGGTGGTGGTCGACGAGGCCTTCGCCGACGTCACCCTCGCCGAGACGGGTTCTGCGGCAGGACGATCCGTCGACGGGTTCGTGGACGAGCCGGAGAGCGTCGCGGACCGCCGGCTGCCGGGGCTCGTCGTCCTGCGCAGCATCACCAAGACCTTCGCCGTCCCCGGACTGCGTGCCGGGTACGTGATCGGTGACCGCGACGTGGTGTCGCGGTTGGTGTCCGGGCGCCCGCATTGGCCTGTCGGGACGTTGCAGCTCGCGGTGGTCACCGCCGCACTCTCCGAGCGGGGTCACGCCCATGCCCGCGAGCAGGCGCGCGCGGTGCGCGTCGAGCGCGAGGCGATGGTGGACGCGTTGCGGGGGAGCGGGATCGAGGTGTGCGGCGACCCGTCGGCGTCCTTCGTGCTCGTCCGGGACGCGTCGGCGCAGCGCCGACGGGATCACCTGGCGGCGGCCGGCATCGCGGTCCGACGCGGCGACACGTTCCCCGGGCTCGGGCCCGGCCACCTCCGGCTCGCGGTGCGTCCGCCCGACGATGTCGCCACCCTCCTGCGGGCCTGGCCGCTGTCCTGAAGCAGCTCACCCGTTCCCAACCTCATCCCAGCTCACGAAAGGCGCACCCGATGGCCGCAGTCGGAGAACTCGTCGACCTGCTCGACGCGCACTACCCGCCGCACCTCGCCGAGAGCTGGGACAGCGTCGGACTGGTCTGCGGCGACCCGCTGGACACGGTCACGGCGGTGCTCGTCTGCGTCGACGTCACCGACGCCGTCGTCGACCACGCCATCGCCCACGGCATCGAACTGGTCGTCGCGCACCATCCGCTGTTGCTGCGCGGGGTCGACACCGTCGGCGCCCACACGCCCAAGGGACGCATCATCCACCGGCTCGTGCGCGCAGGGTGCGCCCTCTACACCGCGCACACGAACGCCGACATCGCGCGGCCCGGCGTGTCCGACGCTCTCGCCGACGCGCTGGGCGTCCTCGACACCCGGCCGCTGCAGCCCACCACCGGACGCCCGCTGGACAAGTGGGTGGTCTTCGTCCCCGTCGACGACACCGAGGCTGTCGCCGACGCCATGTTCCGTGCCGGCGCCGGGTCGATCGGTGACTACAGCCGCTGTCGCTGGCAGGTCACCGGCACCGGCGGGTTCCTGCCGGGTGACGGCGCCACCCCGCACATCGGCACCGTCGGCGAGCAGGAGGAGGTGACCGAGGACCGCGTCGAGATGGTCGCCGACCCCGCCCGTCGCGAGGCGATCCGCGCCGCACTGCGCGACGCCCATCCCTACGAGGAACCCGCCTACGACGTTCTCGTGGAGGCCGCCCCGGTCGAGGACCGAGGGCTCGGCCGCGTGGGCAGGCTCGCCGCCCCGACCACACTCGGCGCGTTCGCGGAGCACGTCGCGGCGTCGCTGCGTCTGGCGCCGTGGGGCGTCCGTGTGGCCGGCGATCCCGACACGGAGGTCACCACCGTCGCGGTGTGTGGCGGGGCCGGTGACTCGCTGCTCGACGAGGCCACCGCCTCGGGCGCGCACGTGTACGTCACAGCCGACCTGCGCCACCACCCCGCCGACGAGCACCTGCGCGCCGGCGGTCCGGCGTTGGTCGACGCCGGCCACTGGGCCACCGAGTTCCCGTGGTGCGCGCAGGTGGCGGGTGTGGTGCGCGGGCACGATGCGTCGCTCGTCGTCGACGTGTTCACCGCGCCCACCGATCCGTTCACCGTCCACGCCGCCGGTGAGACGGACTACGGCGAGTAGTGTCGCCGGGTCCGTACCTGCACCGATATCTCCGCAACCGAGAGGACCCCTGTCGTCGATGAGGGCCGATCCCGCCGCCCAGCGCGCACTGCTCGAACTCGCCGACGCCGACGCGGAGGTGGCGCGCGCAGCGCACCGCCGCAGTCACGCGCCGGAGGTCGCCGCCGTCGACGAACTCGTCGAGGCGTTGCGCGTGCATCGTGACGCCGCCGTCGCTGCGCAGATCGCATCCGAGGACCTCGACCGCGAGGTGCGTCGGATCGAGAACGAGATCGCCGTGCTGACGACGCGGGAGAGCAAGGACACCGCCCTGCGCGACAGCGGGACGCTCCAGGGCAAGGCGCTGGTCGAGATCGGTCACGAGCTCACCGGCCTCGCCCGCCGTCGCGGACTGCTCGAGGAGGAGCAGCTCGAGGTGATGGAGCAGCAGGAGGCCACCGCCGCCGAGGAACTGCGGTCCGGCGCGCTGGTCACCCACACCGAGGAGCAGCTGGCGCAGGCGCGGGAGCGCGCCGATGCGGTGGTCGGTGACATCGACGTGCAGGTGGCGTCCGCGGCACGACAGCGCGACGGGATCCGCGAGCGCGTGGAGCCCGCGTTGTTGGCGATCTACGACGGTCAGGCCGCCCGCGGTCGCGTCGGCGCCGGCTTGCTGCGTCAGGCCCGGTGCGGTGCCTGCCGCATGGAGATCGACCGGGGCACGCTGGCCCGCTACGCCAAGGCCGACGCCGACGAGGTGCTGCGCTGTGAGGAGTGCGGCGCCGTGATCGTCCGCACCCACGAGTCCGGGGTCTGAGCGTGCGGGTGATCGTCGAGGCCGACGGTGGGTCGCGCGGGAATCCCGGTGTCGCGGGCTACGGCTCGGTCGTCTTCGACGCCGATCACTCCGCTGTGCTCGCCGAGCGCAAGGAGTACATCGGGCGCGCCACCAACAACGTCGCCGAGTACCGCGGGTTGATCGCGGGACTCGAGGCCGCGCTCGAACTCGGTGCGGACGAGGTGTCGGTCCGGATGGACTCCAAGCTCGTCGTCGAACAGATGTCGGGACGCTGGAAGGTCAAGCACCCGGACATGATCCCGTTGGCGCAGCGCGCCCAGGCGATCGTCGCGGACCTCTCGCATGTCGACTTCACGTGGATCCCGCGCAAGCAGAACTCCCACGCCGACCGCCTCGCCAACGAGGCCATGGACGCTCAGGCAGACGGTCAGGTCGCGACGACGCCCGAGCCGGCCGCCCCCGCCGAGAAGACCGCCCCTGCACCGACGGCCGCTCCCGCCGAGAAGGCCGCGCAGACGGCACCGTCTGCGCCGACCACGAAGCCCGCCACCGAGACCGGCCCCGGCTGGACAGGTGCCATGGGCAAGCCGACCCGGCTGCTGTTGGTCCGACACGGCCAGACGGCGCTGTCGGTGGATCGCCGCTACAGCGGGCGCGGCAACCCCGAGCTGACGGCACTGGGTGTGCAGCAGGCCGATCGTGTGGCCCATCGCATCGCGTCGAAGGGCGGCATCGCGGCCATCGTGTCCAGCCCGCTGTCCCGCGCGCGGGCCACCGCCGACGCGATCGCCCGTCGCGTCGGGCTGCCGGTCCACGAGGTGGAGGGCTTCACCGAGACCGACTTCGGTGAGTGGGAGGGCCTCACGTTCATGGAGGCGACGCAGCGCGATCCGGAGCTGCACCGCGCATGGATGTCCGACACGTCGGTCGCCCCTCCGGGCGGCGAGAGCTTCGACGCGGTCACCGACCGCGTCCGCGCTGCGACCGCGCAGGTGGTCGACGAGTACGGCCCCGGCAACGTCGTCGTGGTCAGTCACGTGACGCCGATCAAAACCGTTCTGCGACATGCCCTCGACGTCGGGCCGTCGATCCTCTTCAAGCTCCACCTCGACCTGGCGTCCCTCTCCACCGCCGAGTTCTACGCCGACGGCGGCTCGTCCGTCCGTCTCGTCAACGACACGAACCACCTCGCCTGACATCCCGGTCGGCCGTCACCCGACGCACGGAGTCCGTTGTGCGGTCGGGGTCTTCGGCTAGACCGCCATCGCCGCCGACCCGTTCGACCGACAGCCCGTGACATCCGGATGACCGCGGTCATCCGCGCAGACGCACCGGATACGACGAGTACCCGTGCAGCACACGCGTGGTGCGACGGACCGGCTCGCCGTCTCGGACGAGGGTGGGGAACCGCTCGAACAACGTCTGCAGGCCGACCTCGGTCTCGGCGCGGGCCAGTGCGGCACCCAGGCAGAAGTGCCGACCGCCGGAGAATGCGTGGTGCTTGTTGGCGTTCTCACGCGACACGTCGAACCGGTCGGGGTCGGGGAACACCGACGGGTCACGATTGGCGCCGGCCAACACCAGCAGGATCAACCGGTCCGCGGGCAGGGTGGTCCCGGCGACGTCGGTCGCGCGGACGGCGGTCCGGGCCGTCATCTGCACCGGTGATCGCAACCGCAGCATCTCGTCGGCTGCGTTGGCCCAGAGATCGGGCTGCGCGGAGAGGATCTCGAGCTGGTCGCGGTGCGTGGTCAACAGGTCGATGCCACTGCCGAGGATGTTCACGGTCGTCTCGAAGCCAGCGGCGAGGACGAGGCCGGCCGTCGCCAGCAGCTCCTCCTCGGTGAGGGCGACGCCGTCGTCACGCGCGGCGATCAGCTGGCTCATGAGGTCGTCGCCGGGGGTGTCCCGCAGCCGGGCGAGGTGGCCGTGGAGCCACTCGACGAACTTGCTCAGGCCCTCGTCGACACGGCGGTGTTCCGACCACGACAGACCGAGATCCAGGCTGGGTGCGGCGAGTTCGCCGAACTGCAGGACCAGGTCGCGCTCGTCCTCGGGCACTCCGAGGATGTCGCCGATCACCGCCACCGGGAGCCTCGCGCAGTACCGGTCGATGATGTCGACCACGCCCGTGTCGCCCTCGAGATCGTCGAGGAGGCGGTGCGCCGTCTGCTCGACGTTGTCGCGCATGGCCGCCACCGCTCGTACCGTGAACACCGAGGACACCAACCTGCGGTAGGTGGTGTGCGACGGGGGTTCCGTGGCCAGGAGGGACGGCGGCCGCAGTGGGTGCAGTCCGCCCGACCGCGTCCACTGCTCGACGGCGGCGATGAGCCTGGGCCCCTGCGGGCCCGACCCGGTGGTGCGGAAGTCGTCGGACCGCAACACATCTCGCACCACGCCGTGGTCGACGGTCACGTCCGCGAGCCTGCCCCGGGCGACCGGCCCCCGCGACCGGATCTCCCGGTGTACGGGCCCGGGATCGACACGGACCTGCGGGTCGCTGATGAGGCGGGCCTGGAGATCACCCAGCCGTGCACCGACGGGAGCGACGGCGCGCACCACACCGTGGGTCGCCAGCCAGTTCACGCGTCGACGTGCGGACTGCAGGGGACTGGGCATCGACTGCCTCCTGGATTCTTCGATCACTGTGTGGCACGGCGAGCGTAGCACTATTAAACAGCAGTTCAGTAGTGGTCGCCTCGCGCTCGACGCCGTGAACCGGGACGAACAGTGTCAGCGGTGGGTGTTCTGCACGCGTCGAGCCACCTCGCGTCGGGCGAACTCGCGGTAGCCGGTCGGGGCGCGGCCGAGCAGCGCCGGGAGGTGCGTCAGGTCGCCGACGGCCAGGCCGTGGGTGTCGTAGTAGGTCATCATCTGCACGTAGTTGTCGCGTGCCTCGCGCGGCCAGGAAGAGATGCCGCGCGCGTTCGACGCCTCCAGTGCTCCCCGCACCAGGTGGGGGCTGCGTCGTGGCGAGAGCGTGGGAATGGCCCGGGCGATCCCGCCGGCGAGGGCACCGGCGGCGGACAAAGGTGAGACGACCACCGTCGGGGGGAGTCGCACCGCGGTGACCGGGTGGCCCAGCGCGTCGGCGAACGCCTCTGCCATCGCGTCGCGGGTCAGTGTCTCGGTCGACAGGTCGTAGGTCCTGCCCACGTGCTCGTCGGGTGCGAGGAGGACGGTGGCGGCGGCCTGGGCGACGTCCTCGACGTCGACGACGCCCATCGAGCTGGTCGTCGAGACCGGGTAGGGCATCAAGCCTCCGCGGATGAACTGCCAGAACTCCAGGTAGTTCTGCATGTAGTGCGACGGCCGCAGGACCGTCGTCGGGATGGGCTGCCCGGCGAGCAGCTTCTCCACGGATTCCTTCTGAGTGTGGTGGGACAGGTCGGTGATCTCGGGGTGGATGACGGAGTGGAACACCAGATGCGACAGGCCATGTCGCGCTCCCAGATCGATGATGCGCTCGGCGATCGGACCCTCGTCGATGATCTGGGTCGGCGCAGCGTGGTACATGCTGTCCGCGCCTCGCATCGCGTTGTCGAGGGTCGTCGGTTCACGCATGTCGCCCACGCGGAACTCGGTGGCCCCGTCCCGGCGTGCGATCGATGCCTGCGCCTCGTTCTTCACCAGTGCGCGGACGGTGCATCCCGCAGCGCTCAGGGCGCGGACGAGGGGTCGGCCGACGCCGCCGGCGGCGCTGGTGACGAGAACGGTGGACATGGTCGGGCTCCTCTGTGAGTCGATCGGGACGAGTGGGGATCGGGGACGACGTCGGGTCAGCTGGAGGCGCGCATGGATCGCTGCAGCATGGGCAGCAGGACCCTGTTCGGTACCGCGCGGGCGCCTGTTGCGGCGAGGGTGTTGCGTCGGCCGGAGATGACGTAGAGCGGTGGACGAGGCTTGTCCAGGGCCGCCAGAGCTGTTCGGGCCACGTGGTCGGGCGTCTGCATCGCCCCGACGATCGCGGCGTTGTCACCGATGACGTCGAAGAACTCGGTCTGCGTCGGACCGGGCGCGAGAGCCATCACGCGGACGCCGTGGGGTCGGGCCTCGGCCCACAGTGCCTGGGTGAAGCTCAGCACGAACGTCTTCGCGGCGGCGTAGACAGCGAGTGTGGGGACGGGCTGGAACGCCGTGGTGCTCGAGACGTTGACGATGGTGCCCGAGCCCCGCGCGACCATCTCGGGCAGGAACGCGTGACAGACGTCGACCAGCGCGGCCACGTCGACGGCGAGAACGCGGTCGAGGTCGGCGGCGCCGGCGTCGACGAACGGTCCCTGCGTCGCGACCCCGGCGTTGTTGACGACCAGGTCGACGTCACCGCCGATCCTCTGCCGCAATCGCGCACCCGATCGGTGCCCGGCCAGGTCCGCGGTGACGACCTCGCAGGTGATGCCGTGCGCCGCCTCGAGTTCTGTTGCCAGTTCCCGCAATCGGTCCTCGCGCCGGGCGACCAGCACGAGGTCCGACCCACGATCGGCCAGTTGACGTGCCAGGGCCCGGCCGATCCCCGAGCTGGCGCCGGTGATCAGCGATCGCGTCGGCGTGAAGGTCATGGGGTTCCTCTGGGGTTCGCGTGTCGGCAGGGCGGGGCACACCCATAATGCAAAAACTGCAGTCATCATGCAATAGTTCGCGCATTGCGGGTGGGGCTGTCCGGCTCGTAGGTTGTCGTCGTGGCACGCCAGTCGCGGTTCTCCGCCGCCCAACGACACTCGGCGGTCCTCCGCGCGTTCGGGGGCGCCGAGGACGCCGAGGCGGTCGCCCGGGAACTGGGCGTGCACAGCGCCACGCTGTACCGGTGGGCGAAGGAATCGCAGCGCGATCCCGGCGGCTCGGCGCGTGTGCGTCTCATCCGCGCGGCGCAGGACATGTTGCGCGACAACACCTATGCGGCTGTCACCGTCGAGGCGGTTGCCGACCGGAGCGGCGTCGCACCGCGCACGGCGTTCCACACGTTCGCGGGCAAGGCGGACCTGTTCCAGGCGGCTGTGGACGACGCCGCCGCGAGATTGGTCGATGTCATCAAAACCGCGGCCGGCCAGGTCTCCTGGCCGGAGACCCCACTCGGGCAGCTGAGCGTGTTCCTGACCGTCGCGGCCCGGAGCATCTACGAGACGCCGACCGCGCACGTGCTGTTCCGCGACGCCGGCGTCCCGCGGGTGGACGGGCCCGCGGAGAACTGGCACACCGCCTTCCTCGAGGCCGTGGCGGCGCTGATCGCGGCCGGCGTCGACAACGGTCAGATCGCCGCCGGCGTCGACGTCCGCGCGTCGGCCGCGGTGATCACCGGGGCGATGCGGGGCATCCACGCCGCGGTGTTCGACGGGGCCGACGCCGCCGTGGCTGTCGAGATGGTGGGCCGACTGAGCGCGATGGTCGGTGACGACCCGGGGTCGTGATCTGTCAGCCGAGGCGTTCTCGCGATCGCCGTCAGAAGTCCAGAGGTCCATCCTCCGGCGACACGAACCGGTGTACCTCCTCCAGGAAACGGCGCGGACGCTCGATGTGCGGCCAGTGGCCGGTGTGATCGAAGCGGACCTCGTCCGCCGAGGGCACTCTCGACAGGAACAGTTCGACGTCCTCCGGCGGCGACAACGCGTCACCGTCACCGCGCAGTATCCGTGTGGGGCAACGCACCTCGGCGAGGTCGCGGCCGGGATCGACCCACGCCGCCGACGCCAGGACCGGGAAGGTCGCCGGCGCACCCAGGTCCTGCATCGTCGCCCGCACCACCTCGGGATCGAGGAGGTCGGGCCGGGCGACGAACGCCCCCAGGGCGGCACGTCGCAGTCGCGGTGATCCGGCGATGAGCGTGGCGACGGGTCGCGGCAGCGGGAGTCCCACGATCGCCGACTCTGCAACCAGTGTCGCGACCGACGCCGGGTGGCGGCGAAATGTCTCGGCGGGGCTGCGGGCGAGGCGGACCAGCGACAGGATCGGGCCGCCGGTGATGATCAACTTTCCCAGCCGGGTCGGGTGTCGCACGGCGGCACGCGTACCCACCAGTGACCCCATCGAATGGCCGACCAGGACGGGTGCGTCGATCTCGAGTGCGTCGCAGACGTCGACGACGGCATCGGCAAACCCGTCGAGGGTGAGGTGGTGTCGCGACAACGGCGACGCACCGAACCCCGGGAGGTCCAGCGCGATCACCCGATAGCGCTGTGCCAGCACGGGGAAGAGATGTGCGAACCAGCGCCAGCTCGCCGAGATGCCGTGCAGGAGGACGAGGGTCGGCCCGTCGTCGTGGGGGACATCGACGTAGCTGACCCGTGTGGTCGGGGTCTCGACGCTGCGTGTCGACCGGTGCCGGCGGTCCGTCGGCACAGCTCCGGACGGCACCACGCCGTAGTCGGCCCAGACGTCGGGGACCTCGGGCACGGCGGACCTCCAGGTCGTTTGCGGGAGGCCCCATCTTCACATCTCGCTGACTGAGAGTCAACGAGATGTCGACGCTGCCGCGGACAGACCCCGTCCGCACGTGCTCAGCTGACCAACCACAGCGCGGTGACCGCGGCGACGATCGACGGCGGGCCCGCGACGAGACCGAGGGCGGAGAAGCCGACGGCCGAGACCTCGACCCCGTCGCGGCTGACGATGCGGCGCCACAGCAGGTTCGCCAGCGAGCCGACGTAGGTCAGGTTCGAGCCGATGTTCACGCCGAGCATCATCGCCAGCAGCGCGACGGTCGGCGAGCCGGACATCGCGGCGAGCAGGAGGAGCGTCGCGGGGATGTTGTTGATGACGTTGGCGACCACCGCGCCGATCGCGGCGATCCCGAGCAGCGCGAGCAGGCCGGTGCCGTGGGGCACGATCCCGGCGAGCCAGCGTCCGATCGAGCCGTCGGCGATGGCGGCGACGAGAACGCCGAGCGCGAACACGAACAGCAGGAACAGCGGGTTGATCGCGCGGACGACGTCGGTGGCGCCGGACCTCCTGCGCGCCATGGCGATCACCGTCAGCACCACCGCGCCCGCGGTCGCGAACCACACCGGCTCCACACCGACCTGGGACGAGAGGACGAAGCCGACGAGGGTCGCGGCGAGGACGCACAGCGCGGCGACCGGTGCCGGTCCCGGCTCCTCCGGATCGTGGTCGGGGACGTCGGCGATCTCTGCCCGGAACCACCAGCGGTGCACCGCGTACTGGACGACCAGCGTCGCCAGCCACGGCAGTGCCATCAGCACCGTGAACCGACCGAAGCTCAGCCCGGTGGCCGAGAACGCCAGCAGATTGGTCAGATTCGAGACCGGCATCAGCGACGACGCCGCGTTCGCGAGGCTGATGGTCGCGACCGACAGGGGTCGGGGTCGCACACCGAGCCCGCGGGTGACCGCGATGAGGACCGGGGTGAGCAGGACGACGGTGGCGTCGAGGTTCAGCGCCGCGGTGGTCACCGCGGCGCCGACGAAACCGAGCGCGAAGAGTCGCCGTCCGTTGCCGGCACCCGCGCGCCCGATCTGGCGGGACACCCAGTCGAACACCCCGAGCACCTCACACGCATGCGAGAGGGCCAGCAGCGCAGCGAGTGTGGCGACGGTGGACGTCAGACGGTGGACCTCGTCGAACGCCTCACCGAGGGTCACCGCGCCGACCGCGATCGCGATCGCGGCGGCGGGGACCGCGACAGTCGCCTCGGGCAGCCCGCGCGGCCGCCAGACGGCGAACGCGAGCGCCAGCACCATGAGCGCCACCGCGCCCGCCTCGATCATCTCCCTCGACCCCGGTGCCTCAGCCCAGGATCTTGCGCAGGGTGCGCAGATTGCGGTTCGTGGTCGTCGCCTTGTGACGCGACCGGCCGAGTTCCTTGCCGAACGCGCTCGACAGCGTCTTCTTCTGGGGGACCGACCAGTAGACGACGCCGTCCCCGCGCTCGACCGACTCGATGTCGAGGTCGATGTCGACGCCGAGGAGCTCGTCCACGACAGCCTCGTCGGCGACGAACACGACGTAGGCGTGGACCCCGTCCTGTTCCTCGAAGGGGTACGCCTCGGTCACCGCGGCCACGTGGTCGGCGCGATGGACGAACG
Source organism: Williamsia deligens (assembly GCF_024171765.1). Taxonomy (GTDB): domain Bacteria; phylum Actinomycetota; class Actinomycetes; order Mycobacteriales; family Mycobacteriaceae; genus Williamsia_A; species Williamsia_A deligens. The sequence continues at coordinate 116,401 of NZ_JAMTCI010000003.1, forward strand.
CGAAGGCGTCGTAGCCGAAACGGTCGGACAGTGCCGATTCGAGCTGCGCCCGCAGCGCTGCGACATCGTCGGAGTCGCTGGTGAACCGCACGTTGCCGGTGGCGAGGACGGTCGAGACGTCGGTGTGTCCGAGTTCGCTGATCAGTGCGCGCAGGTCCGCCATGGCGATGCGGATGCCGCCGACGTTGATGCCCCGGAGGAGCGCGACGTACTCGGTCACCGGGCAAGGGTAGAGGGTGCCTCACCGGACGTGTCTACGATGACGGGGCGAACGAGTCGGCCGGGTGATCGCGGCGTCGGGGACAGCCGCCTTCCGGCGGCGGGCCCGGTGTCGAGGAAAGTCCGGACTCCACAGAGCAGGGCGGTTGCCAACAGCAACCCGGGGCGACCCGCGGGACAGTGCCACAGAGAACAGACCGCCGACCCGTGAGGGCCGGTGAGGGTGAAACGGTGCGGTAAGAGCGCACCAGCGCCGTGGGTGACCACAGCGGCTCGGTAAACCCCGCCCGGAGCAAGGTCGAAGGTCGCACCGCGAGGTGCGGCTGCGCAGGTGCACGAGGGCTGCTCGCCCGAGCCTGCGGGTGGACCGCACGAGGCACCCGGTGACGGTGTGTCCAGATGGATGATCACCACCGACCGCATGCGGTCGGGACAGGATCCGGCTTACAGGCCGGCTCGTTCGCCCCACACCGCCGCGCCCCACACCGCTGCGGTCCGTGGCGCTCGGCCGTCGACGATCAGAGACCGTCGCCCACCGACGCGGTCAGAGGCTCTCGGCGACGCGCTCGTAGGTGCGCAGCGCAGCGTCGTGCGCTGCCTGTTCGCGCGCATCGAGACGTCCGAGCACGAACGCGTCGGCCGGGTCGGTCACGCTGTGGACCACCTCGGCGATCAGCTCGCGGCTCAACGAGGCGTCGTTGGAGTCACCCAGAGCCGACTGGATCTTCTTCGCCGCCGACGCCGTGGCCGCGTACTTGCGGGTGCCCAGCGACGCACCGGAGTCCGCGACGTACCGCAGACGTTTCGCGCGCTTGCGGACGGTGTGCATCTGCTCCACCCAGTCCGCGGAGTCCGTCTCGAGGCCGTCGGCCGTCGCCTGCGCCTTGCGCACCTTCTTCGCGCTGCCCCGCACCGCGTCCCGCAACGCCTTCTTGGCCGGCATCTCGGCGTCGGCGCCGGCCGGCGGGCGCACCAGCAGGTCGTCGAGAGCGTCGAGCAGAGAGAAGTACCGCGAGCTGTTCAGGGCGGCGACTGCCGACCGCTGACCGCGTGACCGACGTCGCAGCTGCTCGCCGACGAGACGGTCGCGCACGGTCTCCGACGCGTCCTCGTCGGCCAGCAGATCCCGATAGCGCTCGGCGGTCACCTCCGCGTCGCGGACGACGCCCAGGATGGACGCCAGCTCCTTCAGCTCGGCGTCGAGGCGGTCGACCTTGGGGCCGTCGATCACGCCGCGGAACGCCCGCAGCACGCTGCGCAGGCGGCGCGTGGCCACGCGCATCTGATGGACAGCGTCCTCCTCGTCGGCACGGACGCGCGGGTCGACGTCGACGAGTTGCTCTCGGTGACGGGCGAGTTCGGCCACCACCAGCTCGAGTGCCGTGGGTGAGGACGTCAGCCGAGGAACACCGGAATGAGCGGGCGTCGCGCCGATGGCACGGGCGAGTTTCGACGCGGCCGACGCGGTCCGGGCGCCCGCGCCGCGCAGGAGTGCCTCGGCCTCCGGCAACAGCTCGCGCCCACCTTCCACCAGTTCGAACTCCCATTCCGCCCAGGTGTGGCAACTGCCGCCCGGCAGCAGGGAGTCGGCGGTGACGATGTCGGCGCACAGGACGGCCAGCACGCGGTCGTCGGCGTCGCGGGCCTCGCTGATGAGACGACGGGTCGCGATGGTGGCGATGGGGTCGAGGCGGCGGCCCCGGACGTGGACCCGGACAGGATCGAGGATGTCCTCGGGGACGGTCGCATCGAGGTCGCCGTCGGCGGTGAGCGGTCCCAGCGGTGCCTGCAGCTCGCGTCGCCCACCGGCGTTGCCCGGCCGCTTGAGATGCCAGCCCTCGTCGTGCCCGCCGATCCTGCGCCGCAGCGTGATCCGGTGATCCGTGAGGTCCAGGTTCTCGGTGTCGAAGTAGGTGGCGTCGAGGTTCTCCTCGACCGGGCCGGTCACCGAGTCGACACCGGGAAGGCCCGACAGATCGGGGACGGCACGTCCGGCGTCGACGTCGAACTTCAGCTCGATCTCGATGTGCTCGCGCGCACTCACGCCGGCACCCCTTCCTGTTCGGTGGTCGGTCGGAACCCGTCGGTGGCCTCGACGAGGTGGTGCACGATGCCGGGTTCGAACGAGGCGTGCCCGGCGTCGTCGACGATGTGCAGCCTGGCCGACGGCCACGCGCGGTGCAGATCCCACGCACTGCGCACCGGACAGACGACGTCGTAGCGGCCCTGGACGATGACGCCGGGGATGTCGGCGATCCGGTCGATGTCGCGCAGCAACTGGCCGTCGTCGAGGAAGCCGCCGTGGGTGAAGTAGTGGTTCTCGATGCGGGCGAACGCGAGATCGAAGCGGACGTCGACCTCGCCGTCGTCGGGGCGGGGGAGCAGGTGGCTGGTGGACTGCTCCCAGTTCGTCCACGCCGTCGCCGCTGCCTGCGCGACCGTCGGGTCGTCGGAGGCGAGCAGTCGGGCGTAGGCGGCCACGAGATCGCCGTCGCGCTCGTCGGCGGGGACCGGCGCCAGGTAGCCCTCCCAGAGATCGGGGAAGACGTGGGCCGCGCCGCCGTTGTAGTACCAGTCGATCTCGCTGCGGCGCAGCAGGAAGATGCCGCGCAGCACGAGCTCGGTGACCCGGTGCGGGTGCGTCTGCGCGTACGTCAGCCCGAGCGTGGATCCCCACGACCCGCCGAACACCATCCAGCGGTCGATGCCGAGGTGCTCACGGATCCGCTCCATGTCGGCCACGAGGCGGTCGGTGGTGTTGACCGACAGGTCGGCGCCGTCGGCGATGTGTGGCGTCGACTTCCCGCAGCCACGCTGGTCGAACAGGACGATGCGGTAGGCCGCGGGATCGAAGAAGCGACGCTGCTCGGGTGACGTGCCCCCGCCCGGCCCGCCGTGGACGAACACGACGGGCTTGCCGTCGGGCGCACCACTGCACTCGACGTGGATCCGTTGTCCCTCACCGACGTCGAGCATCTCCGAGGAGTACGGCTCGATCGGGGGATAGAGCTCTCGCATGCCTCCACTCTGCCAGGAGAGGAGGGCATACCGGGCGCAGGACTCAGTAGCTGTGTTCGGGCCCCGGGAAGACCCCGCGACGGACCTCGTCGGCGTACTGCTCGGCGGCACGGAGGAGTTCGCCACCGACGTCACCGAAGCGCTTGACGAACTTCGCCGTCTTGCCGTGCGTCATGCCGGCCATGTCCTGCCAGACCAGCACCTGGGCGTCGGTCTCGTTGCCGGCACCGATGCCGACGGTGGGGACGGTCAGCTTGCGGGTGATCTGTCCGGCGAGGTCGGCCGGGACCATCTCCATCACGACGGCGAACGCACCCGCCTCGGCGACGGCGATCGCGTCGGCGACGAGCTGCTCGGCACCGTCACCGCGGCCCTGGACGCGGAAGCCGCCGAGACCGTTGACGCTCTGCGGGGTGAAGCCGATGTGGGCCATCACGGGGATGCCCGCGGCCGTCAGCGTCGCGATCTGCTCGGCGACACGCTCGCCGCCCTCGAGCTTGACCGCGTGCGCGCCGGCTTCCTTCATGAAGCGCGTGGCCGACGCCAGTGCCATCGTCGGGCCGCTCTCGTAGCTCCCGAAGGTGAGGTCGGCGACGACCAGCGCGTGCGGTGCGCCACGGACCACGCCGCGCACCAGCGGGATCATCTCGTCGATGGTGACCGGGACGGTGGTGTCGTAGCCGTAGACGACGTTCGCGGCCGAGTCGCCGACGAGGAGCACGGGGATGCCGGCCTCGTCGAAGACGCGGGCGCTGGAGTAGTCGTAGGCCGTGAGCATCGACCAGCGCTCACCCTCGGCCTTCATCTGCGCGAGGTGGTGGATCCGGGTGGCGCGGCGGCGGGGTGCTGCGGATTCGGTGGGAACGGACCCGTAGACGGGTGCATCAGAGGTGTCGGACATCGTCGTCCCTTTCGTGCCTCGGGTCTCGCGTCGCGAGTACCCGGGTGGATGGTGACCCGACAAGTGTGGCACCGCGGTGCCGGGACCCCCAGAGCTGCCCGGTGTGCCCTCGCTCACACCCGGGGTCGAGGTGCAGCCACCACCGTCGTCGACCAGCGCGCGGCGCCGACCGGTGCGGCGTCGCGCGCGTGCCACGATGGCCCGATGACCTCCCGCCGGCGCAGTCGCCTCACGGTCGTCGGCACCGCGGTCCTCGTGTGCGCGGCGCTGGTGCTGTCGGGATGCAGCGGCGGCCGGCTGTCCCGGCTCGACAGCGGCGCGGCGTCGTCGTCGGAGGCGGCACCGCCGGTGTCGTCGACCGTGCCCTCGCCCACCAGTGGGCCGCTCGCGCGGTTCTACACGCAGCGCATCGCGTGGGGGACCTGCGCGGAGTTCGCGCCCGACGCCGACTACCCGCCCCAGCGCAGTGACTGCGGACGGCTCACCGTCCCCGTCGACTATGACCGGCCTGACGGGGCGACGGCGTCGCTGGCGGTCTTCCGGCTGCGGGCCGCGAAACAGTCGACCGGCATCCTGCTGACCAATCCGGGCGGGCCGGGTGTGTCCGGCGTCGAGTACATGGCCGGTACCGCGTCCCAGTTCGCGGGCATGGCGGTCGGCGACACCCTCGACATCATCGGGTTCGACCCACGGGGCGTCGGCCGGTCGACGCCGGCGGTGCGGTGCCGCAGCGACGCGCAACGCGACGAGGTGCGCGCCAAGGACTGGGTCGACACGTCGCCGGCCGGGATCGCTGCGACCGAGGCCCGCAACGCGGCCGTCGGCGCCGCCTGTCTGCAGGCGATGGGCCGGGAGTTCCTCGCGCATCTCGGGACCAGCGACGTCATCGACGACATCGACGTCCTGCGCGGTGCGCTCGGCCGACAACAACTGAACTGGCTGGGGTACTCCTACGGCACCTACATCGGCGCCCGCTACGCCGAACGCTTCCCGACGCGGGTGCGCGCGATGATCAACGACGGCGCTGTCGATCCGTCGTCGAACCCGGTCGCCGACACCGTCGCGCAGAACGCCGGGTTCCAACGCGCCTTCGACGACTTCGCGGCCGACTGCGCGACGCGTCGTGGATGCCCGCTCGGTTCGGACCCCGCCCGCGCCACCGAGCGGTACGTCACCCTGGTCCGATCGCTGATCGGGCGCCCCGCCCCGACCGGGGGACCGCGGGCGCTCTCGTACGGCGACGCGATCACCGCGACCGGCCAGGCGCTCTACGCGCAGACGCTCTGGCAGTACCTCCGCGACGGACTCGGCGAGCTCCTCGCGGGACGCGGCGACGTGATGCTGCGGTTGGCCGACCTCTACGAGGGGCGCGACCGGCAGGGTCGCTACGACACCACCGCGGATGCGTTCACCGCCATCCGGTGCGTCGACGGACCGCCGATCGCCGACCGCGCCACCATCGACCGTCTCGACAACGAGTTGCGGCGCACCGCGCCATTCCGCGACGACGGGCGCGGGTCCGGACGCGGAGCCGGTGACGAGTGCGCGTTCTGGCCGGTGCCGCCGACGTCTCAACCCCACCGGATCGACGCCCCCGGGCTGCCGACGACCGTCGTGGTCTCGACCACCGACGACCCCGCCACGCCCTACGCCGCGGGTGTCTCCCTCGCCCAGCAACTCCGTGCGCGGCTCGTCACTTTCCGCGGCACCCAGCACACCGCAGCGTTCGAGGGCAACGCCTGCCTCGACGGGCCGCTGACGCGATACCTCACCGATCTCACACTGCCGGCCGAGGGACTCCGCTGCTGATGCGCCTGTTCGCACGGCCACCCGTCGTTCGCGTGGCCGCTCGTCGTTCGCATGCCGCCGGGAGCGTGCGAACAGCACGTCGTCGTGCGAACGTCCCGAGACCGTGCGAACGGGCGCGAATCATCCGGCCGCTGGGCCGCCGGGAGGCCCCGGAGTAGGCCGAATCCGTGATCTCACACAGGCGGACCGGCGACACACCACCGCTTGTAACACGGATTTAACAGCGCGCTCCTAGCCTCTGACGGTATGGATCGCCAAAAGGAATTCGTGCTCCGCACGCTGGAGGAACGCGACATCCGATTCGTTCGGCTCTGGTTCACCGACGTGCTCGGATACCTCAAGTCCGTGGCGATCGCACCGGCCGAACTCGAGGGCGCCTTCGCCGAGGGGATCGGCTTCGACGGCTCGTCGATCGAGGGGTTCTCGCGGGTGTCGGAGGCCGACACCATCGCCAAGCCCGACCCGTCGACGTTCCAGGTTCTGCCGTGGACCACGAGCCAGGGCAAGCACCACTCGGCGCGGATGTTCTGTGACATCGCGATGCCCGACGGGACACCGTCCTGGGCCGATTCGCGCCACGTGCTGCGCCGCCAGATGAACAAGGCGGCCGACCAGGGCTTCACCTGCTACGTGCACCCCGAGATCGAGTTCTTCCTCATGAAGGACTCACCCACCGACGGGACCCCGCCGACCCCGGCGGACGGCGGCGGCTACTTCGACCAGGTCGTCCACGGCAGTGCACCCAACTTCCGTCGCCACGCCATCGAGGCGCTGGAGTCGATGGGCATCTCCGTCGAGTTCTCCCACCACGAGGGCGCACCCGGCCAGCAGGAGATCGACCTGCGCTATGCCGACGCGCTGTCGATGGCCGACAACGTCATGACCTTCCGCTACGTCGTCAAGGAGGTCGCGATCGGTGAGGGCGTCCAGGCGACGTTCATGCCCAAGCCGTTCTCCGATCACGCCGGCTCGGCGATGCACACCCACATGAGCCTGTTCGAGGGCGACACCAACGCGTTCCACAACCCCGACGACCCGATGCAGCTCTCCGACACCGGCAAGCAGTTCATCGCCGGGATCCTGACGCACGCGCCGGAGATCAGCGCGGTGACGAACCAGTGGGTGAACAGCTACAAGCGACTCATCCACGGTGGTGAGGCCCCGACCGCCGCGACGTGGGGCGGTGCGAACCGCTCGGCGCTCATCCGGCTGCCGCTGTACACCCCGAACAAGGCGTCGTCGCGACGCATCGAGGTCCGCAGCCCCGACTCGGCCTGCAACCCGTACCTGACCTTCGCGGTGCTGATGGCGGCCGGGTTGAAGGGCATCGCGGAGGGCTACGAGCTGCCCGACGAGGCCGAGGACGACGTGTGGTCGTTGACGTCGGCCGAGCGTCGCACCATGGGCTACACGGAACTGCCGGGGAGCCTCGCCGACGCACTGAAGGCGATGGAGTCCTCCGAGCTGGTCGCCGAGGCGCTCGGCGAGCACGTCTTCGACTACTTCCTGCGCAACAAGTGGACCGAGTGGAACGATTACCGCAGCATGGTCACCCCGTTCGAACTCGGCCGCTACCTCTCACTCTGACGGGAGCCCCCCTGTGTCCCGCGGGGCCCGGTGACCGGCGGGGCGCTGTGACCGATCGGACACTGCCGCTACCGTCTGTGGCGTGAGTTCTCTCCCGTCGCGGGCGGTGGTGCCGGGTCCGGCGCGTCTCGGTCTGCTCGACGAGACGGCCGCCGCCTCGCTCGACGAGCTCGGCTGGACCACCCAGGCCGACCTCGCCGTGCTGTGGTCGTTGTCGCGCGCCCCCGACCCCGACTTGGCGTTGCGCGCCCTGACGCGCCTGCGGGCGGCCGTACCGGACTGGGCGGACCTCGAGGCCGGGCTGCGGGAGCGGTCGACGCTGCGGGGTCGGTTGTTCGCGGTCCTCGGTGCGTCGGAGGCGCTCGGCGACCACCTCGTCGCCGAACCCGCCACGTGGCATCTGCTCGATGCGGCCGACCTCCCGACCGCCGCGCAGATGGAGGAGACGATGCTCGCCGCCGTCGACGCCGTGCGGGCGACCGGCGAACACATCGGCGACGACGACCACGTGTTCCGCGCCCGGCTGACCGGCCCGAAGGCCGTGGTCGCCCTGCGGCTCGCCTACCGGGATCTGCTGCTGCAGATGGCGGCCCGCGACGTCGCCCCCGCGGTCGAGGACGAGCCCGTCGTGTGGTTCCCCGAGGTGGGTCGCTACCTGGCCGATCTCGCCGACGCCGCGCTGACCGCCGCGCTCGCCGTGGCCATCGCCGAGGTGTGCGGCGAGAACGACGTGCCGGTGCGTCTGGCCGTCATCGCGATGGGCAAATGCGGTGCGCGCGAGCTGAACTACGTCAGCGACGTGGACATCGTGTTCGTCAGCGAACCCGCGGACACGACCTCGGCCCGCATCGCGGGGGAGTTGATGCGGGTCGGGTCGTTGGCCTTCTTCGAGGTCGACGCAGCGCTGCGCCCGGAGGGCAAGGCCGGCGCGCTCACCCGCACCCTGGCCTCGCATCTGGCCTACTACCAGCGGTGGGCCAAGACCTGGGAGTTCCAGGCCCTGCTGAAGGCGCGGCCCATGACCGGGGACATGAGCCTGGGGTGGGAGTACCTCCACGCGGTGGCGCCGATGGTGTGGGAGGCATGCGAGCGCGAGGACTTCGTCAGCGAGGTCCAGGCGATGCGCCGACGCGTGGAGAGCAACGTCCCCGCCGAACTGCGCACGCGGGAGCTCAAACTCGGCCGGGGCAGCATCCGGGACGTCGAGTTCGCCGTGCAGCTGCTGCAGCTCGTCCACGGCCGAACCGACGAGTCGCTGCGGGTCGCGTCGACGGTGGACGCGCTCGCCGCGTTGAACGCCGGTGGCTACGTCGGACGCGACGACGCCGCGAACCTGACCGCGTCGTACGAGTTCCTGCGACTGCTCGAGCACCGGCTGCAGCTGACGAAACTCAAACGCACCCACCTGCTCCCGGAGTTCGACGACACCGAGGCCCTGCGGTTCCTCGCGCGATCGGCCCACATCCGCCCCGAGGGCGATCTCGACGCGGCGGAGTCGTTGCGTGCGGAGATCCGGCGGCAGTCCCAGCGGGTGCGTCGGCTGCACGAGAAACTGTTCTACCGCCCACTCCTCGAGTCGGTCAGCAAGCTCGACATCGACGGGCTCCGCCTCTCCGACGACGCGGCCACCCGTCGCCTCGCCGCGCTGGGCTACGCGAAGCCCGAGCACGCACTGAGCCACCTACGCGCGCTGACCGGCATGCGCGGACGCCGCGGACGTATCCAGGAACTGTTGCTGCCCACGCTGCTCGAGTGGATCAGCAACACCCCCGACCCCGACGCCGGACTCCTCAACTACCGACGCCTGTGCGACGAACTCGCCGACCAGGACTGGTTCCTGCGGCTGCTCCGCGACGACGGCGTCGTCGCCGAACGGCTCATGCGGGTGCTCGGTGCGTCGGCGTACATCTCGGACCTGGTGATCCGCTCGCCGGAGGTCATCCGGCTCTACGCCGACTCCGCCACCGGACCCAAGCTCGTCGAGGTCGATCGGGGTGACGTCGCCAACGGTCTCGTCGCGTCGGCCCGCCGCCAGAAGGATCCCAAGCGCGCGATCGCCGTCGCCCGGTCGCTGCGGCGCGCGGAGCTCGTGCGCATCGCCTCGGCCGACATCCTGGGCATGCTCGACGTACCGGCTGTGTGCGAGGCCCTGTCCAGCGTGTGGGGCGCCGTGCTGAACGCCTCCCTACAGGTGGTCATCGCCGACTCCCTCAAGGACGGCGAGGCCGCACCCGCCCGCATCGCGGTCATCGGGATGGGCCGCCTCGGCGGTGGCGAACTGGGTTACAGCTCCGACGCCGACGTCCTGTTCGTCTGCAGTCCGGTCGCCGGCGTCGACGAGTCGCAGGCGGTGCGGTGGTCCAACACGATCGCCGAACGCGTCCGGACCCTCCTGAACACGCCGAGCGCGGACCCACCGCTGGAGATCGACACCGGGCTGCGTCCCGAGGGCCGCAACGGCCCCGTTGTGCGCACGCTCGGCGCCTACTCGGCGTATTACCGACAGTGGGCGCAGGCGTGGGAGATCCAGGCGCTGCTACGTGCGCACCCGGTGGCCGGTGATGCCGCCCTGGGAACCGCGTTCCTGCACATGGCCGATCAGACCCGCTACCCCGAGGGCGGGGTGTCGCCCGACGCGGTGCGCGAGATCCGGCGTATCAAGGCCCGCATCGACGCCGAGCGGCTGCCGCGCGGCGCCGACCCGCACACCCACACCAAGCTGGGCCGCGGCGGTCTGGCTGACATCGAGTGGACCGTGCAGCTCTTGCAACTGCGTCATGGGCACCGGTTGCCGTCGCTGCACAACACGTCCACGCTGCAGACGCTCGACGCCATCGGCTCGGCGGAGCTGCTCAGCGAGACCGACGTGACCCTGCTCAAGGAGGCGTGGCTCACGGCGACGGCAGCACGCAACGCGATAGTCCTCGTGCGCGGCAAGGCGATCGACCAGTTGCCCGCCCGCGGGCAACAGCTGCGGGCCGTGGCGTACGCGGCCGGGTGGCCGGAGGACCAGGCTGCCGAGTTCCTCGACAACTACCTGCGGGTCACGCGGCGCGCGAAAGCGGTCGTGCTGAAGGTGTTCGGCGGGTGAGGCGGTCCCGGTCGTCGGTGCCCCGTCGCCGTTGGCCGTCGGTTCTGCGCGCTCTCGCCGTGGTGGTGTCCACGGTGCTGCTCGTCGGCGGCATCACGGCGATCTGGCTGCACTGGTATCCCGGGCGCGGACGCGTCTCGACCGCTCTGACGGCGGGTGTACCGATCGCCGTGGCCGGTGCGGCGGTGGCACTCGTCGTGGCGCTGCTCGCGCGGCGCTGGATCCTCGCGGGCATCGGTGTCGTGGTGGTCGCGGCCGGGGTGTGGACGCAGGTCCCACTGTGGGTCGCGCACACCGCGCCGTCGGGACAGCGGATCACGCTGGTGCAGAGCAACATCAAGCTGGGCGCGGGAGACCTCGACGCGGTCGGTCGGATCGTGGCCGACAACGACGCCGCGGTGCTGACGATGAACGAGGTGACGCCCGACGCGGCCGCCCGCATCGAGACCTCCGCGCTGCGATCGCTGCTGCCGTTCCGTTACGTCGTCGCGGGCACGGGCGGCGTCGGCACGGCGATCCTCAGCCGATACCCGCTGCGGGACACCGCACTGCTCGACGGTTACGCGTTGAACTCGTTGCGCGCCACCGTCGAGATCCCCGGTGTCGGCGACACCGTCGTCTACGCGATGCACCCGATCCCGCCCTACCCGTACGACTCCTCGCGCTGGGTGCGGGAGATGGGGATGACGCGTGCCGAACTGCGGGCACAGCGGGGTGCCCGGGTCCTCGTCGGCGGCGACTTCAACGCCACCTGGGACCACCGTCAGTTCCGCGATCTGCTGAGGGAGGGCTACACCGACGCGACCGAGACCGCGGGTGCCGGGTGGCTGCCGACCTACCCGCGGGACGAGTGGTACGGCCCGCTCATCGGGATCGATCATGTGCTCGCCCGCGGGTTCACCGCGACCGACGTCCACACCGCCGACGTGGCCCGCTCCGATCACCGTGCACTCGTCGCGAGACTGACCGTCGGGTGACCGGTGCGCGGGCGGCGCGTGCCGCTGTGTGCGACGGGGTCGTCGTCGCGGCGCTCGGCGTCTCGGTCGCGGCGACCGCGCTGCGTCGATATCGCGGCACCGCCCAGTTGCCCATCGCCGCACAGAGTTTCGCGTCGTGGATGGTGCTCGGCGCCCCCGCGGCGGTCGCGGTCGCGGGGGTACGACGACGACCTCTCGCACTCGCCGCGGCGACGGCGGTGACAGCGGTCGCCGTCGCCGATCGTCGTGCCCTGATCCCGCGGTGGCGGCGAGGTGGGTCCGAGGCCGGGGGACTGCGTGTCCTGCAGGCCAACCTCTGGCTCGGACGGGCCGACCCGCAGGCTGTCGTCGACGCGGTCCTCGCACACGACGTGGACCTGCTGTGCGTACAGGAGCTCACGCCGGAGTGTCGGGATGCCCTGACGCGGGCGGGCCTCGACGAGCAGCTCCCGTACCGCCATGTGGCGGCGGCGCCCGAGGGCGCGGGTACGGGGCTCTGGTCCCGCCGTCCACTCCGGGGCGCTCGCGAACTACCCGGTTTCACGCTCGCCGCGGTGCAGGCTCAGATGCACCTGCCCGGGGGCGGGGAGGTCACGGTGCTGTCGGTGCACCCCATGCCGCCCTACCCCTACGAGCCGCGACTGTGGCTGTCCGAGCTCGCTTCCGTCCGCGCCGCGATCGACCGGTGCGCCGGCCCCGTCGTCGTGGGAGGCGACCTCAACGCCGCACACGACCACGCGGCGTTCCGGGATCTGCTCGCCGACGACCTCCTCGACGCGGGCGCGTCGTCACGATCGGGACCGCTGCCGACCTATCCGGCCCACCGCCGGTGGATCCCGCCGCTCATCGGCATCGACCACGTCCTGCTCCGCGGTGTCCGAGCAAGCGGTGTGGTGGCGCTGCGACTTCCCGGGTCCGACCATCGCGCACTGCTCGCGACGGTCCACGTCGACCGACCCGGCGGCTGACGGGAGCTCAGTCCTGTTGCGCTCGAGCGAGTTCGGCGTTCGCGTGCGACAGGGTCTCGACCGCCTCGGCCAGCAGCTTGTGTCCCCGGTCCTCCTCGAGGTGCGTCTTCGCGATGCTCGCGAGACCGGCAGCCTCGTCGGCCTTCTCCGCTGCGTGCTCGAACCCCACGATGTGCGCCCTTTCCTCGGCCATCCGTGAGGAAACCGTATCGCCCGGCGGCCTCAGGTGACGAGAAAGCGCTCGATCCGGATGTCCCCGATGGGATACCCGGCCTCGAGCAGCCAGTCACCGAGCATCTCGACGTAGGCGTTCCCGCCGCACAGGTAGAACAGCGGTTCGCGCTCCCGGGGGAGGATGGCGGTGAAGAACTCGTCCCGGGTGATGCGGCCGGGCTCACGGGGTGCCCCGGGCGGAGCGGAGCGGCTGTAGAACCAGTCGACCGAGAGGCGACCGGTGCGGTCGAGGAGCGCGAACTCGTCCCGGTAGAAGGCGTGCTCGGGGGAGCGCGTCGCGTACAGCAGGCGCATGGGCGTCGCGGGGTGGGCGGCCTCCCGCAGTCGCACCATCGACATCAGCGGCGCGATGCCCGACCCGCCCGCGATCAGCTGGACAGGCCGGCTCGCGTCGCTGTCGGTGGGTGGCCACACGAACTGCATGCCGACGGGTCCGGCCACCTCGACCTGCTCACCGATCTCCAGGTCGCGCACGAGGAACGGGGACACGTCGCCGTGAGCGTCGAGTTCCTCGACGCTCACGGCGACGGTCTCGCCTTCGCGGACGTCGGAAAGGGAGTAGGACCGTGACGTCGAGTAGCCGTCGGGTGCGGTGAGCCGGATATCGATGTGCTGGCCTGCCCGGGGAACCGGGAGGCCGGGCACGTGCAACCAGATCGACCGCGCCGTGGGGCTCTCCGTCACTGCGCCGACGACCGTCGCCACCCGCCAGGTTGTCATCGGGTCACCCGGTCAGCCATAGCGCTGCTCGAGCCAGGGGTCGCCGTACATGTGATAGCCGTTGCGCTCCCAGAACCCGGGTTCGTCGCCGTCCAGCAGGTGCAGTTCGCTGACCCACTTGGCGCTCTTCCAGAAGTACAGGTGTGGCACGACGAGACGTGCCGGGCCGCCGTGCTCGGGTGCGAGCGGCTTCCCGTCGAATGTGTGCGCCACCATCGCCTGTCCGCCGACGAGATCCGCCATCGGCATGTTGGTGGTGTACCCGTCGGAGCTGTGCGCCATCACGTGCGTCCCGACGCCGGTCGCGCCCGCGGCGTCGAGGAGCGTGTCGACGGTGACACCCTTCCAGGTCGTCGCGAGCTTCGACCACCGGGTGACGCAGTGGATGTCGACGGTGAACTCGCTCTGCGGGAGGTCGAGGAACTCCCGCCACGTCCAGCGGTGACCCTGCCCGTCGGGTGTCGTGACCGACAGCGACCAGCGGTCGGTGAGGACCCGGGGTGTGGTGCCGATCTGCAGGACCGGGAAATCGGTGGTCAGGTACTGCCCGGGCGGCAACTGCGGTCCGTCGCGGCGTTTTCCGCGGAACCTCGCGTTGATGACGGCCATGGGCACCGATCATCCCAGGTCTCTGCGGCCGGTGTCAGACCGGTCGACCCGCCAGGTCGCGGAGCGCGGCGACGAACGCCGTCCGACGGTCCGAAGAGAGGGACGCGAAGAAGGCGTCGTCGACGGCCTCGACGTCGACCGTCGCCCGGCCGGCGAGCTCCGCACCCTCGGCGGTCGGCGCGACGACCACGGCGCGCCGGTCCCGCGGATGACTGTCCCGGGTCACCAGGCCTTTGCGCTCCAGCGTGCGCACCACCTGGGACGTCATCATCACGTCCGCACCGGTGTGCGCCGCGAGGTCGCGCTGGGTCACCGGTTCCGATCGGTCCATCCACGTCACCGAGGCCAGCAGCACGTACTGGACGTGGGTCAGATCGTGGGGGGTCAGCGCCGCACGGATCTCGCGCTGCCACGCGTTGGTCGTCCGCCACAGCGCGAGGCCCGGACTGTCGTCGGCCGATCGGTGCCGGGTGCGCAGGCCTGTCATCCGGTCGCGTCTGCGGTCGCGGCCCGTCGCGCCGCTGCCGCGAACAACTCGTCCATCGTCACCGGGAAGTCACCCGCGATCTGCGGCCCCAGCTCGGGACCGATCTCGTCGGATCCCGGGCCCTCGACGACGAGGGTGTGCCGGACGTGGGTGCCGCCGTCGTCGGTGGGGGTGAGCACGTGCCGGAACGTGAGGGTCAGATCCCCGAAGACGGTCTGGTCGGCGTAGTGCCGCCCGGGCTCGAGGTCGACGATGACCGAGTCGAGCGGATCCTGGCCCTGAGGGGTGACGGTGACCGTGGTGCCCACCGCAAACGGCCCGTGCAGTTCGAAGTGATCTGACGCGGGGCCGAGCGGTTCCCCGTGGTGCAGCGCCTCCAGGGCTGCCCACACGGCGTCGATCGGTGCGGATGTCGTGGCCTGATGAGTGGTCGTCCACATGGCTGCCTCCATAGAAAGTATGCGCGTTTACTATATGGCGTGTCGTTCTCGCGCACAACGTTCCCGAGGTCTTTGCTCTTACGAAATGAGCGTGCGTGCCGTACTGTCAGCGGCGCACGTGGCGCGGGCCGGACAACCCACCCCCCTGGCACCGGTGTACGACGTCGCTTGCGGCACGCATACGCACACGCATGCGCGTCGAGCAAGCCCCCGATCCACACCGCCCCCCCTGGTCTGGATCGGGGGTCTCGGCGTGCGCGGTGCCAGGACGACGGACGGGGCCCGCACAGACGAATCCACCCGCTCGCGATGTGCGAGCGGGTGGATTCTGTGTTCCGGTCTGCGACTCAGCAGTCCGTCGCCGGAGGCGACTCAGCAGTCGTAGTACAGCGAGAACTCGTACGGGTGCGGACGGATCTGCGTCGGCAGGATCTCGCCCTCGCGCTTGAGCGCGATCCAGGTCTCGATGAGGTCCTCGGTGAACACGCCGCCGACGGTGAGGTACTCGTGGTCCTCTTCGAGGCGGTCGATCACGGCACCCAGCGAGGTGGGGGCCTGCGGGATGCCGCGGGCCTCCTCCGGCGGGAGCTCGTAGAGGTCCTTGTCGACGGGCTCGTGCGGCTCGATCTTGTTCTTGATGCCGTCGAGTCCGGCGAGCATCTGCGCGGCGAACGAGAGGTACGGGTTGCCCGAGGCGTCCGGGGCGCGGAACTCGAGGCGCTTGGCCTTCGGGTTGTTGCCAGTGATGGGGATACGCACGGCGGCAGACCGGTTGCGCTGGCTGTAGACCAGGTTGATCGGGGCCTCGTATCCGGGGACCAGACGCTTGTAGGAGTTGATCGTCGGGTTGGTGAACGCGAGCAGCGACGGCGCGTGGTGCAGGATGCCGCCGATGTAGTAGCGCGCCAGGTCCGACAGGCCCGCGTAGCCGGCCTCGTCGTGGAAGAGCGGCGTGCCGTCCTTCCACAGCGACTGGTGGGTGTGCATGCCCGACCCGTTGTCACCGAAGAGCGGCTTCGGCATGAAGGTGACGGACTTGCCGGCCTGCCACGCGGTGTTCTTCACGATGTACTTGAAGAGCTGGACGTCGTCGGCGGCGTGCAGCAGCGTGTTGAACTTGTAGTTGATCTCCGCCTGGCCCGCGGTGCCCACCTCGTGGTGGCCGCGCTCCAGGGTGAAACCGGCGTTCTGCAGGTTGGTCGCGATGTCGTCGCGCAGGTCCACGTAGTGGTCGTACGGGGCGACGGGGAAGTACCCGCCCTTGGGGCGGACCTTGTAGCCCAGGTTGGGGCTGCCGTCGGGGTCGGTCGGGGAGCCGGTGTTCCACCAGCCCGACTCCGACTCGATCTCGTAGAACGTGCCGTTGATCTCGGAGGCGAAGGACACGCCGTCGAAGATGTAGAACTCGGCCTCGGCCCCGAAGAACGCGGTGTCGGCGACACCGGTGGAGGCGAGGTAGTCCTGGGCCTTGCGGGCGACGTTGCGGGGGTCGCGGCTGTAGGCCTCGCGGGTGAACGGGTCGTGGACGAAGAAGCTGACGTTCATCGTCTTGGCCCGGCGGAACGGGTCGATCCGGGCGGTCGCCGGGTCGGGCAGGAGCATCATGTCCGACTCGTCGATCGACTGGAAACCGCGGACGGACGAGCCGTCGAACGCGAGGCCGTCCTCGAACACGCTCTCGTCGAAGGCGGACGCGGGAATCGAGAAGTGCTGGGTGACACCCGGGAGATCACAGAACCGGATGTCGACGTACTCGACTCCCTCGGACTTGATGCCCTCGAGGAGTTCTTCCTTTGAGCTGTACACCTGTCGGTGTCTCCTTCACTACAGACGGGATGATGCGGCCCTCACACTAGCGTCCGGCCACTTCTCCCTGCGCGTTCCCTATCATCGAGGTATGAGCAGACCTCTCGGTTCCTGGCTGTCCGGACCGCAGGCGGGCATGGATTCCGCCGCAGACACCGGCGCCTGGCGGGGCGAGAAGCTCGGGTTCCCCGAGTCCGGGCCGGGGTCGCTGGCGTCGTCCTGGCCGCGTGTGCTCGCGCTCTTCGTCGACTGGGTGATGTGTTACGGCGTCTCGCTGCTGTTCGTCGGGTTCCTGTCGCAGTCGCTGTCGACCGTCGTGCTCGGCATCTGGGCCGTCGTCGGACTGCTCACCGTCACGCTGTTCTCGTTCACCCCCGGCCAGTTCGTGGTCGGGATGCGGGTGGTCCGGGTTGACGGCGCGGGTCGCGTCGGCATCGTCCGCGCGTTCTTCCGTCAGCTGCTGATCGTCTTCATCGTCCCGCCGCTGCTCAACGACCCGGACGGACGTGGTCTGCATGACCGTGCGACCGGTACGGCGCTGGTGCGCACCCGCTGACCCTTGCCGACAGGGAGGTGGCGGCCTCAGCCCTCGCGGCGACGGGCGGTGCGTGCGACGTTGCGCATCTTGGCGCCCGCGGGCATCGGTCCCTTGGGGACGCCGGGTCCGGCCTGACGACCGCCGAGGGCGGCCAGCCGACCTTCGAGGGCGTCGATCCGCTTGCCGTCGATGTTGTTCGGCAGCTTGTTCAGGTGTCGCTCGAGCCGCTTGAGGGGGACCTGGTCGTCGTCGTTGCCGACGACGACGTCGTAGATCGGGGTGTCGCCGACGACGCGCGAGATCTTCTTCTTCTCCTGCGCGAGCAGCTGGCGGACCCGTGTCGGTGAACCCTCACCGACGAGGATGACGCCCGGCTTGCCGATGACGCGGTGCACGGCGTCGAGGTGAGCTGTACCGGTCACGGCCTGCTTCACCCGCCAGCGACCCCGCATGTTGTCCAGTGCCCATCCCGCGGCGCCCGCCTGCCCCTCGGCTTTGCGGAAGACGCTGCTCTGCACGCGACGGCCGAAGATGATGAAGGCGATCAGCACACCCAGCACGATGCCCAGGGGCAGCAGGAACCACAGCAGTCCGACGATCAGCCCGATGACGACGAACACGGCCGTGCTCAGCAGGAGCGAACCGATCATCAAGGGCAGCAGCAGCTTGTCGTCCTTGCGCTGCATCTGGAACGCCTGCCAGAGCTGCTTGCGGCGATCCCGCGACGCCTGCTTGCGAGCGGACTTGGCCGCCGCCTTCGCCTCTTTCGACGGATCTGCCTTCGCCATGGTTACCAGGATAGGTGACCTGTCGACTGCACCCGACCAGCCGTCGGCATGCGTACCCGGGGAAGGACCCGGCCCGGGTCAGCGCCCGAGACGCGCGAGCACGGAGGTGGCCTCCTGGGCCGCCCCGGACTCGTCGGCGAGATGCGTCATCGCGGCGGGGAGTTCCCGCCCGTGGCGGCGCATCGCCTGCGCGTAGAGCCGGCCGGCGCGGTACGACGACCGCACCAACGGCCCGGCCATGACACCGGCGAACCCGAGTTCCTCGGCCGCCTGCGAGTGCTCGACGAACTCCTCGGGCTTCACCCACCGGTCGACGGGGTGGTGGCGGGCCGAGGGGCGCAGGTACTGCGTGATCGTGATGATGTCGCACCCGGCGTCGTGCAGGTCGGCCAGCGCCTCGCGCACCTCGTCGGGGGTCTCGCCCATGCCGAGGATCAGGTTGGACTTGGTGACCAGACCGAAGTCGCGGGCGGCGGTGATCACGTCGAGCGAGCGGTCGTAGCGGAACGCCGGGCGGATGCGCTTGAAGATGCGCGGCACCGTCTCGACGTTGTGCGCCAACACCTCCGGTCGTGACTCGAAGACCTCGGCGAGCTGGTCGGCGTGACCGGAGAAGTCGGGGATGAGGTTCTCCACCCCGGTGCCGGGGTTCAGCGCGTGGATCTGTCGGACGGTCTCGGCGTAGAGCCAGGCGCCACCGTCGGGCAGGTCGTCGCGGGCGACGCCGGTGATGGTGGAGTAGCGCAGGCCCATGGCCTGGACGCTCTCGGCGACACGGCGCGGCTCGTCACGGTCCAGCTCGTCGGGCTTGCCGGTGTCGATCTGGCAGAAGTCGCAGCGACGGGTGCACTGCTCACCACCGATGAGGAAGGTGGCCTCGCGGTCCTCCCAGCACTCGTAGATGTTGGGGCACCCGGCCTCCTCGCACACCGTGTGCAGGCCCTCGCGCTTCACCAGCTTCTTCAGCTCGGTGAACTCCGGGCCCATCTTCGCCCGGGTGCGGATCCACTCCGGTTTGCGTTCGATGGGGGTCTCGGCGTTGCGGACCTCCAGGCGCAGCAGTTTCCGCCCGCCGGGGGCGGCGCTCTCTGTGCTGCGTGGATCGGTGGTCGCGGTGTCCTCGGAGTGCACGGTCACTGTGACGATGCTACGCGCGGCCGGGCTTCCGGCCCGGTCTGCGGTCGCGGACCGTCGAGCGCCACGGCCAGGGCGTCCGCGACGCGATCGCGGACCTCGTCGACGGTGACGCGTCGACCGGTCTCGGCGCTCAGCGAGGTCACGCCGGCGTCGGGGATCCCACACGGGACGATCGACGAGTAGGCGCCGAGATCGGAGTCGCAGTTCAGGGCGAAGCCGTGCAGCGCGACCCCGCGTGCGACGCGGATGCCGATGGCCGCGATCTTGCGGTCCGGGCGTCCGGTGGCCGGGTCGGCGGCGACCCAGGCGCCACTGCGGCCCTCCACCCGGCCCGCCTCGACACCCAGGTCGGCGCAGACCGCGATCATCGCGGACTCGACACGCCGCACGTAGTCGACGACGTCCAGCGGCTCGGCGAGCGCGACGATCGGGTAGCCCACCAGCTGCCCCGGACCGTGCCAGGTGATCTTGCCGCCCCGGTCGACCTCGACGACGGGGGTGCCGTCCGTCGGGCGGTCGCCGGGCTCGGTCCGCTTGCCGGCCGTGTACACCGGCGGGTGTTCCAGCAGCAGCAGCACGTCGTGGTCCAGGGTGCCGTCGGCGCGGGCCGCGGCCAGCAGGTGTTGCTCGTCGAACGCCTCGGTGTAGTCGACGGTGCCCAGCGCGCGGACCTCCATCGGCGACCCGCTGCGGCGTGCCCCGGTCACGAGTCCGATCCGTTCGCCCAGCGCAGCCCCTCGTCGACGGTGCTGTGGGTGAAGGTGAAACCGGACTCGGTCAGGACCGTCGGCACGGCACGCTGACCACCGAGCAGCATCTCGAGCGCCAGTTCACCACCGGCGACCCGGAGGACGGTTCGCGGTGCCCGGAAGAAAGCCGGGCGATGCACCGCGCGCCCGAACGCGGCCGTGAACTCCGCGTTGGTGACCGGTTGCGGGGCGGTGATGTTCACGGGGCCCGCGATGTCGCCCTCGAGCACGTGGCGGACAGCGCGCACGTGGTCGGTCAGGGTGATCCAGGGGAACCACTGCTCGCCGCTCCCGAGCCGCGCGCCGAGGCCCGCCTTGAAGAGCGGACGCAACGGGCCGAGCAGTCCGCCGGAACGCGAGAACACCGGAGCCGTGCGCAGGTGGGCGACCCGCGCCGTCGTCGCGAGGGCGGCCGTGCGTTCCCAGTCGGCCGACAGGTCCGCGAGGAATCCGCTGCCGCGTGGGCTCTGCTCGGTCCGCTCGTCGTCGCCGGTGAAGCCGTAGAACCCCGTCGCGCTCGCGCTGATGAACGTCGGCACCCCGTGCTCGACGATCGCGTCGGCGAGGACCTGCGTCGGGATGATGCGACTGTCGCGCAACTCCTGCTTGAACTGTCCCGACCACGGACGACTCGCGATGCCGACGCCGCAGAGGTTGACCACGGCGTCGACACCGGTCAGGGCGTCGTCGGTGAGGCCGAACGTCTCCGGTGCCCATCCGATCTCGTCGGCGGAGCGGGGTTCGCGACGGACCAGGCGGGACACGTCGTGCCCGCCTGACCGCAGCGATTCCACCAGTGCCGTGCCGATGAGACCGGAAGACCCGGCGACCACCACGCGCACGGCGGCTAGAGGCCCAGCTCGGCCCCGAACGCCGCTTCCTCGAGCCGGTGCTTGACCGTGGTCAGGAACCGGCCGGCGTCCGCGCCGTCGACGAGTCGGTGGTCGTAGGTGAGGGGCAGGAACGACATCGACCGCACGGCGATCGACTCCGAACCGTCCTCGGCCGTGATCACCGTGGGCCGCTTGACGATCGCACCGGTGCCCAGCATCGCCGCCTGCGGCGGGACCAGGATCGGGGTGTCGAACAGCGCGCCCTGGCTGCCGATGTTGGTGATGGTGAACGTGCCACCGGCCAACTCGTCGGGCTTGAGCTTGTTCTCCCGTGCCCGCGATGCGATGTCGGCGATGGCCCGGGCGAGCCCGGCGATCGACAGGTCGTCGGCGTTGTGGATGACCGGCGACAGCAGGCCCTGCTCGGTGTCGACGGCGATGCCGAGGTTCACCGACCCGTGGTAGGTGATCTCCTTGGCGTCCTCGTCGATGCTGGCGTTCACGTTCGGGTGCGCCTTGAGCGCCTCCACCGTGGCCTTGGCGATGATCGGCAGGTAGGTCAGGTTCACGCCCTCGGCGGACTTGAACGACGCCTTCGCCGCGGTCCGCAGTGCGACGACACGGGTCAGGTCGACCTCGAAGACCTGCGTGAGCTGTGCGCTGGTCTGCAGCGACTCGCGGGTCTTCTTCGCCGTGATGAGGCGGATGCGGTTGACCTTCTGCGTCGTCCCGCGCAGCTCGGCCAGCTCCGGACGGACACCCTTGGGTGCCGAGGGCTTGCTGGGCGTGGACGGCGCGGGTGCCGACGACTCGCTCGCTGCCGGCGCGGGCTGCTCGGCGGGCTTCTTCGCCTCCTCGGCGGCGGCGAGGACGTCCTGCTTGCGGATGCGACCGCCGACGCCGGTGCCCGTCACCGACTCGAGGTCCACGTTGTTCTCCTGGGCCAGCTTGCGGACCAGGGGGGTGACATACGGGGTGGACGACAGCGTGTCGGGCTGCGACTTCGACGAGTCACCGCCGGACGAGGACTCCTTCGCCGGGGCGGACTCCTGCTTCGGTGCGGACTTCTTCTCGGGTGCCGACTCCTGCTTCGGGGCGTCGGGCTCGGGCTGCGGCGAGGTGTCCGACTCGGACGCCACCGATTCCTTGCCCGCGTCGGAGCTGCCGGAGTCGGTGTCGGCGTCGGCCGAATCGGCCCCGGCGTCGTCGGAGCTCGGCGTCGCGTCGTCGTCGGAACCCTCATCCGAGTCACTCCCGGACGAGTCGCCGCCCGAAGAGTCACCGCCCGACGAGGGGCTCCCGGATCCGATGACGGCGAGCTTGCCGCCGACCTCGACGACGTCGTCCTCCTCGGCGACGATCTCGAGCAGGGTGCCCGCGACCGGCGAGGGGATCTCGGTGTCGACCTTGTCGGTGGAGACCTCGAGCAGCGGCTCGTCGACGGCGACCTCGTCGCCGACGGACTTGAGCCAGTTGGTCACGGTGCCCTCGGTGACCGACTCGCCCAGCTCGGGCATCGTGACGTCGGTGTTGTCGCCGCCACCGGAGTCGGTGCCTGCGGTCGGCTTCTTCGCGGGCTGATCGGACTCGTCGGACGGCTCGGGCTCATCGGCGGGGGAGTCCCCGGACTCGTCCTCGGGGGCGGTTCCGCCGGCCTCGTCGTCGGAGTCGTCGGCGGCGTCCGAGTCGTCGGTGTCGGACTCGGCGTCATCGCTGCCGGAGTCGTCGCCGCCGGAGGGTGCCTCACCCTCCTCGCCGATCTCGGCGAGGTCGCCACCGACCTCGACGACGTCGTCCTCCTGGGCGATGATCTTCGTCAGCACGCCCGATGCCGGTGCGGGGATCTCGGTGTCGACCTTGTCGGTCGACACCTCGAGCAGCGGCTCGTCCTCGGTGACCGTGTCCCCCTCCTGCTTCAACCAGCGGGTGACAGTTCCCTCGGTGACGCTCTCGCCGAGGGCGGGCATCTGGACGGAGAAGGCCATGTGTGTCGACTCCTCGACTCGAGATCCGGTGTGCGATCGTCGTTCTCGGCCACCACGGGTGAGGCGGCACGTGCGTTCGGTGTGGGCGTGACATGGTGCGGCCGCGCCCTCGTCGAAACCCTACCCGTACGGGACACGCCGCCGACGGCGATGTCGCGGGAGTGTCCCGGGGTCAGCCCAGCGCGGCGATGTCCTCGATGACGGCGATCATCGTGCGGACCGGGACGCCGGTCCCGCCCTTGGGGGTGTGCCCCCACGGCCCGCCGGTGTTGAACGCCGGTCCGGCGACGTCGATGTGGGCCCACTCGATGCCCTCGCCGACGAACTCGCGCAGGAAGATCCCCGCCGCGAGCATCCCGCCCCACCGGTGGTTGGTGACGTTGGCGAGATCCGCGACGCGCGACTTGAGGTCGGCGCGCAGTTCCTCGGGGAAGGGCATCGCCCATCCGTTCTCGCCCACCCGACGGGAGATCGCGGCGACGCGGTCGCGGAACCCGTCGGTGCCCATCACCCCGGGGGTGCGGGTGCCGAGCGCGACCATCTGCGCGCCGGTCAGCGTCGCGGTGTCGATCAGGTAGTCGGGGGAGTCCTCCGCGGCCCGGACCATGGCGTCGGCGAGGACCAGGCGTCCCTCGGCGTCGGTGTTGATGACCTCGACCGTGGTCCCGCCGTACTGGGTGAGCACGTCCCCGGGCCGCTGCGCCGTCGACGACGGCATGTTCTCGGCCATCGGGACGGTGGCGATCACGTCGACACCGACACCGAGGCGGGCTGCGAGCACCACGGTCGCGACCACGGCCGCCGCGCCACCCATGTCCGACGTCATGTTCTCCATCCCGGCCGCGGGCTTGATGGAGATGCCGCCGGTGTCGAACGTGATGCCCTTCCCCACCAGCGCGACCGTCTTCGCGTCGGCCGCGCCGCTGCGGTGGATCAGCCGCACCAGGCGGGGAAGTCGCGAGGACCCCTTGCCCACGCCGACGATCCCGCCGTACCCGCCAGCGACGAGCGCCTCGTCGTCGAGGATCTCCACCTCGAGGCCGGCGTCGCGCCCCAGGGCCGCGGCGCGATCGGCGAACTCCTCGGGGAAGAGGTGGCTCGGCGGGGTGTTCACGAAGTCGCGCGCGGTCGCGACGGCCTGTGCGACGTGGCGCGCGTGGGTCAGGGTGGCGTCGGGGTCGATCGCGCCGTCGGCGACGACCAGCTCCACCGACCCGAGCGGCTCGCTCGTCGACCGCGTCTTGTCCGACCGGAACTCCTCGAACCGGTAGGCGCCGAGGAAGAAGCCCTCGGCGGCGGCCGCGAGATCCAGCGTCGACAGCGTGGTCACCGCGCGTCCGACGCCCTCCAGCGTCCGGGCCGCGGTGCCGGCGGCCTGACGGATCACGTCGCCGGCGGGATCGGTGGCCGGGCCCCCGAGTCCGACGGTGACGACGCTGGTGGCGGCGACGCCCGCGGGGGCGGGGATCCGGTGGACCTGGTTGACGGACCCCGTCGCACCGACGGCCGCGGCCGCCGTGCCGATCGCCGTCGCGACATCCTGCGACAGTCCCGTCCCGGCGACGGTGGGATCGCCGTCACCGCCCGCCGCGGCGTGGAGGCCGACGACGAGGACATCGGTCTCGGTCACCGTGTCGACGACGGCGAGGTCGGGGCCGAGTCGGCGGGAAGATGTCGTCACGGTGCACCTTTCGATCAGAGGTCGGTTGCGATCGCCCAGCCTACGGGCGCGCCGGCACCGGTGGTGTCGCGCCGCGAGGCATCACCGCGGGTCACCCGATAGGTTGACGGGCATGGCCGATGCACCGATCCCGGGTCCGATCACCGACGTCCACACCGCTCTCGGTGCGACGTTCGCCGAGTTCGGCGGGTGGTCGATGCCGGTGTCGTACTCGGGCACCGTCGCCGAGCACACCGCCGTCCGCGAGTCGGTGGGCCTGTTCGACGTCAGCCACCTGGGCAAGGCGTCGGTCACCGGGCCGGGCGCCGCGGCGTTCGTGAACCGGTGTCTCACCAACGATCTCGACCGGATCGAGGCGGGGCGCGCGCAGTACACGCTGTGCACCGACGCCTCCGGCGGGGTCATCGACGACCTGATCGCGTACCGCGTCTCCGACGACGACATCTTCCTGGTGCCCAACGCCGCCAACACCGCCGCGGTCGTCGCGGCCCTCGCGGCGGCGGCGCCCGAGGGCATCGAGGTGGTCGACCGCCACCGCGAGTACGGCGTCCTCGCCGTCCAGGGCCCGCGGTCGGCGGAGGTCCTCACCCAGGTCGGGCTCCCGACCGAGATGGGGTACATGTCCTTCGCCGACGCCGACGTCGACATGGGCGGCGCCACACGGCGCGTCCGCGTCTGCCGCACCGGTTACACCGGGGAGCACGGCTACGAGCTCCTGCCCGCATGGGACGACACCGCCGCCGTCTTCGAGGCGGTGCTCGCGGCGGTCACCGAGGCCGGTGGCCTGCCCGCCGGACTCGGCGCCCGCGACACGTTGCGGACCGAGATGGGGTATCCGCTGCACGGACACGAGTTGTCGCTCGACATCAGTCCGGTCCAGGCCCGCTGCGGGTGGGCGGTCGGCTGGAAGAAGCCGGAGTTCTTCGGCCGCGACGCGTTGCTCGCCGAGAAGGAGGCGGGTCCGCGCCGCCGGCTGTGGGGGTTGACCGCGACCGGGCGCGGTGTCCCGCGCGCCGACTGCCGCGTCACGACGGCCGCGGGCGAGGACATCGGTGTCTGCACGTCGGGCACGTTCTCGCCCACCCTGAAGCAGGGCATCGCGCTGGCGTTGATCGACAGCGCTGCCGGCATCGCCGACGGGGACACCGTCGTCGTCGACGTGCGGGGGCGCGGCCTCGAATGCGAGGTCGTGGCACCACCGTTCGTGGCGTTGCGCACCAGCTGACCCCGACTCCGACGACGACCGTGCCCTGCGCCGCGTGCCGCGTGGGGTCGGTCGAGCCCTGAGCGCCGGGGTCTACGATCGCCCCATGACCATGCAGTTCGCCCGGACCGAGAACACAGATCCGGTCTCGGAGTCACGGCGGTCGGAGATCCTGCAGGCGCCCGGATTCGGCAACCACTTCACCGACCACATGGTGCTCGTCGATTACGACCGGGACCGCGGGTGGCATTCGCCGCGCGTGCAGCCCTACGGTCCCATCGCGCTGGACCCGTCGGCGATGGTGCTGCACTACGCGCAGGAGATCTTCGAGGGCCTCAAGGCCTATCGCCAGCCGAACGGCACGATCGCGTCGTTCCGGCCCGACGCCAACGCGCGCCGGTTGAACTCCTCCGCCCGGCGCCTGGCCATGCCGGAGCTGCCCGAGGAGGACTTCCTCGGCTCCCTGCGCGCCCTGCTCGAGGTCGACCACGAGTGGGTCCCCGCCGCCGGCGGTGAGGACTCCCTCTACCTGCGACCGTTCATGTTCGCGACGGACCCGGCGCTGGGCGTCCGTCCGTCGAACACCTACCTCTACGTCGTCATCGCCTCGCCTGCCGGTGCGTACTTCCCGGGTGGCGTGAAGCCGGTCAGCGTGTGGCTCTCCTCGGAGTACGTGCGCGCCGCACCCGGCGGCATCGGGGACGCGAAGACCGGCGGCAACTACGCAGCGTCGCTCCTCGCGCAGGCGCAGGCCGCCGAACACGGATGCGAGCAGGTGGTCTGGCTCGACGCGATCGAGCGCCGGTTCATCGAGGAGATGGGTGGGATGAACCTCTTCTTCGTGTTCGGGTCCGGCGCCGACGCGCGTTTGGTGACCCCCGAGCTGACCGGGTCGCTGCTCCCCGGTGTCACCCGTGACTCGCTGCTCGCGTTGTCGGTCGACGCCGGCATCGCCGTGGAGGAGCGCAAGGTGTCCGTCGAGGAGCTGCGCAAGGGCGTCGCCTCCGGTGACATCACCGAGGTGTTCGCGTGCGGTACAGCGGCCGTGATCACCCCGGTCGGACGGGTCGTCGGCGACTCCGACGACTACACGATCGGCAGCGGCGAACCGGGGCAGGTCACGACGGCCCTCCGCGACACCCTCACCGGCATCCAACGCGGCACCTTCGCCGACACCCACGGCTGGATGACGCCGCTGTACGGCGCCTGAGACCACCCCGTCCGGTGCCGCGCTCGGCTCAGAGCGCGAAGCCGACCAGGGCCGCCGTCGTCGTGAGTTCGACCGCCGAGCCCAGGACGTCGCCGCTGACACCGCCGAGACGTCGCGCGCAGTGACGGGTCCACAGGAGCACCCCGGCCAGGACGACAGCCGACACGACCGGACCGCGCCACCACTGCCCGGTGTCGGCGAGAACAGATCCGACGAGGGCGATCGCGGCCCACGTGGGTGCCGAGAACCGTTGCGTCGCACCGACGAGGGCGCCGAAGCCGCCGTCCGACGCCGGTAGCGACCGGTGGCAGGCGAGGACCACCCCGACCCGGCCCAGTGCGACCGCGACGACGATCGCCCCCCACCGGTGATCCGACGCGAGAGCGCCGACGACCGTCGCCTGCACCAGCAGCACGATCGCGAGACACGCGGCCCCGAACGGGCCCACGGGACCGGAGCGCATCACCGCACGGGCGTCCTCGGGAGGCCGCATGCTGCCCAGACCGTCGGTGGTGTCGGCGAGGCCGTCGAGGTGCATCCCTCGTGTCACCAGCGCCAGCAGGGCCACGCACAGGGCCCCGATCGCGACGGCGGGCAGAGCACTCGCCGCCAGCGCGGCGGACAGTGCTGCGACAGCTGCACCGAGGACCAGGCCGACGACGGGCGCCGCGGCGATCGCCGCCCGACCCGCAGACCGGTCGACGGTGAACCGGGGCTGGGGGAGCGGGATGACGGTGAGCCACGAGAACGCCAGCCACACACCGCGTCCGGGGGTGGACCGGGGCGACCGCTCGTCGGCGGCCACGCTCAGACCGACTCGGCGGCGGTCTCGTCGCGCGTGGCGACACCCGCGTCGGCGAAGGTGGCCATCGAGGCGAGCGTCGTGACCGCCGCCTGCAGGATCGGGAGCGCGGTCAACGCGCCGGTGCCCTCGCCGAGGCGCATGCCGAAGTCGAGCACCGGGTCGAGGTCGAGCTGTCGCAGCGCGATCTGGTGGGCGGGCTCCGCCGACCGGTGACCCGCCAGCCACCAGCGCGACGCGCCGGGAGCGAGATCCTCGGCGACCAGCGCGGCCGCGGTGACCACGACCCCGTCGAGGATGACCGGGGTGCGCCGCACGGCGGCCTGGGCGAGGAACCCGGCCATCGCGGTGATGTCCGCACCGGCGACCGTGGCGAGCAGGTCCAGCGGCGAGCGCGACACCTTCCTGGCACGGCGCATCCCGTCGCGGATGGCGGCGGTCTTGCGGATCCAGCCATCGTCGTCGATGCCGGTCCCGCGTCCGACCACCACCACCGGTTCGGTACCGGTGAGCGTCCCGACGAGGACGGCCGCGGGCGTGGTGTTGCCGATGCCGAGATCGCCGGCGACGAGCAGGTCGGCCCCGGCGTCGACGAGGTCGTTGGCGATCGCACGACCGTTGGCGAGCGCGGCGCGCACCTGTTCGGGGGTCAGGCTGTCCTCCACCCGGAGGTCGCCGCTTCCACGCCGCACCTTGTGGGCACTGACCGCGTCATCGGTGTCGGCGTCGACCGCGATGTCCTCGACACGGACGCGTGCCCCGACACGGTCGGCGAGCACGGACACCGCGGCGCCACCGCCGAGGATGTTGGCGACCATCTGCGCAGTGACCTCGGGCGGATAGGCCGACACGCCCCCGCGCGCCACGCCGTGGTCGCCGGCGAACACCACGACGACGGGGTCGGCGAACGGTGTGGGCGGGCACACGCCCTGGCAGGACGCGGCCCACACCGAGAGCTCCTCGAGGCGACCCAGGGAACCCTCGGGTTTGGTCAGGGTGCGCTGACGGGCCCGGGCGTCCTCGGCGACGACCGGGTCGGGCGACTCGACGACGTCGAACTCGTCCGGGGCGTCGTGGTGCGACCCGGACCGGCGCGTCGGTGCGACCGGAGTGGGGGTCGACGGAGGTGCCGCCGGCGGGGGTGTGGCCGGCGTCGCGGACTCCGGGATGACCGCCGGCGCCACGGACGTCGCGACCGCTGCGGGAGCGATCGACGGGAGCGCCGCCGCGTGGTCGCTGTCGGTGCCTGCGAGTTCGACGACCCTGCCCGCGACGACCAGCAGGACGCGATCGCACACCGCGGCGACCGCCGTGTTCACCCGCCCCAGCTCGTCCTGGAACCGTCGACCCGACGGCACCGGTGCGACCAGCGACAGTCCCACCTCGGGGGAGACGAGGACGAGGTCCCCGCGATGCCCGGCGACCGCGGCCGCGAGATCCGCGATGCGATCGGTCAGATCGACGGACGCGTCGTCCCAGCCGCCGAGACGATCGAGGTGCGAGGACACCCAGTTGCCGAGGTCGTCGACCAGGGTCGGGGCGTCGGCGTCAGCGCGCAGGACGGTCGCGACGTCGTCGTCCTCGACGACCGCCCAGGTCGGGGGACGGCGATCACGGTGCGCGGCGATCCGCGCGGCGAAATCCGGGTCACCGGTCGGGGGGAGGCTCGCGGTCGCGACATAGCGGACACCGGGCGTGTCCCCGGCCGACGACCGTCGGATGAGGTCCTCGGCCAGCGCGGACTTGCCCGAGCGGATCCCGCCCAGAATCAGCGTGCGCACGTCCTCAGACCGCGTCGCCGGGTTTCACCTGCGGGCGGGGTGCGCGCATGAAGCGCATCTGCATGGACCGGCTGAACGAGTACCACCCGAGAGCGAACCCGCCGTCCGTGGAATCCGGGAACCGCTCGCGCACACGCTTGTTGACCAGTCGGCCCAGGATCACACCGTCGATGACGAGGAACACGGCGAAGACGAGCATCAGCAGGGTCGCGTAGACGGCGATGGCCGGCAGGAACATGACGATGATGAGCAGGATCGCGAACGGCATGAACAGTCCCGCGAAGTTGCGCCGCGAGTCGACGACGTCACGCACGTACTTGCGCACCGGGCCCTTGTCCCGCGGCATCAGGTAGCGCTCGTCGCCCTCCATCATCTTCTGACGCTGCTCGAGCCGAGCGGACTTGCGGTCCTCGCCGGCGACCTTGCGTTCGGCGCGGCTCTTCTTCGGACCCTTCAGCTCCTTGCGACGGGCCCGGGCCTCCGCGCGGGTCAGCGGTGCCGGGGTCACGGGTCCGCGGCGGCGCGCCTCCGCCTCCCGGCGTTTCGGTGTCGGACGGCCCTTGCCCTGGGTGGTCCGGGTCGCGGTGGCGGTGGTGCCGTCGCCGCCGGCGGACCCGTCGTCGCCCGCCGTGCGGGACGCGGCGGAGGCACTCGCCTCGGCGCTGTCGGGGGTGTCGTTCTTCCAGGGCAACTTCACGCCCGCCAGGGTATTCGACCGCGACTGCGGTGTGGGGCGCGCGTTCCTATACTTCGCCCATGCGGGTCCTCGTCGCGCCCGATTCGTTCGGCGACACACTCACCGCGGTGCAGGCCGCGGACGCCGTCGCGCGGGGATGGTCCCGTGCGCGACCTGCGGACGAGGTGGTGTGCGCGCCGCTGTCGGACGGGGGTCCGGGCTTCGTCGACGTCCTGTCGGAGCGCGCCGGGACCGCCGTCACGACCACGGTGCGGGGACCGCTGGGCGACCCGACCGACGCCCGATGGCTCCTCGACGACGCCGACGGGACCGCGACCGCCTACATCGAGTGCGCCGCCGCATGCGGCCTCCATCTCGTCGGGACCCCCGATCCGCGGACGGCCCTGGCCGCCTCCACCTGGGGTGTCGGTGAGCTCGTCGCGGCTGCCCTGGCGTCCGGCGCCCGTCGGATCGTCGTGGGCCTCGGCGGGTCGTCGAGCACCGACGGGGGAGCCGGGATGGTCGCCGCGCTCGCGGGCCACCCGTCACCTGCCGCCGACGAGGACCCTGCCGCCGTCTCCGGCGCCGATCCCGCCGACCTCGTCCGGGCGGCCCGCGAACGCTTGGCCGGTGTGGAGGTCGTCGTCGCCTCCGACGTGGAGAGCCCGTTGCTGGGTGCCTCGGGTGCGGCGGTCGTCTTCGGGCCGCAGAAGGGCGCCGACGAGGCGACCGTCCGACTGCTCGACGACCGCCTCGCCGCGTGGGACCGATCGCTGTCCGCGGCCACCGGACGGTCCTGGGCCGCCGAGGCGGGAGCCGGCGCCGCCGGGGGACTGGGCGCCGGACTGCTCGCGCTCGGTGGACGGCGGGTGTCGGGGGCGGAGGTCGTCGCCGACGCGATCGGCCTCGACGGCCTCGTCGCCGGGGCGGATCTGCTCATCACCGGCGAGGGTCGGGTGGACGAACAGACGCTGCGCGGCAAGGTGGCCGCCGCGGTGGCCCGCATGGCCGTGCTCCACGACGTCCCGACGATCGTCGTCGCCGGACAGGTCCGCCTCGACGCCGCGGCGCTCCGCGAGGCGGGGATCGTGGCCGCGCACGCCGTGGTCGACATCGCCACGTCGGTGGAGCACGCGATGGCGCAGGCCGGACCGCTGGTGACCGAGCTCACCGCCGGTGTCGCGGCCTCCTGGCGGCACCCGACTCGGTGACGCCCGTGGTGGACGGGAACACCCCGTGCAGGAGTACCGTTGACACCTCAGGCACCTGATCGGCGCGACACGGCAAGACACGCGTGCACGTCGACACGACGAGCGATCGTCGGACCGTCAGTACACGAGGAGAACGTATGACCGTCGACAACCAGGTCACCGCAGACACCGAGACCACCGCCCCCGCGACGGGAGTCATCCTGACCGATGCGGCCGCGAGCAAGGCCAAGGCACTGCTCGACCAGGAGGGTCGTGACGACCTCGCCCTGCGCATCGCCGTGCAGCCGGGTGGATGTGCGGGCCTGCGCTACCAGCTCTTCTTCGACGACCGCAGCCTCGACGGGGACGTCGTCGCCGACTTCGGTGGCGTGAAGCTCGCCGTCGACCGCATGAGCGTGCCCTACGTCATGGGCGCGTCCATCGACTTCGTCGACACCATCGAGAAGCAGGGTTTCACCATCGACAACCCGAACGCGACCGGCAGCTGCGCCTGCGGCGACTCGTTCAACTGAGCTGATCGCGGGT
Organism: Williamsia deligens; assembly: GCF_024171765.1. Lineage (GTDB taxonomy): Bacteria > Actinomycetota > Actinomycetes > Mycobacteriales > Mycobacteriaceae > Williamsia_A > Williamsia_A deligens. Next base: position 148,387 of record NZ_JAMTCI010000003.1, read on the forward strand.
CGCCGACCCGCGTCATCGCGACCGACGGCCGTGGCCCTCACCGAGACGGTGGGGGCCACGGCCGTTGCAGTAGCGTGAGCCCTCGACCGATCCCGACGAAAGGGCTCACCCACCGTGGCCATCGCCATCTGCGGCTCCATCGCGACCGACCATCTCATGCGGTTCGAGGGCAAGTTCTCCGAGCAGCTGCTCGCCGAACACCTCGACCACATCTCCCTGAGCTTCCTGGTCGAGGATCTCGTCGTCCGGCGCGGCGGCGTCGGCGGCAACATCTCCTACGGCCTCGGTGTGCTGGGTGCGGCACCCATGCTCGTGGGCGCCGTCGGCAGTGATTTCGACGAGTACCGCGAGTGGTTGACCTCCAACGGGGTCGACTGCAGCGGGGTCCGCACCTCGCGCACCGCCCACACCGCGCGCTTCATGTGCACGACCGACGACGACATGGCGCAGCTCGCCAGCTTCTACGTCGGCGCGATGGCCGACGCCCGCCAGATCTCGCTGTCCGACCTCGCCGACGAGTACGGCCGCCCCGAGATCGTGCTCATCGGCGCCGACGACCCGGTCGCGATGGTGCAGCACAGCCAGTCCTGCCGCGACCTCGAGATCCCCTTCGCCGCGGACCCCTCCCAGCAGCTGGCGCTGCTGGACGGTGATCAGATCCGCAGCCTGATCGACGGGGCGGAGTTCCTCTTCACCAACGAGTACGAGTGGGGTCTGCTGCAGAAGAAGACCGGCCTCACCGCCGACGAGGTGGCGGGCATGGTCACCACCCGCGTCACGACGCTGGGCGGCGACGGCGCCGACATCGTCGGCAAGGACGGCACCACCGTCCACGTCGACGTCGTCCCCGCGAAGGAGAAGGTCGACCCGACCGGCGTCGGTGACGGCTTCCGCGCCGGGTTCCTCTTCGCGCAGCAGAAGGGCCTGTCGTTCGAGCGGGGTGCCCAGCTCGGGGCGTTGATCGCGACGTCGGTCCTCGAGACCGTCGCCCCGCAGGACTGGAGCTGGGACCGCGACACCGCCCTCGCACGCATCGAGGAGACCTACGGCGCCGACGCCGCCGCCGAGATCGGCGCCGTCGTCCCCTGATCCGACGCCGACCCCGTGCGGCCTAGAGCCGTACGGGGTACGTGTGGTCGGCGATGTCCGGGGTGATGCGCTCCTCGACGAAGATGCCGTGCCACACGAGGAACACCAGGACCGTCCAGAGTCGTCGGCTGTTGTCGACCGTGCCGGCACGGTGCTCGTCGAGCATCGCCGACACCGCGGGGAGGTCGATGATGTGTCCGGCGCCCGACGCCGCGATCGTCTCGCGTGCCCAGTCGTACAACTCGGTGCCGGCGAGCCAATGCCGCAGCGGCACGGGGAATCCGAGCTTCTTGCGATGCAGGACATGTGCCGGGACGATCTGCTCGAGCGCACGGCGCAACGCGTACTTGGTGGTGCCGTGGGAGAGCTTCTCGTCCGTGGACAGCTGGCGTGCGACCTCGAACACCTCGGGGTCGAGGAACGGCACCCGCAGTTCGAGTGAGTTGGCCATCGTCATCTTGTCCGCCTTGACGAGGATGTCGCCGCGCAGCCAGGTGAACAGGTCGATGTGCTGCATTCGTGCCACCGGATCCCACCCCTGCGTCTGCGCGTAGATGTCCGCGGTGACGTCGGTGTGGGTCCACTCCGGGCGGTAGGTCTTGAGCACGGCACGCAGTCGCGCGTCGTCGAAGCTGCGGGCGTTGCCGTAGTAGCGCTCCTCGAGCGTCATCGACCCGCGATGCAGCAGGCTCTTGCCGCGCGTCCCCTCCGGGATGCGTTCCGACAACCGACCCGCGGATCGGCGCAGACCCCGGGGGAGACGGTCGAACGGTTTGAGCGACAACGGCTCCCGGTAGATCGTGTACCCGCCGAACAGTTCGTCGGCGCCCTCGCCCGACAGCACCACCTTGACATGCTTGCGGGCCTCCTTGGCGACGAAATACAGCGGCACCAACGCCGGGTCGGCGACGGGATCGTCGAGGTACCAGACGATCTCGGGGATCGACGCGGCGAACTCGGCCGGGCTGACGACCTTGACGACGTGGCGCGCACCGATCGCCTCGGCCGACTCCGCGGCGACGTCGACCTCGGAGTAGCCCTCCCGCTCGAACCCGGTGGTGAAGGTGATCAGGTCGGGGTTGTGGCGGATGGCCAGCGCCGCGATCGCCGTGGAGTCGATGCCGCCCGACAGGAACGAGCCGACGGTCACGTCGGCCCGCATGTGCTTGGCCACCGAGTCCGAGAGGACCTCCGCGATGCGGTCGTAGCGGGCCTGCTCACCGCCGGCCGGAACCGGCGACGCGATCAACTTCGGGGTGAAGTAGCGCTCGATCCTGGGCGGCTCACCCGGGCTCACCGTCGCGTGACACCCCGACTCGAGCCGGGTGATGTCGCGGTGCAGCGTCTCGGGCTCGGGGACGTACTGCAGGACGGTGTAGTGCTCGACGGCCCGCAGGTCGAGGTCGGTGCCGAGTCCGACGGTCGACAGCAGGCTCAGGACGCTCTTCTTCTCGCTGGCGAACACCGTCCCGCCCGGCCCGGTCGCGAGGAACAGCGGCTTGATGCCGAACTGGTCCCGGGCGAGGAACACCATGCGGGTCTCGGTGTCCCAGATCGCGAACGCGAACATCCCGCGCAGGCGGCGCACGCAGTCGGCGCCCCAGTGGTGGAACGCCGCGACGACGGCCTCACCGTCGCCCTCGGTGTGGAAGACGGCACCGTGGTCACGCTGCAGCTGCTCGCGCAGCTCGAGGTAGTTGTAGACCTCGCCGTTGTAGACGAGGGCGTAGCGCTCCGGGGACTCCGGCGGACCCCAGCGCAGGGGCTGGTGGGAGTGCTCGATGTCGATGAACGAGAGGCGGTTGAACCCGAACGCGATGTCGTCGTCGTTCCAGGTGCCGCCCGGCTCGTCGGGACCCCGGTGACGCATGCAGTGCACGGCGTCCGGGAGATCCTCCGCGGCGCGTGCCCCTGTTCGGTCGGAGGTCAGCAATCCCACGAGCCCGCACATGCGTGCGCCCTCCGATCCGTCGTCGTCCAGCGGCTGTCGGCGTCGGGACTCCTCCGCCGGTCGTCGAGTATGCCGCACCTGTCCGGGGCTGCTCGACCACCGCCACGGTGGGCAAACCCCGATCACGGACACCGGCCCGGGTTGGTCTACGCTGCGTAGTACATGGGTGCGTGCCGCGCAGGCGGCGCGTGCCCACGCCCAGTGGTGGTTTCACATGCGGAAGGCGTGGATGGTGACTCACGGAGAACAGTCCCGACGGACGACTCCCCCCGGCCGCCGCCGGTTCAAGCAGATCGGGGCCGTCGTCGTCCTGGGGCTGACCGCGCTGCTGATGTCGGGGTGTTCCGCCAAGGAGGCGATGCGGTTCGGGTGGCCGGAGGGCATCACCCCCGAGGCCGAGGACATGCGGCACCTGTGGACGTGGTCGGTCATCGCCGCCCTCGTCATGGGCATCATCGTGTGGGCGCTGACGTTCTGGACGATCACGTTCCACCGTCGCAAGCGTGGCTCGAAGGCCACCGCCGAGGACGAGTTCCCGCGTCAGACCGCGTACAACGTGCCGCTGGAGCTGACCTACACGGCCATCCCGTTCGTCATCATCGCCGTGCTCTTCTACTTCACGATCATCGTGCAGAACAACGTCGAGACGAAGAAGTCGGATCCGAAGGTCGTCGTCGACATCACCGCCTTCCAGTGGAACTGGAAGTTCGGCTACCGCACGGTGGAGATGGCCGACGGCTCGACCTACAACGGCTTCCTGCGCAACGGCAGCCCGTACGAGCTCCAGCAGAAGGAGCTCAACAAGGAGGGCGAGGAGATCCCCGGTCCCGCCAACGGTCGTGACGACGACATCCGCAACTACCTGAAGTTCGACCGCATCGAGACCGTCGGCACCTCGTCGGAGATCCCGGTGCTGGTCCTCCCGGTCGGCGAGCGGATCGAGTTCGAGCAGGCCGCGGCGGACGTCATCCACTCGTTCTGGGTGCCGGAGTTCCTCTTCAAGCGCGACGTCATGCCGTTCCCGAAGCAGAACCACACCGACAACCGGTGGCAGGTCAGCTCCATCGACCGGACCGGTGCGTTCGTCGGGCGGTGTGCGGAGATGTGCGGCACGTACCACTCGATGATGAACTTCGAGGTGCGTGCGGTGTCCAAGGACAAGTTCGACAGCTACATCGCGTACCGGGCGGCGAACCCCAACGCCACCAACGCCCAGGCGCTGCAGAGCATCTGTGAGACACCGGTGTCGGTCACCACGCGTCCGTTCGACACCCGGCGCGACAGCAACGACCAGACCGGTGCGATCGCCGAGGGTGGCTCGGCCTCCGACACGTCGATCGCCGGCTGCACGGTAGGAGCACAACAGTGAAGATCGAAGCGCGCCTCTTCGAGGTCCTGACCGTCTTCTTCTTCGGCGCCTCCATCATCTACGGCGTCTGCTCGGGTCTCTCGAGCAAGAACGTCGAGTGGGTGGGCGTGACCGGCATGGTGATGACGGGCGGCCTGACGCTCATCATCGGCACGTACTTCCGCTTCGTCGCGCGTCGAGTCGACATCCGCCCCGAGGACTACGAGGAGGCCGAGGTCGAGGACGGCGCCGGCGAGCTCGGGTTCTTCAGCCCCGGTAGCTGGTGGCCCATCTCGATCGCCGCCAGTGCGGCGATCCTCGGTGTCGCGATGGCCACCGCCAACTTCTGGCTCGTCGCCGTCGGCGCGGTGTTCATCATCGGGACGGTCGGCGGACTGGTCATGGAGTACCACGTCGGTCCTGAGAAGCACTGACCGCAGACGCTTCACGAAGGGCAGGTGCTTGGAGGCACCTGCCCTTCGTCGTCTGTTTTCCGACGAACTGAGCCGCGATCTGCGGTGCTCCCTGCGGTTGTTGCTGGACGACGCGTTCGACGGTGACTTCTCCGACGACGACCGGGATCACGCTCTCGGCGGGACACACCTGCTCGCCGACATCGGCGGCATGCTCGTCGGTCACGCGTCGGTAGTGCCGCGACGGGTCACCATGGCCCGTCGCGAACTGTCCTGCGGCTACGTCGAGGCTGTCGCGGTCGGTGCGTCCGCCCGTCGTCGGGGACTGGGCGTCGCACTGATGGCCGCGGTGGACGTTCTGGTGAGTGACCACGAACACAGCGGTTGGGTGACGTGGCGTGGCCGATTGGCCGTCCGATCAGCGGGTGGCGACGTCGTCGAGACCCAAGACGGACGCGGTTCCGTCATGGTCCACGGAGACGAATGGGTGATCGCGTCGGCCCACGACGAGACCCCGACGATGGCGATCGACGACCGCCCCGGAGATCCCTGGTAGCTCCCGCCCACCCCGTCGACCGGGCGGTTGGAGGCGTTCGTTGGGCGGTTGGAACACCCCTGCTGCGCCCAATCGACGACTTGTACTGCCCACCCGACAGCTCCTGCCGCCCACCCGACGATTCCTGCTGCCCACTCGACGGTTTCTGTCGCCCACTTGACGGGTTCCTGCTGCCCAGCAGACGAACTCCACGGCGGTCGAGTGGGCGGTTGGAGACGTTCGTTGGGCGGCCGGGATGTTCCCGCCGCCCAACGGGCGGTCCCCACCGCCCAATAAGCGGTCCCTACCGCCCAACAGACGGTGCGGACTCAGACGCGATGGGGGAGGGGAGGGGCAGATACGACAACGGCGGCGGATCCGTGTGGATCCGCCGCCGTCGTGTCTGTGTGACCGGAAGGTCACTCGAGCATGCGCCCGCCCTTCGACTGAAGGTTCGAGAGGGCCTCGTGCTCGGCACGATGGTTCTCGTGCTCGATCTCGCGGGCCAGCTGCTGCTCTTCCGGAGGATCGGCCACCATGAGTGAACCGGTACCGGGAGAGCCGGCCGAGCCCAGCTTGTTCATCCGCTTGGGCAGTGCAGCACCCTCGTACGGCAGCGGGATCGGGTGACCATGACCGTCGACGGGGCCGAGCGGCTGATGCACCTCGATGTACTCACCGCGCGGCATCCGCTTGATGATGCCGGTCTCGATGCCGTGCTCGAGCACCGCACGGTCACTGCGCTGCAGAGCGAGCGCCCAGCGGTAGGCGATGTAGTACGCCAGCGGCGGCACCACGATGAGACCGATGCGACCCATCCACGTCGTCGCGTTCAGCGAGATGTGGAACTTGAGCGCGATGATGTCGTTCATGCACGACAGCGTCAGCACCACGTAGAACGCCAGCGCCATCGCCCCGATCGCGGTACGGACCGGGACGTCACGCGGACGCTGCAGCAGGTTGTGGTGTGCGTCGTCGCCCGTGAGCTTCTTCTCGATCCACGGGTAGGCCATCATCGCCATGACCACCACGCCGATGATGACGACGACCCAGAAGATCGCCGGGATCGTGTACGTGTTGCCGAAGTAGATCTCCCACGCGGGCATCAACCGGGCCATGCCGTCGGTCCACATCATGTAGATGTCCGGCTGCGAGCCGGCGGACACGTGGGCCGGGTTGTACGGGCCGATGGTCCAGATCGGGTTGATCTGCAGGACGCCGGCCATGATCGCGAGGATGCCGAAGGTCACCGCGAAGAACGCACCCGACTTCACCGCGAAGACCGGCAGGATGCGGACGCCGACGACGTTCTTCTCCGTGCGGCCCGGGCCGGGGAACTGGGTGTGCTTCTGGTACCAGACCAGCGCCAGGTGCGCGCCGATCAGCGCCAGGATGATCCCCGGGAAGAGCAGCACGTGGAGGATGTACAGGCGCGGGATGATGATGTCGCCGGGGAAGTCGCCACCGAACAGGGCCCAGTGGACCCAGGTGCCGACGACCGGGATACCCATGACGATGCCCGACATCGCGGCGCGGACGCCGGTGCCCGAGAGCAGGTCGTCGGGGAGCGAGTAGCCGAAGAAGCCCTCGAACATCGCCAGCAGCAGCAGCACGCAACCGATGACCCAGTTGGCCTCACGGGGCCGACGGAACGCACCGGTGAAGAAGATGCGCGCCATGTGGACGATGATCGCGGCCGCGAACAGCAGCGCCGCCCAGTGGTGGATCTGACGGACGAACAACCCGCCGCGCACGTCGAACGAGATGTCGAGAGCGGTGGCGTACGCGCGGCTCATCTCCACGCCGTTCAGCGGCTGGTACGACCCGTGATAGGTGACCTCCGCCATCGACGGGTCGAAGAAGAGGGTCAGGTAGACGCCCGAGATCAGCAGGATCACGAAGCTGTACAGCGCGATCTCGCCGAGCAGGAACGACCAGTGCGTCGGGAAGACCTTGTTGATCTGCCGACGCAGGCCTGCTGCGACGTGATATCGAGAGTCGACTTCGTTCGCCTGTGATGCCGCGCGGTCAGCGATGGCACTCATGGCTTGTCCTTCCCTTGGCCGCGTTCCCAGAACGCCGGTCCGACAGGCTCTATGTAGTCGCCTGCTGCAACCATGTATCCCTGATTGTTCACCGTGATCGGGAGTTGTGCCAGTGCCCGCGCTGCGGGACCGAACACAGGCTTGCCGTACTCCAGGGCGTTGAACTGGCTCTGGTGGCACGGGCACAAGATCCGGTTGGTCTGCTGCTCGTACAGCGAGGTCGGGCACCCGAGGTGCGAGCAGACCTTGGTGTAGGCGATGTAGTCGCCGTAGTTGAAGCTCTCCTGGCCCTGACGCTTGATCAGCTTCGCCGTGTCCGTCGGACGCAGGCGGATCAGCATGACGGGGTTACGGACGGCCCGCAGACCCTGACGCAGCTTCTCGCGGGACTCCTCGGTGGCACCGAAGCCGTCCGAGAGCCGCCACGGGAAGACGGTCTCCATGGCGCCGGCGTCGAGGTCCTCGGGACGGACCAGGACGACCTGCGCGGGGTCACCGGTGTCGCGACGGAGGAACACCGTCTCGTTCGGGGTCTTCGGGTCGTTGTAGATCGGCGACCACCCGGTGTGCCAGAGGTCGGAGTCCTTGCCCTTGGCCCACGGGTTCTTGACGATGCCACCGAGGAGGGCGACGACGCCGGTGAACGCGAACGCCCCGACACCGAACGCGGCCGACCCGATGATCATCTTGCGACGACCGATCGTCGACGTGGTGCCCGCGTTGGCGAGCAGCGCCGTCGTGGTGGCGCGGTCGATGTCGTTGGAGCCGCCGTCGTGGCGGTCCTGCACCGAGATCTCCTCGGGAATGAACTTCTTCGTGTACTGCACCAGCCCGATGCCGACCGCGAGGATCGACAGACCGAACGTCACACCGAGCAACGGCGTGTTCAGCGTGTACAGGAAGTAGTTCTTCTCGTCGGGGAGGACGAACTCCCAGTGGTTGAACGCGAAGATGACGAAGCATGCGAGCGCGGACAGACCGGCGACGGTGAACCAGAAGGCGACCGACCGCTCGGCGCGCTTCTCGGCCTTCGTCCCCGGGGTCGGGAAGCGCTCGACGCGGTGGATGATCTCCACGCCGTCGAGGTTCGTACCGAGCTTGACGAGCTCGTCGTTGCTCATCTTGTCGAGCTGGTCCTTGGTGAAGGTCGGGGGGTGGTTGGTGCCCTCCGTCTTCTCCGGTGTCGTCGTCTCGTCGCTCATGACCGTGATCCAATCCACATCGCCGAGGCGACCACGGCGACGACGCCGATGACCCACATGGCCATGCCCTCGGACACGGGGCCGAAGCCGCCGAGCGCGTACCCGCCCTGGGGGTTGGTCGTGGTGGCGTACTTGATGTAGCCGATGACGTCCTTCTTCTCGTCCGGCGTGAGCTGGCGATCGGAGAACTTCGGCATGTTCTGCGGGCCGCTGAGCATGGCGGTGTAGATCTGCTGCTCGTTGGCCGGGTCGAGGTTGGGCGCGTACTTGCCCGAGGACAGAGCACCACCGCGACCGGTGAAGTTGTGGCAGGAGGCGCAGTTCAGACGGAAGAGCTCACTGCCGAGGGCGACGTCGCTGCCGCGCAGCGACCCCTGTGCCTTGACCGGGTAGCCGTTCTCCATCTTGACGGTGCCGTCGGCGTTCTTCTCGTAGACGACGGTGGGGCCGCCACCGACCGACTGCACGTAGGCGCCGAGCTGGTCGACCTGGCTCTCGGTGAACTTCGGTGGCTTGCGGGCGGCCTGGGCCTCGCCGCGGACCGCGGGCATGCGGCCCGAGGACACCTGGAAGTACACCGACGCGTCACCGACACCGACGAGCGAAGGACCGCGGTCCTGGACACCGTCGAGGTTCTTGCCGTGACAGGTGATGCACGACGTCTCGTAGAGCTTCTTGCCGTCCTGAATGAGGGCGGCGTTCGACTGCGCGTCGGCCGTGGCGACCTGCGGCGTGGGTGTGATCGCGGCGGCCAGGCCACCGGCGACGACGAGCCCGGCCAGCAGGAGCAGTGCACCGCTGGCGCGACGACGCAGCTTGCGACGGGCCTTCGCGCGCCGGGCCTCGGTCGCCCGAGGGGTCCCGGGCGGGGGAGAAGAACTCATCTCTGCTCTCTCTGGTCGTGACGAATGGAGCGGGTGGGGGCGGACCGGGGCTGACCGGGCCGCGCTCACCGGATGAAGTAGATGGTGGCGAACAGGCCGATCCACACGATGTCGACGAAGTGCCAGTAGTACGAGACGACGATCGCGGCCGTTGCTTGTGCCGGCGTGAACTTGCTGAGCCGCGTGCGGATCAGCAGGAATATGAAGGCGACGAGGCCGCCGATGACGTGCAGGCCGTGGAACCCGGTCGCCATGTAGAAGACCGACCCGTAGGCGCTCGACGACAGGGTCGTGCCCTCGTGGACCAGGTGGTAGTACTCGTAGCCCTGACCGCTCACGAAGAACGCGCCCATGAAGAAGGTGAGGATGTACCAGCGGCGCAGGCCGAAGACGTCGCCGCGCTCGGCGGCGAAGACGCCCATCTGGCAGGTCACCGAGGACAGGACCAGCACCGCCGTCACGGGGATGGCGAGGAAGAGGTTGAGCTTCGTGGGCTCCGGGGGCCAGTTGCCGCCCGAGTTCGCGCGGGCCACGAAGTACATCGCGAAGAGGCCCGCGAAGAACATCAGCTCGCTGGACAACCACACGATGGTGCCGACGCTGACCATGTTCGGCCTGTTCAGCGAGTGCACTCGCGACGTGATGGCCGTGCCCTGGGTACCCGCAACGCTAGTCACAGACTGAAGTATGACGGTTCGTAGTATCCCGTGACCACCTGGGTACCGAAAATGTCGTCGACGAAACAGGAGCACCGGTCATGACCCGAGACCTCAACGGCAAGACGGTGCGCCCCGGCGTGCTGAAGCGCTGGGCGGGCCGCCTCGGCGGCCGCGGCGGCGACGCGGCCGACGCACCCCTGGACGACCCCGCGCTGGTGCTGGTCGCGCAGAGTTTCGACGACGCGGCGGCGAGTTCGTCGGTCCTCGCCGACTCCGGGTGGAGGGAGGCCGACGAGGTCGTCGTGACCCACCTCGTGACGGTGCCCGCAGGCCGTGAGGGAGAGGTCGAGGAGACCGCGGCGCAGGACGGCTACCGGCGTGTCGAACCGTCCGCGGTCCCGGACGACGTGGTCGGTGCGGTGCCCTCCGGTGCGTCACTGGTGGCGTTGGCGCGACCGCAGCTCCTCGACGCACTGCATCTCTCCCAGGAACGGTCGCGGATGGCCGGGCTCGGAGCCCGCCACGAGGGGACCGTCCTCGGGTGGCAGGTGCGACAGCGTCCACCCCGCTAGCCCCCGCCTAGGCTGCTCATCCATGAGCACCGCACAGAGCGCGCCCACCAGCTGGCCGGCCGTCCTGGGTGCGTTGTCGCAGCGTCGGGATCTCGCGCCCGCGGACGCGCGGTGGGCGATGAACGAGATCATGTCCGACGCCGCCACCCCGGCGCAGATCGCGGCGTTCGGCATCGCGCTGAAGATCAAAGGGCCCGCGCCCGAGGAGCTGACCGCGTTGGCCGCCGAGATGCTGGCGCACGCGGTGACCGTGCCCGTGGAGGGCCTCGCCGTCGACATCGTAGGCACCGGCGGCGATCGCGCGCAGACGGTGAACATCTCGACGATGGCCTCGGTGGTGGTGGCGGCGAGCGGCGTGCCCGTGGTCAAGCACGGCAACCGCGCCCAGACCTCACGCAGCGGCGGTGCGGACGTCCTCGAGTCCCTCGGCGTCGACATCACTCTCGACGCCGCCGGGGTGGCGCGATGTGTGGCCGAGGTCGGGATCGGCTTCTGCTTCGCGCCCGTGTTCCACCCGGCGCTGCGGTTCGCCTCCGCCCCGCGCAAGGAGATCGGCATCCCCACCGTCTTCAACGTGTTGGGTCCGCTCACCAACCCCGCCCGCCCGGGCGCGGGTCTGGTCGGCTGCGCCTTCGAGGACCTGGCACCGGTCGTGGCACAGGCGTTCGCCGACCGCGGCGACACCGTGCTGGTGGCCCGCGGCGACGATGGGCTCGACGAACTGACGACGACGGCGACCTCGACGGTCTGGGTGGCGGCGTCCGGCGGTGTCGTGGAACTGCACCTCGACCCCCGGAGACTGGGCATCGCGTTCTGTGATCCGGCCGACCTGCGCGGCGGCGACGCCGATCGCAACGCCGCGGTCGCGCGGGACGTGTTCGCGGGGCGGCCGGGACCGGTACGGGACGCGGTCCTGCTCAACGCGGCCGGCGCAGCCGTCGCGCACGATCTGGCGTCCACCGGGGCAGCGCTCTCGTCGGAGGCGCCCCTGGACGATCTCGAGGGACGTCTGCGGGACGCGCTGCGCCGGATGTCCGCTGCGATCGACGACGGGTCGGCCGCGGCACTGCTCGACCGCTGGGCCGCCTTCCGGGCCTGAGGGACTCAGCCGTCGGCGACGGCGTGGGCCTCACTCACCGATGGCGAACCCCGCGTCGACGTCGGCGCTGGAGTACGCCTTGAACGCGATGTGGGTGGCGGTGTGCCGCACGCCCGCGAGCTTGTTGATCGTCCCGGTGACGACCTTCGCGACGCTCTCGTGGTCGCGGACGCGCACGATCGCGATCAGGTCGACGTCACCGGCACACGAGAACACCTCCCGCACACCGTCGACGTCGGCGACGGCCTGGGCCGTCTCGTCGATCGCGTGGACGTCTGCCGAGATGAGGACGATGGCCGTGATCACCCGGTCAACTGTAGGCGGCGGGGTGTCGGGGTCGGGGTGACCTGAGGCGTGTCGTCGACCCCGCGCAGTTCGCGTGCGCGGTCGCGGGCGAGCGCGACGGTGTCCCGCCATCGCGACCACCGCGCCGCCGACCGTGCGGGGACGGCGAACGGGTCCGTGCTGCAGACGATGCGGACATCCGATCCCACCAGCCAGCGGTAGACCAGCGCGGTCTCCTCCGACGGTGCACCGGCCAGCGGCCCCACGTCGGGGACGACGGTCTCGGCCGACGCGCACAGGGCCTGCGCCACCGGGACCGGTGCGACACCGATCGTCGCGACACCGGCGGCGGCGAGTCGCCCGTGACGCACCACCACCAACTCCCACCCACCGGCCCCGTCCGGGCGCGCCGCGACCATCTCGGCGACTGCGCAGAGGGCGGTGAGGCGCTGACAGCGCTCGAGGGCCCCGAGGGTCAGGGCCAGCCGGTCCCGCAGGCGCGCGGCGGTCTCGAACATCTCGACGCCGGCGAGGTGTCCGATGCGTGTCAGCACCGACTCGAGCGGAGCGTCGTCGGTACCGGTGATCACCGCGCGGGCGGCGGCGACGGCGGGCCGATACCCCTCGACGTCGAGGGGTGTGCCCGCGGCGGTGCAGCCGCCGACCGGTGGTCTCCCGTCGGGCCCGGCCGCACACTCGTGCCGCCTGGACGCGGGTATCCGGTGACGACAGGTCCGCAGGCCGCAGACCCCGGCGATCAGGTCGGCGACCTCGCGGGCGTCGGCGCGGGACCGGATCGGCCCGACGGCGACCTCCCGCGGTGTCCGCGTCACCGCCAGGCGCGGATACGGCTCGTCGGTCAGCGTGACCCACCATCCGTCGTGCTGCGCCTTCGACCGGCGGTTGTAGGCGGGTCGGTGCGCGGCCAGCAGCCGTAGCTCCCGTACGCCCGCCTCCAGGCGGTGCGCGCACTCCACGTGGTCGACACGGGTGGCCAGCGCGATCATCTCCCGCATCCGTGTGCGGGTCTCGGCGCCGGTGAAGTACTGCCCGGCGCGACGTCGCAGATCGGTGGCGGTGCCGACGTAGAGGACCTCGTCCGACGGGCCGCGGAACAGGTACACGCCCGGGCGGTTGGGCAGCCCCGCGACCATCGAGCGCTTCGCACGGTGCGCCGCCGGGATGCCGGGCAGGAAGTCGACGAGTTCGCGGTAGGTGTCCACCCCGAGGTTGCCGACCCGTTCGAAGAGCGCGTGCATCACCTCCACGGTGGCGCGGGCGTCGTCGAGTGCGCGGTGGGTGGGCGTGGTGGACACGGAGAACAGACGCGCCAGCGCGGACAGCTTCACCGTCGGGGCCTCGTCCTTCGTCAGCACCCGACGCGCCATCTTCACGGTGCACAGGACACGTCGCGGCGCGAAGGTGTGCCCGTGCGCCGCCGCCGCGGCCCTGAGGAACCCGGTGTCGAAGCGGGCGTTGTGCGCGACGATCACGGCGTCGCGGGCGAACTCCAGGAACGCGGGCAGGACCTCCTCGATCGGCGGGGCCCGGTAGATCATCGCCTCGGTGATGCCGGTGAGCCGCACGATGTGGGGCGGTATCGCACATCCCGGGTCGACGAGGGTCGCGAACTCGCCGAGCACCTCACCGCCACGCACCTTCACGGCGCCGATCTCGGTGATCCGGTCGCGGGCGGGACTGCCCCCGGTCGTCTCGAGGTCGACGATGACGAAGGTCTCGGCGAACAGTGAGGGCTCCGCGTCCAGGGTCAGCTGCACGGCCGTGTCCGGCGAACCCCTGTGGTCTGCGTGACGCATGAGGCGAACACTAGTTCGACCCTGCGACATCGCCGCGGACCCCGTTCTTGTCGGTGGTGGGCCCTAGCGTCCACGACGTCCGATCCCGACAGCCGCCCCGGCCGGCCGGGACACGAATTCCCCAGTGAGACGGAGATCACAATGCACATCGACTGTGCCACCTGTCCCGGCCGCCCCCGGGCATGTGGCGACTGCATCATGGGCGTCCTGATCCCGGTGCGCAGCGCGGTGATCAGCGATGACGGCGTCGTCACAGCCCAGGACCCCCGGGCCGTCGAGGTCGACGACATCCGCGCCGCCATCGAGACGCTCGTGGACGCGGGCCTCGTGGGACCGTCGGCCCGCAGGTCACCCATCGTCGTCGAAAAGCGTGCCACCGTAACCGATCTCGCTTCCCGACGCGCCGGCTGAGGCGAGTCGTCGACGCGGTCGCCGTCGACTCGTGTCGCGGTGGACAGATCGACGTACGGTTTCGTAACCTTTCCGAGACCTTGCGGGCACACCGGTCTCACACCGAGCCGGACCGGGGGTCACCGCTCAATCACCCAGCTGGGTGAACCGGGGAACCATCAACGCGGACACAGTCCGATTGGGGTGAATCTCTGCGTGCGTCGGTGACGGCGTGCGCAGCGTAGGGCCATTCTTCCGGCCCGAATCCGACAGCTAACCCGGTCGGCGGTCGAGGAAGAACCGAGGAGAACCCGTACGTGGCGAAACACCGCGCACAGAGCAGTAACACCGGCCTGAAGACCGCCCGGGGCGCCGTCCTGACGGGGGCCATCACCCTGGGGGCAGTGGCGACAGGGGCAGGCCCGGCGCTCGCCGCCCCGATCACCGTGCCGGGCATCGGCACCTTCGAGATCCCCGGCGTCACCCAGAACCAGATCCCCCCGCAGTTCAAGGCCAAGCCCAAGGGCCCCGAAGCGGCGCCGAACCTGAACCCGCGCCTCGGTGCGATCGGGCAGCGCGCGGCGTCCGCGGCCGTCACCCGCATCGGTTCGCCGTACGTCTACGGCGCAGCGGGCCCGAGCGCCTTCGACTGCTCCGGCCTCGTCTACTGGTCCTACAAGCAGGCCGGCAAGACCATCCCGCGTGACAGCTACGGTCAGCTCGGTGGCGGGACCCCCGTGGCCGAGTCCGACCTGCGTCCGGGTGACGTCATCATCATGAACGGCGGATCGCACGCCGGGATCTATGTCGGCAACGGCACGATCGTGCACTCGTTGACCGAGGGCGTACCGGTGTCGAAGGCGAGCCTGAAGAGCGTCGACTTCTACGCCGCGCGCCGCTACTGATCGCGGCAGGGGTACGGTCGCGGATCGACCGACGAGGTCGTCGGGACGGACAGATGCAGAGGGTGAGTCGGTAGTCGTGATCGTGGGACAGCGTGGCGCTCGCACCCTCGTCTCGTGTCTGTCCGCACTGCTCGTCGGGGTCGTCGCGCTCTGCATGGCGTGGCCTGCAGGCGCCGACCCCGCCCCGCGGAGTCCGGACCAGCTCCTCGCCCGCTACACCTCTCTCGGACGTGAGGCGGAGAAGGCCTCCGAGGCGATGCACTCCGCCCAGATCGACCTCGACCGCCGACAGGCCGAGCTGCGATCGGCCGACGCAGCCGTGGCCTCGGCCAACAAGCAGCTCGCCGCCCTCTCCGGACGGCTCGACGCGTTGCAGTCGCGGGTGGACACCCTCGTCCGGGCCTCGTACCGCGGGGCTCGCGTGAACCGTCTGTACGCGGTGCTCGTCTCCGACTCGCCGCAGTCCCTGCTCGACCAGATGTCCGGCCTGGAGATGCTGTCGCGACAGACTGCAGCCGACGTGCGCGCCTATCGCGCGGCGTCCGCATCCGCCGCGACAGCGCGAGCGCAGGCCGAGAAGGCTCGGGAGAGCGCGTCGGCGGCGGTCGCCGCCGTCGACAGGACCCGAGCCGGGCTCCAGGCGAAGCAGAGCGATCTGCAGCTGAACATCGCGCAGGTCAAGGCCGTGTACGAGTCGCTGACGGGCAAACAGCTCGCGGCACTGCGCGGTCCCGACATCACCTTCGACAGGTCCCTGATCCCGCGGGGCACGGCTCCGTGGGTGGTGGCGGTGCAGGCCGCGCTGACCCGCATCGGCGACCCCTACGTCTGGGGTGCGACGGGGCCGTCGCAGTTCGACTGCTCCGGGCTGATGGTGTGGGCCTACAAGCAGGCCGGCGAGACGTTGCCCCGGTCCAGCGAGGCGCAGCTCGGCGGCGGCACTCCGGTCGATCGCAAGGACCTGCGACCCGGCGACCTGATCATCTACTACGACGACGCCAGCCACGTCGGCATGTACGTCGGCGACGGCTATGTGGTGCACGCCTCCACCTTCGGGGTGCCCGTGAAGGTGGTCCCCGTGGACCAGGCCGGGCCCTACAAGGCCGCGCGCCGTTACTGAGGTGCGCCAGCCCCCTCGCCGTCGGATCCCCGCATCGGCTCCCGCACTCGCGCTGATCGCCGTGGTGACGCTGCTCCTGGGTGCCTGCGGGTCCGACACGCCGCCGGCCGCGAGCCCGTCGTCGTCGCAGAACGCCTACGAGGCCACCCGGGAGCAAGGCGTCCTCGCGACGCTGACGAAGCTCACCGCCGCGGAACGGGCCGGTGACGTCGCCGCCGCGACCGCACTCGTCGACGCCTCGGCGACGCCCGCCTTCCGCGAGTCCGTGGCACGCACCGCCCGCGCGTTCGCGACCGTGGGCATCGGCACCGCGCAGTACCGCGTCCAGCGCGACACCGGGGACGGCGACCGATCGGGGCAGCTCGGACAGAACGGCGCCCTGGGCGAGCTGACCCTGCCCACCGAGGTGCAGCAGCGACTCGACGCCCAGGGCAGCACCGACTCCTGGGTGGTCCCGACCGTCCTGCGCTACCAGTTCGCCGGGGTCGACGAGGCGCCGACCTCGGTGTCCCGACCGCTCGTCATGGCGCGCTACGGCGACTCGTGGACGGTCGTCGGTGACGCCGGGCCGGTGCTCGGCACCGGCACGCCTCGCCCACAGTTCTGGGACTACGACGGCGTCCGCGCGCAGCGGGTGTCCACGGCAGGCGGCACCTCGATCGTCCTCGACTACCCCGGCAGCAGGTCCCTCGGTGACCGCATCCGGTCCGGTCTGCCCGGGGCCGTCGGTGCGGTGACCGCGTTCTGGGGCGCGCAGTGGCCCCGGCGGACCGTGGTGATCGCGACCGACACCTCCGGCGCCTTCGTCGGGTTGGCCCGCGCCCAGGGGGACACCGCGGCCGCCGCGGCGGCGACGGTCTCCGGCGACGACACCGGCACCAGTGCGCTCGGCCAGCGGGTCGTCTTCACCCCGGGCGCGGTCGACGACCTCCCGGGGGCCGCGCTCGACGTCGTGCTGCGTCACGAGCTCACGCACGTCGCGGCGCGCCCGCGCACCGCGGACACGGCCCCGAAGTGGCTCACCGAGGGTGTGGCGGAGTACGTCGGACGGTCGGGCACCTACCGGGTCCTCGCCGACGCCGCGCCCGACCTCGCGGCGCAGGTGCGGTCCGGCCGGACACCGACGGCGTTGCCCGACGACGCCGCGTTCGCGGTCTCGGGACCGGACGCGCAGATCGCCTATCAGACCGCGTGGTCCTTCGCGGCCTTCGCCGCGCAGGCGTACACGCCGGCCCGGCTGCGCGCCCTCTACCTTCGACTCGCCGGCGGCCCGAGCACCGCCCAGGCACAGTCCGACGCCATGTCGGCGACGCTCGGGGCACCCGGCGACGCCGTGCTGGACCGGTGGCGCGTGTGGCTCACGACGTCGGCCGCCGCGCGATGACGACCTCGCGGGGACGGACCGGGTCGGGCCACGGGTCCCGGTAGATGTCCCGCACCCTGCTCGTCACCAACGACTTCCCGCCGCGGCCCGGCGGGATCCAGTCCTACCTGCAGAACCTGGTGGACCGCCTCCCGCCGGGGGAGGTGACGGTCTACGCACCCCGGTGGCGCGGTGACGCCGCCTTCGATGCGTCGGTCCCGTACACCGTCCACCGCCATCCGACGCGCCTGATGCTGCCCACGCCGGCGGTGGCACGGCGTGCGGCGGACCTGGTGGCCGACGGGGACGTGCACACGGTCTGGTTCGGTGCCGCCGCGCCGCTGGCCACCCTCGCGCCGATCGTGCGCCGCGCGGGTGCCCGCCGGGTCGTCGCCAGCACACACGGTCACGAGGTCGGCTGGTCGATGCTGCCGGCGGCGCGCCAGGTGTTGGGCCACATCGGTCGCCACACCGACGTCGTCACCTTCGTCAGCCGCTACACCCGCGGACGCTTCGCCGCCGCGTTCGGACCCGACGCGGCGCTCGAGCATCTGCCGCCGGGTGTGGACACACGACGCTTCGCCCCCGACGCCGACGCGCGGTCACGCATCCGCGCGCGCCACGGTCTCGGGGAGGCGCCCGTCGTCCTGTGCCTGTCGCGGCTGGTGCCCCGCAAGGGCCAGGACGTCCTCATCGACGCCATGCCGGCGGTGCTCCGACAGCACCCGGCCGCGACCCTGCTGATCGTGGGCGGCGGACCGTACCGCGACCAGTTGGAGCGTCGCCGCGACGCCTCGCCCGCACGCGATCACATCGTGCTGACCGGGTCCGTCGACGCCGACGACGTCCCCGCGTACCACGTAGCGGCCGACGTCTTCGCCATGCCGGCGCGCACCCGCGGTCGCGGCCTCGACGTCGAGGGGCTCGGCATCGTGTACCTCGAGGCGTCGGCGAGCGGGGTGCCGGTCGTCGCCGGTGACTCCGGTGGGGCGCCCGAGACCGTCGTCGACGGTGAGACCGGGCATGTCGTCGACGGACGCGATGCGGCGGCCGTCGCCGACGCCGTCGGGTGCCTCCTCGCGGATCCCGAGCGCGCGCGGGCGATGGGGCGCGCCGGCCGCGAGTGGGCGACGAGCACGTGGGAGTGGGATTCGATCGCCGCGCGGATGAGCAGGGTGCTCGCGTGACGGCGCCGGCCGGGGTGATCGACGCCCCGCACGCGGGCGCGGGGGTCGCGGGGCGGATGTGTGAAGCTAGACGCGTGAGCAGCGTCCAGGTCGCCGACGAGACCTTCGTCGCCGCGTCGACGGCGTCGGTGCCGGGCGTCGTGGGCGACCGGTCGAGGTGGTCGCTCTGGTGGCCCGACCTGCGCCTCGAGGTCGTGGAGGATCGCGGCGAGGCGGGCGTGCGGTGGCGCGTCGGCGGAGCGTTGACCGGGACGATGGAGATCTGGTGCAAGCCCGAACTCGACGGGTTCGTGCTGCACTACTTCCTGCACGCCGAGCCCACGAACGGCACCGACGGGCGCGCGCGGGCCGGGATCGCCGAGACCCACCGGCGACGGGTGGCGGGCCGCAGGATGTCCACCGAGGTGAAGCGTCGGCTCGAGAACGGCAGGGCCGCAGGCGGACCCGCGCGGGGATTCCCCGCCGTCACGGAAGGGGCGTGAGATGGCCGACAGCACCGAACAATCCATCGTGATCAACGCGGACCCGGACGCCGTGATGGCGGTCATCGCCGATTTCGAGCGGTACCCCGAATGGGTCTCCGCCGCGGACGAGGTGACGATCACCGAGCCCGGCACCGGGGCCGACGGCACGCAGCGTGCGCGCCGGGTGCGTTTCCGCCTCGACGCCGGGGTGCTGCGCGACACCTACGAACTGGCCTACACGTGGTCGGCCGACGGCGCGTCCGTCGAGTGGGAGCTCGTCTCCAGCGAGCTGCAGACGGCGCAGCACGGGCGATACACGTTGGTGCAGCAGGCATCCGGGTCCACGAAGGTGACCTACCGGCTGACCGTCGACCTCGCCATCCCGATCATCGGCGCACTCAAGCGCCGCGCCGAGAAGGCGATCACCGACGCCGCGCTCAAGGAGCTGAAGAAGAGGGTGGAAGGCTGATCGACGTCGCACCGGTCCACGTCGTGCTCGGCCCGGGGGGCGCGGGCGTCACCACCGTCGCCGCGGCGTTCGCGGTCGGCGAGGGGTCGTCCCGGCGCGCCCGTACCGCCGATGCCGGGGACACCTTGCTCGTCACGCTCGACCGGTTCCGCCAGGCGTCCCGGGTCTTCGGCGTCTACTCCGCGCCCGGGCAGGCCGTCGCGGTGTCCCAGCAGACGCATCTGCTGGAGCTGGACACCCTGGCGATGCTGGGGGAGACGTGGGCCGTGTTGCGCGGACCGATGTCGCTGGTGGGCGGCGCGGTCGCCGACGTCGCCACGATCGATCCCGACGAGCTCGGCGGGATGCCGGGCATCGAGCAGCTGTTGGCGTGGCGCAGGATCCGCGACGAGGCGGTGTCGGGGCGATGGCGGCGCGTCGTCGTCGACTGTTCCGGCGGCATCGACCCGCTGGGGTTCCTCGGCGTGCCCGGCCTGGTCGCGGGATACCTCGAGCAGATCTGGCCCCGGCATCGCCGCCTGGCCGGGGCGGCCGAGACGCCGCGTCTCGCCGGTGGTGCGGGCATCGTCGACGGTCTCGCCGCCGACTGCTCCGACATCGCCGGGCTGCTCTCCGACCCGACGGTCACCCGTGCCCACGTCGTCACCCCCGCCGGGTCGCACGGTCGCGAGAGCGCACACCGGTTCCTCGCCGCGTTGGACCTCATGGGGGTCTGTACCACCGAGGTGGTGGTCAACCGCGGCCGCGACGACGGACAGGACCCCGTCCCGACAGGTCGGGCCGGGAGCCTGAGATGTGTCGAGACACAGGAACTCTCGGTTGAGCCGCGCACGGTCGCCGCGCTGCGCAAGCTCGACGTCCGACTCGACGACGAGCCGGGCGTGGTCGTCGGGTCGGCCGCCGCGCAGGTCGAACACGTCTCCGGGACCGGACTGTCCTCCGTCTACCGGCTGTCGTGGCCACAGCTGCTGCCCGATCCGGAGACGCTCGCGCTGGGGCGGTCGGGGGACGACCTCCTGGTGACCCTCAGCGGTGTCCGCCACCGGGTGACCCTTCCCTCGGTGCTGCGCCGGTGTACCGTCCTCGACGCCCGATGGGATGATGGGACGCTGAGTGTCCGGTTCAGTCCCGATCCCGCGGTGTGGCCGCGGGCGGGACACACCGACGACTGACCGCCACGACGGGCCGGCGCCCGCCGCAGGATCTCGAATCGACCGCCAGGGGAGTGCGAACGCGATGGACAGCTCGGGTGCAGGTGGGCGTCGCGACGCCCACGGTGCCCGGGACGCCGGCGGTCGCGATCCCGGTGGCAGGGACGCCGAGCCGATGCGCGCGCTGGTGCTGGCCATGCTCGAGCGGGTCGAGAACTTCGCGACCACGGTGATCGGCGAGGGTGTCGAGGCCCGTGACCCGACTCGCCCCCCGGTGGACATGGGCCCGGCGGTCCGTGCGGCCGTCGACGCCATGGTCATCGAGATCAGCGAACTGGTGAACCGGGTGCTGGCGGCACTGATCGCGGCGTTGCAGGCGATCTCGTCGGCCCTGGACGAGATCGGTTCCGAGCGGGGTCGTCGCGCCCACCCGGACGCGCGGGCCCGCCCCGGACGGGCGGGTGGGACGTTCCAACCGATCACCGTCGAGGTGCGACCCACGTGAGCGGGCCGCTGACGATCGGTGTCGACATCGGCGGGACCAGCATTCGTGCCGCCGTCGTCGACGACCGGGGTCAGATCCACGACTCGCAGCGCGCACAGACCCCGTCGACCGCACCCGCGCTCGAACGCTGTCTCGACATGCTCGTCGACGAGCTGCGCTCCCGCACCGAGGTCGCCGCCGTCGGCCTCGCCGTCGCCGGGTTCCTGACCCCCGACCGGTCGGTGGTGCGGTTCGCGCCGCATCTGCCGTGGCGCGAGGTCGCGGTGGCGCGCGAGATGAGCACCCGCATCGGTCTCCCGGTCTCGTGCGAGCACGACGCCAACGCCGCGGCAGTCGCCGAGCGACGGTTCGGTGCGGCCGGCGGGGGACGCACGACGCTGGTCCTGGCCATCGGCACCGGTATCGGCGCCGGACTCCTGCTGGAGGGTGAGGTGTTCCGCGGCAGCCACGGTGTCGCACCCGAGCTCGGCCACCTCCCGGTGGTGCCCGACGGCCGGCCGTGCCCCTGCGGGAAGCGCGGCTGCTGGGAGCGCTACTGCAGCGGGACGGCTCTCGTCGACAACGTCGTCGAGCTGGTGGCGGCCGGGCTCCACCGCACCAGTCCGCTCGCGCGGGAGACCGAGCAGGACCCCGGGTCCCTGACCGGTCGTCGCGTCGCGGCCGCGGCCCATGACGGCGACCCACTCGGGCTCGCCGCCCTGGCCGACTTCTCGCGGTGGCTGGGCTATGGATTGGCCCTCATCGGCGACGTCTTCGACCCCGATCTCATCGTGTTGGCCGGCGGCGTCGGCGCGTCCAGCGGCCTGTTCCTCGACGAGGCGCGCGACCACTACGCCGCGCTCCTCACCGGCAGCGGGCACCGCCGGCTGGCCCGGATCCGCGGCACGCAGCTCGGCGAGGCGGCCGGACTGATCGGTGCGTCGGCGATCGCGCGCAGCGACCTCGCGCGAGTATCCGCCACGCGCTGAGGGTGGGTAGAGTCGCGTCACGGCGCGACGGCCTCGCCAGCTCGGCATACACGGTGCGGCACGGATGATCGGAGTTCTCCACGATGTGGTACTGGCTCTTCAAGCACGTCCTGCTGGGACCCGTCCTCAAGGTGGTCGGTCGTCCCCGCGTGGAGGGTCTGGAGAACCTGCCGTCGCGCGGTCCGGCGATCCTCGCCAGCAACCACCTCGCCGTGGTGGACAGCTTCTATCTGCCGATGGCCGTGCCGCGCCGGATCTACTTCCTCGCCAAGAGCGAATACTTCACCGGCACCGGACTCAAGGGCGGGTTCCAGCGTTGGTTCTTCACCGCCGTCGGACAGATCCCCATCGACCGCAGCGGCGCCGACGCCGCCGAGAACGCCCTGATCTCCGCACGCCGCAAGCTCGAGGCCGGTGAGCTGATGGGCATGTACCCCGAGGGGACGCGGTCACCGGACGGGCGGTTGTTCAAGGGCAAGACAGGTCTCGCCCGCATCGCGATGGAGACCGGGGTGCCGGTCATCCCGGTCGCCATGATCAACACCGAGAAGCTCAACCCGCCCGGGACGACCATCCCGCGTCCCACGCAGATCACGGTCAGGATCGGCAAGCCCCTCGACTTCTCGCGCTTCGAGGGCATGAAGGGGAACCGTTTCATCGAGCGCGCCGTGACCGACGAGATCATGTACGAGCTGATGCGGCTCAGCGGCCAGCAGTACGTCGACATCTACGCGGCCAGCCTCAAGAAGAAGGACGGGGCCGGGACCGACGCCGCTCAGCCGTCGACCGACGCCCGGTCGGAGCCCGCGGCCTGAGCGTCGCCACCCGTCGGGTCGGGTGAGAGGCGGACGCCAACGCCGCCGAGCGCGACCATCGTGATGAGCACCGCCAGCCCCCACAGGCAGAAGGCGTTGCCCAGCACCGTCTCCGGGACCGACCAGTGGCGTGGGTCGCCGTGGAAGAACTGGAACGGCGCGAGCACCAGGACCACCGTCCCGCTCGCCGCGAGGACACCCAGCGTGCGGCGGACCGCGGTGCGGTCCGATCGCGACGCGGCCGCGGCGAGCGCGAGGATCGCCGGCACCGCCCACACCCAGTGGTGCGCCCAGGACGTCGGAGACACCATGACCGCCCACAACGCGGTGACGCAGACGGACAGGACGTCCCCGCCGAGACGCTGCGCGCGGGAGATCGCGAACCACGCGAGCGTGGTGAGGACCAGCACCGACGCCGCCCACACCAGTTTCTCGCCACCGCCCTCACCGAGCAGTCGGATCCACATGCCGTTGACGCTCTGGTTGATCCCGCCGGCGAGGTCACCGATGCGATCGGTGTGGAACACGGTGTGGCTCCAGTAGCGGATCGAGTCCGTGGGGGCCCAGATGAGTGCGACGACGGCGGCCACGGCGAACGTCCCCACCGCGCGCGCGACGGCCCGCCCGTCGCGGCGCACCACCAGGTAGAGCACGAACGCCAGCGGGGTCAGCTTGATCGCGGCCGCCACGCCGATCAGCGTCCCGTGCCACCGCGACCCCCGGGGCCCCAGCACCAGGAGATCCACCGCGACCAGGACCAGCAGCACCACGTTGATCTGACCGAAGCCCAGTGTCATCCAGTAGGGGTTCGTCCACAGCGCCGCCGTCGCCACCGCCAGGACGAGCCACCGACGGTTCGTCGACGAGCCGATCCGCAGGCGTCGCAGCACGACGGCGGTGCCGACGACCGTCGCGATCACCGTGATCGTCGCCATGACGGTCCCCGCGACGACCAGCGGCACCACCGTGAACGGCAGGAACGACAGCGCGGCGAACGGCGGGTAGGTGAAGGGGAGCCAGATGCCGTCGGAGGTGAACGGCATCGACCCCGACGCGTACAGCGAACCGCCGTTGCGCCACATCTGGGCACCGAGACGGTAGACGTCGATGTCGATGCGGTCGAGCTCGCCGAACGAGTGCGAGAACGGTGTACCCGTGACGCGGATCAGGGCGGTCACCGCGAACGCGACCGCGATCAGGATCGTGGTCACCCGCGACGGCGACCACCGCGCCAGGATCGGGGCGGGCCGGTCACCGTCCGGGGCGCGACGGGGCGCGTCCGCGGCGCGGGGACGGAGCGTGGACATGACGGCGATCATCCCGCATCCGCGCGGGCGCCTACGCTCGGCGGGTGCGCTTCTTCTACGACTCGGAGTTCATCGAGGACGGTCGGACCATCGAACTGGTGTCGATCGGGGTGGTCGCCGAGGACGGCAGCGAGTACTACGCGGTGTCCACGGAGTTCGACCCCGAGCGGGCCGGGGACTGGGTCCGGGCTCATGTGCTGCCGCATCTGCCTCCACCGTCCTCCCGGTCGTGGGCCGGTCGCCGACGTATCCGTGACGACCTGCTGAACTTTCTCACATCGTTCGACGGGGACATCGAACTCTGGGCGTGGATCGGCGCCTACGACCACGTGGCGCTGTGCCAGCTCTGGGGATCGATGCCCGACCTGCCGCGGCCCATCCCGCGCTACACGCGAGAGTTGAAGCAGCTCTGGGAGTCCCTGGGCCGCCCGGCGCTGCCGCCCTCGCCCGCCGACGCCCACGACGCACTCGTCGACGCCCGGCACAACCTCCGTCGCTGGGAGGCGATGCAGGCCGCCATCCGGCGCTGACTACGCTGGTCGGGTGGTGAACTGGACTGTGGACGTGCCCATCGACGAGCTCCCCGAACTGCCGCCGCTGCCCGGCGACCTCGCGGGCCGCTTCGCCGACGCGCTGTCGAAGCCGGCGCTGCAGCAGCCGAGCTGGCCGGAGGACAAGGCACGGGCCATGCGCACCGTGCTCGAGAGCGTGCCGCCGATCTGCATGCCCGAGGAGGTCGCGCAGCTCTCCGACAACCTCGCCAAGGTCGCGCGCGGCGAGGCGTTCCTCCTGCAGGGCGGCGACTGCGCCGAGACCTTCGTCGCGAACACCGAACCCCACATCAAGGGCAACATCCGCACCCTGTTGCAGATGGCGGTCGTGCTCACCTACGGCGCGAGCCTCCCCGTCGTGAAGGTGGCCCGGATCGCGGGTCAGTACGCCAAGCCGCGGTCGTCGAACACCGACGCGCTCGGCCTGACGTCCTACCGCGGCGACATGGTGAACGGGTTCCCGGCCGAGGAGGCCGCCCGCATCCACGACCCGTCACGACTGGTGCGTGCCTACGCCAACGCCAGCGCCGCGATGAACCTGGTGCGCGCGCTCACCGGGGCCGGCCTCGCCGACCTGCACCGCGTGCACGACTGGAACCGGGAGTTCGTGCGGACCTCGCGGGCCGGTGCGCGCTACGAGGCCCTGGCCTCCGAGATCGACCGCGCGCTACGCTTCATGGACGCCTGCGAGGTGCGCGACAGCAACCTCGAGTCGGCGAACATCTACGCCTCGCACGAGGCTCTCGTCCTCGACTACGAACGCGGACTCCTGCGTCTCGCCGACGACCCCCGCGATCCCGACGGTGACCCGGTCCTCTACGACCTCTCGGCGCACTTCCTGTGGATCGGGGAGCGCACCCGCGACCTCGACGGCGCGCACATCGCCCTGGCCGAGCTGATCAACAACCCGATCGGTGTGAAGATCGGGCCGACGACGACGCCCGAGCAGGCTGTCGAGTACGTGCGCCGTCTCGACCCGAAGAAGGTCGACGGCCGCCTGACCCTGGTGGCGCGCATGGGCAACGGCAACGTGCGCAGCGTCCTCCCGCCGATCGTCTCCGCCGTCGAGGCCACCGGGCACAAGGTGATCTGGCAGTGCGACCCGATGCACGGCAACACCCACGAGTCGTCGACGGGGTTCAAGACCCGTCACTTCGACCGCATCGTCGACGAGGTGCAGGGGTTCTTCGAGGTGCACCGTGCTCTCGGGACCCACCCCGGTGGTGTGCACATCGAGCTGACCGGCGAGGACGTCACCGAATGTCTCGGTGGGGCACAGGACATCTCCGACATGGATCTCGCCGGTCGGTACGAGACCGCCTGCGATCCGCGCCTGAACACCCAGCAGTCGCTGGAACTGGCGTTCCTCGTCGCGGAGATGCTGCGCGGCTGACAGCTGACAGCTGCCGGGCCCTCGTCCCGGGTCAGTCGGCCGGGAGGCTGACGATCTGCGCCACGGTCGACACGGCCGCGACAGAGCCGGGTGCCGTGGGCTGCGCGCCCGCGACGGTGACCCCGAGCCACCACCCCAGCGCGGCGAGCGTGATCGCCAGCACGAGGATCACCGCCGTCATCACCCACCCCCGGCGACGACCGCGTCTGCGCCGACCGATCTCGGCGTCCGCCGCGGCCAGCAGCGCCGGGCGTGGACGATCGCCGAGGGCACGATCGTCGGGAACGCCGTGGTGGTCCCACGGGTCGTCGTCGAGCTCGTCGTGCATCTCGTCGGCGTCGACCCGTCGATCCAGTCGGGTGTGCTGCGCGTCGCCGTCGGCCCCCATCATCCGCGTCGCGCGCCGACGGTCCTCGTCGTGCGCATCGGCGGGATCGGGATCGGGACGGGCGGTGGCGTCGGGACGGGCGGCGGCCACGCGGCGGGCGAGTGCCGTGGCGCGTTCGGCCGACACGCGGGGTGCCGGGACGGTGAACGGCGGCAACCGCAGCCGGCCGGCGACCTCGGTCAGCGCGTCGAGCATGTCGTCGCCGTCGGCGAACCGATCCGCCGGGTCCCGGGCCGTGGCGGTGAGGACGAGCTCGTCGAAGGCACGTGGCACACCCCGGATCACCCGACTCGGCGGCGGGACGTCGCCGCGCAGTCGTGCGTAGGCCAGTGCCAGCGGGGTGTCGCCGCGGAAGGGCGTGCTGCCGGTGAGCATCTCGTAGAGCAGGATGCCGAACGAGTAGATGTCGCTGCGGGCGTCGGCGTCGGCGGACTCGACCTGTTCCGGTGACAGGTAGGCGGCGGTCCCCAGGATGACGCTGTCGCTGGTGATGCCGGCCGCGGCGATCGCGCGCACGAGCCCGAAGTCGACGACCTTGACCTCGCCGGCGTCGGAGATGAGGACGTTCTCGGGCTTCACGTCGCGGTGGACGAGACCGTGCGCGTGCGCCGCACCCAGTCCGCCCAGCACCGGCATCCCCACGGCCGTCGCGGCGTGCGGCGGCATGGGACCCCGCTCGGCGAGGAGCTCGCGCAGGGTGCCGCCCTCGACGAGTTCCATCACGAGGAACGCCCACTCGCCGTCGACACCCTGGTCGTACACAGGCACCAGCCCGGGGTCCTTCAGCCGGGCCACCGAACGCGCCTCGAACTCCAACCGGGCGAGGAAGCGCGGGTCGGCGCTGTAGCGGGGATCCATCACCTTCACCGCGACCGGTCGGTCGAGACGGAGGTCGACGCCGAGGTACACCCCGCTCATGCCACCGCGCGCGATCAGCGCGTCGATGCGGTAGCGGCCGTCGAGCGCAGCGCCGAGGAGGACGTCACGCGCGGTGCTCACCTCGTGCCCCCTCATCTCCTCCGGTGCGTCGGAGACGCAGCGTGACGCCGACGATCATCGGGCCCAGCCTATCGTCGCCGCTACCGCTCCTCGACGAGCCGCCCGTGAGGGGTGGGTATCGTACGGCGGTGGTCTCCTTGCCCCTGACGGACGATGTCCTGCCCGCCGACGAACCCGTGCTCGACCTGTCCGACGTCTCGCGCCGACTCGGCGTGTCGATCGGTCGTACGCGCACCCTCATCGCCGACCATCACCTGCTGGCGATCTCGCGCGGCGGCGAGCCGATGGTCCCCGAGGTGTTCTTCGACGACGAGGGCATCGCCAAGCACCTCACCGGACTCGTCGACGTGCTCCTCGACGGCGGGTTCTCGCGTTACGAGGCGATGGCGTGGTTGTTCACCACCCAGGACGACCTCGGGGAGTACCCGGCCCGGGCGCTGCACGGACACTCCGCCCGCGAGATGATCAGGCGCGCCCAGGCTCTCGCCTTCTGAGGCGTCGTCGGCGGCACCCGGGGCGGGCGCTCGTCGGCGCGCACACCGCGGGTCGGCGGTGCATCATCGTCCTCATGGTGACGGGGGTGGCGCGAGCCATGGTGATCTGTGCGGCGATCGTCGTGGGTCCGACGATGTCGGTGACGGCCGCGGGGGCGCACACCGCGCCGCCGGTACGCGTCGCAGGCGCGACGTGTCCGGCAGCGGTGGTGATCCCGGCGCGGGGCAGCGGTGATCCCGCGGTCGCGCCGCAGCGATACGGGCGCTCGACCACCGACGGCCTCGAGGGACCGTTGCTGTCGATGCTGCTGACGGCAACCTACGGCGGTGCCGCGGACATCGCCGCGGTCCCGGTGGTCAGCACCGGCCCGGGGTATCGCGCCGTCTCCGTGCCCGAGGGCGCGGCCACGCGCGGATTCGGGGCGTCGATCGCCTCGGGGGTGTCGGCGGTGACCGCGCGGTACGACGCGGTCGCTCGCGCGGGTGGGCCGGGGTGTCGCCCCCGCGCTGTCCTGGTCGGCTACTCGCAGGGTGCCGCGGTGGTGCGCGAGGCCGCTCGTCGGCTGGCGGCGCGGGCAGTGGTGCGGGCGGTGATGACCTTCGGTGACCCGTTCCAGCTGCCCGGCGCAGACGGTGTCGTCGGTGCGGGTTCGCGGGGGATCGGCGTGTGGCGCACCGACGCCGGGGCAGCGGTCTCCGGGATCGACACCGTCGGCATCGACTCCTTCTACCGGCTCCCGGGTGTCACGCGATGGTCCCTGTGCCACGGGGGCGACCCGGTCTGTGACCTCGGTCCGACCGCCGACCCCACGGGTTCGCCGCACAACACCTATCTGCGGGCGGGGCTCCGGTATGTCCCCGCCGCCGGCCGACCGGCCACGCGGAGAACGGAACTCGTGGTGGCGGTCGAGACCCTGCGGTCCTTCATCCGCACCGCGGTCGCCGGACGCTAGCCCCCGCGGACCACGGCACCCATCGCGCGGCGGGCCCGCCGCGGGGTCCCGACCGCGACGCGACGACCGAGGATGTGGTGGTCCGCCGCCTCGATCTCCTCGAGGATGTCGCGGTACAGCTCGAACGCCGCACGGATCGCGGGTCGGCTGCGACGGTCCAGCAAGGCGATGCCGGGCTCGGCGACGCGATACCGCGCCCGGGTCACGGCGATGCAGTGCGCCAGCGCCCGTTGCAGCGACGGCGGGCTGATCCCGCTGCGGCGGGCGTCGCGCAGCATCTCCTCGTCGACGCCGAACGCCGCGAGCTCGTCGGTGGGCAGGTAGATCCGGTCCCGGTCGAGGTCCTCGCCGACGTCGCGGATGAAGTTGGTGAGCTGGAACGCCTCACCGAGCGCTGCGGCGAGCGGGAGCGCCGCCTCGGGGTCGCTCGAGCCGAGGATCGGGACCATCTGCAGCCCGATCACCGACGCCGATCCGTACATGTAGACGTCGAGGTCGTCGAAGGTGGCGTAGCGGTCGCGGAACAGCGGGTCGCCGGGGAGGTCCATGCGCATGGACACCATGAACGCCGAGAAGTGGTCCTCGGGGATGTCGAAGCCGACGATCGTGTCGGCGAGGGCGAGGATCCGGTCGTCGGCGTCGACGGGGAGTCGGGTTCCGGGCGATCGTCGTGCGGACAGCGCACGACGGAGGCTGTCGTCGAGGGCGTTCACGACGGTGGTCGGGTCGAGCGGATCGGCGTCGGGGGACGACCAGATCGACGTGCCCGGGTCGACGACGCCGTCGGTGACGGCGGAATCGGGGTCGACGTCGACGACGTCGTCGACGAGGCGCGCGAAGCCGTACAGCGCATAGACGGCCCGTCGACGGTGCTCGGGAAGCAGTCGCGTCCCGAGGTGGTAGGTGCGCCCGTGCTCCGCGGTGACGCGTTCGGCGACCGCGTACCCGCGTTCCACGCGGACGCGGTCGTCCGGATGCAGGTCGTCGACGACATCGACTGCGGTGGGGTCGACAGGGGTGCGGTCGACGGGGGTGGGGGTCACGATGAGGCCTCCGTGGGGGTCGGTGCGGGGGCGGTCGGTGCTGGGGTGGTCGGTGCGGGGGCGGTGCGCAGCAGCGCGACGGCGACCACCGCCGCCGGGACGAGGGCGAGCAGCGCGCTGACCGGCTCGTACAGCAGGATCGAGTCGTCCGGCTGGAACACCAGGAGCAGATACACGCACGCGGCGGCGACCCCGGCCAGACCGCGACGACCGATCGCCGCGGCACCGGCCACCACCAGCGCCCAGCTGTAGTACCAGGGGAGCGTCGACGGTTCGAGCAGGAGCACCGCCGTCATCGCGACGGCGACACCCACCACCGCGCGGCGCACGTCGTCGGCGCCGTCGCCGCCACCACCCGGGGCGGGGCGACTGCGCCACCACACGACGACCAGCGTCACGGCGAGCACCACGGCGCCGACGAACCGGGTCACGGCGAGCACGCCCGGCAACGGCACCGCGGCGAAGGGTGCCGCGACCAGCGTCGCGAGGTGCGCGATCGCCGTCGGGATGGTCAGCCAGTTGATGATGCGGTCGGCGTAGCCGAGACCGGCCAGCCACCCGAGTCCGTGCCCGACCACGACCGTGAACACGGCGAACACGGCCAGGGTGATCCCGACGATCGCGGCGAGGATCCCGGCCACCGATCGCCGGGAGATCGGGCCGCGCTCGCGGGCGTGGGCCCACCAGATCCACAGCACGAACGGCACCGCCACACCCGCGGTGATCTTCACCGCGACGGCCAGCGCGAGGACCACGGTGCCGGCCACGTGTCGTCGGAGCAGCACGAGCAGCACGCCGGTGACGAGCAGCCCGGCCAGGAGCATCTCGACATGGGGGCCGCCGACCAGGTGGATCAGCAGCATCGGGTTGAGCACCGCGAGCCACAGGGCGATGCGCGGGTCGCGGCCGAGTGCCGCGGCCAGGCGGGGGACGGCCCAGATGGCGAGCGCCCATCCCGGCAGCATCACCGCGCGCATGGCGAGGACCCCGGTGATCGGGTTGTCGCCGGTGAGCTCGGTGACCCACCGGGTGACGGTCATGAACAACGGGCCGTAGGGCGCGGTGGTGGTCGCCCACACCTGTGCCATCGAGTCCAGGAGGGGGCCGGGGGAGGTCGCGGGGCCGTCGA
Organism: Williamsia deligens; assembly: GCF_024171765.1. Lineage (GTDB taxonomy): Bacteria > Actinomycetota > Actinomycetes > Mycobacteriales > Mycobacteriaceae > Williamsia_A > Williamsia_A deligens. The sequence continues at coordinate 179,880 of NZ_JAMTCI010000003.1, forward strand.
CGTAGGGGTTCAGGCCGTCCCGCAACAACGCCCCCTGGGCGAGATAGGCGTAGACGTCGCGGCTGTAGACGGGTACGGCCAGCAGCAACGGCGCGGTCCACCCCACGGCCGCCCAGCGCAGGCGGCGGAGCTCGCCTGCCACCGGCCCCGTGCGCGTGATGATGTGGCGTCCCACCGCGACCCAGGCGACGACCAGCGCGGCCACGCCGCCCCAGAACAGCAGCGACGACACCGACTTGCCGTGGCCGTAGCCGACCCAGGCCATACCGACGTCCTGCAACCAGGTCTGCGCCCGGGGGAGGTCGCCGACGCCCGCGCTGCCGAGCATGACGCACACGGAACCGACCACGCCGAGCACGATCACCGCGGTCGACGGCAGCGGCCTGTCGCGGGAGGCGGAGACGTCGAGATCCGGACGGGGATCGACGTCTGCTGGCACAGCGGCGATCGTATCGCCGCCGGCGATGGTCGCCGCGCGGCGCGGGCGCCCCACGACGACCCGGCTCAGCCCGTGATCCGCTCGGCCGCCAGGCGACCGGACACCAGCACCGGTGGGATCCCGACGCCGGGCACCGTGCTGCTGCCGGCGAGGACCACGTTCTGCGCGTCGCGCCACAGGTTGGGTGTGCGCAGCGGACCGGTCTGGCCGAGGGTGTGGGCCGCGGCGAAGGGTGTGCCGGCGGACATGCCGTCGGCGGCCCAGGTGCCGGGGTGGTCGATGCGATGGACCGTGGCCTCGGAGATGCCCTTGTACCCGCGGTCCTCCAACACGCCGAGGTACTCGGCGACGTAGGGGGCGGCGAGCGCATCCCAGGCGAGGTCGGCGGAGTCGAGGTTGGGGCACGGCGCCAACACCGAGACCGACTCGGCCCCGTCGGTGACGAAGTGGTCCGGGTCGGTGACGGCCGGCCGGTTCATCAGCAGTGACGGGTCGCTCATCAGCGAACCGCGCCGGGCGGTGAGTTGGCGGAAGGTGTCCGTCCAGGCGGCACCGAAGTCGATGGTGTGGTGCCCACCCGGCCAGGACGCGGTGATGTGACGGTCGACGGTGATGTGGGCGACGACCGCGCTCGGCGAGTGCCGCACCGACCGTCGGCGGGCGGTGTCGCCGAGGATGCGCCGGGTGACGGGGGTGTCGGTGGTGACGACGACGGCGTCGCAGGCGATCTCGCCGCCGTCGGTCACCACGGCGACGGCCCGACGGGCGGACCCCTGGCCGGAGAAACGCACCGAGGTCACGGGTTCGCCGTAGTGGACGCGACCGCCGGCGTCGGTGAGGGCCTGGGCCATCACCGCACCCACCCGCCCCATGCCGCCGATCGGGTAGTCGACGCCGAGACCGACGTCCATGTGGGCGATCACGGCGTAGATCGCCGGCGCCTGGCTCGGCGGCACCCCGGCGTAGAGCGCCTGGAACGTGACCGCGCGCTGCAGTCGCTCGTCGTGGACGAAGCGGTCCACGGCGGCGGTGAGTCGGCGGACGGCGCCCATCGTCAAAAGATCCTTGACGCCCGACCGCATCTCCGCGGTGGCGACGTAGTCGAGGATGCCGTCGGTGTTGCGGTCCATGAACCGGTCGAACTCGACCTCGTAGAGGCGCCGCAGCCACGCGTCGTACCTGCGGTACCCGTCGGCGGACTCGGCCCCGAACGTGGCCGCGATGCCCTCCACCCGGTCCTCGAAGTCGCGGCGGACGGCGAACTCGACGCCGTCGGCGTAGCGCATGTGGTAGGTCGGGTCGAGCGGACGCAGGTCCAGACGACGCAGCGCCTCGTCGGCGTCGACGCCGACGGCGGTCATCGGACGCACGATCAGACCCGGCATGGTCAGGACCGACGCACCGGTGTCGAACGGGATCCCGTCGATGACCTCGGTCCGCACGCGACCACCGGGCGACGCCGCCGACTCCACGACGGTCACCTCGTGCCCGGCTCCGCGGAGGTGCAGGGCCGCCGCGAGGCCCGACAGCCCGGCGCCGACGACCACGACGTGGCCGACGGGACCGGGGACGCGACGAGGACTCATGAGCGCCTCCTGGTGAGGGCGTGGGCGACGGCGGCGAGGTCTGCACGCGCATCGGAGGGTGCGTCGAGGGCGTCGAGGACGGCCAACGAGTCGTCGACGAGGACCTCGATCTCGGTCTCGATCTCGGCGGCCGCCCCGCTGTCGACGAGGATGCGCCGCGCCGCGTCGAGTTCGTCGTCGCCGAGCGGGCGGCCGACGAGGGACCGCAGACGCCGCGCCGCCTCGGGATCGTCGGTGTCGGAGCGGCGCAGGGCGACGGCGAGCAACGCGGTCCGCTTGCCCGCGACGAGGTCGTCGCCGGAGGGCTTGCCGGTGACGGCGGGGTCGCCGAAGACACCGAGCATGTCGTCGCGGAGCTGGAACGCGATCCCCAACCCGTCGCCGATGCGGCCGAGGGTCTCGACGACCTCGGCGGGCGCTCCCGCGAGACACGCCCCGAGCTGCAGCGGACGGGCCACCGTGTAGCCCGCGGTCTTGAAGCGCATCACGCGGTAGGCGGCGTCGACGGACTCGTCGGCGGCCGCCTCGGTGACGACGTCGAGCATCTGTCCGGCGAGCACCTCGGTCCGCATCGCCGTCCACACCGACACCACGCCGTCGCGGACGGTGCCCTCGAGGGGGGCCTGGGCGAGCATGTCGTCGGCCCAGCTCAACGCGAGATCGCCCAGGAGGATCGCGGTGGACACGCCGAAGTGGTCGGGATCGCCCAGCCAGCCGTTCTCGCGGTGACGGGCGGCGACGGCGCGGTGGACGGTCGGCCGTCCGCGTCGGGTGTCGGACCGGTCCATGATGTCGTCGTGGATCAGGGCGCAGGCCTGGATCAGCTCCAGGGCGGCGCAGACACGGAAGGCCGCGTCGGCGTGGGCGTCGTCGCACCGCCCGCCGGCGAGGCGGAAACCGGCCCAGGCGAACGTCGGCCGGACCCGCTTGCCGCCGCCGAGGACGAAGTCGCCCACGAGGTCGGTGAGATCGGCGATGCGGTCGGCGACGACGGACGTCGCGGTCCGCCGTTCGGCGAACACGTCCGCCAGCAGACCGTGGACGGCGGCGGGGACGTCGTCGATGGTGGCCGGGAGCACGCTTCGATGGTACCGACGCGCGTGCGCCATCCCGTGCGACGGCGATCACGCCGCGGGCGTGACCGAGCTGGCGGACGGGGGTGGCCTCTATCATCGGACGCGTGACATCTCCGACCGCTCAGCAGAACGTCATCGCACGTCTGGCCGCGCCGCACGCCGGACCGGTGCCGTTCTCCGTCGAGTTCTTCCCGCCGAAGGACCCGGCCGCCGAGGACCGACTGTGGCGCGCCGTGCGGATCTTCGAGCAGCTGCGTCCCGCGTTCGTCTCACTGACCTACGGCGCCGGCGGGACCACCCGCGACCGCACCGTCCGCATCGCCGGACAGCTGGCGCGTGAGACGACCCTGACGACGGTGGCGCACCTGACCGCCGTGAACCACAGCATCGAGGAGTTGCGCGCCCTCGTCGGCTCGTACGCCGACCAGGGCATCACCAACATCCTGGCGCTCCGGGGGGACCCGCCCGGCAACCCGCTGGGCGACTGGGAGAAGCACCCGCAGGGTGTGGAGTATGCCGAGGAACTCGTCCGTCTCGTCGACGAACTGGGCGAGTTCGAGGTGGGTGTGGCGTCGTTCCCCGAGGGGCACTACCGCGCGCCCGACCTCGAGGAGGACACGCGCAACCTCGTGGCGAAACTGCGTGCGGGCGCGGAGTACTCGATCACGCAGATGTTCTTCGACGTCGACGACTACCTGCGTCTGCGCGACCGTGTGGTCGCCGCCGACCCCGAGCAGGGCGCGAAGCCGATCATCCCGGGGCTGATGCCGATCACGTCGCTGGCGTCGGTGCGTCGGATGCTCGAGCTGTCGGGGTCGCAGCTCCCCGGCGACTTCGACGAGCGTCTGACCCGGGCGGCCGGTAACGACGAGGAGGCCAACCGTGAGGCGATCCGCGCGGTCGGCATCGACATCGCCACCGAGATCGCCGAACGGCTCATCTCCGAGGGCGCGCCCTGCCTGCACTTCTGCAGCCTGAACTTCGCCCGCGCGACCGGCGAGGTGCTGCAGCGACTGGGCATGGACGCGCTCGTCTCCTGATCCCACGGCCCGACCCACCGAGCACGAAGCGCCTCGGCCCCCTCGGGGGACACCTAGGCGCGCAGCGATCGGCCCTTCCATCGCAGGCCGTCGGTCCGGGTGCGCCGCACCGACTCCAGGACCAGTCCGACCGCGGCGGTGACCGCGGGACCGTGCACCACCGCGGACGCGACGTCGCCGGTCGTCAGTCGTCCGCTCTCCGCCGAGCGGGTGAGCAGTCGGGTCGTGACGGTGGCGGCCAGCAACGCCCACGCGGTCCGGTGGTGGGGTCGCGACAGCACGCGCACCGTCGGGGTCGCCTGTGCGAACCCCGTGGCCACGACCGCGGCGAGTGCCGCGGGTGTACCGAACTCCGTCCCCAACCAGCGGAGGTACCCGCCGGCGAGTGATCGCGCGTCGGAGTACATGCGGCAGGTCACCTCGCCGCGGCCGAGGCGGATCACCGACGCCAGGCCGGCGTCCCGGACCACGCGGGCGAGCGCGATGTCGTCGGCGGCGGCTCCGGCCACGCTGCGGTGTCCGCCGATGATCCGGTGGACGTCGGTGGGCAGCAGCAGGAACTGACCGTTGGCCAACGCGGTGGCCGCCGTGGGCCGCCGCTCGCTGAGCCGTATGGGCACCGTGGTGAACCACGACCAACACGGCAGCGGCTGCATGACGGCCTCGGCGACCGACCCGGTGTCCTGCCGCGGCCAGAGGCTGAGCAACCCGACGTCGCGTCCGCCCGGACGTCGGCGCCGCTCCGCCGCGAACAGGTCGACGGCGGCGGCGATCGCGTCCGGGGTCATCCGGACGTCGGCGTCGACGAGGACCAGGAGGCCCGGCGCCGGCGGGTCGACGATCCGGCCGCGCGTCATCCGGTCGATCGCCCACGCCTTCCCGGTCCAGCCTGCGGGCGGTTCCCCGCCGGCCTGCGGCGCCGCGCCGTCGATGACCGTGACGCGGGGGTCGCCGCCCGCGGCGGTCCGCGCGAGGTGACCGGTGCCGTCCGTCGAGCCGTCGTCGAGGACGACCACCCGCAGCGAGGTGAGGCCGCGTTGCGCGCGCAGGTCCCCGACGATGTCGGCGATGTGGTCGGCCTCGTCGCGGGCAGGAACGCACACGGTGATCGGGGTGTCGACCGGCGGCGCGGACGGCGACCGGGGCGACAGGCCGGGCACGGTCAGACGGTTCACGGCCGCGAGGACCAGTTGCACGCCCACCAGCGTGACCGGCCACGGCGGTGGTCCCGCGCGGCGTGCACCGACGCTCACCGGTTCGGGGTGTCCGGTTCTCAGCTGTTCGGCGGCGTCGTGGTCACCCGGGGGCTGGTGTCCCGGGTGAGGTAGGCGACGGCGCCGACGATGAGGACGACGGCGAGGGTCAGCCCGACCAGCAACCAGGTCCAGTCACCGAAGGCGGCCGTACCCGGGTCGGGGTAGTCGGCCTCGGCCGCGAGGTCGCTCGTGGCGCCGATCTGCGGCGTCCAGGTGACGGTGTCGTCGGCGGACTGTTTGCCGTTGGTGGCCGAGATCGGACCGGCGAAGCGCACGCTCAGTGTCACCAGGTCCCGGCCGGACGCCAGCGCGGTGAGGTCGGCCGAGCCGCGCATCCGCACCACGTCGCCGTTGCGTTTGGTGGTGAGCTGCATGCTCACCGACGAGTTGGGGTACGCCTCGAGCAGCAGGTCCCCGAGTTGGTTGAACTGTCCGAGCGGCAGTGCGCTGTAGGTGATCCGGGTCCCGCGGAACCCGTCGGAGTCGTAGTCCTCGGCGACGACGTTGCCCGCCATCGACTGCGGGACCTCGATGCGCGGGGCCCCCGACGAGGCGCCGGTGGCGCCGTTGGCGTCGCCGGACGACTTCTGGGCCACCACCATCCCGCCCCACAGACGGTCGCCGACGTACTCCGAGGACTGCATGCACGAGGTGAGCGCCGACGAGGCGGCCAGCAGCAGGAGCAGGGCGAGAGCGACACGCAGCATGCGGGGACCGCGGTGGACGGCGGGGGTTCGCGGGGACGTCACGCGGACATGGTGCCAGCTCGGACCGCCCGTCGTCGCGGACGCGCCGCCACGACCAGCGCGGGTACGGCGAGCACACCCATGACCACGGCGCCGTAGCCGAGGCCCGAGCGCAGGGTCCCGTCGTGCAGGAGGAAGGCCTGCGCGAAGGCGGAGCCGACCCAGGTCCACACGACCCAGATCATCGGGACGAGGGGGACCGTCCGCGGTGCGTCGGGGGCTCCCGGGGATGCACGGCACAGCTCGATGACGGTCATCGCGACCACGCCGACCAACGCCCATCCGGCGAAGTTCGTCAGCGGGATCTGCGCCATCCCGGGCAGTCCCGCGTCGGTGCTGCTCCAGGCCCACAGGCCGTCCGCGACCATCTGGGGGTCGAGGTAGAGATCCCATCCGAGGAGGCCGACCGTGGCCAGGGCGACCCGGGGGACCGCGCGGTCGGGGACCACCAGAGCGGCGACCCGCCACACCGCCCACACGCCGATGAGCCAGGCGGCGCTGATCCACACCGGGACCCCGGCGATGTAGGGCGGGAGACGGTCACCGGCGTAGGCGTAGGTGCCGAACGGGAACCCGGTGTGCGTGCCCGACCACTCCGCGGCGAACGCGAGCACCGGGATGCCGACGACGACCACGAGACCGCGCCGGGTGCCGAGGGTGACCAGGACGTCGGCGGCCATCGCGACCACGGCGGCCGCCAGGACCAGGACCGTGACGGTGTCCCGCACCCCCGGGCCGGCGAGCGGGTACGCGACCTGGGCCGCGATGGAGACGCAGACGGCGGCCACGGCGACAGGTATCAGGACGCCGCTGTGCCGCTGTGCCGCCACCGCCACCGTCCGGGTCACCGTCGCCCTCCCACGGACTCCCGCAGCCCCGACCACGCGCCCGCGATGACCGACTGCACGCGCTCGACCGGTCGCGTCCGCGCCGAGAGGACGGCCTGCGCGGCGATCGATCCCGAGAGGCCCGAGACACCGCCGCCCGGGTGCGTCGACGCACCCGCGAGGAACAGCCCCTGCGTGCCGGGCACGGTGTGTCCGCCGAGGTCGGGGTGGGGACGGAAGGTGAACATCTGGTCGGCGGACATGTCGACGTGCATCACGTTGCCGCCCACCAGACCCAGTTCCGACTCGAGCCGGTCGGGCGTCTGGGCGTACACGTGCTCGATGCTGTCGGCGAAACCCGGCGCCCACGAGTCCATCTCGGCGACGACGGCGTCGGTGGCCTCCTCCCGCACCGACTCCCACGTGCGTCCGCCGGAGAGGCGGTAGGGGTGCCACTGCGTCCAGATGGTGAGCATGTGGCGATCCGGCGGCGCCAACGACGGGTCGATGGCCGAGAAGCCCATCGGCAGCACCACCGGTCGCCGCGGCAGATCGCCGGCGCGTGCGTCGCCGTGGGCGCGGGCGAGGTGGCCACGGTCGGTGACCATGAGACCGAGGCCGGAGTGCACCCCGTGGGCGGGGAGTCCGGCGGGCAGCCCCGCGTACTCCGGCAGTGCGGTGGTACCGACGCGGATCGCGCTGCCCACACCGGGTCCCACGTCGATGCGTGCGCGCCACCGGTCGATGGTCGATCGGTCCGGACCACCCTCGCCGAGCATGTCGAGCGTGGTGAGGATGTGGCACGCGGCGATGACCTGACCGGCGGTGAACTCGACCCCGGCCGCGGTCCGCACGGCCCACTTGTCCCCGGCGCGCGCGATCGCCACCGCCGCGTCACCGAGGGCCACGCGGCCGCCGTCGGATTCGAGGGACGAGATCAACGCGGTGGTCAGCGCGCCGCTGCCGCCGATCGCGCGCCCGGGTGGCCCGCTGTGCATCAGCGCGGCCATCCCCACCATCGGTGCGGTGCCGGGCTCGCTCATCGGCGGCCCGGACTGGGCGCCGAACCACGCGAGGGCGGCCTTGAGCCGCTCGGACGAGAACCAGCTGTCGAGCAGGGCGTCGCCGGACCGCAGGAACTCCTGCGCCAGCTCGGGGCCCGCCGTGCGCCCGGACTTCCCGTCGCGGGTGGGCATGCCCCAGAAGGCGCGCACGAACGTCGCCGGCGCGGGCCGTGCGCCGAACATGCGCATCACCGCGGCGGAGCGCGGCCCCCAGACGCCGACGAACTCGCGGTAGGCCTGGGCGTCCCTCGCGCCGCACGACGCCTCGATGGACGCACACGTCGCGTCGAGGTCGACCCGGAAGACGATCGCGGGGGAGTCACCGACCGCGGGGGCGAACGCCCACGGGTCGCAGTCGACGTAGCGCAGCCCGTGGCGGTCGAGTCCGAGCCTCTCCACGAGGCCGGTGTGGCGGATCATGATGTGCGCACTGGAGCCGCGGTCGACCTTGTACCCGGGGAACCGCTCGACGGTCGAGACAGCGCCGCCGGGGACGGTGTCCCGCTCGACGACGACGACGTCGAGCCCCGATCGCGCGAGGAGGGCTGCCGCGACGAGCCCGTTGTGTCCCGCGCCGACGACGACGACGTCGTGAGTTGTCATACCCCCATGGTGCCGGTCGTCACGACCGGCCGGGGTCAACGGCCCGATGGGCGCAGCGGGAGGCGACGTCCGAGCACGGCGAACGGGCGCGGATCACCGGTGAAGCTGAAGTGTCGGAGCAGGTCGTCGAACCCGAGTCGACGGTAGAGCCGCCAGGCGCGGTTGTCGTCGGCCGCGACCTCCGGGGTCGACAGCAGGACGGAGCTCTCGAGGCGGTCGGCGAGCAACCGGGTGAGCAGACGGTGACCCAGCCCCGACCCCTGCCGGGCGGGGTCGATGTGGAGCTCGGTCAGCTCGAAGTAGTCGCGGGTGATCTCGGTGATCTGCGGGGCCGTGAACCCGGCCTGTCGCAGTCCGATGCACAGCTGCTGGTTCCACCACTGGTCCGGCGCGCCCCGATAGCCGTAACCGATGCCCACGAGGTGCTCGCGGCCCGTCCGGTCGTCGGTGTCGAGTGCGCCCACCGCCTGCCAGCCGGGTCGGCGGGTGTGTTCGGTCCACAGCGGGGCACGGTGCGCCTGGGTCCCGCGGGGGTATCCCATGGCGGCGACGTAGATGTCGAGCGCGGGGGACAGCCAGGAGTCCAGGTCCGCGACCGAGAGCTCGACGAATCGCACCGGCACAGGTGTTCCGCCTCCTCTTGAGACCGTCGCGGGGGGTGGTTATATTGAATAGGTCGAACGGGTGTTCGAGTACTCAACCTCCGCGACGAGTGACTTCCACCCGGCGACCTCCGGTCGGCCCGGCGGTCGGACGAGGGAAGCGTCTACCGCCGGGCCGGTCCGGCATCCGACTCCGGAGACCGGTCCTCGTCCCTGCCGAGGTTGTCGGAGGTGGCCGGTATCACTGACATCGACGACGACAGACGACGGATCGACGGAACGCTCGGCACCGCGGCGGTGTTGAACAGGACAGACGACAGCCAGGAGAGGGGAGTGCGATGACCACGCGACGGTCCACACCTGATCCGAGGGCGATGTCGAGAGCGCGTGACCTCCTGGTCCGGGCGGACACGATGGCCGTGCACGCCACCGATGTCGATGACACCACCGAGCAGGTCCGTGGCCTGTACCTCGCAGCGCTCCGCGCGGCGGGCGCGGCCCTCGCCCTGGGCGAGACGACCGGTCGGCCGCGGGGCTCGCTGAGCGCATGGGCACGGTTGCCCCGCAGCGTCCCCGCCTTCACCCACTGGGCGACCTACTTCGCCGGCCTGTCGCGCCTGCGGAGCGACATCGAGCTCGGCATCACACACGACGTGCCGCGGTCGACCGTCCTCGCCACCCGCACCGCCGTCGCCGATTTCCTCGCCGACGTCGAGGCGCTCGTCGAGGACTGTGCCCATGGCGATGTCGCACCGCAGCGGTGGTCGCGACCCGATGTACGGACCGCGTGAGACATCGCCATGTGTCCCCCGGGTAATGGTGGTCGGTTCGGCGAACACCTCGTACTATTGGCGAACAGGCCCGTGACGCGGGCCCGAGCCGCTCGGACACCTCAGACGGGCCAGACGACTCACAACGGATCCGGTCACCGGATCGAGTGCTGTTAGGAGGGGCGGTGCCACTCTCGGAGCACGAGCAGCGGATGCTCGAACAGATCGAGAACGCGCTCTACGCCGAAGACCCGAAGTTCGCCTCGAACGTCCGTCGTCGGCGGTTCGGGGGATCGGCGGCGCGTCGTCGGTTGCAGGCCGCTGTGGTCTTCGTGGTCGGACTGGCCCTCCTCATCGGCGGGGTCGTCGTCGACGTCACCGTCGGGGGGTTCCCGATCCTCAGCCTCATCGGATTCCTGGTCATGTTCGGTGCCGGTCTCCTCGCCCTCTGGGGCGTCGGGTCGTCGAGCGAGCCCGGTCCCGCGGGCGACGCCGGCTCGGGCGGCAGCCGCCGGGGCGGACGCGGTCGGTCGAACCGGTCGTTCAGCGAACGCATGGAGGACCGCTTCAACCGTCGGTTCGAGCAGGAGTAGTCCCCGTCCGGCCGCTGCCGGACAGATCTGACGCACGACATCAGCCGCGTACCCGATCGGGTACGCGGCTTCGTCGTCTGTGCGCCCGTCTTCGCCCGCGCCCGCCCGGTCTGGCGAGGGCGTACGGATGACGCCCGCCCCCTGATCCCCCACTTCCACCCACATCGGCGCCCCCATGGGCCCCGGGTGGGACTTCGGCCGCCGTGACCTGGGGAATCCGCGGGGGAGGACATGCCCGTACCCCGACCGGTCGATCTCGACGCCCCACCGGTATCTGCCCAGTTCAGACACCCTGTAGCCCATCCGATGGGAGGGTTGTCGCCTCAGGGGGGTGGCAAGTGGGGGGAAGTGGGGTAATGTGGCCCGCGGAGGCAGGGAGTGCCGGACTTCCTCCTCCACCGGCGGGAGGTGTCGCGGACGTGTTCGTCGGCACCCACACGCACAAGTTGGACGAGAAGGGGCGCTTGACGCTCCCCGCGAAGTTCCGCGAACAGCTGGCGGGAGGGATGTTGGTGACACACGGTCAGGACCGGTGCCTCACGATCTACTCCCCGGAGAAGTTCGAGGAGATCGCGCTGCGGGCAGCGGCGGCGTCCAAGGTCGACGAGAAGGCGCGCATGTTCCAGCGCACCCTCATGTCGAGCACGGAGGAGATGGTCCCCGACGCACAGGGGCGCATCACCCTGTCGGCGGATCACCGGCGCTACGCCGGCCTGTCGAAGGTGTGCACCGTGATCGGCAACTTCGACAACGTGGAGGTCTGGGACGCGCAGTCCTGGGACTCCTATCGGTCGCAGCACGAGGAGAGCTACTCGCGCGGCGACAACCCGGCACTCGGAACGATCCTGTGACCACGGTCCCGCCACCGGAGACGACGGCGGGACGCACCGCGACCCCGAACGGCGACACCAGGCCTTCGCCCGATCCGACCCTGACGCACTTCCCCAGCGCCAGGTGCGGACTCGGGCGGGGACCCGGTCTCACCGCTCGCCTCGACCCCCGTGGCCGCCGCGAAAGGGTGCACCACATGACCATCTCCGGCGAGCACGGGCACGTCCCCGTGATGGCGCACCGCATGCTGGAACTCGTCACCCCGTCCCTGACACGTCGGTCGACCGACGGCGCCGGTGCCGTCTTCGTCGACGGGACGCTCGGTGCGGGTGGTCACACGGAACTGATCCTGCAGACGTTCCCGGCGGTCCACGTGGTGGCCCTCGACCGCGATGCCTCGGCCATCGAGGGTGCACGGGAGCGGTTGTCCCGCTTCGCCGACCGCCTCACCATCGCGCACCGCCGCTACGACGCCGTGGACGAGGTCCTCGCGGAGGAGGGGATCGACGCCGTCGACGCCGCCCTCTACGACCTCGGGGTGTCGTCGATGCAGCTCGACCGTCCCGACCGCGGGTTCGCCTACGCCGTCGACGCCCCGCTCGACATGCGCATGGACACCACCGACGGGCCCACCGCCGCCGACGTGCTGAACACCTACGAGCACGGCGACCTGGCGCGCGTCCTGTCGACCTACGGGGAGGAGCGCTTCGCCGGCAAGATCGCCTCGGCCGTCCTGCGGGAGCGCGCCGTCGAGCCGTTCACCACGAGTGGGCGTCTGGTGGAGCTGCTCTACCGGGTGATCCCCGCCGCCACCCGCCGGACCGGCGGGCACCCCGCCAAGCGCACGTTCCAGGCGTTGCGCATCGAGGTGAACCGCGAGCTGGAGTCCCTGGAATCGGCGGTACCCCGCGCGCTCGACGCACTCGGCGTCGGCGGTCGGCTCGTCGTCATGAGCTATCAGTCGCTCGAGGACCGCATCGTCAAACGCGAGTTCGCCCAGCGGACGACGTCGTCGACGCCTCCCGGCCTGCCGTTCGACCTCCCGGGAACCGCGCCGCTGTTCACCGCGGTCACCCGGGGCGCCGAGCGCGCCGACGCCGAGGAACTCGAGCGCAACCCTCGCTCGGCACCGGTCCGACTGCGCGCGGTCGAGCGGATCGCCACCCCGTGACCCGGATCTCCACCCCTTCCGCCATCCCTGCCACCGCTGTGTTCACCGAGGAGACGTGTCGATGACCGTGCACGATGAAGTCGACACCGGAGAGTTCGACACCAGGGGGTTCGACACCAGGGGGTTCGACACCGTCGAGATCGACGGGGACGGGCGCCCCCCGGGGACAGCCGTTCTCGACACGGGATCCCGTGACGCAGACCGGACCGGCACCCGCCGCGACCGCACCGGTGCGGGCGACCGCGCCCGGCCGCAGCGGTCGGCCGCTGCGCAACGCGCGATCGATCGCCGCCGCCGCCGCACCGTCCAGCGGTCGACGGCCGAACTCGTCGGTCGCGGCCCGGTGTCCCGGTCGTGGTCCTCGCGGCTGCTGTCCTCCCCGGCGACGGCCCTGCGGCGGATGCCGTTCGCCGTGATGGTCGCCGCGATCCTCGCCGTGGGACTCGCACTGACACTGTGGTTGTCGACCACCGCGGCCGAGGACTCCTACGGACTGTCCGACGCACGCGCCGCGAACGCCACCCTGTCGGCGCAGCGCGACGCCCTCAACAAGTCCTACGAATTCGCGCTCAGCGCACCCGAACTCGCGAAGAAGGCGGGTCAGCGTGGGCTGATCCCGGCGAAGGACGTGGCGCGCATGGTCGTCGGCGCCGACGGTCGGGTCCGCGTCGTCGGGGACCCCACTCCCGCAGCGGGATCGCCCGCGCCGACCATGAACGACGGATCACAGCGGACCATCGCGCCGCAGCCCGGGTCGTCGACGGACGGCAACACCGCCCAGGCGCCCGCCTCGGCGACCACCCCGGGCGCCGGTGACCCTGCGCTCGCCCCCGCCCCGAATGTGTTGCCGGGGACCGGGACAACGCCCCAAACCGCCACCCCCCAGACCGCCACCCCGCAGACCGCCACCCCGCAGACCGCCACCGCACCGCAGAGCCCGGCTGCCGCGACGCCGACCGCTGCGAGCGGCGCGCGTGGTGGTGCGAACGGTTCGACGGATTCCTCCGTTCCGCGATGACGGATCGGCGCCACGCCGGGCGGGCTGCCGGTCGCGACCCGTCCCGGAGGGGAGACTCGGGGGATGCCGCACCCGCATCCGACCGCTCCCGTCGGGGCCGCCCCGGTGAGGGTGTCCGCCGTCGGTCAGGTGGCGACGACATGAGCACCACCCGTACACGCCGTCCACCGGCCGGCGCCCGCGGCTCCACCTCCGGAGCGCGCAACCGCGACGACGCGCCGCCCCGTGCAGCGCGCCCGCATTCCGGGACCATCCGCGGCGACGGCCGCGCGAGTGCCTCGGCGCCGTCGCGTCGACCGAAGGTCCCGCAGTTCGTCTCGCGCACACGTCTCGGCGCGCTGGTGCTGGGGCTCGCCGTCGTCCTCGTGGCCGGGAAACTGGTGTCGCTGCAGGTCTTCGAGTCGTCGTCCCTGTCGGCGCAGGCCGCGGACCAGCGTGCGGTGACCGAGGTGCTCGCGGCCAAGCGCGGGCCGATCCTGGACCGCAACGGCAAGCCCATCGCCTACACCGAGGAGGCGCGGGCGCTGACCTTCCAGCCGGTGAAGGAACGCGCCGCGATGGACGCCGCCCACGCCAAGGACCCCGCGGTCCCCGACGCGTCCACCCGTATCCGCCAGATCGCCGACGGCGTCTACAAGGCGCTCGGTGGCGCGGTCACCCGTGAGTCGGTGCTGTCGGAACTCCAGAGTTCGTCGCCGTTCGTCTACCTCGCGCGGTCGGTCAGCATGCAGACGGCGTCGTCGATCACCGACGAGTTCCCCGAGATCGGCGCCGAGCGTCAGGACATCCGCCTCTACCCCGGAGGGGCGTTGGCCGCCAACGTCGTCGGCGACGTCGACTTCGACGGAAACGGGCTCATCGGTCTCGAGTCGTCGATGGACTCGACCCTGCACGGCACCGACGGGTCACGTACCTACGACCGTGGCAGCGACGGCGCCGTCATCCCCGGCAGCACCCGCAACGTCCATCCGGCCGCGGACGGACGGCCCGTGCAGCTCACCCTCGACTCCGACGTGCAGTGGTTCGTGCAGACGCAGGTGCAGAAGGCCAAGCAGCTGTCGGGGGCGAAGAACGCCTCCGCCGTCGTCCTCGACGCCCACACCGGCGAGGTCATCGCGATGGCCAACGACGGCACCTTCGACGCGTCGAAGCCGTTGGGACAGCAGCAGAACGCCCAACTCGGCAACCTGCCCGTCACCTCACCGTTCGAGCCGGGATCGGTGAACAAGCTCATCACGGCCTCGGCCGCGATCGAGTACGGCTTGACCACCCCCACCCAAATTCACCAGGTGCCGGGGAGCATCGACATGTCCGGCGTCACGGTGCACGACGCCTGGGTGCACGGTGTCGCGCCGTACACGACCACCGGCATCTTCGGGAAGTCGTCGAACGTCGGCACGCTGATGCTCGCCCGACAGGTGGGCGAGGACCGGTTCGCGGCCCTGGTGCAGAAGTTCGGGCTCGGTCAGCGCACGCAGGTCGGCCTCCCCGGTGAGAGTTCCGGCGAGGTCCCCGCGCGCAGTCAGTGGTCCGGTGGCACGTTCGCCAACCTGCCGATCGGACAGGGTCTCTCGATGACGCTGCTGCAGATGACGAGCATGTACCAGGCCATCGCGAACGACGGCGTCCGCGTGCCGCCGCGCATCGTGCGGTCGACCGGGTCCGACGATCCCGCCGCACCGCCGGCCGGGGTGCGGGTGGTGAGTCCGCAGACCGCGCAGACGGTCCGCGACATGTTCCGCGCCATCGTGCAGCGCGACCCGATGGGGGAGCAGCAGGGGACGGGGTCGAAGGGCGCCATCCCCGGCTACCAGGTCAGCGCGAAGACCGGGACCGCGCAGCAGGTCGACCCCAACTGCGGGTGCTACTCGAACTCCAGCTACAACATCACCTTCGCGGGCATCACGCCGTCGGACGACCCGCGGTTCGTGGTCGGCATCATGCTCGACAACCCCTCGCGCAGCAGCGACGGCAGCGGGGGACAGTCCGCGGCGCCGCTGTTCGAGACCATCGCGTCGTGGATGTTGCAGCGTGAGCACGTGCCCATGTCGGCCCGCCCCGCGCCCGAGATGGTCCTGCAGGCGACCTGACCGGCCGCCCCGCCCGCGTAGGGTGACGTGTTCGACAGGCACGCCCCGACGCGTGCGCACGCAGCGATCTGGTGTGAAGGAGTGGTGGGCGGGTGAGCGAGAGGTCGACGTCCCGTCCCGGTGGTGACGGCGGACCCCCGCCGACCGGCGGTCTGCGCCCCACCTCCGTCGCCCCGAGCGCCGTGGCGACCATCGCCACCGCGGTCTCGGCCCGCCTCGACCTCCTCGGCGGCGCGACCGTCGACACCACCGTCACGGGCGCCACGCTGCGCGCGCAGGACGTCGTCGCCGGTGACCTGTTCGCCGCGCTGCCCGGCGCCCGGGTGCACGGCGCCCAGTTCGCCGTGGACGCCGTTGACGCCGGCGCGACCGCCGTGCTCACCGACCCGGCGGGTGCCGCCCTCCTGCAGTCGTCGGTGCCGCCCGGTACGTCGGTGGCCGTGCTGGTGCACCCGGACCCGCGCGCCGTGCTCGGTGCCGTGTGCGCCCGCGTGTACGGCGATCCGTCCCGGCGGTTGCGTCTGATCGGCATCACCGGGACGTCGGGCAAGACGACGACGAGCTACATGCTGGAGTCGGCGCTCATGGCGGCCGGCCACACCGTCGGACTCATCGGCACCGTCGAGACCCGCATCGGCGGTGTGCGCCAACCGAGTTCCCTCACCACACCGGAGGCCCCCGCCCTGCAGGCGTTGTTGGCCACCATGGTCGAGCAGGGCGTCGACACCGTGGTGATGGAGGTGTCCAGCCACGCCCTCGCGCTCGGACGGGTGCGGGGGGCACGGTTCGCGATCGGCGCGTTCACGAACCTGTCGCAGGACCACCTCGACTTCCACCCGACGATGCTCGACTACTTCGAGGCCAAGTCGCGGCTCTTCGTGCCGGTGCCGTCGGAGCTCACGTTGCCGGGATCGTCCGAGCAGGCCGCGCGCGCGGTGGTCTGCGTCGACGACGAGTGGGGTACCCGGCTGGCCGGGATGGTGGGTGACGACGCGGTGACCGTGTCGACGCAGAACTCCGCCGCGGCCTGGTTCGCCGGCCCGTCCGAGCTGGCCGCAGACGGATCGCAGACCGTCTCGGTCCGGACGCCGTCGGGCACGGATCACACACTGCGCGTGCCCCTGCCGGGCCGCTACAACGTCGCGAACGCGGTGGTCGCGCTCGCCGTGGCCGATGCCGCCGGGGTCGGTGTGGACGACGCCACGCGGGGCATCGCAGACGTGCGGGTGCCCGGGCGGGTGGAGCTCGTGGAGCGAGGGCAGGACTTCCTCGCCGTCGTCGACTACGCGCACAAACCTGCGGCGCTCGACGCGGTGATCGCCACCCTGCGCGGCCAGGGTGACGGGCGACTGGCGGTGGTCGTGGGCGCGGGAGGCAACCGCGATGTGGGCAAGCGTCCGCTGATGGGGGCAGCCGCGGCGCGGGGCGCGCACCTGGTGGTCGTCACCGACGACAACCCGCGCGACGAGGATCCCGCTCTCATCCGGGCCGCGGTGCGCGCCGGGGCCGACGGGGTCGCCGCCGACGAGCGTCCGGCCGGCGCCGACGACGTCGTCGAGATCGGTGATCGCGAGAAGGCCATCCGTCATGCGATCACCTGGGCGCGGACGGGCGACATCGTCCTGGTCGCCGGCAAGGGACACGAGACGGGCCAGGAGGTCGCGGGTGTGAAGACGCCCTTCGACGACAGACTGGTGGTGGCGCAGGCGATCGACGACCGCCCGACGCACGACGAGGGGGGAACCGCATGAGCGACGAGACGATCTGGGTCATCGACCGGACCGGGGGCGCCATCGGACCCGACGCCGTGTCCGACGCGCTGGCCGATCTGGTCCGCGCCGCCCGAGAGCGGTCCTCCGTCCCGGGGACGGTGCGGACGTGGGCGGTCCTGGGAGAACTCGCGACCGGGGACGCATCCGACGACACCTCCGACCCCACCGGCGCCGATCGGGCGGTCGCGCACGATCGCGTGGGTCGTCGCGCCGTGCGCCTGGCGGTGGACACGGTCGTCTCGGTGGGTGACGACTCACGCTGGGTCCGCGCACTGCACCAGGGTGCGGTGATGGAGGGGTCGTGGGGCGACGAGGCGCGACTGGTCGCCGACGCCGACGCCGCCCGCGATCTGCTCGACGAGGAACTGGGGGACGGTGACGTGATCCTGCTCGCCGGCGGCGGGGCCGAGTTGTCCCGGTTGGCGCGGACATTGTTGGATGACCAACGGTGCACGGCCCGCCCGTGACACCGCGCGGTGGATCCCGCCCGCACACGCGGGGTGGATGCAGGATGGGGACGGACTAGGTGACGCAGATCTTGGTGGCCGGCGCGCTCGCGCTGGCGGTGTCGATTCTCCTGACCCCCGTGCTCATCAAGGTCTTCTCCCGCCAGGGGTTCGGGCAGGAGATCCGTGTCGAGGGTCCCGAGAGCCACAAGACCAAGCGGGGGACGCCCTCGATGGGCGGCGTCGCGATCATCGCGGCGATGTGGGCCGGGTACTGGGGGTCGCACCTCACCGGACTCATCAACGGTGGCCAGCGCCCGAGCGCGTCGGGGATGCTCGTGCTCGGCCTCGCGACCGTGCTGGGCGGCGTCGGCTTCCTCGACGACTTCATCAAGATCCGCAAGCAGCGCAACCTGGGTCTGAACAAGACCGCCAAGTCGGTCGGTCAGCTGATCGCGGCGCTGCTCTTCGGTGTCCTGGCGCTGCAGTTCCGCAACGGCAACGGCGACGCCCCCGCGTCGGTCAAGTTGTCCTACACCCGCGACATCAACGCGGTGACCCTCGGCACCCTCGCCTTCGTCGTCTTCTGCTGGTTGGTGGTGGCCGCCTGGTCGAACGCGGTGAACTTCACCGACGGTCTCGACGGCCTCGCCGCGGGGTCGATGGCGATGGTCCTCGGCTCGTATGTCCTGGTCACCTTCTGGCAGTACCGCAACGCCTGCGCCGGGGGACCGAAGGTGGGTGCCGAGGTCAGCGCGGGCTGCTACAACGTGCGCGACCCGCTCGACCTCGCGCTGATCGCCGTCGCCGGTGGAGGGGCCTGTCTGGGGTTCCTCTGGTGGAACGCCGCACCGGCGAAGATCTTCATGGGTGACACCGGATCGCTCGCGCTCGGCGGCATGCTCGCGGGCCTGTCGATCACCACCCGCACCGAACTCCTCGCCGTCGTCCTCGGCGCGCTGTTCGTCGCCGAGATCGTCTCGGTGGTCATGCAGATCGCGTTCTTCCGCACCACCGGTCGACGGGTGTTCCGGATGGCGCCGTTCCACCACCACTTCGAACTCGGGGGCTGGGCCGAGACGACGGTGATCATCCGGTTCTGGTTGCTCACCGCCATCGCGTGCGCACTGGGCCTGTCCCTATTCTACAGCGAGTTCCTCACGTCGAACGGTGGCTGACGTGCCGAACCGCCCCACCGACACCGGGGGAGCGGGGCTCCTCTCCGACATCACCCGGTTGCGCGTCGTCGTCGCCGGCGCGGGAACGGCAGGGGCCTCCGCAGCGCGGTTCCTGGCCTCCCGGGGCGCGACGGTGACCGTCGTCGACGATCGCGCCGGAGCGGGCGCGGGTCTCGCCGACTCCGGTGTCACGGTGATCCCGACGGCCGTGGCCGTCGGTGCCGACGGCACCGCCGCCCTCGACGCCGACCTGCTCGTCGTCTCGCCCGGGTTCCGCCCGGAGGCCGCGGTGGTCGCCTGCGCACGACGCGGTGGCGTCCCGGTGTGGGGTGAGGTCGAACTCGCCTGGCACGTCGACGCATCCGGGCTGCTCGGCCCGCCGCGTACCTGGGTCGTGATCACCGGGACCAACGGCAAGACCACGACGACGTCGATGGTCGAGGCCATCGTGGAGCACAGCGACCGGACGGTCGCGGCCTGCGGCAACATCGGACTGCCCGTCCTCGACGCCCTGACCGCGGAGCCCCGCGTCGAGGTGCTCGCGGCGGAGCTGTCCTCGTTCCAACTCTTCTGGGCGCCGTCGGTGATGCCGACCGCGGGTGTGGTGCTCAACATCGCCGAGGACCACCTCGACTGGCACGGCTCGATGGACGCCTACGTCGCCGCCAAGGCAGGCGCCCTGCGCGGTCCGCTCGCGGTGATCGGTGGGGACGACCCGGTCGCCGGGACGATGTCGGCCACTTCCCCCGGCGCGGTCACCGTCGCGACCCGGCTGGGGGCACCGGCCGAGGGCGAGGTCGGCGTCGTCGACGGACACATCGTCGACAGGGCGTTCGGTCCGGGGCGCGTCACCCGCAGGATCGTCGCCGTCGACGGCCTCCGTCCCCCCGGACCACCGGGTGTCGCCGACGCGACCGCCGCCGCCGCACTGTGTCTGGGCATCGGCATCGATCCCGCGGCGGTCGCCGTCGGCCTGTCGGGGTTCGTCCCCGGACGGCACCGCGGCGAGGTCGTCGCACGCTGGGGTGCGATCGCGGCCGTCGACGACTCCAAGGCGACCAACCCGCATGCGGCGCAGGCGTCGATCGCGGCGCGCCGACGGGTCGTGCTGGTCGCCGGCGGGCAGCTGAAGGGGGCCGCGGTCGACGACCTCGTCGTCGCCGTGGCCGATCGACTGGCCGGGGTCGTGGTGCTCGGGGTCGACCGGGACCTGATCTCGGCGGCGATCCTGCGACACGCCCCTACAATCCCAACAGTCACACTGTTCACAGGGGACGATGGCCGGGTGAACGCCATGCCCGTCCGGTCGGGAGCCGACGCCACTGCAGCCGACCGCGCTGAGCGGGCCGCCCGCGCAGCGATGCACACCCCGTCCGACGACGCCGGCACCCCCGCTGAGCAGGTGATGACGGCCGCGGTCCTCGCCGCCCACGACCTCGCGACGTCGTCGCCGGCCCCCGTCGACGCCGTGCTGCTGGCCCCGGCCGCGGCCTCGCTGGACATGTTCGGCGGATACGGCGCCCGCGGTGACGCGTTCGCGGCGGCGGCGGTCGCCGCCGGCGCGCGGCGCGAGGTCACCGCATGACCGACGTCGAGGCCCGCCCGGCCCGGACGACGTCGGCCCGACGGTCCGCGACATCGGCCGGCGCCTGGTGGGACGGCCCGCGCAACGTCGTGGCCGGCGTCCTGCGTCGCCCGTTGGCGTCGTTCCACCTCATCGTCACCCTCGCGGTGATCCTCACGGTCTTCGGTCTGGTGATGGTGCTGTCCGCCTCGTCGGTGGAGGGCTACTCGGCCAAGGGGTCCGCCTACGGCCTCTTCACCACCCAGGTCGTCTTCGCGGTCCTCGGCTCCGTGCTGTTCTACGTCGCACTGCGGGTCCCGGTGCGCCACATCCGTCGTCTCGCGGCGCCGATGATGGCGGTGACCACGGTGATGCTGGCGCTGGTGCTCATCCCGGGCATCGGCAACCTGAGCAACGGCGCGCGCCGGTGGTTCGTCGTCGCGGGGTTCTCGGTGCAGCCGTCCGAACTGGTGAAGCTGGCGCTGTGCGTGTGGGGCGCCCACCTGCTGTCGTCGCGGCTGCGCGAGCAGGCGTCCCTCAAGGAGCTCCTGGTCCCGCTGGTGCCGGTGGCCGTGCTCATCTGCACGCTGATCATCCTGGAGCCGAACCTCTCGACCACCATCACCATCGCGATCATCGTCGGCTCGCTGCTGTGGTTCGCGGGACTGCACATCCGGGTCTTCGTGATGTTCGTGGCCACCGGTGCCGCACTCGCCGTGATGCTCGCGCTCGTCGAGGGCTACCGGTCGCAGCGTGTGCAGAGCTTCCTGGGCAACATCGACGACCCGCAGGGCGCGGGCTACCAGGCCCGACAGGCCCGGTACGCCCTGGCCAACGGCGGGGTGTTCGGTCAGGGCCTCGGGCAGAGTCGCGCCAAGTGGAACTACCTGCCCAACGCCCACAACGACTTCATCTTCGCGATCATCGGTGAGGAGCTCGGTCTGCTCGGCGGGCTGACCGTCATCGCCCTGTTCATCCTGCTGGCGTTCGTGGGCCTGCGGATCGCGCTGCGCGCGGTGGACCCCTTCCTACGCATGATGACCGCCGCGATCACGGTGCTCGTCAGCGTGCAGGCCCTGATCAACATCGGGTATGTGATCGGGCTCCTGCCGGTGACGGGCATCCAGCTGCCGTTGCTGTCCGCGGGCGGGACGTCGACGTTCACCGTGTTGGTCATGTTGGGTCTGTTGGCCAACGCTGCGCGGCACGAGCCGGAGGCGGTGGCGGCTCTGGCCGTGACCGGCGACGGTCGTCTCGGACGTTTCCTGCGCCTGCCGCAGCCGGAGTCCTATGTCCCACCGCGAGTGCAGCAGTGGCGCGCCCGTCGCGCGCAGGGCCGTCCCGACGATGCCCGTCCCGCACGCGACCGGGTGGTCGGAGGGCATCCCCGTCCCCGCGGCCGACAGTCCGAACCCCGCCGCCGCGGTCCCGCATCGTATTTCGGCTTCGGTGCCGGCGCCGACACCTCGATGCGACGGCCGCACCCCGAGCCCGATCCGTCGTGGCGATCGCAGCAGCCCGTGCCGCGCCCCCGTGTCCGCGCAGCGGCACCCGCAGCACGCCAGGGCCCGCCGGGGCCCCGATGGTGACGGGAGACGCCCGTCCGCTCTCGGTCGTCGTCGCCGGGGGCGGCACCGCCGGACACATCGAACCCGCGCTCGCGGTCGCCGACGCCGTGCGCCGCCTCGCCCCGGACGCCCGGGTGACCGCACTGGGCACGGCGCGCGGTCTGGAGACCACGATCGTCCCGGAACGCGGGTACCCCCTCGAGCTCATCCCGCCGGTGCCGTTGCCCCGCAAGCCCGGCCGCGACCTCGCCGCCGTCCCGTTCCGGCTGCGCCGGTCGGTGAAGGCCACACGTCGCGTCCTCGACGACGTCGACGCCGACGTGGTGATCGGCTTCGGTGGGTACGTGGCGATGCCCGCCTACCTCGCCGCGCGGGAGAAGCTGTCCCGCAGGTCGCGCATCCCCGTCGTCGTCCACGAGGCGAACGCCAGTGCGGGCGTGGCCAACCGGATCGGTGCACGCCTCGCCGAGCGGGTCCTCGCGGCGGTCGAGGGGTCCGGACTCGACGCCGAGGTCGTCGGCATCCCGGTGCGGGGTGCGCTCACCACCCTTGATCGTGGTGCAACACGCGCTCAGGCGCGCCACTACTTCGGGCTCGACCCGGACGCACCGACCCTGCTGGTGTTCGGCGGGTCCCAGGGTGCGCGGACGATCAACGAGGCGGTCGCCTCGTCGGCCGATGCACTGGGGCGGGCGGGGATCGGCGTCCTCCACGCCCACGGGCCGAAGAACTCCGTCAGTCCCCGGTCGCCGGCGGGGGCACCGCCCTACGTCGCCGTCGGATACCTCAAACGGATGGACCTCGCCTACGCCGCAGCGGATCTCGTCCTCTGCCGGTCGGGTGCGATGACCGTCGCCGAGATCTCGGCCACCGGGCTCCCCGCCGTGTACGTGCCGCTGCCGCACGGCAACGGCGAGCAGCGGTTGAACGCGCTCCCCGTCGTGACCGCGGGGGGCGGCATCCTCGTCGACGACGCGGACCTGACCCCCGACCGCGTCGCGGGGGAGATCGTCGACCTGCTCACCGATCCCGCGCGTCTGGCCGAGATGTCGCGCGCCGCATCGGGTGTGGGTCACCGCGACGCCGCGGACGCGGTGGCACGTGCCGGACTGGAGGTCGCCGCGGCGTACCGGGGGCGTCGATGACCTCCCCGACACGCGACGACCAGCTGCCCGAGCACCTGCGCCGGGTGCACATGGTCGGCATCGGTGGAGCCGGGATGTCGGGCCTGGCCCGGATCCTCCTCGCGCGCGGCGCACAGGTGTCGGGGTCGGACGCGAAGGACGGGCGCGGCGTTCTGGCGTTGCGGACCCGCGGGGCGAGGATCTCGATCGGACACGATCCGTCGGCGCTCGACCTCCTCGAGGGCGGGCCGTCGGTGGTCGTCACCACCCACGCCGCCATCCCGAAGACGAACCCCGAACTCGTCGAGGCACATCGGCGCGGGATCCCGGTCATCCTGCGTCCGCAGGTCCTCGCGGACCTGATGTCGCCCTACCGCACCACGCTCATCGCCGGGACGCACGGCAAGACCTCGACCACGTCGATGACCGTCGTCGCCCTCCAGCACTGCGGACTCGACCCGTCGTTCGCCGTCGGTGGCGAGCTCAACGAGTCCGGGACCAACGCCCACCACGGGTCCGGCGCGGTGTTCGTCGCCGAGGCCGACGAGAGCGACGGGTCGCTGCTGGCCTACCGTCCCGACGTCATCGTGGTCACCAACGTCGAGGCCGACCACCTCGACCACTTCGGCACCGTCGCCGCCTATGTCGCCGTGTTCGACGCCTTCGTCGACCGCCTCGGTGCGGGAGGCGCCCTCGTGGTCTGCCTCGACGACGAGGGATCCGTCGAGCTGGCCAGGCGCAACAGCGATCGTCTGATCGCCCGCGGTGTGCGCGTGATCGGTTACGGCCGTGGGGTTCTCGCCGACCGCGTGCCGTCGGTCGACCACGCGGTGGTGCTGGACGACTTCCGTGCCCACGGGTCGGGCGGGCGCGCCGAGATCACCGTGCGCGGCCTGGAGGCCGGCGCGGACGCAGCGCGCGAGCACCGCTACACGGTCACCGTCGGGGTGCCGGGGATCCACATGACCCTCAACGCCCTCGGTGCGATCGCGGCGGCGGTGTGCTCGGGTGCCCCGCTCGACGACGTGGTCGCGGGCATCGAGACGTTCACCGGGGTCCACCGCCGCTTCCAGCTCCGGGGCCGCGTCGGCAGCATCGCGGTCTACGACGACTACGCCCACCACCCGACCGAGGTGGCCGCAGTGGTCACCGCCGCCCGCGAGCTCGCCACCGAGACCACCGGCGGTCGTGTGGTCGCGGTGTTCCAACCGCATCTGTACTCGCGGACCGCGACCTTCGCCGAGGAGTTCGCCGCAGCGCTCGACGGAGCGGACGAGGTGGTGGTCCTCGACGTCTACGGCGCGCGGGAGGAGCCTCTGGACGGCGTGACCGGACGCACCATCGCCGACCGTGTCCGCGCGTCCGTGCACTACGTCGCCGACATCTCCGAGGTGGCGGGGGTCGTGGCCGACCTCGCCGCCCCCGGGGACGTCGTGCTCACCCTCGGTGCCGGCGACATCACCATGCAGGGTCCCGAGATCGTCGCCGCGCTGACGGCCCGGACGCAGGGACCCGGCGCAGTACAGGGATCCGAGGCGGTACCGGGATCCGACGCACAGCAGGGAGAGCACGCATGACCGCATCGCTGACCGACGCGCCCGACGTCGACGAGGCCGACGGCCGGGGTGCCCGGGACCCGCGGGATCGGCGCGGACGGCGGAAGGTCGCCGGGGTCAAGCGCCTCGCGTGGACCGTCGTCGCGATCCTCGCCGTCGTCGGTGCGATCGCCGTCTCCTGGTTCACGCCGCTCATGTCGGTGCGGTCGATCGACGTCTCGGGTGCCGACGTGCTCGAGCCCGCCCAGATCATCAGCACCGCCGCCATCCCGATGGGCAAGCCGCTGCTGCAGGTGGACACGGCCCCCGCGGCCGCGCGTATCGCGGCCATCCCGCGGGTCAAGACGGTGCGGGTGCAGCGCTCCTACCCCTCCGGCATCGACATCACCATCGTCGAACGGGTCCCCGTGGCGTTCGTCGCACGCTCGGGACAGTGGCACCTGGTCGACGTCGACGGGGTCGATTTCGCCCAGCAGAAGGCGCTGCCGCGCCTGCCTCGTCTCACCGACGACCGGTCGACCGACTCCTCCGCAGACCGTGCGGCGCTGTCGGTCGTCGCCGGGCTCCCCGCCGACCTGCGCGGTCGGGTGATCGAGGTGGGCGCCGACGGTCCCGCCGGTGTCACCCTCACCCTCGCCGGCGGCAAGAAGGTCATCTGGGGCGACGACGAGGACGGGCCGGCGAAGGCGCGGACACTCGGGTACCTCCTGACCCGCGACGGCACCGAGTACAACGTGTCGGCGCCGCAGTTCCCGACCTATCGCTGAGTGCGGGCACCAACACGCGTGTCGCACGGCGCGCCTGCTGGCCGACACCGGGTTTCGTGCCTAGCGTTTCCCCCATCACGCCGCTACTTGACATAACTCTAAGCCTGTGGTTGAGGTTGAGACTTTTGTCGAGCGGGGTGGAGACGTACTCCCGGCAGGCACCCGCCGGGGGGCATGACCCGAGGAGAAGGCGAGTCTCATGACGCCACCGCACAACTACCTGGCCGTCATCAAGGTCGTCGGCATCGGCGGTGGTGGCGTCAACGCCGTCAACCGCATGATCGAACAGGGCCTGAAGGGCGTCGAGTTCATCGCCATCAACACCGACGCCCAGGCGCTGTTGATGAGCGACGCCGACGTCAAGCTCGACGTCGGTCGTGACTCGACCCGCGGACTCGGCGCCGGCGCCGACCCCGAGGTGGGTCGTCGGGCGGCCGAGGACGCCAAGGACGAGATCGAGGAACTGCTCAAGGGTGCCGACATGGTCTTCGTCACCGCGGGCGAGGGTGGTGGCACCGGCACCGGTGGCGCGCCGGTGGTGGCGAGCATCGCGCGCAAGATGGGTGCGTTGACCGTCGGTGTCGTGACGCGGCCGTTCTCGTTCGAGGGCAAGCGTCGTGGGGGACAGGCGGATTCGGGCATCTCCTCGCTGCGCGAGTCCTGCGACACCCTCATCGTCATCCCCAACGACCGGCTGCTGCAGCTCGGCGACGCGGCCGTGTCGCTCATGGACGCGTTCCGCAGTGCCGACGAGGTGTTGCTCAACGGTGTCCAGGGCATCACCGACCTCATCACGACGCCCGGCCTGATCAACGTCGACTTCGCCGACGTCAAGGGCGTCATGAAGGACGCGGGCAGCGCCCTCATGGGCATCGGCTCGGCGCGCGGTGACGACCGGGCGAAGAAGGCGGCGGAGTCGGCCATAAACTCGCCGCTCCTCGAGGCCTCGATGGACGGTGCGCGCGGCGTGCTCATGTCGATCGCCGGTGGCAGCGACCTGGGTCTGTTCGAGATCCACAACGCCGCGACCCTGGTCCAGGAGGCCGCGCACGAGGACGCCAACATCATCTTCGGCACCGTGATCGACGACAACCTCGGTGACGAGGTGCGTGTGACGGTCATCGCCGCCGGGTTCGACGCGGGCGCACCGCAGCGGGCTCGTCCGGTGGCCGCGGCGACGGGACGGTCGACGGTCGAGTCGGCGAGTGCCGGCACCGTCGGTGGATCCGCGCCGGCGTCGGAGGCGATCTTCTCGTCCTCGGCACCGTCACGCGGCGACTCGTTCACCGACGCCCCCGCGCCCCGGCGCAACGCGGTCACCCTCGACGATGACGACGACGTCGACGTGCCGCCCTTCATGAAGCGCTGAGGGCATGCCCGCCCCCGGACGCGTCCGTCGGGTCACGACCACACGGGCGGGCGGTGTCTCCGCCGCGCCGTACGACTCGTTCAACCTCGGTGACCACGTCGGCGACGACCCGGCCGCGGTCGCGGCCAACCGCTCCCGCCTCGCCGAGCGCATCGGTGTCGCCGACGACCACCTGATCTGGATGGAACAGATCCACGGCCGGTCGGTCGCCGTGGTCGACGGGCCGCGGACCGAGGCTGTGCCGGCCACCGATGCCCTCGTCACCGTCGGTCCCGGCCTCGCGCTCGCCGTCCTCACCGCGGACTGCGTCCCGGTCCTGCTCTCCGACGACGAGGCCGGTGTGATCGCGGCGGTCCACGCCGGTCGCGTGGGCGCGCGGATCGGCATCATCCCGCGGGTCCTGGACGCCATGGTCGAGGCCGGCGCCGAGATGGGCCGTATCGGCGCGTTCCTCGGACCCGCCGCGAGCGGTGAGATGTACGAGGTGCCCGCGACGATGCAGCGCGACGTGGAGGCGCACCTGCCCGGCAGTGCGACCCGCACGCGGGCGGGGACCTGCGGCCTCGACCTGCGCGCGGGGATCACCCGGCAACTGCTGGAGTCCGGGATCGCGGCCGTCGCGAGCGATCCCCGCTGCACCATCTCCGACCGCACCCTGTTCAGCCATCGGCGCGGTGCGCCGACCGGGCGGATCGCGTCGGTCATCTGGATCGACCCCCAGGGCGTCGACCCCGGCCGTGTCGACCCCGTCGGCGGTACACGGTGAGCGAGCCCGGCAGCGACAGCGTGTCCGAGGACGACACCGCGTCGGCCGAGCGGGTGGCCGAACTGTCCGATGCACTCGACGCCACCCGTGAGCGCCTCGCGGCGGCCGCACGGGACGCGGGGCGGGACCCCGACGACGTCGAGCTGCTCGTGGTCACCAAGTTCCATCCGGCCTCCGACGTCGTCGCCCTGCTCGAGCTCGGCTGTCGGGCGTTCGGGGAGAGCCGCGAGCCGGAGGCGGGCCGCAAGGCCGCCGCGGTCCGCGCGCGCAGCGAACGGCCGGTGCGGTTCGACATGATCGGCACGGTGCAGCGCCGCAAGGCGACGTCGGTGGCGCGCTGGGCCGATCTCGTGCAGTCGGTCGACCGGGAGTCGATCGTCGACGCCCTCGCGCGCGGGGTGGAGCAGGCCCGCGATGACGGCGACCGCGAGACCGACCTCGACGTGCTGATCCAGATCAACCTCGACGGTGACACCGGGCGGGGCGGGGTCGTCGTCGACGACCTCGAGGCTCTGGCGGACCACGTCGCGGAGACCGACGGTCTGCGGTTGCGCGGGTCGATGGTCATCGCGCCGCAGACGCACACGCCGGGGTACTGGATGGAGCAGGCTGCGGCGCACCACGCGCGTCTGACGGCCGCGCACCCCGACGCGGTGGAGTTCTCCGCGGGAATGTCGGGCGACCTGGAGGATGCGGTCCGACACGGCTCGACATGTGTGCGTGTCGGTACGGCGATCCTGGGAGAGCGGCCGCTACGCTCGCCGTAGCCAATTCACATGAGCACCATGCGGATCACGGACACCAGTTTTCACACGGGACTCCCGGCACCTGCCGACGGCGAGGAAGGCACATCGATGACCACCATGCAGAAGTTCAAGGCATATTTCGGCATGGTCCCGCCCGGTGAGTACGAGGACGACTACCTCGACGAGGGACCAGCCCGCCACGACCGGTACGACGAGCGGTACGCCCACGACGAGCGCCCCCGCGCCCGCGGGTACGACGTCGAGGGTGCCCGCGGGGGTTATGACGCCGCGTACGCCGACGAGCTCGAGTACGAGTACGACCGTGTCCCCGACTACGCCTACGCCGGCCCCGTCCGTGGCGCGGCTCCCGGTCGCGCGTCGACCCTCGACCACGTCGCGATGGAGCGCTCGGGTCTCGAGCGGTCGTCGATGGAGCGTCTGGGTCGCAGCGGTCGGCTCGAGCCCCTCGGGTCCCGCGGCGTCGTGCGTGGCGGGGCAGCCGGCGGACGGATGACGACGCGGGGCGCGCTCGCCATCGACTCCATGGACCGTGTCTTCGAGGAAGGCAGCCCGTTGGCCAAGATCACCACGTTGCGACCGCGCGACTACAGCGAGGCCCGCACCATCGGTGAGCGCTTCCGCGACGGGAACCCGGTCATCATGGACCTCGTCGAGATGAGCAACGAGGACGCCAAGCGCCTCGTCGACTTCGCCGCGGGACTCGCCTTCGCGCTGCGTGGTGCGTTCGACAAGGTCGCCACCAAGGTGTTCCTGCTCTCGCCCGCGGATGTCGACGTGTCCGCGGAGGATCGGCGCAAGCTGGTCGAGACCGGCTTCTACAACCAGAGCTGACAGGTGCTTCGGCGGGGGTCGGACGAATCAGGCATGGTTGACGCGTGACGGTTGCGCGTGAGGTCATCTATTACCTGCTGTTCCTGTTCTGGTTGTTGCTGCTCGGACGGCTGGTCATCGAGCTGGTGCGGTCCTTCGCCCGCGAGTGGCGGCCCACCGGTGCGTCGGTGGTCGTGATCGAGGGCGTGTTCACCGCGACCGACCCGCCGATCAAGGCGTTGCGCAGGGTGTTGCCCCCCATCCCGCTCGGTCCCGTGCGGCTGGATCTCTCGTTGATGATCACGATGATCGTGGTGCTCGTGGCCATGGCGCTGGTGTCGCCGGGGCCCGGATAGGGGACAGGCGGCTGTGCCGACGAGCGCGGTGTCGTTACTGTGACCTCTGAGTGAACTCATCGTGGGTTGTCACAGGGACCGACGACGACCGCGCTGACGCGGCGACACCGGACAGATCCGGCGCCGTACAGCGAAGGTGCGACGAACGGTTCTGCTGTGACAGGATGGGACGCCAGTTACTCTGACGGGTGGCACGACGTGTCGCCCGACCGAGTCAGACCGGTCCCGAAGCAGCCCGCACCGAGACCACGGACACGTCCACACGAAAATGATGTTGAAGGGGACCGACAATGCGGCTCACACCGGCTGATGTGCACAACGTCGCGTTCAGCAAACCGCCGATCGGCAAGCGCGGATACAACGAGGACGAGGTCGACCAGTTCCTGGACTTCGTCGAGGCCGAGCTGGCCCGGTTGCTGGAGGAGAACTCCGATCTGAAGGCGCGCGTGAGCGAGCTCGAGGGTGACCTCGAGCAGGCGCGTTCCGGCGCATCGCAGCCCGCGGCCCGCACCGAGGAGTCGGCACCGGCCCCCACGCAGGCGTTCAGCGCGGCTCCCGCCGCCGCGGCCCCGGCTGCTGCGGCCGCCCCGGCCGAGTCGCAGACGTCCGGCGACGACCACCATGTCCGCGCCGCGAAGGTCCTCGGACTCGCCCAGGAGACGGCGGACCGTCTCACGAACAACGCCCGGACCGAGTCCGAGGCACTTCTCTCCGACGCCCGCTCCCGTGCCGACTCGATGGTCGGCGAGGCGCGTCAGAAGTCGGAGACCATGCTCGCCGACGCCCGTCAGCGGTCCGAGGCCATCCTCGCCGACTCGCAGACCCGCGCCGAGGCCACCACGCGTCAGGCGCAGGAGAAGGCCGACGCCCTGCAGGCCGACGCCGAGCGCAAGCACACCGAGATCATGGGCACCATCAACCAGCAGCGGTCGGTGCTCGAGGGACGGATCGAGCAGCTCAAGACGTTCGAGCGTGAGTACCGGACGCGTCTCAAGACGTACCTGGAGTCCCAGCTCGAGGAGTTGCAGCAGCGGGGGAGTGCGGCCCCGGTCGACAACTCTCGCGGCGGTGACGCCTTCTCGTCCGATCCCGGCAACGGTGGGTTCACCAACTCGGGTGGGTACGCCACCCCGTCGAACTGAATCCGCCGAGCTGATCTGAACCGACTGGATCCGTACAGCTGAGTCCGACCGACCGGGTCCGACGGCCACCTGGCCGTCGTGCCCGGTCGTCGCTGTGAAGGGGTGTCACCGTGCTCGTGTCGGCGCTCGGGGCGACGCTCGTCGGTTTCGCCCTGCTCGTCCTGGCCCTTGCGACCGGCGCACTGTGGTTGGCGGTCGCATGCATCGCGATCTGTGTCCTCGGCGCGGTGCTGCTCCTCGCCGACACGCTCGGGTTCCGTCCGACGCGCCGTCGGCGTGGCCGTCCCGGCGTCGCAGCGGGGTCGACCGGTGACGAGGCTGTCGCCGACGACGCGCCCACCGAACAGTTCGACCGGGTCGTCGACGACCCTGTCGCCCTCTCCGATCCACCTCCCGCCCACCACGGTCGCCACGAACGACCCGACGCACCTGCCGATGCGACGGCGGAGGCGGATGCGGATGCCCTGTCCGACCCCGCGCCACCCCACCGGTCCCGACACGGCGTCGACCGGTCCGGCGAGGAGCGGCCCGAGCACGACTGAACCCGGTCGAGGACAGGCCGCGCCCTGACCTAGACTGGTCACGCGTCGATCCGGCCATCACCGGGGAGCATCCGGAAGAACCGGGCGGCACGCGTCGCCCGCAGTAGACCCGGACGGGAGCGGCCCGACACAGCCGTGGCCCGCGCCGTCCACCGGGACGGATGCGGCATGAGAGGCGCCGGTCACCGGCGCAAGCGGGGTGGTACCGCGGCGAGCGTTCGTCGTCCCCGTGTCCGAGACAGACCGTGACGCACGGTCCGACCGACACGAGGAGAACCAGTGTCCCCCGCACCGGAGTCCACCGACACCGCCGCACAGGCCGACAACCACGATGCCGTCGCGTCCGGACGACGTGTCTACCCGGTGGTCGATGTCGCCGGGACCGGTTCGCGCGCACCGGTGTTCCCCGATCTGGAGAACGCCGTGCTGCGGTACTGGGCCGAGGACGACACGTTCCGCGCGTCGATCGAGCACCGCGACGGCGCGGAGGAGTTCGTCTTCTACGACGGTCCTCCGTTCGCCAACGGACTGCCGCACTACGGCCACCTGCTCACCGGCTACGTCAAGGACCTCGTCCCGCGCTATCAGACGATGCGCGGCCGGAAGGTGGAGCGGCGCTTCGGCTGGGACACCCACGGCCTGCCCGCCGAGCTCGAGGCCGAACGTCAACTCGGGATCACCGACAAGTCGGAGATCGAGACGATGGGCGTCGCGACGTTCAACGACTTCTGCCGGGAGTCGGTGCTCCGCTACACGGGTGAATGGCGCGACTACGTGACCCGTCAGGCGCGCTGGGTCGACTTCGACAACGACTACAAGACCCTCGACATCGACTTCATGGAGTCGGTCATGTGGGCGTTCTCCCGCCTGCACGAGAAGGGCCTCGTCTACCAGGGCTACCGCGTGCTGCCGTACTCCTGGTACGAGCAGACACCGCTGAGCAACCAGGAGAGCAAGCTCGACGACGCCTACCGCATGCGGCAGGACCCGGCGGTCACCGTGCGGATGCCGCTGACCGGGGGCGTCCCCGACTCCCTGGTCGGGGTCAACGCGCTCATCTGGACCACGACGCCGTGGACCCTGCCGTCGAACCTCGCGATCGCGGTGAACCCCGACGTCGAGTACAGCCACGTCCGCGGTGAGGACGGTCAGGAGTACCTGCTCGCCACCGCCCGTCTCGGCCACTACGCGCGGGAACTCGGCGACAGCCCGGAGGTTTTGGGCACGCACCGCGGCGCCGACCTCGCCGATGCGACCTACACCCCGCCGTTCGACTTCTTCCTCGGCCACCCGCGCGCCCACCGTGCGCTGCTCGGCGACTACGTCACCACCGACAGCGGCACCGGGATCGTCCACCTCGCACCGGCGTTCGGTGAGGAGGACATGGAGCTGGCGACCGCCAACGGCATAGAGGTGGTGCAACCCCTCGACCCGGGCGGCCGCTTCACGGCCCTGGTCCCGCCGTACGAGGGTCAGATGGTGTTCGACGCGAACCCCGTGATCATCGCCGACCTCAAGAAGGTCGGGCGGATCCTGCGGCACGAGACCATCGAGCACAGCTACCCGCACTCGTGGCGGTCGGGCAAGCCGCTCATCTACATGGCCGTGCCGTCGTGGTTCGTCGCGGTCCAGCCGATCAAGGAGCGGATGCTCGAGCTCAACCAGGAGATCACCTGGTCGCCGTCACACATCCGCGACGGACAGTTCGGCAAGTGGCTCGAGGGTGCCAAGGACTGGAACATCAGCCGCAACCGCTTCTGGGGCGCGCCGATCCCGGTGTGGGTATCCGACGACCCCGAACACCCGAGGGTCGACGTGTACGGCTCGCTCGACGAGCTCGAACGGGACTTCGGTGTGCGTCCGACCAACCTGCACCGGCCGTACATCGACGAGCTGACCCGTCCGAACCCCGACGACCCGACGGGGCGCTCGACCATGCGTCGCGTCCCCGAGGTCCTCGACTGCTGGTTCGAGTCCGGGTCGATGCCGTTCGCTCAGGTCCACTACCCGTTCGAGAACGCAGACTGGTTCGACGGCGACGTCGAACACGGTGTGCCGGCGCGCAACCCGGGCGACTTCATCGTCGAGTACAACGGGCAGACCCGCGGGTGGTTCTACAACCTGCACGTCCTGGCGACCGCTCTGTTCGACCGGCCGGCGTTCCGGACCGCCGCGGCGCACGGCATCGTGCTCGGCGACGACGGGCAGAAGATGAGCAAGTCCAAGCGCAACTACCCCGACGTCAACGAGGTCTTCGACCGTGACGGCGCGGACGCGATGCGCTGGTTCCTCATGGCGTCGCCGATCCTGCGGGGCGGCAACCTCATCGTCACCGAGCAGGGCATCCGCGAGGGCGTGCGGCAGGCGATGTTGCCGCTGTGGAACGCCTACAGCTTCCTGGCGCTCTACGCCGACCGGCCCGCGACATGGCGGACCGACGCCCCGGGTGTGCTGGACCGCTACATCCTCGCCAAGTTGGCCGCGACCCGCGACGAGATGACCGTGGCGCTGGACACCTACGACGTCGCCGGGGCGTGCGAGTCGTTCCGCGAGCTGTGCGAGTCGCTGACCAACTGGTACGTGCGCCGGTCGCGGTCACGGTTCTGGGCGGGACAGGACTCCGACGGCGACGCGTTCGACACCCTGTACACGGTGCTCGAGGTGGCCTGCCGCCTGGCGGCGCCGCTGCTGCCGATGGTGACCGAGGCGATGTGGCGGGGGCTCACCGGTGGACGGTCGGTCCACCTCGCCGACTGGCCGACGTCCGACGAGGTCCCCGCCGACCCCGATCTGGTGCGGTCGATGGACGAGGTGCGGGGCGTCTGCTCGACGGCCTCGAGCCTGCGCAAGGCGAACAAGCTGCGGGTGCGCCTGCCGCTGCCGGCGATCACCGTCGCCGGGCCGGCCGCCCGACGCCTCGCCGACTTCACGGATCTGGTCGCCGACGAGATAAACGTCAAGGCCGTCCATCTCGCCGACGACGCCGAGGAGTTCGGTCGCGTCGAGGTGGTCGTCAACGCACGTGTCGCCGGACCGCGCCTGGGCAAGGACGTCCAGCGCGTCATCAAGGCGGTGAAGGCGGGTGACTGGGGGGTGCGCGAGGTCGACGGCGTGGAGACGGTGGTCGCCGCCGACATCGCGCTGCTCGAGGGCGAGTTCAGCCGCAAGCTCGTCGCCGTGGAGCCCGAGTCGACCGCCGAACTGCCCTCCGGTGAGGGTCTGGTCGTGCTGGACACCGCGGTGACCGAGCAGCTCGAGGCGGAGGGCTGGGCCAAGGACCGCGTCCGGGAACTGCAGGACGCGCGGCGGTCCGCCGGCTTCGACGTGTCCGACCGCATCGAGGTCCGCCTCGGCGTGCCGCAGGGGCGGCAGGAGTGGGCGCTGCGGCACCGCGAGCTCATCGCGGGTGAGGTGCTGGCGGTGCGTCTCGACGTGGTCGACCCGACCGATCTCGGCGACGGCGCAGCCGATCTCGGCGACGGTGTCCGCGCGGAGCTGACCCGCGTCTGACGCGACCGCGGCGCGTCAGGTCGCGGGGAACGCCGCGTCGACGACGGACCGCAGCTGCAGGCCGAACAGCGACGCGGTGTCGGAGAAGGTGTCGCGGCCGTACTGTCCGAACACCTCGGAGCTGATCGCGCCGACGATCACCGACCACAGCGAGAGCGCGCGCACCATCGCCGCGTCGGTGATGTCGGTGTCGAATTCGGTGCGGATGCTGTCGAAGTCGGTGTGCAGGCCGGTGGGGACCGGCAACACCGGGGCGGCGGTCAGCTGCGCGGCGCACGCGACGAGCGTGGCCATCACCCGGGTGCCCGGGCCGGTGGTCGTCTCGCCGGGTGCCTCGTAGCCGGCGACGGGTGTGCCGTAGAGCAGAGCCCACCGTGCCGGCTCTGCGATCGCCCAGGCACGCATCGCGGTGCCCGCGTCGACGATGCGATCCCGCGGGTCGTCCGTCTCGGTGATCGCGGCGTCCACGGTGTCGGCGAGCTCGGTGTAGGCGTCGACGACGAGCAGCGTCAGCAACTCGTCGCGGCTGCGGACATAGCGGTAGACCGCCGAGGACACGACGCCGAGATCGCGCGCGACCGCCCGCAGCGACAGCCCCGCCGGCCCGTGGGCGACGAGGTGGTCGCGGGCGATCCGGAGGATGTCGGCGGCCATCTCGGCGCGCGCGTCGGCGCGGGTCGTCGGGCTCATGGGGCCATCCTCCCACATTGCGAGAGCAGTGCTCTTGCATTCTGCCCGGGGCAGGCGCACACTCATCTGCGAGAGCAGTGCTCTCGTAACCCCCTCGGATCAGGAGAAGCCCATGACCGTCACCCATTACGCCGAGCCCACCGGTCGCATGCAGGCGTCCTTCAACCGCACCGTGCGGTGGCTGTCCGACCACGGCATCGGACTCGCCGGTGCCCGGACGCTCACCGTCGTCGGGCGGACCAGCGGTGCCCCGCGGACCACCCCGGTCAACCCCATGACGATCGACGGGCGGACGTACCTGATCTCCCCGCGCGGCAACACCCAGTGGTCGCGCAACCTGCGGGCGGCGGGCACCTGCGAGATCCGTCGGGGACGGGACGTCGTGGCCTACGCCGCGACGGAGATCGCCGACGCCGACAAGCCGGCCCTGCTGCGGCCGTACCTGAAGCGGTGGGGCTGGGAGGTCGCGAACTACCTGCCGACGAAGGTCTCGCACACCTCGACCGAGGACGAACTGCTGGCCGTCGCCCACGACGTCCCGGTGTTCGTGCTCACCCCGGCATGACCCGGATGCCCACCCGGCCTGCCTAGGCTGGGCAGGTGAGCGAGGTGGGCCGGACGCGGGGATCGCGGTGGGTTCTGCACATCGACATGGATGCGTTCTTCGCCTCCGTCGAGCAGCTCACCCGCCCCACCCTGCGCGGCCGGCCGGTGCTCGTCGGCGGGACGGGTGGGCGCGGCGTGGTGGCCGGCGCGAGCTACGAGGCCCGGCGATACGGCGCACGGTCGGCGATGCCGATGCACCAGGCGCGCAGGCTGATCGGGTCCGGCGCGGTGGTCGTGCCTCCCCGTGGGTCGGTGTACCGG
Source organism: Williamsia deligens (assembly GCF_024171765.1). Classification (GTDB taxonomy): domain Bacteria; phylum Actinomycetota; class Actinomycetes; order Mycobacteriales; family Mycobacteriaceae; genus Williamsia_A; species Williamsia_A deligens. The sequence continues at coordinate 216,386 of NZ_JAMTCI010000003.1, forward strand.
GTCGTCAGCGCCCGGGTGTTCGCGATCGTGCGGGAGTCGATACCGGTGATCGAGACACTCTCGTTCGACGAGGCGTTCGGCGAACCGGAGGAGCTCGTCGGCGCCGACGTCACCGAGGTGACCGCCTTCGTCGAGAAGGTCCGCGCGCGGATACGCGACGAGCTCGGTCTGGCCGCCTCCATCGGTGTCGGGAGCGGCAAGCAGATCGCGAAGATCGCATCGGGGATGGCCAAACCCGACGGGGTGCTGGTCGTCGACCCGGCCGGTGACCACGATTTCCTGCGTCCGCTGTCGGTGCGCAAGCTGTGGGGGATCGGACCGGTCGCGGGCGACAAGCTGCACCGGTTGGGCATCGACACCATCGGGGACCTGGCCGACCTCTCGCCCGTCGAGGTCGCGTCGGTGCTGGGGGCGACGGTCGGTCCGGCCCTGCACCGCCTCGCGCAGGGCATCGACGACAGGCCCGTCGCCGAACGGGCCTCGGCGAAACAGATCAGCGCGGAATCGACCTTCGCCGAGGACATCTCGACCCTCGACCGGATGCGCACCGCGATCGATCAGGCGGCCGCGGGTGCCCATCGGCGGCTGCTGGCCGACGGGCGCGGCGCACGCACGGTGGTGGTGAAGGTGAAGCGGTCGGACATGTCGGTGCTCACCCGCTCGACCACGTTCGCCCCCGCCAGCACCGACCTCGCCGTGTTGACCGCCGCGGCGCAGCGCCTCGCGCTCGACCCGCTCGAGATCGGTCCGGTCCGCCTCGTGGGCGTCGGATACAGCGGGCTCACGGCCGACGAGCAGTTCCAGCTGTTCCCGGCCGGCGAGGACGACCTCGGCACGGTCGGTCCGTCATCGCAGGACACCACGAGGCCGGACGCCGAGCCGCCCGGGGCCGGCGAGGACGGCGGGGTGCAGAAGGGCAGTGGCCGGTCGGTGGCCGACGACGGCACGGTCGTCTGGGCGACCGGGACCGACGTCGTGCACCCGGAGCTGGGTCACGGGTGGGTGCAGGGCAGCGGACACGGCGTGGTGACGGTCCGGTTCGAGACGCGGTCCACCGGCGTCGGCCCGTCGAGGACCCTCCCTGTCGACACACCCGACCTGGCACCCGCCGACCCGCTCGACAGCCTCGACTGGGCGGACGTCGCCGTCGGGGACGTCGCGGCGGACACCGTCGGAGACGCCGGGTCGGATGGTCGCGCCGCGGAGCAGGAGCGGTTCGTCAGCCGCGACGCAGGTCGAGGAATGGGCTGATCTGCTCCGCGGTCATCCCGCGGGCGATCCCCTCCTGCAGCACGATGCGCGCCTGCGGCGTCCGCAGCCACGGCGACACCAGGATCCCCGCCGCGACGAGATCCACCGCGCCACCGCCCCCGCCGTAGGTCGGCGTCACGGGTCCGGCGGGCACCCGGGTGGTGACGATCACCGCGACCCCCTGCGACACGACCGACGCCAGTCGTGCGGCCAGGTCCGGGTGGACGTTGCCGGAGCCGTACCCCGACACCACCAGTCCGCGGGCACCGCGACCCACGACGACGTCGATCAGGTCGACGTCCATCCCGGGATGCACCGCGACGACGTCCACCCGCGGTGTCGCCACGTCGGTCGCCGCGGGCATCACCGGGCGAGCCGGGTCGTCGACGACCGCCGCGAACGCCACCGGATCGGTGGTGTGCGCCTTCGACAGGCCGCGGGCGGGCAGCGTCGCGCCGCCGACGGCGACCAGCACACCGCGGGCGCGGGCGGCGGGATCCCGCGCGAGCGCGATCGCCGCCGCGAGGTTGGCGGGACCGTCGGGGCGGGGGTCCGACGCGGGACGCTGCGCACCGGTCAGGACGACCGGACGGGGGTCGGCGTGGGTCAGGTCGAGGAGGATCGCGGTCTCCTCGAGCGTGTCGGTGCCGTGGGTGACCACCACGCCGGCGACGTCGGGATCGTGCAGGGCGGCGGACACGGCGTCGCGCACCCGCCGCTGCAGCGCCGGCGTCATCGCCGACGAGTCGATCGCGAGGACGTCGACGGTCTCCACATCGGTGGTGTCGCCGACGCCGGCACCGCCGAGCAGCTCACCGACGCCCACGCCCGGGACGGCGCCCGCGGGACCGTCGACGGCGACGATGGTCCCGCCGGTGCCGAGGACGACGACCCGCCGTGGTGCGCTCATGATCCGACCACCTCACAGCCCCCACCCCGTGCTGGTCAAACCGGCCGACAACGCCGGGCGGCGGCCGGTCCGGACGTCGCCGCCGGGTCCGTTTGGCATAGTGGTGTCCGATCCGGGGGGACCACGGCCGTCACGGCCGTCTCCCCATGACGACGACGTCATCGACCTCGACAAGGAGTTCACCCACGTGAAGCTGCAGAAGATCATGACCGCGGGGCTCGCGGTCGTCGCCGCCCTGACCTTCACCGCCGCGTGCAGCGACGGGGACGACGGCGGCGCGACCGGCGGCGACGCGCCGACCTCGTCGGCCACCAGCTCTGCCACCGACACCGGGGGCACCTCGGTCACCGATCCGTCGACGCCGCCGAGCGCGGCCACGCTGAACGGTCTGCTCACCACGGCGCTGGACCCGAACGTCCCGGCGTCGAAGAAGACCGACCTCGTGCAGGGGTCGTCCGCCGACCCGCAGCTGTTCGACAAGCTCGTGAAGGCGCGCCAGGCCAACCAGGGCATCACCTACAAGCTGGTGCCGCCGGTGATCGCGACCGGCAACGGTCAGGCCACCGTCAAGGTGCAGGTGAAGCTGCCGAACGTCCCGGAGCAGACCATCGACGCCGCGATCGTCTACGACCAGGGCAAGTGGAAGCTCGCCAAGACCACCGTCTGCCCGCTGCTGGCCGCGAACAACGTCCAGAGCGCGATGTGCCCGGCCGCCAGCTGACGTACCCCGCCGCCTGATCGATCCGCCCCGTCACCGACCTCGGTGACGGGGCGGAGTCGTCTCCGGGCTTGGGCGGGCTGCAGTCAGCTCCAGGTGACGGCGAGGGACGTGCGTTGCACGAGAGGCCGGGCGGGGTCGTCGCCGACGAGCGTCCGTCCCCCTGACACCGACAGCGACCCCGAGACCGGCAACCCCCGGGTGAGGTCGACGTCGAGGGTGCCGCTGCCGGCGAAGGTGAACGAGTCGATGGTGAGCTGCTGACCCTGACCGGGCACGGTGAACGTCGAGCTCACCGGGGTCTCGTCGACGGTGACGTCGAGGGTGAGTCGTGATCCCGTCCGGGCGCGCAGGGTCGCGGTCAGCGTCTGGGTGACGGTCGCGGCGCCGTCGATGGTCCGCACTGCTCGCCACCGCGCGCCGATTCCGACCGGCTGGGTCGGCAGGCTCACCGAGCGCTGCAGGGCCGAGATCATCGTCTGTTCGATCGCCGCCCGGGCGGCGTCGTCGGCGCCTGCCGCGGGGAGCAGGCGTAGCGACACCGGCACCGACCCCGTCGTCACGGCCAGCCCCGCGCGGGAACCCGCCACGGCGGCCAGCGATCCGGCGAGTCCGGTGTCGGGGGAGGACGGGCGGCCCAGGTCGAGTTCGACATCGGTCGGGTCGGTGCATGCGACCCGCGCGGTGAGCGGCAGCGTCACGTCCTGCGTCGACGACGACGGCTGATCGCCGGCGCGGGCGGTCGTCGAGGACGACACCACACGCAGCGACACCTGCTGCGCGGTCGTGCGATCGGGGGTGCCGGTGAGCGCTGCCTGCGGCGCGGCGCCGGGATCCTCCAGCGTCACGGCCGCCGGCGGCACCGGCAACAGCGACGCCCCCTCGGCGCCCACGGTGGTCGTCCCGGCGCAGCCGGATGCGGAACCGGAGCCGGCGGCGGCCGACGATCCCACGCCCGACGGCCCGGCGGGCGACCCTGACGACGACTCGGACGCGGACCCGCACCCGGCGAGCGCGACCAGTGCGGCGGAGACGACCACCACGACCGCGGTCGGACGGGGGACACGACGAGCTCGACCGGCGGGATGCACGCGATTCAGGCTAGCGACGCCGGTGGGGGATGATGGTCCGCGTGACCGACGACCCCCGCGCCGACCCCGCAGCCCCGCCGGTCGACGGACGCGCACCGCAGGAGACCGCCGCGACAGGCCACCCCGGCCGGTCCCGCGCGATCGTCGCGGTGCTGCCCGTGGTCGCGCTGGTCATCCTCGTCGCCGACCTGGTGACCAAGATCATCGTGGTCGCCACGATCGACCCGGGGCGTCCCGTCCACGTCATCGGGGACACCGTCACCCTGCGTCTGGTGCGCAACAGCGGTGCGGCGTTCTCCTTCGCCACCGGCTACACGTGGGTGCTCACGATCGTCGCCGCGGCCGTCGTCGTCGGCATCATCCGGTTCAGTGGTCGACTGCGGTCGGTGTGGTGGGCCGTCGGTCTCGGGCTCGTCCTCGGCGGCGCGATCGGCAACCTCGTCGACCGGTTCTTCCGGTCACCGGGTCCGCTGCGCGGGCATGTCGTCGACTTCGTCTCGGTGGGGTGGTGGCCGGTGTTCAACGTCGCCGACTCCGCCGTCGTGTGCGGTGCGGTGCTGCTGGTGGCGCTGACCGTGTTCGGCGTCGAGATCGACGGGACCCGCAGCGCGGGCCGCGATCGCTCGGGGTCCGCCGATGCGTGACAGTCGGTCGATGCCGGTGCCCGACGGCATCGACGGCATGCGTCTGGACGCCGGGGTGTCGCGCATCCTGGGTCTGTCCCGCACCACGGTCGCCGCCCTGGCCGACTCCGGCGACGTCACCGTCGACGGCGCCGCGGTCGGCAAGTCCCATCGGCTGACGGCGGGGACCTGGCTCGAGGTGACGCTGCCCGAACCGCCGCGGCCGCCGGAGAACCCGGTCACCCCGGTCGACGACATGGGGGTCATCTACGCCGACTCCGACATCGTCGTGGTCGACAAGCCGGTGGGCGTCGCCGCCCACGCCTCGGTCGGGTGGACCGGGCCGACCGTCATCGGCGGCCTGGAGGCCGCCGGTTACCGGATCTCCACGTCGGGTGCCCACGAACGGCAGGGCATCGTCCACCGCCTGGACGTGGGCACGTCGGGCGTGATGGTGGTCGCCGTGTCCGAGCGCGCGTACACCCTGCTCAAACGAGCCTTCCGCGAGCGCACCGTCGACAAGCGGTACCACGCGCTGGTGCAGGGTCGTCTCGATCCGCCCAGCGGCACCATCGACGCCCCGATCGGACGTCACCCCGGCAGCGAGTGGCGTTTCGCCGTGACCACGGCCGGCAAACCCAGTGTCACGCACTACGACACGCTGGAGATGTTCGCCTCGGCGAGCATGCTCGACGTCCACCTCGAGACGGGCCGGACCCACCAGATCCGGGTGCACTTCTCGGCGCTGCACCATCCCTGCTGCGGTGACCTCACCTACGGTGCGGACCCGACGCTGGCCGCGCGGCTCGGACTCGAGCGACAGTGGCTGCACGCGCGTGCCCTGTCGTTCGCGCATCCCGCCGACGGACGCACCGTGGAGTTCACCAGTCCCTACCCCGCCGATCTGACCCACGCGCTGGACGTCCTGCGTGCGGGGTGACGTCGCCCGCGCCGCGCGGACCGGCGCGGTCGTCGTCGTCACCGTCCTGGTGGTCACTGCCGGGTTGTACTGGCTGGGCGCCACGCACCCACCGCGGCGGTCGGTCGTCGGCACCGACAGGCTCGGCCCGGACAGCGGGCAGTCGGTGCAGGACTACCGCGCGTCCGCGTCGCGGGGGCTCGCCGCCGCGATCGGGACCCGGTGGGCCCTGGTGACGCTGGGCACCCCCCTGGACGACTCCGCCGCGCGGTCGCTCGTCGCGGGGACGACCCCGGCGCGGGTGGCACTGCACGTCCCGATCGACGGGGTCGCCACACCGACCGCGGTGGTCCCCGTGACACCGGACGCGCGGTCGTCGCAGACCGCGCGGGTCCTCGCGGTGGCCCTGCTCGACGGCGCAGCGTCGCCCGGCGGCGGTACCGGCGGGATCGTCGCGCAGGACGGCCGGCGCGGTGACGAGGTCGCCTCGGTCGTCACCACCCGGCTGCTCGGGGGGTGCGCGTGCGTCGTCGGTGTCGTCGTGCGCGGACCGGCCGACCGTCTGCGGGCGATCGCGACCGATCGGCGTGTCCGGGTGGTCCAGGTGCTGCCCGCCGACGCCGCGGGGGGTCTCGTCACCGTGGTCCCGCTGCTGCCCGGGCAGGGTGCCGGTGGGGAGCCGCTCGCCGACGACGGCGCGGTCCCGGCCCGGTGACCAGCGGGGGTCCGGCCGATCGTCGCCGCCACCGCGTGGGACCACGATCCTGTGGGTGCCCCCGCCTAGACTGAGCGGGCCGCCGGGTCGTGTCGAGACCCCGTGTCGCGGGTCGTGAATGCTGTGGGAGAGGTCGTCGAGTGCCGGGTCAGTTCGTTCATCTGCACAACCACACCGAGTACTCCATGCTCGACGGTGCGGCCAAGGTGGCGCCGCTGTTCGCCGAGGCGAAACGGTTGGGGATGACCGCGATCGGCATGACCGACCACGGGAACATGTTCGGCGCCAGCGAGTTCTACACCGTCGCCAAGAAGCACGACATCACCCCGATCATCGGCATCGAGGCCTACATCGCGCCGGCCTCCCGGTTCGACACCAAGCGCGTCCTCTGGGGTGACCGCGACCAGAAGTCCGACGACGTCTCGGGCTCGGGTGCCTACACCCACATGACCATGGTCGCCGAGAACGCGACCGGTCTGCGCAACCTGTTCAAGCTCTCCTCGCTGGCGTCGATCGAGGGGCAGCTCGGCAAGTGGTCGCGCATGGACGCCGACATCATCGCCGAGCACGCGTCCGGGATCATCGCCACCACCGGGTGCCCGTCGGGCGAGGTGCAGACCCGCCTGCGGCTCGGGCACGAGCGGGAGGCGCTCGAGGCCGCGGCGAAGTGGCAGGACATCTTCGGCAAGGAGAACTTCTACCTCGAGCTGATGGAACACGGGCTCGAGATCGAGCGCCGCGTCCGCGACGGACTGCTGGAGATCGGTCGCAAGCTCGGCATCAAGCCCATCGTCACCAACGACTGCCACTACGTGCACAAGACCGACTCCGTCACCCACGAGGCGCTGCTGTGCATCCAGACGGGCAAGACGCTGTCGGACCCGACGCGCTTCAAGTTCGACGGTGACGGCTACTACCTGAAGTCCGCCGACGAGATGCGGGCCCTCTGGGACGACGTCGTGCCCGGTGCCTGTGACACGACAGTCGAGATCGGCGAGCGCATCGGCGACTACTCCGAGGTGTTCACCCACCGCGACCGCATGCCGGTGTTCCCGGTGCCGGAGGGCCAGACGCAGGACAGCCACCTGCGCCAGGAGGTCGCGGCGGGCCTGAAGCGGCGCTTCCCGGACGGCCCCGTGCCAGAGAACTACCTCTCCCGTGCGGAGTACGAGCTCGACGTCATCATCCAGATGGGGTTCCCGGCCTACTTCCTCGTCGTCGGTGATCTGATCCGGCACGCCCAGGAGGTCGGCATCCGTGTCGGCCCGGGACGAGGATCGGCCGCCGGGTCACTCGTCGCATACGCGCTGGGCATCACCAACATCGACCCCATCCCGTACGGGTTGCTGTTCGAGCGGTTCCTCAACCCCGAGCGCGTGTCCATGCCCGACATCGACATCGACTTCGACGACCGTCGCCGCGGCGACATGGTCCGCTACGCCACCGAGCGGTGGGGCAGCGACAAGGTCGCCCAGGTCATCACCTTCGGCACCATCAAGACGAAGGCGGCCATCAAGGACTCCGCCCGCGTCCAGTTCGGGCAGCCCGGCTTCTCCATCGCCGACCGCATCACCAAGGCCCTGCCGCCGCCCATCATGGCCAAGGACATCTCGGTCAAGGGCATCACCGACCCCGACCACGAGCGGTACGGCGAGGCGTCGGAGGTGCGCGGTCTCATCGAGACCGACCCCGAGGTCAAGAAGATCTACGAGACCGCCCTGGGACTCGAGGGTCTGATCCGCAACGCGGGCGTCCACGCCTGTGCGGTCATCATGTCGTCGGAGCCGCTCACCGACGCCATCCCCGTGTGGAAGCGCGCACAGGACGGCGCGATCATCACCGGCTGGGACTACCCGTCGTGTGAGGCCATCGGCCTGCTGAAGATGGACTTCCTCGGGCTGCGGAACCTCACCGTCATCGGCGACGCGATCGAGAACATCAAGATCAACCGCGGCATCGACTTCGACATGGACGCCGCACCCCTCGACGACCCTGCGACCTACGAGCTCCTCGCGCGCGGCGACACGCTCGGTGTGTTCCAGCTCGACGGCGGCGCCATGCGCGAACTGCTCAAGCGCATGCAGCCCACCGGTTTCGAGGACATCGTCGCGGTCCTCGCGCTGTACCGCCCGGGCCCGATGGGCATGAACGCCCACAACGACTACGCCGACCGCAAGAACGGTCGTCAGCAGGTCACGCCGATCCACCCCGAGCTCGCCGAACCCCTGAAGGAGATCCTGGGCGACACCTACGGCCTGATCGTCTACCAGGAGCAGATCATGCAGATCGCGCAGAAGGTGGCGGGGTACTCGCTCGGTCGAGCCGACATCCTGCGCCGCGCGATGGGCAAGAAGAAGGCCGAGGTCCTCGCGGCCGAGTTCGAGGGCTTCGAGGCCGGCATGAAGGCCAACGGGTTCTCGGCCCCGGCCATCAAGGCGTTGTGGGACACGATCCTCCCGTTCGCCGGATACGCGTTCAACAAGTCCCACGCCGCCGGCTACGGCCTGGTGTCGTTCTGGACCGCCTACCTCAAGGCCAACTACCCGGCCGAGTACATGGCGGGACTGCTGACGTCCGTCGGCGACGACAAGGACAAGGCGGCGATCTACCTCGCCGACTGTCGCAAGCTCGGGATCACGGTGCTCCCACCGGATGTCAACGAGTCGCAGCGCAACTTCGCCGCGGTCGGCCACGACATCCGCTTCGGGTTGGCCGCGGTGCGCAACGTCGGCACCAACGTGGTCTCCGCGGTCCTGCGCGCCCGCGAGGAGCGCGGCAAGTTCACCAGCTTCTCCGACTACCTCGGCAAGATCGAGGTCGTCGCCTGCAGCAAGAAGGTGACGGAGTCGCTGATCAAGGCCGGTGCCTTCGACTCCCTGGGTCATCCGCGCAAGGGTCTGTTCCTCATCCACTCCGACGCCGTCGACGCGGTGCTCGGCACCAAGAAGGCCGAGGCCGTCGGCCAGTTCGACCTCTTCGGCGACGCCGGTGGCGAGGACGTCGTCGACGACGTGTTCGCGGTGCCCGTCCCCGACGAGGAGTGGGACACCAAGCACAAGCTCGCACTCGAACGGGAGATGTTGGGGCTCTACGTGTCCGGGCATCCACTCGGTGGGATCGAGCACATCATCTCGGCCCAGACGGACACGTCGATCACCAGCCTGCTGGAGGGCAATGTCCCCGACGGTGCGCAGATCGTCATCGGCGGCATCATCTCCGCGGTCACCCGCCGGGTGAACAAGAAGGGCGAGCCGTACGCGGTGGTCACCCTCGAGGACATGGTCGGTGGCGTGGAGGTCTACTTCTTCCCGCGGGCGTTCCAGGCCTACGGCATGGACATCACCCCGGACGCTGTGGTGCTGATCAAGGCGCGCATCAACAAGCGCGACGACTCGACGATGATCAGCGCCAACGATCTCGCCGTGCCCGACCTGTCCCACGCCGGTGAGTCCCGTCCCGTGGCGGTCAGCCTGTCCACGCGGTTGTGCACGCGGGATCGGGTCGGTGAGCTCAAGCGCGTCCTCGCGCGGCACCCGGGCACGTCCGATGTGCACGTGCGTCTGATCAGCGGTGACTCGGCGACGCTGCTCCGCCTCGACGACACGTTCCGCGTGACGCCGAGCTCGGCGTTGATGGGTGACCTGAAGGCGCTGCTCGGTCCGAGCTGCCTGGCCGGCTGAGCGGGACCGCCGCCGGCGGTGTCCGGACGCCGTCGGGCGTCCTTACGTGCGCAGGTGTGCGGCGCGCAGGCCCCACCAGAGTGCGGTGGTGATCGCGGCGGCGGCGAGCACGGTGGTCTCGGCCGACTGCGTCGCAGCGGCGAGGACCAATGTGGCCAGCAGGCCGATCAGCAGGGCGTGCACCTTGTAGGCGGGCCAGGGGACACCGGCGACGTCGACCGACGGGACCTCGCGCACCCCGTGAACGGTGTCGACTGTCGTCATCGGCCTCTCCTGTCCTCGGTCCGTGCCACCATGGTGATGTCGCCTCGATGCCCGGCACGACGTGTGTTCGGGCCCTGACGACGCCAGTGTATGCCATCCCGTGTCGAGAAGTTCGGACGACCGAAATCTCGTGTCGCGGGGACCCGAGCAGGAGGAGACCGCACATGCCGTTGCAGGGTGAGTACGCGCCGAGTTCGAGCGACTGGGCACGCGAGCAGGCCGAGAAGATCGAGGCGTCCGGCGGGACCGAGGCCACCGAGATGAACGGGATGCCCGTCGTCCTGTTGACCACCGTCGGCAACAAGTCCGGGAAGCTGCGCAAGACACCGTTGATGCGCGTCGAGCACGACGGGAAGTACGCGGTGGTCGCCTCGCTGGGCGGCGCCCCCAAGCACCCCGTCTGGTACCACAACGTCGTCGCAAACCCGCACGTCGAACTGCGCGACGGCGAGCAGGTGTTCGACATGACCGCGCGCGAGGTGTTCGGCGGCGAGAAGGCGGAGTGGTGGGAGCGTGCGGTGGCGGCCTACCCGCCCTACGACGACTACCAGGCGAAGACCGACCGCGAGATCCCGGTGTTCGTGCTGGAGGCCACCCCGCAGGAGTGAACGCCGTGCACGCGGGTTCGCCGCACCGTGGTGCCGGTGAGACGATGGGGCCGTGAGCACAGCAGCGCGCGCGGATGTCGGGTCGGTCGGTGACACCGGTCCGGACCCGATCCCGTCGGTTCCCCGGCTGACCGCCGACGACGTCCGTGCCGCCGCCGAGCGTGTCCGCGACGTCGCCGACCTGACGCCGCTGCAGCCCAGCGCACGACTCTCGCGGACCACCGGTGCGCAGGTCTACCTCAAGCGTGAGGACCTGCAGCGGGTGCGGTCGTACAAGATCCGCGGTGCGTACAACACGATGGCGCAGCTGTCCGCGGACGAGTTGTCCGCGGGGGTCGTCGCCGCCAGCGCCGGCAACCATGCGCAGGGTGTCGCCTACGCCTGCCAGGCGATGGGTGTGCGGGGTCGGATCTATGTCCCGACGACCACGCCGAAACAGAAGCGCGATCGCATCCTGTGGCACGGCGGTGACGCCGTCGAGTTGATCGCTGTCGGGGACACCTACGACGCGGCGGCCGCCGCGGCGCAGGCCGATGTGATGCGCACCGGGTCCACGTGGATCCACGCGTTCGACGACCCGCGCACCGCCGCCGGGCAGGGGACGATCGCGGCCGAGATCGTCGAGCAGCTCGGTGCCGTCCCCGACGTCGTCGTCATCCCCGTGGGCGGCGGCGGATGCCTGTCCGGGATGGTGACCTTCCTGCGGGACGCGAACCCCGACGTGATCGTCGTCGGCGTGGAACCGGCCGGGGCGCCGTCGTTGTCGGCCGCGGTGATCGAGGGCGGACCCGTGACCCTCGCCGACATCGACCCGTTCGTCGACGGCGCCGCGGTCAAGCGGGTCGGCGAACTCGTCCTCGAAGTCATGGCGCCGCTGGATCCCGCGATCGCCGCGCATCCGGAGCTGTCCTCGTCGGCGACGGTCGACTCCGCGGACCGGGTCCTGTCGCGGGGGTCGACGCACATCGTCCACGTCGACGAGGGTGCGCTCTGTTCGACGATGCTCGAGCTGTACCAGGACGACGGGATCATCGCCGAGCCCGCCGGGGCCCTCGCCGTCGCCGCCCTCGAACTGCTACCGCTACACCCGGATTCGACGGTCGTGTCGCTGCTGTCGGGCGGCAACAACGACGTGTCCCGGTACGGCGAGATCATCGAGCGATCGCTGGTGCACCGGGGGCTCAAGCACTACTTCCTCGTCGACTTCCCGCAGGAGCCCGGCGCGCTGCGCGGCTTCCTCGACCGGGTCCTCGGTCCCGAGGACGACGTCACGCTGTTCGAGTACGTCAAGCGCAACAACCGCGAGACGGGCGCCGCGCTGGTCGGCATCGAACTCGGGAGGGCCGACGGCCTGCCGTCGCTGCTCGAGCGCATGGAGGCCTCGAACCTGGGGACCGAACAGCTACGCCCGGACTCGCCGGCGTACCGCTACCTCACCTGATCCGGTACCTCATCTGATCCGGGCGGCACCCTCGACGGGCAGACCCGTCGACTGGGCGGTTGTGGACGTCGACCGGGCGTTTACAAACGTCGACTGGGCGGTTGCAGACGGGCAGCTCGATGCGACGCCCACTCGACGTCTCTACCCGCCCACTCGACGTCTCTACCCGCCCACTCGACGTCTCTACCCGCCCACTCGACGCCTGTATCCGCCCACTCGACGTCTCTACCCGCCCACTCGACGGGTGCAGGAAGACCGGTTGTGGACCGTGGCGGATCAGGCGTGGGCGGGAGCGAGGATGTCCGCGACGATGCGGTGCGACTCCAGGCGGGCGTCGAAGTCGGCGAGCATCGAACTCACCATGATCTCGTTCGCGCCGGTCGAGTCGATGAGCGAGCGCAGCTCGGCGGCGACGCGGTCGCGGCCCCCGACGATCCAGGCCGACGCGGAGTCACCGATGGTCGCCTCCTGCCGGGCCGTGAGGGGTTCGGCGAGCGCCTGCGCGACGGTCGGGTAGCGGCCCGGCCGTCCGCCCTCGCGCAGGCGGGCCATGGCCAGCCGATGCGGTGCGGCCTGCTCGCGAGCGGTGGCGTCGTCGCCGGCGGCGACGACGGTCACGGTGACCATGGCGTAGGGCTCGTCGAGCACGCCGGGCCGGAACGAGTCGCGATAGACGGCCAGCGCGTCGTAGGTTGCCGCCGGTGCGAAGTGGCGCGCGAAGGCGAACGGCAGACCGAGCAACCCGGCGACCTGGGCGCTGTAGGTCGACGACCCCAGCATCCACATCTGCAGCTCGGCGCCCTCGCCGGGGACGGCGGTGATCGCGGAGTAGGGGTGCTCGGGCGGGAACTGCCCGGACAGGAACGCGCGGAGCTGCGCCAGTTCCTGCGGGAAGTCGTCGGCCGAGAGTGCGGCCGCGGCGCGTCGCAGGGCGTGCGCGGTGACCTGGTCGGTGCCGGGGGCACGCCCGATCCCCAGGTCGATGCGGTCGGGGAAGAGCGCGTCCAGGGTGCCGAACTGCTCGGCGACCACGAGCGGTGCGTGGTTGGGCAGCATGACGCCACCCGATCCGACCCGGATGGTCGACGTGGCGCGGGCGACCTGCCCGATCATCACCGCGGGGCTCGAGCTGGCGATGCCCGGCATGTTGTGGTGCTCGGCCAGCCAGAACCGCCGGTAGCCCATCTCCTCGACGGCGACGGCCAGGGCGATGGACTGGTTCAGGGCCTGCGAGACGGTGGACCCGTCGACGACGGGGGCGAGATCGAGAACGGAGAACGACACACTCATACCGGAGTCAACACCTCCACTTGTGTGGCTATTTCCCATCACGGGAGAAGGCGGCGCCCGACGACGACGTTGTGTCCGGGCGACGAGATGCCGTCGGCCGATGTCTCCACCGGCTCCCAGGCGAGCAGGGGTTCGATCGCGATGGGGACCGATGTCGTCCGGTCGCCGAGGATGCAGATGGTGCTCACCGCACCGCGGTGCAGGGCGAACCACCCACGGTCGACGTCGTAGGACGCCGAGACCGACTCCCATCGGTCGTCGGTGAGGTCGGGCACGCTGCGGCGCAGGCTGATCAGTGCCCGGTAGAAGTCGAGGAGCCGTGCGTGTGCGGGCTCCGTCGGTTCCGTCCAGTCCAGCTTCGACCGCCGGAACGTCTCGGGGTCCTGCGGATCGGGGATCTCCGCGGCGTCCCACCCGTGGTCGGCGAACTCGGCCTTGCGTCCCTCGGCGGTGGCCTTGCCGAGGTCGGGTTCGGGGTGCGACGTGAAGAACTGGAACGGGGTCGACGCGCCCCACTCCTCGCCCATGAACAGCATCGGGGTGTATGCCGAGGTGAGCACCAGCGCCGCCTTGATCGCCAACTGTCCGTGGTCGAGGTACGCCGACGGTCGATCGCCGATCGCCCGGTTGCCGATCTGGTCGTGGTCGCAGGTGTAGACGACCATCTGCGACGGCGACACCGTGCGCGGGTCGATGGGCCGGCCGTGGCGGCGTCGCCGGAACGAGGAGTAGGTCATCGCGTGGAAGAACCCGCGGGTGAGCGCGGTGGCGAGGCAGTCCAGGCTGCCGAAATCGGCGTAGTAGCCCTGACGTTCACCCGAGACGGTCGTGTGGATGGCGTGATGGACGTCGTCGTCCCATTGCGCCGCGAGCCCGTAGCCGCCGTCGCCGCGACCGGTCACCAGACGCGGGTCGTTGAGGTCGCTCTCGGCGATGAGTGACAGTGGTCGCCCGACCGAGGTGGCCAGCGCGTCGGTCGCGACGGCCAGTTCCTCGAGCACATGGACGGCGGTGTGGTCGACGAGTGCGTGGACGGCGTCGAGGCGGAGGCCGTCGACGTGGAAGTCGCGCATCCACCGCAGCGCGTTGTCGATGATGTGGGCGCGGACCGCGTCGGAGTCGGCCTGGTCGAGGTTGAGTGACTGGCCCCAGGTGTTGGCCCCGTCGGTGAGGTACGGGCCGAACCGGGGGAGGTAGTTGCCCGACGGTCCGAGGTGGTTGTAGACGACGTCGAGGATGACGCCGATCCCCGCGGCGTGGGCCGCGTCGACGAGGCGACGGAAACCCTCGGGACCGCCATAGGGATCGTGCACGGCGTACCAGGCGACCCCGTCGTATCCCCAGTTGAGGGTGCCGTTGAAGCCGTTGATCGGCATGACCTCGATGAACTCCACACCGAGGTCGGCCAGATGTCCCAGTCGGTCCGCGGCCGCGTCGAAAGTGCCCTGCGGGGTGAAGGTCCCGATGTGCAGCTCGTAGATGACCGCGCCACCGACATGGCGCCCCGACCATGCCTGGTCGGTCCACGCGAACGCGGACGGGTCGTCGAGGGCGCCGGGTGCGTGGACGCCCTCGGGCAGACGGGGGACCCGCGGGTCGGGCAGGACCTGGTCGGAGTCGCCGTCGACGACGTAGCCGTACCGTCCGGTCTCGCCGTCGATGTCGGCGACGGCGCTCCACCACTGACCGTCGCGACTCATCGGGGTCACCGAACCGTCGTGCCAGAGGCCGACGGTCTGCGCCGAGGGTGCCCACACCGAGAACGTCTGCTGCGCCACGGGGTCAGCCTACGGACCGCTGGAAACCCCCGCGCGGCGGCGATGCGCACGCCGCACGGGGGTGGTCGGGGGAGCCGTCAGTCGCCGAGGCGCTCACCGGTGCCGGCGGCGAACAGGTGCACCGTCGGATCGGTCTGTCGGAAGCGCACCTGCTCGCCGAGCTTGGCGGGAGCGCGCTGCGGTGTCCGCGCGACCAGGGTCACGGGGTCACCGTCCAGGGTGCGCACGGCCGGGTCGTCGACGGTCGCGTACACATATGTCTCGCTGCCCAGTTCCTCGAGCAGGGCGACCGTGGCGGGGATGCCCTGACCGTCGTCGGACAGGCCGAGAGCCTCGGGTCGCACCCCGACCACGACCGAGTCCTGGGACCCGGACCGGTGCGCGGCGGTGAGGGCGGTGCGCTCGATCGCGAGCGTGGCACCGCCGACGGTGACGCCACCGTCGACCAGGGGCGCGGTGAACAGGTTCATCGCCGGTGATCCGATGAACCCGGCCACGAACGCGTTGACCGGTCGGTCGTACAGCTCGGTGGGGGTGCTGAACTGCTGCAGCTTCCCGTCGCGCAGGACGGCCACGCGGTCACCCATGGTCATCGCCTCGACCTGGTCGTGGGTGACGTAGACCGTCGTCGTGCCCAGACGTCGCTGCAGGGCGGCGATCTGGGTGCGGGTCTGCACGCGCAGCTTGGCGTCGAGGTTGCTCAAGGGCTCGTCCATGCAGAACACCTGGGGGTCGCGGACGATCGCGCGGCCCATCGCGACGCGCTGGCGCTGACCTCCCGACAGCTTCGCCGGCTTGCGGTCGAGGAAGTCGGTGAGGTCGAGCAACTTCGCGGCCTCGGCGACCTTCTGCTTGCGCTCCTCGACGCCGATGCCCCGCATCTTCAGCGCGAAACCCATGTTCTCGCCGACGGTCTTGTTCGGGTACAGCGCATAGTTCTGGAAGACCATCGCGATGTCGCGGTCCTTGGGTGCGACACCGACCATGTTCGCGCCGCCGATCGTGATCGCCCCGGAGTCGATCTCCTCGAGACCCGCGAGCATGCGCAGGGCGGTGGACTTGCCGGATCCGGACGGTCCGACGAGGACGACGAACTCGCCGTCGGCGATGTCGAGGTCGAGGGAGTCGACGGCGAGCTTGTCGGCGCCGGGGTAGACGCAGCAGGCCTTGTCGTAGGTGATGGAAGCCATGGGGTTCTCCTTGTGCGAGAGACGGTCTGAACGGATGAGGGGTGGTCAGGCGGTCACTTGATCGCCCCGAAGGACAGGCCGCGGACCAGCTTGTTCTGCGCGATCCAGCCGCAGATGACGACCGGCAGCGCGGCCAGGACCGACGCGGCCGAGAGCTGCGCCCAGAAGAGCCCCTGCCCGGACATGAAGCCGGTGAGGAAGACCGGCATGGTCTGCGCGTTGACCGCGGTCATGTTCACGGCGAAGAAGAACTCGTTCCACGAGAAGATGACGCAGATCAGGGCGGTGGCGGCGATGCCGGGCGAGATGAGCGGCAGGATGACCTCACGCACCGACGTCCACAGGCTCGCGCCGTCGATGCTGGCCGCCTCCAACAGTTCTCCCGGCACCTCCAGGAAGAACGACCGCATCATCCACACCGCGATCGGCAGGTTCATCGCCGTGTAGAGGACGACCAGCGTCCACACGTTGTCGAGCATGCCGATCTTCCCGACGATCACGTACAGCGGGATGATCGCGGCGACGATCGGCAGCATCTTCGTGCTGAGGAAGAAGAACAGCGCGTCGGAGGTCTTGCGGACCGGTCGCAGTGACAGCGCGAACGCCGCCGGCACGCCGAGCAGCAGCACCAGGATCGTCGACGCGACCGTGGCGAACACCGAGTTCAGCAGGGGCGTCCCGATCCCCGCGTCGAACACGTTGCGGAACTGCTCGAGCGTCGGGGAGAAGAAGAACGTGGGGGGGTTGGTGTTGGCGTCGCTCTCCTTCTTGAACGCCGTCAACACCATCCAGAGCACGGGGAAGAAGAACCCGATGGCCAGGATCCACGTGACGGCGGTGAGCAGGCCCGCCTGCGGGCGCCGCTTGCGACGGACCGTCGGGGTGGGCGTGGTGTCGGTCGTGACGGGGCGGGCGGGGGTCGCGGTGGCCATCAGACCGCCTCCTGGGTTCCGCTGAAGGACTTGAAGATGAGCCGCAGGGCCAGGGTCGCGACGACCATGGTCCCGACGACGGTGACGACGCCCATGGCCGCGGCCTGACCGATGTCGAAGCCGAGGAACGCGCGCTGGTAGATGTAGAACGGCAGGTTGGAGCTCGCGACACCCGGTCCGCCCGAGGTCATCATGTAGACGGCGTCGAAGGTGTTGACGAGGTAGATCGCACCGAGGACGGTGCCGAGTTCGATGAACCGACGCAGGTGGGGGAGTGTCAGCTCCCGGAACAGGCGAAAGCTGGTGGCGCCGTCGACCTTCGCGGCCTCGGAGATGTCCTTGGGCATCGACTGCAGGCCGGCGAGGATCAGCAGCATCATGAACGGCGTCCACTGCCAGACGAGTTCCCCCATCACGCTCGCGAGGGGGTACTCGCTGAGCCAGTCGGTCTCGACGCCGAACGGGCTCAGCGCGTAGTTGAGGAGACCGCTGGTGGGGGAGAGCAGGCTCGTCTTGAACAGCAGAGCCGACGCGACCGGGGTGACGAGGAACGGTGTGATCAACAGGGTGCGGACGATGCTGCGGCCGATGAACTTCCGGTCGAGCAGCAACGCGAAGATCAGACCGAACACGACCGAGATGATCACGGTGCCCACGATGAGCAGCACCGTGTTGAGCGTGACGGTCCAGAACTGCGTGTCCTTGAACACCTGCACGTAGTTGTCGAGCCAGGTGAACTCCCGGGAACCCGGGCGGACCAGGTTCCAGGACTGCGTCGAGTAGTAGAGCGTCACCACGAACGGGATCTGGGTGACGACGACCATGAAGATCAGCGCCGGGAGCAGCGGACCCCGTCGGCGCCACCCCTCGGCGCGGCTGATGTGATCTCTACCGGAGGTCAGCGGCGCCGGTTCGCGCGGCGCCTGTGCCGGTTCGACGAGTGCGGTGGCCACAGGTCACCCCTCCTTCTGGTAGGTCTTGCCGACGGTCTCGGCGTAGGTCTGTGACTGCTTCAGCGCGTCCTCGACACTGATCTGACCGGCGATCGCGGCCGAGATCTGTTGGCTGACGCGGGTTCCGAGGTCCTGGAACTCCGGGATGGCGAGGAACTGCACGCCGGTGTAGGGCACCGGCTGCAACGACGGCTTGAGCTGGTTCGCCGCCGTCATCGCCGAGAGTGTGGGCTGTGCGTACGCCGACGACACCGCCTTGTAGGCGGGGAGTTCGTAGGTCGAGAGCCGGCTGCCCGGGGGGACGTGGCTGGCACCGAGCTTGTCGGCCACGTACGCGATGTACTTCTTGTCCGTCATCCAGTTGATGAACTTCCAGGCGTCGTCCTTCTTCTTGCTGCTCGACGGGATGCCCAGGGACCACGTGTACAGCCAGCCGTTGTCGCCCTTCGCCATGCTCGGTGCCTGTGCATAGCCGACGTCGCCGGCGATGGTCGAGGTGTCGGGGCTCTCCAGCACCGAGACGGCGGACGTCGCGTCGTACCACATCGCGGTCTGGCCCTGCGACAACAGGTTTCCGCACTCCTGGAAGCCCGACGAGGCGGCTCCGGGTTCGCCGTGCTCGCGGACGGTGTCGACGTAGAACTTCACCGCCGCGGTGACCTGGGGGCTGGTCAGCTGCGCGTTCCAGTTCTCGTCGTACCACCGGCCGCCGAAGGCGTTGATGACGGTGTCGAGCGGTGCGAGAACCTCGCCCCATCCGGGCTTGCCGCGCAGGCAGATCCCCGAGACGCCGGGCTTGTCGAGCCTGGCCGCGGCCTCGGCGACCTGCGGCCAGGTCGGCGTGGAGGGCATGGTGACGCCGGCCGCGGCCAGCATCTTCTTGTTGTACATCAGGAACGACGACTCGCCGTAGAACGGAGCGGAGTACATGCCGCCCTTGTAGGAGAGAGCGTCTCTCAGGGTCGGGATGAAGTCGTTCGCGTCGTAACCGGGGGTCGAGTCCATGTACGGCGTCAGGTCGACCAGCCAGCCGTTCTCGGCCCACTGCTGCGTCTCGTAGTTGCTGATCATCACCACGTCGAACTCGCCGCCTCCTGTCGCCACCGAGGCGGTGATCTTGGCGCGGGCCTCGTTCTCCGACAGGGTGACGAACTTGAGTGTCACACCGGGGTTGTCCTTCTCGAACTGCCCGGACAGCGAGATGGCGTCCTTCATCTGGGAGTTGGAGACCAGGGCGATCGTGACCGCCTTGCTGCCGCCGTCGGTGAACGACCCGGCGCCGGCGCATCCGGTCGCCGTGAGTCCGACCGCGGTCGCGATCGCGACACCTGCCGTCCTGCGGCGCCAGGACCGCCGTGCGAATGTGCGCAGAGTCGCCCCTGCGGTGGCGAGATGTGCAGTCACCGTTGACCCTTCTGTTCCGTCAGCAGCCACTGCGCGGTGTCGAGGTCGGTGACCAGGATGGTCGCGAACCCGCCGCGCAGTGCCCCGAGAATCGACTCCTGGCGATGCGATCCGCCGGAGACGAGGATTGTCGTCGCGCAGGCGCGCACGCGATCGAGTGACACCGACACGGTCCGCGCGACGAGCGAGGAGTCGACCGGCGTGCCCGCTATGTCGTAGAAGCGGCCGCCGATCTCGCCCACCGCACCGAGGGCGGTGAGCTCGTCGAGGACGGCGCTGTCGATGTAGGCGCCCTCGAACAACGTGGTCGAGGTCGAGACCGAACCGACTCCGAACAGCATGATCTCGGCGTTCTCGGCGGCGATGAGCGCCTGGGACATGATCGAGTCACGCCGCATCGCCGCGACGGTGTCGACGTCGGCGTAGAGCGGCGCGATCAGCCGCATCGGTTGTGCGTGCAGCTGTTCGGCGAATCGCGTCAGCGCGTGGTCGACGCCGGTGTGGTAGTCGACCGATGTCATGGACCCGTCCATCTGGACGACCCTGCGGCAGGACGCGTTCCGGGCGGACAGCGCGTCGGCCACGGCGACCTGCTCCGGACCCCAGGTGAAGGCGAGGGTGTCGGTGGGGTGGATGCGGCGGGCCAGGATGGATGCCCCTGCGCGGCCGAGTGCGGCGTCCCCGAAGGTGGTCCCGTCGGCGGGTTCGTCCATGACGAACACCTCGTCGAGGCCGAACGCCGTCTCGACCGCGCGCTCGGTGTCCGGGTGCAGGGACCCGCCGAGGTGATCGGGGGCGGCCACGGTGACGGTGACCAGTCCCTGGGCGCGGGCCCGGGCGACGAGCCGGCCGGCGGTGGGCCGCGAGACACCCAGACGCGACGCGATCTCGGCCTGGGTGGCGCCCTCGAGGTGGTACATCGTGGCGGCGCGCAGGAGCAGGCGGATGTCCTGTCCCGAGTCGGGGACGCCGGACTGCTGGGACTGGCGAGGCGACTGCGGCGCGGTCATCGTCGCCCCCTTCTCGTCGTCGAGACGTGAGCAAATGCTCACTGGCGGGTCATATGATCAGTACGCTAGCATCCTGAGTGTGACCCACACAACACTTTCGGCCCGAATCCCGGTCATTCCCGACACGATGAGAGCGTCGGTGCTCGTCGAGACCGGTCGCGTCGAGGTCGAAGAGCGCTCGGTGCCGACGCCCGGTGACGGCGACGTGCTCGTCGCCGTGAGCGCGGTCGGTGTCTGCGGATCCGACGCGCACTACTACCGTGAGGGGCGGATCGGGGACTTCGTCGTCGAGGAGCCGATGGTCCTCGGGCACGAGGCCGCGGGCCGGATCGTGGCCGTCGGCCGGGGGGTCGACGACGCCCGGATCGGTCAGCGGGTGTCCATCGAGCCCCAACGCCCAGACCCCGCCTCCGCCGAGACCCTGCGCGGCGTCTACAACCTGTGCCCGCACATGCGCTTCTACGCCACCCCGCCCGTCGACGGCGCACTCGCCGAGTTCGTCACCATCGGGTCCGCGTTCGCCCACGAGGTGCCCGACTCCGTGAGCGACACCGCCGCCGCGCTCCTCGAGCCGACGTCCGTCGCGATCGCCGCCCTCCGCAAGGCGGGCACGGGGGCGGGTTCGTCGCTGCTCGTGGCGGGGGCGGGACCGATCGGTGTGATGTGCGCGCAGGTCGCCCGCGCGATGGGTGCGACGCGGATCGTCGTGTCCGACCCCGATGCGCTGCGTCGCGACAACGCCGACCGGTTCGGCGCGACCGACGTCGTCCGTCCCGACGAGGTGGCCGGGGTCGACCCCGTCGACGCGTTCGTCGACGCCTCCGGCGCCGAACCCGCGATCGTCGACGGGCTGCGTCGCGTCCGACCCGCGGGTCGGGTGGTGTTGGTGGGCATGGGATCCGACAGCATCGCGGTGCCGCTCTCGGTGATCCAGAACCGCGAGCTGTGGGTGACCGGGGTGTTCCGCTACGCCAACACCTGGCCTGCCGCCATCGCGCTGGCCGCGTCGGGGTCGATCGACCTCGACGGGATGGTCACCGGTCGGTTCACGCTCGAGCAGACCGCGCAGGCACTCGACGCCGACCGCGAACCCGGCAGCATCAAGGCCGTCATCGACGTCGCCGGGGCACAGCGGTGACCGGGTCGGACCTCGCGGTGGCGGGATGGGCCGCGGCGCAACCGCCCTACCCGCGCCACGGCCGGACGTCGGGGATCGTCCACATCGGGGTGGGCGGGTTCCACCGCGCCCACCAGGCGATGTACGTCGACAGGCTCCTGCGACGGGATCCCGACGCGCCGTGGACGATCTGCGGTGTCGGCGTCCTCGACGGCGACCGTCGGATGCGCGACGCCCTGGCCTCGCAGGACCACCTCTACACGCTCACGCTCAAACATCCCGACGGTGCCGTCGAGACCGAGGTGCTGGGCGCCATCGTCGACTTCCTCGTCGCCCCCGACGACCCGGAGGCGGTGATCGAGGCGCTCGCCGCCCCGACCTCGCGCATCGTCTCGCTCACGGTCACCGAGGGCGGCTACAACATCTCGTCGACCACCGGCGAGTTCGACCTCGAGAACCCGGCCGTGGCCGCCGACCTGGCGCCGAACGCCGTTCCGCGCACGGTGTTCGGGCTCGTGGTGGAGGCACTGCGCCGGCGCAGGGAACGCGGCACCGCGTCGTTCACGCTGATGTCGTGCGACAACATCCCCGGCAACGGGCACATGGCGCGACGGGTGTTCACCACGTTCGCCCGAGCCCTCGACCGTGACCTCGCCGACTGGATCGAGCTGCACACCGCGTTCCCGAACAGCATGGTCGACCGCATCACCCCGGCCACTCCGCCGGACCTGGCCGCGGAGGTCCGTGAGCGGACCGGTGTCGACGACGCCTGGCCCGTCGTCGCCGAACCCTTCACACAGTGGGTGCTGGAGGACGACTTCGTCGACGGCCGTCCGCCGTTCGAGGACGTCGGTGTGCAGATGGTCGCCGACGTCGAGCCGTATGAGTTGATGAAGCTCCGGCTCCTCAACGCCGGGCACCAGACCCTGTGCTACGCAGGCCATCTGCTCGGGTATCGGGCTGTCGCGGACGCCACGCGGGATCCGCTCGTCGCGGCACTGCTGCGTGCGTACATGCAGACCGAGGGGCGCCCGAGCCTGCCGCCGGTCCCCGGTGTCGATCTCGACGACTACATCGACACACTCGTCGAGAGGTTCTCCAACGACGCGATCGGTGACACGATCGCCCGGCTGTGCGCGGAGTCGTCGGACCGCATCCCGCAGTGGATGGTGCCCGTCGTGCGCGAACGCCTGGCGGCCGGTGGGTCGGTGGACGTGTCGGCCGCTGTCATCGCGTTGTGGACGCGATACGCCGAGGGCGTCGACGAGCAGGGCGACCCGATCGACGTCGTCGACCGCCGTCGCGATCAGCTGATGCCGCTGGCCAGCGCGACGCGCGAGGATCCCCGCGCGTTCGTCGGTGTGCGAGAGCTGTTCGGCGACATCGTCGACGAGCCGCGGTTCATGGAGCCCTACACCCGTGTCCTGACGGCGCTGCGCGAGAACGGGACCCGCGCGACCCTCGAGGAGCTCCTCCGCGACCGCTGACCCCTCGCCGAGTGGGCCACAAACACCCGCCGACTGGGCAGAAACCCCCCGCCGAGTGGGCGGTAGATCCCGCCCACCGTGCACTCGTTCGAGCGGGTCGCGAAAGTGCGCCCGCTCGACGGGCAGTTCTGGCCCGGTCGGCGGGCAGTTTCGGCACGCTCGGGGGTGGGTTGTGGCCCACTCGGGGGTGGGTTTGGGCCCGCTCGGGGGGTGGGGTCAGCCGTGGAGCTGTGTCCGCGCCGCCCGGTAGCGCTCCATGACAGCCGGGTCCTCGTCGCCCTCGACGGTCTCGGTGACGGGAGCGGCCCACGACGGCGGGGTCGTGCCACCGGAGAGTGCCCACGCGGCCTGGCGGGCGGCGCCGTCGGCGACGTACTCCCCGGGCGCCGGGACCGCCACGGGCACGCCGAAGACCACCGGCGCGATCGCACGGACGGCCGCCGATCGCACCCCGCCGCCGACGAGAAGGATGCGGCGTGCCTCGACGCCGCAGTCGCGGATGTAGTCGAGGCCGTCCCGCAGCGAACACAGCAGGCCTTCGACGGCCGCCCGCGCGATGGTCTCGGGGCGGGTCGACCGCAGTGTCAGTCCCGTGAAACTCGCCTGCGCCTCAGGGAGATCGGGTGACCGCTCGCCCTCGAAGTACGGCACGAGGACGACGCCGTCGGCACCGGACGGCGCGGCGAGCGCCAGCTCGGCGAGGCGATCGAGGTCGACGCCGAGCATGCGCGCGACGGCGGTGAGGACGGGCGCACCGTTCAGCGTGCACACCAGCGGCAGGTGCTGACCGGTCGCGTCGGCGAAGCCGGCGACGTAGCCGCTGCCGTCGTGGGTGGGCGACACCGACACCGCCGAGACGACGCCGGAGGTTCCCAGGGACACGACGATGTCGCCGGGTCGCGCGTCGACCGCCAGTGCCGCCGCGGCGTTGTCGCCCGCACCGGGTGCGACGACGGCCCCGGACGCGATCGTGCCGACGGTCTCCGCGGGCCGTGCGACGCGGGGGAGGTGCGGCGCGCGATCGCGGAACGCCAGCCGCAGCAGCCCGTCGTCGTAGGCGTCGGTCGCAGCCGCGAAATACCCCGTGCCGCTGGCGTCGCTGCGGTCCGTGACCAGTGCGTCGAGTCCCGGCGCACCCCGCAGTCGCCACGAGAGCCAGTCGTGGGGGAGACACACGGCCGCTGTCGCGTCCGCGTGGTCCGGTTCGGTGTCGGCGAGCCACCGCAGCTTCGTCGCGGTGATCGACGCCACCGGGACGACGCCGACGCGGTCCGCCCAGGCCTGTGCGCCGCCCAACTCGTCGACGAGGTCTCTCGCCGCGGGGGCGGACCGGGTGTCGTTCCACAACAGGGCATCTCGGACGACGGCGCCGGTGTCGTCGAGGCAGACCATCCCGTGCTGTTGACCTCCGACGGCCACGGCGGCGACATCGTCGAGACCACCGGCGTCGGTGACGGCGGTGGTCAGCGCATCCCACCACCGGTCCGGGTGGATCTCGGTCCCGTCGGGGTGGGATGCGCGACCCGACCGGACGAGGGACCCGTCGTCGGCGTCGCGGATCACGACCTTGCAGGACTGGGTCGACGAGTCGATCCCGGCCACCAGCGTCATCGCCGACTCACTCCTTCGTGTGTCGCTCCAGCACCGTGATCGGCGTGGCCCCCACGTCCAGTGTGCCCGAGACGATCTCGCCGGTCTCGTGATCGCGCCAGGTGCCCTCGACATCGAGCGACGCACGCAGACCGGGCCGTGTCGCGACGACCACGACGACCTCGGCTGCGTCCGCACCCACCGTGAACGCGACGACGCGGTCGGCGTCGGCACCGTCGGCGACGAGCGGGCCGTACCCGCCGGCGGAGGTGAAGGCCGATGCATGGTCACGCCGTGCCGCGAGCGCCGACCGCACCAGGCGCACCTTGGGGTGATCAGTCGATGCGTCCCACTCGATCGGACGCCGGTTGTCGGGGTCGACGAGGGAGTCCTCGAACCACTCGGTGCCCTGGTAGACGTCGGGCACGCCGGGAACCAGCAGCGACAGGCCCTTGTGGGCGAGCACGACCCACTCGATCTCCGCGGCCAGATCGCCGACCAGGCGGGCGATCTCCGCACCGACCCGCCCGTCGACCACGTCGTCGATCCACCGGTGCACGGCGGTCTCGGCGGCCTCGTCGACGTCGGTCCAACCCGTGATGAGCCCTGCCTCGCGGATCGCCTTGGTGGCGTAGTCGTGCAGGCGGGTGCGCAGTCCGTCGCCGACGGCGCCGGTGGTGGGCCACACGCCGATGATGTTCTGCAGCAGGAACAGTCCGGTGACCCCGTCGGGAGGGGGTGTCTGCGACCGCATGGTCTCGACGAGATCGCGCCACCGGTCGGGATGGGCGGTGAGGGCGATGATCCGTGCCCGCACGTCCTCGCCGCGTTTGGTGTCGTGGGTCGACGACGTCGTCATCGCGCGCGGGTGGCTCGAGGCCCGTGCGGCCACCCGCGTGTGGAACTCGTCCGCGGTGACCCCGAAGCGACCGGGATCGCCACCGACCTCCTGGAGGGCGACGAGCCGGGCCGTCCGGTAGAACAGGCTGTCCTCGACGCTCTTGGCCGTCGTGGCCCCGCACACCTGGGCCAGTCGGACGGCGGGTTCACCGTCGGTGAGGACCGTCGCCGCGAGCAGACGGACCGCACCGGCGAGGTCGGGACGAGCGTCGCGGACGGAGTCGAGGGTCGACGCCAGGAGCCCCTCGAGCACGGGATAGTCGGCGCGGTAGACGCCGAGTCGGCCGATCACCTCGGCGATCGCGTCGTCGAGTTCGGGGCGCGGCACCGCCGTGGGGTCGACATCGCCCGCATCCCGGGCGGCTGCCCGGATCGCCCGCGAGAGCCGCGCGCGTTCGGCGGGGAACAGCGTGTGCAGCGTGTCCCGCTTGCGCCGGTGTTCGGCCCCGTGGAGCCATCCCGCGTCGCCGGTGTCACCCGTGATCGCCTGGTGGACCTCGGTGAACGTGGTCTCGGCGGCGGGGTCGACGAAGACGCCGTCCACCCACCGCAGGGCGTCGTACCCGGTCGTGCCGTCGACCGGGAGGACAGGATCGAGCTGCTCGTCGGTGGCGAGGATCTTCTCGACCCACAGCACACGGTCGTCGCCGATGTCGGAGCGCAGGCGCTGCAGGTATCCGACGGGATCGACGAGACCGTCGGGGTGGTCGACGCGGATGCCGTCGACGAGGTCCTCGGCGACGAGGGCACGCACGAGCTCGTGGGTGGCGGCGTAGACGTCGGGGTCCTCCTGACGCAGGCCGGCGAGCCCGTTCACCGCGAAGAACCGTCGATAACCGATGACGCCGGAGTCCCACGGCACCAGCCGATAGGCCTGGGCGTCGTGCGCCGCACGGGCGTCGTCGTGTGGTGTCCCGGGGGCGAGGGGGAACCGGTGTTCGTAGAACACGAGTTCGTCCGCCTCGGCGTCGATCTCGAGCGCGTCGACGTCGTCGGGTCCGCCCAGCACCGGCAGGGCGATCTTCCCGTCCGCGCCGTTGTCGCCGTCCCAGTCGATGTCGAAGAAGTGCGCGTACGCCGACTGTGCGCCGTGGGTGAGAACGTCCCACCACCACGCGTTCTGCCGCGGGTCCTCCACGCCGGTGTGGTTGGGCACGATGTCGACGACGATGCCCAGTCCGCGCTCGGCGGCAGCCCGGCGCAGGCTGCGCAGGGCGTCGATCCCGCCGAGGACGGGCGCGACGGCGATCGGCGGGATCCAGTCGTAGCCATGGGTGGAGCCGGCGGTCGCGGTGTTGATCGGCGACAGGTACAGATGGCTGACCCCGAGGTCACGGACGTGGTCGAGGACGTCGAGCGCGTCGGTGAGGGTGAAGTCGGCGGTGAGCTGCAGTCGATAGGTGGCGACGAGCGCGGGGCGGGTCACTCAGGCGACCTTGCGCAGCACGAGCACCGACCGGTCCCGCACCACGACGGTCCCACCGGATTCCGCTGTTGCGGTGGTGTCCCCGGTCGGGTGGGCGGTGTCGAGCACGCCCGCCCAGCGCGAGCCGTAGTAGCTCGACGGGAGCACGAAGTCGATGGGTTCGAAGTGCGCGTTGAAGCACAGCAGGAACGTGTCGTCGAGGACGAGACGGCCGCGGCTGTCCTTCTCGTTGATGCCGTCGCCGTTGAGGTACACCGCGAGGCTCTTGCCGAAACCGCTGTCCCAGTCCTCCGGTGTCATCTCCGTGCCGGCGGGGGTGAGCCACGCGATGTCCCGCGCCTCCTCGCCGGTGCGGATCGGCCGGCCGACGAAGAAGCGTCGCCGACGGAAGACCGGGTGATCGGTGCGCAGCGCCAGTGCCTTGCTCGTGAAGGTGACGAGGTCGGCGTTCTTCTCCGCCAGCGTCCAGTCCATCCACGACAGCGTCGAGTCCTGGCAGTACACGTTGTTGTTGCCCTGCTGCGTGCGGCCCATCTCGTCGCCGTGCGCGATCATCGGGGTGCCCTGGCTCAGCGCGAGGGTCGCGAGGATGTTGCGCTGCTGACGCAGGCGCAGGTCCTCGATCTGCGGGTCGTCGGTCGGGCCCTCGACGCCGCAGTTCCACGACCGGTTGTGACTCTCGCCGTCGCGGTTGTCCTCACCGTTGGCGTCGTTGTGCTTCTCGTTGTAGGACACCAGGTCTCGCAGGGTGAAACCGTCGTGGGCGATGACGAAGTTGATGCTCGCGCCCGGACGCCGGCCGTTGTTCTCGTACAGGTCCGACGATCCGGTGAACCGGGATGCGAACTCGCCCAGGGTCGCCGGCTCGCCACGCCAGTAGTCGCGCACCGTGTCGCGGTACTTGCCGTTCCACTCGGTCCACAGACCGGGGAAGTTGCCGACCTGGTAGCCGCCCTCGCCGACGTCCCACGGCTCGGCGATGAGCTTGACCTGGCTGACCACCGGATCCTGCTGCACCAGATCGAAGAACGCCGACAGCTTGTCGACGTCGTGCAGCTCGCGGGCCAGGGTCGAGGCGAGGTCGAAGCGGAACCCGTCGACGTGCATCTCGAGCACCCAGTACCGCAGCGAGTCCATGATGAGCTGCAACGTGTGCGGGTGGCGCACGTTGAGGCTGTTGCCGGTTCCCGTGTAGTCCATGTACATCTCGGGCTGGGAGTCGACGAGGCGGTAGTACGCGGCGTTGTCGATGCCGCGCATGCAGATCGTCGGCCCCATGTGGTTGCCCTCGGCGGTGTGGTTGTAGACCACGTCGAGGATGACCTCGATCCCCGCCTCGTGGAACGCACGGACCATCGCCTTGAACTCGGTGACGGCGCTGCCGGCCCGGGCGTTGGCCGCGTAGTCGGCGTGGGGTGCGAGGAACCCGAAACTGTTGTAGCCCCAGTAGTTCCGCAGACCCTGGTCGAGAAGTGTCTGGTCCTGCAGGAACTGGTGGACCGGCATGAGCTCGATCGCCGTGACGCCCAGGCCGGTCAGGTGGTCGATGATCGCCGGGTGCGCCAGCCCCGCGTAGGTGCCGCGGAGGTGTTCGGGGACCTCGGGATGGGTCGCCGTCATGCCCTTCACGTGGGCCTCGTAGATGACGGTCTCGTGGTACGGGCGGTTGGGCGCCCGGTCGTGCTGCCAGTCGAAGAAGGGGTTGATGACGACCGACACCATCGTGTGGCCGAGCGAGTCGAGGCCGGGCATGCCGGGAACGGTCGCGTCGTCCGAGGCGTCGATGGCGGCGAGTTCGGCGGAGAGGTCCTCGTCGTCGGCGGCGCGCACCAGCGGTTCGTCGGGGTGGACGACGTCGTCGGATCCGGGCGGTCCGGCGATGTCGTCGGAGGCCGGGGCCGCGGTCTCCGGCGCGACGTCCTCGCCGCCGGTCTCGTCTGCCGGGTCGTCCCCGGGCAGCTCGATCGGGTACGAGTACAGCGACCGGTCGCCGTCGAACTCACCGTGGAACGCCTTGCCGTACGGGTCGACGAGAAGCTTCGACGGGTCGCACCGAAGACCCCGCGCCGGGTCGTAGGGGCCGTGGATGCGGAAGCCGTAACGCTGTCCCGGGGCGATCGAGGGCAGGTAGCAGTGCCAGACGAAGCCGTCGACCTCGTCCATCCGGACCCGGATCTCGGTGTTGTCGCGACCGATCAGGCACAGGTCCACGGCGTCGGCCACCTCGGAGAAGACCGAGAAATTGGTGCCGGCGCCGTCGTAGGTGGCCCCCAGGGGGTAAGGGTCCCCGGGCCACACCTCCAGCGACTCCGGCGCGGGGAGGTCCGTCGTGGGATCGTCGGCGGGAGCGCCGCCGGTGGTGCTGGTGTCCGCGGTCATTCCCACGCTCGTGACGTCATGTGATGACCCTATCGGCCCACGACGTCGCCCTCATCCCCGCGCGAGCAGGTCACACCGGGCAGACCGCGGGCCGTCAGGCCCAGGGGAGTGCCGCGCGCATCTGTCGCTGCAGCTCGGGGGCCAGGCTGCGGACGAACGTCGCGCTCAGGTGGTGCCAGTCGTGATAGACGGTGATGTTGCCGATGACCGCGGGGCAGAAGGTGTCGGTGCACCAGCCCTTCGAGAGGTCGATCGGGTGCAGATCCGGATACCGCCCGACGAGGTCCTCGGTGGGATTCGTCGGGCCGTAGCTCGACGCGCGGTCGGTGCCGCAGGACCGGGCGTCACCTCCGTCGGCCAGGCAGGTGGGGGTGTCGATCGCACCCTTGGCGTTGTGCGGCCAGACGGAGTCGCGCACACCGAACACCGGGATGTCCGCATCGCGGAAGCGGTCGAAGATGCCGAGGTAGTCCGGGGGCACCCAGTCGTCGGTGATGCCGTAGCGCGGGCGGGTGGAGTTCGTGAACACCGCGTCGGGACGGGTCGCGACGATCCGGTCCATCACCCGCCGTACCCAGTCGGCGCACTGGGGATACGGCACGCCGTCGGAGGTGGGGGCGGGATCGGTCGAGAGCGGGCACCCCATCTTCAGGTAGGTGACGACCTTGAAGTCGTTCTGTTTGCCGAGGAGGTCGAGCGCGGAGATCCAGTACTCGGCGTGCGAGCCCCCGGCGAGCGCGATGGTGCGGGTCGCCGTCGGGTTGCCGTAGACGCCCTCGTGGATCGCCGGGTCTGTGAAGTTGGAGATGTGACCGTTGTACGACGTCTCCGGGAGGTCCTTGAGCACCTCCAAAGCGCTCGGGACGGCGTCGACCTTCGGCACGGGAGCCCCGTCGAGGAAGGCGCGCGCACCGGGATAGATCTTCGCGTCGAGGTTCGTGGTGTCGACGACGATGCCGTCCACGTGGCGCTGCCACGCGGTGATCCCGACGCCGGTCGCCAGGGTCCCGACGACCAGCAGGATGGTCAGCACACCGGCGTACCCGGGTGTGGCGAGGCGCAGGTGCGGCCGACGCGTCGGCACGACGGGATCCGCGAGCGACTCCGCGGTGGCGGCGCCGTCGGCGTGGGAGTGGTCGGCGACGCGATGTCGGCCGGTGGTGCGGACGGCCGACCCGGTCGGGGCGGCCGAGCGCGGCGCGCGCAACGGGTCCTCGACGTAGCGCTTGGTCAGCCAGGCCAGGCCGAGCGACACGGCGATGAGCCCGACACCCTCGACGAACGAGGCGTGGTTCTTGTCCCGCCAGGCCAGATAGAAGATCAGCAACGGCCAATGCCACAGGTACAGGGCGTAGGAGATCGATCCGAGCCACACCGGGAAGCGACCCGCGAGGGCGCGGTTGACGGCCGGCTGCGCGACCGGGGTACCGCGTTGCGTCGCCGTCGCGCCCGCCCAGATCAGTGCCAGCGTCGCGAGGACGGGGACCAACGCCATCGGGC
Organism: Williamsia deligens; assembly: GCF_024171765.1. Lineage (GTDB taxonomy): Bacteria > Actinomycetota > Actinomycetes > Mycobacteriales > Mycobacteriaceae > Williamsia_A > Williamsia_A deligens. The sequence continues at coordinate 247,562 of NZ_JAMTCI010000003.1, forward strand.
CCGGGTACTGCTCGACACCGACGATCCACCACCCGCAGGTGATGATCAGTCCCAGGGCGACGACCCCGACCAGCACGCGGATGGCGTTGGGGACCCGCCACCGCGGCATCCACACCGCGAGCAGGCCGCCCGCCAGTGGCTCCCAGGTGCGGGCGATGGTGTCGTAGTAGTTGAACTGCTGGTTGACGGGCATCCGCATCTGCGCCCAGTAGAACGAGACCGCGGCGACACCGATGATGGCCAGCGCCACCAGCGCGCGCAGCACAGCAGGACGGGTGAGCGCGGGAATCCACCGTGCGGCCACCTTGACGAGACCGCAGAACACCAGCGCGGTGAGCATCGTGACCACGAAGAACTGGCCCTGCACCGACATCGACCACAGGTGCTGCAGCGGGCTGTTCGCCGAGCTCGCCGCGGTGTAGTCCTGGCTGTTGAACGCCAGATGCCAGTTCTGGTAGTACAGCGCGCTCGCGACGACCTCGCGGCCGACGGCGACCCAGCGGGTCTGCGGCAGGACCAACACCGTCAGCACGGTGATCGCCAGCAGGACGGTGATCAGGGCGGGCAGCAGTCGTCGCAGCAGTCGGGTGAGACGGGTGCGCGGGTCGACCGCGGCCCACAGCGTCACCGACGGGGACCGGCTCACCATCACGTGCTTCAGCAGCGACCCCACGAAGAAGTAGCCGGAGAGGGTGAGGAAGACGTCGACGCCGCCCGAGACCCGGCCGAACCAGATGTGGAAACACGCCACCAGGGCGATCGCGACGCCCCGGAGACCGTCGAGATCGACGCGGTACGCGGTCGCCCGATCGGCCCGGGAGGGCTGTGTCCGCTCCGTCGAGCGGGTCGGGGCGGTCACCACCGCACGTAATCTACCGGCCATCTCCGCCGATTCCACGTCGCAGGCTCTGCGCGTCGCCCTCGCGTGCCGTTCACGAAGCGTTCGCCCGACGCTCGTGCCGCTGTCCCGCCCGTCGGTGAGGCTGCCGGGTCACGGATTAGCGTGGCCGGTGTGCACAGCCCCACGGAGACCTCGTCGCGACCCGCGCGTCGGCTGGACGCCGCCGAGATCGCGGCGATCGACGCCGCCTCGATCTGGCACCCCTACGGCTCCGCCCGTCCGGGGACACCGCCGATCGTCGTGGACTCCGCCGCCGGCACGCGCCTGCACCTCGCCGACGGTCGGTCGGTGGTCGACGGGATGAGCTCGTGGTGGGCGGCCATCCACGGGTACGCCCACCCCGTCCTCGACGACGCGGTCCGCGAGCAGCTCGGGTCGATGGCGCACGTCATGTTCGGTGGCCTGACGCACGAGCCCGCGGCCCGGTTGGCCGCAGCGCTGGTGGAGATGACCCCCGACCCGCTGCGACGCGTGTTCTTCAGCGACTCCGGGTCGGTGGGCGTCGAGGTGGCCGCGAAGATGGCCCTGCAGTACTGGCGCGGTCAGGGTGTGCGCGGGCGGACCCGTCTGCTGACCTGGCGCGGCGGCTACCACGGCGACACGGTCACACCGATGAGCGTCTGCGACCCCGACGGCGGCATGCACGCGCAGTGGACCGGTGTCCTGCCCGACCAGGTCTTCGTCCCCGCGCCGCCACGTGTGCGCGACGCCGACTACGTCGCCGGAGTGGAGGAGACGCTGGCACGTCATGCCGACGAGGTGGCGGCGGTCATCGTCGAGCCGGTCGTGCAGGGCGCGGGTGGCATGCGCTTCCACGATCCCGAGCTGCTGGTGGATCTGCGACGGATCTGCGACGCCCACGGTGTGCTGCTGATCTTCGACGAGATCGCGACCGGGTTCGGGCGGACCGGCGAGCTGTTCGCCGCCGACCATGCCGGTGTGTCCCCCGACATCCTCTGCCTGGGCAAGGCGCTGACCGGCGGCTACATGACCATGGCGGCGACGCTGTGCACCGACCACGTCGCCCAGGTGATCAGCGACGGCGAGATGGGTGTGCTCGCCCACGGGCCGACGTTCATGGCCAACCCGCTGGCGTGCGCGGTCTCCAGCGCGTCGTTGTCGCTGATCGCGACAGGACGGTGGCGGGCCCAGGTCGCCGGCATCGCCGAGCACCTCCGTGTCGGGTTGGAGGACCTGCGGGACCTCCCACAGGTCGCCGACGTCCGCGTCCTCGGGGCGATCGGCGTCGTGCAGTTGACGCGTCCGGTCGACATGGCACGGGCCACCGACGCCGCCGTCGGAGCCGGTGCCTGGCTGCGGCCGTTCCGCGATCTCGTCTACACGATGCCGCCCTACATCAGCTCACCCCACGACCTCGACACCATCGTCGCCGGCGTCCGCGCGGTCGTCGCGGCCCACGGTGACGGGCCCGGGGCGCACGACCGCGTGTGAGACGCTGGCCGACGATGATCGACAGCCCCGACACGCCCGCCCCCGACGGCTCTGACACCGACGGGTCCGACCCGGGCGGCTCCCCGTCCCGGCGCCCCGACGCGCTCGACTGGCTCGCCGAGGCGGCGCGACTCCGGGACGCCGAGGGGCTGCACCGCACGCTCACCCCGCGTCGCGCACAGGACGATCTGCTCGACCTGGCCTCGAACGACTACCTCGGGCTCGCGCGCGACCCCCGGATCGTGGCCGGCGCCGCGCGTGCCGCCCAGCGGTGGGGTGGTGGGTCGACGGCGTCGCGGCTCGTGGTGGGCACCACCGCTGCGCACGAGGAGTTCGAGGACGACCTCGCGACGTTCCTCGGTGTCCCGGCGGCTCTGGTGTTCTCGTCGGGCTACATGGCGAACGTCGGTGCGGTCTCGGCCCTGATGGGCCGCGGCGACCTCATCGTCAGCGACGGGGGAGCCCACGCGTCCCTCATCGACGGCTGCCGCCTGTCGCGGGCCCGCGTCGTCGTCGTCGACCGCGGCGACCACGCCGCGGTGCGCGAGGAACTCGCCCGCCGCACCGAGGACCGCGCCCTGGTGGTGACCGACTCCGTCTACAGCATCGACGGTGCCGTCGCTCCCGTGCCGGAGCTGTACGCCGCCGCCCGCGACCACGGTGCCGCGCTCCTGGTCGACGAGGCACACGCGATCGGTGTCCGCGGACCGGGTGGTCGCGGTGTCGTCGCCGAGGTCGGGCTGTCGGGCGCGCCCGATCTGCTGCTCACCGGGGTGCTGTCGAAGTCGTTGGGATCGCAGGGCGGCTTCGTCGCCGGGTCGACGGCCGTTCGGGACCACATGATCGACCGTGCGCGGACGTTCATCTTCGACACCGGGCTCGCACCGTCCGCCGTCGGTGCCGCGTCCGCCGCGCTGGCCGTCCTGCGCGCGGAACCGGACCTGGCCGACCGGGTCCGCGACGTCGCGCGCCGACTGGCCGCCGCGTGCGGAGGGGACGAACCGGAGGCCGCTGTCGTGTCCCTCGTGATCGGTGAACCGGGTCCCGCGGTCGACGCCGCGGCCCGCTGCCGGGCCGAGGGGGTCGCGGTGGGGTGTTTCCGACCGCCGTCGGTGCCGCACGGGACGGCGCGGCTGCGCCTCACCGCCCGCGCCGACCTGTCCGACGCCGACGTCGCGCGTGCCGCGGCCGTCGTGGCCGCCGCCCGTCGGGCGGCCGTGGCGGCCGTTCGATGACCCGACTGATCGTGACCGGCACGTCGACCGATGTCGGCAAGACCATCGCGACCGCGGCGATCGTCGTCGCCGCCCGGTCCGCCGGGATGTCGGTGGGGGTGTGCAAGCCCGGCCAGACCGGTGTCGTCGGAGACGAGCCCGGGGACATCGCCGAGGTCGTCCGACTGTCGGGGGTCACCGCGGCCGTCGAGGGCGCGCGCTACCCCGAACCGCTGGCACCGGAGACGGCGGCGGCGCGGGCCGGGATGCCGACGCTCACCCTGTCCGACGTCGTCGAGACCGTCGGTCAGGTCGACGGACACGACCTGGTGCTCGTCGAGGGGGCCGGGGGCGTCCTCGTACGACTGGGTGCCGATCTCACCGTCCTCGACGTCGCCACCGCGCTCGACGCGCCACTGGTGATCGTCGCCGCCGCGGGCCTCGGCACCCTCAACCACACCGAACTGACCGTGGCCGCCGCGCGCGCCCGGGGGGTCGCGGTGGCGGGCATCGTGATCGGGTCGTGGCCCGACGACCCCGACCTCGCCACGCGCTGCAACCGCGACGACCTCCCGCGACTGACCGGTGTGCCGATCGTCGGGGTCATCCCGGCCGGCGCCGGCGAGCTGGCACCGGAGGCCTTCCGCGATCGCGCCCCGTCGTGGTTCGCGGCGGACTGGGTGGCCGCGCTCACGTCCGGATAGGGCACACTGATCCACGGTCCGCGGCCGTCGACCGAGCGATCGGACGGTGACCGCGCCCGGCACGACCCATCTCGACGACCGACCACATCTCGACCCGAGGAGCTCGCGTGACCCAGGCCCCGATCCGTCCGGAGGAGACCGACGTGCAGCCCGCCGCGGCGCCGTCCGACATCCTCGAGCTGGCCCGGGAGAAGGTCCTCGAACGCGGGGAACCGCTCGACCGCGACGAGGTCCTCGCGGTCCTGAACCTCGACGACGACCGCCTGACCGAGCTGCTGCAGCTCGCCCACGACGTGCGGATGAAGTGGTGCGGCCCCGAGGTCGAGGTCGAGGGGATCATCTCGCTCAAGACCGGCGGGTGCCCCGAGGACTGCCACTTCTGCTCGCAGTCGGGACTGTTCACGTCGCCGGTGCGCAGCGCCTGGATCGACATCCCGTCGCTGGTCGAGGCGGCCAAGCAGACCGCGAAGACCGGTGCCACCGAGTTCTGCATCGTCGCCGCCGTCCGCGGCCCCGACAAGCGTCTGATGAGCCAGGTCGCGGCTGGCATCGAGGCCATCCGCGACGAGGTCGACATCCAGATCGCCTGCAGCCTCGGCATGCTCACCCAGGAGCAGGTCGACGAGCTCGCCGCGATGGGCGTTCACCGCTACAACCACAACCTCGAGACCGCGCGCAGCCACTTCCCGAACGTGGTGACCACCCACACCTGGGAGGAGCGCGAGGGCACCCTGCGCATGGTGCGCGAGGCCGGCATGGAGGTCTGCTGCGGCGGCATCCTCGGCATGGGCGAGTCGCTCGAGCAGCGTGCCGAGTTCGCGACCGACCTCGCCGCCCTCGAGCCCGACGAGGTGCCCCTGAACTTCCTCAACCCGCGTCCGGGCACCCCCTTCGGTGACCTCGACGTGCTGCCCGCGTCCGACGCGCTCCGCGCGGTCGCCGCGTTCCGCCTGGCGCTGCCGCGCACGATCCTCCGGTTCGCCGGCGGTCGCGAGATCACCCTCGGCGACCTCGGCGCCAAGCAGGGCATGCTCGGCGGCATCAACGCCGTCATCGTCGGCAACTACCTGACGACGCTGGGACGCCCAGCCGAGGCCGACCTCGATCTCCTCGTCGACCTGCAGATGCCGATCAAGGCTCTCAACGACAGCATCTGAGCGCAGCCGTGGCCGACTCACCCCTCGACGAGCCGCTGGCGTACAGCGTCTACACGGGTGTGCCCGTCGCGCAGGACGGTGAGGGCGAGACGTTCACGGCCGCGCGTCTGGGCCTCGAGCCGCCGCGGTACTGCGGACGGTGTGGCCGCCGCATGGTGGTCCAGGTGGTCCCCACGGGATGGACCGCACGCTGCTCGCGACACGGGTCGGTCGACTCCTCCGACCCGACACGTCGATGACCGACCCGGACACGACGGTGCCCGCCAGGGTGCTCGTGACGCGCGCACCGCGCCCGCTCGTGGTGCGCTCCGCCATCGCGGTCTGTGTGCTCATCGCGCTCGGGGCCGTGGGTGGCGTCGTCTGGGGAGTGATCGTCCCGGGTGTGACGGGCGTGGTGATCGCCCCCGGACGGGCGGGGTCGCTCGGTGCCGACACCACCCACCGGTTCGACGCGATCGCCCTCTTCGCGTGCATCTCGGCCGTGGTCGGCGTCGTCGGGGCGCTGTTCGTCTGGACGGTGCGGATCCTGCGCGGGCCGGTCGGCGCACTCGTCGTGACGATCGGTTCCCTCGCCGGGTCCGCGGTGGGGATCTGGCTCGGCGGTCTCGTCGCCCACGTGCGACACCCCGGGCCCGGGGGCGTGTCCGCGGGGGAGTACTTCCGCAGCGCCCCGGGTCTGCGGCTCGACGGTGCCCGGATCGACCTCACCGGCGGACTCGACGTCTCGCTCACCCTGGGCCTGTCGTGGGCGATCGTCGTGATCGCCCCTCTCACCGGCCTCGTCGTGGTGCTCGTCCGCATCCTCGCCGCACCCGCGCCCGATCTCGCGGTACCCGCCGACCCGGTGTCAGGGCGGGGGACGCAGGGTGGCGAACTCGTCGGTGACACGCAGGCCGGTGTCCGTGAAGCGGTAGAGGGCGGGCGGCCGCCCGCCTGAGCGTCCCGTCGGACCCGTCGTCCCGGTGGCGACGACCACGCCGCGCCTGCTGAGGATCCGCAGCAGGTTCGTCGAGTCGACGGGATATCCCAGCGCCGCGCCGTAGATGTCGCTGAGCGTCGACATCGAGAACTCGGTCGGGGCGAGAGCGAATGCGATGTTGGTGTACGAGAGCTTCGCGGCGAGTCGACGGCGTGCGGACTCGACGACGGCGCCGTGGTCGAAACTGGTGACGGGCAACGCGTCCACGGGGTGCCATCGGGTGTCGGTCGGTGGGTTGCACACCGAGTCCGGCCGCACGAGCGCGAGATAGGTCGAGGCGATGACGCGGGGCCCGGGCATGCGGTCCGGTGCGGAGAACACCGAGAGCTGCTCGATGTGGGCGACCTGGCGCAGGTCCACCTTCTCGGCGAGCTGTCGGCGCGCCGACGTCCGGAGATCCTCGTCGGCGTCGAGCAGTCCACCCGGCAGCGACCAGGTGCCGGCCTGGGGATCGAGCCCGCGTTCCCACAACAGCACCGACAACCGCGGCGCGCCGTCCGGGAGCCCCCGCACGCCGAACACGGCCGTGAGCACCTCGTGGAAGATGCTCTGTGACATGGCTGGAGTCTAGGTCGCCACGATCGCGGTGTTAGGCTGGCGTCACGTTTTCGACCCACAGTCGAAAACCCCGTGAAAGGAGAGCGGTCGTGACGATCACCACCGCCGGTCCCGACATCGTCGACGCAGGCGTCCCCGGCCCCGAGTGGGCGGCGGAGGTCCGCCGCCTGGCCGACCTGCGGGGCGCCACCCTGCTGGCGCACAACTATCAGCTCCCCGCCATCCAGGACGTCGCCGATCACGTGGGCGACTCGTTGGCCCTGTCGCGGATCGCCGCGTCGGCGCCGGAGGACACGATCGTCTTCTGTGGCGTGCACTTCATGGCCGAGACCGCCAAGATCCTCGCGCCGGAGAAGACGGTGCTCATCCCCGATGCGCGCGCGGGCTGCTCACTGGCCGACTCCATCACGGCCGACGAGCTGCGCGAGTGGAAGGCCGACTTCCCCGACGCGGTGGTGGTCTCCTACGTCAACACGACCGCCGAGGTGAAGGCGCTCACCGACATCTGCTGCACGTCGTCGAACGCGGTGGAGGTCGTCGAGTCCATCGACCCCGACCGCACCGTGCTGTTCCTGCCGGATCAGTTCCTCGGCGCCCACGTCAAGCGTGTGACGGGCCGGACGAACATGCACATCTGGGCCGGCGAGTGCCACGTGCACGCCGGGATCAACGGGGACGAGCTCACCGCGCAGGCGACCGCCCACCCCGACGCGGACCTCTTCGTCCACCCCGAGTGCGGGTGTGCGACGTCGGCGCTCTACCTCGCGGGCGAGGGCGCGGTCCCGGCCGACAAGGTGAAGATCCTCTCGACCGGCGGCATGCTCGACGCCGCGCGGACGACCGGCGCCCGCGAAGTGCTGGTCGCCACCGAGATCGGGATGCTGCACCAGTTGCGCCGTGCCGCACCCGAGATCGACTTCCAGCCGGTGAACGCCAAGGCGTCGTGCAGGTACATGAAGATGATCACGCCGGAGGCGCTCCTGCGGTCGCTGCGGGACGGGACCGACGAGGTCCACCTCGACCGCGCCGTCGCCGACGCGGCCCGCGCCAGCGTCGAGGCGATGATCGCCATCGGCACGCCCGGGGGCGGCGGGGAGTGACCGCGAGCGGACGCGTCGGGCAGATCGTCGCCGGCGACGCGGGACCACTCGAGCCCCCGCCGGCGCAGGACGTCGCGCGCGTCGTCGCGGAGGGTCTCGCCGAGGACCTGCGGTACGGCCCCGACATCACCACCGCCGCGACGGTCCCCGCGGGTGCGACGACCACAGCGGTCGTCGCCAGCCGAGGCCACGGTGTGGTGGCCGGCGTCGACGTGGCGCTCGCCGTCTTCGCCGAGGTGATGGGCGATGAGGTCGACGTCGTCGAGCGGGTCGCCGACGGGTCCCGCATCGCCCCCGGGGACGCCGTCCTGCGCCTGACCGGACCCACGGCCGGCCTCCTGACCGCCGAGCGCACCGCGCTCAACCTGCTGTGCCACCTGTCGGGCATCGCGACGGCCACCGCGGCATGGGTCGACGCGATCGAGGGGACCGGCGCGTTCGTCCGGGACAGTCGCAAGACCCTGCCCGGGCTGCGGTCGCTGCAGAAGTACGCGGTGCGGGCGGGCGGCGGCCTGAACCACCGCATGGGACTCGGTGACGCCGCGCTGATCAAGGACAACCACATCGCGGCGGCCGGGTCGGTCGAGGCGGCGTGGCGCGCGGTCCGCGAGGCCGCCCCCGACATCGCGGTCGAGATCGAGGTCGACTCACTCACCCAGCTCGACGAGGCGCTCGCCCTCGACGCGCAGCTGATCCTGCTCGACAACTTCGAGCTGTGGGAGACCCAGATGGCGGTCGCGCGCCGCACACGCTCGGGGTCGTCGACCCTGCTGGAGAGTTCGGGCGGTCTCACCCTCGCCGACGCGCAGGACTATGCACGCACAGGCGTCGACTTCCTCGCCGTGGGCGGGCTCACACATTCGGTCGCGGCGCTGGACCTGGGGCTGGATCTCTGACGCGAGCGCGCCGTTCCACGAGCGCTCATGCGCATACGGGCATAGTTTCGCGCCCGCGTGAGTTGAACCCCTCCGTACCGCGCGTGACGATCACGCGTGCCACGAGTACGAGAGGAAACCGATTTCGTGACGACCACCGTCAACGCTGTCGCCGCTGTCTCCGCCACCGATCCGCTGGAGATCACCACCATCGAGCGTCGCGATCTGGGTCCCAAGGACATCCGGATCGACATCAAGTTCGCCGGCATCTGCCACTCCGACATCCACACCGCACGCAACGAGTGGAAGGGCACCAAGTACCCGGTCGTCCCCGGCCACGAGATCGCGGGCATCGTCGCCGAGGTCGGCTCCGAGGTCACCCTGCACAAGGTCGGCGACCGCGTCGGCGTCGGCTGCTTCGTCGACTCCTGTGGTGAGTGTGAGCCGTGCAAGAACGGCGACGAGCAGTACTGCGAGAAGGGCGTCGTCCAGACCTACAACTCGAAGACCTACGAGGGCGAGTTCACCCACGGCGGGTACTCGCAGGAGGTCGTGGTCACCGAGAAGTTCGTCCTGAAGATCCCCGAGGGCATCGAGCTCGACGTCGCCGCGCCGCTGCTGTGCGCCGGCATCACCCTGTACGCACCGCTGAAGAAGTGGGGCGCGGGTCCGGGCAAGAAGGTCGCGATCATCGGCATGGGCGGACTGGGTCACGTCGGCGTCAAGATCGCCCACGCCCTGGGCGCCGAGGTCACCGTGCTCAGCCAGACCACGAGCAAGGAGGAGGACGGCAAGCGTTTCGGTGCCGACCACTACTACGCCACCAAGGACAACAAGCAGCTCTTCAAGGACCTGGCCGGTCAGTTCGACCTGATCCTCAACACGGTGTCGGTGAACCTGCCGCTCACCGACTACATCGGTCTGCTCGCCATCGACGGTGCGCTCGTCGAGCTGGGTGTGCCGGAGAACCCGCTCGAGGTCGCCGCGTTCGCGTTGCTCACCAACCGTCGCTCGCTGTCCGGCTCGATGGTCGGTGGCATCGCCCTCACCCAGGAGATGCTCGACTTCTGCGCCGAGCACCACATCGCCGCCGAGATCGAGAAGATCAACGCCGACCAGGTGAACGAGGCCTACGACCGCGCCGTCTCGTCCGACGTGCGGTACCGCTTCGTCATCGACACGGCCTCGCTGGCCTGATCGTCACGGCCTCCCTGGCCTGGTCGTCACCGCCACGCCGGTGTGACACCGGCACGACCGCCGTCGGCCGTCGACCCTCCCGGGTCGGCGGCCGACGTCGTCTGTGTGCGGCGCCACCCCGCGCCAGGTGCGATTCGAAAACCGGTCGCACCACCGAATACGCTGGACACGCCGATCCGCACCCCACCCGAGGAGTCCGACCCGCGATGCTCGCCCGAACCGACCTGCGTGGCGGGACCCTGTCCACGGCGGCGCTGCGTCGCGCGCTCCCGCGCGGCGGCACCGACGTCGACTCGGTGCTGGCCACGGTGCGCCCGGTCGTCGACGCGGTCCGTGAGACGGGTTCGACGGCCGCGCTCGACGCGGGGGAGCGGTTCGACGGTGTCCGCCCCGACTCGGTCCGGGTGCCCGCAGACGTCATCGGCCGCGCGCTGGACGACGTCGACCCCGATGTCCGCGCGGCGCTGACGGAGTCGATCCGTCGTGCGCGCATCGTCCACGCCGACCAGCGACGCGGCTCGACGCGCACCGACGTCGCCCCCGGCGGCTCGGTGACCGAGAAGTGGATCCCCGTCGCGCGCGTGGGCCTCTACGTCCCGGGCGGCAACGCCGTCTACCCGTCCAGTGTCGTGATGAACGTCGTCCCGGCCCAGGAGGCGGGCGTCGGGTCTCTCGTGGTGGCGTCGCCGCCGCAGAGCGCGTTCGGCGGGTGGCCGCACCCGACGATCCTCGCGGCGTGCGCACTCCTCGGTGTCGACGAGGTGTGGGCTGTCGGCGGTGCGCAGGCGGTGGCCCTGCTCACCTACGGCGGTGAGGACACCGACGCGACCGAACTCGAACCGGTCGACCTGATCACCGGGCCCGGCAACATCTACGTGACCGCGGCCAAGCGGTTGTGTCGCGGACTCGTCGGCATCGACTCCGAGGCCGGCCCCACCGAGATCGCCATCCTCGCCGACGGTGACGCGGACCCCGTCGCCGTCGCGGCCGACCTCATCAGCCAGGCCGAACACGATGTGCTCGCGGCATCGGTGCTCGTCACCGACAGCGCGGACCTCGCCGACGCGGTCGACGCCGAGGTCGACCGGCAGGTGGAGTCGACGAAGCACCACGAGCGTGTCCGCGCCGCGCTGTCCGGCCAGCAGTCGGGCATCGTCCTCGTCGACGACCTCGAGGCGGGTCTGCGCGTGGTGGACGCCTACGCGGCGGAGCACCTGGAGATCCAGACGGCGGACGCCCCCGCCGTGGCCGACCGTGTCCGCAACGCGGGCGCGATCTTCGTCGGCCGGTACGCGCCGGTGAGTCTCGGTGACTACTGCGCGGGGTCGAACCACGTCCTGCCCACGTCCGGGTCGGCCCGGCACAGCTCGGGGCTGTCGGTGCAGACCTTCCTGCGGGGGGTGCATGTCATCGACTACGACCGTGCCGCCCTGGCGGAGGTCGCACCGCACGTGGTGAACCTGGCCACCGCCGAGGACCTGCCCGCCCACGGCGACGCGGTCCGCGTGCGGTTCGCCGGCCCCGGCATCGACACCGACCCTGACATCGACACGGGCGCACCGTCGTGACCGCGCCCGGATCCCGGTTCGGCGTCGGGGATCTCCCGCTGCGCGACGCGCTGCGGGGCGAGTCGGCGTACGGGGCCCCGCAGTTGTCGGTCCCCGTCGCGTTGAACACCAACGAGAACCCGCACACCCCGTCGCAGGCGTTGATCGACGACGTTGCGGAATCGGTCCGTGCGGCGGCCGACCGGCTGCACCGCTACCCCGACCGTGACGCCGTCGCGTTGCGCACCGATCTGGCGGCGTACACGGCGCGACGCACAGGCGTCGCCGTCACGGTCGACAACCTGTGGGCGGCGAACGGTTCCAACGAGATCCTCCAGCAACTGCTGCAGGCGTTCGGTGGCCCGGGGCGCACCGCGCTCGGGTTCGTCCCGTCCTACTCGATGCACCCGATCATCGCGACCGGCACCGACACCACCTGGCTCGGTGCGCCGCGCCGCGCCGACTTCTCGCTCGACGTCGACGCCGCCGTGGACGAGATCCGTCGTCGCACACCGGACGTCGTCTTCATCACCTCACCCAACAACCCGACGGGGCAGTCGGTGTCCGCCGAGGACATCCGCGCCCTGGCGCAGGCCACCCGCGGCATCCTGGTCGTCGACGAGGCCTACGCCGAGTTCTCCGACCGGGAGAGTGCGGTCTCGCTCCTCGAGGACCTCGGTGACCGGGTCGTGGTGAGCCGCACGATGAGCAAGGCATTCGCCTTCGCGGGGGGACGCCTCGGGTACCTCGTCGCCGCGCCCGCCGTCGTGGAGGCACTGCTCCTGGTGCGGTTGCCCTACCACCTCTCGGTCATCACGCAGGCCGCCGCCCGTGCGGCCCTGCGTCACGCCGACGAGACCCTGGCCGGCGTCGCCCACATCGTCGCCGAGCGGGGCCGCGTGGTCGGGGCACTGCGCGACCTCGGGTACGTGACCGTCGACTCCGACGCCAACTTCGTGCTGTTCGGTACGTTCGACGACGCCCGCGTCGCCTGGCAGGACTTCCTCGACCGTGGCGTGCTCATCCGCGACGTCGGGATCGCCGGCCATCTGCGCGTGACCATCGGACTGCCCGAGGAGAACGACGCCTTCCTGGCCGCCGCCGAGCAGGTCGCCCACGCCGGGCGGCCCGCGATCCAGACAGGAGCATCGCTGTGAGCGAGCACCGCACGGCCCACGTCGAGCGCACCACGAGGGAGTCGTCGATCACCGTCGACATCGACCTCGACGGCACCGGTGTCACCGACATCGACACCGGCGTCGCCTTCTTCGACCACATGCTGACCGCGTTCGGCGCCCACGGCAGCTTCGATCTCACCGTGCGTGCGCGCGGCGACGTGGAGATCGAGTCCCACCACACCGTCGAGGACACCGCGATCGTGCTGGGCCAGGCCTTCGGCGAGGCGCTGGGCGACAAGGTCGGCATCCGACGCTTCGGCGACGCGTGGATCCCGATGGACGAGACCCTCGCGCACGCCGCCGTCGACGTGTCGGGACGGCCGTACTTCGTGCACACCGGCGAGCCCGAGCACCTGCTCACCGCAGTCATCGGCGGCAACCCCGGGGTCGCCTACAACACTGTCATCAACCGGCACGTGTTCGAGTCGTTCGCGATCAACGCACGCATCGCGCTGCACGTCCGCGTCGAGTACGGCCGCGACCAACACCACATCACCGAGGCGCAGTACAAGGCGGTGGCCCGCGCGCTGCGCGCTGCGAGCGAACCCGATCCGCGCCGCGCCGGAGCCGTCCCGTCCACCAAGGGCGCGCTGTGATCGGGGCAGTACGGTGACGGCCCGCGTCACCATCCTCGACTACGGCTCGGGCAACCTCCGCTCGGCGCAGCGGGCGCTGGAACGCACCGGCGCGGAGGTCACGGTCACCGCCGACCGCGACGCCGCCCTCGAGTGCGACGGTCTCGTCGTGCCCGGCGTGGGGGCGTTCGCGGCGTGCATGGCCGGGCTGAGCGCCGTCGGGGGCGAGCGGATCATCGGACGCCGCCTCGCCGGCGACCGTCCCGTCCTCGGCATCTGCGTGGGCATGCAGATCCTCTTCGAGCACGGCGTCGAGTTCGGCGTCGACGCGCAGGGCTGCGGGGAATGGCCGGGCACCGTGCGTCAGCTGCCTGCTCCCGTCCTGCCGCACATGGGCTGGAACACCGTGCGCGCGGGCGAGGGATCTGTGCTGTTCGACGGCCTCGACGCCGACACCCGCTTCTACTTCGTGCACTCGTACGCGGTGCAGGAGTGGGAGATGAACACAGACGGCTCCCGTCTCCGCCCGGCCATCACGACGTGGTCCGAGCACGGGGGTCCGTTCCTCGCGGCCGTCGAGAACGGTCCACTGTCGGCGACCCAGTTCCACCCGGAGAAGTCCGGCGACGCCGGTGCGCAGCTGCTGGCCAACTGGGTCGGGAATCTGTGACACGTCGCGAGTTCTCGGTGGCCCGGCTCGCGGTCACCGTGATGGGGGCCGGGGTGATCGCGCTGGCGATCGTCGCCGTGGTCGCCGTCCTGCTCGCTCAGGCTTCCGCGCTCGCGGCGCTGATCGTGGCCCTGCTGGGCATCGTCGCCGTGATCGCCGTCATGGGCCTGGTGGCCCGCCGCATGGTGGATCACGCGCTGACCGACGCCGACGACACCGCACACCCCCGAGAAGAAGGACACATCTGACATGGGCACCACGCTGGAACTGCTCCCGGCGGTCGACGTCGCCGACGGGCAGGCCGTGCGCCTCGTCCAGGGAGCCGCGGGTTCGGAGACCTCGTACGGGTCGCCGCGGGATGCGGCGATGGCCTGGCAGTCCGACGGCGCGGAGTGGATCCACCTCGTCGATCTCGACGCGGCGTTCGGTCGCGGCGACAACCGCGAACTGCTCGCGGCGGTCGTCGGCGAACTCGACGTCAAGGTCGAGCTCTCCGGCGGCATCCGCGACGACGACTCGCTGCGGGCGGCGCTGGCCACCGGCTGCACCCGCGTCAACCTCGGCACGGCCGCGCTGGAGAACCCGGAGTGGTGCGCCCGCGTGGTGGGTGAGTTCGGTGACCGCATCGCCATCGGACTCGACGCCGTCCACGAGGAGCGAGGATGGCGGCTGCGCGGTCGGGGATGGGTGTCCGACGGCGGCGACCTGTGGGAGGTCCTGGAGCGTCTCGAGCGCGACGGGTGCGCCCGGTATGTGGTCACCGACGTGAGCAAGGACGGCACTCTCACCGGCCCGAACCTGGAGCTGCTGCGCGACGTCGCGAGCGCCGCGTCGGCCCCGGTGGTCGCGTCCGGTGGTGTCTCGACCATCGACGACCTCACCGCGATCGCCGGCCTCGTCGACACCGGTGTGGAGGGCGCGATCGTCGGGAAGGCGTTGTACGCGGGACGGTTCACGCTGCCCGACGCGCTCGCGGCGGTGGCTGCGGTCTGATGTCGCTGCCCGCCGGTCTCCCGTCCGACCTCGACCCCCCACGTCTGCTGGCCGTCGCGGCCGATCTGCTCGACGCCGCCGAACCCCGCTTCGTCGAGGGGATCGGTGCGCCGAGCGCGGTCGACAAGGGCGGCAACGACTTCGCCACCGAGATCGACCTCGAGCTCGAACGGATGCTCTCGCAGCGTCTGTCCGACGCGACCGGCATCGGTGTCCACGGCGAGGAGTTCGGCGGACCCGACCCGACCACCGGCACCGTGTGGGTCGTCGACCCGGTCGACGGGACGTACAACTACTCGGCCGGTCTGCCGTTGGCCGGGATGCTGCTGGCCCTGCTGCACGACGGACAGCCGGTCCTCGGCCTGACGTGGCTCCCGCTGCTGGACCGTCGGTACGCCGCGGTGGTCGACGGCCCGGTGACGTGCAACGGCGAGACCCTCCCGCGCCTGCGGCACACGGCACTGAACGACACCGTCATCGCGGTGGGGGCGTTCAACCTCGACAGCCGCGGACGGTTCCCCGGTCGCTGGCGTGTCGACGTCCTCGGCGAGGCCTCCCGCCGTGTGTCCCGACTGCGACTGCTCGGCAGCACCGGGATCGACATGGCCCTCACCGCGGCCGGGAACCTCGGCGGCGCCGTCTGTTTCGGGCACCACCCCTGGGACAACGCACCCGGTGCGGCCCTGGTGCAAGCCGCGGGCGGTGTCGTCACCGACCTCACCGGCGCCCCGTGGACCGCGTCGTCCACGTCGATGTTGGCTGCGAGTCCCGGTGTGCACTCCGAACTGCTCGAGATCATCGCCGGCGTGGGCGATCCGGAGGACTTCCGATGACGGTCGCCGTACGGGTCATCCCGTGTCTGGACGTCGACGCCGGACGGGTCGTGAAGGGCGTCAACTTCGTCGACCTGCGTGATGCCGGCGACCCGGTGGAGCTCGCCGCGGCCTACGACGCCGCGGGGGCCGACGAGTTGACCTTCCTCGACGTCACCGCGTCGAGTTCGGGTCGGTCGACGATGCTCGACGTCGTGAGCCGCACCGCCGACCAGGTCTTCATACCGCTCACGGTCGGTGGTGGGGTCCGGACCGTCGCCGACGTCGACGTCCTGCTGCGCGCCGGGGCCGACAAGGTGGGCGTCAACACCGCGGCCATCGCCCGCCCCGAGGTGCTCGCGGAGATGAGCCGGCATTTCGGGTCGCAGTGCATCGTGCTGTCGGTGGACGCCCGCACGGTCCCCGAGGGCTCGGCGCCGACACCGTCGGGCTGGGAGGTCACCACCCACGGTGGTCGTCGCGGGACCGGCATCGACGCGGTCGAGTGGGCCCGGCGCGGCCAGGACCTCGGGGTGGGGGAGATCCTGCTGAACTCGATGGACGCCGACGGGACGAAGAACGGGTTCGACCTGGCCATGATCGCCGCGGTCCGTGCGGCCGTGGCCGTCCCGGTGATCGCCAGCGGCGGTGCCGGGAAGGTCGAGCACTTCGCGCCGGCCGTCCACCAGGGCGCCGATGCCGTGCTCGCTGCCTCGGTGTTCCACTTCGGGGAGTTGCACATCGGTGAGGTGAAGGACGCGATGCGGGCCGACGGGATCACCGTCCGCTGAGCGAACACGATCACACCGTCCGCTGAGAGGAGTGGCCATGACGTTGCCGTCGGAGATCGCCGAGCGGTTGTCGCTGTCCGAGAACGGGTTGGTCGCGGCGATCGCCCAGGAGGCGGGCACCGGTGAGGTGTTGATGCTCGCCTGGATGGACGCCGAGGCGCTCGACCGGACGCTGCGCACCGGGCGCGCCACCTACTGGTCCCGCTCGCGCGGCGAGTACTGGGTGAAGGGTGAGACCAGCGGGCACGTCCAGATGGTCCGTGACGTCCGCCTCGACTGCGACGGGGACGCCCTGCTGCTCACCGTCGACCAGACGGGCCCGGCGTGTCACACCGGCACCCACAGCTGCTTCGACGCGAGCCGCGCCCTGCCGCTGACCACCCCCGACGACCAGGAGTAGCCCATGCCGTTGATCCAGATCAGCCAGACACCCGGCCTGTCCGACCGGGTGAAGCGCGAGACCATCGCCGCGGTCACCGAGGCGTACGCGAAAGCCACGGGCAAGAACCCCGACTCGGTGTGGGTGACCATCACCGAGGTGCCCCGGTCCCACTGGGGCGTCGGCGGCGAACCGCTGGGACACTGAAGGGCGTGACCAGCGACCTGCCTCCCACCGACGGCACCACCACCCGCGAGCAGTTCGTCGACCTGGCGCGCGATCACCGTGTCGTGCCCGTCACCCGCAAGGTCGTCGCCGACTCGGAGACACCGCTGTCGGCGTACCGCAAGCTCGCCGGTGACCGGCCGGGCACGTTCCTGCTGGAGTCGGCGGAGAACGGCCGCTCCTGGTCGCGCTGGTCGTTCATCGGCGCCGGTGCGCCCGCGGCCCTCACGGTCGTCGACGGCGAGGCGCACTGGTGGGGGACCGTCCCCGACGGCGCACCCCGGGACGGCGACCCGCTCGTGGCGTTGGCCGAGTCGCTGCGACTGCTCGCCACCGATCGACTGCCCGGGATGCCGCCGCTGACCGGCGGATTCGTCGGCTACCTCGCCTACGACGCCGTCCGTCGCCTGGAACGACTCCCCGACACCTGCATCGACGACATGGCGCTCCCCGAGATGCTCATGCTGTTGGCCACCGACCTCGCCGCCGTCGACCACCACGAGGGATCGATCACCCTGATCGCCAACGCGATCAACTGGGACGGCACCGACGACCGCGTGCACGAGGCGTACGACGACGCCGTCGCCCGACTGGATCGGATGACGGAGGCACTCGCGGCCCCGGCGCCGTCGACCGTGTCCACCTTCCACAAGCCCGACCCGGTCTACCGCGCGCAACGCACGCGCGACGAGTACGCCACCGTCGTCGCGTCGCTCGTGGGCGAGATCGAGGCGGGCGAGGCGTTCCAGGTGGTGCCCTCCATGCGCTTCGAGATGACCACCGACGCCGATCCCGTCGACGTCTACCGGGTGCTGCGGTCGTCGAACCCGAGCCCGTACATGTACCTGCTGCGGATGCCCGGTGTGGGGCGCGACCCGTTCACGATCGTCGGGTCGTCCCCCGAGGCGCTGGTGACCGTGTCCCAGGGCACGGCGACGACCCACCCGATCGCGGGGACCCGCTGGCGCGGGGCGACCGAGGACGAGGACCACCTGCTCGCCAAGGACCTCCTGGCCGACGAGAAGGAGAACTCCGAGCACCTGATGCTCGTCGACCTCGGACGCAACGACCTCGGGCGCGTGTGCGAACCGGGCACGGTGGCCGTGCACGACTACCGCCACATCGAGCGCTACAGCCACGTGATGCACCTGGTGTCCACGGTGACCGGGCGTCTGCAGCAGGGCGCGACCGCCCTCGACGCGGTCGCGGCGTGCTTCCCCGCGGGCACCCTAACCGGGGCCCCCAAGGTGCGGGCGATGGAGCTGATCGACGAGCACGAGATCACCCGACGGGGGCTGTACGGCGGGGTGGTGGGCTACCTGGACTTCGCCGGCGACGCCGACACGGCGATCGCCATCCGCACCGCGGTCATGTCGGGGGAGCGGGCCGTGGTGCAGGCCGGCGGCGGCGTCGTCGCCGACAGCGACGCCGACTACGAGTACAACGAGGCCCGCAACAAGGCGCGCACCGTCCTCACCGCGATCGCCGCCGCCGAGACCATGACACCCGCGACGGGGTCACCGGCGACGGGGACACCGGCACCGGCCACACCCGTCGCCTCCGAGAGAGCGGACGTGCAGTCATGACCGGACCCCGGACGGGCGAGCCCGAGGAGAACGGCGGCGACACCACGTCGACGGTCACCGAACCCGATGCCGCCGCGATCCGCCGACGGGGGGTGCGCACCGCCGCGATCCTCCTGGTGCTGTCGGCGGCTGCGCTCTGGGGCGCGTCCCGCCTCCCGTGGGCGTCGCTCACAGCCCAGGACGGACTCAGTCCCGAGCGCCACTTCACGGTGCACGGGTCCGACTGGAGTCCCTGGCTGACACCGGTCGCGATCGTGCTCGTCGCGGCGGTCGCCGCCGCCGTCGCCCTGCGGGGATGGGCACTGCGGATCACCGCGGCCGTCGTCACGGTGATCGGGGTCGTCTCGATCCTCCCGGTCATCTCGCTGCTCACCGGGAACGACCCGGGCGCGTACGCAGCCCGGTCGATCGACCTCGCCGGTCGGTATCAGGTGGCCTCCGTCGACACCCACCCGTGGGTGGCTGCGGTGGTGGTCCTCGGGGCCGTCCTCGCGCTCGCCGGGGCGACGATGCTGCTGCGGGTCGCCCGCGGCGGGACGGCGATGTCGTCGCGGTACAAGACACCCGCCGCCCGGCGCGCCGAGCTCGAGGAGACCGTGTTCGCCGAGCGCGAGGCCCGCCGGGACGACACGGCGCCGGAGTTGTCGGCGCCGAGCTCCCCGACCGCCGCCGCCGGTACCGCAGACGGCGCCGACGGGGTCACCGAACGGATGCTGTGGGACGCGCTGGACACCGGTGCGGACCCGACAGATCCGCGCGCGACCAGGCCGACCTCCTCGGACGCCCGACCGGGGGCCGACAGCGGGGACGACGACGCGCCGCGGTGACGCCGCACACACGACCCACCCCGACCCCCGAACAGGCGGCCACCCGCCACCGGGCTACCCTTGCTCTCACCACAGGTCACACGGGCGGCGCAGTCGCCGACGATCTCGAGACGCTGGAAGGGGACCGCGCCATGAGCTCGCCGACCGTCCTCGACTCGATCATCGACGGCGTCCGCGCCGACGTCGCCGCCCGGGAGGCGGTCCTGGACTTCGCCGCCGTGAAAGCCGCGGCCAAGGCCGCCCCCGACCCGATCGACGCCGCCGCGGCACTGCGGGAGCCGGGCATCGCCGTCATCGCCGAGTGCAAGCGATCGAGCCCGTCGAAGGGTCCTCTCGCCGACATCCCCGATCCCGCCGAGCTCGCACGCGCCTACGAGAGCGGTGGGGCCCGCATCATCAGCGTGCTCACCGAGGAGCGTCGCTTCGGCGGTTCCCTGGCCGACCTCGACGCGGTCCGTGCAGCGGTCCGGATCCCGGTCCTGCGCAAGGACTTCATCATCGGGCCGTATCAGATCCACGAGGCCCGGGCCCACGGGGCGGACGTCGTCCTGCTCATCGTGGCCGCGCTGGAACAGAACGTGCTGGCCTCCCTGCTCGACCGCACCGAGTCCCTCGGGATGACCGCCCTGGTGGAGGTCCACACCGAGGCCGAGGCCGACCGTGCCCTGTCCGCGGGCGCGACCGTCGTCGGCGTCAACGCCCGCAACCTCAAGACCCTCGAGGTCGACCGGGACGTGTTCGCCCGCATCGCACCCGGGTTGCCGACGGAGACCATCCGCATCGCCGAGAGCGGTGTCAACGGCACCGCGGACCTGCTCGCCTACGCCGGCGCCGGTGCGGATGCAGTCCTCGTCGGCGAGGCCCTGGTCACGCGCGGGGACCCCCGCGCCGCGGTGGCCGAGCTCGTCACGGCCGGCGCCCACCCGTCCTGCCCCAAACCGGTCCGCTGACCGGTGACCACGCACCACCAGGAGCCCTCTCTGTCCGCGGACACCTCTCTCGACGCCGAGTTCCCCACCGCCAGCAGGGGACTGGCCGAACGCACCTCCTCTGACCCCGACGAGCGCGGGTATTTCGGCTCGTTCGGCGGGCGTCACGTGCCCGAGGCGCTGATGGCCGTCATCGACGAGGTCACCACCAGTTACGAGAAGGCTCGTGTCGACGACGACTTCCTGGCCGAGCTCGACCGGCTGCAGCGCGACTACAGCGGCCGACCGTCCCCGTTGTTCGAGGCGCAGCGTCTGCGGGAGCACGCCGGCGGCGCGCGCATATTCCTCAAGCGCGAGGACCTGAACCACACCGGCTCGCACAAGATCAACAACGTCCTCGGCCAGGCCATGCTGGCCCGGAAGATGGGCAAGCACCGGATCATCGCCGAGACCGGTGCTGGTCAGCACGGTGTCGCGACCGCCACGGCCTGTGCGCTGTTCGGCCTCGAGTGCGTCATCTACATGGGCCGTGTCGACACCGAGCGTCAGGCGCTCAACGTCGCCCGTATGCGTCTGCTGGGGGCGACCGTCGTCGCCGTCGACACCGGGTCGTCGACGTTGAAGGACGCGATCAACGAGGCGATGCGCGACTGGGTGACGAACGCGCACAACACCTACTACTGCTTCGGCACCGCGGCGGGACCGCACCCGTTCCCGCTGATGGTCCGTGACCTGCAGCGCATCGTCGGGCTCGAGGCCCGTGCGCAGATGCTCTCGTCCGTCGGGCGCCTCCCCGACGCCGTGGTCGCCTGTGTCGGTGGCGGCTCGAACGCGATCGGCATCTTCCACCCGTTCATCGAGGACGAGGGTGTGCGTCTGGTCGGGTTCGAGGCCGCGGGCGACGGCGTCGACTCGGGTCGGCACGCTGCGACGTTCAGCGGCGGCACGCCCGGTGCCTTCCAGGGCGCGTACTCCTACCTCCTCCAGGACGACGACGGCCAGACGATCGAGTCCCACTCGATCTCCGCCGGCCTGGACTACCCGGGTGTCGGCCCGGAGCACGCCCACCTGCTGGAGACCGGTCGCGCCGAGTACCGCCCGGTCACCGACGTCGAGGCGATGGACGCGCTGTCGCTGCTGAGCCGTGCCGAGGGCATCATCCCGGCCATCGAGTCCGCGCACGCGGTGGCGGGGGCGCTCACGCTCGGCCGCGAACTGGGCGACGGCGCCGCGGTGTTGGTGAACCTGTCCGGCCGCGGTGACAAGGACGTCGACACCGCAGCCCGTTGGTTCGGGCTGTTCGACAAGCCCGAGTCCGCGTCGTGACGTCACGCCTGTCGGGCGTCTTCGCCCGGTGTTCCGCCGAGGCCCGCGCGGCGCTCATCGGATACCTCCCGGTCGGTTTCCCCGACCCCGAGCAGTCCCGTCGGCTGGTGCGGGTGCTCGTGGAATCCGGCTGCGACATCGTCGAACTCGGCATCCCGTACTCCGACCCGGTGATGGACGGTCCCACCATCCAGGCCGCCGCCGACACAGCGCTCGCCGCGGGCACCAAGGTGCGTGACGTGTTCGCCGCGGCGGAGGTCGTCGCCGAGGCCGGTGGCGCCCCGGTGGTCATGTCCTACTGGAACCCGTTGCTGCGCTACGGGATCGACGCGTTCTCCCGGGACCTCGCCGCCGCGGGTGGGATGGGCATCATCACGCCCAACCTCATCCCCGAGGAGGCCGACGCCTGGGTCGAGGCCTCGGATGCGCACGAGCTCGACCGGATCTTCCTCGTCGCGCCGTCGTCCACCGAGGAGCGGTTGGCGATGACGCTCGAGAAGAGCTCGGGGTTCGTCTACGCGTCCTCCGTCATGGGTGTCACCGGCGCCCGCGACGCCGTGTCCGACGCCGCGCCGGAGCTGTGCGCACGGATCCGCTCCCACTCCGACATCGCGATCGGTGTGGGACTCGGGGTGCGCAGCCGTGAGCAGGCTGCGCAGATCGCCGCATACGCCGACGGCGTCATCGTCGGGTCCGCCCTGGTGAGCGCAGCCGACGAGAGCGAGTCGGCGTTGGCGACGCTCGTCGGTGACCTCGCCGACGGGGTGCGGTCGGCACCACGATCGGCGCAGGCTCGATGACCGCACCCACGGTGCTGGCGGCGTTCCCCAGTCCCCCGCAGGGTGTCTGGTACCTCGGCGACTTCCCGCTCCGGGCCTACGCCCTGTGCATCATCGTCGGCATCGTCGCCGCCGTGTGGTGGGGCAACCGTCGCTGGGTCGCCCGGGGCGGCCGTGAGGGCGAGGTCCTCGACGTCGCCATCTGGGCGGTGCCCTTCGGCCTGGTCGGCGGACGGCTCTATCACCTGGCGACCGACTGGCGGACCTACTTCGGTGACGGCCCGAAACAGCCGATCGACGCCCTGAAGATCTGGGACGGCGGTCTCGGGATCTGGGGTGCCGTCCTCCTCGGCGCGGTGGGCGCGTGGATCGGCACCCGGCGGGCGGGGATCCGTCTGCCGGCGTTCGGCGACGCGATCGCCCCGCCGATCCTGCTGGCCCAGGCGATCGGTCGGCTCGGCAACTACTTCAACCAGGAGCTCTACGGCGCGCACACGTCGCTGCCGTGGGGTCTGGAGATCTACGAACGCGTCGACTCCAACGGCAACGTCGGACCCGGACTGATCGACGGCAGGTCGACCGGCACCGTCGTCGACGTCGTCCAGCCCACGTTCCTCTACGAGCTGATCTGGAACGTCCTCGTCGTCGTCGCGCTCGTCGCACTCGACCGGCGGTTCCGCATCGGCCACGGGCGTCTGTTCGCGGGATACGTGGCCGGGTACTGCCTCGGGCGGTTCTTCATCGAGATGCTCCGCGAGGACTCCGCCACCCACGTCCTGGGCATCCGCATCAACGTGTTCACGGCCGGCATCGTGTTCCTCTGCGCCGTCGCGTACATCGTCCTCGCCCGCAAGGGCCGGGAAGCACCCGACGACGTGTACCGCGGAGAGCACGGTCCCGACGCCGAGGACGGCCCGGACACCGCGACCGACGCGGAGACGGACGCGACCACCGCGGAGTCCGACGAGAAGCCGACTGCCGACGACAAGGCTGCTCCCGACGAGAAGAAGCCGTCGGACGAGAAGGCCGACGGCGACACCGACACGGCCGCCGACACCGCGACACGCTGACCGGTCGCACGACCTGCGCTCGTGACTTCCCCAGTCGCACGCGGATGTTCGTCGACAGGGTGGTGGACGGCGGATGACAGCTCGGCGCCATCGTGGAGACACCCCTGTCGGAGGACTAGGCTCACTCCCGTGAATCGCCGCACCAAGATCGTCTGCACGCTGGGCCCTGCGACCGACAGCGCGGAGCGTGTGCGCGAGCTGGTGGAGAGCGGGATGGACGTCGCGCGCCTGAACTTCAGTCATGGCAGCCACGACGACCACAAGGCCATGTACGAACGGGTGCGCGCCGCCTCCGACGCGACCGGGCGCGCGGTCGGGATCCTCGCCGACCTGCAGGGCCCGAAGATCCGGCTCGGTCGGTTCGAGCAGGGACGCACGGAGTGGGCGACCGGTGAGCAGGTGCGCATCACCGTCGACGACATCGAAGGCACACACGATCGGGTGTCGACCACATACAAGGAGCTCGCGGTCGACGCCCAGCCCGGTGACCGTCTGCTCGTCGACGACGGGAAGGTCGGTCTGACCGTCACCGACATCGACGGCAACGACGTCGTGTGCCGGGTCACCGAGGGCGGCCCGGTCAGCAACAACAAGGGTGTCTCGCTGCCCGGCATGAACGTCTCCGTGCCGGCCATGTCCGACAAGGACACCGCCGACCTGGAGTTCGCGCTGCGGCTCGGGGTGGATCTGATCGCGCTGTCGTTCGTTCGGTCACCGTCGGACATCGAGCTGGTCCACGACGTCATGGACCGTGTCGGCCGCCGCGTGCCCGTCATCGCGAAGCTGGAGAAGCCCGAGGCGATCGACAACCTCGAGGCCGTCGTCCTGGCGTTCGACGCTGTGATGGTCGCACGTGGCGACCTCGGCGTCGAGCTGCCGCTCGAGGAGGTCCCGCTCGTGCAGAAGCGGGCCATCCAGATGGCGCGGGAGAACGCCAAGCCGGTCATCGTGGCGACGCAGATGCTCGAGTCCATGATCGAGAACTCGCGACCCACCCGCGCGGAGGCGTCCGACGTCGCCAACGCCGTGCTCGACGGCGCCGACGCCGTGATGCTCTCCGGCGAGACATCGGTCGGCAAGTACGTGATGGAGACGGTGCGCACGATGGCCCGGATCGTCAACGCCGTCGAGAACGGGACGCGGGACGTCCCGCCGCTCAGCCACGTCCCCCGGACCAAGCGCGGCATCATCTCCTACGCCGCCCGCGACATCGGCGAACGCCTCGACGCGAAGGCCCTGGTCGCCTTCACCCAGTCCGGTGACACCGTGCGACGGCTGGCCCGGCTGCACACCCGGCTCCCGCTGCTGGCCTTCACCCCGCTGCCCGAGGTGCGCAGTCAGTTGGCCCTGAGCTGGGGCACCGAGACGTTCCTCGTCGACTCCGTCGAGACCACCGACGC
This sequence comes from Williamsia deligens, assembly GCF_024171765.1. Lineage (GTDB taxonomy): Bacteria > Actinomycetota > Actinomycetes > Mycobacteriales > Mycobacteriaceae > Williamsia_A > Williamsia_A deligens. The sequence continues at coordinate 272,786 of NZ_JAMTCI010000003.1, forward strand.
GATGATCCGCCAGGTCGACAGCTCGCTGTTGAAGATCGGGCGCCTCGGCGTGGGCGATCAGGTGGTCATCGTCGCGGGTGCACCCCCCGGTACGGTGGGGTCCACCAACCTGATCCACGTCCACCGCATCGGGGAAGAGGATCACTAGCGGACCAGCCGGGGGGCGGACGTGTGGGACTGACCGTGCAGAGTGATCTCGACAAGCTGCTCGACCTCTTCGATCTGACCGAGACCGCTGAGGACGTCTTCGTCGGGCACCATCCGGAGCAGAGGACACCGCGCACCTTCGGCGGACAGCTGCTGGCGCAGGGAGTGCTGGCGGCGGGTCGCACCATCACGAAGGGCTCACCGCCGGTGCACGCGGTCCACGCCCATTTCATCCGCGGGGGCGACACGTCGGCACCGCTGGAGTACCACGTCCACCGCTCGAGGGACGCGCGCAGCTTCGCCAACCGTCAGGTGACGGCGATGCAGGGTGACGCCGAGATCGTCACGATGTTGGTCGCCTTCCAGGACAACGCCGCCGGTCTCGAGCATGCGGTGGAGATCCCGGAGGTGCCCTACCCGGAGCATCTGCCGCCACTGGGTGAGCACTTCAAGGGGTACGAGGACCGGATCGCCGCCTTCGTCGACGCGATCCATCCCATCGACATCCGCTTCGCCAACGACCCCACGTGGAAGGCACGGGAGTCCGGCGAGCGCATCGAGAAGAACCGGGTGTGGATGCGGGCCGACGGTGTCCTCCCCGACGACCCGCTGCTCCACGTCGCGGCCATGTGTTACGCCTCGGACACCACCGTGCTCGACTCGGTGATCAGCACCCACGGTCTGTCCTGGGGCATCGATCGGCTCTTCGCGGCGACGGTGAACCACTCCATGTGGTTCCACCGGGAGTTCCGTTTCGACGACTGGATGCTCTACGCCACGGAGTCGCCGGTGGCGGCCGGGTCACGCGGCCTCGCGTCGGGTCGCTTCTTCACCCGCGACGGTGTGTTGGCGACCACGGTGGCGCAGGAGGCGCTGATCAAGCACTTCCCGTCGCGCGACTGATCGCTGCGGTCACCCGCGGCGGCCACGTCGGCTGTCGTCGTACGCCGACCTCCGTGTCCGCGCCAACCACGCCGGCGCCATGCGGACGTCGGCGGGGAGATTGCGTACGGGATCGAAGTCGATGTCGGCGACAGGTGCGACGTCCGTCGCCTCCACCTCACCGATCGACCGGAACGGTGACAGGCCCCGCGCCTGCGACAACCGGATGCGGACGGGTGGGTCGGGTACGGCCGCGGTCCGCGACGCGACCACGGTCTGCGCCCGTATCCACCACCACGCACCGTCCGCCTCGAACGGGGTGAGCGACGAGAACGTCGTCTCCGACCAGGTGCGGGCGGGGACGGGGAGCGGGACACGCGTGGCCGCGACCGTCGACGACGCCAGGAGCAGGTCCCACGGGCGGCCGGCCCCGATGTCGACCCGCAGCGCGATCCCGAGGACGTCGGGGAGCCCGCCCGGGAGTCCTGCGCCCTGCGACAGCCGGAGGGTGACGTCGCCCGCGCTCGGACGGACCACACCCAGGATGGGCCCGTCGACGACGAGTGACCCGGTCAGCAGACGCCCGTCGGGATGGAAGGCCTTCGCGTGTCGCAGTGCGGCGGCCGCACGGAACGGGGTGCCGACGGCGCGGGCGAGGAGCGGCGACGGGACGGTCTCGGGTGACTGCGCACTCATGCGATGACGGATGTCCGGCACGACGGGGCCGAAACCCGAATGTGGCGACCCACACATGCGAGACAGATCACGGGTTTGCGGCCCCCCGTCGGAGGGGCATCCCTCTCTGCGACCACACCGGCGTCGCCTCGGCGACGACCGCGTGACCCTCGACGAAGGAGACACCGTGACCGTGTCGACGACGACCATCACCCATCAGCTGCGCGCCGTGTTGGCGCTGACGAACACCGAGATCCAGGTCGCCCAGACCCGGATCGCCCAGGCCCGCACCGACGCCGTCCGCCGCGAACTCACCGAGAACGCGGCCAACGCGAAGGACCGTGCAACGCAGATCGAGGCCGCGATCCGCGAGATCGGCGCCGCCCCCGACGTGATCCGGCCCCTGGTCGGTCGTCTGAACGCGCTGGCCAAGGTCGTGGCCGAGCAGGTCGCGCCGCTCGACGAAGCCCTTCTCGGCGATCTCGCGCTCGAGCACCAGCTGCTCGACCGGTCGCGCTACCTCGTCGCACTGGCGACCGCGGCCGGTGACGCCTCGGTGACCGATCTGGCGCGACGCCTCGTCACCGCGCACGAGGCCACGGTCGAGTGGCTGACGACGGTCCTCGCGGAGGAGGCCATCGGCGGACCGGTCGCGCTGCGCCGGGGTCCCGGTCAGTGGGGTGCGGGTGTCGCACTGCGTGTGGCCGCCGCGCCCGCGAACGCCGCGATGCGGGGGATCGACAAGGCGGTCGAACTCCTGCGTCGTGCCCCGGACGCCGCGACCGCGGTCGTCGAACAGGGGCAGGCGGAGGCCGATCGCGTGCGCGACGAGATCGCGGGACAGGACGCCGACGATCTGCCGATCGCCGGCTACGACGCCAAGAAGGTGTCCGAGATCGTCGCGGAGATCAAGGAGTTCGAGGACCCCTCGGACATCCGCTCCGTGGTCGCCTACGAGGAGAGCCACCGCAACCGCAGCGGCGTCGTGTCCGCCGCGCAGACGAGGCTGGCGGGGATCGCCCAGGAGATCGTCGGCATCGACAGCTGACGACTGCCAGACGACGACGGCGGCGCCGGGGATGATCCCCGGCGCCGCCGCTGTCTGTGCAGGTGCGTTCACCCTGCGATCAGTGGGCGCCGTTCTCGGCGAGAAGGGCGAGGCGGCGGAGGCATTCCCGCAGCCGCGGTGCCATCGCGATCCGCTGGACCTCGTCCGGCGCCCACGAGAAGGGCGGCGTCTCGGCGTGCTCGTCCATCACGATGCGGGAGCCGTTCCCGTCCTTCTCGACGGTCAGGGCGATCCGCGCGGAGCCGAACGGCCACGCGTGCGCGGACAACTCGAGATGCCCGGCGCGCGAGTCGAGCACGCGGGTCTCGTCGTCGAGGAGGACGGGCCAGCCACCGACGGAATGGTGGACACGAGCACCCTCCTGCGGCCAGTCGGGGTCGACGTCACGGATACGGGACGTCCCGACGACCCAGGACGAGTAGAGCCAGCCGTTGGCCAGGATGGACCACACCTGGGCGGGTGTCGCGGAGGTGCGGTGGGTGACTGCGGGCATCGGTCGATTCTCTTTCTCTGGTGGGAGACGTCTCAACGGTTGAGACGACGGACGAGCGAGGTGATGACGCGGCGGCGCGGGGCGCCCCGGACACCGGTGGCGCGCAGGGCGGCGTGGGCGGCGTTGTTGCCGCAGGCGCCGTGCACCCCGCCGCCGGGATGCGCCGACGCGCCTGCGAGATAGAGCCGTTCGACGGGGGTCTCCGGTCGTCCGAGTCCGGCCGTGGGCCGGAAGACCAACTGCTGGTGCAGTTGTGAGGTCCCGCCGTTGACGGCGCCGCCGCGCAGGTTGTCGTCGGCGGCGACGAGCTCGGACGGTGTCTGGACGTGTCGTCCGACGACGGCGTCGAGGAAACCGGGGGCGTGGGCCTCGATGGTCTCGTCGACGCGCGCCGCGAGGGCGAGGGCGGACTCGTCGTCGTCCACCCCGCGGGGGAGATGGGTGTACGCCCAGGCGCTCTCGGTGCCGGCGGGCGAACGGGAGGGGTCGGCGGTCGTCATCTGACCCATGAGCAGGAACGGTCGGCGGGGCACCGTCCCGGTGGTGAGGTCGGCCATCCACCGGACCATGTCGTGCTGGTCGGCCCCGAGGTGCACGGTCCCGGCGCCCGCCAGCGACGGACTCCGCCAGGGGATCGCGGAGCCGACCGCGTAGTCGACCTTCACCACGGGCATGTCCCACTCGAAGTGGTCGAGATCGGCGGTGACCCGGGCGGGGACGTCCCGCGGATCGAGCAGCGATCCGTAGAGCGCGGGTGCGGACACGTCGGCCAGGACGGCACGCCGCGCCGACCACCGTCGTCCGTCGCGGGTCCGCACCCCGGTCGCCCGATGCGACGACGTCTCGATGTGGTCGACGGCCGCGTCGGTGACGATCTCGACCCCGACGCTGCGGGCGCGCGCGCAGAGCGCACGCGTCAGCTCGCCCGACCCGCCCTCGGGCACGGGGAACCCACCGTCCTGGGCGAGCATCGTGAGCAGGTACCCCATGACCCCGCTGCCGGGGGCGTCTAGGGGTACGTCGGCATGCATCGCGTTGCCGAGGAACAGGATCCGCGCGTGGTCGCTGTGGAACAGCTCGGTCACCATCCGCGCGGCCGGCAGCAGCAGGAAGCGGGTCAGCCGCAGCAGGTCGGCGGCGTCGAGTGCGCGGATGAGGTCGAGCGGTCCCCGCACCGGCGGGAAGGGACGGAACAGGGTGTTCAGCACCGCCGGTCCGATCACCTGCCATTCGTCGACGAGCTGCGTCCAGGTGCGGCCGTCGCGGGGATCGTGGGCGGCCAGCGCCGCGGCGGTGACGGTCGGGTCGCGGGACACCACCGAGGCGGCGGAGTCGTCGGGCGAGAGCGGGTGGCCGTACACGGCGGGTGCGTGCCGCCAGCGCAGGCCGTGGCTCTCGAGGTCGAGTCCGGCGAAGGCGGGGGAGTCGACCGCCAACGGGTAGAACGCGCTGTAGAGGTCGGTGACGAACCCGGGAGTCAGTTCCGCGCTGCGCACGGCGCCGCCCGGGGTCGACTGCTCCTCGAGCACCGTCACGTCCCAGCCCGCGTCGGCTAGCCGGATCGCGGCGACGAGCCCGTTGTGTCCAGCACCCACCACCACGGCATCCGACCTCGTCGTGCCGCCCGTCCCTGTCGTCTGCGCAGTCATCAGCGGCGGGGTTTCCCCGCCGGGTGGGATCCAAACACCGGACCGACGGTTGAGTCGGCGTCGCGTGGGTATCCGGGTGACATGCGGGACCATGGAGGTACCCGCGCCCGTCATCGGCGACCGTGACGACCATGGTCACGCCGACCCCGTCCCGCCATGCATCCCCAGGAGGAGCCATCACCGACACACTCGAGTCCGTCCACACCGCGACCGACGCCGCGTCGCCGCGACTGCCGACCCCGCGTGGGCCGCTGTCGCAGGCAGTCGTGAACGCTCTCGGCTCCGGTGCGGATCCCGGTGCCGTCGACGCGGTCGTGATGCCCGCGGAGGCCGATCTCGCGGCAGCCGACCCCTGGGGCGCGGATCTGCACCTTGCGCTGCACACCTGCTATGAGCTGCACTACCGCGGTTTCGTCGGGGTCGACGCGGAGTGGGAGTGGTGCCCGACGCTGCTGGCACTGCGCACCCGACTCGAGAAGTCCTTCCGCGCCGCCGTCGTCGCCGGCACCGCGATCCCCGACGAGGTCGGTCCCGCCGACGTCGAGGCGGAGATGGACGCGCTGTCGACGGAGCAGATCGCGGGCGAGGGCCCGTCGTGGTTCCTGCGCGACGAGGGGACCTGGGACCAGATGCGCGAGATGTTCGCGATCCGGTCGATCTACCACCTGAAGGAAGCCGACCCCCACGCCTGGGCCATCCCGCGGTTGTCCGGTCAGGCCAAGGCGGCGTACGTCGCGGTCGAGTTCGACGAGTTCGGGGGCGGCCGCGGAGACCGCATGCACCAGAACCTGTTCGCCGACCTGCTGGCGGCGGCCGACCTCGAGACCGGTTACCTCGCCTACCTCGACAGGGCACCGGCATCGGCTCTCGCGCCGATCACCCTGATGTCGATGTTCGGGCTGCACCGGTCGTCGCGCGGCGCGACCGTCGGGCACCTCGCCGCCACCGAGATCACCTCGTCGCCGGGTTCACGCCGACTGGCCGACGCGCTGGCCCGCATGGACGCCCCGGCCGCGTGCCGCGGCTTCTACCTCGAGCACGTCGAGGCGGACGCGGTCCACGAGCAGGTCCTGCGGACCGATGTCGTCGGCGACCTCATCGCCCGTGAGCCGGGGACGGCCCGGGACGTGCTGTTCGGGATGCGGGCGTTCGGGCTCGTCGAGGACCGTCTGGCCGCACACATGATGGACAGCTGGACCGCGGGCGAGCCCGCGATCGACCTGACCTGACGCCCCTCGCGGGGCGTCAGGTCACGTCACGCCCCGCGGACCCGCTTGCGATGACTGGTGTCGCACAGGGGGAAGGTCTTGCTGCGCTTGCACGCGCACAGAGCGACCATGAACCGGTCCGACTCGACCACCTCACCGTCGGGCATCTCGATGCGGACCGGTCCCTCGACCATGATCGGGCCGTTGCGGACCACCCGGACGGTGCGGCGGCCCGAGGGCACCTCGCCGGGATGGGAGGACGCCAGGGCGTCGGTCACCGTGTGACCCTCACGACGGCCAACTCCTCGGCCTCGGCGCCCGCGGGGAGGTGACCCTGCTGCGCCAACCAGTCGGCGCGTTCGCGCATGACCGGCCCCAACGGCACGTGTGTCCTGGCGATGACGTCGGCGGTCAACCCTGCCGCGCGGCACTGGTCCACCGTGGCCGCGAAGTCCGCCACCTCCGAGTGCACGATGAGGGCCATCCCCCCGGTGCCGAGGATGTCGGGGAGCATCCGGCACAGCGGGTCGAGCACCATGCGGCCGTCGTGGCCGGCATCCCACGCGGAGGCGGCGGACGCATGGTCCACCGCGTCGTCGGGGGCGGGCACGTACGGCGGGTTGCAGAGGAGGACGTCGAACGGGCCGAGTTCCACCGCGTCGGTCAGGGTCCCGCGACGGGCGTGCATCGCGGGTGCATGGCGCAGGGCGTTCGCTGCTGCGCTCGCCACAGCGGCCGGGTTGAGATCGAGTGCGAGGACCTCGGCGGCACCCAGGCGCGCTGCCGACACGGCGGCGATACCGCTGCCGCAGCACAGGTCGACCACGCGGCCGCCGCGGATGTGCTCGGCGTGGGCGCGCATGGCCTCCACGAGCATGTGGGAATCACCCTGGGGCGCGTAGACGGACGCACCGACGACGAGGTCCTCGGTGGACGGCGCCGACGGCGTCTCCAACGGACGTTGCGTCAGCGTGGGCGGGCCGCTCTGATGGGTCGGCTGGGCGGGAGTCTGCAGGAGCACGTGTCACCTCGCGACGTCGATGTCGATCGGTGCCGTGACATCGACACCTCGGAGCTCGGATACCCATCCCGGGGGAATTCAACCCCCCGGCTCGACACGTCCGATCAGACGTTCTCGAGCACCATCCCGCGGTGCATGACCCTGTCGCCGACGACGCCGGAGTGGTCGGCGCGGTGCAGGACACATCGGTTGTCCCACATCACCACGTCTCCCGGTGACCACGCATGGGCGAGGATGTTGTCGTCGCGGGTGCTGTGGGCGAGCAACGACGCGATGGTGTCCTCCGCCTCCTCGGAACCGAGTCCGCTGACGGCCGCACACCGTTGCGGGGTCGAGAGGTACAACGCGGTCCGACCGGAGCGGGGATGGCGGGCGCACAGCGGATGTCGCGCCGACGTCTCGGCGTCGTCGTCGAGGTCCACCCCCGTCACGACGTGGGTGACGACACGCTCGGCCAGGTCTTCGCGGACGAGTTCGGGCAGTGTCTCGAACGCCCGGTACTGGTCGGCGAAGAGCGTCTGACCACCGTGGGCCGGGACGGTGACGGCCCGCAGCGCCGTGTACGCGGGTGGGTTCGCGACATAGCTGGTGTCGGTGTGGAACTGCGACTTCGGTGGCGTCGTGCGACCGACGTTGGAGATGACGTTGAGTTCGGGGAACCCGTCCACCGGTGTCTCGCCGTCGGTGAAGGTGGTCTCGCCGAAGGCGTGCAGGAAGTCGAGGAACGCTGCGTCGTCGACCTCCTGACCGGGGAAGACCAGGACCCCGTGGCGGCCGAGGAGGTCGCGCAGTTCGTCCACCGTCGCGGCGTCGAGGGATCCGACGACGACGTCGGTCACCCGGGCGCCGAAGGGCTGCAGGGGAGTGGATCTCATGGTGTCGTCCTCTCTCGATCGAGCTCGTCGAGCACGGTCGCGAACAATGTGGTGACGTCCATCCCCGCGGCGGCGGCCATCACCGCGACGACGCTGCCGCGGGAGAACGAGCAATAGGGGCCGGCCTCGAGGAACCACGGTCGTCCGTCGGGGTCGATGCGGAAGTCGAACAGGCTGTAGTGGCGACACCCCAGGGCCTCGTGCGCGAGCCGGGCCGCCGCGTGCACGGCCGGGACGACGGGGTCGTCGTCGGGCACGATCCACGCGTGGTCGGCGGTCTTCGCGACGAGGTACAGGTCGCCGTCGCCGGTGCGCGCGAGTTTGTCGGCCGGCGTCCGGATGGGGGAGCCCTCGGCGTGCACCGAGTACTCCTCGAGCGGGAGACAGACCGGTTCGCCGTCGCGGACGACGACGCCGCAGCGCACCTCCCGCCCCAGCGGCACGAACGTCTCCACCAGTGCGCGGGTCCCGTGTTCCCACGCCGACTCCAGCGCCGGGACGAGACCATCCGGCTCGGTCACCAGGGTGACGCCGAGCGAGTTGTCGGCGTCGACGGGCTTGACCACGACGGGCAGCGGCGTGGACGGTCGGTCACCGGACACGACGACCTCCCCGGCGGGGACGGCCACCCCGGCGGCCGCGACGACGGCCCGCGCGGTGGCCTTGTCCGCGGCGATCGCCATCACCTCGGCGGGGTTGCCGACCAGGGGGATGTCGAGGACGTCGAAGAGCGATCGGTACGAGGTCATCCCCGGGCGGCAGAACATCTGCGGCAGCACCGCATCGATGTCGGACCGCGTGATCCGGTCGATCGCCGATGCGGCGGACAACGGTTCGGCGGCCGCGACGTCGGCGGCGGTGAGCCCGGCGGGGAACGTCCAGGTGCCGTCCGGGGCGACGTGGACGATCACGTGCTCGTACCGGTCGTCACCGGACAGTGCGTCGAGTGCCCCCGCCGCGTAGAGCCGGGACAGGTCGGCGAAGAACTCGTCGACTGGTGAACCGGCGAGGTGCAGCAGTCGGCGGCGCGGGGCGACGGGTGCCATCAGTCCCCACCGTTCTCGACGAGTTTGCCGATGTTCAGGTCGATCCGGGTCCATCCCCGACGGGCGCGCAGGTTCGCGAGCAGCAGCGACGGGATGTGCAGGTGGTGGACCATGAGGAACGGCAGGGGGTCCGACCACGAGAAGATCGCGTCGGTGCTGCGGCGGATGCTCGCCCACCGCGCCCGCCGGTCCGGCCCGGTGAGCAGACGCCACACCTCGTGGTAGATCCAGTGTGTCGGACGGGATGTCGCAGTCGGGACGATCGTCGGGTGTCCGTCCTGCAGGTAGGCCGCCGCGAGATCCGGGTGGTCGTAGAACATGGTGATCGCCGAATGCGTCCGCGGGTTGCACTCGATCGCGTACACCTCGCCGTCGTCGGCCTCGATGAAGTCGAAGGACGCCTGTCCGGTGAGGCCGGTGGGCGCGAGGAACGCCTCCACCCACGCGCGGATGCGGGGGTGCTCGACCATGGCGTAGTTGATCTGGAACGCCGAGGACTCGCAGCACGCCCACACCTGCAGCCGGCCGTCGCGCACCGTGCCGTGTGTGCAGTACTCCCGGCCGGGGATGAACTGTTGCAGGATCCACGGGTCGTCGGGCGTGATGTGCAGCCGGCGGGCGAACTCCGCGTTCTCCCTGGGGGTCTCGGCACGCAATCGGGTCAGGTCCATGCGTCCGACCGGGTTGTAGGCGATCCGCTTCAGGATGTACTCGCATCCGGGGCGGAACGGAAAGTCGTCGATCTGTGCGGGATCGGAGATGCGGGCGAAGTGCGGCACCGACAGGCCGAGTTCTTCGGCGCGGGTGGAGAACTGCGCTTTGTCGTCGAGCATGCGGATCGTCGCCACGTCGCCGTGGAGGACCTCGCAGCGCTCGTCGAGGACGGACCGTGCAGCCGCCTCGACCACGCTCGACGCCGGGCTCGACACCGGCACGACCACGTCGACGCGCTCACGGTCGACGATGCGGGCCAGTGCCTCGACGTAGTCCGGTGATCCGGTCTCCGGCGTGGTGTGGAACGCGTCCACCGCCCGCGAGTATCGGTGCCCCGTGTGACGGTATTTCGCAGACTCGACCAGCACGACGCGATGGCCGGCGGCGTGGAACGCCCGGACGAGGGCGAGCGACTTGGTCATCTTGCCCCCGGTGACGAGCACCGTCCGCCTGTCGGCGGTGGCGGTCGTGGTCGTCTCGCCACGACGGCGTAGAACCGCCGCCGCGACCACCGGTGCGTCGACCGCGAGGGTGACGACCGAGGCGAGCAGCGCGGCGGCGGTCCGACCGGCGTTGGCCTCCCGCAGTGGGGTCACGACCTCGGGTCCCCCGTGCGTCGGATGAGCGTGACGCCGTCCCGGAGGGGGACCAGCACCTGCTCCACGCGGGGGTCGTCGGCGACCGACGCGTTGAACGTTGCGATCGCGGTGCCGTTCGATGTGCTCGGGACACCGTCGCGGTAGGGCTGTCCCTGCATGAGCGTGTTGTCCACGGCGACGACCGCACCGTCGGCGAGCAGGTCCGAGTCGAGCAGGGCGTCGAGATATCCGGCGTACCCGCCCTTGTCGGCGTCGACGAAGACGAGGTCGAAGGGTGCCGTGTCGCCCGCGGCGCAGGACGCGGCCAGGTCGCGCAGCAGCTCCGAGGCGGGTCCGACGCGGACGTCGATCCGGTCGGCCATCCCCGACTGCTCGAACGACTCGGCGGCGAACCCGGCGACCGCGGGGTCGATCTCACTCGCGACCACCACTGCTCCCGGCCCGGCCGCCTCGGCCATGGCCAACGCGGAGTAGCCGGTGAACATCCCGAGTTCCAGGATCCGACGCGCCCCGGTCATGTGGACCAGGAAGGCCAGGAATCGACCCTCGACGTGTCCGGAGAGCATCTCCTGTTCGAGATGGACGGCGTGCTCGTCGGCGTCCCAGTCGTGCTCGTGGGTCCGCCGCGCGAGACCGGCGAGCGCGGATGTCTCGGGCGACGTGCACGCGGCGACGTAGTCGTCGAGCCCGACGGCGAGATCCCGCGCCCGGCGTGCCGCGGCGACGACCTCCGGGTCCGTCCCGGTGCCGGCGTCGAGCCGATCGCACAGGTCGATCAACTCGGCCGCCAGCACCGTGGTCGGGGTGACCGGTCGGGGAGCGGACACGGTCGGGGCGAAGGCCCCGCGGGTGGGGTCGTCAGGCATCCCGGACGTCACTGCCGTCGGTGAACATCCCCGTGCCGTCACCCCCGCGCGGGAAGTCGGCGCAGATCTTGCGGTGCGCCTCGAGGGTGTCGACCAGTTCACCCGTCGTGACGTCGTTGAGGAAGACGCAATTGCCGATCGGGTCGGGGATCGCCGCGCGCAGGATGCCGTCGCGGGTCCGCAGGATCGAGTCGGTCGCCTCGGTGAGCAGCTCCGGGGTCAGGTACGGGCTGTCGAGGGCGAGACCGATGCGGCTCATCGCACCCAGGACGCGGTCGCGCTCCTCGGGTGTGATGTGGCCGCGCTGCTCGGCGAGGGTGGTCGAGAACGCCATGTCGACGTTGATCGCGTGTCCGTGGAAGTACGGCGCGGGCGGTGTCAGCTCGAGAGTCGGGCTCCAGGTGTGGCCGAACGCGATGACCCGGTCCAGGTCGATCTCGTGCAGGTTCGGCGACTCGAGCTCGAGCATCGTCGCGATCGCGGCGTAGGTGACGCGGTCACCGATGGCGCGGATCTCCGGGGTGCCGTCGAGGTGCCCGAAGCGGGTGCGGAGCAGATCGGGTCCGTGCTCGTCGAGGAGGTCGAAGATCTCGCGGTTGCCGACGACCGAGATCTTGATCAGCTCGGCCATGCCGTTGCGGACCTGGTCCTCGGGCAGCGTGGCGAGGAACGAGAAGTCCAGCAGCACCTGCTGCGAGGCGTGGTACGCGCCGAGACGGTTCTTGTGCTTGCCGTGGTTGACCGCGACCTTGATCGACACGCTGGCGTCGATGAGGCCGATCAGCGTGGTCGGGATGCGGATGTAGGGCGTGCTGCGGCGGTAGGCCGCACAGGCGAACCCGGCGACGTCGGTGCTCAGGCCGCCGCCGACGACCAGGACGGGCTCGGTGCGCACGAGACCGAACGCGTCGAACGCGGTGACGATCTGCTCGAAGGTCTCCAGCGACTTCGCGGTCTCGGCGATGGCGACCTGCACCACCGTGAGCTCGATGCCGTGGTGCTCGAAGTAGGCACGGTAGCGGTCGCCGTAGAGGGCGGCGACGGACTCGTCGACGACCATGAGGCACCGGCCGTACGGGCGGTAGGCGTCGGCGAGGTGGGTGTTGGCGGTGTCGAACACGCCGTCGACGTAGACGAGGTCGTACTCGATCTTCTCGTAGCCCTCGACGTGGAAGGACGTGTCGGTCGCGGTGACGCTGGCCTGCATGGTGCTCATGGGGTCTCCTGGTGACGGTCGGGGATCAGGCGGCGGCGGCGAGATCGCCGACGTGGGCCGGGTCGAGGGAGTCGACCTGCTCGAGTGCCTCTGCGAAGGTGGTGCCGGCGGTGTTCTCGTTGGGGAACGCGATGCAGCGGATGGACGCGGCGGCGGCGGCGGTGACGCCGCCCTTGTTGTCCTCGATCGCGACGACGTCGCCGGCCTGCTCGCCGAGCTGGTCGAGCGCATGGATGTAGACGGCTTTGTCCGGCTTGGGGGAGTCGACGGACGTCACGTCGGTGATCACGTCGAACGACGAGGCGGTGACGTCGGGGCCGAGTGCGGAGATGATCGCGGCGACGTTCTCCGACGAGGTCGTGGTGACGAGACCGACCTTGATGCCACGCTCGCGCGCCGTGGTGATGGTCTCGAGCACGCCGGGGCGTGCGGTCGCGTCGCCCTGCTGCAGGAGGGTCCGGAAGATCTCGGACTTGGTCTGGTGGACGGCCGCGGCGTCGACGGTGTCCCCGCGCTGCTGGGCGTACTCGGCGATCCGGTCGGCGCCACCGTTGCTGTCGAGCATCGCGCGGTAGTCCTCGCGCGACCACTGCCAGTCGAGGTCATGGGCGCGGAAGGCCTCGTTGAAGGCGCGGCGCTGCGTCTCGGAGGTGTCGACGAGGGTGCTGATGGAGCCGAACAGGATTGCGGACACGGTGGGCCTTCCGGGTGGGGGTGACGGGACGACGTCGCGGTCGACATCGGCCCGCTCGGGGTGCCTGGGAGAACACGCCACAGCGGCGGATCAGTTCTCCTGATGAAACTCGTTGAAGGCGCGCGGTTTTCACCCTCAGGACAGTGTCAAAAACACAGCGTACAGTATTGGATGCATCGTCCAATAGGCTTCAGGTGAGAAGTTTCGACGCGACGTTGTCGGGACCGTCTCCGGGCTTTCCCGGCCGGAGATGGCAGAGTCGACGGGGACAGTGGCACGACGGGGGATGACTTCAGGGACCGGAGATGACGGTGGGCAACGAGGATGCGCGCGTGGCACGTACCCGCGCCGACGTCTCGCGAACCGTGCGTCGCCTCCTCGCCGAGGAGGGGTGGGACGCGGTCACCCACGCGCACGTGGCCCGTGTCGCCGGCTACTCCAAGACGACGCTCTACACCCACTGGCCGGCGCGGGCCGACCTCCTACGCATCGCGGTCGAGTCGCTCGGCGATCTCCCGCACAGCGAGGCGACCGGCGACCTGCGCGCGGACCTGATCGCGGAGGTCACCGCCTTCCGGATCGCGATCGAGGAACTCGCCCTGGACAAGGTGCTGATGGCGTTGGCCCAGCAGGGCGCGACCGTGGAGCAGATCGCCGAGGTCCGACGCGCGCTCGTCGCCGACGGTGAGCGTCACGTCCGGTACCTGCTCGGCACCGTCGCCGACGGTCCCCGGTGCGACGCCGCCGTGCAGATGATGTCGGGCGTGGTGCTGTGTCCGGCGGTGATGTACGGCGAACTCCCCGACGACGAGTTGATCGCCCAGGCGGTCGACATCCTGCTGGGCGGGCTGGGCACAGGCGGACAGGGCGCCGGCACCGCGTGAGCGACACCGCCGCCGACGACGGTGGGGTCCGACTGCATCGGCGTCTGGACGGCGACCGGGCCATCGATCTCGCGATCCGGCGGTCCGGGACCGGTGACGGACGGCCGGTGCTCCTCGTCCACGGGATGGGTGGTGACCACACGACGTGGCGCCGGCTCGCGTCCCGGCTGCGGGACGAGGGTCGACCGGTCGTCTCCTACGACCAGCGCGGCCACGGACTGAGCTCGCGCGGGCCGTATGGCCTCGACGCTCTGCGTGACGACCTCCTCGCGGTACTCGCCGAGGCCGGTCCGTCCGGACGCGTGGACGTCGTCGCGCACTCGTTGGGGGCTCACGTCGCCCTGCGTGCGGTGATGGCCGAACCCGACCGGTTCGGTCGACTGGTGCTCGAGGAGGTGCCGCCGATGCCGCGCGACGCCGCCGACGTCGCCGAGGGGATCGCGCCGCGGGCGTCGGCGTGGGAGGCGGTGCTCGGGGTCGTCGACCTCATCCGCGACCCGCGGCCCCTGATGCGCTTCGACGTGACCGTCGCGCCGAGCGTGCAGGCGGCGTTCGACGTGCCTGACCCGGACTGGTGGGCCGCCGTCGCCGGCGTGCGGTCGCCGGTGCTCGTCGTCTCCGGCGGCGACCGCAGCTTCCTGCCGCCGCGGCACCTGCGCACACTCGCCGGGACCCTGCCTGCTGGTCGATTCCTCACGATCGACGCCGGCCACAGCGTGCACCGCGACCGGCCGGACCCCTTCACGCGGGCGGTCGTGGCGTTCCTCCGGGGCGACCCCGTGGGCGTTCGCGACTGACTCCGACGTCGTCCTCGTCCCCGCAGGGTTGTCGGGCCCGGCACCGGGTAACCCGCAGCGATGACCACACGCTGGGAACGCGACGCCGCACCGGGGATCCACCGCCTCGAGCACGCCCACACGAATCTCTATCTCGTGGAGACCGACGGCGGTCTCCTCCTCGTCGACACCGGTCTCCCACGGTCGTACGGCCCGTTGCTCGACGCGATCGCCGACCTCGGGCGCACCCCGCGCGACCTGTCGGCGATCGTGCTCACCCACGGGCACTTCGACCACGTGGGGACGGCGCGTCGACTGGCGTCGCAGTGGGATCTCCCGGTCCTCGCGCCCGAACTGGACCGGCGTCTCGTCGCGCATCCCTACCGGTACGCGCACCAGGACACCCGCGTGGGGGCGCCGCTGCGCCACCCGCGGTCATGGCCGTTGCTGGCCGGCATGGTCGGCGCGGGCGCGCTCACGGTCCGCGGGGTGCCGTCCCGACTCGTCACCACCCTCGACGCGACGACCCCGCTCCCCGGCGGGGCGGTGCTGGTGCCGACGCCGGGTCACACGGCCGGGCACGTCGCGCTGCACCTGCCGGACCGCGACGCGGTGATCTCCGGCGACGCGCTGGTCACCCTCGACCCCTACACAGGGGCCACGGGTCCGCGGATCGTCGCCGGGGCCGCGACCGCGGACATCGATCGCACGCGGGCGTCGCTCGGGGCTCTGGAACAGACGGGGGCACAGGTCGTCCTCCCCGGCCACGGGTCACCGTGGCGCGATGGGGTCGCCGCGGCCGTGGACCTCGCGCGCACCACGTCCGGCTGACGGCTGCGAGACTCGCGGGGTGATGTCGAGCGAGCGCTGTCCGTGTACGTCCGGCCTGCCGCTGGAGGACTGTTGCGGTCCCGTCCTCGCGGGGGATCGACCCGCTCCGACCGCCGTCGCGCTGATGCGGTCACGGTTCACCGCGTTCGCGCTCGGCGACGTCGACCATCTGCGCGCGTCGTGGCACCCGACGACACGTCCGGATCGCCTCGACCTCGACCCGGGCACGCGGTGGTACCGCCTCGACATCGAGTCCGTGTCCGCGGGTGGTCTCCTGGACTCCTCCGGTGAGGTCGTCTTCCGGGCACATCACCGTTCGGCGGACGGTCGTGGCGTGCTGTCCGAGCGCAGCCGGTTCGTCCGGGAGCACGGCCGGTGGTTCTACCTCGACGGTGTCGTCGGCTGATCGTCGTCGCCGACGGCCGGGGTCAGCGGGTGGACAGCCAGGTCAGGACGGACTGTGCTGCCCGCGGGTCCCCGTACTGGGTCCCGACCACGCCGGCGACGGTCCCGCCGATCGCCGCGCCCGCGGCGGCGGCGGGGATCGCGAGGAGGCAGGCACCGAACACCGTGCAACCCACCACGAGACCGACCGCGGCCCCCACGGCGGTCCCGACACCCGCACCCGCGGCGGCCGAGACCGTGCCCGCTCGGTTCAGGCCGTTGGCCACGTGGAACAACATGTCGTAGTAGGCGCGGTCCTTGCGTGCTGACGCCGGATGCCGCCCGTGTTCGATCGCGGACCACAGTGCCGGGTTCAGGACCGGGTCGATGGTCGCGGTGCGCCGGTCGGCCGCGACCGTGGTGCGCAGCGGGACCGTCACGCCGTTCAGCACCACCGATGTGGGGATGCGGTCCAGGACGGTGCCTCGGGGGTCGGTGACCGCCAGGGCACCCGGGGTGGGGGAGAAGGTCGCATTCGTCACCGTCGAGGTGATGCCCCCGCCGGGTGACGCGGTCACCCGGTAGCCGGCGTGGCCCGCGGCGTCCGCCACGCCCGTCCCGCCCACGATCGCCAACGTCGTACTGACGAGCACCGCCATGGACGACACCGCCCGTGTGCCGACACCCATGCGTCCACCCCGCATATCGATCCCCCTCAACTGCGTCGATGCGGATGCTATCCGACATCGGCGGAGGGATCGGGCGGCGCGCGCGGACCACGCCGACGGCGTGACCGGGGTCTGTCGTGGTGCCCTCGGTGAGACTCGAACTCACACTGGACGGGTTTTGAATCCGTTGCCTCTGCCAATTGGGCTACGAGGGCGTGGCGCCCGTCGCCGAGCGCGCTGCACCACGCTAGTGGATCCGCGGTGGTGGGAGCCAGCCGGTAGGGTTGCCCGGCACATGCCGTCGCGATCCGAGCCTCTCGGAACCGCGCCCCGTCCCCCGGAGGTCCGCCGTGACGTCGTCGCCCGCACCGTCTCCCTCGTCGGTCCCGCCGCAGCGCCCGGCGCCGAAGCCGGCCCCGTCCGCCGCCCCGGCCGAACCCGTCGTCGACACGACCCCCGCCCCCCGTCGCGTCCTGGTGGCCGAGGACGACTCGCTCATCCGGATGGACCTCACGGAGATGCTCCGCGAGGAGGGCTACGACGTGGTCGGGGAGGCACCGAACGGACAGGTGGCGGTCGAGCTCACCGAGTCCCTGTCGCCGGACCTGGTGATCATGGACGTGAAGATGCCGGTCCGGGACGGCATCGACGCGGCCGGGGAGATCGCCCGGAAACGTCTCGCGCCGGTCGTGATGCTGACGGCGTTCTCCCAGCGCGACTTCGTCGAGAAGGCCCGCGACGCCGGTGCGATGGCCTACCTCGTGAAACCCTTCAGCAAAGCCGATCTCGTCCCGGCCATCGAGGTGGCGGTGTCGCGCTACACCGAGCTGACGACGTTGGAACGTGAGATCGCGGACATGAACGACCGGCTCGCGACACGGAAACTCGTGGAGCGCGCCAAAGGATTGTTGATGTCCGGTCAATCACTCTCCGAGCCCGAGGCTTTCAAGTGGATCCAGCGTGCGGCGATGGACCGGCGCACCACGATGAAGGCGGTGGCCCAGGTCGTCGTGGAGACCCTCGGCGACGCCGGTGAGAGCGCCACCCAACCGGGGAAGTGACCTCGACTAACTATTCCCTGGGCTGAACGTCACACTGTCGCAACGTGTTTGCCACAAAGAGAGCGGCAACGCGGGGCGACACGAATGAATGACGCCGATGTCGCGCGGGGACGGACGATCGGGGATAAGTTCTCACATCAGCGTCAGTGGCAGTCGCTGACGAACTTCGCGCGGGGTCCACACGGCCGCCGCCGATCGGAGGATGTGGGAATGAATCGTCGGGTGACGGTGGGGGTCTTCGCGGTCGCGATGGCCACCGTGCTGACCGTGTCTGCCTGTGGCAGCAAGAGTTCGGGTGGCTCCGAGGGTGGTGCGTCGTCGTCGGCCGGATCGTCCGACGTCACCATCTCGCCGGTCGCCCAGATCGACACCTCCGGCAAGGTGGTGCCGAGCGCGGACGCCTCGTCGGCGATCCTGCCGGCCGGTGACGGCAAGGCGACCTGTCCCGCGTCGACCATCGCGATGGCCGGCGCGCTCACCGGCGACAACGCCGCGCTGGGCATCAACATCCGCGACGGCGCGCAGCTCGCCGTCGACCAGCACAACAAGGCCAACCCCGGTTGCCAGATCTCGCTGAAGACCTTCGACACCGAGGGTGACCCGCAGAAGGCCAGCCAGGTCGCACCGCAGATCACCAACGACCAGTCGATCATCGGTCTCATCGGCCCGGCGTTCTCCGGCGAGACCAAGGCCACCGGCAGTGTGTTCAACCAGGCGGGCCTCGTCGCGACGACGGCCTCGGCGACCAACCCGACGCTGGCGTCCAACGGCTGGAAGACGTTCTTCCGCGGCCTCGCCAACGACGACGTGCAGGGTCCTGCCGTCGCCAAGTACATGACCGGCAAGCTGGGCTACAAGAAGGTCTGCGTCATCAAGGACGACAGCGAGTACGCGGCCGGCCTGGCCAAGGCCATCACCACCGGCCTCGGCTCGGCGAACGACAGCTCCTGCAACGGTGACGTCAAGACCAAGGACCGCGACTTCTCCGCGATCATCACGAAGGTCAACGCCGCCAAGCCCGACGCGGTGTTCTACGCCGGCTACTACGCCGAGGCCGCACCGCTGGTGCAGCAGATGAAGAACGCCGGCGTCAGCGCGACGTTCGTCTCCGGCGACGGCGTCAACGACCCGCAGTTCGTCTCGCAGGCCGGATCGGCCGCGAAGGGCTCGGACCTGTCCTGCCCGTGTGGGCCGGCGCCGGACGCCTTCAAGTCGGCGTACAAGACGCAGTTCAACCAGGACCCGGGCGTGTACTCGGTCGAGGCCTACGACCTCGCGACGATCCTGATGCGCGGCATCGGTGCCGGCAACACCACCCGTCCGAAGCTGCTCGAGTACGTGCGCGGCTACGACGGTCAGGGCCTGGCCCGCACCTACAAGTGGACGTCGGACGGTGAGCTGACCAGCTCGCTCATCTGGATGTACGACGTCAAGTAGTCGCACGATCGGTGGTGCGCCCGGACGCGGGTCCGGGCGCACCGCCGTGTGACGGCTCCGCGCGGTCGGCTTCGGCCGGGAGGGAACCACGGGAATGCATGCACTGGCCGACGGGATGGTCCTGGCCTCGACCGTCGACTTCGACCTCAGGTCGCTCTACGACGGGTTCTGGACGCTCACCATCGAGGGACTGACCTACGGCGCGATCTACGCGCTCGTGGCGGTCGGGTACACACTCGTCTACGGCGTCCTGAAACTCATCAACTTCGCCCACTCGGAAGTGTTCATGGTGGGCATGTTCGGCCAGTACGTCGCGCTGTTGCTGCTCGGCTTCACGCCGTCGGGCAACGCCTACGCCGAGGGCACGGCGATGACGCTGATGTACCTCGTGATCGCCTGCGTGTTCGGCATGATCGTCTCCGGTGTGACCGCGGTCGGACTCGAACGCGTCGCGTACCGACCGCTGCGCAAGCGCGGCGCGAAGCCCCTGACGTTCCTCATCACCGCCATCGGGATGTCGTTCGTCCTCCAGGAGTTCGTGCACTACGTGCTCCCCAAGTTCGGCGGCGACCCGCCGCTGGGCGGGTCGACGGCGCAGCCCGGGATCCGTCTCGTGGAGCAGAAGAAACTCTTCGACCTCTTCGACGCCTCGGTGTTCAACCTGACGCTCATCATCATCGGCAGTGCGCTGGTGCTGACGTTCCTCGCCGACACGCTCATCAACCGGACGAAGCTGGGCCGCGGCATCCGTTCGGTGGCACAGGATCCCGAGGCCGCGACGCTCATGGGCGTGTCCCGTGAGCGGGTCATCATGCTGACGTTCCTCCTCGGCGGTCTCCTCGCCGGCGCCGCCGCGCTGCTCTACACGCTGCGCGTACCGACCGGCATCGTCTACAACGGTGGCTTCATCCTCGGCATCAAGGCGTTCTCGGCGGCGGTCCTCGGCGGTATCGGCAACATCCGCGGCGCGCTGCTCGGTGGCCTTCTGCTCGGTGTGATGGAGAACTACGGTTCGGTGGTGTTCGGCAACCAGTGGAAGGACGTGGTGGCCTTCGTGTTGTTGATCCTGGTGTTGATGATCCGGCCGACCGGCATCCTCGGGGAGAAGCTGACGAGGGCCCGCGTATGAGCGCCACGACGTCGGACACGACCGCCGCTCCCGGCCGGGGTCGGGGCGTGGGTGACCGGCTCCGGACCTGGTGGAACAACCTGCCCCGTCCGCAGCAGTGGGCCATCGGCATCCCCGCGGTGCTCGCCATCGCCCTGCTGCCGGTGATCAAGCCGCCCCTCATCTCGACGACGGCGGTCGACTTCGGCGGCATGATGGCGCAGTTCGCGATGATCGCGCTGATCGCGATCGGGCTCAACGTCGTGGTCGGCCAGACCGGACTGCTCGACCTCGGCTACGTCGGCTTCTACGCCGTCGGCGCCTACGTGGTCGCCCTGTTCACCAGTCCCGCCAGCCCGGTGTGGAACTCGAGCGACCACGGCTTCTTCTCGGGTCCCTGGGCGTGGCTCGCGTGTGTACCGCTGGCGATCGTGCTGACGGGCGTCACCGGCGTGATCCTGGGGACCCCGACGCTGCGACTCCGGGGTGACTATCTCGCGATCGTGACCCTGGGGTTCGGCGAGATCGTCCGTCTGCTCGCCGACAACCTCACCGACGTCACCAACGGCGCGGCGGGTCTGCAGAACGTGCTCTTCCCGGAGATCGGTCGCTCGGACGCGAACCCCGACGGCGTCTTCTCCTCCGGCAACAACTCCGGCACCCTCAACTTCGGCGTCTGGTGGTTCTGGCTCGGCCTCGTCCTGGTGATCGCCGTGCTGTTCTTCGTCGGCAACCTCGAGCGCAGCCGGGTCGGCCGGTCGTGGATCGCGATCCGCGAGGACGAGGACGTCGCCGAGATCATGGGCGTCCCGACGTTCCGGTTCAAGCTGTGGGCGTTCGTGATCGGCGCGGGCATCGGCGGACTGTCGGGTGCGCTCTACGCGGGCCAGGTGCAGTACGTGGACCCGAAGGGCTTCACTGTCATCAACTCGATGCTCTTCCTGTGCGCGGTCGTCGTCGGCGGTCAGGGCAACAAGCTCGGCGTCATCGTCGGGGCGTTCATCATCGTCTACCTGCCCGCGCGGGTTCAGGGGATCGAGGTGGGCGGCCAGTCCCTCGGCGACTTCAAGTACCTGTTCTTCGGTGTGGCGCTGGTCGCCCTGATGATCTTCCGGCCGCAGGGGATGTTCCCGGCCCGTGCGCGCCTGCTCTCCTACGGACGGCAGGTCTACGCCGCGATGAGCAGGCCAGCCCGCGCCAGGCGATCCGATGCCGCTGCGGTGGAGGCGAAGTCGTGACCGGTCGACACACCTCGGACGGCTCGCAGGGCGCGGTGTCGGGGGACCCGACACCCGAGCAGGAGGTACAGGCGGTACTCGCCGACCCCGCGTCGACGACCGTCGTCGACCCCACCGCCGTCAACCCCGATCTGGCCGATCCGGACTTCGTCGCCGACGCCGTCGCACCGAGTCGCGACATCGCGGCGAAGGTGGGCGAGCCGCTGCTGGAGGTGTCCGGCCTCACCGTCCGGTTCGGCGGTGTGACCGCGCTCGACGGCGTGGACTTCACGATCAACCGGGGTGACATCTTCGGGCTGATCGGCCCCAACGGCGCCGGGAAGACCACCTGCTTCAACGCGATCACGGGTGTCTACGAACCGTCGGCGGGATCGGTGACGTTCGACGGCCGGCCGCTCAAGAAGGTCAAGCGGCACCAGATCACGCGTCGCGGCATCGCCCGCACCTTCCAGAACGTGCGTCTCTTCGGCGAGATGACCGCCCTGGAGAACGTCGTCGTGGGAACCGATGCGCGGCACGGCACCTCGGTGCTCGGCGCAGCGCTCCGTCTGCCCCGACACCGACGTGAGGAGCGCGACGCCGTCGACCGCGGGATGGCGCTGCTGGAGTTCGTGGGCATCGGCGCGCGCGCGGCGGAGAAGGCGCGCAACCTGCCCTACGGCGATCAACGTCGGCTCGAGATCGCCCGGGCGTTGGCCACCGAGCCGAAGCTGCTGTGCCTCGACGAGCCCGCCGCCGGCTTCAACCCCAGCGAGAAGGTCGCCCTGATGGAGCTCATCCAGAAGGTGCGTGACGACGGGTTCACCGTGCTGCTCATCGAGCACGACATGAAACTCGTCATGGGGGTGACCGAACGCATCGTCGTGCTCGAGTTCGGTCGCAAGATCGCCGAGGGCACACCGCAGGAGGTGCGGGACAACCCGCGCGTCGTCTCGGCGTACCTCGGTGTCCCCGACGACTCCGACGGGGACGAGTCCGTGCGCGACGACACCGACCATCATGAGTGAGGCGACGATGACCGACCGCGAGATCGTCCTGCGCATCGAGAACATGTCGGTGCACTACGGCCGCATCCAGGCCATCCGCGACCTGTCGCTGACCGTGGGATCCGGGGAGCTGGTCACGCTGCTCGGTGCGAACGGCGCGGGCAAGTCGACCACGATGCGGGGGTTGTCGGGGCTGCGGCCGCTGTCGTCGGGGTCGATCGAGTTCCTCGGCACCGACATCACCCGCATGCCCGCCCACAAGCGGGTGAAGATGGGGGTCGTCCAGGTGCCCGAGGGACGTCGTATCTTCCCGGGGATGACCGTCGTCGAGAACCTCGACATGGGTTGCTACGGGCG
Source organism: Williamsia deligens (assembly GCF_024171765.1). Classification (GTDB taxonomy): domain Bacteria; phylum Actinomycetota; class Actinomycetes; order Mycobacteriales; family Mycobacteriaceae; genus Williamsia_A; species Williamsia_A deligens. Next base: position 295,670 of record NZ_JAMTCI010000003.1, read on the forward strand.
GGGTTTCGACTCCAAGGCCGACTACGCCGCCACCCGCGACCGCGTCTTCGACCTGTTCCCCCGACTGGCCGAACGGCGGTCCCAGCTCGGCGGCACCATGTCCGGCGGCGAGCAGCAGATGCTCGCGATCGGTCGCGCGATGATGGCGCGTCCGACGCTGCTCCTGCTCGACGAGCCGTCGATGGGGCTCGCACCGATGGTCATCGCGCAGATCTTCGACATCATCGGCGAGATCAACGCGGCGGGCACCACCATCCTCCTGGTCGAGCAGAACGCCCACCAGGCGCTCAAGCGGTGCGATCGCGGGTACGTCCTGGAGACCGGCGAGATCACCCGGTCGGGCACAGGCGCCGAGCTGCTCGCCGACGACTCCATCCGCAACGCCTACCTCGGCGTCGCCTGAGCGCACCGGGTCCTCGCGCCCTGTCGCAGGCGCTCCCTAGACTCGGGAGCTGTGACTCCCGCCTCGCCGTCCGCGACCCGTACCGCCCCCGCGAAGGGATCGTCCGCGAAGGGGTCGTCGGTGCCGACGCTGATGCTCCTCGACGGCCACTCCCTGGCCTACCGAGCGTTCTTCGCGCTCCCGGCCGAGAACTTCAAGACGGCGTCGGGACAGACCACCAACGCGGTCTACGGGTTCACGTCGATGCTGATCAACCTCCTGCGGGACGAGGCGCCGACGCACATCGCGGCCGCCTTCGACGTCTCGCGCCAGACGTTCCGTGCGGAGATGTTCTCCGAGTACAAAGCGCAGCGGTCCAAGTCGCCCGACGAGTTCGCCGGACAGGTGGACCTGACCAAGGACGTCCTCGCGGCCATGGGCATCCCGGTCATGGCCATCGAGGGGTACGAGGCCGACGACATCATCGCCACCCTCACCACGCAGGCCCGCGCCGCCGGGTTCCGCGTCCTCGCCGTCACCGGCGACCGTGACGCCCTGCAACTCGTCGACGACCAGACGACGGTCCTCTATCCCCGCAAGGGCGTCTCGGACCTCACCCGGTTCACCCCCGAGGAGGTGGACAAGAAGTACGGCCTGACGCCGGCGCAATACCCCGACTACGCCGCGCTCCGCGGTGACCCGAGCGACAACCTCCCCGGCATCCCCGGGGTGGGGGAGAAGACCGCGGCGAAGTGGATCCGCGAGTACGGCTCGCTCGACTCCCTCGTGCACGACGTCGACCAGGTCAAGGGCAAGGTCGGCGACGCGCTGCGCGAGAACCTCTCGTCGGTGCTGATGAACCGCCGTCTCACCGAGCTCGTCCGCGACGTCGAGTTGCCGTACGGCCCGGAGGACCTCGCCCTCAAGCCGTGGGACCGCGACAAGATCCACCAACTCTTCGACGACCTCGAGTTCCGGGTCCTGCGCGACCGCCTGTTCTCCACCCTCAGCTCGGTCGAGCCCGAGGCCGAGTCCGGTTTCGAGGTCAACGGCGAGGTGCTGGCACCGGGATCGGTGCGCGCCTGGCTCGACGCACACGCCCGCACCGGGCGCACCGCGCTGAGCGTCGTCGGTCCGGCCCGCGTGTTCGACTCCGACACCGAGGGCATCGCCTTCGCGGCGGAGGACGGCAGCGCCGCCTATCTCGACACGGCCGTCGTCGAGCCCGACGACGAGGACGCACTCGTCGAGTGGCTCGGTGACACGACCGCCGCCAAGGCGGTCCACGAGGCCAAGTGGGCGTTCCACGCGCTGCGGGGACGCGGGTGGCCTCTGGCCGGCGTCACCAGCGACACCTCGCTGGCCGCCTACCTTGTACGGCCCGGTCAGCGGTCGTTCAACCTCGACGACCTGGCCCTGCGGTACCTGCGTCGCGAGCTGCGGTCGGACGACGCCCCCGACGACGGACAGATGTCCCTGCTCGACGGTGAGGCCGAGGAGGCCCACGCGGCCGAGCAGCAGATGATCGCCGCCCAGGCCGTCCACGAGCTCGCCGCCACGCTCGACGGCGAGCTGAGGACGATCGACTCGTTGTCGCTGCTGACCGACATGGAGTTGCCGCTGCTCATGGTGCTCGCGGAGATCGAGGCGGCCGGGATCGCCGTCGACACCGCACACCTCGACGAGCTCGGTCAGGGTTTCGCCGACCGGATCCGCACCGCGGCCGACGCCGCGTACGCGGTCATCGGGGAGCAGATCAACCTCGGATCCCCCAAGCAGCTGCAGACCGTCCTCTTCGACAAGCTCGAGATGCCGAAGACGAAGCGCACCAAGACCGGCTACACCACCGACGCCGACGCGCTGGCAGGTCTGTACGAGAAGACGCAGCACCCGTTCCTCGAGCACCTGCTCGAACACCGGGACGCCACCCGGCTCAAGGTCACCGTCGACGGACTGCTGAAGTCCGTGTCCGACGACCGCCGCATCCACACGACGTTCAACCAGACCATCGCGGCCACCGGGCGGCTGTCCTCGACGGAACCCAACCTCCAGAACATCCCCGTGCGCACCGAGGCCGGCCGCGACATCCGCAAGGGGTTCGTGGTGGGTGTCTCGCCCTCGGGCGACCCCTACGAGACGCTGATGACCGCGGACTACAGCCAGATCGAGATGCGGATCATGGCGCACCTCTCGGAGGACGCCGGACTCATCGAGGCGTTCAACACCGGGGAGGACCTGCACAGCTTCGTCGGGTCCCGGGCGTTCGGTGTCCCCATCGACGAGGTCACCGTCGACATGCGCCGGCGGGTGAAGGCGATGTCCTACGGACTGGCCTACGGTCTCAGCGCGTTCGGCCTGGCGGCGCAGCTCAAGATCAGCACCACCGAGGCCAAGGAGCAGATGGACGCCTACTTCTCGCGCTTCGGCGGCGTCCGCGACTACCTGCACGAGACGGTCGAGGAGGCACGCCGCAACGAGTACACGTCCACGCTGTTCGGCCGACGCCGGTATCTGCCCGACCTCAACAGCGACAACCGTCAGCGTCGCGACGTCGCCGAGCGTGCCGCGCTGAACGCACCGATCCAGGGGACCGCGGCCGACATCATCAAGGTCGCCATGATCGACGTGCAGCGGGCGCTCACCGATGGCGCACTGCGGTCCCGGATGCTGCTCCAGGTGCACGACGAGCTCGTGTTCGAGGTGGCGCCCGGAGAACGCGAGGCACTCGAGGAGATGGTGCGCGCGAAGATGGGCGGCGCCATCGAGCTGTCGGTGCCGCTCGACGTGTCGGTCGGCTACGGCCGCAGCTGGGACGAGGCCGCGCACTAGCGCTGCGGGGCTGCGGGCGGCGTCAGGTCAGGTCGGTCACCGACCGGGCGTCGGAATCCCATCGTCGGAGCCCGGCGAGGTGGATCTCGTCGTCGATCCGGTGGTCGACGACCACGCGCATCACGGCGCCCAGGAGATCGAACGGCACCCGGCGCGCCACCGTGACGTGGGCGGTCCACCGTCCGGGCGTGCAGTGCTCCACCATGTCGTCGACCGCCACGGCGCTCGTCTCGACCACCGCCGCGTGCGTGGCCAGCAGATCGGCGGTGGGGACGACGGCGAGCGCGACGGTCGCGGTCCGCCCGCCGAACACCACCGGCGCACCGAGCATCACGGGTACCGGCAGCCGCGCCGACGCCAGCTCGCGGAGCGCGTCGTCGGCGGTGTCGCCGACCGTGCGAGCAGCGACCAGCGTGATGTGGGGGCGGTTCGACTCCGAGAGGACGGACGCCTGGCTGGGCAGGTCGGCCGCCGCCAGCGCGTCCCAGAGCGCCCGCACCCGCCGCTGCGCGTCGGGATCCGGCAGGAGCTCCACGGAATGTGCCATGGGGACAGTCTGATCGGTGTGGCCTCGACCCGGGAAGGTCGCTCGATTGTCCCGAGCCGGGAGGGTCAGTTAATTGCCGGTTACCGAGGCGCTGCGGGGCGGTGATGTCGTCTACTGTCACCGGAGGCGACGACAGGCCGTGTCGCCCGACGACCCGAGGGGGATTCCCAGTGCGATCGACACGACTCGCCACCACCATCGCCGCCGCGGCGGTGGTCCTGCTCGCAGCCGCAGGCTGCTCGAACAGCGAGGGCGGTGATTCGGGCGCGGCCCCGTCGTCGGGTGCGCCCACCTCGGTCGCGAAGAACGACGCGCTCGCGGCGCAGCTGCCCGAGAAGATCAAGACCGCCGGCGCGATCGTCGTCGGAGTGAACGTGCCCTACGCGCCCAACGAGTTCAAGGACTCCAGCGGCAAGATCGTCGGCTTCGACGTCGACCTCGTGAACGCGATCGCCGCCACCCTCGGCGTGCGGGCGGAGTACAAGGAGTCGGACTTCGCCAAGATCATCCCGGCGGTCCAGCAGGGGACATACGACATGGGCATGTCGTCCTTCACCGACTCCAAGGCGCGGCAGCAGCAGGTCGATTTCGTCGACTACTTCAGCGCGGGCACGCAGTGGGCGCAGCCGTCGGGGAAGACCGTCGACCCGAACAACGCCTGTGGCCTGCGGGTCGCCGTCCAGTCCGACACGGTCCAGGACACCGACGAGATCCCGGCGAAGAGCGAGGCCTGCACCAAGGCCGGCAAGCCCGCCATCAACAAGCAGAAGTACGACAGCCAGGCCGACGCCACCAACGCGCTCGTCCTCGGTCGTGTCGACGCGATGTCGGCGGACTCGCCGGTCACCGCCTACGCGATCAAGCAGTCGACCGGGAAGATCGAGAAGGCAGGGTCCATCTTCGACTCGGCGCCCTACGGCTACCCCGTCACGAAGGGCTCCCCGCTCGGACCGCTCCTGCAGAAGGCCGTCCAGGCGTTGATCGACAACGGGACGTACCGCGCCATCGCAGGCTCGTGGGGCGTGCAGGACGGCGCCGTCACCCAGTCCGTGATCAACGGCGCCACCAGCTGACGCGGTGACATCCAGCGAATCCGGCGGGGGCCAGGGTGTTCCCGGCCCGTCGGATCCGGTGCCGATCAAGGCCATACCCGTCCGTCGCCCGGGGCAGTGGGCGGCCGCTGTGGTCGTCGCGATCCTCGTCGTGCTGTTCGTCTACGGCGCGGCCACCAACCCGGCCTACGGGTGGTCGACCTACGGCAAGTACCTGTTCGACACCAGGATCCTCTCCGGCGTCGGGTACACCCTCGCGCTGACGGTGCTGTCCATGGTGATCGGCGTGCTGCTCGGCGCGCTGCTCGCGGTGATGCGCCTGACCCCGAACCCGGTGCTGCGGACGGTGAGCTGGGTCTACCTGTGGATCTTCCGCGGCACCCCGGTCTACGTGCAGTTGGTGTTCTGGGGTCTGTTCCCGTCGATCTACAAGACGATCAAGCTGGGCATCCCCTTCTCGACGACGTTCGCCCAGTTCGACATCCAGGACCTCAATGCCGCGTTCACCTTCGCCGTGATCGGACTCGCGCTGAACGAGTCGGCCTACATGGCCGAGATCGTGCGCGCCGGGATCCTGTCGGTCGGGGAGGGCCAGACCGAGGCGTCCAAGGCGCTCGGCATGTCGTGGGCGCAGACGATGTGGCGCACGGTCCTGCCGCAGGCGATGCGGGTGATCATCCCGCCCACGGGCAACGAGGTCATCAGCATGCTGAAGACCACCACCCTGGTGACCGCGGTGCCCTACAGCCTGGAACTCTACGGTCGCGCCAACGACATCTCCGGCGTGAACTTCCAACCGATCCCGCTGCTGCTGGTCGCGTCGACCTGGTACCTCGTGGTCACCAGCATCCTCATGGTCGGTCAGTTCTACGTCGAGCGGTACTACGCCCGCGGGGCGACACGACAGCTGACGGGACGGCAGCTCGCGGCCCTCGCGGCCGCGACCGGCAATCGCGACGGCAGTGCGGGGGCGGGAGGCTCATGACGACACCGATGGTGCGGGCCGAGCAGGTCTGCAAGGACTTCGGGTCCCTCCGGGTGCTCAACGGGGTGTCCCTCGAGGTGGGGCGCGGCGAGGTGCTCTGCGTGATCGGACCGTCAGGGTCGGGGAAGTCGACCTTCCTGCGGTGCATCAACCACCTGGAGACCGTCACCGCCGGCCGCCTGTACGTCGACGGTGACCTGATCGGCTACCGCGAGTCCGGCGGCAAGCTCTACGAGCTGAGCGGGAAACAGGCGGCCAGGCAGCGCCGGGACATCGGCATGGTGTTCCAGCACTTCAACCTGTTCGGCCACCGCACGGCGCTGGAGAACATCGTCGAGGCGCCGATCCGGGTCAAGGGTGTCGACCGGGCGAAGGCCGTCTCCCGTGCCCGCGATCTCCTCGACCAGGTGGGCCTGTCCGACAAGGCGGAGGCCTATCCGGCGCAGCTGTCGGGCGGACAGCAACAACGGGTCGCGATCGCCCGCGCGCTGGCGATGGACCCCAAGCTCATGCTGTTCGACGAGCCGACGTCCGCGCTCGACCCGGAACTCGTCGGCGACGTGCTGCAGGTCATGCGCAACCTGGCCTCGGAGGGGATGACGATGGTCGTCGTCACCCACGAGATGGGTTTCGCCCGCGAGGTCGCCGATCACCTGGTCTTCATGGACGCCGGGCGGATCGTCGAGAGCGGGATCCCGAGCGAGGTGTTGTCGGCGCCCCGTGAGGAGCGCACCAAGACCTTCCTCTCCCGCATCCTCTGACGGACATGACCTCCGAGGTCATCGACGCGATGACCTGTGTGCGACCACGATGGGGTCGTCACCGAGGAGGTCACCATGCCGCATCCGCCCACGCCGCCGGTCCCGGCGAGCCTGCCCCGGTGGCTGCGGCCGGTGATGGTCGCCGACCGCACGCTGTCCGCCTGGTTCGTCGGGTGCGGCTTCGGGTTCGCGCCGCTGTTGCTCGCGGTGGCGCACGCACCGTGGGCGACCGCCCTCGCGGTGACCGTCATCGCCGTCGCCGGACTGTGGCTCGGTCTGCTCGGGATCGGCATGGCGTGGGGCCTCGCCCACGTGCTCCGCGCGGGCGACGAACTGCCGCATGATTTCTGGGCGTCGATCATCGTGATGCCCCCGGTGGCGGCGCCTCCATCCGCACCGGGCCGCCGGTGAGCACCCGCGTCCCGGTGGGGGAGCAGCTGCGCGGATGGCGCGAGCGACGGGGACTGAGTCAACTGGCCGTGTCGGCGGAGACCGGCGTGTCGACCCGCCACCTCAGCTGGGTGGAGACCGGTCGGTCGAGACCGTCGGCGGCGATGGTCCTCCGTCTCGCCGACCACCTCGACGTCCCGCTCCGCGACCGCAACGGCCTGCTGCTGGCGGCGGGGCACGCCCCGGTCCATTCCGAACACGCCCTCGACGACCCCGAGGTGGCCGCGGTCGCGGAGGCGATGACGACGATCCTCGACGCGCACCGTCCGTACCCGGCCCTCGTCCTCGACCGCCGGTGGCGGGTCGTCGCGGCGAACGACGCCGTGGCGCCGTTGCTCGTGGGATGCGCCGAGGAGCTCCTCGCGCCGCCGATCGACGTGCTCCGGCTGACACTGGACGCCGGCGGCCTCGCGCCGCGGATCGTCGACCTGCCGACATGGCGCGCGCATCTGCTGGGGCGGGTCCGTCGGCGCCACAGAGCGACCGGAGACGCGGATCTCCGCGCGGTGCTCGCGGAGTTCGACCGGTTCCCCGACGAGGCGCCTGCGCCCACGGATCCGGTCGTGCTGCTGCGGCTGCGCGTCGGCGACGCGGTGGTGTCGCTGTTCTCGATGAGCGCGGCGGTGCAGACGGCCGGGGACATCACCGTCGAGGAGCTGGCCGTCGAGCTGTTCTTCCCGGCCGACGACGAGACCCGCGCGTGGTTCACCGCCCGATGACGGGGCCCCGACGCCTCAGCGGGGCAGGTGGGTCACGAAGATCGCGGTGCCGGGGAAGTACTGGCCGCGCAGCGGACTCCACTGACCCCACTCCTGCTCGAGCCATTCCGGCCACTCGGGTTCGACGATGTCGTCGAGGACGAGTCCGGCCGCGCGGATCTCCCGGACCCGGTCGCCGATCGTGCGGTGGTGCTCCGCGTAGGAGACCCGCCCCGCGTCGTCGACCTCCACGTACGGGGTCCGGTCGAAGTACGGGATCGCGACGGTGAGCCCGGCGGGTCCGGGATCGTCGGGGAAGGCCCACCGCATCGGGTGGTTCACCGCGAAGACCCACCGACCGCCCGGTCGCAGCACCCGCGCCACCTCTGCCATCACCCGCGCGGAGTCGGCCACGAACGGCACCGCACCGAACGCCGAACACACGACGTCGAACGACTCGTCGGCGAAGGGGAGGTTCTCGGCGCCGGCCTGCACCAGCGCGGGCACCCCGGACGCGGACCCGTCTGCGATCGCCCGACGCCCACGGGCGAGCATGGCGGCCGAGACGTCGAGGCCGACGACGTGCGCCCCGTGGTCGGCGAGCCATCGCGCGCACGGCGCCGACCCGCACCCGATCTCGAGCACGTCGCGGTCGACGACGTCGCCGAGCAGCCGCGCGTCGCCCTCGTGCAGACCCTCCGGACACCACACGAACTCACCGGCGGGGGAGTCGACGCCGAGGAATCGTCCGTGCTCGGCGTCGTAGGAGGCGGCATCGGCGTCCCACCAGCGACGATTCGCGTCCTCACTGGCCGCGGAGTCCGGTCGGGGGCCTCGCGCCGGTCTGCTCACCCGTCCACTCCCGCCCTGTCGTGAACCCGTGTTTGTCCAGCACCGTCGCGCTCGCGTAATCTCAGGCGTGCGCGTGCCCATGCTCGCGTGGGGAGTCATGCCCCGGTCAGTTCGGCCGCACGGCCGACGAGACGACCGGTGGCGGAACACGAGATCCGCCTCGCCGGTTGCATCGACGTCACCCGAGTTCCACGAAACCTACTACCACTTGTCCGGAGCAACCCACCACATGCCGTCCTCCACAATCGCCTCGCCGCAAGTTGCCGTCAACGACATCGGCACTGCCGAGGACTTCCTCGCCGCCATCGACTCCACGATCAAGTACTTCAACGATGGCGACATCGTCGAGGGCACCATCGTCAAGGTCGACCGCGACGAGGTCCTGCTCGACATCGGTTACAAGACGGAGGGCGTCATCCCCTCCCGTGAACTGTCCATCAAGCACGACGTCGACCCCAACGAGGTCGTCGAGGTCGGCGACGCGGTGGAAGCTCTCGTCCTCACCAAGGAGGACAAGGAGGGCCGGCTGATCCTGTCCAAGAAGCGCGCTCAGTACGAGCGCGCCTGGGGCACGATCGAGGAGCTCAAGGAGAAGGACGAGGCCGTCAAGGGCACCGTCATCGAGGTCGTCAAGGGCGGCCTCATCCTCGACATCGGGCTGCGCGGCTTCCTGCCCGCCTCGCTCGTCGAGATGCGCCGTGTGCGCGATCTCCAGCCGTACATCGGCAAGGAGATCGAGGCCAAGATCATCGAGCTCGACAAGAACCGCAACAACGTGGTCCTGTCGCGGCGCGCATGGCTCGAGCAGACCCAGTCCGAGGTCCGCAGCGAGTTCCTGCACCAGCTGGCCAAGGGCCAGGTCCGCAAGGGCGTCGTGTCGTCCATCGTCAACTTCGGCGCCTTCGTCGACCTCGGTGGGGTCGACGGTCTGGTCCACGTCTCCGAGCTGTCGTGGAAGCACATCGACCACCCCTCGGAGGTCGTCGCCGTGGGCGACGAGGTCACCGTCGAGGTGCTCGACGTCGACCTGGACCGCGAGCGTGTCTCCCTGTCGCTGAAGGCGACGCAGGAGGACCCGTGGCGTCAGTTCGCCCGCACCCACGCGATCGGTCAGATCGTCCCGGGCAAGGTCACCAAGCTGGTGCCGTTCGGTGCGTTCGTCCGCGTCGAGGAGGGCATCGAGGGCCTCGTGCACATCTCGGAGCTGGCCGAGCGCCACGTCGAGGTGCCGGACCAGGTGGTCGCCGTCAACGACGACGCCATGGTCAAGGTCATCGACATCGACCTCGAGCGTCGCCGCATCTCGCTGAGCCTCAAGCAGGCCAACGAGGACTACACCGAGGAGTTCGACCCCTCGAAGTACGGCATGGCCGACAGCTACGACGACGCGGGCAACTACATCTTCCCGGAGGGCTTCGACTCCGAGACGAACGAGTGGCTCGAGGGCTTCGAGAAGCAGCGTGAGGCATGGGAGGCCCGGTACGCCGAGGCCGAGCGTCGCCACAAGCTGCACACCGCGCAGATCGAGAAGTTCGCCAAGGCGGCGGAGGAGGCGGCCAACGCCCCCACCGACTACTCCTCGGAGTCGTCCGCGTCGACCGGTGGTTCCTCGGAGGCGGCATCGTCGTCCACGAGTGCGCCGCGCGGTGGATCGCTCGCCAGCGACGAGCAGCTCGCAGCGCTGCGCGAGAAGCTGTCCGGCAACGCCTGACATCTCCCTCGTCTGATTCACCGACGACGCCCCGACCGGTTCCCGGTCGGGGCGTCGTCGCGTTCTCCGCCCCATTGAGGATGACGCGGATCACACATGGGCCGTGATGTGATCGATTCGTGGGCAACCGTTCTCGAGTTCCCGGCCCGCGACCTTGCCAACGTTCATCGGCGCCTGACAGTGTTCTCGACGTCGGTGGATGGCATCGATTCGTCATCGGCGTCGTGAGTCCGGCGCGGCGCGAACACATCTCGAGTGCGACAGGACGACCACCGTGAACATGGTCTCGCGCCTGCAGATCTGGCAGCTGGTCGGAATCCTGCTCGTGGCACTGGTTTTCGGATCCTACGTCGGGATCCGCTACGTCAAGCTCGACCACCTCGTCGGCGCCGGCGTCTACACCGTCCACGCCGACTTCCCCGATTCCGGCGGCATCTTCACCAACGCGGAGGTCACCTACCAGGGTGTCCCCGTCGGCCGGGTCGGGGCGCTGAGCCTCCGGCCCGACGGTGTCCGCGTCGACCTCGCCCTGGACTCCGGGGGACCGAGGATCCCGGCGTCGTCGCAGGCGGTCGTCGCGAACCGGTCGGCGATCGGCGAGCAGTACGTCGATCTGCGGCCTGCCACGACGGGCGGACCGGCACTCGGCGACGGCTCCGTCATCACCGACACGTCCATCCCCGTCCCCGTGCAGGACGTCCTGGCCTCGGCGGTGGACCTCACCGAGTCCGTGCCAATCGACGACCTGCGGACCGTCGTCACCGAGCTCGGCAAGGCGTTCGACAACAACGGTGAGAACCTTCGGGTCCTCGTCGACTCGTTGGCGAACCTGTCGAAGTCGGGCAACGACAACCTGCCGCAGACGATCTCGCTCATCCGCAACTCCGACACGGTGCTCAGCACCCAGGCCGCACAGTCCGACGCGATCCTGGACTGGTCGAAGAACCTCACCCTGGTCACCGCGCAGCTGGCGTCGAGCGACCCCGACCTGCGTCGTCTGCTGACGACGGGCCAGACGTCGGCGACGCAGCTGTCAGCGCTGCTCGAACGCAGCGGTGGCGACGTCACCACGGCCCTGCGGGACCTGGGCAAGGACATCCGGAACGTCAGCGGGGCCTTCTACGGCGTGTCCCCCGCACTGGGTCAGCTCTCGGCGATCTCCTCCGGGAGCTACTCGACAGCTCCGGGTGACGGGACCATCCACTTCGGCACGACGTTGGAGACCAACAACCCCCCTGATTGCACCCTCGGCTACGAGAAGACGCAGCAGATCATCGCCGAGGAGAAGCGCAAGAACCCGGACTTCGACGTGAACTACGACGACTTCCCGTTCAACACCGACGCCAGATGTGCGGTGGCGCAGGGGAACCCGACCGATGTCCGTGGCGCCCAGAACGCCGTCTACGCCGACCCGGGCGTCACGCAGCCCTGGGACGCCCGAGCCAAGCGGGATCCCGACAAGCTGGACCTGAACCCGATCGTCACGCAGCTGTCGTACCTGCTCGGCGTGACACCCCGCTGACCGCGGACGACACCCCCGGGTGCCCCCACTGGCGTCTGCCACACTGACCCGGTGATCAGAGTGGGTCTGACAGGTGGGATCGGTGCCGGCAAGTCCACGGTCGCGCGGGTCTTCGCCGACCGCGGGGCGTATCTCATCGACGCCGATGTCATAGCCCGGGAGGTCGTGGCCCCCGGGACCGACGGTCTGGCGCAGCTCGTCGCCGAGTTCGGCGACGACATCCTCGACGCCGACGGCGCGCTCGACCGACCGGCCCTGGCGGCACGGGCTTTCGTCGACGAGGACAGCCGCAAGAGGCTCAACGGGATCACGCACCCCCTCGTGGGTGCGCGGACGTGGGAGTTGCTGCAGGCGGCGCCGGACGACGCGGTCGTGGTGCAGGACATCCCACTGCTGGTGGAGGGCGGGATGGCCGCCTGGTTCCACCTCGTCGTCATCGTGCACGCGGACATCGGGACGCGGCTGGCCCGCCTCACCGAGCAGCGTGGGATGGACCGCGACGACGCCCTGGCGCGGATCCGGTCACAGGCCGACGATGAACAGCGGCGGGCGGTCGCCGACGTCTGGCTGGACAACTCGGGATCCGCCGAGGACCTCGCCGTCGCCGCGGCATCGCTCTGGGACGACCGGCTCGTCCCGTTCGAGGCCCACGTCCGCGCGCGCACGGTCGCGACCCCGTCCGTGCCGTCCGTCGGCGCCGACACCGATGCCGACACCGTGGCCACCCGTGTCGTGAACCGGGTGCGTGCGGTCGTCGGCGATGCGGCCCGCGGGGTCGAGCGGGGTCCCGGCGCCGGGGTCGAGGTGGTGGTCACCGTCGCCGACGCGGCCGCGGGTGAGGCTCTGACCGACACGCTCGCCGACGGTGGGTTCCCCCGTGCGGGGTCGCAGGGGGGCGAGCAGGTGCACGGGTCGGCCGACCCCGGTCGTCCCGCGACCGTGCGGGTGGTGCCCGGCGCCTGAGCGGCGCTCAGCCGTCCCGCCAGCGCACCGGACATCCCTGCGCGGCCAGCCATGCCTCGACGTCGTGACCGGCCGCGGCGATCCCCGCCATCGTCGTCGTGGCGATCTCGACGGCGGCCACGGTGTCCTCCCGCGAGATGAGGTCGGCGCGGTGGGCGTCGACGAGCTCGTCGACGTCGAGGAGTTCCACCGGCCGCCCCGGGTGGTCGACGAGGTCGAGATACCAGTCGACGGAGTGCCACCGTCCCGACTCGTCCGGACCGCGGAAGTGCCCCACGTCGAGGTAGAGACGCTGCCCGGTGTCGTGGGCGGGACGGAAGTGGAAGATGCTCACCCGCAGCCCGAGAGGCGGGAGCAGCCACGACTCCAGGTGGTGGAACCGCGCATGATCCGCCGCCCGTGACATGTACAGGCCGTACGCGGTCTCCCGGAACACCGCGACCGGACGCACGAACCCCTTGTTGTCGGTGTTCGTCCCCGCGGGCACGTCGAACACCTCGCGTTTGGGCGGATGAGGGCGCTCCATCGGCGGACTCTAACGCCGACTCCCGACGCTGTCCCGCCGAGAACGTCCGGGATGTCGCCGGGAGATGTCGCGGGGAGATGTCGCCGGAAAGTGTCACTGTCGGACCCCGCGCCTACCCTGGCAGGTATGGCATTCGCGGCAGAGCACCCGGTCGTCGCCCACTCGGAGTTCCGGCCGGTCGGCGACATCGAACGGTCCGAGGCGACGTTCGAGGTCGTCAGCGAGCACAAGCCCGCCGGCGACCAGCCGACGGCGATCGCCGAACTCGAACGTCGGATCACCGCGGGCGAGAAGGACGTGGTGCTCCTGGGGGCCACCGGCACCGGCAAGTCGGCGACCACGGCCTGGCTGATCGAGAAGTTGCAGCGACCCACGCTGGTGATGGCGCCGAACAAGACGCTGGCCGCGCAGCTGGCCAACGAGCTGCGGGACATGTTGCCCAACAACGCCGTCGAGTACTTCGTCTCCTACTACGACTACTACCAGCCCGAGGCGTACATCGCGCAGACGGACACCTACATCGAGAAGGACTCGTCCATCAACGACGACGTCGAGCGCCTCCGGCACTCGGCGACCTCGAGCCTGCTGTCACGCCGTGACGTCGTCGTGGTCGCGTCGGTGTCGTGCATCTACGGCCTCGGCACGCCGCAGTCCTACCTCGACCGGTCGGTCGAGCTGGAGGTCGGACTGCAGGTGGACCGCGACGCACTGCTGCGCCTCCTGGTCGACGTGCAGTACACCCGCAACGACCTGAGCTTCACCCGCGGCAGCTTCCGTGTCCGCGGGGACACGGTCGAGATCATCCCGTCGTACGAGGAGCTCGCGGTGCGCATCGAGTTCTTCGGGGACGAGGTGGAGGCCCTGTACTACCTGCACCCGTTGACCGGGGACGTGGTCCGCCGGGTGGACTCGCTGCGGATCTTCCCCGCCACCCACTACGTCGCCGGACCGGACCGGATGCACCGCGCGATGGAGAGCATCGAGGCGGAGCTCGAGGCGCGTCTCGCCGAGCTCGAGCGGGCGGGGAAGCTGCTGGAGGCGCAGCGTCTGCGCATGCGGACCTCCTACGATCTCGAGATGATGCGGCAGGTCGGGTTCTGCTCCGGGATCGAGAACTACTCGCGCCACATCGACGGGCGCGGCCCCGGCACCGCACCGGCGACCCTCATCGACTACTTCCCGGACGACTTCCTGCTCGTCATCGACGAGTCCCACGTGACCGTGCCCCAGATCGGCGGCATGTACGAGGGGGACATGTCGCGGAAGCGGAACCTCGTCGAGTTCGGTTTCCGGTTGCCCTCCGCCGTCGACAACCGCCCGCTGACGTGGGACGAGTTCGTCGACCGCATCGGCCAGACGGTCTACTTGTCGGCCACCCCGGGTCCGTACGAGCTCGGTCAGTCCGGCGGCGAGTTCGTCGAGCAGGTGATCCGGCCGACCGGTCTGGTCGACCCGCAGGTCGTCGTCAAGCCGACGAAGGGCCAGATCGACGACCTCGTGCACGAGATCACCACCCGGGCCGAACGCGACGAGCGTGTCCTGGTCACCACCCTCACCAAGAAGATGGCCGAGGACCTCACCGACTACCTCCTCGAGATGGGGATCCGGGTGCGGTACCTGCACTCCGAGGTCGACACCCTGCGCCGCGTCGAACTGTTGCGTCAGCTCCGTTCCGGCGACTACGACGTCCTGGTCGGCATCAACCTGCTGCGTGAGGGTCTCGACCTGCCCGAGGTCTCGCTCGTGGCGATCCTCGACGCCGACAAGGAGGGGTTCCTCCGCAGCACGACCAGCCTCATCCAGACCATCGGGCGTGCGGCCCGCAACGTCTCCGGCGAGGTGCACATGTACGCCGACAAGATCACCGACTCGATGCGCAACGCCATCGACGAGACCGACCGTCGTCGCGAGAAGCAGATCGCCTACAACAAGGCGGCAGGGGTCGACCCGCAGCCGCTGCGCAAGAAGATCGCCGACATCCTCGACCAGGTCTACAAGGAGGCCGAGGACAGCGTCGACATCGGCGGGTCGGGCCGCAACGCCAGCCGGGGTCGTCGTGCCCAGGGTGAGCCGGGACGGTCCGGTGCCAGCGCCGGCGTGATCGAGAAGCGGGACGTCTCGGCGATGCCCCGGGCCGAACTCGCCGACCTCATCGCGGCCCTGACCGATCAGATGATGTCCGCCGCACGTGATCTGCAGTTCGAGCTCGCCGGTCGCCTCCGTGACGAGATCTCCGACCTGAAGAAGGAACTGCGGGGGATGGACGCCGCGGGGATCCGCTGACCACACCGGGGGACCGGTGTGTCGATCACCACGATCGTCGGACAAACCCCGTGTCGTGCCATTATTGTCCGCATCGAGTGGGTGTTCGATCTGCGAGCACCGCGAGCGATCGGTCATCGGTGATCAGACGGAGGAATGGATGAGCGCGTACACCACGGTTGTCGTCGGTACGGACGGCTCCGAGTCGTCGATGAAGGCTGTCGAGCGGGCCGGTGCGATCGCCGGTGACTCGGCGAAGCTCGTCATCGCGTGCGCCTTCTTCCCGCACGAGAACAAGGACGTGAACACCATGTCCGACGTGCTGAAGGACGAGGCGTACCAGGTCCACGGCAGCTCGCCGACCGAGGAGATCTTGCGCACCGCCCGCGAGCGTGCGGTCAAGGCCGGGGGCTCGACCGCCAACATCCAGACCCGTCCCGTGAAGGGCGCCCCCGTGGACGCGCTGTTGCAGCTCGTCGGCGACACCAAGGCCGACCTGCTCGTCGTGGGCAACAAGGGCCTGAACTCGATCGCGGGACGCCTGCTGGGCTCGGTCCCGGCCGATGTGGCCCGCAAGTCGGCGTGCGACGTGTTGATCGTCCACACCGTCTGAGAAGTCCGTACGACGCGACCGCCACACCCCGTGGGTGCGGCGGTCGCGTCGTATCCGGGTCAGTCGAGGTCGTCGAAGAACGACGGCAGTCCCGCTGCATGCACGACGGTCAGGCGCTGCGTCGCCCTGGTCAGCGCGACGTACAGATCGTTCAGACCCCGGGGCGACTGGGCCACGATCGCCGCCGGCTCGACGACCACGGTTCGGTCGAACTCCAGGCCCTTGCAGTCGGCGACGGTGAGGACCTGGGTGGCCGTGTCGCCCGCCGCTGCGACCACCGTCGAGTGGAGGTCGTCGGGGACGACGACCGCGCTGATGCCGTCCACACCGTCCATCCGCGCCGCCTCGACCGCGGTGGGGGCCAGCGCGGCGGCGTCGACCTCGACGATCGCGGGTGACACGCCTGCGCGCCGGATCGACCGCGGTGCCTGCGCCTGCGGATCGATGCGCGCCAGCACGCGGGCCGCGAGATCCATGATCTCGGCGGGGGTCCGGTAGTTGACCGTCAGGTCGTGACGTCGCCACCGTTGCGCGACATAGGGTTCCAGCACCGTGGCCCAGGAGCGCGTCCCCGAGGGTGCACCCGTCTGCGCGGTGTCGCCGATGACCGTCATCCAGCGGTTCGGGATGCGCCGCATGATCATCCGCCACGCCATCGCGGACAGCTCCTGCGCCTCGTCGACGATGACATGCCCGAACGTCCAGGTGCGGTCGGTCTGGGCCCGTTCCGCCGTCGTCATCGAGCTGCGGCGCGTCTGTCGGGCCGCGAGCTGCTCGGCGTCGATCAGGTCGTAGGCCATGAGGACCTCGGGGTCCAGTTCGTCCTCGATGTCCTGCGGGGCTGACCCGGTGAGGATGTCCAACGCCTCCTGCGCCTCGACCAGACGGCGACGGAACTGTTCCTGCTCGGCCCGCTCGTCCTCGCCGGTGTCGTAGCCGATGATCTCGGCCAGCTCGTCGAGGAGTGGGACGTCGTCGACGGTGAAGGTGCCCCGCGACGCACCCGGGCGCAGCAGCGCCCGGCGGACACCGGCGTCCCGGCCGCGTGTGGCGTCGGCCAGTCGTGCGGGGTCGTGGAGGAGTTCGTCGAGGACGATCTCCGGGGTCAGATGCGGCCACAGCCCGTCGAGGGCGGCCCGGATGGCGTCGTCCTGCTCCATCTCGTCGCGGATGTCGGCGATGTCCCCCGCACTGAGCAGCTGGGAACCGTCGACGATCGACGACCCGATCCGGGCGGCGTGCTGTTCGGCGAGGGCGTCCAGGGCGGCCCGGACGAAGACCGAGCGCGCACGGTTGTGGGGACGCCGTGTCGACCGCGCCCGACCGCGGGCACGTTTCACGACGGCGCGGTCGATGTGGAGCGGGTACCCGTCGAAACGGACGGTGATGGTCTCGTCCGGGAGCGACTGCCGTTCGCGCACAGCATCTCTGAGGACGTCGATCACCGACAGCTCGCCCTTGATCGTCGCGGCGTCCGCGGGGTCGTGGGCGACCGCGCGTACCCCGGGGTACAGGTCCCCGACCGTCGCCAGCAGGACGCCCGTCTCGCCCAGTGACGGCAGCACCTGTCCGATGTAGCGCAGGAAGTCGTCGTTTGGCCCGATCACCAGGACGCCGCTGCGCGACAGCACATCCCGGTGTGTGTACAGCAGGTATGCGGCGCGGTGGAGTGCGACGGCGGTCTTGCCCGTACCCGGTCCTCCCTGGACGACGGTGACCCCACGGTGCGACGAGCGGATGATCTCGTCCTGCTCGCGCTGGATGGTCTCGACGATGTCGGTCATCTCGCCGGTGCGCGCCGCGGTGAGTGCCCCGATCAGGGCCGCCTCGTTCACCACGTCGCCGCGCGTCGTCGCGTCGAGGTCGCCGGAGTCGAGGCGTTCGTCGTTGACGGCCATCACGCGACGGCTGCGGGTGCGGACGTGGCGGCGGACCGCGACCGACTCCGGTTCGGCGGGTGTCGCCAGGTAGAAGGGGCGGGCGAGCGGGGCCCGCCAGTCCAGCAGGAGGGTCGAGTCCTCGTCGTCGTCGTCCAGGATGCCGATGCGGCCGATGCGGCGGATCTCACCGTCCTCGAGGTCGAGGCGACCGAAGTACAGGTTGTGCTCGGCGGCGTCGAACTTCGCGAGGTCGTCGCTGTACTTGCGTTCGTAGGACTCGCGTTCCGACTGCGACTGGGGTGTGCCGTCGGACTCGATCAGGGCCGTGGCCAGTCGCCGGTTCGTCGACGACCGCATCCGGTCGAGTCGGGCGTAGACGCTGTCGAGGTGGGCCTGTTCCACCGTCGTGGCATCGGGGGTGGTCTGTGTCATCGGGGCGAGATCATGTGTGTGCAGATGTGTCCGTCTGGTGCGAGCGGTGGGGCGGGGGTGGGGCGGACGCCGTGGTCCGCGCACACCACGGCCCGGCACATGGGCATGTGCCGGGCCGGGGCGTGCAGGGGTGTCACCGCAGGTCGGAGGCGGCCTTCTCGAGACGCTTGCGCGCACGACGGCTCAGGTGCACGCCTTCGTCCTGGGCGGTCGCGGCGAGTGCCTCGGCGCGCGCGCGGGCCTGCTGGACCAGATCGGGTCCACGGTCGCGCGCGGAGTCGGCGAGATCGACGCCGCGGTCACGGGCGCGGTCGGCGATGTCGGAGCCGCGGTCCTTGGCCGTGTCGAGCAGGTCCGACCCGCGGTCGCGCGCGCGGTCGGCCAGGTCGGAGCCGCGGTCGGCGGCCCGGTCGGCGAGCTCGGACCCACGCTTGCGGGCCTTCTTCGCGAGCTTGTCGCTCTCCTTGGATGCCTTCTTCGCCAGCTTGTCCCGCTCCTTGGATGCCTGCTTGGCCAGCTCCTCGGCGCGCTTGGACGCCTCCTTCGAGGCCTCCTCGGCGCGCTTGCGCGCGGCCTTGGCGGCCTTCCGTCCGAGCTCGGCGCCGCGTTCCGCAGCGGACTCCGCGATCGGGGTGGCCTTCTCGCGTGCCGCCTCGGCGAGCGGGATGGCCCGCTCCTTCGCGGCCTCGGCGAGCGGGATGGCCCGTTCCTTGGCGGCCTCGGCGACGACCGGGGCCTTCTCGCGGGCGACCTCGGCCAGCTGGCCCGCGCGATCGGCGGCGATGGACTTGATGTGGTCGAAACGGTCGTCGTCGTCGCCGACGAACGGGATGGCCGAGCTCACCGCGTCCGCCGCGTGCTCGGCGGCCTTGCGACCGCGGTAGGCGACCGACGGCTTGCCCTCGGTGTCGACGGCGGTGATGAGCAGCCCGCCGAGCAGGGACACGTTCTTGAGGAAGTGGATCAGCGCCGCGTTGCGCGCCTCGGCGTCGGATTCGTTCCAGAAGTCGTGACCCGCCAACGTCGTCGGCACCAGCGACCCGGCGAGAGCCAGGGCGGCGATGCGGGGGACCTTGCCGGTGGCCAGCAGCACGCCGGCGCCGACCTGGACGGCCGCGTTGATCCGGACGAGCGACTCGGTGTCGTCGGGCAGCGGATCGGTGATGTCGTCGGGGAGTGTCTCCTGCGACTTCTTCACGAACGGCCGCGCGGTGTCGGCGAACTGTTCGGGGTGACGCAGGGCGGTGACACCCGACGCGACGAACACGCTCGCGAGCATCGGTCGGGCAATGCGGCGGATCAACACTGATGGGCCTCCTGGGGCAACGGACAGGTCACACGCCGGAGCTCCGGATGTCATCCGGCACCGGCAGGGCGAGGTCGACGTTACCGGCCGACAGGGGTGCCGCGAGGCGTCCCGACACGTCTCACCAGCCGCGTTCGCGCCATTCACCCAGGTGGGGACGTTCTGTCCCCAAGGTCGTGTCCAGACCGTGACCGGGGTAGACCTTGGTCTCATCGTCGTAACGGTCGAACAGCTTCCTGCTGACGTCGTCGAGCAGGCGCTCGAAATCACCTGGCTGCCAGGTCTTCCCGACGCCGCCGGGGAACAGGGAGTCGCCGGTGAAGAGGTGCGTGCCGCCGGAGTCGGTGAGTGCGAGCGCGATGGACCCGGGCGTGTGCCCGACGAGGTGGATCGCCTCGAGGCGGAGGTCGCCGACCTCGAGCACGTCGCCGTCGTCGACGAGTCGGTCGGCGGCCACGGGGATCTCCGGGGCGTCGATGCGGCCGGCGGCGGTGGGGACGCCGGTCGCCGCGGCGACCGCGGCCAGGGCCTGCCAGTGGTCGAAGTGCTGATGGGTGGTGAACACCGTGCCGAGGTCGCCCGGCACCGCCTCGACGAGCCCGAGCACGCGGTCGGCGTCGTTCGCCGCGTCGATGAGCAGTTGCGCGCCGGTCCGGGAACACGTCACCAGGTAGGTGTTGTTGTCCATGGGGCCCACGGACATCTTGGTGATCGTCGCGGTGGGCGTGGACCGGCGTTGCGCCCCGGACTGATCGCTCACGTCGCCGGTGTAGTCGTCTGTGATCGTGATCGGCGTTGCGCTCATGCCGGCCAAGTTACCCGCGGCCGCCCGGGTCGCACCGGTCGTCTCCGGCCCGGCCGCACGGGGCACCGCCACCGACACGCGGACTGTCGGTGCCCACACCTAGAGTGGATTCGGCCGTGTGTTCGCAGGCCGTGCAACCGGATGCCGGGCTGTCGACCGACCGCCCGGCCATCGACGCAGAGCAGGGGATCAACCAGTGGCAGACCGTCTGATCGTGCGGGGCGCGCGTGAGCACAACCTCCGTGGCATCGACGTGGACCTCCCGCGAGACAGCCTGATCGTCTTCACCGGGCTGTCGGGATCAGGGAAGTCGAGCCTCGCGTTCGACACCATCTTCGCGGAGGGGCAGCGCCGCTACGTCGAGTCGCTGTCGGCCTACGCGCGCCAGTTCCTGGGGCAGATGGACAAGCCCGACGTGGACTTCATCGAGGGTCTGTCGCCGGCGGTCTCCATCGACCAGAAGTCGACGAACCGCAACCCGCGGTCGACGGTCGGGACGATCACCGAGGTCTACGACTACCTCCGACTGCTCTACGCCCGCGCCGGCAAGGCCCACTGCCCGGAGTGCGGCGCCGCGATCGCCAAGCAGACGCCGCAGCAGATCGTCGACCAGGTCCTGGCGATGGAGCAGGGGGTCCGTTTCCAGGTCCTCGCCCCGGTCGTCCGGACCCGCAAGGGCGAGTTCGTCGACCTGTTCGCCTCGCTGCAGACGCAGGGCTTCTCCCGCGTCCGCGTCGACGGTGTCGTGTACCCGCTCACCGAGCCGCCCACGTTGAAGAAGCAGGAGAAGCACGACATCGAGGTCGTGGTCGACCGTCTCGCCGTGAAGACCTCGGCCAAACAGCGACTCACCGACTCGGTCGAGACCGCCCTGCGCCTGGCCGACGGCGTGATCGTCCTGGACTTCGTCGACCTCGAGGAGGGCGATCCTGAGCGGGAGCGCCGCTTCTCCGAGCGGATGGCCTGCCCGAACGGTCACCCCATCGCCATCGACGACCTCGAACCGCGCTCGTTCTCGTTCAACTCGCCCTACGGTGCCTGTCCCGAATGCGACGGCCTCGGCATCCGCAAAGAGGTCGACGAGGACCTCGTCGTGCCCGATCCGGAGATGACGTTGGCCGAGGGGGCGGTGGCGCCGTGGTCCACCGGCCACAACGCCGACTACTTCCTCCGTCTCATGTCGGGTCTCGCGGAGCAGATGGGCTTCGACGTGAACACGCCGTGGAACCGCCTGCCCGTCAAGGCCCGTCGCGCGCTGCTCAACGGTTCCGACCACCAGGTGCACGTGCGGTTCCGGAACCGCTACGGGCGGACGCGGTCGTACTACACCGAGTTCGAGGGTGTGATGAAGTTCCTGCACCGCAGGATGGAACAGACCGAGTCCGAGCAGATGAAGGACCGGTACGAGGGCTACATGCGCGACGTCCCGTGCCCGGTCTGTTCCGGTGCGCGTCTGCGGCCGGAGATCCTGGCCGTCACCCTCGACCACCCCCGCCTGGGGACGAAGTCCATCGCCGACGTGTGTGCGTTGTCCGTCGCCGACTGCGCCGACTTCCTCACCGACCTCACCCTGGGGGCGCGGGAGCAGGCGATCGCCGGGCGGGTGCTCAAGGAGGTCCAGGCGCGGATCCGGTTCCTGCTCGACGTCGGGCTGGAGTATCTGTCGCTGTCGCGTGCGGCCGGCTCGTTGTCCGGTGGAGAGGCGCAGCGCATCCGACTCGCGACGCAGATCGGTTCCGGTCTGGCCGGTGTCCTCTACGTCCTCGACGAACCGTCGATCGGTCTGCACCAGCGGGACAACCGTCGCCTCATCGACACGCTCACCCGCCTGCGCGACCTGGGCAACACGCTGATCGTCGTCGAACACGACGAGGACACCATCCGCTCGGCGGACTGGATCGTCGACATCGGCCCCCGCGCCGGCGAACACGGCGGCAAGGTCGTCCACAGCGGTGACTACGCGGGGCTGCTGGCGAACACGGAATCGCTGACGGGTGCGTACCTGTCCGGTCGTGAGACGTTGCCCCTCCCGGCGCAGCGCCGCGCGATCGACCCGAAGCGCCAGCTCAAGGTGATCGGTGCCCGGGAACACAACCTCGGCGGCATCGACGTCGCGTTCCCGCTCGGCGTGCTCACCGCGGTGACGGGGGTGTCGGGGTCGGGCAAGTCGACCCTCGTCAACGACATCCTCGCCACGACGCTGGCGAACAAGCTCAACGGTGCCCGTCAGGTCCCCGGCCGTCACACCCGGATCACCGGCCTGGACCACCTGGACAAGCTCGTCCAGGTCGACCAGTCGCCGATCGGTCGCACCCCCCGGTCGAACCCCGCCACCTACACCGGCGTGTTCGACAAGATCCGTACCCTGTTCGCCGCGACGACCGAGGCCAAGGTGCGCGGCTACCAGCCCGGACGCTTCAGCTTCAACGTCAAGGGCGGGCGCTGCGAGGCGTGCACCGGTGAGGGCACCATCAAGATCGAGATGAACTTCCTGCCGGACGTCTACGTCCCGTGCGAGGTGTGCCACGGGGCCCGGTACAACCGGGAGACGCTCGAGGTCCACTACAAGGGCAAGACGATCGCCGAGGTCCTGGACATGCCGATCGAGGAGGCCGCGGACTTCTTCGAGCCGGTCACCTCGATCCACCGCTACCTCAAGACGCTCGACGAGGTGGGTCTGGGATACGTGCGACTGGGTCAGCCCGCGCCGACCCTGTCCGGCGGCGAGGCGCAGCGCGTCAAGCTCGCGTCGGAACTGCAGAAGCGCTCCACCGGACGCACCGTCTACGTCCTCGACGAGCCGACGACCGGCCTGCACTTCGAGGACATCCGCAAACTGCTCGACGTCATCAACGGCCTGGTCGACAAGGGCAACTCGGTGATCGTCATCGAGCACAACCTGGACGTCATCAAGACCGCGGACTGGGTCGTCGACATGGGACCCGAGGGCGGCTCGGGTGGTGGCACGGTCGTCGCCGAGGGCACCCCCGAGGAGATCGCGGCCGTGACCGCGAGCCACACCGGAGGGTTCCTGCGCGAGATCCTCACGCCGGCGAAGCCGCGCAGCGCGGCCAAGGCCACGAAGTCGGCGGCCTCGTCCAAGTCCGCCTCGACGGGAGCCACGAAGGCGCGGGCGACGAAGGCCACCGCCCGATCACGCGACCGGGCGACGGCGTAGGTCAGCGGACCGGGCCGGTGTACTTCTCGCCCGGTCCCTGACCGGGCTCGTCGGGAACGCTGCTCGCCTCACGGAAGGCGAGCTGCAGGCCCTTGAGCCCGTCGCGGATCGGGGCGGCGTGCAGCCCGAGATCGGGCAGCGCCGCCGTGACCAGCCCGGCCAGTGCGGTGATCAGGCGTCGGGCCTCGTCGAGGTCGACGCGTGCGGCCGCAGTCGGGTCGTCGGCGAGGCCGAGCTTCTCCGCCGCGGCGCTCATCATCATCACGATGGCGCGGGTGACCACCTCGACGGCCGGGACGTCGGCGAGGTCGCGGATGTCGTCGGGGCCCGGCGAACCGGGGATTCCGCCGTCGGGCGCGTCGTCGAACTGGGGATTCTCCGGCATGGCTGTTAGACTTCCACGTCAGACCGCCCCGGTGAGAGTCGGGGTTTGCAAGTGGAGCCCGCTCCCACCGTCCGGCCCGACCTCGTGTCGTCGCTGTACGGTCCGGTCACCGGACCCGTCCCTCACCGGGAATAGCGGTCCGGTGCCTCCTGTTGGAGGTGGCACGTGTGCGTGGGTCGACGATCCACACAGCGCTGTCGACCGGTCAGTGTGGGCCCCGCCGATCATCGATCGGACGGGGCTCTTCTGCTGACTGAGGGCGTGTCGACGAGCAGCGTGTCGCACACAGCGGGACCGTCCGCCCAGAGGGCAGGCGGACCCGCACCACCGGAGTTCTAACGAGGAGGCCCCATCAGCACAGAGACCCGCATCAACGAGCGCATCCGCGTCCCGGAGGTCCGACTCGTCGGGCCCAACTCGGAGCAGGTGGGCATCGTGCGTGTTGAAGATGCCTTGCGGTTGGCCATCGAGGCCGACCTGGACCTGGTGGAGGTGGCGCCCGACGCCCGTCCGCCGGTCTGCAAGATCATGGATTACGGCAAGTTCAAGTACGAGGCCGCGCAGAAGCAGCGTGAGTCACGCCGTAATCAGCAGATGACGGTCATCAAGGAGCAGAAGCTCCGACCGAAGATCGACGACCACGACTACGAGACCAAGAAGGGCCACGTCATCCGATTCCTGGAGGCGGGCTCGAAGGTCAAGGTCACCATCATGTTCCGTGGCCGCGAGCAGTCCCGACCGGAGCTCGGCTACCGGTTGCTGCAGCGGCTCGGAGCGGACGTGGGGGAGTACGGGTTCGTCGAGACGTCCGCCAAGCAGGACGGACGCAACATGACCATGGTGCTCGCCCCGCACAAGGGCGCGAAGACGCGCGCGAAGGTCGCGGAGGCACGCGACGCCGGCCCCGCCGGCGCAGCCCCTGCCGCGCAGTGACCACCGCGTCCACGACATAGCACCACGCCAGGAACCACACAGCACTCGAGGAGCAGTCATGCCGAAGGCGAAGACCCACAAGGGGACCGCGAAGCGATTCAAGGTCACGGGCAGCGGCAAGATCCAGCGTCAGCGGGCGAACCGTCGCCACCTGATGGAGCACAAGCCGACCAAGCGCACCCGCCGGCTCGACGGCACCACCGTCGTCGCCGAGGTCGATGCCCCGCGCATCAAGCGCCTGCTGAACATCTGAGCCCCGCGCTCACCCCACCCAGTCGACCGCCAGCGCGGTCGCCCGAGAAGTAACGAGGTACGCACGTGGCACGCGTGAAAAGGGCGGTCAACGCCCAGAAGAAGCGTCGGTCGACGCTCGAGGCATCCAAGGGCTACCGCGGACAGCGGTCGCGCCTGTACCGCAAGGCGAAGGAGCAGCAGCTCCACTCGCTGACCTACGCCTACCGCGACCGTCGCGCCCGCAAGGGTGAGTTCCGCAAGCTGTGGATCGCGCGTATCAACGCCGCGGCCCGCGCGAACGACATCACCTACAACCGCTTCATCCAGGGCCTGAAGATCGCCGGCCTCGAGGTGGACCGCAAGATCCTCGCCGAGATCGCCGTGAGCGATCCGGAGGCCTTCACCGGCCTCGTCGAGGTGGCCCGGACCGCGCTCCCGGCCGACGTCAACGCCCCCGCGGCCTGACGCACCCGACCAGACGACCCGTGGTGGACGCCGCTCTCACCGAGCGCTCCACCCGGGTCGTCTCGTTGTCCAAGCTGCATCGCTCGTCGGTCCGACGGGACCGTGGCGAGTTCCTCGTCGAGGGCGAGAACTCGGTCGACGCGGCGGTGTCGTCGGGTCTGGCCCGTGCGGTGCTGGTCCGCGAGGCTGACCGCGTCGCGTTCGCCCCGGTCCTCGCCGAGGCGACCGGGCGCGGCGTCGAGGTCGTCGCGATCACCGCACGCGCCGCGGACAAGCTCGCCGAGACCACCACCACGCCCGGTCTGTTCGCGGTGTGCACGACGATCGAGGCGCCCCTCGAGGCCGTGATCGCGGCTCCGCAGGACGGCGGGACCCGTGCCGTCGCCGTCGCGGTCGACGTGTCCGAACCCGGCAACGCCGGGACCCTCGTGCGCACCGCGGACGCGATGGGATGCGCGGGCGTCGTCCTCGCGGGCGACTCCGTCGACATCCACAACGGCAAATGCGTCCGCGCCAGCGCGGGGTCGGTGTTCCACCTCCCGATCGCGCGTGCCCGTGACGTCCACGCCGTCCTCGCCGCACTCCGCGCCACCGGACACACGGTGCTCGCGACCGCCGGCGACGGCGAGGTCTCGCTCGACGAGCTCGACGCCGCCGGGCCCACCGGGGTTCTCGCGGGTCCCGTGGCGTGGCTGTTCGGCAACGAGGCCCACGGACTGGCGCCCACGACGGCCGACGCGGCCGACCACCGCGTCGCGATCCCGCTGCGCGGTGGCGCCGAGAGCCTCAACATCGCGGCGGCGGCTGCGATGTGTCTCTACGTCACGGCGCGGGTGCACGCCGCCGCCCGAACGGTCTGACCTGCGACGCGGGGCGGAAATCCCCTCGACGTCATCCGATATCCTCGACGCCTGGACGTCCCCGACATCCCTGCGACGCCCCCGCCCCGACCCCTGAAGGAGTCCGCGCCGTCGTGACCACCGACCCGACCGCCCCTGGTGACGCCCCCGCCACCGACGACCTCGATCTGGCCCCGGCCACCGAGTCGGCGGTGGCGGCGTTCGCGGCCGCCGGCGACCTGGCCGCCCTGGCCGAGGCGAAGACCGAGCACCTCGGTGACCGGTCGCCCATCGCGCTGGCCCGTCGTCGGCTGGGCGAGTTGCCCAAGGAGCAGCGATCGGCCGCGGGCAAGGCCGTCAACGAGGCGCGCGGCCGCGCGCAGGCCGCCCACGACGCCCGCCGCGAGGAGCTCGTCGCCGAACGGGACGCCGCGGTGCTCGTCGCCGAGTCCATCGACGTCACGCTCCCGTCGTCGCGCCGACCCCTCGGCGCGCGACACCCGATCACCGTGATCGCCGAGCAGGTCGCCGACGTGTTCGTCGCGATGGGGTGGGAGATCGCGGACGGACCCGAGGTCGAGACCGAGCACTTCAACTTCGACGCCCTGAACTTCCTCCCGGACCACCCGGCACGGTCGATGCAGGACACCTTCTACATCGCCCCCGAGGGATCACGGCAGGTGCTGCGCACCCACACCTCCCCGGTGCAGGTGCGCACGATGCTCGAGCGCGACGTCCCGATCTACGTCGCCTGCCCGGGGCGGACGTTCCGCACCGACGAACTCGACGCCACCCACACCCCGGTCTTCCACCAGGTCGAGGGACTCGCGGTGGACCGGGGCCTGACGATGGCCAATCTGCGCGGGACGCTGGAGATCCTGGCCAGGGCGCTCTTCGGGCCGGACACCACCACCCGGATGCGACCGAACTACTTCCCTTTCACCGAGCCGTCCGCCGAGGTCGACGTGTGGTTCCCGGCGAAGAAGGGTGGGCCGGGCTGGGTCGAGTGGGGTGGCTGCGGGATGGTGAACCCGGCGGTGTTGCGCGCCAGCGGGATCGACCCCGAGGTGTACTCCGGCTTCGCGTTCGGGATGGGTCTCGAGCGGACCCTGCAGTTCCGCAACGACCTGCCCGACATGCGGGACATGGTCGAGGGTGACGTCCGGTTCACCCTGCCGTTCGGCCCCGCTGTCTGACCTGCGGTCCGACCCACCAGCCGACAACCCGTATCTCCCCGAGAGAGGTCGAGAGACAAGTGCGTGTCACCCAATCCTGGATGGTCGACGTGGTGCGTGGCGGCGCCCCCGACTTCACCCCGACGCCCGAGGAGCTCGACGCCGCGTTCGTCCGCGTCGGCTTCGAGATCGAGTCGGTCGAGCCGTTCCCGGAGATCACCGGTCCGCTCGTCGTGGGCCGCGTCGCGGAGATCGAGGAACTGGAGGGCTTCAAGAAGCCGATCCGTTTCTGCCGCGTCGACGTCGGTGAGGACGAGCCGCGCGGGATCGTCTGCGGGGCGCGCAACTTCGCCGAGGGGGATCTGATCGTGGCGGCGCTCCCGTCGGCGGTCCTCCCCGGCGACTTCGCCATCGCCGCCCGGAAGACCTACGGCCGGGTGTCGGACGGCATGATCTGCTCGGTCACCGAACTCGGTGTGGGCGACGACCACTCGGGCATCCTCGTGCTGACGCCGGGATCCGCCGAGCCGGGCGCCGATGCGCGGACGGTGCTGGGCCTCGACGACACGGCCATCGACGTCAACGTGACCCCCGACCGGGGGTACGCGTTCAGCGCTCGCGGACTGGGACGTGAACTGGCGGCCAGCTTCGACCTCGACTTCGTCGATCCCGCCGACCTCGTCGTGAACGCGACCCCCACCGACGGTGGCCGGACGTCGCCCGCGGTCCGGATCGATCCCGACTCGGCCGCGGGCCGGTACTGCGCGCAGGTCGTGCGCGGCGTCGACCCGTCCGCGCAGTCGCCGTGGTGGATCCGCAAGCGGCTCCTCGTCGCCGGGGTGCGGCCGATCTCCGCCGTGGTCGACGTCACCAACTACGTGATGCTCGAACTGGGTCAGCCCATGCACGCCTTCGACGCCGACCGGGTCTCCGGCACGATCGTCGTCCGTCGGGCGAGCGCGGGGGAGCGGCTGACCACCCTCGACGGCACCGACCGCGCGCTCGACACCGACGACGTCGTCATCGCCGACGACGACGGGCCCATCGCCCTCGCCGGCGTGATGGGCGGCGCGAACAGCGAGGTCGCCGACTCGACGACCGACGTCGTCCTGGAGTCCGCCCGGTTCGACCCGGTCGCCGTCTTCCGCACGGGGCGCCGCCATCGACTGTCCAGCGAGGCGGGCAAGCGTTTCGAACGTGGTGTGGACACCGCGCTGGCGCCGGTGGCACTGGCGCGCGCGGCCTCGTTGCTCGCCGAGATCGCGGGCGGGACGGTGGACCCGACCTACACCGACGTCGCCGTGGAGCCGGACCCGACCGTCATCGTGCTCGACGCGGACCTGCCCGATCGCGTCGCGGGCGTCACCTACCCCCCGGGGACCACCGTGCGGCGGCTCGAGCAGGTCGGGTGCACCGTGAGCGGCGACGGACCCCTGCGCGTCGAGCCGCCGTCCTGGCGCCCGGACCTGCGCGGTCCGGCCGATCTCGTCGAGGAGGTCGTGCGGCTGGAGGGGCTCGAGAACATCCCCGCGGTGCCACCGACCGCACCCGCGGGCACCGGGCTGACCCCCGTCCAGCGTCGTCGTCGCGCGATCGGACGTGCGCTCGCCGTCTCGGGTCTCGTCGAGGTGCTGCCGTTCCCGTTCCTGCCCGCCGACGTGTTCGACTCCTGGGGTCTCGACGCCGACGACCCGCGTCGCGCGACGGTCCGCGTCCTCAACCCGCTGGAGTCCGACCGCGCGGAGTTGGCGACGACCCTCGTCCCGAACCTGATCGAGATGGCCATCCGCAACATCGCGCGCGGCCAGCGGGATGTGGCCCTGTACGCGATCGGGCAGGTCGTCCAGGCCGACGAACACGCGCGGCCGATCGGGCCGATCGACGTGTCCGCCCGACCGAGCGACGAGCAGATCGCCGCGCTCTACGCATCGTTGCCGCGACAGCCTCTCGCGGTGGGGATCCTGCTGGCGGGAAATCGCGAACCGTCCGGCCCGTGGGGGCCCGGCCGGCCCGTCGACCCCGCCGACGCGTTCGAGGCCGCCCGCATCGTCGGGGAGGCGTCGGGCGTCGAGGTGAGGATGGTCGCCGACGACCACCTGCCGTGGCATCCCGGCCGGTGTGCCCGGGTCGTCGTCGACACCGCCGACGGACCCGTCGACGTCGGGTGGGCGGGTGAGCTGCACCCGCGCGTGATCGAACGGTCGGGGCTGCCCCCGCGGTCGTGCGCCGTCGAGATCGACCTCGACGCGCTGCCGGTCGGTGCGACCCTGCCCGCGCCGACGCTGTCCGCGTACCCCGCCGTCCTCCAGGACGTCGCCGTCGTGGTCGATCGGGCGGTCGCCGCCGCAGACGTCCAAGCCGCGCTCGCGGCCGGCGCCGGGCCTCTCCTGGAGGACATCCGGCTGTTCGACGTCTTCACCGGCGAGCGGCTGGGCGACGACGTGAAGTCGCTGGCCTTCGCCCTGCGGTTCCGTGCGCCCGATCGCACCCTCACCGAGGACGAGGCGAGCGAGGCGCGGATGGCGGCGGTCGCCCGCGCCGAGCGGGAGGTCGGGGCGCACCTGCGCTGACGCGTGCCCGAGACCCCGCTGCTGAATAGAGTTGCACTGGTCTGCATAATGAACGCATGACGATGTCGATCGCCGTGGCGGGCGCCAGCGGGTACGCGGGTGGCGAGATCCTGCGTCTGCTCCTCGGGCACCCCCGCGTCGCCTCGGGCGAGGTGACCATCGGGGCGCTGACCGCGGGCGGCAACGCCGGCACCCGCCTCGGTGACCACCAGCCGCACCTGTTCCCCCTGGCCGATCGCATCCTGGCCGACACGACGCCGGAGGTGCTCGCCGGCCACGACGTCGTGTTCATGGCGTTGCCGCACGGGGCCTCCGGGCCGCTCGCCGACGACCTGCCGCCCGCGACGCTGGTCGTCGACTGCGGCGCCGACCACCGCCTCACCGACGCCGACGAGTGGACCCGCTTCTACGGGACCCCGCACGCGGGCACGTGGCCGTACGGTCTGCCCGAGATCCCCGGCGCCCGCGACGTCCTGTCGGGGACAACGCGGGTCGCGGTACCCGGCTGCTATCCCACCGTCTCGGTGCTGTCGCTGCTGCCCGCGGTGTCCGCCGGGGTCGTCGAGTCGGCGGTGACCGTGGTCGCCGTGAGTGGGACCTCCGGTGCCGGCCGGTCGACCCGTGTCGACCTCCTCGCCTCGGAGGTCATCGGGTCCGCACGCGCCTACGGCGTCGGCGGTGCGCACCGGCACAACCCCGAGATCGGTCAGGCGCTGTCGGTGGCGGCCGGGGAGCCGGTCACCGTCTCGTTCACCCCGGTCCTGGTCCCGATGGCACGGGGGATCCTGGCGACCTGCACCGCGCGGACCACCGCCACGACCGACGAGGTGCGCGCCGTCTACGAGAAGGCCTACGCCGACGAGCCGTTCGTCCACCTGCTGCCCGAGGGCGTGCTGCCGACCACCGGCGCGGTGATCGGCTCGAACTCGGTGGCGCTGTCCGTCACCGTCGACGAGCGTGCACAGACGCTGGTCGTGGTCGGGGCCATCGACAACCTCACCAAGGGCACCGGTGGTGCCGCGGTGCAGTCCATGAACCTCGCACTCGGTTTCGCCGAGACCGAGGGCCTGACCACCGTGGGGGTCGCGCCGTGAGTGTCGAGACGTCGCCGACCGTCGTCCGGGGCCAGGGGGTCACGGCGCCACTGGGGTTCCGCGCCGCCGGGATCGCCGCCGGGATCAAGGTCTCGGGTCGACCGGACCTCGCCCTGGTGTTCAACGAGGGCCCCGAGTACGCCGCCGCGGGTGTCTTCACCCGCAACAAGATCAAGGCCGCGCCGGTGCTCTGGTCTCAGCAGGTCCTCACCGCCGGACGGCTGCGCGCCGTCGTGCTGAACTCGGGCGGTGCCAACGCATGCACCGGGCCGGACGGCTTCGGTGACACCCACGCCACGGCTGAGGCCGTGGCGGCGTCGCTGAGCAACTGGGGCACCGAGACCGGGGCCGGCGAGGTCGCCGTCTGCTCGACAGGGCTCATCGGTGACCGGTTGCCGATGGACAAGCTGCTCCCCGGGGTCGACGCCATCGTCAAGGACATGGCCGGCGGACTGTCCGGTGGGACCGACGCCGCCCACGCGATCATGACCACCGACACGGTGCCCAAACAGGTTGCGGTGCACCACCCGGACGGCTGGAACGTCGGCGGCATGGCGAAGGGCGCGGGGATGTTGGCGCCGTCGCTGGCGACGATGCTCGTCGTCCTCACGACCGACGCCGCCGTCGACGCGGCCGCCCTCGACGCGGCCCTGCGCGCGGCGACCGCACGCAGCTTCGACAGGCTCGACGTCGACGGCTCGTGTTCCACCAACGACACCGTCCTGCTGCTGGCGTCCGGTGCGAGTGAGATCACCCCTGCCGCGGATGATCTCGCGGCTGCGGTCCTCGCGGTCTGCGACGACCTCGCCGACCAGCTGATGGCCGACGCGGAGGGCGTCACCAAACGCATCCGCATCACCGTGTCCGGCGCGGCGACCGAGGACGACGCCGTCGCCGCCGCCCGGACCGTCGCCCGGGACAGCCTCGTGAAGACCGCGCTGTTCGGGTCCGACCCGAACTGGGGACGCGTCGTCGCGGCCGTCGGCATGGCACCGGTGGACCTCGACGTCGAGCGGCTCACCGTCGCGTTCGACGGGATCGAGGTCTACCGGCAGACCTGCGGCGTGCCCGGTGCTCGCGACGTCGACCTCTCCGGTCCCGACATCGCGCTCGCGATCGACCTCGGCGTCGGTGACGCCACCGCGACCATCCGCACCACGGACCTGTCGCACGCATACGTCGAAGAGAACTCGGCGTACTCGTCGTGACCGCACCCGATCCCACCGCCGCGGCGCTCAGCCCACTGGCGAAGGCGCACGTCCTGACCGAGGCCCTGCCGTGGCTGCAGCGGTTCGCCGGGAAGACGATCGTCGTGAAGTACGGCGGGAACGCGATGATCGACGACGGTCTCAAGGCGGCGTTCGCGCAGGACATGGTGTTCCTGCGGACGTGCGGCCTGCACCCCGTCGTCGTGCACGGCGGTGGCCCGCAGA
Source organism: Williamsia deligens (assembly GCF_024171765.1). Lineage (GTDB taxonomy): Bacteria > Actinomycetota > Actinomycetes > Mycobacteriales > Mycobacteriaceae > Williamsia_A > Williamsia_A deligens. Next base: position 328,552 of record NZ_JAMTCI010000003.1, read on the forward strand.
TCTCGGCCATGCTGTCCCGGCTGGGGCTGAGCGGGGAGTTCCGTGGCGGGTACCGGGTGACGACGCCGGAGGTGATGGAGGTCGTCCGCATGGTCCTGTTCGGCCAGGTCGGTCGCGAGCTCGTCGGACTGATCAACGCCCACGGTCCACACGCGGTCGGCATCTCCGGCGAGGACGCGCACCTGTTCACCGCCACGCGCCGCACGGTCGACATCGACGGCGTCGCCACCGACATCGGTCTCGTCGGTGACGTGACCACCGTGAACCCCTCTGCCGTCACCGATCTGGTCGCCGCGGGGCGCATCCCGGTGGTCTCGTCGATCGCGCCGGACGCCGACGGGGTCGTCCACAACATCAACGCCGACACCGCCGCCGCCGCGCTCGCCGAGGCCCTCGGTGCCGAGAAACTCGTCGTCCTCACCGACGTCGAGGGCCTCTACACCGATTGGCCCGACCGGACGTCGCTGACATCGCAGATCGTCGCCGACGATCTCGAGACGCTGCTGCCCCGCCTCGACTCGGGAATGGTGCCCAAGATGGAGGCGTGCCTGCGCGCCGTGCGCGGCGGCGTCCCGCGGGCGCACGTCATCGACGGCCGCATCCCACACTCGATGCTGTTGGAGCTGTTCACCGAGGAGGGCATCGGGACGATGGTCCTCCCCGAACCGCCGAGGACTCCGGAAGGGGTGGCGTCATGAGCACGGACACGGTGCGCGAGCGGTGGTCCGCCGCACTCATGGACAACTACGGCACGCCGGGACTCGCGTTGAGCCACGGATCGGGCGCGGTCGTCGTCGACGCCGACGGGCGCGAGTACCTCGACCTTCTCGGCGGGATCGCGGTCAATGCCCTCGGTCACGGGCACCCCGCCATCGTCGATGCGGTGACCCGGCAGCTGCAGACCCTCGGTCACGTCTCGAACCTGTACGTGTCGGAGCCGGTGGTGCGACTGGCCGAGGAACTGCTCGGCCGGTGGGGCGTCCCGGGGCGGGCGTTCTTCTGCAACTCCGGGGCCGAGGCCAACGAGGCGGCCTTCAAGATCGCCCGACGCACCGGACGCAGCCGGATCATCGCCGCGGACAACGGGTTCCACGGCCGTACGATGGGCGCGCTCTCGATGACCGGTCAGCCCGCGAAGCGGGCGCCGTTCGAGCCGATGCCCGCCGGCGTGGAGTTCGTCCCCTACGGCGACACCGACGCACTGCGCGCCGCCGTCGACGACGACACCGCCGCGGTGATCCTGGAGCCGATCCAGGGCGAGGGGGGCGTGGTGGTCCCGCCCGCCGACTATCTCGCCGCCGCCCGTGCCGTCACCGCCGACCACGGGGCCCTGCTCGTCCTGGACGAGGTCCAGACCGGTGTCGCCCGCACCGGGCCGTTCTTCGCCCACCAGGCGGCAGGCATCGTCCCGGACGTGGTGACCATGGCCAAGGGCCTCGGCGGGGGACTGCCCATCGGGGCCTGCCTGGCGACCGGTGCCGCGGCGGACCTGTTGTCGCCCGGACAACACGGCACGACCTTCGGCGGCAACCCGGTGTGTGCCGCGGCGGCGCTGGCCGTGCTCGCCGAGGTCGACTCCGCGGGACTCGGGGACCACGCCGCGGCCGTCGGCAAGACCATCGCCACCGGGGTCGAGGAACTCGGTCACCCGCTCGTGTCCCATGTGCGCGGCGCGGGGCTGCTCCTCGGCGTCGTCCTCACCCAGAACCGCGCCAGATCCGTCGAATCCGCTGCGCGCGCAGCAGGATTTCTCGTCAACGCCCCGGCCGCCGACGTGATCCGGCTCGCGCCCCCGCTCGTCCTCACCGACGAGCAGGCCCGCGGATTCGTCACTGCGCTGCCGGCGATCCTCGACGCGGCTCTGGAGGCCGAAGCATGACCATCCGACACTTCCTGCGCGACGACGACCTGACGCCCGACGAGCAGGCGGAGGTGCTCACGCTCGCCGCGCAGCTCAAGGCCGAGCCGTTCTCCCGTCGACCCCTCGAGGGCCCGAAGGGCGTGGCGGTCATCTTCGACAAGAACTCCACGCGCACACGGTTCTCGTTCGAGGTGGGCATCGCCCAGCTCGGCGGGCACGCCGTGATCGTCGACGGGAAGAGCACCCAGATGGGTCGCGACGAGACCCTCGCCGACACGGGACGCGTGCTGTCGCGCTTCGTCGACGCCATCGTGTGGCGCACGTTCGGACAGGAGCGCCTCGACGAGATGGCCGCCACGGCGACCGTGCCCGTCGTCAACGCGCTGTCCACCGAGTTCCATCCGTGCCAGGTCCTCGCCGACCTGCAGACGATCATCGAACGCAAGGGCAGCGCGGCCGGCATGACGATGACCTACCTCGGCGACGGCGCGAACAACATGGCGCACTCGCTGCTGCTCGGTGGGGTCACGGCCGGGATGAACGTCACCGTCGCGGCGCCGGAGGGGTTCGTCCCCGCCCCGTTCGTGCTCGAGGCCGTCCGGGCCAGGGCCGCCGAGACCGGCGCGGTCGCGCGGGTCGTCATCGACCCCCACGAGGCGGTCGAGGGCGCCGACGTCGTCGTCACCGACACCTGGACCTCGATGGGGGACGAGACCGACGGTCTCGACCGTGTCGGCCCCTTCCGGCCGTATCAGGTGAACGACGCTTTGCTCGAGCGCGCCGACCCCGAGGCGATCGTCCTGCACTGCCTGCCCGCGCACCGCGGCGACGAGATCACCTCCGACGTCCTCGACGGTCCCCGCAGCGTCGTGTTCGACGAGGCCGAGAACCGACTGCACGCACAGAAGGCCCTCCTCGTGTGGTTGCTGGAGCGGTCGAAATGAGCGTGCCCGAGCACGTCCCGGCCGGTCGCCTGTCGCACACCCGGGCCGGGCGCCACGCGGCCATCATCGCGCTGCTCGCCGAGAACCACGTGCACAGCCAGGCCGAGCTGCAGGCACTGCTCGTCCGGTCGGGCATCGAGGCGACGCAGGCCACGATCTCGCGCGACCTCGACGAACTCGGGGCCGTCAAACTCCGTGCCGCCGACGGCGGCGCCGGCGTCTACGTCGTCCCCGAGGACGGATCGCCGGTCCGCGGCGTCTCCGGCGGTACCGACCGGCTGTCCCGTCTCCTCGCCGACCTGCTGGTCTCCACCGACCACAGCGGCGGGATGGCGGTGCTGCGGACGCCGCCGGGGGCGGCGCACTACCTCGCCAGCGCCATCGACCGCGCGAGCCTGCCTCAGGTGGTCGGCACGGTGGCGGGGGATGACACCATCTTCGTGGTCGCCCGCGACCCCGTGACCGGCGAGCAGATCGCCCGCATGATCGAGGACCTCGCGTGAGCGCCCGCGCTCACCGTCGGCCCGCACGTACGTCCATCCATCACGACCCAGGAGCTGCAGACAACCATGGCTGAACGCGTCATCCTCGCCTACTCCGGAGGCCTCGACACCTCGGTGGCCATCAGCTGGATCGGTCGCGAGACCGGCAAGGAGGTCGTCGCCGTCGCGATCGACCTCGGTCAGGGCGGCGAGGACATGGAGGTCGTGCGGCAGCGCGCCATCGACTGCGGTGCCGTCGAGGCCGTCGTCGTCGACGCCCGCGACGAGTTCGCCGAGGAGTACTGCCTGCCGACGATCCAGTCCAACGCGCTCTACATGAACCGCTATCCACTGGTCTCCGCGATCAGCCGTCCGCTGATCGTCAAGCACCTGGTCGACAACGCCCGCGCCCACGGCGGCACCGTCGTCGCGCACGGCTGCACCGGCAAGGGCAACGACCAGGTCCGCTTCGAGGTCGGCTTCAACACGCTCGCACCCGAACTCGACGTGCTCGCGCCGGTCCGTGACTACGCGTGGACCCGGGAGAAGGCCATCGCCTTCGCCGAGGAGAACGCGATCCCCATCAACGTCACCAAGCGCTCGCCGTTCTCCATCGACCAGAACGTGTGGGGGCGCGCGGTCGAGACCGGGTTCCTCGAGGACCTGTGGAACGCGCCGACCAAGGACGTCTACGACTACACCGAGGACCCGGCCGCGAACTTCACCGCGCCCGACGAGCTCGTCATCTCCTTCGACAAGGGTCGGCCGATCGCGATCGACGGACGCCCGGTGTCGGTGCTGCAAGCGATCCAGGAACTCAACGAGCGGGCCGGGCGGCACGGTGTCGGACGCCTCGACGTGGTCGAGGACCGGCTCGTCGGCATCAAGAGCCGCGAGGTGTACGAGGCGCCCGGCGCGATGGTGCTCATCCGCGCGCACGAGGAACTCGAGCACGTCACCCTCGAGCGCGAGGTCGGCCGGTACAAGCGGCACATCGACCAGGACTGGGCCGAGCAGGTCTACGACGGACTGTGGTTCTCGCCGCTGAAGACCGCCCTCGACAGCTTCGTCGCGCGCACCCAGGAGCACGTGACGGGCGACATCCGGCTCACGCTGCACGCGGGCGTCATCGACGTGAACGGTCGGCGCAGCGGGGAGTCCCTGTACGACTTCACCCTCGCCACCTACGACGAGGGCGACGCGTTCGACCAGTCGGCGGCCAAGGGCTTCGTCCAGCTGCACGGCCTGTCGTCGAAGATCGCCGCCCGTCGCGACCGCGGTGCGGTGGCCCCGCAGGCGCTGTCCGACGTGGGGAACGTGGAGTCGGGCGCGTGAGCGACACCCCGCACGGCACCAACGCCGGTGCGCTGTGGGGTGGTCGGTTCTCCGGCGGTCCCGCCGACGCGATGGCGGCGCTGAGCAAGTCGACCCACTTCGACTGGGCGCTGGCCCCCTACGACGTGCGTGCCTCGCAGGCCCACGCCCGGGTCCTGCACCGCGCGGGGCTGCTGTCCGACGACGACCTCGCCACCATGCTCGACGGTCTCGGGATCCTCGCTGCCGACGTCGCGTCGGGTGCGTTCGTCGCCGCGGACGGCGACGAGGACGTGCACGGCGCGCTGGAACGCGGGTTGATCGAGCGGGTCGGTCCGGAGGTCGGTGGTCGACTGCGGGCGGGTCGCTCGCGCAACGACCAGGTCGCCACGCTCTTCCGGATGTGGCTGCGCGACGCCGCGGCGCTGGTGGCCGCCCAGGTCCTCGACGTGTGCGACGCCCTGGTCGACCGGGCGCGTACATATCCCGACGCCGTGATGCCGGGCAAGACCCATCTGCAGGCCGCGCAACCGGTGCTGCTCGCCCACCACCTGTTGGCCCACGCCCACCCACTGACCCGTGACGTCGAGCGACTGCTGGACCTCGACCGTCGGACCGCGGTGTCCCCGTACGGATCCGGCGCACTGGCGGGATCGTCGCTGGGTCTCGACCCGGACGGCATCGCCGAGGACCTCGGTTTCGACGCGGCCGCGGAGAACTCGATCGACGCGACCAGTTCGCGTGACTTCGCCGCCGAGGCGGCGTTCGTGTTCGCCATGATCGCGGTGGACCTGTCGCGGCTGTCGGAGGACGTGATCCTGTGGACCACCTCGGAGTTCGGGTACGCCACCCTCGCCGACGAGTGGTCGACGGGGAGCTCGATCATGCCGCAGAAGAAGAACCCCGACGTCGCCGAGCTCGCGCGCGGGAAGAGCGGGCGTCTCATCGGCAACCTCGCCGGACTGCTCGCCACCCTCAAGGCCCAGCCGCTGGCCTACAACCGTGATCTGCAGGAGGACAAGGAACCGGTCTTCGACTCCGTCGCCCAGCTGACCCTGCTGCTGCCGGCGGTCGCGGGGATGGTCGGCACGCTGACATTCCATCCGCAGCGCATGGCCGACCTCGCGCCCGCGGGCTTCACGCTGGCCACCGACATCGCCGAGTGGCTCGTGCGCCAGGGCGTGCCGTTCCGCGTGGCCCATGAGGTCGCCGGTGCCTGTGTCCGTGCGGCCGAGGCCAAAGGTGTCGGCCTCGCCGATCTCACCGACGACGAGTTCGCGGGCATCTCCGAGCACCTCACCCCGGACGTCCGGTCGGTGCTCACGGTCGAGGGGTCGATCGCATCGCGGTCCGCGCGCGGCGGCACCGCCGGGGTGCGCGTCGCGCAGCAGCGGGACGGCCTCGCGGCCCGCGTCGACAGCCTGCGAGAACGGGTACGGACCATCGGAGCGCACCAGTAGAGTGAGCGCGTTGCGCGTGTGACCCCGGCGCCGCGGTGGGGGCAGCGGGATCGTGATGAGGAGGTGTGGTCTCGATGGTGGGCATCCCGAATCTCGGCAGGGCTCTGGACCGGGTGGTCGCGACCGCCCAGAACGGCCTCGAGGTGGTCCGCATGGGCGGGCTGGACACCGGCACCACGCCGGCGCCGTTCCGGGTCGAGGAGACATCCCCGATGTACCGGCTGCGTCGGTACTTCCCCGACGAGATCCCCGACGGTCCGCCGGTCCTGCTGATCCACCCGATGATGGTGTCGGCCAACATCTACGACGTCACCCGCCACAACGGCGCGGTGTCCGTGCTGCACTCGGCGGGCATCGACCCCTGGGTGGTCGACTTCGGCTCACCCGACCAGGTGGCCGGCGGCATGGAGCGCACCCTGGCCGACCACATCGTCGCGCTCGACGAGATCGTCGACCTGATCCACGAGGAGACCGGGCGGGCCGTCCACCTCGTCGGGTACTCCCAGGGCGGCATGTTCGCGTACCAGACCGCGGCCTACCGACGCTCGCGGCAGATCGCGAGCCTGACCACCTTCGGCAGCCCGGTCGACGTGCTCGCAGCCCTGCCGCTCGGACTGCCGGCCAACATCATGGCGCCGCTCGCCGAGGTCTTCGCCGACAACGTCTTCAACCGCATCGCGATCCCGGGATGGCTCGCGCGCACCGGTTTCCAGATGCTCGACCCGGTGAAGGCCGCCCGCAGTCGCATCGACTTCCTCCGCCAACTCCACGACCGCAACGCACTGCTGCCGCGTGAGGACCAGCGGCGCTTCCTCGAGAACGACGGGTGGGTCGCCTGGTCCGGGCCGGCGATCGCGGAGTTGCTGCGGCAGTTCGTCGTCCACAACCGGATGGTGTCCGGCGGCTTCGTCATCCGCGACCGCCTCGTCACCCTGGCCGAGGTGACCTGCCCGGTCCTGGCGTTCGTCGGCAGCGCCGACGACATCGGTCAACCGCTCGCGGTCCGCGGCATCAAGCGCGCCGCGCCCCGCGCCGAGGTCTTCGAGTCGGTGTTGCCCGTCGGGCATTTCGGGCTGGTGGTCGGGTCCGTGGCGGGGACGCAGAGTTGGCCGACGACCGCGCAGTGGATCCGGTGGCGTGAGGGCGACGACGAGATGCCCGCGGCCATCGCACCGATGATCGAGAACCCCGAGGACTCGACGGGCTCGGGGGTGAGCGTCACGTCGCGGCTCACCCACGGGATCGGGGCGGTCGCCGACGCGAGCGCCGGCGTCGGGCGCGAGATCGCCCACGCCGCCGACTCGTTCCGGCGGACCTCGCAGGCCGTGCTGCGCGAGTCGGTCCGCACGCTGCCGCGTCTCGTGCGTCTGGGCCAGATCCAGCCGGGCACCCGGATCTCGCTGGGCAAGCTCATGACGGAGAACGCCGAACGCCTCGGTCAGCGGGAGCTGTTCCTGTTCGAGGACCGCGTCCTGAGCCACATCGAGGTCAACCGCCGCATCGACAACGTCGTGCGCGGGTTCATCGCCTGCGGTGTGCGCCCCGGCGAACACGTCGGCGTGATGATGGAGACGCGCCCCAGTGCGCTCGTCGCCATCGCGGCGCTGTCGCGACTGGGCGCGGTCATCGTGCCCCTGCCGCCGGACGCGGCGATCGACCCGATGCTCACCCTGGCCGACGTCGTCGTGGTCGTGGCAGACCCCGACCACGTCGACCACGTCGTCGGACACGCCGAGCGCGTCCTCGTGCTCGGTGGTGGCGACGAGCGGGCCATCCCCGCCGCGGACGGCGACGTCGTCGTCGACATGGAGCAAATCGACCCCGACGAGGTCGCGCTGCCGTCGTGGTTCCGCCCCGACCCCGGGCTCGCCGGCGACCTCGCCTTCATCCTCTTCACGACCTCCGGTGGGACCCTGCAGCGGTGGCCGGTCACCAACCACCGCTGGGCTCTGTCGGCGTTCGGCGCGGCGTCTGCCGCCGCGATCGGTGGCAACGACACCGTGTACTGCCTCACCCCGCTGCACCACGCGTCGGGGCTGCTCACCACCCTCGGTGCGACGGTCGTCGGCGGCGCGCGCATCGCGCTGTCGTCGGGGATCGGTCCGGAGAGCTTCGCCCGTGAGGTGTACCGCTACGGCATCACCGTCGTGGCCTACACGTGGACGATGCTCGCCGGGATCGTGCGCGATCCCGACCTGGCCATCACCGACCACAACCCGATCCGCCTCTTCATGGGTGCAGGCATGCCCGCGGGACTGTGGGACGACGTGGTGGCGCGGTTCCCCGACGCCGGGGTGATGGAGTTCTTCGCGACCGCCGACGGGTCCGCGATCCTCGGCGACGTCTCCGGCGCCAAGATCGGGTCGATCGGTCGCGCGCTGCCCGAGACCAACCGTGTCCGCGTCGCCGCGTGGGACGTCCTCGAGGAGCGGTTCCTCCTCGACGGCCGCGGGTACGTCCGTGAGGCCCACGTCGACGAGGTGGGTGTCCTGCTCGCCCAGACTCGTCAGCGTGACGAATCGGGGGTCACCGTCCTGCGTGACGTGTTCGGCTCGCACGACCGATGGGAGACCTCGGGTCAGCTGGTCCGCCGCGACGTCGACGGCGACCACTGGCTGATGGGCAGCGTGCACGCCGTCATCAAGAGCGACGAGGGCCCGGTCTACCCACAACCGATCATCTCGTCGCTGAGCCGTCACCCCGACGTCGACCAGGTCGTCGTCTACGGGACGTCCGTCGGCGAGCACGAGCTGGCGGTGGCGGTCATCTCACCGCGACGACGGACCGCCAACTTCACCGTGTCGTCGCTGCGGGTGGCGCTGGCCGGCCTGCCCGCGGCCGAGCGTCCGCACGTCATCTGGGCCGTCGACGAGATCCCGGTGAGTCACTCGTTCCGGCCGGTCCCGAACTGCTTCCGGGCCGAGGGGCTGCCGCGTCCGAGCGCGCGCGTCTGGTACCGCGACGAGAACGGCCGATACCGTCGACTGACCCGCACGATCGCGCACGAGAAGGGGTGGAGCGACCAGGGCGACACCGAGCGCCAGGCGAAGTCGTCCTGACACGCCCGGCTCGTGTCCCCGGACCCGCGCCAGTCCGTCCGTCCCTGACGAGGAGACCCGCATGCCGCTCGACGCCTTTCTCACCGACCGTCTCGTGTGCCCGCGCGACCACGGACCCCTGCTCTACCTGGGCACCGACTCCGGTCCCGACGAGGTGCTCTACAACCCGCGCCTGCGGACGGTCTATCGGGTGGAGGACGGCATCCCGGTTCTCCTCCTCGACGAGGCCCGTGCGGTCGACGACGACGAACACGCTGCGTTGATCGCGCGCTCGCACCGCTGACGTGGCGGGGGAGACCCCGCCGAGGTCGCGGCTCGCCGTCGACCCGGTGACCGCCGCGCGCAGGCTGCTCGGTCACGTGGTCGTCCACGGCCCCGTCGCACTGCGCATCACCGAGACCGAGGCGTACGGCGGTCCGGACGGCGGGCGGCACCCCGACCCGGGTGCGCACTCGTACCGGGGGCCCACCCCCCGCAGCGCGGTCATGTTCGGACCCGCCGGCCACGCCTATGTCTACCGCTCCTACGGGATCCACCTGTGCGTCAACATCACCTGCGAGGGCGACGGTGAGGCGGGAGCGGTCCTCCTGCGCTCGGCCGCCGTCCTGACCGGGGACGACGTGGTCGCGCAGCGGCGGACGTCGCGCAGCGGTGTCGTGCCCAGTCCTCACCGATGGGCCATGGGGCCGGGCAACCTGGGGGCCGCGCTGGGCGTGACGTTGCAGGACAGTGGCCGCGATGTCCTCGACCGGACGTCTGACCTGCGACTCCTCCCGGGGGAGCCCGTGGCCCCGTCGTCCGTCGGGACCGGACCGCGGGTCGGGCTGACCGTCGCGACCGGTCGCCCGTGGCGGTTCTGGATCGACGGTGAGCCGTCGGTCTCCGCCTACCGTCCCGGCTCGGCGGCGGTGCGTGCGCGCCGGTTGGGATCGGGGACCGGGGATGCGGAAGGATCGGACTGGTGAGCACCGACATCATCGACGACCTGCAGTGGCGGGGTCTGATCGCCCAGTCGACCGACCTCGACGAGCTCCGCGCGCGGGTGACCCGCGCACCGATCGCGCTCTACGCCGGGTTCGATCCCACGGGACCGAGCCTGCACGCCGGCCATCTCGTGCCGCTGCTCACCCTGCGCCGGTTCCAGTTGGCCGGGCACCGACCGGTCGTCCTGGCCGGCGGCGCCACCGGGATGATCGGTGACCCCCGTGACGTGGGGGAGCGGACCATGCAGACCGCGGACGTCGTCCGGGACTGGGCGGCGCGGATCAACACCCAGCTCCAGCGCTTCGTCACCCTCGACGACTCCCCGACGGGTGCGGTGGTCGCCGACAACCTCGAGTGGACCGGCGGACTGTCGGTGGTCGACTTCCTGCGGGACATCGGCAAGCACTTCTCGGTGAACGTCATGCTCGCGCGCGACACGGTGAAGCGCCGGCTCGCGGGGGACGGGATCAGCTACACCGAGTTCAGCTACATGCTCCTGCAGGCCAACGACTTCGTGCAGCTCAACCGGACGCACGGATGCGAGCTGCAGATCGGGGGCTCGGACCAGTGGGGGAACATCGTCGCCGGCGTCGACCTGGCCCGACGGACCGACGGCACGGCGCTGCATGCGCTGACCGTCCCGCTGGTCACCGCATCCGACGGTACGAAGTTCGGCAAGTCGACCGGGGGAGGGAGCCTGTGGCTCGACCCCGCGATGACCAGTCCCTACGCCTGGTACCAGTACTTCGTGAACACGGCCGACGCCGACGTCGTCCGCTACCTGCGCTGGTTCACCTTCCTGGAGCGCGACGAGATCGAGGCGCTCGAGCAGGCGACGCGGGACACGCCTCATCTGCGCAGCGCGCAGAAGCGCCTGGCGGCGGAGATGACGACGCTGGTCCACGGGGCGGACCAGACCGCGGCGGTCGAGTCGGCCAGCGCGGCACTCTTCGGACGCGGTGACCTCACCGATGTCGACGAGGCCACCATCTCCGCTGCCCTGCGGGAGACGGGGGCTGTCGACCTCGAGGCCGGCTCGCACCCCACGATCGTCGAACTGCTTGTCGCAACCGGGCTCAGCGACGGCAACAAGGCGGCACGACGGGTGGTCTCCGAAGGAGGCGCCTACGTGAACAACACCAAGATCGAGGACGCCGAGTGGTCCCCGCAGGCCGGTGACCTGCTGCCGGGCGGCTGGTTGGTGGTGCGACGGGGCAAGCGGACCGTCGCCGGTGCGCGTATCCCGGCCGGCACGTGAACGGCCGGCAGCGCCCTGACCAGGGGATTTGACGCTGTGTTCCAGCCTGTGTAACTTCTTCTTTGCACCGCAGCGAGGGAAAACGCCGGTCGGGTTCGAATCCCGCCGGAACCGCTAGCGCGAGGTGCAGAACCCCAGATGGAATCGCTGGAAACAGCTGACTCCTCTGACAGTTCATACGGAACTCCGCGAGGCCGACTGTATGGATGTGTGTTCTTTGAGAACTCGATAGTGTGTTGACATTTTTGTTGGTGAGTTTTGTTTGCCTGCATCATTCGTCAGTGGTGGTGTGGGTTTGTTTTTTGGATTGTTTGGTCAGGTTTTGCTTTCCTGATTGTGTTGAAACTGTTTGGTTTCAGTGTTTTTTCATGGAGAGTTTGATCCTGGCTCAGGACGAACGCTGGCGGCGTGCTTAACACATGCAAGTCGAACGGAAAGGCCCTTCGGGGTACTCGAGTGGCGAACGGGTGAGTAACACGTGGGTGATCTGCCTCGTACTCTGGGATAAGCCTGGGAAACTGGGTCTAATACTGGATATGACCTTCCCTCGCATGGGGGTTGGTGGAAAGTTTTTCGGTACGAGATGGGCCCGCGGCCTATCAGCTTGTTGGTGGGGTAATGGCCTACCAAGGCGACGACGGGTAGCCGGCCTGAGAGGGCGACCGGCCACACTGGGACTGAGACACGGCCCAGACTCCTACGGGAGGCAGCAGTGGGGAATATTGCACAATGGGCGGAAGCCTGATGCAGCGACGCCGCGTGAGGGATGACGGCCTTCGGGTTGTAAACCTCTTTCACCAGGGGCGAACTTAGGACGGTACCTGGAGAAGAAGCACCGGCCAACTACGTGCCAGCAGCCGCGGTAATACGTAGGGTGCGAGCGTTGTCCGGAATTACTGGGCGTAAAGAGCTCGTAGGCGGTTTGTCGCGTCGTTCGTGAAAACTTGATGCTTAACATCAAGCGTGCGGGCGATACGGGCAGACTTGAGTACTACAGGGGAGACTGGAATTCCTGGTGTAGCGGTGAAATGCGCAGATATCAGGAGGAACACCGGTGGCGAAGGCGGGTCTCTGGGTAGTAACTGACGCTGAGGAGCGAAAGCGTGGGGAGCGAACAGGATTAGATACCCTGGTAGTCCACGCCGTAAACGGTGGGTACTAGGTGTGGGTTCCTTTCACGGGATCCGTGCCGTAGCTAACGCATTAAGTACCCCGCCTGGGGAGTACGGCCGCAAGGCTAAAACTCAAAGGAATTGACGGGGGCCCGCACAAGCGGCGGAGCATGTGGATTAATTCGATGCAACGCGAAGAACCTTACCTGGGTTTGACATACACCAGAAAGCTGTAGAGATACAGCCCCCCTTGTGGTTGGTGTACAGGTGGTGCATGGCTGTCGTCAGCTCGTGTCGTGAGATGTTGGGTTAAGTCCCGCAACGAGCGCAACCCTTGTCCTGTATTGCCAGCGGGTTATGCCGGGGACTTGCAGGAGACTGCCGGGGTCAACTCGGAGGAAGGTGGGGATGACGTCAAGTCATCATGCCCCTTATGTCCAGGGCTTCACACATGCTACAATGGCCGGTACAGAGGGCTGCGATACCGTGAGGTGGAGCGAATCCCTTAAAGCCGGTCTCAGTTCGGATCGGGGTCTGCAACTCGACCCCGTGAAGTCGGAGTCGCTAGTAATCGCAGATCAGCAACGCTGCGGTGAATACGTTCCCGGGCCTTGTACACACCGCCCGTCACGTCATGAAAGTCGGTAACACCCGAAGCCGGTGGCCTAACCCTTGTGGAGGGAGCCGTCGAAGGTGGGATCGGCGATTGGGACGAAGTCGTAACAAGGTAGCCGTACCGGAAGGTGCGGCTGGATCACCTCCTTTCTAAGGAGAACACAACAGCTCAGGCTCACACCGTTCGTGTGTGGGGTGGGTGTGTTCATCTGTGAGCGCCAACAAGCCGTGTGCCGTGCCGGCCCCGTTGTGGGGTGGGTGTGGTGGTTCCGCATCATCGTGAGGTGGTGTGGGTGTCGATGCACTATCGGGTCCTGAGAGAACACACTGTGTGTGGTTTCTCGGTAGTCCATCATCGCGCAGCCCGGTAAGAACCTGGGGCGCGCTGGCTCGGTGAGAGTCGGTGGCCTGTGTGGGTTTGGGTGTGTGGGTGGTGGGTGTGTGTTGTTTGAGAATTGCACAGTGGATGCGAGCATCTTTATTTAGTGTTTGTTGTTGTAAGTGTGTAAGGGCGTTCGGTGGATGCCTTGGTACCAGGAGCCGATGAAGGACGTGGTAGGCCGCGATAGTCCTCGGGGAGTTGTCAAACGAGCTGTGATCCGAGGGTGTCCGAATGGGGAAACCCAGCACGAGTCATGTCGTGTTACCCACCTGTGAATGTATAGCGGGTGTGGAGGGAACGTGGGGAAGTGAAACATCTCAGTACCCACAGGAAGAGAAAACAATAGTGATTCCGTGAGTAGTGGCGAGCGAAAGCGGAGGAGGCCAAACCATGCGCATGTGATACCCGGCAGGGGTTGTGTGTGTGGGGTTGTGGGGTCTGGTTTTCCCAATACTGCCGTGTTGGGTGCGAGTGAGAAAACTGCATGCTAGGTGAACTGGCCTGGAATGGTCGACCGTAGACGGTGAGAGTCCGGTAGTCGAAAGTGTGTGGTCTCGTGTGCCAGGTGCCCAAGTAGCAGCGGGCCCGTGAAATCTGCTGTGAATCTGCCGGGACCACCCGGTAAGCCTGAATACTTCCTGGTGACCGATAGCGGACAAGTACCGTGAGGGAAAGGTGAAAAGTACCCCGGGAGGGGAGTGAAATAGTACCTGAAACCGAGCGCTTACAATCCGTCAGAGCCTGCGCCCGTGAGGGGTGGGTGATGGCGTGCCTTTTGAAGAATGAGCCTGCGAGTTAGTGGCACGTCGCGAGGTTAACCCGTGTGGGGTAGCCGTAGCGAAAGCGAGTCTGAACAGGGCGGTTCAGTGGCGTGTTCTAGACCCGAAGCGGAGTGATCTACCCATGGCCAGGGTGAAGCGTCGGTAAGACGACGTGGAGGCCCGAACCCACTTCAGTTGAAAATGGAGGGGATGAGTTGTGGGTAGGGGTGAAAGGCCAATCAAACTCCGTGATAGCTGGTTCTCCCCGAAATGCATTTAGGTGCAGCGTCGCATGTTTCTCACCGGAGGTAGAGCTACTGGATGGCCGATGGGCCCTACAAGGTTACTGACGTCAGCCAAACTCCGAATGCCGGTGAGTGAGAGTGCGGCAGTGAGACTGCGGGCGATAAGGTTCGTAGTCGAGAGGGAAACAGCCCAGATCGCCGGCTAAGGCCCCTAAGCGTGTACTAAGTGGAAAAGGATGTGGGGTCGCGAAGACAACCAGGAGGTTGGCTTAGAAGCAGCCACCCTTGAAAGAGTGCGTAATAGCTCACTGGTCAAGTGATCCTGCGCCGACAATGTAGCGGGGCTCAAGTACACCGCCGAAGCCGCGGCACTCACACAAGACATCCACGGTCTCCTGCGGGGGGTCGTGTAGTGGTGTGGGTGGGTAGGGGAGCGTCCTGCATCCGTGGAAGCGTCGGAGTGATCCAGGCGTGGAGGGTGTGGGAGTGAGAATGCAGGCATGAGTAGCGAAAGAAGAGTGAGAAACTCTTCCGCCGGATGACCAAGGGTTCCTGGGCCAGGCTAATCCGCCCAGGGTGAGTCGGGACCTAAGGCGAGGCCGACAGGCGTAGTCGATGGACAACGGGTTGATATTCCCGTACCCGTGTTCGTAGCGTCCATGCTGAATCACATGTACTAACCATCCAAAACCATCGAGAAGACCTTCGGGTCTCGAGTGTGGGGCTGCATGGGACCTTGTGTGGTAGTAGGCAAGCGATGGGGTGACGCAGGAAGGTAGTGGGGCCAGTCAGTGGTTGTACTGGTGTAAGCCTGTAGGGCGAGACATAGGCAAATCCGTGTCTCATTCAGCCTGAGAGGTGATGCGTAGCCGATTGAGGCGAATTCCATGATCCTATGCTGCCGAGAAAAGCCTCTAGCGAGTTGGAACACGGCCCGTACCCCAAACCAACACAGGTGGTCAGGTAGAGAATACTAAGGCGATCGAGATAACTGTGGTTAAGGAACTCGGCAAAATACCCCCGTAACTTCGGGAGAAGGGGGGCCTCTGCTGGTGACCCATGTACGTGGTGAGCTGGTGGGGGTCGCAGAGACCAGAGAGAAGCGACTGTTTACTAAAAACACAGGTCCGTGCGAAGTCGTAAGACGATGTATACGGACTGACGCCTGCCCGGTGCTGGAAGGTTAAGAGGACCGGTTAATCACTTCGGTGGTGAAGCTGAGAATTTAAGCCCCAGTAAACGGCGGTGGTAACTATAACCATCCTAAGGTAGCGAAATTCCTTGTCGGGTAAGTTCCGACCTGCACGAATGGCGTAACGACTTCTCTGCTGTCTCAACCACAGACTCGGCGAAATTGCAGTACGAGTAAAGATGCTCGTTACGCGCGGCAGGACGAAAAGACCCCGGGACCTTCACTATAGTTTGGTATTGGTGTTCGGTTCGGTTTGTGTAGGATAGGTGGGAGACTGTGAAGCTCGCACGCCAGTGTGGGTGGAGTCGTTGTTGAAATACCACTCTGATCGTATTGGATACCTCAACCTCGGACCATGATCTGGTTCAGGGACAGTGCCTGATGGGTAGTTTAACTGGGGCGGTTGCCTCCCAAAATGTAACGGAGGCGCCCAAAGGTTCCCTCAGCCTGGTTGGCAATCAGGTGTTGAGTGCAAGTGCACAAGGGAGCTTGACTGTGAGACGGACATGTCGAGCAGGGACGAAAGTCGGGACTAGTGATCCGGCACCGGCAAGTGGAAGCGGTGTCGCTCAACGGATAAAAGGTACCCCGGGGATAACAGGCTGATCTTCCCCAAGAGTCCATATCGACGGGATGGTTTGGCACCTCGATGTCGGCTCGTCGCATCCTGGGGCTGGAGTAGGTCCCAAGGGTTGGGCTGTTCGCCCATTAAAGCGGCACGCGAGCTGGGTTTAGAACGTCGTGAGACAGTTCGGTCTCTATCCGCCGCGCGCGTAAGAAACTTGAGGAAACCTGTCCCTAGTACGAGAGGACCGGGACGGACGAACCTCTGGTGTGCCAGTTGTTCCACCAGGAGCACCGCTGGTTAGCTACGTTCGGAAGGGATAACCGCTGAAAGCATCTAAGCGGGAAGCCTGTTCCAAGATGAGGTTTCTCACCACCATTGCGTGGTTAAGGCCCCCCACAGACCATGGGGTTGATAGGCCAGAACTGGAAGCCCAGTAATGGGTGCAGGTGACTGGTACTAATCGGCCGAGGACTTACACAACAGGTAACACTCGATAGAGCGTGTTTCGCATCCACTGTGCAATATCTGAAACAACACACAACCCTTGACAAAGGATTGTGACCAACCCGCTGGCATGGGGGTTGGTGATGGTTTCACAGAGTTACGGCGGCCATAGCGGAGGGGAAACGCCCGGCCCCATTCCGAACCCGGAAGCTAAGCCCTCCAGCGCCGATGGTACTGCACCTTAACAAGTGTGGGAGAGTAGGACACCGCCGAACACAACATCC
>NZ_JAMTCI010000004.1 GCF_024171765.1 Williamsia deligens
ACCACGCCTGGGCTACCGACGTCACCGACGGCACCGGTGGGCGCCAATGCGTCGCCCTCGACAGCGGCCGTCAGCTCACCGACCTCGACGCCGTCGTCCTCACCCAGGGCCACCTCGCACTCGAACGCTCCACCGACGCCCAGATCAGCGCCCTCACCGCCCACGCGGCGGCGACCGGGTCGACGTACCTGCCGCCGCAGAACGCCGCCGACGCCGACCTGTCGCGCATCGCAGCGGGCGAACCACTGCTGATCCGGGGACTGGGACTGACGTTCTTCGACTACATGACGCTGCTGACCATCGGACGCGGGGGAGCGATGACCAGCACTCCCGCCGGTCCGCGCTACGTCCCCTCCGGTAACGAGCCCCACATCTACGCCGGATCCCGACGCGGCGTTCCCTACCACTCCCGCGGCCACAACCAGAAAGGCGTCGAGGGCAGACACACACCCCGGCTGCTCACCCCCGACGTCATCGACGCCCTGCGCGAGCGGGCCCGGCAGCGCCACGACGTGGATTTCCGCCGCGACGTGTGGCCGCTGATCGCGGCCGAAGTCGAGTCGGTGTACTACGGGCTGCTCGTCCAGAACCGGTTGAGTCCGAACACCATCAGCGAACTACAAGCCCGCTACCTCGCCACCGACCCCGACGAACGCCACCGCATTCTGGCGGACTACAACATCGAACCCCACCTGCACTGGAGCTGGACCGGCCTGCTCGACCCTGCCGGCGGCCGCCACTTCTCGACCCCCGCCGACTACCGGGAGTGGGTCGTTTCCTACCTGTGCCGCGACGTGACCTTGGCCCGCCAAGGCAACGTGCGTGGCGCAGTGAAAGCGGCGCTCGACGTGCTGCGCGACCTGCGCAACGAGGTCCGCCTCATCGTCGACCACGCCGGCATCACCGGCGACTCCTACCGCGAACACCTCGACCGCTGGTACACCCCCTCCAACGCGTTCCTATCCATCGGCCCACCCGCCCACAAGATCGACGAACTCATCGCACTGATCCGCGTCGGCGTCGTCACCCTCATCGGGCCACGAGCAACGTTCACCCCAGACCCCGACGGCGGCTTCACCGCATCCTCCAGCGAAGTGCCCGGCAGCACCGTGCACGCCACCAGCCTGCTCGACGCCCGACTACCCGAACCCGACATCCGGCGCACGAGCGACGTTCTGCTGCAACGCCTCCTCGCCCGCGGCGACGCGCGGCCCTACATTCTGACCAATCCCGACGGCAGCACCTACGAGACCGGCGGCCTCGACGTCGCCGAAGCCAACCACGCCATCATCTCCGCGACCGGCACACCACATCCCCGTCGCTTCGCGCTCGGCGTGCCCACCGAATCCGTGCGCTGGGTGACCGCCGCAGGCCCGCGGCCCGGCGTCAACTCCGTCACCCTCGCCGACGCCGACGCCAT
This sequence comes from Williamsia deligens, assembly GCF_024171765.1. Lineage (GTDB taxonomy): Bacteria > Actinomycetota > Actinomycetes > Mycobacteriales > Mycobacteriaceae > Williamsia_A > Williamsia_A deligens. The sequence goes on from NZ_JAMTCI010000004.1 coordinate 1,421, forward strand.
CGCCCGGTCCATCCTCACCTTCGGCACCCGTCGTAGCACGGTCGCCGCCTGACAAGGACTCCACCCATGACTGAGAACACCATCCTCAACCCCATCTACGCCGGGCGCCCCATCGCGCTGCTCACCAGCGACTCCGCCTGGCTCGACGCGATGCTCGAGGCCGAGATCGGCCTCGCCGCAGCGCAAGCGCAACTCGGCATCATCCCGACCGCGGCCCGCATCGACATCGAAACCGGCGCCCGCGCACACCACTTCGACCTCGGCCGCATCGCCGTGGCCGCCCAAGGTGCCGCCAACCCTGTCGTGGCGTTCGTCGACGAACTCACCACCGCCGTGGCTGCCATCGACGCCGACAGCGCCAACTACGTCCACCGCGGCGCCACGAGCCAGGACATCCTCGATACCGCAGCGATGCTGATCGCCTCGCGCGCACTGCAGCTCATCGTCGAGGACCTCACCGACACCGCCCGCTCCCTGGCCCAGCTCGCCCGAGCACACCGCACCACCCCCGCCGCCGCCCGCACCCTGGCCATGCACGCCGTGCCCACCACCTTCGGCGCTAAATGCGCCACCTGGCTCGCCGGAGTGCTCCACGCCCGCACCCGCTGCATACGGGTCCGCGAATCGTTGCCGGTCCAACTGGGCGGCGCCGCCGGCACCCTGGCCTCCTACCTCCAGGCGGCCGATCAGTCACCCGCCACCGACTACAACCACGACACCCTGTGGGTCCACCTGACCAACCACTACGCCGACGCCGTCGAACTGCGCCCAGCACCGATGCCCTGGCACACCACCCGCACACCGCTGGCCGATATCGCTGCCGCACTCAACGTCACCGCCGGCGCGCTGGGCAAGATCGCCGTCGACGTCATCTCCCTGGCCAGAACCGAGGTCGCCGAAGTCCGCGAACCCGCTGCCCCTGGCCGCGGCGCGTCCTCGACCATGCCGCAGAAACGCAACCCCGCCATGAGCGCCTTGATCCGCGCCGCCGCCACACAGATCCCCTCGCACACCGCAGTGCTGTTCACCTCGATGGTCGCCGAAGACGAACGCCCCGCAGGCGCCTGGCACGCCGAATGGGACTCACTACGCTGCGCCCTGCGGCTGGCCGGGGGCGCGACCGCGACCGCTGCAGAACTGACCGCGGGCCTCGAAACCGATCCTGACCAGATGGCCCGCAACCTCGAAATGACTGGTGGACAGATCGTCACCGAACGCCTCTCCGCGGCGCTGGCCACCCACCTGGGCAAGAAGACCACCAAGGAACTCCTCACCCGCGCCGCCTTCGCCGCCCAACGCAACCGCACCTCCCTCGACCACGAAATCCTCGCTACCCCAGACCTGCGTGACGCATGGTCGGACACCCAGCTCCGCGAACTCCTCGACCCCACCCACTATCTCGGCGCAGCACCATTCATAGTCGACCGTGCACTCGAGCTGTTCGCGAACTCGTCCGCAGCACATCAGATTGCCACCCAGGCCTCCGTTACCGAGCACGACGGCGCGGTCGCAGCGCGTGCATGAACGCACCACCAACTTCACCGTCGACGCCGACCTCACCACCTGCCTCGACGGGCACACCCAGCACGGCGACGACCTACTCGACCGGTGGGACGGCACCACCCTGGTGCGCACCACACCCGACCCACTGCACGAGGGCCTGGTAGCGCTCGCCCTCGATCTCCGCGCCGACCGCCACCGCACCCACGTGCGCGCGACTGCCGCAGCGGGTCGCCCACTGAGCGCGCACGACGTGCGGGGTCTGGCTACTGCTCAGTTTCGTCTGCCGAACGGCGAGCTCGAGCAGCTGTGTGCCGCCGACAGCCAGGTGAACGCCGCCCTGGGTCACTACCGATCGATGGCACTGTTGCGTACACCCGACCTGCTGCACGCCGCCGCCAGAATCGTTACCGCCCAGCAGGTCCACGGCCGCCTAGCCCTGCGGCTACGCCGCGAACTCGTTGAACGGTTCGGCACCATCGTGGCCGTCGGAACCCATCAGGCTGGCGTAGTCTCCGCCCGTCACCTCGCGACCACGACGGCCGACGACATGCGCGTATTCGGCTGCAGCGCAGCCAAAGCAACCACCCTCATCACGCTCGCGCGATTGATCCTCGATGGTGAACTCGGCCGAGAGTCCCTGGGCGCGCTGGGCACCGATGAAGTCATCGCATGTCTGCGCGTCGTTCCAGGCATCGGCCAGTGGAGCGCGGAATGGCTGGCCATCCGAACGTTCGACCGCGATCGTGTCGTGGCCGGGGATCTTCTTGTCCGCCGCGCCATTGGGTGGCTCTACGGCCTAGACGACCCCCTCGAACCCCGAGCACGCGCACATACGAGGTACTGGGGCCCGGCCAGCGTTTTCGCGCAGAGTGCAGCCGTAGACGCGCACCGCCGAGAGCTCTACGAACCAGTAGGCGTCATCATCGGCGTGAGCGACGGCGTACCCGCGTGGCTCGTCAAGGGCGTAAACCGACCGTTCCAGGTCGCTGACTCGGTTGCGCAGGATGTCCATGAGAGTGACCCTGCGTTGGGCGTACTCGACTATCGATAGAGGTGGACCCGGGTCTCGCATCCATCTTTTTCCGTCGTGTGTAGCTTCGACGGATCGGCCAGTGGCGAAATACACCGCCCGCAGCAACGCCAGGAGGGGACGGTTGTCGACTGGTCCTGAAGACCGACGTTGTGGTCACGCGCCGCCCGTAGGCGTGTGAATCGACCTCAAGCGCTTCGTTTTTGGCAAGCTCTCGATCAGCTGCACTGTTGAAGATGGCCGACATGCTGATGGGGTGACCGCCGTAGTCAATTCGCAGCCCCAACATCGGACACACCGACCGAGTCCGAATATCGATCCGGTTGTAGGGGAACTGATCTGCCATCTCGACGAGTCGGACGATATCGGAGCGCCGGGTTCTGTGATGACTATTGTCGATTCCAGGCGGAGCTTCTCGTACTGCTCTCGGACCACACGACCGGTGATTTGCGGGACCACTGTCTTGCCGAGTGCTTCCTGGATGCGGCCGTACAGCACGATGCGGCACTCATCGTCCGGATCGTTGCGTAGTGTGACGGGCACGTTCGGGTCTGCGTTCTGCCGCGGCCCAGACTGGACTGTCTCAATCAGATTGTCGTCGAGGAGAGTGGGCAGCGCGTCGAGAGCTGCGCCGCGGTCGACACCAAAGACGTTATGCGCATATATGAGTGCGGTATCGGGGGGTGCCCACGCGGCGGCGTTTGCTTCGGAAATCTCAAGCTCGATGATGGCTGCCATCACCGCTAGCTGTGACTGCTCGAGTTCGAGGATCGCGTCGAGCATTGGTGCGCGGCCGCGGCTGCCTAGACCCAGAGAAGAATCACTATCGGAAGTACGGCAAGGGGTACACGCTTAGCGCTCAATGGGCCTTGTGCCAGCTGTGTGAGGACGCGTATCAGTCGGACGACGAGGATCGCGCGGTAGCCCGGATGATGTTGTACGACAGCCCGTGGAATATTGACTGGCACATGGCGCAGCGGGCTGGGATCCCGTTCGACCTCGACGAGAGCGTTCGTAAGCCCCTGAGAGTCTTTCGAGCTGCCGATCTGGGTGCGCAACGGCTACCGCACGGGCCGAGAACCCAGGAGCGCAGACGTTTTCGCCCACTACCTGACATAATGTATCTTATCGGCGCTGGGGTGACCTGCGTCTGTCACGTTGCAGACATGCTGCCGGGCGTCTAGACCGCTCGGTGAGCCGCTCGCCATGAACTTCGCACGGGTGGACAGCCACGGTTGGCCAGTGAGGGCTGTGTCGAACTTGGACGGGACCCACTTCAGCGCCACGTTTGATGGCCGACTGGGTCGGCATCTACAAACCAGCGCGAGGACCTCGAACGGGATTCGGCGACAATAGAACTCGCCCCCACCTAGCCACGCTCCATCCGACAATACGTCACTGTGACAAATTAACGGGCGAGACCGGTTAACTCGACAGCGTCGCACAGCACGCTCTGCGAACTTTCCCGAATTCCACGAACCCCCCAGTTGGAAACAGCTTGGGTTCGATCGCCGAGAGGCCGACAGTTGCCGGCGTTGTCCGCGCATCCGGTTCGAGGCCCACGATGGTCAACCGATCAGAGGACATCAGTTATGGCCCCAGCCGCACACACGATGTCATCTGATGACTATGAAACCTCGGCCAGCGGTGTCCAGAAACAGGAGTCACCGCCGTTGGGGTAAGTCCAGCTCGACCTCACGGCGACGTGCCGTAGTGCCGGTCCCGGTGCGCGACGCGTGGACGCTGGTGAAGCGCGCCAATCGCCGGTCGCGGCATCTGTTCGCCGCGGCGACGTTCGTCGGGGTCCTCGGGGCCACCGGGTGCAGCGGGCAAGCCACCGATCTGTCGGCCGAGTCCTCGGGGAGCGTGGCACTCACTCAGACGTCCGCCGCAACCTGGACCTGCCCCGAGACCGTGGACAGTCCCGACTGGCCCACGCCGACCCACACCGCCCCGGGAAAGCTGGTCCCCGACGGACCCCGCTATGCGGTCGACTGCGGGTACGAGATCGCGCCGTCTGGGCATCACTCCGAGCGCTTCGGCCCATCCACCACCTACACCGGGACGGCCCTGGCAACGCTGGTCACGACGTTCGCCACCGCCACGAAACTGAACCCCGGCATGAGCTGCCCAGATCTGGACAACCTCCCGAGGCATGTAATGCGATACAACTTTGTCTACCCCGACGGCGGGTCCGCAGTGGTCACCCTCAGCGGGTACTGCCCACCCGTGCTCAGCAACACCACACTCACCCTGCAGCCAACGCAATCACCCTCCACACAACCACCGTCAGCCGACGCCGGGGTGCGCTGAGAATGGCGATCACGCTACGAAAGATTGGTTTTGGGTATCACTCCGAGCCAGCGGGCCGGCTACGCCGTGTGAAGCGAGTGAGAGCCTTCGTCGAGGCAGGTGCTGCCGGGTGCCTGGTTGCGCTAACTGCTGCGTGCGGGCAAACCATGGTCGACAACGGGATCTCACCGACAGGCTCGGCGTCGACGACCCGCGTGGTGGATGTGAGCTCCGTGGCCGATACCTCGATCCTCACGAACTTGGTCGCGATTTCCACAAACATCTTTTCGGGCCGGGTGGAGTCGGCGTTGGGGGCCAAGGCGCTCGGCGCTCTACCTGAGACGCAGTTCAGAGTGACCGCCGCGGTGTCGCTGAAGGGAACGGTCCCGTCGTCGCTGACACTCAATCAACAAGGTGGCATCACCGACGGGGCGTACACCTCCATCAACGGCGACCGACCACTGCGAATCGGTCAGTGGTACCTCTTCTACACGCGCTACCTCGATTCCCTGAACTGGTACACCGTGGTTTCCGAGGACGGTCATCCCGCGATCACCGAGACCGAGGCCGATGACTCGGAATCGACACCGCTGTCCACGACCGCGGCCGCCGTGCGCTCGAACCCCCAGAACCAGTTCGTCGTTCCCTCTCCGAACTCGACACCAACGCTGACCTTTCCGCCGCCACCCCCGCCCGGCCGCGAATACCCGCCACCTTCATCGCCCCCACAGCCGCGGGCAAGCTGAGGCTCAAGTGCAATTCGCGCGTGGAGTACCCGTACGTGAACGGATGGCCGCGATGCGGCCCTGGTTTCTGGCGTTCGCCGCCGCCTGCGTGCTGCTCGCAACCGTCACTCAGTGCGACAACTTCCGCCTCTCTGTGCGTGACCCGAACAGCAACAGAATTGCCACCGAGTCGTTCCGCCCCGATCCCTCCGAGATCGCTGCCGCGCCGTCATGCGTTCTTCCCGACATCGTCGCCCGCCTCACTGATTCCTCCCCCGCGGGCCAGCCCCGGCAGGGGAAGGGTCGATACCAGGCGGGTTCACCCCGACCGGCCTGATGCGCTGCGAAGTCGGTCAACCCGCGACCGGCTCGGCAACAATCGACGAGGTCGCATTGACCGGTGATATCGCCGCTGTTGTCCAGGCCCTGAATCGGCCGTCTGAACGCGCCCGAGAAGGCACTTTCGTAGAGTGCGCCGAGAGCCCCAACGCCCCAGCAGCGCTGTGGTTCCTCTCCCCCGCCGGCGCGGCGCGGGTGCGCTGGCCGACAGAGTCCTGTGGCGTCCAGGACGAGCCTCCGCCCACTCGAAGCACTACACGAAACGGGGCGCCGCACAGTGATGACCCTGCCCACACCTACACCTCAGGCGTGCACCGGCAGCTTCACCCGCGAGCTCGGCAGGCCCACAAAGCGTCTCGACAGCGCCGCCAAGCCGGTCACCCGACGCCCGACGATCGCGCTGCCTGACCAGTCCGTAACCGCCACCACCATCTGTCGATACCGACTGACCGGCGCGACGAACGGTCCAGACGCCGAACCCATTGGCAGCACTCGCCTCTCCCCCGAAGCAAGTACACAACTTCTGCACGACTCCACCGCGACCCCGACTGCCCCACCGTGCGGCCGTTATGCCACCGAAATCGCAGGTGCTCAGCTCTTTCGGCCAGACGGATCCGGCGGCGCCAACCTCACCATCGAACTCGACGGCTGCCGACGCCTGAACATTGCGCTCTTCACCACCATCCGAACCGCCCCCACCCCGCTACTGCAACTGCTCGCCGGAGGTCCATGACCGGTACCTGGCTGAGAGCAGAAACTACTGGCTCTCCGGCAGAGTCGTCAGAGGCCGAATCGCATGCCTCGTTCGAAACCTCTGCAGCCGGTGACCACGTCAGTCGTACTCACTGCGGTATCGCGAAACCCGGAACTGCCGTGCTCCGAAAGCGCTCGCGGTAGGCCTTCGGTGTGACGCCGACATTCGCAACGAACGCGCGTCGGAAGGTCTCGGCGCTACCGAATCCTGCGCGTCGGGCGCTGTCGGCGACGCTGTAACCGGCGACGAGTGCCGACCGCGCCACGTCCACGCGAACGTTCTCCACGAAACGTGCTGGGGTGGTGTCCATCTCGGCGCGGAACAGCCGGGTCAACTGACGCGGGCTCAGCGACGCGTGGGACGCCATGGCCGTCACGCTGTGGTCGCCGGCGGGATCCGCGGTGATGGCATCCGCCACGAGCCTGAGCGGCGATTGTGGTGGCGGTTGGGCGTCGACGAGGACCGAGAACTGGGACTGTCCTCCGGCGCGTTTCACATACACCACCAGCGACCGCGCCACGTCCCGCACCACACCACTCCCGTGGTCGGACTCCACCAGCGCCAACGCGAGGTCGATCCCCGCGGATACCCCGGCGGAGGTGAAGACATTGCCGTCGCAGACAAAGATCGAGTCCGGTTCCACCTGCACGTCCGGGAACGCGTTGCCCAACAGGCGGGTGTGCCGCCAATGCGTGGTGGCGCGGCGCCCGGACAACAGACCGGCGTGGGCAAGGATGAACGCTCCCGTGCAGATGGATGCGAGCCGTCTCGTGTGACGGGCCATGGTGTCGACCGCAGCGACCAGGCGAGGGTCGATCGGACGTCCCACCAGGTCGTCACCGCCGGCGACGATGACCGTGTCGACGTCGGAGAGCGATTCGAGTGCGTCGGTGACGGCGAACGGCGTGCCCAGCGATGTCATCACCGCGCGCCCGCCGAGTGACGCGAAGCGTAGGCGGTACCGCGCTCCGAACCGGTTCGCCTCGGCGAAGACCTCACTCGGGCCGACTGCATCCAACAGTTTGACCCCCCGTCGAAGACCACGACCACGACATCGCGATCGATGGCTGCTCCGCTCATCGATCGAGTATGTCTCAATCTGAGGGAAAGGCGGCGGATCAGCCATGGCACGGTCGGACCGACAGATCCCAGACTTGAGTCACAACCGGCCGACTACAGAGAGATTCACCCATGGCGACGTCACGCACGGCCACCGTCGCGGGCATCGATGTGCCCGACTCACCGATCGTCCGCGCCACAACCGAGTTCATCCGCGAGCGCGAAGACGACCTTCTCTTCGACCACTCGGTACGAGTGTTCCTGTTCGGCGCTCTCCAGGGGCGGCGTCGCAACATCGATGTGGACCTCGAACTGCTCTACGTCGGCGCCATGTTCCATGACCTCGGGCTCACAGAGCCCTTTCGGAGCCAGTCGGCACTGCGATTCGAGGTCGACGGAGCGAACGCCGCACGGGATTTCCTGCTCGAGCACGGTGCAGACGAGTTCGCCGCCCGCAAGGTGTGGCTGGGCATCGCACTACACACCACTCCCGGCGTGCCCGAATTCCTGGACCCGGAGACCGCCCTGGTGACAGCTGGCGTCGAGACCGACGTCCTGGGCATCGGGCGCAGCGACCTCTCGCAGGAGGAGCTCGACGCGGTGACCGCCGCACACCCGCGTCCCGACTTCAAGCGACGGATTCTGCACGCCTTCACCGAGGGCGTGGAGAAGCGCCCCGGCAGCACCTTCGGGACCGTCAACGCCGATGTCCTGGCCCACTACGACCCGTCCTTCGTTCGCGAAGATTTCGTCGACATCATCCTGGCCAACAGCTGGCCCGAGTAAGAAGCGCAACCAGCACCGGCTTTCGCAATCCCAGGGCTCATCCGAGACGTCGCCGACAGCCCGATGTCGACCCTCCGGGAACACTCAGCACCCTGACCAGGTATGTGGCTGACAACCAGGCTGCGGGCCGCCGACACCGGTGCTAGAAACTGGCCATGGACCTGGTCGAACTGCTGCCCGCCTTTGTGCTCGCGGTCGTGGTGGTCACAGCGACCCCGGGTCCGGCGTTCGCTCTGATCGTGCAGCGCACGGCGGTGCGCGGTCTGCGCCATGGGCTCGCCACTCTGACTGGCACCGGCCTCGGGCTCTACACCTGGGTCCTGTTGGTGGCATCGGGCCTGGCAGTCGTCGCCGCGTCGGAGGTCGGCTTTGTCGTCCTCAAGATCGTCGGCACGATCGTCCTGACCTGGTTGGCCCTACGCGCGTTCATGTCGTGGTGGCGTCTGCGTTCTGAGCCCACGACGCTGCACTCCGTTGCGTCGCCCGTATCCCCCATGTCTCCTCCGAGCTTCGGCGCGTCGCAGGTGATCCGCGCAGTCGCCGAAGGGTTCACGGTCCAGATGGCCAACCCCAAAGCGGCGATCTTCCTGCTCGCGTTGTACCCGCAATTCGTGCCTCACACGATGCCGCTGTTCCGAACGGCCGCGACCCTCGGCGTCGTTCAGGTCGCAGTCGAGAGCTCGCTCTACATCGCACTCGCGCTCGGGGTGAATCGCGCCGGCGAATGGTTCCGACGCTCAGTCGTGCGCCGCCGACTCGAGGCCGCCACCGGCACTGTTCTCCTGGCCCTGGGCCTGCGGCTCGCAGTCAGCCACCGTTGAACGAACCACCCACGCGTCGGGGGGTCGACGAAAGAGGGACGCCGAGGACGCCTGATGCGCCAGATCGACAAGCAGCCGTGCCCAGGCTGTCGGGTGTGATCCAGTCATCGATCGAGTGGGGTGTCCCCGGCGCCCCTCTTCGCCGTCAGCGCCCTGTCGACGTACTAGGGCGTGATCCGGTGCGGCTGGACCATTCTCGGTAGGTGGACGCCGCTGTGAAGGTAGTTGTCCACTTCAGCGCGGGTCACGGGTGACCAATCGGATCGGAAGGATGGGCCGATACCCGCGAGCGTGCCACCTCTGATGGTGCGCTTCTCGTACTCATACCGATAGTTGACCGCGGTGCCGGGGCCGAACTGGGTCTGCACCGGATAGGACCCCGCAGGCACGGCTCGAGCGACGCGCAGCTCGACCTCGTCGGTGAGCTTGGCCTCGACCACGCCACCACCCTTACCGGGCTTGCTGACATTCCCGCCGGCGCCGACACCGGTGTTCGGTCCGGAAAGGTCGGGAACCGGGATTCCGGTGCCACCGCCCATCGGGTTGCCGGTGCTCACGTTCCAGAAGCCGCTGCGTGAGTCGCTGTTGGCCTCGCTGATGTCGACGGTCGAGGTGAGCGGATTGTGGTCGGGGGTGACCTGATCCGGGGTGAACACTCTTGTCGTGCCGTACGACCGATCGGACGAAGTCATGCATCCGTTGTCGCAGCTGATGATGGAGGACCCGGGCACGTTCGCGCCGTCGGCCGTGCTTCCGATTCGGACAGGCATCCCTGCGGGGCCGGGGTCCTGGGTCCTCGCGTCCGGTTGGGGAGTCACTCGCTGGGACGGGGTCGACGACGGTGTTGCGGCGGTGGGGTTGTGGGCGCGTGTGTCAGGGATCGATGACGACGCGCTCCCCGGCTCGGACCTGGCGTGGGGTGAGGCATTCGTGCTTCCGTCAGCTCCCGAGCTCGACGGGCTGCCACTGCCGGACTGCCGTGCATTCGACGTTGTGCCGCTGGGCTTCTCGCGGAAGTCCGCGTGGCCACCGTTCGACTGAGCCCGCGGGGACGGCGAGACATCGCCGGGGCGAACCTTGTGGGCGCCCCGGTCGGGTTCGGCTCCGCTGCGAGGGTGGTCGTCGTTGAACGCGGTGTCGCCGGGCGTGGTCTTGTTCGGTCCGCGGTTCTGCTGGTACTGCGATGACGAACGACCAGTCGTGTTCTGCGAGGTTGACTGGTTCGACCCGCGGTTGCCGCTGCTCCGCGACGAGCTGCCGGTCGTCTTCTGGGGTGTGGCCTTGTTCGGTCCGCGGTTGCTGTGGCTGCTGGACCCGGACGCGGAACTGCCCGGCTTCGCCTCCGCGACACCAGCAACACCCACGCTGCCCTGCAGGACACCTACGAAGACCGCGGCAGCAGTGATGGCGCCGACGCCACCCACCCTCAGGCGGTGTGAACCATTCATGGTCATTTCCTTTCTCGCATCGAGGCCCACGACGTCACGACGCGGGCTGGTTCATCGGATGCAGCCGCCCGGGCAAAAAGTTCCCGCTGCCGATAGCTTTCTCGGGGTGAAGATCACCGTCCGCGCCCTCATGGGCATCGTTGCCCTGGTCGGATCGACGGTCGGCTTTGCCGGGGCGCTGGGATGGCGATACGCCACCCGCCGCCTCGTGGTGATCGACAACCCGCCCACCACCACACCCGGCAGCAAGGGCTTCATGTTCACCTTCGACACGGTGGATGTCGTTGCAGGACCGCGGTGGTGGCCCGGCTTGCTCCTGTTGCCGGCGACCGGGGTCGTCGTCGCCGCCCTCATGCTGACGCACGAAGTCGCCCGTCCGTCCTCGTGCGCATCAACGACAGGTCATCCGCTGCGGGATCGGTCACGACTCCCCTGACCGACAGCCACTGGGACCGCGAATGGGCGCCGATCGGACTGTGGTTTCCCGTCATCGGGATCCTCAGCGCACTACTCATCACCACGACGCTGTATGCCGCGTACCGACTGACACACCGCCACTAGAGTCACCCGCGGCGGCCACCCCCGCTGATACCCGTCTCGCCAGACAGCGCACCGAACCGGCTCACGTCGACTGTGGCTGTTGCCCTTCGTCGACGGCAGCGCTTGCGAGTATCTGCTCGACAAGAATGTCCGCGTGGCCGGCGTGCCGGGCCAGCTCTTCGATCATGTGCAGGCCTATCCAGTGAAAGGTCACCTCACCACGACGGTAGTGAACGAATCGGTCTGTCGGATCGGGCGTCTGCGCGATGAGTCGAGATCGGTCGGCCGCCGCTTCGAATTCCGCGATGACATCGCCGAGCGATTGATCAGGGTCTATTAGCCAGCCCTGTTCGTCGCCGACCGCATACCCATCGCAGTCGGCCTCGGGGAGACCAGCGACGGTCCGCTGAAACCAGACCCTCTCGGCCGCAGCACAATGCTTCACAAGAGCGATCGGGGTGGTCAGTGACGGCACCAGGCGAGACCGGCTCTGCGTGTCGGTCAAGCGGGCCACCGAGGAGATCAGGGCGGCGCGATTTGCGTCGAGGACACCCGAGACCTGTGCATCCATCATTGCCAGGAGGCTACTGGCCATCGATTCGCGAACAGCGTCACGAACTCCGAATCGTTTGCCATGGCGGGACGAAGAGTTGGCCGCCGAACGCGCGATCACCGCCTCGTCCGACCCCCAGCGGCGGGGTTGCGACAACCATCGCGTCGCCTTATCGTACGAATGCACGGTATACGGTCGGGGTCGACTCCAGGAGCAGAGATGCACAGCACAGCACGAGCATTGGCCTTCGCTACCGCGGCCGCAGCGGCGGTCGCGACATCGGCGGGGGTGGCGGCAGCCGCTCCGACAGGGTCAGCGGGCGGCGTCGGCGCCGACCTCGTCGCGGTCTCGAACAAGGTCTCCTTCTCCTGCGGGCTGAACGTGACCAACAACGGTCCGGAGACCGCCCGATCGGTCGCCGTGTACGCGCCGCCGTTCGGACTGCGCTCACTGGGCGACATCGCGCCCGGGCAGACGAAGTCCTCGCTACAGATCTGTTTCCGCAACGACGGTGCGCCGAAATTCGAGTACGCCGTCTCGACGACGTTCGACCCCGACTACGGCAACAACGGCGCCCAGGTGAACCCTCCGCTGTGACGCACCGCCGACCGACAAGAACCAGCACGCCATCAGAGGAGCATCGATGAGCAGGATCGTGGCTACGGCATGCGCAGCCCTTGCGGTCGCCACTGGGCTCACCGCAGGGATCTCCACGGCGTCCGCCGCCCCACTTGTCGCGGATCTCGCGGTGTATCGACTCCCGACAGTGGCCGGCCAGGATTGCACCCTCGGGGTGACGAACAATGGCCCCGACACGGTCGAGGTGCTCCTCTCCCCCGCGTACCCGATCGAGAAGGGCTATTACCGGCAGCTGGGGACGCTCGCAGCCGGGCAATCGACCTCCACCAGCTTCACCTCGTGCGGTGGCCAGGCCAGCTATCACCCGGACTTCCTCTACGTGTCGGGGGCGAGCCGAGATCCCAACCCCCTCAACAACGTCTTCCTGCTCCATCTGTGAAGTGATCCCCGGGGGATCCCGACTTCTCAGAGTCGTCGACCACGGGTTTCGTCGGCCTATGTCGGTCGATCCGGTGCGGAACAGCCCTCGTTGACAGTTCCTTTCGATCTGCCCGTCGCCGACCTGTAGCAACTTGCCGGTGCAACTCGCCCCACAATCCCCATGACTCCCGGTCCACACGGTTACCACCGCGGGCAGAAAGCAATCCCCACTGGCGACGAACTCCGGGATATATCTTTGACCACGCATTAGAAACAGGGCGACAAGTCACTCGAGACACGCGACATCACAGGCGGGCGCCATGACCAGAGCTCGAGTCACGACGATGGCCCTCGTTGCGCTGGTCGTCGTCATCTACGGCGCCGTGGTGACCGCCTACGCCACCAGCGGCGGCGACCCGTCCACCACCGACACCCGGCAACCTTCCGCCAACGGCGTACTGGTCTACCTCGACCTGGATGGCCTCGACGGCGACACCTACTCCCTCGACACCCGCGTCTCGGTATACCCCGGGAAGGACCATCTCGACAGCGATGGCCGACTGGACCGGGCCATGACGGTCAGCGTCACCCCCGCCGCCTCCACCGACACCATGACCTTCCCCGCCGGTACACGCGCAGGATCGCGCCCGCTGACGCTCTACATCGACGGTGACATCCACCGGTGGCCGTTCGACACCTACAACGCCACCGGCCTGCAAGTGCGCGTCACCTCCGACGGCAGTGTCGTGCCGGCCGAAGTCGTCGTCACCAACTTGATGACCTCCTGGGCCGTCCACCAACACGACGTCGACAGCAGCGCCACCGGCAACGCCATCACCATCAGCGCGGCCCGCACCCCGGCAGTCATCGGGTTCGCCCTCGCCCTGTGCGTCGTGTTGCTCGTACTGCCCACCCTGACCTTGTTCGTCGCGATCAGTACCCTGCGCCGGCGCAAGCAATTCCTGCCACCCATCGTCACCTGGTTCGCCGTGATGCTCTTCGCCGTCATCCCCCTGCGCAACCTGTTCCCCGGAAACCCACCCATCGGCTCCTGGGTCGACTACACCGTCGTCCTCTGGGTTGTCGTCGGCCTCACCGTCGCGCTCACCCTCTACATCACCGCGTGGTGGAAACACGGACAGTGACGAACTCCCAGAGCTTCTTTGAGATGGGTAGACCTCCGGGGTAGGACCGCGCGATTCCGCTCGCAGCGAATCAGGTGCTTCACGTTCTGTAAGCATGTAATCATGTAATCACGCAACGAAGGAGCAGACATGACGAAGCAAGGAAGTCGCGGCGGAGGACGCCGCGGCGGGTGGCAACAGGCCGAACTCCCCGACGCGAGCGACGCCTCGGCATGGTTCGTCGGCCGCCTGCCCGACGACTGGTTCGACGGCTCCCCCGAGGTCGTCGTCGATCGCGACGAGATCACCGTCGTCGGAACGTTGACCGCTCCCGACGCCGACGGTGACGGCACCGCAGCCGCCCAGGGTCGAGCGTCACGGTTCCGGGAGGACACACGAACGCAGCGGATGACCATCGCCGACGAGGCGCAGGCGCGCTACGGGCGCACGGTGTCCTGGGGTGTGCGCATCGGTGGTCACCGAATCATGTTCACCCACCTTGCCGTTCCGGTGATGACGCGTCTTCGTCAGTCCGAACGGCAGGTCCTCGACACCCTCGTCGACGCGGGGGTCGCGCGCTCGCGCGCCGACGCGGTGGCGTGGTCGGTCAAGTTGGTCGGCGAACACACCGAGGCCTGGCTCACCGAACTGCGGGAGGCCATGGACTCCGTGGACACCCTGCGAGCCCAGGGCCCGCAGATCTGAGTCAGTCGTTCGGTCGAGCGAGTAGTGCGCCGAGGCCGCCCACGACAGCTGAGACCGCGACACCTGTCGACAGGACACTGGTCCTGATGCCGAGGTCTTGGCGGACACCGGACGCAATGAAAGCCACCGCATCGACCGAGTCCATGACGACATTCAGCTTCAAGAAGGCACGCGGGTCGGTGACGCTGTCCAGGCGGAGAAGTCCCAGCCCCAGAGCGGCGTTGCGGATCGCGAACATCCGGCCGTAAGCCACCGCCGGCGTTCCGCGCAGCTGCATCCCGAACACCTTGGCCACCGCCCCCGGGGTCACGAGGTGGCTCATCGCCACGAGGAATCGGCCGGTGGTGAGCAGTGTCAGCCACACGGAGGGCGCAACAACTGTTCGTGATGGGGTTCCTGAGCTCACGGACATGCGAGGACTCGCTTTCGTCGGACGAGGTGGTGGTGGCAGGAAATGTTTGGACCCCGGCGGGGTGTGCATAGCTAGCAAAACACTAGTTGCTATTGTTTTACAAGTAGCTAGCCCGAGCGTAGCCTTCTCCCATGTCTGACTCTGACGGGGCCTCAGTGGCCACGGCCGGACACCTCGATCCGTATTGCCCATACTTCGCAGCTGCGATGGGCGTTGTGGGGAAGAGATGGGCCGGCGAGGTTCTCCGGGCGCTCATCCCCGATCCCCTGCGTTTCGGCGCCTTGGCGTCTGCGATTCCCGGTCTCACGGAGAGCACGTTGTCGCTGCGCCTCAAGGAACTCGAAGCCGCCGAGCTGGTCGGTCGGGTCGTGCACTCGGAGCGCCCGGTTCGAGTGGAGTACAGGCTCACGGCCAAGGGGCGGGCACTCGGCGCCGTGTTGCTCGACCTGAATTCGTGGGCCCTCGAATGGATGACGCCGGTCACGGCGCCCCCCGCAGTGACCGCAACGTCGCCCGTCCCTCCCACCTGACTCGAACCCCTAGTCTTCGGGCATGGCTGCTGTCCTGCGCTGGTGGGAAGCGCACCAGATAGGTCTCTATCTCATCGCTCTGGCCGTCGGAGCTGTGGTCGGCCTTGCCGCCCCAGCGTCGGCACCGACGTTCGAGCACGCCATCAACCCGGTCCTGATCGTGCTGCTGTACGCGACGTTCCTCGCGGTCCCCTTCGCCGACATCGGCAAATCACTGCGGGACGTTCGATTCACCACCGCGATGGTCGTCCTGAACTTCGTCGCCGTCCCGATCGTCGTGTACGCGCTGACCCGCTTCATCGCCGGGAACGAGGCAGTCCTGATCGGCGCGGTGCTGGTGCTGCTCGCCCCGTGCATCGACTACGTCATCGTCTTCAGCGGCCTCGCCGGCGCAGCATCGGAACGTCTGCTCGCCGGGGCACCGCTGGTGATGGCGCTGCAGATCGCTCTGTTGCCGTTGTGGCTGTGGTTGTTCGTCGGCGCGAGGACGGTGTCGATCATCGACATCGCCCCGTTCGTCGAGGCGTTCGTTCTGCTCATCGTCGTCCCGCTGGCGCTGGCCGCCGCAACACAGTGGGTGGCGCGCCGTCGTCGCGTGGGCGAGCACATCATGGACGCGATGACTGCGGCGATGGTGCCGGTGATGATGGTGACCCTCGCGGTCGTCGTGGCATCCCAGATCGACGCGGTCCGAAACCGTGTGGACGAATTGGCCGGTGCCGCAGCCGTCTTCGCCGTGTACCTGATCGTGATGGCGATACTGGGTGTCGGCGCCGGGAAGGTGTTCCGTCAGGACGTGCCGGCGACCCGCGCGTTGGTGTTCTCCGGAGCGACCCGCAACTCGTTGGTCGTCCTCCCCCTTGCCCTGGCGCTGCCCCCGGCACTGAGCCTGGCCGCCGTGGTGGTGGTGACCCAGACGCTGGTCGAACTGATCGGCATGGTGCTCTACGTCCGATACGTTCCGCGGTTGGTGCCGGGACCACCCTGACAGGACGATCCGCCCGGGACATCCCGGTCATCTGGCGCACCCGCGCACGGTCGGCCTCTTGACTCGAAGTCAATTTATTGACGGTTGCTGCAATACCTGTTCCAGTCCGAGTTTACAGTCGCGGAATGGATGAACTGCCGAGACGCATCGTCGGCCTGACCGTCGCCATCGCCCGCCTGTATCACCGGATGGAGTCCCACCTGCCGGACGAGATGCCCGACGGCCCAGTGCTGTTCGTCGCGAATCACGGATTCGGTGGAGTCTTCGATCTGAACGTTCTCGCATTCGCCTCCGTCTACGATCACCTCGGTGATCGACGCAGGGTGACGATCCTGACCCACCAGATCGCCTGGACTCTCAAGCTGGGCCGTGTGGCCGAGAAGTTCGATGCCACGCCCGCCAACCACCACGCAGCGGTGGACGCGCTGGCCGCGGAAAGTCATGTGCTCGTCTTCCCCGGCGGCGACATCGACGGTTTCAAGAAGTGGAGCGACCGCAACAAGGTGCTGTTCGCCGGTCGGACAGGGTTCGCCCGGGTCGCCATGGACGCGGGTGTCCCGATCGTCCCGGTCGTCACCGCGGGTGCAGGAGAGTCACTGCTCGTCCTGAACCAGGGAACACGTCTCGCACGACTCACCCGTCTCGACAAGCTGCTCCGGATGAAGTCGGTACCGACGTCGTTGTCGGTCCCCTGGGGTCTCAACGTCGGCCTCGTGGGGCTGCTGCCCTATGTGCCACTCCCCTCGAAGATCGTCACCACCGTCCTGCCCGCCATGAGGCCGCACGACGACGAATCCGTCGACACCTTCGCAGCTCGCGTCCACCGGGCCATGGATGATGAACTCGAGACCATGACGAGGTCACGGACTCCCCTGCTCGGGTGACGTCACCGGCGACCTCGCCGCGATCAGCCCGGTCCCGACCCGACTAAGGAGAAAACGGTTGGCCCCCGACACCCCCGCCAAGCCCACGAAACGCGCGGCGCAGGCGGCAGAGACCAAGCGCCGCCTGATCGAGGTGGCCATCGAGGTCTTCTCCGAGAGCGACTACGACCAGGTCAACGTCGCCGACATCGCAGCGCGGGCGGAGGTCGCCCACGGACTGTTGTTCCACTACTTCGGCAACAAGCGGGGGATCTACCTCGCCGCCGTGCGGACGACGGCGACCCAGCTGGGAGCCGCGTTCGTCTTCGAGAGCGGTTCCACCCCGGCCGAATTGGTGAGGGCGGCGCTGCGCCGGCACCTGGACTACCTGCGCGACCACCGGGGCCTGGCTCTGCGGCTCGTGCTCGGCGGTCGAGGCGCGGACCCCGAAGCATGGGAGGTGTACGAGACCGCGCGGTGGAATGCACTCGAGGCCTTCGCGGCCGTCGCCGAGATCGACCCGACCGCACCAGCTCTCCGTCTGGTGGGCCGGGCCACCATCAGCGCGATCGACGAGGCGATCGTGCAGTGGCTCGATGACACCGATGCATTCGACGCCGACCATCTCGTCCATTGGATGGAGTCACTGATCATCGCGTGCATCAGGACCGCGAATGTCCTCGACCCCGACCTCGACCTGGAGGACGCGATCTCCGTGTTCGGGTGACGTGGGCCGGCAATTCGCCTATCCGACCAGACCGTCGAGCTTCTCGAGGGACTTGTCGAGTTGCTTGCGGAACGCCTTCTCGATGATCTTCCCGAGCGGGCCGAACAGGATCGAGCTCGAGAAGATCACGTGCAGTGTGGCCGTACAGGCCGAATCACCCTCGGGATCGACGGTGAAGTCGAGTTGCACGGTCGACCCCATGCTCCCCGAGCCCTCGAGCTGGACGAATCGTGGTGCGTCGTATGCGGTGGTGGTGAAGTCGATGGTGTCCACCACCCCTTTGATGGTGACCGTCTCGATCACGCCGACACCGACCGCCAACTCCGTGGGCGGCTCGGCACCCCACGACGTGTGCAGGGTGTTCCACTCGGCGAACCTGCTCGTATCGGATATGACCGACCACGCCTTCTCCTGTGACGCCTGAAGCGTTCTGCTGGTGGTTATCTCGGGCACGAGGACTCCTGTGGGTGGGTCGGGTGGGATGTATCCGGGTGCGACACCGTCAGACGATCGCGGTGATCTGATCTCGCCGGCCGAGGAGCGCCTTGCCGTAGGTCTCCATGGACACCTGCGGCAGCATGACCGCGTGCCGGGCAGCGACATTGGAATCACGCCAGATGCGCTGGAGCGCATTCACCTCGGCGAAGCTGCCGGCCCCCGAGGCGTCGAGCAGGGTGTTGAGCGCACTGTTCACACTCTTGAGCGCGACCGCCGAGTCGGCCCGCATACGAGCCCTCGCCGCGATGTCGGGGTAGACGTTCTCCTCGGCGTACCGCTGCACGTCCTGTGCCGCGCGGTACGCGTGCAGGTGCGCGGTGTCGATCTTCGTGGCCGCTTCGGCGACGAGCATCTGAAACGCCACAGAATCTTCCTGGCGCTCGATGTTCGTGTACGCCAGGGCTTTCGTCGACGCCTTCCTGACCGCCAGGTCGAGCGCCGCCCGACCGAGACCGAGCTGCGGGCCCACGAGGACGAGGACCAGCATGGGGCCGAACGCCGAACGGTAGAAGGCGGAGTCGGGATGGTCCTGCATGTAGGTGCCGGAGATCACGGGCAGCATGGAGATGAGGCGCGAGTCGGGAACGAACACGTCCTCGGCCACGATGGTGTTGCTCCCCGAGGCGCGCATCCCGGCCACATACCAGGTGTCGTCCACGCGGACGTCCGCCCTGGGGAGCAGGACCATCGCCTGGTCCTCCTCGTCACCGTCCTCGTCGACGACCCACACGCCACCGCCCATCCACTCGGCGTGCAGGCTCGCGGATGCGTAGGGCCACTTGCCGGTCACGCGGTATCCGCCCTCGACCTTGCGCGCCGTACCGCCGGGTGAGACGACGCCGCACAGCACCCGGTCCGGGCCGGCGGAGTAGATCTCGTCCACGGTCTCTGCGGGGTACATGCAGGTCGACCACGCCTGGATGTTGGACAGGGTGACGACCCACGATGTCCCACCGTCTGCCTCCGCGATGAGCGCCGAGAGTGTCAGCATCGCCTCGAGTCCTGCCTCCAGGCCGCCGTGACGACGGGGTGCGGCCAGGCGGAATGCCCCGGCCTCCCGGAGTGCTTCGATGACCTCGGGATCCACACGCCGGTTCTTCTCGTTCTCGACCGAGTGTTCGCGGATGAGGGGCAACAGATCCGACACGCGCGCGAGGACTTCCTCGGTCGTGGTGGCGGGCGACATCGTCGAGGTCATGGGTTTCTCCTGTCGAGGGAAATGATGATGATCGGCGCGCCGTGGGTCCGGCGCAGGGGTCAACCGGCCAGTCGCCGGTACCGCGATCCGTGGAACACCAGCGGCGCGACGTCCGGTACGACATCGAAAGCCTCGATCCGCAGGACGACGATCGAGTGGTCACCGGCGCTGAACTCGTCGTGCAGCGAACACGTGAAGGTGGCTGCCGCACCTTCGAGCAGAACAGCTCCGCCGTCCGAGGTCACCGTGCCGACGCCGCGCAAGCGCTCTGGCGCCGCGGCCGCGAACTGTGCGCACACCTCCCCGTGGGAGTCGCCGAGGAAGCTCACGCCGATGCGCGGCGCGTCCTTCAGCCCGGCCCAGGTCCGCGAGCCGTTCTGCACACAGAAAGACAGCAGAGGCGGATCGAGAGACACCGAGGTCAGCGAGCTGACCAGCATGCCCGTCGGGTGGGGATCGATGTCGGCGCAGATCGCGGCGACCCCACTGGGCAGGCACGCGAAGGCTTTACGGAGGACGAGCCCGGGCGGAACGGGCGCGGCGTCCCGACCGTCCGTGGTCGCGGTTGCGTTCATCACACCACCATAATTTTTGGTTGACTCAATGTCAACGAATTTCTGGTGGCAGCGTCAGCGTTCTGCGGCGAGAGCGGCCTTCACCTCGGATTGTGTTGTGGCGAGGAACCTCTGCAGTTCGCCGCCGGTCATGAACGTGGTCGTGAACCGGCTCCGCTGGGCCGTCGCCGTCCACGTCGGTGTGCGCACCATCGTGGCGAGCGCGCCGCGCCAGAAATCCACGGCGGCCGAGGGCATGTCGGGTGGACCATAGATCCCCCGCCAGTTGGCCAGCTTCACGTCGAGTCCCTGTTCGCGCGCCGTGGCCACGTCGACGCCCGGGATCCGGTTGTCCGCCAACACACCGAGCCCACGCAGTACCTTGTCGCGAAGTCCGTCGGCGAACTCACTGACGCCACCGATCGCGACATCGACGGTGCCGTCCCGCAGCGCAGCGGTCTGAGCGGCGCCGCCTTCGACGTCGACATAGCGCACCGCGGAGGGTCGTCCACCCGCCGCGGAGACCAGCAGATCGAACGGCGCGCGGTCGTCGGCCGCGGCACCCACACGCACCTGGTCGGGAGCCGTGGCGATCCGGAACATGACGTCCCGCAACCCGCGCATCGGAGAGTCCGGGCCGGTGACGACGACGAAGTACTCGGTCATCAGGCGCGCGATCATGGTCACGTCGGTGTAGCCGTACTGCGACCGCCCCTGCAGCTGGTTGAGCATCATCGACAGCGACGTCACGGCGATCCGGTCGTCGGCCCCCCGGTGGTCGCGCACCATGCCGGCGAGCAGATCAGCCCCGGCTCCACCGGGCCGATTCTGTACGGGCAGGGGCACGGTCACGATCTTGTCGGTCCGGAGTGCATCGGCCACGGCTCGGATCGTCAGGTCGAAGCCACTGCCCGGTCCCGCCCCGGCGTACATCGTCACGGGACCGGTCGGATAGGTGGCCGGCGAGGAACCGCTCGAGTCGGGGCCGGCGGGATCAGAAGTGCCGCATCCCGCCACGAGAGTGCCCACGACCGCAATCGCAGCGAAGGCCGCTGACATCCTCATCGATTCCTCCCAGATGGTTCCCCCATCCAACAGGCACGCGTCATCCGTCACGGGCGAATCGGGGAAAGCACCGCGCTGATATCCGCCCATGCCGTCGTCGATTCCGCGACAAGCACAAAGCGCCGGTAACGAGCGGCCACGAGGGGACGATTTCCACAATGTCGTACAAATGCACAGCACAATGGAGGTCGTGACCATGAGAACTCACTACGCGCTGACCACAGCCATGACGACGATCGCAGCAACAGTCGCGATGACCGCGTCGACTCTCGGGGTCGGCCATGCCGCTGCGACTCCAGTCAGCGCCGCACCCTCTGTCTCCGTCGACATCCCATCGCAGTGGTTGTTCTTCTCCGACCCGTTTCCGTTCGGGCAGGAGACCATTCATGTCGCTCGCGTCGCCCCCGGCGTCCTGGACCTGTCTCTCGGGCCCTACTGCACTCCTGCATACGTTGCCCGGCGTTCGTGCACGGGCGGACCCATCGAGGCGCCGGCGAGCGTCGCGTGGATCAACCTGTCCACCGGAGCGACCGGAACCGTCAGCGTGTCGGCGCTGACGTCGACACCCGCACGGATCACGACCGGGCGCGGACTGATCGCGATGGGCGGCGCCTTGGCCGGCTTCGGACTGCCCGGCGCCGCGACCATCACGGCCTGATCCGGACCGGGAACCGTCACGGCGGATCGCTCGGTCTGCGCCGGGGTCGAGCAGCGAGCACGGTTCCCGGTACGGCTCACGACCCGCAGACGGCGAGGGTCAGTCGCCGCTGGGCGTCAGCAACGACACCGGCGGACGGTAGTCACCGCGATGGTCCGACGAGGCGGATGCCGTCGCTGCCGGGTAGGTACGGCGGTAGCGCTGCCGCTTGACCCGCGCGATGTGCTCCTGCAGCGTGCGGTCGCCCTTGGCCATCGCCCGGGCACGGATCGAGTAGATCACCACGCCGTACGCGAGGACCCACACGGCCAGGCTGATGATTCCCGCGACGGTGAGGCCCGTGGCGAGCCCGGCCAGACCCAACGCGAGCGCCGCGGATCCGATCATGAACGCCGTCCAACCGACCTGTCCCCACAGCATCGCCCGTCGCAACCTGGCGCGTCGCATCCGCGCCGGGCTCAACGGAGCCCGGTGATGTAGGTGCGGTGCCTGAAAACTCATGCTGACTGCCATGACGCCAACCTCCTGGACATGTGATCTGGACCACATGTTCAACACTGCGCCTCACCAGGTATTTCCGCAAGGACAGGTCTGATCGCGACAATTCGTCGACGCGCGTCGACCGTGACCGCTCAGCCGACGGCCGCGGTCGGGAACGCCACACCGGCGAGATCCTGCGAGAGGTCCCAGACCCGGCGGGCGTCCTCCGGCGAGCGCAGACGTGAGTACAGCGATTGCGTCGCGGGCGCTCCGCCGAGACGACCGAGTCCCCCGGGCCCGTAGAGGGTTCCGCTGACTGCATCGGGTGTCGTCGCGGCGAGGAGCGCCGGCAGGGCCGCGGTCTCGGCCGTCCCCACGATCAGACCGCGCGCGGACAGCCATCGGATCACGCGGACCGACCGCGTGTCGTCGACGCGGCCCACCTCGGGTCGCGCGGCGAGCAGGCTCGTCGGTGCGACACCCGGGTGGGCGAGGACGCTCGTCAGTCCCCATCCGTACTGCTCGCTGCGGCGTCCGAGCTCGACCCCGAACAGGCCGAGCGCGATCTTCGACTGGCTGTAGGCCCCCATCCCGTCGTAGCCCCGCTCCCAGGCGAGGTCGTCCCAGTTGATCGCCCCGCGGTTCGCCGCGACGCTGATCTGTGACACCACGCGCGCACGACCCGCCCGCAGCTGTTCCATCAGGCCGGCGACGAGCGCGACGTGGCCGAGGTGGTTCGTGCCGAGCTGGACCTCGTGACCGTCGGCGGTGACCTGCCGCTCCGGCGGCGTCATCAGCCCCGCGTTGTTCACCAGGATGTGGATCGGCCGTCCCTCCCCACGCAGCTCGGCTGTCAGGTCGGCGACCGACGCGAGGGACGAGAGGTCCAGATGCCGCAGGGACACTGCGGCAACCGGGTGATCGGCACGGATGGCGTCGAGCGCCGCCTGACCTTTGGCGGTGTTGCGGACGGGCAGGACGACCTCCGCCCCGGCCCTGACCAACCGTGTGGCGATGTGCAGTCCGATCCCGTCGCTGGCGCCGGTCACGACGGCTCGGCGGCCGTGGAGGTCTGCGATGGTGATGTCGATCGTTCGTGCCATGTCTGCTCCTTCGATGCTGTCGCTGCCACCACCGTGGCCCCGCTCCCGCGACGCATCCAGGACCTGACGGTCCACCTCACCGAGGGGCTGCGCCGAGGGGTGGATCGTCAAGGCGTGGCTCATCCAACGTCGGAGCACTAGAACTGGACCATGCGCATCGAGGGCATCCGACCGTGATCGACCGCAACGGACTGGCCGACTTCCTGCGCCGGCGGCGCGAGGCTCTGCAACCGGAGGACGTGGGACTGCCGCGCGGGCCGCGCCGACGGACGGGTGGACTGCGTCGCGAGGAGGTCGCCGGTCTCTGTCACATGTCGACGGACTACTACGCGCGCCTGGAGCGCGCCACCGGCCCGTCGCCCTCGGAACAGATGATCGCGGCGATCGCGCAGGGGATGCACCTGTCGCTGGTCGAGCGTGACCACCTGTTCCGGTTGGCAGGCCACCGGCCGCCCGCGCCGGTGGCGTCCGGGGACCACATCAGCCCGGGTCTGCTGAGGATCCTCGACCGTCTCGACGACACCCCGGCGGAGATCGTGACCGAACTCGGCGAGACGCTGCGGCAGAGTCCGCTGGGTGTCGCGCTCACCGGCGACACCACCCGGTTCACCGGTCCCGCACGCAGTCTCGGGTACCGGTGGTTCACCGACCCGGCGACGCGAGCGCTCTACGCCGAGTCCGAACACGACTTCCTGTGCCGGATGTTCGCCTCGGGCCTCCGCGAGAACATCACGCTGCGGGGCCGCCCCTCCCGCGGCGCGGAACTCGCCGACCTGTTGCTCGCCGAGAGCGCCGAGTTCCGCCGGGCGTGGGACAGCCACGAGGTGGGCGTCCGGCCCCGCGAGGTGAAGCACCTCGTCCACCCCGACCTCGGTCCGCTCGAACTCGCGTGTCAGACACTGCTGGACCCGGTGCAATCCCACATGCTGCTCGTCTACACCGCGGTCCCCGGGTCACGGTCCCACGACATGCTGCAGATGTTGTCCGCGCTCGCTCCGGCGCGCTGAGCGCGGCCGACGGTCCCGTCGCGGATTGATCCGGCCACGGACTGGGTATCTCCCCCGGCATGACCGTGGAGAAGACGCGTGACGACGACGGCGCCCGTGCACAGGACGCGAGCACACCCCTCCGTCGCGCGATCACGGCGCCGCTGCTGTTCGTGTTCATCCTCGGCGACGTCCTCGGGGCCGGGATCTACGCCCTGGTCGGCGAGATCGCCGGCGACGTCGGCGGCGCGGTGTGGGTGCCGATGCTCCTGGCCCTGGTCATGGCGCTGCTCACCGCCGCGTCCTACGCCGAGCTGGTCACCAAGTACCCGCGCGCCGGCGGGGCCGCGGTGTTCGCCCGCCGGGCGTACCGGGCGCCAATCGTGTCGTTCCTGGTCGGCTTCTGCATGCTCGCCGCCGGCGTGACGAGTGCCGCCGGGCTGGCTCTCGCGTTCGCCGGGGACTACCTGACCGCGATCCTCGACGTCCCCGCGACGCCGGCCGCGCTGGTGTTCCTGCTCGTGGTCGGTCTCCTCAACGCCCGCGGGATCCAGGAGTCGTTGCGCGCCAACGTCGTGATGACCATCGTCGAGGTGTCCGGGTTGGTTCTCGTCGTGGTCCTCGCGGGCGTGGTCCTCGGCCGCGGTGACGGCGACGCCGGACGCGTCCTCCAGTTCGACTCGAGCACCACACCGGCACTGGCGGTGCTCGGCGCCGCGCTGCTCGCCTTCTACTCGTTCGTCGGGTTCGAGACGTCGGCCAACATCGCCGAGGAGGTCCGGGACGTCCGACGGGTCTACCCCAGGGCCCTCTTCGGCGCGCTCCTCACCGCCGGCCTGGTCTACGTCCTGGTCGGGCTCGCGGTGTCCGTGGTGGCGCCGACGGACCGTCTGGCTGCATCGTCGGGCCCGCTGCTCGAGGTCGTGTCCATCGCCGATGTCGGTGTCCCGCCGCGCCTGTTCTCGATCATCGCGCTCGTCGCGGTCGCCAACGGGGCGCTGTTGACGATGATCATGGCCTCACGGCTCACCTTCGGGATGTCCCGCGACGGGCTCCTCCCGTCAGCACTCGCCCGGGTCCTGCCCCGGCGGAGGACGCCGTGGGTGGCCATCGTCGCCACCACCGCGGTCGCGATGATCCTGGCGGCCACCGGCACGGTCGCCGCGCTCGCCGAGACCGTGGTCCTCCTGCTGCTCGTGGTGTTCATCAGCACCAACCTCGCGGTCCTCGTCCTGCGGCGCGACCGCGGTCACGACGGCGACCACTTCCGGACGCCGACCGTCGTCCCGATACTCGCGCTGGGCACCTGTGTGGTGCTGCTGACGCAGCAGAGCGCGTCGACGTGGCTGCGGGCCGGGGTGATGCTGCTGGTCGGGATCGCGCTGTACGCCCTGACCCGGCTGTTCGGTGGGACACGAGATGTCGTCGACGAAACGGTCTCACCGGCGGCGTGACGACCGTGCGATGTGTCAGGCTCGCAGGGAACGCACCGAGCCTCGGAGGTCAGATGAGCGACACCGGTATCGATCCGTCCCGGCCACCCAGCGGCACGGGGTGTGTCGACTGCGACGCCGAGGGCAGCTGGTGGTTCCACCTCCGACGGTGCGCGCAGTGCGGGCACGTCGGTTGCTGCGACGACTCCCTGGGAACACACGCCACGAAGCACGCACGACAGACCGGACATCCCGTCGTGCAGAGCTTCGAACCCGGTGAGGACTGGTTCTACAGCTACGCGACGGACGAGATGCTGGCCGGGCCGACACTGGCTCCGCCCCACGAACACCCGTCGGACCAGTCGACCCCGGGCCCGGGCGACCGCGTCCCGGACGACTGGCAGGAGATCCTGCTCCGTCATCGCCGAGGGTGACCGTCGCCTGACCCCGGGTCGTAGAGTGCTCGGATGACATCGACGTCCGATGCGCGCACGACCATCACGATCTCGTCGCCCGACGACGTCATCGGGTTGGTGAACTCGAGTCGGCTCCGGCCGCGTCGGCCGCGCCTGATGCTGGCCGTCGCGCTGGGGAGCATCTTCGTCGACGGGTGGGATCTCGGCAGCTTCGGGCTCGGGGCGCAGCAGATCCGGCAGGACTTCGACCTCGGAACCGGCAACTGGGGGCTCGACAGCCTCCCGTTCGTCAGCGCCGCGGTCCTCGTCGGCGCACTCATCGGCGGTCTCGTCGGCGGTTGGCTCACCGACCGCGTCGGCCGCTACCGCATGATGATCCTCGACCTCGTCCTGCTCGTGTTCGCCGCCGCCGCAGCCGGTCTGGCGCCGAACGTCGAGAGCTTCGTGGCCTTCCGCTTCCTCATGGGCATCGGCGTCGGCCTGGACGTCCCCGTCGCGCTGGCGTTCATCGCCGAGGTGAGCGCCCTGGCCACCAAGGGCCGCAACGTCAACTTCGCGCAGGTCATGTCCACGGGCGCCTCGGCGATCGTGTTCACCGTGGCGCTGGGGATCCACGCACTCGGTGTCGACCAGGGTCTGTGGCGGTGGGCGATCGGCCTGGGTGCGGTGCCTGCCCTGATCGTCCTCGGACTCCGGTACTTCGCGTCGATCGAGAGCCCGATGTGGGTCGCCCGGCACGGCTCGGTCGGCGAATCGGTCGACATCCTGCGCACCACGTACGACGTCGACGCCATAGATCTCGTCGTCACCGACGACGCCGACAGCGCACCCAAGCCGCGACCGACACGACCGGGCGACGTGATCGCACTGTTCCGGTCCCCGTTCGGGCGGCGGACACTGCTGG
Source organism: Williamsia deligens (assembly GCF_024171765.1). Lineage (GTDB taxonomy): Bacteria > Actinomycetota > Actinomycetes > Mycobacteriales > Mycobacteriaceae > Williamsia_A > Williamsia_A deligens. Next base: position 28,914 of record NZ_JAMTCI010000004.1, read on the forward strand.
TGAGCGTCCTCGTCGTCACCCAGGCCGTCGAGTTCTACGCCATCTCGCTGTACACGCCCACGATCCTCACGCAGCTGTTCGGGACCAACCACCTCGCCGCGGTGTTGGCGGTGTCGGCGGCGGTCAACGCCGTCGGCGCGATCGGCGCCTACGCCTGCACGCGGGTGGTCCAGACGACCGGGATCAGGGTCATCGCGATGATCGGTTTCGTGGGCACCGCAACCGCTCTCGGACTCATCGCCGGTCTCTACGGGGTCCTCGCGTCGGGGTTCGCGGCGGTGTTGATCGCGGCGTTCTACTTCCTGCACAATCTCGGCCCCGGGTACGCCGGGACAGCGATGGGCACGTTGTCCTACCCGACCGACGTCCGCGGGACCGCGGGCGGCTACACGCAGGCGGTCACCCGCGTCGGCGGCATCATCGGTGCGTACGCCTTCCCCGTCCTGACCGCGGCGCACGGACAACGGTTCACGATCGGCGCGATCGTGGTCGCACCCCTGGTGGCATTGGTCGCTCTGGCCCTGATCCGGTGGGAACCGATCGGGCAGGACGTCGACGCGGCGGGCATGCCGGACCCCTCCCCCGTCGGCACGTAGCGTCGGGCGGGTGTCCGCCGTCGAAGTCGTCGTCATCCTCGTCGCCGGATTCGCCGCCGGTGCCATCAACGCGGTGGTCGGATCGGGCACGCTGGTGACGTTCCCGACCCTGGTCGCGTTCGGTTATCCGCCACAGATCGCGACGATGTCGAACTCGATCGGCCTGGTGGCGGGGGGCGTGTCCGGGACGTGGGGGTACCGCGGGGAACTGCGGGGACAGGGCCACCGACTCGCGTGGCAGGCGCCCGCGTCGTTCGTCGGCGCGCTGATCGGCGCCTGGCTGTTGCTGCACCTACCGCCCTCGGTGTTCGCGGCGGTCGTGCCGGTCCTGCTCGTCGCCGCGCTGATCCTTCTCGTGGTGCAACCACGGATCCAGAGGTGGGTCCGTGCACGCTCCGAGGCCGGCGGTCACGCCGTCGACCGGATCACCCGTGCGCGCCTCACGGTGCTCACGATCGCGACGTTCGCCGTCGGGATCTACGGCGGCTACTTCACCGCCGCGCAGGGGATCCTGCTCATGGCCGCCATGGGTGTGATCCTGCCCGAGTCGATGCAGCGGATGAACGCCGCGAAGAACGTCCTGTCCCTCGTCGTCAACGTGGTGGCCGCGGTCGCGTTCACCGTCGTCGCGTTCGACCGGATCAGCTGGGCCGCCGCGGGTCTCATCGCCGTCGGTTCGCTCCTGGGTGGATCGATCGGCGCGCGATACGGCCGGCGGCTCTCACCCACGGCGTTGCGTGCGCTGATCGTCGTGATCGGCCTGATCGGGTTGTGGCGCCTGCTGGCGTGACGTCACGGGAGTATCGAGTCGACATATCCCCCGTCGACACGCACTGCGCCGCCGGTGGTGGCCGACGCGAACTCGGAACTCAGGTAGACGACCATGTTCGCGATCTCGTCCGGTTCGATCAGCCTCTGCAGCAACGACTGTGGCCGGTGCAGTCGCATGAACTCGCGCTGCGCCTCGTCCCACGGCAGGTCCTTGTCGACGAGTTGGTACACGAAGTCCTCGACACCACCGGTGTGCGTCGGTCCGGCGATCACCGAGTTCACCGTGACCCCGGTGCCCGCCGCGTCCTTGGCGAAGCCCCGGGAGACCGCCAGCAGGGCCGTCTTCGACATGCCGTAGTGGATCATCTCCCGGGGGATGACGATCGCCGAGTCGCTCGCGATCGACAGGATGCGACCGTGTCCTCGCTGCTTCATGCCGGGCAGATACGCGCGGATGAGTCGCGCTGCGGCGAGGACGTTGACCTCGAAGTATCGACGCCACTCGTCGTCGGAGATGTCGAGGGCGTCGGTGGCCCCGAAGATGCCGAGGTTGTTGACCAGGATGTCGACGTCGGGCAGTACGGCGCGGACCTCGTCCGCCCCCTGCTGCGTCGACAGGTCGCCCGGGGCGGCGACGAGATCGGCGCCGACCACCTCTGCCGCGATCGCGCTGATCGCCCGGGAGACCGAGTCCTCGCTGCGACCGTTGACGGCGACCCGCGCTCCCGCACGGGCCAGACCCGTCGCGATCGCGGAACCGATCCCCTGCGTCGATCCCGTGACGAGAGCGGTCTTCCCGGCCAGGTCGATCTGCATCGTTCCTCCTCGTGGTGCGTGGATCCGTGACCCACGGTCAACACCGTTGCGACCGGCAGCCTTCCCGCGCCGATCAGTCCGACCACAGCCGACAGGCGTGCAGCGACGAGAACCCCTCTCGCATGGTGGATCCCGGGATGGCCATCGACAGGTACCGCTGATCCGACGACGACCACGGTGCCCACCGGGGAAGGGCTGGGCCGTTCGGTGACCCCGTGCGGGCGAAGGTCGACCACTGTCGCTTGATCTGCGCCGCGAACGCGGCCGATGCGCCCGTCCACGGGATCGGCACCCCACCGAGGCGGTTGAACAGGTAGGGGATCTCGGCGGCGTGGAACGCACCCGGGAGCACCGGGTTGTCGCCGACCGGTGCGACCGTGAACCGGTACTGGAACACACGGGCTCCGCCCTGTGTCGCAGCGGCGACGGTGGTCTGCGCGGGGCACGCGAACAACGAGTCGGTGTAGACGGCGGTCAACGCCCGGGCGGGTGAGCCGTATCGAGAAGACGGGTACGCGGCCAGGATCCGGCCGGCGCGACCGGGGTACAGCTCCTCGACGGTCCGCCGATACGAGGCCTCGGTGACGAGTCGCTGTCGGCTGACGTAGTCGAAGAGCAGCACGAACAGCGCACCCTCGTTCGCGTTGCTCCCCACGATGAGCGGCATCCCGCGCGCAGCACCACCTCGGAGTGCATCCTCGGGAGTCTGCGTCAGGACCGTCCCGTCGAGGAACGGCGTCCACGTCACGGCCGCGCCGTCGAACCTCGTCGTGGGCGAGTCGAGCAGTCGATCGATCGGCAGTCGCCGCAGACACGACAGACGTGTACGCGGATCACGACAACCGACCTGTGCCGCATAGGCCTCCGAGCGACGCACCCCTTCCGCCTGCGACGGCGGTACGAGCGGACTGCGCGCGCACCCACCGCTCTCGACGATCGCGCGACGGAACAGTCCGCGGGAGCCGGGTGCCGCGAGCTGCAGGCACACACTCATCCCGCCGGCCGACTCACCGAAGATCGTCACGTCGCGCGGGTTGCCGCCGAACGCGCCGATGTCGTCGCGGACCCACCGGAGTGCGGCCTGCTGGTCGGCGATCCCCAGCGTGCCGGACACGCCGCCGTTCTGGGCCGCCAGCTCCGGGAGGGCGAGGAAGCCGAACGGCCCGACCCGATAGTTCGGCACGGCCACGATGACGTCGCCGCTGCGGGCGATCTCGGCCGGCGCGTCGTACTGCGCGTTCGACCCGAGGACGAAGGCTCCGCCGTACAGGTAGACCATCACCGGCAGATCCCGGCCGGCCGCGTTGTGCGGTACGTACAGGTCCACCGAGAGGCAGTCCTCGCTCGTGGGACTCGGGATCGGCACCGACGACGGGATGCTGAACCCCGGCGTCGGCAGGGCCTGGGGACATTGCGGACCGTGCTGGGTGGCCGACCGAACCCCCGACCACGGCCGCGCCGGCCCCGGTGGGGCGAAGCGGGCAGTCGATGCGAACGGCACACCGAGGTAGGTGGTGACGCCGTCCCGCTCGAACCCGCTCACCGATCCCCCGGCGACGCGGATCGCACCGGGTGCGGCGTCCGCGGCAGGTGGGCAGACACCGAGACCGAGAACCATGAGGGCGGCGGCGCTCATCACGATCCACGCGCGCCGCATCGAGATAATCGTCATCACAACCCCTTTCGTCGACGCACCAGTCCTAGCGCAGTCGACGCCGGTGAGTGATGATTTTGTGACAAAACCAGATGACGCGGGACGTCGATCAGGACGCGGAGTGATCCCGCACAGTCGGCGACGCCATCTCCGTCAGCACGGAGGTCAACTGCTCGAATGCCGGCAGGGCGACGACGATCGCCTCCCGTGCTGCCGGATCCATCCGGGTGAGGGCGTCGGCGAGCAGCGTGCGACTGGTCCTGTCGTATCGGCGCAGCAGATCTCGCGCATGCGGTGTGGCCCGGATCGCCACACGACGCAGGTCCCCGTCGACGGGCTCACGCGCCAGCAGTCCGTGACGCACCATCGTGGTGACGAGGTTGCTGGCGGTGGGTCGCGCCAACCCCAGACGATCGGCCAGAGCGCTCGAGGTGACGGTCGACTCGGTGACGAGCACCCGCAGGACCTCGATCTGCGCCTCGGGCAGGTCCGGCAGATCGGCGGCGAGACGCACCGCGCGCAGGACCGCACGGCGCAGCGGACCCGTCATCTGCCCCAGCCGCGTCGCGTCGTCCGACATCGCCATCGCTACCTACCCCTGCTAATAGTTTTGTGGCAAAATTAATTGCATGTCGATCACCACCTCGGTCTCCGAACCCGTACCTCCCCAGGACCTCGACGGCATCGTCGGCCACCGTTTCATCTACACCTACGCCAACGGATGGCAGTACGAGATGTACGTGAAGAACGCGACGACGATCGACTATCGCATCCACAGCGGCATGGTGGGTGGCAGGTGGGTCAAGGACCAGGAGGTCGACCTGGTCGCCCTCGACGACGACGTCTACAAGGTCTCCTGGAACGAGCCGACCGGCACCTCCGTCGTCGTCACCGTGCTCCCGGGCAGGCGTCGGCTGCACGGCACCATCTTCTTCCCCAAGTGGGTGGAGGACGACGGGTCGAAGACCGTCCTGTTCCAGAACGAGCACCTCGACGAGATGCGGACGTTCCGCGACGCGGGCCCGACCTACCCGATCTTCGTGGTACCCGAGTTCGCCCACATCACGTTGTTCGAGCATGTCGGCGTCGACGACGAGACGGTCATCTCCGTGGCGCCGGGCGACCTGCCGGACGGGTTCGCCGACCGCACGAACTGATGCCACCGACCCCGCCCCGACTGCGGTTCACCACGCGGCTCACGGTCGAGGTCGCCCCTCCCGTCGACCTGGGTGATCTGCCGTCGGGGCACCGTCGGGTCGTGCCCATCGTGGGCGGACGTGCGGCCGGCCCGTCGGTGAACGGCGTCATCCGGCCCGCCGGCGCCGACATGCAGACCCTGCGGGCCCCCGACCTGATGGACCTCGACGCCGAGTACCTGATCGACACCGACGACGGGGCAGTCGTCGCGGTGCGCAACCGCGGCGTGCGCGTCGCCTCACCCGAGGACACGGCGGCACTGCTGCGCGGCGACCCCGTTCCTGCCGAGCGGGTCCACTTCCGCACCGTCCCGGTGCTGCTGTCGGATCACCCCGACTGGACCTGGCTCGCCCGGACCGTGTTCGTCGCGACCGCCCTGCGACATCCTGATGTCGTCGAGGTCGACGTCTTCGCCGTCATCTGACCCGCCGCGCCCCACGAACGGGCGAGCCCGTCACCTGTGCTGCGGCGCCCCGCCCAGCCGCGCCACCGCGGCGTCGACGTCGAGCCGCGGGTCGAGCACCGCCGCAGCGCGGACCGCGGCCGAACCCACCTCGACCAGCCACGTCACCATGTCGTCGACCGCGAGTGCGCACCCTGACCGGACCCACCGGATCGAGGCCTCGTCCACCGCCGCGACGATCGTCCGACCGATCAGGTCGACGGTGACATCGTCCGGCGCGACACCGAGGTTCTCGACCAGTGCGGTCAGCACGCGGTCGCGACCCGCCTGCGATGCGCCGCGGACGTCGGCGTCCTGCGACCGGCCGCCCTCGATCAGTCTCGTCGCCAGCGCGGGGTGCTCGGCGATGTATCGCAGGTGGGCACGCAGCCCCGCCCGGATGGCGTCACCCGGCTCGTCGACCACTCCCGCGACGAACGCCGAGTCCATCTCCGCGACGACCCCGTCGAGGACAGCCCGGTACAGGCCCTGCTTGGAGCCGAAATGGTGGAACAACAGGCCGTGCGCCACTCCCGCTCGCGCGGAGATGTCCGCGACGGTGACCTCCCCGAACTCCCGCTCGGCGAACAACTCCGCAGCGGCTGTGAGGAGACGCTCGCGCGTCGCGGCCTTCTGCTCGGCGCGCGTCATCGACGTCGCGGCGTCGCTCGAGCCGTCCTCGGACCGTGGCACGCAGCCGATCCTACGAGACCGCGCACCGGGCATCACGCCGTCGACCGTCGTTCGTTGACTGACGTTCAGCGAACCCGTACCGTGCGGTGACGGGGATCTCACAACAGAGGAGGGTCGATGGCGACCAGATTGATCCGCTACGTCGTCGAGGGTTCGACGTATTGGGGCACCGTGGTCGGGGACGACGTCGTCGCCCTCACCGACGACTACCCGACGACCGGCGCGCTGCTCGAGAGCGGCCGCGCCGACTGGCAGTCCGCCGCCGAGCGCCCGGCGACGCACACACTGTCCGAGGTCGACGTGATCTCCCCCATCACCGTCCCGTGCCGGGTCATGTGCCAGGGCGCGAACTACCGACAGCACGCGATCGAGTCCGGGATGGACCCCGACAACCGGGCGTTCAACCTGTTCTTCGACAAGACCGACGCGTCCGTGACGGGGCCCTACGATCCCGTCACCCGGCCACGGCACGTCCAATTGCTCGATCATGAGATCGAGCTCGGTCTCGTGATCGGGACGACGATCGACGGGCCGGTGACCATCACCGACGCAGACCTGCCGCGGTACGTGGCCGCGGTGACCATCGGCAACGACCTCTCCGCCCGTGACGTCCAACTGCCGCAGGGTCAGTACCTGAAAGGCAAGAGCTACCGCGGGTTCTGTCCGCTCGGACCCGAACTGCTCGTCCTCGACGAGGCGGACTACGCCCTGCTCGACGACCTGACGCTGGAACTGCGCGTGAACGGCGAACTGCGCCAGACCGACTCCACCGCCAACCTGCTCTACCGCCCCGCGGAGTCGCTGTCGGAGTTGAGCACGTTCTGCAACCTCTCCCCCGGCGACGTCGTGCTGACCGGGACCCCACACGGCACCGCCGCGAAGTCGCCACCGGCCCTGGTCCGCCGGCTCGCCACCGCGATCCTGCCGGAACACGTGATGTGGCAGCTGTTCATCAAGCGCAACACCTCCGGGCCGTTCCTACGGCCCGGCGACACCGTCAGCGCATCCATCAGGACTCCCGACGGTTCCCTCGACCTGGGTGAACAGCGCACGCCCATCGTCGCCGACACCGCAACGGACGGAGCATCCCGATGACCACACCCGCACCCAGCGACACCGCCCTCGCACCGGACATCCTGGCCCACTACGTCATCAAGACGCCCCGGGCGACGGAGATGATCGACTGGTACCGGACGGTCTTCGGCGCCCGCGTCGTCCACGAGGACGGTCAGATCGCCTTCCTCACGTGGGACGAGGAGAGTCATCGTCTCGCCCTGGTGAAGATCCCGTCCATCGTCCGCCGCCTCTTCCCGTTGGCGAAGCTGAAGCGGAAGGTGCTCGGGGTCGACCACCTCGCCTTCACGTACTCGTCGCTGGAGAGGCTGCTGCTCAACCACGAGCGACTCGCCGCACGCGGCATCCATCCGGTCTGGTCCATCAACCACGGCCCGACCACCTCGCTCTACTACGAGGACCCCGACGGCACCCGGCTCGAGTTCCAGGTGGAGAACTTCCCCACCCCGGAGGAGACCGCGGCGTTCTTCGACAGCACGGAGTTCGCCGACAACCCGATCGGCGTGACGATCGACCCGGCGTACCTGTTGGAGCGCATCCGCGCCGGTGAGCGCCCCGAGGCGCTGACGCATCGCCACGCGGGCGTGCGCCCCGGCACGAAGCCCCGTGTCAACAAGCGGGCCATCACCTTCCGGACACTGTGAGCACGAGGAGTCAGGTCCCGGTCGTCATCTGCGGGGCAGGCGCCTCGGGTGCCACGCTCGCCCTGCTGCTGGCGTCACGAGGGATTGCCTCCACGGTCCTCGACCGACGCCGCGATCCGCTCGCACATCCCGCGGCTCACGTCATCAACGCCCGGTCGCTGGAGATCTGGCGCGAGATCGGTTCCGGGCTCGCGGAGGAGATCGCGGCCATGTCGCCGCCGATCGAGGACGTCAACCTCATCCGGTGGTGCTCCACCGTCGGCGCACCGGCGTTCGGCGAGATCGACCTGTTGTCCGAACCCGAGCAACTCGAGCGGGTCCGGTCCCACAGCGACCACCTGATCTCACACGTCGGACAGCATCTGCTGATGCCCGCGCTCTGGCGTCGAATCGACGACGAGCCCCTCGTCGACTTCCGTCGCGGGACAAGGGTGACCGGACTGACGCAGGACGGCACCGGCGCCACCGTGCACACCGACACCGGCGATGTGTCCGCGCCGTACGTGGTCGCGGCCGACGGGGCGAACAGCGCCCTACGCGACGCGGTCGGGGTCACCCTCACCGGACCGGTCCTGGCCCGGATGGGCAGCGCGTTCTTCCGATCCCCCGACCTGCACCCCGCCGAGCGTCCCCTGCTCACGTGGATCTACCAGCCGCGCTTCGCCGGCGTGCTCATCGCACACGCCGACGACCACTACATCCTGATGGGCACCTACCTGCACCCGCAGCAGCCGATGGCGGCCGACCCCGAGCGCTACTGGTCGCAGACGCTGCCCGCTGTCCTGGGCGCGGACAACACCTATGAGATGGTCTCGACCGGGACCTGGATGATGACGTCGCAGACGGCATCGGAGTTCCGCAAGGACCGGGTGCTGTTCATCGGCGATGCGGCCCACCGATTCCCGCACACCGGGGGCTACGGGTTGAACAGCGGCGTGCAGGACGCACACAACGTGGCCTGGAAGATCGACGCCGTGCTGAACCACGGCGCCGACGACGCGCTGCTGGACACCTACGAGATCGAACGCCGACCCGTCGTCGAACGATTCGCCGAGCACAGTGTCCGCAACCACTTCCACCTCGACGAGGTGACACGACACTTCGGTGCGACGAACTCGATGCTCCACCGCGCCACCACCGCGATGGGACGGGCGCCGTTGACGTGGTTGCCGGACCCGCTCGCGGCCCGGCTGTCCGAGGGCGTGGTCCGCGGCGGGCTGTCGCGGACGGCGATCCTGGGGCGGGACTCCGCACGTGCACGGCGTGTCCGGGCGCGCGCCGCCGAGGCCATCCCGTCGCAGCTGCCCCACTTCGTCTCGACCGGACTGGAGTTCGGCTACCGCTACGGCGGTCCGCTGATCGACGGGGGTGATCGACGGACGGAGGAGACCTCCCCGGACGACGTCGTCGAATACGTACCGGCCGTACGCGTCGGTGGTCGGCTCCCCCATCTACCCGTGGCCGTCGGCGACAACCGGACGTCACTGCTGCAGATGGTCGACCCGGACCCGACGACGATCACCCTCGTCACGTCCACTCCCCTCGACTGGCAGACGCGACTCGGCGAGCGCGTCCCGGCGGGCATGCGGCTGTCCGTCGTCGACCTGACCGCGATCTGCGCGGACCCCGACGCTGCTGCCCGCATACTGGGAACAGCGCGTGGAGGTGCCGTCGCCGTCCGTTGCGACGGCCACATCATCTGGTGCTCCGAGGACGCCGCGGAGGATTCCTCGGCGTCGCTCGTCGCACTGCTCGAGACGCGCTGGGCGCCGCTGGTGACCACCGCGACGGCCCACGGGCACGACCGACCGGAGGGCATCCGCCATGACCACCAGCGCTCCTGACACCGCCGTGACCACTCCCGACCGCGTCGCGCTGGACGCGATCGCCGACCGCGTCCTCTGGACGTCGACGGCGATGATCCACCACGCCAACCGGGTTCGACCGAACCCCAGCGGGTTGAAGGTCGGCGGGCATCAGGCCTCGTGCGCCTCGATGGTGCACATCATGACCTCGCTGTGGTTCGGGCAGCTGCAGGCGGGTGACCGGGTGTCGGTGAAGCCCCACGCCTCGCCGGTCCTGCACGCGATCAACTTCCTGCTCGGTGACCTCGACGAGCGGTGGCTGCCGACGCTGCGCGAGTACGGCGGTCTGCAGTCCTATCCGAGCCGGACCAAGGATCCCGACCGCGTCGACTACTCGACCGGCTCGGTCGGCATCGGCGCCACGGCGCCCCTGTGGGGGGCGATCGCCCGGCGCTACGTCGACACCACCTTCGGGACCACCGGCACGGGACGGCAGTACTCGCTCGTCGGGGACGCCGAACTCGACGAGGGCGCGGTGTGGGAGGCGATCCTCGACCCGTCCGTCGCCGACCTCGGCGAGATCGTGTGGATCGTCGACATGAACCGTCAGTCGCTGGACCGGGTGGTCCCGAACATCGCCGCCCGGCGACTGGAGGACATGTTCTCCGCCGCGGGGTGGCAGGTCCTCACCGTCGCATTCGGACGCACGTTGGAGACCCTGTTCGCCCGCGAGGGTGGCGACGCGCTGCGCCGGCGGATCCTCGACATGCCCAACCCCGAATACCAACGGCTGCTGCGATGCTCGGCCGACGAGGTCCGCACCCGCCTACCGGGCGAGGGCCCCGACGCCGATCGGATCGCGGCGGTCGTCGCCGATCTCGACGACGCGTCTCTCGTGTCCGCGGTCTCCAATCTCGGTGGCCACGACATCGACGCCCTGCGGGACGCCTACGCGCGCATCGACGACCACCGCCCGACGGTGATCCTGGCCTACACGGTGAAGGGCTTCGGCCTGCCGATCCAGGGACATCCGCAGAACCACTCGTCGCTGTTGAGCATCGAGCAGTTCGCGGACCTGGCGACGACGCTCGATGAGGACACCGAGAACCCCTGGCGACGATTCGATCCCGACTCCTCCGAGGGTCGGATCTGCACGGACACGGCACGGCGTCTCGAACGACCGCCCGTGCCGCCGCTCCCGCGCCTCGAGGTGCCCCGCGACGTCGACCGGACGCCGTCGGCCACCTCCACCACCCAGGCCGCCCTGGGCCGCGTCCTGCTCGACCTGTCCCGGGAGGCACCGGAGATCGCCGAACGGGTGGTGACCGTCAGTCCGGACGTCAGTTCGACGACGAACCTCGCCGGGTGGCTGAACAAGGTCGGGGTGTGGTCGGCCGCGGAACGACAGGACTGGTTCGCCGACGACGCCGAGACGATCATGCACTGGCGCGAACGGCCGACCGGACAGCACATGGAGCTCGGCATCGCCGAGACCAACCTGGTCGGACTGCTCGCCGAACTCGGGGCCACCTGGAGTCGCTGGGGCCAGCCGTTGCTGCCGATCGGGGTCCTGTACGACCCGTTCGTCGAGCGCGCTCTCGAGCCGTGGTCGTTCGGCGTCTACGCCGGTGGCCAGTCCATCCTCGTCGGCACCCCGTCGGGGGTCAGCCTGGCATCCGAAGGCGGTGCACACCAGTCGGTCACGACACCGTCGGTCGGTCTCGAGCAGCCGGGCTGCATCACCTACGAACCGGCCTTCGCGATCGAGGTGCAGTGGATCCTGTTGGACTGCCTGGCCCACCTCGGACGTCCCGACGGCCGTTCGGCGTACCTGCGCCTGTCCACGCGACCCGTCGAACAGCATCTGGCCGACATCCCCGCGGACCCGGCCGCCCGTGAGCGACGACGCCGTCAGGTCGTCGCCGGCGCGTACGTCCTGCGATCGGCCGACATCCCCGCCGCGACCCTGGTGACGATGGGGGCGATGGCGACCGAGGCGATCCGCGCCGCGGATCGACTGGCGGACATGGGGATCGACGTGGACGTCGTCTGCGTGACCAGCCCCGGGTTGCTGTTCGCGGCACTGCAGGCCCGCGACGGTCGGCACGACTCCCCCACCTGGATCCTCGACAGCGTGTTCCCCGCCGACCGCGCGGCACCCATGGTGACCGTCCTGGACGGGCACCCGCACACCCTCGCGTTCCTCGCGACGATCAACCGGGTCCCCCTGAAGGCCCTGGGGGTCGCGAGTTTCGGACAGGCCGGCGCCCTCGACGACACGTACCGACACCACGGGATCGACACCGACAGCATCATCCGCGCGACCCTCGACGCCGTCAGCTGACGGCGGCCCGAGCCTGCACGGCACGGCGGGCGTCCTCGGCGACGAGGTCGGCGTTGATGTGCGCCCCGGCCAGCGCTCCCTGCGCCGCGGACGCGCCGACCTGGGCCATCAGATCGGTCACGTTGCCCGCCACCCACACCCCCGCGGTGTCCGTCTGGCCGGTGGGCCCCGCGGGGATGTGATGACCGACGCCCATCGAGTGCTCGACAGGTACCAGACCGATGTCGCGGGCGAAGTCGACGCGGGCCTGGAGTGTCGTGGCGACCGCGAGGGCGGTGCGGGCCACCAGCGACCCGTCGTCGAGGCGGACGCCGGTGAGCCGCCCGTCCCGGGTGTCGAGCGCGGTCACGACGCCGTCGACGACGGTCACGTCGAGCGCGGCGAACTGCTCCGCGAGGTCCGCCGGCAGCGACATCCCGTTCGTGAAGTAGACGATGTCGTCCGACAGCTGTCGGAACAACAGCCCGTGATGCGGCGAGGCGGGGCCGGTCGCAAGCACACCGATCGCCGTGTCGCGCACCTCCCACCCGTGACAGTAGGGACAGTGCAGGACGTCGACACCCCAGAGGTCGGCCATCCCGGGGATCGGCGGGAGGACGTCGACGAGACCCGTCGCGATGAGCACGCGGCGCGCACGCAGCACCCGCCCACCGCGCAACGTGACGACGAGTGCGGACGCATCGTCCCGCCGCAGGGAGGTGACCCGGTCCTGCACCACCGCACCGCCGTAGCCCTGCACCTCGGAGCGACCCGCGGCCAGCAACTCCGCCGGGGGCATGCCCTCCCGGCCGAGCAGTCCGTGCACGCCGTGCGCCGGGGCATTGCGCGGTTCCCCGGCGTCGACGACGATCACCTGCCGCCGCGACCGCACCAGCATGAGAGCGCCGTTGAGCCCGGCGGCCCCACCGCCGATCACCACGACATCTGCGTCGTACCCGTTCATGTCACTCCTGTCCGTCGCCCGACCACCGCGGTCTGTTCACGATCATCAGCGACAAACGTCGCTTTCAGCAAACATCTTCCCGGTTATGGCACACTCGCGACCATGGACCACGAGACCGACCAGGCCATCGCCGCGGCGGGTCCCCGCCTGCGCGAACTCCGTCAGCACCGTGACCTCACGCTCGAGGAGGTGTCGACGCAGACCGGGATCTCGCGCAGCACGCTGTCCCGACTGGAGTCCGGCGGTCGGCGCGCGAGCCTCGAACTGCTGCTCCCGCTGGCGCGCGTGTACGGCGTGACCCTCGACGAGCTCGTCGACGCACCGTTCACCGGGGATCCGCGGGTCGCGTTGCGCGCGACCCGCGCCGGTGATCGGACCGTCCTGCCGTTGACCCGCCGGCCGGGTGGCATCCAGGCGTTCAAGATCGTCCTCGACCCGTCCGACCCCGGCGTCGAACCGTCGCCCCGCACCCACACCGGGTACGAGTGGCTTTACGTCCTCGACGGCCGGTTGCGCCTCGTCCTCGGCGAGCACGACGTCGTCCTGACCGCCGGCGAGGCCGCCGAGTTCGACACCCGACTCCCCCACTGGTTCGGCACCGCCGACGGCCGGGCGGTCGAGTTCCTCAGCCTGTTCGGCAAACAGGGCGAGCGCGCCCACCTGCGTGCCGCGCCGCCGGGGCGTCAGACGCCGACGTAGGCCGCGAGGTGTTCCCCGGTCAGCGTGGAGCGTGCGGCGACGAGATCGCCGGGTGTCCCCTCGAACACGACGCGCCCACCGTCGTGTCCGGCACCGGGCCCGAGATCGATGATCCAGTCCGCATGTGCCATCACGGCCTGGTGGTGCTCGATGACGATCACGCTGCGGCCGGCGTCGACGAGCCGGTCGAGCAGACCGAGGAGCTGCTCCACGTCGGCGAGGTGCAGCCCGGTCGTGGGCTCGTCGAGGACGTAGACGTCGCCCGTGGCGCCCATCTGTGACGCGAGTTTGAGCCGCTGACGTTCTCCCCCCGACAGCGTCGTCAGTGGCTGCCCCAACCGCAGATAGGCCAGGCCCACGTCGTCGAGCCTCGCGAGGATCTTCTGTGCCGCGGGGACCTTCGACTCCGCGGCCGCGAAGAACTCACCCGCCTGCGCGACCGACATCGACAACACCTCGCTGATGTCACGGCCGTTCAGTGTCAACTCGAGGACCTCCGCGAGGAACCGTCGTCCCTCGCAGACCTCGCACGTGGTCGCGATGCCCGCCATGATCGCCAGGTCGGAGTAGACGACCCCGGCACCGTTGCAGGCCGGGCACGCACCCTCGGAGTTGGGCGAGAACAGCGCGGGTTTCACGCCGTTGGCCTTCGCGAACGCCTTGCGGATCGGCTCGAGCAGGCCGGTGTACGTCGCCGGGTTGCTGCGGCGGGACCCTTTGATGGCGGCCTGGTCGATCGTGACCACGCCGTCCCGGCGCGCGACGGAACCGGTGACCAGAGAACTCTTGCCTGACCCCGCAACACCGGTGACGACGACGAGGACACCGAGTGGGATGTCCACGTCGACGTCCCGGAGGTTGTGGGTGGTCGCACCCCGGACCTGCAGGCTGCCGGTGGGCGTGCGGACGGTGGGCTTCACGCTCGACCGGTCGTCGAGGTGGCGACCGGTGACGGTGTCACTCGCACGCAACTCCTCGACCGAACCGGTGAAGGTGATCGTCCCGCCCTCGGTGCCCGCGCCGGGTCCGAGGTCGACGACATGGTCGGCGATGGCGATGGCCTCGGGCTTGTGCTCCACCACCAGGACGGTGTTCCCCTTGTCGCGCAACGCGATCAGCAGGTCGTTCATCCGGGCGATGTCGTGCGGGTGGAGGCCGATGGTGGGTTCGTCGAACACGTAGGTGATGTCGGTCAACGACGACCCGAGATGGCGGATCAGCTTGGTGCGCTGCGCCTCTCCGCCGGACAGCGTGCCGGCGGGGCGATCGAGCGACAGGTAGCCCAGCCCGATCTCGACGAACGAGTCGAGGGTCTGCCGCAGCGCGGTGAGCAACGGCGCCACCGACGGTTCGTCGAGCGCGGCGACCCAGTCGGCGAGGTCACTGATCTGCAGAGCACAGACGTCGGCGATGCTCTTGCCACGGATCAGCGAGGACCGGGCGAGCGCGGACAGCCGGGTCCCGTCGCAGTCCGGGCAGGTGTCGAAGGTGATCGCCCGGTCGACGAACGCCCGGATGTGCGGCTGCATCGCCTCGCGGTCCTTGCTGAGCATGGACTTCTGGATCTTGGGGATCAGCCCCTCGTAGGTGACGTTGATGCCCTCGACCTTGATGCGCGTCGGTTCCTTGTAGAGCAACGCGTCGAGCTCACGCTTGGTGAACTGCGCGATCGGCGTGTCCGCGTCGAAGAACCCGCAGCCCCGGAAGATGCGGCCGTACCAGCCGTCCATCGTGTAGCCGGGGATCGTCAGTGCGCCCTCCGAGAGGGACTTCGAGTCGTCGTAGAGCGCGGTGAGGTCGAAGTCGGACACAGCACCCCGACCCTCGCACCGCGGGCACATCCCGCCGGTGACCTCGAACGACGCCCGCTGCTTCACGGTGCGCCCGGCCTTCTCGACGGTCACGGCGCCGGCACCGCTCACCGATGCGACGTTGAACGAGAACGCCTGCTGCGAACCGATGTACGGGGTCCCGAGCCTGCTGAAGAGGATGCGCAACATCGCGTTGGCGTCGGTCGCGGTGCCGACGGTGGACCGGACGTTCGCGCCCATGCGTTCCTGGTCGACGATGATCGCCGTCGTCAGGTTCTCGAGGAGGTCGACGTCGGGACGGGCGAGCGTGGGCATGAAGCCCTGCACGAAGGCGCTGTAGGTCTCGTTGATCATCCGTTGGGACTCGGCGGCGATGGTGCCGAAGACGAGGGAGCTCTTGCCGGAGCCGGACACACCGGTGAACACGGTCAGTCGACGCTTGGGCAGGTCGAGATCGACGTCGCGCAGGTTGTTCACGCGTGCACCGCGTACGCGGATCAGATCGTGCGCGTCGGCGACATGTGTTCCCGCGGTGGTCATGCGAGGAACCCTAACGGGCGTCGGGGTGGACCACCTCGGCGTCGCCGAACGTCATCGACAGGTGGCCGATGGAGGACGACATGAGGGTCGTCCCGATGTCGAGTCCACGGAGTTCGTCGGCGATGGGATGGTCCCCCAGCGAGATGCGTGCGCCACCCGGTCGCGTCCGGACCGAGGCGGCACGCATCGTCCACGGCGTCGCGCGCAGGGTGGAGTCGAGGTGGGAGTAGGCGGTCAGGGTCGTCGACGAGGACGAGTCCGGCACCGACAGACCCCGCCCCAGTCGGAGGTCGACGATCTCGCGGCCGTCGGCGCGCACGCTGCCGTGGGGTCGCACGGATCGGTGGCGGCAGTCGAAGTCGGCGAGGGTCTTCGGGAACCCCCAGATCTCGCGCCCCGCCGCGAGGGTGAAGTCACCGTCGACCGGGAGCCGGTGGATGTAGGCGCACACCTCGCCACGCAGCAGTGCGCGCATCCCGCTCGCCCCCGCGCCGGGTCGGTGGTGGTGCACCAGGAAACAGACACCGAACTCGTTGTACGGGCCCAGGTCACCGTCGACGTAGTCGACGAACACGATCGCGCACAGTGCACGGCCCGGACGCCAGGTCATGGCGCTCAACCCCGTCGGCTCGAGCAGCGTCGCGACGGCCTCGGCCGAGACCGAGACCATCGCCGTGAACGCCGTCGCGTGCCGGATCTCGACCGGCGACGCCACCTCCCGCCCCAGGACCGTGTACGTCTCGGCTCGCGCTGTCATGGTCGTGTCCACCTCTCGTCGCGGACCAGACAAACACGACGGGTGGTCCCGGTGCGGCGAATTGCGATACCGGCGGTCTCGAATGGGGCACCATCGCCTCATGAGCAGGCGCGCATCGTTCGTCCGGGTCGTCGCCGCATACGTGCTGGCGCTCGCGGTCGCGGTGCTGTGGCTGGGGCTCGGTCCGCGGACGTCGTCGGCTCTGTGGGACGCGGGAATCGCCGACGTCCTCGCGACGCTGGTCGTGTTCCTCGCGAGCCGTGTGCACCACAACTCGAGCTTCTACGACGCGTACTGGAGTGTGGTCCCGCCGCTGCTCGCCGTGTACTGGTGGTGGCGCTCCGACGCCGGGATCGCCGACGCCGCGGCCTGGGCGACGGTGGTCGTCGTGATGATCTGGGCGGTGCGGTTGACCGCCAACTGGGCGATCGGGTTCCCGGGTCTGCACCATGAGGACTGGCGGTACCCGATGCTGCGGGAGCGGGCCGGACGGTGGGGGTTCGCGGCCGACCTCGTGGCGATCCACCTGATCCCCACGGTGCAGGTGTTCCTGGGCTCGATCCCCCTGTACCTCGCCGTCACCCGACGCCCTGTCGACCTGCCGTGGTTGGTGGTGCTCGCGGCGATCGTGACGCTCGCGGCGATCGCCCTCGAGTGGGCGGCCGATCATCAGATGCGACGGTTCGTGGCCGTCAAGGAGCCGGGCCAGGCGATGGATCGCGGACTGTGGGCGTGGTCGCGTCACCCCAACTACTTCGGCGAGTTCGGGTTCTGGCTGGGCCTCTATCTGCTCGGGGCCGCCGCTGCACCGGCCGACGCGTGGTGGTCCTGGATCGGCGCCGGCGCGATGCTCGCCATGTTCCTCGGTGCCAGCATCCCGATGATGGAGGAGCGCAGCCTCGCCTCGCGGCCGACGTACGCCGAGGTGATCGAGCGGGTTCCGCGGTTCGTCCCCCGCCCACCACGGTCCGCCGCGTCGCGGTGAGCCGCCCGACCGTCGTCGTCGCGGGCATGGGCGACGTCGGGGTGCTCACCGCGATGCATCTCGCCCCCCACGTCGACGTCGTCGGGGTCGGACCGTCGCCCGGACTGGTCAGCGGCCAGGAACTCGGCCTGCGTCTGAGCGACCCCCTGCGGTGGTCGCGCGACTACTGGGTTCCCTACGACCGCTTCCGGAGGCTCGACGGCGTCGAGATCGTGCACGGCACCGTCGATTCCGTCGACGCCCGCGACAGGACGGTGGCCGTCACCGCCGCCGACGGTGGACGGACCACCCGATCGTGGGACGCGCTGGTGATCGCCACCGGTGTCACGAACGGCTTCTGGCGGTCACCGGACGTGGCCGACGCCGACGAGGTGGACCGGCGGTTGCGTGCGCACCACGAGACGATCGGTGCCGCGCGGACCATCGCGGTCGTCGGTGGCGGTGCGGCCGCCGTCGCCGCCGCGGCCGGGATCGCCGCACGGACACCCACCGCGACGGTGGGACTGTGGTTCCCGGGCGAGCGAGCCCTCGTCGGCCATCACGTGCGGACATGGTCGACGGTGCGGACCCGCCTCGTCGATCTCGGCGTGAGCCTGCACCCCGGACATCGGGCGGTCGTGCCGATGGGCGCGGACCGCGCCGACATCGGGCCCGGCGTCGTCGAGTGGTCGACGGGTCAGGATCCCGTCGCCGCCGATGCCGTCGTGTGGGCGATCGGTCGCGCGACACCGCACACCGGATGGCTCCCCGACGAGATTCTCGACCCGGCGGGTTTCGTCCGCGTCGACGAGCACCTCCGCGTGCCGGGCATGCCCCATGTGTTCGCGGTCGGCGACGTGGCCGCCACCGACGTGCTGCGGGGGTCGGCGCGCAATCGTGCCGACCGGCTGGTCGCCCGCAACGTCCGCGCCGACCTGGCCGGTCGTCGTCTGCGCCGCTACCGCCCGCGCTCGACGCGGTGGGGATCCGTGCTGGGTCCCCAGGACGACGGACTGGAGATCTTCACCCCCACCGGCCACGGCATCCGCATCCCCCGATGGGCGCACGACCGCGTCCTGCGCCCCTGGGTGGTGTCCCGCGGGATCTACGGCGGCATACGCGACTGACCCCGACCGTCCGGCGGACGGTCGGGGTCAGGATGTCGGTGTGCCCTGGGGTCAGCTCTTGGCCGGACCTGTGAGCTCCAGTGCGATGTTGTCGGGATCGCGGAACTCGAGGATCGAGATGCCGCCGGCGTCCTTGATCTCGCCGTGCTCGACACCCAGTCGGTCGAGGGTGGCGACCGCGTCCTCGAGTGCCGAGTAGCTGTCGACCGAGAAGCTCACGTGATCCAGTCCGGTCCGGTCCTCGTCGAACGCGTCGTCCCCGACGGGCCGCAGGCCGAACAGACCACCCGGGAACTGGTAGATCACCCCGCCGAAGAGGAACCAGAGCTGGTCCTGGGTGTCCTGATCCGCGTCGTCGGGCAGTTCGTAGGCGACATCGAACCCGAACACGTCGTCGTAGAACTTCCGCGACGCGGCGATGTCGCGCACCGTGATCCGCACGTGGTGGAAAGCCGTTGCTGCGATGGTCACAATCGCTCCTTGCAGTTGGATGGCGCTCGGCTCGTCGGTGAGCCGGGCACACTGGGGTCATGGGTTCCAAGACACGATCGACGGCAGTTCATTCCCTCGCCCTGCTGCTGTGCCTCGGCCTGGTGTCGGCATGCGGCGACGGGGACGGATCGGGATCGGGCTCGGCGGGCACCTCGTCGACACCGGTCGCGGCCGAGCCCGCGGTGGCCCCGGCACCGACCACCCGGCCCGTCGGGACCATCGTGGCCGTGGGCAACGAGCCCGAGGGCGTGCAGGTCGGCACCGCCGGGATCGCCGCCGTCGGCGTCCGTCGACCCGACGGGATCGCGTTGGTGGACGTGGCCCGGCAGGCGGTCATCCGCACCGTCCCCACCCAGGGCGCGCCCCGCCATCTCGAACTGGCGACACCGGACGGGCCCGTGATCCTGCCGCTGGAGACGGCCGACATCGTCACCACGATGACGTTCGACGGACAGTTCGGACCGATCGCGCGCAACGTCGGCAACCTCCCGCACGACGTCGTCCTCACGTCCGACGGCACCTACGTGGGTACCAACGAACACGGTGGCGGTGCCCTGTTCATCAAGGACGGTCGGGTGGTCGCGTCACTGCCGGCCGGCCCCCCACAACCCGGCGGCGTCGCCGCGGTCGGCCGATACGCGGCGATGGCCGACGTCCAGGGCAACGGGGTCTTCGTCTACGACGGCACCACGCGCACGGAGGTGGCGACCAAACGCATCGGCGTCCGACTCACCCATGCGCAGGCGCTCTCCGACGGACTCGTCGCGTTCGCCGACACCGACGGCGGCGCCGTCCTCGTCGAGCGGATCACCCCCCAGGTCGTCGACGTCGCCCGGATACCCACTGCCGGCAAGCCCTACGGGTTGGCCTACCAGGCCGCCACGAAGACCCTGTTCGTCACGTCCACGGCCACCAACACGCTGCAGGTGATCGACATGAGCGATCCGGCCCGCCCCCGCGTCCGTGGGACGGTTCCAACCGTGCAACAACCCAATTCGGTCGCCGCGGACCCGACGACGGGGACCGTGCTGGTGACCGGCAGCGCCCCCGGCGGCGCCAGCTCCCTGCAGTTCATCTCCGCGAACCTGCTGCCCCGCTGACACGACGATGCCCCCGGCGAGAACGCCGGGGGCATCGCGGTGATCGGGGTCGCCTCAGCCGATGCTGAAGGGGCGTCCGTAGAACGTGACCTGCTTGTCGACGTTGGAGGTGCGCACGCGCACGACCGCGATCGAGCGGGCCTGGGCGTACCCGGCGCAGCCGGTCAGCTGCAGCTGAGAGCCGGTGTAGCTGAGCTTGAGCTTGGTGCCCTCGTAGTCGACGTTGTTGGTGTACTGCTGTGCGCCGAAGTCGTCGGCCTTCTCCACCTGGTTGATGTAGTACTGCGTCGCCTGCCCCGGTCCGAGGACGAGCGACGTGTTCGCGCCGCTGCCGGTGGCGCTGCTGGTGCCGGCGAGGTTCTCGGTGGTGGCGCCGGTGCCGCCGCCCGACACGCTCGAGATGTTGACCTGGCAACCGACGATGTACCCGGCCTGGATGCGGATCTTCGCCTTCTTGCTGGAGGTCACCTGGTACCGCGCGGAGACCTGCGCGGCGCGGTGCAGTGGGGTGCCGCCCAGCGACGGTGCCACGACCGCCGTCTCACCCGTGCGGGTGATCGACACCTTGGTGCCGTCCTGGAGGGTGGTGCTCTGGGCCTGGTCGGGCAGCTTGACGAAGACGTCGGCGTTGGCCGAGCCCTGTGCCAGCAGCGCGGCGGTCGCCGCGAGGGCTGCGCTGGTGCCGGCGACCCCGAGTGCGCGGCGAGAAACCTTGTGGGACATGTTCATCGTTTCCTTGTGTCTCTGCGGTTCGTGGATGGTGGGGTCAGCCGATGGAGAACGGCTTGCCGTACAGGGTGACCTTCTGCTGGTCCTCACCCGTGGTCTCGACCACGGAGAACGACCGGGCCTGCGCGTACCCGCCGCAGCCCTGGACCTGCAGCTGTGCGCGGTCGTAGGAGATGTAGTAGGTGCCCTTCTTCTCGATGTTCTTCGAGTTGACGACCACGAAGGACACCGCGCCGGGCGTCAGCGGGAGCGAGAACGACCCGTTGAGGGTGGCGGTGGGCAGGGCCGCGCCGATGTTGTTGACCGACAGGCCGCCGCCGAGCGTCAGGTTCCCGACCGCGACCTGGCAGCCGACGATGTAGCCGGTCGACAGGGTGGCCGCGGCACCGTTGGTCTCGGTCGAGTTCGTCCCGAGAGTGCCGGAGGTGGAGCTGCTCTCGCTCTGGGCGCCACGGTTCGGGCCGGCCTTCTTGGCCTGCAGGTTCGGGGCGGACAGGGTGATGTCAGCGGAGACCCACGCGGTCCGACCGATGCCGTTCGCGGCGAGCGACGGCGAGATCTGGGCGGTCTCGTTGCTGCGGGCGAGGACGATGCCGTCGTCACCGCGGATGGCGCCGTTGGGCAGCTTGACGAAGGTGTCGGCGTTGGCCGCGCCCTGCGACACGAGACCGACGGCCGTCGCGCCGATCACGGCCATCGTCCCCAGCGAGGCTGCTCGCCGGAGCGCGGTGGAGTTCTTGCTCATCTGATCCTCTTTCGGATACTCGGTGCGCCCCGAGACGGGGCGTGAGTTCGTGACATGAACGGAACCGACAGCGCGGCCTCGGGGCTCGCCGTGCTGGTGTCGATCGGCAGAATCGTCATCGAGTCAGGCGAACACCCGGTGAACGACGTCCGGTGTTTCGGTGACATGACCGCCGGTTTCCCGTGAACGGGCCGAGATTCCGGTCACGAAACCGGTCAAACCGTAACCGTAAGCGTCGCTGAGGATTTGAGACCACTGATCGGCCATCCGCTGTTCATCGCGACGTTCCCACACGGTCCGAGAAATCGGACACACGTACTAGAGTTCGCGTCGCCCGCCGCGGGACGTGAGCATGTCGTAGGCCGTCTCGGCGTGCTCGGCGTCGTCGATGCCGTCGAGTTCGTCCTGGGGGTCGGCGCGGACGCCGATGGTCCGCTTGAGGACGGTCGCGATGATCGCCGTGGCGAGGGTCGCGTACAGCCCGACGGCGAGCACCGCGACGATCTGCCGCCACAGCTGGTCGACGCCGCCGCCGTAGAAGAGGCCGTCGACGCCGGCCGGCGCCGAGGCGCTCGCGACGAGACCGATCATCACGGTTCCGACGACACCGGCTACGAGGTGCACACCGACGACGTCGAGCGAGTCGTCGTATCCGAGCCGATATTTCAGCTCGATCGCGAGGGAGCTGACCGCGCCGGCCACGATGCCGATGGCGATGGCACCGATGGGCGTCACGGACGAGCAGGACGGTGTGATGGCGACCAGTCCGGCGACCACGCCGGACGCCGCGCCGAACGAGGTGGGCTTGCCGTGGCGGGCCTTCTCGACCACCAGCCAGCTCAGCAGGGAGACCGCGCCGGCGCCCATGGTGTTGATCAGGGCGACAGCCGCGGTGCCGTCGGCGGCGAGCGCGGAGCCGGCGTTGAAACCGAACCACCCGAGCCACAGCAGGCCGGCGCCGAGCATCACGGCGGGCAGGTTGTGCGGGCGCATGGGATCACGCGGCCACCCACGCCGCCTGCCGACGATGATGGCCAGGGCGAGCGCCGAGGCGCCCGAGTTGACCTCGACGGCGGTACCACCGGCGAAGTCGATCGCCTTGAGATGGTTCGCGATCCACCCGCCGTGCTGCGAGGCCAACCCGTCGAGAGCGAAGACCCAGTGCGCCACGGGGAAGTAGACGAACGTCGCCCACAACGCCGCGAACACCAGCCACGCCGTGTACTTCATCCGGTCGGCGACGGCACCGGCGATGAGCGCGACGGTGACCATCGCGAAGCCGGCCTGGAACATCACGAACACCACCGCGGGGATGGTGCCGACGAGCGGGATCGACACCGTCGCACCATTCGTCGCGAGGTAGGTCCCGGTGACGAGGCCTCGCAGGCCCGCGAAGTCGGTCGGGTCGCCGATGACCCCGCCGATGTCGTCACCGAACGCCAGGGAGTAGCCGAACACCACCCACAGCACCCACACGACGCCGACGGCCGACAGGCACATCATCATCATGTTCAGGACCGACTTGGCGCGCACCATCCCGCCGTAGAAGAACGCCAGCGCGGGCGTCATCACGAGAACCAGTGCGGCGCTCGTCATCACCCATGCGGTGTTGGCAGCGTCCGGCGCTCCGAGCAGCGGGTACCCCACGTCCGTCGTTCCCCCGCCGCGATCAGACCGTGGCCGTCAGGCGCGCGGCGAGGAGCTTCGCGAACTGCGCGGGATCGTCGAGTTCGCCGCCCTCGGCGATGACCGCGGTGCCGTACAGCAGGCGGGCGGTGTCGGCCAGGGACGCGTCGTCCTTCTTCTCCCCCACCGCATCACGCAGCGTCGTGACGAGGGGATGGTCCGGGTTGAGCTCGAGGATCCGCTTCGACGGCGGGATGAACTGCCCCGAGGCCCGGTAGAGCTTCTCGAGTTGCGGGGAGAAACTGAAGGTGTCGCCCACGAGGCATGCGGGCGAGTCCGTCAGTCGCGTGGACAGACGCGTCTGCGACACGTGGTCGGACAGGGTCTCGGTGAGCCACGCGGTGAGGTCGGCGAACTGCTCCTCCCGTTCCGCGCGCTCCTTGTCCGCCGAGTCCTTCTCCTCCTGGGTCTTGCCCTCGTCGTCGTCGAGGTCGACCTCGCCCTTCGCGATCGACCGCAGGGGCTTGCCCTGGAAGTCGGTGACGTTGCCGGTCCACACCTCGTCGACGGGATCACCGAGGAGCAGCACCTCGATGCCGCGCGCACGGAACGCCTCCATGTGCGGCGAGTTCTCCATCGCTGACCGCGACTCGCCGGTGATGTAGTAGATCTCGGACTGGTTGGGCTTCATCCGCGCGACGTAGTCCTCGAGCGAGGTGGTCGCCTCCGGGTCGTGGGTGGAGTCGAACGCCGAGATCGCGAGGATGGCCTCGCGGTTGTCGGCGTCGGCGATGAGCCCCTCCTTCACCGCCCGACCGAACTGCGTCCAGAACGTCGTGTAGTCGTCGGGGCGCTGTGTGCGGATGTCCTTGATCGTCGACAGCACCTTCTTGGTGAGTCGACGACGGATGGCACGGATCTGACGGTCCTGCTGCAGGATCTCGCGGGACACGTTGAGCGACAGGTCCGCCGCGTCGACGACACCCTTGACGAACCGCAGGTACTCGGGGATGAGCTCCTCGCAGTCGTCCATGATGAAGACGCGCTTGACGTACAGGTGGATGCCGTGGGACCGCTCCCGCATGAACAGGTCGAACGGCGCCTGCGACGGGATGAACAGCAGCGCCTGGTACTCGAAGGTCCCCTCGGCGCGCAGCGAGATCGTCTCCAGCGGCTCGTCCCACGCGTGGCTGACGTGACGGTAGAACTGGGTGTACTCCTCGGCGTCGACCTCGTCCTTCGGGCGGGCCCACAACGCCTTCATGGAGTTCAACGTCTGCGTCTCCACGACGGTCCGCTCGGTCGGCTCGGCGTCCTCGTCGCCCTCGCCGGACTCCGTGTCGACAGCCTCCACCTTCTCGGTCCGCTCGACGTCCATCCGGATCGGCCACGCGATGAAGTCGGAGTACCGCGTCACCAGTTCGCGGATCTTGGCGTCCGAGACGTAGTCGTACAGGTGGTCGTCGGTGTCGACGGGCTTGAGGTCGAGCGTGACCGAGGTGCCCTGGGGCGCGTCGTCGACGGTCTCGATCGTGTAGGTGCCCTCACCCGAGGACCGCCAGCGTGTGCCCTCGGACTCCCCCGCCTTGCGGGTCACCAGCGTGACGGTGTCGGCGACCATGAACGTCGAGTAGAAGCCGATGCCGAACTGCCCGATCAGATCCGACGACGCGGCGGCGTCCTTCGCCTCGGTCAGGCGGGCGCGCAGTTCGGCGGTGCCGGAGCGCGCCAGGGTGCCGATCAGCCCGACGACGTCGTCGCGCGACATGCCGATCCCGTTGTCGGAGATGGTCAACCGGCGGTTCTCGGTGTCACGGCTGATCGTGATGTGCAGGTCGGAGGTGTCCGCCTCGAGGTCCTTGTCCTGGTAGGCGGCCAGGCGGAGCTTGTCGAGCGCGTCGGATGCGTTCGACACCAGCTCACGCAGGAAGCTGTCCTTGTTCGAGTAGACCGAGTGGACCATCAGGTCCAGGAGCTGACGGGTCTCGGCCTGGAATTCGCGTTCTTCGGCGGGCGCGTTCACGACTGCGGTCTCCTGTGTCACCTCGGCCGGTGGGGACCGGCCGTACTGGTCGATCGTCTCGGACACCGTGTGGCGCAGGTGTCCGGCCGGTGACTTCTCCGGCACGGGGATGTTACCGATTCGCCCGACCCCACCTGGACCGGCCCCGCGCACCCACCACCGTCGTGTAAGCCGGTGACGAGAAGATCGCGGACGTCCGCTGCGCGGGCCCGTGACCGGCACCGACACCGAAGGAACCGCTGTGACCGATACGTCCGGATCTCTTACCGACGACGACGCGAACACCCACCTGGCCCCGGCGTACACCGGCCGCCTCTCCCGTGAGCGGATCCCGGCGCTGCGCCTGCCCGAGAACTCGATGGACCCCGACGCGGCCTACCGCTTCATCCACGACGAGATGATGTTCGACGGGGCGTCGAGGATGAACCTGGCCACCTTCGTCACGACGTGGATGGATCCCCAGGCCGAACGGTTGATGGCCCAGACCTTCGACAAGAACATGATCGACAAGGACGAGTACCCGGCGACGTCCGCGATCGAGTCGCGGTGCGTGTCGATGGTCGCCGCCCTGTTCAACGCCCCCGATCTCGACCCGTCGGATCCGTCGAGCGCCACCGGCGTATCGACCATCGGGTCCAGTGAGGCCGTGATGCTCGCCGGGCTGGCGCTGAAGTGGCGGTGGCGGGCCGGTGGTGAGCGCACGGGCACACCGAATCTCGTCCTCGGGTCGAACGTGCAGGTGGTGTGGGAGAAGTTCTGTCGCTACTTCGACGTCGAGGCCCGGTACCTGCCCGTCGAGAAGGGCCGCTACGTCATCACCCCCGAGCAGGTCACCGACGCCGTGGACGACAACACGATCGGCGTCGTCGCGATCCTGGGCACCACCTTCACCGGCGAGCTGGAACCCGTCGCGGAGATCGTCGCCGCCCTCGACGAGGTCGCCGCGTCGGGTGGCCCGGACGTCCCCGTCCACGTCGACGCGGCCAGTGGAGGGTTCGTCGTGCCGTTCCTCGACCCCGAGCTGCAGTGGGACTTCCGGCTCCCGCGGGTGAAGTCCATCAACGCCAGCGGTCACAAGTACGGGCTCACGTACCCCGGGATCGGCTTCGCCGTCTGGCGCACGCCCGAGGACCTCCCCTCGGACCTGGTGTTCCACGTGAACTACCTCGGCGGCGACATGCCGACCTTCACGCTGAACTTCTCCCGGCCGGGCAACCAGGTGATCGGGCAGTACTACAACTTCCTGCGTCTGGGCCGCGCCGGGTACACCGAGATCATGCAGGCCCTGTCCGACACCGCCCAGTGGCTGTCCCGGGAGATCGCGACGATGGACGAGTTCGAGGTGGTGACCGACGGCAGCGGCATCCCGGTGCTCACCTTCACCACGGCGGACGACGTCGGGTTCACCGTCTTCGACGTGTCCCGGGGGTTGTCGACCTACGGCTGGCAGGTACCCGCGTACACGATGCCCGACGACGCGACCGACGTCGCGGTGTTGCGGGTCGTCGTCCGTGAGGGCTTCTCGGGGGACATGGCGCGGCATCTCGCCGACAACCTGCGCACGGTGGTCGACGGGTTGCGCACCATCCACCGCGACGGACATCCACCCCGGCGCGAGCACTTCCACCACTGAGTGGGCCCCCGCCGGTCGTCAAGGGCCGGTCCGCGGGCACCTAGTGTGGGTGCAGCCCATCCGCACAGAGGAGGACCGTGTCCCCGACGTCCGTGCTGTTCGTCCACGCTCATCCCGACGACGAGTCCCTGTGGACCGGGGGCACCATCGCACGCCTCGTCGACGCGGGTGTCGCGGTGTCGGTGATCACCTGCACCTGGGCCGAGGGCACCAAGCGCCACACGGAACTTCAGCGGGCGCTCGCGACCCTGGGGGCAGGGCCGGCGGACGCACTCGGCTACGCCGACGGCGGATTCCCCGACAGCGCACCGGGCGCCGACCCCCTGTGTGCCGCAGATGTCGACGTGGCGATCGCGCGGATCGTCGCGCACATCCGCCGCGTGCGTCCCGAGGTCCTGGTGACCTACGACGCCTACGGCGTCTACGGACATCCCGACCACGTCCACACCAACCGACTCGCGCTGGCCGCGATCGATGCCGCGGCGTGCACACCGATGTACCCCCAGCACGGGCCCGCATGGCAGGTCGACTCGGCCTACCTGACGACCGTCCCGGTCTCGACGATGTCCGCCATCCGGTTCCGGATCGGTTCCGCCGACCCCGACGCGGCGCCGGCGGGGACACCTGACGACGCGATCGACCTGGAGGTCGACGTGACCGCGTGGGTGGACCGGAAGTGGTCGGCGATCATGGAGCACCGCAGCGAGATGGATCGCAGCACGGCACTCAAGGCGCTGCTCGCCCTCGACGAACCGACGCGCCGTCGCCTGCTGCGCGCCGAGTTCTATCTGCGCCGCGACCTCACACCCGGGGGCAGTCCGCTGCTGCCGACGGACTGACCCTCACGCCCTCGTGGACGTCGCCGCGGACCGCAATCCACTGGCGCGCAACACCGCGCGTTCCACCCCGGCGCGCAGGTCACCTGGCTCCCCGACGAGGGTGACGTCGTCGGTGGCCCGGGTGATCGCGGTGTAGAGCAGTTCCCGGGTGAGCAGAGCGGACCGGGCCGGCGGGATGACGACGGTGACACCGCGGTACTGGCTCCCCTGGCTGCGGTGGATCGTCGTGGCGTAGGCCGACACCACCCCCCGCAGGCCCTGCGGCCGGATCAGGCGCGGGGGATCGTGCGCGTCGACACCGGGGAACGCCACGGCCACCTCCCCCTCGATCCGGACCACGACCCCGGCATCCCCGTTGAACAGGCCTGTGCGGCGGTCGGTCTCGGTGACGAGCACGGGGCGGCCGGGGAACCACGGGCGGGACGGGTTGTCGTCGACGCCGGCCGCGGCCGTCACCAGGGCGGCCCACCGCGCGACGCCCGCCGGTCCGCGACGGTGGGCGCAGAGCACCCGGTGGGCGGTCAACGCGGCCAGGGCGTCGGCTGCGTCCCCCGCCTGCGCGGCCTCGGTGAGGGAGTGCACCCAGGCGGTGGTCGCCGTGAGGACGTCGTCCGACTGTGGGCCCTTCTCCGAGACGAGTCGGATGGGCGGGGTGTCGGGTGCTGCCGCTGCGGCGTCGACACGGGCGATCACCTCGTCGGCGTCGCCGGCCCGCACGGCGTCGGCGAGGGCACCGATGGTGCTGCCGAACCGGCGACGGCGACGGAGCGCGACCATCGCGCCCGACTGCCCGATGGGTGCCCTCGTGTCGTCGGACGACGCGGGGTCGCCGGTGACGCCGTGCACGAGGTCGGCCAGGACGGCCCCGGCGTCGACGGAGGCCAGCTGGTCGGGGTCGCCGACGAGGATCAACCTGGTCGCGGGTCGGAGCGCGTCGAGCAGGTGGAACATCATCGTGAGCGACACCATCGACGCCTCGTCGACGATCACCACGTCGTAGGGCAGTCGGTGTGCCGCCGTGTGGCGGAAGCGTCGGCCCCCGGGCAGCGGGCCGAGCAGGCGGTTGATGGTCACCGCGCGCACCGGCGGCAGTGCCAGGTCCGGCTGCGCGCTCACCGCGGCCTGCAGGGCCGCCGCCGCACGGCCGGTCGGGGCGCAGAGACCCACGCGCAGTCCGGGGCCCTCGATCTGTTCGAGGAGGGCGACGATCCGGGCGATGGTGTGTGTCTTGCCGGTTCCCGGGCCGCCGGCGAGGACGGTCGTCCGGTGCGTGGCCGCGGCGCGGGCAGCCAGGGCCTGCAGATCGGGGCCTTCGCCGTCGCTCTCGGGGAACAGTCGACGCAGATGCTCCTCGACCGCGGTTTCGTCGACCGTCGGTGGGTCGGCGGCGCGGGCGGCGAGCACCTCGCGGACCCGGGACTCCTGGCGGTGGTACTTGTCGAGGTAGAGCAGGACGTCGCCGTCGCCGGTCCGCACCATCCGGAGCGGCGCGAGGGTCCCGGGTTCCGGCGTCACCAGCGGCGAGGTGCGCAATGCGTCGACGGTGCTGTCGGGGTCGGGCCATGGGAGGGCCGCGATGTCGACATCGTCGGGGGCGTCCCGATCCGGTGGGATGTCGGGCAGGCGGGCGAGGTCCACGCAGACCGATCCGGCGCGCAGTGCACGGACCGTCAGCGCGACCACCAGCTCGAGCGTCGCGTCGACACCACCGACGAGGCGGACCAGACGGTGCGCGACCTGCGCGTCGGCGACGCCGAGGACGCCGGCGTCGCGGAATGTCGCGACGAGGCTCACGCCGGAGTCGACGGCGGGGGTCCCGGCGGTCGTCACGACCGCCCCCCGAGCAGATCGGACAGCGCCACCACGAGGGTGCCCGGCAGATCCCACCGCACCACCCCGACACCCGGCGGCGTCTGCGCACCCGCCATCCCGCGCACGAACAGGTACAGGATCGGGCCGAGGTGATCCTGCGCGTCCGCATCGGACAGACGCCACCGCAGATAGCGGTACAGCGCGACGGCGTAGAGCATCGCCTGGAGGGGATAGTGCGAACGGATCATCTCGGCGGTCATCGCCTCCGCGTGGTAGTCGAGCGCGGACAGATCGCCCGGGCCCACGCGGTTCGTCTTGTAGTCGACGACGAGGTATCTGACCGCGGATCCGACGGGGACGCCGAGCACCCCGTCGATGCTGCCGGTGAGGTACCCGCGCAGTTCGGGGTCGCCGAGCTCGCGCAGCACCGGTGCGTAGGCCCGCATCGGATCGTCCTGTGGCAGGTGGCGGTCCATCAGGTCCGCGATCGCCGCGACGGCTCCGCTGCCGGCGGCGAGGGGGAACTCGAAGTCGACCTCGGCGAGGCGACGTCGCATGGGGATGTCGGCGAGTCGCACGCCCGGGGTGCCGGTCTCGGGGAGGTGCAGCGGGGTGTCGAGGACGGCGAGGAGGGCATCGACGAGGCGGTCGAGGTCGGCGTCGAGCCCGGACGCCGCGACTGCGGGCGCCGTGATGCGGAGGACCTCGGCGCGCAGGTCGTCGGCGTCGGTGTCGACGTCTTCGAGGACCGTGTGGACCAGGGTCCCGAACGCCGCACCGAACGGCAGCCCGTTCATCGGCGACCGGAGGACGAGATCCCCTGTGTCGTCGTCCGTCTCGGGCGTCGTGGATGCGGCGTCGGCGGCGTCCGTCGTCTCCTCGGACGGTTCGTCGTCGACGGTCAGCGGATCGGGCTCGGTGGCCACACCCGGTGCCGAGGGACGGTCGTGCGCTGCCGCGACGAGTGCGGTGTACGACGTGCGGCGCCAGCCGGCGTCGATGGTGCGGTCGAGGTGCGCGGCACACAACGTCGGCGGACCGTCGGCGGTGGTGTCGTCGGCGACGACGGTGTCGGCGGCATCGGATCCGGCGTGCGACACGGTGATCGGCACAGGCGCCCCGGCCGCCCAGGTGCTCAGGTGGTCCATCACCTCGGCGTCGGCGGGGATCGCCGACGACGGTGCCGGGTCGGGTCCGGTGGCGCGGGCGCCGGGACGCGCGAACAGCAGACGGTGCAGGGGTGAGCGTCTCGCCGACGATCCCGGTGCCCACCACAGGGTCACCGCGGAGCGGGCCCGGGTGACGGCCACGTAGAACAGGCGCAGCTCCTCGCCGAAGTCCTCGGCGTCGGCCTCGGCCTGCCGACGGGCGTACCCGGGTGCGTCCGGTCCGCCGACGTCCAGGACCCGACGGTTCTGCTCGTCGTGGAACTCCAGCGTCTGCGGCTTGGGCATCCTCGCCGCGTCCCAGCCGAACGGGACGTGGACGATCGGGAACTCCAGACCCTTGCTGCCGTGCACGGTCATGATCGTCACCGCGTGCGCGTCGCGGTCCAGCCGACGACTCTGCTCCGCCTGGTCCCCGACCGCGGGGTCCTCCAGCCGTTCGGAGAACCACCGGGACAGCCCGGCCAGACCGGCGCGCTCGGTCACCATGTGACGGTGGCAGAGCGACGCGAGGTGCAGGTGGTCGGTCATCGCGCGCTCACCGTCGTGGGTCGAGAGCACCCGGGCGTAGAGGCCTCGGCGCAGGGTGAGCCGCTCGACCATCGCCGCGAACCCGGACCGCTCCACCGTCTCGGCGAGGTCGACGACGAGGTCGGCCGCGTCCACGGGCGGGCCGTCGGACGCCGCGACCTCGGCGGGCGACCACCCGAGCAACGGTGTGAGGGCGGCGAGTGCGACTCGATCGGCCCGGGTGGGCTGTTCCAGCGCACGGATGAGGTGGAACCAGTCGCGGGCGGCGTCGGTGGTGAAGACGCTGACACCGGCACCCACGACAGATGCGACACCGTGGGCGCGCAGTGCCGCCTGCAGCGGCTCGATCACCTTGCGTGTGCGGACGAGGACGGCGATGTCCGACGGTCGGACCGGCCGCTCCCCCTGCGGGGTGGACAGGACGGGCGGATCGGCGAGCAGCGCCGCGATGTCGTCGGCGACGTCGCGCACCACCGACGACCGCAGTGCGTCGAGCGCGGGCAGGTCCGACTTCATGGGCCCGTGTCCGGTGCGGCGCAGCACCTTCAGGCGCAGAGGCTGCACGCCGTCGATCCGTGAGGCCTGATGTCGTGCCTCGACACCCCGCACGACGATGTCCGGGTGTCCGAGTTCGGCACCGCCGTACAGGTGGTCGAGGGCGGTCACGAGGTCGGCGTCGGTGCGCCAGTTGGTGGTCAGCCGACGGTTCTGGTCGGCGACCCGTGAGGCCTCGAGATAGGCCAGCACCTCGGCGCCGCGGAACTTGTAGATCGACTGCTTCGGGTCGCCGACGAGGGTCAACGCGACGTGTCCGTGGAAGCAGCGCCGCAGGATCTCCCACTGGACGGGGTCGGTGTCCTGGAACTCGTCGACGAGAACGGCACGGAAGTGGTCGCGGATACGCGCGCAGGCGGCCTCGCCGTGCACCGGGTCGCACACCACGTCGCGCAGGAGCGACTGCAGCTCGTCGTGGTCACGGATCCGCGCCATCCGTTTGCGTCGCTGCACCTCTCGACGCACGACGGACACGAACCGGGCCCGCACCGCCTCCTCGGTGCCCTCGTCGGCGTCGTCGGGGAGGACGCGTGCCGCGGACTGGCGGACCCCGGCGCGCGCGATGGTGCGTGCGACGTCGGACGAGAACGGCGGCGGTGTGGTCGCGAACCACTTCAGGTGGACGTCGCCCGCGACCTCGTCGACGAGGTCGTCGACCTCCTCGACCAGGGTGAGTCCCTCCTCCCGGTCGCCTGCGATGCCGAGCGCGTCGAGCATCCGCGAGCAGAAGGTGTGGGTGGTGCTCACGGTGGCCGCATCGAAGTCGGAGAGGGCGGCCGCGATCCGCTCCCGACGGCGGTCGAGCTCGTCGTCGGGAGCGGCGGCGACGACGGCCACCAGGTCGTCGTCGGAGGCAGAGGGATCGGCGAGACCTGCTGCGAGGGACCGCAGACGCTCGCGGGTGCGCTCCCGGAGTTCGGCGGTGGCCATGCGGCTGAAGGTCACGAGGAGCAACGACTCGACCGGTACGCCCTCGGCGATGTAGCGGGCCGCCAGGGCGACGATGGCGTGCGTCTTGCCCGTCCCCGCGGAGGCCTCGAGCACCGTCGTGCCCGTGGGGAGCGAGTCGGCGAGGGTGAAGGGACGGGTGTCGTCGGGGGCGGTGCGCCGGGTCATCGGACCGTCGTCGTCTCGTGGGCGGTCAGCGGTTGCCAGATGCGGGCGGCGATGTCACGCAGATCGGCGTCCGCGGTGGCGATCTCGTCGAAACCGCCGGGGAACACGTACTGCTCGAACCGGTCGGTGTGCTCCCCGTACCGGCTCTGGTACTCGGCGCGGGCGGCCTCGATCGCGGTGTCGTGGTCGGCACCGGACCCACGACGTTCGGCGTAGACCGCGGTCGCGGCGACGGGCGCGGGCAACGGCTCGGTCAGTCCGCGGTCCCGCAGGGCGACGAGATCGGCCAGCAACGCCGCGGGATCGTCGGGGACCGCGAGGTCGGCGACGCTGATCCGACTGCCGCGTCCGCGGCCGACGGTGCGCGCACCGATGACCTCGGGGACGGACGCGGCCGCCGCGAGCACGGTGGCCCACGCGGCGATGCGTCGCTTCGCCGACAGGCGCGAGAAGGACGCGGTCACCGCCCGCAGTCCGCCGTCGCCGGGGCGCAGCGAGTCGACGGTGCCCGTGAGCCGACGGCCGTCGGGGAGAGCGACATCGACGTCGACCGTGACGCGCGGGGCCTGCGCCTCCGGCCCGGCCGCGGCCACGATCCGGTCCACGAGGTCGACGATGTCGTCGAGGGCACGGCGGCCGAACGCGAAGGGCGGCAGCATCCCCCGACGGATCTCGATGTTGCGCAGGGTCGCGAGGTCGACGCCGTCGAGGCGGCGGGACAGGATGCGTTCGCCGATCCCCCACCGGTCCAGCGAGTCGAGGTCCGCCGACATGGTGTCGGGCAGGACGTCGTCGGCCTCGGGGACACCGGTGTGCAGACGCTGCCGCAGGAAGCCGCGGGTCGGGTGTTCGAGGAACGCGATGAGGTCGGTGAGGTCGACGTCTGCGCCGCGGACGTCGGCGGGCAGCGGGATCGGGGTGCGGTCGAAGGTGAGTGTCCCCTCCGACGGGCCCGTCAGCGCGCGGGCGCCGGCGAGCGCGACGGTGTCGTAGGAGAAGGGCCGGGGCGCAGCGGGATCGAGGTCTCCGCCGTCGACGGTGAACGACGCGGGGTCGAAGGCGTGCAGTGGGTGGCGTCGGACGATCGCGTCGGGGCCGTCCGCACCCACGAGCGTGACCAGGGTGTCGACGACCTCGCTCACCGGCACCGACGGTGGCCGACGCAGTCCCGACACGGGGTCGGTCCCGGTGAAGCACACCGCCAGCCGGTCGGTCGCGGACATGATCGTGTCCAGGAGCAGCTGTCGGTCCTCGGCGCGCGGATCACGTTCCCCCACCACGGGATCGCGCCCCAGCACGTCGTCGCCGTCGGCCCGGGTGGCGCGCGGATAGGTGTCGTCGTCGAGGCCGAGGAGGACGACGGCCCGGTGCGGCACCGACCGCATGGGGACCATCGAACACACGGTGAGTTCGCCGGTGCGGAAGTTGGCGCGGGTCGGACGTGCGGCGACCATGTCGTCGAGCAGGGCGGTGACGTCCGCCCGGCGCAGGGTGAGGGTGCCCGCGTGGTCGAACGCGGTGTCGATCTCGGCGATCGCCCGGGCGGTCTGCCACGCCTGCGCGCGATCGCTCTCGGTGAGATCGGTGACGACGCGCGCCACCGCGTCCCGCCACTCGACCGCGGTGTGCACGCCGGACAGGTCGTCGACGCACCTCTCGAGGCGATCGACGAAGTCGATGAAGCGGCCCACGAGGTCCACGTCGGTGCTCTCGATGTCCGACAGTGGCAGGGCCCGGTCGATCCATCCGTCCATCTCGTCGGCGGCCACGCCCAGGGCGAGGCGGTCGACACCGGTCTCCATCGTGTTCTGGGGGAAGCCTTCCAGTCCGAACGCCGCGCGTTGCGACGGACCGAGCCCCCATCGCACACCGCCCCGTTCGAGCCAGTCGTCGATGCGGTCGAGGGCGTCGTCGTCGAAGCCGAACCGGCGCGACACCGGCTCGCGCGCGGCCAGATCCGCGATGTCCCCGGCGGTGATGCGCCCGCCCGCCAGTCCGACGACGGCGACCACGGTGTCGAGGACGGCATTGGTCGCGGCGAGCCCCCGATCGGCCAGTCGGACCCGGAGCTGGTGGGCGGGATGGGTGGTGGCGTCCTGACCGAACGACGCCGCGACGAGCGGCGCGAACAGCTCGATGTCCGGGCACATGACGATGACGTCGCGCGGGGTGAGCGTGGGGTCCTCGGCGAACATCCGCACGATCACGTCGCGGGCGACCTCGACCTGACGGGCGGGACCGTGACAGGCGTGCACGGTCACGGTGCCGTCGGCGGACGCGGATCCCGACACCGGTGCCTCGTTCGCCTCGATCCCCGACTGCAGACGGCCCAGCAGCGTGTCCGGTCTCGGCGCGGTCAGGGGGTGGTGCACATCGGCGTCGACGACAGGCGCGAGCCGGTGGCGTGTCTCGCGCACCTCGCGGGACAGGCTGGCCGGCAACGGGTGTGGCGAGACGGCCCGTCGCAGCGAGCTCCGGCGGACCGTGTCGGAACCGGCCTCCGATCGCCAGAGGTCGTCGGACGGGTGCGGGAGGAAGACGTGGACGTCGCGGTGGGCGGCGACGGCCGAGAGCACCGCCAGCTGCTGGGTCGTCAGCCGGGTGGGCCCGAACAGCGACAGGCGCTCGGGCAGGTCGAGCACGGTGGGTTCGGCGCGGATGCGCCCGCACAGGTCGTCGAGCATCTCGGCGGGCGACGGGACACCGATCCGGTCGCGCAGGGCACGCCACACCACCGGCTGCCAGCGGAGGTCGTCGTCGATCCGCCGGGTCGCGGAGTCGGGCGCGACGATGCCGTCGTGGTCGTCACCGCGGGTCCACGCGCCGGCCATCGCGGGCCGGGACGCCGCATACGAGCGGAAGAGACGGGCGAGGTGGTCGGCGGTGGTCCATCGACGGCCGGCACGGTGGGCGTCGACGTGCCCCTCCCCCACACCGAGGTGCCGGGCCAGGACCGCGCACTCCGGCAGGGACGCGCACTCGTCGAGCACGTCGACGAGGTGCCAGCGGACGCGCGCGGTGGCCCAGGGGTCGTCGGGCATGCGATGACCGCGCACGGCCGCGAGGATCCCGTCGACGAGGTCCGCCGCCGATCGGAAGTCGATGTTCGCGGCCACCCCGTCACCGCTGCCGGGGGTGGCCCCCAGGGTCTGCGCGAGACGCTGGGCGAGCCATCGCTCGACACCCTTCGCCGGCACCGCGACGACCTCGGGGGTGAACGGGTCGCCCGACGGCTGCAGCAGGATCGACCCGAGCGCATCCGCGAGGACGTCGGTGCGAGGCGACCGGTGCAGCGTCAGCACGGGTCAGGCCCGGAGGCCCGAGCGGCTGCGCAACGCCAGGGGCTCCCGTGTGCGACCGGTCATGGTGGCGACGACGGCGTCCGGGAGCGCAGACGGGCGGCCGGAGTCGTCCACGCGGACCAGTGTCGTCTCGGCCTGTGCGTACGCGGTGCCGTCGACCCCGACGAGGCGCGCCGAGAAGTCGAACGACGTGCGCCCGACCCGACTGAGCCAGACCGAGCAGGTGACGTCGTCCTCGGTGTACGGCATGGTGGCGAGGTACTCGACCTCCTGTCGCACCACGACGAGCCCACCCTCGAGCAGCTCGCGGCCGTCGCTGCCGGCCGGATCGCTCGCCAGGAGCGTGCGGGATGCGCGCACCCGCGACTCCTCGAACAACCGCGTGATCATCACGTTGTTGACGTGGTTGTTGCCGTCCATGTCGCCCCACCGCAGCTGCAGGGACACGGTCGCGACATCACTGGACATGCGGACACACTATCGACGGCCTCCGACGACCCGGTCGGCGGACGTTCGGGGTCAGCGGCGGCGGAACTGCAGCTGACTGACCTGGAGGTACCCGGAGGCGAAGCCCGCCTCGCAGTAGGCGAGGTAGTACTCCCACATCCGTCGGAACGTCTCGTCGAAACCGGTGCGGTCGGCGCCGCCGGTCTCCCAGGACTCGATGAACCGGTGACGCCACCGACGCAGCGTCTCGGCGTAGTGCGCGCCGAGCTCGCTGCGGTCGGTGCGGACGAGGTCCGTGTGGGCCGCGAGCGTCTCGTCGATGGCCTCCAGTGACGGGATGAGTCCGCCGGGGAAGATGTACTTCTGGATCCACCCGAACGAGCGGCGGGTGGCGCGCATCCTGCTGTGCGACATGAGGATCGCCTGGATCGCCACCGTGCCGCCGGGGGCGAGCAGCGTGTCGAGTGCGGAGAAGTAGGTGGGCCAGTACTCCTCGCCGACGGCCTCGATCATCTCGACGCTGACGATGGCGTCGAACTCGCCGGTGACGTCGCGGTAGTCCTGCAGGCGGATGTCGATGCGGTCGGTGAGACCGGCCTCGGCGATGCGGGTGCGGGCCAGCGCGAGTTGTTCGGTCGAGAGGGTGACGGTCGTGACCCGCGCGCCCCGCTGGGCGGCACGGATGGCGAGGGCACCCCACCCGCTGCCGATCTCCAGCAGACGCGTCTCGTGCCCGACGTGGGCCATGTCGAGGACGGCGTCGATCTTGCGGAGCTGCGCCGCCTCGAGGTCCTGCCGGGCGAAGTCCTGCGACTCGTCGAACTTCGCTGCGCTGTAGGACATCGTCGGGTCGAGGAAGGACGCGAACATGTCGTTGCTGAGGTCGTAGTGGGCACCGATGTTCCGGCGGGACCCCTCACGCGAGTTCTCGGTGGCGGCCGGGATCCGACGGTCGACGATCGCGCGGAGCTTCCAGAGCGGCTCCGGTACCAGTGATGTCATCCGCTCGGCGAACGGTGTGAGGGCCGCGCCGAGGTCGCTGCCCGGGGCAGCCCGCCAGTCACCGGCCATGTAGGCCTCGCCGAGACCGATCTTCGGGTGGTGGCTGATGCGGTCGTAGAAGGCCCTCGGGCGGACGATCTCCAGCATCTCGCTGTCCGGGCCACCCGCCCCGCGCACCGTGCCGTCGGGGAACCGCACCCGCACGGGCGCCTTGCCGATGGCGTAGTCCATGAGCATGCGCGCGATGGGCACCTTGACGAAGGTGCCGGCCACGATCGGGCGGCGGGCGGTGAACGGATCGGCGTGTCCGGTCATCTCTGGACCTCCTGGGTGGGTACGTGTTCGGGTCGGGGGACGATCGGCAACCGCCGCAACCACAGCCAGACGCCGTGCACGGTGATGAGCGCGCGGGCGCGCTGGGGCATGAGGGGCATGGTGAGCACGGTCGCGAGGACCCGCGCCGGCGTCGCGCGGCGCGGTGTCCCGCCGAACACCGCATGGAACGGCGCCTGTCCCGGCCGCTCGAGGGTGATGGTGACCTCGACCCGGTCGCGGTCCATGCCGAAGCGCATCCGGTAGCTGCCGGAGACGTCGTTGAACGGGGACACGTAGAAGGTCTTGTCGGTGCGGGCGCGGCCGTCCCGATCGGGATGCAGGAGGTAGGCGGTTCGTTCGCCGTAGGTGTTGTGCACCTCCGCCACGAGGCACACGACGTCCCCGTCGGGACCCAGGCACCAGAACACGCTGAGCGGGTCGAAGACGTAACCGAGGACCCGGGCGTTGGCGAGCATCAGGATGCGCGAGCCGCGCGGGAGGTCGACGCCCTGCGCTGCGGCGAACCGCTCCACGTCGGCGCGGATCGCCTCCGGTCCCCCGCCCCGCCCACCGAGGTGGTCGGCGGCACGGAAACGGGCGAACGGCCGGAGGAGACGCGGCATCTCGACAGGCGCGTCGAGGTCGACGAGCCACTGGTAGGCGCGGTGACGGAACCGGTGCGCGACGGGCTCGGTCCGGGCATGGCCGACCTCGCCGATCACCACCGCCGGCAGGTCGGGGATCGTCACGGCCGTGGACGCGGTCACCATCGGACACCGAGACGGGCTGCGGCGGCCACCCCCGAACGACACCCGTCCTCGTGGAACCCCCACCCGTGATAGGCGCCGGCGAAAGCGGTGACGTCCGAACCGATCTCGGGCAGGGCGGTCTGCGCGGCGACGGCGGCGGGTGTGTACAGCGGGTGGGCGTAGTCCATCACCGCGATGATCGAGGCCGGGTCGATGCGATCGGTGGCGTTGAGGGTCACCAGGTAGTCGGTGTCGCCCGGGAGGTCCTGCAGGCGGTTCATCCAGTAGGTCACCACAGGCGGGCTGTCGACGCCGGGGGCGTCCGTGGGCACGAGGTAGTTCCACGACGCACGGGCGCGGGGACTGCGCGGCAGCATCGTGGTATCCGTGTGCAGTACGGCCTGATTGGGTGAGTAGCGGAACGCCGACAGGACCGCCTTCTCGTCCGCGTCGGGATCGGCGAGCATCCCGAGAGCCTGGTCCGGGTGCGTGGCGATCACGACCTTGTCGAAGCGCTGGGTCGCCCCGTGCGCGTCGGTGACGAGCACGCCGCCCGCGGCGTCAGGGTCGGTACGACTGACACGGGTGACCGGGCACCCGGTGCGGACCTCGTCGAGGCCGGCGGCGACACGGCGGACGTACTCGTTCGAGCCGCCGGTCACGGTGAACCACTGCGGCGAACCGGTCACCGACAGCATCCCGTGGTTGCGCAGGAAAGCGAAGAGGTAGCGGGCGGGATAGTCCAGAGCACTGCCCGTGCCCGACGACCACACGCAGGACACCAGGGGGACGGCGTAGTGACGCCGGAAGAAGGTCCCGAACCGGTGGCCGGCGAGGAAGTCGCCGAAGGTGGTCAGGTCGGTGTCGTCGGACTCGTCGAGGAATCGGGCCGCGGCGCGATGGAATTGCTTGATCTGCACGAGCATCCCGACGAACCGGGGATCGGCCAGGCGCCACGGCTGGGCGAGGATCCCGCCCGCGCCCCGTCCGCCGGCGTACTCGAGACCGCCCCGGGGATCGCGGATGCTCATGCTCATCTCGGTGGGCTGGGTGGCCACACCGAGCTCGTCGAACAGTCGACGCAGCAGCGGGTACGTCTCTTCGTTGTGGACGATGAACCCGGTGTCGACCGCGATGTCGCCGTCGGGCCCGGGGACCTGATGGGTGTGCGCGTGGCCACCGAGTCGCGTGTCGGCCTCGAACAGCGTGACGTGGTGGGTGGACCGCAGCACGTGCGCGGCCGTGAGTCCGGAGACGCCCGACCCGACGACAGCCACCGTCGTATCGCGTCGCACCGTGTTCTCGGTGATCACCGCGTTCCTCGCCTTCCACATCGTCTCGCGTGCCGGGTCGCCCGGATAGGCGGAACGGTCTCGCACAGTATCGGCACGCGTGACCTCCCTTGTTCGGAGCCTGCCGACCCACGGATGGGCGTGACGCTGTTCACCCGGGTCCGGACCCTCCACGCCTACTGTGGAACGCGTGAGCATCTCCCGCACCTCGGTCGTCCCCGGCGCCATCGACGACGTGTTCGCCTGGCACGAACGTCCGGGCGCGTTCCGCCGCCTGACACCGCCCGGGTCCCCGATCGGGCTGAAGTCGGAGGCGACGTCGATCCGCGACGGCCGCGCGGTCCTCGCGCTGCCCGGCGGCATGGAGTGGGTGGCGTCCCACCTCCCGTCCGGCTACCACCCGCCGCACCAGTTCGTCGACAAGCTGACCAACCTGCCGCTGCGCCTCGTCACACCCTGGACGCACACCCACCGGTTCGAGGCGGTCGACGCCGACCACACCCGCATCATCGACCACGTCGAGACACGGGTCCCCGGGTTCGCGTTGTCGTCGATGTTCGACTACCGCCACCGCCAGCTGGCCGACGACATGACCACCCAGGCGTGGGCACGCGAGCTCGCGCCGGACCCGCTGGTCATCGGCATCACGGGAGCCTCGGGGACCATCGGTCGGTCCCTGGCCGCGCTGATGACCACCGGCGGACACCAG
The DNA here is from genome assembly GCF_024171765.1 of Williamsia deligens. GTDB lineage: Bacteria > Actinomycetota > Actinomycetes > Mycobacteriales > Mycobacteriaceae > Williamsia_A > Williamsia_A deligens. Next base: position 69,974 of record NZ_JAMTCI010000004.1, read on the forward strand.
GTGGTCTCGCTGGTCCGACGCGACCCCTCGGGTCCCGACGAGCGCCGCTGGGATCCCGATGCCCCCGACTCCGACCTGCTCGACGGTCTCGACGTGCTGGTGCACCTGGCCGGGGCGTCGATCGCCGGCCGGTTCACCGACGGCCACGTCGCCGCGGTCCGCGACAGCCGCGTCGGACCTACCCGCCTGCTCTGCGAGGTCGTGGCCGACGCCCATGCGAGCGGCCGGGGGCCGTCGGTCGTGGTGGCCGGGTCGGCGATCGGCTACTACGGCGACGTCCGCGGCGACGAGGAACTGACCGAGACCAGCCCGCCCGGCGACGGCGTCGTGGCCGACATCGTCCGCGACTGGGAGGACGCGACCGGCCCCGCCCGTGAGGCCGGCGTCCGGGTCCCCGTCATCCGGACCGGTGTGGTGCAGGCCGCCGACGGCGGGATGCTCGCGCTGCTGCGTCCGCTGTTCACCGCCGGCCTCGGTGGTCGCCTGGGCAACGGCCGACAGTGGCTGTCCTGGATCGGCGTCGACGACGTGTGCGACGTCTTCTACCGCGCGGCCCTCGACGACCGGCTCGACGGTCCGGTGAACGCCGTGGCCCCGAACCCCGTGCGCAACAGCGAGTTCACCGCCACCCTGGGGCACGTCCTGCACCGGCCCACGGTGCTGCCCGTCCCCGCGATCGCACCCGAGCTCCTGCTCACCCGCACCGGCGCCCGCTCACTGGCCCTGGCCGACCAGCGGGTCGTCCCCGGGGTCCTGACCGACCTCGGTCACACGTTCCGCATGCCCACCCTGGAGCCCGTGCTGCGTCACCAGCTCGGTCACTGATCGACGGCGTCGCCCCACGGACGTCGGGCGCGGAAAGGCCGACGCCCGGAGGTCGTGCGACACGACCGACAAGGCGTGTCTCCCACGCCCTCGCCCCCTTAGGATGAACGCACTTCACGGGCGTCCGGCGGGCGGTCGCCCCGTCGCCGGGCGGGAGGTGCGCCATCCTCATCGACACCCCGCACCTCGTCCTGCGACCGGTGACCAAGGCCGACGTCGGGACCCTCGTCGAGCTGGACGGTGACCCCGAGGTGATGCGCTACGTCTCCGGTGGGGCCCCCACGCCCGTCGAGACCATCGCCGACTGGGTGGTCCCCCGGGCGCTCGCGGCGTTCGCCGCCCGCCAGGGGGCCGGGATGTGGATGGCCCATGAACGTCGCACCGGAACCTTCGTCGGGTGGTTCGCCCTGCGGTCGCCGCGGCACAGCGCAGTGCCCGAACTCGAGCTCGCCTACCGACTCCGGCGGACCGCTTGGGGCCTCGGGTACGGGACCGACGGGTCGGTGGCCGTCGTCCGGCACGCGTTCGAGAACGGCCCCACCGCGCGCGTCTTCGCCGGCACCATGGCCGTCAACGCCGCGTCCCGGCGGGTCATGGAGAAGGCGGGCATGCGGCTCGCCGCCCTGCACCAGACCGACGACCGGGCGATCGACGGATACGAGCGCGGCGAGGTCGAGTACGAGATCCTCCGCGCGGATTGGGAGGCCGGGGACCCCGCCCGGGCACCGCGCCGGTCCCGACACGCGCACCTGATCGCCTGAGACACCCCGGCCGGTCTGTGGGCTCGGCGCATGGGCCGCCCTCCCATTGACTACCGTTGACCCCAGAGCGGACGGCACCGTCGACGTCGTGACATCACAGCCCGTCACGACACCAGGACCGCCCGGCTGCCACCAGCGATTGTTTGACAGGAGCACCGCATGAACGCTTCCACCGAGGCACGGCGCCCGCATCGCGTGGTGATCATCGGGTCCGGATTCGGCGGCCTGTTCGGCGCGCAGCGACTGCGCAAGGCCGACGTCGAGGTGACGTTGATCGCCCGCACCACCCACCACCTGTTCCAGCCGATGCTCTACCAGGTCGCGACGGGCATCGTCAGCGAGGGCGAGATCGCCCCGGCGACCCGTCAGGTGCTGCGTCGCCAGAAGAACGCGACCGTGCTCCTCGGCGACGTCGAGACGATCGACGTCGAGCGCAAGGTCGTCACGTCGCGGCTGCTGACCCGCATGACCGAGACCCCGTACGACAGCCTGATCATCGCCGCGGGTGCCGCACAGTCCTACTTCGGCAACGACCACTTCGCCGAGTTCGCGCCCGGCATGAAGACCATCGACGACGCGCTGGAACTCCGCGGTCGGATCCTCGGTGCCTTCGAGCAGGCCGAGCTCTCCGACGACCCCGACGAGCGCGCCCGGCTGCTGACGTTCGTCGTCGTCGGCGCCGGACCGACCGGCGTCGAGCTCGCCGGGCAGATCGCGGAGATGTCGGACAAGACGCTCAAGGACACGTTCCGCAACATCGACCCCACCCAGGCCCGGGTCATCCTCCTCGACGCCGCGCCCGCGGTGCTGCCGCCGATGGGTGAGAACCTCGGCACCAAGGCGGCACACCGGCTCGAGAAGCTCGGTGTCGAGATCCAGCTCAACGCGATGGTCGTCGACCTCGACTACGACGGTCTGACCGTCAAGGAGAAGGACGGCACCACCCGCCGCATCGAGTCGCAGTGCAAGGTGTGGTCCGCCGGTGTCGCGGCGAGCCCCCTCGGCAAGCAGCTCTCCGAGCAGACCGGGGTCGAGCTCGACCGCGCCGGCCGGGTCAAGGTCAACCCCGACCTGTCGATCGCCGATCACCCCGAGGTGTTCGTCGTCGGCGACATGATGTCGGTCGAGAACGTGCCGGGTCAGGCCCAGGGCGCCATCCAGGGCGGTCGTTATGCGGCCGACGCGATCGTCGCAGGCCTCAAGGGGCAGTCACCGGACCAGCGCACGCCGTTCAAGTACAAGGACAAGGGCTCGATGGCGACGGTGTCACGGTTCAGCGCCGTGATGAGTGTCCCGATCCCGTTCACGCAGAAGCGTTTCGAGACCGAGGGCTTCTTCGCCTGGATGGGGTGGCTGGCGCTGCACCTGGTGTACATCGTCGGCTTCCGCAGCCGCCTCTCGACGATCATCGACTGGGCCGTCGCGTTCAGCACCTGGGGCCGCTCGCAGCTGACCGTCACCGAGCAGCAGGTGTACGCCCGCACCGCGATGGACCACCTGCAGCACCTGGAGTCGGAGAACAAGCTCGACGGCGAGCCGCCCATCCCGGCGATCGCCGAGCCCGACCCCGAGCCGACCACGCCGGGCGTCGACGTCGACTCGACCACCGACGCCGATGCGAACACCGATGCGAAGGACACCGCCCGCGCCTCGGGCTGATCAGGACGGGATGGTCGCCGCCGCCCGCTCGGCGTCGGCGACCGTCCTCCCGAGCGCGGTGGTGAGCCCGGCGCCGGCCGCCAGCGCCATCCGGGTCGCCATCGCCGTCGGCGCGACCGCGCCGTCGCGGGTGTCGGGGTGCTGCAGGGAGCTCAGCAGGGCCCGGTGACCGGCCCCGGCGACCGCATCGTCGCCCAGGTCGAGTCGGTGGCGGAGCGCCGGGACCCCGTCGACGTCGACGACGAGCCTCCCGGACCACGACCCACCGGCCTCGCCGTATCTCCCGAGCTGTACGCGTTCCTCGACCCGCACGACCGACGATCCGGCCGCGGTGAGCGTCGTCGTGGTCTCGTGTGTGGCCGCCGCGGCGACCACGGTGGGTTGCGGGACCACGTGCAGCTCGGCGTCGTCGGCGACGGTCAGCGTCCAGGTCGCGGCCGAGTAGGGGTCGTGACGCGACGGGAGGGCGATCGTCGCGGCGACGGAGCCGATGCACAGCCGCACGCCGGGCTCCAGCTCGACGCGGATGTCGATGTGGTCACCCCCCAGCGGCGTCGCGGCCGTGGACACGAGCAAGAGCGTGTCGACACCTGTCCGGCGGACCGCCAGACCGCCGACGGCGTGGGACCACGGCGCGCGACCGGCTCGTCCGACCACATGTACCTGCGTGCGCATCCGCTACGCCGGGGTCTGGACCTCGGCGAGACGGTCGCGCACCCAGGCCACCACCGTCGTGGCGGCGGGATCGTCGGTCAACGAGATCAGGGCGGTCGGGCGATCCCCGCGCACGGCGGCGGCGTCCCGCTCCATCACCGACAGGTCCGCACCCACCATCGGCGCGAGGTCGGTCTTGTTCACGACCAGCAGGTCGGAGAAGGTGACCCCCGGACCACCCTTGCGGGGCACCTTGTCACCGCCGGCGACGTCGATCACGAAGATCTGGACGTCGATCAGGCCGGTGGAGAAGGTCGCGGTCAGGTTGTCACCCCCGGACTCGACGAGGATCAGGTCCAACGGCGGGTTCTCGGCGACCAGGTCGTCGATGGCGTCGAGGTTCGCGGTGATGTCGTCCCGGATGGCGGTGTGCGGGCAACCACCCGTCTGCACCGCGGTGATGCGCTCGTCGGGCAGGACGGCGTTGCGACGCAGGAAGTCCGCGTCCTCCGTCGTGTAGATGTCGTTGGTCAGCACGGCCACCGACAGCTCCTCGCGGAGCTGACGGCACAGCGCCGCCACCAGCGCCGTCTTCCCGGATCCGACCGGCCCGCCGATGCCGACGCGCAACGCCTCCCCCGGCTGACGGGCACGGCGCGGGCGGTCGGGGGCGTGGGAGTGGGGCTGGCCGTCGATCAGATGCGGGGGCACTGGGGGCACCGTCCTCGTCTGCACACCGCGGTGTGCTCGTGATGGGTTGCGGTCGTGGGGATCACGACGCGAAGAGGGGCATGTCGCGACGTTCGTGACGTTCGGCGAGGACGTCGTAGATCGGGTCCGAGAGGTCGGCGAGCTCGGACGCGGCGGCTGCGGCCACGCTCTCGCACAGCGGCGCCAGGTCCATGGTGATCATCGTGACGTCGGCCGGGTCGAGGGCGAGGAGTCGTTGACCGGCTGTCGCCGAGCCGGTCATGGCGGTGTAGACGTGCACCACCGCGACGTCGTGTCCGGACATCCCGCACAGCCCACCGACCGTGCCGGCGATGACGGGCAGATGGGTTCGCGGCAGGTGATCGGCGAAATCGTGACCGTGCCAGCGCCGGCGGGCCAGACGCAGCATCCCGCGACCCTGGGCGTACGACGCGGCCCGCGCCGCCGACGACGGGGTGCGGGCGTCGGTTTCGCACTGCGCCGCAGCGGGATGCAGTCGACCATCGGCCACCGCGGCGGCGACGGACGCGGCGACCAGCGCGCCGGTGGCGACCCGTCGTCGCAGATAGACCTCGAGACCGGCGGCGTCGACGACGAGACGGTCGGCGATCGCCTGCTCGACCCCGCCGGAGTGCACGTGGCCCCCGACCGGCAACCGTGAGTCGGCGAGGGTCAGCAGCATCGCGAGGGTTCCGGCGGGGTGCGCGGACGGCGTCGTGGCGGGCACGTCAGAACAGGAAATAGCGTTGGGCCATGGGCAGACTGGCCGCCGGCTGCTCGGTCCAGACCTCCCCGTCGATGCGCACGGTGAAGGTGTCGGGGTCGACGACGATCTCCGGGGTCGCGTCGTTGAGGGGCATGTCGGCCTTGCCGACCGACCGGACGGTTCTCACCGCAGCGAGGCGGCGCCGGACGCCGAGCCGCTCGGCGAGTCCGTCGTCGAGGGCCTGCTGCGCGACGAAGGTCAGCGACGTCGCCGCGGCGACGGGGGGCGCCGCCCCGAACATCGGCCTGTTGAGGACCGGTTGCGGGGTCGGGATGGAGGCGTTCGCGTCACCCATCGCGGCCCAGGCGATGGCACCACCCTTGACCACCACGTGCGGGCGGACGCCGAAGAACGCCGGGTCCCACAGCACGAGGTCGGCGAGTTTGCCCACCTCCACCGAGCCGATCTCGTGGTCGAGACCGTGGGCGACAGCCGGGCAGATCGTGTACTTCGCGACGTACCGCCGAGCGCGGTTGTTGTCGGCGGCGGAGTCACCGGGCAGGCTGCCGCGCCGGTTCTTCATGACGTGGGCGGTCTGCCAGGTGCGCAGGACCACCTCACCGATGCGTCCCATCGCCTGCGCGTCCGAACCGATCATCGAGATGGCGCCCATGTCGTGCAGCAGGTCCTCGGCGGCGATCGTCGACGGTCGGATACGGCTCTCGGCGAACGCGAGATCCTCGGGGACGCTGGGGTTGAGGTGGTGACACACCATCAGCATGTCGAGGTGCTCGTCGAGGGTGTTGACGGTGTGCGGCCGTGTCGGGTTGGTCGAACTCGGCAGCACGTTGGGGTGGCTCGCGACGGTGATGATGTCGGGTGCGTGCCCGCCGCCGGCGCCTTCCGTGTGGTAGGCGTGGATCCCTCGACCACCGATCGCGGCCAGTGTCTGTTCGACGTATCCCGCCTCGTTGAGGGTGTCGGAGTGCAGCGCCACCTGCACCCCGGTCTCGTCGGCGACGCGCAGGCAGGCGTCGATCGCGGCGGGGGTGCTCCCCCAGTCCTCGTGCACCTTGAAACCCGATGCGCCCGCGCGGATCTGCTCGTACATGGCGTCGGCTCCGGTGGTGTTCCCCTTGCCGAGCAACGCGATGTTCAACGGCCAGTGGTCGGTCGCCGCGATCATGGAGGCGAGATGCCAGGCGCCGGGGGTGACCGTCGTGGCCTTGCTCCCCTCGGCCGGGCCCGTGCCGCCACCGATGAGTGTGGTGACACCGTTGCTCAACGCCTCGTCCATGATCTGCGGGCAGATGAAGTGGACGTGGCAGTCGATCGCACCGGCGGTGACGATCTTGCCGTTCCCGGCGATGATCTCGGTGTTCGGCCCGATGACGAGATTCGGGTGGACGCCGTCCATGGTGTCGGGGTTCCCGGCCTTGCCGAGAGCGACGATGCGTCCGTCCCGGATCCCCAGGTCCGCCTTGACGATCCCCCAGTGGTCGAGGACGACGACGCCGGTGATGACCGTGTCCGGGGTGCCGTCGGCGCGCGATGCACGCGACTGGCCCATCGACTCACGGATGACCTTCCCGCCACCGAAGACGGCCTCCTCGCCGGCGAGACCCGGTCCGCCGCAGCGGTCCTCGGTGATCTCGATGAGGAGGTCGGTGTCGGCCAGACGGATCCGGTCACCCACCGTAGGCCCGAACAGTTGCGCGTACCGGTCGCGACCCAGCGAGCTCATCGGTCCAGAGCCCCGGGCGCGTCGAGCGAGAGTCCCGGGACGATGCGGGCGCCGGCGATCGGGACCAGGGCGACGGTCATCTCGATGCCCGGCTCGAACCGCACCGCGGTACCCGCCGGGATGTCGAGGCGACGTCCGTGGGCGGCCTCGCGGTCGAACCGGAGGGCGGCGTTCGCCTGGGGGAAGTGGTAGTGACTGCCCACCTGGACGGGCCGGTCGCCACCGTTGACCACCGCCATCTCGAGGACGTCCGCCCCCGCGTTGATCTCGATGTCCCCGGCCGCGCAGAGGATCTCGCCGGGGATCACGAGATCGGCTCGTGGACGGTGACGAGCTTGGTCCCGTCGGGGAAGGTGGCCTCCACCTGGACGTCGTGGATCATCTCGGGCACCCCGTCCATCACGTCGTCACGGGCGAGGACCTCGCGGCCGCTCGTCATCAGTTCGGCCACCGACCGGCCGTCGCGGGCGCCCTCGAGGACGTGGTCGGTGATGACCGCGATCGCCTCGGGGTGGTTCAGCCGGAGGCCGCGACCCTGTCGACGACGCGCGAGTTCGGCTGCGTAGGAGATCATCAGCCGTTCCTGCTCATGCGGCGTCAGCTGCATCGCGCCCCTCCTGCCCGCCGACGGGCCCGCCGGGTGTCGACATCGTGCCACGCACCCCCGCACCCCGTCGCGGCGAACGCCCCCGCCGTGGAGGTGTCAGCGCGCGGGCTGGTCCAGGTTCTGCAGACGGACACGGCCCTGCGCGATGAGTCGGCCGTCGCCGTCGGTGATGTCGACCTGCCAGAGCTGCTGGGAACGGCCCCGGTGGATCGGGACGGCCTGGCCGGTGACCTCCCCCTCGCTGACGGCGCGCAGGAAGTCGGTGGAGTTGTTCACCCCGACGACGCGGGGCGGCAGTCCCTGGTCTGCCAGCCACTGCGCGGCCGACATGCTCGCGAGGCTCTCGACCAGCGCACAGTGCACGCCGCCGTGGACGATGCCGAACGGCTGGTGGTGGCCGGGTGCGACGGTGAACGAAGCGCGGGAACCGTCACCGCTGACCACGTCGTACCGGAAACCCAGCTCGCCGTCGAGGCCGGCACCGATGAGGCTGTCGTCGATCGCATCACTCATGGTCGAAGACTAGCCACCCTCCCGGTCCGTCCACCCGCGAGACAGCGACAGGCCCCGCGCCGGGTGGCGCGGGGCCTGTCGTGGCGTGGACCGGGGGTCTCTGCAGCCCTCAGGACGCTCGCGCGGTCCGACGTGATGATGAAGGTAGGCTATCCTTACCAACATGGTCAAGCGGTTCCCGGACACAGGCGGCTCGGTCCGTGATGTCGGACAACCTGTACGGATGGGCGGAGCGCGACGCGCACGTCCGGTCGGTAGAGTCAAGAGGATGAGCGGATTGGGCGACCTCGAGCGTGCGGTCATGGACAACCTGTGGTCCAGCGACACCCCGCTGACCGTGCGACAGGTGCACGCCGCGCTCTCCCATGACCGGGATCTGGCCTACACCACCGTGATGACGGTGCTGCAGCGCCTGGCCAAGAAGAACCTCGTCACCCAGATCCGCGACGACCGCGCCCACCAGTACTCCCCCACGCACCCGCGCGAGGACCTCGTCGCCAGCCTCATGGTCGACGCCCTCAGCGAGGCCGACGAGTCGACATCCCGCCACGCTGCCCTGGTGTCCTTCGTCGGACGCGTCGGCGCCGACGAGGCGGCGGCGCTCCGCCGCGCACTCGACGAGCTGGAAGCGGCCCGTGGGGACTCCGACCGCTCCTGATCTCGACCTCCACGATCGCCGATCCGTGACGGTCCGGCGGGTATCGTGGGACGTGCTCGACAAGCAGGGTCGAGTTGATCTGACCCCTCGTCCGGCACCGACCGGACGACGTCGACACCGCAGTGAGGACGCCCGATGACCGCCGCGCTGTTCGGGCTGATGGCCGTGGTCCTGGCGGGACCCGTCGCCGAACGCCTGTCGCGAGCCTCCTGGCCCCTGCACGCCCCGCGTGCGGCGATGGCCCTCTGGCAGGCGATCGCCGTGGCGGCCGTGTTGTCCGCGTTCAGCTGTGGACTGGCCATCGCGGCGAACCTGCTGGTCCCCGGCCCCGACGGTCGACCGACCACCAACCCCCTCGACGAGATCAACTCGCTCGGGATCGTGCTGTGGTCGGTGTACGTCGGCGTCTTCCTGCTCACGCTCTTCATCGGCGCCCGCCTGATGTACACGGTGGTGCGCGTGGGCGTCCGGACGCGGGCGCGCCGTGCCGCGCACCGCACCCTCATCGATCTGCTGGACCGCCTCGACCGCCGCGACTGCGACGGTGCGCTGCGAGCCCGCGACGTCCGCATGCTGGCCGTCGAGCAGCCCATCGCCTACTGCCTGCCCGGCCTGCGGCAGCGCGTGGTCCTCAGCGAGGGCGTGATCGCCCGGTTGTCGCACGACGAACTCGAGGCGGTCATCACCCATGAGCGAGCCCACCTGCGCGCTCGCCACGACCTCGTGCTCGAGGCGTTCATCGCCGTGCACAACGCGTTCCCCCGGTTCATCCGCAGTCGCTCGGCGCTCGGGGCCGTGCAGCTCCTCGTCGAGGTCCTCGCCGACGATCACGCCGTCCGCGCGACCGGCCCCACACCGCTCGGACGTGCCCTGGTGGCCTGCGCGGACTCCGTCGCGCCGCGCGGCGCGCTCGCCGTGGGCGGGCCGACCACCCTCACCCGCGTGCGTCGCCTGACCCGCGACAGCCCGGCGCGGTGGCCGTCTGTCGCGGCCTACGCGGCCGCCGCGGGCATCCTCGTCCTGCCGACGCTGGCGGTCGCCATCCCCTGGCTGACGGAGCTGACCCGTCTCGTCACGGCGTGACCGCGACGACCAACGACGTCCTCGCGTACTGCCCGGCGTGTTCAGGTCATAGGCTGGGGTCATGACACAGAGCTCCCCCGGCGACTCCACGACCACCGCGCGCGCACAGATCGGCGTCACCGGCCTGGCCGTCATGGGGTCGAACATCGCCCGCAACCTCGCCCGCCACGGGCACACGGTCGCCCTCCACAACCGCACCACGGCGAAGACGGATGCTCTGCTCGAGAAGCACGGCGACGACGGCGATTTCGTGCGGACCGAGACGATGGAGGAGTTCGTCGCCGCGCTGGAGAAGCCGCGACGGGTGCTGATCATGGTCAAGGCCGGCGATCCGACCGACGCCGTGATCCACGAACTGGCCGACCTCATGGAGGACGGCGACGTCATCATCGACGGCGGCAACTCGCTCTACACCGACACGATCCGCCGCGAGAAGGAGATGAGCGAGCGCAACCTGAACTTCGTCGGCGCCGGCATCTCCGGCGGCGAGGTCGGGGCGCTCGAGGGTCCGTCGATCATGCCGGGTGGGCCGAAGGAGGCCTACGACTCGCTCGGACCCCTGCTGGAGTCCATCTCCGCACACGTCGACGGTGAACCCTGCTGCACGCACATCGGTCCCGACGGCTCCGGCCATTTCGTGAAGATGGTGCACAACGGCATCGAGTACGCCGACATGCAGCTCATCGGCGAGGCCTACGACCTGCTGCGTCGCGCGCTGGGGCTGTCGGTGGAGCAGATCGCGGACGTCTTCCGCGACTGGAACTCGGGCGACCTGGAGAGCTACCTCGTCGAGATCACCGCCGAGGTCCTGTCGCAGACCGACGCCGAGACCGGCAAGCCGCTGGTCGACGTCATCGTCGACGCCGCCGGCCAGAAGGGCACCGGACGCTGGACCGTGAAGTCCGCCCTCGACCTCGGTGTCCCCGTCACCGGGATCGGTGAGGCCGTGTTCGCCCGCGCACTGTCCAGCGAGCTGGAGCAGCGCGCGGCGGCTACCGGACTCAAGGCCGGCACGATCGGCGAGAAGCCCACCGACACCGAGTCGTTCGTCTCCGACGTCCGCGCGGCGCTGTACGCCTCGAAGGTCATCGCCTACGCGCAGGGATTCGACCAGATCGCCGCGGGCAGCGAGGAGTACGGCTGGGACCTGCACCCCGGTGCCATGGCCACCATCTGGCGCGGCGGCTGCATCATCCGCGCACAGTTCCTCAACCGCATCCGCGACGCCTACGACGAGGACCCGGACCTGAAGAGCCTGCTGCTGGCGCCGTACTTCCGCGACGCCGTCGAGGAGGGCGTGGAGAGCTGGCGACGCGTCGTCACCACCGCGGCGGGGCTGGGCATCCCGGTGCCGGCCTTCGCGTCGTCGCTGTCGTACTACGACGGTCTCCGGTCCGAGCGTCTGCCCGCCGCCCTCACCCAGGGTCTGCGCGACTTCTTCGGCGCACACACCTACCAGCGCGTCGACAAGGAGGGCACGTTCCACACACTGTGGAGCGAGGACCGCTCCGAGGTGGAGGCCTGAGACACCGCCGTGCGATTCCTCGACGGACACCAGGTCACCACCGACCTCACCTATGACGACGTCTTCGTCGTGCCCGGGCGCAGCGACGTCGCCTCCCGGTTCGACGTCGACCTGACCACCACCGACGGCTCCGGCGCCACCATCCCGATCGTCGTCGCGAACATGACGGCCGTGGCGGGCAAGCGGATGGCGGAGACGGTGGCCCGTCGGGGCGGGATCGTCGTCCTGCCGCAGGACCTGCCGGCCGCGGCGGCGGCGGAGTCCATCGCGACGGTCAAGAGCCGCGATCTCGTCGCCGACACACCGGTCACCCTCGGGCCGGACGACGCCGTCTCCGACGCCCTCGCGTTGATGCCCAAGCGGTCACACGGGGCGGTCGTCGTCGTCGACGGCGAGGGCCGCGCGCTGGGCGTGGTGACCGAGGCGGCGTGCACCGGCGTCGACCGCTTCGCCCGGCTGTCGGACATCCTCGATCCCGCGATCGTCACGCTCCCGATCGACACCGATCCCCGCAAGGTCTTCGACGCCCTCTCCGACCAGCACCTGGGTCTGGCGGTGCTCACCGCACCCGACGGCACGATGGTCGGCGTGCTCACGCGAACCGGCGCGGTCCGCGCGGGCATCTACACGCCCAACACCGACGGTCACGGGCGGCTGCGGGTGGCGGCGGCGATCGGCATCAACGGCGACGTGGCCGGCAAGGCCGCGGCGCTCGCCCGCGCCGGTGCCGACCTGCTCGTCGTCGACACCGCCCACGGCCATCAGGAGAAGATGATCGCCGCCGTGCGGGCCGTGGCGGGCGCCGATCTGGGTCTGCCGATCGCGGCGGGAAACGTGGTGTCCGCGCAGGGCACCACCGATCTCCTCGACGCGGGCGCGACCATCATCAAGGTGGGCGTCGGACCCGGTGCCATGTGCACCACGCGCATGATGACCGGCGTCGGTCGACCCCAGTTCTCCGCCATCGCCGAGTGTGCGGCGGTCGCCCGAGCCCGTGGCGCGCACGTCTGGGCCGACGGCGGCGTCCGTCATCCCCGCGACGTCGCGCTGGCCCTGGCCGCGGGTGCGTCGAACGTCATGATCGGGTCCTGGTTCGCCGGCACCCACGAGTCGCCGGGGGACCTGCACCACGACACGACGGGCCGCGCCTACAAGGAGAGCTTCGGGATGGCGTCGAAGCGGGCGGTCGCCGCGCGCACCGCCGGCGACAGCGGCTTCGACAGGGCGCGCAAGGGCCTGTTCGAGGAGGGCATCTCGAGCTCACGCATCCTGCTCGACCCGACTCGTCCCGGGGTCGAGGACCTCCTCGACCACATCTGCTCCGGTGTGCGCAGCACCGCCACCTACGTGGGCGCCCGCACCCTCGACGAGCTCCACGAGCGCGTCGTCCTGGGGGTGCAGTCGGCGGCCGGATTCGCCGAGGGGCGCCCGCTGCCGACCGGGTGGTGACGATGACGCAGACACTGATCATCGTCGGCAGCCTCGCGGGCTTCATCGCCCTCACGCTGGGCACGGCGCTGTTCGTCGCGGCGGAGTTCTCCCTCACCGCGCTCGAGCGGTCCACCGTCGACTCCGATCTCCACAACCGCGACGACCGACGGGCGCGACAGGTCGCCCGGGCACACCGCACGCTGTCGTTCCAGCTGTCGGGTGCACAGCTCGGCATCACCATCACCACGCTGGTCACCGGGTACATCGCCGAGCCCGTCCTGGCCCAGCTGTTCGGTCCCGCACTCGAGGCCGCCGGTGTCGGTGACGACCTCACCGACGTGCTGTCGATCGTCGCCGCGCTCGTCGTGGCGACGTCGTTGTCGATGGTCCTCGGTGAGCTGATCCCGAAGAACGCGGCCATCGCACGGCCTCTGCCCACCGCGCGGGCGACCGCCGGACCGATGGTGGCGTTCTCGTCGATCTTCTCGTGGGCCATCCGCGGCACCAACGGGACCGCGAACTGGGTGGTGCGCCGCCTGGGCATCGAGCCCGCCGAGGAGTTGCGCTCGGCACGGTCGCCCGAGGAACTGGGCTCGCTCGTGCGCAACTCCGCGCGGGAGGGGTCGCTCGACCAGAGCACGGCCATCCTGGTCGGGCGATCGCTGCGGTTCGGCGAGCGGACCGCCGAGGAACTGATGACCCCGCGGTCCACCGTCGAGGCCCTCGACGAGACCGCCGACGTCCGCGATCTCATCGTCGCCGCGTCGCAGACCGGCTTCTCCCGGTTCCCCGTCGTCGTCGACGGCGACCTCGACAACATCCGCGGGTTCGTCCACATCAAACAGGCGTTCACCCTGCCGGTGTCGGCCCGTCAGACGACGTCCCTCGGCGACATCGCCCGCGCGGTACCCGTCGTCCCCGACAGCCTCGACGGGGACACGCTCATGGCGCGCATCCGCGGCGACGGGATGCAGGTGGCCGTCGTCATCGACGAGTACGGGGGCACCGCGGGGATCGTGACCACCGAGGACCTGATCGAGGAGATCGTCGGCGACGTGACCGACGAGCACGACGACGAGCAGGCCGACGTGCAGCGATCCGACGACGGGTGGATCTGTTCGGGGCTGCTGCGCATCGACGAACTCGCCGCGGCGACCGGGTACCACGCCCCCGACGGTGACTACGACACCCTCGGTGGACTCGTGGTCGCCCTGCTGGGGCGGATCGCCGCGGAGGGTGACGTGGTCCCCCTCCCCGAGCGTCACGAGGGCGAGGACGACGCCGGACCCGACCCGGTGCCGGTGGAGCCGCGATGGCGGGCACGGGTCGTGCGGATGGACGGTCGGCGGGTCGACGCGGTGGCCATCTCCGCCATCGACCCCGACGCGCTCCCCGACACCGATGCGGACGGGGAGGTCGACGCATGAGCGACGGGGTGGGTGTCCTCCTGGCGGTGCTGCTGCTCGCCGGCAACGCGTTCTTCGTGGCCGCGGAGTTCTCCCTTATCTCGGCGCGGCGCGACCGTCTGGAGACGCTGGTCGACCAGGGCAAACGCCGGGCGCGCACCGTCATCCGCGCGGGTCAGGACCTGTCGTTGATGCTGGCCGGCGCGCAGCTGGGCATCACCGTGTGTTCGATCCTGCTGGGTCGCGTCGGCGAGCCGGCCGTCGCCCATCTCATCGAGGCGCCGATGGACCTGCTCGGGGTCCCGGAGGCACTGCTGCACCCCATCGGCTTCGCCATCGCGCTGATCCTGGTCGTCGCGCTGCACATCCTGCTCGGTGAGATGGTGCCCAAGAACATCGCCCTGGCCGGTCCCGAACGGTCGGCCATGCTGCTCGTCCCGGTGCACCTGGCCTGGATCCGGCTGGCGAAACCCTTCATCGCGTTCTACAACCTGGCCGCGAACCTGTCGTTGCGCGTGCTGCGCATCCAGCCCCGCGACGAGCTGGACGCGACGGTCTCCGCGGGTGAACTGGCCGAGATGATCGGCGAGTCGCGGGAGGAGGGCCTGCTCGACGCCGAGGAGCACGACAGGTTGAGCCGCGCGTTGCGGAACTCCGCGCGCACGGTGTCCGAGGTGGCGATCCCGCTGTCGGACCTGCGCAGCGTGCGCGCCGCGGCCGATCCCGTCACGGGTCGGTCCGGTCCGACCCTCGGCTCGATCGAACGCGCGGTCTCCGAGACGGGGTTCTCCCGCTTCCCGGTGCGTGGCGCCGACGGCACCTACACCGGTTACCTGCACCTCAAGGACGTGCTCGACGAGATCCTCGACGACAGCGTCGGCCCGGACACCGTCATCGGCGCCGACACCATCCGACCGCTGCCGGTGATCTCCGGGGACACTTCCCTCGACGAGGCGACCGCGGCGCTGCGACGCACGAGCGCCCACCTGGGCACCGTCGTCGACAGCAACGGCCGGACGACCGGTGTGGTGGCGCTCGAGGACCTCGTGGAGGAGTTCGTCGGCACCGTCCGCGACGAGACCCACCGGATATGACCACCGCGCCCACCGCCGTCGTCGCCCGCACGATGGGCGTCGACGAGTGGTCGGCCGCCCAGACGGCCCATGCCGCACGCGTCGATGCCCTCCTCGACGACCACCCGCGGCGCCTGCCGGACGGCACCGAGCACCCCGTGTGGGGGTTCCTCTTCCGCTACTACAACCACAGACCCGCCCGCCTGCGACGGTGGCACCCCGGACACGGTGTCGCGCTGTCCGGGCGTCCCCCGCACGTCGACCGGCCGCACTACCTGCTCGACGGGGACGCGATCGTCGTCGACCCCGATCACCTCGAGGCCCGACGGCCGACCGTCGAGTACGTCGCGGCGCTCCTGCGCGCGACGGCCGGGCGGTCCGCCCGCCTGAACTGCTTCGGTCTGCACGAGTGGGCCATGGTCTACCGCGAACCCGACGGTCGCCGGCACGGCACGCCGCTGCGACTGACGCCGGCCCAGACCGATGCCGTGGTCGAGGAGCGCGGACTCCGCTGCACCCACTTCGACGCGTTCCGGTTCTTCACCGGTGGCGCGGCCGATCGCAACGCACAACCGCTGTCGCGGGCACGTCAGGTCGCCACCGAGCAGCCCGGCTGCATGCACGCGGGCATGGACCTCTACAAGTGGGCGGCCAAACTCGAGGTGCTGGTCGGGTCGGCGGTGGTGATCGATGCGCTCGACCTCGCCTTCGCGCTGCGCGAGCTCGACATGCGGGCGAGCCCCTACGACCTGGGCGATCTGGGGTTCGCCGCGATCGCCGTGGAGACCGCGCGTGGGCGGGCGGAGTACGTCGCCCGCCAGCGCGAACTGGCCGAACGTGCGTCGGGGATCCGTGCCGCGCTGCTCGATCGGTGCGACTCCCTGCTGCTGACGGCCACCGTGGGCAGCTCGTTTCCTACCGCTGAGTAGGATCAGTGCCCGGATCGAAACGAACGAAAGAGGAGACATGAGCGAACGCGTCACCGTCGGCGGAGTGCAGGTCGCCGGCGTCCTGCACGACTTCATCACCTCCGAGGCCCTCCCCGGCACCGGTGTCGACGCCGACGCGTTCTGGGACGGCGTGGGCCGCATCATCACCGACCTCGCGCCCCGAAACCGGGAGCTGCTCGGCGTCCGCGACGACCTGCAGGCCAAGATCGACGACTGGCACCACCAGAACAGCGAGATCGACCCGGGCGCCTACAAGGCGTTCCTGCAGGAGATCGGCTACCTCGTCCCGGTGCCCGAGGACTTCCAGATCGCCACCAGCGGTGTCGACACCGAGATCACCAGCACCGCGGGCCCGCAGCTCGTCGTGCCCGTGCTCAACGCCCGCTTCGCGCTGAACGCCTCCAACGCCCGCTGGGGATCGCTGTACGACGCGCTCTACGGCACCGACGTCATCCCCGAGTCGGACGGTGCCGAGAAGGGCACGTCCTACAACAAGGTCCGCGGCGACAAGGTCATCGCCTACGCCAAGGACTTCCTCGACGGGGCCGTCCCGCTGGAGGACGCGAAGTGGGCCGACGTCACCGGGCTCGCCGTCGACGGATCGACGCTCGCGATCACCACGTCGTCCGGGTCCACGTCGCTCGCCGACCCGTCCGCGTTCGTCGGATACCTCGGCGACGCCGGGACCCCCACCGGGATCCTGCTGCGCCACAACGGCCTGCACCTCGAGGTCCAGGTCGACGCCGACTCCCCGATCGGGTCGACCGACCCGGCGGGCATCAAGGACGTGCTCGTCGAGTCCGCGATCACCACGATCATGGACTTCGAGGACTCGGTCGCCGCCGTCGACGCCGACGACAAGGTGCTCGGGTACCGCAACTGGCTGGGACTGAACAAGGGCGATCTGGCCGAGGAGGTCAGCAAGGGCGGCAAGACCTTCACCCGGACCCTGAACCCCGACCGCGTCTACAGCACACCGCAGGGTGGCGAACTGACGCTGCCGGGCCGGTCACTGCTCTTCGTCCGCAACGTCGGTCACCTGATGACCAACGACGCGATCGTCACCGCCGACGGTGCCGAGGTGCCCGAGGGCATCCTCGACGCCGTCTTCACCTCGCTGATCGGCATCCACGGGATGAGCGGCGCCGGGAGCGAAGCGAGCGGGCCTGGTGTCACGCCAGTCGGCCTGCAGAACTCGCGCACGGGGTCGATCTACATCGTCAAGCCGAAGATGCACGGGCCCGACGAAGTCGCGTTCACCGTCGAGCTGTTCGGTCGGGTCGAGGAGCTCCTCGGCCTGCCCGCGAACACGATCAAGGTCGGCATCATGGACGAGGAGCGCCGCACCACGGTGAACCTCAAGGCCTGCATCAAGGCCGCGGCGGATCGGGTCGTGTTCATCAACACCGGCTTCCTCGACCGCACCGGCGACGAGATCCACACCTCGATGGAGGCCGGCGCCGTCATCCGCAAGGCGGAGATGAAGTCGCAGACCTGGATCAAGGCCTACGAGGACTCGAACGTCGACATCGGCCTGCACGCCGGCCTCGCGCACCACGCGCAGATCGGCAAGGGCATGTGGGCCATGCCCGACCTCATGGCCGACATGATCGAGCAGAAGATCGGTCACCCCAAGTCGGGTGCGACCACCGCGTGGGTCCCGTCCCCGACGGCCGCGACGCTGCACGCCCTGCACTACCACCAGGTCGACGTGTTCGAGCGTCAGGGCGAGATCGCCAAGCGCGACCCTGCCCCCGTCGACGACATCCTGCAGATCCCGCTCGCCACGGACACCAACTGGTCCGACGAGGAGCGCAAGCAGGAGCTCGACAACAACTGCCAGTCGATCCTGGGCTACGTCGTCCGCTGGATCGATCAGGGCGTCGGGTGCTCGAAGGTGCCCGACATCCACGACGTCGCGCTCATGGAGGACCGTGCGACGCTGCGGATCTCGAGTCAGCTGCTGGCGAACTGGGTCCGCCACGGGATCATCACCGAGGACCAGGTCGTCGAGTCGCTGCAGCGGATGGCCGCGGTCGTCGACGAGCAGAACTCGGGCGACAAGTCCTACCGCCCCATGGCGCCGGACTTCGACTCCAGCATCGCCTTCCAGGCGGCCAGGGAGCTGATCCTGTCGGGTACCTCGCAGCCCAGCGGTTACACCGAGCCGATCCTGCATCGGCGCCGCCGGGAGTACAAGGCCGCCAACGCCTGAGATGTAGGACATGGCCCGGCACCGCACGGACACATCGCGACGCCGCGGCGTCAGCCGGGGGCTGACGCTGTCGGTGCTCGCGATCGTGATCGTCGCGGTGCTGGTCGTGGTCTGGATACTCCTCGGACGCAGTCTCCGAGACGATGCGGGGCAGGCGGCGCGATCGTGCGTCGAGGGGCCCGAGACCGTGTCGGTCGTCGCCGACGCCGACATCGCCGAGCCGCTGTCCGCGATCGCCGCCGCCTACAACGCGACGAGACCCGTCGTCCGCGACAGGTGCATCACCGTCTCGGTCCGTCCGGTCGACCCGAAGACGACCCTCGACGGCCTGACCGGCACCTGGGACACCGCGTCGATGGGCGCCTACCCGGCCGCGTGGGTCCCGGCGTCGTCGGTGTGGAGCGCGCAACTCCTCACGGCGCGGTCGTCCGTCGTCGACGGTGACCCCGAGTCGCTGGTGTCGTCCCCCGTCGTCCTCGCCGTGGCACCCGAGCTGGCGCGGGCGGCCGCCGGGAAGCTGTCGTGGATCGACCTGGCCACGCTGGCACGCGACGACAACTCGTTGAGCCGGTTCGGGCTCACCGGGTGGGGATCGCTGCGCTTGGCGATGCCGGCGGGTCCGCAGACCGACGCCACGGTGCTCGCCGCGCAGGCCGTCGCCACGGAGGTGAGTCGGGTCGGCACCGCAGGGCTCACCGTCGACGACGCCCGCTCCGCACAGGTCACCTCGACCGTCGGTGCGCTGAAGTCGTCCGCGCCGACATCGACCGACGGCAGCGCCACCCGGACGCTGCCGTCCGTGGCAGGCACCGATCCGGCCCGCGCACCGGTACACGCGGTACCGATCACCGAGCAGGCGCTGTATGCGGCGACACGGTCGGGATCCCCGTCCGTGGTCGAGCTCGTCCCGACAGGCGCGACACCCTCGGCCGACCATCCCGTCGTCGACCTCACCGGACCGGAGGTGTCCGCCGCGGCCGCGGAGACGGTCACGGCGTTCTTCCGCTTCGCGCGGATGCCCGACCAGCTGCGGTCACTGACCCGGCTCGGGT
Organism: Williamsia deligens; assembly: GCF_024171765.1. GTDB lineage: Bacteria > Actinomycetota > Actinomycetes > Mycobacteriales > Mycobacteriaceae > Williamsia_A > Williamsia_A deligens. The sequence continues at coordinate 89,547 of NZ_JAMTCI010000004.1, forward strand.
TCCGCGGTGCGGCCGAGCAGGCCGCACCGACCGGCGCGGTCACCTTCCCCGCGATCGACACCCCGATGCCCGCCGGCGACCCGGCCGCCGTGGCCGAGATCGCGCGGCAGGTCTACTCCGCCCGCTGATCCTGCGGTTCAGGCCTCGCTGAACGCGCTGATCGGCGGGCAGCTGCACACCAGGTTGCGGTCGCCGTAGACGCCGTCGATGCGACGGACCGACGGCCACACCTTGTCCCGTGCACCCGCCGACGGGCGGCCGTTCGGGAACGCCGCCTGCTCGCGGGTGTAGGGGTGCTCCCACTCCGACACCAGGCACTCCGAGGTGTGCGGAGCCCCGCGCAGCGGGTTGTCGTCGACGGTGAACGTGCCGTCGGCGACCTGGTCGATCTCGCCCTTGATCGACACCATCGCCTCGCAGAAGGCGTCGATCTCGTCGAGGTTCTCGCTCTCGGTCGGCTCCACCATGAGGGTCCCGCTGACCGGGAAGCTCATCGTCGGCGCGTGGAACCCGTAGTCCGCCAACCGCTTCGCGACATCGTCGACGGTGACGCCCGTCGTCTTGGTGATCGGACGCAGGTCCAAGATGCATTCGTGGGCGACCCACCCGTTCTCGCCGGTGTACAGCACCGGGAAGTGGTCGGCGAGACGCCGGGCGATGTAGTTGGCCGACGCGATGGCGGTGAGCGTCGCCCGACGCAGTCCCTGTGCACCCATCATGCGGATGTAGGCGTAGGTGATCGGCAGGATCGACGCCGACCCGTAGGGCGCGGCGGAGATCGTCATCGACCCCGGCAGCGCGTCCTCCAGCGGATGGCCGGGCAGGAAGTCCGCGAGGTGTTCCCGGACACCGATCGGGCCGACGCCCGGTCCCCCGCCGCCGTGCGGGATGCAGAACGTCTTGTGCAGGTTCAGGTGGCTGACGTCGCCACCGAACTTGCCGGGCCGGGCCACGCCGACGAGCGCGTTCAGGTTCGCGCCGTCGACGTAGACCTGGCCGCCGGCGTCGTGCACGGCACCGCAGATCTCGGCCACCTCGTGCTCGAACACCCCGTGGGTGGACGGGTAGGTGATCATGATCGCCGCCAGCGACTCGGCGTGGGTGGCGATCTTCTCCTTGAGGTCCGCGGTGTCCACGTCGCCGTTGGCGCGGCACGCGACCACCACGACGCGCATCCCGGCCATCACGGCCGACGCGGCGTTGGTGCCGTGCGCGCTCGACGGGATGAGGCAGATGTCGCGGTTCTCGTCCCCACGGCTGAGGTGGTACTTGCGGATCGCCAGCAGACCGGCGTACTCCCCCTGCGAACCGGCGTTGGGCTGCAGGCTGATCCGGTCGTAGCCGGTGATGTCGGCGAGCCAGTGCTCGAGACGCTCGATCATGGTCCGCATGCCGACGGTGTCCTCGGCCGGCGCGAACGGGTGCAGGTTCGCGATGCCGGGCCAGGTGATCGGCTCCATCTCGGCGGCGGCGTTGAGCTTCATGGTGCACGAGCCCAGCGGGATCATGCTGCGGTCGAGCGCGATGTCCTTGTCGGACAGGCGACGCAGGTAGCGCAGCATCGACGTCTCGGTGCGGTAGCGGTGGAACGCCGGGTGCGTCAGGAATTCGGTGGTGCGCTCGGGACCGGGTGCGGGAACACCGCTGTCGGATCCCGCGGCACCCTCGACCCCGAAGGCGGCGAGGACTCCCGCGACGTGCTCGGCGGTGGTGGTCTCGTCGCACGCGATCCCGACGTGGTCGGCGTCGACACGGCGCAGGTTGATCCCCGCGTCCCGCTTGGCCGCCTCGATGATCTCGTCCGCGCGACCGGGCACCCGTGCGAGCACGGTGTCGAAAAAGGTGTCGTGGACGATCTCGACACCACCGTCGCCCAGTCGTGCAGCGATGCCGGCGGCGTGGGCGTGCGCGCGCCGGGCGATCGCGGTGAGGCCGTCGGGCCCGTGGTAGCTCGCGTACATCGCGGCGAGCACGGCGAGGAGCACCTGTGCGGTGCAGATGTTGCTGGTCGCCTTCTCGCGGCGGATGTGCTGTTCACGGGTCTGCAGCGACAGGCGGTACGCGAGGTTGCCGTCGGCGTCCTTGGACACACCGACGAGCCGGCCCGGCAGCTGACGTGCATGTGCGGTGCGCACCGCGAGATACCCGGCGTGGGGGCCCCCGTAGCCCATCGGGACGCCGAAGCGCTGGGTGGTTCCGAAGCAGGTGTCCGCGCCCTGCTCACCGGGCGGGGTGATCAGGGTGAGCGCCAGCAGGTCGGCGCCGACCGCGACGAGCGCGTCCCGCTCGTGGGCGGCGGCGATGATCGGTGCGAGGTCCACGACGCGACCCGATGCGCCCGGGACCTGGGTCAGGACGCCGAAGAAGTCACCGTCGGGCAGGCCCTCGGTGAGATCGGTGCGCACCACCTCGATCCCCAGCGGCTCCGCGCGCGTCTCGATCACCGCGAGGGTCTGCGGGAAGACGTCGGAGTCGACGACGAACCGCGGGGACTTGTTCTTGGTGGCCCGCCGCAGGAGCGTCATGGCCTCGGCGGCGGCGGTGCCCTCGTCGAGCATGGACGCGTTGGCGACGTCCATGCCGGTCAGGTCGGAGACCATCGTCTGGAAGTTGAGGAGCGCCTCGAGGCGTCCCTGGCTGATCTCGGGCTGGTAGGGCGTGTACGCGGTGTACCAGGCGGGGTTCTCGATGATCGAGCGGCGCAGGACGGCCGGGGTGTGGGTGCCGTGGTAGCCGAGGCCGATCATCGACACCGCTGCGGTGTTCTGCGACGTCAGTGCGGCGAGCTCGGCGAGCGCCTCCACCTCGGTGGCCGCGGGGGGCAGGGACTCGAGCCCGGTGGCGTCCGCGGCGTCGGCGATCGACGACGGCACCACCCGGGTCGCGAGATCCTCGAGGGTGTCGACACCCAGAGCGCTCAGGATGCGGTCGAGGTCATGCGCGTCGGGACCGATGTGGCGATCGGCGAAGACGTCGGAACTGAACTGCTCGGACACGGGTGGGACCTCCCCTGGGTGTGGCCGACGGCGACGCCGGACACCAGCTGGTCCTCCCCCTCTGTCCTGCCCGGTCGAGACGGGCGCCTGAGAGATTGAGCCGCGGAGAGCGGCCTTTCACCGTGGGCGGACGACGCGGGGCGTCGTCACTTTCCAGAGACGTCGGGGGGCGACACGGTCCTGGGTGCCTGAGAGATTGACGGAGAGGTGTTGCTCCTTCGGCGGTCTCGACCGATCGGGTCGGGACGCTCTCCCATGCCGCTGCGACGTAGGGGCGAGTTTACCCCGTGCGACGTGCGCGGGTCTTCCGGCGGGCGGCGAGCTCGTCCTCGGGGGCGGTCTCGCTGACCGCGCCGTCGGCCCGTTCACCCGGGAAGTCGGCGATCGTGCCCGACAGTTCCCGCATCGCGCCGGCCACGGCGATCCCGAACACGCCCTGACCACCCTGCAGGAGGTCGACGACCTCTTCGGCCGACGTGCACTCGTAGACCGTGGTGCCGTCGGAGAAGAGGGTGATGCGCGCCAGGTCCTCCACGCCGCGCTGGCGCAGGTGGTCGACGGCGACGCGGATGTTCTGCAGCGAGATGCCGGTGTCCAGCAGTCGCTTCACGATCTTCAGGACCAGGATGTCCTTGAATGAGTACAGGCGCTGGCTGCCGCTGCCCGCCGCACCGCGGATGGACGGCACGACCAGGGAGGTTCGGGCCCAGTAGTCGAGCTGACGGTAGGTGATCCCGGCGATCTGGCAGGCGCTGGGCACCCGGTAGCCGACGAGTTCGTCGGGGACGGTGTCATTGGGGAACACCCCCGGGGCGATGTCGTCCAGGGTGCCCTGCTGCGGCCGCTGCAGCGCGTCCGGCCGGGGCGGGGCGACGACGTCGCCGGAGTCGGGGCCCTGCGTGTGTGGCTCGTCGCCCACGGCGTGCTCCTGGAGATGCTGGGGTCGGTCGCTCGGTGTGTCTGAGTGGCCGGATGGCAGAACACCATCGATGCAACTCAGGGTACCCCTGTGACCCGACCCTGGGTGGCGTCCCGCGTTTCGCGGGAATCGAGGTCGACGGTATGGGCACCGACCGGGCCGATCAACGCGACTCGCCCGCGTCAGAACCCTCGATCTGAGGTACAGGGTGAACCGTGACCCCGGGGAGACGCTTCCGTGATCAAGCCCCGCCTGATGCCTTGAAGTCGTCGGGCGAGATGGTGTCGAGGAACTCCTTGAACTTCTCCACCTCGTCCTCCTTGACCTCCTCGGAGTCCGCGGACTCCTCGTCGGGGATGATCAGGCCGGCCTCGGTGAGCACGCCCTCCTCGGCGATGATCGGGACCTCGGCGCGCATCGCGACCGCGACGGCATCCGACGGTCGCGCGGAGACACGGACCTCGCCGGTGAAGATCATCTCGGCGTAGAAGGTGCCCTCCTGCATGTCGACGATGCGCACCTCGACCAGTTCCTGGCCGAAGGCCGTCACGAGGTTGACGATCAGATCGTGCGTGAGCGGACGGGGCGGCTCGACACCCTTCTGCTTCAGCGCGATCGACGCGGCCTCGCTCTGGCCGATCCAGATCGGCAGGTAGCGGTCGCCGTCCACCTCGCGGAGGAGCAACACGGGCTGACCCTGCGGGGGTTCCACGCGGATCCCGACGACGTGCATCTCTCCCATGGTCACTCCCACCTGACGGGGGTCGCCTCATGGCCCGGCGACCTGATGTACGACACCGACCGGCGGAGTGAGGACACCACACCGGCCGGTCACGATCGACGCTACACCCCGCGCTGCGGTGGGACTCGGCGTCGAGAAGGGGCCGACGGGTCAGTCGAGGGCGTCGCGCACAGCGGCTTTCACCAGCTGGGTGTGCAGCGTCACGGTCAGGGCCGCGACCTCCCGGGTGAGCTCCTCGGCACGGTCGCGGGCGCCCGCACCCTTGCTCTTCGCGATGGGGTTGGCGATCTGGGCGACCAGGCCCGCCTCGCGGTCCGCGGACACCTTGAAGGCGCGCAGGTGCCGCGCCTCGAGTCCGTAGTCGGCCAGTGCCGCGGCCGCCTCGACGAGACGGACGGCGTCCTCGTCGAAGAAGCCGCCGGGTCCGGCGGTCAGCAGGCCGGCCGAGAGCAGTTCGGCCACGAACGCACCGTCTGCGCCGGTCCGCTCGACGAGGGACTCCCGTGACACGCGTCCACCGGAGCTCTCGAAGTCCATGGCCGGCGCGACCCACGACCGTGCCGAGGACAGCAGGCGCGGCGTACCCGGGTCGACGCGCTCACCGCGGTCGATCGAGTCGAGCTGATCCTTGATCACCTTCAGCGGCAGATACCTGTCGCGCTGTGCGGTGAGGACGAATCGCAACCGCTCACAGTCGTCGGAGGTGAACCGGCGGTATCCCGACGGGGACCGTTCGGGGGTGATGAGCCCTTCCGCCTCGAGGAAGCGGATCTTGGAGATGGTGACGTCCGGGAAGTCCGGCCGGAGTCGGTCCAGGACGGCGCCGATGGACATCGACCCCTCCTGCGGACCCGACCTCGCGCGCGACTCCGGACGGTCGGCCCCGCCACCCGTTGATGGCGCGGTCACCGGCCGTTACCCGGCCGCCGACGATCCGTCGCCGGAGGGCCCGCTGAGGAAGACCAGACGGAACTTGCCGATCTGGACCTCGTCACCGTTGGCCAGCACGGCCGAGTCGACCGGTTCGCGGTTGACGTAGGTGCCGTTCAGGCTGCCCACGTCGACCACCTGGAACTCGCTCTCGGCGAGACGGAACTCGGCGTGACGCCGGCTCACGGTCACGTCGTCGAGGAAGATGTCGCTGTCGGGATGACGACCCGCGGACGTGGTCGTCTGGTCGAGGAGGAAGCGGGATCCCGCATTCGGTCCCCGCTTCACCACCAGCAGCGCGGTTCCGGGCGACAGGCGCTCGACAGCGGCCTCGGCGGTGTCGGTCGTCGTCCCGGCGGTCGCGTCGAGTTCCTTGATGAAATCGGCGCGGAAGACCGACGTCGTCTCCACGGGCGCGTCGTAGTCCTTCTCGTTGTCGCTCACCAACCACTCCTTCTCGAGTCTGTCGTGCCCCCTCGGGGGGCAGGTCGCGCGTGTGCGATCGACGGTGACGACGTCGATCGCGGATGTCCGCCACATGGTGTCCCCGGCGGTGGCCGGCGGGGACACACGCCGCCGTCGGGGACGGCGTGCGCGAGGGTCCACCGGGGTCCGCTCTGCCCATGTGACCGTACCCTGCCGGGCGGTCAGCACATCAGCTGTCGATCACCTTGCGGTAGGCGTCCGCGTCGAGCAGGTCGGCGAGGACCGCGTCGAGATCCGTGCCGTCGGCGACGTCGATCTCGATGAGCCAGCCGTCGCCGTAGGGCGAGGAGTTCACCAGCTCGGGTGTGCCGTCGAGGGCGTCGTTGGCCGCGGCCACCGAACCGGCCAACGGGCCGTAGATGTCGGAGACGCTCTTGGTCGACTCGACCTCGGCGAACGACTCCCCCGCGGTGACCTCGTCGTCCACGGCGGGCAGCTGCACGAACACGACGTCACCCAGTTGATCCTGGGCGTACGCGGTGATCCCTACCCGGACCCGACCCGGGGCGACCTGCTCGATCCACTCGTGTTCGACGGTGTACCGCAGGTTTTCGGGGACATCGATCTCGCTCACGCCGTGAACCCTATCGTGCCCGTGGCACCTGTCGGACCACGAGCGCCACCTGCCACCAGTACTGCGCGAACGACCACACGTACATCCCCGCGCCCCAGATGAGGAACGCCCAGCCGATGGGGTGCAGGACGTCGCCGAGCACGTTGTCGATCTGTCCCCCGAGCACGAACGGGAAGCCGTACATGAGGGAGAACGTCGCCGCCTTGCCGACGTAGGTGGTCGGCAGGGCCGTCAGTCCGCGGGTGCGCAGGATCGGCACCGCGAGCAGCAACAACAGGTCTCGGCCGAGGAGGATCCCGATGATCCACCAGGGCACGATGTCCCGCAGACCCAGGCAGATCGGGATGACGATCATGTAGAGACGATCGGCCGCGGGGTCCAGGAGAGCGCCCAGCGACGACGACTGATCCAACAGCCGGGCGAGCTTCCCGTCGGCCCAGTCGGACGCACCCGACACCAGCAGGAGCACGAACGACCACCCGTAGGCGTGCTCGAACACCAACAGCCACACGAAGACCGGGACCAGGACCAGTCGCATCAGACTCAGTGCGTTCGGGACGGTCACGATCCGGTCGGTCATGACCGGCTCGGCCGATCGGGGTGCGCTGGTGGAGCCGTCGGGGTCCATCGGGTCAGCCTGTCACATCGAAGACGCGACGACGCCGACAGCGGTAAGCCCCGGGGCCGGTCGTCAGCGGAAGACGCCGATGATGCCCTGCAGCGTCTTGGCGCCGCCGGACGCGAACGGGTTGTCGTGCACCATGTACGTCCACGTCGTGGTGGAGCGCCGCAGGTCGGCACCGTCGAGGTCGACGCCGTCCGCGGTGATCGTGGCCTCGCGGAACGTGGTGCGCGCCTTGTCCACCGCGTCACCCGGCAGCGACGCGAACGCGTCGAGGATGAGCTTGTGGAACTCGTCGAGGGGGCTCTGCCGCCCGATGGAGCGCAGGTGGATGCTCGCGCGGACGTCGGCGACGAAGGCGAGGTGATCGGCCCATGCGCGATCGAGGTGGTAGAGCGCGATCTCCCGCGCCGCCTGCACCAGGACCTCGCGCGGCACCGGCTCGGTCGCGACGGCGACGGTGGAGGTGGTGGCCTCCTCCGACGGTGCGCTGTCGTCGTCGGACGAGGCGCTGTCGGCCGTGTCCGGGGACGCCTTCGCCGCGGCCGTCGCGGTGCCCGTCAGCTCGGCGTAGCGCTCGGGCTCGCTCTTCTCCAACTCCTCGAGGGCGATCTCGGTGGTCAGCACCTCCATGCGCCGCTTCACGACGATCTCGCGCTGCTGGTTGACGAGCTTGTTGTAGCGCCAGGTGTTGGCGTGGAGCTCGAGCATGATGCCCTCGGCGACACGCTGCGCCTGCTCGATGAGCTCGACGCCCTTGTCCCCCATGGACCCGTCCTCGTTCTCGGACTCGGGATCGCGCTTGAAGGACAGGTTCTTGGTGACCACCGGGTCCTGCAAGCTGGAGAAGAACACCGAGCGACCCGGATCCCCCTGACGGCCCGCGCGACCGCGCAGCTGGTTGTCGAGGCGTTCGGTGTCGTGGCGACCGGTGCCGACCACACACAGCCCGCCGAGTTCGACGATCTGGTCACGGGCGCCGGTGGACTTCCCGTCCTTCTCGCCGCGGCTGCCGCCGAGCTTGATGTCGGTGCCACGACCGGCCATCTGCGTGGACACGGTCACCGCGTCCAGCGCACCGGCCTCGGCGATGATCGCCGCCTCCTCCGCGTCGTTCTTCGCGTTGAGCACCACGGTGGACACGCCCGCCCGCTCGAGCAGGTAGGCGAGCTCCTCGGACTCGGCGACGTCGTGGGTGCCGATGAGCACCGGCTGCCCGGTCTCGTGGACCTCCTTGACGTACTGCACGACGGCCTCGGCCTTGTTGTGCTTGCTGTCGTAGACGCGGTCGGGCTCGTCGATGCGGATGTTGTCGGTGTTCGACGGGATCTGCGACACGGCCAGGTCGTAGAACTGCCGGAACTGTTCGCCGGCGGCGAGGGCCGTACCGGTCATCCCGCACACGGTGGGATAGCGGCCGATCAGCGCCTGCACGGTCATGGTGTCGATGACCTCGCCCGAATCGGTCTGCGCGAGGCCCTCTTTCATCTCGACGGCCGCCTGGAGGCCGTCGGGCCAGCGCTGGAGCTGGGCGACGCGACCACGCGAGGAGTTGATGAGGTGCACGCCGCCGTCGCGGACGATGTAGTGCACGTCGCGCTCGACGAGGATGTGCGCGTGCATCGCGATGTTGACGTGCACCAGCGTGGTGCCGACGTGCTCCTCGGAGTACAGGTCGATGTCACCGAGCTCGGCCTCGACGAACTCGGCACCCTCCTCGGTGAGGAAGACGTTGCGGCCCTCGGTGTCGATCTCGTAGTGGTTCTTGCGCAGCTTGGCGACCGTGTCGTGGATGACCTTGTCGGGCACCTCGCCGGTGGTCGCACCGGCGAGGATGAGCGGCACCAGGGCCTCGTCGACCAGGACCGAGTCGGCCTCGTCGATGATCGCCACGTCCGGCGTCGGGGACACCAGGTTCTCCTCGCGGGTGACCAGCTGGTCGCGCAGGACGTCGAAGCCGACCTCGTTCACCGATGCGTAGGTGATGTCGGCGGCGTATGCGGCGCGACGCTCCTCCCGCGTCGAGGACTCTGACACCGATCCCGAGGTGATGTCGAACAGGTCGAAGAGGGGCTTCATCCAGGCGGCGTCCCGCGTCGCGAGGTAGTCGTTGACGGAGATGACGTGGACCCGTCGGCCGAGCAGGACGTATCCGATCGCCGCGACGGCACCCGAGAGGGTCTTGCCCTCACCGGTGGCCATCTCGACGATGTCGGCCTCGAGGAGCCGCAGCGCGCCCTGCAGCTGCACGTCGAACGGACGCATGTCGAGCGAACGGTGGGCGCCCTCGCGGACCAGCGCGATGAACTTCGCGCGATCGGGGCCGGCGGGGTCGCCGATCTCCAGCTTCTCGGCCTCCGCGGCGAAGTCCTCGTCGGCCAGACCCGCCGCCCACTCGTCGTGGTCGGCCGCCTTCCCGATCAGCGCGACCGACTTCGACTGGTTGCGCGACGACTGCGCCCCCAGGACACGCCACATTCTGTTCGAGAGCTTGCCCACGTACTCGATCACTCCTCGTTCCGTGCGCGGGATCCTGCCCGCCCCGCGCCGACGACGCCCCCACGGTACGCGGGGACGGGTACTTCTCCGTGACGACTCAGCCGGCCGCGCGGAGACCGCTCACGCCGGGACCACCTCGTCGAGAAAGTCCACGTAGTCGGCCACGGCGGTCTCGAATGCGTCGCCCAGATAGATGTCGAAGTGGCCGACCGGGTAGCGCTTGACGACGGCGTTCGCCATCTTCTCCGCGTGCGCCACCGTCGCCGCCGCGGGCGCGACGGTGTCGGTGTCGCACACCGCGAACAGCACCGGGGTGGTCACCGCCCGGGCCGCCCTGCCGGGGCGTTCACGCGGGATCCGCAGCGCCACCGCGGCGGCGACCTCGTCGGGGAACGACATCCCCGGCGGCACCAGCGCGAGGTAGCCGTCGAGTGCGTCGTGGGAGTTCATCAGGGCGGTCTCGCCCGGACGGCCGGCGAGGGCGACCATCACCCGCGGTTTGCCGCGTGCCGCCGCGATGGTGTCGGCCAGCGCCCGTCCCATCACCGCCAGCGACGAGGACCCCATGCTCGCGCGCGCCGAGGCGATGCCGTCGGTGAACGGGCACTGGGCGATGACCGCCGCGATGCGCGGGTCCTGTGCGGCGATGGCGAGGACGTGCCCGCCGCCGAACGAGGACCCGAAGACGATGACCCGGTCGGGGTCGACATCCGGCAGCGAGCGTGCGTAGGCGATCGCCGCGTGCCAGTCCGCTCGCTGACGGTCCACGTCCAGCAGCTGGCGGGGTTCTCCGCCGCTGGCCCCGAAGTGGCGGTAGTCGAACGCCAGGGCGTGGTAGCCGGCGTCGACGAAACGTTCGGCGTAGGCGTCGAGTCGCATCTCCTTGACCGCTCCGAGCCCGTGGCCGAGCACCACGATCGGTCGGCGGTCCGACGATGCGGCGTCCCCGGCCGTGTCCGCCCGGTAGAGCCAGCCGACGCATCGGGCGTCACCCGACTCGAAGCCGATGTCCTCGCGGGGGTAGGGCTCGGGAGAGGGGGTCATGCGAGTGATTATGTCGTGGGCCACACCCGGGGGGTCCGGGGACCTAGGAGTCCAGGCCCGCGATGCCGGCGATGTAGCGGCGCGCCATCACGTTCTGACCGAGGCGGGCGATCGGCCCACCGACCCGGGTGATCAGGGATGCGGGACGGGAGAACGCCGTGATCGCGAGCCGGACCGTGTCGTCGTCGTCGAGATGCACGAGGAACGCCTCCTCGCCCCGCTCGGGATGACCCGGCAGCGTGCCGTAGACGAAGCCGGCACGACGCGGCTCGTCGACGACCCGCACGACGCGCACCGGCGCCCGCAGTCCGAGGGGGCCCAGACCGATGGTCACGTCGGCGACGGACCCATCCCGCAGAGGATCGTCGGATGCCGCCACCCGGGTCCCGGCACGCAGTTGCACCTGCCAGCCCAGGACCGCGGCCACACAGTCGGTGAACCGCGGCCGTCCCCGCCCGACGACGCCGTCGTGGTGCAGGTGGTGGTACCCGGCCGGGAGCTCGGCGAGCGTCGCCCCGACCTCGTCGTAGGTCAGGGGCGCCACGGCGAGTTCGGCGGCGCGCGCGGGCTCGAGTCGGGACGCACGCGGTGTGGCCATGACCCACCGTATCGCGGTCAGCGCGTGACGATCCCGGCGGCGAGACCGGCCGCCCGATAGTGCGCGGCGAGGGTGTCGGCGGTCTCGTGGGCGTTGAGTCCGCTCGGGTTCGGCACCACCCAGAGCTGCGCGCCCGCGAGTCGCTCCGGCTGCTCCCCCACCACGGCCCGTCGTCGGCCGAAGCCCGTCCGATAGGCGGTGACACCGGCCACGGCGACGACTCGGGGGGCGATCGCGGCCACCCTGGCCTCGAGAGCGACGGCCCCGTCGCGGAGTTCGGTGTCGTCGAGTTCGTCGGCCCGTGCGGTCGCGCGGGCGACCACGTTCGTGATGCCGATCCCCGCGTCGAGGAGCGCCGCACGGTCGGTGGGCGTCATCCCCGCCGAGGCGTCGATCACGCGGTCGACGAGACCCGCGCGGTACAGCGCCGGATAGAAGCGGTTGCCGGGGCGCGCGAAGTGCGCGCCGGTCGCCGCGGTCCACAGGCTCGGGTTGATCCCCACGAACAGCAGGCGGCACCTGTCGTCGACGAGGTCGTCGACGATCGCGCCCCGGTGGGCCGCGAGTTGTTCCCGGGTGAACCCCATCCGGCTCACCCCCACCTAGGGTCGTCACCATGAGCGAGGACCCGATCGCGCGCCGTGCCCACTTCCTCACCTTCGCCACCGCCGACCTCGACGCGGCGCGACGGTTCTACATCGACGGGCTCGGGTGGGAACCGCTGCTCGACGTGGCCGGCGAGATCGTCTTCTTCCAGGTGGCCGGCGGGTTCGTCCTGGGCCTCTTCCAGGCGGAGAAGTTCGCCGCCGACGTCGCGGGCGCCACCGCGACCGCGATCGGCGGGACGACGATCGCGCACAACGTCGACAGCCGCGACGACGTGCACACCGTCGTCGACCGGATGGCAGGGTTCGGCGGCACCGTGGTCACGCCCCCGGAGGACGGCGCGTTCGGCGGCATCTTCCACGCGATCGTGCGCGACCCGAACGGTGTCGTGTGGGAGGTCGCCCACAACCCGGGTTTCTCGGTCGACGCCGACGGCACCGTCCACCTGGGCTGAGCGGTCGGTCACGGCCGCAGGTCGAGGTCGATCACGACCGGCGAGTGGTCGCTGACCGCGCGGGCGCCCTCGGGGCGGTCGACCACGACGGCCTCGTGCACCGAGAAGTGCTCCGAGGCGAGGACGCGGTCGCTGGTCGACCGGGTGCCCGCCCCGACATCGCGCAAGCCCACCGTCGCGGCGAACCGGGTCTCGGCCTCGTACTCGCGCGATCCCCGCTGGGTGTTGAAGTCCGCTCCGACGATCGTCGGGCCGGGCCAGAGCCGGACGCTGTCCAGCACGGGGGCCACCTGCCGCGCGACCTCGTCGACCCCGTCGTGCGGGGAGCTGAAGTGTCCGGACACGATCCGCACCGCGGTCCCGCCCGGCGTGAGCGCCATCGCGTCGGTCGCCCCACGGGGTTGGTGCTCGGTCGTCGTCGGGAACCATCGCCGCCGTAGCCCCCACCGGCTGCCCGCCGCGTCCGCCCACGCAGCGAGGGCCGACCGCGCGCGACGCGCCCAGTCGTCGCCGAACGCGTCGCCGACACGCAGGTTGCGCGCGTCGGTGAGGACGATCCCGTGGAAGGTGAGGATGCCGGGGCCCTCCTGACGGCCGTAGATCTTCTCGGCGTTGACCGTCATCACCGCGCCTGTCGGGTGCAGCCTGCGCGCGAGCGCGCGCATGGTGTCGCTCAACGTGGACCGCAGCGCGAACCGGTCCAGCTCCTGCAGCAGCACGATGTCGGGGTCGAGATCGGCGATGGCCTGGGCGAGGCGGTCGAGCTTGGCCGGGGTCGCGAAGAACTCCCCGGACCCACCCATGCCGCCGTGGACGTTGAACTCGACGACGCGCAGACGTTCGGCGGAGCGCACCTCGGGGTCGGCAGCCGGTCGGACACGCGCCACCGGCGTCCGCGGGCCGATCGCCGCGACCGAGGTCGCTGCGACACCGGCCGCCACCGCGCCGGTCGCCGCACCCACTCGCGGCCGTGACCACGTGGACCCTATGCCGGCCCCCGCCAGCGCGCCCGGCGCGACCCACCATCCGCGGTCCCGGATGGTGGTCCCCACCGTCTCCACGAGGCCTGACCGGTGACGGGGCGCGGGGATCGGTGGCAGTGCGGCGCCCCGGGCGATCGGAACGCGGCGGGCGGTGTGGACATGCGGTTCGACCGTGAGGGCCATGGCCGGGATCCGGTCAGATCTCGAACTGCACGCGGGCGACCTGCTCGGCCACCGCGACGACCTCGGCGCGGTACACGTTGTGCTCGGCGTCGACGTCGTAGGCGCGGTAGTCCTCGACGGTCGCCCAGTCGTTGGTGATCGCGAAGTCCCAGCCGCCGTCCCGCAGTCCGGCGTCGAGTCCGGTGTGGTTGGCCAGACACCCGGGGAGGTCGAGTGCGGCGATCCCGGCCAGGGCCGCTTGCAGTCGGGCGCGGTCGTCGGCGGAGGCGGACTCGTCCTCGGGGGCGCGCAGCCGCCCCATCACGACATTGCGGATCATGGCGCCGAGTATGCCTGTCCCGGTCAGAGACGGATGACGGTGACACCGCCCGCCCCGGCGCCGGGTGCGCCGAGTTCGGCGAGGCGGGACGGGGCGTCGTCGAGTCCGATCACGTCACGCAGGAGCGGTCGGGGATCGATCGCGCCGCGGGCGATGTCGTCGAGCATCGCGGGGTACTCGTGGGCCGCCATCCCGTGACTGCCGAGGAGCCGCAGTTCGCGGGCGACCACCGCGCCCATCGGCACGGCGGGGTCGGTGTCGGCGCCGAGCAGGCCGACCTGGACGTGGCGGCCACGCGGTCGCAGGGTGGCGATGGAGGCCCGCATCGTGGCCGGGGAGCCGAACGCGTCGAGAGAACAGTCGATGTCGCGCAGACCGTCCGCGGAGTCCGCCACCTCGGCGGCACCCATCTCCCGCGCCATCGCCCGGCTGCGATCGGACGGGTCGACACCGATCACGGTGGCACCGCGCGACGCGGCGATCATGACCGCGGCCAGACCCACTCCCCCGCATCCGTGTACCGCGACCCGTTCCCCGTCGCGCACCTCTCCCACCGCGGTCACCGCGCGGTAGGCGGTCGCGAAGCGGCATCCCAGTGCGGCCGCCGCCTCGTCGGAGATGACGTCGGGGACGGCGACGAGGTTGACGTCGGCGTGGCGCAGGGCCACGAGGTCGGCGAACGAGCCGGCGTGGGTGAAGCCGGGCTGCTCCTGCCGCTCGCACACCTGGTGGTCGCCGCGGAGACAGGTCGGACAGGTCCCGCAGGCACAGACGAACGGTGCGGTGACCCGATCCCCGGGCGACCAGCGCGTCACCCCGGCGCCCACCTCCACCACCGTCCCGACGAGTTCGTGTCCGGGGATGTTCGGCAGTGGGATGTCGGGATCGTGGCCCTGCCATCCGTGCCAGTCCGACCGGCACAGTCCGGTCGCCGCGACCGCGACGACGACGCCGTCGTCGGGGCACACCGGGGACGGCACCTCACGCAGGTCGATCGGTCCGCCGAACCGTTCGTAGACAACCGCCCTCATGCAGGACAGCGTGCCCGACGCGATCTCTCAGGAGAAGCCGACGATCGGACGCGGGGCGTAATGCGCCTCGAGCGTGGCGATCTCGTCGTCGGTGAGCGAGACGTCCAGGGCCGCGACGGCGTCGTCGACATGGGAGATCCTGCCCGCTCCGATGATCGGTGCGGTGACGACGGGCTTGTGCAGCATCCACGCGAGAGCCACCTGCGCCCGGGGCAGGCCACGCCTCTCGGCCAGGTCCGACACGGCGTCCACGGTGGCCTTGTCGCCCTCGTCGTACAGCGTGGAGCCGAACTGGTCGGTCTGGCTGCGTGTCGTCTGCGCGTCCCAGTCACGGGTGAGCCGACCGCGGGCGAGAGGGCTCCACGGGATGACGCCGACGCCCTGATCTGCGCACAGCGGGTGCATCTCCCGCTCCTCCTCGCGGTAGAGGAGGTTGTAGTGGTCCTGCATCGAGATGAACTTGCTCCAGCCGTGCAGCTCCGAGGTGTACAGCGACTTGGAGAACTGCCACGCGAACATCGACGACGCCCCGATGTAGCGCGCCTTGCCCGCCTTCACGACGTCGTGCAGTGCCTCGATGGTCTCCTCGATCGGCGTCTCGGGATCCCAGCGGTGGATCTGGTACAGGTCGACGTAGTCGGTGCCGAGGCGGCGCAGGCTGCCCTCGATCTCGGTCATGATCGCTTTACGTGACGACCCGCGCTCGTTGGGGTGGGGTCGGCCGTTGTTGTAGACCTTGGTCGCGATCACCACGTCCTCGCGGTCGGCGAAGTCCCGGATCGCGCGCCCGACGATCTCCTCACTGGACCCCGCGGAGTAGACGTTCGCGGTGTCGAGGAACGTGATGCCCTGCTCCAGCGCATGCCGGATGATCGTGCGCGACTCCTCCTCCGGCAGCGTCCACTCGTGCGTCCCGCGGTCGGGTTCGCCGAAACTCATGCAGCCCAGGCAGATCCGCGACACCTTCAGCCCGCTGCGACCCACGTTCACGTACTCCACACCGACTCCTCATGTTCGACGACGTCGCATCCGACGGTAACCATCCGTCGCGGGGCGGGCACGAACCGGACATGCCCGCCGCCGGGCACGACGACGACGACCCGTCGGTCCCGCGGCGACCGTCGGACATACTCACCGCCATGACGGAGACGGTGATCGTCGTCGACGCGGCGAACGTCGTGGGGTCACGCCCCGACGGCTGGTGGCGGGACCGACGCGGCGCCACCGAACGTCTCCGCGACGGGATCGCGGGACTCGCGACCGACGGCGTCGACGGTTCCGGACCCGCCCGCGTGGTCATGGTCGTCGAGGGCGCCGCCCGCGGGGTCGAGCGCACCGACACCGTCGAGGTCGTCGAGTCCGCGGGATCCGGGGACGACACGATCGTGGCGGTGGTGTCCGATCTCGTGACCGACGCACTGTGCGTGGTGGTGACGGCCGATCGCGAGCTGCGTCGTCGGGTGGTCGAGCTCGGTGCGCGGGTGGTCGGGCCCCGGGCGATCCGGGATTAGGGAACCGGACACCGCCGTTGTCCTCGGACATGGCTGAGAAGATCTGGTTCATCACCGGCACATCCCGCGGTTTCGGTCGCGAGTGGGCGACCGCCGCGCTCGATCGGGGCGACAAGGTCGCGGCCACGGCGCGCGACACGTCTGCGCTCGACGATCTCGTCGAGAGGTACGGCGACGCGATCCTCCCGATCCAGCTCGACGTCACCGACCGCGACGCCGACTTCGCCGCCGTCGCTCGCGCCCACGACCACTTCGGTCGTCTCGACGTCGTGGTGAACAACGCCGGCTACGGCCTGTTCGGATTCGTCGAGGAGGTCAGCGAGTCCGAGGCCCGCGACCAGATCGAGACGAACGTCTTCGGTGCGTTGTGGGTGACGCAGGCCGCGTTGCCGTACCTGCGCGAGCAGCGGTCGGGCCACATCGTTCAGGTGTCGTCGATCGGCGGCATCAGCGCCTTCCAGAACGTCGGGCTGTACCACGCGAGCAAGTGGGCGCTGGAGGGCTTCTCACAGTCGCTGGCGCAGGAGGTCGAGTCGTTCGGCATCCACGTCACGCTGATCGAGCCGGGCGGGTTCTCGACCGACTGGGGTGGGTCGTCGGCCAAGCGCGCCGCACCGCTGGACGCCTACGCCGACGCCCACGAGGCCGCCGACAAGGCACGCGCCCAGCGCACCTCCGCCCAGGGCGACCCCGCCGCGTCGGGACGCGCGATCCTCAAGGTCGTCGACGCCGAACAGCCCCCGCTGCGGGTCTTCTTCGGCGAGGCACCCCTCGCGATCGCCAAGGCCGACTACGAGAAGCGCCTGGCGACCTGGGAGGAGTGGCAGCCCGTCGCCGTGGAGGCG
This sequence comes from Williamsia deligens, assembly GCF_024171765.1. Lineage (GTDB taxonomy): Bacteria > Actinomycetota > Actinomycetes > Mycobacteriales > Mycobacteriaceae > Williamsia_A > Williamsia_A deligens. Next base: position 106,889 of record NZ_JAMTCI010000004.1, read on the forward strand.
CAGGGCTGACCACCCTCCGTCGCGGGACTCAGGCCAGGTCGGCGCGGGTCCAGTTGCTGGCGAACTCCAGTCCCGAGCGGATGTAGAGCTGGCTGACCGGGCAGCGACGCTCGACCTCGGAGACGAAGGTGGAGAACTTCTCCTCGTCGGCGTCGGTCTGCACCGTGACCTCGACGCTGACCTTGTCGAAGTTCGCGTTGCCCTCGGCGCCGGTGACGAACACCGCGGTGTCCAGGTCGCCCTGGATCCGGAACGTGAACTCGCCCAGGGTGATGCCGAGATCCTTGGCGACGATCGAGGCGGTGACCTGGTTGCACGAGGTCAGCGCGCCCAGCGCGTACAGCAGTGGGCTGGGGGCTGCGTCCTTGCCACCGAAGGCCGGGTAGGCGTCGGTGTCGAACTCGTGCTTGTTGTCGCCCTGGGCGACGAGATGCTGGGCGACCCCCGACCCGCTCGCCTCGACGACGAACGGGACGACGGATGTGCGGATGGTGCTGGTCACGGAAACCTCCGAGTCGGCGGACAGAACACCCCATCACACCTGTCCGGCACGCATGCGGCAACGGTTGCGATCACGGTCGTCGGATGTCGCCTGTCGGGAACATCAGCGGAAGCTGAGCGGTTCGTCCCCCCAGGCCGACCGCAGTGCGACGTCGACGTCGTCGACACGGTCGTGCTCGTCGATCACCAACACCGCGCGCGAGGTCGTGTCGTACGGCGGCCACACCGGGTCGGCATGGTCCCCCGTCGGTCGTCCCGTCGCGGCGAACGACGTCCATCGACGCTGGACCCGTCGGGACATCCGACGAGCGGCGCGGTGGCCGCCCAGGATGAACTCGACGCTGCGCCGCGCCGACCGCACCCCACCGAACACGTATCCGAGTTCGGTGGCGTGCGTCGCCCCGATACCCAGGGCCTTGAGCAGCGGAGACGCCCAGTCCCAGCGGTAGAGGTAGACCGGCGCGACGGTGCTGTGGCCCTCGGCGAGCCAGACCGTCGGCATCCGGAACGCCAGGTCGCGGGCGACGGCGAGACCGCGGGATCTGTCGCGGACGCGCGCATAGGCGGTCATCACGTCCTGCTCGGCCGGGATCACCAGCTCCGGTCGCTCGACGGCGATCTGGGAGAACATCGCGCGGATCGCGTCGGACTTGATCGGGATGATCGGTGACCGGATCAGCCGGAACAGTGCGGCCTCGTGCTTGTTCGTCCCGATCAGCAACGGGACCGGCGTCGCCCGTCCCGCGCGGAACGCGTCGACGGGGTACTCGGGGACGAGGTCGCCGTCCACGACGGGCGCGAAGGCCAGACGCCCGGGACTCGTCGTCGGCACCGCGTCGAACAGTTCGGCCGACGCCTCGAGCAGCGTGCGCACCGGCAGGTCGCGGAGCCGACCGATCACGGCGGGGCCCACGCCGAGTTCGTGCATGAACTGCTCGGCGACGATGCGCGCGCGCTCGGCGTCGTAGATCGACGTGGCGGGCGAGCTCTGGGCGATGGCGCGGTGGAAGAGTCCTCGGGCGGAGGGGACGGTCATCAGCGTGGTGACCATCCCGCCGCCGGCCGACTCGCCGAAGACGGTGACCGAGTCGGGATCGCCACCGAAGGCCGCGATCGAGTCCCGCACCCACTCCAGGGCGGCGATGACGTCGCGCAGTGCGAGGTTGCTGTCGAACCGGTTGTCGTCGTCGGCGAACGCCCCGAGTTCGAGGAACCCGAACGGCCCCAGCCGGTGGTTGACGGTCACGAGCACGACGTCGCCGTCGAGGACCAGGCGCGCACCGTCGTAGAGCGGCTGCGTCGCGGACCCGACGATGTACGCCCCGCCGTGGATCCACACCATCACGGGCCGGAGATGGTCCGGGGTCGCCGACGGTGGTGCCGCGACGTTGAGCACCAGGCAGTCCTCGGAGACGGTGACGCCCTCCCCGAGGTCGAACATGGGGAACCGTGGTTGCGGTGCGGCGTGACCGAAGCGGGTGGAGTCGCGGACCTCGGACCACGCCTGCGGGGGCTGCGGGGCGCGCCACCGCAACTCACCGACGGGTGGCGCCGCGAACGGGATCCCCTTCCACCGCCGGATGCCGGTGCCGGGATCGACCGAGCCGCGGACGGGGCCGTGGGCGGTGACGACGTCGAGAGAACTCACGTCGACATCCTCCCCGATGGCTCACGCCTGCTGTTCGGCCGCTCCCCTCTCCCAGGTCACGGTGACGGGGATGTCGTCCTCCCACGGCTGTCGGGTCACCAGGTCGGCCACGCGGACCTCGCCCCGTTCGAACTCACCCGTCGCCGCGTCCACCAGTCGGTACCGCTGGCGCTGCCGATGGATCGGCTGCGCCTCGAGCAGCACGACGCGGACCTCCCCCGGCTCGAATGCGCATCGGCGCTGCAGCGCCGCGATCAACTGCTCGTTCGACAGATGGCCGTCGCCGAAGTTCCACCCCATCGCCATGCTGCAGATCCGCTCACCGTCGGTGAGGACGTACTCGGATTCGTCCCTGCCGGCCATGGCGCGGTGCGCCAGGGTGAACAGCGCCCGACCGTGGGAGTTGAAGGCGCGGAACGCGTATCCCTTGTACATCGCGATCTGTGCGCCCTCGAGCCCGCCGTAGACCCGCTCGAGCTGGGAGGCCGGCAACGCCGCGATCGAGACGATCCCCGCCTCGAGTCTCGCCGACGCCGCCGGGGTGATGCACCACAGCCCGGTGTCCCAGTTGCCGGCGTAGTAGCGCATGCCGGGCAGGAACGAGACCATGTCGGGGCGGAGGTTGCCCAGCACGACCACCCCTGCCGACACGACCACGAGAGCGATCACCCACCCCGGGTTCTCGATGTCACCGAGCCCGACGCCGGCGTGGCCGACGAAGAGCGCGAGGACGCCGAACATCATGAAGACGTTCCACTCCAGCGGGACGCCCATGGGTATCGCCGACAGGATCGCGAAGTGGAACAGCAGCAGGATCGTCGCGGCCACCCAGGTGAGCGGCCCGCCGTCGGATGCGAACAGGACCAGCCCGACGCACATCTCGATCACCGTGCTGGCGTGGGCGATCCACCGCGCGCGGCGTCCGGGGCGCAGGTCGTCGGGGAAGTTCTCGAAGAACGACTGCTTGAGGCGGCGGGTCCGGATGATCGGGTTGTTCGACATCATGGTGGCGATCACGAACGGGAAGTGTTTGTTCAGCTTCGATGTCGCCGCGCCGATCCAGATCACGACGAAGATCAGCTTCGCGGCGACGACGGCGTCGGGTGCGGCGAACAGGAACGCGACAGCGAATGCGCCGTACACCTCGCCGCGCGCGGCGAGGAACACCGTCTTGTCCCGCAGACCGATGACCGCGAGCAGGCCCAGGATGCTCCCGATCTGCCAGAGCGGGAGCAGGCCGACCGTCGTGTCCAGGGCGGGGACCGGTCCGGTGCCGCCGCTGACGAGGGCGACCACGAGCATCACCAGCAGCGCGCCGTACACGGCGACGTCGACGACCCCGCGTTCGTCGCCCCGGGTGAGCGGCACTCGTCCCGGCCACGGTGGCTGGCGGATGGTCCGTGGCCGCAGCCAGTAGAGGATCGACCCCATCGGCGGGAAGAACCGGTTGTTCAGCGGCCCGAACCCGCAGCCGAGGCCGACGACCTCGAACAGCATCGTGAAGAGCACGACCTTCTGGAAGACGATCGGTTCGGCGTAGGACCCGGCGATGTCGGTGATGCCGGCGACGCCCGGCGTCACGGTGGCGACAGTCCAGGCCACCACGATGTAGACGGCGATCTTGGCGACGTAGAACAGGTGCAGCACGACGGGCGTGCCGAAGCCGACCTCCGCCCAGTGCACCGCCATCGGGCGGAGCTTCTCCGCACGCGTGCCCCTGCTCCACCGCTCGAAGTCGACGTCGGGGGTGTCCTGCGTGATGAAGCCCATGGACACAACACGGTAGCAACCAAGCGCTCGCTTGGTGACGACTTCGTCGGTGGATGCGACGGCTGCGTGTACCGTCTGCCGCGATGTCGGTGCACCCCGGCGTCACGCCGCCTGCGGCGTGGCCTCGCGGGTGCGGCAAGAGGGAATCCGGTGCGAGACCGGAACTGCCCCGCAGCGGTGATCGGGAACGACGCGACAGAAGAGCACTGGCGGAAGCCGGGAAGCAGTCGCAGGTAGGAGGCGCCTCGTCCGAGGCGTCGCGCCCGGGAGTCCGAAGACCTGCCGACGTCGGCCGCGCCGGAGATGGCGCGACCGCTCATCGGTCCCGTGGGACATGGCCGGTGCGGCACAGCCCTGGGGCGCCCCTGGCCGTCTGCACCCGTCGTCGCCCACGCACGACGGGAAGAGGCCCCGGGTGCACATCGGCAGACGCCGCATGGCCGCGCTGCTGATCGTCGGCGTCGTGATCCTGGTCGCCGTCGCGCTGCTCGGCATCGTCGTCGGGAGTGTGTCGGTCCCCGTTCCCGATGCGCTCGGGTACCTGTGGGCGCAGACCGTCGGCGGGTCCGTCCCCCGGGATGCGCTCCCCGACTTCCGCATCGTCGTCGACTCCCGACTGCCCCGTGTCCTGACCGGCGCTGCTGCGGGTGCCGGGCTCGGTGTGGCGGGCGTCGTGGTGCAGGCGGTGGTGCGCAACGCGCTCGCCGACCCGTACGTGCTGGGCATCTCCTCGGGTGCGTCGGTGGGCGCGACGACTGTCGTCCTCTTCGGTGCGCTCGGCGGGCTGGGCATCTACGCACTGCCGTCCGCGGCGTTCCTCGGTGCGGTCGTCGCGACGGCGCTCGTGTTGATGCTCGCGCGGACGCCGTCGGGCCTGGAGCCGCTGCGTCTGGTGTTGATGGGAACCGCGCTGGGATACGGCTTCTCGGCGATCACGACCGTGCTGGTCTGCCTCGCCCCCGCGGGCGACGCCGCCCGCAGCGTGATGTTCTGGCTGCTGGGCAGCCTCGCAGCCGCCGACTGGCATTCGGTGTGGCTCGTCGGGGCTGTGGCTGTCGCGGGGTCGGCAGCTGCGCTCGTCGGTGCCCGTCACCTGGACGCCCTGGCCATGGGAGACGACGTCGCAGCCAGCCTGGGCGTGCACGCGGGACGTTTCCGACTGGCACTGTTCCTCGGCGCGGCGGCTGTCGTCGGGGTGATCGTGTCCGTCTGCGGCGCCATCGGTTTCGTCGGACTCGTCCTCCCCCACGTCGCCCGCCTGCTCGTCGGCTCGGATCATCGGCGCGTACTCCTGCTCACCCCGGTCCTCGGTGCGGTGTTCCTCGTGCTGGCCGACATCGTCGCCCGCACCGTGGTCCCTCCCCACGAGCTGCCGATCGGCGCGGTCACGGCTGCGGTCGGCGTCCCCGTGTTCGTCGCGTTGATGATGCGCAGACTGCGAACGGTCGCGGTGTGACAGGCGCTGATGTCCGCTACGAGGACGTGGCCGTCTCCCTGGGGGGCGCGGAGATACTGCGCTCGCTGCGCCTCGACGTCGGTGCCGGTCGGTTCGTCGGGCTGATCGGACGCAACGGGAGCGGCAAGTCGACCGTGTTGCGGTGTCTGTTCCGCGCTCTGCACCCCGACAGCGGCGTCGTGTCCCTCGACGGTGTCGACGTCACCGGCATCTCGTTGCGGGACAACGCACTGCGCGTCGCCGCACTCACGCAGTCGACGTCGATGTTCCTCGACGTCACCGTGCGCGAGGTGATCAGGACCGGCCGCCTGCCGCACACACGTCTGCTGCGATCGTTGTCGGCCGCGGACGAGGCGGCCTGCGACCGCGCGGTCGCCGATGCCGGTGTGCGCCACCTTCTCGACCGACGGTTCGGCGAACTGTCCGGCGGGGAGGCCCAACGCGTGGTCATCGCGCGAGCCCTCGCGCAGGAGACGCCGGTGCTCGTCCTCGACGAGCCCACCAACCACCTCGACGTGGCACACCAGTTCGCGGTGTTGCGCGCCGCGCAGGCCCGCGGCGTGACAGTGCTCGCTGCCCTGCACGACCTGAACGTGGCCGCGCAGTTCTGCACCGATCTCGCCGTCGTCGCCGACGGCCACATCGTGACGAGCGGCTCGCCGGCCGAGGTGCTCACCGTCGAGACGGTGCGCCGGTGGTTCGGCATCGACTGCCACGTCGTCAGCCACCCCCGTCTCGGGGTCCCCCAGATCATCGTCGACGAAGGAGAGAAGTGACACCCACAGACACCGGGACGACACGCATCCGGACCCTGGTCGTGGTGATGGTGATGACGCTCGGCGCGGCCGGGTGCGGAGCCCGCGTGCAGGACGCCCCCGCCGCGTCGGAGTCCGCGAGTCCGGTCACCGTCAGCAACTGCCGTGCGCCGCTCACGATCCCGACCACACCCACCCGAGCTGTCACCAACGACACCGGCATCACGGAGATGCTGTTCGCCCTCGGTCTCACCGACCGCATGGCCGGGTACACGACCTACGAGGGCAAGGAGCGCGACATCGCGTCGTCGCCGTGGCGCGACGACTTCGCGCGGGTCCGTTCGTTGGGCACCGCGTTCACCCGCGAGACGATCCAGGCCGCTGACCCCGACTTCGTCTTCGCCGGGTGGAACTACGGGTTCAAGGAGTCGACGGGCGTGACGCCCGACTGGATCCGGAGCATCGGCGCGACGCCGTATCAGCTCACCGAGGCGTGTCGCCAACCCGGTTCGACACGACGGGGCATCGTGCGTCCCCTCGAGGCGCTGTACGACGACCTGACCAATCTCGGCTCGGTGTTCGGTGTACGCGACCGGGCCGCGGAGCTCGTGCGCGGCTACCGCGCCGAGGTCGCCCGCGCATCGGCGCAGGCGCCCGCGTCGGATCGCCGGGCGAGGGTGTTCGTCTTCGACAGCGCCGACCCGTCACCGTTCACGGCCGGGGGAACCGCAGGGCCCGACGACATCATCGAGAAGGCCGGCGGCAGCAACATCTTCCACGGACTCGACGACTCGTGGACCACGGTGTCGTGGGAAGCCGCGGCACGCGCAGATCCACAGGTGATCGTCATCGTCGACTACGGAGCGGGCGCCGGGAACACCGCGCAGGCCAAGATCGACGCGTTGCGCGCACAGCCGCTCATGGCGGGCACCACCGCTGTCCGTGAGGGCAACTACGTCGTGTATCCCTACGCCGCCCTGGTCGAGAGTCCGCGCAACCCGGCGACGGTCACCGCACTCGCCGCGTACCTGCGCGGCAAGGGGTTCTGATCACCGGTGTCGGGGGCTCCAACCGAGAGCGGGACCGAGTCGCGTGGCCAGGTCCTCGATGATCTGCGCGTAGTCGGCCTCGTCGAACGAGAACGGCAGCGCGAAGGCGACCTCGTCGGCGCCCTGGAACCCGGCGTGTGACCACAAGGTCTCGGCGAGCTCGTCGGACGTGCCGACGAGGTCCGGGGCGAACAGCATCCGGCGGGGTCCCTGGGGTTCGCGTGTCCGTGGGAGGCGGGTGTCGGCGTACTCGCGGTACTTGCGCACCTGGTCGGGCGTGGCCGAATCGGTCGGGATCACCACCAGCCCCTGCGACACCCGCGCGCGCTGCGGGGCGGGGTGGTGGGCGCGATAGGCGGCGATCTGCTCGCCCTGGATGGTCGCGAAGTCCGTGGAGTCACTGCCCTCGGTGGTGACGACCGACGAGGTCAGGTAGTTCAGCCCCTGCTCACCCGCCCAGATCGCCGACGACAACCCACCGCCGTACCAGACCCGGTCGGCCAGCCCCGGGGCGTGCGGTTGCACTCGGCGCGAGAAGTTCTCGATGCCCACGGTGCCCTCGAAGTCCGAGGCGGGCTCGCCGCGCAGGCACCGCATCAGGCGCAGTACCCGTTCCTTGGAGAAGTCCTCGACATCGTGCGTGTCGGGGTACAGCGTGTGCTTGTAGTCGTCGTAGCGCATCGGGGTGCCCACGGACACACCGGGATTGACCCGACCGTCCGACAGGAGGTCGACGGTGGCGAGGTCCTCGGCGAGGCGCATCGGGTTCTCGAGCCCGAGGGGGATGACCGCGGTGCCCAGTTCGATGCGGCTGGTCCTCATCGCGGCCGCCGCCATGATCGCCACCGGCGACGAGATCCCGTACTGCAGGTGCCGGCATCGCAGCCAGACGCTGTCGAACCCGAGCTGTTCGGCCCGCTCGATGGTCCGGATGGTCTCGAGGTGCCCCTCCCGCGGATCGTCGCCGTCGAACCGTCCGATGGTCAGGAAGCCCAGCTTCCGTAGTGGCTGTCCTGCGACCGGCATGGTCGGCACTCCTCCCCGCCGTCAGGTCGACGGCGACACCCTCCCGGCCACCTCGGCCCAGAACGCCATGATCGCACCGGCCGTCGCGACGGGCTGTTCGAGTGCGGGGATCACGCGCGCGCCGCCGATAGTGACCACCCGGGCGTCGTGCATCACATCGGCGGCACCCTGCGCCTGCACGCCGGTCCACTCACCTCGGTCGTCGGTGGCGACCAGCAACGTCGGACAGGCGATCTGCCGCGCAGCGGGGAGCAGATCGGTCCGGTTCAGGATGGCGGTGCGGACCGCGGTGATCATCGAGCGGCCGGACCTCCTGAGCGAGTCGTCGAGCAGAGCGACTGCTTCCGGGTCGCTCCGCCGGGTGTGATCGGTGAACAAGGTCTCGATGATCGCCGAGCGCACGGGCCCCCGAGGTCCGATCAGCCGGTAGAGCGGGAGCAGCAGGCGCACCCTGGCCCGCAGTGCCGGCGGGACCGGGAAGGTCGGGGCACTGATCGCGACGAGGCTGCGGAGGAGATCCGGCCTGGTCGCGGCGAGGTCCATGCCGACGTGGCCACCCCAGGCCGTCCCCACCCAGTCGACACGGTCGGCGCCCGACCGTTGTCGGACCGCCTCGACGACCGCCCCTGCCGCGCGGGCGCATGCCGCGATGTCCGCCGCGTCGCGCAGGGGCTCACTGTCACCCGACGAGGGCGCGTCGACGAGGACCAGATCCCGCCCGACCAGGTGAGGGACAAGGCGACCCCAGCTGGCGGAATCGACGAACATGCTGTGCCAGAGCACGACCGGCACACCCGAATCCCCGCTCCTCTCCCGCGTCTCGATGTGGAGACGGCCGAGCTCGGTGTCGACGAACGAACTGGACATGGCATCTCCTCGGCGGGGGTCTCGCCGATATTGACATTACACAGAGTCTACCCAATTCTGTCTAGACTCGAGACGTGGCACGCGAGTACACGTCGACGGTCCGCGCCGAGCGCGCGGAGGCGACCAGGCGCCGGCTGGTGACGACGGCGACCGAGATGTTCTGTGCGCGTGGTTGGTCAGCGACGACCATGGCCGACGTCGCCACCGCCGCGGGGATCGCGCGGCAGACGGTCTATCAGCAGTTCGCCGGCAAGCTCGATCTCCTCGACGCGTGCATCGACCTCGCACTGACCGCAGGGCAGGGCGGCGCCGTGCGTGCTCTCGACGACTATCGCGCGATGGGCCACGGGACTCTTGACGCACGCATCACCGCAGGGTCGTCTTGGCTGCGGGGTGCGCACGAGCGCTCGGCGCGCATCCAGAACGTGCTCGATCAGGCCGCGGTCACCGACGCCGAGGCGGCAGCCCGGCTGCGAGTGCGTGAGCAGAATCGATGGGAGGAGGTGCGTCACGCGGTCTCGCTCATCCTGTCCTCGACACCGGACGACGAGCTGGTGGACGCCCTGTGGGTTCTCGCGTCGCGCCGCACCTACCTGATGCTCGTCGACGGGCGCGGATGGACCTCCGCGCGTTGGCAGGAGTGGTTCGCCGTGCAGACGGGGCACGCGATCACCGACGACTAGGTCAGCGTCCGAACCCGGCGTCGCGCAGCGCCTGTGCCATCGAGCCGCTCTGCGACGACGAGTCCTGACGGGGCCGATCCCCCCGACGGGGTCCCCGCGGGGTGCCGGGCTTGGTCCCCTTCTTGCCGGCTGCGGCATCCGGCCGCCGAGGCCCCGACGACGCTCGCCCCCCACCGGTGGGCTTCGTCGCGCCGACCTCGTCGTTCAGTCGCAGGGTCAACGCGATCCGTTGCCGGTCCACGTCGACCTCGAGGATCTTGACGCGCACGACCTGTCCGGAGCGGACCACCTCATGGGGGTCGGACACATAGCGATCGGACATCGCCGAGACGTGGACGAGCCCGTCCTGATGGACCCCGACGTCGACGAACGCGCCGAACGCCGCGACGTTGGTGACGACGCCCTCGAGCACCATCCCGGGCCGGAGGTCGCCGACCTTCTCGACCCCGGCGGCGAAGGTGGCGGTCTCGAACGCCGGTCGGGGGTCCCGGCCGGGCTTCTCCAGCTCGGACAGGATGTCGGTCACCGTCGGGACGCCGAAACGCTCGTCGGCGAAATCGGCCGGACGCAGACCTCGCAGTGCACCGGTGTTACCGATCAGCTCAGCCAGCGTCCCGCCGGCGCGATCGAGGATCCGGCGGACCACCGGGTACGCCTCGGGATGCACACCCGACGCGTCGAGGGGGTCCGCACCGTCGCTGATCCGCAGGAAGCCCGCGCACTGCTCGAACGCCTTGGGACCCAACCGCGGGACGTCGAGCAGGTCGGAGCGACTGCTGAAGCGACCGCGGGCGTCGCGGTGGCCCACGATGGCCTCGGCCAGCGTCGGCGTCACGCCCGAGACCCGCGACAGCAGCGGGACCGAGGCGGTGTTGAGGTCGACCCCGACGGCGTTCACCGCATCCTCGACCACCGCATCGAGACTGCGCGCCAACGTGATCGGGTTCACATCGTGCTGGTACTGCCCGACGCCGATGGACTTGGGGTCGATCTTCACCAGCTCCGCGAGCGGGTCCTGCAACCGACGGGCGATCGACACCGCCCCGCGCAGCGACACATCCAGGTCGGGCAGTTCGCGACTCGCGTACTCCGACGCCGAGTACACCGACGCCCCGGCCTCGCTCACCACGGCCTTCGCCGGCGCGGTGGCGCCGGACGCACGGATGTCGGAGACGAGTTCGGCAGCGAGCGCGTCGGTCTCCCGGGAGGCCGTGCCGTTCCCGATCGCGATGAGGTCGACGCCGTGCCGGGCGACGAGCGCGCCGAGCGTCGCCTTGGCGGTGTCCCACTGCTTCTGCGGCTGATGCGGGAAGACGGCACAGGTGTCGAGCACCTTGCCGGTCCCGTCGACGACGGCCACCTTCACACCGGTGCGGAAGCCGGGGTCGAGCCCGAGGGTTGCGCGGTTGCCCGCGGGCGCCGCGAGCAGCAGGTCTTTCAGGTTGGTGGCGAAGACGGCGACGGCGTCCTCCTCGGCGCGCCGGCGCAGACGCAGCCGGGCGTCGGTCTCCGCGCCGATGGTCAGTTTGATCTTCCACGCCCATCGCACGGAACCCGCGAGCCATGGTGTCGCGGGTCCCGGGTGGGAGAGGTCGACGCCGAGCGATCGCGCGACCATCGCCAGATATGGCTCGTCGTCACCGCCGTCGAACGTCAGCGAGAGCACGTCCTCCTTCTCGCCGCGCAGCACGGCGAGCACCCGGTGCGACGGCATCGACGCGAGCGGCTCGGAGAAGTCGAAGTAGTCCCGGAACTTCTGTGCCGCCGGGGTCGCGGCGACCTGCTCGGACCGTGTGGCGGTCCGGACGAGACCCTCGGCCCAGAACCGTTCGCGGACGGCCCCGACGAGGTCGGCATCCTCCGCGGCACGTCCGACGACGATGTGGCGCGCGCCCTCGAGTGCTGATGCCGCGTCCGCGACACCGTCGGTGACGTACTCGGCCGCGACCACCTCGGGTCGCAGAGAGGGGTCGGCGAGGAGTCGGAGCGCGAGGGGCTCGAGGCCCGCCTCGCCGGCGATCTGCGCCTTCGTCCGGCGCTTGGGCTTGTACGGCAGGTAGATGTCCTCGACGCGGGACTTGGTGTCCGCGGCGAGGAGCGCCGCCCGCAGCGTGTCGGTCAGCTTGCCCTGGTCGTCGATCGAGGCGATGACCGCCGCCCGGCGTTCGTCGAGTTCACGCAGGTAGCCGAGCCGCTCCTCGAGCGCCCGCAGCTCTGCGTCGTCGAGGCTGCCCGTGACCTCCTTGCGGTAGCGGGCCACGAACGGGACCGTGTTGCCTTCGTCGAGCAGTCGCACCGCGGCGGCGACCTGGCTGTCGCGGACCGACAGCTCGGCGGCGATGCGGGCGGTCACCGACGGGAGGGTGGTGCCGGCGTCGGTCACGGTCACGGTTCTGGTGGAGGGGCTCGCAGTCACCCGCGGGACCCTACCGACGGGCTCGGTCACTCCCCGGCAGGCGCGTCGGCGTCCCCGGGCCGCGGGACGTGGGTCTCCCACCGTTCCCGGCGTTCGTCCGGCGACTGCTCCCACCACGGGGTGCCGCGCTCCCCGAGCGCCACCTTGGCCGCCTGGACACCGGCGCGCGCGGCACGCGATCCGTCGGTGTCACGCACCGCGCGCCGCCACGCCATCAGGATCGACCGGAGCTCCGCGTTGCGGTCCTCGGGGATCGCCGGATCGGTGGCGCGCCACTTGCGGCCCTTGACGACGATGTGGTGGCCGTCGGCGGTCCGTTCGGGTTCGGTCATCGCGGCGACCGGGCCCCGACGAGTGGTAATTCGTCACAGAACGCCTGTCCCACGTTGACTGTGACATCGCGGAACGGCACCCTCGCACAGTGCCCCGTACTGCATCGTGTGGTGCGGCTCACGATGATCCACGGTACCGACCCTGTCCCCGACCCTGGACCTCACGCCATGACGACGCAGACAACCGAGACCATGACCTCAGCTGACGACGAGAACGCGCCCATCGCCGCACATGTCGACGCCGCAGACGGCGTCTTCGCCCGGCTCCCGCATGTCTCACCGCTGTCGGAGGCCAAGCGCATGGGCGTCACCGCGTTCCAGGTCGCCCGCGGTGGCGCCGAGTTCGCCGTCGGCATCCGGCCGGGCAAGCCCCTCGCCCCGCTCGCCGCCCGCCAGGTGCGCGATGTCTTCGAGCGCCTCGGCCCCACCTACGTCAAGCTCGGACAGCTGATCGCGTCGAGCCCGGGTGTGTTCACCCCGGTGCTCTCCCGCGAGTTCGAGTCCCTGCTCGACCGCGTGGCACCGGCCCCCGGTGATGCGATCGAGGCCGTGCTCACCCGGGAACTCGGTGCCCCGCCGTCGCAGGTGTTCGCCGAGTTCGACACGACGCCGATCGCTTCGGCCTCGATCGCCCAGGTCCACACCGCGACCCTGCACTCCGGAGAGCGCGTCGTGGTGAAGGTACAGCGCCCCGGCATCGCACCCCGACTGGCCGCCGACGTGCAGATCCTGGAACACCTCGCCCGCCTCGCGGAGCTGTCCGAGTACGGCCGGATGTTGTCGGCGCGCGACGTCGTCGACGACTTCGCCGCCGGACTGGACGCGGAGGTCGACTTCCGCAACGAGGCCGCCGCGATGGAGGACTTCGTGGCCGGTCTGGCCGGCACCGATCTCGCCGATCGCGTGCGTGTCCCCCGCGTCCACCGCGAGTTCACCACCGCTGCCGTCCTCACGATGGAATACGTCGACGCGGTCCGGATCGACGACGTCAAGGCCGTCCGCAAGGCGGGTCACGACGGCACTGCCCTCGTCCGCACACTCCTGCTGTCGTTCCTCGAGTCCGCGTTCCACGGTGGCGTGTTCCACGGCGACCTCCACGCCGGCAACGTCCTCGTCGACGCAGACGGCCGTCTCGTCCTCCTCGACTTCGGCATCGTCGGTCGCTTCGACCTGAGGACCCGACGCATCATGCGCCGCCTCGTGGGCGACTTGTTCCTCCGCAACGACTACGAGTCGGCCGGCCGCGCGCTGTTCACCCTCGGTGCGGTGAAGAAGCCGGGCGGTACGCGCGACGGGGCGAAGGACATGCGCCGCTTCGTCGCCCCCACCGCCGGCAAGGGGTTGGGCAGCATGTCGTACACCGACCTCGGCAAACAGCTGGCCGACCTGGCCCGCGCCTATGATCTCCGTCTCCCCCGTGAGCTCGTACTCGTGGGCAAGCAGCTGCTGTACGTGGAGAAGTACATGAAGCTCCTGGCCCCGAACTGGCGGGCGCTCACCGATCGTGAGCTGTTCACGTTCATGTCGGCGATGCTCACCGAGGACACCACACCGCGCTGACCGGTTCGCCGGGATCTGGATGATGGAGGCGGCGGCAACCCGGCCGTCATCGACCACAGGAGGTCGCCCGCGTGACCGCGCTGACGATCGCAGCCACCGACGACCATGGGTTCACCGGCATCACCGGGTTCGCCGCAGACGTGTTGGAACGTTTCGGGAGCGTGGGGATCGGCTTCCTCGTCTTCCTGGAGACCGTGTTCCCGCCCATCCCCAGTGAGGTGATCCTCCCGTTCGCCGGGTACCTCAGCCACACCGGCGCGCTGTCGCTCGCGGGCCTCGTCCTCTGGAGCACCGTCGGCGCGTGGGTGGGCGCCGTGGTGCTGTACGTCCTGGGACGCTTCGTCGGGCTGGACCGCACCGTCGACGCCGCGGTGTGGACGCGGGTGGTGAGTCGGCGTGACGCCGAGCGCGGCGCCGACTGGTTCCGTCGCTTCGGCACCTGGTCGGTGTTCCTCGGCCGGATGATCCCCGGTGTGCGGTCGATCATCTCGCTGCCCGCCGGTGCCGCCGCGATGAACCTGCTGGTGTTCAGCGCCCTGACGCTCGTCGGGTCGTTCCTCTGGAACGGGTTGTTGCTCGGCGCCGGTGCGGCTCTGGGGACCCAACACGAGCGCTTCCACGACTATCTCGGCTACTTCGACTACGTCGTGTACGCAGTCATCGCCGCCGCGGTCGCGACGCTGATCGTGCGCAGGCGACGCCATCAGCGTGAGGACGCCGCAGCGGATGCGGTGGTATCGACCGACATCTGAGCACCCGCGCACCGACGACAGACAGCCCCCGGCGTGATGCCGGGGGCCGTCTGCTGTGCTGCGGTGGGTGTTACGCGGCCGCGTCGGCCTTGGTGACCGGAGCGGTGGTGGCGCTGCCACCCGTCGTCGTGTCCTTCGCCGTGGTGCCGGTCGACGGGGTGCCGGTCGACGTGGTGTCGGTCGACGTCGGCTCGGTTGCGGTCGACGTGCTCGGCGACGACGACTCCGGGGTGGACGAACCCGCGGAGGATCCCGTCGACGACGACGGGGTCGTCGTGGACGGGGCGCTCGACGTCGACGGTGCGGTCGACGTGATCGAACCACCGGTGGTGGTCGACGTGCTCGGCGGCGTCGAGGTCTCGGTCGCCGGCGGCGTCGTCCCCGTCGATGTCGTGCCGGTCGCCGTCGAACCCGTCGCGGACGTGCCGGTGGACGACGCAGCGGTCTCCTGCTGCGTTGCCGACGCCGACCCGATGGCGACCTTCGACGGCACGGTCACCGACGACGTGCCGTCCGCGGCCTGGACCAGCGAGACCTGCGTCGCGAGAGTGGTGTTCGCCGCGTTCGCGGTGGACGACGGACCCGAGATCCCCGCCGCTGCCGCGGCGTTCGTCTTGGCCTGCGCGGCCTTGAGCGCCGCCTCGATCTCGGCCGCGTCCTGCGGGGCGGTCTGCGACCACGAGTAGAAGTCGTGGCTGCCGAAGTTGTAGTGGAAGCGCACCGGGATGCCCTGCGCGACGGCCTGCGCGTTGAGGATCATGGTCGAGACCAGGGAGCCCATCTCGATGGCCACACCGGTCGCGATGGTGACCGGCAGCGTGATGATGCCGGCGATGCCCTGCGAGGCGGCGAGAGCGAGGACCGTCTTCAGCGGCGGGACACCGTTGCCGACCGAGATGATGATGGTCTGGCCGTTGGCCTTGGCCTCGGCGATGCGCTTGCTGACGTCGTTCGCGGCCCAGGTGTTCCCGGGCTGGCCGGGGGTGCCCCACATGCCGGTGCCGCCGTTGGTGATGCCCGTGTAGGTGCTCTGGATGTACGGGATCGCCTGGTAGCCACCGGCATTGTCGGTCTGGTAGAAGCCCGAGAACGACCGGGCCACCGCGAACACCGTCGGGTTGTTCAGTGCGGCGATGATCGCGGGTCCACCGGTCATCGACACGCCGACGATGGCGTTGTTGTTCTTCTGGACGTCGAAGTTCGTCTTCAGGTAGTCCGGCAGCTCCTCACCGAGGAACTTGTCCCACTGAGGGCCCTTCGTGGTCACACCGTTCTGGACCTTGTCGCCCTGCCAGTCGGTGCCCCACTCACCCGCGCCACCGGCGGGGAGCACGAGGTTGACTCCCTTGCTGAACGCCTCCACCTCGCCCACATCCGGGTTGGCCCAGGTGTTCCGCTCGTTGGTGGCGCCGATGCCGTCGAGGAAGTAGACGCCCTGCTCGGTGCCGCCCGCCTCCTGGTCGGAGGCACGGATCTGGATGTTCACGTCGCGCCCGAGCGCGTTGGAGTAGTAGGTGCAGGTCTGGATGGCCCGCGACTCGTCGGAGGTGCTCGCCCACTTGCAGCCGTCGCGGAGCTGCGTCGGGTTCACCGCGAGCGCGGGGCCGGCGACGCCGAACGCGACAGCAGCCGCGGTCACGCCCGACGTGGCGAGCAGCATCCGCGCGCGCCGCTTCGACGAACTCGTCGTGGACGCCTGCGTGCTGTCGTCCGTCGTGATGTCGGCGCGATGGCGCCCATGATTGTTCCCCACCGGAAAACCTTCCCCCAAGAAAAAATGTGACCCGACCCACGGAGAACATACATCGAGCGACGACGAAGAGTCGACTAGTGATCGACAAACACGCCCGTTCGGACTACACGGGCCTCGATCAAGCACCTCGCACTCTGCTGATCGAGCCGGTACACCGGAAGAATGCCCGAGCTACCCGAGGTCGAGAACGCGCGTCAGGTCGTCGAGAAAGCACTGGCACGCACCATTGTCGACATCGACGACGGCGACGAATACGAATGCCGCCCCCATCGTCCCGGCGAGATCAGGGACGCCCTCGTCGGCGGGCGGCTGACCGAGGCCCATCGTCGCGGCAAGGCGATGTGGTGCGAGACCGAGACCGCCGACGGCTCCGCCGGACCGACACTGGGCATCCACCTCGGGATGGGCGGACGGGTCATCGTGACCGCTCCCGAGGGCGAGGACTCGTCGGACTACGGCGGAGGCAACGCGCGAATCGGCGTGCGCGCGAAGGACAAACCCGAGTGGACGCGCTTCTCGATGACGTTCGACGACGGCGGTCAGTTGCGACTGTTCGACAAGCGACGGCTCGGGCGGGTGCGCCTCGAACCCGACATCGACGCCCTCGGACCGGACGCGGCCGAGATCACGCGCGACGAGTTCCGCAGCATGATTTCTGCGAGCAGGGCGCCACTCAAGGCGCGACTGCTCGACCAGAACGCGATAGCGGGTATCGGCAATCTGTTGGCCGACGAGGTTCTGTGGCAGACGAGTCTGTCGCCGTCACGACGATCGAATTCTTTGTCCGTCGACGATGTCGATGAACTTCGTCGAGTTTTACGAAAGTGCACAAGATTCGCTATTCGAAAGGGCGGAGTGCACACCGGAGAAATCATCCCGTTCCGCAATGCGGATTCGCACTGCCCCCGGTGCGGAGCCCCGATGAAGCGCGGAACCGTCGGCGGGCGGACCACCTGGTGGTGCTCCGCGGAGCAGTCCTAGTTCCCGAGAAGAATCAGGCGCCGAGCTCGCTCGCGCGGGTGTCGAAGAGGGCCGCGATCGTCTCGAGCTGATCGTCGTGCGGCGGGTCGGCCACCTGATGGGCCTCGTAGATCTCCGCGCGTGTGCCGATCACGATCGCCGAGGGATCGTCGTCGAGGTTCTTGCCCGAGATCACCTGGACACGTCCCTGCTCGAGGATGAGTTGCGGGTCGGCGAGGTCGCTCTCGACCAGGGCCCGGATGTCGTCTGCGGTCACCACGACGGGTGTGTACCCGCCGATGTCGCGCCGCAAACGCGGGGAACCGACCCAGAACGACGAATCGGCGACCACCGACGGTCGGCCGATGAACAATGAGCCATCGATCGCGCGGGCGAAGGGACCACTGTGGACGATCTGCGCCCGCCGTCGACCGGGGTGAACGACTCCCCGGCCGCGTACGGATACACCCCCGAGCTCCGTCGGACCCTCGGCTCGTTCCAGGTGTTCGCCGTCTCGTTCGCCTTCATCTCGGTCGCTGTCGGCATCTTCGCGACCTACGACAACCTGCTCACCAGCGGTGGCCCGGTGGGCATCTGGACGTGGCCCGTGGCGTTCGCGGGACAGCTTCTCGTCGCACTCGTGGTCGCCCAGTTCGCGGCTCGGATCCCGCTGAGTGGCTCGTCCTACCAGTGGGCGTCACGCCTGGCGAACCCGCGCATCGGCTGGATCTTCGGCTGGCTCACCTTCTGCTACCTCATCACCGGGCTGATGGCCATCGACAACGCGATGGCCAGTCAATGCCTGATGCCGTTGCTCGGCATCGCGCCCGACGAGACGACCGCCCGCGTCCTCACCGTCGTGATCCTGCTCGTCCAGGCGGGTCTCGCGATCGGTTCGACGCGGATCGTCGGGATGGTCAACTCCGTGGCGGTCGGGGTGGAGGTCGCGATCGTCGTCGTGTTGGTCGTCGGGCTGCTCGTCGCGGTCGCGGTCACCGGGGACGGGTCGGTCGGCAACCTCACCTCCCGCGGAGTGACCGCGGGGTCCGGTGACTACTGGGCGTTCGGCGGCGGGATCATGGCGACGATTATCGTCGGCCTCGCCACCCTGGTCGGGTTCGACTCCGCCGCGAACATGGCCGAGGAGGCGCGGACACCGCACCGGACGGTGCCTCGGGCGATCGTCGGTTCCGTTGTGGCGGCGGGCATCCTGGGGATGCTGTTCCTCATCGCGTTGACCGTCGCGATCGACGACGTCGACCGGGTGAGCAAATCGGGGTCCCCTGTCGCCGACATCCTGCGCACGCAACTGGGGTCACCGATGGAACGCATCCTGCTCGTGTGCGTCGCGGTCGCCTTCTTCGGTGGCGGCCTGGTGACCATGACGTCCTGTGCGCGCATGGTGTTCGCGATGTCGCGCGACGGCCGCTTCCCCGGGCATCGCGTGCTGCGGCGGGTGAACGCGACGACGAAGACGCCGATCGGGGCGACGGTGCTCCCCCTGACCATCGGCGTGATCACCATGATCGTCCTGCCGGGCGACGCGCTGATCGAGTTGATCACGGCCGGAACGCTGTTCCCGGCGATCACCTACGGCTTCATCGTGGTGCTGTACCTCGCGGTGCGAAAGCGCCTGAGCCACACCGAGGGTGCGTTCAGCCTCGGTCGCTTCGACACGGCCGTGGCTGTGCTGGCCCTGGTGTGGACGATCGCGGCCGTCGTCATCCTGGTGGCGCCGGGAACCACGACCTCCACGGTCATCGTGGTCGGGTTGATCGCGCTCGGCGCCCTGTACCTGGCCTCGATGCTCGTGTTCCGCCGCTCCGCCCTCGCCGCTCAGCCGCCGGCGGCGACAGGGTCCTGAGCGGCCTGCACCATCGACCAGTACTCCTGCTCGCGCGGCGTCAGGTCGGGGTCGGCGACGGCGCCGAACGCCGCGGCGTCCCGCGCGAACCGCGCGGCCGCGTCGGGGAGTGCATCGGGGCCGTCGAGACGGAAACAGCTGGGCGCCAACGGGCCGAACAGCAGCGCGCGGCGCAGCTCCGGCCAGTCCTCGACGTCCGGCTCGACGCCGGCGGCGCGCGCGAAGGTCACCGCGGCGAGGTTCATCCGGGTCTTCTGCGACTGCCCGCGTCGGGATCGGTACGCGGTCACCGACTCCCGGAGTTCGGTGTCGGCGGGCATCGGGATCGTCCCACCCCACGCGTAGGCGACCCATCGCGCCTGCAGTTCCAGCGGCACGAAATAGCCACCGGACTGATCCCACATCCCGACCAGCGCGAGCCCGGGGAGGTCCGGATGGAAGGTGTGCCGGTCGGCGTCGATGTGGGCGGCGTCGATGTCGAGCACAGCACGCACCTCATCGCTCAGACACGGGAGGCTGACCTCGAACCCGGTACCGAACAGGATCGCGTCGACCTGTTCGCGGCTGCCGTCGTCGAAGGTCACCTCGTCGCCGGTCACGGACCGCATCCACGGGCGCACCGCGATCCGCCCCTCGGCCACGAGCGGGAGGTAGGTCTGGTTCAGGGTGACGCCGGCGCGGAACAGGGACGGGTCGGCCGCGGGTGCGCCGTACTGCTCGGGGCTGCCACCGGCCTCCACGACGATCTCCCGGAGTTGCCGGTCGATCTCGGCGGGCGGGAGGACTGCGTTCGCGAGCGCACCGAAGCGCGTGAAGATCCGGTGGTCCGACGGGACGCCGGCGGCGAACTTCGGCAGGACGTACCGCTGGCGCCGTTGGGTCAGCACCACCCGGGATGCGCCGGTGTGGGCGAGTTCGGCCGCGATCTCGAGGGCACTGACGGCACATCCCGCGACGAGCACCCGCTTGCCCGTGTACTCGCCCGCGCCGCGGTACTCGAAGGTCGACGACGCACCGCCGTCGCCGGTGAACGACGCGAGGCCGGGGACCGGCGGGATGACCGGCGCCCGGAACCGTCCGGTCGCGATGACGACTCGGTCGAACATCTCCACGCCGCCGGAGTGCTCGACCCGCCACGCGCCGTCCTCACGGTCGACGAGGTCGATCCGCGTGTGAAGCCGAATGCGGTCGGTCAGATCGAACGCCTTCGCATACCGGTGCAGGTAGGCGAGGACGTCGCGATTGGACGGGAAGACGACGTCGCTCTCGTGATCGAGGTCGCTGAACGACGTCAGGATGCGGCTGGTGTTGGTGTGCATCGCCGGCCAGACGCCGCTCGTCCCGGACCTGCCCGCCCATTGACCGCCGAGGGTCGGACCCGACTCGAAGATCGTGACGTCGAACCCCTGCGACAGCAGCCAGCGGGCGCTGACCAGGCCTCCCGGGCCCGCACCGATGACTGCGACCCTCTCGTCCATCGACGAACTGTGGCACATCACGCCCGCCGTCGGGCCTGAACCCGACGAGCGCTGTCGTCCTCCGAACCTCGGGACCCGTCGCGTCGTCAGGCGTCGACCACGGCCCGCGGCGGGCGGACGCGCATACGGACCGCGATCACCCCGCCGCAGACGACGAGCGCCATGCCCGCGTAGGTCATCAGCGACGGCGGGTGATCCCAGACGAGCCAGTCGAACAGGGCCGCGAACACGATCACCGAGTAGATGCAGGGACCGACCTTCTCGGCCGGCGCGTACCGGTAGGCGACGACGATCAGCGCCTGCGACGCGATCTGGGCGACGCCCAGCGCGATCAACCACGGCCACGCTCGGGCGGGTGGGGCCTCGAGGTCGACGAGCGCGAACGGGATCGCCAGCAGCGTCGAGAGCAGGAAGTAGTAGAAGAGCACCCGGGCGATGGGCTCGGTGGCGCCCAACCACCGCACCGACATCATCGCGACAGCGAGCATGAGCGCGGCGATCAGCGCGGACAGTTCGCCGACGCCGAAACCCGCGCTCTGCGGCTGCAGGACGAGGAGTACGCCGACGAAGCCGACGGTCGCCCCGATCCACGTCGGGCGCGAGACCCGTTGTCGCGTCAAGGCCCACGCGATGAACGGCATCCACAGCGGTGCGCTGTAGGTGAGCAGTGTGGCGTTCGCGAGTGGGATCTGGGTGATGGCGTAGAAGAGCCCGTACCAGCAGGCGGTGCCGGTCGCGGCACGCAGCAGGTGCAGGCTGATCCGGTGGGTGCGCACGAACGGCAGGCCACCGCGGACGGCCATCGGCACGAGGACCAGCAGACCGACGAAGTTCTGACACAGCAGCAGGACCCCGGTCGAGGTGTACTGCCCGGACACCTTCGCCAGCGCGCCGACGGTCGCGACGCAGAAGAACGCTGCTGTCGTCAGAGCTGCTCCCAGCGGCAGGTTCTCGGGGCGGCGGCCCGCCGCGGCACCCGTCACGGCTCCACGGCGTGGGTCGCAACGGTTGCGGCGCCGGCGTCGACCCGGGCCGTCTCCCGTTCGAGGATCCCGTTCACGACGCCGGGAGCGACGAGATCGAGTGCGCGCAGCGCCAGTGCCTTGCGGGGTGCGATCCGGATCGGCCGGTGGCGGGCGGCGCGCACCATCCACGCGGCCGCCTCGTCGGCGGTGAGCGCGGCCAGCCCGTCGTAGGCGCGGGTCGGAGCGATCATCGGGGTGGCCACCAGCGGGTAGTAGATCGTCGTCGCATGCACCCCTGACGCTCCCCACTCGGTGTCGATCACGCGACTGACGGCACTCAGCGCCGCCTTGGACGCGTTGTACGGGGCGAACTTCGGCGACGCCTCCGGCAGGACGCGCCACGTCGCGACGTTGATGATGTGTCCGTCGCCGCGGTCGAGCATCCCGGGCGCCACGCCGCGGATGAGCCGGAGCGGGGCCAGATAGTTCAGGGCGGTGATCCGCTCGACGTCGTGCCACCGGTCGAGGGAGTCGATCAGCGGCCGCCGGATGGATCGGGCCGCGTTGTTGATGAGGATGTCCACGCGGCCGACCTGCTCGACGAGCGCGTCGATCTGCTCGAGGTCGGCGAGGTCGGCGGACATCGCGACGGCATCACCCCCGGATGCGGTGATGCGACCGACGACCTCGCCGAGTCGGCGCTCATCGCGCGCCACGGCGATCACGGTCGCACCCTCGCCTGCCAGTCTGACCGCGGCCGAAGCGCCGATCCCCGAGGACGCCCCGGTCAGCAGGATCCGTTTCCCGCGGAGGTCGACCGTCGTCCGGCCGGATCGGATGTGGGGCAACGGGCGCATCCCGGCAAGTCGGAGCTGCCGACGGATGCGCGCGGAGGTCACAGTGGCAGGCCGACCGGGGTGCACGGGGCCTGCACACCGGTGTCGATCCGCTCGAGGGTCCGGGACATCTCGGCGGGCGAGACGCTGCCGTGGTCTCCTGCGTACGGGTTGTCGAGGAAGAAGACGAGCAGCAGGCCGGCGGTGACGAGCGCGGAGACGCAGGCGATCGGCAGGGCCTGGATCAGCTTGTGTTCGCGCGGATCCGCCTGCACCACCATGTATGTCAGCGTCACGCCGGCACCGACCCCGAGGGCGATCCACAGTGGCGCGGGCAGCGTGGGTGACGCCTCCGCGAGACGTTCGCGACGGCCGTCCCGGCGTTGCGCCTCCTGGTCGAGCCACTGGCTGAACGCGGCTTCCTGCTTCGCATCGGTCGGTGACGTCGATGCGAAGTCGCTGTTGAGGCGGTCGACCCAGGCCTCGGTGCGTCCGCTGACGCGGTCGTCGCGCATCGCCGGCCACTCGTCGTGCACGACGGATCGGCCGTAACAGATCAGGTCACCACGCAACCGGTCGCCGGCGGGTTCGGGAAGGATCTTCGCGACCGAGTTCATCTCGGTCACGGCCACGCCCTCGATGCTGGAGCCCTCGCGTGCCCGCTGGAAACTCTGCAGCGCGAACAGGATCACGAACGCGAGCATGACCGCGAACATCGTCCCGATGAGGGTCAGGGAGCCGGCGCTGCGGGTGAGGTCGGTGAACCAGCCACCCTCCGGGGCTCGGGTCCGGACGATCAGTTTCGCGGTGACCGCGGTGATGACGACAGCGAGGATGATGAACGGGATCAGCCAGACCAGCACGTGTGGACTCTAGATGGGCGACCCCGACACCGAACGCCCAACGCGCAGAATCGACGTCAGTACGTCGTCAGCAGCTTCCCCCGCCGTCCCCACCGCCGGATCCGCCGTCGCCGGAGCCGCACGAACCACTGTCGAACCCACCCGAGTTGTGGCCGTCGAATCCACCGACACCGAGGAAGCCGATGGAACTGCCGTTGATGCCCGGGTGCGACGACCTTCGGAAGACGGGTGTGATCCCGGCTCGTCCGGTGCGAGGAGCCCTCTCCCCCGGCTTGATCCGGTCATCGTTCTTCGCCACGAGCGCGACACCGATCGCCACGAGGCCGAGGATCGCGAACCCGGTCACCATGGTCTGCCTCCTCCAGCAACGCCGTACGGATGTCTCGTCGGGTACGCCATCATCATGCCCAGGTGACGACAGCGCAAGCGTCAGGACGGTGGCGTGAGCCGGTAGACCAGTCCCGCGACGTCGTCGGTGACGTAGAGCGATCCGTCCGGGCCGGGGACGGCGTCCACGCTTCTCCCCCACCGGGACCCGTCGGCGTCCTGGAACCCGGTCGCGACCAGTCGGAGCGGGCCGAGCGATCGCGTCGCGTCGGTCCACGGCGTGTAGGCGACGTAGGGCTCACGCGGCGGTTCCCGGTTCCAGGAGCCGTGCGCGGTGACGAGCGCACCGTCGGCCAGTGTGGTGGGAAGCCGTGAGCCGCGGGTGAAGACGAACCCGACGGGGGCGCTGTGCGCCGGCAGGCCGAGCATCGTGGTGCCGATCCGCGAGCAGTCCAGAGCTTTGCCGTCGGCGTTGAACTCCGGGTCGTTCACGTAACCCAGATCGAGCATGTCCGGCTTGCCGCGGGAGTCCGGCACACACAACGGCCACCCCATGTCGGTGCCGGGGGTGATGCGCGAGACCTGGTCGTTCGGGTGGTCGTTGACGTACGACCGGACCGTGGTGCCGAATCGCCCGCCGTCGTGGAACGGATAGGGCTGGTTGTCGTCCTCGTTGATCGCGGTGAACACGGTGCCGTCGGGTGCGACCGACAGACCCTCGCCGTTGCGCACTCCGACCGCGAGCGTCGTGGTGCCGGAGCCGTCGATCCCGGTCTGCGCGATGGTCGCCCGTACCGGGGTCGCGGTGCGGTCGGCGACGCTGCGGTTCGCCGACGATCCGACGTTGTAGACGATCCGGTCGCCGTCGACGGCCACCATCTTGCTGCCGTGACCGCCGGTGGGGAGGTCGTCGACGACCACGCGGCGATCCGAGAGGGCGCCGTCGGCGTAGGTCCACGTGGTGATGCGCGAGTCCTCGCCGACCACGAGGACGTCGCGGCCGGCCTGTCGGGTCATGGCCACGCCCTGCGGACTCTGCAGTCCCCCGGCCAGCTGCGCCACCCGCGGGCCCTCGCCCCCACGTCCCGGGGTGACGATGGCCAGGGTTCCGGCCTTGCCAGTCGAGACGATCAGCCGACCGTCCGGAGTCCACACCGCCATCCGCGCATCGGGCACGTCCGCCCACACCTGTGCGGTCCACCCCTTCGGGATGTTCAACGACTTCCCCGACGCCGCTCCTGCGTCGACTCCCGTCGCGGCGGTCAGCGTGGTCCTGACCAGCTGATCAGCGCCGAGACCGGCCGGCAGGGTCGATGCTGTCGGCGCCGTCGTCGTCCCGCTACCCGACGAGCAGGCGACGAGACCGGCACACACCGCCGCCATGAGCGACGCGAACCTGACATGACATCCACGGATCACTCCCTCGACGGTAGGTCGGGATCCGGGCCACGGCCAGGATGGTGAGCCACCCCGTGCTCCGGGGCGTTCGTCAACGTTTTCGTTCGCCACGACGCCAACGCAATCTTCCGGGCTCGGCGGGTGTTCATCGTGATGAACACACGATGAGGAGATCGCCATGAGCACGACCATCACGACAGGCGGCAACGCCGCGGTCAACGACTTCGCTGCCGAGTGGGAGAAGTGGCACGACGCCCGCGAACAGGCGCTCGGCGCACCCGGCGGGTGGTTGTCGATCAACCGTCTGGAGTGGCTCGACACCGAGCCTGGTCGGTTCGGCGGTCTGCCAGGCTCCTGGTGGTACGAGGGTTCGGTTGCGCACCTCGCGCCGGGTGATGGCGAGACCTTCTCGCCGCGCGACTTCGACCTGCACCCCACGGGTCCGGGCGAGGTCATCGAGGTGGACGGGCATCACATCGAGATCGCACGTCGCGGCGACGGCTACCTGATCCGCGTCCACGATGACTCCGCTCCCACTTTTCGTGACTTCCGTGGCGTTCCCGCCTATCCCGCCGATCCGGCGTGGGTGATCGACGCTCGATTCGAGCCGTTCCCCGAGCCCGAGTCCGTCACCGTCGGTGCGGTCGCAGAAGGCCTTGCGCACGTGTACGTCTCGCCAGGGGTGTTGGTCATCGAGCGTGACGGCACCGAACACCGCCTGACTGCGTTCAACGGCAAGGACGGCGGTCTGAGCGTCCTGTTCACCGACGAGACGTCGGGCGTGACCACCTACGCCGCCAACCGGACTCTCGCGGTCGAGGCATCCGACGACATTGTCCGCAACGGTGGCGGGGTGGTCCTCGACTTCAACCGGGCGGTCAATCTGCCCTGCGCCTTCATCGATTTCGCGACCTGCCCGCTCCCCCCGGCCGGCAACCACCTGCCCTTCGCCGTCGAGGCGGGCGAGAAGACGCCATACGGACGCGGGTGACATCAGCCCGGTCGTGGTTACCCTTCGATCCATGCGGTCCAATCGCCCAGAGGTGATCACGGTTCGGATGGACCGTGAGTCGGTTGCGATGGGCGATGACGTCGAGAGCCACGAGGAGTTCTGGGACTACCCGCCCGGCGCTACGATCGACGACCTTCTGACCGACGTCGCCTCGAGCTTCGTGGCGAGTGTCGCCGGCGATGTCGGTTGGGCTGTGCGTCTGATGAACGGCAGGATGACGTCCACCGAGACCCTCGGTCTCATCTATTGCACCCACGTGGGTGGCGCCACCACCATCTGCACACCCTCACGTGTCGCTGTGCCGCTGTCGACCCTGGCATCACCGATCGGCATCGACGTGTACGTCGCGTACCTCCCCGGCGCTCGACCGCATGCATTGGCAGACATGAACCGATCTCGGTCGCGCGACAGCAGGCGGCTCGACCGACGCCTCACTCGCCACGGCGCTCCCGATGTACCGACGTGGAGACAGCTGAGCGATCTCCGTGCCGCTGACCGGGCTGGAGCGCAGCGACGGCGAGAGTGGTTGCGGCACCGTCTCGTCCCGGGCGGCCCGCGCCTACCCGGCGCGGAGGAGTTCGTGGCGAACGCGATGCATCTCCTGTACCGCAGCCTCTGCCCAGCAAGTCTCGCGTTGACCGCTGAGGTGTTCGCCATTCCCCACGGTGGGCACGCCACCACGCTCGCCGGGTGGGAGGTCGTGCACTTCTTCGGGGGCGATGCATCGACTGCAGCCCTGGCGATGGTGCTGTGCGCCTTCGAATGGCGTCTGACGAACATCAGTTGGGAACACGGCCAGAACGAGTCGGCGGCCGCGTATCTGCGGCAACTGGCCTGGTGGGGTCACCCGCTGTCCGCCCCAGAAGAAGTGCTGGCGGGAATTCGCGACATCCGGGATGTCGTCGGATGAGATGTGTCGGGCTGACAGGATTTGAACCTGCGACCACTTGACCCCCAGTCAAGTGCGCTACCAAACTGCGCCACAGCCCGTTGCCGCTCCGCGGAGCAGCGACGATAAGCCTAGCCGACGGTCACGTCCGCGAGCCAATCGCCTCACGCCCTCAGCGACGCTGCTGGCGCTTCTCCCGCACACGCACGTTGATGCGCACCGGGGAGCCGTCGAAGCCGAACTGCTCACGCAGCCGACGCTCGAGGAACCGGCGGTAACCGGCCTCGAGGAAACCGGTCGTGAACAGCACGAACGTCGGAGGACGGGTCGCGGCCTGCGTCGCGAACATGACCCTCGGCTGACGTCCACCACGCACCGGCGGAGGCGTCGCGGCGATGACCTCCTTGAGCCACTGGTTGAGCTGTCCGGTGGAGATGCGCCGGTCCCACGAGTCCAGGGCGGTCTCGAGGTGCGGCACCAGCTTCTGCACCGATCGGCCCGTCGCCGCGGAGATGTTCAGGCGCTGCGCCCATGGCACGCGGGCCAGGTCGCGGTCGATCTCCTTGTCGAGCGTGTAGCGGCGGTCCTCGTCGACCAGATCCCACTTGTTGAACGCGATGACGAGCGCCCGGCCCGCCTCGATCACCATGCTCAACACCCGCTGGTCCTGCTCGGTGATGGGCTGAGACGCGTCGATCAACAGCACGGCCACCTCGGCGGCGTCGATGGCAGCGCGGGTGCGCAGCGACGCGTAGTACTCGTGCCCGCTGGCCGTGTTCACCTTCTTGCGCAGACCGGCGGTGTCGACGAAGTTCCACACCTTGCCGCCGAGCTCCACCAGCTCGTCAACGGGGTCGACGGTGGTGCCGGCGACGTTGTCGACGACGGCGCGGTCGGAGTTGGTGACCTTGTTCAGCAGCGAGCTCTTGCCCACGTTCGGCTTGCCGACGAGCGCGACACGACGCGGTCCGCCGACAGCGTCGGTCTCCCGCGATGTCTCGGGCAGCACGTCGAGGATCGCGTCGAGCAGATCGCCCGCTCCCCTGCCGTGCGCGGCGGAGACGGTGCGCGGCTCACCCAGACCCAGCGACCACAGCGACGCCGCCTCGGCCTCGAGCCGCTCGGAGTCGGTCTTGTTGGCGGCCAACAGGACCGGCGCCTCCGAGCGACGGAGCACCCGCGCGACGGCCTCGTCGGTCGCGGTGGCACCGACGGTCACGTCGACCACCAGGACCACCGCGTCGGCGGTCTTCATCGCATGCTCGGCCTGACGGGCGATGGACTGTCCCATACCCTTCGCGTCGGGCTCCCAACCGCCGGTGTCCTGCACCAGGAATCGACGGCCGTTCCACGTCGCGGGATAGGACACACGGTCCCGGGTGACGCCGGGGACGTCCTCGACGACGGCTTCGCGTCGACCGAGGATGCGGTTGACCAACGTCGACTTACCGACGTTGGGGCGTCCGACGATGGCGACGGTGGGCATGGCGAGTTCGCCGCCCTCACCGCCCTCACCGTCGACGGGATCGCCGAGCTGCCAATCGGATTCATCCGACCACACGCCGTCGACGATGCCGATGTCGAGATCTGCCTGATCGCTCATGCCTGCACTCCGATCCGCTCGTGCACCAGTTCGGCCAGACGGTCGATGACGTCGTCGATGCCGATGTCGCTGGTGTCCACCTCGATCGCGTCGTCGGCCGCACGCAGCGGTGAGACGGCCCGCGTCGAGTCCAGATGGTCTCGTCGCTCGACGGCGGCGAGCACCGACGTCAGATCGCTCTCGCGACCCTGCGACAGGTTCTGCGCGTGGCGCCGTTCCGCGCGGGCCGCCGCGGTCGCGGTGAGGAAGATCTTGCACCCGGCCCGCGGGAACACGACGGTGCCGATGTCGCGGCCCTCCACGACGGCGAACTCACCGTCGGCGAGGGCGCGCTGCTTGTCCACCATGATCGTGCGGACCGCGGCGACAGCCGAGACCGCGGACACGGCGTCGTTCACGCGGTCCGTGCGGATCTCCGCCGAGACGTCCTCACCGGCGAGAAACACCGTGTGCGAGGCCGGGTCGTCGCTCAGGGACAGGTCGATACCGTCGACGGCAGCTGCGATCGCCGAGGGGTCGTCGAGGTCCACACCTGACCGCAGCGCGACCAGTGTGGCGACCCGATACATCGCACCGGTGTCGAGGTAGCGGGCGCCGACGCGCTCGGCGAGACGACGCGACACGCTCGACTTGCCGGTGCCGGCGGGGCCGTCGATCGCGACGATGCGGCCCTGATCAGCGCCGGACGCGGTCGGGCCGGTCACATCCCCACCGCCTTGTACAGCGCGCCGATCTCGTCGCGCCCGAGCACCCGCAGGCTGCCAGGACGCTGATTGCCCAGGTGCACCGCGCCGATCGACGTACGCGACAGCTCGAGCACGGGGTGGCCGACGTGGTCCATCAGTCGACGAACGATGCGCTTGCGACCCTCGTGCAGGACGATGCGGACCAGCGTCTGCCCGTCGCCGATCTCCATCACCGTGAAGCCGTCGATGGAGACGGGGCCGTCGTCGAGTTCCACGCCTGCCTTGAGGGTGCGCCCGAGGCCGCGGGGCGGGAGACCCTTGACCGTCGCGAGGTAGGTCTTGGGCACCTCGAACGACGGGTGCATCAGACGGTGCGCGAGCTCGCCGTCGTTGGTGAGCAGCAGCAGACCGTCGGTGTCGGCGTCGAGACGGCCGACATGGAACAGTCGCTGACCGGCCATGACCCGCTCGGCGACGACGTCGCCGACGCAGGGGCGACCGTGGTCGTCGGACATGGTCGACTGCCAGCCCTTCGGCTTGTTCAGCGCGAGGTACTGCATGGTCTCGTCCATGACCACGCGCGCGCCGTCGACGCGCACCACAGCGGTCGCGGGGTCGATGCGCAGGCCCTGCTCGGTGACGATCTCGCCGTCGACGTCGACGCGGCCGGCCGCGATCAGCTCCTCGGCACCGCGGCGGGAGGCGACGCCGGCCTGAGCGAGCACCTTCTGCAGCCGGACGCCGTCGGCGACGTACTGCGCGCCATCGCCCTCGGGGGTGACGTTCTGGATGGCCGCGGGCTTCGCGTTGTTCAGACGCACCGCGCCGCGATCGGCGTTCGGTGTGCTGCGGCGGCGTCCGCCGCCCGTGGGTGCGCCACCTTTGCGGTGGGGCTTCTTCGTCGACCGTTGCTGCGAGCCTGCGTCGGTGCGCGGCTTCTTGGAGCGGTCCGGTCTGCCATCTCGGCTAGCGGGTGTCATGGTGCCAATCTCGATTCTGGAGCGTCAGTCGGTGTCAGAGCGCTCGAGGTCAATGGTCGAGTCTGCCCGCTGAGCACCGATCTTGGCGAATCTGGGATCGGCCGCGAGCTCGTCGCCGATGTCGTCGATGACGTCGACGTCGGGCAACAGCGGGGCGATGTCGGGCAGATCACCCAGAGACGCCAGACCCAGGCGTTCGAGGAACAGCTCCGTCGTGGCGTAGCGGATACCGCCGCCGTCGGGATCGGTCCCTGCTTCTGTGATGAGTCCGCGGGCGAGGAGGGTGCGCATGACCCCGTCGACGTTGACGCCGCGGACCGCGCTGACGCGACCCCGGGTGACGGGCTGGCGGTAGGCGATGACGGCCAGCGTCTCCAGGGCCGCGCGGGTCAGCTTGGACCGCGCGCCGTCGAGCAGGAGTTTCTCGACGTAGGGCGCGAACTGCTGGCGTGTGTAGAAGCGCCACCCGTCGCCGGCGTAGCGCAGGTCCATCCCGCTCGCGCGGTCGTCGAGCTCGGCGGCGAGGGCCGTCACGGTGTCGTGGATCCGCTGCTGCGGTTCCCCGATCGCCGACGCGAGAGCCCCCACGCTGACCGGCGAGTCGACCACCAGCAGGATCGCTTCCAACGCCGAGCGCAGTTCGTCGTCGGCGAGGGGGTCGTGGATCTCGTCGGCGTCGACGACCGGCTGCTCGAACAGGCCGTCGGGCCCCTGGTCCTTCTCGACGTCGTCGGTCGTCGCGGACTGCGACTGCTCGTCGGTCATCCGTAGTCCTCCGCGTCGGTGGTGTCGATCTCGCCGGTGTCCCGGTCCCCCGACCACCGGATGTGCAGGATGCCCAGCGCCTCGCTCTGCTCGAAGTCGATCGCTCGCTGTCGGAACAGCTCCAGCAGCGCCAGGAACCGCGCGACCACCTCGAGTCCAGACGCACACTCCGACGCCAGCGTCCCGAAGTCGACCCAGCGGTCGGTGCCGGCCTGTCGGAGGATGTCCCCGACCCGCGTCACCTGCTCGGGGACCGAGACGGCGTCGACATCGTGCAGGTGCGACAACCCGACCTGCGGAACGGGTTTCGGGGCGAGCGCGGCGGCGGCGACGTGGGCGAACTGCCAGGCGTCGACGCCGAGGGCGACCTCCGGCAGCAGTTCCTCGTAGCGCGGCTCCAGTGCAACGGCACGGGGATACCGTTGCAGCGCGGACGCTTCGAGCTCGGCGAACAACGCAGCGACCTGCTTGTAGGCCCGGTACTGCAGCAGCCGCGCGAACAGCAGGTCCCGCGCCTCCAGCAGCGCGAGGTCGTCGTCGTCCTCGACCTCACCCCGGGGCAGCAACCGTGCGGCCTTGAGGTCCAGCAGCGTGGCCGCGACGACGAGGAACTGGGTGATCTGATCGAGGTCGGCGGCCGCGCCGAGGTTCTTGGTGTACGAGATGAAGTCGTCGGTGACGGCGTGCAGCGCGACCTCGGTGACGTCGAGGCGCCGCTGGCTGATGAGGTCGAGCAGGAGGTCGAACGGTCCCGAGAAGTTCGTCAGGGAGACGGTGAACACCGAGGGATCGATCTCGGGTGCGGTCTCCGCGGCGGCTGTGGTCGCCGAGTCGTCGGTGACCGTCACGAGGACTTGCCGGTGCGGTGGATCACCTCTCGCGCGAGCGCCCGGTAGGCGGTGGCGCCGCCCGACTTCGGCGCCCAGGACGTGATGGGCTCCCCCGCCACGCTCGTCTCCGGGAACCGCACCGTGCGGTTGATGACGGTGTCGTACACGCGGTCCCCGAACACCTCGACGACCCGCGCCATGACCTCGCGCGAGTGCAGGGTGCGCGCGTCGAACATGGTCATGAGGATCCCGCCCAGCGTGAGACGGGGGTTGAGGCGATCGCGCACCTTGTCGATGGTGTCGGTGAGCAACGCGAGCCCACGCAGGGAGAAGTACTCGCACTCCATCGGGATCAGGACCGTGTCGGCGCAGGCGAGCGCGTTGACCGTCAGCAGACCCAGCGACGGCTGGCAGTCGATGAGGACGTAGTCGTAGCGGTCCAGCACCGGGTGCAACGCCCGGGCGAGCGTGTGTTCGCGACCCACCTCGTTGACGAGCTGGATCTCGGCGGCCGACAGGTCGATGTTCGACGGCAACAGGTCGAGGCCGTCGACGCGGGTGCTCATCAGCACGTCGTCGACCGACACCTGCGGCGGCACCAACAGGTTGTGGACCGTCAGGTCGAGTTCGTGGTGCGGCACACCGAGGCCCGCGGAGAGCGCGCCCTGCGGGTCGAGGTCGACGAGGAGCACGCGGCGACCGCACTCGGCCAGCGAGGCACCGAGATTGATGGTCGACGTCGTCTTGCCGACGCCACCCTTCTGGTTGCACACGGCGATGACGACGGCCGGGCCGTGCCGATCGAGCGGGGTCGGCTCCGGTACCGGGCGATTCACCCTCCCGGTCGGACCGAGCTCCGCCGTGGACGCCGCCGGGCCGGTGTCGGCCTGGGCGGGCTCGCGCGACGGCGCGGTGATCGTCAGGTGGTACTGGCCGGTGTGGGACTCGACCCCCGGCTGAGCAGCTGCGGACGCACCCGGGGCCTGCGGCGGGGGTGTCGTCACGATGGGGCTGCTCCTGTCGACGAGGGCGGGTCGGATGCCATCACAGCCTAGTGCGTGGGCGGTGCGAGGCCGTGGCGCATCGCCGTGACGGCCCGCTCACCGGGCGCGTGGATGCGCGGTCGCGTACACCTCGCGCATCGCCGACACCGTGACCAGCGTGTACACCTGCGTCGTGGTCACCGAGGCGTGGCCGAGGAGTTCCTGCACGACGCGGACGTCCGCGCCGCCGTCGAGCAGGTGGGTGGCGAAGCTGTGGCGCAGCGTGTGCGGCGACACCGCCGTCTGCAACCCCGCTCGTTCGGCGGCGTCGGCGAGTACCTGCCACGCGCTCTGTCGGGACAACCGCCCGCCGCGGGCGTTCAGGAACAGCGCCGGGTTGTACCGACTGATCAGTGACGGGCGTCCGCGCACCAGGTAGGCGTCGAGGGCATCGAGAGCGGGCCCGCCGACCGGGACGATGCGTTCGCGTCCGCCCTTGCCGCGGAGCAGCACCGCCCCCGATTCAGCGGTGATGTCGTCGATGTCGAGCGCGACGGCCTCGGAGATCCGAGCGCCGCAGCTGTAGAGCAGTTCCACGAGGGCACGGTCCCGCAGGCTGCGCGGGGTGTCGGACGCCGCGCCGCCGCCTGCCGCCTCCAGGATGGCGATCACCTGGTCGACAGGGAGCGACTTCGGCAGCCGCCGCGCCGGTTTCGGCGGGCGGACACCGTGCGCGACGTCGGTGGCGGTGATGCCCTCGGCGGCGGCGAACTTGTGCAGCCCGCGGGCCGCGACGAGGGTCCGGGCGACGGAGCTGTCTGCCAGGGCCGGTTCGTCGCGCGCAGGATCGCCGGTGCGCAACGCGACGAGGTACTCACGGACGTCTTCCTCGGCGACCTCGGCGAGGCTCATGATGCCCCGCGAGGTGAGGTAGCGGCTGTACCGCTCCAGGTCGCGACCGTAGGAGCTCAGGGTGTTGGCCGCCGCACCCCGCTCGACGGCGAGGTGGTCGAGGTAGCGACGGATCTGATCCCCGAGCACGGCGGTGGCCGACGCCGACGTCATCGGCGGGTCAGCGGTCACCCGTGACGACGGTCGAGCGCGGTGGGTTGGTCGGCCCACGGCGCGTCGGGGCGCCGCAGCTCGATCTCGGCGGAGAGCGCGTGCGCGTAGGCGAGGATCCCGCTGACGCTGGTCACGTTCACGATCTCGCCGCTGAACACCATGGCGACCGCGTCGTCGAGGGCGACCCACTCGATCTCCATGTCGGCCTCCTCGTCGTGGGCCTCGGGCCGGTCGACGGACGTGAGGTCCTGGGCGAGGAACACCCGCAGCGCCTCGTCGGTGAAACCGGGCGAGCTGGCCACGTCGACCAGCGAGTGCCACGACTCGGCCTCGACGCCGACCTCCTCGACGAGCTCGCGGGCCGCCGCCTGCACCGGGGTCTCGTCGCCGCCGGAGTCCATCAGCCCGGCCGGCAGTTCGCGCAGTGGACGCTGCACCGCGTGGCGGTACTGCGTCACGGTCGCGATGCGGCCCCAGTTGTCGACGGCGACGATGGCGACGGCACCGTGGTGTTCGACGATCTCCCGCTTCGCCGTCCCGCCGCCGGGCATCGTGACCTCGTCGACCCGCAGCGCCAGGATCGCGCCGTCGTAGACGGTGCGGGAGTCGACGACGCGGTAGTCGTGCGGGCCGTCGGTCATGCGCCTGCTTCGGCGACGCCGGCCACGGCGCTTGCCGGTGACGCGGTGGCGTCGTCGGCCTCGTCCTCGGCGTCGCCGTGGATGTTCACCGGCAGCCGTTCCGCGGCCTTGTACTTCAGCGCCGCGAGGACGAACGCAGCGAACAGCGGATGCGGCCGCGTGGGACGGCTCTTGAGTTCCGGGTGCGCCTGCGTGGCGACGAGGAACGGGTGGATGTCGCGGGGGTACTCGACGAACTCGACGAGATGGCCGTCCGGGGAGGTGCCGCTGAACTTCAGACCGGTGCTCGCGATGGTGTCGCGGTAGGCGTTGTTGACCTCGAACCGGTGTCGGTGGCGCTCGGACACCTCGGTGGTGCCGTAGGCGTTGGCGACGATCGACCCGCGTTCCAGCACAGCCGGATAGGCGCCGAGACGCATGGTCCCGCCGAGGTCGGCCTCACCGGCGACGGCCTGCTCCTGATCGGCCATCGTGGAGATGACGGGGTGTTCGGTCTCCGGGTCGAACTCCGACGAACTCGCGTCGGTCAGACCTGCCTCGCGGGCGGCCTCGATGACGATGCACTGCAGCCCCAGGCACAGCCCGAGCAGCGGGATCCCGCGGTGGCGCGCGTAGCGGATGGCGCCGACCTTGCCCTCGATGCCGCGGATGCCGAACCCGCCGGGGATGAGGATCGCGTCCACGTCGCCGAGGTGTGCGGCGGCCCCGGACTCGGTGGCGCACTCGTCGGACTGGACCCAGCGGATCTCGGTCTTGGCCCGCTGCGCGAACCCGCCGGCGCGGATCGCCTCGGTCACCGAGAGATAGGCGTCGGGGAGGTCGACGTACTTGCCGACCAGTGCCACGGTCACGGTCTCGCGGGGCTCGTGCACCCGGTGCAACAGGTCACCCCACACGGTCCAGTCGACGTCGCGGAACGGCAGGTTGAGCTTGCGGACCACGAACGCGTCGAGCTGTTCGCGGTGCAGCACCTTGGGGATGTCGTAGATCGACGGCGCGTCGGGGCACGAGATGACGCCGTCGATCTCGACGTCGCACATCAACGCGATCTTGTCCTTGAGCGGCTCGGGGACGTCGCGGTCGCAGCGCAGGATGAGCGCGTCGGGCTGGATGCCGATGTTGCGCAACGCGGCCACGGAGTGCTGCGTGGGCTTGGTCTTCAGCTCCCCCGACGGCGCGAGGTACGGGACCAGCGAGACGTGCAGGAACAGGACGTTGTCGCGGCCGACGTCGTGACGGATCTGGCGGGCGGCCTCGATGAAGGGCTGCGACTCGATGTCGCCGACGGTGCCGCCGATCTCGGTGATGACGACGTCGGGATCGTGCCCGTCGGCGCCGGGGCTGCGCATCGCGAGCACCCGGTTCTTGATCTCGTCGGTGATGTGCGGGATCACCTGCACGGTGTCGCCGAGGTACTCGCCGCGGCGCTCCTTGGCGATCACGGTCGAATACACCTGTCCCGTGGTCACATTCGCGCTCTGCGACAGATCGCGGTCGAGGAATCGCTCGTAGTGCCCCACGTCGAGATCGGTCTCGGCACCGTCCTCGGTGACGAACACCTCACCGTGCTGGAACGGGTTCATCGTCCCGGGGTCGACGTTGAGATAGGGGTCGAGCTTCTGCATCGTCACGCGCAGTCCGCGCGCGGTGAGCAACTGCCCGAGGCTGGACGCTGTCAGGCCCTTGCCGAGTGATGACGCGACACCCCCGGTGACGAAGATGTGCTTGGTGCCCGAATGAGCATGACGCAGTGGTCGCAACGCTTCTCCCGATTGGCCGGAGCGGGACGGAAACCCACTCGCCTACGGGACTCAACCGTAACACCCCGGGCGCCGGTCGGGCTCCAGTCACGACGCGGGGCGCGTCGAGCCGACCGGCGACGGCGATCAGGTGGCCGGGACCACCGCGCTCGCGCCGGGACCGACTCCGTAGGCGCCGGTCCGGCCACGCTGCGCCTCGGCGAGTGCCAGGGCGGTCGCGATGCGGCCCGCCGAGG
This sequence comes from Williamsia deligens, assembly GCF_024171765.1. Classification (GTDB taxonomy): domain Bacteria; phylum Actinomycetota; class Actinomycetes; order Mycobacteriales; family Mycobacteriaceae; genus Williamsia_A; species Williamsia_A deligens. Next base: position 143,598 of record NZ_JAMTCI010000004.1, read on the forward strand.
TGTCCACGTCGTCGACGGTCGAGACCGTCTTCGACAGCGATCCGTCGGAGCGGACGACCGCGACCGGGGATCCGCCTTCGGCCGATCCCGTGCGCCCGGACAGCACCGCACCGGTCCCACGAGCGCCGAACGCCGCCGCGAACCGCGCGACGAGCTGTCCCCGGGCACCGGAGTCGGCGGGCAGTTCCCCGCCGGTGACGACCACGGCGAGCTGGCCCGGTTGCACCGAGCCGTCGACGTAGGAGATGTATCCGCCCTCGCGCAACGCCTGCAGCCCGGCGGTCACGTCCCCGGGGTTCACCGACGCGGGCGCGTCGACCTTGCGGAGCAGCAGTGCACCGAGCAGGTCACCCACACGTCCACCGGAGTCGGTCAGCTCCGGACGCAGCGTGGCGCCGGCGGGGATCGCCTGGTCGACGATCGTGGTGAGCTTCTGCGCCGAGGTGTCGCCGACGAGATCGTCGGTGAGACCGATCTGCCCGGAGAAGCCGGCGCCGGCCTGGTTGAGGATCTGCTTGACCGCGCTGACGTCGGCGTCGGCGGTGCCGGGCACCGTCACCACCACGACGCTCCGGTCGGCCAGCAGCCCACGCAGCAGTCGGGGCGCGATGGCGGAGTTGAACGAGTCCGCGGCGTTGACCTGCGCGCTGAGCCCGTCGTTCTGCGACCGCAACGACGACGAGCCCGAGTCACCACCGTCGTGGATGCGGTCGGAGACGAATCCCGACCCCAACGCCACACCAACCGCGAGCGCCAGGAACACCGCGACCAGCGAGATCGCGTGCTGTCGCAGGGAGATCACCGGCTATCGGTTCCAGAGTTCCCGGGCCCAGGCGTACCCGCGGTCCCACTCGGCGACGGCCCAGTCGACGATCTCGGTGCCGGTGTTCGACATGACCACCGCGACGATGATCGCGGCCAGCGCGGCGAGCACCAGCAGCGCCACAGCAGCGCCGGACACGCGGCTGCGGTACAGCGTCGCAACGGCTTTCGCGTCGACGAGCTTGTGCCCGACCTTGAGCCGGGTGAGGAAGGTCGAGGGGTTCGACTCGCGACGGCTGCGGTCGAAGAAGTCTTCCAGCGACGCCGAGGCGCCGACCGTGACCACCAGTGACGCGCCGTGGTGGTCGACGAGGAGCAGCGCGAGGTCGGTGGGCGAACCCACGGCAGGGAAGGTCATGGCCCCCACACCGAGATCCTGGATGCGCTCGAGGCCGATCGCGTGACCGTCCGGGTCGGCCGGGAGGACGACCTGCGCGCCGGACTTCAGCGTCGCCGACCGCATGAGCTCGGGATCGCCGACGATCAGGTCGGGGCGGTAGCCGGCACGCATGAGCGTGTCCGCGCCGCCGTCGACGCCGACGAGGATCGGCGCGTACTCCTTGATGAACGGCTTGATGCGCTTGAGGTCGATCTCGTGATCGGTCCCGTCGCCCACCACGACGACGTGACGCCCGGAGATCTCGACGTCGACGTCGGGCACACCCACGCCGTCGATGAGCAGCGGCGACTCGCTGCGGATGAACTCGATCGTGTTGCCGGAGAACGCCTCGAGGTGATCGACGAGACCGGACTTGGCCTCGATCATCAGCCGCGCGACCTCACGCTCGCCGAGCTCGGTGCCGCGCGCGAGCTTGTTGGTGCCGACGTAGACGTCGCCCTCGTCGAGCCGGACCTTGGCGCCGTCCTTGATGCGACGGAACACCTCCGGGCCCACGTCGTCGATGAGGGTGATGCCGGAGGCGACCAGCACCTCCGGGCCGAGGTTCGGGTACCGACCGGTGATCGACGGCGAGGCGTTCACCACGGCGGTGACGTCCGCGGCGACCAACGCGTCGGCGGTGATGCGGTCGAGATCCTGCTCGTCGAGGACGACGATGTCGCCCGGGCCGACCCGCTCGAGCAGCCGGGACGTGTTCTTGTCGATCCGGGCGATCCCGATGACGCCGGGAAGGGTGTCGGCGGTGCGCGAGAGAAGGGCAGGCATCTTCATGACGACCATGGTGACGGTGTCACCATGCGTCACATCGGCGCCACGCCGTAACTCGAGAAACTTTTGTCACACGAGTAACACACGGCTCCGACAGGTCAGGCGGTCGCCTTCTCCCGCTCCGCGGTGTCGAGCAGCTCCTCGGCGTGCGCGCGGCCGGTGTCGGAGTCACCGAGACCCGCGAGCATGCGCGCCAACTCGGCGACGCGGGCATCCCGGTCCAGCGTGGTGACCGAGCTGGTGACCGACGACTTGCCGGTGGTCTTGCCGATGACGATGTGGTGATCGGCGAAGGCCGCGACCTGCGGCAGGTGCGTGACGACGATGACCTGGTGGTTGCGGGCGAGCGAGGCGAGCCGGCGGCCGATCTCGACCGCGGCACGACCACCGACGCCGGCGTCGACCTCGTCGAAGACCATGGTCGAGCCGCCACCGGGTCCTGCGAGCACCACCTCGAGTGCCAGCATCACGCGCGACAGCTCGCCGCCGGAGGCCGACCGCGCGATCGGCATCGCCGGCGCGGCCGAGTGCGCGGCGAGGGTGAACTCGACGCGGTCCACACCCGAGGACCCCGCGTGGCAGCGACGGCCGCCCACGTCGAGGGCGCGGGTGTCGTTCTCGCCGGCCTCGTCCGGCGACACCGTGACGGCCAGGGTCGCGCCGGCCATCGCCAGACCCTTCAGCTCGGCCGAGACCTTCGTCCCCAGCGTCCCGGCGGCCTTCGTGCGCGCCGCGGTGAGCGTCTCGGCGGCGGCACGCAGGACGTCGGTGGCCGCGCGGGCGTCCGTCTCCAGCGCCTCCATCGAGACCGACGAGTCGTCGATCGCCGCGAGCCGGGCGCGGGCCTCGTCGCGCCAGGCGATGACCCCGTCGATGTCGGGTGCGTACTTGCGCACCAGGTTCTTCAGCTCCGCCTGCCGGGCCAGCACCTTCTCGAGTTCACTGGCGTCGGCGGGCAGTCCCTGGAGGAAGCCAGTGAGCTCCTCGGCGATGTCCCCCACCACCGACAGCGCCTCCTCGACGCGGGGCAGCAGTCCCTGCAGCGTCGACTCCGAGGTCGACGACAGGTGTGATCGCACGTGGCCGAGCAGATCGAGGACGGCGGGCGCGTCGGGGTCGCCGGCGTCGTCGGGACCGGCCTCACCGGTGATGGATCCGTGCGCCGCCGCGGCGGCCGAGCGCACCGCCTCGAGGTCGCCCAGTCGCGTCACGAGTGCGGCGAGCTCGGTGTCCTCGCCCGGGGTGGGACCGACGGCGTCGATCTCGTCGAGGGCGTACCGGAGGCGGTCGGCCTCCTGCGCGCGCTCCCGCGAGTTCGCCCGTCGTTCCTCCAGCAGGTCGACGGCGGCCACCCAGCGGGCGCGGGCGGTGTCGTAGGCGGCGCGCGCCTTGGCGACGGATTTGCCGCCGAACCGGTCGAGAGCTTCACGCTGGTGATCGGGGCGGACCAGTCGGAGCTGGTCGTTCTGGCCGTGGATGGTGAGCAGTCCGGTGGTGAACCCGCCGAGCGTGCCCACCGGCACCGACCGGCCGCCGAGGTGCGCCCGCGACCGCCCTTCCGACGACACCGACCGAGCCGCGATGACCGTGTCGTCGTCGTCGAGTTGGGCTCCGGTCGACTCGAGCACCTCTCCGACGTCGGCGGGTGCGTTGTCGACGCGGAACCGTCCCTCGACGATCGCCCGGTCGGCGCCCGCGCGCACGCGGCCGCCGTCGGCGCGGGCACCGGACAGCAGGTGCAGGCTCGTCACGACCATGGTCTTGCCCGCACCGGTCTCACCGGTCAGGACCGTGAACCCGTCCCCGAACTCGGCCGCGGCGCTCTCGATCACGCCGAGACCGGTGATCGTCAGTTCCTCCAGCACGTCACACCTGCCTCCCCCGCCACCCGGTCACGGGCAGATCGAACTTGGTGACCAGCCGGTCGGCGAACGGGTCGGAGTCGATCCGGACCCACCGCAGCGGCTGCGCGCCCCGCACCACCTCGACGCGGGCGCCGGCCGGGACCTCGAGGGTCCGGCGGCCGTCACACGACACGATGGCATGCTGCCGTGACCGTTCCACCTCGATGGCGATGACGGATTCGGGACTTGTCACCAGGGGGCGGGTGAACAATGCGTGCGCGTTCGACGGCACCACGAGGATCGCCTCGAGGTCCGGCCACATGACCGGACCGCCCGCGGAGAACGCGTACGCGGTCGACCCGGTGGGGGTCGAGACGAGGATGCCGTCGGCGCCGTACGACGCGACCGGCCTGCCGTCGACCTCGGTCACCATCTCCAGCACGCCCTGGTTGGTGGGGTTCTGGATGGATGCCTCGTTGACCGCCCAGCTGTGACCGATGACCGTGCCGTCGTCGACGATGGTGACGTCGAGGGTCATCCGCTCCTCGACGACATAGTCGCCGGACACGAGCTGCGCCATCACCTCGTCGATGCGGTTGGCCTCGGCCTCGGCCAGGAAGCCGATGTGGCCGAGGTTGATGCCCAGGACGGGAACCCCTGCGGGATAGGCGAGTTCGGCCGCACGCAGGAAGGTGCCGTCGCCGCCGAGGACCACCACCACCTCACAGCCCGCCGCCGACTCCCTGTCCCCGACGGTCACCGAGACGTCGGCGCCCATGTTGCGCAGTTCGGCGGGGTCGACGGGGTGGGCGGTAGGGCCGATCCACCGACCACCGTGGTACCCCCCGCTGATGTCGTGTTCGACCACACGCAGTCCGATTCCGGCGGCGACGCAGTGGCGGGTGATCGCGGCGATCGTGTCGGTGACGATCTCGCGACCGGTGTGCGCGACCACCATGAACTCGCGGGCGCCGGAAACCTCGGTCACTGGGGTCCCTTCTCGATCGCGGAGATGATCGCCGCCCGGGTGGCGTCGGAGAGAGAGTCGACGGCGCGTACGGGACCGGCGTCGTCGTGGGGGGATCCGCCGTCACGGCGGAGCCACAAGAAGTATTCAACATTTCCCGACGGCCCCGGCAGCGGGCTGGCCACCACCCCGAGTGTGCGCAGCCCCACCCCCGCCGCGGCCGTGGCGACATCGGTGACCGCCTGCGCCCGCAACTCGGGGTCGCGCACCACCCCGCCGGAGCCGACGCGGTCCTTGCCCACCTCGAACTGCGGCTTGACCATCGGGACAACGTCGCCCCCCGGCGCGACGCACGCGGCGAACGCCGGGAGCACCAGCCGCAACGAGATGAACGACAGATCGGCGACGACGAGGTCCACCGGCCCGTCGATCGCCGCGGCGTCGAGATGGCGGACGTTCACACGGTCCCGCACATCCACCCGGTCGTCGGTGCGCAGACGCCAGACCAGTTGGCCGTAGCCGACATCGGCGGCCACCACCTGTCGGGCGCCGCGTCGCAGCAGCACGTCGGTGAAGCCACCCGTCGATGCGCCCGCGTCCAGACACCGTCGACCCTCGACGGTCAGACCGGATCCCGCGAACTCGTCGAGGGCGCCGATCAGCTTGTGGGCACCCCGCGACGCCCAGTCGTCACCGTCGTCGACGGTCACGAGGATCGGGGTGTCCCGCCCGACGTTGGTGGCCGCCTTGGTCGCGGCGGCGCCGTTGACGCTGACGACGCCCTCGGCGATGAGGGCCTGCGCCTGCTCGCGCGACCGGGCCAGCCCACGCCGGACCAGTTCGGCGTCGAGCCGTGCACGCGGCGCCATCAGCGGTGTCCCACGGTCACCGGTCAGACACGGTCGAGGCGATCCAGGGCCGAGGTGAGGACGCCGTGGGCACGGTCGACCAGGTCCGCGGTCGCCTCGAGGGCGGCGATGTCGGTGCCGTCGGCGTCGTCGTCGAGGTCCTGCGACCGGTCGCCGACGATCGCGTCGATCTGGTCGGTGATCTCACGGATCTGCGCGGTGACCTCGGCGGGCTCGACCGCGTCCGCCCCGGACACATCGGCACCGGGCACGGGACGCGAGCCGGGCATCTGCGCGGGCGACGGGGAGGTCATGACCCGGCCACGGTATCCAACGCCAGCCCGTGGCGCCGCGCCGCGGCGGCGGACGCGTCGTCGGACGCCACCACGGTCAGGTCACCCGGCGCGACCCCGGCCAGCACATCGCCGGCCCACGCGGCGGCGAGCAGTGCGCCCGGCAACGCGGCGGCATCGGCGCCGTCGGTCGCGCTGATGCGGACGGTGGTGCCGTCGATGCTGATGTCCCACGAGTCGTCGGCGCCGACCGCGGCGACCTCGGCGTCGAGGAGCAGGCCGCTCAGATCCGCTGCGACGTGGGTCGGCCGGGAGTCCTCGTCGGCGCACATCGCGTCGGCGAGGGTGCTGACACCGGTCAGGACGAGGAGGCTGTCGAGTCCGACGGCCACCGCGCCGGCGATGTCGGTGTCGAGGCGGTCGCCCACGACGATCGGGTGCGACGCGCCGCTGCGCGACAGGACGTCGTGCATGTGGGGTGCCGCGGGCTTGCCCGCGACGATCGGCTCGGCGCCCGTCGCGGATGCGACCGCGGCGACCATCGAGCCGTTCCCGACGAGCAGGCCACGCTCCGAGGGCAGCGTCGCGTCGACGTTGCACGCGATCCACAGTGCGCCGGCCCGGATCGCCAGGGCCGCCTCGGACAGCTGCGCCCACCCGGTCTCGGGATTGTGGCCCTGCACCACGGCGACGGGACGGTCGTCCGCACTGCGGGTGGTCGCGATGCCCGCCTCGCGGATCTCCTGCACGAGACCGTCGGTACCGACCACGAGGGCTCGCGATCCCGGCTCGACGCGCTCGGCGAGGAGGCGGGCCGCCGTCTGCGCGCTGGTGACGACGCGGTCGGGACCTGCCGCGAAACCGAGATCCTCCAGGTGCGCGGCGACCTCGGCGGGTCGCCGACTGGCGTTGTTGGTGACGTACCAGACCGGCACCGACAGCGCCTCGAGCGTCTCCCGGGCGTTGTCGACGGGTGCGCTCCCGGCGAACAGCGTGCCGTCGAGATCGGCGAAGACCGCGTCGTATCCGGCGATCAGCGCGCTCTCCGCGACCGCTGGTGCTCCGGCGTCACCGACGGGCTGCGACGTCTCGGTCGTCTCGATCGGCCCGGACGTCTCCATCGGTGCTGCGTCGTCGGTGGTCTCCGGCTCGGGGGAGGTGCTGGGCTCGGCGGGGGCGGAGGGCTCGGCCTCCACCTGCGCCGGCGCGGCAGCAGGCTCGGCGGCCGGTTCGGGCTCGGCGACCGGCGCGGACGCTGCGACGACCTCGTCGACCGAGTCCACCGCAGCGGGCTCGTCGGCGGGCTCGTCTTCGCCGTACATCTCGGCGAACTGCTCGGGATCGGTGATCTCCATCAGGCGCAGTTCGGCGTCGGTGACATCCTCGTCGTCCGCGGCAGCGGCGTTCATGAACCAGGTGACGGCGTCGTCGTCGCGGCCGGCCGCGTGCAGGGCGGTCGCGTAGGCGTAGAACAGCCGGGCCGGGCCGGTGCCACGTTGCGCGGGATCGAGATCGGCCGACTGCAGCGACACGACCGCCTTGTCCGCCTGCCCCAGGTCGATCCGCGCTCCGGACTCGACGATCTTCATCTCCGTGGCCTCGTCGCCGGTCAGGGCGCGCGCCTCCTCGCTGCGGGCGATGTCGATGGCGCGCTCGGGATGGCCGAGACCGCGTTCGCAGTCGGCCATCAGCGGCAGCAGCACGGTGCTCCCCGACATCCGGCGCGCAGCACGCAGTTCCGACAGTGCCTCCGCCCATTCGCCCGCGTTGTAGGCGGCGATGCCCGCGGTCTCGCGGACCACGGCGATGCGTCCCGCGCGACCCCGGGCGGCCCGGGCGTGCAGCAGGGCGGCGGCCGGATCCTCCTCGAGCAGACGCGAGACCATCACCAGGTGCCGCGCGACAGCGTCGGCGTTGTGCCGGTCGAGGGTCTTGAGATCGCGACGCACCTCGCCGTCGAGATCCTGGGGCGTGACGTCGTCGGGCAAGGCGGGCTCGTCCCGGCGGACGGTCCCCCGCCGGTCCGACGAGCGGGAATCGAACCCGGGGCGATCGGACCGCGACCTGTCGGGGCGGGGCCGATCGGTGCCGGGGCGGTCGGAGCGGGTGCGCTCGGGCCGGCGATGCGGGCCGCGGCGGTCGTCACGATCGGTCATGGTTGTCCTCTTCCTGGCGAGACGGTCACACCACACGGACACCCACGCACGCGCGTGGACTCGTCCGGCACCCTGCTCGGACACACCCCTGTGAAGTTCGCGCCGACAGCATAACGTCGCCGAGCGTCACCTCCGGCCATGCACCGGACGTACGCTTTCCGGGTGAGTGCCGCCGACCGCGTCGACCGTGTCCTCGAGTCGGTCGGACTCGACGACAGGACCGACACACCCGTGCGCGGAGCGCGGGTCACCGCCCGGGTGGGCGTCGCTCTCGGCGTGTGTTTCGCGATCTGCTTCGTCACCGGATTGCTGAGCCATTGGATCCAGCACCCGCCGGGATGGTTCGCCTGGCCCACGCGGCCGGTGTGGCTCTATCGGTTCACCCAGGGCCTTCATGTCACGACGGGCGTCGCCGCGATCCCACTGCTGCTGGTCAAACTGGGCACGGTCTACCCGAAGCTGTTCGCGCGGCCCAGGATCGGCTCCCCGGTCCGCCTCATCGAGCGCGCGTCGATCACGGTCCTCGTCGTCGCCGCGATCTTCCAGGTGTTCACCGGCCTGATGAACACCGCGCAGTGGTACCCCTGGAAGTTCTTCTTCACGACCACGCACTACGCGATGGCATGGATCGTGATCGGCGCCGTCCTGGTGCACATCGCGGTGAAACTGCCGATCATCCGCGCGGCCCTCGGCGAACCCGTCGACGCACCCGACCCCCTCCCCGCCGGCGGCGATGCGCCCGATCCGACCCCGACACCCGAGCACAAGGGTGTCCTCACCCGACGGACGGTCCTGCGCAGCACGTGGGCGCTGTCCGGCCTCGCCGCGGTGGCCGTCGTCGGACAGTCGCTGCCGTACGCCCGGTGGGTCTCCTTCCTCGCACCACGCTCCGGCGACGGACCGCAGGGCCTTCCGGTGAACCGCACGGCCTCGCAGGCCGGGATCACCGACGGCGTGCGGTCCGCGGACTACCGGTTGACGGTGGCGGCCGCCGGTCGCGAGACCCCAGTGACCCTCGACGCACTCCGCGCCATGCCGCAGACCACGCGGGACCTGCCCATCGCCTGCGTCGAGGGGTGGAGCGCGTCGGCCACGTGGACCGGGGTGCGCCTGCGGGACCTGCTCGCGACCGTCGGGCACCGGGGCGGATCCGACACCCGCATGATCTCGCTGGAACGCGGCCTGTACGGGGTGTCACAGCTCCCGGCGAACTTCGTCGATGCCGACGACACCCTGATCGCCTTGCGCCTCAACGGTGACGAACTCGACCTTGACCACGGCTACCCCTGCCGTCTGATCGCCCCGAACCGCCCCGGGGTCCTGCAGACCAAGTGGCTCACCCGGATCGAGGTCCTGTGACAGCCGCGGTCCGCGTCGTCCTCGTCCTCGTCGGGGTGGCGATGGGCGTCTACGGGATCACCCTCATCACCGACATGACCACCCGCGATCAGCTGTCGATCCTGATCTGGGCCGCGGCCGGCCTGCTGGTGCACGACGGGATCCTCGCGCCCGTCTACTCGATCCTCGGCCACGCCGGATCACGCCTGCTGCCGTCGACCGTGTGGGCCCCGGTGCTGGTGGCCACGGCCGCGACCCTGGTGATGGTGCTGATCTCGCTGCCCGTGCTGGCCCCGCGTCCGTCCGGGGAGCGGCCGATGAACGGCACCATCCTCGACAGGCCGTACGGGCTGGGACTGGCCCTCGCACTCGTCGTGATCTGGGTCCTCGCCGGCCTGGTCGCCGTCCGCAACCACCGCTCCGTTCGCACTCGGCCGGTCGACGCCTGACCTGTCGGGTCAGAGAACCCGGTCAGGCCATCCGGGCCCGGCGCACGGCCGGCGCGGTGGACCGCGGCAGCAGGCGCGTCGGGTCGGGCGGCACCGACACCTCGATGTCGAGCCCGCCGATGAAGCGGTAGGGGCTGCCCGCGATCAGGCCCGGGAGCTGCCGACGCAGCCGCGACATCTCCGCACGCACGGTCACGAGCCGGGACGGATCGCCGAAGAGGTCCGCGGCCAGGTCGGTCGCCGCGCGACCCTCGGGATGGTGCAGCGACAGCAGGTAGAGGATCTCGGCGTGCCGCGGCGAGACCGTCTGGGTCCAGCTGCCCACCGGACCCACCACCCGTACCGACGGCGCCTGCTCGGCGCACAGATCCACCACGAGGCGGGTCGCGACCTGCGCCGGTGTCGCGTCGACCTCGGCCGGTCGCACGAGCCACCCACCCGGGAGCGGGTCCAGATCGCACGACCCGAGTCCGGGGAGCAGCACCCGCCCGGGTCCGACGTCCTGCGGCAGCGACAACCGCGTGCCGGAGTCGACGCCGTCCACCGCGGCCACCCACCCGTGGTTGTCGACGGCGACCGCCCGCCCGGCCATCCGGGCCAGCATCGGCGCTGCGACCGTGCGCAGACGATCGAGGCTGCGGCGGTGGAGCTCGCGCAGGCGTGACTCGGCCAGGCGTGCCACGGCGTCGACGAGCGCGAGCGTCGTCGGGTGGATCGTCGCGGCCGGGCCGCTGACGTCGACGACCCCCAGCACGTCGCCGGTCCGCGCATCGCGGATGGGGGCGCCGGTGCACGTCCATGTGTGATGGGTGCGTGTGAAGTGTTCGGCCGAGAACACCTGGACGGCGGAACCGGCGACGAGCGCGGTGCCGATCGCGTTGGTGCCGACGCTGTCCTCGGCCCAGCTCGCACCCTCGACGAACCCGAGGCGGTCCGCGCGCGACAGCACCGTGGGCGCACCGCTGCGCCACAGCACGCGGCCCGTCCGGTCGGCCACCACCACGATGTTGTCGCCGTCGGTGGTGACGGCGTCGAGCCCGGCGGTGACCTCCTCGACGACGTCGTCGAGACCGGAGGCACGCCGCGCATGGTCGAGATCCATCACGGTGGGCTCAGGCGTCGCCCGTGCCATGCGGTCGGGATCCGCGCCGTCGGCGAGAAGGCGGCGCCACGACTCGTCGATCACCGTGCGCGGTCGCGCCGGAGCCCGTGTGCCGGACATCCGGGCGTCGTAGACCGCCGACAGGACCTCCGCATGGTGGCGGGGGTCGTCGCCCGCGAGGATCGCGGGTTCGGGTGCGGTCGACATGGTCCGACCAGTGTGCTCCCGGTCACATGATCGAGGCAACGAACCGGAGCGTTGCAACGCGTCGCAACGGTTGCCGGTCGTGGCCCGCAGGGCGTGTGCTCTGCATCACACGCCGATGACGGAGGAGCACGATGACGCAGACGTTGGACCCGGCACTCGCCGACACATCAGGGACGGAGAGCCCGGACGCACCGCAGGCACGGATGGACGCCTGGCTGGCCCGTTTCGAGGCCGCGCTGTCGGCCCGCGACATCGCCTGCGCGACCGAACTGTTCGCGGTCGACAGCTTCTGGCGGGACCTCGTCGCGTTCACCTGGAACCTGCGGACGTCGGAGGGCCGGGACGCGATCGGCGACATGCTCACCGCACGCCTCGACGACACCGACCCGTCCGGCTTCGCGACCCTGGAGCCCGCGACCGAGGACGGCGGCGTCGTCTCGGCGTTCATCGAGTTCCGCACCGCTGTGGGGACGGGGAAAGGTCACCTGCGTATCCGCCGGGACGACGACGGTCAGGACCGCGCGTGGACTCTGCTGACGTCGTTGCGTGAGCTGACCGGTCACGAGGAGCCGCAGGGCACACGTCGCGTGATGGGCGCGGTGCACGGCCAGTCCGACGACCCACGGTCGTGGGCGGAGCGTCGCGAGGCCGAGGAGCGCGAGCTGGGCCGCACGGTGCAGCCGTACACGCTGGTGATCGGCGGTGGCCAGGGTGGCATCGCGCTCGGCGCGCGGCTACGACAGCTCGGCGTGCCCGCCATCGTCGTCGACAGCCACGAACGGCCGGGCGACCAGTGGCGCGGACGGTACAAGTCGCTGTGTCTGCACGACCCCGTCTGGTACGACCACCTGCCGTATCTGCCGTTCCCGGAGAACTGGCCGGTGTTCGCGCCGAAGGACAAGATCGGTGACTGGCTGGAGTTCTACACGCGCGTCATGGAGGTCCCCTTCTGGGGCTCGACCACCTGTCTCTCCGCCGAGTTCGACGAGGACGAGAAGCGGTGGACGGTCGAGATCGACCGCGACGGCGAACGCATCACCCTGCGCCCGGAGCATCTGGTGCTGGCGACGGGGATGTCCGGGAAGCCGATGATCCCGGACTTCCCGGGGATGGACGTCTTCCGCGGCGACCAGCACCATTCGAGCGCGCACCCCGGGCCGGACGCCTACGTCGGCAAGAAGGCCGTGGTGATCGGGTCGAACAACTCCGCCCACGACATCTGCAAGGCGCTCGTGGAGAACGGCGCGGACGTGACGATGGTGCAGCGGTCGTCGACGCACATCGTCAAGTCGGAATCGCTGATGGATCTCGGTCTGGGTGACCTGTACTCAGAGCGGGCCGTCGCCGGCGGGATGACGACGGAGAAGGCCGACCTCACCTTCGCATCGCTGCCCTATCGGATCATGCACGAGTTCCAGATACCCATCTACGACGCGATCCGGGAACGGGACCGGGACTTCTACGACCGGCTCGAGGCCGCAGGCTTCCGTCACGACTGGGGAGACGACGGCTCCGGGCTGTTCATGAAGTACCTGCGACGGGGCTCGGGCTACTACATCGACGTCGGCGCCGCGGAGCTCGTCGCCGACGGCACCATCAAGCTCGCCCACGGTCAGGTCGACCGTCTCACCGAGGACACCGTCGTGCTGTCCGACGGGACCGAGCTCCCTGCGGACCTCGTCGTGTACGCGACCGGGTACGGCTCCATGAACGGCTGGGCCGCCGACCTCATCGGTCAGGACGTCGCCGACAAGGTCGGCAAGGTGTGGGGCCTCGGTTCGGACACCACCAAGGACCCGGGTCCCTGGGAAGGCGAGCAGCGCAACATGTGGAAGCCGACGCAGCAGGAGAACCTGTGGTTCCACGGCGGCAACCTGCACCAGTCGCGGCACTACTCCCTGTATCTCGCCCTGCAGTTGAAGGCACGGTACGAGGGGATCCCCACCCCGGTGTACGGACTACAGGAGGTCCACCACCTCAGCTGAGGTCTCGGGCCAGAGCTCAGACGGATGGCGCCAGGTCGATGACGACCTGGCGCCATCCTTTGTCGTTGGTGCGGGTGGTCGCGTGCCCGTCGCGACGGCCACCGCCCGGGTACTCGACGGTGATGGGTGCGCCGTCACCGGAGAAGTTCTTCCACCACGACTTCTGACCGGGCGCGGCCACCGTGACGGTGACCGTGTCGCCCTTCTGGCGGTAGTTGACGGGAAGCCGGATCGTCCGACCGGACTTCCGGCCCGTGTACTCGAGGACGACCATCGACTTGCCGAGCAGGCCGGCGAGTCCGGGGACACGCAGGAGCGGGAAGACCGCCTTGTTGGCGCCGTTGGCCACACGCTGGAACAGGGTCATGCCGCGGATCGTACGCGCCGGCGAACACATACCCCAGACATGCGACAAGGCCCCTGAACCGGAGTTCAGAGGCCTTGTCGGGATGTTGTGTTCGGCGGTGTCCTACTCTCCCACACTTGTTAAGGTGCAGTACCATCGGCGCTGGAGGGCTTAGCTTCCGGGTTCGGAATGGGGCCGGGCGTTTCCCCTCCGCTATGGCCGCCGTAACTCTGTGAAACCATCACCAACCCCCATGCCAGCGGGTTGGTCACAATCCTTTGTCAAGGGTTGTGTGTTGTTTCAGATATTGCACAGTGGATGCGAAACACGCTCTATCGAGTGTTACCTGTTGTGTAAGTCCTCGGCCGATTAGTACCAGTCACCTGCACCCATTACTGGGCTTCCAGTTCTGGCCTATCAACCCCATGGTCTGTGGGGGGCCTTAACCACGCAATGGTGGTGAGAAACCTCATCTTGGAACAGGCTTCCCGCTTAGATGCTTTCAGCGGTTATCCCTTCCGAACGTAGCTAACCAGCGGTGCTCCTGGTGGAACAACTGGCACACCAGAGGTTCGTCCGTCCCGGTCCTCTCGTACTAGGGACAGGTTTCCTCAAGTTTCTTACGCGCGCGGCGGATAGAGACCGAACTGTCTCACGACGTTCTAAACCCAGCTCGCGTGCCGCTTTAATGGGCGAACAGCCCAACCCTTGGGACCTACTCCAGCCCCAGGATGCGACGAGCCGACATCGAGGTGCCAAACCATCCCGTCGATATGGACTCTTGGGGAAGATCAGCCTGTTATCCCCGGGGTACCTTTTATCCGTTGAGCGACACCGCTTCCACTTGCCGGTGCCGGATCACTAGTCCCGACTTTCGTCCCTGCTCGACATGTCCGTCTCACAGTCAAGCTCCCTTGTGCACTTGCACTCAACACCTGATTGCCAACCAGGCTGAGGGAACCTTTGGGCGCCTCCGTTACATTTTGGGAGGCAACCGCCCCAGTTAAACTACCCATCAGGCACTGTCCCTGAACCAGATCATGGTCCGAGGTTGAGGTATCCAATACGATCAGAGTGGTATTTCAACAACGACTCCACCCACACTGGCGTGCGAGCTTCACAGTCTCCCACCTATCCTACACAAACCGAACCGAACACCAATACCAAACTATAGTGAAGGTCCCGGGGTCTTTTCGTCCTGCCGCGCGTAACGAGCATCTTTACTCGTACTGCAATTTCGCCGAGTCTGTGGTTGAGACAGCAGAGAAGTCGTTACGCCATTCGTGCAGGTCGGAACTTACCCGACAAGGAATTTCGCTACCTTAGGATGGTTATAGTTACCACCGCCGTTTACTGGGGCTTAAATTCTCAGCTTCACCACCGAAGTGATTAACCGGTCCTCTTAACCTTCCAGCACCGGGCAGGCGTCAGTCCGTATACATCGTCTTACGACTTCGCACGGACCTGTGTTTTTAGTAAACAGTCGCTTCTCTCTGGTCTCTGCGACCCCCACCAGCTCACCACGTACATGGGTCACCAGCAGAGGCCCCCCTTCTCCCGAAGTTACGGGGGTATTTTGCCGAGTTCCTTAACCACAGTTATCTCGATCGCCTTAGTATTCTCTACCTGACCACCTGTGTTGGTTTGGGGTACGGGCCGTGTTCCAACTCGCTAGAGGCTTTTCTCGGCAGCATAGGATCATGGAATTCGCCTCAATCGGCTACGCATCACCTCTCAGGCTGAATGAGACACGGATTTGCCTATGTCTCGCCCTACAGGCTTACACCAGTACAACCACTGACTGGCCCCACTACCTTCCTGCGTCACCCCATCGCTTGCCTACTACCACACAAGGTCCCATGCAGCCCCACACTCGAGACCCGAAGGTCTTCTCGATGGTTTTGGATGGTTAGTACATGTGATTCAGCATGGACGCTACGAACACGGGTACGGGAATATCAACCCGTTGTCCATCGACTACGCCTGTCGGCCTCGCCTTAGGTCCCGACTCACCCTGGGCGGATTAGCCTGGCCCAGGAACCCTTGGTCATCCGGCGGAAGAGTTTCTCACTCTTCTTTCGCTACTCATGCCTGCATTCTCACTCCCACACCCTCCACGCCTGGATCACTCCGACGCTTCCACGGATGCAGGACGCTCCCCTACCCACCCACACCACTACACGACCCCCCGCAGGAGACCGTGGATGTCTTGTGTGAGTGCCGCGGCTTCGGCGGTGTACTTGAGCCCCGCTACATTGTCGGCGCAGGATCACTTGACCAGTGAGCTATTACGCACTCTTTCAAGGGTGGCTGCTTCTAAGCCAACCTCCTGGTTGTCTTCGCGACCCCACATCCTTTTCCACTTAGTACACGCTTAGGGGCCTTAGCCGGCGATCTGGGCTGTTTCCCTCTCGACTACGAACCTTATCGCCCGCAGTCTCACTGCCGCACTCTCACTCACCGGCATTCGGAGTTTGGCTGACGTCAGTAACCTTGTAGGGCCCATCGGCCATCCAGTAGCTCTACCTCCGGTGAGAAACATGCGACGCTGCACCTAAATGCATTTCGGGGAGAACCAGCTATCACGGAGTTTGATTGGCCTTTCACCCCTACCCACAACTCATCCCCTCCATTTTCAACTGAAGTGGGTTCGGGCCTCCACGTCGTCTTACCGACGCTTCACCCTGGCCATGGGTAGATCACTCCGCTTCGGGTCTAGAACACGCCACTGAACCGCCCTGTTCAGACTCGCTTTCGCTACGGCTACCCCACACGGGTTAACCTCGCGACGTGCCACTAACTCGCAGGCTCATTCTTCAAAAGGCACGCCATCACCCACCCCTCACGGGCGCAGGCTCTGACGGATTGTAAGCGCTCGGTTTCAGGTACTATTTCACTCCCCTCCCGGGGTACTTTTCACCTTTCCCTCACGGTACTTGTCCGCTATCGGTCACCAGGAAGTATTCAGGCTTACCGGGTGGTCCCGGCAGATTCACAGCAGATTTCACGGGCCCGCTGCTACTTGGGCACCTGGCACACGAGACCACACACTTTCGACTACCGGACTCTCACCGTCTACGGTCGACCATTCCAGGCCAGTTCACCTAGCATGCAGTTTTCTCACTCGCACCCAACACGGCAGTATTGGGAAAACCAGACCCCACAACCCCACACACACAACCCCTGCCGGGTATCACATGCGCATGGTTTGGCCTCCTCCGCTTTCGCTCGCCACTACTCACGGAATCACTATTGTTTTCTCTTCCTGTGGGTACTGAGATGTTTCACTTCCCCACGTTCCCTCCACACCCGCTATACATTCACAGGTGGGTAACACGACATGACTCGTGCTGGGTTTCCCCATTCGGACACCCTCGGATCACAGCTCGTTTGACAACTCCCCGAGGACTATCGCGGCCTACCACGTCCTTCATCGGCTCCTGGTACCAAGGCATCCACCGAACGCCCTTACACACTTACAACAACAAACACTAAATAAAGATGCTCGCATCCACTGTGCAATTCTCAAACAACACACACCCACCACCCACACACCCAAACCCACACAGGCCACCGACTCTCACCGAGCCAGCGCGCCCCAGGTTCTTACCGGGCTGCGCGATGATGGACTACCGAGAAACCACACACAGTGTGTTCTCTCAGGACCCGATAGTGCATCGACACCCACACCACCTCACGATGATGCGGAACCACCACACCCACCCCACAACGGGGCCGGCACGGCACACGGCTTGTTGGCGCTCACAGATGAACACACCCACCCCACACACGAACGGTGTGAGCCTGAGCTGTTGTGTTCTCCTTAGAAAGGAGGTGATCCAGCCGCACCTTCCGGTACGGCTACCTTGTTACGACTTCGTCCCAATCGCCGATCCCACCTTCGACGGCTCCCTCCACAAGGGTTAGGCCACCGGCTTCGGGTGTTACCGACTTTCATGACGTGACGGGCGGTGTGTACAAGGCCCGGGAACGTATTCACCGCAGCGTTGCTGATCTGCGATTACTAGCGACTCCGACTTCACGGGGTCGAGTTGCAGACCCCGATCCGAACTGAGACCGGCTTTAAGGGATTCGCTCCACCTCACGGTATCGCAGCCCTCTGTACCGGCCATTGTAGCATGTGTGAAGCCCTGGACATAAGGGGCATGATGACTTGACGTCATCCCCACCTTCCTCCGAGTTGACCCCGGCAGTCTCCTGCAAGTCCCCGGCATAACCCGCTGGCAATACAGGACAAGGGTTGCGCTCGTTGCGGGACTTAACCCAACATCTCACGACACGAGCTGACGACAGCCATGCACCACCTGTACACCAACCACAAGGGGGGCTGTATCTCTACAGCTTTCTGGTGTATGTCAAACCCAGGTAAGGTTCTTCGCGTTGCATCGAATTAATCCACATGCTCCGCCGCTTGTGCGGGCCCCCGTCAATTCCTTTGAGTTTTAGCCTTGCGGCCGTACTCCCCAGGCGGGGTACTTAATGCGTTAGCTACGGCACGGATCCCGTGAAAGGAACCCACACCTAGTACCCACCGTTTACGGCGTGGACTACCAGGGTATCTAATCCTGTTCGCTCCCCACGCTTTCGCTCCTCAGCGTCAGTTACTACCCAGAGACCCGCCTTCGCCACCGGTGTTCCTCCTGATATCTGCGCATTTCACCGCTACACCAGGAATTCCAGTCTCCCCTGTAGTACTCAAGTCTGCCCGTATCGCCCGCACGCTTGATGTTAAGCATCAAGTTTTCACGAACGACGCGACAAACCGCCTACGAGCTCTTTACGCCCAGTAATTCCGGACAACGCTCGCACCCTACGTATTACCGCGGCTGCTGGCACGTAGTTGGCCGGTGCTTCTTCTCCAGGTACCGTCCTAAGTTCGCCCCTGGTGAAAGAGGTTTACAACCCGAAGGCCGTCATCCCTCACGCGGCGTCGCTGCATCAGGCTTCCGCCCATTGTGCAATATTCCCCACTGCTGCCTCCCGTAGGAGTCTGGGCCGTGTCTCAGTCCCAGTGTGGCCGGTCGCCCTCTCAGGCCGGCTACCCGTCGTCGCCTTGGTAGGCCATTACCCCACCAACAAGCTGATAGGCCGCGGGCCCATCTCGTACCGAAAAACTTTCCACCAACCCCCATGCGAGGGAAGGTCATATCCAGTATTAGACCCAGTTTCCCAGGCTTATCCCAGAGTACGAGGCAGATCACCCACGTGTTACTCACCCGTTCGCCACTCGAGTACCCCGAAGGGCCTTTCCGTTCGACTTGCATGTGTTAAGCACGCCGCCAGCGTTCGTCCTGAGCCAGGATCAAACTCTCCATGAAAAAACACTGAAACCAAACAGTTTCAACACAATCAGGAAAGCAAAACCTGACCAAACAATCCAAAAAACAAACCCACACCACCACTGACGAATGATGCAGGCAAACAAAACTCACCAACAAAAATGTCAACACACTATCGAGTTCTCAAAGAACACACATCC
>NZ_JAMTCI010000005.1 GCF_024171765.1 Williamsia deligens
CGATCTCGGTGGTTGTGGTGGGTGATTGAGCGGTGGGTTAGCCGATGCGGTTGAGTGCGTCGTTGACCGCGTCGGCGGTGATGTCGACGGGTGCGTCTAGTTCCGCGATGCGACGCCACGCGTCGATGGCGTGGCTGGTGAACTCGACGAACGCGGCGGACCGGGCGGCGGACCAGGCGGCGGACCGGGCGGCGGACCGGGCAGCGGACCGGGCAGCGGACGCCTCCCATGCGAACGGCACCTCACCGATCGCCGACTGCCGATGCAGATCGGCGATCCGCTCGATCGCCACCCGACCGTCCGCATCGGCGTACTGCACGACACCCCACTCGGGGTTCGTCAACACCCCCGCGATCCACAGGGCGTGCACCGCGTCCGAAACGCCCGCCGTACCAACCGTGCGCCACCCCAGGTTCAGCACCAGCACCGAATTGTCCGGCGACAGGAACCCGTCTGCGTCGGCGAGGTAGTCGTTGCAGCCCTGCACCAGCGACGCCAGTGGGCGGGCGGAGCACTCGGGGTAGTCGGTGATCTGCGTGTCGCCGTTGATGTAGCTGACGACGTTCATCGCGCAGCCCTTCCCGCTGCCGGGTTGGTGTGACCCCTTCGCAAGACGCAGGGGGTGGGTGATGCGGTCCAGGTCGAGCGTCATGGCGTGTCCTTCGGTTGGGTCTCGATGTGGTGGTGGGTGATGGCCCGCCGCCCCGAACGGGGGACGAGGCGGCGGGCCGTGCCCGGGACACGGGTCTCGGGCGCTCCGCCCCGCGGGCGGCTTCCTCCATCCGCCCGCGGGGGAGAGTCAGGGGCCGAGACGGTCCGCGTGGTCGGCGACGGCAGTGAACGCGGCAGCGATCGCGCGCGCCTCGGCCGCGGTGAAGAGGTAGGTGGTGCGCGCCAGCGCGCGGGTGTTGAAGCGCACCCGGTGAGGGGCCGCAACGTCAGCGACCTCCAGCGAGTTCTGAATCGATTGCGCGGCGGCGAAGTCGAGGGTGTTCACGACACGTCACCGCGGGCGTTAACCGGCCGGACCCACACGCGACGCAGCAACGCGGCCTGCTTCTCGGTGAGGGGAGGCGCGGTCGCGGCCATCTCCCTCGCGATGCGCTGCACCTCGCGGCGGCGCTCGTCGTCGTTCCGGCAGATGGTCATGCGGGCACCTGTTCGGCGGTGGCCGTGGCATTCGGGTTCGCCAGAAGCGCTCGGTAGTCGACGATCTGCAACTGCGCGAGAAGCGCTGAGTAGAACTCAGCGCTGACGCGGCGCGAGTGCCCTGTCTCGATCTTCGTGATGTACGACCGGTCGACGCCCAGAGCGTCCGCCAACTCCGCCGTCTTGCGTCCCCGCGCTTCGCGGATGACGCGGCAGGCGAACCCCTGGATCTCGACAGCGGAGGCGCGCCCCGTTCGTGCTGTGGTCATGTTGTCAAAGATAGTCACAGCTAGTCACACACGTCAACAGGTGTGCCTAGGAACATCTAAAGGTATGGCTAGCTGTGCTTATGCGCGCAACGTTGGTGGTAGAAGCCACGAGTTACACGCGTGTAAGTGACTAGGCCGGACTAGATGTTCCTGGTGATGACTGACAAGCTTTCGACGTGACTAACGCGGAGGACAGCGACGAGCGGTGGCGGGAGCGAGTGGCGACCGCCGTCGTGCGTCGTCGCCTGGAGAAGGGCCTGAGCAAAGAGGCCGCGGCTACCGCGGCTGGCATCAGCTCGATCACGTGGAAGCGCGTGGAGGACGCTCTACCCGTCCGCGACATCAAGCTGCGCAGTGTCGAAGAGGCCCTCGGCTGGCAGCAAGGGACCGTCGAGCGAATCGGTGATGGACTCGCAGATGCGCGTGGCGAGAGCTTGGGCCACGACACCGCCTATCAGTGGCAGGAACGGCTACAAGAGGACGCGTACGACGACGCGATGTCAGACCATGCGGGCGAATCGTCTGACGTGATCCGTGCGCGTGTTGCCAGTTTGGTTGCGGCCACAGTCAAGGCAGCTGGACCTGCCGTCGCGGATGACGCGTTCGTCGACGCCGTCACAGCCCAGGTCCTGCGACACGAAAAGCTCTGGATCGGCAACCGGGTGTCGGACCTACCGTTCGACGCATGCCTTCAGGTTGCCGACTTCGTGCTGAAGTTCGAGTCCGAACCGCGCGATGATGCGGTCGCAGCCCCTGGCGACCGGCAGTCCGACTACGACCTCGCCAACCGAGTGGGACCCGGCAAGTCACAAGGCGCACAGCTGCGCGACGCCCAGGACGCGGACGCGGAAGGCCCACAGGACGACGGGTCCTGATCGAATTACAGTCATGTAATTGCTGGTCACGGGCATTTGGTGTCGGTGGGCACACCTACCGTCGGACCCATGTACCACCCATGGCGCGCGGCCCGCGACCGCGCACATCTCACCATCGCGTTCCGCGGCGACACCGACTGCCGGCGCGGGCGCATCGAGGGCGACACCATCGAGATCGCCGACCGCCAGTTGCAGGCGGAACGGCGCTGCACGCTGACCCACGAGCTGGTGCACGACGAGCGCCGTGTGTTCCCTCGCGATTCAGTGCTCCGTGCACGCGAGGAGGTGACGGTCGAGCGGATCGCGGCCCGCCGCCTGGTCGCGCTCGAGCAACTCGTCGACGTACTGCGGTGGACACGGGACACCGCGGAGGCCGCGGACGAGCTGTGGGTCGACATGCCCATGTTCCTCGCACTGGTGGCATCACTGAGCGACGACGAGCGGGCGTGGATCGACGAGCAGCTCGAGGGGGATGCAGCGTGACCGACGAGGACCGCCGCATTCTGGAGTTCGAGCGGCTGTGGTGGCGGACGCCGGGGGCCAAAGAAAACGCGATCCGAGAACAGTTCGGTTTGTCACCAACGCGGTATTACCAGCGTCTGAACCACCTTCTGTCGACCCACGAAGCATTACAGTTCGACCCAATACAGACAAACCGGCTGCGACGCATCCGCTCTGCACGCCAGGACGCATCAGACAGGACCTCAGTTCAGTGACACAGCCTGATCCCGCGAAGCGCAGCATCTTCGGCCAAGCCCGCGACAACGCGCGCGACAACACCCGTTCGATCAAGACCGTCATGAAGCGTCCCGGGTCTGGGGCGTTCCTTCTGACGGTCGTCTTCCTCCTCGCCACATTCGTCGTCGCAGTTCTCATCCCGATCAGCTACAACGGCGTGGACTGCGGGCCATGGATTGCCAACGACAACAGCTCTGCAGATGTAGTGGACGCCAACCAAAACCTTCGAGCCGCTCAAAACGATTTGGGTTATGCCCTCTCGTCCAGCTCGGATTACTTCCCGTCGTCGTCCCCGAACACCACATACGCAGCAGATGGATGCATCTCCGCACGGCACAACTACACCCCCGCAATCGCGGTGCTCGCCGTATTGACGGTCATCTGCTTCGCGATCGGAGTCCTGAAGCGGTATCAACCGCGTCGCGACGGGCCGTCCGACGCGGCTGCGGCAGGGCAGTAGGCCCTCACTGCACCCATTCGATCGACACGTCGTCGGGCTCGAAGACGCCGGGCCCGACTGCTTTCGTGGGGTTGATCGTGACGGTGGCGACTGCTCGGATGAGCGCGCGGCGGTCCACGAGCGGCATCACGGACCACTGTTCGCGCGCTTGCGGGCCCGCGACCGCGGCGACGATGGGGTGGCGGTGGCCGGCGGATGCGCGACGCTGCGCCGCAGCGATCTGCGGCAACAGTCGGGCCTCAACCCGGGCGAGCGCGGCCGCCGACAGCGACCCGTCCGCCGCCTGGTCGACGAAGGCGTCCAGGCGTTCGCGCAGCGATCGCGCCTCCGCGAGCGCTTCGGTAACCACCGGGTCGGTCGGTGCCACCGCGGCGGGATCGAGTGTCTCGAGGCGAGCGAGGACCACCTCGACGACGAGCTCGTCCACCCACTCCGACCGCCGAGACACACAGCTATGCGCCTCGCACATGTATCGCGGTGTGGGGCGCGACGGTGCGGCGGTGAACCGCATGACGGCACCACATACCCCGCAGCAGGCGATCCCCGTCAGCAGGTGTCGCGCGGTCGGGTCGTTGCACGTCGACCGGGCAGGGTCGGTAAGGATCGCGCGCAGCCGCTCGTGGTGCTCGATGCTGATCAGCGGCTCCCAGTTGCCATCACCCACCACCTGGCCCTGATGCTGGCGCTTCCCGGCGTACGACGGCGACAGCAGCATGACGCGCATCCGCTGCGGCACCCACGGCGCCGGGACGGGGGGCCCCGATCGGTGGGGCCGCGGGATACCGCGGGCGGTGAAGTCGCGGCTGATCGACCACAACGATTCGCCGTCGAACACCCGCCGGATCGCCTCGAGGACCAGTGGCGCGTACTGCGGGTGCGGCTCCCACGTGACGGTCCGGCCGGTGTCGGGGTCACGCTGCACGCGGTAGCCGAACGGAGGGCGTCCCGCAGGTCGGCCGGCGGCGGCGGCCGCCCGCTTCCCGCGGAGTACTCGAGTCCGGATCTGCTCTGCCTCCTTCTCCGCGAGGAGGGCGTCGAGTCCGGTTCCGAACCGGTCGTCGCCGTCGGCGAGGTCGTACAGGCGGCCGGAGTAGCACCAGTGGACGCCCCGCACGGTGCACAGGTCGCGCAGCTGCACGTAGGCGGCGAGGTCGCGCTGCGCGCGCGAGGCCTCCCAAGTGACGAGGACGTCGCCGGCGGTGAGTACCTCGGCGAGCCGTTGGTACGCGGGCCGGTCCTTCCCGGACCAACGCGACGCGCCGATGTCGTTGTCGCACAACACCTCGGCCACATCCCACCCGCGTTGTTCGCAGATGGCGCGGCACTCACGCTCCTGGTCGTCGGTGGAGGTGGACCGGCCGGACTGGTCGTTGGACACCCGGGTGTAGATGATCGCGCGCATGTCACGAGTGTAGGTACCCCTTCTGACAATTGTCTTCGATCATCTGGCCGTTGCCGACGATCATCGCCACGTGGCCGGACCACACAGCCAGGTCGCCCGGGAGCAGCTCGCCCCGGTCGACCCGGAAACCGGCCGTGTCCTGGTCCTGGGCGAGGCGGGGGAGCTCCACCCCGGCCTGGCGGTACGCGTACTGGGTCAGCGCACTGCAGTCGAGTCCCTGGCCCGGGGTGGTGCCGCCCCACGCGTACGGCACGCCGCGTTGCGAGAGTGCGGCGCGGACCGCGGTCGCGGCGCGTTCGTTCGGCGCGTAGGCCACCGACCCGTCGGGCAACGTGATGGGGACGCGCCCGCCGGGATGTGCGCCGTCGTGGGTTCCCGCCGGCGATGTCGTCGCGCCCGCCGTGCCGTGGTCACCCCCGCCGGGACGGTGCTCACCCACGGCCCGGCCTCTCGTGGGGTGCGCGCCGCCAGTCCGTGGCGAGGCGGCGGGACGGCGGAGTCGTCCCGGATCCGGTACGGCGGGGGTGCGGCGCCGCGCCATCGACTGGAGCCGTTGGGTCAGGGCGGTCAGCCTGGCCTGCGCCTGACCGATCACGGTGAGCGCCCGTTGAAGGTGTGCGACACCGATCGACACCAGTGCGGGCAGACCCGCGGGCGTGGTCGCGGCCGGACCGAGCGCGTCGGCCGCCGCGACGAACGAGTCGAGGACTGTCCGCAGGGACCGCGCGGCCTCGGCGACCACCCTGCCCGCCTCGTCGCCGATGTCGGCCACCGCGCGGACGTCGTCGGCCAGTCCACCCACGTGCCGGCGGTGCTCTCCCACGGTGCGCACCGCGGCGTCCGCGCCGCTGGAGTCCCAGATCGCCGGCACCGCGGAGGTCGCGCGGTCGAGGTCGGTGCCGGCGCGGTCCAATGCGTCCGCGGCGCACCGCAACTGTGCGATCGGACCGTCGGCCGGGAGGTGCCCGGTCCCCACGGCGTCGAGCAGGGCGCGCAGGGGCGCGGCCAGCGCGGCCACCGGGCCGATCACGCCGCGGCCCCGGCCGTGCGGAGCGCGTCCGCACCGGACCGGTCCTGCGCGGCATACGCCTGGCGGCTCGCGGCGGTCGCGGCGCCGATCTGCCGTATCGCGCCGGCGGCGTCGGCGACATCGCGGTGCTGCTCGACGGCGGCGGAGAGCAGGGCCGTGACGAACTGGGCCGCGACGAGTCCGAGAGCGACCGCCAGCGCGCCCACCGCCTCCTCACCGCCCGACGGCAGCGACGCCAGCGACTCGCCGACGGTGTCGAGCGCGCGGGCGAGGTGGTCGAGCGCGATCGTCTCGACCGAGACGCCCCCGGAGGCGGGTACCGCGGGCGCGACGGTCTCCGTGACCGGGGTGGGGGAGATGCGGTCGATCACTGAGGGCGACGGGCCGACGGCGGCGGGCGACGGGCCGACGGCGGCGGGCGCGTCGAGCGGGAGCGGGGTGCTGTCCATGTCCGTTGGACGCAGACCGCCCCCGCCGGGTTCCGTCGACCCGGTTCCGTCGACGCGCTCGGCGGCCCCGGAGCCGCCTAGGATCCCTTCGCATGGACGACCTCACTGACGCAGACCGTGAAACCGGGACTCCGGTGACCGGGAGTCCGTCGAGCGGGGGATCGACGCCCGGGGCCCCCGCGATCGACGTCACGGTGGTCGACCACCCCCTCGCCCATGCGCGGCTGACGACACTGCGGGACCGACGGACCGACAACGCCGCCTTCCGCGGCGCGCTCGCCGACCTCACACAGATGCTCGTCTACGAGGCGCTGACGGACGCGCCCGAGGCGGACGTCGACATCGAGACCCCGGTCACCGCGACCACCGGGTCGAGGTTGGCGTCCCCGCCGTTGCTGGTGCCGGTGTTGCGCGCCGGCCTCGGCATGGTGGAGCAGGCCCACGCGATGATCCCCGAGGCGAACGTCGGTTTCGTCGGCATCGCCCGCGACGAGGCCACCCACCAGCCGGTGCCCTACCTCGAGTCGCTGCCCGAGGACCTGTCCCGCACACCGGTCTTCGTGCTCGACCCGATGCTCGCGACCGGCGGCTCGATGGTCCACACGATCGGTTTGCTGGCAGGTCGTGGCGCCCGGGACGTCACCGCGGTGTGCGTGGTGGCCGCGCCCGAGGGCATCGCCGCGCTGGCGCAGTGTTCGCCGCCGGTACGACTGGTGACCGCGGCGGTGGACGACGGACTCAACGACGACGCCTACATCGTCCCCGGCCTCGGTGACGCGGGGGATCGGCAGTTCGGGCCGCGATGACCGACTCCGGCGACGTGTCCCCGGTGATGGGGGAAGGGACGTTCGGTGTGCGGGCGGCCGCGGTGGTGCGGTCGGGCGACGCCGTGCTGACGTGCGCGCACCGCACGCTGTCGCACGAGTTCCTCCCCGGCGGCCGTGTCCGGCTCGCCGAGAGCGCCTTCCACGCCTGTGAACGGGAACTGCTCGAGGAGATCGGGGTCCCGCTGCCCGTCGGGCCGATGCGTCTGATGGTCGAGAACTTCTTCGCGGCGGCGGGTCGGCGGGTGCACGAGTTGCTGTTCTGCTTCGACGTCGACGGGAGCGACCTCGACCTCGAGGACGCCCGGGGGTGGGAGGTCGACCACACGTTCCGCTGGCGGACCCGTGACGACCTGGGCGCGGGGAACTTCGAGCCACACCCCGTGGTGCCGTTCATGTTCGACACCGGACCGGTCGTGCGGACCCTGGTGCTGCGCGACGGTGAGCTCGTCAGCGCCTAACCGCCACGGACGTCGGCGGGGTCCCGCCGTGTGGTCGCCGACCACCGACCGTGGGTCCGGTCGAGCTGGACGGGGTGGTCGAAGCAGGCGCTGACCGTCGACGACGTCAGAGCGCGGTCGACGGGACCCTGTGCGACGCCGCGACCGTCGCGGAGGAGCAACGCATGGGACGTGCTGACAGGCAGGTCCTCGAGATGGTGGGTGACCATGATGCTCGCCAGATCCGGTACCTGGGAACGCAGTTCGTCGATGCCGATCAGCAGCTGCTCGCGGGCCGCGAGATCGAGACCGGTGGCCGGCTCGTCCATCAGCAGCAGCGATGGCCGCCCGATCAGGGCACGGGCGACCAGTGTGCGGCCGCGTTCGCCCTGACTCATGGTGGTCCAGCGCAGGTCCCGGCGCGCACCCATCCCGAGGATGTCGAGCAGTTCGTCGGCGTGGCGGTGTTCGGCGTCGTCGATGACACGCCGTCGGTCGAGTTCGGGGGTGTTGGTGAGTCCGGTGAGGACGACGTCGTGGGCGGTGAGGGGGAGGTCGAGTCGGTGGCGGGGATCGACGTGGCCGATGTGTGTGCGCAGTTCCCGCATGTCGACGCGACCGAGGCGAGCGCCGAGCACGTCGACGGTCCCGTGCGTCGGGTGACCGAACGCGCCGAGGATGTGCAGCAGGGTGGACTTGCCGGCGCCGTTGGGTCCGAGCAGTGCCCAGTGCTCCCCGGGCCGCACGCGGATGGTGATGTCCGAGAGCAGGTACCGGCCGCCCCGGACGACGTCGACACCGTCCGTGGCGACGACGGGGGTGGCCGCGTCGACCGGGCTCACGGCGCGGTCCCGGCGACGAGACTTCTCGCCGCTGATCGGAGACGATCCAGGAGAGCGTCCGCGCGCACGCGGGCGGCGGCCCGGTCGGGGTCGGGTGCCAGCGCGACCTCCAGGTACGCCTTCACCTTCGGCTCGGTGCCCGACGGCCGCACGATGATCCGCAGCCGGGTGTCGTCGTCCCCGGCGGAGATCGACACCGCGTCGGTACGCAGTCCGTCGTCGCGGGTGGCGAAGTCGTCGACCGTGGCGTGATGGTCCAGCAGGGTCTCGGGCGGTGTGGTCCGCAGACGGGTCATCGCCGCCGTGATGGACGACAGGTCCTCCGTGCGGTGGGCCACCTGGCCGGTGAGGTGGACGCCGTGGCGGTCGGTGAGGTCGTCGAGGGCGCCGGCGAGATCGGAACCGGCCAGGAGTCGTCGGTGGACGAGATCGGTGACGGCCACCGCGGTCGCGATGCCGTCCTTGTCCCGTACGGCGTCGGGGTCGACGCAGTGCCCGATGGCCTCCTCGTAGGCATAGAGCAGGCCCCCGCCCGCGCGGACCAGCCACTTGAAACCGGTCAGGGTGCGGGCGAAGCGTGCGCCCCGGTGGGCACACACCTTCTCAACCAGCGACCCGGAGACGATGGTCGACGCGACCAACGGGACGGCGGCGGCACCATGGGTGGAGGCCGGGTCGCGGTCGGCGTCGACACGGTCGGTCAGGAGGTGATCGGCCAGGAGGGCGCCGGTCTCGTCGCCGGTGAGCATGCGCCACCGTCCGTCGACGAGACAGCCCACCGCGCACCGGTCGGCGTCGGGGTCGAGTGCGATGGCCACGTCGGCGCCGCCGGCGCGGGCGAGGTCGAGCAGCATGTCGGCGGCGCCGGGCTCCTCCGGGTTCGGGAACGCGACGGTGGGGAAGTCGGGGTCGGGGTCGAATTGCTCGGCGACGACGGCGATGTCGGTCACCCCTGCAGTCCGCAGCGCCTGCACCGCGATCGCGCCGCCCACGCCGTGCATCGCGGTCAGGGCGACGCGCACCGGCCGTGGCCCGGTCCCGAACCGCTCGACGAGACGTGCGAGGTACGCCTCGACAGCCGCGGCCGCACGCGGGTCGGTGTCGGAGACCGGTGAGACCCGTTGGGCGACAGCGGGGTGGGGATCGCTCGTCATGAGGTGCTCGATCGCCGCGTCGGCGGGAGGGACGAGCTGCGCTCCCCGCGTCAGGTCGTCGCCGCCGAGGTAGACCTTGTACCCGTTGTCGGCGGGCGGGTTGTGCGACGCGGTGACCATGATCCCGGCCGCCGCATGCAGGGCACGGGTGGTGTGGGCGAGGACCGGCGTGGGCACGGTCCCGGTCAGCGCGACGACGTCGAATCCCCACTGCCGCATCACCTCGACGGCCTCCGCGGCGAACTCGGCCGAGCCGTGGCGGGCGTCGCACCCGACCACGACGGTCTCCGTCTCGCCGGGATGCTGCCGCAGCCAGGCGGCGAGTGCCCGCGTGGCACGGCGTACGACGAGCCGGTTCATCCCCGCGGGACCGGCGCGGACCGGTCCCCGCAGGCCGGCGGTGCCGAATCGCAGGGGCGCCGCGAAGCGCTCGGCGAGGGCGTGGTCGTCGAGATCGACGAGTTCCGCCCGCGCCGCCGGATCGGGATCAGCGGCGAGCCACGCGTACACCGAGTCGGCGAGCGTCTCGGCGCCGGTCACAGGGCGCCGATCACACGATCCAACAGACCGCCGAGTGCCGGTGCCGACGCCCGTCCCGCGTCGAGCACCTCGGCGTGATCCAGCGGCGCGCCGGTGATCCCGGCGGCGAGGTTGGTCACCAGCGAGATCCCCAGGACGTCGAGGCCGGCGGCGCGCGCGGCGATCGTCTCGTGCACCGTCGACATCCCGACGAGATCGGCACCGAGGGTCGCGAGCATGCGGATCTCGGCCGGGGTCTCGTAGTGGGGTCCCGGCAGACCGGCGTACACCCCGTCGGTCAGCGACGGCTCCACCGAGCGGGCCACCTCGCGCAGCCGGGGTGAGTAGGCGTCGACCATGTCGACGAAGTGGGCACCACGCAACGGTGAGCGTGCGGTGAGGTTGAGGTGGTCGGAGATCAGCACCGGCTCGCCGACCGCCATGCCGTCGCGGATTCCGCCCGCGGCGTTGGTGAGCACGATGGTGTGCACCCCGGCGGCGGCCGCGGTGCGGACACCGTGCACCACGTACTCCAGTGGATGGCCCTCGTAGGCGTGCGTCCGTCCGAGCAGCACGAGGACGCGTCGACCGCCGACCTCCGTCGACATCACCGTCCCGGCGTGCCCGGCCGCGCGCGGAGCCGTGAAGCCGGGGATGTCGGCCATCGGCATGCTCGCCCGCGCGGTCCCGATGCTCTCGGCGGCCGGTGACCACCCGGACCCGAGCACCACCGCCACGTCGTGCGCAGGGGAGCCGAGACGCTCCGCCAGCACCGCGGCCGCCTGTGCGGCAGCACCCTCCGGATCGAGGGCGGGGTCGACGACGGGACCGGGATCACTCATGGGCCGAGCCTAAAGCCGTTCGGTGTGCGCCGGGTCGACGGCACGACGGGCGACGCCCACCCCCGCGATAAGGTCGTGCGATGCCGTATCTGAACCGCTCCGGAGACCTCTGGGAGCTGTACCTGGGTACCGAGGGACACGACCTCGACCCCGACAACCCCGAGAACCGCTTCGCGTCGTCCTGGCTCACGGCGGTCGAGGACGCGCTCACCGAGGTCGAGTCACAGGCGACCGGCGCGCTGGTGATCACCGCCACGGGCAAGTTCTTCAGCAACGGCCTCGAGCTGGCGGAACTCGCCGATCCGTCGGGACTCGACGCCTACATCGACCGCGTACACGACGTCTACGCCCGCGTGCTGACGCTGCCGGTGGCCACGGTCGCCGCGATCAACGGCCACGCGTTCGGCGCCGGCGCCATGCTCGCGCTGTGTGCCGACCACCGCATCATGCGCACCGAGCGGGGGTTCTGGTCCCTGCCCGAGGTCGCACTGGGCATGCCGTTCCCCGACGGCATGGCCTCCCTGCTCGCCGAGCGACTGCCCGAGAGCACCCGCACCGAGGCGATGACCACCAGCCGTCGCTACGGCGGCGCCGACGCGGCCGCGGCGGGGATCGTCGAGGAGGCCGTCGCGATCGACGGACTGCTCGAGCGTGCCCGCGCGGTGGCGCAGGACCGCGTCGGCGTCGCCGGCGCGAACCTCGCCGGCGTGAAGCGGTCGATGCGCCGCGGCGTTCTCGCCGACCTGGCGCCGACCGCCTCCCGATGACCGGCGCCCCAGGAGGGTCCGGAACAGGAGGGTCCGGCACGGCAAGACCCGGCCCGGACGTCGCCGCGGTCTGGCTCGACGCGCACCGGGACACCATGATCGGTTGGCGCCGTGACCTGCACGCCCATCCCGAGCTGTCGCGGCAGGAGCAGCGCACCACCGACGTGGTGATGGCTCATCTGCAGTCGCTCGGCCTGTCGCCGCAGCGCCTGCCGCTCGGCACCGGCGTGGTCTGTGACCTCGGTCCGTCCGAGCCCCGGATCGCCCTGCGCGCCGACATGGATGCGCTCCCGATCGCCGAGCGCACCGGTCTGCCGTTCTCGTCGACGGTCGACGGGGTGTCCCACTCGTGCGGCCACGACGCGCACACCGCTGTCCTCATGGCCGTCGCGGGCGTGCTCGCCGAGGTCCGCGACCTCCCGGTCGGTGTGCGGCTGGTGTTCCAGGCGGCCGAGGAGGTCATGCCGGGTGGTGCCCTGGACGCGGTCGATGCCGGTGTGACTCAGGGCATCTCGCGGATCTTCGCGCTCCACTGCGATCCGAAGCTCGCCGTCGGTCACGTCGGTCTCCGTGAGGGTGCCATCACCTCCGCGGCCGATCACATCGAGGTGGTGCTCCACTCACCCGGCGGGCACACGTCGCGCCCCCACCTCACCGGCGACCTCGTCCACGCGATGGGCACCGTCATCACCGGCCTCCCCGCCGTGCTGTCCCGGCGTATCGACCCGCGCACCGGGACGGTCATGGTGTGGGGGGCGGCGCACGCGGGGAACGCCCCCAACGCCATCCCGCAGGAGGGCAGGCTGCGGGGGACCGTGCGCACCGGTGACCACGCCACCTGGGCCCTGCTGGAGCCGCTGGTGCACGACGCCGTCGAAGGATTGCTGCGACCGCTGGGTGTCGCCCACGAACTGCACTACCGCCGCGGTGTCCCGCCGGTCGTCAACGACCCCGTCGCCACCGAGATGATCCGCCGGGCCGCGGAGTCCGTGGCGCCCGGGACGGTGGCCGACACACCGCAGTCCGGCGGCGGCGAGGACTTCTCGTGGTATCTCGAGCACGTGCCGGGCGCGATGGCACGTCTGGGCGTGTGGGACGGCGTCGGCGACCCCGTCGACCTCCATCAGCCCAACTTCGACCTCGACGAACGCGCACTCGACGTCGGCGTCCGGACCCTCGTGGGGATCGTCCTGGGCGGCGCCGCGCTCTAGGCGGACGGCTCAGAGGTCGGGATCGGCCGCGCCCGGGCCGGGGCCCACGTTGCGGGCGTCGCGCACCCGAAGAGCGTGCACGTACTCCGCAGGCGCGCCGGCGATCTCGGCCGCCTCGGCCATGACGCCGAGGTACCGGGCGGAGGGGAGTCCGCCCTCGAACGCGTCGAGGACGTAGAGCCACGCGAGGACGGGTCCGCCGTCGGTGTCGACGCGGGCGCGGATCTTGCGGTGGATGCCGAGCTCGGAGCCCTCCCAGGAGTCGAGCAGCGACTCGTCCTCCTCGGTCACGTCGTAGAGGACGACGAAGACCTTCGCCTCCGGATTCGACCGGTCCTCGGTGACGGTCGCGAGAGCGCCCTCCCAGCCGATGTCGCCGCCGCCGAACGTCAGGCGCCAGCCCGTCAGCCATCCCGTGCCGGCCATCGGGGAGTGCGGCGCACGCTCGGACATCTGATCCGGGTGCATGTTCGACCCGTAGGCGGCGTAGATCGGCACGGCGTGAGCCTAGATGGTCGTCGGCGGTCGCGATACGGGGCGGTCGGCGGCGGGAGTCCGGATCGACTAGTTTCGATCACGACGGGGGCAACCCGGGGGCGTGCGAGGACGGAGTGGATCACAGGTGACGGTGAGGTACGCGTGACGAGGATCGTGATCATCGGAGGCGGCCCCGCCGGCTACGAGGCAGCCCTGGCAGGAGCGGCCTACGGGGCCGATGTCACCGTCGTCGACTCCGACGGTGTCGGCGGTGCGTGCGTCCTCTGGGACTGTGTCCCGTCGAAGACCTTCATCGCCTCGACCGGGATCCGCACCGAGGTGCGGCGCGCCGTGGACCTGGGGATCAACCTCCGCCACGACGACGCGTCGGTGTCGCTGCCGCAGATCCACCAGCGTGTCCGCGACCTGGCGTTCGCGCAGTCCGCCGACATCCGGTCACGGCTGGTCAGCGAGGGTGTCAGCATCGTCGCGGGCCGCGGTCGCCTCGCCGACGCGGAGACCGGACTGTCGACCCACAGCGTGATCGTGTCGCCGACCGACGCCCGGGGTCAGGTCATCGCCGACGCCCCGGAGGAGACCCTGCTCGCGGACGTGGTCCTCATCGCCACCGGCGCGTCGCCCCGGGTGCTGCCCTCGGCGCAGCCCGACGGCGAACGCATCCTCACCTGGCGGCAGCTCTACGACCTCGACGACCTGCCCGAGCATCTCGTGGTGATCGGGTCGGGTGTCACCGGCGCGGAGTTCGTCCACGCCTACACCGAGCTCGGTGTGCAGGTGACGTTGGTGTCCAGCCGCGACCGCGTGTTGCCCGGGGAGGACGAGGACGCCGCCCTGGTCCTCGAGGAGGTGCTCGCGGAACGCGGCGTCGAGCTGGTCAAGCACGCCCGCGCGGACGCCGTGAAGCGCGTCTCGGGCCCCGACGGCGAGGGCATCGAGGTGCATCTGTCCGACGGCCGTGTGGTCACCGGTTCGCACGCACTCATGACTGTGGGGTCGGTGCCGAACACGTCGCACCTGGATCTGGACAAGGTCGGCATCGAGTTGTCGCCGGGCGGCTACATCTCCGTCGACCGCGTCTCCCGCACGTCGGCGCCGGGCGTCTACGCAGCCGGCGACTGCACCGGACTGCTGCCGCTGGCCTCGGTCGCGGCCATGCAGGGTCGCATCGCGATGTACCACTCGCTCGGTGAGGGTGTCGCGCCGATCAAGTTGAAGACGGTCGCCTCGGCCATCTTCACGCGGCCCGAGATCGCGACCGTCGGTGTCAGCCAGCAGGCCATCGACGACGGCGAGTACCCGGCGCGCACGGTCATGCTGCCGTTGGCGACCAACCCGCGCGCCAAGATGAGCGGGTTGCGACGCGGCTTCGTGAAGATCTTCTGCCGTCCCGCCACCGGCGTGGTCATCGGCGGTGTGGTCGTCGCGCCCAACGCCTCCGAGCTGATCCTGCCGATCGCGCTGGCCGTGCAGAACAAGCTGCCGGTGAACGATCTCGCGCAGACCTTCTCG
Organism: Williamsia deligens; assembly: GCF_024171765.1. Taxonomy (GTDB): domain Bacteria; phylum Actinomycetota; class Actinomycetes; order Mycobacteriales; family Mycobacteriaceae; genus Williamsia_A; species Williamsia_A deligens. Next base: position 14,979 of record NZ_JAMTCI010000005.1, read on the forward strand.
GTCTACCCGTCACTCACCGGGTCGGTCACCGAGGCCGCCCGTCAGCTCATCCGGCACGACGACCTCGACTGATCGCAACCGCCCGGCCCAACCGTGACGCGGCGATCCGCAGGTCGTCGGGGCGCAGCGTCGCGTAGCTGACACGCAGGCAGTCCGACAGGTCGCGCTCGACGGCGAACGCCGGTCCGGGGACGAAGGCGACGCCCTCCCGCGCCGCGACGGTCAGGCAGGCGGTCGCGTCCAGACCGGGCACGCGAACCCAGCTGAACATCCCGCCGTCGGGGCGTGTGATCTCGGCATCGTCGGGCAGTTCGGTCCGCAGTGCGCCGACAAGGGCCTCGGCGCGGTCACCGTATGCGCGGCACAGCCCGTCGACGTGGGCGTCGAGCCATGCGGTGTCGTCGAGCAGCGCGGCGGTCACGGACTGGGTCAGCGAGGACCCGCACAGGTCGGCGGACTGTCGCACCCGTTCCACCGTCGCGACCACCTCCGGGGGCGCGAGCAACCAGCCGACACGCAGGGCCGGGGCGAGGATCTTCGACGCCGAGCCGAGAGAGATGACGCGGCCGCCGTGTCGCCGGATCGGGCCGGGATCGGTACCGCGGAAGCGGAGACGGCCGTAGGGGTTGTCGTCGACGACCCAGAAGCCGTAGGTGTCGGCGAGCCGGGCCAGATGCGATCGCCGGTCGTCGTCGGCGGTGACGCCGCCGGGGTTGTGGAAGGTCGCCACCGTGTGGACGACCCGCGGGCGCAGACCGTCGCGACACCACCGCTCGAGCAGTTCGGTGTCGATGCCGCCCGGGGTCAGGGGGAGGCCTCGGATGTCGGCGCGGACGGCCTCGAAGGCCTGTCGGGCACCGACGTAGACGGGATCGTCGACGACGACCACGTCGCCGGGATCGACGAGAGCGGTGGCCAGCAACGACAGGGCCTGCTGCGACCCGTGCGTGACCAGCACGTCGTCCGGCGCGACGCCCTCGTAGGCGGCCACCGCGGTCCGGGCGCCCACCGTCCCCGCGCTCAGCGTGTACTGCAACGTCTCGGGATCGCCGAGCGCGGCGGCGACCTCCCGCGCTATCCGCTCGGCGGGGATGAGTTCGGTGGCGGGGAGCCCGCCGGCGAGGCCGAGGATGTCCGGGCGAGCGGTGACGGCGAGGAGATCGCGGATCGCCGAACTGCGGATGGACCGCGCGGCAGCCGAGGGGACCGGGGTGAGGGGGACGGTGGACGAGGTGTGGGGCATGAGGACTCCCGAGGTGTCGGTGCGGTGATGCTGGTGGTCACCGAGGACAGCGGGGGTCGCCCGTGGGATGGAGCCTAACCGCCGTTCCCACCCAACGAAACTGCGGTCCCATCAAATAGGACAACGTCGTGACCCACTCGGAGCGCCGGGCAGCGCGAGTGTGGCCGTCGGCCGGCTACCGGCGGGTAACATCGGGTGCCTGACCCACCGTCTCGTGTGAGGATCCCCGCGATCATGACCGACCTCCCCTCCACCGCCTCCGCAGCCGGGGACCGCCCCGCCGATCTGACTCCCGGCCAGCGCGACGATGCGTGGCGGCGCCTCACGGAGGAGAAGTTCGACGTCGTCGTCGTGGGCGCGGGGGTCGTCGGGGCGGGCGCAGCGCTCGACGCCGCCACCCGCGGTCTGCGCGTCGCGCTGGTGGAGGCCCGCGACATCGCGTCGGGCACGTCGAGTCGGTCGTCGAAGATGTTCCACGGCGGCCTGCGCTACCTCGAACAGCTGGAGTTCGGGCTCGTCCGCGAGGCCCTGCACGAACGTGAGCTGTCGCTGCGGACGCTCGCGCCCCATCTCGTCAAGCCGCTGCCGTTCCTGTACCCCCTGACCCATCGCGTGTGGGAACGCCCCTACGTCGCCGCCGGACTCTTCCTCTACGACACCCTCGGCGGTGCACGCAGCCTGCCCGGGCAGCACCACGTCACACGCTCAGGTGCGCTGCGCGTGGCACCGGCGTTGAAGCGGTCGGCACTGACCGGGGGCATCCGCTACTACGACACCGTGGTCGACGACGCCCGCCACAGCCTCACGGTCGCCCGCACGGCGGCGAACTACGGTGCAGTGGTACGACTCTCGACGCAGGTCGTCTCGTTCCTGCGCGAGGCCGACCGGGTGAGCGGCGTCCGCGTCCGGGACACCGAGAACGGTGCCGAGACCGAGATCCGCGCGCACTGCGTGATCAACGCGGCCGGCGTGTGGACCGACGAGGTGCAGGCGCTGTCCAAGGAGCGCGGGCGGTTCCGTGTCCGCGCGTCGAAGGGCGTGCACATCGTGGTTCCCCGCGACCGCATCGTCAGCGAGACGGCGATCATCCTGCGCACTCCGAGTTCCGTCCTCTTCGTCATCCCGTGGGAGACCCACTGGATCATCGGCACCACCGACACCGACTGGAACCTCGACCTCGCGCATCCCGCGGCGACCCGCGCCGACATCGACTACATCCTCGAGCGGGTCAACGATGTCCTGAAGACCCCGCTCACCCACGACGACATCGAGGGCGTCTACGCCGGGTTGCGGCCGCTGCTGGCTGGGGAGAGCGACGAGACGTCGAAGCTGTCGCGCGAGCACGCCGTGGCGTCCCCGTCCCCGGGTCTGGTGTCCATCGCCGGCGGGAAGTACACGACGTACCGCGTCATGGCTGCGGACGCCGTCGACGCCTGTGCCGACTTCATCCCCACCCGCGTGGCCGACTCCATCACCGAACGGGTCCCGCTGATCGGCGCGGAGGGCTACTTCGCGCTGGTCAACCAGTGCGATCACCTCGGCGCCCGCTACGGGCTGCACCCGTACCGACTCCGGCGGCTGCTGAACCGCTACGGATCCCTCATCGACGAGGTGCTCGCCCCCGTCGGCGACGACCCCGGTCTGCTGCAGCCGCTGTCGGCGGCACCGCAATACCTCCGCGTCGAGATCGATTACGCGGCCCGGTGCGAGGGTGCGCTGCACCTCGAGGACCTGCTCGCCCGCAGGACCCGCATCTCGATCGAATACGCCCATCGCGGCGTCGACTGCGCGCGCGAGGTCGCCGAGATCGTCGCGCCCATCCTCGGATGGTCCACCGCGACGGTCGATTTCGAGGTCGAGACCTACCGTCGCCGCGTCGAGGCCGAGGTCGAGTCGCAGCGCCACTCCGACGACGCCTCCGCCGACGCCCTGCGCGCGGCGGCGCCGGAATCCCGCCCGGAGATCCTGGAGCCCGTGCCCGTCCCCGAGTGAGCGGCGCCCGTCACCCGGCGACCGGAGCGAGGGGACCGGTGCGTCAGAGGGGCCAGTGGGTGCCGGTGCGGCGTTCGGCGACGTCCCAGAGTGCTGCGGCGAGGTCATGGTTCGACGCCTCGGCGGTCCGGCCCGCGAGCGCCGGCGCGCCCTTCAGACCGAACCGGCCCTCGACGCCGACGAAGCTGCCCGACGGCAGCGGCTCGGTGAGCGCGTACAGGGTCGGTGCGGCGCCCGCGTCGATGTCGTTGGCGAAGAACTTCCCGACGGTGGACACCACCGTGTGCGCGACCTTCGCGATCGGCCCGTCTCCGACGGACGACAGGTTCGACCGCACCCACCCCGGGTGGGTGATCGTCACCGAGACCGGCGACCCGGCCTCCCGCAGGCGCCGGTCGAGCTCGAGACCCCACAGCATGTCGGCCAACTTGGACTGTGCGTAGGCACGCTGGGCGTTCCATCCGCTGCGCAGGTCGAGGTCGTCGAGACGCAGCGAGGTCATGCGGTGCGCGTCGGACCCCACGATGACGACCGCCTGGGTGATCCGGTCCGCGAGGAGGTTGGTCAGGGCGAACGGTCCGAGGAAGTTGGTCCCGATGGTCGCCTCGAAACCGTCCACGGTGTCCCGCCGCGAGACCAGCACCACCCCGGCGTTGTTGACGAGCACGTCGACGGGTTCGGTGACGCGGTCGGCGAAGGCGCGCACCGACGACAGGTCCGCGAGATCGAGCCGGGACACCTCCGTCGAGCCGCCGATCTCGCGGGCACGCTGTGCGCCGCGGTCGGTGTCGCGCACCGCGAGGATCACGTGCGCACCCGCGCGGGCGAGGGCGCGTGCGGTCGCGAACCCGACGCCGTTCGTGGCTCCGGTGACGATGATCCGCTGACCCGTGCGGTCGCCGAGGCGTTCCGGGCTCCAGCGCTGGGCGGGGTGTGCGGGGGACGCAGCAGTCATGGGCTCGAGGGTAACGACAGCCCGGCGGGCGCGGGCTGACAGCGCGGACAGTGGTACAGGACCCGCTCCTCTGTCGTGTCGGGGGTACCCATGAACCCGCGCTCGATCGCGGTGCCGCAGCGCATGCACGGCCGACCGCCGCGCCCGTACACCCAGTACCTGCGCGCACGGGTCTGACCGGTGGTGGTGCGGACACGCGCCCGGTTGGCCAGGAGCAGCCGGCGGCAGAGGTCGACCATGGCGGGCAGGTCGACGTCCCCGGCGGGGGTGTGCGGGTGCACGCCGCGCAGGAAGCAGACCTCGCACCGGTAGACGTTGCCCACCCCGGCCATCAGGTGCTGGTCGAGCAGGGCGAGTCCGATCGGCCGGGCGGGGTCCCGTCCGAGGTTCGCGACAGCGGTCTGCGCATCCCAGGTCGGGCCGAGCAGGTCCGGTCCGAGGTACGCCAGCGCCTCGTCGGGGTGCCGCAGCATCTCGCAGACGCCGAGGTCGAACCCGACGGCCTCGTGCGTGGCGGTGCGCAACACCAGGCGGGCGGTGAACGCGGGCTTCGTCCAGCGGGTGCCGATGGGATGGACCCGCCACACACCCTCCATCTTCATGTGCGAGTGGATCGCCCAGTCGTCACCGACGTCGACGACGACGTGTTTGCCGATCGACCGCGACGCGAGGACGGTGCGTCCGGCGAGGTCGACGGTCGCGTACCGGGGGACGCGGAACTGGCTGGAGGTCAGCGTGTTCCCGGTGAAGGCGCGGCCGATCGCCGTCGCCGCCTGGTACGCGGTGTCACCTTCGGGCACGTCAGCGGGCCATGTGCCGCATACGGATCCCGCGCGGCGTCGCGGTGAAACCGGCCTCGGTGAACACCGTGGCGACGGGGGTGTTGAGGACCCCGTCCCCGTCGACCTTCTCGATCTGCAGGCGTTCGACGCGACCACCGGTCACCGCGGCCGCCAGCGCCGTCGCCGCGGCCGGGAGGTCGTCGTCGCCGAAGGTGAGGATCGTCTTGCCGCCGCGTTCGACGAAGAGCGCAAGTCTGCCGTCCACCAACACCACCAGGGCGCCCGGCTTGCGTCCGGGCCGGTGTCCCTCGGTCTCCGGCCAGGGCAGCGTCGCGCCGTAGGGGTTCGCGGGATCGCACGACGCGAGCACCACACCGCGCGCATCCGGGTCCGACGACGGGCCGTCCGTGACGTCACCGGCGTGTTCCCGCAGCGCGTCGACGGTGGACACCGCGGCGAACTGCGCGCCGCCGAGACCGTCGACGAAGTAGCCGCGGCGCACCTTGCCGCTGTCCTCGAATCCCGACAGCCCGCGGTAGATCCGGGCGAAGCCCCCCTCGATCTCCTCGCTCATCACGGCACCCTTGGTGACGACACCGTGGCGTTCCAGCAGCTGTTCGCAGAGGCCGTGGGTCTGCACGGTGGGGTCGGTGACACGCGCGTCGAAGGCGAACCAGCGGCCGGTCACCGTGGGTGGTGCGGCGCGGGTGACGGCCTGGTTCTCGGCGAGATACCGCGTCGACAGTCGGTGCGCCCGCAGGCGGGGTGGCCGCGCACGTTGCCGGTGTGCGGGTGTCCCACGCGGGCCGCCCGTGCGGCGGCCGATGAGAGCCCGGACGGGGGCGAAGGAGTCGTTGCCGACCCGTCCTGTCCACACCAGGTCCCACAGTGCGCGTTCGAGGTCCTCGTCGGACGGTCGGGGGCTGCCGTCGACCGGTTCCTGCGGTGCGGCGGTCAGCTGACGGAACTGATACGCACCGCCCGCCGCGAGACGGTCGAGGATGCCCTCGTGGACCGCCGTGGCGTCGAGGGCGCCGGGCTCCCCGACGGTCAGCGGTGCGAGATCGGCCGGGTGCAGGGCGATCCATCCGTCGGACGCGCCGAGGGCCCCGTGCCCCGACCACACCACCTCCCCGGACGCGACGAGTTCGTCGAGCATGGCCGGTCGGTAGTCCACCACGCGGGACGGCAGCACGATCGACTCCCAGGACGACGCGGGCATCGGCACCCCCGCCAACTGGTCCACGACAGCTGCGACGCCGTCGACACCGCGCAGCCGCGACCGGTCCGTGCCGGTCACGTGCTGCCAGTCGAGCAGGAACCGCGTGAACGACTCCGTGGGCACCGGGGCGATCTCCGCACGGCTCGCCGCGAGCGACGCTCGACGGATCTGGGAGAGCACCTCGCTGTTGCACCACTGGCGTGTGTCGGCTCCGGCGGTCGGGAGGTCGGTGCGGAAGTCGCCCTCGACCACGCGGCGCTCGGCGGCGAGACGGGCGAGGGTGTCCCGCACCACCGCGGGTGCCAGGCCGAGCGACTCGGTGACCTGCTGCGCCGTGAACGGGCCGTGCGTGCGGGCGAATCGACCGACCAGGTCGCCGACGGGGTCGTCGACGGGCTCGGTGAACGCGGCCGGTACACCCAGCGGCGCGGGGATCCCCAGGGCGTCGCGGAGGCGGGAGGTGTCCTCGACGCCGGCCCACAGCACCCGGCCGCCGTGGTTGACGGTGATGATCCGGCCCGTCACGTGCAGGTGTTCGAGCAGCGGTCGGACGGCGGCCGCGGAACTGCCGTCGCCGGCGGGGTCGGGATCGCGGACCTCGAAGCGGTCGGCGACCTCGGCGTCGGTGAGGGGCCCGAGCCACCGCAGCAGGTCCGCGATGCCCTCGGCGTCGTGCGCGCGGCGGTCGGGGTGGGTGCGTTGCAGTCGCGCCTCGACGTCGGTGATGACCGCCGGGTCCAGCAACTCCCGCAGGTCGATCCGACCGAGGAGTTGCGACAGCAGGGCGGTGTCGAGAGACAATGCCGCAGCGCGCCGTTCGGCGAGCGGGGCGTCGTCCTCGTACATGAACGCGCCTACGTACCCGAACAGCATCGAGGCGGCGAACGGTGACGGGCTGTCGGTGCCGACCTCGACGACGCGGACCTTGCGGCTCGAGATGGAGCGGAGCAGGTCGATGAGGGCGGGGAGGTCGTAGACGTCCTGCAGGCACTCCCGCAGCGTCTCGAGGATGATCGGGAACTGCGGGTGTCGGGACGCGACCTGCAGCAGCTGGGCGCTGCGCTGACGCTGCTGCCACAGCGGTGCCCGCTTGCCCGGGTTCCGCCGGGGCAGCAGCAGCGCGCGCGCCGCGCACTCGCGGAACCGGCTGGCGAACAACGCCGATCCGCCGAGCTCGTCGGTGACGATGTCCTCGATCTCGTCGGCGTCGAGCGTGACGATCGACGCGCCGGGCGGCTCGTCGTCGGTGTCGGGCAGACGGATGATGATGCCGTCGTCGGAGGCGGTGACCGCCCCGTCGACACCGACGCGATCACGCAGACGCGCGCCGATCGCCGACGCCCACGGCGCGTGGACGCGCAGGCCGTAGGGGGAGTGCAGCACCAGACGCCAGTCGCCGAGCTCGTCGCGGAACCGTTCGAGCACCAGGGTCCGGTCTGTGGGGAGGTGTCCGGTCGCGTCGCGCTGCTCGGCGATCAGCGAGACCAGGTTGTCGCGGGCGAAGGCGGTGAGGCCGAGGTGTTCGGTGGACGCGGCAAGGGTGACGGTGTCGCCGCGGGTGATCGCGTCGCCGACCTCACCGATGAACGCCCCGATGGCCTGTCCGAGTTCGCTGGGACGCCCGATGGCGTCACCGATCCAGAACGGCAGCCGTCCCGGTATGCCCGCAGCGGGGGAGACCAGCACACGGTCGTGGGTGATGTCCTCGATGCGCCAGCTCGACGCACCGAGGGCGAACACGTCGCCGACGCGGGACTCGTAGACCATCTCCTCGTCGAGTTCGCCGACGCGCGTGCCCTTCTCGCCGACCATGAACACGCTGAACATGCCGCGGTCCGGGATGGAGCCACCGGAGGTGACGGCGAGACGCTGTGCGCCGGGACGGCCGACGATCGTGCCGGCATCCCGGTCCCAGACGACGCGGGGGCGCAGTTCGGCGAACTCGTCGGAGGGATAGCGCCCGGAGAGCAGGTCGAGGGTCGCCTCGTACACCGACCACGGCAGGGTCGCATACGGCGCGGCGCGGCGGACCGTCTCGAACCACTGGCCGACGTCGAGGTCGTCGACGGCGCTCGCGGCGACGGTGTGCTGCGCCAGGATGTCGAGCGGGTTGGTGGGGACCGCGATCTCCTCGATGAGACCGTCGCGCATCCGGCGCACGGCGACCGTCGCGTGGATCAGGTCCGCGCGGTGCTTGGGGAACACCACGCCCCGGCTGATCTCGCCGACCTGGTGGCCCGCGCGGCCGATGCGCTGCAGACCGCCCGCGACCGACGGCGGTGTCTCGACCTGGACGACGAGATCGACGGCGCCCATGTCGATCCCGAGCTCCAGTGAGCTCGTGGCCACCACACATCGCAGGCGGCCGGCCTTGAGGTCGTCCTCGATGAGGGCCCGCTGCTCCTTGCTCACCGATCCGTGGTGGGCGCGGGCGAGGACGGGCGGTGCGCCCTGACTCGCGCCGCCGCCCATGACGTAGGCGGGTGCTCCCCCGGGGACGGCGTCGTTTCCTGCTGTGCCCGATCCTTCTGCGTCGAGGTCGACCCCGGAGCGCTCGGCGTGGATCTCGTTGAGTCGCGCGGTGAGTCGCTCGGCGAGGCGGCGCGAGTTGGTGAACACGATCGTCGACCGGTTCTTCTCGACGAGGTCGACGATGCCGTTCTCGACGAAGGGCCACAGTGAGCCCGCGGTGGGGGTCAGCTCGTCGTCGAGTTCGTCGACGTCGGGCGGCGGGGGGATGTTGGCCATGTCGGGCACGGGGACGTCGACGGTCAGGTCGAAGGTCTTGTCGGCGGGAGGGTTGACCACCGTGCACGGCGCCGACCCGGCCAGGAACTGGGCCACACGTTCGGGCGGACGCACCGTCGCCGAGAGGCCGATGCGCTGGGCCGGCCGCTCGAGCAGGGCGTCGAGGCGTTCCAGCGATAGCGCGAGATGGGTACCCCGCTTCGTGGCGGCGACAGCGTGGACCTCGTCGACGATGACCGTGTGGACGTCGCGCAGGGTCTCGCGCGCCGACGACGTCAACATGAGGAACAGCGACTCGGGTGTCGTGATGAGGATGTCCGGCGGCGTCCGCAGCAATTGCCGACGCTGGTTGGCCGGGGTGTCACCCGAGCGCACGCCGACGGTGATGTCGGGTGCGGGGACACCGAGCGCCGCGGCCGAGCGCTGCAGACCCGCGAGCGGCGCGCGCAGGTTGCGTTCGACGTCGACCGCGAGCGCCTTGAGAGGAGAGATGTAGAGGACCGAGGTGGTGTGCCCGTCGTGCGGTTCGCGGGCCAGCCGGTCAAGCGCCCAGAGGAACGCCGAGAGCGTCTTGCCCGACCCGGTCGGCGCGACGACGAGGGTGTTCTGACCGTCGGCGATGGACGTCCAGGCGCCCAGCTGCGCGGCGGTGGGTGCACGGAACGCCCCGGTGAACCACTCGCGGGTCGGCGCGCTGAAACGATTCAGCACGTCGAGGGTGGTCGAGCTCATCGGACCATCATCCACGCCGGGTCCGACATCCTTCGACGACGACGGCCGTTCACTCCCGCTGTCACGGTGGCGGCGGGGTCTGTTGCCCGCGTCGAATCCGACATCTAGAGTCCCCCACAGCCGAGGCGGCTGGGGAATCCGGTGGGAATCCGGGACGGTCGCGCCACTGTGAGGCCCGCAGACGTGGGTCGAGTCAGGTTGCCACCGCCGCGGTATCCCATCCGCATCACGTGGGACGCGTCATCCCACGAGAGGAGATCTCCCATGACCATGTCATCCATGGCGACCGCATCACCGGCACGGCGTGCCGGCGCACTCGCCCTCGACACCCCCGACGTCACCCTGATGGAGACGGCGCTCTGGCTCACCGCCACCACGGCGGTCGCCGCGCTGGCCTACTACTTCCTCGGGTACGACCAGGGCGCGGTGTCGGTGTTCGGCGCCGACACCCACGTGCACGAGTTCGTGCACGACGCCCGTCACTTCCTCGGCTTCCCCTGCCACTGAGCGGGGCAGGTCATGGAGAAGAAGTTCATCGGCGCCGGCCTGCTCTCGGGTCTCGTCGCCGGGTTGTTCGCGTTCGTCTTCGCCCGCGTGTTCATCGAGCCGCAGGTGGGCAAGGCCATCGACTACGAGTCCGGCCGCAGCGCGGCCGAGGAGATGCTCGCCGGGGAGCACGGCGCCCACGAGCACGGTGAGGTCTTCACCCGGTCGGTCCAGGAGAACATCGGCGCCGGTGTCGGTTCGGTCGTCTTCGGCCTCGCCATGGGTGCCGTCTTCGCGGTCGTGTTCACGGTGCTCTGGGCCTACGTGGGGCGCCGGTACCCGCTCGTGGACCCGCGCGTCGTCGCGGGGCTGCTCGCCCTCGGCGGGTTCGTTGCGGTGTACCTGGTGCCGTTCGGGAAGTACCCCGCCAACCCGCCCGCCGTCGGCAACGACGACACCATCGGGTCCCGCAGTGGCTCCTACCTCACGATGACCCTCGTGTCGGTCATCGTCGCGATCGCGGCCGTGGTGCTCGCCTTCTGGTTGCTGCCGCGCATCGGTGGGCTCTACGCGCTGATCGTGTCGGCTGCCGGCTATCTCGCGGTGGTCGGCGTGGCGATGGCGCTGCTGCCGGGCTTCGACGAGGTCCCGACCGCGCTGCGCTCGCCGGACGGGGTGATCGTCTTCCCGGGGTTTCCCGGTGACGTCGTCGGCGACTTCCGGTTCCTCTCCCTGGCGAACCAGATGATCCTGTGGACGGTCCTCGGCGTGGTCTTCGCCGTCGTCCTCACCCGGCTGGGTCGCAGGACCGACCCCGTCCCCGCCGACGCCGTGGGATCCGCCGGGGTGGGATCGGCCGGGGTCGACCGCTGAGGCTGACCCTCGTCGCCGCGGGGCGGACCGGTCCGAACCGGGATCTGCGCTTCGGCGGCGAGGGCTCGCCGCTCGACTCCCGCGGTCGGCGGGACGTCACCGCCCTGGACTGCCGGTTCGCCGACGCTGTCGCGGGCCCGGAGCGTTCTGTCGTCGAGACCGCCGCGACACTCGCCGAGCGCGTTGTCGTCGTCGACTCCCTGCGCAGCATCGATCTGGGGTCGTGGACAGGCCGGCGGCCCGAGGAGATCGACATCTCCGACCTCGGCGCCTGGTTCGCCGACCCCCGTGCCACCCCACACGGAGGGGAGTCGGTCGTCGACTTCCTCGGTCGCATCCGTTCCGCACTGCGGACTCTCGCCGGCGGCCCTGTGGTCGTCGTCGCCGCGAAACCGGTCGTCCAGGCGGCTGTCGTCGCGCACCGCGGGCTCGGCGCCGCGGACTTCCTCGGCGTCGACATCACCCCCGCGACCACGTGGGCGGTGGACATTTCCATCGACGGATGACATCGTTGCCGCAGCGGAACTGAAACACAATTCAGTTTCATCACGGATGTGCTGGAGGCGACAGATGTACGAGTGGTCCGACGAGGATCTGATGATCCGCGATGCACTGCGGGGCTTCATCGACAAGGAGGTGCGTCCGCACCTCGACGAGCTCGAGACCGGCGTGCTGCCGCCCTACGACATCGCGCGCAAGCTGTACACCACCTTCGGCGTGGACCAGATGGCCCGCGAGGGTCTGGAGAAGGAACTCGAGTCGGAGGCGACCGGGGAGGCCAAGCCCGGTGCGGTCAGCGGCGGGATGGGCGACAGCACCTTCATGCTGCTCAACACCGAGCTCGCGGGCGTCAGCCTCGGCATCATCGCGTCGTTGGGCGTCTGCCAGTTGACCGTCGGCACCATCCGCTCGAAGGGCACGCTGGCGCAGAAGAAGCGCTGGCTCCCGGAGCTCGTGACCCTGGAGAAGATCGGCGCCTGGGCCATCACCGAGCCCGATTCGGGATCCGACGCGCTCGGCGGCATGAAGACGACGGTCAAGCGTGACGGCGACGACTACATCCTCAAGGGCCAGAAGACGTTCATCACCAACGGTCCCTACGCCGACACCATCGTCGTCTTCGCCAAGCTCGACGAGGGCGACGGGACGCCGATCCGTGACCGCAAGGTCCTGTCGTTCGTGCTCGACAAGGGCATGGAGGGCCTGACGCAGGGCAAGCCGTTCAAGAAGATGGGCATGATGAGCTCGCCCACCGGTGAGCTGTTCTTCGACAACGTGCGCGTCTCGCCGGACCGCCTGCTCGGCGAGACCGAGGACACCGGCGCGGACACCCGCGGCGGCGAGGGCGCCAAGGCCGGCTTCACCATGGAGCGCGTCGGGATCGCGGCGCTGTCGCTCGGGATCATCAACGAATGTCTGCGGCTCTCGGTCGACTACGCGCGCAACCGCACCCTGTGGGGCAAGAACATCGGGCAGTTCCAGCTGATCCAGCTCAAGCTCGCCGAGATGGAGATCGCGCGGATCAACGTGCAGAACATGATCTTCAGCGCGCTCGAGCGCGGCAAGGACCGCAAGTCGATCTCCCTGGCCGAGGCGTCGGCGATGAAGCTGTACTCGTCGAAGGCCGCCACCGACGTCGCGATGGAGGCGGTGCAGCTGTTCGGCGGCAACGGCTACATGGCCGAGTACCGCGTCGAGCAGCTCGCCCGTGACGCCAAGTCGCTCATGATCTACGCCGGCAGCAACGAGATCCAGGTGACCCACGTGGCGAAGGGTCTGCTCGCGGGTTGACCCACCCGACCACGACGACGGCGCCCGGCCCCCCCGAGAGGGGACCGGGCGCCGTTTGTCGTTCGTCGAGCGTGCATCAGATACACGCGATCGTGCACTCGATCCCGTGGGCCGCACGGTCGACGCGATCTACGGCACGGTCGGCGGGATCTGGTGCACGCTCGGCGGGAAGTTTGTGCACGGTCGGCGGGTTGCGGTGGGAGCCGCTCAGGCGCCGATGGCGCGCCCGATCTGCGGCCAGGACCGGTGCAGCTGGTCCTGCCAGTAGAGCCAGGAGTGCGTGCCCTGGGGCGGGAAGTCGCCCGTGAACGGGATCTTCAGCGCGTTCAGACGGTCGGCCAGCTGATGGGTGCACTGGTTGACCGCGGCCTCGATCGGCCCACCGAGGATGATCTGCTGGTCGAGGCTGGTGCCGGGCTGGATCGACTGCGGGTTGTCGTACTTCCCGGGCAGACCCGACGAGCTGGAGATCCACAGGCTCATACCGCGCAGGCGCGCCGCGTTGATGATGGCGTCGTGGTCGCGCCACCCCGGGCCGTTGTAGGGGCCCCACATGTTCTCGGGGTTCGCGCCCCCGCGCGACGAGACGACCAGGCGCACATAGGTCTGACCGGCGGGACCTGCGGTCGACGCGCAGCCGCTGTAGGCACCGACGGCCTTGTACACGCCGGGGTGCTCGATCCCGAGGTTCAGCACGGACGTCCCCGAGGACGAGATGCCGGCGACGGCGTTCTTGCCGGACCCGTTCAGGGCCTTGTCGACGATGGGCGGCAGCTCGGTGCCGAGGAACGTCGACCACTTGTTGCGGCCGAGCACCGGGTCGTCGCGCTGCCAGTCCGTGTAATAGGTGAACGCACCGGAGTTGGGGGTCACCACCGTGACGTCCTTGTCGGCGAAGAACTGCACGACGTCGGTCTGGCGCTGCCACGTCGCGGCGTCCTCACCGCCGCCGGCGCCGTTGAGGAGGTAGAAGACGGGCCGGGGCTTGCTGCGGTCGCGCGGGAGGATCACCGACAACGGGACGTCGCGGTTCATCGCGGCCGAGTGCACGGTGATGTCGAGTCGTCGGGCGTCGACGCGCGTGACATTCACCAGCTCGGAGCCGTCGGCGGACCGGGCGCCGGGTGCGGGCAGTCCGGGATCGGCGCTCGCGACCGCGGTCGGGGTCAGTACGCCGGCCAGGAGTGCGCCGGCGACGAGGGCCACCCGCGCGGTGCGCCGTCGGCGCGTACGCCCGCCGGAGGGGGTGATGGAAGTGAGCACTGTCGTCCCTAACTGTCGCGAAAACCGCCCCCGCGGCACCGGTGTCGTGAGCACACCGGTTCCGATCGACCCGGCGAAACTCTACTCGACCACGGTCAGCCCGAGCGCGCCGTCGGCGAAACGTCCGACGGCGGCGGTCGCCGCTGCGAGAGCGTCGTGGGCACCCTCGACCGTGGTGACGCCCGTGACCATTCGTGCGGTGGTCGTCGACGGGTCCGGCAGCAGGACGACGAGGGCGATCAGCTCGCCGGTCGTCGGCACGCACACGGCCCACGTGAGACGTGTTCCGTCGTGCCATCCCTGGGCTGCGCGGACGACCGCGGCCTGCGGTGTGTCGCCGTCGAGGACATCGGGGTCGGTGAGAGCCGCGAGCGCGGGGACGTCGGTGACCCGCTCGTCGTCGCGGAGCGCGCGCAGATACCAGGCACCCGCGTTGATCTCGACCGGGTCCATCCCCGACGGGTCCGCGGTGTCGTGTGCACCGCGGTCGGGGCTCACTTCAGTTCGAGCAGGACGGTGCCCTGGGTGACAGCAGAACCGGGCTCCACCGACAGCCCGGTGACGACGCCGTCCTTGTGGGCGGTCACGGGGTTCTCCATCTTCATCGCCTCGAGGACGACGACGAGCTCGCCGGCGCTGACCTCCTGGCCCTCGGTGACGGCGACCTTGACGACCGTGCCCTGCATCGGCGCAGCGATCGCGTCGCCGGAGACGGCCACGTTGCCGCCCTTGGTGCGGGTCCGCGACTTCGGCTTCTTGCGCTGCGCGCCGGCGTGTCCGCCACCGCCACCGTTGGTGCTCGCCAACGCCAGGTCACCCGGCAGCGACACCTCGACGCGACGCCCGCCGACCTCGACGACGACGGTCTGCCGCGGGGCGGCGTCGTCCTCCTCGATGGGCTGCGCGCCGGTGTAGGGCTCGATCGGGTTGTCCCAGTCGGTCTCGATCCACTTGGTGTAGACCTCGAAGCCGTTCTCGTCGCCGATGAACGCCGGGTTCGACACGATGTGGCGGTGGAACGGCAGGACGGTGGCGAGGCCCTCGACCTCGAACTCGGCCAGCGCGCGGCGTGACCGCTCGAGTGCCTGCTCGCGGTTCTCGCCGGTGACGATGAGCTTGGCGAGCATCGAGTCGAACTGGCCGCCGATGACGTCGCCGGCGCGGACACCGGAGTCGACGCGGACGCCGGGGCCCGTGGGCTCCTTGTAGACGGTCACCGGGCCGGGGGCGGGCAGGAAGTTGCGGCCCGCGTCCTCGCCGTTGATGCGGAACTCGAAGGAGTGTCCGCGCGGGGTGGGGTCCTCGGTGATCTCCAGCGGCAGGCCCGCGGCGATGCGGAACTGCTGGCGCACGAGGTCCAGACCGGAGGTCTCCTCGGTGACGGGGTGTTCCACCTGCAGGCGTGTGTTCACCTCGAGGAACGAGACGAGACCGTCGTTGCCGACGAGGAACTCGACCGTGCCGGCGCCGTAGTACCCGGCCTCACGACAGATCGCCTTGGCCGAGGAGTGGATCTTCTCGCGCTGCTCGGTGGTGAGGAACGGCGCGGGGGCCTCCTCGACGAGCTTCTGGAACCGACGCTGCAGCGAGCAGTCACGGGTTCCGGCGACGACGACGTTGCCGTGCTGGTCGGCGATGACCTGTGCCTCGACGTGGCGCGCCTTGTCGAGGTAGCGCTCGACGAAGCACTCGCCGCGACCGAAGGCGGCGACGGCCTCGCGGGTCGCGGACTCGAACAGCTCGGGGATCTCCTCGAGGGTGTACGCGACCTTCATGCCGCGGCCTCCGCCACCGAACGCTGCCTTGATCGCGACGGGGACACCGTGTTCCTTCGCGAACGCGACGACCTCGTCGGCGTTGGCGGCGGGATCCTTGGTGCCGGGGGCCATCGGGGCGTTCGCCTTGAGGGCGATGTGCCGCGCGGTGACCTTGTCGCCGAGGTCGCGGATCGACTGCGGGGACGGGCCGATCCAGGTGATCCCGGCGTCGATGACGGCCTGGGCGAACTCGGCGTTCTCCGACAGGAAGCCGTAGCCGGGGTGGATCGCGTCGGCGCCGGACTTCTCCGCGGCGTCGATGATCTTCGGGATGTTCAGGTACGACTCGCCCGAGGTCTGACCGCCGAGGGCGAACGCCTCGTCGGCGAGCTGGACGAAGAGGGCGTCGGCGTCGGGCTCTGCGTAGACGGCCACGCTCGTGAGACCGGCGTCGCGAGCGGCGCGGATGACGCGCACAGCGATCTCACCGCGGTTCGCGACGAGAACTTTCGTGATCACCGAGCTGGCGTGACTGGGCACTTCGTCTCCTGTGGGTGGACGGGCAGGGCTGCAGGATGCGATCCCGAGAGGCACCCTAACGCACCGAGCAATCGATCGGTCGCGCAGTCCGGTGCGCCCCGAGTGAGGCGTGGGTCACTGCGCGGCGAACGTGCTGCGGTCGCCCACGGCACGGACGACATCGCTGAATCGCACGAGGAATCCACTGACCGCGGAGTGCATGGGACCCCTCGCCGGGAAGCGCGCGGAGATCCGGACACCCGACGGTGTCCGGTTGACCCAGATGTAGACCTCGTCGGGGGAGTAGTTGTGACTCCGCAGGACCCGCGCACCGCCGGCGTCGGCCGCGGCGGCGTCCGGGGCGTGGCGCGTGTCGATGAAGGAGACGACGAAGGTCGGGGCGTCGCCGTAGCCGAGCAGTTCGGTGACCCGCAGGAACGGGACGTCCGCGGCGACGCGTGTGCGACGCAGTGCGGCGGTGGCCCGCTGCACCACCGACGCGAAGGACCTGGTGCCGGCGGAGTCGATCGCGACCGGTGTGGTCGAGACGAACCATCCGAGTGCGCCCAGCCATCTGCCCTCGGTCCGCGTGTGGCGCGGTGTGATGCAACAGAACACGTCGCCACCTCCGCACTCCCGGTAGGAGACGGCCAGTGCGGCGAGGATGCCGGCGAACAGCGATCCCCCCGTCGCGGCACACACCGCCGTGAACCGGTTCGCCGCGTCGTCGTCGAGGAGTTCCAACGTCACCGACGACTGCGGCGGGCCCTGGTCGGTCCCGTCGGTCTCGGCGGAGGGGGCCGCGCCGGCGGCCTCGGCGGTGGTCACGTCACCCGTCTCGGACGCGGGCGCGACGAGGTCGAAGCGTGGCATCGTCCGGTCGTGGGCGTCGAGGAACTCGGCCCAGGCCGTGACGGCCGGGTGGTCGACGTCGGCGTCGTCGGCGACTCTGCGCTCGTGGGCACTGAAGTCGACGTAGCTGCCGACCTCGGGCAACTGCGGCTCCCGGCGCTCACGCGCCGCGTGGTACAGCTCCGACAGCTCGTGCTGGGCGAGGATCAGCGAGTAGCCGTCGAGCAGGGAGTGGTCGCCGGCGAACAGCAGCGTGAACGTCCGTTCCCGCGCCACCGTGGCGAAGAGGTACGCCGGCCACTGCAGCGGCGCCGTCGCCCGGTCGAAGGAGCCGGCGAGCTGATCGAGGAGCGGGCCGGATTCGGCGTACCAGCCGACGCGACCCATCTTCAGCCGGACCGACCCGGGCGGGGTCGTGAGTCGTTGCAGGCCCGAGTGTTTGACGACCACGTGGCTGCGCAGGACCTCGTGGCGGTCGATCCACCGGGTGAGGGCGGACCGGATCGCCGGGACCGACATCGGCTCGTCGAATTCGATCGCGAGGCCGAGCCAGGACTCCCGGCCGCCCTCGCGCTTGGTCCGCCACCGGTGTTCGAGCGACGAACGCAGGTGCAGCTCGTGGTTGTGCGAGGTCGAGCGGGGGTCGTTCTCCCAGTGCGCGAACCCGCCGACCGTGCTCGGCGACCACTCGACGAGGCCCCCGGGCTCGACCGGCTGGTCCATCATCTGGATGAACTTCATCGGCGGCCGCGCACCTACGCGCGCGCCCGGGTGATCTGGGCCTTCACCCGGGCCAGCATCCCCGCCATGCCCCGCAACCGCAGTGGACTCACCACCGACGCCAGCCCGAGGTCGGTGTAGAAACCCGGCGGCACGTCGAGGATCTCCTGCGCCGACGCACCGTCGAGACCCTGGTGCAGGATCGACGCGAACCCGCGTGTCGTGGGGGCCTCGGGCGGCGCACTGAAGTGCAGCCGTACCGCGTCCGGGTCGGTCGCGTCCACCGCGAGGAACACCGGCGACTGACACTCCGGGACCGGTTCCATCGCCTCGGTCCGCAGGTCGTCGGGCAGATCCGGCAGATCGTTCGCGAACTCCAGGAGCATCGTCACCCTGTCGGACTCGGACAGGGCGGCGAAGTCCTCGACGATCTCGGCCAGCGCGGACGGGAGCGTCACGGTGTCCCCGGAGCGTCACCCGTGGCGATGGGCGCCCGCACGGCGTTGCCCCACTCCGTCCACGAGCCGTCGTAGTTGCGGACCCG
This sequence comes from Williamsia deligens, assembly GCF_024171765.1. Taxonomy (GTDB): domain Bacteria; phylum Actinomycetota; class Actinomycetes; order Mycobacteriales; family Mycobacteriaceae; genus Williamsia_A; species Williamsia_A deligens. The sequence goes on from NZ_JAMTCI010000005.1 coordinate 33,458, forward strand.
GGTGAACCCGAGCAGGTGGGTGAGCACGAACCACGTGTGCGAGGAGCGCTCACCGATGCGGCAGTAGGCGATGGTCGGGGTGTCCGGGGCGAGATCGCCGTAGATCTCCTCGAGCTCGGGGCGGCTCCGGAAGCGACCGTCCGGCGCGGCCGACTTGGCCCACGGGATCGACAGCGCCGTCGGGATGTGCCCGCCGCGCAGCGCGCCTTCCTGCGGGTAGTCCGGCATGTGCGTGCGCTCGCCGGTGTACTCCTGCGGCGAGCGCACGTCGACGAGGGGCTCGGTGCCGATGGCGTCACGGACCTCGTCGGCGAACGCGCGGATCAGGCTGTCGTCCCGCTCGACCACCGGGTAGTCCGACCGGGGGAGGTCGGGGACGTCGAACGACGTCTCGCGGTCCTCGGCGAACCACGCCTGACGTCCACCGTCGAGCAGGCGCACGTCGGGATGGCCGAACAGGGTGAAGACCCACAGCGCGTAGGCCGCCCACCAGTTGCTCTTGTCGCCGTAGACGACGATCGTGTCGTCGCGGTGGATCCCCTTGCTGCGCATCAGCTCTGCGAACGCCTCACCGTCGATGTAGTCGCGCGTGACGGGGTCGTTCAGATGCAGGTGCCAGTCGATCTTCTGCGCGGTCGGGATGTGTCCGATGTCGTAGAGGAGGACGTCCTCGTCGGACTCGACGACCTTCAGGCCCGGCGCCCCGATGTTGGCGCTGAGCCACTCGGTGCTCACGAGACGTTCGGGGTGCGCGTACGCGGAGAAGGCGGGATTCGGGTCGGTGGGGACGGTCACTGCGGCTCCGTGGGTCGGGTGCTCTTCGATGCTCCGCCGGGCGCTCGCGGCCTCGGGCGGGGTGGCCCCCGACGCCGGACCTCGAGCCCGGCGACGGCGACGTGGTCAGCCTAGTGCGCGCGGCAACGCGGTGGTCGTGATGCGCGCCGCGACGGCCACGACCGTGTCGAGGAAGTCCCCGACCACCCGATGCGCAGTGGGGGTGTCGGGGAAGCGGGTGCGCAGGGCCAACCCCGCGTCGGTCCGGGAGATCCACACCTGGACGTCGTCGGCGCGGGTGATGTTCGAGATGTGGTGGGCGCCGTCGTCGGTGCTGCCCGCCCCCGGGAGTCTGCGGTAGTCGACGAACGACACCATGAACACGTCGGAGCGGACGAAGGTCAGGCCGCCGATCGCGGCCACGACGGCGGGGACCGGGATCGCACCGAGGCGCACGGCCGCCCGGAGGTCGTCGCCGGTCGCCGAGACGGTCGCGCACAGCTCCTCCCGGGGTGTCACGGTGATCGGTGCGTTGGTCGTGAACCACCCCACCGCGCGGTCCCAGAGAGGCGACCGTCGGGTGTGCATCGGGAACAGCAGCGACAGGTCGTCGGCGAGACCCGCCTGTCTCGCCGCGTGCGCCATCGCCGCGAGGATGCCCGCGAACGTGGATGCGCCCAGGGACCGGCAGGCCGCGTCGAGGCGGTCGGCCGCGGGTGCGTCGGCGAGGGTTCGCAGGTCGACGGCCTGTGGGGCGCTGTGCCCGGGGAGCAGGCCGAGGTCGGCGGGGAACGAGGGTGGCATGTTGTCGTGGCGTGCGAAGAACGTCCGCCAGCCGTCCATCGCGGGGTGGCCGGCGTGGTCGCGGTCGTCGCGCGCCTCGGCTGCGCAGTGGCGCAGGAAACTGCCCACCGGTCCGAGACGGTCGGCCACGTCGGACTCCGGTGACCGCCGGAACCCGTCGTAGAGCAGACGCAGGTCGTCGACGACGACGGCGATGGACCACGCGTCGACGTGGGCGTGGTCGAACGCGCACACGATGGTCGACGTGTCGTGGCCGTCGATGGCCGCGAACAGGTGGTCGGGATCGCCCAACGGGGCGCAGGAGTCGCTGAGCACCGCGCGCAGGGCGAGGTGGGCCTCCTCAGGGGTGCTCGTCTCGATCGGGGCGTCGGCGACGAGGCGCATCCGCGACCTGTCGTGGATGCGCCGGACGACCCGCGGCGGTGCGTTCTCGTCGTTCGACGGTGCGTCCTCGTCATTCGACTGTGCCCCCTCGTCCGACGACGGCTCGACGGTGAACCCGCAGCGCAAGCTGTCATGGCGGTCCACCAGAGCCGCGAACGCCCGTGCGAGTGCGTCGTGGTCCAGCGCACCGTCGACGTCGAACGCGGCCGCGAGGAACACCGTCTCGTCGCCGGGTCGCGCCCGGGCGGACTCCAGGTGGAAACGCTGGTTGAAGGACGGAGGGATGTCCGAGACGATCACCCGCGCATCGGAGAGGTCCATCCGCCACCGTGTCAGCGGTCCGGGCCGCGGCCGGAACCGGTCAACGGTGGTGACCCGCACCCGACGCCACCTCCTGCATCCGCGTGTGATCGGGTGCCCGCGTGATCACCCGGTCGCCGGTGGCCGCGATCTCGGCGAAGATCGCCCGCAGACGGCGATGATGGTGCGCGAGCCGTTCCTGGGCGACCGGGGTGTCGGGCGTCTGGGTCCCGAGGTACATGCCGTGCTCGTCTCGATTGACCCACACCGAGGCGTTCGCCGTCCGCCCCTCGCCGGTCGTCTGGATCCCGCGGTCGTACGTCGGTGTCCCCGCGTGCGGGGACCTGCGGAAGTCCAGATAGGACAACAGCTGTGGGGTGACCATCGCCTCCGCGGGATCGGCACCCGCGGCGATCAGTGCGGCCATCACCGTGGGCACGGGGACGTGGGACGCGTCGGTCGCCTCCACACCCGCCCTCTGCGCCCTCGGCACCAGGTCGGTGAACCTTCGAGCTTCCGCGACCGGGAACGCCACGGGCGCGAAACGACAGAACCATCCCTGGGCCAGGTGGACGTCGGCGAGGTCGCGGTCGGCGAGGGCCGTGATGCCGAACCATGAGGGGTCGCCGGTCAGTTCGTGGTCCGCGGTGGCGATCGCCGCGACGACGCCCGCGGTCACGCCACCGCCGGCTGCGGAACAGATCTGCGCGAAGCGTTGCGCCCCGTCGGCGTCGAGGACGTCGAACCGGATGCTGCGCACCGGTGCGGTCTCACCGGGTGCCAGACCGAGATCGACCGCGCTGTGGGGCATCCGGAGTCCGTGGGCGCGCAGCGTCGTCATCCAGTGGTGCAGGGCCGCCGACCCCTCGCCGTAGGCGGCGGCCCTGATCCGTTCCTGCCGCGCGTACTCCACCGCGGAACCCACCGGCGCCGTCGTGAACGGTCCGGGGGGCGTGCCGTCGCGCTCGGCGACATACAGATCGGCGATCTCGGCCAGCGCCATCGCCTGCGACACCCCGTCGGTGAGTGCGTGGTCACAGAACCAGAACAGGGTCGTGCTCCTGTCGCGGACGATCGCGCCGAGTTCGAACCCCGGCCACCGCAGGGCACTCGCGCGCTGCCCGAACTCGGTGTCGACGAACTCGTGCAGGCGACGTGCACCGATGTGGTCGTCGCGGCGAGGACCGCCGCGGACCCACCCGTGGTCGTCGAGGACGGCGAGGTCGGCTGTGGTGAAGGCGACGTGGTCGGCGTCGACGACGTGGCGCGTGACGTCCGCCCCGGACACGGAGAACCAGCTCCGCAGGCCGTCGTGCCGGATGACGAAGCGGCGCAGGGCCTCCGCGATGGCACGCGGGTCGAATCCGCCGTCGACCTCGGTGGCCGCGGCGAGGTAGACCGAGTGTCGCCGACCGGCGCGGGCGGTCGCGGCCGTGCCGTGCAGATGCCCCTCCTGCAGCGTGGACGGGGGCACGGGATGCGCCGGGGTGGCGTCGGCGGCCGCGGTCGCGGGCGGTGTGGGACGCACGGTCACGATGCGACCGGGAGCCGGGTTCCAGTGCGCGATGGCGTCGATCATCATCGGCGGGCACCTTCGGTGTCGGGTCCCGCGGACACCCGTGTGTCGGCCCGTCGGCCGGCCGGGTCGCGCTCGATCGGATCGCGGTCGTCGACGCCCAGTTCACGACCCATGTCCGCGACCACCTCCCGCAGTGCGTGGAGGTGACGATGGACGGAGTCGGCTGCGACGGCGGTGCTCGGGAAGCGGGCGGACAGCGAGATCCCCTTCGGGGACCGCACGATCCAGAGATAGACCTCGTCGTCGGAGACCGAGGCGCCACGCAGGGTGCGTGCACCCCACCGCGTCCACTCCTGCGCCCCCGGTATCCGTCGGGTGTCGACATAGGAGACGACGAAACGCGGGGTCGCCCGCGACCCGTTGATCTCCGCCACGCACGGATAGGGGTGGGGTGCGAGGGGCCGTCGTCGGCCGATCTCGGCGGCGGCCAGCGCGAGTCGCTCGTCCACGGTCGTCGCGGCCCCGAGGTCGACGGTGATGGGGACCATGCCGACAAACCACCCGACGGAGTGGGCGTACCGCGGATCGGTGCGGGTGTGCAGCGGCATCACGAAGCGGGTGGTCGAGTTACCGGTGCAGCGGTGCGTCGCGGTCGCCAACGCTGCCAGCACCACGGTCTGCATGGTGTGGCCGCGTGCACGGGCGGCGGCGTTGATGCGGTCCGCCTGATCGGCCGTCATCACCCACGACGACACCCCGCTCTGGCGGCGGGCCGGTGCCGAGGCGGTGGTCCCCAACGGCAGCGGGAACGCCGGGAACTGCTCGGCCTCGCCGTCCTGCAGGAACTCCCGCCATGCCACGACGGCGTGGTGGTCGCGGTGCAGGCGCGTCCCCGCGAGGTGGTCGGCGACGCTGAAGTCGACGTGGCTCGCGACCGGAGCGGTGTCGATCCGCTCCCCCTGGTGGGCCCGGCGGTAGAGCTCCTGGATCTCGCCGATCGCGAGGAGCATCGAGTAGGCGTCCATGACCGAGTGGTCGGCGGCGAACACCAGCAGGAACCGGTCGTCGGGCCGTGGTGTGTCGGCCAGCGGCGCGTGTTCGACGGTGGGCTCGCTGATGGTGGCGGCCACGCAGTGCGGCCACGTCCACGGCGACAACCGGTCGAACAGCGAGACGAGGTGTTCATGGACGCGCGTACCGGTTCGCAGGCTGCCGACGATCGAGGGCGCCACCTCGACGTCGTCGTCGAGGACCACCCGCACGGGGTGTCCGCCGTCGCCGGTCACGGTGGTGCGGAAGACCTCGTGCCGACGCATCCATGCGGTCAGCGCGACACCCACCGCCGCAGCGTCATAGGGGAGCGGCACCTCGAAGACGGCCCCCAGCCAGGAGCCCGGCGGCCCGGGCGTGTCGCGATCGGATCGAGGTCCGAACACGTCGACGCCGCGCCGGCAGTAGTCGGCGTGCAGGGGGCTGAGCGGCCGGTCGTCGACGGTCCACGCGGGGTCGTGGCCCGCGGCGCGGGGTGTCCACTCGGTGAGCACGCCGCCGGTCAGCGGGTAGTCGGTGAGTTCGGTGAATTCCACAGGTGCGGTCTCCATCTCGGCGTGGGCCGACGAAGCGCGGACGGTGCTGCCCGGTGTGCGGAGGTACTCGGTGTGCCGGGAATGCTACGGGCGAACCGGACGTGCCGTTCGCCTGAGTAAGGGGTGTCGATCATCACGTGACGGCGGTCCTGCGCGTCGCCGGTAACCGGTGTAAGCCGAGTGAGGAAGAAGTGAACAGCATTGAGCGACAACGTCATCGAGGATGATCGCTCGAGAGCGGTTCGGGGTACGTCGCCAGCCGACACGATGCGGCGACCGTCGGTGTGACGGCGGTGTTACCGACAGTGGGCAACGGCACAGAACTGGCCGTGTGTGGCGCGAGATACGCCCTGTGTCAGGGCATCCCGCGGTCGGCGCCGGGGTGCAGCAGCGTGGCCAGCGAGAACCGTCCGGTACGCGCGTCCCACCCTCGGATCAGCAGCAGGCGGACGGCGTGCACGACGACGACCCAGGGGACGTAGAGCACCGACGCACCGATCCCGAGCCACAGCCGTCGGTGCAGGAACATGGTCCGCGGCAGGCACATCATGTAGCGAGCGAACGACGCGAGGCCGGTCTGCATCCGCCGCGGGGAGACCCCCACGGTGAGGTGGGGGAGGAAGGCGTTGCGGCCACCGGTCTCGGTGACACACAAGCCCATGTCGACGTCCTCGAAGACGTCGCGGCGCATGGCGACACGATCGCGGATGGCCAGCCACGTGGAGCGGCGCAGCGTCATGTTGGACCCGTAGAGCACCGCGACGGAGCGGACGTCGTCGCTGGTCGCGCTGCGTCGCGCGACGAACGGGACCCAGCGCCCCACCCTGTCCTTGAGCCGGGCCACGCCGTCGCCGTAGGGGAGGCCGTAGGCCTCGCCCCGTCCGCACAGCGCCGCCCACCGATGTGCGGCGTCCTCGCGCAGGAAGTGGACGATGTCGGCCGCCCACCGCTCACCGACCATCGTGTCGGCGTCGATGCGGGCGATCGCGTCACCGGTGGCGGCGTCGAGACCGGTGTTGCGCGCGTACACGAGTCCCTGGCGGGGTTCGGGGATGAGCCGGACCTCCGGGTGTGCCCGGGCGCGGTCGGCGACGATCCGGGCGGTGTCGTCGGTCGAGTTGTTGTCGACCACGACGATCTCGTGGATGTGGTCGCGCTGCGCGAGGAGTCGGTCGAGGCACTCGCCGATCACCTCGGCCTCGTCGTAGCAGGGGATGACGACGGAGAGCGTGGTCATGGGGCGCCGATCTCTCGGGGACGCGAGGCATGTCTCCGCCGAAGTGGCTGGACGACAGTGCAACCGAGATTAGGTGCCCGCGATGCGTTCGGCGCGTCGAGCGGCTCCGGACGTGGGGTTCGTCACGCGGTGGGGCGGCGCGACAGCGCTCTCGACGACCTCGGCGGCGGCGGTGACCGCCTCGGCGGGTGTCACCATCTCCGCGGCGACGGTCTCTGCGCGAGCGCGCATCCCGGCGGTGAGGACACGAGCGAGAGCACCGCCGAGGCCGTCGGGTGTGATCGACGGGAGGCGCAGTGCGGTGCCGACGCCCGCTCGCGACACCGCGCGCCCCCACAGGGGCTGGTCGGCGCCCAGCCAGCACACGACGGCCGGGACGCCGGCGCGCAGGGTCGCCGCGGTGGTGCCCGCACCGCCGTGATGGACCGCCGCCGCGCAGAGGGGCAGCACCGCCGCGTGGTCGACAGAGTCGACGACCCGGACGCGATCGTCCGCGTCGACGTCACGGTCGACGCCGGAGAACATCCCGCCCCATCCGGACGCGATGAGGACACGGTGTCCGCGGGTGGCCGCGAGTACCGCCGACCGCACCGCCGGGGGGTCGGCGACCGACATGCTCCCGAACCCGACGTAGACCGGCGGGGGTCCCGCCCGCAACCACGTGGCGAGGTCAGCTATGTCCGTGCCCTGCGTCAGCGAACGGCCGGTGTCCGGCGGGACGGCGAGGAACCCGACCATCGGACGGCCCGCACCCCAGTCCCGCGCGAGACCGGGGAACAGGACGGGGTCGTAGGCCTGCACGGCCGGCAGGCCCCGGGCGTCGATGCGGCGGCCCGCGGGGGTGCGGGCGGGCCGGAGTCCGAGGGCGGCCCGCACGCTGTTCTCGTCTCGTCGCGAGGTCGTCCACAGTGCCTGCTCGAGGAGGTGCCAGGTGGCAGCGGTCGCCCATCCGGGGAGCTCGCGGTCGCGCGGTGCGACGACACCCACGCGACGATTCGGCCGCAGCGGGCAGAGGTGGACGGGTAGGTAGCCGATGCCGCGGGCCTCCGCGACGGCGAGCGCCCGCTCCTGTCCGACGCTGCCGCCGACCAGCAGGTCGGCGCCGTCGCAAGCGTCGCGGAGATCCTGCGTGGCCTGCAGGGCACCCGCTCTCGTCACCGCGCGCACGGCGCGCAGGCGTCGGACGGGGTCGCGTGACCGCAGCTCGTCGGTCACGGTGGCGGAGCCGAGGAGCTCGGCGGTGTCGGTTCCGTAGGGGACGGCCTGGACTCCGGCCGACTCGGCGAAGTCCACGAGGTTCGGGGGGACGGCCATCGTGACGTCGTGCCCGCGGCGGGTCAGTTCGAGGGACAGCGCGAGCCCGGGTTGGACGTCTCCGCGACTGCCGGCGAACGCCGCGACGAGGCGCACCGCGGCGTCAGACCGACGAGGGCGACAGTCCCGCGGGGACCGGCACGGCAGCGTGGGCCCGGGCGACGACGCCGTCGATCACGGAGGTGATGGTCGCGCGCGCCACCGCGGTGTCGGGGAATCGTGCACGCACGCTGACGCCGTCCTCGTCACGCCAGAACCACAGCTGCAGGTCGTCGGCGCGACCGTCGCTCGAGATGTGTCGGGCGTGCAGGGACGCCAGGTGGTCGAAGCGGCGGTAGTCCAGGTAGGACACCATGAACACGTCGTGACGCGGTTTGCGGAGCAGATGCCCGAAGGTGCTGTAGACGGTGCTGAGGTCGACGCCCGCGAGCGGCAGGGCGTCCGCGACGGCCGTCGTGGCGGCACGCAACACGTCGTCGGGGTCCGTCGTGTCCGGGGGGCCGGAGTCGATCACGACAGGGGCGTTCGCGACGCACCACCCCACCGACCGGCCCGATGTGTCCCCGCCCCGCGTGTGGATCGGGAGGATCACCGGAAGGCGTTCCGGGCCACCGTGGTCGCGGGTCGCGGCGGCGAGTCCCGCGAGCAGGGTGGGGTAGGTGCGCACCCGACGTTCTGTCCCCGACACCGTCAGTGCATCGGCGAGGGCCCGCGGCAGGACCCGTGCGACGTGGATGCGCGCCGGCGCGAACTCGCCGTGGTCGACCCCGAGGTCCAGGGGATAGTCGGGCACGGTGTGTCCGGTGTCGGCGAGGAAATCGGCCCAGCCGAGGACCCGGGGGTCGTCGGGTCCGGGTTCCGGCCGAGATGCGGTGTCGCGGAGGTGGTCCAGGAAACTGCCCGCCGCGACCAGGGGGTCACCGCGATAGGCGGCGACGACGTCCTCGGCGATGACCGCGAGGGAGTGCGCGTCGACGTAGCAGTGGTCGAATGCGCAGACCACGGTGACGGTGTCCCCGACCTCCAGGGCGGCCAGGACATGCGATGCGGGCCGCGCCGCGCTGCAATCGCCCACCGCTGCACCGAGTTCGGCGCGGAAACCCTCCTCGTCGACCTCGACCGGAGGTCCGACCGGGGTGAAGGTGACGGCGCCGCGTGGGTGCAACCGCCGGTGCGCGGTGCCGTCCGGGTCGGTGACGAAGTGCGAGCGCAGGACCTCGTGGTGGTCGACGACAGCGCCGAACGCGGCGGCGAGACGGTCGCCGTCGATCGTCGCGGTGGGGATCTCGGCGGTGACCGCGAGCCATCCCGACCCCCCGGAACGGACCGCGTCGAGATGGAAGCGCTCGTTCTCCGACGGCCCGACCGGATGGGGGGCCGCCGGTCCCCGCACATCCGCGGTCCACCGGTGCAGCCGGCCCCCGGGTACACGCAGGTTCGCCAGTGTCGTCAGCAGCACGGGCTCACCGTACCTGTGCCCCAACGTGTTCTGACGATCGCATCACGTCGGAACCGGCCGCGTAGGCGGACAGGACGTCGACCAGGTGGCCGTGCAGCGCCGTCAGCGAACGGCGGGCCACGGCGTTGTCGGGTACGTGGGAGAGCAGCCGCAGACCGTCGCTGTTGCGGTTGATCCACAGGTTCGCGTTGCGGGTGCGACCCACGCCGGGCATCACCCGGCCGGCCACGATCTCCGGTGCGTCGGGATCGGCGAGGCGTCGGAAGTCGAGGTACGACACCATCTGTGGGCTCGACGCGTCCGGGATGAAGTCCCCGGACGCGGCCAGCACGGCGAGCACACCGTGCACCGGACGGTCGATGTGGTCGCGGGCGTGTCGGAGATCGGCTGCGGCGGCACGGACCAGATCGTCGGTGTCGGCGACGTCGGACGCGTCGATCGCGACCGGTGCGAAGGTGCACATCCACCCCTGCGTCCCCGGCTCGGCCGGATCGCGGGTGGAGAGCACCGTCGACGTGAAGTACCGCGGTTCGCCGGTGACCTCCCGCTGGGCGATGGCGAGCCCTGCGAACAGGGCGGCCGCCAGCGACCCGCCCGCTGCGCGGGCACGGGCCTCGCAGGCCCCTGTCGCCTCGGCGTCGAGCAGGGGCTCGTCGATCGCCACGGCGGGGACCGGCTCGGAACCGGTGAGCCCCAGGTCCAGCGCGGTGCGGGGGACGGTGCGACCGTGCGCGGCGAGGATCTCGCGCCACCGCTCCACGAGCGGGTCGTCCGCGGTGACGGCGGCGGCACGGCGCATCTCGTCGGCGACGTGGCGGAGATGACTGCCGGCGGCGCGGAGGGTCGGCGTCGTCCCCGCGACCTCGGAGCGGTACCGCACCACGATCTCCTGCAGCGCCTCGATCGCGGCCGAGCCGTCCGTGTGCGAGTGGTCGAACGAGATGTGCAGGGCGACCGTGGCACCGGCGTCGACGGCTCCCACGCTCCATCCCGGGATGCGGTCGTGTACGGCGTCACGGGCGATGTGGTGGTGCAGGGTCTCGACGAGCTCGTCGTGGTCGGCGGGAGGACCGTCGCGGTGCGCGTCGAACGCCACCGCGTCCGCGGGGGCCATGAAGCGCGTGACGGTGCCGTCGTCGGCGACGACGAAGTGGCTGCGCAGTTCGTCGTGTGCCGCGACGAACGCCGCCAGGGCGCGACCCATCGCCGCCTCGTCGAGCGGACCGGGGAACTCGGTGGTCACGGTGACGACGGCGCGATGCGGATGTCCCGCCCGGCGTTTCGCGTGCGCGGCGAGGAGATGGTCGCGTTGCAGGAACGACGGCCCGACGTCCGACGGTGTGCTCCGCGCGCGGGCCGCCGCCTCGTCGCGCATCGTCCACCACACCAGATCCCCGGTCGGTGGACTCCAGTCGGTGAGCGCCCCCGCGATCACTGTGAACCGGGTCGGATCACGAAGTGCCGCCCGCCGCCCCGGACTCGCCCGCGGTGACGGTGGACCCGGCCCGGGACGCGTCGAAGGTGGTGTCGCCGTGTGCGGCGACCTCGAGGAGGACCTCCTCGAAGGCGCGCAGGAAACGGTGGACCCTGGTCGCGGCGGGGGACGAGGTCGGGTACCGCGCGGAGAGGTTGGTCCCGGTCCCGATGCGGTTGATCCAGAAGTAGACCTCGTCCGCCGAGCGGGTCGCGCTGCGCAGGACGCGGGCATCCATCGCGTCCCACGAGTCGGCACCCTCGGCCCCCCGCAGGTCGATGTAGGAGACCACGAACTGCGGCGGCGTCCGGTGACCGATCAGCTCGGCGATGGGGTGGAACGGGACCGTGCCCAGCTCCTTGTGCTCCCGCGACGACGCTGCGACGGCCCCGATCGCCTCACCGAACGTCGAGGCGTCTCCCGTGCGCAGGTGGGTGGGGACGAGCCCGACGAACCAGCCCGCGGCCTCACCCCACTGGAGCTCGGTCCTCGTGTGGACGGGACTGATGAACCGCAGGTCGGCGGTGCCGGTGGTGCGGTGGTTGGCGATGCACAGCGCGGTGTGGACGCCGGCCTGCATGTTCGACCCCAGCGCCTTGCACGCGCGGTTGAACGCCTCGGTCTGTTCCGGGTCGAGCAGCCAGCGGGACAGGCTGCCCTGATACGGGGCCTCGACGGCGTCCGCCGAGGAGTCCTCGAGCCGGCCCTGCGGCGGACGCGGGAACGCGGGCATCGGATCGGGCTGGCAGTCGGAGTCCGGACGTGGCGCCAGGAACTCCTCCCATCGCGCGACCTCGGCGGTCTCGCGGTCGAGTCGGGACCCGTGGGCGCGCTCGGCGTGGGAGAAGTCGAGGTAGCTGCCGAAGGTGCCCAGGGAGTCGTCGTGACCGTGCAGCGACGACTCGTACAGCCGCGTCAACTCCTTGATGGCGAACACCTGCGTGTAGGCGTCCATCACCGTGTGGTCCGCGCCGAAGACGATCAGGAACGAGTCGGGGTCGTCGTCGGGCTCGACCGTCATCACGAGGCAGTGCGGCCACCGCAACGGGTTGATCCGCGTGTTGAACACGTGGTCGACCCGGAGGTACACACGCGTGCTGCTCGAGGGCTCGGGATCGCGGCGGTCGACGATGTCGACCTTGTCGGCGGCGATGATCCGGCGACCGAACTCGTCCTCGTCCCGACCGACGGCCACCCCCGCCTCGGCGTGGTGCACGAGCGCGGACCGGAAGGCCTCGTGCCGGGCGAACCAGCGCCGCAGGGTCGTCGCCAGCGCGTCACGGTCCAGGCGGTGGCCGATCCGGAACGCGGTGCCGATCCACTCGCTGTGCCACGTGTCGCCGGCCTCGGCGGCCCGCCGGGCGTGCTCGAGGTGGGCGTAGGACAGTCGGCGCTCGTCGGACTTCCAGTCGGCGTCGTCGGCGGTGGGCGTCCACTCCGTCACGACGCCGGACGGGAGCGGGTAGTCGGCGAGTTCGGTGTACTCCATCGTCGATCTCCTGACTGTCTTGAGAAATCGTGTGGCCGACGACCCGCGACGCGCGAGGGACTCGGGCGGTTCACGGGCGCGGACGGGCGGCGGGTTCGTTGGGGTGCAGCGCACCGGCGCGTCGACGAGCCGTCTCACCTACAGGGCGGACGACTCACCATCCGCCGACCGGAGAAGGCGTGGATGGGCACTCGTCCACGCGTCGACGGTAACGCGAATCGGCCGGGATTTCGCGTCGGGATCCGGTTTTTACCAGAGCAAATCATCGGTGTGCAGATTGTCGCGATGGTTCGCGGCGCCATGTGCTGCGACGATTCCCCGTCCGATCGCGCGACGGCGCGGATCGGTCCGGAGAAATCGTCGCGCATGATCATCCGATTCCGAGACCGCGTGCGACCGTCGGCCAACTGCGGTGCAACTGGTCCTGCCAGTAGGGCCAGGAATGCGATCCGCGTGGTTCGAAGTCGAATGTCGCCGGGATGCGCTTGGCCGCGAGCGTCTCGGCGAGACGGTGCGTGCAGAAGTTCGCGCCCGCCTCGATGCCGCCGCCGACGATCGCCCTGTCGGCCGGGTTGGAGTTGCCGGGGTAGTTCGGCGCCTCGTACGGCCCGGGCAGACCCGAGCCGACCGACACGTAGACCGAGGTCCCGCGGAGCCCGTTCGCCCGCAGCAGCACGTCGTGTGCAGCCCACGCGGGATCGGACGGCGGTCCCCACATGTTGTCCGCGTTGCCGCCGAACGCCGCGACGATCGTCCGCGGGACGCCCTGCGAGACGATGTCGGAGGTCGAGTAGCAGCCGCTGAACGACGCCACCGACTTGAAGTAGCCCGGGTTGCGGGCGGCGAGTGTGAGCGCCGAGCCGGCTCCCATCGAGAGTCCGCCGATACCGCGGATCCCGTTGCCGGAGAATCGGTTCTGCAGCAACGGCGGGAGCTCGCGGGTGAGGAACGTCTCCCACTTGTACCGGCCGAGCTTGGGGTCGTCGCGCTGCCAGTCCGTGTAGAAGCTGCCGTTGCCGGCCAGGGGCAGCGCGACGGTCACGTTCTTGTCGCGGTAGAAGCTCGACGCGTCGGTCTTCCGCAGCCACATGCTGTTGGTCGGGTCCTCCTCGCCCAGGCCGCTGAGCATGGTCAGCGTCGGGCGGGGTCCGCGATCGACCGAGGGGACGAGGACCTGCACCTTGATCGTCTTCGCCATCGCCGTCGAGTAGACGTACACGCCGTACTGCGTGGGTCCCTCGGTCTCGATCTTCTCGATCGTCGGCGCGCTCGGCGTCGCTGTCGCCACCGCGACGACGGGGGTGCAGGCGACGGCCGCGGTGGCGAGTGCGGTGGCCGTGATCAGTCGTCGAGTCGACGAGGTGAACACGGGAAGAAATCCGCGTGACATGCGAATTCCGGCAGAGAAGGGCATCGAGGTCCTTTACGAGTGGAGTCGGCGGTCAGTCTCGCACAGCACAGGGGTGTCGGCGATCCCAGTGGGTGTTTGTCATTACCTGTTCGGGAAATCGACAAGAATCGACGCGGCATTGTGGGCCGCGTCCACATCGGAGACAATTTGACGTGCGAAAGATGCCGCAGTCATCGTGCATTCGTCCGACAACGCGCGGGTGACGGCCGCGTCGAGTCGACCCCGGTCCCGGATCGAGCGCACCGGGAGCGTCGCCCCGAGTCGTCGATCGGTCACCACGCGTCCCCACATCGGCTGGTCGGCGCTGAACGCGGCGATCACCATCGGCGTGCCCGCCCGTAGGCACGCCGCCGTCGTCCCCGCACCGCCGTGGTGCACCGCGGCACGGCATCGGGGCAGGACGGTCGAGTGGTCGACGGTCTCGACGACCCGGACCCCGGACCCGCTGTCGGCCGTCGCCGCCCGGGCCGCGTCGAGATTGGGCCCGGCGGTGATCAGGACCCGGGCCCGGCGCCCGGTGATGCCGGCGACGAGTCGGCGGTAGGAGTCCTCCGGATCGGGCAGCGGCATGCTCCCGAAGCCGACGAGGACCGGCGGGTCACCGTCGTCGATCCACGTGGACGTCTCGACGTCGGTGGTGGTCGCCGCGGGCGGGTCGACCCCGAGGAAGCCGGTGAGCGGTCGACGCGGCCCCCACTCCTGCGCCAACTCGGGGAACAACGCGGGCTCGTACGCCTGGATCTCGGGGGTCCCGTCCCGTGCGAGACGCCCGCCGAGCGGCCCGCCCGCCGGTGACATGCCCAACCGACGTCGTAGGGCGTCGTCGGCACCGCGGGCGGAGGAGTACCAGAAGAAGAGGTCCACCGCGGTCCACAGGGCGCCGGTGAGACGTCCCGCCGGGATCGCCTGGACCGGGCCGAGGGGGACCCGTACCGACCGGTTGGGTCGGATCGGGCAGTAGTGCACCGGGACGAACCGGGCGCCGTGGTGCTCCGCGACGGTGGCCCCGCGCTCCTGCCCGAGCAGGCCGGTCACCACCAGGTCGGCGCCGTCGGCGAGGGTCAGCAGGGCGTCGTCCATCGCCGTGGCCCCGAACTCGGTGACCTGACGGATCGCCGCGGCCCGGGTACGAGGGTTGCGCGACTTGAGGTCTCGCGCGATCAGGGGGGACGCCAGCAGCTCCGCGGTGTCGGGGGCGAACTCGTGCGCCTCGATCCCGAACGACCGGACGAGGCCGAGCAGGTTGACCGGGACCCCGAGGACGACGTCGTGCCCACGGTCGACGAGGGCGCGCGTGAGGGCGATCTGCGGCTGGATGTCGCCGCGGCTGCCGTTGGCGGCGATGGTGATCCTCACGCGGTCACCACGGGCGGGCCTGCAGGGACCAGCGCCGCAGTTCGGCGGTCACCACCGACTCGAGGACGTCGGGACCGAGGGCGTCGGGGTCGAGGCCGACCACCGACAACGTGGTCGTCCCCGCAGCGTCGTTGACCCAGGCGGCGAGACCGCCACGCAGGGACCGGAGTCGGGCCGTCGTGATCGACTGCGTCGTCGCCCGGGTCACCACGGCGTCGGCCCGTGCGGGGTCGCCGAAGCCGGCGACCGCGGGATCGACGCGCCCCAGGCTCGAGGCCAGGGCGAGCGGCGTGGTGGCCCCCGCGCTCAGCAGGGCCACGGCCCGGTCGCCGAGTGCCTGCACGAGCGGCTGCAGCCGCACGAAGGCGGTCGGTCGGGTGGTTTTGCTGCCGTAGGCCTCCCTCGCGAGTGCACGGATCGGGGCGAGGTCGCCGTCGAGGGCATGGACCGCCGGTACGTCCAGCGACAGGCCGGTCGTCGCGTTGGCGCGGTCGTCGTCGGGCTCTCGGGTCGACATCGGGACGGACACGCGGACCACGTCGTCGGCGCCCGCACGGCCGGCCGCGACGACGATGCCCACGACGACCGCGATGAACAGTGCGTTCGACGACCCACCGGATCGAGCGGCGGCCGCCTCCCACTCGGCGGTCTCCACGCTCAGCACGCAGAGCGGTGCGATCCGGGCACCGCCCTCGGGCGCGGTGGGCGGCAGTGCCGGAGAGGTCGCCGCGGTCACCACGGGGCCGGCGTCCGGTGCGGCGGGCCCGGAGCCGACCCGGACCCGGTCCCGGGCGATCGCGGCGACCGACCCGGCGATGGTGGCGGCCCGGCCGATGACCTCACGTGCCTGGTCGAGGGGGGTCGGCGGAGTCGGGTCGAACTCCGTGCCGTCACCGGAGAGCGCCTCGGCGAAGGCCGTCAGCGCGCTGATCCCGTCACCGACCGCGTGGGACAGGCACAGCGACACCAGGGCACCGCCGGTGTGCAGCGGCGCTGCGCGGACCTCCCAGACGGGCCCGGAGCGCAGGTCGAAGGGGCGTGAGGCGGCCGCATCGATCCACGCGATCACCTCGCCGGCGGCGACGGCATGCGACGAGACGACCAGGCCGCCGGAATCGGACCCACCTGCGACCCAGTGGTCGCGCACCAGCGGGATCCGACTGCGGCGCAGGAGGCGCGCGAGGCGTCCGTGGGCCAGCCCGTCGGCGAAGCGGGTGAGTTCCGCCTCCGACGGCATGGCGGTCAGGCGCCACACCATCTGGTTCACCACGGGGACGTCCAGCGCGGTGTCCATCCGGATGAACAGGTCGTCGTCGACGGTGGTCCGCAGGAGGGGTCCTCGTGTCGTCACGCCGGCGTCCTCACGATCGGTGGGTCAGAGCTTCCTCAGGTAGATGCGCACCGTCAACGGGGCGAGCACCGCGATGAGCACGAACGACCCCAGCAGCGACCAGCCCAGGTGCTGGTCCACCCGTCCCTCGTTGGCGAGCAGGCGCACCGCGGAGATCAACTGCGACAACGGGTTGATCGTGGTGACGGTCTGCATCCACGAGGGCATCGTGTCAGGCGGCACGAAGGCGTTCGACATGAACCCGAGGACGGTCAGGATCAGCGCCGAGAAGCCCTGCACGGCGGACGCCTTCGACAGCACCACGCCCATCAGGGCGAAGAGCCAGCTCAGGGCGAACGCCGAGAAGATGACCAGGACGATCGCGGTGAGGGTGCCCCACACGCTGCCGGGCCGGTACCCCATCAGCAGTCCGACCGTCAGGGTCAGGCACGCTGCGATCAGGTAGCGGAGGTTGGCCGCGACCAGGGACCCCGAGAGCGGGGCGATGCGTGCGATCGGCAACGAGACGAACCGGTCGAACACACCCTTGTCCATGTCCTCACGCAACTGGATCCCGACGACCACGGTCGAGGTGGTGACGACGTTGACGAGCACGCCGGGGATGAGGATCGGCAGGTACGACGTGACACCGCCGGCGATGACTCCGCCGAAGATGCTGGCGAACATGACCGTGAAGACGACCGGGACGATGGTCACGTCGACCAGGAGCTGCGGGTTGTGCTTGAACTTCAGCAGCCCGCGCCGCGCCATCGTCAACGTGTCGCGCACGGTCTTGGCCGGCGTGATGTGGTCGACCACCGAGGCCATCGGGATGGAGGAGAACGCCGGGGCGTCGGGGACCGGACGGGTGGTCTCCTCCGCGGTGGTCACGCGGGCCTCCGGTCGTCGGTGAGGGCGAGGAACACGTCGTCGAGAGAGGGGGTGTGCACCCCGAACTCACCCACGGTGATCCGCCCCGCGGTGAGCGCCGCGATGACCTCCGCGGCCCGTGCGGAGTCGGGGACGGGCCCGGTGAGCTGCCCGGTCCTGACGTCGACGTCGATCGGTGCGCGCAGCAGCGATCGCATGACGGCCGCGGCGTCGTCGGCCTGTCGGGGATCGATCAGACGGATCGACAGCGAGAAGTCGCCCACCGACCGCTTGAGGGACTCCGGGGTGCCCCGCCCCACCACCCGACCGTGATCGATGACGACGAGCTGGTCGGCCAGTGCGTCCGCCTCGTCGAGGTACTGCGTGGTGAGGACGACGGTGGTCCCCGAGGCCACCACCGACCGCACGATCTCCCACAGCTGGGTGCGCGTGCGTGGGTCCAGTCCGGTCGTCGGCTCGTCCAGGAACAGAAGGGCGGGTCGTCGGATCATGCTCGCCGCGAGGTCGAGTCGTCGCCGCATGCCGCCGGAGTACGACCCGATCGCGCGCCCGCCGGCCTCGGTGAGACCGAACTGGTCCACGAGTTCGCGGGAGCGCTGCCGTGCCTGCGCGCCGCGCAGTCCCAGCAGACGGCCGAATATCTCCAGGTTCTCCAGCCCGGTCAGGTCCTCGTCGACCGACGCGTACTGCCCGGTCAGCGCGATGAGGCTGCGCACCGCGGTGGCGTCGGCGACCACGTCGCGGCCCAGGACGGTGACGCGTCCGGCGGTCGGTCGCAGCAGCGTCGCCAGCATCCGGACGGTGGTGGTCTTGCCGGCCCCGTTCGGTCCGAGGAGTCCGCACACCGTGCCCGCGGGCACCGAGAAGTCGACCTCGTCGACGACGCGACGACCGCTGTACTCCTTGGTCAGGCCCGCGACGTCGACCGCCGCGGATGCGGTGGCCCCGCTCGTGGCGCGCGGCGAGTCCTCCCGGCGTGGGTGCAGCGGCGGGGTCCATCCGATGTCGCGGATGTCGCGGGCATCCACGGTGTCCCCGGCGTGGGGCGCACCCGTGGTGGCGTCGTCGGGTTCGGGACGGGCGTGACGCCCGCCCCGCGGCATCGTCGGGACACGGTCCGCGGACTCGGCGTCTCGCGAGAGTGTTGTCATCGGCTGGTTCCCCCTGGGCCGTGGAGTCTCGGGCACAGGCTAACGGTCGAGGTCGCCCGGCCGTGTCACAGGCGACGTCGGTCACACCCCACCGCACTGGACGACGGGGCCCACCACGACCGGTCGGATGTGTCCGGCGCCATATCCGCTCGTCCGGCGGGCCGCGCGGTGCGCCACTAGTGTCCTGCGAATGGCGCAGCGAGCGAACGCAGTTCGGCTCGACGGACCCGATCTGACCTACTGGTTCGTCGAGCGCGCGCTGGGGTGGTCGGTCGTCCTGCAGCTCGTGTGGGTGTTCCCGGACCGCCTCTGCGCCGACACCGTCGACGGCGTCGCCGCACGCCTGCACGGGAGCGGTCTGCACCGTCGGGTCGTGCCCGCGGTGGTGCCGGGCGCGCGTCCGCGCTGGACGCGGTCGACCGAGACGATCGCCGCGGTCCACGACGACGACCCGATCGACCTCGACGACGTCGCCGCGTGGGCGGACCGGGAGTTGTACGGCGTGGATCTCGACGCCGTCGCCGGCCGCTCCTGGCGGGTGCGAGCGGTCCCGATCGACTCCGGCGGCCACGCTCTGTCGCTGTGCACCCTGCACCTGGTGACCGACGGGCAGGGTTTCGTCCGGGCGGCCGCCGAGGCGTTCGCGTCGGCGCCGGGAGCCTCGGTGACCACCGCCGAGAACGGTTCTGCGACAGCGGCGCCGACGACGGGCCTCGCAGACCTGGTCGGGGACACCCGGGATCTCCTCCGGCAGGTGGCGGCCGCCGCGACCGGCGTCGCACGCGTCGTCGCGTCGACCGCGCCCGTACCGGGCCGCGGACCGCGGGAGGCGCCGCGTGACCCGAGGACGCCGAGAACGCCACTGGCGCAGCGGGCCCCGCAGGCGCGGCCCCGGTGGGTGATCGCGTCGGTGCCGACCGTGGACTGGGACGCCGCCGCCTCCCGGCACGACGGCACCGACAACACCCTGTTCGTGGCGGTGATCGCCGGTGCGTTGCGTCGTGCCGGGGCGATCCCGGCCGGCGAACCGGTCAAGGTGGGCATCCCCGTCAGCCGCCGTGGTGCCGACGACGATCGCGCCAATGCCACGGCGGGGGTCTCGGTGATGCTCGACGACACCGTCGGCGGGGGCCGGTCCCTCGCCGGTGTCCGCGCCGCCTGCCGGGCGGCCTACACCGCACTCGACGGGGGGCGACGTGACCCGACCGCCCACCTCACACCTCTCGTCACACTCCTGCCGCCGGCGGTGACCGTGCGGGCCGTCACCGCGGGGTCGGGGATGCCCGACGCGATGACCTCCAACATCGGCGCCTGGGACGACGACGTCCTGCGACTGGGCACGTCCACCGCCGAGCGGATGGTCTTCCGCGGGGACGCCCAGCACGTCCTCCCGGACCGTCCGCACCGGTTCGGTGACGGGCTGCAGTCGTGGATCGTGCGAGCGGGTGACCACACGACCCTGTCGGTGGCGGCGTTCGACGAGACCGCCGTCCCCGACGCGGACACGCTGCGATCGGTTCTCGCCGACGAGTTCGCCGCATGGGGACTCCCGCACCGGTTCTGGTGACGGGCCGCGGGATGACCGAGGTGCAGGAGGGTCCGATGACGGCACGGGTGACCGGACCCGACGAGACGTTCATGACGGTCGAGGCGGTGGCCGGCGTCGAGACACCGATCCAGATGGGATGGGTGTTCGCGCACGACCCGGGAGAGGCGGCCGTCGACGTCGTGCACGCGCGGCTCGCCGCCGGCCCGGTCAACCGGGCCGTGCGACGCACCCGGGTGCCGTTCGCGCGGCACCGCTGGGTCCCTTGCGACCATGTCGACGTCGCCCGCCACGACCGTGAGCCCGTCGCCGCCGGTGCCGTCTCGCAGTGGTTCACCGACCACCTCGAGTCGACACCGGTGCGCCCCACGGCCGGTCGGAGCTGGCATGTCGCGAGCGCCCCGACCACCGACGGTGGGCGTGTGGTGTCGGTGCTCGCCTCCCACGTGGTGTGTGACGGATCGGGTCTGCGCGCTGCGGTCCTGGGGACGACCCCGGCCGCCGCCGCCGATCCGCCGACCACCCGCGTCGTCGACGAGCTCCTCGACGATCTCCGTGACGCCGTCGCGCAGGTGCGCTCGGCGCTGCGGTCGATACTGGTGATGCTGCGACTGACCGTCGCGGGGGGCCGGCGGGACCGGTCCGATGCAGACAACGGCGCGCCGGCCGTCGTCGATGTCGGTCCGACGCACCGCAGGACCGTCCCGACCCCGGTGGCGGCGAACGGCGTTCCGGAGGAACCGCCGGTCCGGCACGTCCTGGTGACGCTGGACTCGGCCCAGGTGGCCGCACGCGCCGCGGACCGGGGTGGGACACCGAACAGCCTCTTCTGCGCCCTGCTCGGAGGCGTGGCGCAGCGTGCGCACATCCCGGAGTCCGACACGACCGCCATCTGCATCGCCGTCGATCGGCGCGAGGGGGACCACGACGGCAGGGCGAACGCCTCGGGCGGGGTGTGGATCCGGGTCCGCGGCGCGCTCGACGGACCCGTCGACCTGTCGGGGATCCGTGCACGGACCAAGAGCGCGCTCACCACCTACTCCGCGCACGGGGCCGATGCGTCGGCCGACAACGTCCAGCCGATCGTGCGGCTGCTGCCCGCGCGCCTGGTGCTGCTGCTGATGCGACTGATCCCGTCGCCGCACACCACGGTCTCCAACCTCGGGGACGTCGGCGAGGACCTGCTGCGGATGGGGGAGCAGCGGGCGCACGTGCAGTTCACCCGCGCTGCGGTGCGGGGTCTCGGGGCCGATGCCCGTCGACGGCTGTGCCGTCCGGGGTTGCTGGCGTGGCTGACCGTGCACGGGGAGCACGCGACCCTCGCGGTGTGTGGCGTCGACCCGGACCGCTTCGGTGGGGACGGGGTGCTGCGATCGCTCGTCGTCGACGAACTCGACGCCTGGGGGCTGTCCCATGCGGTGGTCTGAGGGCCGACTCGGGGTGACGGACGAGTCGTACCTCCTCCTGGAGTCGACGCTCGGGGTCGTCGCGCCGATGCAGGTCGTCTGGGTGTTCCCGTCAGACCCCGGGATCGATGCGGTGTCCGCCGCGCACGCCCGGTTGATCGGTGGGCCGCTGGACCGCGTGGTGCGGCCGCCGCGCGTCCACGGCGCCCGCCCACGATGGGCCCGCCCGACGGGTGTCGCACGGCTGCGGATCGACCCCGACACCGTCGACGACACCGTCGACGACACCGACACCGACACCGACGCCGTCCGCCGGTGGGCGGCGGGCCATCTCGGCGACGCCCCGATCGCGGCCGCGGCCGTCCCGGGGGGTCGCTGCTGGGAGATGGCCACCGTGGGAACGCGGTCGGGGGGCCGGGTGGTGTCGGTGGTCGCGTCCCACGTGGTCGCCGACGGCCGTCGGTTCGTGGAGACGCTGGCGTCCGCGCTGGCGGGGTGCGACCCGGACCCGACGGATGTCCCGGCGACGGTGTCGTCGTCCCGTGAGGTTGCCCACGACGTCGTCGACGCCATCGCGGCGACGGGGGACGCCGCGCGATCGCTGCGGCGGCTCGTGGCGGCGTCGCGCGCCCGTCCCCCGGGACCGACGGGCTCATCCCGACCCGCGCCGTCCGCGCCCCCCGACTCGCCTCCACCGGTCGGCGACTGCACGCCCGAGCATCGCGTGCTGTCGGTGCCGCGCACCAGGTGGGACGACGCGGCACGCCGACGCGGGGGCACCTCGACGACCCTGCTCGTCGCCCTGGCCGCGGACCTCGCCCGACAGGCCGGTCTGCTCGAACTGCGATCGGGACCGTCTGTGCCGCTGCGGGTCTCGGTCGCCGTGGACCGGCGCGATCCCGGTGACGCGCACTCGGCCAATGCCGCGGGCGGTGTGTCCGTGCGCCTCGATCAGCCCGTCGATCCCGCCGACGGGCTGGCCGGGATCCGTGCGGCGGTGCGGACCGCCGTGGCGGAGCCTGTCGAGGACGACGCCGTCGCGAGACTCGCCCGGTTGCTCCCACGGGGTGTGCTCGGTCGCGTGATCGCGTCGATCCCCGGACCGCATGTGTCCGTGTCCCATCTCGGCGAGGCCCCTGTCGGTCTGCGCGCCTGCGGGGGAGTGGGCGCCGAGGAGATCGTCGTCCGCGCGGCGACCCGGACGGTCGCGGCGCGTCTCGCCCGGGGGATGCTGCCGGGGATCGCCGTCTGGGCGGTGGGACACGGGGATCGCGTCGCCGTCGCCGTGTGCGGCGCCGACCCCGTGTTCGGGTCCGGTGCGGTGGATCTCGACGAACTGATGGACCGGGTGGCGAAGCGGTGGGGTGTGGACGACCCCGGCGTGGTCGCCTAGGACCAGAGGTCGGTGACCGACACACCGACCTCGGCGAGAAGGGTGCGGATCACCGACAGACCGATGCCGATGACCGCGGAGTGATCGCCGTCGATCCCGTCGATCAACCACCCGCCGAACCCGTCGAGGGTGAAGGCGCCCGCCACCTCCAGCGGCTCACCGGTGGCGACGTAGGCGGCGACGGTGGCGTCGTCCACGTCGGCGAACCGCACGGTGGTCGAGGTCGATGCCTCCGCTGACGCGGTGACCACCCCCTCCGACACCCGCAGGACGCTGTGTCCGGTGAGCAGTCGCGCGCTGTGCCCGCGCACCCGGTGCCACTGGGCGATCGCGGCCGACGGCGTGTGGGGCTTTCCGGTGAGCGCTTTGTCGTGGAACAGCATGGAGTCGCACCCGATCACCACGGCGTCGGCGGCGACGGTGGGGTCGTCGAGGACCAGACGTCCCGCCACGGCGTCGGCTTTCGCCCGCGCGAGGGTGGTGACGACGGTCTCGGGCGGCGCGTCGGGACCGAGCGCCGCGGCCACGCGATCCTCGTCGACGTCCGAGACGCGGACGATCGGGTCGACGCCGGCGTCCCGGAGGACCCGTCGACGGGCCGGGGACGCCGAGCCGAGGACGACCTGCACCGCGCGGGTCAGTGCGAGAAGTGCACGTTGAGGAACGCCGTCGGTGCCGGCGACCACGACGGGCGCAGCCTCTGCTCCGGCGAGCCCCACAGGTCGCGTCTCTGTTCGCCGCCGCCGTGCGAGGGTGCGCTCCCGGCAGCCGACAGAACCGCGGTGAGCACCGCGATGTCGACGTCGTCGGGATTGCCCCGGATGATGCTGAAGGCCGGTCGCACGGTGGCCCCCTCGCCGGGGTCGCCGTCGGCCGGGGTCGCCTCGCCGGTCTCGGCCGTCGTGTCGTCGCTCACCATGTCTCCCGTCGTGCGGTGGTCGGGGTGTCGCACCCCGGTCGGCGTGGTCGGCTCGGTCAGAGCGGGATGTTGCCGTGCTTCTTGGGCGGCATCGACACCATCTTGCGCTCCAGCAACCGCAGCGCCGTGGCGATCTGACCGCGTGTGTGCGACGGCGGGATGACCGCGTCGACGTACCCGCGCTCGGCCGCGATGTACGGGTTCACCAGGGTGTCCTCGTACTCCTGCTGCAGCTGCAGGCGCAGGGCGTCGACGTCCTCGCCCTTCGCCGCGGCGTCCTTGAGCTGCGAGCGGTAGACGAACCCGACGGCGCCGGACGCGCCCATGACGGCGATCTGCGCGGTGGGCCACGCGAGGTTGACGTCGGCGCCCATGTGCTTGGACCCCATGACGTCGTACGCGCCGCCATAGGCCTTACGGGTGATGACCGTGATCTTTCCGACGGTGGCCTCGCCGTAGGCGTAGAGCAGTTTCGCGCCGCGACGGATGATGCCGTTGTACTCCTGCTCGGTCCCCGGCAGGAAGCCCGGCACGTCGACCAGCGTGATGATCGGGATGTTGAAGCAGTCGCAGGTCCGCACGAAGCGGGCGGCCTTCTCCGAGGCGTTGATGTCGAGACATCCGGCGAACTGGGTCGGCTGGTTGGCGACGATGCCGACGCTGCGTCCGTCGACGCGGCCGAAGCCGACGATGATGTTCGTCGCGTACTGCGCCTGGATCTCGAGGAACTCGTCGTCGAGGATCCGCGCGATCACCTCGTGCATGTCGTACGGCTGGTTCGGCGAGTCCGGGATGAGGGTGTCGAGCTCGAGGTCCTCGTCGTTGACGGTCTCCTCGATCGACCCGGCGGCCGGCTCGGCGACGGGCAGCCGCGGCGGCTCCGCCTTGTTGTTGCTCGGCAGGTAGGAGAGGATCTCGCGCACGTAGTCGAGCGCGTCCTCCTCGTCGGAGGCCACGTAGTGGGCCGTACCGGACCGCGTCATGTGGGTCTGCGCGCCACCGAGGTCCTCCATCGTGACGTCCTCGCCGGTGACGGTCTTGATGACGTCGGGGCCGGTGATGAACATCTGGCTGGTCTTGTCGACCATGACGACGAAGTCGGTGAGGGCGGGCGAGTAGACGTGGCCACCCGCGGCGGCGCCCATGATCAGCGAGATCTGCGGGATGACGCCGGATGCGCGGACGTTGCGGTGGAAGATCTCGCCGTAGAGACCCAGGGAGACGACACCCTCCTGGATGCGGGCGCCCGCACCGTCGTTGATGCCGATCAGCGGTCGACCGGTCTTCACCGCCAGGTCCATCACCTTGACGATCTTCTCGCCGTAGACCTCGCCGAGGCTGCCGCCGAAGACGGTCGAGTCCTGGCTGAACACGCAGACCTCGCGACCGTCGACCGTGCCGTAGCCGGTCACCACGCCGTCGCCGAGCGGTCGGCGCGACGCGAGTCCGAAGTTGGTGCTGCGATGACGCGCGAGCGCGTCGAGTTCGACGAACGAGCCCTCGTCGAGCAGGTGGGTGATGCGCTCGCGGGCGGTCAGCTTGCCCTTGGCGTGGACCTTCTCGACGGCTTCGGCACCGACCGGCTGCTCCGCTTCGGCGAGGCGTCCTCGCAGGTCAGCGAGCTTTCCGGCCGTGGTGTGGATGTCGGGAGCGCCGTCGGCGTCGGGCGAGGCAGTCGTCATGGGTGTCGATGCTAGCGAGCGCACGCTCGGTCGGTGGGACCGGGGACATGAGTGAGTCTCATGTTCACCTGCCACGCGGATAGCGTGAGCACCATGGAACCCCGCAGCGACATCCTCGACGCGGCCCGCATCGCCGAGCACGCCGGAACCGGATGGGACGTGGAGGTGGTGGCCGAGACGGGCTCCACCAACGCCGACCTCCTGGCCCGCTGCGCCGACGAGCCCTGTCCGGGCGCCGTCCTGGTCACCGAGCACCAGGTCGCCGGACGCGGGCGGCACGGACGTGTCTGGACGTCGCCGCCCGGTGGCCACCTCGCCATGTCGTTGGCGCTCGACGCGTCGCATCGCGGCGCGATGGACCGTCTGGGCTGGATCCCGCTCGCGATGGGCGTCGCCGTGGCGCAGGCGGTCGCGGACGTGACCGGGGTCCGGGCGGGCGTGAAGTGGCCCAACGACGTGATGGTCGACGTCGTCGACACCACGACCGGTGAGCCGGTCGGGCGCAAGGTCGCGGGGATCCTCGCCGAACTCGCCCCGGGCGCACGACCGTGCGTCGTGGTGGGTGTCGGGATCAACACGGGGCTCGCGGAGGACGAGCTCCCGGTCCCGACGGCGACGTCGCTGAACCTCGTCTCCGGTGAGCCGGTCGACCGTTCGCACCTCGCGGGCGCGGTGGTGGCTGCGCTCGCCGACCGACTGCAGGACTGGCCGCACGCGACCGCACGCATCGCCGAGCGCTACCGGCCGCTGTGCACCACCCTCGGGCGACGGGTGCGCGTTGACCTGCCCGGCGACCGGTCGATCACCGGCACAGCCGTCGACATCGACGTCGACGGACGCGTGGTCGTGCGATCGGCCGACGGCGAGACGGCGGTGGCCGCAGGTGACGTGACCCACCTGCGGGTGCAGGACGACCCTCCGCGGGCCTGAGGCGGAGCGTCTCCGCCCCTGCGATCAGCGGTACTCGACGCTCCGGGAGCCCATCGCGCGGATCAGGAACAGGATCGGCAGACCGATCACCAGGTGCATGATCGCCGTCCCGATGCCGGCCGAGATCTCCCGCGAGAGCAGCAGCGGCAGCAGGACCGCGGCGATCACCAGCAGCCCGACGATCCACGCGTAGAACTGGTCCGGCGACGGGGTGGTCATCTGCAGCACGTACCAGAGCGCTCCGGCGAACAGCGCACACAGACCGCCGACCACCGCGAACCAGTACTCGTCCTGCGCCACCGGGTTCCACACGCCGAACTTTCCGGTCTCGGTGATGCGCTGACTGATGACGCGGATGATCCACGCGACGAGCCAGGCGGCGAGCGCGGTGACCACCGCGGTCGCGACGACGCCGCCGATGAACAGCCCGATGTTGATCTGGGGGCCACGCTTGGGCGCCCGTGGCTTGCGGGCGGGCTCGGCGTACGACTGCGCCGGGTACTGCTGCTGCGCGTAGCCGGGATCCGCGTACGGGTCCTGGGTGTAGCGGTCCTGGGCGTAGGCGTCGCGCTGCGGGTCCGCGGCGTAGGGGTCGCTGGAGTACGCGCGGGTCCGGTTGTCGTCCCAGTACTCCCCGCGGGAGTCCCGTCGGCGGGGGTCGTTCGGGTCGTTCGGGTACATGGGGGCCACCTTTGCAACTCGAGTTCGTCACCCGCGGTCCCGCAGAGTCTACCGAGCGCAGGGGTGGCGATCGGCGGAGCGCGACGCCGGATATGCGCTACTTTCTCCCCCGACATGGGATATCCGGAGAACATCCTCGCCGAGGGTGAGCACATCGTGCTGCACCGCCATCCGCACTGGAAGGCGCTGGTGGTGCCCACGGTGGGGTTCCTCGTGATCACCGCGCTGGCCGGAGTGGCCGCCGGGTTCACCGGCTCGGCGGACGTCTCGTCCTCGACACGATCGGTGCTGTGGATCGTGATCGCCGTGGTGTGGGCGGTGGTCGTGATCTGGTTCTTCCTGCGTCCCGTGATCTCATGGCGCACCACGCACTTCGTCCTCACCGACCGCAGGGTGACGTTCCGCGACGGGATCCTGACCCGCTCGGGCATCGACATCCCGTTGCAGCGCATCAACTCGGTGGAGTTCCGGCACGGACTCGTCGACCGCATGCTGCGCACGGGCACGCTGGTCATCGAGTCGGCGTCCGACGATCCGCTGGCCTTTCACGACATCCCGCAGGTGGAGAAGGTCCACTCGTTGCTCTACCACGAGGTGTTCGACCCCGAGGACGACGGCGGCCGTCGCTTCCGCTGAGTCGTGTCGCACCGCGCCCCGCCGAGCCCGGGGGCCGGTACCGTGGCGCCGTGACGGACGTACTGCTGGCCGAGGACGACGAGGCCATCGCCACCCCGCTCGCCCGTGCGCTGACCCGCGAGGGCTACGGCTGCGAGATCGTGGCGACCGGCCCCGACGCCCTCGAGCGTGCCCGTGATCCCCGCTTCGAACTGCTGGTCCTCGATCTGGGGCTGCCCGAGATGGACGGCCTCGAGGTGTGCCGCAGGATCCGGGCCCAGCGACCTCAGCTGGCCGTCCTGATGCTCACCGCCCGCACCGACGAGGTCGACTTCGTCGTCGGTCTGGACGCCGGCGCCGACGACTACGTCGGCAAGCCGTTCCGACTGGCCGAACTGCTGGCGCGCGTGCGGGCCCTGCTGCGTCGCAAGCAGGGTGTGGACCTGGTGCTCGAGGCCGGCGACATCCACCTCGACGCGCGCGGGCGGCGCGTCCTCGTCGGCGGGCAGGACGCGACGTTGGCCAACCGCGAGTTCGACCTGCTGCGATTCCTGATGGAGCGCGGTGGCGAGGTGGTCAGCCGCGAGGAGATCCTCACCGAGGTGTGGGGCTCGGCGGACCTGCGGTCGTCGAAGACGCTGGACATGCACGTGTCGTGGCTCCGACGCAAGATCGGTGACGACCAGGCCGGGCGGAAGAAGCGCATCGTCACCGTCCGCGGCGTCGGCTTCCGGTTCGACCCGGACTAGGGGTTCGAGGATGCGCAGACGGATCCTGCTGTCGATGCTGGCCATGGTCGGCGGCATCGGGCTGCTCCTCGGGCTGCCGCTGATGGTCGCGGCGTGGTGGTGGATCGATGACAACGCCCACCAGGACCTCGACCAACGCCTCAAACGCGTGTCGTCGGAGCTGATCGACCAGGAGTCCGGTGACCTGCGGGTCGGCCGTGGTCTCGACGCCGCGCCGTTCCGGCTGCTGTTGCCGCCCGGCGGGCGCCTCGACCTGCAGTACCCCTCCGGTGCGTCGCAGGTGCGGACGTCCATCGGCGACGACATCGCCGGCGCCGAGGTGTCGGAGTCGGCCAGCCTCGGCGACGCCGGGTCGGTGACCATGAGCATCCCGCTGGCGGACGTGCGCGGCGACCAGTGGACGGCGATCGGTGTGGTGGCGTTGATCCTCACCGCCTCGATCGTCGGCGGCACCGCGGTCGCGGCGGTCACGGCGGGCCGTCTCGCCGACCCCCTGGAGGAGCTCGCGGACCGGGCGTCGCGGATGGCGCAGGGCGATTTCCACAGCGCGTGGCGGACCCACGGGATCGTCGAGCTCGACCGCCTGTCGAGCGCGCTGGAGGTCGCGAATCGTGAGATCGCCCTGCGCCTCGAACGGGAGGGCGAGATCGTCGGCGAGGTGTCCCATCAGCTGCGGAGCCGGTTGACCGCGATCCAGCTCCGCCTCGACGAGCTGTCGCTGCATGCCGACCCGCACGTGGTCGAGGAGGCCGAGGCGGCCCACGGCCAGGTCGAGCGCCTCAACCGCGAACTCGACGAACTCATCAAGGTCTCCCGCAACGCGGGCGTGCGTCCCAGTGCGCCGATCGCGGTCGACGACACCATCGACTCCCTCGTCCGGGACTTCCGCGACGCGTTCGGGAGGGCCGGGCGGCAGCTCGTCGCGCAGTACGTCGGTGATCGCAGCGCGTGGGCGACGCCGAGTCGGCTGCGGGAGGCGGTGTCGGTGCTCGTCGACAACTCGCTGCGCCACGGTGCGGGGCGGTGCGTGGTGGACGTGTCCCGGCTCGACGGAGCGCAGCTGCTGAGGGTCACCGTCCGCGACGAGGGCTCGGGGATCCCGGACGATCTCGTGCCGAAGATCTTCCGCCGTGGCTGGTCCGGGGGAGGGTCGAGCGGTGTCGGCCTGTCGTTGGCGCGGGCACTGGTCGAGGCGGACGGCGGCCGGCTCGAGCTGACCACCCGCGCTCCGGCGGCCTTCACGATCGTGCTGCCCACCACAGCCGGTGGCCCGATCACGGGAGTCGGCGGGGAGTCCTCGACGACGGGCGTCGACGTCGATCCGGCACGCCTGGTGCGCGAACCGCGGTGAGTTGGCGCGACGGCGGGATGTAGCAGGGCCGGTCGGCCGTACTACACGCCGGGCGTCCGGTCGGGCTCGACGCCGGGGTCGATCGTGACCTGGCCGGTGGCGAGTGCCTCGATCTCGGCGTCCTCGTGGCCGCGGGTCTCGGGGAACGCGAACTTCCGCAGTGCCCAGAAGCGGAACGCCATCTGCAGGATGTTGCCGATGATGTACCCGAGGACGAAGTCGACGACGACCAGCTGCGCGAACGGCAGGTGGGTGCGCATGTCGAGGACGTTGTTGGCGAACCACAGCGGCGCGGCCTGCAGCACGACACCGATCCCGCTGATCACGAAGAACAGCAGCGCCTCGTGATGTGTCTCGCGCCCGCCCCGGTTCTTGAACGCCCACTCACGGTTGAGGAAGTAGCTGAGGATCGTGGCGAGAGTGCCGGAGATGACCTTCGCGACGACCGGCTTGGCCTCGAGGACGGTGAGGCTCAGGCCGTAGAAGATGGCCATGTCGAACACCATGGTGGTGCCGCCGACCAGAGCGAACTTGATCAGTTCGTGGTGGCGGAGGGCCAGGCGCCGCACGGGGCCCGGGGTACGGGCGAGGAGCCCGTCGATGAACGACACAAGAAGCGAGTGTACGAAAGTGGACCGCGGACGCGAATTCCTCACGCGTCACCGCACCCCGCGCCGCACGTCACAGCGCCCCGCGCCGCAGCTCACCGCGCGTGTCATGAGACCATCGTCAGCCGTGAGTGGACACAATCCTGTGGGCCTCCCGACCGTCGCGATGGTCGGCGGGGGACAGCTCGCCCGTATGACCCATCAGGCGGCGGTCGCGCTCGGCCAGAGCCTGCGCGTACTGGCTGCCTCGCCCGACGACCCGGCCGCGTCGGTCTCCTCCGACGTGGTGATCGGCTCCCACGACGACCTCGACGACCTGCGCCGCGCCGCGGCCGGTGCGAGCGCCCTGACCTTCGATCACGAGGGCGTGCCCCCGGAATACCTGCGGGCCCTCGTCGCCGAGGGCGTGTCCGTCCTGCCGCCGCCGGACGCCCTCATCCACGCCCAGGACAAGCTGGTGATGCGTCGGCGCCTGTCCGCCCTGGGTCTCCCGGTGCCACGTTTCGTCGACCTGTCCGGTGCGGACGACCCGGGTGAGGTGCTGGTGGGCTTCGTCGAGTCCTGCGCCGACGGCGTGGTCATCAAGGCCATCCGCGGCGGCTACGACGGACGGGGCGTCTGGCTGCCCGACACCCTCGACGAAGCGCTCGACGTCCTGGCCGAGGCGACCGCCGCGGGGACACCCGTCATGGCCGAGGAACGCGTGGCGATGCGTCGGGAGCTCTCGGCCATGGTGGCCCGGTCCGCGTTCGGTCAGGGGGCCACGTGGCCCGTCGTCGAGACCGTGCAGCGCAACGGACAGTGCGCGGTCGCCGTCGCGCCCGCGCCGGACCTGTCGGACGACCGGGCCGCGGAGGCCGAACACATCGCCCTGACGATCGCCGAGACCCTCGGTGTCGTGGGTGTGATGGCGGTGGAGATGTTCGAGACCGTCGACGGTGAGCTGAGCATCAACGAACTCGCCATGCGTCCCCACAACAGTGGGCACTGGACCATGGACGGCGCGGTGACCAGTCAGTTCGAACAGCATCTGCGCGCTGTCCTCGACTATCCGCTCGGCGACACCCGCGCGATCGCCCCCGTGACCGTCATGGCGAACGTGCTCGGCGCGCAGGAGACCCCGGCCATGTCGATGGACGAGCGCGTGCACCATCTGATGGCGCGGATGCCGGATGCGCACATCCACCTCTACGCCAAGGGCGAGCGCCCGGCCCGCAAGATCGGGCACGTGAACATCGTCGGCGGCGCAGACGACGATGTCGCCGACGTCCGGGAACGGGCCGAACGCGCGGCGACGTGGCTGTCGACCGCCGTCTGGACCGACGGGTGGGACCCGCACGGCGACGACTCCGTCCCCGATCCCGCCCGCGCCTGATTTGTCACGGCCCCGACCCCTTCGGCACCGAGAGGCACTCATGACTTCGCCGACCACCCCGTCCGACCCCATCGGGACGAGCGCGAGCGGACCCCGCGTCGGCCTCATCATGGGCAGCGACTCCGACTGGCCGACGATGGAACCCGCCGCCGTCGCCCTCGCGGAGTTCGACGTGCCGTTCGAGGTCGGCGTCGTCTCCGCGCACCGCACGCCGCGTCGGATGCTCGACTACGCGACCGGTGCCGCCGACCGCGGACTGTCGGTGATCATCGCGGGCGCCGGTGGCGCAGCCCACCTGCCCGGCATGGTTGCGTCGGCCACCGTGCTGCCGGTCATCGGCGTGCCGGTGCCGCTCAAGCACTTCGACGGGCTCGACTCGTTGCTGTCGATCGTGCAGATGCCGGCGGGCATCCCCGTGGCGACGGTGTCCGTGGGCGGTGCCCGCAACGCGGGTCTGCTGGCGGTGCGCATCCTCGCGACCGGTGACGACGTCCTGCGCGCCCGACTGGCCGCGTTCGCCCGCGATCTCGAGTCGATGGTGGCGGAGAAGGACGCGAAGCTGCGACAGACACTGCTCGGCGAGGGCTGAACCGCCGGGTTCAGGCGTCGGTGAGCAGCCGCCGGCGGAACAGGTCGAGCACCTCGTCGAGGGCCGCACGGGTGGGTTCGCCCGGCGCGTCGACCAGATGCTCGGTGAGCACCGAGTGCGGGGGCATCGGCGAGTCGGCCCGGGCCGCGGAGTCCGGGATCTCGACGGCGGTGAACGCGTCCCCGAGTTCGGCGCGCAACCAGCGGAACCGCTCCGGCGGCGAGAGCTTGTCGCCCTCGAAGCGCAGCCCGAGGACGGTCAGGTCACCCGCCGCGCATCGGCCCTTGACGGCCGCGAGCTCGTCGTCGCCGATGTCGATGCCCTCGCGGTGGCGGCGGCTCAGCCCGAACGGCAGTGACGGCTGCGACAGCACGGGTGCGATCAGGCGGTCGTCGGCGGCCATGGCCAGCGCGAAACCGCCGGTGAAACACATCCCGACCGCGCCGACACCGGGTCCTCCGCACCGCTCGTGCTCCTGTTTCGCGAGCGCGCGCAGCCACGACGTGATCGGCGACGACTTGCCGGTCGCGAACACGGTGAACTCCCGGCTGATGCAGGCGGGGACCATGGCCCGGGTCATCGTCGCCATCGGGCCGACGACCGGCAGGCCGTCGAACGGGTCCTTGCCGTCCACGCCGAACAGGTGGGGCATCACCGCGGTGCAGCCGATGGACGCCACGGTGCGCGCGAAGTCGGCGACCCGTGGGGTGATGCCGGGGATCTCCGACATCACGATCACGGCCGGTCCGGAGCCGAGGCGGTAGACGGGCGCACTGCGGTTGCCGGAGGCGAACTCGAAGCGTTCGAAGTCGGAGAGGGTGTCGTCGGTCACGGGGTCAGCGTGCCATCGACGGCCGGTCTGTGTGTTCGGTTACCCGTCAGTAACTGTTCGCGATCTCGGGGGTTAGCATCGAGGGGACGGCCGAGCCCGGCGGAACTGCGCCGGACACCCCCCACCAGCACGGCCGATGAGGAGTGAATGCCATGTCGGGCAACCCGGATTTCGACCTGTTCGCGCTCCCCGAGGAGCACGACGCGCTGCGTGAGGCCATCCGCGCGCTGTCGGAGAAGGAGATCGAGCCGTACGCGGCGGAGGTCGACGAGGACTCGCGGTTCCCGCAGGAGGCCCTCGACGCCCTGAACGCATCCGGCTTCAACGCGATCCACATCCCCGAGGAGTTCGAGGGCCAGGGTGCCGACTCGGTCGCGGCCTGCATCGTGATCGAGGAGGTCGCCCGCGTCGACGCGTCGGCGTCGCTGATCCCCGCGGTCAACAAGCTCGGCACCATGGGCCTGATCCTCAACGGCTCCGACGAGCTGAAGAAGCAGGTCCTGCCCGACCTCGCCTCCGGGGGGCTGCTGGCCTCCTACGGTCTGTCGGAGCGCGAGGCGGGCTCCGACGCGGCGTCGATGCGCACGCGGGCGAAGAAGACCGCCGACGGGTGGGTCCTCAACGGCAGCAAGGCGTGGATCACCAACGGCGGCAAGTCGACCTGGTACACCGTGATGGCCGTGACCGACCCGGACAAGGGCGCGAACGGCATCTCCGCGTTCATGGTCCACAAGGACGACCCGGGCTTCTCGACCGGTGGCTACGAGCGCAAGCTCGGCATCAAGGGCTCGCCCACCGCCGAGCTGTACTTCGAGAACTGCGAGATCCCCGCCGACCGCATCATCGGCGAGGAGGGGACCGGTTTCAAGACCGCGCTGCAGACCCTCGACCACACACGCCCGACCATCGGCGCGCAGGCCGTCGGCATCGCGCAGGGCGCCCTCGACAAGACCATCGAGTACATCAAGGGCCGCAAGCAGTTCGGCAAGACGATCAGCCAGTTCCAGGGTGTCGAGTTCATGATCGCCGACATGGCGATGAACATCGAGGCCGCACGGTTGATGGTCTACACCTCGGCGGCGCGCGCGGAGCGCGGCGAGCCCAACCTCGGGTTCATCTCCTCGGCGTCGAAGTGCTTCGCCTCCGACGTCGCCATGAAGGTCACGACGGACGCCGTCCAGCTCTTCGGTGGCGCGGGATACACCCGCGACTTCCCGGTCGAGCGCATGATGCGCGACGCCAAGATCACCCAGATCTACGAGGGCACGAACCAGATCCAGCGCGTCGTCATGTCGCGCGCGCTCCTGCGCTGACCACGGGCGCGGATCCCACGGGCGCCGATCCCACGGGCGCGGATCCGTCGTCACGCCCGCCCACATAGGGTCCGGGCGTTATCGTCGGGCCGTGACGCGACTCGCGCAGACCCCGGGCCTGACCGACGAGCAGATCGCGATCGTCGCGGCCGTCCGTGACTTCGCCGACAGGGTCATCATCCCCGCTGCGCAGGAACTCGAACGGACCGACACCTACCCGACGGAGATCGTCGAGCAGCTCAGGGAGATGGGCCTGTTCGGCATCACCATCCCGGAGGAGTACGGCGGCCTCGGGGAGTCCCTGCTGACCTACGCGCTGTGCGTGGAGGAGATCGCGCGCGGCTGGATGAGCGTGTCCGGCGTGATCAACACGCACTTCATCGTCGCGCACATGATCCGGCATCACGGGACCCTCGAGCAGAGGGCTCGGTATCTGCCCCGGATGGCGACAGGCGAACTGCGCGGTGCGTTCTCGATGTCCGAGCCGGGTCTCGGATCCGACGTCGCGGCGATCCGGACCGCGGCGGTGCGGCAGGACGACGGCGACTACGTCGTCGACGGACAGAAGATGTGGCTCACCAACGGCGCGTCGTCGACCCTCGTCGCCGTGCTCGTGCGGACCGACGAGGGGGCGAGCAGGCCGCACGACGACCTCACCGCCTTCCTCATCGAGAAGCCGGCCGGTTTCGGTGAGGTCGTCCCGGGGGTCACCATCCCCGGGAAGATCGACAAGATGGGCTACAAGGGGATCGACACGACCGAGATGGTCCTCACCGGGTACCGCGCCCCGGCCGACACGGTGCTGGGCGGCCGACCCGGACGGGGCTTCCGCCACATGATGGACGGCGTCGAGGTCGGGCGCGTGAACGTCGCCGCGCGTGCCTGCGGGATCGCGCTGCGGGCCTTCGAACTCGGTGTCCGCTACGCCCGACAGCGCGAGACGTTCGGCTCGCCGATCGTCGAGCACCAGGCGATCGCGTTCCGCATCGCGGAGATGGCGACGAAGGTCGAGGCGGCGCACCAGATGATGGTGAACGCGGCGCGACTCAAGGACTCCGGTGCGCGCAACGACGTCGCGGCCGGGATGGCGAAGTACCTCGCCAGCGAGTACTGCTCGCAGGTGACCGAGGCGAGCTTCCGCATCCACGGCGGATACGGGTACGCGAGCGACTACGAGATCAGTCGGCTCATGCGGGAGGCGCCGTTCCTCCTGATCGGCGAGGGCACAAGCGACATCCAGAAGCAGATCATCAGCCGCGGTGTCCTGCGGTCCTACGACTGATCAGCTCAGCGACAACGTCACGCGCTCGGTGGTCGACCGCGATGTCATCGCCGACGGGTCGGGGTGGGCGACCTGCACGAGGCTCGCGCCGACGGCGACGGTGGCGAGCACGTTCGCGACGACGTCGTCGGCACCGTCCCAGTGACGGCTCGACAGCACCCGCGAGTCACCGGTGATGCCGGCGGTCGCCGCGAACTCCCGTGCGGCGGTCAGCACCTCGGCGGTGGTGCGGCCGTCGAGCGCGCTCGGCCCGGCCACGACGGGGGAGAAGGTGTCGGCGTGGACGCGGACGGACGAGCCGAAGTCGACGACGCCGGAGGGCAACCCCGACACGGGCAGGGCGAAGGGGTCCAGCGGCACGGCCACGACCTCGTCGGCGTCGAGGTGATGGATCTCGTCGCGACCGCAGAACGCCACCGACGCCGCCGGGGCGGGCCCGAGCGCGACGTCGGCCCCGGCCCACCACGACCCCAGGAGCACGACGAACGTCTGCCAGTGGGCGGGCAGCGACACCGCCACGGTGTCGCCGGGCATGACACCCACCTCGTCGCGCAGGAACGAGGCGACCTTCGCGGCCCAGTTCGCCGTGGTCGTCGACGAGAGCTCCGTGCGTTCGCCGGACGCGTCGTCGTAGAAGGTGATGAGCGGCGCCGCGGCGTCGGCGCGGGCCTGCAGGATCGCGTCGGTGATCGTCAGTTCACGCACTGGGGTCCTTGTCCTGACGCGGTGATGGGAGCGGCCGTGCTGGTGGCCGGCGCGGAGGTGGTCGCTGCCGCCGCCGGGGTCGCGTCCGGCTGTGCGCCGGTGTCGCTGATGGATCCCGGGCCGGTGTAGGCGTCGGTGAGCACCAGGCGGAGGTGGTCGGTGGGGACCGACGGGTCGACGCGGACCGGCAGTCCGCCCATCTGCCGGGCGAGATCGGTGGCCGCGGCGCTGCGGTCGTGGGCGACGACTGCACTGTCGGTGACGGCGCCGGGGTCGTCGGTGCTGGTGGCGCCGCGGGCGTACCCCCGTGTCGTCGCGATGGTCGACACGTTGCTCGCGAGACCGTCGACCGATCCCGCGTTGACCACGTCGACGGTGTAGGCGGACCGGTCGAGCCCGCCCTTCGGCTTCTGCAGCAGGGCCTTGGTGAAGCGGTGCACGGCGGAGGGGTCGACCTGGACCACGGACTGCTGCCCGTCGTCGCTCCACCCCTGTTCGTCGGTGACCGGGATGGTCGCGAAGCGGACCTTCCCGCCCGAGAGGTCCTTGAGCTGTTCGACGAACCTCACGATGTCCCAGTTGTCGTCGATCACCACCGACCGACCCACGGCGTCCTGCAGCGACGACAGCCGCGACGGGTCCGTCAGCGTCCCCGCCGAGAGCACCTTCTGGGCCAGCGACGCCATGAACACCTGCTGGCGGACGATCCGGTCGAGGTCGCCGCGGGGGAGATCGTGACGCTGCCGGACGAAGCTCAGCGCCTGCGCGCCGTCCAGCGTCTGACGACCGGCGCGGAACCGCGCGCCCGACAGCGGTTCGTCGACCGCGTTGCGCAGACAGACGTCGACGCCGTCGACGGCGTCGGTCAGCAACACGAAGCCGACGAGGCCCACCTCGGCGTAGTGGTCCACCTGGACGCCGGTGAGGTTCGCGACCGTGGTGATCAGGGCCTGGCGACCCGCCTCGGTCGCCTCCTTGTCGGCCTGGGCCGCGGGGGTGCCGGCCTCGACCAGCTGCTCGCGCCTGGCCTCACGGGTCGAGCCGTAGGCCGAGTTGATCTTGGCCTTGCCGATGCCGGGGATGTCGACGTAGGAGTCGCGCGGGATGGAGATCGCCGTGGCCGACGACCCGTCGTTCGGGACGCGGATCAGCAGGATCGTGTCGGTGTTGGTCGCCACCTCGTCACCCGCATGGAGCTTGGCCTGCTCGGCGGCGGAGAGGGGATTGCCCTGCGCGTCGGTGCGGGAGTCGGTGCCCACCAACAGGATGTCGACGGCGCCGTCGTCCCCCGATCCCAGCGCGAGACCGCCGAGGCGTGTCACGTTCTGCTCCAGCGACGTGAGGCTGTTCCAGGCGTAACCCGTCACCAGCAGGACCGCGACGGAGGCGAGGGCGACCAGGATGCGCCCGGTGTACGGGCGTCGACGGGTGGTCGGTGGCGGGGTCGTCGTCGGGGGCGTGGTGTCGCGGCCACCGGTGCGCGGCGGCTGCGGCGCGGCGGACCGTGGCGTCGACGACCTGGTCGCCGCCGCCTGCTGCGGTCTCCCGGACCGCGGGGCGCGGGGCGGCGTGGTGCGAGGTGGTGTCGTGCGAGGTGGTGTGGTGCGGCCGCGACCGGGCGCGGGCGGGGTGGCGTCCGAGGCGGTCCGCCGGACAGGCGTGGACCGGCGGGCACCGTCGTCTCGAGGTCGTCCCGGGGTGCGGTCGCCCGCCTGTGCGCGGCGTCCACCGCGCTCGCCGGGGTGATCGAGCACCTGCCGTTCTCCTCGTCTGTGTGCGGTCGCGGTCGTGGCGAGCCGGGGCGTACCGGTGCGGGTTCGCGGCGTGCGGGGCCCACCGCCGTCTGACAGGCTACGGGGGGCGACGGTCCAGGTCGGGGACGCGCGCGGCGCGCGTCGGGGTGTCATCGGGGGCCGCGCGACGGACTCGAGGGAAGGGGCGCGGTGAACCGGAACGAGGGGCCGAACCTGGTCATCGTGGGTGCCCGGGGTCAGGTGGGGCGGCTGATCGCCGCCGAGAACCCGCAGGCGCAGACCCTGGACCGTGACGAGATCGACATCACCGACGCGGGGTCGGTGGCGCGGGCACTGGCCGGGCTCACTGCGGACGACGTCGTCGTCAACTGTGCGGCGCACACCGCCGTCGACGCCGCCGAGACCGATGTCGAGGCCGCCGAGGCGATCAACGTCACCGGGCCGGCGAACCTCGCCCGCGTGACCGCGGACAGCGGAGCGCGCCTGGTGCACGTCTCCACCGACTACGTCTTCGACGATCCGCGTGAGCCCGCGGCCGGGACCCGTCGACCGTGGGAACCCGGCGACCTGGCACCGGACGCACGGCCCGCGTCGGTGTACGGCCGGACCAAGCTCGAGGGGGAGCGTGCGGCGCAGGCCGCCGACCCACGCACGACCATCGTGCGCACCGCCTGGGTCTACACCGGCGCCGCCGGCGGCAGCGACTTCGTCGCCACGATGCGGCGACTCGAGGCGAGTCGTCCCACGGTGTCGGTGGTGGACGACCAGATCGGGTCACCCACCTACGCCGTCGATCTCGCCCGCGCACTGAGCGCCCTGGCGCGGACGCCGTCCGTGGTCGGGACCGTCCTGCACGCGACGAACAGCGGTGCGTGCAGCTGGTTCGACCTCGCCCGCGCGGTGTTCACCGACATCGGGGCCGACCCCGAACGCGTCCAGCCCACTACCACCGCCGGGTTCCCGCGCCCCGCGCCGCGCCCGGCGTGGTCGGTGCTGTCGACGCGATCCTGGGCCGAAGCGGGACTGCCCCCGCTGCGTGACTGGCGATCGGCGGTGACCGCCGCCCTCGTCGCCGACGGCGTCGAGGTGGCCGCGGCCGGGTGACCGCGACGGGGTCGGCGTCGCTGCCGCCCCGCTTGGTTACCCTCTCCTCGTGATCGATCAGGACCCCACCGGCGCCGCGCCGACGCCCGCCGACGCCACCGTCGGCATCGTGACGGTCACTTATTCCTCCGGCGAGCACCTCCGGGCCTTCCTCGCCAGCCTCGGTGAGGCCACCGTGCGCCCGGTGCAGGTCGTCCTCGCCGACAACGGGTCCACCGACGACTCCCTCGAGGTCGCCCGGCGCGACCACCCCGACGTGACGATCCTGCACACCGGCGCGAACATCGGCTACGGCGCCGCGGCCAATCGCGGTGTGGCGGAGATCGATCCGTCGATGGAGTTCGTCGTCGTCGCGAATCCCGACGTGGAGTGGAAACCGGGGAGCATCGACGAACTGATCGCCGTCGCGCGCCGGCACCCGCGTGCGGGTTCGGTGGGGCCGCTCATCCGGGAACCGGACGGCTCGGTCTACCCCTCCGCGCGGAGCGTGCCGGACCTGGTCTCCGGCACCGGTCACGCGCTCGCGGGCAAGGTGTGGAAGAACAACCCGTGGACGGCGCGCTACCGCCACCTCGACGCCGACATCGCCGAACGCGCCGTCGGCTGGCTGTCGGGGTCGTGTCTGCTGCTGCGGCGCACCGCCTTCGACTCGGTGAACGGGTTCGACTCGCGCTACTTCATGTACATGGAGGACGTCGACCTCGGGGACCGGCTCGGCCGTGCCGGGTGGCTGAACGTCTACGCGCCCTCGGCCGAGATCATCCACCGCAAGGGGCATGTCGCCGGTGCCGATCCCGAGGCGATGCTGCCGGCGCACCACCGCAGCGCGTACCGGTTCCAGGCCGACCGGCACCCGGGACCGGCGTGGGCGCCGCTGCGAGGCGCGCTCGCCGCCGGACTGTTCCTGCGCTCGAAGGTGACCGTGTCGGCAGCGAGACGCGGCGCCGCCGGCGGGGCGAGGCGCGGCTCCGCCGCGGGCGGCCGTCACGGCGTTGCCGCCTCCGACGAGCGTCCTCTCGCCTAGGGTTTGTCCCGAGCACACCGATCACCGACACGCCAGCGCAGGGAGACCTAGTGACCGAGACCGACGGGGCCCGGCCGGACAAGCCCGTACAGGCGGTGATCCTGGTGGGCGGCAAGGGAACACGGCTGCGGCCACTCACCCTGTCCGCGCCCAAGCCGATGCTGCCGACGGCAGGGGTGCCGTTCCTCACCCACATGCTGTCGCGGATCGCGGCCGCCGGGATCACCGACGTGGTCCTCGGCACGTCGTTCAAGGCCGAGGTGTTCGAGCAGCAGTTCGGCGACGGGTCCTCCCTCGGGTTGTCGATCAGCTACGTCACGGAGACCGAGCCGCTCGGGACGGGTGGCGCGATCCGCAACGTCCTGCCGGCCCTGACCGCGGACACGGTCCTCGTGTTCAACGGGGATGTGTTGAGCGGCACCGACGTCCGTGCCGTCCTCGACACCCACCACTCGTCCGGTGCGGATGTGACGCTGCACCTGGTCCGCGTCGGCGACCCCCGCGCCTTCGGATGTGTGCCGACCGACGAGACCGGCCGTGTCACCGCGTTCCTGGAGAAGACCCAGGATCCGCCGACCGATCAGATCAACGCCGGCTGCTACGTCTTCCGTCGTTCGGTGATCGAGGAGATCGACGCCGACCGACCGGTGTCGGTCGAGCGGGAGGTGTTCCCGGCGCTGCTCACCCAGGGGCGACACGTGCAGGGTCACGTGGACTCGGGGTACTGGCGCGACATGGGGACACCGGAGGACTTCGTCCGCGGATCCGCGGACCTGGTGCGGGGCATCGCCCCGTCGCCGGCGTTGGCCGGTCATCGCGGTGAGTCGCTCGTCCACGAGGGTGCCGGTATCGCGCCGGGTGCCGTGCTCGTCGGCGGGACGGTCGTCGGCCGCGGTGCCGAGGTCGGCGCGCGGGCCCGTCTCGACGGGGCGGTCGTGTTCGACGGCGCGGTGATCGAGGCCGGTGCGGTCGTCGAACGCAGCATCATCGGGGCGGGTGCGCGCATCGGCCCCCGCGCCCTCATCCGCGACGGCGTGATCGGCGACGGCGCGGACATCGGCGCGCGGTGCGAACTGCTGCGCGGAGCGCGCGTCTGGCCGGGGGTGACGCTGCCCGACGGCGGCGTCCGGTTCTCGACCGACGTGTGATGCCGGGCCGCGTCGACACGTCCGCGCCCCGCGTCGGCACGTGGTCGCGGTTCGTCGCCGTCGGCGACTCGTTCCCCGAGGGGGTCGGTGACACCGCGCCCGACCTGCCCAACGGAGTCCGCGGGTGGGCCGATCGGCTCGCCCGGATCCTCGCCGGGGATCCCTCACGCACCGACGGGGACGTGTTCCGCTACGCGAATCTCGCGCTCCGGGGCAAGGTCCTCGACGAGGTCGTCGCCGAGCAGCTGCCGACGGTCGCGGCGCTGCGCCCCGACCTGATCGCGGTCTGCGCCGGCGCCAACGACCTGCTCCGTCCGTCGGTGGACATCGACGACCTGATGGACCGCTACGACGGCCTGCTGGGCGACCTGGCCTCCACCGGGGCGACCGTCGTCACGTTCACGGCCTTCGACACCGCCCGCCGGCCGTTGTTCGCCGCCCTGCGGGGGCGTTTCGCCATCTACAACGAACTGCTCCGCGAGATCGTCGAGAGGCGGGACCTCGTGCTCGTCGACTTCTGGCGACTGCGCGAGTTCTCCGACCGGCGCATGTGGGAGTTCGACCGGATGCACCTCTCGCCGGACGGTCACCATCAGATGGCGCTGCGGGTCGCCGAGGCGCTCGGCGTGGAGCACGGGCTGGCGCACACCACCCTGGGTGCGGTGCCGACGATCTCGGCCGGGGCCCGCCGCAAGGACGACCGTCGCTGGGTCACGCGGGAGGCCGCGCCGTGGGTGGGCCGCCGCCTCCGCGGGGTGTCCCGCGGCGACGACATGGTCCCGCGCCACCCCGAGTGGGTCGAGGTGACCGCGCGGTCGCACGACGAGGACTAGACCCTCGCGGCGGTGGGGTCAGCTCTCGTCGACGGGCGGTGTGGCAGCGCGCGCCGCGGCGAGCAGGCCCCGCCCGAGCGGGATGACGACGGGGAGCAACCCGTCGTTCTCGGAGATGAGAAGGGCGGCCTCCCGCGCCGCCGCGGTCTCGGGGTCGGTGCGCGACGGATCGGCGATACGACCGTCGGCGGTCGCGTTGTGCACCAGCAGCAGCCCGCCGGACCGCAGCAGGCGCAGCCCCTCCGTGACGTAGAGCGGCTGGTCGATCACCGGTCCGTCGACGAACACCACGTCGTAGGAGTCGTCGGCGAGCTTGGTGAGCACGTCGGCCGCACGACCGTTGATCAGTCGGGTCCGTGATCCGGTGGCGCCGGCCGCCGCGAAGGCCGCGCGGGCGGCACGTTGGTGTTCGGAGTCGGGATCGATCGTCGTCAGCACACCGTCGGTCCGCATACCGCCGAGCAGCCAGAGGCCGCTGACGCCCGCGCCGGTCCCGATCTCCACGACGGCCCGGGCGTCGACGAGCCGGGTCAGGAGGCAGAGCATCGCGCCGACCGCGGGGGACACCGCCTGCGCCCCGAGCTCGAGCGCGCGTTCCCGGGCGGCGAGCAGGGTGGCGTCCTCGGCGATGGCCGACTCCGCGTAGGCGCCGAGGGATCCGGGATCGGGGGTCGTCCCGTGTCCGGGGGTGGACGGAGCGTCGGGGGTCGTCGGCACGTGTCGACACTAACCGGACAGCGGACGGTGACACGCCCTGCCACACCGGTCGTGTGGGCGTGGCCCGGGTGGGTACACGACCGGTCGCGAGGGTGCGAACACCCCGGATCCGGGTTCTCAGGCAACGCTCAGCCCTCTCATACAGCTGCCACACCCCGATCGGCGAGAGTTCTCCCATACGGAGCGGGTGCCCACACGACCCGGGACGCATCGGTCCACCCGACATCGGGAACATCCCCGACGGCGACCCGGTTCGACCGGACACACGCTCCGACACGAGAGGAAGTGGAGCAGCGACGATGACGTACTCGCCCAGCCCGACCGACGCGCGGGACGACGCGGTGGTGGGCGATCCCGTGGCGGACGCCGTCGTCACCGACTCCACCGACTCCACCGACGCCTCGCCGGCCGTCGGGACGGCCCGTTTCGACGAGACCGGCGACGCCGGCCTGATGCCGTCGTGGGACGAGCTGGTGCGGGAGCACGCCGACCGCGTCTACCGGCTCGCGTACCGCCTCTCGGGCAACCAGCACGACGCCGAGGACCTCACGCAGGAGACCTTCATCCGGGTCTTCCGGTCGTTGTCGAACTACCGGCCCGGCACCTTCGAGGGCTGGCTGCACCGCATCACGACGAACCTCTTCCTCGACATGGTCCGGCGACGCGCCAAGATCCGTATGGAGGCCCTTCCCGAGGACCACGAGCGTGTCCCCGGCAGCACACCCGATCCCGGCCGTGTGTACGACGAGGCCCACCTCGACCCGGACCTGCAGGCCGCGC
The DNA here is from genome assembly GCF_024171765.1 of Williamsia deligens. Classification (GTDB taxonomy): domain Bacteria; phylum Actinomycetota; class Actinomycetes; order Mycobacteriales; family Mycobacteriaceae; genus Williamsia_A; species Williamsia_A deligens. The sequence continues at coordinate 77,273 of NZ_JAMTCI010000005.1, forward strand.
TCGACTCGCTGGCGCCGGAGTTCCGTGCAGCCGTCGTGCTGTGTGACATCGAGGGACTGTCCTACGAGGAGATCGCGACCACGATGGGCGTGAAGCTCGGGACCGTGCGCAGCCGCATCCACCGCGGCCGCCAGGCGATCCGTGAGCACCTCGCGCAGTCCGGGCACGTCAGCGGACGGTCGGTCGTCTCCGCCGGGTGAGCGACGCCGTCGTCGGGTCCCGGGAACCTCGGGCGTCGGCCGGTCGTTGACCCCACGGCCGACGCAGGACCGGAGCACTTCGGGCGTCGGCGCGGTCCACCCCCGTTCGCTAGGGTGGCCGGAGCAGACCGTCGTGGGCCGCAGGCACCGACGACGGCCCGACGACGCCGGAAGGAGCGGGACCGCCGATGTTCGACCCCCAGTCGCGCCGCCCAGATCGTCCGGTTCGTTCGGGCGGACTCGCCCCACACGGACCGCAGCGACCGCCCCAGTTCGCACCGACGGATCACCTCGCCGCCGAGGCCGTCGCCGCCTACGTCGACGGTGAACTCCGCTTCGCCGCCCACATGCGCGCAGCCCGGCACATCGCGCTCTGTCCCGACTGCTCCGCCGAGGTCGACGCACAGGCCGCCGCCCGGGCCGCGCTGCGCACCTCCGGGGCGATCGCCACCCCCTCGGGTCTCCTCGGTCAGCTCTCGCAGATCCCGACGCGGGAGATCGACATGCGTGATGCCGCAGGCCCGCGACCGTCGCGTCGCGGCCCGCTGTCGGCGCCCGGTTTCCCCGTCCACCGACCCGCCCGGTGGCGTGATCGGTGACCGATCCCGATCCACACGGCGGCGGTGACGTCGACGCCACCGGTGACCAGCGCGCCCCGGTGCGCACAGGTCCGCCCCGCGGTTCGACCATCACCGCGGACACGGTTGCCGTGTTCGGACGGCCCGACGGGGTCGAGGGCTCGTTCGCGGCCCCCGAGCAGCAACGCGCCCGACCGCGCCAACCGGTCACCGCACCGCCGGACCCGGTCCTGCGCGAGGCGTTCTCCCGGCCCGACGACGCCTCGGAGACCATCGGTCGCGACCCCGAGGCCCGCTACGGCGAGCAGGTCGAGGACGACGCACCCGCAGACCCCTGGCGTGATCCGGCGAGCATCGCCGCGATGGACCGGCCCGCGATGGCGGTCCCCTCCTCGCCCGAGCCCACGATCCCCGGGCACCGTCTCGGCGTCCGCGAGCTCCTCTTCGACCGGATGGTCAGCCGGCGGGCTCTTCTCGTCCTCGCCGTCGTGGCCCTCGCCGTCGGTGCTCTCGGTGGCCTGATCGGTCGCGTCACGGCCGAGGTCGTGCCACCCCTGCACTCCGACACCGTCTCCCTCGGCGAGACGACGTCACCGCCCGACACCCGCGACGGGGTCGTCGCCGCCGTGGCCGCCGCGGTCGAGAAGGCCGTCGTCGCGATCACGGTCCGGACGTCGGGAGCCGTGGGCACCGGATCGGGTGTCGTGCTGGACAAGCAGGGGTACATCGTGACCAACAACCACGTGATCGCGCTCGCGGCCACGCAACGCGCCACCCTCGAGGTCACCTTCGCCGACCGACAGCGGGTGCCCGCCCGGATCGTCGGGCGGGACACCAAAACCGATCTCGCCGTCATCAAGGTCGACGGTGTGGATGACCTGACCGTGGCCGCACTCGGCGACTCGGCGAATCTCCGCATCGGCCAGCAGGTGGTGGCCTTCGGCTCGCCGCTCGGCCTCGACCGCACCGTGACCAGCGGGATCGTCAGTGCCACGGACCGCGCGGTCCCGCTCCGACCCGACGACACCTCCGACACCGACGCCGTGATCGACGCCATCCAGACCGACGCGGCGATCAACCCCGGCAACTCCGGCGGACCCCTCGTCGACGACGACGCGAAGGTGATCGGCATCAACACCGCCCGCGCCGACTCCGGCGGCGGGTCCTACGGGCTGGGCTTCGCCATCCCGATCGACGAGGTCCGTGAGGTGGCCGGCGAGCTCATCCGTGACGGCCGCGCGACGCACGCTGAGATCGGTGTCAGCGCCAGCTCGGTCCGCAACGACCGCGTGCTCGGCGCCCAGGTGAGCAACATCCGCGCCGGGTCGCCCGCGGCCTCGGCCGGGCTCCGGGAGGGCGACGTCGTCACCGAGTTCGACGGACGACCCATCGACGGTGCCGACGAGCTGACCGTCGCCGCTCGCACCGCCCCGATCGGGAAGTCCGTGCCGTTCACCTACTCCCGCGACGGACGGGTGTTCACCGGGACCATCACTCCCGACGCCGACTGAGTACCCTCACGTAGGTGTTCTCGAGCATCGGTTGGGGCGAGCTGCTCGTCCTCCTCGTGGCCGGTCTGGTCATCCTCGGACCCGAGCGTCTGCCGGGTGCGGTCCAGTGGACGATGAAATCCCTGCGGCAGGTCCGTGAGTACGCCTCCGGCGCCACCAACCAGCTCAAGGAGGACCTCGGACCGGAGTTCGAGGACTTCCGCAAGCCGCTGTCGGACCTCAACGAGCTCCGGGGGATGACACCCCGCTCGCTCATCACGAAGCATCTCCTCGACGGGGACGACTCGTTCTTCACCGGCGACTTCGACGGCCGCGCCTCGGACGGTGTCACCCGTATCAAGCCGGTGTCGGCACCGATGCCCGAGGCCAATCCCACCCCGTCGCCGTCGTCGGCCATCACCCCGTCCGACGCGCCGCCGTCCCTGACCAAGGGATCGGCGTCGACACCCGCACGGTCGACCCCGACACGCTCGACGACGGACGGCGGGACGCAGCGCGCGAACCGTCGGCCGTCCGTCAGCGACTGGGACGCCACCTGACCCGGTGACGTGACGGGTCAGGCGTTGCGCGCGGTGTCGATACCGAGGCTCATACCCGCGAGACCACGTCGACGGACGGCCAGTTTCTCGGCCACGCCCCGTAGCGCGGACCCGGCGGGCGATGTCGGATCGGACAGGACGAGCGGCATGCCGCTGTCACCGCCCTCCCGCAGCGCGGTCTCCAACGGGATCTGACCGAGCAACTCCACCGGTGCCCCGACGGCACGGGTGAGGCGTTCGGCGACCAGTTCGCCACCGCCGGAGCCGAACGGCTCCATGCGTGACCCGTCGGGCAACTCCATCCACGACATGTTCTCCACGACGCCGACGATCTTCTGCCGGGTCTGCAGCGCGATCGCGCCGGCGCGCTCGGCGACCTCGGCGGCGGCCTGCTGCGGCGTGGTGACCACGAGGATCTCCGCACCGGGGATGAGCTGGGCGATCGAGATGGCGACGTCACCGGTGCCCGGCGGCAGGTCGAGAAGGAGCACGTCCAGGTCGCCCCAGTAGACGTCGGCCAGGAACTGCTGTAACGCACGGTGCAGCATCGGCCCGCGCCACACGACGGGCGTGTTCCCGCTGGTGAACTGCGCGATCGAGATGAAGCGCACGCCGTGGGCGCTCGGCGGCATGATCATCTTCTCGACCTGGGTGGGGGCGGCGTCGTTGCCCATCATCCGGGGCACCGAGTGGCCGTAGATGTCGGCGTCGAGGACGCCGACGGTCAGCCCCCGCTCGGCCAGCGCGGCGGCGAGGTTCACCGTGACGCTGGACTTGCCGACACCGCCCTTGCCGGACGCGACGGCGTAGACCCGCGTGAGCGAGCCCGGTTGCGCGAACGGGATCACGGGTTCGGCGCGGTCCCCGCGGAGGCTCTTGCGCAGTTCGGTGCGCTGGGCGTCGTCCATCACGTCGAGTTCGACGCGGACCGCGCCGACGCCGGCGACGTCGGAGGCGGCGGTGGTCACCCGGTCGGTGATCTCCGTCCGCAGCGGACAGCCGGACGTCGTCAGGTAGATGCCGATGTCCACGCTGCCGTCGTCGGCGACGGCGACGGACTTGAGCATCCCCAGTTCGGTGATCGGCTTGCCGATCTCGGGATCGGTCACCTTGGTCAGCGCGGTGCGGATCGCGGACTCGGTGTCGGAGGCCGAGCGCGCCGTCCCGTCGTGCCGCTTGTCGTCAGTCATCGCCGACCAGCGTATCGGTCGGGCCGCGGCGGCCGATCAGCCCAGGGCCAGCGCGGGGGTGGCGGCCACGGTGAGCGAGCGGACGGTGCACGCGGCCTTCGTCTCGGTGGCCGGGGTGAGCGCGCCGGTCAGCTCGCCGGCGACGGTGACGGGTCCGCACCGGGTGCCGAGGGCGTCGACGGTGATGCCGGCGATCTCGACGGTGGTCGCCCCGGTGGGGGTGAGGGTCCACGGCAGCGCTGCGGTCCTCGACACCCCGCACAGAGGGTTGTCGCCGCGGACGACGGCGCGGGTCACGGTGGCGGCACTGCCGTCGGCCGACGTCCGGCCGGTCAGGTCGACGGTGCAGGTCACGGGGCCCGCCGGGGAGGCGACGACGATGCTCGCGGGTGCGGTGAAGGCGGCGTTCACCGACTTCAGCCGGGGTGCGGCGCCGGGGGCCGGGGTGGTCGGTGCGCCGGGGACCGTGGAGCCGCGGGGTGCGACGGGCGCGCCGGGAGCGGCCGGCCTGGGGGCGACGGTCGGTGCGGGCAACCCGTCGATCGGGGTGGTGGGGACCGCACCGGTGGCGTAGCCCAGCGCCCAGGCGACGACGTCGGCGACGTAGGGGAGCGACTGGTTGTAGCGCATGACCGCCGACACCCGGTGCTGCGGGTTCATGATGTCGCTGACACCCGAGCACAGGTATCGCCCGGCCGAGTAGGTGGCGTCGAACAGGTTGTTGGGGTCGGCCTTCTCGTCGCCGTTGGCGTCGGCTCCCCAGGCGGCCCAGGTGCTCGGGATGAACTGCATCGGCCCCACGGCACGGTCGTGGACCGGGTCGCCGTCGATCGCACCCTTGTCCGTGTCGGTGATGACGGCGTCGCCGTTGTTCGAGCCGTCGAGCACGGGTCCGAGGATCGGGGTGAGTGTGGTCCCCGAGGAGTCGACGTTGCCGTTGCCGGCATGGCCGCTCTCGATGCGGCCGATGCCGGCGAGCAGGAACCAGGGCAGCTTGCAGCCCGGGTTCTCCCCGGCGATGCGGTCGGCCGCGAGCTTGTAGGCACGCATGGCGATCCCGGGGATCCCGAGCGGACCGGACGGCAGGGCGGGGGCGAGCGTCCGCACCGCCCCGGTCGCCTGCGTCGCGGCGGCTGCGGACGCGGCGCTGACGGGCGGCGGGGCGACCCGCGAGGCGCGTGCGGTCACCGGCGCGAGGTCGGCGGCCGGTGCGGCCGCGGCGGCGGTGGTGGGGACGGGCAGTCGTTGGGCGCTCGAGGTGGAGGCGCCGAGCAGGACGATGCCCATCAGGAGACTGGCGACACCGGCGGTGACCACGCGGCCGGAGGTGTTGTCGGCGACGCCGCGCGCGGCCCCCGACAACGCTGCGACGCTGTTCGCAGACCACCGGCGTACTGCGGCGACCGACGACCGAGATGTCCTACCGACCACGAGTCCGATGCTCCTGTCACGTCAGCACGGCGCCTCGCCCCTGCGATGCGCAGGACGCGATTCACCCAGTGCTGGTGCATGTTCCGTGACGTCCGGATGCCGACTTCATCATCCGGTCGCCCGACGGTCTGTCTCCCGCCGACCCCGAGGCGGGCTGTGACCCACGATACATACGGGGTGCGGTGGCCGATGCGTTTCGCCCGGAGGCTCAGGATCTGCCGGACCCGCGGGGACGGTCGTCGGGGGTGTCACCGGCGCGTAGGGCGGTGGTGAGCTCGCTCAGCAGGTCGTCGAGTTCACGACGGAGGTAGTCGCGGGTGACGGTGTCGCCGACGGCGAGACGCACCGCCGCGAGTTCACGGGCGAGGAACTCCGTGTCGGCCTTGGTCTGTTCGGCCCGGGCCCGGTCCTCGTCGATCGCGATGCGGTCGCGGTTCTCCTGCCGGTTCTGCGCCAGCAGGATCAGCGGCGCCGCGTAGGCCGCCTGCGTGGAGAAGGCCAGGTTGAGCAGGATGAAGGGGTAGGGGTCCCACCGGATGCTCACGGCGACGAGGTTCAGGGCGATCCACACCACGACGATGACCGTCTGGATGGCGAGGTACCGCCCGGTCCCCAGGAAACGGGCCAGCTTCTCCGAGTACACCCCGACGATGTCGGCGTCGATGTGGAGGCCGAGACCCCGACGGCGGGGCCGTGGGGTGTCGAGCCGGCTGCGCGGGGAGCGGTCCGGGCTCATCGCTGCACCGTCCCCTCGGCGCCGGTGAGCGTCGACAGCCGTCCCGAGCGGGACCTCGGCTCGGATTCCCGCCAGTCCTCGGGCAACAGGTGGTCGAGGAGGTCGTCGACGGTCACCGCTCCGAGCAGGTGCCCCTCGGCGTCGACGACGGGGCCGCACACCAGGTTGTAGGTCGCGAAGTACCGCGTCACCTCCTCGAGGGTGTCCTCCGGCCGCAGGGTGGCGAGGTCGGTGTCGACGATGCCGCCGACGAGGTCGGCAGGGGGTTCACGGAGCAGTTTCTGCAGGTGGACGCACCCGAGGTATTTCCCGGTGGGTGTCGCGGTGGGCGGACGCACGACGAACGTCAGGCTCGCCGACGCGGGGGTGAGGTCGGGGTTGCGCGCGCGGGCCAGGGCCTCGGCCACGGTGGTGCTCGCGGTGATCACGGTCGGCTCGGGCGTCATGAGGCCACCGGCGGTGTCCGGGGAGAAGGTGAGGAGCCGACGGACCGGCGCGGAGTCCTCGGGGTCCATCAGCTGCAGCAGCGCCTCCGCCTCGAGGTCGGGGAGTTCCCCGAGCAGGTCGGCGGCGTCGTCCGGGTCCATCGCCTCGAGGACGTCGGCGGCACGGTCGACCTCCATGTGGCCGATGAGCTCGGTCTGGTCGTCCACGGGGAGCTCCTGCACGACGTCGGCGAGTCGCTCGTCGTCGAGAGCCGCGGCGATCTCCTGGCGGCGCTTGCTGGGCAGCTCGCGCAGCGCGTTCGCGACGTCGGCCGGTCGCATCCCGTCGAACTGCGAGAGCGCCTGCGACACGGCCTGGCCGGGGAGTTGGAGGGCAGTGTGGTTCAGCCCGCGCACGGCGCTCCACTCGACCACGTGTGTCCCGCCCCGACGGCGCAGCCGCGACCGGCTGGCACGGACGGCGACGCGACACACCACCCAGTCGCGGGTGCGGGTGCGTTCGATCGCGAGGTCGACGACGGAGACGTCGACGCCGGCCAACTCCGGGAGGTCGGGGTCGTCGACGCGCACGCGGGTGTCGAGTATCTGTCCGATCGCCAGCGCCTCCCCGGGACGCAGGTCGAGCCGACGGAGGCTGACGGTGCCGGTGGTGAGGGTGACCGAGCTCGCCTCGATGGAGGTGACCCGCAGCATCGGGACGAAGATCCTCCGCCGGGTGGTCAGTTCGACCGCGAGACCCAGCGCACGGGGCGGGGCCGAGTCGTGTCGGATCGACAGGACGAGATCCCGCACGCGACCGATCGCCTCGCCGTCGGGACCCGACACCGCGAGTCCCGCGAGCCGGGCCACGAACACCTTGCCCACCGTTGCCATGGCTGTAAGGGTAGAGGGCGGTCTCTGTGAGGCGACGTGGACACGAGAGGGCGGCGGATCCGATGGACGGGACGGACACGACCCCCGATCCCCGCCTCGCATCCCGCCGGACCGTCCTCGCCGTGCCGGGCAGTTCGGCGCGGATGCTGGCCAAGGCCCGCGAGTGCGGTGCCGACGAGGTCTTCTGCGATCTCGAGGACGCCGTCACCCCGTCGGAGAAGGTCGAGGCCCGCGCCACCGTCGTCGCCGCGCTCAACGCGGGCGGGTGGCGGCCCGGTCGACGATCGGTCCGGGTCAACGCCTGGTCGACACCGTGGACGCACGAGGACCTGATCGCCGTGGTCACCGGCGCAGGTGCCCACCTGGACTCGGTCATCGTCCCGAAGGTGCGTGGTGCCGCCGACGTGACCGCCACCGCGCTCCTGCTCGACCAACTCGAGGTGCGGTGCGGTCTCCCGCGGGGGTGCATCTCGGTGCAGGCGCAGATCGAGGACGCACTGGCCCTGACCCGGGTGACCGAGATCGCCACGGCGTCACCGCGTCTGGAGGCCCTGGTGGTGGGGCCAGGGGACATGGCGGCCGACCTCGGGATGCGGACGTTGACGACCGGGGAGCAGCCTGTCGGGTACACCCTGGGCGACGCGCACCACCACGTCATGATGACCGTCCTCGTGGCCGCCCGCGCGCACGGCCTCGCCGCCGTCGACGGCCCGTACCTCGCCCTGGACAACCCGGATGGACTGCGCCGCATCGCGTCTGCGTCCGCAGCCGTCGGATACGACGGGAAATGGGTGATCCATCCCGGTCAGATCGACACGGTCAACGAGGTGTTCACCCCGCCGGACTCGGCCGTCGAGGCCGCCCGAGAGCTGTTGGGGGCGCACGCCGCAGCCGCGGACGGCGCGCGCGGGGCGGCGCGGCATGCGGGGGAGATGATCGACGAGGCCAGCGCCGCCATGGCCCGATCGGTGCTGGCCCGGGCACGGGCCGCGGGAACGGACCGGGGTCACCGTACGTTCTCCTGACGACGGAGCCCACACCGACACCGGACACCCCGCGACGACAGAACAGGACGACACCATGACCAACCCCATGAATCCCCGCCCGGCGCAGGGCCCCGGCCTGCCGACCCCGCCCTCCGGGTGGCCCATCGGGTCCTACGGCACCTACGCCGAGGCGCAGAAGGCCGTCGACTACCTCTCCGACCAGCACTTCCCCGTGCAGGGCGTGACCATCGTCGGCGTCGACCTCATGCAGGTCGAGCGCGTCACGGGTCGTCTCACCTGGGGACGGGTGATCGGCGGTGGCGTGGCGTCCGGTGCGTGGCTGGGTCTGTTCGTCGGACTGCTGCTCAGCATCGTGACCGGACAACTGTTGTCCTCGTTGGTCTTCGGCCTCATCTTCGGAGCGCTCTTCGGCGTCATCTCGGCGGCGTTGGCCTACGGCGCGACGCGCGGGCAGCGGGACTTCGCCTCCACCATGCAACTCGTCGCGGGTCGCTATGACGTGATCTGCGATCCCAAGACGGCGGAGCAGGCGCGGGACCTTTTGGCCCGCACCGCCATCTGAGTCGGGCGCCCCAGAGGGGCCGCGCGACGCCCGTTCTGCACGATTCCAACACGCCCGGACACAGAAGCAGGCGCGCTGAGCAGGGATTTCTCCCGACTTGGCACGTTCATGCCGAATGTGTTGCGAGTCACGAAACCGCCCCTATAACGTATCGCCTCAGGCATTCGATGGCGCACGCCGGACATCTCTGGTGTCGTGCTCAGGCCGCAAGGAGGCGCACGTGGCGGGGAACGATGGCTCCGGCGGGGGACCACGCACGACCGGTGTGAACCGGTCGTCGCGGCGGCGTTCCCGCCGTCGACTCGCACTGGCCGCCATGGCGGCCGCGGTGGTGGTCCCCACGATCGCCGCCTGTGGTTCGGGATACACGCAGGGCACGATCAACGTCTACGCGCCGCCGGACAACGCGTCCCTCATCGACACGGTGGGCAAGGACTGCTCGACGCGGTCGAACGGCGCGTATCAGGTTGTGACGCACAAGCTCCCGCGCAGTGCGGACGACCAGCGCCTGCAGCTCGCACGCCGTCTCGCGGGCAACGACTCGGGGATCGACATCCTCGGCATGGACGTCGTCTGGACCGCGGAGTTCGCCGACGCGGGCTGGCTCGTCCCCGTCCCCGACGACCTCGCCGGGCCGATCCGGTCGCAGTCGCTGCCCGGCCCGCTCGAGACGGCGGAGTGGAAGTCGGAGGGCGACAGCGCGAAACGGCTCTACGCGATCCCGACGTGGACCAACACACAGTTGCTCTGGTACCGCCCCGACATCCTGAAGCAGTACCTCGGCCGGACCACCCCACCCGCGACGTGGGACCAGTTGCTGTCCGACAACGAGACGATCCGCAAGGCGTGGAAGGGCCCCGGCCCCGCGCCGAGCTACATCGAGGTCCAGGGCGCCCAGTACGAGGGCCTCATGGTCTGGTTCAACACGCTGCTGCAGAGCGCCGGCGGTGAGGTCGTCGACCCGAACGACCCGAGCAAGGTGACCCTCACCGACACCCCCGAGCACCGCGCGGCGACGGTGAAGGCACTGGAGGTGATGCGGTCGATCGCGCGCGCCCCCGGCGCCGACCCGTCGCTGAGCAACGCCAAGGAGGACGACGGCCGTCGCACGATGGAGAACGGTCTGTCGACCTTCCAGATCAACTACCCCTTCGTGTTCCCGTCGATGCGCAAGAACGCCGCGACCGGTGCGGTGCCCTTCTTCCCCGAGATGGCACAGTTCAAGTCGCTGTTCGCCGACGAGGACAACCCGCCGAAGGACTCGAGCCTCGGACGGGTCAACCAGGTGGTGCGCACCAGGTTCGACTTCGCCCGGTACCCCGGCGCCGTGGCGAACGAGCCGGCGAAGGTGACGGTCGGCGGTGTGAACTTCGCCGTCGCGGACACCTCGAAGCAGAAGGACCTCGCGTTCCAGGCGGCGTCCTGCCTCACCGACGCCAAGGCGCAGAACGTCTACTCGGTGCAGGGCGGCACACCGCCGACCATCGCATCGGTCTACGACGACCCCGCGTTCAAGGCGGTCTACCCGATGGGTGACCAGATCCGGGCGCAGCTGCAGACGAACTCGTCCTCGGCGCGCCCGGCATCCCCGGTGTACCAGGCGATCTCGACACTGCTGACCGCCAAGCTCAGCCCACCGGGATCGCTCGACCCACAGACCGGACCGGACGTCCTCGCCGAGCAGGTCCGCAACGCAATCGACGGCAAGGGGCTGATCCCATGACGACAGCGGACCCGAACGCGATCGGCGGGGCGCGGCAGCGCGGACGCCACGCGGCGCCGGAATCCTCGACATCCCAGGCTGTGACGACCGCGGACCCGCCGGCCAAGAAGGCGGCGTCGGAGGGCAAGAAGGCAGACCGTCGGCTCGGTCTCATGCTCATCGCGCCCGCTGTCGTCGTCATGCTCGTCGTCACCGGCTACCCGATCGTCTACTCGGTGTACCTCAGCCTCTTCAAGGCGAGCCTGTCGGCACCGGGCAAGAACGAGTTCGTGTGGTTCTCCAACTACGCCACCGCGCTGAGCGACCAGTACTGGTGGTCGTCGTTCGCGATCACCCTGGGGATCACGGTCGTCTCGGTGGTCATCGAGTTCGTCCTCGGACTCGCGGTCGCGCTCGTCATGCACCGGACGTTGTTCGGGCGCGGGCTCATCCGCACGGTCGTGCTCATCCCGTACGGCATCGTCACCGCCGTCGCCGCCCTGTCCTGGTACTACGCCTGGACCCCGGAGACCGGCTACCTCGCGAACCTGCTGCCCACCGGGTCGGCTCCGCTGACCCAGCAGTGGCCGTCGCTGGCGGTCATCGTCCTCGCCGAGGTGTGGAAGACGACGCCGTTCATGGCCCTGCTGCTGCTGGCCGGTCTGGCCCTCGTCCCCGACGATCTGCTCAAGGCAGCCCAGGTCGACGGCGCGGGTGCGTGGACGCGACTGATCAAGATCACGCTGCCGCTGATGAAGCCCGCGATCCTGGTCGCGCTGCTCTTCCGCACGCTCGACGCCTTCCGCGTGTTCGACAACATCTACGTCCTGACCAAGGGGGCGAACAACACCTATTCGGTGTCGATGTTGGGCTACGACAACCTGTTCAAGGCGTTCAACCTCGGCGTCGGGTCCGCGATCAGCGTGCTCATCTTCATCGCCGTCGCGATCATCGCGTTCCTGTTCATCAAGGGCTTCGGCGCGTCGGCGCCCGGCGCCGACCAAGAGGGGCGGTAGTCACACCCATGAACGTCACCGCGGGACGCCGTGTCGGTTGGTCCGTCATCAACCTGCTCGTCATCCTCTATGCGCTCATCCCGGTGTTGTGGATCGTCAGCCTGTCCTTCAAGCCGCAGGCCAAGGTCACCGACGGCAACTTCATCCCCACGTCGTTGTCGTTCGAGAACTACCGGAACATCTTCAAGACCAACGAGTTCACCTCGGCCCTGATCAACTCGATCGGCATCGGACTCATCACCACGGTGATCGCCGTGGTGATCGGGACCTTCGCCGCCTACGCGGTGGCCCGCCTGGACTTCCCGGGCAAGAAGATCTTCATCGGCGTGACCCTGCTGATCGCGATGTTCCCCCAGATCTCGCTGGTGACACCGCTGTTCAACATCGAACGGTCCGTCGGTCTGTTCGACACCTGGCCGGGCCTGATCCTGCCGTACATCACCTTCGCCCTGCCGCTGGCGGTCTACACGCTCTCGGCCTTCTTCCGGGAGATCCCCTGGGAGCTGGAGAAGGCGGCGAAGATGGACGGGGCCACGCCCGCGCAGGCGTTCCGACGCGTCATCGCACCGCTCGCCGCGCCGGGCATCGTCACGGCGGCCATCCTGGTCTTCATCTTCGCCTGGAACGACCTGCTGCTCGCCCTGTCGCTGACGTCGACGGAGCGGTCGATCACCGCGCCGGTGGCGATCACGAACTTCACGGGCAGCTCCCAGTTCGAGGACCCGACCGGGTCTGTGGCCGCCGCTGCGGTGGTCATCACCATCCCGATCATCGTCTTCGTCCTCATTTTCCAACGTCGTATCGTCGCCGGTCTGACCTCCGGCGCTGTGAAGGGATAACCCATGGCCGACATCGTTCTGGACAAGGTGAGCAAGCGATACGCCGACGGTTCCCTCGCGGTGAGCGAGGTGGACATCGAGATCGCCGACGGGGAGTTCATCATCCTGGTCGGTCCGTCGGGCTGCGGGAAGTCGACGACGCTGAACATGATCGCGGGCCTCGAGGACATCTCCGAGGGTGAGCTGCGCATCGGCGGTACCCGCGTCAACGAGAAGGCACCCAAGGACCGTGACATCGCGATGGTGTTCCAGTCCTACGCGCTGTACCCGCACATGTCGGTGCGCGACAACATCGCGTTCCCGCTGAAGTTGGCGAAGATGTCGAAGGGCGAGATCGACTCCAAGGTCTCCGAGGCGTCGAGGATCCTCGACCTCGACCAGTACCTGGATCGCAAGCCCGCCAACCTCTCCGGTGGGCAGCGACAGCGTGTCGCGATGGGTCGCGCGATCGTCCGGTCGCCGCAGGCCTTCCTCATGGACGAGCCGCTGTCCAACCTCGACGCGAAGCTGCGCGTGCAGATGCGGTCGGAGATCTCGCGCCTGCAGCAGCGTCTGGGGACCACGACCGTCTACGTCACCCACGACCAGACCGAGGCGATGACCCTCGGCGACAGGGTGGTCGTGTTGCGCGGTGGGCACGTCCAGCAGATCGGGACCCCGCAGGAGCTCTACAGCCGCCCGACGAACCTCTTCGTCGCCGGGTTCATCGGGTCACCCGCGATGAACTTCCTGCCCGGCCGTCTCACCGGTTCCGGGGTGGAGACCGCCCTGGGGACCATCGCGGTGCCCGAACACGACCGGGCGGTGCAGAGGGCGCAGTCGCTGCGGTCGTCGGGTGACGTGCTGGTGGGCATCCGGCCGGAACACTTCGAGGACCCGCGCCTGCTCGACGACTCGGCCCGCTCCCGCGGCGGGACGTTCACCGCCCACATCGAGGTGCTCGAGTCGATGGGATCGGACTCCTACGCCTACTTCTCCGTCGGCGGCGACCGCGCGGCGAGCGATGCGCTCGCCGAGCTGTCCGCCGACTCCGGAGCCGATCTCGGTGGCAACCAGTTCATCGCACGGCTGTCGCCCGAGTCGTCGGTGTCGAAGGGGCAGGACGCCGAACTCTGGTATGACGCCGGCAAGGTCGCGCTCTTCGACCAGTCGTCGGGCCACAACCTGCTGGCCTGACACCCCTCTCGTCCGCACCCCGGCTTCTCCGCGACTCCGCGGCCCGACCTGAGCTCACTGCCTCCGGCGGGCCGCGGAGTCGCGGAGTTCGTCGATGATCTCCTCGTCCCAGATGTGCTTGCGGACCAGGCGATAACGCTCGCACGCCAGCCACATGTAGAGCTCGGCGTCGGTCGCCTCGGGCCGGATCTCGGCGCGACGCGCCATGCGGACCACCGGGAGGAACTCCTCGCCGAACCACCGGCGGGCCACCTCGGCGCGTCCGAGGAACTCACCGAGTTCCTGGCTGAGCCGGAACCCCCACGCCTCGACGTTCTCGGCGAGTTCGGCGTAGTCGAAGGGGTCGGCGACGGCGATCGCGTCGGCCTGTTTGCCCCGCAGGGGCACCCGCGACAGGAAGAGTCGACGGTGGTCCTTGAGCGCCAGGTCGGACACGCCGTTGATGCCCTCGGGTGAGATGCGGGTGTGGATCTCGGTGACGTAGGCGTCGATGGTCTCGATGTGGCGGGCGATCGCGATGGACACGCGGTGGTGCCCGTCGACCACGAAGTGCATGTCGCCGATGCGGTAGAGCACCACCGGTGGCATCGCCTCACCGCGACGCTGCGCCGCCGCGATCCGCTGCCAGCGGGCCCGGATGCGTGCCGACGTCGGCCGGAACAGGCGATCGAAATCCCGTGTCCGGTCGACACTGCCGACGATGGTCGACACCTTGACCACGACGAGACCGATCGACGTCTCGCCGGTGCGCCCCAGCGCGGCGACGACCTCGTCGAACGGCAGCACGGTGTTGACGTCGGCGGGTTGGCGGGTGAACCAGGCCGACAGGCGCGCGAGTTCGGCCCGGCGCCGTTGACGACTGAAGTCGTTCTCGGCGTCGGCGTCGGGGAATCCCGTGTCACGCGCCATGACGCCGCCGCGTGATCGTGATGCCGTCCCCGCCGGGGTCGATGTCGAAGACCGTGTAGCCCACGGTGTTCACCGACACGGCGGCGTCGCCGGTGCCGCCGGCGCCGAAGGGGATCCGGAGATCGGCCGGTCGGGTGCCGTAGGGGTGGACGTGCCCGTGCACGAGCGTCTGCGGCCGCAGCGACCGGACCAGGTCGACGAGACACGCGAAACCCCGGTGCGGTGCGTCGGTGCCGTCGCCGTAGCCCTGCGCGGGGCTGTGCGTGAGGAGGATGTCGATCCCGGGCGTGCGGTGGCCGCGCAGTCGCCGGACCCGCGCGATCGCCGACTCGCGTCGGTGCAGCGCCCGGGCACGCCGCCGTTGCGTCTGCTCGCGGTACTGGTTGGGGCCGCCGTTGTAGCGGATCGACCCGCCGAGCCCCGCGATGCGGAGACCGGCGACCGTCACCACCCGGCCGTCGGCGTTCACGGCGCCGCACGGCCCGGGGTCGACCGCGGGGAGCCCGGCGCGGGTCCACCCGGACCGCCCGCGCCGGAACCCCGACATGTCGCGGTCGTGGTTGCCCGGCACGTAGACGCAGGGCGCACCGCTGCGGGTGGCGAGGGTCTCGAGGTAGTCGAACGGGAGATCGCCCGCGCCGAGCACGAGGTCGGGGGCGATCTGCTCGGCGATGCCGCAGAGCAGTCCGTCGACCACCTCGTCGGCAACCGCGAGCACCCGGACCATGGCCGTCAGGGTACAACCGGGTCTGGGAGACTGGACGCGATGAGCGAGTCGGTGACAGACGCGGTCGCAGCACACCTGCGGGCGGCGGTCGGGACAGAACCCCAGCGTGCCTCGGTGACGTTCCTCGGCCTGGAGCCGATGGACGTGCTCCGGTTCGCCACCGACGACGGCGTGGTGTTCGCCAGCGTCGGGTGCTCGCGGCACCCGATGACCGACCCGACGGGATTCGACGTCGACCCGCTGCGGGGTCCCCGCGCCGAGGTCGTGGTGCGGATGCGGTCGGCGGGGGATCTCGCCGGTCTGCACCGGTCGCTGGCGGTTCTCGCCGCGGCCCCCGCGGTCGAGGGGATGGTGCTCGTCCCCGACGCCCTCGTCGACCTGTCGGAGCCGCTGTGGACGGGGTCGTCGTGCACCGCGGTGGTGTTGCAGGCCGACGTCGTCGAGCAGTGTCCGCTGCCCGCGCCCATGTCGCCGGTGGAGTTCCTGCGGGCCGTGCCGATCACCGCGAACGAGGCCGCCTGGGTGCGGCTGCGCGGTGTGGACGAACTCCGGCGTGCATGGACCGAAGCCGGCGTCGACATCGCCGACCCCCACCGCGTCGCCGTCGACCCGGGGGCCTGAGCCTCAGAGCCAGTGGTTGCGACGGAAGGTGCGCCAGAGGCCGACGCAGACCGTCGCGAGGAACAGCAGCAGGATGTAATAGCTGTAGCGCCAGTGCAGTTCGGGCATGTTGTCGAAGTTCATGCCGTAGATGCCCGCGAACATCGTCGGGACCGACGCGATCGCGACCCACGAGGTGATCTTGCGCATGTCGGTGTTCTGCTGGATCCCGACCTTCGCCGAGGCCGCCCCGAGCAGCGAGGTGAGGACCTCGTCGTAGGTCGCGACCCGATCGGAGACCGTGATCTGGTGGTCGAGGACGTCACGCAGGTAGCGACGGACCTCCTTGGGGCACAGGTCGTTCTCCGGTGACGTCAGACGCTGCAGCGGCGCGGTGAGGGGTGCGACGGCCCGGCGCAGCTCGGTGATCTCCCGCTTGAGCAGGTACACCGGGTCGATCTGGACGGTGCCGCTGGGGGCGAAGATCGCACCCTCGATCGCGTCGACGTCGGTCTCGACGGCGGCCGTGACGTCGAGGTAGGTGTCCACCACGTGGTCGGCGATGGCGTGCATCACCGCGTACGGGCCGAGACGGAGACGGTCCGGGCGTGCTTCGAGCTCGGCGCGGACGCCCGCGAGATGGGTGAAGTCGCCGTGACGGACCGTGATGACGAAATCCGGGCCGACGAAGATCATGATCTCGCCGGTCTCGACCACCTCGCTGGTGGTGGTCAGCGATTCGTGCTCGACGTATTTCACCGTGCGCAACACGATGAACTGGGTGTCGTCGTACCGCTCGAGCTTCGGGCGCTGGTGGGCGTGCACGGCGTCCTCGGCCATCAGCTCGTGCAGACCGAAGGTCTCGGCGACATCGGCCATCTGGCGGTCGTCGGGGGCGTGCAGACCCACCCAGACGAAACCCTCGCCGAGGCTGCGCACCTGCTTGAGGGCGCCGCTGTGGGTCCACCGACCGGGTCGACGCTGTCCGTCGACGTAGACGGCGCAGTCGACGACGGCGCGGGCCGGCGGGATGGGGATGCGGGGACGGTCGGCGGGACCTCCCGTGGATCGAAGCGAGGGCAACGACGGCATCGTCAGACCTCCTGTTCCCGCGGCGACCCGGACGCGCGCCATCCTACGACGCGCGGTCGCACACCCTGCCTCGACTAGCGTGGTCTCCCGTGATCGCGCCCCGGCCCCGGCCCACCCGCCGTGTGTTCCGTGTACTCGCGGCGCTCGTCGCCGGTCTGGTCGCGACGAGCGTGGCGGTGTCGTGCTCGACGAGCACCTCGCCGCAGGACGCGCCTCTGGTCATGGGTGCCGGGGACGGTGTGGCGGGGGCCGTGGTCGCCGACATCTACCGGCAGGTGCTGCGGTCCACGGGTGCGCCCGTCGCCGACGACACGACGGTGGGGGACTACGGGCGACTCCTCGACGACATGACCGCCGGTCGGGTCGCGCTCTTCGGCGCCTTCGACGGTGCGCTGCTGGCGCGTCTCGCCCCGTCGTCGACGGCGACATCCGCCGACGACGTCTACACCGACCTCAACCGTGCTCTGCCACAGGGTGTCTCGGTGGGGGACGCGACCACCGTGAGCGACCAGCTGCAGGTGGTGGTGCCGTCGGCGCAGGCGTCCGCGGCGGGGGTCGACGAGCTGTCGGAGTGCGGTCGCCTTCCCGGCGGGCTCGCCCTCGTCGGAGACAGGGAGCCCGATCCGACGACGATGGCGGCACTGACCGCCGCGGGCTGCCGCTTCGCGCCCTACCGGCGTCTGGGTTCGGTCGACGAGGTGATCGCGACGGTGCGGTCGGGCCGGGCGGCGGGTCTGGTCTCTCCGCTGTCGTCGGCGGGGACCGCCGCGGACCTCACCGCGCTGCGCACCGCGTCGCCGGCCTCGGACGACGGGTCCGGCACGTCCACGCCGCCCTCCTCGGCCCCGGGACCGTCCCCCTCCGCGGATCCGGCGGCCGTCCGAGCTCAGGTCCTGGTGCCGGTGTACGCGTCGGGGGTGCTGACCCGGGAGCGCATCACCGCGATCAACAAGGTCGCGGGCGAGCTCACCACCGCCGACCTCGCCACGATGGCGCAGCGTGTCGCCGGCCGGCAGGCGACGGTGTCCGCGGTCGTCGGCGGCTGGCTCGCCGAACACGGGTTCTAGACCGACGCGATGGACGACGGATCCGCCACGACGATCACCTGGTGGGGTCACGCGACCACCACCGTCGTCGACAGTGGTGTGCGCGTCCTGACCGACCCGGTGCTCACCCGGGGCGTCGCACATCTGCGGCGTCGTCGCGGGCCGGTTCCGGCTGCTGATGCGGCTCGCGCGGACGTCGTCCTCGTGTCCCACCTGCACTCCGATCACCTGCACGTCCGATCGCTCGCCCGCGTGGATCCCTCGGCGGTCGTCGTCCTCCCTCGAGGAGCGCGTCGTGCGGTCCCGGGGCTGTCGGTGCTGCGTGGCCGGGACATCCGTGAGATGGGTGTCGGCGACCTCGTCGACATCGGCCCGGTGCGCATCCGGGCGGTGCCCGCCGACCACGACGGACGCCGCCATCCGCTGGCCCGGGCACGGGTCGACCCGCTCGGGTTCGTCGTCGAGGGGGCCGCGCGGACCTACTTCGCCGGCGACACCGATCTGTTCGACGGCATGGCCGCAGCAGTCGGGCCCTGCGATGTCGCGCTGCTGCCCGTCGGTGGCTGGGGTCCGGGTCTCGGGGATGGGCACATGACGGCGGAGCGTGCCGCGATCGCGGCGGGTCTGCTGCGTCCGCGGCTGGCGATACCCGTCCACTTCGGCACCTTGTGGCCGGTGGGGCTCGGCGCCGTGGCACCCGACGAGTTCCTGCCACCGGGAGGCGAGTTCGTCCGGGCTGCGGCACGCCTCGCCCCGGAGACGACCGCTGTCGAACTGTTGCCGGGCGAGACCAGGTCAGTCGACGCGCACTGAGGTCCTCGACCGGACGAGCAGACGTCGGCGGACCGCCCAGATGGGGAACGCCCGGCCGCGCCGCAGGATGCGCAACATCCGGTAGCGGTCGTAGAGCGTCACGATCAGCGAGATGAGCAGCAGGAAGAACAGCGACGGGATCGGTTGCACCGCCGGGCCGCCCGGTGTCGGCAGGAGGGTCAGCACCACCACGACGCCGGCGTTGATCGCCGCGACGGCGATGAACTGGGACACCGTGGAGGTCCACTCCACGCCACGCCCGGCGATGTGGTGGCTCACCACCGAGTTCGCGACGACGAGGATCGCCACGGTCACGATGATCTGGGTCGTGGACGCCCGGACCCCGGGCAGGATCCGCGAGAAGATCAGGAGCAGCATCGAGACCAGCACGATCTTCTCGACCAGCGGACCGCGCAGGAACGCGCTCTGGGTCGCCCGGACGCCCGCGGGCACCTGTTCCACGTCACCGCCGCGCGTCCGCGCCGCGACGTCGAACCCGAACGGCCAGTCCCCGGCGGGCAAGCGCCTGCCACCGAACCGGATCGCGACGGCCAGCGCGGCGACGACGAGTGCCGCCACCGGGATCACCCACGGTCGTCCGGCGACGGCGGTGGTCTAGCTGTCGTCGATGTCCGCGCCGAGGATCGTCGTCTTCACCTCGTCGGTGACGTCGAGTTCGGCGACGTGCAGCCACCACTCCTGGGGCAGCTTGACGACCACCCAGATGCCGACGGCCATCGCCAGCAGCGTGCGGTGGCCCAGGCGGGTGGGAGCCCACCGACACCGGATCAGTTCGTAGGCGATGAAGAAGTACTCGAAGGTGTTGGGGAACACCAACAACAGCCATCGCGACGAGCTGTACTCGAACGCGACGACCCCGACGAGGCGGTAGTAGAACAGGAATCGCGCGATGCCGAACGCTGCCGGGTCCGACCAGTTCTGCAGCGTCGAGAGATACGCGATGGCCAGGTAGTAGACGTCGAGCGCCTTGTCGTAGGACTGGTACCCGGAGATGTCGAGACCCGGGACCTGTTGGAAGACGGTCTGATCGATCGCGTCGAGCACCAGCGCGGCGACGATGGCGGGGACCGGGAAGCGGGGGATGAGCAACGGCACGAGAAGCCGTCCCGCCACCACCAGCAGCACGACAGCGGTCCCCATCGCCTGCCCCTTCCCCGGCGTCACACCGGGTCGGCCCGGCAGCCGACGATAGCAACGGGCCCGCTCAGGTCCCGTCTGCGGCGGGGAGGAGGCGGTCCAGCAGGGCGCGGGTCGCCGGGGCGGGATCGTCGCGCCACACGATCCCCAGACTCGACCGGGCGCGCGGGTCGTCGATGCGGATGTCGACCACCCCGCCTGCGCCGCGTCCGGTGGTCTGCGAGAGCACTGCGACACCGAGGCCGCGCGCAGCGAGGGCCAGTGCGGTCGCCGGGGTGGCGACCTCCCACCGAGGCCGTCGGCCTGCCGCACCGGCGAGGACTGCATCGAGCGCGGCGCGGGCGCCGGTGCCCTCGGGCTGCGAGATCACGTCGGCGTCGGCGAGGTCGTCGGGACCGACGGCATCCCGGGTCGCCCAGGGATGGTCCGGGGTCACCCACGCGGCGAGCCCGTCGTCGACGACGGTCACGAAGCGCAGACCGTCAGGGCCGTCGCCCGTCCAGGCGGCCACCGCGACGTCGATCTCCCCTGCGCGCACGCGATCCACGAGCGGCGCGGCGGCATCTTCGATCACCGAGATGTCGAGTCCGGGATGGGCGGCGTGCAGCGCGGCGAGCGCGTCGAACACCGGTGGCCATCCGAGCCCACCCACCGTGCCCACGCGCAGCCGGCCCGCGACGACGCCACGGATCGCCGACGCCGTGTCACGGACCGAGTCCACCGCCGCCACCGCTGCGCGGATCACCGGGATCAGGTGCTCGCCGGCTGCGGTCGGCCTGACGCGGCGGGTCGTGCGATCGAGCAGGGCCACGCCGAGTTCGCGTTCGAGCTTCGCGATCTGCGCGCTGACACCGGACTGACTCACCCGTACCGACTCGGCTGCCGCCGTGAACGACCCCTCGTCGACGACGGCGACCACGTAGCGCAGCTGGTGCAGCTCCATGACTGACGATGCTAAATGGCATCGCCATCAGCTGTTGGACAGATGACCCGGGGTCGGCGACGCTCGGAACATGACCACGGACGACACACGACGAGCGGTGACCACCTACTTCGACGCATGGAGGGACCGGGACTTCGACCGACTACGCACCGTGCTCGCCGACGACGTCGACTTCGTCGGCGTCATGGGCACAGCGCACGGGGCGGACGAGTGCATCGCCGGACTCCGGGGGATGGCGGAGTCGATCATGACCGATCTGACGCTGCACACCCGGGTGGTCGAGGGCGACGACGCGATCACCTGGTTCGACCTCCACACCGCCTCCGCTCCGCCGATCCCGACAGCGAACTGGAGCCACGTCGAGTCCGGCCTCATCACCCGGATCCGGGTCACCTTCGACCCGCGGCCGCTGGGTCTCTGAACAGCTCCGGCGCAAGTGCCTGTGGATCCGAGTCCGTTTGTGCACAGGTATCTTTCGTCCACGAGAGTTGTCGGAGGCTTCATGTACACATGTCCGTATGGAGACCACCCGCACCGTCGACGCCCGTGAGGCGTTGCGCGATGTGATGGCTGCGCTCGCCGGTCTGCCGAGCGCTGGGGATGAGGCGGAAGCGATCGACCTGATCTCGCTCGCCGAGTCAGTGAAGGCCACATGCGCTGCGGTGCAGGCGGATCAGACGCTGCGGCTGCAGGAGCTGCGATCTGACGCTGAGGCGGAGCGGGGTGTGCCGGTCGAGCGGCGGTGTCGGGGGTTGTCGGCGGAGGTGGCTCTTGCGCGGCGGGTGACGGGTAGCGCCGGTGGCCGGTATCTGGGGTTCGCCCGCGCGATGGGCGAGATGCCGAACACCTTCGCGCGGCTGCGGGAGGGAGTGTTGTCGGAATGGCGTGCGACGATCCTGGTCCGCGAGACCGCCTACCTGCAGGTCGAGGACCGGCGCGTGATCGACCACGCCCTGTGTGCAGACGCCGCGACGCTCGACGGTGTCGGTGACCGGGCGCTCGAGGCGCTGGCCAAGCAGATCGCCTATCAGCGTGATCCGCAGGCTGTGGTCGACCGCAACGCCGCCGCCCCCAAGGACCGCCGGGTGTCGATGCGTCCGAAACCCGACGCCATGGTGCAACTGTCGGCGCTGCTCCCGATGACCGCAGGCATCGCCGCCTACGCCGCGCTCAAGCAGCACGCCGACGGCCTCGTCGGAGACGGCGACCGCACCCACGCCCAGGTCATGGCCGACACGCTCCTCGAACGCCTCACCGGCAAAGCCAGGGCTGAGGATGTGGCCGTCGCAGTCGATGTCGTCGTGTCGGCGGACGTACTCGTCGGCGGCACCGACGCCGCTGCGGAGGTCGCGGGCTACGGACCCGTGCCTGCTGACACCGCCCGCGGCATCATCGCCGACGCGCTCGATGCAGACGCGCTCGTCACCCTGCGGCGACTGTTCGCCACCCCCGAAGGCGCCCTGGTGGCCATGGAATCCCGCGCCCGGATCTTCCCCAACGGTCTGCGCCGGTTCATCACCCGCCGCGACATCTCCTGCCGGATCCCGTACTGCGACGCCCCGATCGCCGAAATCGACCACGCCCACCCCCACCACGACGGCGGACCCACCGACAGCCTTAATGGCCTGGGCGAGTGCCGGACCCACAACAGGCAGAAAGAGAACCCCGGCTGGCAGGTCACCACGTCGATCGACGACGACGGCACCCACGAAGCGCTGATCCGCACACCCACCGGCCACGAACACCGGTCCCGTGCACCCGCGATGCCGCGGGATGACAACACGAACCAGGTTCGGCGAGATATGGACCGGCCTGCTGCGTGAGCCGAGTGGTGCGTGCGACGTCGTGAACTCCCGCACCTAGGTCTGCGCGCACCGGGTGATGCGTCAAAGTCGCCATTGTGTAGGCGGTTTACGGTCAAGCGGCCACCACTTGTTGGTCGTGGCATCCTGCACAACCGCATGAGACATGGAACCACTGTGTGGGCCCAAGTCAGTGCTGCTGGGGTGCCCACCCGAGCGCCGCCGCTTGCTGCCGCGCACCACGGATGGCGCTGCGGTTGCCGGCGATCGCGATCCAGTTGAACAGGATCACCGATGCGATGCTCCACCAGCCGACGGCCAGGCAGTGGTTCTGGGCACGGCGGTAGGCCGCCTCGCACTCCTCGAGGGTGCCCACCACCGTGTAGCGGCGTTGTGACCAGAGGATGAGCGCACCGGTGTGCTCGGTGAGACGCACCTGGAACCGGGGCGGCCACTGGTGCTGGGGCTGCTGCAGGAACCACTGCTGTTGCGGCGGGGCCTGCTGGGGATACGGCTGACCACTCCACTGCTGCGGCGGTCCGTATTGCGGAGGCCCGTACTGCGGCGGCGGCCCGTACTGCTGCCCGTTCGGCTGCGAAGGCGGTCCGTATCGCGGTGGTTGATTCCAGGGCTCTGTCACCGAACTCCTCCCGAGGACCCGTACACCTGCGCGGAGACGGTAGCCCATGGCCTCCGACACCACCTCGACGGCCTCGATCAGGCGGAACCGTCCAGCCGCGCGCGTAGGAATGCACCGAGGTGATCGACAGCCTCGGCGGCCTCGGCCAGCATGCTCGCCTGCAGGTGCCCGACGTGCCAGAGGCGCGGGAACTCGCGCACGTCCACGTCCACACCGGACGCGCGGGCCTTCTCGACGAAAGTCGTCGCCTGCGGGTAGAGGGCCTCCCGGACCCCGATGTGGACGACGGTCGGTGGCAACCCCGCCAGGTCTCCGTTCATCGGCGCGTA
This sequence comes from Williamsia deligens, assembly GCF_024171765.1. Taxonomy (GTDB): domain Bacteria; phylum Actinomycetota; class Actinomycetes; order Mycobacteriales; family Mycobacteriaceae; genus Williamsia_A; species Williamsia_A deligens. Next base: position 101,138 of record NZ_JAMTCI010000005.1, read on the forward strand.
CGCCGGGTCGGTCGGATCGCCGCCGGCGAGATAGGCGGCGGCACACGCTCGTGACCATGGGTGGTTGACGATGACGTCGGTCGCGTGGCCGGACACCCCGGTGTCGATCGCGGGATCCATCCAGGGCGCGATCAGACCGAGGGCTGCCGGTGTGAGGTCGTGCTCGTCGATCAGGCGTCGAGTGACGGCCACCGACAACCCGCCGCCGGCGGAGTCCCCGGCGATGGCGACACTCTCGGGCGAGAAACCGTGCGGTCCGACGAGATCGAGAAAGGCCGCGACGCCGTCCTCAACTGCCGCGGGGAACGGGTCCTCCGGTGCGAGGCGGTAGTCGGGGGCGTACACCGTCGCGTCGGTGACCGCGGCGAGAGGAGCGGTCAGACGGCGATGCGACCGGGGCGACCCCATCACATAACCGCCGCCGTGGAGATACAGCACCGCGGTGGGGTTCTCGGTCGCGCCGACGGTCACCCGCTCCGTGGGCCGACCTCCGAGCGTGATGTCGCGGACCACGGTGTCGGTCGGCAGAGGGACGACGTCGAGCGCATGGTCGGCGATGGCGCGCTGCCAGGCGACGGGCATCCGATGGTGCAGCATCGCCGCGTACAACACGCGGGTCAGCGGCTCCACGAACCCGATCGGCAACGACAGCCCCGACGGGGCGGCGCTCACCGGCGCGGCTGCAGCGTCGCGCCGGCCGCCTTGGCGACCACGGGCATGTACGCCGAGCCGAGCACCCGTACCAGCTTGTCCAGGAACTTCGCGTCGGCGCCGACGAGGATGCGCGCCTTGTTCTTCTCGACACCGGCGATGATCACCGACGCGGCCTTGGGCGAACTCATCCGGGCGAGCTTCTTGTCGAACAACGCGGCGAACTGCGCGGCGTCGGACCCCTCGTTGACGGTGGCGTTCCGGGCGATGGCCGTCTTGATGCCGCCCGGGTGGACACACGACACCGACACGGGGTGACCCGCGAGCCGCATCTCCTGGATGAGGGACTCGGTGAACCCGCGCACCGCGAACTTCGCGGCGTTGTAGGCACTCTGGCCCGGGGTCGACATCAGACCGAACAACGACGAGGTGTTCACGACGTGGCCGTCGCCGGAGGCGATCAGGTGCGGCAGGAACGCCTTCGTCCCGTTGACGACGCCCCAGTAGTCGACGTCCATGACCCGCTCGTAGGTCTTGAAGTCCGTCAACTCGACCTCGCCGTGGTGCGCGATCCCGGCGTTGTTGAAGATCGCGTTGACCTTGCCGAAGTGTGCCGCGACGGTCTCCGCGTACTCCAGGACCGCCTCACGCTCGGCGACGTTGAGCAGCTGGCTGTGCACATCGGCGCCCTTGGCCTCGAGCATCGCCGCCGTCTCCTCGAGCCCGGTGGGGTTCATGTCGGAGATGGCCAGGCGCGCACCCTTGTCGGCCAGTTGCAGTGCCAGGTCGCGTCCCATGCCGCTGGCGGCGCCGGTGACGACGACGACCTTGCCGGAGAAGTTCTTCATCGGATGTGGTCCTCCGTGTCAGGCGTTCGTGGACGCGGGTTGCGGCGCCGACGACCGGTCGGTGCCGGCGCGGTGCGTCTCGTAGGCGTCCAGGTCGAACTGCTTGGTCGCCTTACGGTAGTTGAAGGTGAAGCCGGGCCACAGGGTCGTGATGTTGCCGAAGCTGTCCTTGTACCAGCTCGAGCACCCGCCGTTCTCCCAGACGCTCGTCTGCAGGGTCGACTGCACCTCGCGGTTGTACTCGCGCTGCACGTCGGCCCGCACCTCGGTCCGCGTGATGTCGTTGCGGCGCACGGTCTTCAGCCAGTCCGCCAGGTAGTTCAGCTGCGACTCGATCATGAACACCATGGAGGTGTGGCCGAGGCCGGTGGCCGGCCCGATCATCAAAAACATGTTGGGGAACCCGTGCACGGTGGACCCCTTGTAGGCGGCCATGCCGTCGCGCGCCCACACCTGGGCGAGGCTCTCGCCCTCGCGTCCCACGATGTGCTCGAACCCCGGGGAGTCGGTCACGTGGAAGCCGGTGGCCACCACGATGGCGTCGATCTCGCGGGTCGTCCCGTCACGGCTGACGATGCCGGTGGGGGTCACCTTCGCGATGCCGTCGGTGACGATGTCGACGTTGTCCTGCCCGAGCGCGGGGTAGTAGGTGTTCGAGAGCAGGATGCGCTTGCAGCCCACCTTGAACTTCGGGGTGACCTTCTTGCGCTTCGCGGCGTCGGCGATGCCGCGACGGATGTTCGCGCGGCCGATCGCGTGCGCCGGGCGCAGGACGTCGGGGCGGTGGGTCAGGCCGTAGGACACGAGCTCGTGCCCGAGGTAGATGCCGGTGCGCGACAGACGCTGCGCGCCGGGGATGTTGTTGAAGATCCAGTGCTCCAGCTTGGTGTACTCGCGGTCCGCGCGGGGCAGGACCCAGGGAGCCGTGCGCTGGTAGACGTCCATGTGGGCGACCTTGCCGGCGAGTTCCGGGATGATCTGCACGGCGGACGCGCCGGTGCCGATGACAGCGACGCGCTTGCCGGTCAGATCGGTGTCGTGGTCCCACCGGGCCGAGTGGAAGATGGCGCCGGTGAATCCCTCGATGCCCTCGATGTCGGGCAGTCGCGGCTCGCACAGCGGGCCGATCGCGCCGACGAGGATCTCCGCGCGGACCTCGCGCTTGCCCTCGGTGGCGTGATCGGTGCTGATGATCCAGCGACCCTGCGACTCGTCCCAGCGGGCGTCGGTCACCTCGGTGCGGAACCAGGTGTGGGCGTGCAGGTCGTACTTGTCGGCGACGCGGTTGATGTACGCGTGGATCTCGGCCTGCTTGGAGAACGAGCGTGACCAGTCCGGGTTCAGCTCGAAGGAGTACGAGTAGAGGTGCGAGGGGACGTCGCAGGCGGCACCGGGATAGGTGTTGTCGCGCCATGTGCCGCCGAAGTCCGAACCGCGATCGAGGACGAGAAAGTCGTCGAAACCGTTCTGGCTGAGGGTGATGGCCGCGCCCATGCCGGAGAATCCGGCGCCGACGACGGCGACCTTGACATCGTTCATGGGTAAGATCGTACACAGTATTGACGCCCGGTCAATAGACTATTGACCATCAGTCAGTATGATGGGGTCATGACCGGCTCGAAGCGCACCCGCATGACCCCCGAGGCCCGGCGGTTGCAGCTGATCGAAGAGGGTCTGGCGATGGCGGCCGACCGCCCGCTCGACCACGTGTCGGTGGAGGCCGTCGCCGAGGCCGTCGGGGTGTCGCGCGCCCTGATCTTCCACTACTTCGACACCAAGCAGGACTTCCACGTCGCGATGGCTCGTGAGCAGTCGCAGCGGATGCTGCAGGCGACCGAGCCCGACTTCGAACTGGGTGACCCCATCGAGGTGCTGCGCGGGACCATCCGCGGCTTCGTCGACTTCGTGACTCAGAACCGGAACCTCTACCTCGCACTGATGCGCGGCTCGGCGTCGTCGGACCCGACGATGCAGGCGGTGTTCGACGAGACCCGGTCGGTGATGGTGCGCCGGACGCTCGGCAGCGTGCAGCTCGTCGGCCTCGAGCCGACGCCGCTGGTGGAGTTGGCGATCAACGGGTGGCTCGCGTTCTCCGAGGACGTCACCATCCGCTGGCTCACCGATCCGACCGTCACCCGGGACGAACTGCTCGAGTTGATCACCGTGGCCCTGCCCAGCCTCGGGGCCGTGGCGGGGGAGATGTCGGGATCCCACGTCCCCGACACGGTTCTCGCCGCCACCACCTGATCCGACTGCACAGACGGATCCGGCCGCCCACCCGACGAGTTGTCGGATGAGCGGCCGGTCGCCGATCAGGTCGGACTAGGTCACTCGAACGCCCCGACCCGGCAGGGTCATTCGAATGCCTTGTCCAGGATCTCCTGCTGCTCGACCGCGTGGACCTTGCTCGAGCCCGACGACGGCGCCGACATCGCGCGCCGCGAGACCCGGGTGAACCCGGATCCGAAGTGCTCGGGCAGGACCTCGGGCAGGTTGAGGCCGAGGAACGGCCAGGGGCCCTGGTTGGCCGGCTCGTCCTGCACCCAGCGCTTGTCGGCGGCGTTGGGGTAGCGCTCCAGGGTCTGGGCCAACCGCCGGTGCGGGATCGGGTACAGCTGCTCGACCCGCACGATGGCGATGTCCTCGCGGCCGTCCTTCTTCTTGCGGGCGGCGAGATCCCAGTAGAGCTTGCCGCTGACGAGCAACACCCGGGTGACCTTCTCCGCCGCGTCGTCGGCGACCGAGGGGTCGTCGATGATCGAGAGGAACTTGCCGTCCGTGAACTCCTCGACGGGGCTGGTCGCGGCCTTGTTGCGCAGCATCGACTTCGGGGTGAACACGACGAGCGGCCGGCTGATGCCGTCGAGGACATGTCGACGCAGCAGGTGGAAATGACTTGCCGGGGTCGACGGTTGCGCGACGGTCATCGATCCCTCCGCGCACAGCTGCAGGAACCGCTCGATCCGACCGGACGTGTGGTCGGGACCCTGGCCCTCGTGGCCGTGCGGCAGGAGCAGCACGACGTCGGACAGCTGGCCCCACTTGGCCTCACCGGACGAGATGAACTCGTCGATGATCGACTGCGCGCCGTTGACGAAGTCGCCGAACTGCGCCTCCCACACCACCATCGCGTCGGGGTTGCCGACCGAGTAGCCGTACTCGAAACCGACCACCGCGAACTCAGAGAGCGGCGAGTCGTAGGCGAGGAACCGTCCGCCCGACTGCTCGCCCTCGGTCTGCACGACCTGGTTGAGCGGGGTGTACTCCTGGCCGGTCTTGCGGTCGATGATGACCGAGTGCCGCTGGGAGAACGTGCCGCGTCGACTGTCCTGTCCGGACAACCGGACCGTGCGGCCCTCGTGGACCAGCGATCCGAACGCGAGCAGCTCGCCGAACGCCCAGTCGATGCCGCCCTCACGGGACATCTCCTGACGTCGCGTCAGCACAGGCTTCACACGCTGATGCGGTGAGAAGCCCTCGGGGACCGAGGCGAACGCGTCGCCGATGGCCTCGACGACCGACACGTCGATGCCGGTCATGAGCTTCTGGGGGAGCTGCTGGTCGGATTCGACCGACGGGCTCGGGGCCGGGGTGAACTTCTCGAGTTCCTTGACCTCGTTGAACACCCGCTCCAGCTGACCCTGGTAGTCCCGTAGGGCGTCCTCTGCCTCCTTGGTGGAGATGTCGCCGCGGCCGATCAGCGCCTCGGTGTAGCTCTTGCGGACACCGCGCTTGGTGTCGATCACGTCGTACATGGCGGGCTGCGTCATCGACGGGTCGTCGCCCTCGTTGTGACCGCGGCGGCGGTAGCAGACGAGGTCGATGACGACGTCCTTGTGGAACGCCTGGCGGTAGTCGACGGCGAGCTTCGCGGCCCACACACACGCCTCGGGATCGTCACCGTTGACGTGGAAGATCGGCGCACCGATCATCTTCGCGACGTCGGTGCAGTACTCGGTGGAACGCGAGTGCTCCGGCGCGGTGGTGAACCCGACCTGGTTGTTGACGACGATGTGGACGGTGCCGCCGGTGCGGTAACCGGGCAGCATGGCGAGGTTCAGCGTCTCGGCGACGACACCCTGTCCGGCGAACGCCGCGTCCCCGTGGAGCATGAGGGGCAGCACGGTGAACGCCTCGTCGGGCCGCTCGAGCATGTCCTGCTTGGCCCGCACCAGACCTTCGAGGACCGGGTCGACGGCCTCGAGGTGAGACGGGTTCGCGGTCAGCGAGACGTTGATCTCGTTGTCGCCGAACATCTGGTAGTACTTGCCCTCGGCGCCGAGGTGGTACTTCACGTCACCGGAACCGTGCGCCTGCGAAGGGTTCAGGTTGCCCTCGAACTCGGAGAAGATCTTCGAGTACGGCTTGCCGACGATGTTGGCGAGGACGTTGAGACGCCCGCGGTGCGGCATGCCGATCACGACCTCGTCGAGCCCGTGCTCGGCGCTCTGGTCGATGACGCCGTCCATCATCGGGATGACGGTCTCGGCGCCCTCGAGCGAGAACCGCTTCTGGCCGACGTACTTGGTCTGCAGGAACGTCTCGAACGCCTCGGCGGCGTTGAGCTTGCTCAGGATGTACTTCTGTTCGCCCACAGGCGGTTTGGAGTGCTTGATCTCCACGCGCTCCTGCAGCCACTGCTGCTGCTCCGGCTCGAGGATGTGGGTGTACTCCACCCCCACGTGGCGGCAGTAGGCGTCGCGCAGCACCGACAGGATGTCGCGCAGCTTCATCGTGTCCTGGCCGTGGAAGCCACCGACCTTGAAGTCGCGGTCGAGGTCCCACAGCGTCAGGTCGTAGGTGAGGACGTTGAGATCGGGGTGCGCTGCGCGGGCGTCGGAGTCGATCATCAACGGGTCGATGTCGGCCATGAGGTGACCGCGGCTGCGGTAGGCCGCGATGAGCTCGAGCACACGCGCGTTCTTGTCGACCGCGGGGGAGGCGATGTCCTTGCGCCAGCGGATCGGCTCGTACGGGATGTGGAACGCGGTGAAGATCTCGTCGTAGAACGCGTCGTCGAGGAGGAGGTTGTGGATCGTGCGGAGGAAGTCGCCCGATTCCGCGCCCTGGATGATGCGGTGGTCGTAGGTGGAGGTGAGCGTCATCAGCTTGCCGACGCCCATCTCGGCGATCCGCTCGTCGCTGGCACCCTGGAACTCGGCCGGGTACTCCATCGCGCCGGCGCCGATGATCGCGCCCTGGCCCTTCATCAGCCGCGGCACGGAGTGCACGGTGCCGATCGTGCCGGGGTTGGTCAGCGAGATGGTGACCCCGGAGAAGTCGTCCGCGGTCAGCTTGCCGTCGCGGGCGCGCTTGACGATGTCCTCGTAGGCGGCATGGAACTCGCCGAACTTCATCGTCTCGGTGTTCTTGATCGCCGCCACGACGAGCGACCGGCTGCCGTCCTTGCCCGGCAGGTCGATCGCGAGGCCCAGGTTGATGTGCGCCGGTGAGATCGCGTTCGGCTTGCCGTCGACCTCGTCGAAGTGCCGGTTCATGTTCGGGAACGACTTGACCGCCTGCACGATCGCGTAGCCCAGGATGTGGGTGAACGAGATCTTGCCGCCGCGGGTGCGGGCGAGGTGGTTGTTGACGACGACGCGGTTGTCGATCATCAGCTTGGCCGGGATCGCCCGGACGCTCGTGGCGGTCGGGATCTGCAACGACAGCGCCATGTTCTTGGCGACCGCGGCCGCCGCACCGCGGAGCACCTTCGAGGTGTCCTCCGCGGGAGTCGACTCACCACCGGTGGCCTTGGCGGGCGCCTTCTTGTCCGCCGCCGAGCCGTTCGAGGCGGCCTTCTTCTCCGGCGCCGGCTGCTTCTTCTCGGGGCTCTTGGCGGGCGCGTCCTTCGCCGGTGCCGCCTTGTCGCCGACCGAGTCCTTCGGCGCCGAGTCCTTCTTGATCGGGGTCGTCGCGTGCGGCGCCGTCCCCGTGGTGGGGGTGTCGCCGGCCTCGGACGCCGATGCGGCCGAGCCGTCACGGCTCTCCACGGCCTGTCCCGAGGCCGCCTTCGTGGCGGGTGCCTCGGTCACGCTCGCGGGCGACGGGCTGCCGTTCGACGTACCGGACGCGGAGCGCGACGGGGCGTGCGAGCCGTTCGAGGACGACCCGTTGGTGACGGCGGGTGAGTCCGCCGGCGGTGTGTAGGACTCGAGGAAGTCGTGCCAGCTCCGGTCGACCGAATCGGGATCCTCACGGAATCGCTGGTACATCTCCTCCACCAGCCACTCGTTCTGTCCGAAGTCTGAAACCGAACTGCTCACGGCAGATTCTCGCCTCTATTCCCTGATCGTCGCGTCGTGTCGGAGTGGTGTCGTGTCCGAACCGGTCGGTCGTCGGGGATTGCCCGGACGCCCGGCGTCGTCGTCGGTGACCGCTCGCGGTGGGCAGGCGGTCGATGAACCGCCGGCCCCGGTCGTCCGAGGTACCACCGCCAGGCTAGTCCCCGCCCACCTGCGTCGCATACGGGCTCGGCCTATCGCGAGTCGGTCTCTCGACCGCTCCCGGCGGCCACAGCGACGGCGGTGTCGGCGGAGGTCGGCCCCGTTGCCGACCCGGTGTCCCAGAGGACCCGATACCTGCCGTCCAACGCCAGGAGCTCCTCATGCGTTCCCGCCTCGACGATCTGTCCGTCGGAGACCACCGCGATCCTGTCCGCGCGAGCGGCGGTCGCGAGACGGTGGGCCACGATGACCGAGGTCCGCGACCTCGCCAGACGCCGACCCGCCTCGAGCACGCGGCGTTCGGTGGCCTGGTCGAGGGTGGCGGTGGCCTCGTCGAGGAGCAGCAGGTCGGGGTCGACGAGTTCCGCCCGCGCGAGCGCGATGAGTTGCCGCTGACCGGCCGAGAGTCCCTGTCCGCGCTCCCCGACGCGGTGGGTCATCCCACCCCGGAGCCCGGCGATCGTGTCCAGGGCGCCGACCGCCGCCGCGGCCGCCTCGATGCGCGCGCGCGACGCCGTCGGGTCGCCGTAGGCGATGTTCGAGGCGATGGTGCCGGTGAACAGGTGCGGTTCCTGGGGCACGACGCCCAGTCGGGCGCGGTGGGTGTGCAGCGGGACGTCGCGGATGTCTCGGCCGTCGAGGCGCACGCTGCCCGCGGTGGGGTCGTAGAACCGGGCCAGCAGTTTGACGATCGTCGACTTCCCGGCGCCGGTCTGCCCGACCAGGGCCAGCGAGGACCCCGCGGGGATGTCGAGGTCGACGCCGCGCAGGGCGTCGTCGGCCGCACCCGCGTAACGGAACCGCACGGCGTCGAGCTGGGCGTGACCGGCCGGTCCCGACACCGGCGAAACCGCGTCCCTGCCGCGGTGCCCGGGTGCGCCGTCGTCGGAGACGCTGCTCGGGGTGCGCAGCAGGTCGCCGATGCGGCGGAGGCCGACCACCGCCTGCTGGTAGCCGTCGAACACCTGGCTGAGTTGTTGGACGGGACCGAACAGCATCCCGAGGTAGAGGACGAACGCGACGATGGTCCCGGGTTGCGTCTCACCCGAGGCCACCTGTGCCGCGCCGAGCCCCACGGCGGCGGCTGTGGCCATGTCGGACACGAACGTGATGAACGGGAAGTACACAGAGATCGCCCGCTGGGAGACCATCCGGGCCTCGACGTAGCGGCCGGCGAGCTCACCGAAGCGTGCTCGTGCGCGCCCCTCGTTGCGGTAGGTCGTGGTGGTGCGCAGACCCGCGACGTTCTCCTGGAAGTCGGCGTTGACGGCGCTGACCAGTTCCCGTGACCGCGAGTAGGCCCGCGACGCCACCCGTTGGAACACCACGGTCGCGACGGCCAGCGGGAGGAGCGCCACGACGACCACCGCCCCCAGTGACGGGTCGGTGACGATGAGAGCCGCCGCGACCCCGACGATCGTCAGCAGTGCGATGACCGTCGTGGACAGCCCGGTCTGCAGGAACTGCGACAGCGCGTCGATGTCGGTGGTCATCCGGGTCATGATGCGACCGGACAACTCCCGCTCGTAGTAGTCCAGTCCGAGTCGCTGTAGATGCGCGTAGCTGCGGACGCGAAGGCGGAACAGGACGCGTTCACCGGCACGGGCGCTGGTGATGGTGGTCGCCGACAACGCGATCCACCCGATCGCGACCGCCACGAGACCGGCCGCGGTGGTGAGCCAGAGCGTCGCGAGGTGATCGTCGGTCGCGGCGTCGATGCCGATGCGCGCCAACGTCGGGAACGCGAGTCCGGTGGCCGTGTCGACGGCGACCGCGACGATCGCGACGGCGAGCAGCGCGCGCACGGGTCGGAGGAGACCGCGCAGGGAGAACCGGGGGTCCGGGAGACGGGCCTCCTGCTCGTCCACCCTCGGGTCCTCGTCGGCCGGGGGCAGTTCGGCGACGGCCTCGAGCAGCGCGGGGGTGGCGGGCATGGATCCCAGTGCGCCCGACATCCCGCCGCCGCCACCGCGGCGGCCGGATCGGGTCGGGGGAGCTCGGCGGATGCGCTCCCCGACCTCGACGCCGGCGTCGGCGGTGTCGTCGGGCCAGAGCGCCTGTGGTGTGGGCGTGGCGGTGACGGCCGTGGCGGGGTCGATCTCCTGCGGCCCCGTGGGGTCGGCCATGAGGGACCGGAACAACGGGGAGCGTTCGGCCACCTCGGCCGGGGTCCCGGAGTCGACGACGCGCCCCTCGTCGAGGACGAGGACGCGGTCGACCGGGGCGAGGGTCGACCGCCGGTGGGCGATGAGCACCAGCGTCCGACCGGGTGTGCTGCGCAGTTCCCCCAGGATCGCGGCCTCCGTCGTGGCGTCGACGGCCGAGGTGGCGTCGTCGAGCACGAGGACGGGTGGATCGACGAACAGCGCGCGGGCCAGTGCGATCCGTTGTCGCTGTCCGCCCGACAACGTCAGTCCGCGCTCACCGACGACGGTGTCGTACGCGTCGGGCAGAGCGCTGATGAAGTCGTGGGCGGACGCGCGGCGTGCTGCGCGTTCGACGCGTCGGCGCACCTCCTCGGGATCGGCGTCGGCGGAGGGGCCCAGGGCGATGTTGGTCGCGATGGTGTCCGAGTAGAGGAACGGGTCGTCGAAGGCGATCCCCAGCCGTGACCGGATGTCGTCGAGATCGGCGGAACCGACGTCGACCACCGTCCCGGAGGCGGTGTCGGTGAGGACGACGGACCCGGACCGGGCGGGAGCGAGCCCGGCCAGCACCGCGGCCAGCGTGGACTTGCCCGATCCCGGTGGTCCCACGATCGCGACGGCCTCACCCGGTTCCACGGCGAGGGTCAACCCCCGGAAGAGCGGGCTGCCGTCGGGCAGGTCGACGTCGACGTCGGTCAGACGCACGCCGACGGTGCCGGTCGTGCCGGTCCCCGTCGTCGCGGACCAGCGCGGGTCGGTGGGGTGGTCGATCACGTCGTAGACGCGCTCGACCGCAGCACGCGCGAGCTGCGCCGACACCACGAGGTTCGTCAGCAGGCGCGCGAGTCCGGTCATCGTCGTCACGTACGTGGCGAACGCGAGGAACGTGCCGACGGTGATGTCACCGCGCGCGGTGAGCACCCCGCCGAGGGCGACGATGGCCACGAGCGCCACCTGGGGGATCGCGTTCATCGTCGGTGAGAAGCGGGAGTTGATGCGGGCCGCCCGGATCCGTTGCGAGAACAGCCGTCTCCCGTGGTCGGCGAGTTCGTCGACCGACCGGTCCTCCTGGCCGAACCCCTTCACCACGCGGACGCCGGTGACGGTCTCCTCCACGTGCTGTGCGACGTCGGCGGCGGTCTGCTGCGCCGACCACGTGGCGGCGAAGAGCGCCCGCCGGGTGCGGAAGGCGACGACCGTGACCGCCGGGATGACCAGCAGGGCGACGAGGGTCAGCAGGGGTGACAGGTACGCCATCACGCCGAGGGCGAGGACGACCTGGACGACGGCACCCAACGACAGCGGCACCATCGACAGCAGTCCCTGCACGAGCTGCAGATCGGAGATGGAGCGGGACACCACCTGGCCGGTGACGATCCGGTTCACGGCGGGGCCGTCGAGCCGGAGCAGCGTGGCGAGGATGGACGTCCGCAGGACGTTCTGCACGGTCAGTGACAACCGCCCGGCGGTCAGCCGCCGGGCGAACTGCGCGGCGAACCGCACCACCCCGAGACCCACGAGGGCGAATCCGAGTGTGCTGATGGAGAACCCGTGCGATGCCGCGCCGGTCGCGGTGTCGATGGCCGCCCGGGTGACCAGCGGGACGGTGAGGTCGATCGCGACGCCGATGGCGGTGACCACCAGCGTGATCGTCACCAGCGCGCGGTGACGGGCGCACTCCCGGACGAGTCGCCGGATCCAGCCGCCCGTCACCGATCGTGGGTGTGGGCGTCCCGCGTGATGGCGGCCGTCCCGTCCGACCCCGCCCCGTCCGACCCGATCGCGACAGTCCAGGCCGCGGGCGGCGGACCGAACGCGTCGCGCGCGTTGGCGATGATCCTCTTGCCCAGGGCGCGGTTGCCCGCACCGCCCACCGCCGCACCGACACCCGCGGGCAGCATCTTCCCGACCATGAGGGGAGCACGACGGGCCGCGTACTTCTTCACCACGCGCTTGAGAAGGGTCTTGTTCAGACTGCGCAGCGCGGGACCGTTCAACGACCCGCCTGCCAGCCGGCCCAGCGGGTTGTTCCTCGACCCCAGAGCCTTGCCGAGGGCCAGGACACCCTCCTCGCCGAGGACCACCGCGAGCACCAGGGTGCGTCGTCGGTCGGCGTCGGCGACCGGGATCCCGTGGACCTCCGCGACCGCGAGGGCCAGCAGGGCCGATGCCTCGATGAAGAAGGCCGACTCCGCGCCGATGGCGCCGATGGACGCGAGTGTCCCGACGCCCGGCACCGCCGCGGTGGCGCCGGCCGCGCCGCCCGACGAGATCACGGTCGTCAGGTACCGCCGCTCGACGCGGGCGATCACCTGCGCCGGGGACTCGTCGGGGTGTGCCGACCGAAGGCGGCGGACGTAGGCGGCCACCGCCGGAGCCTGCAGACGTTGTGCGCGGTCGATGACACCGACGATCGCGCCCCCACGGTCGCGGCTCACCGCGGTGCCCAGTCCTGCAGGGCGACGGTCTCGTCGGCGCGTGGTGGTGGTGGCGGCGTGCCCTCGCCGAACGGGCGGCCGCCGAGCTGCTCGCGGTGGTGCGGGGTGTGCCACCCGCGGAGATCGGGCCCGAGCGGGACGATCCCGGTCGGGTTGATGTCGGAGTGGACCACGTAGTAGTGGCGTTTGATCTGGCTGAAATCGACCGTGTCGCCGAATCCGGCCGTCTGGAACAGGTCTCGTGCGTACGCCCACAGCACCGGCATCTCGCTGAGCTTCGCGCGGTTGCACTTGAAGTGACCGTGGTAGACGGGGTCGAAGCGGACGAGCGTGGTGAACAACCGCACGTCGGCCTCGGTGATGGTGTCGCCCACCAGATACCGCTGGTCGCGGAGTCGTTCGGCGATCACGTCGAGGTGGTCGAAGAGCCGTGCGTAGGCGCGCTCGTAGGAGCGCTGGCTGCCCGCGAACCCGCAGCGGTACACGCCGTTGTTGATCTCGGTGAAGATCCCGGCGTTGACGTCGTCGATCTCGGCGCGCAGATGTTCGGGATAGAGCTGGGGGGCGCCCTCGCGATGGTGGTCGGTCCATTCCAGCGACATGTCGATCGTCATCTGCGGGAAGTTGTTGGTCACCACCTGTCCGGTGGGCACGTCGACCATCGCGGGGACGGTGATCCCCTTGCTGTAGTCCGGGAACCGCGCCAGGTACGCGTCCTTGATGCGGGGGATCTTCAACACGGGGTCGACGCCGCCGGGGTCGAGGTCGAACGTCCAGGAGTCCGGGTCGTGGGTGGGCCCGCACAGGCCCATGGAGATCGCGTCCTCGAGGCCGAGCAGGCGGCGCACGATGATCGCGCGGTTCGCCCACGGACAGGCCCGGGCCACGACGAGCCGGTAGCGGCCGGGCTCGACGGGGTACCCGTCCGCACCGTCGCGCGTGATGCGGGTCTCGATGTAGTTGGTGTCGCGGACGAAGTCCGTCCCGGGGTTCACGTAGGTGCCCGGCTTCGACCAGGCCTCGCTCCCGTCGCCGCTGCCGTCGGTGCTGGTGTCCGCCGGGGTCCCGGTCGGCGATCCGTGTTCGCTCATCCAGGCCAGATTAGCCCGCGCCGCCGCGAGCGCTGTCCGAGTTGCCGCCGGGTGCTCGGCCTGTAAATATTCCACGTGGAGTATTCGAGGCAGGAGGGTTGCCGTGGCGGCACGACGATGCGATGGCACGGGTCTGACCCCGCTGTCGGTTCTCGTGCTCTGCGCTCTCGACGAACGCGCCATGCACCCCTATGAGCTGTTGCAGGTGCTGGTGAGTCGCAAGGAGGACCGGTTCGCCAACATCCGGCCGGGCACGCTCTACCACGCCGTGTCCCGCCTCGAGGAGCGTGGGCTGGTGCGGGTCGACGACGTCGAGCGCGCCGGCAACCGGCCCGAACGCACCGTCTACGCCGTCACACCGGAGGGGTCCACCGCGGTGCGTGAGCACCTCGCCGGGTTGTTGGCGACCCCGTCGGTGGAGTTCAGCGACATCTACCTCGCACTCGCGCAGGCCCACGAACTGCCCCGTGAGCAGGTGGTCGATCTGATCGACACCCGTCTCGAGCACATGGCCGCCGACCGTGAGCGCTGGTCCGTCGCCCACACACAGGCACTCGCCCGTGGGGTGCCGGAGATGTTCCTGCTCGATCTCGGGTGCCGCTCCGCCACACTGCGTGCCCAGATCGATCACCTCCGCGCACTGCGGGACCGCCTCGCCGACGGGTCGCTCGAATGGAAGCGACCCCGCGTGCCGGTGGGGCCGCAGCCGGACATCGGGCCGCTCACCGACGACGACTTCGCCTGCATCGACCCCGCCACCGCCGCTGCGGGGAGCACCCCGCCCGCCTTCGCAGACCATTCCACACAGGAGTTCTCACGATGACCGCACCCCGACCGTTCATCCCGGTGACCCACCGGCCGTGGGCTGCGCTCATGGCCCTGTGCGTCGGCTTCTTCATGATCCTCGTGGACATGACGATCGTCGCGGTCGCGCAGCCGAACATCCAGGAGAGCCTCCGCACCGACTTCAACGGCGTCATCTGGGTGACGAGCGCCTACCTGCTCACCTACGCGGTCCCGCTGCTCATCACCGGGCGCCTGGGCGACCGCTTCGGACCCAAGTTGATGTACCAGGCGGGTCTGATCGTGTTCACCGCCGCCAGCGTGTGGTGCGGGTTGTCGGGATCCATCGGCGAACTGATCGCGGCGCGCGCCCTGCAGGGCCTCGGCGCCGCGCTCATCACGCCGCAGACCATGTCCCTGATCACGCGCATGTTCCCCGCGGAGCGACGCGGGGCGGCGATGGGCGTGTGGGGGACCGTCGCCGGTGTCGCGACCCTCGTCGGCCCGCTGGCCGGGGGCGTCCTCGTCGACAGCCTCGGGTGGGAGTGGATCTTCTTCGTCAACGTGCCGGTCGGGGTCATCGGTCTGGCACTGGCCTGGTGGCTGGTCCCGACGGTCGACACCACCGGCCGCGACTTCGACATCATCGGCGTCCTGCTCAGCGCGGTGGGCCTGGGTGCCCTGGTGTTCGCGATCCAGGACGGCGAGAAGTACGACTGGGCCGCCTGGATCTGGATCCTCGCCGTCGCCGGGGTCGCGATCCTGGGCGTCTTCGTCTGGTGGCAGACGAAGGTCCGGGGTCAGCCGCTGGTGCCGCTGTCCCTGTTCCGGGACCGCAACTTCTCGCTGGCGAACATCGGCATCGCGACGATGGGCTTCGCCACCGCGGGCCTGATGGTGCCGATGATGTTCTACCTGCAGCTCGTCGGCGGCATGTCCCCGACGCGCTCGGCGCTGGTCCTGGTCCCGATGGCCGTGCTCACGGGCATCCTCGCGCCGGTCGTCGGGCGCCTGGTGGACACCACGCATCCCCGCTGGATCATCGGCGGGTCGCTGCTGCTGAACGCGGTCGCCGTCGCCCTGCTGGGCTACCTGGCGCAGCCGGCGACGCCCGTGTGGCAGCTGATCATCCCCGTGTGTCTGATGGGCATCGCCAGCGCGGGCATCTGGGCGCCGTTGGCCGCGACGGCCAACCGCAACCTGCCGATGACGCAGGCCGGTGCCGGTGCCGGCGTCTACAACACGCTGCGTGTCGTGGGGTCGGTGCTCGGCAGCGCCGCGGTCGGGGCGCTGCTGCAGACCCGGTTGGCCGCCGAGTTCCCCGGGGCGAGCGTCGCCGCCGGGTCGACGGGGACGCTCCCGGCGATCGCCAAGCCGGGCTTCTCCGACGCGATGGGCCAGTCGATCTATCTTCCTGCGGCCGTCTTGCTCCTCGGCGTCGTCGCCGCGGTGTTCTTCGCCCGGCCGCGCCACATGACCGCCGCCCCGGTGGCCCCGGTGCAGGACGCCGCACCCGTGGTGGAGCCGTCGAACCCGGCCGACGTCACGACGAAGGTCTGATCGCAGACCCCGGGCGACCCCCGCGACGGGGTCGCGATTGACCCCCCGAGCCCGCGTCGGATGTACTGCACGCATGCTGTCTCGGCTGACGATCGATCAACGCCGTGAGCAACTCGTCGACTGCGCGCTGCGGATCGCCGAGGACTCGGGACTGGCGGCGGTCACCGTGCGGGGCGTCGCGGACGCCGCCGGGGTCTCACTCGGCATCGTGCACTACTGCTTCGCGGGCAAGGACGAGCTGATGGCCGCGGTGGTCGGCACGGCCATGACCCGTCATCTCGACGCGTTCGTCTCCGGGAACCCGCTGATCGCCGGGACGTCGGACGGCACGGCCGCCCGAGCTGGCCGGGAGGCGTTGCACGCCGCCGTCTCCGGGACCGTCGTCTCCGTGCTGGCCCTCACCCGCGAGTCGCCGGGTCGGTGGATGGTGCTGGTGGAGTCGGTGGTCGAGTCGTTGCGGAGCCCGGCCGGGTCGGCTGCGCGGGCGAACACACGTCATCAGCACGAGCTGGCCGAGCTCTACGGGGCGCGGTTCCTGGCGACGGTCGGGGAACGCACCGGGATGCACTGGCAGGGCAGGGAACGCGACGTCGTGCGGTGTGCGGTGCAGACCATCTACGGGGTGTTCCAGTGGTGGCTCGTCGACCGCGACGACGAGGCAGCGGCGCGATCCTGTGAGCTGTTGGTCGACTGGGCGGTCGCGCTGGCGGTGCCCGGGGACCCGGTCGCGCCGGACGGTCGGACCGTCGCGGCCGGCGACATCAGGTCACCGTGACCGAGATGGTGTGCAGGCCCGAGGCGCCGTCGGGGATGGGTGGCGCCGGCACCGCCGACTGCTGACGACCGTCGCCGTCGAACGCGCGGACGGTGAGCGTGTGGGCGCCGGGGGGCGCGTCCCACGTCCAGCGCCACAGCCTCCAGGCGTCGAGCATGTCGGGGGCGAGCACGGTCGCCGTGTTCCACGCCCCGTCGTCGACGCGCACCTGTACCCGGTCGATCCCCCGTCCCTGTGCCCAGGCGACGCCGGCCACCTGCACGCGACCGCGTCCGACGGTGGCCCCGTCGCGGGGGACGTCGGTGCGCGAGCTCGTCTTGATGGGGCCCTTCTCGGCCCATCCACGGTCGGTCCAATAGGCCGTCGCGCGGTCGAACCGTGTGACCTCCAGGGAGACGACCCATTTCGTGGCCGAGACGTAGCCGTAGAGACCGGGCACCACCATCCGTGCGGGGTAGCCGTGCTCGACCGGGAGCGGGGCGCCGTCCATCCCGACGGCCAGGAGTGACCCGCGGTCGTCGGTGAGTGCCTCGATCGGGGTGCCTGCGGTGAAACCGTCGGCGCTGGTCGACAGGACCATGTCCGCGTCGGACGACGGGCCGGCCATCGCGATGAGGTCGCGCAGGCGGTACCCCGTCCACCGCGCGGTGCCGATGAGGTCGCCACCGACCTCGTTCGACACGCAGGTGAGCGTGACCGTCTTCTCCACGGCGGGCATGGAACGCAGTCGGTCCATGTCGATGCGGACCTCCCTGTCGACCATGCCGTGGATCCGCAGAGACCACCCCTCCGCGGTGACCTGGGGCGGCCGCAGCGCGGTGTCGATGCGGTAGAAGTCCGCCGGACGGGTGATGAACCCGGCGGGGTCGTCGCCGTCGGCGGACGGGGGATCGAGGGAGGCCGTGGCACGCGGGACCGTGAAACCGGACCGGTCGCGACCGACGTCGTTGAGCATGTGGTCGAGCACGGACCCGACGACCCCGGCCACCACCGCGCCGATGCCCGCTCCCGAGAGACCGAGCAGGACCGTCCGACGGTTCGTCGCACCGCCCGGGACCGACGGCCCGGTGGGGTCGGCGAGACGTCGCACGGAGATGCGCAGGACGACGATGCCGGCGGCGACGCCGACGACGGTCGGCAGGAACCACGCGACACCGGCTCCGGCGCGAGTGGTCGCGGCGACGACCCCGAGAACGCCGAACGCGACGAACACGACACTGCCCCACGGTCTCCGAGGGCGCTCCACCGAACCCGCCACCGCGGCGATCACCGCGATGACGATGCACGTCCCGACGATCAGCGCGGTCTTGTCCCCGGTACCGAACGTGTCGATCGCGAACTCGCGCACAGGCGTCGGCGTCGCGTCGATCGTGGCGGAGCCGACCGCGAGGAGCGGACCCGCTGCGCGGTCCAGGAACGCGGCGACGAACTGACCCACCCCGAGGGCCACGCCGGCGGCGACGACGCCGGACAGTGCCGACAGGGCACGCTGTGGTGCGGGGGAACTCACCCGATCCAGTATCCACACGCCCACCGCGGGTCCCGGATCGTGTCGGGGGTGGGCCCTACGGTGAGCCCATGCGGTTCCTGCACACCTCCGACTGGCACCTCGGCCGGACCTTCCACGGCGTCGACCTCCTCGACGACCAGCGTCGCGCCCTGCGCGATGTCGCCGCGGTGGTGGCGCGGGAATCGGTCGACGCCGTGATCGTCGCGGGCGATGTGTACGACCGTTCCGTCCCGTCGGCGGATGCCGTTGCCGTGTACGACGCGGCGCTGGCCGACATCCGCGAGGCCGGTGCGGAGATCATCGTGACGTCGGGCAACCACGACTCGCCGACACGACTCGGGGTCGGCTCGTCCTTCGCCGCCGCGGGGGGACTGCATCTGCGGACGTCGTGCGCCGGCATCGCCCGTCCCGTGGTCCTGTCGGACCGTCACGGCGAGATCGCCGTCTACGGCATCCCGTATCTCGAACCGGACGCTGCACGTGTGCATCTCGGCGTCCCGGACGCCCGGGGCCACGTCGAGGTCCTCGGTGCCGCGATGGACTCCGTGCGCGCGCACCTCGCGGACCACCCGCGCCGGTCCGTCGTGGTGGCCCACGCATTCGTGGTGGGCGGTGAGTCCGCGGGATCGGAGAGATCCATCAGCGTCGGCGGTGTGGAGACGGTGGGGACGTCGACGTTCTCCGGGGTCGACTACGTGGCCCTCGGACACCTCCACACCCCGCAGGAGATCACCGCGTCCGTGCGGTACAGCGGTTCGCTGTTGGCGTATTCGTTCGGCGAGCGGTCGCACCGCAAGGCGGTCTGGATCGTCGATCTCGACGCCCACGGCCTCGCCGAGGTGCGGCGCCACGATCTGCCGGTCGTCCGCGACCTGATCTCGCTGCGCGGCGATCTCGACGATCTGCTGCGCGACCCCGCACTCGAGGGGCACGAGAACGCCTACGTCCGTGCTGAACTGACCGATCCCATCCGTCCGGTCGACGCGATGCGCCGACTGCGCGCGCGCTTCGCCCACGCGGTGCACGTCGAGTGGATCCGTCCGACCGCGACCGACGCGGGGGACTACCGATCCCGCGTCCACGGTCGGTCCGACTCCGAGATCGTGCGCTCGTTCCTCGGTGACGTGCGCAGCGCACCGTCGGTGGGGGAGATGGCCCTCGTCGCCGAGGCGCTGCATGCGGTGGTCGGTGAACCGGAGGTGGCGGAGTCCGAGACGGCGCGGCCCGTCGTGGTCGACAGCACCGATGCGCACGACACCGCCGATGCGGCGGACGCCACCGGCGAGATCGAGAGCGCGGTCGATCCCGTGCCCGAGATCCTCGAGGACGACGGCAGCTTCGCGCTGTTCGCACTCCCCGCCGGAGGCGGGCCGGTCACGGAGTCGGACGACGAGCAGGTGTCGGCGTGAGACTGCACCGGATCACGATGGAGGCGTTCGGCCCCTTCGCCGACGAGGTCGTCGTCGACTTCGACGTGCTCGGCGGCGACGGCCTGTTCCTGCTGCACGGACAGACCGGTGCCGGCAAGACCACCGTCCTCGACGCTGTCGCGTTCGCGCTCTTCGGGCGCGTGCCGGGTGTCCGCCACGAGGGTCGTCGCCTCCACTCCGACCACGCTGATCCCGCCACCGTCCCGCGTGTGGTGCTCGAGGCGACCCTAGCCGGGCGACGGCTCCGGATCGACCGGTCGCCGGAACACCGGCGCCCCAAGCGACGTGGCGAGGGGTTCCGCACCATCCAGGCCCGTGGATCGCTGGTGTGGCTCGACGGGTCCGGTCCCGAGTTGACCCGTCTGCCCGAGATCGGCGAGACGGTCACCCGGATGCTGGGGATGTCCGCGGACCAGTTTTTCCAGGTGGTGTTGCTGCCGCAGGGAGACTTCGCACGGTTCCTCCGGGCGGAGAACGAGCAGCGGGAAGCGTTGTTGGAGAAGCTGTTCGACACCGAGCGTTTCGGCGGGGTCGAGGAGTGGTTGCGTGACCGCGCGCGGACGGTGCGCGCCGAGGTCGAGGCGATGGCGCAGTCCGCGGATCGGATCGCCGGCCAGATCTCGGCGATCGCCGGGGTCGAGTCGCCCGCAGACCCCGAGATCGCCTGGGCGACCGATCTGATGGAGTCCGCTCGGGTCGACGCCGCCCGGGCACGGGCCGACGCCGCGGCCGCCGCGCTGGCGGCCGATCGGGCACAGACCCGTCTCGACGACTGCACCCGACGCGACGAGCAGATCCGTCGCGCGCAGACCGCACAGGCCGAGATCGCAGCGCTCGACGCCGAGGCCGCCCTCGTCGACGAGACGGGCGACATCCTCGATGCCGCCCGTCGCGCCGCCGGCATGCGGTCCGCCCTCGACGACGCCACCGACGCCGCGACGCGCCGTGACCACCTCGCCGGGGCCGTGGCGTCCGCGCGCGCTGCGCTCGCGGCCGTCCCCGAGGGCGCGGCGCTCGTCGCGGCCGTGACGGACGCCACCGATGTGACGGCCACGATCGATGCCGCGGTCGACCGGTGGTCGGCGGAATCCGGCCGTCTCGAACCGCTCGCCGCACGCGCGGCCGGTCGGCCGGCGATGGTGGCCGAACTGTCGACACTTGCGGCGGACACCGCGCAGGCCGGACGTCGTTCCGCGGCCATCGCAGCGGACCTGGACGAGATGCCCACGCGGCGTGCCGAACTCGCGACACGGATCTCGGCCGCGACCGCCGCGGGCGCCACGGTCGCGGGTCTGCGGGCCGAGGCGGCCGCGGTGTCCGCGCTCATCGCCGACGCCACCCGTCGCGACGCTCTCGTCGGACCGCTGGCGACAGCACGGGTCGAGGCCGAGACCGCGCGCACGGCACACCTCGGGGCGCGGGAGAACCTGGTCGACATCCGGGAGCGCCGCGTCGCCAACATGGCCGCCGAGCTCGCGGCGCGTCTGGCCCCGGGTGATCCGTGCCCGGCGTGCGGGTCGACGGTCCACCCTGCACCGGCCCATGCCGATGGGGACATGCCGCCGGTCACCGACGCCGACGAGCGCGCCGCGCAGGCCGCGGAGGCGGCGGCGGGGGACCGGGCCCGGCGCACCGAGGTCGCCCTCACCGAGGTCCAGGCCGAACACGACAGCCTCTGTGCCCGGCTGGGAGAACGCACGACGGCGGAGTTGACCGCCGCCATGGCCGACGCCCGGCGGGCTGTCGCCGACGCCGAACGTCTCGCCGCCGAGCTGGCCACCCTGCGCGCGCAGGCGGACGAGGTCGAGTCCACCGTCGAGGCGCTGACCGCCGAACGGAGCCGGGTGCAGGCCGATCAATCCGGCCGCACCGAACGCGCGCAGGCGGTTCGCACGGCGCTGCAAGAGCTCGACGCCGACCTCGACGCCGCCCGGGGGACCGCTTCCAGCGTCGACGCCCGCCGCGGACAGCTCGCGGACCTGTGTCGCGCGGCCGTGGCGCTGCGCGACGCGACCGCGCGCTGGGACTCCGCGAACGACAGGGCGACCGCAGCGGCAGATCGGGCACAGGCGCTGGCGGTCGAGGCAGGTTTCGTCGACATGTCGACCGCGCGGGCTGCGCTCGCCGACCCCGATCAGATCACCCGATGGGAGTCGACACTGGCCCAGCTCACGGCTCGACGCACCGCGGCGCAGGCCGTTCTCGACGACTCGGACGTCGTCGCCGCGGTGGCTGCGGGTCCGGTCGACCTCGTCGGCGCCCGGGCTGCCCGAGACGCCACGCGGCACACGCGGGACGATGCGCAACGCCGCTCGGCACTCGCGGCCGACCGCGTGACGAAGCTCGAGACCCACTGCGCCCAGTTCTGGGCCGCGGTCGACCACATGACCCCGGCACGCGCTCGCGCCGACGAGGTGACGGGGCTCGCCGAGGTCGTCTCGGGACGGGGCTCGAACAACCGGTCGATGTCGTTGCGGTCCTTCGTCCTCGCGGCGCGACTGGAGGAGGTCGTGGTGGCCGCGTCAGCGCGTCTGCACGAGATGTCCTGCGGGCGGTACGAGTTCGAACACTCGGACGCTGCGGGGACACGGGGCCGTCGCGGGGGTCTGGGGATCGCGATCCGGGACGAGTACACCGGTGTGGTGCGGCCCGCCGCGACGCTGTCCGGCGGCGAGACCTTCTTCGCCTCGCTGGCACTGGCACTCGGTCTCGCCGACGTGGTCTCGTCCGAGGCGGGTGGGCGTGTCCTCGACACCATGTTCATCGACGAGGGGTTCGGCAGTCTCGATCCCGAGACACTCGAGCGGGTCATGGTCGTCCTCGACGACCTGCGGTCCAACGGTCGGGTCGTCGGCCTGGTCAGCCACGTCGACGAGATGCGCAGCCGGATCCCGGCCCAGCTCCACGTCGTGCGGACCGAATCCGGGTCCCGCGTCGAACTGCTCGGCGTGGCCGGCTGAGACCCCGCTCCACGACCACCGGCTTTGGGTGGCGTCTGCGGGGTGCGCTAGTCTTGCGGCGCCCGATGAGCCCCCGTAGCTCAGGGGATAGAGCGTCTGCCTCCGGAGCAGAAGGCCGCAGGTTCGAATCCTGCCGGGGGCACCACACCGCATTAGCCTCATCTCATGCGAATCGCGTTGTCGTTCTACGGCAGCCGGGGGGATGTGCAGCCCGGGGCATGCCTGGGACTCGAACTCTCCCGGCGTGGCCACGATGTCACGATGCTCGTGCCGCCCAACTACGTCGACTTCGTCACCGGGCTCGGCCTGCGGGGTGTCGGTGTCGGTGCGGACAGCGAGTCCTACTGGGACAGTGACCGCGGGCGCGCGACGCTCGCCACGGGCAACCCGATCACGAAGGTCCGTCTCGCCGCCGCCCAGGTGCGCGAGGGCTTCGCCCGCTTCGACGCGGACCTCGCCGCCGCGGTGGCCGCTCTCGCCGACGACGGCGGGATCGAGTCGATCGTCAGTGGCCCACTGGGGCAGGAGCGGTGCCTCGCGCTCGCCGAGCGGCACGGGGCGCGCCTGGCCACGATGCGGTTCTGTGCGATGAGCGAGAACGGCGTCATCTGTGCGGTTCCCACGCACCGACAGCTCCCCGCCACGGTGGATCGGCTCAGCTGGCGCGCGGCGGACCGGCTCACCTGGGCGGCATCGCGGGGATCGGAGAACCGGTTCCGGGCGTCCCTGGGTCTCCCGGCGGCCGTCGACCCGCTCCCGACACGCCTCGCTGCCCGCGGCGTCGTCCAGATCCAGGCCTACGACGGCGCGCTGTTCCCTGGCCTCGCCGACGAGTGGGGTCCGACACGACCCGTCGTCGGCTTCCTCGACCTCCCGGACGGCACTCGGTCTGCGGTGGGCGACGGCCTGCCTGCGGGGCTCGGATCATGGTTCGACGCCGGTCCGCCCCCGGTGTTCGTCTCGTTCGGCAACGCCCCCGTCCGCGACAGGGCAGCGATGGCGGCGACGGTCGCCGAGGGCACGCGCAGGGCGGGCGTGCGCGCGTTGGTGGCCGGACTGACGGACCACCAGGGACCGGATCCGCTGCGCGCCCACGTGTTCCACGCCCGACGGCTCGACCACGCGGCGGTCCTTCCGCGGTGCATCGCGGCCGTCCACCACGGTGGCGCCGGGACCACGGCGGCCACCCTGCGCGCCGGACTGCCTGTCCTCGTGTGTGCCGCCGGGGCCGATCAGATGCACTGGGGCGCGCAGGTGCGACGCCTGGGTCTCGGGACGTCGACACGGCTGGCACGACTCGACGCGACATCGCTCACCGCAGCACTCGACGTCCTGCGGGATCCGTCGACCCGGGAGCGGGTCGCGCGGCTGTCGGCCACACTCGTCGGCCCCGCCGATGCTGTCGCGGCGGCGGCCGATGCAACAGAGACGGCGCCCACCGCTGTGAAGCGGTGAGCGCCGTCGTCGGTGTCGTGGGGGTCGATCAGCCCTTGACGCAGGTGAACTGCATGACGTCGATCATGTCCTTGCGGAACGCCGCAGCGCAGCCGCTCAAGTACTTGATGTAGGTGTTGTAGTTCGCGCGACCACACAGGGCGATCGCCTCGTCACGGTGCTCGCCCAGCGCCTTGCTCCACGCGTCGAGGGTGCGCGCGTAGTGCAGCTGCAACGGCTGGATCTTCTCGACGGTGAACCCGGCGCCGGTGGCGCCGTCGGTGACCTGCTTCGGCAGCGGGAGCTGGCCGCCGGGGAAGATCTCGGTGGCGATGAAGCGCAGGAACGCGAAGTCGTCCTTGCCGATCTTGTTGCCGGTCTCGTGGTGATGGCTCAGGCCGTACGCGGTGATGGTGTGCAGCAGCATCTTGCCGTCGTCGGGCAGGGCGTCGTACGCGAACTTGAAGAACTGCTCGTAGCGCTCGAAGCGGAAGTGCTCGAAGGCGCCGATCGACACGATGCGGTCGACCTTGCCGTCGAACTCCTCCCAGCCCTGCAGGCGGATGTCGCCCGAGAGGCCGGTCTCGGCGGCCTTGTCCTCGACCAGCTTCTTGACGTGGCCGTACTGGTTCTTGCTCAGCGTCAGACCGATCACGTTGACGCCGTACTTCTCCATGGCGCGCAGGGCGGTGGCGCCCCATCCGCAGCCGACGTCGAGCAGCGTCATGCCGGGCTCGAGGCCCAGCTTGCCCAGCGACAGGTCGATCTTGGCGATCTGCGCCTGGTTGAGGGTGTAGTCCTCCTCCTTGAAGTACGCGCAGCTGTAGGTGCGCGACTCGTCCAGGAAGAGTGCGAAGAACTCGTCGCTCAGGTCGTAGTGGGCCTGGACGTCCTCGAAGAACGGGGTCTCGGTGGTCAAGATGAACCTCTTTCGTGTGTGAACGCTCCGGCGCACCGGTTCGTGGCGGTCGTGTCTGAACTCCTCGGCCGCGACCGTCCCCGACGTGTCGCCCCCCGATGGGTGCCTGCGCCGGGACCTCGGCGGTGAGTCACGCGGTCAGCGCAACTGCACCGTGGCCGTCGCCCGGCCGAAGATCCGCTTGCCGCGGAAATTGGCACCGAGCGCGATCGTAGCCGTTCGTGTGGCCGCATCCAGCTCTTTGACCCGACCAGTGTATTCGACCTCTGCCGGGGCGTCGTCCGCCACGTACGCGATCCCGGTGAACCGGACGCGGTAGTCGCGGATCGCCGCCGGGTCGCCGAGCCACCCGGACAGGAACGACCCGCCGATGCCCATCGTGAGCATGCCGTGCGCGGCGACGGTCTCCAGCCCGACCACGGAGACGACGCGATCGCTCCAGTGGATGGGGTTGTGGTCGGCGGAGATCCCGGCGTAGTTGACCAGGTCGCCGCGGCGCAGCGTGACGACACGGCTGGGGAGATCGTCGCCGACGGACACGTCCTCGAACGCGGGCACCGAGGCCGCGACCGGCACGTCCCATGGTGCGATCGGCGGGGCCGGGACGCCCTCGACCTCCGACCAGGACCGGGTCGCCGGCGGGAGGAAGTCACCCATCATGACGTCGGACAGAGCGGCGGCGAGCGCGGGCTCGGCGTGGGCTCCGCGGCGTCCTGCCGCGGTGGTCACCAGCGACTGGACCACCTCGCCCGCCTGGTTGATCAGCAGACCCTCGACGACGATGGTGTCGCCGCCGGCCTTCTGCCGGATGGGGCGCAGTCCCATCGTCAGGCCGAGGCGGTCACCGGCGTGCATCGGACGGTGCTGGGTGAACACCTGATCGGTCTGGACGAACGCGCTGGTGTCGTATTCGAGCAGGACCTCGTCGAGGAGCCAGTTCAGACCGCTGCCGGCCAGCCGTGCGGTGAACGTCACCGGCGCCATGAGTCCGGGGTGACCCAGCTCGGCGGCGGCGGCCTCGTCCCAGTGGACGGGGTGGGCGTCCTTCATCGACCGGGCGAACTCGCGGATCTCCTCGCGGCCGATCTCGTAGGGGTCATCCGGTGTGTAGTACTGCGTCCAGTCCCGCTCGGCGGAACTCACGTCCTCGGGCTTCACGGCGCTCATGGTTGCACACGCTCACCACCGGAGGTGACCTCCGGGGCGCCGACCTGTGAGGCGTGTCAGTTCATCGACAGCGGGCTCAGACGACGCTCGGACAGCATCTGCGTCATCGTGTCGGCCTCGGTGGTCTGCACGTTGATCATCTGCTGCGCGAGGTCGCGCACGAAGCCCTCGGAGACGTGCCGGGGATCGACGGCGTACTCCATCATGTGCTGGCCGCCCTGGTGGTGGCGCAGCATCAGCTGCAGGAAGTAGGAGTCGACCGCGGAGCCCGACAGCGACCGCAGTCGGTTCAACTCGGGTTCGGTGGCCATCCCCGGCATGACCGGCGTGGTGACGCCGTCTCCCGCGGTCGTCGAGACCCCCATGCCCATGGCGTGGTCGCCGGTCATCCACGACATCGCGGGCGTGGTCGACGCGAGGGGACGTCCCCAGCGCTGCAGCCACGACTGCATCTGCCCGATCTGGTTCGACTGCGACGTCAGGATGTCGAAGGCGAGCGAGCGCACCTGCTCGTCGGTGCCGCGGTCGAGTTCGATCGCGGCCATCGACACCGCCTGCGCGTGGTGGGCGGACATGTCCTGGGCGAACCCGACGGCGGCGGAGTCCGGGGCAGGGGCAGCGGTGTCGGACGGGAGGGTGCGGCCGATCAGCAGTCCGGCACCGACGCCGACGAGCAGCAGCGCGACGATGCCCAGGACCACGAGGGCGGGTAGCTGACGACGCCAGGCGGGCCGGGTGTCGGGCTCCGGCGTGGACTGCGTCTGAGGGTTCTCGGTGGTCGTCATCGGATCAGCCTGCGGGCGCCGGGGTGACCCCGGGCTCGTTGGTCGCGGCCTGCGTACCCGCACCGTTCATCGGCACGGCGTTCGCCGGGACGGGCCCGACGTCGGCGGGCGGGGGGTTGTTCGGGTCGAACGCACCCGGGATGGCGGCACACGACGCACCCACCTCGGGGTAGGCCGTCTGTTGCGGCTGCCCGGGATAGACGTTGGTCTGCGAGTTCAGGCGCAGCGCGGTGATGAACTGATCGACCCGCGGGTCGCCCGCAGAGGACAGCTTGAGCTGATGGCCCCACGACTGCAGCGAGATCGGTGTGCTCAGCCCGGGGTACGGCGAC
Organism: Williamsia deligens; assembly: GCF_024171765.1. Classification (GTDB taxonomy): domain Bacteria; phylum Actinomycetota; class Actinomycetes; order Mycobacteriales; family Mycobacteriaceae; genus Williamsia_A; species Williamsia_A deligens. Next base: position 128,414 of record NZ_JAMTCI010000005.1, read on the forward strand.
ATCAACATGAACTGCTGGCCGGACACCTTCTTCTCCAGCGTGGCCTTGTCGGCGGCGGAGATGGACTGCGGGTTGTATGCGATCCACACGGCGCCGTGCTCGAGCGAGTGGACGGCGTTCTCGGTGCGCAGCTGGTCGGGGTAGACGACGCCGGTGCAGGTCGCCCACACCGCGTCGTGCGGACCACCGAACGGCGGCGACTTGTCGTAGTCGACGCGCTGGGCGGGGGACACGTGCTGGCCCGCCGGGTAGAACTGCTTGGTCACGCCGGGGATCGCATTCGACGGATCGGGGTTGGAGGACGACGGCACGAACTTCTGTGCCTCCTCCCGGACCGTGTACTTGGGCACGAGGTAGGCGGCGATGCCCCCGACGATGGCGAGCACGACGACGATCGCGGCGATCGTCGCCCACGGGATCGAGCGGCGTTTGCCGGCCGCGGTCACGGGGATGGTCCCGGGGCGGCTCTTCTTCTTCGGCGCCTTCCTGGGCGAGCCCTTCGGTGACGAGGGGGGCTTCCCGGCACCGGTCGTCGACGCCGTCTCGTCCGGCTTCGCCGCGCTGTGCGGGTTGCTCATGCTGGCCATCTTCTGCGCTCGTCCTCCGTCGGTGTGATGCTCCCGGGCGCCGCCATCCTACGTGCGGACGCCGCGGTGATCGGTGTGGCCGATGTGGTCGGGCGACGGCCGGACCATAGGATGATGTCCCGTGACTCCCACCGATCTGCCCGGCGTGCTGCGTGACGCGACCACCGCGGTGCTCGCGCGACGCGGGCTGGACACGACGGTGGTCCCGGAGACGGTCGTCGTCGAGCGCCCCCGCAATCCCGACCACGGCGACTACGCGACCAACATCGCGTTGCAGATCGCCAAGAAGGTCGCCACCCCTCCGCGCGATCTCGCCACGTGGCTGGCCGAGGAACTCGCGGGCGTCGACGGCATCGCCACCGCGGAGATCGCCGGGCCGGGCTTCCTCAACCTGCGGCTCGCCGCGGCGAGCCAGAACGTCGTCGTCTCCGACGTGCTCGCGGCCGGCGCCGCGTACGGCCGGGGCGCCACCCTGGCCGACACCGCGATCAACCTGGAGTTCGTGTCGGCCAACCCCACCGGACCGATCCACCTCGGTGGGACCCGGTGGGCGGCGGTCGGCGACGCCCTCGGTCGGGTGCTCGCCGCACAGGGTGCCGCCGTGACGCGGGAGTACTACTTCAACGACCACGGCACCCAGATCGACCGGTTCGCGCAGTCGCTGCTCGCGTCCGCGCTCGGGGAGCCGACGCCGGACAACGGCTACGCGGGCGCCTACATCGCCGACATCGCCGCCGACGTGCAGCGCGCCCGACCCGGGGTGCTCGACCTGCCCGAGGACGAGCGGCTCGAGACGTTCCGCGCCGTCGGCGTGGAGGCCATGTTCGACCACATCAAGAACAGCCTCGCCGAGTTCGGGACGCGCTTCGACGTGTACACCCACGAGAACTCGATGTTCACCTCCGGTGCGGTGGACGAGTGCATCGCCGCGCTCAAGGCGAACGGCAACCTCTACGAGAACGACGGCGCATGGTGGTTGCGCTCCACCGACTTCGGCGACGACAAGGACCGCGTCGTCATCAAGCGGGACGGCGAGGCCGCGTACATCGCCGGTGACATCGCGTACTTCCGCGACAAGCGCAACCGGGGTGCGGACCTGTGCATCTACATGCTGGGCGCCGATCACCACGGGTACATCAAGCGGCTCAAGGCCGCTGCCGCGGCGCTCGGTGACGACCCCGCCACACTCGAGGTGCTGATCGGCCAGATGGTCAACCTCGTCCGCGAGGGCAAGCCGGTCCGGATGAGCAAACGCGCCGGCACCGTCATCACCCTCGACGACCTCGTCGACGCCGTCGGTGTCGACGGTGCCCGGTACTCGCTGATCCGGTCGTCGGTGGACGTCAACCTCGACATCGATCTCGACCTGCTGACCACCCAGTCCAACGAGAACCCCGTCTACTACGTGCAATACGCGCACGCACGGCTGTCGGCCGTCGGCCGCAACGCCGCCGATCTCGGGGTCACCGCGGACGCCGGATCCCTCGACCTGCTCGTCGAGCCGGCCGAGGGTGAGCTGATCCGCACACTGGGGGATTTCCCCGGCGTCGTCGAGACCGCCGCGACACTGCGGGAGCCGCACCGGATCTGCCGCTACCTCGAGACGCTCGCGGGCACCTATCACCGCTTCTACGACCGGTGTCGCATCCTGCCCCAGGGTGACGAGGACCCGACCGCGCTGCACGGCGCCCGTCTGGCGCTGTGCGACGCGACCCGGCAGGTCATCGCGAACGGACTCGACCTGGTCGGCGTCAGCGCGCCGGAGCGGATGTGATGGCGCACCCCGCCGGACCCCGCCACGCCGACGGCCAGGCCCCTCGTGGTGTCGACGTCGACGGTCGGCCCGTCACCGCGGCGGCGATGGCCACCCTGCCCGGTCATGTGTGGCCGCGTAACGCCGGTCGCGACGACTCCGGCGTCGTGACGCTGGCCGGCGTGGCCGTCGACGAGCTGGCCCGTGAGCACGGGACACCGCTGTTCGTGGTGGACGAGGCCGACTTCCGTTCGCGCTGTGCGGACATGCTCGGGGCGTTCGGGTCCACCGGTCGTGTGCACTACGCCTCGAAGGCGTTCCTCTGTCGTGAGGTCGCCCGCTGGGTGCACCAGGAGGGCCTGAGTCTCGACGTCTGCTCCGGTGGTGAGCTCGCACTGGCGCTCGGCGCCGGGTTCCCCGCCGACCGGATCGCGTTGCACGGCAACAACAAATCCGTCGAGGAACTCGCCGCCGCCGTGGACGCCGGCGTGGGACACGTCGTCGTGGACTCCCTCGCCGAGATCGGTCGGCTCGACGCCGTGGCCGGAGCGGCCGGGGCCGTGCAGGACGTCCTGATCCGCGTCACCGTCGGGGTCGAGGCCCACACACACGAGTTCATCTCGACCGCGCACGAGGACCAGAAGTTCGGGTTCTCGCTGAGCGAGGGTGTCGCCATGGAGGCGGTGCGAGCCGTGTTCGCGGCCGACAACCTCCGGTTGGTGGGTCTGCACAGCCACATCGGGTCCCAGATCTTCGACCTCGACGGGTTCGAGCTCGCCGCACATCGCGTCCTCGGTCTGCTCGCCGACGTGGTCGCCGAGTTCGGCGTCGAGAAGACCGCACAGCTGTCGGTGCTGGATCTCGGTGGGGGACTGGGCATCTCTTACGTGCCCGACGACGACCCGCCGCCCGTCGAGCAGGTGGCGGCGACCCTGATCGACATCGTCACCCGCGAGTCCGCGCAGCTGGACCTCCCGACGCCGCTGCTGGCCGTCGAACCCGGCCGGGCCATCGCCGGACCGGGCACCGTCACCCTCTACCGGGTGGGCACGGTGAAGGACGTCGCGATCGGCAGCGGTCGGCACCGTCGGTACGTCTCGGTCGACGGCGGGATGAGTGACAACATCCGGACCTCGTTGTACGGCGCGGAGTACGACGTGCGCCTCGCCTCCCGCGTCAGTGATGCCCCCGCCACGCGCAGCCGTGTGGTCGGGAAGCACTGTGAGAGCGGGGACATCGTGGTCAGGGACTGCTGGCTCCCCGACGACGTCGCGCCCGGTGACCTGCTGGCGGTCGCCGCCACGGGTGCCTACTGCTACGTGATGTCGAGCCGGTACAACATGGCGGCCCGCCCTGCGGTCGTCGCCGTCCGCGACGGTTCCTCGCGCACACTGCTGCGGCGCGAGACGCTCGCGGATCTCATGAGCCTGGAGGTGGACGGATGACCGACGACGGACGTCGGACGATCGGTGTGGCGGTGCTCGGCATGGGCAACGTCGGCGCCGAGGTGGTGCGGATCCTGCAACAGAACTCCTCCGACCTGGAGGCCCGGGTGGGTGCCGCGCTCGAGATCCGCGGTGTCGCCGTGCGTGATCTGGGCAAGGCACGGTCCTGGTGCTCGCCGTCGCTGTTGACCGACGACGCCGCGTCGCTGGTGACGCGAGAGGACGTCGACATCGTCGTCGAGTTGATCGGCGGCATCGACCTGCCCCGCGAGCTCATCGGATCCGCGCTGCAGCACGGGAAGTCGGTCGTGACCGCCAACAAGGCGCTGTTGGCCGATTACACCGGCGAGCTCGCGACCATTGCCGCCGACGCCCACGTCGACCTCTACTTCGAGGCGTCGGTCGCCGGCGCCATCCCGGTGGTCCGTCCGCTGATGCAGTCGCTGGCGGGCGACACGGTCCAACGGGTGGCGGGGATCGTGAACGGCACCACGAACTTCATCCTCTCGGCCATGGCGGAGAACGGCGACGACTACGCCTCCACGCTCGCCGAGGCGGGTCGCCTCGGGTACGCCGAGGCCGACCCCACGGCCGACGTCGAGGGCTACGACGCCGCGGCGAAGGCGGCGATCCTCGCTTCCATCGCGTTCCACAGCCGTGTCACCGCGAGCGACGTGTACCGCGAGGGCATCTCGACGATCACCACCGACGACCACGAGTCCGCGGCGACACTGGACTGCACCATCAAGCTGCTCTCGATCTGCGAGCGCATCGACGACTCGGCCGGGCGGCAACGCATCTCGGCGCGCGTCTACCCGGCGCTGGTCCCGAACAACCACCCCCTGGCGTCGGTCAGCGGGGCGTTCAACGCGGTGGTCGTCGAGGCGGAGAACGCGGGTCGACTGATGTTCTACGGCCAGGGCGCCGGGGGATCGCCGACGGCGTCGGCGGTGATGGGTGATCTGGTGATGGCTGCGCGCAACAAGGTCCACGGCGGTCGCGGTCCCCTGGAGTCGACCTACGCCTCGCTGCCGATCGCGCCGATCGGTGACGTGTACACCCGCTACTACGTGTCGATGAAGGTCGCCGACCGTCCCGGCGTGCTCTCGGCGGTCGCCGGTGAGTTCTCCGCGCGTCGGATCAGCATCGCCACGGTGCGACAGGCCGGCGCGGGCGACGACGCCCGCCTGATCGTCGTGACCCACCGCGCACCGGACTCCGCCCTGTCGGAGACCGTCGACGCCCTCAAGGGGCTCGAATCGGTGCTGTCGGTGTCGAGTGTGTTGCGTCTGGAGGGAACCGATGCCTGACCGTCCTGTCGACAACCCGGCCGCCGCCCGTGCGGAGGACGCGCACGTGGGTGCCGTCCATTCGGCGTGGCCCGGTCTGATCGAGGCCTACCGCCGACGACTTCCGGTGGACGCGGACACCCGCGTCGTCACCCTCCTCGAGGGAGGCACGCCGCTTATCGCCGCGCCGCACATCTCCGAGGTCACCGGGTGCGAGGTCTACCTCAAGGTCGAGGGTCTGAACCCGACCGGCTCGTTCAAGGACCGCGGCATGACGATGGCGGTGAGCATGGCCGTCACGCAGGGCAAGAAGGCGGTCCTCTGCGCCTCGACGGGCAACACGTCCGCGTCGGCCGCGGCGTACGCGACCCGTGCGGGGATCACCTGCGCCGTGTTGATCCCGACCGGCAAGATCGCGATGGGCAAGCTCGCGCAGGCCGTGATGCACGGCGCGAAGATCATCCAGGTCAACGGCAACTTCGACGACTGCCTCGAGCTGGCGCGCAAGGCGACGGCCGAGTTCTCCGAGATCGAGCTCGTGAACTCGGTGAACCCCGCTCGCATCGAGGGTCAGAAGACCGCCGCGTTCGAGATCGTCGACGTGCTCGGTCGCGCGCCGGACGTGCACGCGCTGCCGGTCGGCAACGCGGGCAACATCACCGCGTACTGGAAGGGGTATGCCGAGTACCACGCCGACGGGGTCACGTCGTCGCGTCCGCGCATGCTCGGTGTGCAGGCGGCGGGCGCCGCGCCTCTGGTCACCGGTCAGCCGGTGAAGAACCCGGAGACGGTGGCCACGGCCATCCGTATCGGGTCGCCGGCGAGTTGGCAGCAGGCCGTGGCCGCGAAGGACGAGTCGGGCGGCATGTTCCGCGCGGCGACCGACGAGAAGCTGCTCGAGGCCTACCGTCTGATCGCGGGTCGGGAGGGTGTGTTCGTCGAGCCCGCCTCCGCCGCCGGGGTCGCCGGTCTGCTCGCCGCGTGCGAGGAGGGATGGGTGTCGAAGGGGGAGACCGTCGTCTGCACGGTCACCGGGAACGGACTCAAGGACCCGGACACGGCGCTCGCCGGGATGCCCGAGGTGCAGGCCATCGACGTCGACCCGCAGGCCGTCGCGCGCGCCCTCGAGGTCGCCTGAGCGATGAGTCATCCGTCCCTGCCGACCAGGCGGCCCTGATGTTCCCGGTGTTGCCCGAGGGCGTCCGGGCCGACGTCCGGGTCCCCGCGTCGTCGGCGAACCTCGGTGCCGGGTTCGACTCCCTGGGCATCGCGCTCGACATCTACGACGACCTCAGCGTCCGGGTGACGCCGTCGGGTGTTCGTGTCGAGGTCGACGGCGAGGGCGCCGACGCCGTCCCGCTCGACGACACCCATCTCGTGGTGCGAGCACTCCTCCGTGGCCTCGAGGCGGGCGGCGTCCGCGCACCCGGGCTCGAGATCGTGTGCCGCAACGCCATCCCGCATTCGCGCGGCCTCGGATCGTCTGCCGCCGCAGTGGTGTCGGGCCTGGCGGCGGCGTCCGGGCTGATGGCCAAGAGCGGTGTGCGACAGGGTTTCTCGCCCGACCAGATGATCCAGCTCGCGAGCGAGTTCGAAGGCCATCCCGACAACGCCTCCGCGAGCGTGCTGGGGTCGGCTGTCGTCTCGTGGATCGAGGACACCGACGGCGCACCGGCCTATCACGCACGCCGGCTGACCGTGCACCCGGCGATCGCCGTCACCGCGTTCGTCCCCCGGGTCGAGTCGTCGACCGCGTTGACGCGGGGGTTGCTCCCCGACGCCGTCCCGCGGGCGGACGCGGTCCACAACCTCAGCCGCAGCGCGCTGGCGGTGGTGGCGCTGACCACCGATCCGTCGTGCCTCCTGCCGGCGACGGCCGATCGGCTCCACCAGCACCACCGGGCCCCGGTCCTGCCCGACACCACCACGATCGTCGCCGAACTGCGCTCCCGCGGTGTGGCCGCGTTCGTCTCGGGCGCGGGGCCGTCGGTGCTCGCCCTGCACGAACGGCCGATCCCGCCGGAGTCCGTGGAGGTCGCCGCCGGTGTCGGGTTCACCGCCCGCGCGCTGCGTGTGGCGGGGCCCGTCTCCATCACCTGACCGCCTCGCCCCGCCCCCGTCGGCGACGCGCCGAGGGGGAGGGTGTTGCCGCAGGACCGCACGGTGGATACCATGGTGACGTCTCGCAACGGACGTGCGTTCGTCCGGTTGCACTCACCCCGGGGAACCTCATCGGTCACGTCGGTGTCGGGTGCGACATCCGCCGCTGATCCCGCAGGCAGAATGCGCGAGACACCACCGCCCCGGTCGCGCCCCCTCACCACGACGACAGCACGCGAACCACGTGTGCACACCGCCTCGTGACGGCGCAGAAGGACCCGGTGCGGACCACACGACTTCCGGCCTCGTCGATCTGACGGGCGGGGAACCCGCCGACATCCACGGCGGGGTTTGCGAACCTCCACGGTTCTTCTCACGGTGGAGGAATGAAAGGACATCCGTGACCGATACGGACCTGATCACCACACCGGCCCCCGAGTCGACGACCGCGCCTGCGCGTGGCGGCCGCTCCCGCGGCACCGGTCTCAGCGCGATGGTGCTGACCGAGCTCCGCCAACTCGCCGGCGAGCTGGGCATCAAGGGGACCTCGGGCATGCGCAAGGGCGACCTCGTGGCCGCCATCGCCGCCCGGCAGTCCGGCGGCTCCGTGGCCGGCGGCGCGTCGAGCGCTCCGGCCGCCAACGGTGCCTCCGCATCCGAGCGCCGCACCACCGCGCCCACGAGCGAGACCCCCAACGGCCAGGCGGCACCGGCGACCGACGCCCCGCGTCGCGACGCTCCCGCGGCCTCGGCCCCCGGGGAGGCGACGGACGCCCCCGATCGCTCCGGCCGTGACGACACCGGTCGACGCTCGCGTGGCGCCGACCAGAACCGTGGCGCCGACCAGAACGCCGGCACCGACCAGGAGCGCGCGGACGGACAGGCATCCGACGGCGACGACTCGGCGGACCGCCCCACCCGGAACCGCGATCGGTCGCAGCGCCGCGATCAGGACCGTGGCGACCAGAACCGCGGTGACCAGGGCCGGAACGAGCAGGGCCGTAACGAGCAGGGCCGTAACGAGCAGGGTCGTGGCGACCAGAACCGTGGCCAGCAGAACCGCTCGGAGCAGTCCGAGCGCGGCGACGGCGACCGCTCGGCCCGGGGCAACCGCGGCGACAACCGCGACGGAGCCGGCAACCGGTCCGGCGCGAACCGCTCGAACGACAACCGGTCGAACGACAACCGTTCCGGCGAGAACAGGTCGAACGACAACCGCTCGGGCGAGCAGAACGGCCCCAACCGCGGTGGGAACAACCGTCAGGACGACGACGCGGACGGCGGGGGCCGCGGTCGTCGGGGCCGCCGGTTCCGCGAGCGCCGTCGTGGGCGCGACCGTGAGGGTGGCGAGAACGACTTCGAACCCCAGGTGAACGAGGACGATGTCATCCAGCCGGTCGCGGGCATCCTCGACGTGCTGGACAACTACGCCTTCGTGCGGACCTCGGGATACCTCGCCGGATCGAACGACGTCTACGTGTCGATGAACCTCGTCCGGAAGAACGGCCTCCGTCGCGGCGACGCCATCACCGGGGCGGTCAAGTTGCCGCGGGACGGCGAGCAGAACAACCAGCGACAGAAGTTCAACCCGCTGGTGCGTCTGGACACGGTCAACGGCGGCGACGTCGAGGCCGCGCGCAAGCGCCCGGAGTTCGGCAAGCTGACCCCGCTGTACCCGAACGAGCGCCTGCGTCTCGAGACGACCCCTGATCGTCTGTCCACGCGCGTGATCGACCTGATCATGCCGATCGGCAAGGGCCAGCGCGCCCTGATCGTCTCCCCGCCCAAGGCGGGCAAGACGACGATCCTGCAGGACATCGCCAACGCGATCTCGATCAACAACCCCGAGTGCCACCTGATGGTCGTCCTCGTCGACGAGCGTCCCGAGGAGGTCACCGACATGACCCGGTCGGTCAAGGGTGAGGTCATCGCCTCGACCTTCGACCGTCCGCCGTCAGACCACACGTCGGTCGCCGAGTTGGCCATCGAGCGCGCCAAGCGGATCGTGGAGAGCGGCAAGGACGTCGTCGTCCTGCTGGACTCGATCACCCGTCTCGGCCGTGCCTACAACAACGCCTCACCCGCGTCGGGCCGCATCCTGTCCGGTGGTGTCGACTCGACGGCGCTCTATCCGCCGAAGCGGTTCCTCGGCGCGGCGCGCAACATCGAGAACGGCGGGTCGCTGACGATCATCGCCTCGGCGCTGGTCGAGACCGGTTCCACCGGTGACACCGTGATCTTCGAGGAGTTCAAGGGCACCGGCAACGCCGAGCTGAAGCTGGACCGCAAGATCTCCGAGCGCCGCGTCTTCCCGGCCGTCGACGTCAACCTCTCCAGCACCCGTAAAGACGAGCTGATGATGTCGGCCGACGAGTTCGCGATCGTCCACAAGCTGCGGCGACTCCTGTCGGGGCTGGACTCGCAGCAGGCGATCGACCTGCTGATGTCCCAGCTGCGCAAGTCCAAGACGAACATCGAGTTCCTCATGCAGGTGCAGAAGAACGCACCGGGGACGATGAGCGAGGACTGACCCGCCTCAGGCGTCGGGGATCGCGGTCGCGGGCAGCGGCCCGGTGTCCGGCGCCGGCGGGTCCGCGACGTCGAACACCCCAGTGGTCGCGCATGTCCCCGACGGCTCGGGTGATGCGGTCGCCTTCGGGTCCTCGGGATACACGTTCGACTGCGTGTTCAGACGTGTCTCGGTGACGAACCGGTCGATGCGCGGGTCGGTGGCGTCGTCGAGCCTGAGCTGGTGGCCCCACGCCTGCAGCGAGATGGGCGTGTCGAGGCCGGGGTAGGGCGACATGAGCATGTGGTCGACGCCGGTCACCCGACGCGCCAGCGCCGCCACCGATCCCGGGTCCAGCGACGGTCGGTAGGTGATCCACACCGCCCCGTGTTCCAGGGCGTGCACCGCGTTCTCGTTCCGCAGTGCCCGCGGGTACACGATCCCGGTGCAGGTCGCCCACACCGCGTCGTGCCGTCCGCCGATGGGCGGCGAGTACCGGTAGGCGACGCGCTTGCCCGGGCCGACATGGCCGCCGCGGTAGAAGTGCCGCACCACCCCGTCGATCCGCATGGCCGGATCGGGATCGGCTGCGGACGGCACGTCGGAGGTCGGGCGGGACTGCTCGCGGGTGAGCGCGACGACCGCGACCACACCGGCGGCGGCGACGAGGATCACCGTCAGCGCGACGACCACCGACGATCGTGGTCGTCGCATCGCGTCTCCCCCTGACGACGGACCCGCCGCGACGGGCGTCGGCGGCATCGGATGCTCCCATCGTAGGGACGCGCGGGGCGGGAATGCCGAGACCTCGAGCGCGGTTGAAGGGTCTGTCCGAGGAGATGAGGAGCGGCGGGCCGGCGATTGGATCGCAGGTCACGGCTCTGGCATACTCGGCAAGGTTGTGCATCGGTCGATGCACATCATCACCGTCCGGTTCCGGTTCACACCGTCACGCGAGGTCCGCCCCGCAGCGGTGACCCGGCGACCACGAAAGGGACACCAGATGAAGCAGGGCATCCACCCGCAGTACGGCGACACCACGGTGTTGTGCGGTTGCGGGAACACATTCGAGACGCGCAGCACTCGCGACGGCGGCCAGATCACGGTCGAGGTCTGCTCGCAGTGCCACCCGTTCTACACGGGCAAGCAGAAGATCCTCGACACCGGCGGCCGCGTCGCCCGGTTCGAGAAGCGCTACGGCAAGCGCAGCCCGAAGGGTGCGGCCGACTCGGCCGACGCCAAGTAGGACTCCCGACGACGCCCGTCCCGCGCACTGCGCAGGGCGGGCGTCGTCGTCGTCTCACCACCATCACCGACGCGAACCGAGGTCCCATGAGCACGCAGCCGTCCGCCGTCGACGATGTGCTGGCGGAGTACGCGGGCCTCGAATCCCAGATGTCGGACCCGGCTCTGCACGACGATCCCGTCGCCGCGCGACGCGTGGGCAAGCGGTTCGCCGAACTGGCACAGGTGAAGTCGGCCCATGACCGCCTGGTGGCGGCGCGCGAGGACCTCGTCGCCGCACAGGAGCTCGCCGCCGACGACCCGTCGTTCGCGCCGGAGGTCACCGATCTCGAGGCGACCGTCGCCGAGCTCGACATCACCCTGGCCGACCTGCTCGCACCCCGGGACCCCCACGACGGCGACGACGTCGTCCTGGAGATCAAATCCGGTGAGGGAGGGGAGGAGTCGGCGTTGTTCGCCTCCGACCTGGCCCGGATGTACCTGCGCTACTGCGAACGACGAGGCTGGACGGCGACCCTCCTCGGGGTCACCGAATCCGACCTCGGGGGGTACAAGGACGCCACGCTGTCGATCCGAGCACGTGCCGGGTCGGCGGACGGGGTGTGGGGCCGGATGAAGTTCGAGGGCGGGGTGCACCGCGTGCAGCGGGTGCCGGTGACCGAGTCCCAGGGGCGTATCCACACCTCTGCCGCGGGTGTCCTGGCCTACCCCGAACCCGAAGAGGTCGAGACGGTCGCCATTGACGACTCCGACCTGCGCATCGACGTCTACCGCAGCTCGGGCAAGGGCGGACAGGGCGTCAACACGACCGACTCCGCGGTGCGCATCACCCACCTGCCGACCGGCATCGTCGTCACCTGTCAGAACGAGCGGTCGCAGTTGCAGAACAAGGCGCGCGCCATGCAGGTCCTCGCCGCGAGGCTGCAGGCGCTCGCCGAGGACGAGGCGCAGGCCCAGGCGGCGCAGGGCCGCGCGGCCCAGATCCGGACGGTCGACCGCTCCGAGCGCATCCGCACCTACAACTTCCCGGAGAACCGGATCACCGACCACCGCATCGGGTTCAAGGCGCACAACCTCGACGCCGTGCTCGACGGCGACCTCGACGCGATGCTCGACGCCCTCGTCGCGGCCGACCGGCAGGCGCGACTGCAGGCCGGATGACACACCCGGTGCGCGACGAGATCGCCACGGCCACACAGCGTCTGGCGGCGGTGGGGGTCGCGAACCCGCGCGTCGACGCCGACCTGCTCGCCGCGCACGTGCTCGGCATCGACCGGGGACGGCTGGTCGCCGCGGATCCGATGACCGCACCGCAACGATCGCGGTTCGTCGCCCTGGTCGACCGCCGACTCGCCCGGGAACCCTTGCAGCACATCATCGGTTCCGCGCCGTTCGGCCCTGTCACCGTGGCCGTCGGCCCGGGGGTCTTCACCCCGCGTCCGGAGACCGAACTGATCCTGGCGTGGGCGGCGGGCCGGAGGTCGACGATGCGGGCTCGACCGCGGGTCGTCGACCTGTGCAGTGGATCCGGGGCCCTCGCCATCGGCGTCGCGACCGTCACCGACGCGACCGTCGTGGCGGTCGAACGCGACGACGACGCCGCCCGGTGGTTGCGGCGCAACGTCGAGGCATCGCCCGCGACTGTCCGCGATCGGATCGAGGTCGTCCGGGGTGACGCGACGACCCTGGACTGGGTCACCGACGAGACCGCGGACATCGATCTCGTCGTGGCCAACCCCCCGTACGTCCCGACGTCGACGCCGGTGCCGACGGAGGTGGCGGACTTCGACCCCGCCGTCGCGGTGTTCGCCGGCCCCGACGGGATGTCGGTGATCGACCCCATGGTGGCGGTCATCGCGGCGCTTCTCCGGCCGGACGGGCTGTGCGCGGTCGAACACGACGACAGCACGGCGGACCGCGTGATCGCGGCGTTCGCGGCGACGGGCGCGTTCGACGACATCCGCGGCCACCGTGACCTGGCCGACCGGCCGCGGTTCGTCACCGCCCGCCGACGGTCTCCGCACCCGGCACGCATGGGAAGATGACGACGTGAGCACGGTGTTCGATTGCAGCCAGGTCGATTCGCGCGCCGCCGGGATCCGCGCGGCGGTGGGGGCGGTGAAGTCCGGTCGACTCGTCGTCCTGCCGACCGACACCCTCTACGGGCTCGGATGCGACGCCTTCGACTCCGACGCGGTCGCGTCGCTGTTGGCGACCAAGAACCGGGGCCGGGACATGCCGGTACCGGTGCTGGTCGGATCCTGGGACACCATCGACGGCCTCGTGCTGTCGGTGACACCCCGGATGCGGGAACTCGTCCGCGCCTTCTGGCCCGGCGGCCTGAGCCTCGTCGTCGAACAGGCTCCGTCGTTGGCGTGGGACCTCGGCGACACCAGCGGCACCGTCATGATCCGCATGCCGCTGCACCCGGTGGCGATCGAGATGCTGCGCGAGGTCGGTCCGATGGCCGTGTCCAGTGCGAACCGGTCCGGGCAGCCGCCGGCGACCACCGCCGACGAGGCCCGCGCGCAACTCGGTGACGACGTCGCGGTCTACCTCGACGGGGGTCGTGCGGAGCACGGGACCCCGTCGACCATCGTCGACGTGTCCGGTCCGACGCCGACCATCCTGCGGTCGGGTGCCGTACGCCCGGAGGAGATCGCCGAGGTCCTCGGCATGGAGACCGCCGAACTGCTCGGCTGACCGGCGCGTCGGCGATGGCGCGCCGAGCGTCCCCAGGTCGCACCAGTAGATTCGACGCGTGCTCCTCGCCGCGACGACCGTCTCCGAGAACGGGGCCGGCGTCCCGCTGCGGGAGTTGGCGCTCGTCGGACTGAGCGCCGCCCTCATCACCTATCTCGCCACCGGCGCGGTCCGTGTCGTCGCGACGCGCACCGGCGCGGTCGCCGTCCCGCGGGCACGGGACGTCCACGCGGTGCCCACGCCCCGCCTCGGTGGGGTCGGCATGCTCCTCGGTGTCCTCGCCGCGATCCTCATCGCGCAGCAGCTCCCGGCGCTGACCCGCGGCTTCGCCTACACCGACGACATGGACGCGGTGGTGGTCGCGGCCCTCGTCATCGTCGCGGTGGGCATCGTCGACGACCGGTGGGGACTCGACGCGCTGACCAAGTTCGTCGGCCAGCTGACCGCCGCGGGTGTCCTGGTCCTGATGGGGGTCAGCTGGACCGTCATCCCGGTCCCGTTCGGGGACGCGAACACCGTCGTGCTGGACCCCGTGCAGTCCGGTCTGGTGACCATCGCGCTCACGGTCGCGACCATCAACGCGATCAACTTCGTGGACGGGCTCGACGGGCTGGCCGCCGGCCTGGCGTTGATCGCGGCGCTGGCGATCCTGCTGTTCTCCCTCGGACTCCTCCGGGACCAGGGCGGGGACGTCAGCTACTACCCACCCGCGTTGATCTCCGTCGTCCTCGCCGGTGCCTGTCTCGGGTTCCTCCCGCACAACTTCCAGCCCGCCCGCATCTTCATGGGCGACTCGGGATCCATGCTCATCGGCCTGATGCTGGCCACCGCCTCGACCAGCGCGTCCGGCCGCATCGCCGTCACCGCCTACGGTCCCGCCGACCTCTTCTCTCTGCTGTCGCCGCTGATCCTGGTCGCGGCGGTCATGTTCATCCCCATGCTCGACATGCTGTTGGCCGTCATCCGACGGACCCGCGCCGGCGTGGGCTTCTACACACCCGACAAGATGCACCTGCACCACCGGCTGCTGGAACTGGGCCACTCACAGCGTCGGGTCGTGCTGGTCATCTACCTGTGGGTCGCCGTCCTCGCGTTCAGCGTCGCCGCGAGCACCGTCTTCTCCATCTCCGTGGTCCTGCCCGCGTTGGCCGGGGGACTGGTCGTCGCGCTGGTGGCGACCGTGGTGCCCCGCCTGCGACGGCGGGCGACGTCGGTGCGGTCCGCGGGGGCCACGGGACGAACTCCCTGAACCGGTCAACTACGCCATGCAGTACTATGGCGCGTAGTAGCTGCCTGACGTGCAAGGAATAGTCGGAATGTGTGACCGAGACCCCACGGCGGACCCGCTACCGGTGCGTTGATAGGGTTTACCCACCCGGCAAGCCGAGGTCCGCTGAAGTCTGCGGATCGCAGGCCCGATGGACGCCGCCCGACCGACAGCCCGCGCCGAACTCGACGACGAGTTCGGTACTCCGACCCGAGGAGAGGCCGATGACGACGTCGACCCCCAACTCGTCGGATCAGTTCTATCCGGCCATCCCGCTGTCGCTCCGTCGCCCGGCGATCATCGTCGCGGTCGTCGCCGTCGCGGGTCTGGTGATCTCGGGTGTCCTGGGACACATCCTCTTCGGCGTGTTCTTCGCCGCCGGTCTGGCCCTGGTGTTGGCCAACTCCAAGATGGTGCAGTTCAGCGTCGCGTCCGCGACCGAGGGTGACACCGGCCGCAAGAAGCCCGTCGTGCTCAACACCGCCGTCCGCCTCGCCATCATCACGGTGGCGGCTCTGGCCATCGCGTTCGTTTTCCGGCCCGAGGGCCTCGGGGTCATGTTCGGCCTCGCCCTCGGCCAGGTGATCGTGGTGCTCTCCACGGTGATCCCCGTCATGAAAGGACTCCGCAAGCAGTCATGAGCGCCGTCTACACGTTGGCCGCCGAGGGTTCCGGCGACTCCAAGATCGAGGTCGGACACCACATCTCGGTCTCCATCGGGGGTCTCGAGTTCTACCTCGACACGATCATCGGCACCTCGGTGGCCGCCATCATCCTGCTGGGTCTCGCGTTCTACCTGCGCGCCAAGGTGACCTCGGGTGTCCCGAACGGTGTGCAGCTGTTCTTCGAGACCGTCACCACGCAGTTCCGAGGACAGATCGAGAGCGCGATCGGCATGCGCGTCGCGCCCTTCGTCCTCCCTCTCGCCGTGGGACTGTTCACCTTCATCCTGATCTCGAACTGGTTGGCGGTCATCCCGTCCCAGTACGGGACCTCCGAGGGAAGCGCGTCCGAGTGGCTCAAGCCGCCCGCGTCGGACGTCAACTTCGTCTACGCCCTCGCCGTGGTCGTCTTCGTCTGGTACCACGCCGCCGGCGTCAAGCGACGCGGCTTCCTCGGGTACACGAAGAAGGTCGTCAAGGGCCACGTCGTGTTCCTCGCGCCGATCAACATCATCGAGGAGATCGCCAAGCCGGTCTCGCTCTCGCTGCGACTGTTCGGCAACATCTTCGCCGGCGGCATCATGATCTCGCTGATCACCCTGTTCCCGGCGTACATCGCCTGGGGCCCCAACGCGATCTGGAAGCTGTTCGACCTCTTCGTCGGTCTGATCCAGGCGTTCATCTTCGCGCTCCTCACGATCCTGTACTTCAGCCAGTCCATGGAATCCGAGGACGCGCACTGACCTCCGGGTGATCCCGGTCCCCAACCGGTGACGGCCACCGCCGCCACCCACACCACGACCCGGCAACCGTTGCCGGATCACCGAAAGGAACGAATCATGGACCCACAGATCGGTCTGGGCGCACTGATCGGCGGCGGCCTCATCCTGGGCGGCGGTGCCATCGGCGCCGGTATCGGTGACGGTCTCGCCGGTGCGCAGCTGATCGCCGGCATCGCCCGGCAGCCCGAGGCGCAGAGCCGGCTGTTCACCCCGTTCTTCATCACGGTCGGTCTGGTCGAGGCCGCGTACTTCATCAACCTGGCGTTCATGGCTCTCTTCGTGTTCGCCACGCCGATCTCGGCGTCCTGACCCAGGACTCATTGACGGAAAACGGGTACTGACACCATGGCTCTCGCCGCAGGAAACTTCCTCATCCCCAACGCGACGTTCTTCGTCGTGCTGGTGATCTTTCTCATCGTGTTGCTGGTCATCAGCAAGTTCGTCGTGCCGCCGATCAAGAAGGTGCTCGACGACCGCGAGGAGCAGGTCTCCGAGACCGCCCGCGACAACCGTTCGGCGACAGAGGAGTTCGAGGCCGCCGAGCGTGAGTACCGGGAGGCGATGAAGTCCGCCCGCGGCGAGGCCACCGGTATCCGTGACGAGGCCCGCGCCAAGGGCCGCGAGACGCTGGAGCAGATGCGCTCCCGTGCCACCGCCGAGGCGGACGGTGCGGTCTCCGAGGCGACCGAGCAGTTGCGTCGCGACGGAGAGGCCGCCGCGGCGGACGCCCGACAGGACGTGGGGCGGCTCTCGGCCGACCTGGCCAGTCGGGTGCTCGGCTTCGACGTGAGCACGGACTCACGTCTGGCCGCCAAGTTCACCGGCTCCGACTTCACCAAGTCGGACACGACAGGGTCCGCGTCCGACGCGACACGGACGCCGACCGGGACAGGGAGCTGACCTCGTGGGAATCGTCATCGTCAACCTCATCGGGTTGGTCGTCATCATCGCGGTGCTGCTGAAGTACGTCCGGCCGCCGCTCGCGAAGGCGATGAAGTCGCAGCAGGATGCTGTCGCGACACAGATCGCCGAGCACGAACAGGCGAAGAAGCGTCTGGCCGAGGCGCGCGACGCGCACGCCAACGCCGTCGAGGAGGCCCGGGCGACCGCGAGCCAGATCCGCGAGGACGCCCGCGGCGACGCCCAGGCCATCGCCGAGGAGCTCTCGGCCCAGGCCGACAGCGAGGTCGCCCGCATCCGCGAGCACGGCACCGCACAGGTGGAGCTCAACCGCGCCGCCCTCGTCCGTGGACTCCGGGCCGACCTCGGCCTGGCCTCGGTGGAGCTGGCCGGATCAGCGGTACGCGAGCACCTCGAGGACGAGGCCGCACGCAAGGAGTCGATCGACCGCGTCATCGACGAACTCGAGAACATGGTCGGCTCCGACGAGGCGCGCTCACGCATCTCGGCTCCTGCCGACCTCGTCGGACTGCACTCGATGCGAGCGGCCAGTCGCGAGGCCGTCCGGCACCTGACCGAGGAGTTCGACAGCCGGACACAGGATCTCGACGTCGATGCGCTCACGGCACTGGCCGGTGACCTCGCCGACGTGGTCGACGTCCTCAACCGCGAGCACGTCCTGCGCAAGCACCTCGGTGAACCGTCCGACGACACCGAGTCCAAGACACGGCTCGTGGACGCGGTCTTCGGGTCCTCGGTCCGTGAGGACACCGTGGCACTGCTGCGCACCGCAGCCACCGGCCGGTGGTCCCAGACCGCCGACCTGACGCTGGCCATCGAGCGTCTCGCGCGTTTCGCGCTGCTCATCGCCGCCGAGCGCGGATCGTCCATCGACGACGTCGAGGACGAACTGTTCCGCCTGGGGCGGCTCCTCGTCGCCCAGCCGCGCCTGTCGGCCCTGCTCTCCGACCAGAACGCCCCGGTCGACGGTCGCGTGTCCCTGCTCGACTCCGTCATCGACGGCAAGGTCGACCCCACCACCAAGGCGCTCGTCGGGCAGACCGTCCGGCTGTTGCGCGGACAGTCGGCCGCCTCGGCCGTGTCCGATCTCGCCGAACTCGCCGCCGCGCGCCGTGGGGAGACGGTGGCCCACGTGATCGCCGCCGTCGATCCCTCGCCGGAGCAGGACGAGCGCATCGCGTCGGTGCTCGGACGCATCTACGGCCGCGACATCTCCACCCAGATCGAGGTCGACCCCGAGCTCCTCGGTGGCCTCCGCATCGCCATCGGCGACGAGGTCATCGACGCCGACGTGGCGACCAAGTTGGCGCGTGCCGCAGGAGAACTCCCGTCGTGACCGGTCGCGCGGCCGGCCACCCCACACACCTCACCGACCTACCCCAACGCAAGGAAGACTGATACCCATGGCGGAGTTGACGATCTCATCTGACGAGATCAAGGGTGCAATCGAGCAGTACGTCTCGTCGTTCACGGCCGACGCCTCCCGCGAGGAGGTCGGCACGGTCACCGACACGTCCGACGGCATCGCCCACGTGAGCGGCCTGCCCGGCGCCATGGCGAACGAGCTGCTCCAGTTCCCGAACGGCGTGCTGGGCGTCGCCCTCAACCTCGACGAGGACGAGATCGGCGCGGTCATCCTCGGCGACTACGAGCACATCGAGGAGGGCCAGCAGGTCAGCCGGACCGGCGAGGTGCTGCAGGTGCCCGTCGGTGACGGCTTCCTCGGTCGCGTCGTGAACCCGCTCGGCCAGCCGATCGACGGCCAGGGCGACATCGAGTCCGACCAGCAGCGCGTCCTCGAGCTGCAGGCCGCCTCCGTGCTGGAGCGACAGCCCGTCGAGGAGTCGCTGGCGACCGGCATCACCGCCATCGACGCCATGACGGCCATCGGCCGCGGCCAGCGCCAGCTGATCATCGGTGACCGCAAGACGGGCAAGACCGCCGTCTGCATCGACGCGATCCTGAACCAGAAGGCGAACTGGGAGACCGGCGACGCCTCCAAGCAGGTCCGCTGCATCTACGTCGCGATCGGTCAGAAGGGCTCCACGATCGCCGGCGTCAAGCAGGCCCTCGAGGACGCCGGTGCGCTGGAGTACACGACCATCGTCGCGGCACCCGCGTCGGACTCGGCCGGCTTCAAGTGGCTCGCGCCCTACACCGGCTCGGCGATCGGTCAGCACTGGATGTACGAGGGCAAGCACGTCCTCGTGGTCTTCGACGATCTGACCAAGCAGGCCGAGGCCTACCGCGCCATCTCGCTGCTGCTGCGCCGCCCGCCGGGCCGCGAGGCGTACCCCGGCGACGTCTTCTACCTGCACTCGCGTCTGCTGGAGCGTTGTGCGAAGTTGTCCGACGAGCTCGGTGGCGGTTCGATGACCGGTCTGCCGATCATCGAGACGAAGGCCAACGACATCTCGGCGTTCATCCCGACCAACGTCATCTCGATCACCGACGGCCAGGTCTTCCTCGAGTCGGACCTCTTCAACAAGGGTGTCCGTCCCGCGATCAACGTCGGCACCTCGGTGTCGCGCGTCGGTGGTGCGGCGCAGACCAAGGGCCTGAAGAAGGTCAGTGGTTCGCTGCGCCTGGAGCTCGCGCAGTTCCGCGAGCTGGAGGCGTTCTCGGCGTTCGCGTCCGATCTCGACGACGCGTCGAAGGCCCAGCTCGAGCGCGGCGCGCGTTGGGTCGAGCTGCTCAAGCAGGACCAGTTCAGCCCGGTCTCGGTCGAGGACCAGATCATCTCGATCTACCTCTGCGGCGAGGGTCATTTCGACTCCGTGCCCGTCGAGGACGTCAGGCGCTTCGTCTCCGAGCTGTTGACCCACCTGCACCACAGTGCGCAGGGCGTCTACGACTCGATCGACGGCGGCAAGGCCCTGTCCGACGACCAGGCCGAATCGCTGATCAGCGAGGTCAACAAGTTCAAGCAGGGCTTCGAGGCCAGTGACGGATCGCGCGTCGTCGACGACGAGGAGACCGACTCGATGAACCCCGAGGACGTCACCAACGAAGAGATCAAGCTCCGGAAGTCCTGAGGCCATGACCGTTCTGCGACAGCAACGACCCCGTAGGGAGGTGTGAGTCATGGCGAGCATCCGTGAGATCCGCTCACGCATCCGATCGGTGCAGTCGACCCGGAAGATCACCAAGGCGCAGGAACTCATCGCGACCTCGCGCATCACCAAGGCGCAGGCCCGCGTGAAGGCGTCGAAGCCGTACGCCGAGGAGATGACGTCGGTCCTCACCGAACTGGCGAGCAAGTCCGGCACGCTCGACCACCCGCTGCTCAACGAGCGGCCCGAGCCGAAGCGTGCGGCTGTCCTGGTCGTGACCAGCGACAGCGGTCAGTGTGGCGGCTACAACTCGAACGTCCTGCGCGAGACCCGCGAGCTGCTGGCACTCCTGCGGGACGAGGGCAAGGACCCGATCATCTTCGTCATGGGCAAGAAGGGCCTCGGCTACTTCACGTTCCGTGACATCGAGGTGGCGGGTTCGTGGACCGGGTTCTCCCAGCAGCCCCGCTACTCCGATGCCAAGACCGCGACCGACCGGCTCGTCGAGCTGTTCGTCGCGGGGTCGGGCACCGAGGTGGAGGGCGAGGAGGAACTGCCGGCCGTCGAGGGCGTGGACGAACTGCACATCGTCTACACACGCTTCGCGTCGATGCTCAGTCAGGTCCCCGAGGTCCGGCGTATCGCGCCCATGGTCGTCTCGGAGTCCGACGATGACGACGACGACGACTCGTCCACCGAGGATCGCAACTACACCTTCGAGCCCGGCGCCGAGACGCTGCTGTCGGCGCTGCTGCCGAAGTACGTCGCGACCCGCGTGTACGCCGCTCTCCTCGAGGCGGCGGCGTCGGAGTCCGCGGCACGACGGACGGCCATGAAGGCCGCGACCGACAACGCCGACGAGCTCGTCACCGACCTCTCGCGTCAGGCGAACCAGCTGCGCCAGGCTCAGATCACGCAGGAGATCAGCGAGATCGTCGGCGGCGCCAGCGCGCTCGCCGAGTGACAACGGACGAAACCACCACTCCAGTCAGCGGCCGCGAGGCCAGGAAGTGACCACCATGAGCACTGCAACAACCGAGGCCCCGAGCACGTCGGGGTCCAGCGACGCGGCCGGTCGCGTCGTCCGGGTCATCGGCCCGGTCGTCGACGTCGAGTTCCCGCGCGGCGCCGTCCCCGATCTGTACAACGCCCTGCACGCCGAGATCTCGCTGAAGGCCGTCGCCAAGACGCTGACCCTCGAGGTCGCGCAGCACCTGGGCGACAACCTGGTGCGCACCATCTCGATGCAGCCCACGGACGGTCTCGTCCGCGGCGTCGAGGTGCGCGACTCCGGCAAGTCGATCTCGGTGCCCGTCGGTGATGTCGTGAAGGGACACGTCTTCAACGCCCTCGGCGACTGCCTCGACGCCCCCGGCACCGGCCGGGACGGCGAGCAGTGGAGCATCCACCGCAAGCCGCCGGCCTTCGACCAGCTCGAGGGCAAGACGGAGATCCTGGAGACGGGCATCAAGGTCATCGACCTGCTGACGCCCTACGTCAAGGGCGGCAAGATCGGTCTGTTCGGTGGTGCCGGTGTCGGCAAGACCGTCCTGATCCAGGAGATGATCACCCGTATCGCCCGCGAGTTCTCGGGCACCTCGGTGTTCGCCGGTGTCGGCGAGCGCACCCGTGAGGGCACCGACCTCCACCTCGAGATGGAGGAGATGGGCGTCCTCCAGGACACCGCCTTGGTGTTCGGTCAGATGGACGAGCCGCCGGGCACGCGTATGCGCGTCGCCCTCTCGGCCCTGACCATGGCCGAGTACTTCCGCGACGAGAAGCACCAGGACGTGTTGTTGTTCATCGACAACATCTTCCGGTTCACGCAGGCCGGTTCGGAGGTGTCGACCCTCCTCGGTCGTATGCCGTCGGCTGTCGGCTACCAGCCGACGCTGGCCGACGAGATGGGTGAGCTCCAGGAGCGCATCACCTCGACGCGCGGCAACTCGATCACCTCGCTGCAGGCGATCTACGTCCCCGCCGACGACTACACCGACCCGGCGCCGGCGACCACGTTCGCGCACCTCGACGCCACCACCGAGCTGTCGCGCCCCATCTCGCAGCTCGGCATCTACCCGGCCGTCGACCCGCTGACCTCGACCTCGCGCATCCTCGAGGCCTCGATCGTCGGCGACGACCACTTCCGCGTGGCCAACGAGGTGAAGCGCATCCTGCAGAAGTACAAGGAGCTGCAGGACATCATCGCCATCCTCGGTATGGACGAGCTCTCCGAGGAGGACAAGGAGACGGTCCAGCGCGCCCGTCGCCTGCAGAAGTTCCTCGGTCAGAACTTCATCGTCGCCGAGAAGTTCACCGGTCAGAAGGGTTCGGTCGTCCCGCTGTCGGACACGATCGAGGCGTTCGACCGTGTGTGCAAGGGCGAATTCGACCATCTGCCCGAGCAGGCGTTCAACAGCTGCGGTGGACTCGACGACGTCGAGGCCGCGGCCGAGAAGATCTCCGGGAAGTGACACGGGCCCATGGCTGACACAGGCTTTCCGGTCGAGGTCGTCTCGGTCGAGGACCGGCTCTACTCGGGGGAGGCGACGTTCGTCATCGCCCAGACCACCGAGGGCGAACTGGGCATCCTCAACCATCACGAGCCGCTGCTCGGTCAGCTCATCCCCGGGGGATTCGTCCTCATCGAGCAGACCGACGGCAAGCGTCGCGTCGCCGCGGTGCAGGGCGGGTTCCTGTCGGTCACGGGCGAGTCGGTGACCGTCCTCGCCGAGTCGGCGGAGTGGGCCAAGGACATCGACGCCGATGCCGCGCGCAGCACACTCGAGTCGGCGGAAGAGGGCTCGGACGAGTACGAGCAGGCTCTGTCGCGGGTCCGAGCGGTGGAGCAGCTGAACAACGAGAAGTGATGTGCGTGACTCTTCGGGACGTGTTCCGACGGGTCCCGTGACAACAGGGAGGCCGGACGGCACCCTGGGAGTCGACACAGACGACGGTCGTGATCCCCGCAAACTGCACAGGTTTGCGGGGATCGCCGTATCCGGGCCCGGACATCGGGTCCACAGGAGGCGTGGATGAGCACGACGACGGCCCTGGTGCTCGTCGTCGTCGCCGTGTTCGTGGTCGGCGTCCTCGCCCTGGCCGTCGGGGTCGGGGTGCGCGTCGGTCGTCTCCGCCGTCGCGGCACCGCGGTGTTGTTCCGGGTGTTGCCGGCGGGGGAGGACCGCGGGTGGAGACACGGGATCGTCCGGTACAACGACGACGCTCTGGTCTACTACCGGCTGTCCAGCCTGCGGACGGGGCCGAGCCGCGTCATCGAGCGTCAGGCCATCGAGATCCTCGGCCGACGGTCGGCGCACGGCACCGAGGTGGACGTCATCGAGGACATGACCGTCGTCGAGATCGAGGCCGGCAACCACCGCTACGAGCTGGCCATGTACCCGGGCGCCGTCACGGCCTTCCAGTCGTGGGTCGAGTCGCGTCCGTCGGTGCGGTCACGTCGTCGGCGATCCGCCTGACGGTTCTGCGCGGGGATCGCGTTGACGTTCACCACCTGGCCGCCACAGGACGTCGTCGCCGCCGTTGGCGGCGCGCGCGAGGATGAACAGCAGGTCCGAGAGCCGGTTGAGATATCGCGCAGGCAACTCCGAGGTGGTGTCGGGGTGTGCGTGCACCGCCGCCCATGCGGCGCGCTCCGCCCGACGCGTCACCGTCCGCGCCACATGCAGCAACGCCGCCAGCGCGGAACCGCCGGGCAGGATGAACGAGTCCAGGGGCGCCAACGCGTCGCCGTACTCGTCGCACCACCGTTCGATCGCGTCGACGTACTCCTGCTGCACCCGCAGCGGCGGGTACTCCGGGTTCTCGACGACGGGGGTGGCCAGGTCCGCACCGGCATCGAACAGATCGTTCTGGATCGTGGTGAGGACATGCGTCATGTGCTCGTCGGGCGATCCCAGCGCCACCGCGACGCCGATCGCCGCATTCGCCTCGTCGCATTCCGCGTAGGCGACCACGCGTGGATCGGTCTTGGACACACGGGAGAAGTCGCTGAGACCCGTCGTCCCGTCGTCGCCGGTCCGCGTGTAGATCCGCGTGAGGTGCACAGCCATGCCTCAACCGTAGGCGACGGTGCGTGGGTGGTCTGGACGGGACGCGTCGGGCCTCACTCGGTTGGTGCGACCCCGGTGGGAGCTACTCTCCGGTCATGACGCCGAGGCCTTTCCGAGTTCAGCGCAGCCGCATCATCGGAGCTCCGGCGTCGGACATCGTGCGGGAGATCGTCGACTTCCGGCGGTGGACGTCCTGGTCCCCGTGGGAGGACGCCGACCCCGCGATGACCCGCGAGTACACCGGCGCACCGGAGGGGGTCGGCGCCCGGTACGCCTGGTCGGGCAACCGCAAGGCGGGCGCGGGGTCGATGGAGATCACCGCCGTCGAGGCCGACCGCAGCGTCGAGGCCCGGTTGACGTTCAGCCGGCCGATGCGTGCGGACAACACCGTCCGGTTCGACGTCGAGCCCGCGGACGGCGGTCATCGTGTGACGTGGGTGATGGCGGGGGAGACCTCGGGGATCGCCGGTCTGATCTCGCGCCTGATCCCGATGGACCGTCTGGTGGGCGGTGACTTCGAGCGCGGGCTCGAACGGCTCGACGCGACGGTCACCGGCCGGGGTGCGCAGCGATGACACCCGCCGGGACCCGCCGCCCCGGGTGTACGCGCCACCACTCGTTAAGGTCGAAAGCGTGAGCGAACGCTTCCTGGTGACCGGTGGCGCCCGTCTGTCCGGTGAGGTCACCGTGGTCGGAGCCAAGAACAGTGTGCTGAAGCTGATGGCCGCGGCGCTGCTGGCGGAGGGTCGGACCACCCTGACGAACTGCCCGCAGATCGCCGACGTCCCGCTGATGGCCGACGTCCTGCGGGGACTCGGGACGACGGTCGAGATCGACGGCGACGTCGTGGTCATCGACACCCCGGCCCAGCCCAGCTTCCATGCCGATTTCGACGCCGTGAAACAGTTCCGGGCCTCGGTGTGCGTGCTCGGCCCGTTGCTCGCGCGGTGCCATCGCGCGGTGGTGGCGTTGCCGGGTGGCGACGCCATCGGCTCGCGACCGCTCGACATGCATCAGGCCGGGTTGAGGGCGCTCGGGGCGAACAGCACGATCGAGCACGGGTGTGTCGTCGCCGATGCCGACCGGTTGATCGGGGCCGCGGTCGCCCTGGAGTTCCCCTCGGTGGGGGCGACGGAGAACATCCTCATGGCCGCGGTGCTCGCCGACGGGGTGACCACCATCGACAACGCTGCGCGGGAGCCCGAGATCGTGGACCTGTGCGTGATGCTGCGGCAGATGGGGGCCCTCATCGAGGGTGCGGGTACCTCCACGCTCACGGTCACAGGGGTCACCCGACTCACCCCGACGACCCACCGGGTGGTGGGGGACCGCATCGTCGCCGCGACCTGGGGGGTCGCCGCAGCCATGACCCGGGGCGACATCCGGGTGTCGGGGATCGATCCCGGACACCTGCACCTCGTCCTGGCGAAGCTGACCGATGCCGGCGCCCAGGTCGACCGCTTCGACGACGGGTTCCGGGTGCGTCAGGACGACCGCCCGCACGCGGTGAACGTCTCGACTCTCCCGTTCCCCGGGTTCCCGACCGATCTGCAACCGATGGCCATCGGGTTGGCGACGGTCGCGGAGGGGATGTCGGTGATCACCGAGAACGTGTTCGAGGCACGTTTCCGTTTCGTCGAGGAGATGATCCGCTTGGGCGCCGACGCCCGCACCGACGGCCACCATGCGGTGATCCGGGGGATCGAGCGCCTGTCGAGCGCCCCGGTGTGGTGCTCCGACATCCGCGCCGGCGCAGGACTCGTCCTGGCCGGCCTGGTCGCCGACGGTGTCACCGAGGTCCACGACGTGCACCACATCGACCGCGGGTATCCGGAGTTCATCGAGAACCTGGTGGCTCTCGGCGCCCGGGTCGAACGCGTCTGACGCTGCGGACGGGCCGCTGACCAGGCGATTTGACCCCGTGCAGATCTGTGCGTAGTTTTCTCCGAGTCAGCGCGCCACGGCGCCGCCCCGGATCACTCCGGGGAGTTGGGAAACCGGGCCTGCGCAGACATCCAGCCTCGAGCTCTAGCGGAGAAATCGGCCGGGATTCGGCGCGCGGATCGGGACTCCCGGAACTGCCACACAGTGGATTTGGACCGGACAGGATCGCTCTGCTAGGCTGGAAGAGTTGCTCCGGAGACGGGGCAACGACGGACTACAGTCCCCGATCACGAGCCTGAGCAGGGCAAACGGTTTGCGGATGTGTGTTCTTTGAGAACTCGATAGTGTGTTGACATTTTTGTTGGTGAGTTTTGTTTGCCTGCATCATTCGTCAGTGGTGGTGTGGGTTTGT
>NZ_JAMTCI010000006.1 GCF_024171765.1 Williamsia deligens
GCGAGATGGCGCCGAGCTGCTGCGTCACCTGCGGAGCGCCTTGCAGTCGGACCGACAGGTCGACCGTCTGCCCGCCGAGGCTCTGGTACAGCGCCCGAATCGACTCCACCGATTGGCCGGTCTGCGCGGCGAGCTGCTGGAAGATCTGCTCGTTCTGCTGGCTGACCGCGCCCATGTTGCCGCCGCTGGTGGCGACGGCACCCGACTTGTCGGCGAGGTCCTGGAGGACGCGGTTGAGGTTGCCGCCCGCCTCCGTCATGGCGTTGAGCTGCCCCGACTGGTCGAATGCGGTGCCGTTGACCTGCTGCACCGCCTCGGCCGCCTGCCGCACCGTGTCGCCGTACTGCGCCATCGCCTCGGTCTTGGACCGAGCGGGATTCATGGCGTCCATGGCGGCCTTGAGGGCGTTCAGCTTGTCCTCGGCCGACGCGCCCTTGTCGCCCATGATGCGCATTGCCTCGCCGAGCTCATCCACCCCGGGCTTGACCCGAGATGCCGCCTGCTGGCTGAGGATTGCACCCTGGCGCATCCGATCGAATGCGGCCAGCGCGGGAGCACCAGCGTCACCCATGGCAGCAAGCTGCGACCGGATGTTCTGGTACATCGGCTCGGTTCCGGAGAAGGCCTGCGCCACCTCCTTGTTCGACAAGCCGAGCTTGTCGAACCCGGCGGCGGCCGCCTTCGCCTCATCCGCCTGCTCGTTCAGATCACCCTGGTGGGCCTGCGACACCTGGTACCAGCTGCGCCGCTGCGCCTCGGCCGCGCCCAGCTTCGTCCGGTACGCCTCGTACGCGGATGTGGCGGCCCGCACCGTGTCGTCGTTCATCGCGCCGCGCGACTTCGTGTACGCCTCCGACAGCGTGTCCTGCGCGGATGCGAGCCCCTTCGTCGCGTCCCGGTACGCCTCCGTCGTCTGCTTCGACTTCGCGGCCTGCGACGTGAAGTAGGTGACGCCCAGCGCGGCACCCGTGAGCGCGAGCCCCACCGGGCCACCGAACACTCCCGCGATACCAGCGCCCGCCGCTCGCATGCCGGTGCCGGCGGCCGCCACCGCGCCCGCCGATCGGCCGAACCGATCAGCACCCGCGGCGGCTTGCACGAAGGACTGCTGCATTCGCGCCACCACGGGGGCGCGCTGACCAACCTGCGCGATCATCGACCCGAAGCGGCCCATCGTGACCGACCCGGCAGCACCCGCGGTGACGACCGCGCGGTTCGCCATCGCCAACGTCATGAGCCGCCCGGAGGTGGTGGCCGCGGTGGCACCCAACGTCGTCACCTGAGTGCGCACCCCAGCGAGCGCGGGGCCGACGAGCCGCCACCCCAGCCAGGCAGCGATGGCGCCCACCACGACCGGCTGCATGGACTCGAGCACGGAGTTGCCGAGCTGGAGGACCGGCACGACGGTCGCTGACAGCAACTCGGCGGCGGTCTCGAGCGCGGTGACGAACGTTTCGATACCGACGGCGGCCACGATCGCCGAGGCCTCGCCGAACATCTCGAAGAGGTTGCCCACCAGCGGCATCAGGTCGGCCGCCGAACCGCCCAGCGACGACAGCACCCACATGAGCCGCTGACCCCAGTCGGTGACCATCTCTGGGCCGCCGGCGGAGGTGAAGGCGTCAGAGATGGACGCGAAGATGTCGCGGACCGTCGGTCCCAGCTTCGACGCCCCGTCGGAGATCTTGCCGATGGCGTCGGCGCCCCAGTTCGCGGCGGACGTGAGCGGCCCCTGGACGGCGTCGTAGAACGCCAACCCGGCGTCCTGCGCGGAGTTCTTGAACCGCTCCCACGCGCCGGGTAGTCCGTTCATCTTGGCCGCTGCGACCTCCGCCGCCGCACCCTGCTTGCCCATGGCGTCGCGCATCTTGTCGAACCCGACCGCGCCCTGCTGCGCCGCCACACCGGCGATACGGGCGGCGTCGGACCCGAAGAGGGTGGCCGTGGCCTGCTGGTACATCTGCGGCGTCATGCGCTGCGACGCCGCCTGGAGCTGCCCGAACAGCGACTCCATTCCGACGAACTTGCCCTGCGCGTCGTAAACGGTGAGCCCGAGGTCATCCATTGCCGCCTGGGCGGGCTTGCTCGTATCAGTGAGGGCGAGCAGCGCCGACTTCAGCAGGGTGCCGGCGTCGGACCCCTGGATGCCCGCATTGGCCAGCAAGGACACCGTCGCGGCCGTGTCCTGCATCGACAGCCCGAACTGGTTGGCGACCGCACCACCCTGCTGCAACGCATTCGCGATATCGGTGATCTCTGCCGACGACTGGTTCGCCGCGTTGGCGAGGATGTCGGAGGCGGTGCCGGCGAAGGAGGCGTCCTTGCCGAAGGCCTGCAACGCCTGCGACTGGATCGTGGCGGCGTCGGCGGCGCTGATCTGTGCGGCCGCCGCCAGCTGCAACGTGCCGCGGGCCGCCTGCATCGACTGGTCGACGGTAAACCCGCCCTTGGCCAGCTCCAACATCGCTTGCGCCGCATCGACACTCGAGGTGGCTGCGAGCTGGTTGTCAGTGCCCAGCTCACGCGCCTTCGCGCCCACCTGTGCGACCTGCTGGCTCGACGCGCTCGCCACCGACCGCAGCGTGTTCAAGCTGGTGGTGAAGTCCATGCCGGACGTCACGGCGGACTTCATGGCGGCCGCGACCCCCGCGACCCCGCCCGTCACCCCCGCGGCGGCACCGAGTCCCTTGATGCTCGAGCCGAACGAGGACGCGAAGGTGCGTCCAACCCCGCGGCCGGCGGTGTCGGCGTCACGCTGTGTCGCACCGAGGGCGGTACGGACCTGACGCGGGATGCCGGACGTCTCAGCGACGATGCTGATGTACGCGGTGGCGAGCTCGGCCAACGGGATTCACCTCCTTCGGGTGGTGGTGTTCGGGGACGCGGCGCGGGTCATGCGGCGGCGGTCATCTCCGCTAGGAAGTCCGCGGCGACTTCTCGGGCACGGGCACGCTTGGCCGCCACCTGTTCGACTTCCTCGCTGCTGCGTGTGTCCTCGGTGTCGTCGGGGTCGCGTTGCGGCCCGTACACCGCCGGATGGAACATCTCCGGCACGTTCTCGACCTTCTGGAACAGCCCCAGCGCGGTCAGGAACCGTTGCGACGACACGGTTGTGGCGATCTCAGCGAGCAGTGCGGTGCTGGCGTCGTGGAACTGCCAGCGCGGGTGCATCACACGGTGCAGCTGCATCGACGTGTCGTGTTCAGCGCGCGACACGATCGCGCGAATATCGCCCCACGAGAGCCACGGTTTGCCGAGGTCCCGCAGCCGTAGGCCGCGGTCGATCAGGTCGGATTCAATAGCCTCCGAGTGCTCACTCAGGAGTCGTCGGAGGCTCCGGATTCCCCCGGCGTGATGTCCGACGACGCGCGCAGCTGGTCGACGATCCAATCGATGGTTCGCTCGGGGATCTTCTTCGACGTCGCGAGCGTCTTGTAGTCGGCGGGCGACAGGTACTTCTTCAGCCACCGCACCTTCGTCTCGCGGACAGTCAGCTTCGCGACCAGGTCCTGCGCGGCCTGTGGGAACGGCGCCCGCTCGGCGCTCTCCGCCTCGTCGAGCTTCGCCCGGGCAGCCTGTACAGCCTCGTCATACGACTCCGCGTCCGCGAAGTCTGCGCGCGACGCCTCGACCGATCCCAGCTCCGCACGCGCGGTCGCCACCGCCTTGTCGAGCTCGTCGTTGGCGTTCTGCCACTCGGTGACCTCGTTCTCCGCTTCCAGGTACGGCTTCATCCAGTCGCTGTAGGCGTCGACGTCTTCCGGTGGGAGCCAGGCCAGTCGGGGTGCGTGCACCAGGATGGGGTCGTCGCGGCCCGGGACGGGGATCGCGAGCTGGACCATGTGGTCGGTGGTGGTGGGGGCGGTGGTGTAGCCCTCGGGAATGGACATGTGGCGACCAGGAGCCTTTCGTGGAGCGGTTGCGAGCGATAGCGATCAGGAGCAGCCCCGGCCTGGCGAAAGGCGCGGCTCCTGGTCAAGGAAGGGGGGACACCCTTCACCAGGCCGAGAACAGGACTCGCCACCCCAGCGCCGGGGAACGATGCCCCGGCGGGGGTGGCGAGTGAGTGGGTCAGGGGGTGGGGGTGGTGACGGCCGCGAGGACCCCGTTGTCACGGAACTCCTTGAGGAACTTGCCGTCCTCGCCGCGGTACACGTCCCACGTGACCTCGTTGACCGTCGCGCCGTCGTACTTGTCCTTGATCTCCGCCACCTCGGTGACCTGGCAGATCTCGGCGACGTAGAACTTGCGCTTGGGGCCCGAGCGGGTCGTGATGACGGCCTGCTGGAACGGCAGCGTGTCCGGCGCGTGGTAGATCGTGATCTGCTCACCGTGCGTGCCGGTGGCCTCCTCGATCTCCACGTTGTCGGTGCCGTACACCGACCGCACCAGGTTGTGGTTGTCCACGTCGAGGAACGTGGCCTTGAACCCGTCGGCGAAGTCGTCCTGCACGCCGAGGTAGGTGGCGCCGTCGAAGTCCTTGATCTTCTTCGACGACCGCTTGTACGCCACCGACAGACCGTCATCGGACAGGGTGCCGAGGTTCAGCGCGAGCCACGCGGCGGACAGCGGGTCGTGCGCGTTGTCGGGCAGTTCGAGAACGCCGGTCGGGCCGGCGAACACGACACCGCCGTCGATCGAGTGTGCGACGAACGAGTGCTTGACGTTTCCCATGTGGGGGTGCCCCTTTCAGGCGTGTTCGACCAGGAGCCGCAAGAAAGGTGGTGGTGCTGTGTGTCAGGTCAGGAGGAACAGGGTGCCGGTGAACTGCCACCGCGCGTGCTTTGGCTGATCGGGGTCGTCGTAGTCGACGATCGAGTTGCCCTCCCACTTCGTCACCCAGCCACCTGCCCACGGGCCGCCGCCGGCTGCGTCGCGAAGCGCGTCGTACGCGGTGGTGACGTCCCGCTCGGCCTGCGGGCCGTCGGGCGCCCCCGCATCGGTGGATGCGTAGCACTCGACGAGCAGCTCAGGCCGATCGGTAGTGCGTCCGCGATCCCCGCCGGCGCGGCTCAGACGGACGTACCTGCGAGGGGTGGAGGTGACCTTCTGCGATACCGGCACCCCGGGAAGCGCGGCCACCAGGATCGCCCGGCCGGCCGCCACCACGGACGTCACGACATCGCCCGGATCAGGACGTTGTGCCGTGCATTCGATGCCATCGCCTTCGCATCGGCGGTGTAAACGGTGGTGCGCCAACGGCCTTCAGGTCGCCGCTCGCCCTGGCGCGACCCCACCATGAACGTGCCCGAGCCGATGCGGTTCGCCTCGTCGCAGATGCGTTGCGCCGTCTCGCGCTCTAGCTCGATGAGGTTCGGATCGCGGCGGACGTCGTAGAGCGCCTCGTCGTTCCACTCAATCCGTGGTTGGGGCAAAACGCACCGCCTTCCACGAGCCGGGCGCGTACGACGACCACACCTGATTCGGTCCGCGGTACACGTTCAGCACACCAGACGGCTCGGTCATCCACGTCGCGCGGTCTGCCTCGAACGATTCGATGACCTCCTCGACCACAGCGTCACCGTCTTCGCCGTCATCGGGCGGCACCGTCTGGGTGCCGGTCACCACGAGCACTGTCCTCATCCCGTCACCCTCCTGACGTTGACGACGCCGCCGGGGTTCCACCCGAACGGGCCGTGCCCGTAGTCCTCGACCGGACCGATGACCTCGTACTCGTCGCCCTCGAGGACCAGGCGGTCCTTGGGGCTGCACTCGAACCCGGGCGGCACCAGTACCTCGACCTCTACGACCACGCGGTCATGACCGGCGACCTTCGGCTCCGACCCCATCGGGGCGCCCCAGCCGTACACCGGCTTCGACACGGCGGGGAACCAGAAGTCGGTGACGTTGCCCCAGTCATCGGTTCCCGCTTCCGCGTCGTACCGGCGGTGACCGACGGTGTGGGCGAGCGGGAACTCAGGCATCCGGCTCGTACAGCGGGTACGCGCCGGCCGTGAGGGCGATGCCGCACGAGCAGAGCGTCCCGCCGTACATCAGGTCACACCACACTGAGTGCGCTGACCCTCCGAGCGGGGCGGTGTCGACCGCGAAGATGCCGTCGGTGGCCTCCCGGCACATCTCCTGCAACTGCTCGATCTCCGACGGCCAGAACAGGTTGTTGCGGCGCGTGTTGGAGTCGATCACCTGCTGGTACGGACCGGCGAGCTTCGTCGTGACGGCACCCGACCCGGCGTCGTTCCACCGCAGGATCGCGCCGCGCAGCACCGCTTTCGCCGCCGCCGCGTAGGCGAACGACTCCTTGGTGATGCACGGCGCGACCAGCTCGGCCAACCCCATGGCGTCGGCGATCATCTCCTTGGCCTTCGCCTCCGCGATGTCAGCGAACGGGGTCAGGTCACTGGGTTCCAGCGTTACCGCCGGCATTCCCGCCCTCGTTGCTGCCGTTGCCGGACTGTGCTGCTGCTGCTGCCGCTGCCGCTGCTGCGGTGATGGCGTCGAGGACGTCGGCCTTGCGGCGGGCGTCCCCTGTGATGGTGACGCCGTGCTGCTTGGCGTAGGCGACGAGCTCGGCGACCTTCCACGACTCGTCCGGCGTGCCGTCGGGGACGTCGACAGCCAGCACCCACGCGCCGCCGAGCATGGACTCGCCGAGTTCGTCGTCGACGTTGACGATCGCGCCGTTGGCGGCGTTGCGCAGTCGCATCACGCCACCAGGTTCTCGATGACGGCGAACTGGTCGACGAAGACGTACCAGCCGTAGACGATCTCCGTGCGGAACAGGACCTCGTTGTGGCCAGCGAGGTCGCGACCCGAGTTGTCGGGGTCACCGAACTCGAGCATCCGGAAGGGGAACGACTTCTGCACGCCCCAGCGGACGCCGGAGGTGAAGTTGCCGACGATGGCGCGAACCTTGTTGTCGGTGGCGTCGCCGTCGCGCGGCTTGCCCGAGACGGTGGACGACACCGCGGCGGACACGTTTTCGAACGACGAGATGCCCGCTCCCAGACCCAGCTCGGGGTACTTCTTGCGGCCGTCGGCGTACCGCGCGGTGGAGAGGGTCCACGCGTACTTCGGGTCGAGCGCGACACCCGAGACGGTGTAGTCGTCACCGATGACGAGGCCCGCGGCGGTCTCGAAGTCGATGTCGGCGTTGGCGCCCTGCTCCACCCGCTTGGTGGTGGAGTTGAGGTAGTTCTCCCACCCCGTGATCTCGGTGTTGGTGCGCGGGTTCTTCCGGTAGTACAGACCCAGGTCGAGGCCGCGGGAGATCGCGCGGGCGCACTTCTCCTGGTACTTGGCGAGGATCCCCATCTGGTAGTCCTCGTCGGCCCACATGAACTCGTCGCTGGTGCGCATCTGCACGACCGCCTTGTGCGGCACCGCGGTGACCGTCTGGGGCTTCGCCGAGTCGCTGCCCTTGGCCTGCGACTCCTCGACGAACTCTGCGGTCAGGTCGTCGTCGAACGTGATGATCGTGGTGTCGCCGAACCGCATCGGCTCCTGGCCCGACAGGGCCGCCACGGTCGATCCCGTCTTGGTCTTCTCGACGATGCCGTCCGCGATGTTGGTGGGCAGGTACAGGTCGGTGCTCTTCAGTGCGCCAGCCATGGTCACTCCTTGGGTGGGTTCAGGTGTCCCGCCCGGTCAGCGTCGCCAGAAACTCCTGGTTGCTGTTCGGTCGGGGCCGGGGGTTGCCGCCCTCGCGAGACACGTAGGGCTGGTTCTGCTGCTGCTCCTCGTTGCGAGCAGCCAGGCGCTTCGCCTGGGCGATGAGGGTGTCCTCATCGGTGCCGGTGAGGAACAGTTCGGCGTCCGACGGTGACCCGTCCTCGCCGCGCTTGGTGCTGATGCCGTAGTCGCCGGCGACTCGCAGCCGCAGCGTGTTCGCCTGTGACTGCGCGTACTGCTTCTCCAGCTCCGCGATCCGGTCGTCGGCGGTCTTCTTGCCGTCGGCGGCCGCCCTGAGGTCGTCGTAGTCGGAGTACTTCTCGGACGCCTTGCGGCGTTCCTCGCGGCGGGCCTCGCCCATCATGCGATCGACATCGGCCTGGGTGAAGGTTCCGGCCTGATCGCCGCCACCTCCGCCGCCGTTGTTGCCGTTCTGGTTCTGGCCGCCGCCGTTGTCGCCGCCGCCCCCACCGCCGTTGTTGTTGTCGGTGGGACCGTTGTTGTTCTGCTGCTCGGGCACTGGAAACCTCTCCGTTTGCGTCCCGTCGGACATCTGGCATTCAGCGCGCTGCCAGAAGCGCGTCACCCCCGGGCGGGGGAGGTTCTAGGTGTTGTTCGCGATCCAGTCGCGAACACGGGCCCGATCCGCATCGGTGATGCTGCGATCGGTGGCGCGGTACGGCTTGACGGGCACCGCGCGATGCGAGAACGCTGGCACCGCAACGCACTTGCAGTGGTCGTGCGCACCGAACCGCACCGACGCCTTCGTGTACACCGCTCCGCGACCGATGAGCATTCGGCAGAAGCCGCACTCGCCGCGGCCGGCGCGCTGCCACCCGCGGGCATGCGGGTCGTCCACCGTCGCCGCCGTGAGCAGATCGCGGCTCGCGGTGAACACCCGCAGCACCAGGCCGCCGCTGATCTGCGCCAGCGCGGTGTCCCAGTTGGCCTGCGCCAGCTGGTTGCCCCACCCCGCGAGAGCTTCCGCACCCAACTGGGGGTTGGCGGGGATGTCGGCAGCGAACCGGCCCGGCACGTTCAGCTCCGCACGGTGCTCGTCGTACCAGTCGGCGGTCAGCGTCGCTGCGGCGTCGCCGTAGTCGTCGACGATCGCCGGCAGCACGTCGAACAGGCCGTCGTGCACGGTCGCGGCGTTCAGCTGCGCCCACAGCGCCGCCAGGTCCGCCTCAGCGTTATCGCTGAGCAGGACCAGCTGGCTGCGCAGCTGCGTTGGTGTCGTCGCCACTTGGGATCACAGACGGACGGGTTGAACGGATCGTGTCGAGCAGCGCGCGACCGGTCACCCGGCGACGCTCGGACTGGTACTGACGAATCTCGTCGTCGGTGAAGCCCAGCTTGCGCAGACCCACCGTCGTCTCCGCCAGGCCGGGCACCGCGACAGCCAGCTTCTGGCCCGCGTCCGCCTGCGCGGTGCGGGACACGAACAGCGGAGAGCGGTACCGCGGCGTCATGCTGGCCCACTCGTCGGGAATCGCCGTGAGGCCGTTCTGGATTGCCAGGCCGCGCTGCACCGCGCGACGCAGCGGCACCGACCAGTCATCGGTCGCCCCCTCGGCCTCCGCGATCAGATCCTCACGGGACTCGGCGTAGGCCTCTGCCGAGGTGGGGTTGGCGTAGTCGGTGATCGCCAGCGCCGAGTCCGGCAGTCCCGATTCGCGCGCGAACAGCTTGGCGTAGCTGTTGAGCGCGGCGAGATGCGGTTCGGGCGAGTTGGCCGGGAACTGCTTCACGTCCGCTCGGGCCAGCTCAGGCGGTGCGGTGTCGTCGTCCGGAATGCCCTTGATGCGCCCCAACATGACCCGCCAGTCCGGCTTCAGTGAGCCGTCGGGGTTCTTGAACACCTTGTTGTCCGCGCCGAGCATCCAGAACTCGGGGAACGAGTACACGTCCATGTGACCCTCGAGGCGCACCACCGCGTGCACCGCGCGATCCTGCAACGCCATCAGCGGGCGGGTCAGCCGGGATGCACCGAAGTCGCGGGTCCACGGCTTGTAGCCGAGCGGCTCGACCGGCACGCCCCACGTGTGGCTCGAGCGGGTGACCGACCACCCCGACAGGTCGCGGTCGCACTGCACCACCAGGTTCGGCAGGTACAGCGCCACCCCGTCGGGGTTGCCTTCGTCGTCGAGCGACGTGATGGACAGGAAGTCCGTCAGGCGGCGGGCGCGGGTGTTCCACGTCCCCGTGGCGCACAACGCGTCCTTGATGTGGATGAGCGACTTCGGTTCGTCCCCCACGCCGACGGTGTTGACGACGAACGACACCCCGTGCAGCAGCGAATTGACCTGACCGCCCTTCACGGTGGCGCGCAGCTGGTTCGCTTCCGACAGCTGCTGCAACCCCAGCGACGCGATGTCGCCGTCCGGCCAGTCGAACGTCTCGAGCGCGCACCGCTGCGCCAGCGCGTCGATCGCCTTCGCCGACCAGCCCAGCACCACGCCCAGCTTGTAGTAGATCGGCGGCACGACCGGAGACAGCGCCCGGACCGCCCGCTTGCCGTCGTAGTACGACGACCGCAGCAGGTTGCGCCGGGTCTTGGCCTGCAACTGGGTGAACAGCTTCGTCACCACGGCCTGCTCATCGCGCGTCAGGCCGGGGATCGACAGCGCGGAGGCCGACGTTGCGGTGGTGTCACTCACGAAACGCTCGCCCTCCTCTCGCCCGTGCGGCGCGGCCGGTCATTCTTCGCCGCACCCAGCAACGCCAACGTCACCGCGACCAGCGGGTGGATCTGCACGTTCTTGTCCGACCGGTCCCAGCCCCAGCCACCCGCCTCGCGGATGTCGCGGCGCCGCGCCCCCTCGAGCGCTTTCGTGATCCGCTCCTGGTCGCCGTGCGACAGCGTGGCGGTGAAGGCGCGGGACTCGAACATGCCGCAGGCCTTCGCCATGTCGAACATCGACGACGCCGACACCATCCGGCGCGCCGCCTTTAGCTGCGGCACCAACGCCGCCGCCGGCGACACGTTGTCGATCACGATGGGGATGCGGTACCCCGCCGCGCCGTTGAGGAAGTTCAGCACCTCCGCCGGAGCCGACGAGTGGAACACCTCCTCGACGTGCGCCACCCCATCGGCCAGCCAGCATGCCCCCACCGACAACTGTCGGTCGTGGGACATGTCCACCCCGAACGCATCCGGGGCGACGCCATCGGCCGGGCCGGTCGATACGAGCGTCGCCCACACCGACGGCGCGACAACCTGCTCGAACCCGTCGGCCGGCCAGATGCCCATAGCCTCACGGCGCCACGAGTCATCCGAGGGGATGTTCTCCCGCATTCGCTGCATCGCCTCGAGCGAGGTGCGGTGCGGGTACGACGGGTTGAACGTCGCGAACAACGCCGGGTCGTCCAACTGGGAGTCGGGGGTGTCGGGGTCGGCGGAGATCTCGACGTAGAGCTGGTCCGGAGCGTTGCGGCGCAGCGACTTGCGGCGCTTCGTGGTGAACGCCTCCCCGTCGTCGCCCGGCCGCGGCGGCGTACCGAGGAAGAACACCAGGCCGCCATGCGGATGCTTTGCCGCGTTCGTCGCCGGCACCATGTCCTCGAGTGCCTCGATCGACAGGATCTGCGCCTCGTCGAACACTTCCCAGTCGATCGACTCGAACCCGCGACCGAACCCGCGGGCCCGCGCGCCGAACATGATCTTGGAGCCGTTGGCGAACTCGATCTCCTGCTCGCCGTTCGCCGTCCGGATGCCATCCGAGCGGTTGTCCATCAGGTGGTGACGAATGCCGGGCCGATGCACCATCTTCTGCATCGACTGGAACGTGCGGGTCGTCGTGCGCAGGTGGTGCGAGGTCCACACCACCTGCAAGCCGGGGAACTCCAAGCACGCACCGATCACGATGTTGCCGACCGTGAACGTCTTGCCCACCTGGCGCGGCCACGGCGCCACCACGCCGCCGACAGTGGCGGCGTACTTCCCGTTGGACCGGCACCCCAGGCACACCGTGCCGAAGCCCTGCTGCCAGCGGTCGAACGCCACTCCCGCCTCCGTCAGGCGGCGGTACACCCGCGGGAACACCGAGGTGGTGATGCCCTCCGGCACCACCAGGTGTCGGGTGACCTCCGACAGCTTGCGGTCAGACGGCAGAAGCGTCGAAACGCTCATCGAGCTCCGGGACGCCAGTCAGCAGCGGGTGGGTCGGCGCAACCTGCCGCAGCGCCTCTTCCAGCGCCCGCACCCGCTCCGAGTTGACGGCCGCCGGAGTGGCATCCAGCTCGGCGATCTCGCCCGCCAGGTCCGCCAGCCGCTTCGTCAGCGACGCCAGGTCCCGCGGTGAGCACTTCGGCGACGCCACCGCCCGGGCGATCCGGTCACGCATCGCCTCGAGGAGATCGCGGTGGTCACCCGACCTCGCGGCCGTCGACACCGACTTCGACCGCGCCCGAACAGGGGCGGCAGTCGGGGTGTCGGCAGGGGTGGCGGGCTCTTCACCCGGGGCGACGGCGCGCAGTGGACGAGCGGACAACGCGGTCACCTCCTTGCGGTGAGGCCGGTGGAAACGATGTAGAGGGAGGGATCGCCTATGCCTTGAGGCGCGCGCGCTGCGCCACCCGGGGGGACCCTGCCCCGGGGGCGTTCGATGGCGCCGTCGCGGCTCTGTGCGGCCCTCACGCGCCCCATCGCCTTCGGGTCTGCCAGGTGGCCGCGGGGGGCAGGTGGTTGCTCTTGTGGCGGTTGCAGGCCCGGTGGAATGGGGCCTTGTTCTCGAGCGTGTCGGGTCCGCCTCTGTCGAGCGGGATGATGTGGTCCGCCTGGAAGGCGCGCGGGTCATCCTTGTCGGCGTCGTAGTCGATGGGTTCGCCGGGGAACAGGCACAGCGGGTAGGCGCAGGGCGGCCGGCCTCGAGCGATGATGGCGCGGTGTTTGTCGCGCAGGCTGGTGGACCGTTTCATCGTGGGGCCAGCTTCGCCGCGGCGCGCAGCGCACACCTCTCCCGACACAACCTCAGGGTCATGGGTCGCGGCACGGGGCCGCGGGTGCGCTTGACAGGTGCATCATTCCCGGGTGACGCGCCGCGGTGAAGATGAAGAAACCTCGGGTCTGCTGATGCAGTACTCCCGAGGTTGAACGTCTTCATGTTCGTAAGGAACGTCCATGCTGTCAAGCTCCGCGCCTGTTGCGGCGTGCGTGTCGGTAGTGGGCGTCGAGCACGTCGCCGAGGCGGAAGCACTCGGGCTGGACGTACAGCTGTGGTTCAACCCCCTTCTCCAGGTTGATGAGTGGGCGTAGTGCACCGCGCCGGCGGAGGCGGTAGACGCGTTGCCGGTCGAGTCCGCGCCCGAGGTCGCCGAGCCGTCCCGCTATGACTTCGATCTGCGAGGGGGTGGCGATCTGCCGGTTGGAGCGAGCGATCTCGTCGGCCGTGATGACGCGTGGTGGTGCGGGTGGTGGCAGGTCGACCGCTCGGTACGCCTGACGTAGGCGGTAGGTGATGTCGGTGTGGGCTTCTTCGGTGCCGGGTGTCATGGCGACGACGGAGATGTTCTTCCTCAGCCATGCCGCGGCGGTGATGGTGGTGGTGGCGGTGTCGGGGTAGGGCAGGCCGCGGTGTTCGCACATGGTGTGGCGTACCCAGCTGGTGAGGCTGTTGTGCAGTGCCGCGAGGGCGTTGTCGGCGCCGCCGTGGAAGACGGTGCGGCTGCTGTCGTGGGGTGCGTGTCCACCACCGCCGACGCGCACGATGCGGTCCTGGCGCAGCTTGGTGACGGCGAGTTCCTCGCACAGCGCGGGTACTTCGCCGAGCCGTTGGGCGAGGTCGGCGCGCTCGGCCTTGGGGATGAAGTAGGTGGTGCTCATGCTGTGCGCTCCTTGGGCCATGCGACGACCTCGAGGCCTGCGTGGTGTCGGTCCTTGATCTCGAACGGGAGCGGCCAGCCGAGGTGTAGCGCCCCCATGGCGGCCATGGTCAGCGCGTCGGCCTCGTTGTCGTTCTGGATGCGGTTGTCGGGCCACTGGTCCCGCACGGCGGCGAGCACGTCGGCCTTCTGGGCACGCCCGGATCCGGTAGCCCACTTCGCGCGGGTCCCGGGCGCGCAGACAGCGATCGGGATTCGGCGTGCTCGCAGCGCCGAGTAGATCCCCATCCACAAGCCGGCGCGGTCGAAGGCATGCCCGTGCGCCGAGCCGTAGCTCGGGCCCTCGATGACGACCAGCTCGGCGTCGACGGGGACGCGCTTCGCGACGTGGCGCGCCTGGGCGACGACGCGGTCGCTGCGCTCGTCCCACGACGCGGCGTCGCGGCCGCGGTGACCGACAGCGCGCAGGTCGTCGATGTACGCGCACATCCGGTCGCAGCTGACATGCTGCGGGGTCCAGCGTTCGTGGGCGCACCTGTGCTTGAGCACCGCGATGCCGCACGCGGTCAGCGACGGGTCGATCCCGACGACGCTCACAGGCGGGCCTCCGAGACGATGGCGTCTTTCAGCATCCGGAACTCGTGGCCGCAGATCGCGCACCGCAGCGGGTCCGGCCACTTCGCGAAGTCGTCGAGCCACAGCTGCTTGAGGTACTCGAGGTGGTGGTCGCACAGCAGCCAGACGAACGGGACGTGCACGTGCAGCCGGATGGCCCAGTCGGCGGGGTCGTCGCACACCCTCTCGCCGGCGATGGTCCACTCGCACGGTGCGATCGCTTCGGGGTCGGGTAGGTCGGCGTCGAGCACGTGGCCGACGGGCGTGCACTTCGCCGGCGCCAGGACGGCGTGCGGCGCGAGGTGCCGGATCTCGTGCACCTGGTCGCGGATCCAGTCGCGCAGGCTCGCCAGCGTGCCGGTCATGCGATCACCTGCAGGTGGTCGCACTCGGTGCACTTCACCGTCGACACCCAGCCGGTCACCCGGCCATCACGACCGACGGTGACCGATGCCTGGAACCACGCCTCGCCGCATTGCTCGCAGGTCAGGCCGTCGTACACGTCCGGCCGCAGGGGGATCACGTTGTCGCTCACGACTGGCCCGCCTTCGCCTTCGCTTGGGCCTGGGCCTTGGCGAGCGCCTCGCGAGCCGCCTTCAGGCCGTCGCGGTTGGTCTCGTCCTGGCCGGGGTCGTGCGAGCACAGCTGCAGGCCGCGGTAGCCGTTCGCGTTGCACATCGAGCAGGCGTCGATGGCGGCCTGGCGCGTCTCGGCGTGTGCCCGCGCCCTGGCCGAGACCGCTTCGGCCTCGCGTCGCCGCTGGCGTTCGGCCCACCGCTCGTGGGCCTTGCGGAAGTTGGCGCAGGGCCCGCAGTTCGGGATGTGCTCGTCGAGCGGCGCTGACGCGTGACGAGCGCAGCGAGTCGGCGGTTCCGGGTCGTGGGCATTCGAGGGTGGTCCGTCGCGGTCGCTACCGGGCTGGGACTGGTCGCCGGCCTCACGCGCATGCGCACGCGAACCCCCCAAACCAACCTCCTCCGGAGGTGAGACAACCTCAACCTCAACCACAACCGACCCTTCCGGCATCCCTTCGCCGATCCCTTCCGCGATGGGGTCTGTTTCCCCAGGTCGCCTCATCCCTTCCGCGAAGGGTTCCGGCATCCCATCCGCGATGGGATCAGTGAAGGGTTCCGCGAAGGGTTCGGTGATCCCTTCGGATAGCGCCTCGACATGACGCCGGGCGGCGGTGTGAAGGGCGTCGATCTCAGCGGACAGCTTGTCGCTCTTGATCTCCGGGAGCTCGATCCGCGACAGCTCGTCGACCATCACCGCCGCGAGCTTCGGTGACTCGATGTGCGCGACGGCACGCAGCCCCGACTTGAGTGTGTTCGGCTGCTTGTAGACCTCGTCGACGCGGATGAACGACCGGATCAGCACCTCTCCGGTGTCATCGTCGGTGAAGACGTGGCCGCGGCGCTCGAGGCGAATGAGGGCCTTCTCCATGTCGGCCTCCGACGGCATGCCGTGCTCGTCGCGCATCGCCTTGCGCCACCGCCGCATGTTGATCGGCTGCACCCCGGCGTAGTTCAGCGCCGGCTGGGCGAGCAGTGTCATGAAGAACCAGCGGTCGCTGTGGGACTGCTGGGCGAAGTCCTCGTCGGTGAACATCGAGAACCAGGCCTTTGCGTACTCACGCGCCATCGTGCGCCTCCGTGATGATCTCGGCCGCGCGTGCGCTGGCCTCTCGAACACGACGCCACCCGCAGCCGCAGAAGTAGCGCCACCGGTCGTCCGCACGCGACGTCATGGCGACACGGAGAAGGTCGTCGAGGTCGTCGGTGCTCAGGCCGGCGTCGTGGAACTGCAGGATGGTCTGCTCGAAGTCCCCGGGCAGCTCGAACAGATGCGAGTCGCCTCGCCAGTCCGTCCACGACCACTTGTTCCAGCGAGTGATGAACCAGTCGCACAGCTGGCGGCGGTATGCGGTGGCGGCTGCCCGCTCCTCAGCGGCCACCTGCATTGCAGCGGCCCACACGAGTGCGTCAGCCTTCACCTGCGCGACGATGGGGGCGTCGGGCGACGATGCAGACTTCCCGGCGTTGCAGTCGCGGCACGCGGTCGCCAGGTTGGACGGGTCATCGACGCCACCGAGGGCGACCGGGACGACGTGGTCGACGGTCAGCGGCGCTTCGGGAGCGGTTGCGCCGCAGTACCGGCACTGATGGTTGTCGCGTCGCAGTATCTCGTAACGGAGTCGCTTACTCACGGCCATGGTCTGTCTTCCACTTCTCGTTGGCGGCACGGTTGACGCAGGCGGCGCAGGGGCGATTGGGGAACCCGTTGAGTCGAGATCGACAGCCGGCGGTGCATCGGGGCCAGGGGTCGCCGGCGAGGCGCAGAGACCTCACCTCCCATCGCCTGGCGCCGCGACCATCCGGTCGGCCTCGTCCCGGGCCCGCTCGATGTACGTGCGCCCATCGGCCATCCGCTCGTGCGCGTAGGCGGTGTGGCGGCCGGCGACGAGGTAGCGCCACATGGACGCGACGATCGCGGCGGCGTTCCACCAGCCGAGCGACCGCGGCTGATCCCGCCCGGTGATGGCGACGGCGAGCGCGCGGGACCCGTCAGTGCCGGGGAGGCTCGTGATGGGGTCGTCGGGGATCCACAGGTTGACGATCGGGACTGGGACCTGCACCTGGCCCGCGATGCCCCACGTCGGACGTCCGACGCCGCCGCAGCGCAACGGGTTCGCGACCGCGACGACGCCGATGCACCGGGGCGCGCGACCGCGGATGATCGCCTCGATGCCGACGCAGCAGCCGAGCGAGTACGTGATCATCACGTAGGGCCCGCCGGCCGCGTCGTACTCCGCCACCGCGTCGACGCCGGCGTCGACCGACTGCTGGTAGGTCAGCGTTCCGATCGGCGCGATCTCGGCGCGATACTGCAGCTCATCCCCCGGCACCGGCGCGAGCATGTTCGCCGTCATATTCTCACCGGTGCCGCGAATCTTAAGTCGTCGCATGCTGCCTGCTCCTGAACCGACGGGCGCTCTCGTTGCGGCACTGGCGGCAACCGCGGGAGTGGCCGTACCTCGTTACGTACCGGTAGGTGTTGTCGGCCGTGAACGCGTGCCCGTGATCGCAGTGAGTCTTCGTGCGGTTCTCTGCTGCGGGGCTGATCCCTCTTGCGGTGTTCTCGCGTGGTGTCACCGCCTCGAGGTGTTCGGGGTTGACGCAGCGCGTGTTTCGGCACAGGTGGTCGATCACCAGCCCCTCGGCGATCGGCCCGACGGCCTGCTCATACGCGAACCGGTGCGCCTTCACCGTTTTCCGGTCGTGCACGAACGCTCCGTAGCCCGTCGAGAACAACGCGCCGCGCCACTCCCAGCAGCCCACCGGTGTCACGACGTACTTCGTGGCGAAGCGCTCGGCCGCGGTCCGCAGCCGCGGGGTGACGTAGCGCGGATCGCCGTACAG
The DNA here is from genome assembly GCF_024171765.1 of Williamsia deligens. GTDB lineage: Bacteria > Actinomycetota > Actinomycetes > Mycobacteriales > Mycobacteriaceae > Williamsia_A > Williamsia_A deligens. The sequence goes on from NZ_JAMTCI010000006.1 coordinate 17,487, forward strand.
GCGATCTTTGCGCTCGTGAGTTCGACACAGGCCGCGGCGAAAAGCTGCCGCGCCGCATTCGTCGAGCGCACATGTCGCGCCGCTCACCGCGTCACCTCGGCGGTCTGGACCGCGATGTGCGCGACCTGCTGCTTGTTCGTGTCGTCGATGAGCGGCTCGCGGTCGGGGTCGATGAGGCCGACCCAGTTGCCGACGACCTTGAACACCTTCCACACGCGGCCGCGCGCGGTGACGGTGTCGCCGGGGATCACAGCTCCTCCTCGCTGTGGTGTGGGCCGAACGCGTCGACGCGGAGCCGAGTGACGTGGTCGCGACGGAAGGTGTTGCGCGCGGCCTTCGCTGCGTCGTGGCGGTCGCGGTAGGCCTGGCCGGAGTCGGCGACGATGCGACCGGCCGACGTGAGACGCCAGCGCCAGCCGTCAGCCGCCTCGTAGACGTCGAGCAGGCGCGAGGGCCGGCGCCTCACGACTGGCCCCCGTCGATCGACGAGAACGACGGCCGGCCGGTGTCGCCGTCGCCCTTCGGCTGCTGAGCGTTCGCCTCGGCGTCGCCCCACTCGGGACCCTCGGGCAGATCGCCGTCGCCCTCGTCGCCGGCATCCGGCGCGTCACCGAACAGGCCCGGCTGGTTCTCGTCGACCTCGGTCTCCTCGACCGGCCCCTCCTTCGCCTTGCGGTCGAGCTCCTCGAGCTCCGAGGGCGTCTCGACGCGCTGGCGGTCGTTCAGCGGCCCCTGGTCGCGGTCGTAGACCACGAAGTGCTGCATCTCGATGATGAGGCGCGGCTCCTCGCCCTTCTCGTCGATCAGGTAGCGGGTGCACTGGGCCTTAACCACGTACGTGCGGAGGCTGCCGCGACGCGGCGGGTCCGGGATCGCGAACTCGCTCATCCCGCCGACGAACTTGATCTTCGCCTCGGTGAACACGTAGCCGTCGACCTCGATGCCCGCACCCAGCAGGGCGGTTCCGGCGTAGTTCTCATCGGCCATGGGTCAGCCCTCCTGACCGTCGGCGGGGATCTCGCCGTCGTTCTGAAGCGTTGTGATGACCTTCGCCGCTTCGTCGACGGTGAGGTCCTTCGAGGTGGTGATCTCGCGCTCGATGCATGCGGAGATCCACGCGAGGCCGGTCGCCCGGTCGGCGAGGCCCTTCTCGTTCAGCAGGGCGTGCATCTTCTTCATCTGCGCCTCGGTGATGGTCTTCGGCTTCGGCTGCCGAGTGCGTGGTGCGGCCTGCTGGACCGACTCGGGTCCGGCCGCGGGCTCGCCGTCGTCCGTGCTCGAGGGTGTGTTCTGTGGGCCGCCGAGCATCGCTCGCAGATTCGCCTGGGGGTTGTCGCGCGCCACGGTGACGTCGACGCGGCGGGCGGCGGCCGCGCGGTCCTGCTGCTCCTCGACGATGCCGAGGCCGGACAGCGCGTCGGGTGCAAGGCGCTTCGCCAGGTCGGTCGTGCACCGCGCGTAGAGCATGTTCTCGGGGTACTTCTTGTAGTTCGGGTTCGCAGTAACCAGGCCCGCGGCCTCGGCCTTCTCGATGGTCCACTCGACGCGCACCACGATGTCGGAGTCGCGTCGGCGGCCGGCGAGAACGACGCGTGTCGGTCCGACCTCCTCCTCCCACACGTCGTGACCCGCACGGATCATCAACTCGCGCATCTCCTTCGACATGATGCTGGGCTTGCCCTTCACGACGTAAACGTCCTGCAGGGACTTGGTCCAGTGCCAGCCGAGGGAGGCGCCGAACGCGACCGCGATCGCGCCGTCGGCGGGCTTATTCCGAAAGTGCTCGGCGACCAACGCGGTACCGCAGGCCTTCTCGGCGAGGCCGTAGGCGACCTCGAGGAACTCGGCCTCGGCCTGCAGCGCCGCGAGCTGGTCGGCGCGCGACTGCGCGCTGTTCGCCGCGGCGGGCGCGAGGACGGCGGGGAGCACTTCACTCTCGGCCTGCTGGGTGATCTCGGTGCTGGTCATGCGGCTCTCTCCTTGTTGGTGCGGGGCTTGCGGTTGGCAACGCAGGTCGGGCAGTAGCGGCGTTTCGCTCGGTCGCTGATGCGGACCTGCACGTCGGGTGGGTACTCGTGCCCGTTGCGGCACGTTGACCGGCGCTCCTCTGCGCGGCGCGCTCGCTCGCGGTGGCAGGTCGCGCACTGCCGACCGCCCTTGCCTGACGGTGTCCGGTAGGTGTTCGCGGCGTCGTAGGGGTGACCCTGCGGGCAGTGGGTGCGGTTCGCGTTGGCGTGCAGTCCGTTGACGGCGAGGTCGCGCATGTTGGCCGACTGAGTGCCCCACTGAAGGTTCTTGAGTCGGTTGTCGTAACCGACGTCGTTCAGGTGCCGGCAGACCTGGCCGACTGGGCGCGGCCCGACGAACGCCTGTAGAACGAGGATGTTGACGCGGTGGGTCGTCTGCCGTCCGCCGTCGCTCAGGGTGACCTGCATGTAGCCGGTCTGCGGGTTGCGTTTCTGCCGCAGCACCTTTCCTCGGTAGACCGCTGTCGACCCACCGGTGCGTACGACGGTTCGCGTCACGCTTCGCACCTGTCCCTGGTCGGACACCTCGTAGCCTGCGTGGCCAGGGATGGCTCTCCACTGCTCGCCGGTCATCGAGTGACCACCGTCCGCTCAGCGCGCTCGACGATCGCCTCGGTGCGGTCGACCAGCCACGGCGGTGGCGCAGGAAAACGGATCGCTTCAGGCAGGCCGGGCCATGTTCGTGCCTTCCGGCACCTGGCGTACAGGTCGATCGCGGCGCGGTTGAGGTGGCGACCGATCGCGATGTAGCTGCTGTCTGCAGCCATCAGCGACAGGTCGATGAGGTAGGGCGCCGACGTCTCGACGGCCAGGAAGAAGAAGCGATCAACCGTGATGCCCGCCAGTGCAGCGACGTCGATGTAGAAGGCGGCTTGCTGGAAGTACGAATACTTCTCGATTGAGCGGTCGAAAGCGCCTGCGTCGGAGGTGGTTTTGACATCGACCATTACGCCTGGCCGCAGCCAGTCGGGGCGGCACCGAAGGCGCACGCCGGTCTCGGGGTCGTGAGCGTAGATCGACTGCTCGGCGACGCCCTCCTCGAACAGGACGGGTGCGAGGTCGTGTGTGAAGACGGCGCCGGCGACGCGCTGGGCGTCGAGGAACGCGGCGTGGAGGATCGGCACCTTCCCCGCGGCCCGCGCCTCGTCCCGCGCCTCCCTCGCCGCCTTGGTCCGCCAGTCGTCGTACTTCAGCACCGCGAGGTCCGACCCCTTGCCGAG
>NZ_JAMTCI010000007.1 GCF_024171765.1 Williamsia deligens
GGCCTGGAACAGGACCCCCACCGAGAAGACCATCACGCTGAACCAGGACGCGGTGAACGCCGACACGGCGGCGGCGTTGCAGCGCATGAACATCAACGTGCGCAACATCCCGGGCACCAAGCAGGTCGAGATCACCGCCAACGATGCGATCGCGCAGCAGCGCATCCTGCTCGTCACCCAGAACATGAGCGTGCTGGGCGCGCTCAAGGCAAACCCCACGGCCGACCTCAACACCTTCACGTTCAACGCGAAGAACGACGAGGCCCGGGCGGCGCTGACGGCGTTGCAGGGAATGAAGCCGACACCGCAGGCCGGGATGATCATCCAGGACCTGCTCAACGGCCAGTCGGTGTCGATGTCGAAGCTGGACGAGCTCGCGCGGACCACCGCGAACCCGCAAGCCAAGCTGGAAATCGAGAAGATCATGGCGAACATCGCCACGGTCAACACCGGTCTCAACAACGCGTCGCGCCCGCGCACTGCGCAGATCAATGCGGTCGTCAAGACGGTGTCGGAGATTCAGCAGGACATCCTCAGGAGCAACCCCGGCATCCCCGCGTCGGCGTTCAGCAACGCCGACGGCTCCATCCGGTCCTACGCGCAGGGCGGCATCGCCGCACTCGAGTCCTACGCAAACGGCGGCGCTCTGCGGAACCCGGCAATCCTCCCTGGCCGCGGTCGCGGGTCTCTCTATCAGACGCCGGCGGGGCCAGCGGTTGCCGCTGAGGGCGAAACCGTTGCTGAAGCGTGGATCCCGTTCGCCAACTCGAAGCGCAATCGGTCGACGGACATCCTTGCCACCGTCGCCGACGTCTTCGGCTACTCGCTCGTGCCCAAGGACAACCTGCCGAACACCCTGTCGGGAATGGCGGGCGCGTTTACCGGTACCGCCGCGAGCCGACTGCTCGCCCTGACGGGGATGGATCGTGCCCGCAACGGGGTGCAGTCCTTCGCCAACGGCGGCATCCGATCGGCCGATGAGATCAACCGCTTCCCCCGCGACAATGGCCTCGAGGGTGCGCCATACGCGTGGGGCGGGGTGCACTGGGGCGACTGCTCGGGTGCCATGTCGGCCATCGCGCGATACGCAGTCGGGCTTGACCCGTGGGGTGGCCGATTCGCGACCGCCTCGGAAGGCTCTGCGCTGTCGCAGATGGGGTTCCAGCAAGGGCGCGGTAGCTCGGGAGACCTGCGCATCGCCTACTACAACGGCGGTCCAGGCGGCGGGCACACCGTGGGCCAGCTGCCCGACGACACCAAGGTGGAGATGGGTGGCGCGCGCGGCAACGGCCAGGTGGGCGGCGGCGCCGATGGACCCGACAACCCCATGTTCACCGACCCGTGGTTCCTCAAGCTCGCCCCGTCGTGGAAGGACGCCGGTAGCGATCCTGGCGGCTTCGTCGTCACCGCGGACGGTGGTATCGAGTACCGGCCAGGCAACGGCAACTACGGCGCGTCGGGTTCGTCGCCGACTGGTGGTTCCAGCGCGTCGGCTGGGGGCGAATCGGCCGGCACCTCGATCTCGACACGGCTCGGGTCTGCGGTCGGCAAGTTCTTCGAGGGCCAGGTGTCGTCGCTCCTGTCGGTGCTGTCGATCAACGACTCCCCCGGCGCCCTCGGTGTGATCAGCGAATACGAGAACCAGGTGCGGTCGGCGAAGTCGTCCGGATCGGTCGATTCGTCGGCGCTGAAGAAGTCGTACGAGACGGCTAAGGCGGAGGCGGACAAGCGGTACGAGGCGGAGCGTCTCAAGCGGCAGCAGGAGTACGAGGCCGCGCGGGCCAAGCTCGAGGAGGAGAAGCGCCGCGCGGGACGTGACGAGGCGAAGCGCGCCGAGATGGACCGCAAACTGGCGGAGTTGAAGACCAAGCACCAGAACGACGACCTGGCGGCCAAGCAGCGCCACGACGACGCCACGTTGAAGGCCAAGCAGAAGTTCGACGAGGTGTCGAAGACGGGCCGGGCGATGGACGCGGCGGCCGCAGATGGGGCTGCCGCCGAAGGCGCGTCGGTGACCGATCCGGGTACCACCCGCCCCGCGCCCGGGCAGGACATGGGCGGCCGCCGCGCTGCACCAGGCGGCGGCACGGGGTCGCCGGTCAAGGATGCGTTCCGCGCAGGCCTGCGAGCCGCGTGGCAGGCGGGTAACCCGTGGCAGGCGTCGGACTGGATTGTCAACAAGGAGTCGTCGTGGAACCCGCTGGCGGAGAACGGTAAGTACTTCGGCCTCATCCAGGCGGGCGCCGATGTGTACGCCGCCGCCGGCATGGCGCCGCACGACCCGGACCCCACACACCAGGGGCGGGTGTTCGACAAGTACGTGGGTGACCGCTACGGCGACCCGATGGCGGCGCGCGCGCACCACGAGGCGAACAACTGGTACGACCAGGGCGGCACCGCCATCGGCACCGGCCTGCTGGCGAAGAACGTCATCCCGCCAGAGCGGGTGTTGTCCCCTCGGCAGACCGAGGCGTTCGAGGCGATGGTGCGCCGCGACTTCCAGGGCGGCAACGACGCGTTGGCCGCGAAGCTCGACGAACTGATCCGCCTGTTGTCGGTGCAGCCGCGCGGGCAGGCCCCCACCTACCAGTACAGCGATGAGCGGAGTCTGCGGTTGGCACAGGACGCTGAGAAGCGACGCATCAACGGCGCACTGGCGGGCCGCTGATGAGCGTGTACGACCTCGCGACGGTCGAGATCGTGGCACCGGAGGAGACGGTGTGCGTGTCCGGCGGCGGGTTCGAGCACCGGGCGATCAAGCTGTCGACCGACCCGGAGGGCGTGTTCTCCGATGAGCTCGATCTGAAGATCATCGAGACGGCGTTCGCCCCCGGCGGCATCGCCGGCCAGGAGGACTTCCCCGTCCGGACGCTGGTGCTGCCGTTCAACCTGCGCGACGACGGCAACGGCATCGAGCACACCATCTCGCGGTTCCGAAAGCTGTGGCGCACCGGGCGCACCCTGTTGTGGCGAGTCACCACCGAGTACTCCGGCGTGCGGTGGATCGTGATCAAGCGGTCGAAGGGCATCAAGTTCTCCACCCCGCAGGACTGGAACCTCGACGGCTATGTGCGCGCCGAGGTGACGGCGGTGGCGCTGTTCCCGTACTACGAGTCACAGCCCATGGAGATCACCGCCACGCTGACGCAGGCGGGGTCGAAGACGTTCTGGTTCCCGGTCCACAACCCCACCGATCAGAAGGGGTGGCCGGAATGGTCACTCAAGCCTGTGGGCGGGCCCGCGGTGTTCACCTTCCCCGACCTCTCGTTCGGCAACGAGCAGGAGATCGACCACGAATGGGCGCCGGGGCAGTTCGCGTCCCGGGCGATCGTCACACCCCCAATCTCGGTGATGTGGTCGGTGATGTCGTACCCGCTGATGGACACCTACGTCGCAGCGGACCTGTCGAACGCGCCCGGGCAGATGGGCGCCAACGAGCCGCTGTTCTACATTCCGCCGTACACCGGCACCCCGGATGATCCGATCCTGATGCCCGTCACCATCAACGGCCCCGCGGGGTCGCAGGTGAAGATGGTGCTGCGCCGGCACTGGTCGGCCGAATCGGGCCTCGAATGACCGCACCGGTCGTTGCCTACGCCGGTGACGACATCGACGACTTCGCCCTGTGGGCCCGCGAGATTCGCGAAACCCGCATGGCGCGGATCAGTGCGCCCGCCCGCATCACGTTGTACGACGGGGACTACCGCTACCGCGGTCGCTGCGCGTCCCCGTCGGACGGGTCGGTGGCGCTGAAGATCAACGACGCCGGCACGATCCACCTCGAGCTGCCCATCGACATGAAGGATCGACGCGGCACATTCCTGGCGCACTGGGCGATCGACCAAGAGGCGCGCGGCACCAGCAACATCCACGTCATCATCGAGAAGGACGGCGCCCGCATCGGCGGCCGCACCGACCCAGAGAAGGGCGTCACGCTCCACCGCTCCCCCGACGGGGACCGAGTGATCCTGGAGTTCCTCGAGGACACGCAGGAGCTCAAGCACGTCCACATGGCCGCGGCGCCCTTCCTACCGCTGGGTCTGGTGCAGGAGCCCAAGGTGCAGTTCCTGTTCGCGCCGGTCGACTGGGGTGGCCTCACCACGCTGGGCATGAACATGCTGCGGTTGCAGGGCACCAACTTCAACATGACGCGCGACCTGCTCAACCCGGCGAACCACACCCCCGGGCTGTGGGCGCAGGCGCAGATCGTGCCGATGCCGAAGCCGCTCGGCTCGACCCCCGCACCCACCACCATCATCGACGGCTCCATCAAGCAGTCGTGGTGGGACGTGATGGCGCCGCGCCTCGAGGACGCGGAGATGATGCTGGTGACCCGCCGGCACCTCGACGGCGACCCGGAGCCGTGGCCCGGCGCGGGCACCAACTGGCGTCAGGGCACGCTGTTCGTCGACATCGTGGACAAGTCGGGGTGGCGTTCGGGCACCTCGCTGGGTGGCAACCTCGCCACCGGCCTGGTGCGCTCGATCGCCAACGTCACGAGCAACTACGTCGAGGACTCCTACGACCTCATCACGGGGCAGCCCGTCGACACCACCGGGCTCAAGCTGCCCGGCAAGCTCGGCACACAGCCGTCGCACCCCAACGTGGTGTACCGGGATGGCGAACTCACCGGCGTCCAGGACTTCTCGCTGACCCGCAGCCCAGGCGGCCCGTGCCGCATCACCGCTGGCGGACAGTCGATGCCGGGGGTGAACGAGCTGTGGGAGGCGGGGATCGGCTACGCCGGTGACGTCATCGGCGACAACATCAACATCGCCGGCTACGGCATCGGGTCGCTCGGCAACATCGCGAACGCGTTCGTGCTGCCCATCGTCAAGGACGCGTTCCTGGCGTACATGAGCGTCCCGCTGCTCGGGCGAGCGGCGCAGCAAGGGTGGGGCCACTACCTCGAGACCGTCGCTCAGGGCGTGACGCAGGCCTACACCCCGTCGGCGATCATCGACCTCCGGAAGCGGCGGCGCGAGACCGACCCCGACACCGCGTTCACCTTCACCGTCGCCTCGGGGCGGCCGTGGCTGATCGGTGACCGCGGGCAGGGCCACTGGTGGCTCGGCGACCGTGTCGGTGCGACGACGAAGTATCTGGGGGCGCGGGTGTTCGTGTCCCGCTGCCGCGAGATGTCGCTACCGCTGAAGCGAGGCGAGCCGTCCATCTGGGTCGCGAAGTTCGGCGACCTCCGCACCCAGCAGGACGCGCTGGAGAAGCTCGTCGGCCTGGTCGGCACCGCCGCCAACGACCTCAACCTGATTGGAATCGTGTGATGACAGACGACGCCACCACTCCCGACGTGCCCACCGACCCGGCGCGCGAAGGGCGTATCGAGAAGCTCACCCAGGCAATCACATTCGCGCTGTTGACCGGCAACGAGCAGCCGTACCCCATCCCGGTGCCCGCTGTTCGCAACATGGCGGTGCTGCTCGACGACTGCGGTCTCCGGCAGACCGATCAGGTGGCGGCCACCGTGAAGCTCCCCGGCTGGGTCACCGAACGGGTGCGGGAGGAGTCCACGCCGGTGCCGGCCGAACCGGACCACCACGCGATGCAGGAGACACCGCGGGTGTGCGAGGCGCCCGCGCCGCCGAAGCGGATTGCGAAGAAGGCGATGGCCACGGTGACATCGCAGGGCCTGCGGTGACGACACCGCAGTACCCGCAGGGCACCGATCCGGCTCTCCTGCCGCAAGGCGTGCTGTCTCCCGACGATCTGGGGTCGGCGCTGCAAGACCACACGCAGGACAAGTACCGGCAGTTGGCCGCGGGCCGGTTCCCCGGGATCGCGCAATCCACGTCGGCCGGGTCGCCCGCGTCAGTGTCGGGACCTCTGGGTTTCGTCATCAACCTGTACTCCAACCTGGCATCGCGGGTAGCGCTGGCAGACCCCGCAACGGTCACCAAGCCCGACGACATCGTGGGCAAGGCGGGCGGCTTCTTCTCCGGTCTGCCGCTGGTGTCGTGGCTCGAGGACCTGTACAAGATGCTGACCGGCAACTCGAACGGCCTGACGGGGTTGGCGGCCACCATCGCGGGGCTGGTCGGCATCCGTTGGGGGCAGGTCGATTCCCACGCCACCCAGATCGCCGACTTGCAGGACAAGACGCAGACGTTGCTGAACGTCATCGGTTACGGCTGCTCGTACATGAACGACACCGTGGACTGGGACATCCGGACCGCCGGCGCGAAGAAGAAGATGATCTTCGCGACGCAGGTCGGCCCCATCGTGGGCTGTTCGATCAGCAACGGCGGCTACACCCTGAACTCGAAGGGCCTGTGGCGCATCGACTTGCAGATGACGTTCGCCAACATCGTGCTGGTGTCGGGTGCGATCGACATGGACATCCGTGTCTACAAGCCCAACGGCGACCTGTTCGCGCAGAAGTTCTACCACGACGAATCGAGCGCGTGGGTCAGTCGCACCAACATCTTCTCGGTGGTGGTGCCTGACGCCGGTTACCGCGTCGAGGCGTGGGCCGGTGCCGCGTTCGGCCGCAAGATCGTTGGCGGCCAGCCGTCCTGCGGGTTGAACGTCATCAAGATCAGCGGGGAGACGGCGTAATGCCGGCGAAGTCCAACACGGTCGACCTGGAGGACGGCCGCCGCATCGTCCGGTGGGTGTTCGACGGCACCGAGGGCGACTACACGTGGACGAAGCCGGTGGCCGACAGCGGTTTCGTGGTCAGCTACCACCGCGTGGCGGTCATCAACGGAGGTCGCAGGGACTCGGGCGTCGGCAGCAGCAGCCCCGAGGGGGCGTTCGGCGGGCTCGGCGGCGGGTGGCAGGAACGGTTCTATGCCGACAGTGAGCTCGCCGCCACCGTGGCGGTGCACGTGGGTCGCGGCGCGGACTACCAGGGGACCTCGTTCGACCCGTCGAGCTACCCGGAGACGGTCAGTTCGTTCGGGTCGCTGTCGGGCATTAACGGTTCCAACCTGATCGTCTACCGCGACGGCACCGCAGGCCTGTCGCCCAACGCTCCGGGCCGCGGCGGGCAGGGTGGCGGGTCGTTCCGCACCGGCAGCAGCAACGCGATCGTCACGACGTTCGGGCGGCCTGGCGAGAGCAGCGCTGTCGCCCGCGGTGGAGACGTCGCCCCCTACATCGACGGCAACTCGGGTCAGAGCGCGCCGACCGACCCCGTCAACTACTCCGGCGGCGGCGGCGGCGGCGGAGGCTCGGGCACAGGACAGTCCACCGGCACCGCGTTCGGCGGGTCCGACGGCGGCTCCCCTGGCGGCGGTGCGGGCGGCCAGGGCGGCATCCTGCCCGGCGCCCAGATGAGTCCCGGATACATCGGCAAGGGCGGGATTGGCGGCGTGTGCGTGTGGACGTATATGAGCCGGTTGCCCTCAACCACAGTGTGACAGGAGGTTTCGACATGGTCGGTGACGATCACGCACGCACCATCATCGCAGTGGGGCACCAGATGGGTGTCGCACCACGGGGCATCAAGATCGGACTGGCGACCACGCTGGTGGAGACGACCACCATCCGCAACCTCGCGAACCGCAAAGTGCCGGAATCGCTGAAGCTGCCCAACGACGGCATCGGCGACGACGGCCGCAGCGTCGGAGTGTTCCAGCAGCAGATCGTGATGGAGAACGGACGCTGGTGGTGGGCCGACTGCGCCACGTGCATGAACGTCGCGGCCTCGGCGCGACTGTTCTTCGAACGCCTGCTCAAGCTCGATTACACCAACACCGAGACGTCGCCCGGCTGGTTCGCCCAGAAGGTGCAGAAGTCCGCCTACCCCGACCGCTACGACGAGCGGTTCCCCGCAGCATCTGCCCTGTACGACCGACTTTCAGGAGCCCCCATGCCCGACTACGGCACCACCAAGGTGATGCACGGCTACAACGAGAACTCCGCCGGCATTGGCAACAGCAACGGCCCGCGGCGGTCCACCCCGTACGGTGCCGTGCACACGCAGCAGGCGAAGTCGACTGCGGTCGGTCTCGCCCAGTTCTGCAACAACTCGGCGACCACGAACAACCCGGTGGCCTACAACCACTCGATCGACGGCCGCGACACGGTGGAGATCGTCCCACCGAACGAGGGACCGTGGGCGGCGGCCGACGCCAACGACATCTCCTACCACCTGTGCATCGCGGGGTCATTCGCCGAGTGGTCGCGCGGCCAGTGGCTCGACGGCATCGACGACTCCGGCGATGGCCTGTCCGAGGACCTCGCGATCACTCGCGCAGCCAAAGCGATGGCTGCGGCGTCCAAGGAGTTCGGATTCCCGCTCGTCTATGCCGGCGACGGCGGCCGGAACGGCTGGCCGGTGAAGCCCGCAGGCGTCGTCGGCCACATGGACTTCGGCGCCCGCGGCGGCGGCCACCACGACCCCGGCCTCGGGTTCATCAACGGCGTCATGGACGAGTTTCTCAAGCGCGCCAAGTCGTTCCTGGCCCCGGCGCCTGTGCGCAACCTCATCAACGACGCAGCCGCGGCGAGCCCGTGGGTCGGCGCGCGTATCGACCGCGACGAGCACCCGTTGAAGGCTGGGGTGTTCGCGGTGTACGCCAACGCGCACATCTACTACAAGCGCGGCGCCACGGCGGCTTACCCGGTCCCGCACGGCGGTCTGTTCGAGACCTGGGGCGCCGACTACGGCTACGAGAACGGCCGGCTGGGCTACCCCACGCGCCCGTTCCTCAAGCTCGACGACGGCGCGGTCCAGGCGTTCGAGGGCGGCACGCTCCTTCGCAAGGACGGCGCCGCACGCGGCTACGACGTCCATGGCCGGATCGGAGACACCTATCGCGACCTCGGCTGGGAGAACGGCCGACTGGGCTACCCGACTTCGGAAGAGATCAAGGTGCCCGGCACCGACAACATCGTCCAACACTTCGAGCACGGCGACCTCACCTGGTCGCCGACCGGCGTCATCGTCACCCTCGCGAAGGAGAACGCAGCATGACCGTCCGAGTCCCCTTCGCGGCACAGGCACGCGCGTCGCTGACGCGGCTGTGGCGGCTTGAACCGGTCCGCACCGCACTCGCACCACTGATCGCCACCGCAGTGGTCGCGGGCCTCGCCAAGGCGGGGGTGGACGGGTCGCTCGCCGGCATCATCGCGACCGTCGTGCTCGGCGCACTGGGCCTCACCGCACAGGAGATCGCCCGCGCCAACGTGACTCCGCAGGCGAAGGTGCCCGATCTGGTGCGTGGCGCCGCGCGCGACACCCTCACCGAGGTCGTCAACGACGCTGCGTCGCAACTACGCACCGTCGACCCGACAGTCAGCCAGGCGCTCGACTCGGTGATCACCACGGTGGAGCGGCGCGTTGGGAAGCACCGCGCATGATGGCCCGGCACCGCCACCGTCGCCGCCTGGGGCGGTGGGCGCCGCTGCACGGCGTCGGCGGCCGGTTCTGGACCGTCATGGATTCCGACGCGATTCGCATCTACCAGACGGTCGTCTACTCGCTGGTGTTCGCTGGCGGGCTGGTGTGTCTCAACCTCGGCATCCCGCGCGCCCTCGATGAGGCGTTGTCCGACAACGTGCAGTGGGTGTGGGTTGTTGGTGCGATCGCCGGGCCCGCGTCGACCTACCTCGGGGTGCGGTGGCGCGACAAGTTCGAGGGGTGGCTGATCCAGGCCGCCGGCGACGTGTCCGTGGGCGGAGTGTTCGCCACCTACACCCTCGGTGTGGCGCAGGAGAATTGGGGCTCAGGGATGTTCGCCCCGATCATTTTCGTCGGCCTCGGCGTGTGGTCCTGGATCATCGCGGCCCGCGACTTCCGCAAGGCCTACCGGATCAACAGCCAGGTGATGCACCCATGAACGCCGCCACCATCACCGCGCTCGGGTCCTGCGTCGTCGCACTGCTGTCGTTCGCCGGCCTCGGATGGAACATCATCAGCGGCCGACGCAAGGCCAGAGCCGAAGCTGCGGAACGGGAAGCGGCCGCCAGTGAGTCAGAGGCGCGCCGCGACCAGACATTCCAGGAGATCGCGATCAAGGCGAACAACAACGCCGCAGCCGCCGAAGCGCAGGTCCGCCAGATGCGCAAGCTGTGTCGCCTGCTCTACGAGATGTTCTCGGATGTCGCACTGCCCATCATCGAACGCGAGCGACCGGACCTGTACGAGAAGGCCCGCGAGGACCTCGCACAGCTCGACGAGATGTTCTGAGGAGGACCGGCGTGAGCATGCCTCGGTACGAGAAAGACCCCGGCGACGTACTCGACTACCCCATGGACTGGACCCGCTTCCTCAAGGACGACGCGGGCCAGCTCGACACCATCACCCTGTCGGCGTGGTCCGTGACCGGCGGGCCATCTCTGACCACCAGCCTGTCCAGCATCCTCAACCCCACAACGACGGTCGTGTGGCTGTCCGGCGGCATCGCCGGCACCACCTACACGGTCACCAACCGCATCGTCACCGCCGGCGGCCGCACCGCCGAACGGTCCATCACCATCGTCGTTCGCGACCTGTAGGAGGAGCGCCCCATGACCGTCCACGACACCGCCACCTGGACCCCGCAGGTCGTCGTCAACAAGTTCAACCCCGACACCATCGCCGAACTGACCGAGCAGCTCGGCCGGGTGCCCGACGGCGCCGACCTCGCCTACCTCCAGGAGCACGAAGGCCTCACCCCGGATGAGGTGGCGCAGGAGATCGGGAACCTCCTCACCACCGTGGGGCTGAACCGCATCACCAACCTCATCATCGGGGGCGGCGGCGCGGCGTTCACCAACGCGCAGGGCATCATCGGCGTCGGGTCCACCTCGACCGCCGCCGCGGTCGGTGACACCGCCCTGGGCGGCAACGGCTCGACGAGCACCGCCTACTACCAGGGCCTCGACGCCGGCTACCCCACGCAGAGCAACGGGCTGCTGACCGCGTACGCCACCTTCGGCCCGACGGTGGCGAACTTCGCATGGAACGAGTGGTGCCTGGCGATCGCCACGGGCGCCCTCACCCCCGGCGGCACCCTCGCGTCGGTCGGCACCAACCCGGTGATGCTGAACCACAAGGCGCCCGCGGGCCTCGGCACGAAGGCGTCGGGGTCGTCCTGGCAGATCCAGGCCACCATCACCATCGTCTGATCGACGACTGTCAACGAGCTCCCAGGGGCTCCACTGAACGCTCGGTGAGGAGGTGATGGCGTGCCGATCGCTCTCGACGCGGTAGGTCCAGGCGGGTCCACGGGCGGTGTGTCCGGCGGCGCATCGATGTCGTGGTCCCACACCACGGGTGCCGGCACCGCCATCGCCGTCGTGGTGGCGGTGTCGCTGTGGAAGACCACCTCGTGGACACCGCCCACCTCGGCGCAGCTGACCGTCACCTACGGCGGGGTGGCGATGACCCCCATGGGGACGCAACAGGTCACCACCGGCCGCGGCGGGGTGTACCTGTACGCCCTCACGGGGGTGGCGGCGTCGACCACCAGCACGGTGCAGGTGTCCACCACCGTCAACAGCGCCTCGGTGCCGTACATCGGGCAGTCGGTCAGCTACACCGGGTGTTCGGCGGTCGACACCTTCACCGGCGCCGCCGGGTCCTCGACCACCGCCGCCGTCACCGAGGCTTCCGCCGCGAACAACGTCGTCCTGGCGGCGTTCATGGCGCAGGCCGATCTGTCGGCCCCGACCGGTGCGCAGCGCTACCTCACCAACACCTCACCGCGTTTGCTCATCACCGACACCGCGGGGGCCGCATCGGTCCCGGCGTCGGCGACTGTCGCCTCGTCCACCACCTGGGCGGCCGCCGCGCTGAACCTCGTCAACAACGCGACCGCCATCGCGGCACCGGACACGGCGGCCGCGACTGACGCAGCCAACACGGCCGCGCGTACGCCCGCCGCCGAGACCGCCGCCGCCACCGAGACGGCTGTCCTGTCGGTACGCGCGCCCGCCGCCGAGACCGCCGCCGCCACGGAGTCGGTGGTCATCGCCATCCGGGCCACCGACACCGCCGCCATCGTCGATGCCGCAGCCGTCGCGGCCGCCATCCTCGCCACGGACCAGTCGATGCTCCTCGACTCAGTGGGCGGCGCCGCGTGGGTGCCCACCGGCGACAGCGTGACGGGCACCGACGCCGCGGTGGTGGGGGCGGCCGTCCCGGCGGGCGACACCACCACCATCACCGACAACGGGTCTACCTTCCAGCGCAAGCCCGCCGCCGACACCGCGACCAGCTCGGAGGCCGTGACGGTGCTGGTGACGGTGAAAGCGTCGGACGACGCCACCGGGTCGGATTCCGCCGCGGTCGCGGCGCGCGTCGCAGCGGGCGACACCGGTGCCGGTCAGGACAACGCCGGCTACTCCGGCACCAAACCCGCCAGCGACAGCGCCGCGACAACCGACG
>NZ_JAMTCI010000008.1 GCF_024171765.1 Williamsia deligens
CTAAGCATGTTGGTCATGCCCTTCGCACGCTCGGCCCACGCTCGTCGGCGCGTTTTCTCACTACCCAGCTGCGCCTTTCTCAATTGTTGTGCGCGACACTGCCCGAACGCACAACCCAGCTTCACAGCCTCATTGTTGATCCCGATTATCGCGGTTACGGGCTTGGCGTGATGTTGGTCGATGCCGTCGAACAGTACGCCGCTTCGGTCGGTGACGAGCGCGTTCATCTCTACATTCTCGACGGCAACGACGTCGACCGCTTTTATCAACGCTTGGGGTATCGGACCCAACATATTCGGCCGCGCCTCGCGGCTTACCCAGGGCGGGCAATGTCAAAAACGCTGCCCGCCTGATTTTCGGTCGCCACAACAAGGAAGAAGGATGCAATGACGACGCCCACCGTGGAAATCATCAAGCACCGCGGCACCTACAACGACGACTTCTACTGGGAGCGTGTGGACCGCAACCTGGGGTGGCTGGGGGAGAACGACGAGGAGGCCCGCGCCCGCCAGACCGCCCTGCGTGACTCCGTCGTCGGGGTCGCCGGCGCCGGCGGCATCGGTGGCTCGACGACCCTGCGCCTGATCCGCATGGGTGTTGGGACGGTGAAGATCGCCGACAACGACGAATTCGACACCACCAACATCCAGCGGCAGGTCGGCGCAGACCTGACGCACCTGGGCGGCAACAAGGCAGCCGTGATCGGCGAGATGGGCGCCGAGATCTCCGGCGACGTCTCGATCGACGTGTTCCCCGAGGGCATCACCGACGCCACCGCACAGCCCTTCGTCGACGGTTGCGACCTGGTCCTCGACCAGATCGACGTCTACGCCGTCGACGCGCACTACTCGCTGCACGAAGCGTTCCGACGGTCGGAACGCTGCAAAGCGATCATCACCGTCCTGACCATCGGACACGCCGCCTACGTATTCAAGTACACCAAGTCGTCCATGCAGATCGAGGAGGTCTACGGCATCCCCAAGCGGTCGGGCGACGACCTGTCCGAGGCCGAGCTGCGGCAGCTGATCGGCCGCATCATCCCCGAGCAGCCCGACTTCCCCTCCAGGGAGGCCTTCGACCGCTGGTGGGTCGACAACCGCACGGTATCGATCTGGGCCGGCACCCCGCCGCTGTGCGAGGGCGTCCTGGCCGAGCGAGCCGCCCTGGAGCTCATGGACTTCCCCGGCACCGAGCCGCTGCCGGTGCAGCCGGGCTACGCAATCCTCGACACGAAGTCGTGGACGTCGAAGACCCATACCGGCGCCTGGTGGAACGACCCGGAGCACCCCCGCAAGGAC
Organism: Williamsia deligens; assembly: GCF_024171765.1. Lineage (GTDB taxonomy): Bacteria > Actinomycetota > Actinomycetes > Mycobacteriales > Mycobacteriaceae > Williamsia_A > Williamsia_A deligens. The sequence continues at coordinate 1,299 of NZ_JAMTCI010000008.1, forward strand.
TGACACGCCCCGGCCACACGGCCGTCTCGGGCCCGACCCCTTGTGTCGGGCCCGAGACGACCATGCCCGCCGCCGACACCCTCGCCCCTCCAACTCTCCGATTGGGAGCACCACGACATGACCACTGCCCGCCACCACCAGTTGCGCGTCGCGATCATCGGGATGGGCCCGCGGGGCCTGACGGTGTTCGAGCGACTGTGCGCCAACCTCGCCGAGGATTCCCCGTCCGCCCCGGTCACCGCCCACCTCATCGACGGCACCCGCGTGGGCACCGGCACCGTGTGGCGCACCAACCAGCCCGGCCACCTGCTGATGAACACCGTCGCCTCGCAGGTCACGGTCTTCACCGACGCCTCGGTGGTCATGTCCGGCCCGGTCGTGCCCGGGCCCAGCGTGTACGAGTGGGCCACCTATCTCGTGAAGATCGGCCCCCTGGGCGAAGTGTCCGACCAGGTGCTCGCCGAAGCCCGGGACATGAGTCCCGACACCTACCCCACCCGCAGCTTCTACGGCCACTACCTTCGCTGGGCGTTCGAGCACATCGCCCGACGCCACGGCCGGCACATCACCGTGGTCGAGCACCACGCCTGGGCTACCGACGTCACCGACGGCACCGGTGGGCGCCAATGCGTCGCCCTCGACAGCGGCCGTCAGCTCACCGACCTCGACGCCGTC
>NZ_JAMTCI010000009.1 GCF_024171765.1 Williamsia deligens
CCGGTCCGCCGCCCGGTCCGCCGCCTGGTCCGCCGCCCGGTCCGCCGCGTTCGTCGAGTTCACCAGCCACGCCATCGACGCGTGGCGTCGCATCGCGGAACTAGACGCACCCGTCGACATCACCGCCGACGCGGTCAACGACGCACTCAACCGCATCGGCTAACCCACCGCTCAATCACCCACCACAACCACCGAGATCGGACTGCAAATGGACACCATCTACTGGCTCCTCGGACCCGGAATGCTGCTGTACTTCGCGGGCATCGCCACCGGCGTCAGCCTGCACGGACACTCCCACGTCGACAACCCCTTCGAGATCGCCGGCGGTGACGAGCGATGAGCCTCGGACTCACCGAGGCACTGTTCCTCGTCTTCCTCGTCCTGAAGCTGCTCGGCGTGACGGCGGTCGCCGGATGGTCGTGGTGGTGGGTCACCGCGCCGCTGTGGATCGGCGGCGCGATCGACCTGGCCGTGCTCCTGCTCGTCGGCATCACGGCGTTCCGCATGACGGCGGCGAAGCGATGAGGCGCCGCGACCCGAACCGGGAGCCCAGTTCGTACGAGACGGCCATCCTGGGCGGGTTCACCGGTAAGCACGTCTACGGCTTCACCGTCCCCGACGCCGTGGTGGCGCAGCGTCGCGCGAAGAACCGCATGGCACGCCGGTCCCGGCAGATCAACCGGAGGCGGCGGTGACCGACCTCGACCGCGAGTACGCGATCCTGCTGCCCAACGGCGAGCTGCTCACCAACCACACCGGGTGCGACCACGGTCGGGACGAGCAGGAGATGCCGTACTCCATCGCGTCCATCTTCGGCCCGCCGTCAAAGCCCGCACCCGAGCACGTCCTCATCTGGACCACGCCGGCCCTGGCGCAGGCGCACGCCGATCTGTTGCGAACGCGAGCGCGCAGCCTCGGTGTCGACAACCTCGGTGTCCGGGTGGTGGGCCGCATCTGCGGCCCGTGGACGACGCCGAACGACGGCGAACAGCTGGCACAGGCACTCCTCGACTACATCGCGGGTGAGCAGCGATGAGCGCGGCCGAGCAGTACGGCGAGCTCGCCGACAAGCTGCACGAGGCCTTGCTCGCCGACCCAGACAGCGTGATCCACACCGGTTCCACGCGTGACGCGTTGGCAATCGGCATCGAGGTTGGTGCACAGGTGGGCCGCGCAGTCGTCGCAACCGCCGGTGTGCTGAGCGACGCAATCGGTGTGCGCATCGACCCGGAGAAGCTGCTGGACGCGGTGGTCAACGGGATGGGGTGCTGATGCGCGCCGTCGTGAAGGAGTGCGCCCGCACGCTGGGCGTGATCGTTGTCTCCGTCATCGTGACGTTCGGACTCGCCGTCGTCATCGCCTACTTCGGCGGGTTCCAGGTGCTCGCGGAGGTAGCGCGGTGAACGCCCCGATGACCGCTCTCGAGATCGAGGTTGCCGACCACATCGAGGACCTGCCCGCACCCGATGGGTTCGAGTGGTGCGCCGTCAGCGACGAGCAGTACGAGAAGGCCTGTGCGGACCGGTCGTTGCCGACCGCCTACGTCGAGTACTTCGACGGCGACCACGTCACGATGCGCTACCTCGTCGGCCAGCATGACCTGGCGCCGGCGGTGACCCGGTGAGCGCGCCGCAGAACCCGTTCGGCCACCAGGTCGTCGACGCCATGGTGCCGCTCGCGCTGCGCATCGTCGGCGCAGTCCGGGACGACGACCCCGCAGAGCTGCTCGACGCGATCGCCACCGCCCACACGATCGGCGACGGGACGGCGTGGATGACGGCGCTGCTCATCGCGATCGCCGGTCTGGTGCCTGA